>CAVRQS010000004.1:0-714846 GCA_963723485.1 Vulcanimicrobiota bacterium | reverse complement strand
GATCACCTGCGGTCGTCCGAGGTGCTTGAGGTCGATGAGCTCGATGCCATCGGCGCTCGCGTTGGGAGATGTCGAGTCGCTCACAGCACAGATCCTCCCTGATTCGCGCGGGACTCCGCGACGCCGTGCACATGCCCGCCCGTAAGCAGCATGTGCGGGCTTTGTCTTTGCTCTGACATCAGGTGAGAGGCGCCGCAGAAGCGGGTAAGCCCGATCCCAACTATCGAACCCCCGGCGGATCGGAGGCCGAGATGGCGACGACAGCAGGCCGTTTGCACAGCGGGACAGCCGGCGCTGCGGGCGGCGCGATCGCTGCGCCGCGACTTCGGCCGGATCGGCCTGATGTTCACCTCCGTCGGATCCGTGATCGGCTCGGGCTGGCTGCTCGGCGCGCTGAACGCGACGAAGATCGCCGGGCCGGCGGCGATCATCTCGTGGGTCGTCGGCGCCGCCGCGATCATGCTGCTCGCGTTCATCCACGCCGAGCTCGGCGGAATGCACGCCGTCAACGGCGGCATCGTGCGCTTTCCCCATTACGCGTTCGGCAGCCTCGTCGGCTTCGGCATGGGCTGGGTCTACTGGCTCGGCTCCGTGACGCTCGCGCCCGTCGAGACCGAGGCCGCGCTGCAGTACGCCGAACAAATACGTAAACGAAGGCCTCGGCTTCCACCTCGTGCACGAAGTGAGCGGCCAGACGGTGCTCACGGCCGCCGGCTACGCCGTCGCCGCGTTGCTGATGCTCGCGTTCACCGTGATCAACCTGTATGGCGCGCGCCGTCTGAGCGACGCGAACACGGCCGTCGTGTGGTGGAAGATCGCGATCCCCGTGTTGACGATCGCCGTGCTGTTGATCGTCAGCTTCAGCGGCTCCAACTTCAGCGCCGGCAACGGCTTCGACCCGGCCGGCGCTCAAGGGGATCCTCAGCGCGATCGCCTCCGGCGGGGTCGATCTTCGCCTATCTCGGCTTCGAGCAGGCGATCCAGTTCGGCGGCGAGACGCGCCAACCCGCAGCGCAACATCCCGTTCGCGGTGATCGGCGCGATGGTCGTCGGCACGATCGTCTACATCCTGCTGGAGCTCGCGTTCGTCGGCGCGCTCAGCCCCGGCGCGGCGGCGCACGGCTGGTCGAACCTCTCCTTCACCAACGACTACGGCCCCTACGCCGCGCTGGCGAGCGGTCTCGGCCTCGGCTGGCTCGCGGTGATCCTCTACATCGACGCGTTCCTCTCACCCGCCGGGCACCGGCCTCGTCTACAGCGGCTCGAGCGCGCGTGTCTCCTATGCGCTCGGGCGCAACGGCTACATCCCCCACGCCTTCGACCGCCTCAGCGAGCCGCGGCGTGCCGTGGGTCAGCATCCTCTTCAGCTTCATCGTCGGGATGATCGTCTTCCTGCCGTTCCCCGGCTGGCAGAAGCTCGTCGCGTTCATCACCTCCGCCTCGGTGATCATCTACGCCGCGCAATGCCTCTCGCTGGCGGCGATGCGCCGGCAGCTCCCCGATCATCCGCGACCGTTCCGCCTCGCCGGCGCCGGCGTGCTCGCTCCGCTCGGCTTCGTCGTCGCGAACCTGATCGTCCTGTTCGCCGGCTGGACGACCGACTGGAAGCTGTTCGCCGCGATCGGCATCGGCTTGGTGCTGCTCGCCGTCTCGCAGCTCAGCCGCTCATCGGCGGAGCGCATGCCGCTCGACTGGCGCTCCTCGATCTGGATGTGGCCGTGGCTGCTCGGGCTGCTCGTGATCAGCTACCTGGCGAGCTTCGAAGGCGGTCGCGACGACCTGCACTTCGGCGTCGACATGGCGTTGACCGCGGCGTTCAGCCTGGCGATCTACTACTTCGCGCTCTCGCAGCGCCTGAGCCCCGAGGATGTCAGGACACGGATGGCCGAGAGCAGCGGCGAGGAGCTCGAGGCCTGACGGTCCGCCCCGCGCTTGGCGAGACGGACCGGCGGCCGACGAGGCGATCGCTACTTGACGATCTTTATGACCTTCTCCATGCCGAGCAGAGAGTGCTCGCGGCCGTCCTCTGTGTCCATGAAGCAGACCAGCACGTAGTAGCCGGGCTTGGCGGTGACGGTCTCCTGCTGGTAGCCGCCCTGAGAGAGCGGTCCGGCGAAACCGACCGGGGGACCGACGAACAGCTTTTCAAGTCCCTTTTCCTTGCCGGCCTTCAGACCCTTGATCAGCAGCGCCGCGGTCTTCTTGCTCTTGACCGGGAAGGCCAGGATCATGTGCACGACGTAGCCTTCGTTTTCGAAGCCGACGGTCGTCCCGTCGTGCAGCGTGCTCGCGCCCCTGAAGTTGAAATCGATCGCTTTGACGACCGCTGCGGGCGTGGGCAGCGCGACCGGCGCCGCCGAGGCGGTGACGGTGAAGCTGCTGTGCGTCCACTTCGAGGACTTGGGGCCTTCGGGGTTGAGTGCCAGGTAGGTGCCGGCGACGAGCGCGGTCTGAGCTTCGCTCACGCCCTTGGGCGATTCGGTGTCGAAGACGATCGAGCCGACTTTGCTGACCGTGTTCGGGTCACTGGACGCCTTGTTGGAGCTCAGCAGCGCTTCGGCTTCGGCCAGCGTGACACCCGGCTTCAGGAGGATCAGGGTTGTGGAGCCTTCCTTGGTCCCGGTCGCGGTGGTGACCACGTTGACGGCGCCCGACTGCTCGGCCCCCGCGACGGTGATCGTGGTGGGTGTGATGGCGACCGTCAGCGTCGGCAATGTCGAGGCTGCCTCGGAGGACGCGCCCAGTGAGAGCAGACCGGCCAGGGCGAGCGTTGAGGCGATGAGTGCGCCTCGCAGTGAGCCACGACGGCTGGAGCGTTTCTGCATTGATGTTCCTTTCGGTTTTTGCGAGATGTGGTGATCGCTTCGAGACGCCAACGGATTCCCCCCGCGTCACGACCGTCCCGATGGGGCCGGTTCGCCTCAGTGCACGCCGTCTGTGATCTCATGCTGCTCGCCGGCCGCCGCAGCGACCCGCTTGAGCAGCCCGAGCAACCCGAGCCAGCCGATGAACGGCTCGCTGCCGGTATCCGATTTGAGGATCTGCCCCCTGATGGGGTCAGAACCCGCCTCGAACTCCACAATGGTCTGCACCTTGGTCTCGGTCACGAGGTCCGAATGATGACCGCTAAACCGGTGGATGTCGCTGGGGGTCGACCCTAGACTTCGTAGATGATCGAGCGCTCACCCGAACCGGACCTCCTGGAGCGCGATTTGGAGCTCGAAAGGGTGGCGGATCTGCTGGAGGCGGTGAGCTCCTCACGCGGCGGGTTGCTGGTGATCGAGGGAGTGGCGGGGGTCGGCAAGTCCCGGCTGCTGGACGTCGCAACCGAGCGAGCCCTCCAGGCCGGGATATCCGTTCGTACGGTGCGCGGCGACTACCTGGAGCGCAGCTACGCGTGGCATGGCGCGAGCGCCCTGCTGGAAGAAGCCGAGCTGGTGCCCCACCAAGACGGCGAGGAGGCGGCACTCGGAGCTGCTGCGAGGACTGACACTCCATGTCGCCGAGCTGACCGAGCGGGCCCCTGTGCTGCTGGTGATCGACGATGCGCACTGGATCGATGCCCCCACGCTGCGCTTCGTCCACTTCCTGGCGGGACGGTTGGAGGGACTTGGCGCCGGCGTGCTGGTTGCCCACAGGCCGTACGACGGCGACACGGCGGACCGGATGCTGCTGGGGGCGATAGCCGCACATCCGTTGGCCGAGGCCCTGGCGCTCGCCCCGCTCGGCGCCGACGCCGTGCGAGCGCTCGTCCATGACGCCCTCGGCCCCGACACCTCGAGCGAGCTGTGCGAACGGTGTGCCCAGCTGACGGGCGGCAACCCCTACTACCTGCGCGAGCTGATTCGCTCGCTGGCGGAGGGCGCGGGACCGCCCACACCGGCGCTGCTGGACAGCGTCGCTCCTCCCACTCTGGCCAGGTCGGTGCTGATCCGCCTCTCACGAGCGGGGCCAGACGCTGTCCGAGTGGCCGAGGCCCTGGTGGTGATGGGAGAGCATGCCCAGGCCCATCACATCGCGACCTTGGCCGAATTGGACATCGACACCGTGCTGCGTCAGGCCGACTCCCTGGCCGCGGCCGATCTGGTTCGTTTCGAGGAGGGAATGCGCTTCGCTCACCCGCTGGTGCGCGCGGTCGTCGAGTCCGACATGCCGAGTGGCAGACGCCAGGGGCTTCACGCGCGTGCCGCTCTGCTGCTGCTGGAGGAGGATGCGCCTCCGGAGGCGGTGGCGGTGCACCTGCTGCCCGTCCCCGCGCGGTCCCTGCGGCCGCCGAGACGCTGCGTCGAGCTGCGGCAAGCGATCGCCGGGGCGCCCTCGGCGGTCACCTACTGGAACGAGCCATCCTCGAGCCGGAGGACCGAGTGGGCATACGCCGCGAGCTGGCGGAGGCGGCCGTGGCGGCCGGCACCTCCGACGCGGTCGAGCACCTGGAGCAGGCACTGCTCGACACCTCCTCGGGGATCGAGCGGGCGCGCCTGCACCTGACGCTCGGGTGGGCCCTGCACGCCGCCGCGCGCTTTGGCGAGGCGGCAAGCGTCTTCGATGCAGGGCTCGCGGACACCTCCAAGGATGAGGAGCAACTGCGTGTCGAGCTGCGGACGGGCATGTTGACGTCGGGGATGCTGGACGCCGGTCGGGCTGCGGAGACCCACCGCCAGCTGGCCCGCCTGAGCGACCTGCCCACTCCGCGGGACGCGGCCGACCGCCACAACCAGAGCCAACTGCTGGTGCTGGCCCTGTTCAGCGGCGCCACATCCGCCCCTCAGCTCGCGGACTTCGCCGAGCGAATACTCGGCGAACTGGGATCCGGCGTCGATCGGGTCCACGACTGGACGAGGTGGAACGTGATCGGCACCCTGAGCTGGTGCGACCGCTTCGAGACGGCGCTTCGCAGCCTCGATCCGCTTCTCCCCGGCGATGCCTCGCTGCGTGTCGCGATGGCCTCCTATGCCCGTGCCTGGCCGTCGCTGTGGACCGGACGGGTCGCGCAGGCGGCCGAGGACGCTCGCCGGGCGGTCGACCTGTGGACGGCCGGGGCGGAGACCTATCTGCCGGCGGCGGCCTACTGGCTCGTGACCGCTCTCTGTGAGCAGGACCAGGCAGGCCGTGCAGGCGCGGTCCTGGACGGAGATCGACGCCAACCGCTGGCGGGAGACGGCCTTCTACGGCTTCCTGATGGCCGCGCGTGGGCGTGTGGCTGCCGCCGCGGGGGACCTGAAGACGGCCGCGGAGGAATGGCTCGCCTGTCGGCGCGCACATCACCGACGTGGATCCAGGTCAACAACCCATCGCTGCTGGCCTGGCGGAGCGAGGCGGCGATGCTCTTGGCGCGGCTGCAGGATCGGACTCGGCGCGTGCGCTCGCAGCGGAGGACCTGTCCTTCGCCGAAGGGTTCCAGGCGCCCCGGGCGCTGGGGCTGGCGCTACGGGCCGACGCGGCGGCCAAAGGCGGGGACGCGGCATCGAGGCGCTGGAGCGCGCCGTTGTTGTGCTTGAGGACTCCGGTGCTGGACTCGAGCATGCCTACTCACTGGTCGATCTCGGCGCGGCGCTGAGGCGCTCGGGGGAGCTGTTCGCAGGGCGCGATCCTCTGCGTGCCGGTCTTGCAGACGCCCAACGATTCGGGGCGCTCGCACTGGCTTCGAGAGCGCGGGAGGAGCTGCTGGCCTCGGGGGCGAGGATCAGACGCCTGGCGTTCAGCGCGGTCTCACACCGGGGGAGCGAAGGGTGGCCGAGCTGGCGGCCCAGGGGCTGACCAATCGGGAGATCGCGGCGCAGCTGTTCGTGACGGTCAAGGCAGTCGAGTTCCATCTCAGCCGTGCCTTCTCGAAGCTGGGCATCGGGGGACGCCGGCAGTTGGCCGACGCCCTGGCGCAGATCTTCCCGGCAAGGCTTGAGCGCAAACCGGCGTCAGGTTGGGCGGGTGGGCTTGCGGGTAAACCATTGAGATGCTGAACGTGGAGCAGATCGAGGAGTGGCTGGGCCAGGAAGTGCTCGACTCCGTTGGTGAGCGGATCGGCAAGCTGGAGGATGTCTACTACTCCTTCCCAGAGCGGCGAGCCGGTGCTGGTCTCGGTCAAAGAGGACTGCTTGGACGGCATGCGAGCATCGTGCCTCTGGCGGGCGCATTGGTCGGCCGGGACCACGTTCGTCTTGCCTACACGCGCCGAAAGGCACCACTAAGCACTACTTCCCACCACTATACGCCCCAGGTCAGGGTTAAGGCAAGATTACGGAGGGCCGGTTTGGCCTGGCGGGCGGACTCTTAGGCCGTCAGCGTGCCGCGCAGCGAGTCGAAGCGCCGCGCGTAGACGTGGATGAGCGCGGCGCCCGCGGCCGTCAGGATCGCGTTTAGGCCCAGCGAAACGAGCAGCACAAACGCGACGCATAGCACCATCGCGAACGAGAGCAGATGGCCTCGGCGAACGCTTGCCTGCTTCTCAGCTTTGCAGCATCTCTGCGATGTCCGATGACGCCGTCGGATAGCCAAACAGCGCGCCTTCCAACGTCGCCGCCGGAATCTGCGCGCGAATGGCGAGCGCGAAAACGTTGAGCAGCTCCTCGGCGTGCGGGCCGAGCACGTGGGCCCCGAGGATGCGTCCGCTCTCGTCCTGGACCACGAGGCGAAACGCCGAACGCCGAGCCCGCAGACGCCGCGACGAGTACCATTGCGTCGTATCCTCCGCACGGACGGAGCAGCGCAGCCCGCGCTCTCGTGCGGCCGCCTCCGTAAGCCCGGTCGAGCCGAGCGCCGGAATCGTATACACGATGCTGACGAGGCCGGCGAAATCGACGCTGTGGCGATTGCCCTCCAGAAGGTTGCGTGCCGCGACTTCGCCCTCGGCCGCGGCGGTGGGCGTGAGCGGCAGTCCGCCGCCGTCGGCGCAATCACCGACGGCGTACACGGCCGCATTGCTGCGGCTCTGCAAAAACTCGTTGACGGCGACGCCCTTGTCGGTTCGCTCGACGTTTCCGGTCTCGAGGTCGAGGTCGCCGAGATCGGCGACGCGGCCCGCGGCGTGAACGACGAGGTCGCACTCCACGGCGAACTCCGCTCCTCTGAGGCTGCCGGTCACGACGAACCCGTCCGCGCGCTGCTCCACGGCGCGCACGGCGCAATCCACGCGCACGTCGATCCCGACCGCGCGGCTGACCCCGACGAGCTCGTCGACCAATCCCGCGTCGAGGCCGTTGAGCACGCGCGGCCCGCGCTGGAGAATGACGGGCGCCGCGCCGGCGCGCGCGGCGACGTGCGCGAACTCAAACGCGATGTATCCACCGCCGATGAATGCAACGCGCGGCGGCATCCGGTCGAGGTCGAGAAACTCCGTGCTCGTGATCAGGTGCTCTTCTCCGGCAACCTCGAGCGGCGCAGGCCGCGCGCCGGTCGCCAGCACGATGCGATTTGCGTTCAGACGCCGACCGCCGACGCTCAGGGTCGTGGGATCGATGAAGCGCGCCTCCCCGCGATGCATCTCGATTCCCAGCCCGCGGTAGCTCTCTTCGCGCCGATGCGGAACCGGATCGGTGAACGAGCGCTTGAAGCGCATCAGCTCGGGCCAGTCGATCCGAGCCTCGCCGGAGACGCCGCTGCCGTCCATGCGGTCGCACCAGTCGACCAGCTCCGCGGCTCCGACGAGCACCTTCTTCGGGTCGCAGCCGCGCAGCGCGCACGTGCCGCCGTAGGGAAGCTCGTCGACGATCGCGACGCGCCGGCCGGCGCGCGCGCAGCTCGTGGCCACCGCGTTGCCGGAACTCCCCGTTCCGATGACGACGACGTCGTACGCGGTCACGCGTTGTGCGCCTTCGCGGCGCGTTCGCCGTCGATCAGGCCGCGCTTGCGCGCGATGCCCCAGCGATAGCCGCCGAGTTCGCCGGAGCCGCGTATGACGCGGTGGCACGGGATGAGCACCGCGGCGGGATTCTGCGCGCACGCTCGCGCTACTGCACGCGCACCGCGTCGCACTCCGATCGCGCTCGCGACTTCTCCATATGACGCGACGTCGCCCGAGGGAATCATCTGCAGATACTTCCAGACGCGCATCTGAAAGGCCGTCGCGCGGATGTCGAGCGGCAGATCCGGGCGTGGCGTTTCCCCGGCGAGGTGACGCGAGATCGCGTCCACCCAGGCGCGGAAGTCGGCGTGGTACGGTTCCCGCATCGGCTCGATGCGAGCGTTTCGATACTCCTCGCTCAGGCGTGCGAGCAGTTCTTCCGCCGTGTCGCCGAATCCGACGAAGCAGATGCCGCGATCCGTGGCGCCGATCATCATTACGCCGACCGGCGTCGGAATCGACGCATACGATATCGAGACGCCGTCGCCGCGGCGGCGATACTGCGCCGGCGTCATGCCCAAGCTCGAGGCGGCGCGCTCGTAGACGCGGCTGGTGGAGCCGTAACCGGCGTCGTGCGCCGCACGATCGATGGATCCGGCCGTGCCGAGGCCGTCCTTGAGCTTACGCAGGCGAACGGTGGCGAGGTACTGCTTGGGCGTCACACCCACGACGTCTTTGAAGGTGCGGGCGAAATGAAAGCGGCTGATCGATGCGCGCGCGGCAAGCTCAGCCAGCGTCAAGGCTTCATCGCTATGATCTTCGACGTACCGGCAGACATCGTGAATGAGGTCGGCGTTGGGATTCTTTTTCGACATAACTATGACTCTAGCGGTGCCCGGACCGGAATTCCATCGAAAAGTTGCGGAGTCCGACAGCGGCCTGCCTGCCAGGCCTGCTTCCCGGATGAGAAGAAAGGCGCTGGTGCGATGAGTCGACTGCTCGGCCTATGCAGCCTCCTCAGCCTGCTGTACGCGTGCAGCGGCGGCGGCGGCTACCTGCCGTACGCCTCCCACTCGCTCGACCCCGCCAGCATCAACTCGCTCGTCAACGGCGCGGCGCAGACCGACGGGGTCCCGGCCGGCCTGATACGGGCCGTCCTGATGGCCGAGTCGGCGGGCAATCCCTCCGCGGTGAGCGTCGCGGGAGCCCAGGGGCTGATGCAGCTCATGCCCGGCACGGCGGCCGGCTGCGGCATCGGCAATCCGTTCGATCCGTACGAGAACGTGGAGTGCGGCACCGGCTATCTCCGCTCGCTGCTCCATCATTATCACAACAACGTCACGCTCGCGGTAGCCGCCTACAACGCCGGCCCCGGGGCCGTCGATCGCTATCACGGCGTGCCCCCGTATGCCGAAACGCGCGCGTACGTCGTGCGCGTGGTCAACGCGTACCGCAGCTACTAGGAACCGCCGTAATCCCGGTTCAGGAATCTAAGCGATGGCAACGCTGACGCATCGACAGCCGCTCCGTCGCGTCGGCGCGTGGTCGCCTCGCGTACCCATTCTCGACGGTTATCTGCTGCGGGAGATGTTCGGTCCCTTCATGTTTGCGCTCGGCGCGTTCTTGCTGTTTTGGGCGCTGAACATCTTCTTTCTCGCGGCCGATTACATCATCAACCAGCACGCGCCATTCTTTCTGGTGCTGCGGTTCGTCGTCTTTCGCATACCGCAGGCGACGCCGATGGCGTTTCCGTTCGCGTGCCTCTTCGCCGCGCTGCTGGCCATCGGCCGCGTGATGGGCGACAACGAGGTAACGGCGATGCGCACGGCCGGAATCCCGGTGATGCGCATCGTTCTGTCGCCATTCGTGTTCGGTCTCGCGATGTTCGCGCTAGCCTACGGCATCAACGAGTGGATCGCCCCGCGCTCCGTCGACCTTTCCACGCGCACTTTCTATCAAATCATCTACCATACGGACGCGTTGCCGGTCGAGCCGCAGTTCTTCCGCAAGGATCCCGATACGGGCAACACGTTCTATGTGACGCAAGTCGCGCCGGACAACAAGACCATGATGGGCGTGCAGATCTTCAAACCGGCGAAATACGGAGTTTGGAACGAAACGCTTCAGGCAAAGACCGCCACGGTGGAGCACAGCACGCTCGTGCTGCACGACGTCATCGATACCCGTTTCAACAACGACGGGTTCCTGACCAACCAGCAGCGCGTCAACAGCGTCAGCATCGGCCTGCCGCTGGGCGAGACGGCCTCGCAGTTCGTCAGCCAGGTCAATAACGATCCCTGGACGATGAGCAGCAAGTCGTTGCGCTCGCAGGTCAGCGCGCTGCAGGCTCAGGGCATCGGCGGGACCGCGATGGGCAACCTTCAGATCAATCTCGCGGATAAGCTCGCGTGGCCGTTCTCGTGTATCATCGGCGTCATCGTCGCGCTGCCGCTTGCCCTGCGCTTCGGAAAGCGCGGCAAGACGCTCGGCATCGCGCTCTCGATCATCGCGTTTTTCGTCTACTACTTGATGGTGTCCGCGGCTGCGGCGTTCGGCCGCAATGGAGCGCTCAATCCGTATCTCGCCGCGTGGTTGCCGAATCTGATCATGGGTACAGCCGGTGCGCTTCTGTTACTACTCGAAGAGCGCTGACGCACTGACGGCGCGCAACCGCGGCATAGCCGCGATCGCCGCCCTGGCCGCGTTCTTTGCTTGGGTCGTACCGGCCGGCGCGCCGGCGGCGGACGAGGATCGGCAGGAACAGCTGGCGCTGTCGCTGCTCAACGGACAGAGCTGCGCGCAGCGCTACGCACGAGATTCTACGACGGGCGGCGAGGCGGTCGCCCAGGCCACGGCCACACCCGCGAGCAGCCCCACGCCGGCACCGGCCCAGACGCCCGGTACGCCCAATATCCCCGGCGGCGTAGGCAACGGCACCTACACGCTCAACGCCTCGCCGCGCACGCGGCCCGGCCAGACGCCGACCGTCACGCCGCCGCCGATCCCGAGCGGCACGCCCAACCCGACGGCATCCACCGAACCAATCTTCCTCGTGCGCGGCGGCGAGACGCCCCCGCCGATACCGCCGGCCGGCCAGGCGACGCCGGAACCGACTCCCGAGCCTACCGGCGTGCCGACGCTTGCGCCCGGTTTCGTCGGGGTCATCTCCGATACGTGGAGCGGCAACCGCGAACGCGGGCAGCCCAGCGACGCCATCGGCAACGTTCACATCTACTACGGCGACGAAGAGATCGTCGGCGACAAAGCCCACTACGACGGGAATCGGACGATCACGATCACGGGCCATCCGTTTCTCATCAATCACGAACACAACTCGGTGCTCACCGGCGACGTCATCGTTTTCGACACGGTTGCGCAGACGGCCAAGCTGACCAACGGCAAGGGCGCGAGCGACGAGGGCGTGCAGCGCGGCTTGGTACACTTCCAGGCCAGCGATCTGCACACGGAGCCGGACGGGACCGCTCACGGCCTCAATCCGTACGTGACGACCTGCGAGAATCCGCGCGGCGGCTATCACATCACCGGAAAGGACATGGAGGTCTATCCGGGCGACAAGATCGTCATCCACAAGGCGGTGCTGTGGCTCGGCTTGGCGGCGGTCTTCTATCTGCCGCTGCTGATCATTCCGCTGCGCAGCGTCGAAAACCAACGCGCCCGTGCGCACTGGTTCCCCGAGGTCGGCTACGATTCGTACGAGGGGGCGTGGATCAAGGTCCAGATACCGTTCGGCAAAGATCAATACTACTACGGGTACTATATCGTCAATTATTTCACGAAGCTCGGTCTCGGCCTGGGATACGTCGGCTTTTACTCCAGCAAGAAAGGCCGCCGCAGCGTCAGCGTCAACGTCTACACGATCAATAATCAGGCCGGCGGCGGAAGGCAGACCAATTTGGCGCTCACAGAGCAGGAGAATTTCTCACAACACCTCCGCGGAAACTTCCAATTCAGCTATCAGTCCAATTACGGGCCGCTGATCAGCATCCCGCCCAACGAGTCCGTCAGCGAGTCCATCGTGCACCAGACCGCGCAGACCTCGCAGAACTACAGCTTTTCCCACAGCTCCGTCGGAGGACAGGGCAGCAGCAACAGCTTTACGATCACCGACACTCGCCAGTTCAATCAAAACCTCAATCAGACGACCACATACAACATCAGCGACAGCAGCGCGAGCTTCGGCGGCATTTCCTCGTTCAGCAACCAATCCGAATTCGACTATCTGATGCAGTACACGACGGCCGGCGCCGACTATCAGATGGAGTTCGACAAGATCTATTCGCAGGAGGCCGCGGGCATCAACAAGATTCCCGAATTCCAAGTTCGGCCCAGCGACTTCTTCCAGCATTTTGTCATTCCGCTCTCGGCGCAGCTCACCGTCGGCGAGTATAGCGAACCGTCAGGCGCCGGCGAGCCGAAGAGCCTCGCGACGTGGCGCGGCGATGCCAATCTCGTCGCGGGGCCGCTGGATGCAAAAGTCGTGGGGAGCGACTTCGAAGGCACGGTAACGGTAGACCAATATGCGTACGGCACCGGTGACCTCAAGGCGGCGATCGAGCAAGACTTGAGCCTGACGACGCCGATCAACTCGCACATGGTCAATACGCTGACCTATAACGAGGCGAACTACAACGGGCCCGCGCTCGTCCCGTTCCAATACCTCGACCAGCAGCCCACCCAGAACACGAAAAACGCCCAAGACATGCTGCGCATCTTCAACGACGACATCTATGCGTTCTCGGTGGGCTGGGCCACCAACTTCGACGGTCTCGCGCAGCCGCTGAGCTATCAGCTCACTGCGAAGCCGTCGCCCCGCTCCGTCGTCCTGCTCAGCGGTTCGTTCATTCCCGGACCCGGCATGGGCTTCGAAACGACGAACTTGCAGCTTTCCACGCCGTTTGGGCGCGACGCCTCGCTGCAATTCGTCACCAACATCAACTGGCGGCCGTCGCTCGGGCTCGGCGAATTCTTCTCCGACAAGATCATCTACTACACGCGCACGATCGGCAACTGTTATCAGCTGATGGTGCTCTACAACGAATCGCAGCAGGCCGTCAACGTGGGCCTCAACGTGCTCGCCTTCCCGACGCAGACGGCGGTCTTCCAGCTCGGCGCGCCGCAACCGGTGATGCCCACTACCTTCAACTTCTGATCGTGCAACGCGACAAGCGAGCAAGCACGCCATTTGCATCGGGACAAGGCAGTCGCGTCGGATCGGGGAAATGAGTGATCGTGCTTCCTCCACGTAGAGTCGCCTTCGTACTGATGGTCTTGACCGCGTTACTTGCGGTGGCTTGCGGTCGCCAGGTCACGCCCAATCCGCCGGGACTCGGCGCCGGCGGAGCCCCGCCGGGCTACATGGCGGTGTACTTCAACGTTGCATCGCCGTTTATTTTCGGCACCTACCAGTACTTGGTCGTGCTGAACACGACCGGCGACGGCCGGACGCCTTCAACCGATACGATCCAGACGAACTGGGACGGATACTCGTATGCGATGGTAGCCCGCGGTAATGCGGTCACGTCGTTCGCCCAGCTGGTCCAATTTCGCAGGAGTACCGGCAATCCGCATATCCCTCCGGCTTGGCTCGCGCTTCACACGACCCCGCAGAATTTTTCCTACAACCTCAATGCCAACGGGACCGGCTCAGAGTTCTCGATCCTCGCGCAAAAGAGGGTCTTTAGCAGCCCCGGGCCGAGCCCCACTCCGACTCCTCCGAAAGCGAACCTTTGGACGTTCAACGCCTTCGTTACGCAGGCGAACGGGTCGGGGGTGTGGCAATTCTACGACTCGCTGGGGGCCGGCGGACCAGTCGATCCGCAGTTTGTCTCCCCACAGCTCTGCATGACCGAGCCTTTCGACAACACGTACTACGCGCTGGACAAGCAGGTCCCCGATCCGGCCGCGGAGATTACGACCATCGAGTTCGCTAACAACCCAGCCTCGCCGTCGCCCTGTCCGTAACTCTCCGCAGATGACCGAAGCGCCGCTGGAATGCGCTTACGAACCGTGCAATTGCCCGTTGTTCGGACCGGTCGAGGGCGCGGAGGTTTACTGCTCCGGCTTCTGCCGAAATGCCACGGAAGACGGCTTGGAGTCGGAGAGCTGCGCCTGCGGTCATCCTGCCTGCGACGTCCCATAAACGGCCGCGTGCTGCAACGATGAACGCCGTCACGGACACGACGGTACGACCAAAACTCGATCTCCGAATCCTGCTCTCCTCAACCGCCGTGCGCGACGCGGGAATCGCGGCGTGCGCGGCGCTGGCGCTGGCGGCGGCATTCCCGAAGTTCGGCGCGGCCTGGCTCGTCCCGTTTGGGACCGGCGCGCTGTTTTGGGTGTGGCAGGGCGCATCGTGGAAGCGCGCCGCGCTTCTCGGTTGGTTCGCCGGACTGATCTTCTTCGCGCTCGCTTTCGCATGGGTCGGGCACACGGTCGGTCACTATATCGGCGTCTTCGGTCCGTTTCTTGCGTTGGGGCCCGCGCTGATCGAAGCGCCGTTTTTCGCACTGGCTGGAATCTTGGCTGCCTTCGCCTACGGACGCATGCATCCGGCGATCGCCCCGTTGGGAGCCGCCGCGGCATTTACGATCTGCGAGTGGCTGCGCTCGATCGGCGCACTCGCGGTGCCGTTCGACCAGCTGGGTTACACGCAGGCGGACTCGCCGCTGCGCGCTATCGCGGCGTATGCCGGCACGTACGGAATCACGTTCGCCCTGTGCGTGCTCGGCGCATATGGCGCGGATGCGTTGCGCCGGCAGGCGTGGCGTCGGTTCGGGATCGCCGTCGCGGCGGTGATCGTTGCGACCGCCGCCGCCTGGGGGGCGTGGCCGGCGCGCAGCCTCCCGCCCGCGACGATTCGGGTCGCGGCGATTCAAGGCAACATCGCGCAGTCGTTCAAGTGGAGTTCTCTCGGGCTTGCGGTGCGCCGCTACTCGGCGATGACGCGCGTCGCGGCCAAGGCGCGCCCGCGGCTCGTCGTATGGCCCGAGACGGTGATCCCGATCGATCTCCAGGGCGACGCAACCGTACTGTCGCGGTTCGAAACCCTCGCGCGCCAGACGCGCGCCACAATCGTCGCGGGAAGCCTCGACATCGCGGGTCCCGCCGTCTACAACGCGCTCTACATCTTTGCCCCCAACGGCACGTACTCGGTGTATCACAAGCGTCAGCTCGTGCCGTTTGCGGAATGGTTTCCGGGGCGAGCCTTCCTCTCGTGGCTGCCGTATATCGGCAACCTCAACGGCGGGCTCACGCCGGGGCGCAGCAACGGCGTCTATCCGACCGCCGCGCTTCCGATCGCCCCGCTGATCTGTTGGGAATCTGCCTTTGCCGACCTCGCCTACGCGCAGGTGCGCGACGGCGCGCAGCTCCTGGTCGTCAGCACCGACGACGCGTGGTTCGGAGAGACGTCGGGGCCGTATATGCACGCCCAAATCGCTCAGCTGCGAGCCATCGAAACCGGCGCCTACGTCGTGCGTGCCGCCGCGACGGGAGTCAGTGGAATCATCGCTCCGAACGGAACGTGGATCGAACGAGCGGGGCTGGCGCGGCGAGCCATCGTCGGCGGGCGCGTCGGCCCGCGCGCTCCGACGCTCTTTTCGCGTATCGGTCCGAACCTGATTGCCGTAATCTTGGTCGGCCTGTACGCGCTGCCGTTACTGCACGTGTTGCCGCTGCCGGCGGCGGAGTCGGATGTGGGCGCCGATGAGTGGTAGGAGGAGGCTGATACGGCGCCTCGCCTTCTTGGCGGGCGCGTTACTCCTGGTCTGGGTGATCGTGGAGATCGCGCTGGCCGGCCGCGGCACGCCGCCGCTGCCGCCCGGACAGACCCCGATCGACCTGCGCGGCGGACACGTGATGAACAATCACATCAGCACGAAGTCGTGGAGCTTCGACTACGACCGCGCGCACCTCTCACCGGACGGGATGAGCGGTACCGTCGACGGCGTGCGTAACGGAATCGTCTTTCGCAAGGGGAAGCCGTATCTGCGCATCTCCGCCGCTCACATCCGGCTGAACATCGAGTCGCTGGACTTCACTGCGGAGGGAAAGGTCCACATCGAACGTATCGACGACCCGCAGCGCCGTTCGTTCGATACGGACCTCGTCACCTGGACCAATGACGCAAAGCTATTGCGCATGCAACATCCGAGCTACGTTCACTCGGGAGACCAAACGATGAGGATCGATGGTATCACCGTCAACTTTGACGCCAACACCATCCACCTCGGCAAGCTGAGCGGCGGAGTCGACATTCAGCGCTGAGCGCCTAATTCATCCGTTCTCGTCGCCCAGTTTCTTCTTCGCTTCCGCGATCAGTTTCTTGACCTTCTGACCGCCCTTGTGCCCGATCTCCTCGTAGAAGTCGGAGCCGTATTTTTCCTTGACTACCTTCCCGCCTTTTTGACCGATGGACTCATAGAACTCGACGCCGTGACGATCGCGTGTCGCCTTTCCGCCCTTGCGCCCAATGTCTTCGTAGAACGTCGACCCGTAACGGTCGCGAACGGTGTCGCCGCCCTTTTTGCCGGCCTCCCGCACGGACATCTCGCGCTTGGGCGCGCGCTCAGGCTTTTCAGCCATCGGTCTGGAACTAGGGCCGCCTACGAGGCTGCCGCTTTACGCTTGGGACGCTGTCCGCCTTTCTGTCCAATGACCTCGTAGAACGACGGGCCGTACTTGCTCTTCGTGGCCTCGCCGCCCTTACGGCCGATCTCTTCGTAGAATTCCGAGCCGTACTTCGCCTTCACGCGCTCGCCGCCGCGGCGGCCCGCCTCGCGAACGCTCATGCCTCCGGCTTGCCCTGACTCTTGTGCCATGTCTGATCCTCTCCTTGGGTGTGGATACAAATACTCTTTCCCATACAAGCGCTCGGTAAACTCAGGATTCCCTGAGAATTTCACTCGCTGGAGCCTCGGAGCCGCGGATTCCGGCTGCCCAGATGAAAGTTTCTTAAGAGAGCGCCGCAAAGACCTCACGCGTGCGCTCCTGGAGGCGCGCGAGGTTGCCGTCATTCTCAATCACGAAGTCGGCACGAGGATGCGCCTCCTCCGGCGCGATCTGCGTGGCGATGCGGGCTCGGACGCGCGCCTCGTCGATACGATCGCGCGCGACGACGCGCGCAATGCGCTGCTCGAGAGGAGCGACGACCAATACCGACTTGTCGACGAGACGATCGTATCCCGTCTCGAAGAGCAGCGGTACGACGTGGACGATCAGCTGTCCGGGCTTGGCTCGATCCTCGTGCTCCATCGCGCGGCGCCGAATGTGCGGATGGAGCAGGCCGTTGAGACGTTCGCGCGCCGCCGGATCGTTGAACACGATCTCGGCCAGCGCCGCCCGGTCGAGCGCGCCGTTGCGCACTACTTGCGGCCAGGCGTGCGCGATCCGCAGCAATCCGTCGCTGTGCGGCGCCACGACCTCACGCGCGATGGCGTCGGTGTCGACCACGAAGGCACCGAGTTCGGCAAAGAACGCCGCAACCTGACTCTTTCCCGCCCCGATGCCGCCGGTCAGACCAACGCGCACGGCCCGCCTTTAGGACCCTTCCGGCGGCGGCTCCGAACTCGCGTTGGGGATGGACGGGATGTTGATTTCTTCCTCGACCGCAAGCTGCTCGATCTCTTCGGGCGGCACGTCGGCGACGTGCTGGATCGACGCCGTGATGCGGCGCGTCGCGTGGTTGATCGTCAGCAAGGTGACCTCGACCTCTTGTCCGGCCGCGAATGAAGCGGACGCGTCGAACTCGCCCTTGGGTACCATCGCCAAGATGCCCGGAATCACTTCGACGAGCAGATAGTTCGGCGTCACCTTGACGACCTGCGCGGTAAGCTTATTGGTTTCGTACAGCCGGTCGGCGTATTGGTCCCACGGATCCGGCAGCGCGTGTTTGAGCGAGAGACTAACCTTCTTGGCGTCCGGATCGAACTTCATGATCTCGACCTGAACGACGTCCCCGATCTTCACGACCTCCGACGGATGCTTGATTCGCGCGTACGACAGCTCGCTGTTGTGAATCAGGCCGTCGATGCCGCCCAAGTCGACGAACGCGCCGAAATCGGCGAGCCGCACGACGACGCCCTCGCGGATCTGACCCACCTCGAGCGTATCGAGCAGCTCCTGTTTCTTGGCCTGGAGCTCTTCCTCGAGGACGAGACGCTGCGACAGCACGACCCGATGGCGCTTGTGATCGAGATCGATCACCTTCAGGCGCAGGTGCTGGCCGACGAGCTCGTCGAGGTTTCCGACCGGTTGACGCCGGATCTGCGACGCGGGCACGAAGCCGCGCATGCCGAGATCGACGAGCACGCCGCCCTTGACGACCTGCGTGACCGTCGCCTCGATGACTTCGTCGCTCTCATGCGCTTCGATGACCTTTTCCCAGGTCTTGAGCGCACGGGCGCGGCGCTCCGATAAGAAGAGCGTGCCATCCATCTCGTCGATGCGATGGATCATGACCTCGAGCGTGTCACCGACTTTCAGGAGCTTGGAGTCGACGGCGAGCGAGAGCTCGCGGAAGGGCAGGACGCCCTCGGACTTTCCGCCGACGTCGACGAGCACTTCGTCTTTGTCTTTTTGGACGATCGTGCCGGTGAGTACTTGGCCCTCGTCGAGCACCCGCAGTGATTCTTCATAGAGACGCTGCTCGAACGCTAGTTGATCTTCTTCGTAGTTGATCGGAGCGACTTCAGTTGTAGAGATGTTGAGTTTCCCACTTTCGTAAATTATTTTTTATTTTTGGCACCGGCGACACCACCAGGTTCCGCGCTGTGCCAGCACCGTTCGAACGATTCTGCCGGTACCACAGCGCGGACATTCGAGCCCGAGTCTGCCGTAGACGCAAAGGTCGTTCTGAAAACTTCCCTGCAGCCCACCGGCATCCACGTAATCGTCGACGCTCGTTCCGCGCATCGCGATCGCGCGTCGCAAAACCTCGACGATGGCCTGACGTAAGCGGTAGATTGCCGGTTTCGTCAACGCCCGGGCCGGCCGGCTGGGACGTACCCGGGCTTCCCAGAGCGCCTCGCACGCATAGATGTTACCGATGCCTGCGATGCGCCGCTGATCGAGCAGCAATACCTTGACGGGCGTCGTCCGCCCCGCCAGCATACCCGCAAAGGCCTGCTGTGTAAAGTCTGAAGAGAGCGGCTCGACGCCGAGCTCCCGGTCCCACGCTTCCGCCGGACCGACGAGGCGCATTCGGCCGAAGGTTCGGACGTCCGAAAATCGCAACTGCCGTCCGCGGTTTAAGTGCAGGACCAGATGCGTTCCCGGATACTCCGGCGCGGAGGGCGGCGCGACCACGAGCCGCCCGGTCATGCGTAGGCTCGTGACGAGGCAACGGCCCGAACCCAGCTCTATGACGGCGTACTTCCCGCGCCGGCCGACGGCGATGATTCGATCTCCGGCGATGGCCCGGTCGAACCTCGTGCCGGGCGGCGCGACGGCCATCTTCGCGAGGCGCACCTCCGCCCGCTCGATGCGCTCCCCAACGATCGTTCCGGCCAGTCCGCGGACGATCGTTTCGACCTCGGGCAGCTCCGGCATTATCTCGGAGGGGGCACGCTCTCGAGGTTGAGCCGCACGCCCACCGCGATTCCGTCCTTCGCCGCCTCGCCGGCGGGCAGCTCGACGACGTACTTCGCGACGCCGGCCTCGCGCGGGATGTCCGCGTCCGAAAGCGCCGGCGGCACGACCGCGACGTCCGCGAAGACGCGACGCACGGTGCCGTCGGCGGCGACGAACACCATGTCGAGCGGAATGCGCGTGTTCTTCATCCAGAACGCCACCGGACCGTCGCCTCCGAAGACGAAGATCATGCCGTTGTGCGGCGCGAGCTGCGTGCGATTCATCAGCCCGTACTCGCGCTGCGATTCGGTGCGGGCGACCTCGAGCGTGAGGTCCGCGTGCGGGGCGTGGACGACGACGGCCGGCAGCGTCGCGGCCAAAACGAACGCGAAATTACTACACGCTCGAACGCCTCTTCGCCGATCGACTCCACGTCGTACCAGTTGCGCCCCGACTTGAGCGTGACCTCGAGCGGTACCGACAACGCGACGACCTTCTCCATGTGATCGCGCACGAGAGCGGCGACGCGTCGCAGATCGCGTTTGCGTACTTCGAAGATCAGCTCGTCGTGGATCTGCAGCAACATCGCGGCGTCGAGGCCCGCCTCTCCTAGTGCCCGGTCGATGCGCACCATCGCAAGCTTCATCAGGTCTGCGGCGCTGCCTTGCAGCGGCGCGTTGGTCGCCTCGCGCTCCGCCGCCGCGCGGAGCATGTAGTTGCCGGAGATCAATCCCGGCATGTAGCGGCGGCGGCCGAGGATCGTCGACACGTAGCCGAGGCGACGGCCCTCGTCGATCGTCTGCTCGATGTACGCGCGCACCTCGGGAAAGCGCGCGAAATACGCCGCGGTCATCTCCTTGGCCTCCGCGCGGCTGATCTCGAGACGCTGCGCGAGACCGAAGTCGGACATGCCGTAGAAGAGCCCGAAGTTGACGCTCTTGGCCATCCGGCGTTGGTTGCCGTCGACCGGGCGATCCGGCGGTACGTTAAAGATCTGCCGAGCCGTGTAATCGTGGATGTCGGCCGAGTTGCGGAAGGCCGCGCGCATCGCCGCATCGCCGGAGAGCTCGGCCATCAGCCGGAGCTCGATCTGACTGTAGTCCGCAGCGAGCAAGACGTAATCGTCGTCACGGGCGACGAAAGCG
The DNA here is from genome assembly GCA_963723485.1 of Vulcanimicrobiota bacterium. Lineage (GTDB taxonomy): Bacteria > Vulcanimicrobiota > Vulcanimicrobiia > Vulcanimicrobiales > Vulcanimicrobiaceae > Cybelea. The sequence goes on along the minus strand of CAVRQS010000004.1, from coordinate 694,335 downwards.
CGGCGAATCCGGCGGCCGAGCTCGCCGCGAACCGGGATGTTCTGCAAATTGGGATTCGTCGACGAGAGCCGGCCGGTCGCGGTGGCCGTTTGATTGAACTCGGTCCGCAAGCGCCGGTCGCGCGGATCGACCAGACGCGGGATCACGTCAACGTATGTGTTCTTGAGCTTCGTGACTTCGCGCCACTCGAGCACGAGCGCGCAGATCGGGTACTCGCGTGCCAGGCCTTGCAGCACCTCGACGCCGGTCGCCCATCCGGTCTTGGTCTTCTTGCTCCCGGGAATCTGCAGCTTGCCGAAGAGCACGTTGCCGAGCTGCTGCGGCGAGCCGATGTTGAACTCTTCGCCCGCGAAATCGTAGATTTGTTTTTGCAGACGCGCGGCGGCCGCCTCGACCTCCGCGCCGACGATCTCGAGCTCGCGCGCGTCGATGGTGACGCCGGCGGATTCCATCTTCGCGAGCACGGGCGCGAGCGGCACCTCGACGTCTTCGTAGTGGGCTAGCTGATCGCGCGCCTCCAGCTCGGCGCGCCCCTTCTCGACGAGCGCGAAGGCGGCATCGGCGTGGGCGGCGGCATCGTCGGGGAGATCGACGCCGAGGAATCGCTTCGCAGCGTCGTCGATCTGCGCGAACCCGCGCGAAGGATCGAGCAGGTGTGCAGCGATCATCGCGTCGTCCGAGAAGTGCGCGCCGTCGATGCCGTTCGCACGCAGAGCGTGCAGCATGCGCTTAGCGTCGTACGCCCCGACGCGCGCGTTCGATGCGAAGATCCGCTCGAGCGCCTTGGGTACGGGCGCGTGCGCAAACGCGCTGCGGCCGAAGCTCACGGCCTCACCGGCCTCGGCGCAAATGCCGAACGCCTCGCCCGCAAACGCGAACACCACGCGCTGCGAACCCCCCAGCGCGCTCAGCTCGCCGGCGAGCCGCGCGAACTCGAGCGGATCGGCCGATGGGACGTAGCTGCGGTAATTTCCCTCCAGACGAACGCCGCTATCGAAAAGCGGCAGATCCGTTGGGGGCGACAGTTTCGCGAGCAGCGTCTTGAACTCGAGCTCGCTGTAAAGCCGATAGAGCTCGCCTTCGGGCGGCGGCGAGTAACGGCTGCTCTCCCAATCGACCGTCAGCGGCAGATCCCGGCGTACGGTCGATACCGCGCGGCACAGACACGCCTGCTGGCCGTACAGTTCGATGAGTTTCTCCAGCTTCGGGCTACCCGCCAGCGCCGGATCCGCGACCAGCGCGTCCAGCGAGCCCGCGGCCTGCAACAGGCGGCTCGCGGTTTTTTCACCGACGCCCGGGATGCCGGGCAAGTTATCCGATGGATCGCCTTTGAGCCCGCGGAAGTCGGGCAGCTGCGCCGGCTCCAGCCCGAAGCGCTCCCGCACGGCGGGAATATCGTAGCGCCCCAGCTCCGTGATGCCGCGCCGCGTCGTCAACACGGTCGTGCGTTCGTCCACGATCTGCAACAGGTCGAGATCGCCCGTGACGACCAGCGTCTGCTCGCCGCCCTCCTCGGCCTGCCGCGCGAGCGTGGCGATAACGTCGTCGGCCTCCTGCCCTTCGATCTCGACGATCGGAATGGCAAACGTCTCCAGCACGCGGCGCACGAGTCCGAACTGGCCGCGCAGCTCGTCGGGCATGACGCGGCGTTGCGCCTTGTATTCGGCGAAGAGCGACACGCGCTCGACGGGCGTGCCCTTGTCGAACGCGGCGATGATGTGTGTCGGCTTCTCGTCGACGATCAATTTATTGAGCATCATCGTGAAGCCGTAGACGGCGCTGATCGGCACGCCCGCGCTCGTGTTCAGCGGCGGCAGCGCGAAGAACGCCCGGTAGACCAGGCCGTAGGTGTCGAGCAGCATCAACGCCATGGCGAATCCCGAATAGTCAGCGGACGACGACGGTGGACGACGCCTCGCTCACGCTGCCGTCGTCGCCGATGTCCAGCACCGAGAGCGTGTATCGCCCGCTGCTGGCAGGCAGCGCGACGCCGATTCCGTCGCCGCCGGAGCGCGCCACGCTCCAGCCCACGGCCTCCGAATCCGCCTGCGCGAGCGAGGCTTCCGCCGGAGGCTGCGACCGCCGAACGAAACTCAGCACCTGCGCGTGATCGCCGGTCGAGTTTACCCACGGGTGCCACGTCAGCGCCTCCCGCGCGCTGTTCTGTGTGGTGGTGACGCCGATCGCCAGCAGCTCCGGGGCCGATGAAAAGACCGCGCTTCCGGAGGGTGCGCCGCGGCTGATGCGCACGACGACCGTGCCGCGCTCCGCCGTCGCGCCGTCCAGCGCGATCTTCGTCGCTTGGCCCGGCGCGAAATCGGCGTTCGCGAACGAGACGCGCGAGGCTTGCGGCCGGCCCGGTGCGGCGAGCGCGAGCGGAACGGTAGTCCATTCGATAGCGCCGTCGCGCACGAACGCCGCGCCGATGCGCAGCTCGCCCGCGGCATCCGTCGCCCGCAGATGTGCGACCGCACGGCCGCCGGACGTGCGCAACACGTGGGTCTGCACGCCGAGCGCGCTCTCGAACGTGATCAGCGCGTCGCCTTGCGCGCCGGGCGCAAAAGCGTCCACCGTCACGACGTCGCCGCTGCGATAGGTCGGCCGATCGAGTGCGATCCGCACGTTCGCGCTCGTTCCGTCGCTCGTCGCCGCCGGCGCGAGCGGATCGATCTGCACCTGCGCGGCGTCGGTCGCGCGTCCTCCCCTGTCCACCCAGGCGAGGATGAGATTCGTGCCGAGGTCGGGCGAAGAAAAACTCCCGCGGGCATGGCCATCGCCGTCGAGCCGCAGCTGCTGCTGCGCCGCCGCGGCGCCGTGCGCTATGCGGACGGTCACGTCTGCCCCGGCGAGCGGCTTGCCGTCCAGAGACTGCCCGTACACGTCGAAGCTCACCGGCATTCCGAGACCCTGTTCCGAGCGATCGAGATGCAGCCGCATCGCGGCCGCCGCCGTCGGAACGACGACTCGCGTATCCGCGGTGGCGCCGCCGGCCTCGAGGTGCACGCCGTACGTCGAGGCCAGATCGTCGCTCGGCGCCGGTATCGCCACCGTCGCGTTCCCGTCGGGATCGGTGCGAACGACCTCGTCGAGCCAGCGCGCCGCCGCCCACGGCGGGTCTTCGCCGGCGTAACCGAGATAGACGTGCGGCGATCGCACGACGATGACGCGCACGTCCACGTTCCCACTCGAGGCGTGCACCAGCAGCGGAACGTCTCGGCGCGGATCGCACGTCGTCCCGCAGGCGGGCGCGGCGCGCAGCGTCAGGCCTCCGGCGTTGGCGTCGACGTGCACGGTTGCGCCGCCGACGCCGCGCCCGGCCTGTGCCAAGACGGTATAGTCGCCCGCGCGGGCCCGTTGCGGGACCTCGAACGCCGTCGTGAACGCGCCGGCGTCGTCGAGCGGCACGTGGCGTTCCGCGATCGTAGCGGCGCCGTCGCGCAGCGTGACCAACGCGCTTCCGGTGCTCGCCTTCAGGATTCCGCGCGAACGCGTGCGCGCGAATCCGACCACGCGTACGACGTCGCCCGCGTGTACCACCGCCGAATCGGTCCGAACGCCGACGATCGTCTCGGGAAGCGGCGCCTGCGGCAACGGGCTCAGGAATGCGTAACTGCTCCCCCACTGCGCGAGGGCGAAGACGGGGCGCGGCCAGCGATTCCACGTCGCGATGCCGTCCGCGTTGGTCTCGCTCGTGGCGAACGAACGGTTCACGACGAACGCTACACGCATCCGCGCCATCGGCATTCCGGTTCCGAGATCCGCGCCGTATACGAGCAGGCCGCTCGGCGTCTCCTTCGAGACGATGCCGATGCGCGACCGATTGATCCATACCTGCTCCCCGACGTCGCCGCGGCGGGCCTCGACCACGAAGAATCCCTCGCGCTGCCCAAGCGGCACGTTCACCTCACTCGACTCGAACTGATAGCCGCCGGCCGGAGTGAAATTAAATGAAAGCAACGGACGGCGACCCGCGGTGGAGATCGCACGCGAGCGCCAATTCGACCCGGCCGTGAGCACGTCGGCGGGATCGACGCCATAGACCGTGAACGCGACCGGCGCGCTCGAGTAGGTATCCAAGCGCACCGTAGTCGGCTTCCACGGCACGCTCGAGTCGGCGGCGAAGAGTTCGAAGTACGCGTCCAAACGGTGGAGATCGACGATCGCCCGCTCGGCGCGAACGGGTGCGACGCCGACGGCGACGGCCACAAGAACGACCGCAAAGAGACGAGTCATCTCGCGCGCTGCTTCGGCAGGTTCGCATGCGAGGCCCGCGTAAAGCGCAGTACCGTGGACGAATACGCGGCAGGGGAGCGACCGACGTCGACGCGGTGCCGTTTCTGCGGTTTCGAGGAAGGCCAGAGCGACGCACGCGCGGTGCGCGAGAAGGCGCATCTGCAGGTCGTCGTGGCCTGCGGCTCCTGCGGCCATCCGTTTGCCGTCCTCTCGCGGAATTAAGTTGCTCCGCTTCGCCGGCGAAGCCGTGCTTGCGGCATGCTTGGTCGCGGCCGCCGCACCGGCGCTCGCTGCGACGACCCCGAAGCCGAGCGCCGCACCGCACGCCGTGAAAACGCCGCCGCCGATCCAATTGCCGACGATTCCGCTGCACACGGAAGTCGTCGTTGAGGTCAACAAGAAGGGTCAGGTCGTGCGCGTGAAATCGACCAAGCAAAGCAAGGTACGATCGTTCAACCTGCAGACGATCGGCAACGCCGAGCAGATGTGGATTCGCCACCCGAACGGAACCGCGCAGGTCGGTCTGTATCGCGTGATCTACGACTACGATCCCAAGACGCACATGGTTGCGCGACACGTCGCAATAATCTCCGCGGGCGGCAGCTGGGCGAACGATCCGGGCGCCGCGACCAAGATGATCGATCTCGCGCACAAACAGGCGCTCGAACAAGAGAAAGAATTCGAGGCGGCTCAGAAAAAGGCGCAAGAACAAAACTCGAAGCTGCCCTCGCTGAACCAGATCCGCGGCATCCATCCGTCGCCGAGCCCGAAGACCGCCACACTGCCGCCGTACTACCCGTAGACCCTTGAGGTTCCTGACGTACCGTTCGGCGGATGGTACGGCGCGGCCGGGCGTAATCGAAGGTGAGGCGATCCGGCCGATTGGGACGCACACCCTGCGCGAATACATCGCGCTTGCGCCGCACGAACGCATCGCATGGCACACGCCCGAGCAACTCGTTCCACTCGCCGGTGCCGCGCTCGACGTCCCGGTCCGCCCGCCGCGCAACGTCTTCTGCGTTGGGCGCAACTATCTGGAACATGCCCGCGAAGGCGCGCTCGCACTTGGTCGCGAGCTGAAGCTTCCCGAGGCTCCCACGTTTTTCACCAAGGCTTCGACCGCGGTCGCGCCGCCGGGGGGAACGCTCCATCTCGAGGCGCGCGTGTCGAACGAGTACGACTTCGAGGCCGAGCTCGCTGCGGTCATCGGCATTCGCTGCAAGGATGTGTCCGAAGAAGATGCGCTACGCGTGGTCTTCGGATACACCGCGCTCAACGACGTGACGGCGCGCGACCTGCAGCGCCGGCACGGTCAGTGGTTCAAGGGCAAGAGCTTGGACGAAACCTGCCCGATCGGGCCCTGGATCGTCACGCCCGAAGAGATCGGCGATCCGCAATCGCTCGAGCTAAGCCTGTTCGTGAATGGAACGCGCAAGCAGCACAGCAACACCTCGAAGATGATCTTCCCGCTCGCGCGCCTGATCGCGGAGCTCTCACGCGGGCTCACGCTCCTTCCCGGCGACGTGATCGCGACCGGGACGCCGGAGGGCGTCGGCTTCGCGCGCACGCCGCCCGAGTTTTTGCGCGACGGCGACGTGCTCGAGGTCGAGATCGAGAAGATCGGCCGGCTTAGCAACACGATCTCGATCGCCTGATCGATCCGCTGCGGTCCGACCGATCTCCGGCGCAGCCGCGCCGACTCGAAGACGCCCGTCGCGCGCCATCCGGGCTCGCTCCTACTCGTCCACTTTTTCGGGTCAGCAAGCTTTGAAACAGCCCTCCATGGCTGGCCTGAAAAAGCTGGAACGCTTCTCGTCTGGCGCGGCTGCGCCGGAGATCGTCGGATTGCAATCCGCGCGTGAGCGGGATGTCCGCGGCGGAGAATCGTAAAGGCACGGCCTATGATCGTCGCGGTTGCGCGCGAGAGCGCCGTAAAGGAGCGCCGGGTGGCGCTCGTGCCCGAAACGGTCGCGCGGCTCGTCAAGGCCGGCGTAAGCGTCCGCGTGCAGCGTGGTGCCGGCGAGGCGGCGGCGTTTCCCGACGATCTGTACGCGGCGGCCGGAGCCGCGTTCGCCGACGACGCGGAGTCGCTGGCGCGCGAAGCCGACGTGCTCGTCTCGGTCGGCCGCCCGTCGGACGCCGTGCTCGATGCGCTGCGCCCGGGGAGCGTCGCGATCGGCTTCTTCAACCCGCTGGGCGATCCGGAGTACGCCAAGAGTCTGGCCGAGCGCAAGCTGACCGCGCTTGCGATGGAGATGATTCCGCGAATCACGCGCGCGCAGACGATGGACGCGCTGTCGTCGCAGAGCAACATTGCGGGTTACAAGGCCGTGCTGCTGGCGGCAGCGGCGCTGCCGAAATTCTTTCCGATGCTGACGACCGCCGCGGGGACGGTTCGGCCCGCCAAGGTGCTCGTGCTCGGCGCCGGCGTCGCCGGACTGCAGGCGATCGCGACGGCGCGCCGGCTCGGGGCGGTGGTCAGCGCATACGACGTGCGCGCCGCCGTCAAAGAACAGATTCACTCACTCGGCGCGACCTTTCTCGAGTTCGATCTCGGCGCCGACGCCGAGGGAGCCGGAGGCTATGCGAAGGAGCTGACCCCCGAGCAGCAAGAGCGCCAGCGCGCGTGGATGGTCGAGCAGATCGGCGCCAACGACGCGGTGATCACGACGGCGCTCGTCCCCGGGCGCAAGGCGCCGCTGCTCATCACGGAGCAGGCCGTCGCCGCGATGCAGCCCGGCAGCGTCATCGTCGATCTCGCCGCTGAAGCCGGCGGAAACTGCGCGCTCACCAAGGCCGACGAGATAGTCACCTCGCCAAACGGCGTGACGATCATCGGCACGACGAACCTGCCGGCCACGATGCCGGCCGACGCCAGCCGCCTCTACTCGCGCAACGTGTACGCGCTGCTGTCGCCGTGGATCGCCGACGGCGCGCTCAACATCGACATGAACGACGACGTGGCCAAGGGCGCGGTCATCGCGCGCGATGGCAAGCTGTTGATCGGAGGCGCGGCCACGTGACCGAACTCACGCATCTCATCGCGCCGCTAACCGTCCTCGTGCTCGCGATCTTCGTGGGCTTCGAGGTGATCTCGAAGGTGCCGACGACGCTGCACACGCCGCTGATGTCGGCGACCAACGCGATCCACGGCATCGTCTTGGCCGGCGCCATCGTCATCACCGCGGAGCTGTACGGCGTCGCGCACAGTCCGGTGCTCACGGTCCTGGCGGTCGCGGCGGTAACGCTCGGCGCGATCAACGTGTTCGGCGGCTTCGCCGTCACCGAACGCATGCTGCAGATGTTCCGCCGCCGTGAGGACGGCAAGTGAGCGTAGCGATCGATCTGGCCGATCTGGTCGCCATCGCGCTCTTCATCTACGGACTTCACGAGCTCAACTCGCCGGCTACGGCGCGGCGCGGCAATCGTTTCGCGATGCTCGGCATGCTGATCGCGCTGGTCGGCATCCTGCTGCAGAGCGGCGGCGCCGGCTGGCCCGCCGTCGCGCTCGGCATTGCGATCGGGGGCGCGGTCGGAATCTACGCCGCCGTCAAAGTGAAGATGACGGCGATGCCGCAGATGGTCGCGCTCTACAACGGCGCGGGCGGCGGCGCGGCGGCGCTGATCTCGACCGTGCAGTATTTCGTCGCGCGTCCGGCGAGCACGCTCGACGACGTCGTCGCCGTCTCGCTGGTGCTCTCCGCGATCATCGGCTGCGTCAGCTTCGCCGGCTCGATCATCGCGTTTCTGAAGCTGCAGGAAGTGATGACGGGACGGCCGGTCACGTATCCGGGGCAGCAGGTCGTCAACGCCGTCGTCTTGCTGGCGATCCTCGGATTGGCGGTCTGGTTCGTGGCGACGCTCGGGACACTGCCCGCGTGGGCGTTCGTCGCCTTGATCCTCGCCTCGCTGCTGCTCGGGGTGCTCTTCGTCTTACCGATCGGCGGCGCCGACATGCCGGTCGTGATCTCGCTGCTCAATTCGTTCACCGGCGTGGCGGTCGCGATCACGGGATTCGAGATCAACTCCACGCTGCTGATCATTTGCGGCGCGCTGGTCGGCGCGAGCGGCACGATCCTAACCGTCGCCATGAGCCGCGCGATGAACCGTCCGCTGACCAACGTGCTGTTCGGCGCGTTTGGCGCCGCCGGCGGCACGGTGGTCGCGGCGTCGGGCGGACCGCAGCAGATTCGAGCCACGAGCGCCGACGACGTGGCCGTCATGCTCGCGTATGCGTCCAAGGTGATGTTCGTCCCGGGCTACGGCATGGCTGTCGCGCAGGCGCAGCACAGCGTCAAGGCGCTCGCGGATCAGCTCGAAAAACGCGGCGTGAAGGTCCTCTACGCGATCCATCCCGTCGCCGGACGCATGCCGGGCCACATGAACGTGCTGCTGGCGGAGGCCAACGTCCCGTACAACCAGCTGCTCGACATGGAGGACGCGAACCAAGAGTTTCCAACGGCCGACGTCGCGCTCGTGATCGGCGCCAACGACGTGACCAACCCCGCGGCCCGCAACGTCGCGAGCTCGCCGATCTACGGGATGCCGATCCTCGACGTGGACAAGGCGGCCAACGTCGTCGTCCTCAAGCGCTCGATGCGTTCCGGCTTCGCCGGCATCGAGAACCCGCTCTACGAGATGCCGAACACCTCGATGCTCTTCGGAGACGCGAAGGCGTCGGTGGACGCCCTCGCCGCGGCGGTCAAGGCCTTGTAGCTCTTCGACGGCGCTTATCCCGAGCGAAATCGAGCGATTCGGAGGGTATTATATGCTTGACAAAACAGCGGATGAGCCTGTATGGCGAGCCGAAGCGTCCCGTCACGGCATGAACCCAAGCTAGCGCCGCAGCGAGCGGAGAGTCCCCGCAAAGATCAGCGCCACGACGGCCAGCGGGGATGCGAAAAGCACAGTGGCGATTAGCCAGAACCAGGGCGGGCCCCACGGGTTGTTCGGGGTGAACACTATAAGTAGCGCCGTAAACGCTGTGAGCGCGACCGGATACATCAAAAAGAGCAGCACGGCCGTCAACGCGACGACGAACAGCCAGATGCCCACCGATCGCATTCCACCTAACTTCGTCGCCGGGGGCGACTCTACTCTATATTGCAAAGTTAGTTTGCCAAGTATATAACGCCGACTCGGAACTTGTGGTCCCGCCTGACGACCGAGGTAATGCATCACCCGCATGAGGCGGTAATCATTACGATGGGAGCTAAGGCAGTTCAACACGAGCCCCTGGCCGGGCGTCGCGATCGAAGCCGCGAGGTGCTACGCTGGCCGAGAGCCTTCCAAAACGAGGCCCCCAGAAATGAGAACTTCCCGGCAGCGCGGTCCCGTCGCGTTACGAATTCGCGGTCACCGTTGTTGTGATGACAGCTTGACCGGTCGTCAAAAGTCGAAATGCATTCCGCAGTTCATCGGCCACATCCGCCCGAAGAGCGATGGATTCGTACCCGCTTCAGTCGGCGAGATCACAATGATTCCTTCGGCTTCTGTCAAGCGTAGTCTGGGCACTCAACCTGCTGGGCCGTGCGCCGACAGACGAACGGACCACAGCTCGCGCCGCCCTCGTACTGACCACCACAGGCAGACGACATATTGACATCTATCTATCCCGTAACCATCACGATCGGATAGGGGCTAAGGGCTTTCAAAACGAGGCCGCCTTCCCCCGGCGCCGGGCGGCGAGTCCGATCGGCGGCAGCACTGCTACAGCGCTCAGCCAGGGATGCGTTTTCCGGCGCAGGCGACGTAGCGAGGTTGCGCGCTCAGGACTCGCTTAGCGCAAGAGCGAAGCGTGACTCTACAGATTCCTTTTCACTGGAGGTCACCTCATGAAGAGAAGATCGTTATTCCTCGTCCTTGCCGTTGCGGTCGCCGCAGGCGCCTTTGGGTTACGCGCCGACGCGCAATCCAACGACAATGCCGCAATCGGCGCGCTCTACCAACAGTTTGCCAACGCGTTTCGGCACAAAGACCTCAATGCTATAATGCTACCCTACGTTCACAACAACACGCTCTTCGTCTTTGATGTCGGTACCCCGCGCGAGCACGTGGGCTGGGATGACTACCGTGCCGATTGGAAGGGTCTCTTCGACTCGATCAAGGGTAATCCAACGTTCTCGATCAGCGAGCTGTCCATTACGATTAGCGGCGACGTGGCCTACACGCACAGCATTCAATCGTTTTCCGGAAACATGGGGAACTTGCACGCGATGGCGGTGCGCGTTACGGACGTCCTGCGAAAAATCGACGGTAAGTGGCTGATTGTGCTAGAGCACGTTTCGGTGCCGATCAACTTCATGACGCTCAAGCCGGATTTTATGTCGAGACCCTAAGTAAGAGCCTCTCGATCGAGGCGGTGGCACAAGACGATCGAAGACCCCCCAAAACGCCAAGCCAAGAGTGTCGCCGAGGCCTCGATTATCTGAAGGCCAGAGGCTTTCACGACGCGACGTAACGCATCAATCAGATAACGTCACTGTGGACCGCTTACCGGGATCATCGCATGCGCGTAAGGTGTGCCAGACCACATCACATATGGCTTCGTCGGGTCCGCGTCGGGGGAGCTTGGGTAGCCCATTGTAGTGGCAGAGGGACCGACGATCATCACGTGGGGCCCGGTCTTTAGCCAATGGTTGCCATCGGCCGGTGCAGTCGCATAGGGATCAGTGTTGCTCGCGCCATTGTCACCCGCCAACATGTAGACGAACCCTACGCTATTAGGCGGAGTCGTGTGCGTCATCCACGCGCGTGCCCATTGCATGGCGTTGTTGTCCAGGCACATGGCATCGTTATCAGCGGCGACCATGCAGGTGAAGCCGTTGGAGCCAGTCTGAAGGGTCCGCATCGTGCCGCCTTTCTGCATCTGCACGATTGTTGCGCCCTTAACCACTGAGGCCGGCGCCGCGGTCATGACCTTTGCCATGTAGTCCGAGTCTGACATTGCGCCAATCTGCTGAGCCTGAATACTGATTGGCGCGAGAACTGTGACGACTGCGATCGTCAATCCAATCAAGGTGGCACGAAGCATATTTTTGTTCCTCCGAGATGCTGTGGGAAGGGCAAGATTCGGCTCGGCAGGTCCCAGCCCCGCTCGCTGCCATGGTCAGCGGGGCCGGCGCACCACGCCGAGGCTCAGTTCCAGCGCAGCCTGATCGTCACGACAAGCTCGAGGCCGGTCCGCCCGACAGCGGCGGCTTCGGCAGCGGCGGCGGCGGAAGGTCTTCGGGCAGCGTCGGTTCGCGCTTGCGCCGCCCGCGCTCGGTGATCTCGACCACGACGATGTACAGTACCGGCACGATCGCCAGGTTCATGATCGTCGATACGACCATTCCGCCCAACACCGCCGTGCCGAGCGAGATGCGCGACTGCGCGCCGTCGCCGTGGGCAAAGGCGAGCGGGATGATGCCGAGGATGAACGCGATCGAGGTCATCAGGATCGGCCGCAGGCGCGTCGCGGCCGCGTGCGCGACGGCCTCCACGGCCTCCCTCCCCTGCTCGCGAAGCTGGTTGGCGAACTCGACGATGAGGATCGCGTTCTTCGCGGCGAGGCCGATCAGCATGACATAGCCGATCTGCGCGTAGATGTCCGACGACGTCGTCGGAATCGGCACCAGGTGCCCGGCCAGCTTCGAGTGGACGACGATCGTTATCAGCTCGACGATGCGGCGGACGTAGATGGCGCCGATGGCGCCGAGCAGCGCGAGCGGCACCGCCAGCATGATGACGAAGGGCGTCGCCAAGCTTTCGTACTGCGCCACGAGCACGAGGAACACGAACAGCAGGCCCATGGCGAAGACCGCGATCGTCTGCGGGCCGCTCTGCACCTGCTGGCGCGCGATGCCGGTCCACTCGTAGCCCATGCCTTTGGGCAGATTCTTGGTGACGAGCCGCTGGATCGCGTTCAAGGCGTCGCCCGAGCTCGCGTTGGTTCCCGGGTTGCCGTCGATTTCGTAGGCGTTGTACTCGTTGAAGCGCATGATCGCGACGTTGTCTTGCGCGACCGAAGTCTTGAGGAACTGGCTCGCCGGCATCATCGCGCCGGCGGCGTTTTGGACGTAGATGCGCGAGAGATCGGCGGGCGCGGTGCGCTGCTTGGCGGCGGATTGGACGATCACCTGATACGAGCGCGTGCCGTAGTCGAAAAAGTTGACGAACGTCGATCCGGTCGTCGCGTTGATGGTATCGAAGAACGCTTGCGGCGAAACGCCAAACGCGAGCGCCTTGGATCGATCGAACTTGGTGACGAGGTACGTGCCGACGAGCGTGGTCGGAATCCGAACCTGAGACAGCTTCGGATCGGCCTGCGCCTGAGCGAGCACCGTGTTCCCGACCTTGTTGAGCGCGGGCAGCCCGAGGTTGTTGATGTCCTCGATCTCGATCGCGAAGCCGCCCGTCGAGCCCAGGCCGGGGATCGCCGGCGGGTTCGCGGGAAGCGCCTTGACGCCGGGTATCGTTGAGAACTTCTGATACAGATCGTATTGCAGCGCGAGCGCGGCGTTCTGCACTCCGTGCCGTTCCGAGAGCGGCTTCAACTGCACGAACATCGTCGCCTGATTCGCTCCGTTGTTGGCGAAGCCGAATCCGATGCCGGACGTGACCGCCTCGACCTGCGGCATCGAGCGCATGATGCCCTCGAGTTTCCTGACCGCCGCCGTCGTCTGGTCCATTGACGATTGGATCGGCAGCGTGACGAGGACGTAGAGCAGACTCTGATCCTCGTTGGGCAAGAAGCCCTGCGGAGTGATCTTGAACATCACGCCGAGCAAAAGGAGGCCGCCCAAGAAGATGGCGATCATCATTCGCCGGCGCCGGATCAACCGCGGCACGAGGCCTTGATACCATTCCGTCAGGGCGTGCAGCCGCACATTGAACCACAGCATGAACCGGTTGGTCGTCGGTTCCGCGCCGTGCACGAGCTTGTAGGTCAGGACCGGCGCCAGCGTCATCGCGGTGAAGAGGGAGATGCCGATCGAGGCCGCCATCGTCAGCGCGAATTGCTGGAACAGCAGCCCCGTGGTGCCGGGCAGGAACGCCACCGGAATGAAGACCGACATCAGCACGAGCGACGTCGCGATGACGGCGCCGCCGATCTCGCGCATGGCGCGTGCCGTCGCTTGGAAGGGATTGGTCTTGTCTTCCACGATGTGGCGCACGATGTTTTCGAGCACGACGATGGCGTCGTCGACCACGAGGCCCGTCGCGAGCGTTAGACCGAAGAGCGTCAGCGTGTTGATCGAGAATCCGAGCAGCTTCATCGCCGCGAACGTGCCGATCAGCGAGACCGGGATCGTCATCGACGGGATCAGCGTGCTGTGCCAATTCTGCAGGAAGATGAAGATGACCAGGACGACCAGTAGGATCGCGATGAGCAGCGTGACGACGACCTCTTTGATCGAGGCCTGCACGAAGTCGGACGTGTCGAAGGCGATCGTATAGGAAATGCCGGCAGGCATGTGCTGGGCGATGCGCGCCATCGTCGCGCGAACGTTCTGCGAGATCTGCAGCGAATTGGCCGTCGGCTGGCCCTGGATCGCAAGGACGACGGCCGTTTGGCCGTTGTAGCGCGCCGAGGTCACGTAGTTCTGCGCGCCGAGCTGCACCTGGGCCAGGTCGCCGACTCGCAGAAAACCGCCGTTAGGCTGCACCGCGACGACGATCTTCTTGAACTCTTCCACGCTCTGCAGTCGCCCGTTGATTTGAATCGGAATCTGGAAGGGTTGCGAGCCGGTCGTGGGCGGCTGCCCGATGGCGCCGGGAGCGACGTCGGCGTTGTTCTGGCGAATCGCCCCGATCAGCGTGTCGAGCGAAACGTTGTTGGCTTGAAGCTTATGCGGATCGACCCAGATGCGCATGCCGTAGGTGCGGTCGCCGAGAACGGCCACCTGCCCGACGCCCTGGACGCGCTTGAGCTCCTCAACGACGTTCAGATCGGCGTAGTTGCTCACCGCGACGTCGGAAACGGCGGAGCTGGTCGAGAGCATCGCGACCGCGATCGTGATGTTGCCCGAACTCTTCTGAACGGTGACGCCTTGGTTTTGCACGGCCGTAGGCAGCTGCGACAGCGTCAGGTCGACGCCGTGCTGCACGTTGGTCTGATCGGTGGTGGGGTTGGTTCCGAGCGCAAACGTGCAGACGATCTGGCTGGTTCCGTTGGCACTCGAATACGACTGCATGTATTGCAGGCCGTCGGCACCGTTGACGTTGATCTCGAGCGGCGTGGTGACCGAGCGCGTCACCATATCGGCGGAGGCGCCGGGGTATTGCGAGGTGACGGTTACGGTCGGCGGCGAGATCTGCGGATACTGCGAGATCGGCAGCGTGGGGATGGTTATCAGTCCGGCGAGCAAGACAACGAAGCTCAACACCCCGGCGAAGAGCGGTCGGCGTAAGAAGAACTCGATCACGATGCCGCTCTCTTGGGGATGGCGCTCATCTTAGAGCAAGCGTTCGCTGGTCTTACGCGCGTTCCCGTGACACAGCGCCGCCAGCACGACGAAGCCGTCGCTAGCGAGCCTAACGTATCCTCCACCGATAGGCGTTCCAGGTGGGCAGAAAAGCGTTCGGAGCGAAGCCGAGCAATCGTTTTCGATACGCGTAGACGTAGTCCGCGTTGAAGAGATACAGGATCGGCACCTGTTGCGCCACGATGCGTCCGATCTGAGAGTACAGACGCTTGCGCGCGCCGGGATCCACGCTCCTCAGCGCCGCGCTCTCGAGCCGCTCGACGGCGGGATCGCACCAGCGCATGTAGTTCGATGCCGCGCCGCAGCCGAGCACCGACGAATCGTCGGGATCGGCTCCCATCGTCCAGGGCACGTACGCCAGATCGAATGTGCCACGCGCCAGGACTCCGGTGTTAGGCAGAAACAGCTGTGCGTTGCTCACGGCTTTGATCGCGACGTCGATGCCGCGCTGCCGCAGATCGGCCTGCGTCGCGGCCGCGACGCGAACGCCCGTCGCCGTCTCCGGAAACTGTACGTAGACGAGGCGTAAAGCTCGTCCGCCGCGCCGGCGAACGCCGTCCGGACCGCGGCGCCATCCCGCCGCATCGAGCACGCGGTCCGCACTGGCCGGATCGTAGGCCGGCTCGCGCAGCGACGGATCGAACGCCCACGAAAATCGCGGTTGGATCATGTTCGTCACCGGATAGATCCCAAGCGTGATCTTGCGCGAGATCGCGTCGCGGTCGATCGACATGGCGATGGCGCGCCGCACGCGAACGTCGTCCAGCGGCACATGCGCCGTGTTGAATGCCAGACCGGCGACGACGGCGGTGGGCACCGTAACGAACGCGATGCGGGTTTCGCCGCGCACGACGGCGAGCTGCGCCGGCGCGAGGAGATTCCAATCCAGGTCGCCCGCTCGCAGCAGCAGCAAGTTGGTCGATGGATCGGGGATCGTTCGGATCGTCAACGCCGCCACCGCGGGCTTGCCGCGCCAGTACCGCGGGTTCGCGACGTAACGCAGCCCCTCGCCGCGCCTCCACGACACGAACGTGTACGGGCCATCTCCGACGACGGGCGCGGCGTCGAAGGCGGCCCGGCTCAGCGGCGCCTGCGAGGCTAAGACGTGTTCGGGCAACACGAACTGCGGCGAGAATCCGTACGAGAAGTACGTCATCACGGCCGGCGCCCACGCGCGCTTGAGGTGGAACACGACGGTTTGCGCATCGGGCGCATACGCGCGATCGATCAGATCGTAGCCCTCGTGCGAACGCACCGGATTGCGCGGATCCAGTATCGCGCGCAGCGTGAAGAGCACGTCGGCCGCCGTGACGGGCCGCCCGTCGCTCCACAGCACGCCACGGCGCAGCCGGTACCGGATCGTGCGCCCGTCCGCCGAGAGGCCGGCGTTGGCGCGGCTCGGAACCGCCTGCAGCAGCTCGGGCTGCGGGCGGCCGAGCTCGTCCAAATCCACGAACGGCTCGAACGCCAAGCGGGCGAGCTGCTGTTCCACTGAGGCCGCGTCCGGGTTGAGAAACAGCGGGTTGAGGGTGCGCGGATCGGCCGCCACGTCGAAGCGCACAGCCGCGCCGCCCGCGCCGCTCGGGCGCGCGCACCCCCAGATGCCGGCGAAGAGCGCGACCAAAGACGCGGCCCCTGCCACGCGGCTTGCGCCGAACGGATTCCGGGTGCTATTGTTAACGAGCCGAAAAATGTTCGGCAAACTTCCTATCATGGCGAATATGGCGATGTTGACCGAAGAGCTCGACGACCTCGATCTCCGAATCTTGGACGCGTTGCAACGCAACGCGCGTTCTACCTTTACGGAGCTCGGGCAGCTCGTCGGTCTGAAGGCGCCGGCGGTACACGACCGCGTGAAGCGGCTGGAGCAGCGCGGCTACATCCGCGCCTACAGCGCGCAGCTCGACGCCAACCGCCTCGGCCTGCACCTGATCGCGTTCGTCAGCTGCTATACCTCGCCCGACTGCAACTACGACGACTTCACTCGGCGCTTGAGCGAGATGCCCGAGATCTCCGAGGTGCATTCGGTTGCGGGCGAAGAGTCGTTTCTCTGTAAGGTCGTGACGCGTTCCACGCAGCACCTCGACGACTTGCTGGCGCGGCTCAAGGCGATGCCGGGAATGGCGCGCACGCGGACGACGATCGTCCTCGGCGTCCCGTTCGACCGCGGCGGCGTGACGGTGCGTTGGGAATGAAAGCGCCCGCGAAGCCGCACCGCCTGGGAACGCATCGCGTGATCGAGCCGGCCGGCGCCATGCCGCAGGACGCGTGGCGCATCGACAATACGCCGATAGCCGCCGAGAACGAGATGCTCTGCGAGGTCGACGCGCTCAACATCGACTCGGCGTCGTTCCGGCAGCTCTGCGAGAGCTGCGACTTCGATGCCCGCCGGATCGGCGAGCGCATTCTCGAGATCGTCGCCGAGCGCGGCAAGCAGCACAACCCGGTCACGGGCAGCGGCGGAATCTTCGTCGGCCGCGTGCTCGAGGTCGGCGAGGCGCTGCGCGACAAAGCGGACGTCGCGGCCGGCGATCGCATCGCGTCGCTCGTGTCGCTGACGCTCACGCCGCTGCACCTCGAGGCCGTCGACCGCGTCGACGTCGCGACGGCGCGCGTGTGGGTGCGCGGCAAGGCGATCCTGTTCGAGAGCGGGCTCTGGGCGCGGCTGCCGCGCGACATCGACGAAGGCGTCGCGCTCGCGGTGCTCGACGTCGCGGGCGCGCCCGCGCAGGTGCGGCGGCTGTGCCAGCCCGGTCAGACCGTCGTCGTCATCGGCGCCGACGGCAAGAGCGGCCTGCTTTCATGCGCGCAGGCCAAGGCGCGCGTCGGCGCGCGCGGCCGCGTGATCGGACTCGTACCGGACGCGTCGACGCCGGGCGCGCAACTGCTGCGCAGCGCCGGTTTGATCGACGAGCTGGTGGCGGCGGACGCACAACGGGCGCTCGAGACGAGCTCCGCGGTCGAGGCCGTCGTACCCGATCTCGCGGACGTCGTGATCAACTGCGTGAACGTTCCCGGCACCGAACTCGCGTCGATCCTGTGCGCCAAGGACGGCGGTACGGTCTACTTCTTCTCGATGTCGACGTCGTTCACCGCGGCGGCGCTCGGCGCCGAGGGCGTCGCGCTCGACCTCACCATGATCATCGGCAACGGCTACACCAAGGGCCACGCCGAAACGGCGCTGCAGACCCTGCGCGACCACGGCGCGCTGCGCGCCTATTTCGAAGAAAAATACCAGTGCCGCCCCGAGCCTGTCGAAGGCCGGCAGAGAGAAAAGCTTTTATGACCATCGAAGCGGAAATCCATCACATCAAACCGCCCGTTCCGCCGGAGCAGTTCGACTACAAGGACCTCAAGCAGGGAGAGTTCTGGCGCCACATTCCCGCGTACGCGGACGTGGACCAGGCGACGTTCCTCGACCATCTGTGGCAGCAGAAAAAATCGGTCAAGACGGCGGAGGAGCTGCTCGAAACCATTCGCGAGGTCTGCTCGCCCGAGTTCTACCGCGACGCCGAGTCGGGCTTCCGCGTCGCCCCGATGGCGGTGCGCGTCTCCCCGTATGCCATCGCGCTGATCGACTGGAACGATCCGGTCAACGATCCGATCCGCCGCCAGTTCATCCCGCTCGCATCGGCGTCGCTGCCGGACCATCCGCGCCTGACGCTCGATTCGCTGCACGAGCAGGAAGACTCGCCCGTACCGGGCCTGGTGCACCGCTACGTCGACAAGGCGCTGTTCCTGCCGCTCAACGTCTGCCCGGTCTATTGCCGGTTCTGCACCCGCAGCTACGCGATCGGTCCCGACACGACGTACGTCGACAAGATCCCGCTGGCTAAGACGCCCAAGCAATGGAACGACGCGTTCGCATACATCGCGCAGCGGCCCGAGCTGGAAGACATCGTGATCTCCGGCGGCGACGTTTACCAGCTGCCTCCCAAGAACATCGAGCTCATCGGCAACGCGCTGCTCGACATCCCGCACGTGCGGCGGATGCGCTTCGCGACCAAAGGCCCGGCCATCATGCCGATGAAGCTCATCACGCACACGGAGTGGCTCGACGCGCTGACCGCGATCGTCGACCGCGGGCGCGGGCTCGGCAAGGAGGTCGTGCTCCACACGCACTTCAACGCGCCCGAAGAGGTCACGTGGATCACGCAGAAGGCGATGCGCCTGCTCTTCGAACGCGGCATCTTCACGCGCAACCAGTCCGTGCTGATTCGCGGCGTGAACGACACGCGCGAGCGCATGCAGCTGCTGGTCAAGCGCCTCGGCCACGTCAACGTGCATCCCTACTACGTCTACATGCACGATATGGTGAAGGGAGTCGAGGAGCTGCGGACGACGATCGCCACGGCGGTCGACACCGAAAAATTCGTTCGCGGCAGCACGGCCGGCTTCAACACGCCGACGTTCGTCTGCGACGCGCCCGGCGGCGGCGGCAAGCGCGACGTGCACTCGTACGAGTACTACGATCGCGAGAACGGCATCGCCGTCTACGCGGCGCCCAGCGTCAAGCCCGGCAAGGCGTTCGTGTACTTCGATCCCGTCGATCAGCTCTCGCCGGCCGCGCAGGCGCGCTGGGCGTCGCGCGAGATCCAGGAGCAGATGATCCACGACGCGGTCCGCAGCGCGGGCATCGGCGACGAGCAGCTCGTGCTGGCATAACCCTTGTCAGCGCCGGTCAGGTTATCAGAAATGACCAATAGAATCAAACTCGAGCCGCCTCGCCGCGCTCGCGTCGGGTCGCCTTCATCCAGACGGGGCCGGCGGGCCGCAGCGTCACGAGCGGGGCGGTGCGGACCGTCGCGCCAGGCGCGAGCGTAAGGCGGAAGCGCGAGATCAGCGCCGTCAGCACGATCGCGATCTCGGCGAACGCGAAGTCCGCGCCGATGCAGCGGCGCGCGCCGCCGCCGAATGGCACGTAGGCAAACGGCGGCGGCTCGAAGCTCGCCCAGCGATCCGGGTCGAAGCGCTCGGGATCCGCAAAAAAATCGGGCCGCCGGTGTAGCATCAGGGGCGCGAAGAAGACCGTCGTCCGTTCCGGGATCGCGACGCCGCCGTTCAACGTGACGTCCCGCAGCGTTTCGCGGCCGATGATCCAGGCCGGCGGGTAGAGCCGCAGCACTTCCTTGACGGTCTGCGCAACGTAAGCGCTATCCCCCGCACGCGCCGCAGCTGCGAGGCGCTCGTCGATTTCGCCGTTTTGTGCGAGCAAAACCAGCGCCCACGTGAGTGCGTTGGCCGTCGTCTCGTGGCCGGCGATGAAAAGGGTCATGATCTCGTCGCGTAATTGCGAGTCGCCTCTTTGTGCTTCGACTCCGCTGCGCATGACACTATTTGCGAGCAGGAGCGAGAGCGCGTCGTTGCGTGCGCTGCCGTCGCGGCGCCGCCGCGCGATGAGGTCGAAGATGATCGCGTCGAGCGTCGCGCGGGCCTGCCAAAATTGGCGCGTCTTGCGGAACGGCAAGCGCGACCGCAGCGACCCGACCGGCGTCAGCATGTACGGAAACTGGCCCATCATCAGGCCCAGCGCGTCGCCGACGATGCGCGCCGCATCGCTCTCGTCGCTGCCGAAGAGCGTTTCGGTGGCGATGCGCAGGGTGAGGGCCGTCATGGCGGCGTGCGCGTCGAACGTCGGGCCCTCGCTCAGCCCGTCGGCGAAGTCCCGCGCGTCGCGTTCCATTGCGCGCGCGTACTCGGCGATGCGCTCGCGATGAAAGGCGGGCTGGACGATGCGCCGCATCTGACGGTGGAGGGGATCCTCGCTCGTCAGCAGTCCCTCGCCGAGCAACAGGCGCAGGACTCGCGTCCCCAGCGATTTCGAAAACGCGTGCTGCTGCGTCACGAGGATTTCCTTGATGAGCGCCGGTTCGTTGACGAACAGATAGGATCGCCACGGCAGTGCGAACGCGACGACGTTGCCGTATCGCGCGGTGATGTCGCGCAGGAACGTGGGGAAGCGCTCGAACGGCACCGGCAAAAGGCTGCGCAGCGTCGTCCAACGGCTGGGTCCGGTAATCACGGCGACGCTGCCTCGTACGCGGCCACCCTGCCATGCCGGCAGACGACGCGATAGCGTCCCGCGGCGACCTCGGCCTCGAGCGCGGGCCACAGCCGCCGTTGATCGGCGGTATCGGGAAAGTCGTCGGCATAGACGAGATACTGCATCCCGGAGGTACGATCGATCGTCGCGTGCGGGCGTTGCGCCGCGACGGCCGAGAACCACTCGTCGTACGTAGCCAGGCTCGCGCCCTTCGGCACGCAGCCGATCGCGCGGCGCGCGTCGGCGAGGTCGTGGTAGTACGGATGCAGATAGTGCAGCGGGTGAAGCGGATCGAACGCGATCAGGAACACCGCGCAAAGAAGACCCGCCGCAACGGTCCAGGTGCGCGCGCGCCGCTCGCTGCGCCGCGCGACGGCGACGGCCCCCATCACCGCCGCGACGAGCAGCCACGGGATCCACAGCGCGGCGTAGTGGTCGCCCATGCGCCAGACGTAGCCCGAGTTCGCCAGCAGCACGATCGCGCCGCCGGGTAGCGCCAGCAGCACCCAGCGCGAGAGCAACGGCAAGAACGCAAGCGGCACGAGCGATTCGAGGACGTACGTGAGCCTGCCGAGCGTGAAGATAGCGCGCGCGAATTCGAGCGGGTGCGTCAGCGGGGCGATGACGAGCGCGAGCGGCCCATCGGCAAACGGATAGGAGTAGAAGTGACTCGGCACCCAGCCGCCCAGGCGCGGCACGATCCATACGAAGTAGACGCCGAGCGCGGCCGCCGACGCGAGCGTGAGGCCCGCACCGGCCCACGCGGGCGCGGCGCTGCCGCGCGTTCGCGCCATGCCGATCAAGGTCAGCCCAAAGAAAATCAGCGTCACGGCGGCGTCTTCGCGCAACCCGATCGCCAGTGCCGCACAGATCGCGAACCAGAGCCAGCGCGATCGGTCCGCGGCCAAGAACATCGCCAGGACGAGCGGCGTGAAGAGCCCGAGCTCGTGAAACTCGTCGAAGCCGAGGGCCAGCAGCGGCGGATAGAGCAGCGTCACGTAGCCGAGCGCGTTCGCGAGCCGCGCGCTCGCGTACGGGCGCGCGATGGCGACGACCAGCGGTGCGCATGCGGACGTCGCGGCGGCCTGCAGCAGCTGCAGCGGCAGCGCGCTGCGTCCAATCGCCACGAGCGGCCACAAGAGCGCGAGAGTGGGCGACCAATGGTAGCGGAAGTGCGAACCGGCCTCGACCCCGTTGCGCATGCCCCCGAACGCATCGGCGATGATCTGCGCGAACGTCCCGGTGTCCGAGCCGTACGTCCAGAGTTTCGTGCGCACGACCGCCAGGGCGGCGAGGACCGCGAACTCGATCGCCGCCCACACGAGGAGCCTCATCGGCAGGCGCGGCTCGCGCCCTTTAGAAACGGCGCAGGGCGATGAAGCGAATCTGTGTCTTTTGCGGCTCGCACACGGGCAACGGCAATTCGTACGCGCAGATGGCGCGCGAATCGACCGAAAAGATCGTCGCAGCCGGTTATGGGATCGTCTACGGCGGCGGCAGCATCGGCCTGATGGGGATCGTGGCCGACACCGCGCTGGCCTCCGGCGGCGAGGTGACCGGCGTCATCCCCCAGGCCTTGGCGCGAACGGAGATCGCTCACGCGGGGCTCACGGAGCTGCACGTCGTCAAGACGATGCACGAGCGCAAGGCGATCATGGACGACGCCAGCGACGGGTTCATCGCGCTGCCCGGCGGCTTCGGCACGATGGACGAATTCTGCGAGGTGCTCAGCTGGCGCCAGCTGCGCATCCACGACAAACCGATCGGATTGCTGAACTATCGCGGCTACTACGACGCATTGCTCTCGCTCTTCGACCACATGGTGCGCGAGGGCTTCATCGGTCCCCACACGCGGCGTCTGTTCGCGGACGCGGATAGCATCGACAAGCTTTTGAGCGAGATGTTCGAGCCGCGGAACGTGCCTTAGAGAATCACTCGGAGAGGGCGGTGGTGACGATGCGCTCTTGCTCGACGGCGTGCTGGCCCGCGTAGCCCTCGCTGGGGCTAGCGCGGTAGCCGCGCCCGATGTACTCGATGTCGAAGCCGTCGCGCTTTCCTTCGAGGAGGCGGCGGCGTACGAACGCTCGCGCGCCCATGTTCTTCGGCTCCTCCTGGACCCACACGAGCTTCTTCAAGTTCGGATAGCTGCCGATGACGCGATTGATGTCGAAGACCGGTAGCGGCGCCAGCAGCTCGATGCGAGCGATCGCGGTCTTCTGCAGTGCTCCGTAGGCCGCGTGCGCGGTGAGGTCGTGATAGATCTTGCCGCTGCACAGGATAAGGCGCTCGATCGCGTTGCGATCGAGCGGGCGCGGGTCGTCGATCACGGGCGCGAACCCGCCGCCGGCCATATCGTCCAGCGTGCTCGCCGCGCTCTCCGAGCGCAGGAGCGACTTGGGCGTCATGACGACGAGCGGCACCGCGATGGGCGAGCGCGCCTGCATGCGCAACAGGTGGTAGTAGTTGCTCGCGACCGAAGGCGACGCGACGCGCAGGTTGCCCTCGGCAACCAGCTGGAGAAAACGCTCCGGTCGCGCGCTCGAGTGTTCCGGACCGCCGCCCTCGTAGCCGTGCGGCAGCAGCAACGTCAGGCGCGAGGTCTGGCCCCACTTCGCCTGTCCGGCGGCAATGAACTGATCGACGATGACCTCGGCGCCGTTGAAGAAGTCGCCGTACTGCGCCTCCCAGAGAACGAGAGCGTTCGGCTCCTGCGCCGAGTAACCGTACTCGAATCCCATGCACGCGTATTCCGAGAGCGGGCTATTGCGGATCTCGAACGAGGCCTGCGTCTCTGCGACGTGCTGTAGCGGTATCCAGATCGCTCCCGCGGCCGTGTCATGGAATACCGCGTGGCGATGGCTGAACGTGCCGCGCTCCGTATCTTGCCCGGTCAGGCGGATCGGCGTCCCGCTCGTCAGCAGCGACGCGAACGCCAGCGACTCCGCCGTGCCCCAATCCACGATGCCCGACTCTGCGATCGTGGCGCGGCGGCGCTCGAACTGACTGCGCAACTTTTTATTGAGCTCGAAGCCCTGGGGCACGGCGACGAGCGCCTCGCTCCACGCGACCAGTTCGCTGCGCTCGACGTGCGGCAGCACGGTCCCGTCGAACGTGTTGCTTCCCGAAATCTTGCGCCCCGTGATGTGCGAGGCCAGCGCGCCCTTGACCGCGCGGCGCGCCTCCCGCAGGCGCTCCGTCGCCTCGTCCTCCATCGCGCGGGCCTGCTCCGCGCTGACGAGACCCTGATTGACGAGCTTGTTGGCGAACAGCTCGCGCACCGTCGGGTGATTCTTGATGCGCTCGGCCATCTCGGGCTGCGTGTACGCAGGCTCGTCCTGCTCGTTGTGCCCGAATCGGCGATATCCGATCAGGTCGATCAGCACGTCGCGTCCAAAAGCGCGGCGGTAATCGATGGCGAAATGCACCGCCGCGATGCACGCGTCCACGTCGTCGGCGTTGACGTGAACGATCGGAACGTCGAAGCCCTTCGCCAAGTCGGAGGCGTAGCGCGTCGACCGTGCGTCGGCCGGATCCGTCGTGAACCCGATCTGGTTGTTCGCGATGAGGTGAATCGTGCCGCCGGTCGCGTAGCCCGGAAGCGCCTGCATGTTCAGCACTTCCGAGACGATGCCCTGACCGGTGAAGGCGGCGTCGCCGTGGATCAGGATCGGGACCGCTCGATTTTGCGCGAAGGTCGGCACGCCGTGCTCGTGATCGGTCTGAAGCGCGCGAACAGCTCCCTCGACGACGGGATCGACCGCTTCGAGATGGCTCGGATTGTGCTCGAGCGTGACGCCAATCGTCTTGCCCTTCGACGTCGTGAACGTACCGGTAGAGCCGTGATGATACTTCACGTCGCCCATGACGTCGTCGTCGCCCAAGTTGCCGCGATACTGCGCCGCCTCGAACTCGGTCATGACCTCTTCGTACGGCAGGTTCACGACGTGTGCGATCACGTTGAGTCGCCCGCGGTGCGCCATGCCGAGCACGGCGTCGGCCACGCCGTCGTCGGCGAGCATGTCGAGCATCTCCTGGAGCATGGGCACCATGACGTCGAGCCCCTCGCCCGAGAACGTCTTCTGCCCCAAAAACGTCTTGCGCACGTAACGATCGAACGCCTCGACTTTGGTCAGGCGCGCGAGGAACTCGATCTGCCGCTGCGGCGATTGTTTGATCTGGTTGCGCCCGGACTCGATGTAGTCACGAAGCCACACGCGCTCCGTCGCGTTGGAGATGTGCTCGATCTCGTACGCGATCGTCGAGGCGTACGTCTCGCGCAGCCGCGGCAAGATCTCCGCCAGCGTGTTGCCCGGAACTTTCACGCGCAGCACGCTCGCCGGTATTGCGCTCTGCAGCGCGGGCGTCAAGCCGTACGTCGCGGGCTCGAGCGAGGCGTCGCCGACCGGCTCGCGGCCGAGCGGATCGAGGTTGGCCGCGAGGTGTCCGTGCCGGCGATATGCCGAGACGATGGCCATGCCGGACGCGACCGCGCGCAGCATCTCGTCGGAGGGAGGCGCCTTCGCCGGACCGACCGGCGCGAGGGCGACCTGCGGCAGCGCCGCGGCCTGCAATCCGAGCGATGCGAAGACCGCCTCGTAGAATCCATCCTTACCTTGCAGTATCTCGTCGACGCGGCGCAGATACTCGCCGGATTGGGCGCCCTGAATCACGCGGTGGTCGTAGGTGCTGGTGAGCTGCATCACGCGCGAAACGCCGAGGAGCCGCAGCGACTGTTCGTTGGCGTTCGAGAATCCCGGCGGGTAACCGATCGCGCCGGCGGCGACGATCGCGCCTTGGCCCGCCATCAGGCGCGGCACCGACGCGATCGTGCCGATGCCGCCCGGATTGGTCAGCGTAAACGAGGCGCCTTGCAGATCGTCCGCGACGAGCTTGTTCTCGCGCGCGCGGGTGACCAGCTCTTCGTACTTATCACGGAACGCCGCGAACTCCAGCGCGTCGGCATCGCGAATCACGGGCACGACCAGCGTTCGCAAGCCGTCCTTGCGTTCCGTATCTACGGCGAGACCGAGATGAATGCCCGGCTCGACGCGTACCGGCGCCCCGGCTTCGTCGCGGCGGAACGAGTACGTCATGAACGGCATCTGCTGCGCCGCTCGCACGAGCGCGTACGCGATCAGATGTGTGAACGAGATCCGCTCCTCGCGACCCGCCGCCTTTACCGCTCCGTTGAGCTCTTTGCGCCGCGCGTCGAGCACGTCCACCGGCACGCTGCGGAAGCTCGTCGCCGTCGGAATGGTGAGGCTCTGCTCCATGTAGCCGCTCAGCGCCGCCGCCGGTCCGCGCAGCGGCGTCAGCTTGGCGCCGGCGGGGGGAGGTGGTGACGCGGGAGCCGCTGAGGCCGCGCGCACTCGCGCGCTCTCGGCCTGCGCGAGCACGTCGGAGCGCAAGATCAATCCGTCGGGTCCGGAGCCGCGCACGCGAGAGAGATCCACTTCGAGGCGGCGCGCGATGCGGCGCGCGGGCCGATCGGCGATCGCCTCGTTTCGCGCGGGAAGCTCCGGCGCCGGTGCAGGCTTCGGCCGCGGCGCCGCCGCCGACGCACCGTTGCCGGTGGATTTCCGCACGCTAGCGGGGCCATCGGTCTTCGACGTGTCGATCTCGGCCAGTGGCGTGCCGACGGCGACCGTATCGCCTTCGCGCGCGAGAATTTGCGTGATCTGGCCCGATGCGGTAGCGGGCACCTCGACGTCGACCTTGTCGGTCGTCACCTCGACGAGCGGATCGCCTTCGGCGACGTACTCGCCGACCTTCCTGCGCCACTCGACGATCGAGCCCTGCGTGACCGACTCGCCCATCTCGGGCAGCGTCACGCTAACCATCGTGGAATCCAAAGCGGGTTTCATCTTATCTTTTGGCGCGCCGGGGGCCTACGCCTAAAAATACTTTGCCGGCAAGGCGGGCGCTGTGACGAGCGCGTTGCGGTGGAAACGCGGGCGCGCATGGCTCAGCACGAACGCGGCGACGTCGTAGGCCTGTTCGACCGTGAGCGAACCGGGCGCATTCTGCGGCATGTTGTAGCGCACGAAGCCGGTCATGCGGTCGATGTGGGCCATGCCGGCCCCTTGGTTGAACGAGCGTGGGCCCCACAGCGGCGGATAGACCGATCCCAGTCCGCCGCCGTCGGACTGATGGCACTCTTCGCAGCGCTGGCGGTAGAGCGCCTTGCCGCGCGCCATATCGGGCGAGGCGGCTGGCAGCGGCACGATGTAGGAATCGGAGACGGCTGGTTTCCCGCCGATCGGCGTGCCGCGCGAGAGCCACGCGATGTAGCTGACGATCGCGATCATCTCCTTGCTGTTGTAGGCGGGCGCCTTGCCGTTCATGCTGTAGAGGAAGCACTCGGCGATCCGATCCTGCAGCGCGATCACCCTATGCGCGCGCCGGTTCCACTGCGGAAAGCGCGCATACGTCCCGACGAAAGTGCCGCCGCGCGGCAACATTCCCGCCGCGAGGTGGCATTCGGCGCAGGTGAGATCGGCGCGTACGTACCCGCGCATGAGCCGATGTGTTTCCACTATCAGTGAGTAGCCGTACGATATCGATCGGCCGACCGGTCCCGGCGGCAGGTCGCGCGGATCGTACGGCGCGGGCGCGGACTTCGGCGACGAACATCCCGCGAACGCGAGCGCGATCGCGAGGCAGGCGAATGCGACCCTCGCGACCATCACAGCTCCGGCGATAGGTAAGTGTAGTGATACTCCGCCTGGAGCACGGCGATCGTCGCAACCATCGCGGGAACGACGATCGCACCCGGTATGAGATGCGTCAGGAGGTCGTCGGCTACATCGCTCGCGCTCGCCGGCGCGAAGCCGCCCTTGACCAGCGCGCGCGCCTGTTCCTCGACCGCCGTGTGACAAATGAGCACGACGAGACCGCGATGCTGCAGCATCTCGATCGACGCGTCTTGATACATGCCGGCGGGATCGTCGGGATCGGCGCTCGCATCGATCGTCGCACGCTTGCGCAGGAATATATTCGAGGCGATTGGCGCGCCGGTCATATCGGTGAGCTTGAAGAACTCGCCGAGGCGATACTTGCCCCAGAGCTCGTCGCCGTAGCCGTAGACGGCGGATGGCCCGTGCGCCGCGAGTACGACGGCGATCGTGCCGGGCGGGTATCCGAAGCCGAACTGCAGCCCGTTGAAAGAGTTCTTGATGTTGTTGAGGACCGCCGGCCGAAAAGCGACGGCCTCGTAGAGCTGGCGCATCTGCGCCGGCCGCCCGACCGCGCGCTCGAACGTCGCGGCGTCAAAATCCGCGCGACGCTCGACCAGGTGGGTACCACCGGGGACGACCTCAGCCGGTGCGGCGCCCGAGGCCGCAATCACGGTAGATGCGGCGAGGAATCCCCTGCGATTCATGGTAACGCTCCTACTCATCCACGACGAAGCGGTACGAGCCGCGTGCAGCGGATTCTCTATCGCGGCCAGAATGCGCGGCATGCCGTCGAGTCGCGTCGAGCGACGGAGCAGCTGCACCTGATGGCGAGCCATGATCACTTCCGCTATCGCGACGAGTCTCCACCTTTTCGCTCTTCGCCGCGCAGGCTAGCGGCCCCTGAGCCCGCCGCGCGCAACGTGACGGCGTACATGTGGGTATGCAAAGCGGTTAATGCCTAATGATGAAGCAGTAGCATTCGCGCGCGTGTCAAAGACGGCTATGTGACGGCGCCGACCGATCCGACCCAGGCGGCCTCCGGGAGCGTGAGCCGGCGCTTCTTCGTCGGAATCTCTGCGGCGGCCACCCTGAGCGGACCAGACTTGGCGCTGGCCGACCCTTCGATTTCCGCGCAGTGGCTCGGCCTCTCTCTGCCCGACGCCGACGTTCGCGCTTACTCGGCCTGGCCCGCCGGCGCCGGACCCAAGACTCCGTCCGTCGTCGTGATCATGCACATATGGGGCGTCGACACTTCGATTCGCGGAGTCGTGGAACGGCTGGCCAAGGCGGGATTCGCCGCGATCGCTCCCGACCTTTACGCGCGCTTCGGCGCGCCGAACGGCGACGGCGCGACGGACTCCGGCGTATTCCGCCCGTATGCCAAGCGGCTGGACCGCGCACAATACGACGGCGACATTCGCGCGGCCGCAGGCTGGCTGGCGCAAAAGTTTGCGGGAACGAAGAGCGCGATCATGGGATTCTGCATGGGCGGACACATCGCGCTGCTCGCCGCGATCGACGACGCCGATCGTTTCGCCGCGGTAGCTCCCTTCTATGGGGCCGTCGAGGGCGTGGATCCCACCGCGATCCGCATGCCGTTGTGCGGCAGCTATGGGGGACGCGACAAGAGCATCCCGGCGGACGGCGTGCGAGAGTTTGCCGCCGCGCTGAAGGTGCCCAACGACGTGCGGATCTACGACGAAGCGGGGCATGCCTTCTGCGACGACCATCGAGCCTCGTACGTCAAAGATGCCTGCGCGGATGCCTGGCAGCGCTTGACGGCGTTTCTCACGAGGTATCTCGCGAGCAAGTGATCGTCGCCGAAGCGCTCCTCGTCTTTGTCGTGGGCGGCGCGATCGGCGCCGCGATCGCCTGGCTGGCGGCTCGCAATGAGAATGCCGCGCTGCGCGTCTCGCTGCAGCACGCCGAGCGCGCGTCTGAAAAGGCGATCGAATCGCTGCTCGAGCGCGCGAAGAACGATCTCCGCGAGACCACGGCGACGCGCGCGAGCGAGCGCGTCGGCGAGCTCGTCTCGCCGGTCGCGCAGAAGCTCGGCGAGTTCGACCGCCTCCTCGGCGAGCTCTTGGGCCGCACCGACAAGCTCGAGAGCGCGACCACCAAGCTGACGACGCAGACGTCAACGCTGGTGACGGCCCTGCGCAACCCGGCGGCGCGCGGCAAGTGGGGCGAGATGCAGCTGCGCAACGTCGTCGAGAGGGCTGGAATGCTTTCTTACTGCGACTTCACGGAGCAGCAGACCGTCGCTCTGGAAGAGGCACGCGTGCGGCCCGACATGACGATCAACCTGCCCGGGGAACGCGTCGTGTTCGTCGACGCCAAGGCCCCGACGGACTCGATGCAGGCGGCGTTCGAGGCATCCGACGACGAGACGCGCAGGACGCTCGTGAAACGGCACGCACGCGCGCTGCGCGATCACGTGGATTCGCTCGCGCGGCGCGGCTATCAGACCGCCGAAGGCTCGGCCGACTACGTCGTGATGTTCGTCGCCGGCGAGGTCTTCGTGAGCTCGGCCTGCAGCGAAGATCCGGCGCTGATCGAATACGCGCTCGACAAGGGCGTGCTGGTCACCGGACCGCTGACGCTGATCAGCCTGCTGCGCGGCTTCGCGATGGGCTGGCAGGCGCTGCGCCAGGAGGAGAACGCCAAACGCATCGCCGCGATCGGCCGGGTCTTCTACGAGCGCGCGTGCAAGTTCGCGGATCATCTCCTCGAGATGCGCAAACACCTCGAACGCTCGGTCAACGCGTTCAACGGCGTCGTCGGGTCGTACGAGAGCAAACTGCTGCCGCAGGGCCGCAAGCTCAAGGACGAAGCGAGCTTAAGCGGCAGCGATATGAGCGAGATCCCGCCGATCGACGTGGTTCCGCGCGACGTCACGTCGCTCGACTCGGGCGAGCGCACCCCCAAGCGGTTGCCGCGCTCGCAACAGCTGTTCGCCAAAGACGACGCAGTCTAGCAGTCGCGTCGACAAATGCCTGGTTTTCCTCGGACAACGTGCGCTTCGGAGTGAACTTCGCCGAGCGCACCATCCTTCGACTTCGGCGCTGCGCGCCTCCGCTCAGGATGACACCAAGCGCCTTCGCTCAGATGCCAATTCAGGTGGTGCCGTCGGCGTAGGCCGCGCGCCTCACTGTGTAGTGCCCGAGCCGTGATCCGCCTTCCAGGTCTTCAGTGCGTTCAGCGTGTTCTGC
This sequence comes from Vulcanimicrobiota bacterium, assembly GCA_963723485.1. Lineage (GTDB taxonomy): Bacteria > Vulcanimicrobiota > Vulcanimicrobiia > Vulcanimicrobiales > Vulcanimicrobiaceae > Cybelea. Next base: position 663,701 of record CAVRQS010000004.1, on the reverse strand, counting down.
ACGTGCAGCGATGGATCGAGATTGGTGTATGCGTACACGATCGTACCGTCCGGCGCTATCACGTACGACGTGCGATTCGCGTACTCCGGATGCTGCGGCAGAATCGCGTCGTACGCCTTCATGACCTTTTGATTCGTATCCGCGGCAACGGCGAACTTGCTGCGGCATTCGCTGGTGGAGAATTTCTGCAGCGTCGCGACGTCGTCGTGCGAGACGCCGATGACGGTCGCGCCGAGCGCCTTGTATTGATCGATCGCATCGGCGAAATCGTGCGCCTCGATCGTGCAGCCCTTCGTAAACGCCGCCGGATAGAAGTACAGCACGACGGGACCCTTCTTCAGGGCGTCGGCAAGGCTGAACGTAAACGTGCTGCCTCCGATGGTCGCGGGCAGCGTGAAGTCGGGCGCCTTCCCGCCGATCGAAAGGGCGGCCCAAGCCGGAACGGTGAGCGCGACCGCGAGCACCGCGGCCGCGAGAGAGATGCGCGTCGTGTTCATCCTTTCGTTTTCGCATTGTCGTCCTTCGACTCCGCTCAGGGTGGCGATGCTAGACCTTGAATTCGACGTCGCCGAACTGTTTGGGGTCGTAGTTCGAATCGTGGGGAGGACGCGGCGTGTCCTTCCACCACATGCTGTACATCGCGAGCCACTCGAAGTTCTCGAACAGGTACTCGTTGCCGCGCACGCGCCGCAGGCGCTCGACGAACGGGCGAATCGTGTTCCAGCGGCTGCGCAGCATGAACCCAACGGCATCGACGAGCAGCGACGCGTCGAGGACTCGCCGCCGCGTCAGGCACGCGACCGTCTCGACGTACTGCGCGACGAGCACGAGCGAGTGATCGTCGGCGGAGCCGGGGAAGGCGCTGCGCACGCTCTGCTCGTCGGGATAGCGCTTGGCGATGCCTTCGAGCTGCGCGAACGCGCCGACGATCGCGGGATCCGTGAGTCGCGCGATCGCGTCGAGGATCGCGAGGGCGTTGCGCTCGTGCTCAAGCTGCTTGTTCTGCCGAGTGAGCAGGAACGCCGACAGACCGATGGCCAGCACAGAGACGATGACGGACGCGCCCGCGAAGAGCTGCTCGGCGTTCACTGGCCGAGACTCACAGCCCCATCAGCCGCGCCAAGACGAGCCGCTGCACCTCGTTCGTGCCTTCCCCAATCTCATTGATCTTCTGGTCGCGGTACATGCGCGAGATCGGATACTCGTCCATGAAGCCGTAGCCGCCGTGAATCTGCAGCGCCTCGTTCACGACACGATGCGACAGTTCGCCGGCGAAGAGCTTGGCGAAGCTCGCGGCCTGCACGTAGTCGCGTCCCTGATCTTTCTCCCAAGCCGCCCGCAACATCATGAGCTTCGCATGCTCGATCTGCGTCAGCATGTCGACGAGCTTGAACGAGATGGCCTGGAACTTGCTGATCGGCTTGCCGAATGCATGGCGTTCTTTCGCGTAGGCCAGCGCCTGGTCGTACGCACCCAGGGCGAGGCCGATCGAGAGCGCGGCGACGGAGATTCGTCCGCCGTCGAGGATCGAGAGGAACTGCCGGTAGCCCTCGCCGCGCGGCCCGAGCAGATTCTCCTCCGCAACGGCGGCGTCGACGAACGACAACTCGCGCGTGTCCGAGGCGCGCCAGCCCATCTTGCGATACTTCCGGCTGCGCGTGAAACCGGGCGTCTCCTGCGGGACGATGAGATTCGAGATCTCGCGCGATCCGTCGGCGCGCCTTCCCGTGACGGCCGTGATCGTGGTGCCGCCGCTGATATCGGTGCCCGAGTTGGTGATGAAGGCCTTCGTCCCGTTGATCACCCACTTGCCGCCGCGCAGCTCTGCCCTGGTCTGCACGTTGCCCGCGTCGCTGCCGGCGTTGGGCTCGGTGAGACCGAAGCCCCACAGCTTCTCGCCGCGCGCCAGCGGCACGAGATACTTCGCCTTCTGCTCCTGCGTGCCGAACAGATAGAACGGCGTGGCGCCGAGCGACACGTGCGCGGCCATCGTGATCGCGGTCGAGGCGTCCGCACGCGCGATCTCCATCACCGCGAGCGCGTAGCTCACCGTGTCTGCGCCGGCCCCGCCGTACTCCTCGGGAAACGGGAGGCCCATGAAACCGAGCTCGGCCATCTTCGCGACGAGGTCGTAGGGAAAACGCTCGCCGCGATCCATCTCCTCGGCTCGCGGGGCGACCTCTTCACGCGCGAACTCGCGTGCCAGGCTTTGGATGGCCCTTTGCTCGTCGGTTAAATCGAAGTCCATGCCGAAGGTATAGCCCGGAGCTTTCAGAAAACCCCTCTCCCAGCGATGATCTCCCTGCGCGGCGTTTCGCTTGTCTATCCCAACGGCGTTCGCGCTCTCGACAACGTGAATCTCGAGATCGCCAAGGGTGACTTCGTCTTCCTGGTCGGCCATTCCGGAACCGGCAAATCCAGTCTGCTGCGCCTGCTCTACCGCGAGGCGAAGGCCACGACCGGCGACATCACCGTCGACGGCATCCGCGTGGATCGCGTGCGCCGCGGTCGCGTGCCCGCGCTGCGCCGCCACCTCGGCGTCGTGTTCCAAGACTTCAAGCTCCTCACCGACAAGACCGTGTGGGAGAACGTCGCCTTCGCGATGCAAGTCACCGGCGCACACACGCGGGATGTGATGCGCCAGGTCCCGCGCGTCTTGGATCTCGTCGGCCTCTCGCACAAGAGCCGCATGTATCCGAGCGAGCTCTCCGGCGGCGAGCAGCAGCGCACTGCGATCGCGCGCGCGCTCGTCAACAATCCGAAGATTCTACTGTGCGACGAGCCGACCGGGAATTTGGATCCCACGAATACCAGCGAGATCACCGCGCTGTTGCAGCGCATCAACCTCAAGGGCACGACCGTCGTCGTGGCGACGCACAACCAGGCCGTCGTCGATCGCATGCGGCGTCGGGTCGTTCGGCTCGAAGACGGCCGTATCACCACTGACGAGGAACGGGGCTACTACTATCTTGGACTCGGGGAAAGTCAAGTTCTTTCTGGGTGAGGTGTCGCGCAACTTCAGGCGCAACACCGGAATGCAGATGACGGCGATCGGAACGGTCGCGATCACGATCGTCCTGCTCGGCATGTTTCTCTTCATTCGCGCCGCGCTCGCCGGGGTCGGCGCGCAGCTCCTCGATCGGATCGAGATCTCCGCATACCTGCGCCCCGACGCGACGCCCAAACAGGTCGCGGCGATGGGACGGTATCTCGCGGCCGACCCGCGCGTCGCGTCCGCGCAGTTTGTCTCGAAGCGCCAAGGGCTAGCCGAGCTCCGCGAGCGTACGAAGGGCACGATCGACACCGCGCTGCTAACGGAGAATCCGCTGCCGGATAAATTCCGCATCAAGACGCGCGTGCCCGACGAAGTACCGGCGGTTGCGGCCGGCGTGCGGCGGCTCAGCGGCGTCGATAACGTCGTGTACGGTCAAAAGATCGTCGCGCGGCTGCTGCAGCTCGGCGCCGTGCTGCGGCGCGTCGGCATGGGCGTGATCGCAGTCTTCTTCGGCGTGGCCGGCATCATCATCGCCAACACGATCCGCCTGACGGTCTTTGCCCGGCGGCGTGAGATCGCGATCATGCAGCTGGTCGGCGCCACGAACACCTACATCCGCCTGCCGTTCATCTGCGAGGGGCTCGTCGACGGCCTGGCCGGCGCGGCGATCGCGGTCGGACTGCTGGCGATCGGGCGTGCCACGCTGTGGCCGCGGCTGCTCGAGGCGCTGCCGTGGGCGCAGCTTCGGCCCGCGCCTATGGATCCGCGTCTGCTCGCCGGCGAGCTGATTTTAATTGGCGCGGCGATCGGCATCGTAGCGTCCTGGATCTCCGTCGGACGCCACCTGCGCACTTAATGAAGCGCCGTCTCACCGCGCTCCTCGCGATTCTCGCGTTCGTGCCGTCGTTCGCGCTGGCGCGGTCGCCCGGACTCGAGCAACGCATCCAGGCGGAGCGCGCCAAGGCGCAGCAGCTGCAGGCTCGGCTGCGCACAAAACGGGTCGAGCTGAATACGGTGACGGTGCGCTATCAAGACTTGCAGCATCAGCTTAGCGAAACGAACGCGGCAATCGGCCAAGTCAACGACCATATCGGCTCGCTCGACGAGCAACACAATGCGACGCAGCGGCGCATCGACTGGAACACGCTCCAGCTCGACGCCGCGAAGCGCTCTCTGCAGCTGCACGACGCGATGCTCAAGCGCCGGCTCGTCGACATCTATGAATACGGCGATATGAGCTATCTCGATGCGTTGATTGCCTCGCGTTCGTTCAGCGAGTTCGTCGAGCGTTGGGAAGACCTGCGTCTGTTGATCGCCGCCAATCAGCGCGCCGTGCGCGCGCGTAGGGCGGTCGCGGCTCGCGTCGCCGCGATCGAGGCCGATCTCGAGCGGACGCGGCTCGAGCTGCAGCAGCAGGAGCAGGCACAAGAAGAAGCGCGTAGCCAGCTCAACTCGCTCGCGCAAGAACGCGGCAATTTGGTCGAGCTCGCCTCGATTCGGCGCCACAGCGTCGCGTCGGAGGTGGCCGAGATGGAGGACCTCTCGGCCGCCGAGGAGGCCCAGCTCGAGGGGCTGATCGTCGAGCGCGAGCGCGAGATGGAGGCCGAGCGCAAGGCCGCCGGCATCGCCGGCGTCGAGAGCGAAGGCTCTGCCGGATCGTTCGCGTGGCCGGTGACCGGCACGATCACCTCGCCGTTCGGCTGGCGTTCCAATCCGTTCGGCGGCGCGCCCGAGTTCCACCAGGGACTCGATATCGCCGCGCCGAGCGGAACCACCGTCACGGCGGCCGCGTCGGGCACCGTCATCATGGCGCAGTGGTACGGGGGCTACGGCAACTACATCCTGATCGATCACGGCGGCGGCTACTCGACCGGCTACGGCCACCTGTCGGCGATCTACGTCTCGACCGGGCAGACCGTCCAGCGCGGTCAGGCGATCGGAGCGGTGGGCTCAACCGGGCAATCCACCGGCCCCCACCTTCATTTTGAGATCAGAATTGCGGGCAAGCCTGTTGACCCGGCGCCCCGTCTTCATTAAGACTTAGCCAGTACACTTAGAAAAAGGAAACTCCGCCCTTCGATTCCGCCTCGACACGCTCGGCGTCGCCTTAGGACAGGCGCAGTCGAAGGGAGGGTACTGATAAGAGGACATGTCGCTTCCAATTCGTCTCTTTCTGACGGCCCTGCTCGTCGTCGCGCTCGCGGCCGGCGGCGCCATCTTCGTCGGCTACCGCACGGGGGTGCTGGCCGGGCAATCGGTGCTCCAGGTCGCGACCACGGGCGACCTGCGGGATCTCTTCGCCTCACACGACGCCCCCAACGCCATCATGGCGGACCTCGCGCTGCGCCGGTTGGAGACTTCGTATTACAAGTCGATCGCGCCCGGCACGCCGATCGCCGGCGAGGTCGCCGCCCTGCGGCATTTTCTCAGCGCAAAAAAGGTCGAGAACCCCGTGCTGCCCGGCGCCCCCGCGAGCGGCGTCACGAGCGTTGACGGCGCGCACGCCGCCGACGTGCTGGCCTACGCGCAAGATCACTACGCGGCGGACGTCGGGCCGAACGGTCGCGAGGATCTCACCGACGCCGCGCTGCGCGGCATCATGAGCTCGGTGCACGATCCCTACACGGTCTATCTGTCGCCGCGTGAGATTCGCGGCCTGAACGAGTCGCTCTCCGGCGGCAACTTCGGCGGCATCGGCGTGTACATCTATCAGGTCAAGGATGGCCGCATCGTCGTGCAACCGATCGAAGCGATGCCGGCGGCCACCGCCGGCATGAAGCCCGGCGAGGTCGTCGACAGCGTCGACGAAAAGCCGGTGCGCGGACTCCCGATCGATCGCGTGGAGGAGCTGATTCGCGGCGTGGCCGGAACTACGGTGCGGCTGCGCGCGCATCCCTACTTCAAGCCCTCGCAAGAACGAACGTACACCATCGTTCGCGAGATCATTCACGTGCCCACCGTGCGCGCGAAGATGGAAGGCAACATCGATTACGTTCGTCTCTCGGACTTCGGCACGACGTCCGGCGACGAGGTCCGCAAGGCACTGCTGGCCGGTAAGGCCGCGGGTGCTCGTGCCTACATCCTCGATCTGCGCGACAACGGCGGCGGGCTCTTGGATGCCGCCGTCGAGATTTCGAGCTTATTCATTCCGCAGGGAACGATCGTCTCGACGATCCGCCGCGACGGGCAGCGCACGAGCGACAGCGCGCTCGGCGACGCGATCGAGGGCCTGCACCCGCTCGTCATCCTCGTGAACAAGTACACGGCGAGCGCGTCGGAGATCACCTCGGGCGCGCTCCAGGATTACCACCTGGCGACGCTGGTTGGCGCTCGCACGTTCGGCAAGGGCGTCGTGCAGAGCATCTACCCGCTGCCGGACCAAGGGGCGCTCAAGATAACGACGGCCCGGTACGTCACGCCCGCCGGCCGCGACATTCAACACCACGGCATAGAGCCGGACGTCGTGGTCGAACAGGACCCCAACCCGTCGATCATCGACACTCCGGCCGACAAGCAACTTGCTGTCGCAAAGGCACGTTTACGCCAGCTCTTACGTTGATTTGGAGATCATGAAACGCTTTCTTTGGCCTCTGTGGGCCGGCGGGCTCACCGCCGCGCTCATCGCGCTGCCCACCGCCTCCGCCGCTCCGGCGGTCCGTCTCTCTACGACTGATGCGGGCGAGGTGTCGACCAGCTACACGTACCTGACGGACAACTTCTACAAGAAGGTCGATCCGGACGCCGTGCTCGGTTCCGTTCATACGGCGCTGCTGGCGGCGATGCGCACCGCCGGCGTCAAGCACGTCGCGCTTCCGGCCATGCACGACAGCGCGAGTCCGATGGGGAACGTGCGCGAGATCGACCGCGAGATCGAAACCGCGGCCACCGAATCGAAGAGCAAGTTTAGCGCGCACGAGCTCAGCTACGTCGCCATCGACGGCATGATGCGCTCCGTCGACGACCGCTACACGGTGTTCATGACGCCGAAGGAGTTCGCGGGCCTCAATCAGGGTCTCGATGGCGGCGACTTCGGCGGCACCGGCATCGTCATCCAGGTCGACGACAAGACGAAATACATCGCCGTCGAGAACGTCATTCCCGACGGTCCCGCCGACAAGGCCGGCGTTCAGCAGGACGACTTGATCACCGCGATCGACGGCGCCTCGACGAAAAACATGGCCATCAACACCGCGAGCGGCAAGCTTCGCGGCAAGGAAGGCACCCGGGTCACGCTGACGATCCAGCGCGACAGCTCCGCGCTGCCGGCGCCGATCACGATCACCCGCGCGAAGATCCATCAGCTGAGCGTCTACGAGAAGCTTTTGCCCGGCAAGATCGGGTACGTCGCGCTGACGGTATTCGGCCGTGAGACCGGAAACGAGCTAACCACCGCGCTCAGCCGCCTGCAGACCGAGGGCGCTCGCGCGCTGATCCTCGACCTGCGCGACAACGGCGGCGGCTATCTGGAAGCCGCTGTCGCGGTGAGCTCCAAGTTCATCTCGAGCGGACCGATCGTTTCGGTCGAGTCGCGTGCGTCGAACATCACGACGCTGGATGCCGACGACACCGCGATCAGCCCGGTGCCGTTAGCGGTGCTCGTGAACGGCTATACGGCCTCCGCATCGGAGATCACGTCGGGAGCGATCCAGGACAGCAGCGTCGGCGTGATCATCGGCACGAAGACGTTCGGTAAGGGCGTCGTACAGACGATCTATCCGCTGCAAGACGGCAGCGCGATCAAAGTGACGACGGCGCGCTATCTGACGCCGCGCAACCGCGACATCAACCATCTCGGCATCACGCCGGACATCGTCGTGTCGGAAAACAAGCATCCGCAGTTCGGCCAGCCGACCCGCGACGAACAGCTCACGCGCGCAATCCAGTACCTAGACGACAAACTCGCCCACCTCAACCAAGAAAACGGCGTTTAGGAAGCCTGATTCAGCCCATCTGTGTCGCGGGCATGGGGGAACGGCCCAAGGCACCGCCGCATTGCCTCGCGGTCGCGGACCCGCGCGGCCCGGCGTTGAGCTTGGCAGCAAGCTTCTACAACAACCAGCGGCGACCACACAGTGCACACGGGGCGAGACGCCCGACACGATCTATTTCGCAGCGCCGGCTCAGCCCGGATCTTCGCTGCATCATCGGAGCGCAGCCGATGTCAAGGTCGCCCAACGGCGAGTGCCGCCCGCGCAGGACGTCGGCGAGCAGCGAGTTACCCGAAACCAGCCGGGCTGATCCGGCCAGCAAGCTATTCGCGCTTCCAGCAACGTTACGGCGCTGAGGTAAGGGCTGCGCCGCAACAGCGGCAGGAGTTCGCTCTCCCAGACCTGCGCGAGCGGATCGTTGCGCGTGCGCCAGTGGCGAGTGGGACGCTATGATGGCAGCGATTCGAGGGATTCGAGCCGGCGGGCACTGCGCTTGCTGATGCCGGCTCGCGCCCCCGCTTCAAGGATGGACCTTCGGGCTAGGTCCTCAACCGGCGCCGCAACGGTGATGACGCAAGTCATCGGCGCATCAGGAGACGAGTCGCCACCGCGATGATCGCTACCCCGTTCCCTCTCGTTGTCGACACTGTAAGTTCATTACAACCCCGAGTTGTGTCTTAAGGCTTAAGGCTAAAGATCGTACCGCATCCGAAGTTGGTGGTGGAGGTGGAGCCGCAGTTGACGCCCCCCAATTCTGTCGTACCGTAGATCCTGCCGTGAAACACATAGAGCGGACCTGAGGGATCGCAGCCATCAGGGCCCCTGCCGCTAAAGGCGTGTAGAATTTTTTGGTCCCCCGACGGGCTAATCCTAAAGACCCTGCCGCACCCGACGCCAGCCTTTGCTCCGTACTGAGTCGTACCGTAGAAGTTGCCCTTCCAATAGATGAGCGTGTCGTTCGGCCAGGTTCCGTTTTGGCGGTCAAAGGTGTAAAGTGTTTTGAGTTTACCTGACGGTGTGAGCGAAAAAAAGATGCCAGCATTTCCGGGAGTTGTGCCGTAAAGCACGCCGTTGACGGCGATCAGGCCGTTAGGGCTCGTTCCGGTGTGACCGCCCCGGAATTTATAAAGCACCCGTTCATCGCCGCTGGCGTCAATGGCGTAAACTACACCGCAGCCGTATGTGGCGCAATCGCCATTGCCGGTGTAGCCACCGACGACCGTCGTGCCGTAGAGCTTACCCGCAAGCGCGGCAAAGCCGGTCGCCGGCACGCCGCCGTCGGGCGCACCCCTGAAATAGTGGAGGACGCGCTTGTTTCCGTTCGTGTTCAACGAAAAGACGGTTCCGCAAGTTGTCTGCCTTTGGCCACACCCGACATGATGGCCACCCCTCTCAGTTGTACCGTATAGCGTTCCGCCAAACGCAATCATCGGAGCGACCGGATAGGCACCATCTCTCCGTGTATTTACGAAACTGTACAGCACGCGCTCGGTGCCAGAGATGCCAACCGTGTACGCGGTTCCATATGTCACCTGCCCGCCGGCGGCCGTCGTGCCGAAGAGGCGACCGTCTAAGAGAGTCAGGCCAGCTTGAGGACCCGCGCCATCCCGTTGGCCGCCAAAAGAATGCCCCTTGAACTTGTAAACGACGTTCTCGCGCCCGGAGGGGTCAACCGAAAACACGGTTCCGCATCCTAGCATATAGCACGCGCTATAGCCGCCATCGGTGGTCGTTCCGTAAAGCTTTCGTCCAACGGCGATGAGTCCGCCGTTCGGGAATGCACCATCGGGAGGGCCGCTGAAAGCGTGGAGGACCTTAAAATCGATTGCTGTCGCGTTTCGCGTCGCACCGAGATGGGGAGTAACGATCGTTGAAGTGACCGCTTGCTTGGTCGGGTTCAACCCCCCGCCCCCGCACGCGGTTAGCACCGCAGCGCATAATAGCGCAATCGGGAAGCAACAAGTGTATTTCATGTGACGGCGTTCGACGAGCGCCGTGAAATCCTGCGTCGAGAATGCCGTTCGGCTTGGCTTCGGATGCCAAAATAGCCGCCGCCGGCTGCCAAATGCAAGTCAACGGAAGCGAACGGTTCAAAAAGAACCGCTGTTTTCATCCCTAGCCATCGAGGCGTCAGTCTCTTCGAGCTGGCCCATAAGATCGCTTTCGATTCCCGTTTGGCGTACCACGAATCGCTCGATTCTACAAGTGTTTTTGATGGCGGCGGCCTGACGTGGCCGGGCATGATCGATTACCATCCTGGTCTTTACGACTGCATTCGGTCGAAGGCGATGCCTGTCACGGTGCGCGCAAAGGTGAGGACGAGCTTGTCGCCTCCGGGGAGTTCGATCGTCGTCACCAACCTGCCGCGATCGGGGAGTTGCCGGCGTCGACGTAGCGCAGGTCGAGCGCGCCCTTGAGAAAGTCGTACATCTCCTTGGAGTGCTTTATGTAGAAGATCGCGTGGATGCCGGGGATCACTCCACCCCTCTTCCTCAGCGCGCCACGGCTCTGTTATTTACGTCAACGAATCTGTGGGACAGGGCATCGCTACCACAATTGCGGTGCTAGCTGGGTCGTGCGACCAAACCGGACTTTTGAAGGCCCTTATGTAGTATCCCGCATTGTCGCGCGGGCGGCGAGTGGCACGGCGGCCTAGGAATGCGGCGGTAAAACTGCGAGCCGAATGGACTCCGGATGCTCTGAACGAGGTAGGAGCCGCTGCGCGCACCAGACGCTTCGAACTCATATCGTAGCCTTCGCTGGATCGGTCTTTGCTATCTCCGGCTTGCTAGAAAGGCATGATGACGAACCGCTTTTGATTGCCCGCGCGTTGTCGCCGATTCGCAGGGCTGTATACTACGTTCTCCCAGTAGTCCTTCTTCTTCAAGAGCTTTTGCGCGAAGTTGTCTTTACGGGTCAACGCTCAAACGAGACTGATAAGAGCTAAGTGTGGCGGCGGTACGCACGTTGAACGTTAAGACCCCTCCTGCAACTGCACGTGCGACGATGAATGACCGCATGCGGCTTAGTGCTCAGAAAAGGATACTTGAGCCCGGGACCCCGGGGCCCGGCTCCTCGACCGAACCCGAACGTTTGGCCCTATCTGTATTATCCCACGGCAAAATCGATCGTATCGATCAGGCTTGAATGGCATAACGCGCGACCATTGCATCGCCGATCGCGCCAAAGAGTCGCGCGGAAGACGGGCGCCGAGCACGGTGCATGAGGCGAGACGGGTCAGGAAGTCGTCTTCTTGCGGGAGCCCGTTGCCGAGCGCTTGCGCTTAGCGGCGGGCTTCTCGGCTTTCGGCTCGTCCGAGTCTGCCTTCTTGCGCGGCGTCCGCGTGCGCTTCGATTTGGCATCGGCGGCCGGCAGCGCGAGCGCGCTCGCCGTTCCCTCGAGCTCGGGCGCGACGCCGGCCTGCGCGGCCGTCTTGCGCCGGCGCGCCGGCCTCGTGCGCTTCGGCTCCTCGGACGACACCGAGAGGCTCGGCGGCGGTGGTTCGACCGCCGGCGGAGCCGCCGGGACGCGCGCAATGGCGCGCGACGGTTCGGGAGCGGCTTTCACGCCGGTAGCGTGAGCCGCGCCGTCCGGCGAGACTTCGAAGACCTGCCGGTCCGGCATCGCCGCGCCCGCGCCCCCGCTGCCGCCCCGGCCGCGCCGACCGCGACGGCGCCGCCGCCGGCGGTGACCTCCGCCGTCGACGGCCGCAACGGCTTCCGCAGCAGGCGCCGGCGGCGGCGTGAACACTGTCTCTTCGGCTGCCTCGCGTCGGCCGCGTCCGCGCCCGCCACGGCGGCGGCGACGTTTGCGCCGGCCTTCATCCTCTCCCGGCGCAGCGTGTTGTACCGCACCCTCGGCGATGATGATCGCGTCCGGCTGCGCTTCGCCCTTGCGCTCCGCACGGACGGCTTTGTCTTGCGCCTCCTCCTCTTCGGTGATCGCGGAGATCCCGATCGGCGGACGCGACGCGGATTGCCGCGCCGCGTCCTCGGCGAGCTCGCGCAGCTGACGAGCCTCCTCGGCCGCGGTCGGCTTGCCCCGGCGGGCGCGGCGGCGGCGCGGCTTCGCGCCGGCCGTGACGAGCTCGGCGAGGACGTAATCCTTTTCGTCGTCGACGTCGAGGATGCGAATCCGCACGAAGTTGCCCCCGTTGTTGGCGCCGTTTTCTACTTCGACCATGCGGCCTTCGACGACGCCCGCGGCCGACGTCGCGTTGGGCAGCCGGCCGGGTAACAGCTCGATCTCGTGCTCGTCGCCGACGCGCACGACGTGCGCGCGCTGCTTGTCGAAGCCGGCGACGACGTCGATCCGCGCCTTCTCCGGATGAATCATCGGGTCGACGCGCACGTGCACCGGACGGCCGATCGCGCGCGCGAGCTCCTCGCACTCCGATTCGTACCAGAACTCCATCTGCATGGCGACGGTCGGCGCGACGTGAACGACCACATCGCCCGCGGCACCGTTGTTCGCTCGGCCGCGCACCTGGCGGAACGTCTCGATCGCGACCGACTGCGACGACATCACGCTGCCCATGCCGGCACAGGTCGGACACGCGCCGCGTAGCTGCGCGCCGAGGTCCTTGCCGATGCGCTTGCGCGTGAACTCGAGCAAGCCGAGGTTGGAGAACGACTGAATCGTGGCCCGCGTGCGATCCCGTCGCAGGCTGTCCTCCATCGTCTTGACGACCTTGTTGCGCGACGCATCCGACGCCATGTCGATGAAGTCCACGACGACGATGCCGCCAATGTCGCGCAGGCGCACTTGCCGCGCGATCTCTTCGGCCGCCTCGATGTTCGTCTTGAGGATCGTGTCCTCGAGGTTGCGCCCGCCGGTGAACTTGCCGGAGTTGACGTCGATGACGGTCAGCGCTTCGGTGGATTCGATGACGATCGACGCGCCCGACGGCAGGGTGATCTTCGGCTTCATGAGCTTCTGCAGCTCTTCGTCGATCTTGTAATCGTTGAACAGCGAGCGCCCGGAGTTATAATATTCGATCCGGTTGATGTATTGTGGCCCCAGCAGCTGCAGAAAGTCGCGCACCTTGCGGTACTCTTCCTCGTCGTCGATCAGCACGCGCTCGACGTCGGCCGTGATGAAGTCACGCGCGGCCTTGTAGACGAGGTTCATGTCCTTGTGCAGCAGCGACGCCGATGGCGCGCGCTTGTACGTCTCGAGGATGCCGTGCCACATGCGGATCAATACTCCTAGATCCGCGATCAGCTCGGCCTCGCTCACGTTCGCCGCGGCGGTGCGGACCACCGTCGCCATCCCCTCGGGGCGAATCCGCTTCATGACGTTCTTGAGCCGGTTGCGTTCGTCGGCCGAATCGATCTTGCGCGACACGCCCGAGTACCTGCCGGTGGGCATCAGGATCAGGTAGCGTCCGGGCAGTGAGATGTTCGTCGAGATCCGCGCCCCTTTGAGGCCGCGGGGTTCCTTGACGATCTGGACCAGCACGTCGTCGCCGCGCTTGACCTTCTCGCTGATCGTGAAGCCGCTGTGGCCCGAGGTGATTTCGACGTCGCCGATGTTGAGCGGCTGTTTGTTGATGTCGTCGACGTACAGAAACGCGTTGCGGCCGAGGCCGATGTCGACGAACGCCGCCCCCATGCCCGGGAGCACGTTCTGTACTTTTCCTTTGTAGATCGAGCCGATGACTTTTTCTTCGCGCTCGATGTAGAGTTCGGCCAAGTCGCCGTCCTCGAGTATCGCGACCCGGTTTTCCCAGGGATCGCTCGAGATGAGTATCTCGCTCGCCAAATTGTCCTCAAGTTTCGAGCCCGCCTCTCGCGGCGCGCAGCGCCTGCCCCGGCCGGCTCGTTTTTAAAAAATCTTTGCAAAAAAGGCTTTGCCCGCGGCCCTTCGTCCCCGCGACGGAGCCTGCCGGCATGCCTAGAGACCCTTGTTCGGAGTCTCCCACGTACCGACCCTTCCGGCAGCAGGCGGGTTGCGGTGCACTGCGTAGAGCGCAGTGTGGCCGACGCAGGGCGTTCCTCCGGAAGGCGCTTCGACAGGGTCCATGGCGTGACGACCCACGCGCTGCTCCTGCTCGGCCAGCTAGAACCGGCGTTCGGCAACGCGTACGCCCATGCGACCCACTACGAGCCCGTGCCGGTCGAGGCGTTCGAGGAGCTGCTCGCTGCCGTGCCCGAGGCGCACGTGAGCGCGGCCAGTTTCGTGGACGTGGGCTGCGGCATGGGACGCGCCGTGCTGCTCGCGTCGGAGCATCCGTTCAAGCAGGTCGCCGGCATCGAGCTGTCGCCCGCGCTGCACGCGGTCGCGTGCGAGAACGTCGCGGTCGCGCGCGGGCTCGCGGTGCGCTGCCGCGACGTGCGGATTCGTCGCGGCGACGCCCGGCGCTTCCGCTTCCCGAAGGGCGACCTCGTCGTCTTCCTGTTCAATCCGTTCGATCACGAGGTCGTGCGCGCGGTTCTCGACCGCATCGTGGACTCGCGCCGCGCCGGCGATCGCGTCACGCTGCTCTATCACGTGCCGGTCCATCGCGACGTGGTCGCGGAGTACGCTGCCGAAACGCTCTACGACGGACGCGCCGGTATCGTGGCGACGCTACGCGTTTCCTAGCACGTCGCGATCGCGCTGCGAGTAGACGTTGAGCAAGATGCCGATCGCGGCGAAGTCGGTCAGCAGCGCCGATCCGCCGTACGACACGAACGGCAGCGGAATTCCGGTGATCGGCATGATGCCGATCGTCATGCCGACGTTGACGAGCACGTGGAAGAACAGCATCCCGACCAGACCGGCGGAGAGCAGGAAGCCGAAGCGGTCGCGCGCGGCCAGCATCGTGCGGATGCCGCCGTACAGCACCGCGGCGTACAGCGTCAGCAGCAGCGCGGCGCCCGCGAAGCCCCACTCCTCGGCGAGCACGGTGAAGATGAAATCGCGCGAGTGCTCCGGGACGAAGTTGAGCTGCGTCTGCGTCCCGTGGTAGAGTCCGCGGCCGAACCACTCGCCGTTGCCGACGGCGATCTTCGACTGATCGAGGTTGTAGCCGGTCCCCTGCGGATCGGCCTTCGGATTGAGAAAGACGAAGAGGCGCGCGCGCTGGAACGGCTTGAGCACGGCGTTCGTACCGATGGCGCCCGCTGCGACGACGAGCATCGCAGCCGCGTAGATGCCGAAATCGCCGAGCTTGGGCAGCGCGAAGAAGAGTTCGACCGTGAGGATCGCGAGCAGCACGAGCGACGTGCCCAGATCGGGCTGTTTGAGGATCACGAGCGCGGGAATCGCGACGGTCAGCAGCGGCTTCCAGAGATCCTGCAGATTCTCGTAGGTGCCACGGCACAGCACGGCTGCCAGCGCGATCGCGATGACCAGCTTCGCCGGCTCGGACGGCTGAAACGTCCCGAGCGGACCGAGCGAGATCCAGCGCTGCGCTCCCATCGCCGAATGTCCGCCGCGCAAGATGAACAGCAGCAAGAGCAGGTTGATCGCGTACAGCGCGGGCGCCCAGCGCTGCCACGTGCGATAGTCGACGAACGAAAGGCCGATCATGATCCCCACGCCGAGCATGAGATACAGGACCTGTTTCGAAAACTCGCCTGCGTTGCCGGGCGAGTGCAGTCCGGCCGAGCGGATGCACACGAGACCGACGAGCGCGATCACCAGGCCGCCCGCGGCGAGCAGCCAGTTGAAGTTGCGAAAGTAGCGCCTTGCGTCGTTACCTAATGCTAGGACCGCCATGCCGAAGGATTAAGCCGGTGCCGTCGACGCCTGGGTTTGGCTCTTCTTGCGGCGGCGGCGCTTGCGGGTGGGCGGCTTCGCTTCGCCGTTGCCGGCTGCGGCTTTCTTGGGCGATTCGGCCTTCGCCGGCTTGGGTGCGGCGGCGGTTTCGTGTTTGCCGTTGGGACGGTTGACGGAGACGATCGGAATGTTCGCGAGCAGCGCCAGCGTGCGATCCTGCCGCTCGAAGTTCACTTCGATGCGTTCGCGATCGACCTCGACGTGGCGCGAGATCACGTCGACGAGCTCGCGCTTCATCTGCTCGATCATCTCGGGCGCGAGCTCGAGGTGGTCGGTCATCAGCACGAGGCGCAGCCGCTCCTTGGCGGTCGCGCTCGAGCCCTGCTGACCGAAGAGCCGCCTGAGAAACTCGATCATGAGCGCTTCCTTCCAACGAGCGATCCGATGCGCTCGAGCAGTGTCGGCTTCGCGGCCGGCGGCATCGGCGCCGGGACGTCATCGCCCGCGAGCCGCGCCGCGATCGCGTGATAGGCCGCTCCCGTGGCGTTCTCTTTGCGCAGCGCGAGCGGCTCGCCGCGGTTGGTCGTGACGATGATCTCGGGCTCCTCGGCGATCACGCCGAGCAGCGGCAGGCGCAGGATCGCGTTGACGTCTTCGACCGAGAGCATCTTGCCTTTCTTCACGAGTTGCGGCCGCAGGCGATTGATCACGAGCTGCGGGCGAAAACGATTTCCGAGCAGTCCCACGACGCGATCGACGTCGCGCACCGCCGAGACCTCGGGCGTGCAGATCACGATCGCCTCGTCGGCGCCCGCGACCGCGTTCTTGAAGCCGAGCTCGATGCCGGCCGGGCAATCGATCAAAACGTAGTCGAAGCGCTCGCGCAGCGCGGCGACCAGCGCCTGCATCTTACTCATCTCCACGTCGTCCTTCTCGCGCGACTGCGCCGCGGCGAGCAGGAAGAGATTCTCGCTGTGCTTGTCGCCGACCAGCGCGTCGTCCAGAGTCACGTGGTCCTCGAGCACGTCGAGCAGATGGTGCGTGATGCGGCTCTCGAGGCCGAGGACGATATCGAGGTTGCGCAGGCCGATGTCCGCGTCGATCATCACGACGCGCGATCCGCGTCGCGCGAGGGCGGTGCCGAGATTGGCGGTCGTCGTGGTCTTGCCTACGCCGCCCTTGCCCGATGTCAGCACGATCGCGCGGCCCAGTTTGGCGGGAGCGGCGCTCCGCTCCGGCGCGGACTGAATCGACTCGACTTGATGCACCCTCGTTACCCCACTTTCAGTGCGTCGATGAGACGTCCGAAGAAGCCCTGACCGTCGAAGCTCGTGAATGGCACGAGCTCGCCCTCGAGGCGCCTCGCGATCTTGTCATAGATGCCGCGCAGCCGGTTCGTGTCGCCGAGCACGGCCGGTTCGCCGCGGTTGGTCGTGTCAATGATCTCTTCGTCGTCGGGCACGATTCCGAGCAGCTCGATCGAGAGCACGTCGCACACGTCGTCCACCGACAACATGTCACCGCTGCGCACCATCTCCGGGCGCAGTCGGTTGACGATCAGCCGGATCGGCTTGCCGGCGCCGGCGATCTTTCCCACGACACGGTCGGCGTCGCGGATCGAGCTGACCTCCGGCGTCGTCACCACGATCGCTTCGGCCGCGCCCGCGACGGCGTTGCGAAATCCGGTCTCGATCCCCGCCGGCGAGTCGATCAGCACGTAGTCGGCCTGCTCCGCCGCGCGATCAACGATCGCCGAAAATTGTTCCGGCGTGATCGCGTCTTTCTCGCGCGTCTGCGCGGCCGGCAGAATCGAGAGCGACTCGAAGCGCTTGTCCTTGATCAACGCCTGACGCAGCTGGCAGCGGCCCTCGGCGACCTCGACGAGGTCGAAGACGATGCGCTTTTCCAATCCGAGCACCAGGTCGAGGTTACGCAGGCCGATATCCGCGTCGATCAAGATCACGCGATGTCCGCGCTTGGCGAGCGTCGCGCCGAGGTTGGCCGTCGTGGTCGTCTTGCCGACGCCCCCCTTGCCGGACGTGAGGACGATCTTGCGCGCGCTCATCCGGGCGCGATTCCGGCAGACTGGGCCTCGCCGAGCTTATCGAGCGGCAGCACGGCGATGCCTCCGTCGCGTGCGAGCGCCGCTTCGGGCACCGCGGCGCGGCGCGGCTTGTTCTCCGGTTCGGCCGCGATGAACGTGGCGATGCGCAGCTGCGTCGCGGCTAAATCCAGCGCGTAAATCCGCGCGGTCTCGTCGCCGCTCGCGCCGGCGTGCGCGATGCCGCGCAGGCGCCCGAACACGACGATGTCGCCCGTCGCGACGAGCTCGGCGCCGGGGTTCACATCGCCGACGACGACGATGTTTCCGGTATGATGCAGCACCTGGCCGCCGCGCAGCGTGCCGGGATGATAGAGCGTGCCCGGGGCGGCGTCGACGGCGTGGAGCGTGGGCGGACGCGCGCTGCGGGACTCGGGGCGCAGACGCGGGACGCTGGAGTCGCCGCGCCTGCGGCGCTGCGCGATGTCACCGCGCGCGCCGGCGAAGTCGGCCATGAGCGAGGTCGCCGCGTCGGAGAGCCGCAGATCGCGTTCCGATGGGGCGGCGGTCTGTATCGAAGGGGTCGGCTGCACCGCAGGCGGCGGCGACACCGCAGCGGGCTCATAGTCGAGCCCTCGCTCGCGGGCGAGACCTTCGAGGCCGTCGGCGCTCCCGGAGAGGGCGCGCAGGGTGATCCCGGCGCCGTCCAGTACGCCGCGCAGGCGGGCGAGGACCGCATCGGACGGGCAGGTATCGCCGAAATTGGCGACCGCGGAGAAGCCGCGGTAGAAGCTAGGCTGCTCGGCGAGTCGGGCCTCCAGTTCGTCACAGGCTTGCGCGAAGTCGCGTTCTGAGAGCGAGACTTCGAGGCCGTCGCGCCTGCCCCGCAAGAGCGTCATGCCGCGCAGTGCGAGAAGAATTGGATTAATCCCGCCCGGTATCCACAAAGGACTCGCAACTTCTTCAGCCTTTTCCACATATAATACACAGTGATCGGGCGTAGACTCCGAGCGGGCACGTCCGTTTGCTAGAGGGAACTAAACGATATGCTGCGCCGCACCATTCCGCTCCTCGTGATCGTGTCACTGCTGACGGCGATGAATCCGCCGCGCGCCTCGGCTATGTCGACGCAATCCGAGATTGCCATAGGCCAGTCCGAGGACCAGCAGATCGTCGCCAGCAGCGTGATCGAGACCGATCCGCTGCTCAACGCCTACGTACAAGGCGTCGCCGGCAACCTTTGGAATCAGGTCGCGCGCAAGGACGTCCCCTACTCGGTCAAGATCATCAAAGACACACAGGTGAACTCGTTCGCGACGATGGGCGGATTCGTCTATATCAACGAGGGGCTGATCGACTTCGCTCAGTCTGACGACGAGCTGGCGAGCGTCATCGGCCACGAGACGGGTCACATCGAGCGCCGTCACCTTCTGACGAGCTACTCCAAGGCCGAGATCCTCAACATCCTGTTCGGGATCGCCTCAATCTTCTCGCCGATCATCTACGAGTTCGGCGGCCTCGCCGAGGCGGGGCTAATGGCCAAAGTCTCGCGCGAGGACGAGATCCAGGCCGACCGCTACGGCCTGCAGCTGATGTCGCGCGCGGGCTACGATCCCGAATCTATGGTCACGATGATGGCGCACCTCGGAGTGCTTGGAGACGAGCATAACGACGCCGTGAGCAAGTACCTCGAGGACCACCCCGATCCGGATGCGCGCGTCGCGCATCTCATGGGCTATCCGGAGCTCAATCCTTCGGCCGTAACCGCTTCGCAGCAGCTCGTGCAAGCGTCGAGCGACGAGGAACGCGCCCGCTACGACTTCGCTCGCCTGCGCCTCGACGAGATCCTCAAGCGGGATCCGCAGAGCTCCGAGGCGCTGCTCGATCTCGGTCAGTCCGAGCTCGCGCTGGGCCTTCCCAACAAGAGCGAGCAGACGCTGGCGGAGGCGGCACAGCTCGGCAACTCCGAGACGAAGGCGGCGGCCAACGCGCGCATCACGGCGCTGCGCCAGATGGAAGTGCAGCGCGTCACCCTGAGCAAGCCGAACCTACCGAAGCTGCAGAGCGCGGTCACGGCGGCACAGGCGGCGCACGTGCAGACCGCGGGCGAGATTTCGGCGCGTGAGACGGAGGGCAAGGATCAGCTCAAGTCGGTGCGGAGCCGGCTGGAGACGCTGCAATACGAAGTTCCGGATCTGAGCCGCATCAATGTCAAGCGCGGCTCCCGCGTGGAGGCAGTCGTCAAGAACCTCAACTCGATGACGCGCTCGGTCAACAGCGCGTTGCAGGACGCCGGCGGCGGCTCGAGCCCGATCGGCGGCGTCGGTTCGCTCGAAAAGAATAAGGAGGCCGGGCTGCTCAAGGAGAGCGCCGACATCTACGAGGAGATGCTCGCGCCGTTTGCGATGAAACCCATTCCGACGGAGTCGCTCGCGATACTCCCCGCGTATCCGCAGATGATCGACGAGTTGTCGACCGCCGACGGCGAGATGCTGCGCTCGGTGGACGCGGCGCGCGCGGCGTTAACGACGCTCGACCAGTCGCTGGGCGACCTCGACGAGTTCCTCAAGGCGCTCGACCACGCGTCGCTGACCTTCAACGGCGACATCAGCCTGAGCGAGTACCAAGACCTGGCGCCGATGATGAAGAAGTCGGTCGACGATTTCAACGCGGCCGCCACTGAGGCGTCGCAGGGATCGCAGCTGTTCAACCTGGCGCGCTCGCGGCAGCTCTCGACGCGCATCACGCTGCTCGGCCTCGGCACCTCACCGGAGCTTTACTCGACGCTGCGATACGCGCTGCAGCAGCGCTTCGGCAGCAACGGCGTGAGCTATCGGACGATGCTGCGCGACGGGCTGACGCCGGGCGACGTGGCCGCGGCGACGATCATCGCGGCGGATATCAAGAGCACGCCCGAGGACGTGATCGCGCAGGCCAAGGATTCCGGCAAGACGGTGATCGACGTCGCGAACGATCACAAGATGCATGCGTGGCCGCTCGAGATCTTCATGGGCCTGGTCTACTTGGATTACACGGACGATCCGGCCAAAGAGCTGCGCAAGGCCGACGGCACGCTGGCGGTCGACCTGAACAAGCTCGGATTGTAGGCGCGATCGATGGCGGTGGCCGGCAGCGCCCGCAAGGTCTTCTCGATCCTTCGTAAGGGCATCGACGTGCGCGCGATCGGCGCGCACGTTCGCAAGCCGTTCCGGTTTCTGCTGTGCGGCGATCCGGCGCTGATGTCGGAGCTGCGTGCGCTGCTGCTGCGCGGGCACGACGACGACACGATTCCGCTGTCGGCGGCGGCCTGTCTGGAGACGATCCATCCCGAGGCGCCGCTGGTGACGAATCCGCGAGAGGTGCGGGCGATAATTTTCCTCGGGCGGCGCGGCGATCTGGCGGGCGCGGACTTGAACACGCTGAGCCTGCTGCGCGTTCCCATTCTGGCGCTCACGGTGGATCCGATTGCGCCGACATCGGGACCGCCGGGTCCCCCAAAGGGCGGCGAGTGGGGCGAGTACTTGGTGCCGGCGATCGGGCGCGAGCATCTGCGCGGCCGGTTCTTCCCGCATCTGGTGGAGTGCGCGAGTGGCGTAGAGATCGCGGTGGGACGGAATCTGCCGATGCTGCGCGACACGGTGGCGGCGAAGCTGACGCGTGACGCGGCGAACAACGCGCTGAAGGTGGCGCTCGCGAGCGCGGTGGTGGATCACGTGCCGGTCATCGGGCTGGTGCTCGGCGCGTTCGCGTCGGCCGGCGACATGGTAGCGATCACGGGGATTCAGGTGATGCTGATGCTGCACGTCGAGGCGGTCTACGGCCGCGACCCGGACGTGCAGCGGACGTGGCAGCTGCTGCCGGTGATCGGCGGCGGCTTCGGTTGGCGCACGATCGCGCGCGAGCTGGTCGGCTTCGTCCCGGTAGCGGGCATCGCGATCAAGGGTGCGATCGCATACGCGGGCACGATCGTAGTTGGCGAAGGCGTGACCTTTCTGCATGAGCACGGCCACACGATGACCAAAGGCCAAGCCGCAGCGCTCTACGAGCGGACGAAGAACGACGCTCTGCGGTTCACGAAAGACCTGATAGGGCGACTACGCAAGTAGTTTAGCGGCTGACGGCGGCGATCCAATCTGGCTGCCAACGGGAATCGCACCTGACGGCGACGATCCCGATTAGTCGCGGTAGTGTTGAAAGGTATTGCACTAGGTAAAGCCTGTCCATACGATGATCAGAACTGCTTCCGGCACGCCATGAATCACGAAGACTTGCTCAGCCGTGCGCTGAAAGAATGGAGATGCTCAGAGTCAACTCAGGCGAGATTGGATGGCAGCCGCATGGCTCGCCAACCAAGAGATTCTTTCGAGACGAAAAGAAAATCTCCGAAGCCCTTGGACGGAAACCGAAATCGATGGACTTGCTCGAGCGGCATCCCTTCGATGTCGGAATGGCACGGGTACCTCCCGGCTCCTCACTGTGCCCCTACCATTCCCACAGCGCGCAGTGGGAGTTCTATCACGTTATCTCCGGGGGCGGCGTCGTGCGGCACTCCGGCGGTAAGGTCGAGATCGAGCCTGGCGACGCATTTCTCTTCAAACCGAACGAGCCGCACCAAATCATCAACAATCGCGCCATCGACTTGATCCTCTACATTGTCGCTGACAATCCTATCGGTGAATCCTGCCATTATCCCGACAGCGAGAAGTGGGCCGTCAAAGCGCCAGAGTACCGCATCATGCGCGGTGGAGCGCTGGACTACTACGATGGCGAGGAGTAAGGCTTTGCGCCTTTGCGCAGTCAGACTCGGTCGGCTAAGTTCTTATAGGCTTACAACCTTTTATAGCGCCAACGGGAATCGAATCTGAATCTGAGGATTCCTACGAGTAACGCCGAGTGTCGGAAAGCGATATTGTGTAACGCTTTTCGCTCTACGCTCGTCCCGGCCGCTGCCCACCAAAACCGCGTCATCCTGCAGAGTCCGTGCCACAGCGGTGCCACGCCGCTTAGCTAGGTCGTCGAGATTTACTTGGGTCCATCGCCGCGGTGACTATTCCGTTGCGCAGCGCGTCGCTTCGCCGGCGGCGGCTAGCAAATCACCCGCTCAGTTAGACCCGCGCTCGAGACTAGCAGCCTGCGCGATCGCCTCGTCTTCGGTCATTGCAGCTCCGGTGGCCATCAGTGTTGCGAGCACGTCAGAGCCGACCGCGTCGCCAACAATCGCTAATGCGCGACCGCGTTCTCGCGGCAAGAAAAATATTTCCGGGAGCTCTAACTGGCTCATTCGGGCGGCAACGAAGCCGAGGAGGTGGGCGGCACCAGTATAGTTCCTGGAGGCGTGCAGGCCCGGCGCTTGCGGCTGAAGCACAGCGGCGAGCGCATGATATAGCAGGCAGGCAACGATCACGCCGATGGACCGAATCCCGCGGGCGAGCTCCAGGGCTTCATTTGCACGCATGCGTGCTTCGTCATACCGGCCCAACACGATAAGGTACTGCGCCATGTTTCCGATTGCGGAAGCAATTAGCGGCATCGCTGAAGGATTCATGGCGCGATAGGCCGGAAGCACGGTCGCGATAAGCTGAAGCGCTGCTTCCGGATCACCCGCGTCGGCCTCAGTATCAGCAAGATCTACCGCTATGGTAGCTGCAAGTAATTCCGCGCCAGCCGATTTTGCCAATCCCAACGCCTCGGCATAGCAGTCGCGAGCGCCCACGAAATCATTGCACAGGACCTTGCTCGTTCCCATTGTGCGGAGCACGGAAGCGGTCAGCTTTAGGTTACACAGGCTGCGCGCTGCTCCCAGGGCCTCGCGAAGCAGCGGCTCTGCTTCGGCAAATCTTCCAAGAATCACGAGCGCGCGGGCCACCAAGCTCAGCGCGTGAGCAGTTCCGGCGCCGTCCTGAAGGTCGCGATACCGCACGAGCGCACGCTCAGCCGCCGCCAAAGACATCTTTGTTTCACCGCGGTTCGCAGCTCCCTCTGCAGCAGCGTGCTCAAGGCGTGCCAGCAGAAGGGGCGGAGTCCTCTCATCTGCCAACTCAAGGGCAGTTTGCACCCAACGCCGTGCGTCACGCGGCGGGAAACAGTATAAAAGCACCATTCGTAAACCGGCTAGACGTTGTCCGAGGACGACGTCCTTCTTTTTGCCAAGCGCCCACTCTAGCACCGCCCGCCAGTTTTGCAACTCCGCTCGCACCTGCGGGAGCCAATTCCGGTCGAGCGTCGCGTTCCATAAGCGTTCAAATCGTTCGCCAAGTTCAAGGTATGCTACCGCGTGGCGCCGCGCTATTTGTTCTTCCGCGCCTCGCGCGATCAGCTTGTCTCTGGCGTATTGCCGAGCCGATTCTAAGAGCCAATAGCGTTGCTCGTCGCCGGCCAACTCCGCAACCAGGAGCGACTTCGCCACTAACGATGTGATGAGGTTGATTACCGCCACATCGTCTTCCCCGTCAGTAGCGCACACGGTCGCGGCGGTCTCGAGGGTGCAGCCGCCCGCGAAAATCGAAAATGACTCGAAGAGCCGCTGCTCGCGCGGAGTCAGCAGATCGTAACTCCAGTCGAACAGCGCGGTCATCGTCTGATGCCGCGGCAAAGGGCCACATTCACCGGCACTAAGCAAACGGAAGCGCTGGTCGAGCCGCTTGACGATTTGACGAGGCGCGAGCACCTTTACTCGAGCGGCGGCAAGCTCAATCGCGAGCGGAATGCCATCCAGTCGGCGGCAGATATCAGCAACATCCCGCGCGTTGTTGTCGGTCAACATGAACGCCGCGTCGATGGCGCGCGACCGATCTACGAACAGAGCGACGGCGCTGTAAGACAGTGCGACCCGTGCCTCGCAAGAATCGGGTGGGACTGTGAGGGATGGCAGCCTGTAGATTTGCTCCCCGGCGATTTGCAATGGCTCACGACTCGTCGCGAGAATGCGAACCGATGCGCTCGCCTGCGTGATTTGTTCTGCGACCAGGCCGGCATGAGTGGCGACATGCTCGCAGTTGTCAAGAATCAGCAAAATACGGCGGCCTTTGAGATATGCAATGATAACCTCGAGCGCGTCGCCGGTCGGAGATGGCAGCTTAAGAGCACTCAACACAGCGTTCTCAATGCGAGCTTCTCGTGCAAGCGGAGCTAGGTCAACGAGCCAGACACCCTCTGGATATTTGTCGACCAGATCGGCAGCGAGCTGCACGACGACGCGCGTCTTACCAACTCCGCCGGCTCCGACGACGGTCACAAGCTGGTGTTCTGCCAGCAACGCAGCGATTTCGCCGACTTCTTGCTGCCGGCCAACGAACGAGGTCAGCGTCTGCGAAGATTGTGATTGGCGGTTGTTTGCATGTCGGCGCGAACGAGCCGTAGCAGTGATAAAGTCGACCTGTCGCTACGTTCGCGCGGGCGGGCTCGATGTACGGTTTGTACGACGCTTGTTAGCAGCTGCCTGGCGTTCTGGGGAAAGATCCAGCGCGCCTGCGAGTAAAGCGACCAGTTTACCCGCTGTCGCCGGTTCGGGCTCCTCGCTCGAGCTGGCTAATGGCTTCAACGCTCAGGTTCGCGCGCTCGGCGAGCTCTTGTTGTGTCATCGCGGCATCCAGGCGAAGCTGCCGCAACAATGTGCCGAAGTCGAGTCGACCCGCCGCTTCCATTGTCCTCCAGTTTTCGCCGCATGGATGATTTGAACGGATAACTTGAACGGGTGTACCTCGACTTCTTCTCTCATCCGGGAGGACAATGCTGCAAGGGAGCCCCAGCCACCCTCAGGTGGCCAGCACCTCACGCCCGGAGGCACGCGATTCTCCGTCTCGGACCTCGTCAGCCGTCCCGACTATTTGAGGAGAACTCCCAATGCGCACTTCTAAGTCCAACGTGTCGGCCGTCGATCGGCGCGAAGGGCCGCATACACGGCAGTATGTACGCGGTCGGCACGACTTGCGCGTGCGGGGTCGTGTTCAGCTGATTCATAAAAGCTCCCACTTTACACGTTAGGAGCGTTGATATGCGCTACACCTTGATGGTACTCGGACTCAGCAGTGTGGTTGCCGTGAACGCCGCGTGTTCCGGGAGCGGATCACCGGCCGTCTCGACTCCGGCGACAAATTTAAATCAAACTTCCCCGGCCCTCTTCGCGGCTCCGTCGCTCGAGAGAAGCAACGCCGAAGGCGTCGCCATCCGTACCCCTTCAGGCCGCGGGGTGGTTTTCCATGGGCGCTTAACAGCGCGCAAACTGCGCTGCTTCGCAGAGCGCAAACTGCGCTGCTTCGCGGCGCGCGAAACTCCGCCGTTGCGTGAAATACCTCAAGCCGGCTCCGGAACGCGAGCGCTGGCCCGAGAAAGTGCTGTACGCGTTCAACGGCCCCGACGGAGCCTCTCCCAACCCCGTGATTACTCGGACCTCACGACGTGTTGTACGGCTCGACAATCAGCGGCGGGGCGTACATCTCCCAATGCTACTCATCAGGTTGTGGCACCGTCTTTCCAGCTCACGCCTCCCAGTAAGGGGCAGTCGACATGGACCGAAACCGTTCTCTACTCCTTCAGCGGAGGCGCCGACGGCGCAGAACCCTCTGCGCGCTTAACGCTCGGGGCGCACGGCGTGCTGTATGGCACGACGTACGCAGGAGGCGCCAATAACTTCGGGACGGTCTTCGCTCTGATGCCGCCGCCTCCAGGGCAGACGAACTGGACGGAAAGCGTGCTGTATTCCTTCGCTGGTGGGGCCGACGGCGGCTATCCGTTTGCTGCCGTTAACGGATCTTCGGGGCTCGCTCTACTCGACCACGTCGAGTTTTGGCGCACTCAATGCGAGGCGTGGCGTTCCGCGTGTGCCCGCCGGTGCACGGCCAAACGAACTGGACTGAAACCGTCATCCACACCTTCGGTGGCACCGGGCGACGGAGCAGTCGCCCTCGACGCGGGCTTCACTCTGGCCGGGAAACACGCTTCTGTCGACCACGATCTACCGGCGGCGGCTGTCGCTTCTTTTCGCTCCGGATGCGGAACGGTGTACGAGTTGACCCCTAACGGACAGCGGCAATCGCAACAGTGGCGAGAAACGATCCCGCACGATTTCACCGGCTTCGACGGCCTCTTGCCCATACTGGGAGCCGACGCTCGATCCAGAACGGCACACCTCTACGCGAGCGGCGTCTAAGGGCGGCGCAGGCGGGTGCGGGGGCTTAGGCTGCGGCACCGTCATCGAGATGAAGCCCCCGCTCACGCATCGACACACCTGGAACTCCCATCTCATCTTCTACTTCGGCCCGAACGTCCGGCACTTATGCGAACGCCGCTTCTCACCGACGGCAGCCGGAAACGTGTACGGAGAAGCTGAGCATCGGCGGGACCGCTCTGGTGACGGAGCTCATCTTTGAACTCTCCCCTCACGCGGTGGCAGGCTTGTACACCGAGACCATCCTGCACCGTTTCTCAGGTGCCGATGGTATCGCACCCTACGGGGAGTTGACGATCGGCGCGAAGGGCCACATTTACGGCGTCACCGTGCGGCGGCGGCACTGCGTTGCGCGTGCGGAGTGGTCTTTCAACTCAACCCGTAGGCGCTTTCACTTTCAGACCGTTAGGAGCATCCCATGCGCTATACCTTGATGGTTCTCGGACTCAGCGGCTTGGTCTGCCGTGAGCGCGGCATGCTCCGGAAGCGGATCACCGACTGTCGCGACTCAGCCGCCAAATTCCAAATCAAACCGTCGCGGGTGACGTTCCCTCTATGCGCCAGCGCTCGGGAATGGTCCCGTGCGCATGCCTCCATGGCCCGCCCTGGCCGCACTCTTCCATGCACGTACGGCAAGTTCGCTCGGCTCCAGCCGAACGCCGAGGGCGGCCTAAAATGTCCCTCCGATCGCGTCTACGTCGCCGACTATCAAACCAGCGCTAATCAACGTTTATCCGTCTCACAATCCGCTCCGGCCGAAGCCATGCGGATACATCACGCGAGACGTGTTCGGGCCTAGCGGCATCTCGGTGGGCCAAGACGGCACCCTGTACGTCTCCGACTACCTATTTAGCGCCGTGACCGTGTACCCCAAAAACTCACTTGAACCCGAGCTTAAAGATCTTCGTGGCCAGCAAGCCGCAGTACGCCTATGTCGGCGCGGACGGCACGCTCTACGTCTCCGAATCTTATGCCAATCAGATCGAGGAGTTTGCGCCCGGCGCGAAGACGCCCGACGCTGACAATATCCGTCACCTATCCGTGGGGCGTCGCGACCGACAGCAACAATAACTTGTATGTCACTCCAACGTCCGACCAGATCCGATGGTCGGCCACATCATCGAGTTTCGCTCCAGGATCGACAACGCGGAACGGATCTCGGAATCATTAATCGGATTCGAGTTCGGCATCACGATCGCCAAAGACAACTCGATCGTTGTCGGCGACAACGGCAACGTAGACGTCTTCCCGCCCGGCGCCACGACGCCGAGCCGCTCGTTCCCGGCCGTTGACCCCTTCCAGATAGCGTTCGACCAACACGAAAGGCGACTCTTCGTTGCAACAGACCATTCCGGCACCGTCGGGATATACGATTTCAAAACCGGTGCGTTGCTCGGGACGATGGCGGACTTCAAAGAGCCCGACGGCGTTGCGCTCTATCCGCCGGCGCCCTACTGATTACGTTACCCTTGTGCGTCGGTTCGGGATCCGTGAGCGCTTCAACATCCTAGTAGACATCGCGCGAAAGGCACGAAAAAAGCCCACATAAAGGGGCCTGATGCGGGTCGAGTGGCGCGCGCGGGATTTCGCCCCCGCGCTCTCCCAGAACCGTACGTGAGACTCTCGCCTCATACGGCTTCTATTATCCGGCCGCTATGCTAACGGCTTTGCACCTTCCCTGAGGTTCACCCCACTGCTGGTTGACTTCAGGAAAGTGCTGGATAACGCGACCCCTTCGCTCGAAACTCGTTTTCACGAGTCGTCACCGCTACTACGAGCCGCTCCGTCCCCCTGTGCCGAGCATCGGTACGCTCCGCCTTGCGAGGTCCACTCACTTGGCCTTCTCCCTTAGCATCTCGGCGACAGGTTCTCACGTTCCGCACAAAAGCCCGAGGTTCGCTCACGCTGCCTCTATACCGGATGCCGCCTGGCCAAGACATGGGTAACCGCCAGACTGATCTCGGAGACGCGCTCTCCTCCGATTTTGACGTCGTCGTAAGCCCGTTTTTCGATACTTCATCAGCAGTTCGCTTATGCTGGTCTTCGAACACCACACCTGACGGATGCCTCCCTCCTTTTCCTCAACGCTCACCACCCAAGAGTCTTAACCCTGGACCTGACCCGCCGATCGGTACGGCATTCGCACGGTGCACCATCCCCGACGATCTCGATCAGTTGCGCAAGATGTGCGGCCCACGAAAGGCGGCCGCTTTCGCCAACCCCCTCGAGTTGCAGCGTCTTCTCGTGCCCGAAAGTAGTGTTTCCTCGCATATACATAGGCCCGATGAGGACATCCTACTATCAGTATCCACCCTCACTTCTTTCGGCGGCTCTAACTAATGAATAAAGCGTTCGTACTTTTGGGCTGTGTCTCGATCGCTGGGTGCGCGACGGGAACCAGCAGCACTGTACCGACGACGCTCACCCCCAATGTGAGCGCAGCTCGACATTTGCAGCCGCTCGCCAGGGCGGGCAATCCATCCCCCAGCAATCCAACGATCTACGTGTTCCAAGGGCAGCCTGACGGTGGACTGCCGTACGACGGGCCGGTCAATGTGACGGCACCCTCTACGGCACAACGAATGTGGGCGGTGCGAGCAATCTCGGGGCCGTCTTCTCGGTCACGCCCGGCGGCTCGGAAAAGATCCTGCACAGCTTTACGGGGACTCCCGTTGGTGCGTATCCCTACGCGAGCCTGACCTACGTGAAAGGCAAGCTGTACGGGACCACCTACAATGGGGGGACACCCGGGTCCGGCACCGTGTTCGATCAAGACGTCGGGCAAAGAGAGGGTGCTGCATAGCTTTGGGAGCGGCGGCGACGGCACGTTGCCCTGGTCTGATTTGTTCTATCAAGACGACGCGCTCTACGGCACCACGTACAGGGGCGGCGCCAACGACCGTGGGACCGCATTCAAGTTCGCACTCTCGGGTGCGAAGAGCGTCGTTTACAGCTTCAAGGGCTCCTCTGCGGACGGCTTTAGCCCGCGAGCGGGGGTCATTTTTTACAAACACGCGTTCTACGGCACGTGCGGCTCGGGCGGAATCGGTTCCTCGGGTTCGGGGACGGTCTTCAAACTTACGCCTTCGGGCCAAGAAACCGTCCTGCATATTTCGCGGGTAATCCCGACGGTGCCGACCCTTATGCCGACCTCGTGGGAATGGCGGTAACCTCTACGGCACGACCTACAGCGGCGGAAGTTACACCACCGGAGGGACGGTTTCCAAGATAACGCCGAAAGGCAAGTCGACCGTGCTGTACAGCTTCGGCCAGCCAGGCTCGAACAGCGACCAGATACGTCCCTGGCCGGCTTGCGTCGTGAAAACTCTTCGATGGGCGTCAGGCTCAAGCTAACGGCAAGTAAACGTTCGCGCACAGGGAGTAACGTGCCGGCGCAAAGCCGGAGCATCACCATGCTGCGTCCGCGCACGCGAGTTGTTATGCGCCTGTCATGCCCCAGACACTCGCCTAGAATCACGATTCGGCAGCGCGGTGACAACGGCAACGCGGCGCGTCGCTAACCAAAAGTTACGACAGCGACTGCATAGTGCGACGGGAGAGCAACGACGTAGCGCATCGATAGTAACGGAAGTGCACGGAGCCGGGATCGTTGCAGATCCTGGCCGGGTCGAGGGTCTGCCCACCGGGCCGAGCGAAGGGAGCCCTCGACGCCGCCGCTACAATGACGTTAGCCGGCTCCGCGCATCCTCGTTTTGTTTGCGGTATAATTGGGGCGTAGACTCACGCCCGACTTTCGCACGCATTATTATGCGGGTAAACCGCTCCGACGCTTCCGCTTCGGTGTGTTTCTGTTTTGGAGACCACGCGATGAACAAGAACGGACGTTTGACAGAATCACACGACGTGTCAAGCGTACGCGAGGTGCAACGCATCCTCGGCATCGGACGCAACGCGGCCTATGAGCTGATCGCCTCCGGACGGCTACCGTCGGTACGGATTACTGCGCGCCGAATCGTCGTCACGAAGGCATCGCTCGAAGCATTCCTCGGACTGCCGTCGAATCGCCCGGACGAACAACAATGAGAGGGCACCTAACTCGTGGGAGCAGCAACGGCACATCGTATCTGCGTGTCGAGTTACCACGGGGTGACGGCGGGAAGCGCAGGCAGCGTCGTGAGACAGTGCGCGGAACGAAAGCCGACGCGCAGCGCCGGTTACGCGAGCTGCGGCGAGGAGTCGAGACCGACAGCTACGCGGTCGACGCTCGGCTAACGGTTCGCGAGCTCGCTCTGCGATGGCTTGCGACCAAAGAGCATCGTGTCGCAGCCAAGACCTCTGCGTTCTATGCGTCGCATGTTGAATTCTACATTTTGCCGGCATTTGGATCCCTGCGTGCAGAGCAGCTACGTCCCGCCCACGTCGAGGCCGTGATCGCGGCGTGGGCGCGTGGCCAGCGCAACGACCGCGAACCTGGTAGGCTCTCGGCGCGCACGGTCGCGCAAGTCTTTAGCACGCTGCGCACGATGCTTCGCTGGAGCGTAAAGATGGGGCTTATCGGACGCAATGCGGCCGACGGAATCGATCCGCCACGCTTCGAGCGCAAAGAGATGTGCGCTCTCGATCCTGCCGGCGTCGCGCGCCTGCTGCGCGCCGCGCAGGGGACAGATTATGCTAGCGATCATCGCGGTAGCGATCGGGACAGGGCTGCGGCGCGGGTGAGCTGCTCGGGCTACAATGGTCCGACGTCGACCTCGACGCACGCCGCCTGACGGTGCATCGCTCACTCGAAACCGTCAAAGGCGTCACACGCACGAAGCCGCCGAAGACGGCGCACAGCGCTCGCACGCTTGCGCTGCCGCCGTTTGTAGCTGACGTTCTCCGCGACGAGCGGAGGCGTCAACGCGACGTGAAGCGCGCTCTAGAGGTGGAGCAGAGCGAAAGCGGTTGGGTCTTCACTCGCGCCGATGGTTCGCTGCGGGAACCCGGCGCGTTCTCGCTCAGCTTCGCGCGATTCATCAAGGGCAAGGGCCTTCCGCACGTTCGCTTCCACGATCTACGGCTTTCATTCGGAACGCTGGCGCTCGCTTCAGGAGTCGATCTACAGACCATCTCACGTGCGCTCGGGCACGAGTCGACGGCGATCACGTCGCGGATCTATCTTCATGCGATTGAAGCCCTCCAAGAAGATGCAGCTGCCCGCATTGATGCGTTGCTCGGAGGTGCGGTGACGAGTGCTCTCGCGACGCCGCTGGGCCTGTCTAAGCCCATCGAGTCCGTGCCACAACCGTGCCATCCGACTGCGCCGCCGATCAAAAACACTCGTAGATTTGAGCGTTTCAGAATAGCGCCAACGGGAATCGAATCGGATGGCGATGATCCCGACTGATGCTTCGGAGTGTTGGAAAGTGTTTTTGTAACGCTTTTTCGCTCTACCATCGTCCCGGGGGGTGCCCACGAAAACCGCCTTATCCCGCAGAGTCCGTTCCACAACGGTTCCACGCGCCCTCGACGAGCGGGCAGTGGCGCTCTCGGATCGGATCGACGCGATCGCGCCTGCAAACGCAAAGCGGAGCGACGTTAAGAAAAGGCTGAAGGCCGCCAACTGACGGCGGCGCGTATGGCGCTGGAACGATCTTCGCGTTAACTCCGTAGCTCCAAAGCCGAGCCTTATGGACTCGATGTGAAACCGTTCCGGAGCCTCCTGCTCGGTCTCACAGGAGTGCGCGGTGCGGCTCCGGAAATCCAACTATGGCGGCCCGGGTTTCCTGGCCGTGGACTATTTTCGTTGCTATGGAGGAGGCTTCATTATGCGCTACCTAGGTATGCTGATCGGCGTGATCCTAATCTCGAGCTGTTCACAAGGCGTCGGATCTGTGCCGCCGTCCGGCATTTCCGCGATACCGAGCACCCACCGGGCTGGGACGGGACCGAGTATTACGAAGGTCAGTAAGATTAAGGCTGAGCAGTACCAGAAGATCGTCATTTCCGGCAGCGGCTTCGGCACCATGAAGCCCTACGATGGCGACTCCGACTATCTGCAGATATTGGATACTACCGGCGGCTGGAGCGCCGGATTGCTCAACAGTACGCAAGACGACACCGTCACGCTGGATGTCAGCAGTTGGGACGACAACAAAATTGTCATCACCGGGTTCACCGGCGGCTACGGGGAGAGCAATTGGACCCTCAAGAAGGACGATCACTTAAAGATCAACGTCTGGAACGCGCAGACTCACAACGGGCCCGGGACGGCGGATAAAAAGGTTAAATAGCGCGAGCGCGGCGCACGCTTCAGCGCTGGTCGCACGGCATGCGCCTAGCGGCAGGGCCGTTCAACCAAGCGCTGCTATCTAAGTGCTGAGCCGTGGTTTGCAGTATTGGGGCTTGGAAAACATGCTGCCGTTCATAGGTACGAACGCCTCATGGCGGCGGGAAGCGCGCACGGCGTCGCGCGAGACGAGATCGATTCGGCCTTCACGTGGCTGACGAGCGCCTACGTAGATCGCGCTCTCTGGACCAACGAGGGCCATACGGCGATCGTCGTCCGTCCCGAAATGCGCTGAAGTAGGGCCCGATGCGGCAGAGTCCAGTTCGCCGAGCCCGTTAAGCAGTGTTACTTCCTAGAGGCGCTCCAGCAGCGACTCGTCGTCTAGACCGCGGAGCTCTTCCGGAACGCGCTCGCGCACGGGCTGCGCGAGCCGCGCCGCGATTGCCGCTCGGCGTAGCGGCGTTAGCGTGTCGCGGCGCTCCAGGAAACGCTTGATCAGCGCGCGCTCGTTACCCGACAGATAGGCTGTCGGCGCGTAGCCGGCGTCGTCCACGTCGCCGAAAATTCCGGCCTCTAGATCGAATCCCTCGCGCCGTACGCGCACGTCGAAGTAATACACCGCCAGGATCAACGCCGAGAGCGGCAGCATCACGCAGCGGACCATCGAGTCCAGCGCGACGTACCCGGCGGGCCAGCGCCCTAGCCCCAGAAACGCCACCGTGTCCACGAGTCCCGCAGGAACGGTCATCACCGCGCCCGCCGCGATCGCGCTCAGCAGCGCACGACCGAACTGCTGCCGCGTGAAGATCCGCGAGACCGCAAGCTCAATCGCAGTGGGCACGCTACGCGCCTCGACGGCGATCGCAAAGATCGCGGACGCGCCCGAGACGAGCAGCAGCGCGAGCGCGAAGAGGATCGCGACGAGTGCGGCAAGCGCGACGATTGGAGCGATGAACACGATCGCCGAAGAGACCATCGCGGCCACGATCAGTGGAATCGAGACAATGAAGACCAGCACCACATAGCAGACGATCAGTACGCCCAAAACGATGCCGAGCATGCCCAGGATCGCGGGCCAGCGCGCGAATACCGTCCGGTATGCGCCGTCTACGGAGACGGGTTCGTTCCGATACACCGCTGACGTCGCTACGCCAATCGAGCAGACGGCGAAGGTCGTCAACACGTATCCGAGCAGCACCGAGACGGCTACCAGCGCGATGGAACCCGGTGAATCGAAGAGCGTCGGGACGCGTTGGGTTCCGAGCCGTTCGGGATGCTGCCAGACCGAAAGCAGCGCATCGAGCTGCGGTCCCTCGAACTGCAGCTCGAAGTACTGCACGACCGCCAGTGGTACGATCGCGGCCAGCGCGATGCCGACGAACGCGCCAAAGTGTTGCGCGTATAGCTTGACCGCACGGTCGAATATGCCGCCGAGATCGAGTGGGCGGACCTCCATCGCTCGGCGCTTCTGGCAAGGCGATTGCGACACCCCCGAGAAAGCAGCGCGTATCCATGGTGATCGGAACGATCGAGGGGCTACGGCGCTACCCCATCAAGAGTCTGGCCGGCGAGGTGCTGGAGAGCATCGAGATCGGCGAGTCGGGCATCCCCGGCGATCGCGCGGGCTCGCTCTTGGTGCGCTCCGGCTCGGAGCGCATCGGAAAGCTCTATCGCGGCAAGGAACACGACAGGCTCCATCTCATCGCGACGGCGGGGGCGGCGCGCGCCGCCGCTGCCGCGCGCGGCGTCGGCGTGGAGTTCCAGTCAGGGACGCACTTTTTCGACGACGCGCCGATATCGGTAATCGTCGACCGTTGGCTGGGCTCGTTGAGCGCGCACGTCGGTTATGCCGTCGAGTGGCAGCGCTTTCGGCCGAACATCTTCGTCCGCGCCGCCGACGGTTTCGATGAAGAAGAGTCCGCGCTGGTGGGCAATGAGCTCGACGCCGGAAGCGTGCGGCTGCGCGTGCGGTGCCCGATCGAGCGTTGCGTCGCCGTGACGTATCATCCGCGCGGCGCCGCGAGCGATCCGCAGATTCTCCGCTACCTCGCGCAGGAGCGCAACACGTGGATGGGGGTCTATTGCGACGTCGTACGCCCCGGTTCGGTGCGAGTCGGCAACGAAATAGTGAGGCGCCGTGAAGACGGCGCCTCGGCCCACACCCGGTGAGGGTTTGAGCTTAGACCGGCCGATAAGATTGCTTGCTAGTTAATTTGGATTAGGCCATTCGGTACTGCCAAGCGGCAGCGCCAATTGCATCGCACGACAATACTACATCGTGCGGCGGCCTTCGAGTGCTTTTGCGATCGTCACTTCGTCTGCATAATCCAGGTCGCCGCCGATTGGCAGCCCGTACGCAAGTCGCGTCACCAGAACCCCGAGCGGTTGCAACAAGCGCGAAAGATAGAGCGCCGTCGCCTCGCCTTCGGCGTTGGGATTCGTCGCAATGATAATCTCGCGCGGTTCTTCGCGACCGATGCGTTCCACCAATTCTTTGAGGTGCAACTGCGCTGGACCGATGCCGTCCATCGGCGAGATTAGGCCGCCCAGCACGTGATAGCGCCCCTTGAACGCGCCCGCGCGCTCGATCGCATAGACGTCTTTCGCTTCCGCTACGACGCAGATCGTCGTGGCGTCGCGACGGTCGTCCGTGCAGAACTCGCACGGATCGCTCTCCGCGAGCGAATAACAGATCGAGCAGAAGAGCACGTTGTCTTTCACCGACAGGATCGCTTCGGCTAGGCTCTGAGCCTCGTTGCGCGGCCGGTTCAAGAGATGAAAGACCAAACGCGCCGCCGTCTTGGGGCCGATCGTGGGCAACTTGCTCAGCTCGTTGATCAGCCTGGCGACGGGGCCGGCGACCGTCGTCACATCAGCCCGGGAATGCGCATCCCGCCCGTGACCGAGGCCATGCGCTTCTGCGCCGTGTCGCTCGCCTTAGTCAGCGCGTCGTTGACCGCGACCGTCACGAGATCTTCCAGCGTCTCGATATCTTCGGGATCCACGGCATCTTTGCCGATGCGCACGCTCTGGATGCGCTGATCGCACGTCGCCTCGACGGTCACCGCGCCGCCCGCCGCGCTGCCGCTTACGACCGTGTTCTTGAGCTCCTCTTGAGCCTTGGTCATCTCGGCCTGCATCTTTTTCATCTGCGCTAGTAAGTGCGCCTGATTCATCTATTGAATTCTTTCTTTAGCGTAGTCGAAGAGTACGTCGGCATCGTCCGTTGCCGTCGATCCCTTGGCGCGCCCGGCGTTGCCGTCAACGCGCAACCGAATTTGCAGCGGCACGCCGAGCACGTCGGCGATGGCCGCCTCGATGATCTTCGCGTGGTCGCGCAGCGCGTCCGCGCTCCACGCGTCGGGCAGCTTGAGCACGAGCGCGTTGTGCTCGATTCCTTCGATCGCCGCGCGCGACAGCGGCGCGCGCAGCGACTGCCGCTCGCCCTCGACCTTGCCGCGGATGCTCTGCCAGGCCGCGCGCACGCGCTGCAGCGAGAGCTCGGGAGGAGCGTCGCGGTTCGCAGGCTCGCTTGCGCTCTTCGCGGTCACGCGCTTTGCCGGCACCGGCACGGGTGCCGGCGGCGCGGGCGGGGCGCTCGGCGGTGCCGCGCGCCGTTCCTCGAGCGCGGCGACGCGCGTCGCTAGCGCATCCAGCGTCGGGTCCTCCGGCGTGAAGATGAACCGCAGCAGTGCCGTCTCGAGCTCGAGGCGGGCGTTGCCGCCGCTGCGCGCGAGCGCGAATGCGTCACTGAAGCTGCGCAGCGCGCGAACCAGCATGGCCTGCGACACGGCTGCCGCCTGGACGGCGACCCGCTCCGCGTCTTCGGGTGCGAGGTCGCGTGCCAGCAGCATGGGATCGATACGGGCGACGAGCAGGTTTCGGAACTCCGTGATGAGCGAGCGAGTCAACACCGTGAGATCCGTTCCCGCGTCGCTGGCCGACTCGACGATCGCGAGCGCGCGCGTCGCATCGCGCGCGACGACCGCCTCGACCAGGCCGTGCGCGTATTCGCGTCCGCTCGAGCCGAAGGCCAGCTCCACCGTGTCGACGCCGGCGACCGCGCCTCCGGAGAATGCCGCCAGTTGCTCGAGCATCGTGAGCGCGTCGCGCAGGCCGCCCTCGGCCCGATAGGCGATCGCGGCCAGCGCCGCCTCATCGATCGCAACGTTCTCGCCGCGCGCAACTTCGCGCAGCTTCTGAATCATCACGGGAACCGCGATGCGGCGGAACTGATAGCGCTGGCAGCGCGACAGGATCGTGACCGGCAGCTTCTCCGGCTCGGTCGTCGCCAAGATGAACAGCGCGTGGGGTGGCGGCTCCTCGAGGGTCTTGAGGAAGGCGTTAGCGCCCTCTTTGGTGAGCATGTGGGCCTCGTCGATGATGTAGACCTTCATGCGCATCGCCGCCGGCGCGAATTTGACCGCCTCGCGCAGCGCCCGGATTTCATCTATTCCGCGGTTGCTCGCCGCGTCGATCTCGAGCACGTCCAGCGCCGTCCCAGCCAGCATGGCTCGACAATTCTCGCATGAATTGTCCGGTATAGCCGTTGGGCCATTGACGCAATTGACGCAGCGTGCGAGAATCTTGGCGGCCGAGGTCTTCCCCGAGCCGCGTGGCCCCGAAAAGAGATAAGCGTGGGCCAGCTTTCCACTTTCGATCGCCGCGGTAAGCGTGCGAACGACGGCGTCTTGGCCGACGAGGTCGGCGAACGTGCGGGGTCGCCAGGTGCGGTAGAGGGACACGGCGCTGAAGTTTAGCAGGTCGTTTCGCGGTGCCTGCCGGAGGGTATGCTTGCAACGGACCCGTGAGGAGACCGGTTATGAGAGTTGCTTCCCAAGCGACGGTGCTTGGCTAATTTTTGGGATCGGAATAAGATAATGGTGCCCGCGGATCTGCACGACCAGCTTCGTGAAAAATTCGGCTTCGCCGGATTCTATCCCGGCCAGGAGGAGGTCGTTTCCCGCGTCCTCCGCGGTCAGGATACGCTCGCGATCCTCGCCACCGGCGCGGGCAAGAGCCTCACGTACCAGCTCACTGCGCTCCTGCTCGAAGGCACCACCGTCGTCGTCAGCCCGCTGATCGCGTTGATGAAGGATCAGCTCGACATGCTGCGCGAGCGCGGAATCACCGACGTCGTCGCGCTCAACTCCACGCTCTCCGAGGATCAAGAACTGCGCGCCCGCGAGCGCATCCGCTCCGGCACGCTGCGCATCGTCTACACGACGCCCGAGAAGCTCGAGGACGAAACGTTTCTCAACTTGCTGCAATCCATTTGCGTTCCGCTCTTCGTCGTCGACGAGGCGCACTGCATCAGCCAATGGGGCCACGACTTCCGACCGGCCTATCTCGCACTCGGCGGCGTCATCGCGAAGCTGGGCCACCCGACCGTGCTCGCGCTCACGGCGACGGCCACGCCGTCGGTCCGCGAAGATATCCTGCACCAGCTCGGCATCGAGCAGGTGAAGCCGATCGTGCGCGGATTCGACCGCCCGAACCTGATCTACGAAGCGCGCAAGGCCGATAAGGAGGCCGACAAGCTCAAGATTCTGACCGGGCTGTTCACGGGTCCCAACGCGCTCGAGGGGACCGGCATCGTCTACACGGCGACGATCAAGAACGCGCTCGAGGTGCAGGAGTATCTCACGCACGAGCTGGGCATTCCGGCCGCCGTCTATCACTCCAAGCTGCACAAAGAGAACCGGACGTTGGTCCACAACCTGTTCATGGACGAGGAGATCCGCGCCGTCGTCGCGACCAACGCCTTCGGTCTCGGCATCGACAAGTCGAACATTCGGTTCGTCGTGCACTACGATCTGCCCGGATCGCTCGAGGCGTACACGCAAGAGGCGGGCCGCGCGGGCCGCGATGGTCTGCCGTCGCGCTGCATCCTGATCTACCGCATGAGCGACACGCGCGTCCAAAATTACTTCCTCACCGGCAAGTATCCCGACGTCGAAGAGGTCCAGCGCGTCTTCGGCACGATCGAGGTGTTCGGCGAACAGGCCGACGGCGTTTCGATGGTGGATCTGCGCAAGATCCTGCAGCTGCCGCTGACGAAGCTGAAAGTCATCCTCGCGCTGCTCAAGAAGTCGGGTTATATCGAGCACGTCGGCAAGTCGGCCTACGGGCTGACCGAAGCCGTGCGCAAGCACCGCGGGCTGATGCTCAATCTCGCGAACTACGACACGAAGAAGTCGTACGATCAGAGTAAACTCGCGATGATGCTGCAGTACGCGGAGTCGACGTCGTGCCGGCGCCGTTTTATCCTCAACTATTTCGGCGAGGACTTCGATAAGCACAACTGCGGCGCGTGCGGCAACTGCCTGCGCGCGCTCCGCGCGGGGCACCGCGCGCAGGCCACGACGGGCGGCTTCAGGATTGCCGACGTCGTGTCGCATCCCAAGTTCGGAATGGGGACCGTCGAGCGCGCGGAACGCGACCTCGTCACGGTGCTCTTCCCAAGCGTCGGTTACAAGACGCTCTTGGCCTCGGCGGTTAGCCACGCCGAAGCCGTGCAAATTGCCTAGCGCGGCGCCTTTTCGCGCCGCACTCCCGATAGCGGTCTGCGCGGGACTGCTCGCCGCCGCTCCGCTTCCCAGCCCCTCACCGTCCCCGTCCGCCTCGCCCGCGCCGTCCGTTTCACCCACCGCGGCGCCCTCATTGACCCCGACACCGCCGCCGCTGTCGATCGCGCCGGCCAGCGCGACGGTCGGCGTCGGCAGCGCGGTCAACGTGACGGTCGGCTCCGCGATCAGCCCGATCGCGGCGGTCGTACGCGACCCGTCGATCGCATCCGTGGAGGTGGATCAGGCGTCGCAGCGGGTGGTGATCGTCGGCAAGGCGCCGGGCACGACGACGGTGCACATCAGCGACGCACGCAACATCAGCAGCGACGTACCGGTGCGCGTCGCGTTCTACGCCGGCTCGATCGCCGGGCACGTGACGATGCAGCTCACCGGCGATCCGGCATCGGCGCAGTTCGTGCGCGAGGAGGCCGCGCAGGCCGTCCGTGACGCGGCGCAGCGCCGTCCCGACGCACAGGTCATCGTGTCGTCCGATGACGTGCCGTTCCGCGGCAATCTCGAACAGGACGACGTGGCGTCGTTCGACGTTCCGGTGCTGATCCAGGGCAACAACGACATCGAGGTCGACGGCTCGACGCACGTCGACGTGCAGAACGTCGCGGTGCCGCGCATCTCGCCCAACT
Source organism: Vulcanimicrobiota bacterium (assembly GCA_963723485.1). Lineage (GTDB taxonomy): Bacteria > Vulcanimicrobiota > Vulcanimicrobiia > Vulcanimicrobiales > Vulcanimicrobiaceae > Cybelea. Next base: position 623,428 of record CAVRQS010000004.1, on the reverse strand, counting down.
CACTGATGGTCAGCGACTATCCCGAACGGCTGACGGAGGACGGCACGCTCTTCACCGCCGACCTGCAATCGCAGCAGCCGTCGCGCTTCCTATACTTTCATTATAATCCGCGCGGTCAGCCCGACCGCCGCATCGTGCTGCGCGCGGAGAATCTCTCGCGCGAGCCCTCGATCGTGCAGTTCATCAGCGGCCGCGGCGGCCCGTCATCGAACGAGATGGACGTCGGCCACCAGGCTACGCGGCGTTTCCTCGTCAACGTCGTGCAGAATCAGGGCCGCCTCCTGACGATCGGCGCCAACACGTCGCTCAACATCGTTTCACAGGATCTGCCCGCGGGGAGCATCGTCTGCAACCTGCTGCAGCTGCGCGTGCTTTCCGGCAGTAACGTCCACCTGACGTTGTTCGCGCAGGACGCGAGCGGTAGTCCGAACGACGTCATCGCGAGTACCGCGCTGCTGCAGTACGGCCACATCCACGCCCGCGGGATCTATCCGATTGCGGAGTTTCACTTCGCGACGCAGTGGCGGGTCAACGAGGATTACCTCGAGCTGCCGATCGGGCAGCTGCCGCTGCCGAACCACATGCAGGGCCAGGCGCTCTCGGGCGACTACGGCGTGCTGCAATCGTTCGTGGTGAACATCGAGAACCCGCTCTCGACCCCGCAGTCGGTCGCGATCTACGAGAATCCGCGTGGCGGCCGCTCGACGGCGACGTACCTGATCGACGGCGTGCTGGTGCAGTCGCATCAGGTTCCGCCGTATTCGCGCTACAAGGTGCGCCAGTACGTGGTGCCGGCGCACGGCTTCGTGCGCGTCGCCATCGTCACTATGCCCGAAGCGGGTTCGAGCCTGCCCCTCAAGCTGATCTTCGCGCCGGACGACGGCAGCGTCGCGCCCGGCGCCCCGGGCTCACCGATTTACTAGCACGCCCGGCCGAGTCCCGGCGCCTATTTTACAAATGGAACGTTGTTCGGCGTGATGATCTTTGCGATGTCGCGAAAGATGGCGTTTGCCACCCCGGGAAAGGGCTGCTCACGTTGGCTGTTCACGAGCGCGATAATGGTCGCGCCGGTGGCGGGCATGTAATACGCCGCGGTATTGTAGCCCGTGATGCCGCCCGTATAACCGTACCATCCGGCCGAACAACCGATGCCGAGGCCAAAGGCAAGGTTTCCTTCGCCCGTCGGTATGCAGGTTAGTCGTGCTTTTTGCGACGAAGCGCCGTTCGTCGTGCCGGTAACGTAGGCTTTGACCCAGCGCTTCATATCGGCCATGTCGGAAATCATCACTCCGGCCGCCCAAGAAATCGACGGGGCGAGAGCCGCCGACTCGTCGATCCACTGGCCTTTGTCGTTCAAGGAGTATCCGTGCGCGTAGGGTGCGGGCATCCCCCGGTCCGTCGTCGGGAACGAGGTCTGCATAAGGGCCATCGGCGCGAGAATGCGAGTATGGATTTCGTTTTGGATGGTGTCGTGCGTCACTTTTTCGATGATAAGCCCGAGCAAAAACCAGTTGGTGTTGCTGTAGTTATACTTCGCACCAGGTGCGAACAGCGGCGGCTGCTTTGCGGCGATCTCGACCCACTGGCGCGGCGTCTGGCGCGACCACCACGCCGAACTCTTTTGCTGAACGCCGGGAACCCGATACACGTCGATGATCCCACTGCGCATTTCCGCTAGTTGACGCAGCGTGATTCGCCGTTCGTTTGGCACGGCAAGACCGAGCGCAAACTTGTCGATCGTATCGTCGAGCCTCAACTTCTTCTCGTCGACGAGCTGCAGCAGCACGGTCGCGACGAACGTCTTCGTGTTGCTGCCGATGCGGAAATGATCGTCGAGCGCCATGGGCGAGCGCGTCGCGAGATCCGAATACCCGAACGCTTTCGTGAACGCCCCCTTCCCGGGTGACCACACGCCGACGACCACCCCGGGAACGGGCTGCGCGCCGCCGTACGCCGCAAGCTCCTTGCCGACCGCAGCCGCGATGGCGTTTTGAACGCTAGAGTCGAGCTGGGTGGGCGATGCGGTTGCGGCCGACCCCGCCGACAAAAATATCAGCACGAGGAACGCGAGCTTGGGTCGTTTCATGCCGGTGCCGCTTCGCGCTTGGCGAAATGGAATCCGTTAGCGGCGGTCTAGGTCGATCAACGGCTCGAAGCGCCGGTCCGGAGCGAACCACATGGCGGCGACCGCTACGATGAGGGCGTCCGAAACCGCCGTCGAAAAGAAGGCCGCGCCGATCGCAAAAAGATAGAGAACGATTGAAAGGTTGCCTTTCACGTCGACCCCGAGGGCTCTAGCGAACGCCGAGTTTTTGCCGTTGACCGCCAGCAGAGCCGATTGGAGCATCCAATAAGCCACGGCGTCCAGCAAAAAAATCACGCCGTACAATACCGTCGGCCCGACCGCAGTCGGATTACGACCGAGCCATGCGGTTGAGAACGGGACCAGCGACAGCCAAAACAAGAGATGCAGGTTCGCCCACATGGCGCGACCGTCCACGCCACGGCTCGCCCGCAGCATGTGGTGATGATTGTTCCAGTATATCGCGACGAACACGAAGCTCACGGCATACGTGGCGACATTGGGCAGCACCGGCAGCAGCGCCCGGAGATCGGTCCCGTCGGGCGGCCGCAGCTCCAACACCATGATCGTGATGATCACGGCGAGGACGCCGTCGCTAAACGCTTCGAGTCTGGTCGTTTCCGTCAGAAACTTCTTCATCTACCGATATTTACGTGTTCACGCGAAGAATACTCGCGCCGGCGCGAATGACACGCAGCGGGTCGCCTTCACGAGCGCTCCGAAAGAGCGTGAACGTACAGCGTTTCCATGCGCGCCGCGGCCGCGTCCCACGAGAAGCGCGCGATTGCGCGCGTACGCAGTTCCTGCGCGGGCCGGTCGGCGCGCATCGCGCTGCCGAGCGCGGCGGCCCACGCGTCGACGTCGTCGGCTGGAACGATGGGCGCGTCGCCGGCGGCGATCTCCGGGAGGGAGCTCCGGTCGGAGACGATGCAGGGTGCGCCCGCGCAGAGCGCCTGCGCCGCCGCGTAGCCGAAGCCTTCGTAACGCGAGGGCATCGCGACGACCGCGCAGTCGCGGTAGAGCGCGAGGAGCCGGTCGCGCGCGACATAACCCGGCATCTCGACGCGATTCGCCACGCCCAAGCTCTGCGCTAGCGCTGCACACTCGGCCGCATACGGCGTGTGGGGGCCGACCGCCACGAGCCGCGCCGCGGGCAGCCGCACGAGCGCCCGCACGAGCACCTCGAGGTTCTTGCGGCGTTCGATCGTGCCAACCGCCAGGATCGTGCTGGCGTCGCCCCCGCCGCGTGCGAGCTCGCCGAAGTCCGCCGCCACGCCGGGATAGACCACGTGCACGCGCTGCGGATCGAGGCCGCCCACGAACTGCAGCAGCGCGTCGCGCGAAAAGTTCGAGTCAACGACGATCCGCCGCGCCCGGTGGTATCGCTGCGGCGCGAATTTGCCGAAGTAGTAGCGCGCATACGAGCGCGCGTTCACCTGATCCGCCAGCCACGCGACGTCGTGCACCGTGACGACGATCGGAAGCGTCGTCGCCGCCGGCATCGTGCCCGACGCGCAGTGCAGCAGCGCTGCGCCGCTGCCGCGCGCCCGTCGCGGTAACACGATTTGATCCCAGAGGACGCGCCGGTCGAAGCGCCACGGATCGAGCCGCGGCTCGCGCAGCTCCGCGACGTCCACGCCCCTGCGTCGCAGCGCCTCGACGAGCCCGCGCACGTACTCCCCGATTCCGGTCGCCGTGCCGACGGTGAGCTGCGCGTCGAGCGCAACCCTCACCGCAGGTCGCGTTCCAGCGCGCGCACCATCAGCGATTTCGGATCGAGCGCGCGCGCGCGCTGCAGATTGCGCGCCGCCCCCGTGCGATCGCCGTTCTGGAACGCGATTACGCCCAGCCCCGCCACCGCGTCGGCGCTCGCCGGATCCATCGCGAGTGCCTGCCCAAAGAGCTGCGACGCGCGTGCTCGATCGCCGAGGAGATCGGCTTGGTTGGCGGCTTCGATCGCGTAACGCTCCGAAAGCGGCGACAGCGCCGCCGCCGCCTCCAACGCATCGAGGCCGCGCCGCAGCCACGCGTTTTGCGCCGGGCTGCCGGAGACTTGCACGAACGCCATCTGATTCGCGTACCGGCCCATGCGCCAATACGTCTCGGCGACTGCGTCGGGATGCGTGCGCAGCACCGCGAGCCGGTTCTCGAGCAGCTCCTCGAGGCGATACGCCTCGGCCGGATCGCGCGACGCCAGCGCATCGTCCGCCGCCGCGTTCACCGCGGCGGCGTCGGGGGCGGCGAGAAAATACTCGAGTGCGAGCTGCCTTTCGCCACGCGTCTGGGCGACGCGCGCCAACAGCTCGTCGCGCACCGGCGATCCGGGGAGGCGGAGCGCGTACCGCTGCGCCGCATCGGCGTCGCCGCGCCCGAGCGCGTCTTGCGCCAGCGTCGCCTCGACGTACGGCGCCGGCGCGACGCGATCCAGCCATCTGTATACGAGCTGTCCGAAGTCCGAGGGAAGGCGAGTTGGAAAGGTTCCCAGGGCCGCCGCGCTTGCGCTCAGCGAGTCCGATGCAAGCTGCACTATCGCTAAAATTAAAAGAAACGCCGCTATTAGTGCGCCGACGATCCAGCCAAGGCGGGTGGCTCGGTCATGCTTCCCCTGAGCACGTCGAAGGGTCGGCATGACAACGAGAGATTAGAACTTTACGGTGAAGTTCACGTCTTCGTGCGTCTGCGTCGATCCGTTGAGCGGCAGGACGCTGTCGCTGAAGCGGTCTTGATATGCGGAGATGGAGAGCGTCTTCGACGCATCGGGGACGTCGAACGTCAGCTTGCCGCCGTAGGAGTTGTTCATCGTGTCGAGGTTCATCAGGCCGGGCAGTCCGTAGCCGCCGTACAGATGCTCGATGCCGTAGTTGAGGTTCAACGTCAGTCCGCGGAACACGGGAACGTTGACGCCGGCGCCGGCCGACACGCGATTCAAGTCGCTGTAGCTCGGGATCGCCAGCGGAGCGTCCGCATTGGGAAGCTGCCACTGCGACGTGGGATTCGGCGCGGCGGTAAACGAGTTGCTGTCGTTGCGGACCAGGTGCTCGTATTGCGTCGTGACATCGAAGTTGAGGTCGCGCTTGCCCGCGCGCACCAGGAAGTTGGCGCCGGCGGCGCTCGAGTTATCGTGCAGCGCGAGCCCCGGCGTTTCGATCGAGCTGCCCTCTGCGTGGCCCAGGAACTGCACGTTGCCGACTTGCGCCGCGGCCGGAGCGAATGCGGCCGGCTGCACGGCGGAGGCCGAGGAGCTGTCGAACGCGAGCGTTCCCGGGCCCGGCGAGATGCTGGGTAACGGCGGCACCGGCTGATACGCCGCGGTGAGCGGCGCCGGCGGTGCGAGCCGGACCACGTCCTCGTGAGACTGGGCCGGCGGCGCGAAGCGCACACCGGTCACAAATCCAGAGTCGAATGCGCCCGCCAGGTCGGAGAGTCCGCCGCCCGTCGTCGCGATGCTCCCGGCAGAGCTGCGCAAAAGCGATGTGGCGGCCAACTCCGTCGCGAAGCTCGGCGGCCGTGCCGGCGGCGAAAGTTGTAGGGCCAGATCGCGCAACGGCGACTCGCTGACGCGATTACCGCTCTCGGCCGAGAAGGCCGCTCGCGAGTCGGACGTCTCGCCGAAGACCCGCAGCATGAGCTGCGAGCCGAGGTCCGGCCTCGAGGGTGATAACGAGATGAGCTCGGCGCGCGCCGCAGTCAAGCACAACACGACGGCGAGCGCCGCGCTTGCGATCATGCCGCCGACTCGAAGCACCGATCCTCCCGTCATTTGGAGACGCTCTACGCAGGGGCTCCTTATCTTAAAGGCCGGGCGTCGTCTCCCCTGGCGAGGAAGCGGCGCGCGATGAGGATGGCGGCGTAGTCGTCGATGGGCCGCGGGGGCAGCTGCAGACCGAGCGGGATAAGCCGGCGCCAGCCGCGCGGGGGGTTCTCGGCAAAGTACAGGCCGCGAGCCAGCCGGCTCGTCTCGTGCTCGTCCACCAAGTGGATCGGCAGGCTGAAGTGCATCAGGGCGGCCCGGACCCGGCTCGCGTTCGTGCCCCGGCCCAGCGCGATGGCCTCGACCCGGCGGCGCGCCAGCAGCTCGCCGACGCAGCCGTCGAGACGCTCGAGCGCTTCGATCCCGGCGGCGACGACCGCGCCGGCGTCGTCGAGGAGCGCGTAGCCCGCCTTGCTGCGGCCGGGATCGATCCCAATGACGGCGTCTCCCGTCACGGCTGCCGCGTTAAGACGATGACGATCGGAACGCCGCCGAGGTGCGGATAGAAGTCCTCTGCCGCATAGGCGGTGAGCAGGTACGTTCCCGCCTTGGCGATCTGCTGCTGCATCTGGGCGACCGGCGGAATCAGCTGCACCGGCTGCACGTTATCGGCCAAAAATGGAACGAGGTGCAGGCGGCGCGCCGTGGCCGAAACGTAACTCTGCAGCTGAATGAGCGCGATGTTGATGCTCGCGCCGCTCTTGCCGGGGATCACGAGTTGCGCGATGACCTGACCCTTCTCGAAGTACCGGACGTCCGGCGTCACGTTGATCGCGAAGTGAATCTGGTCGTTCTCGAAGAAATTCTGATCCGATGTCACCGTCAGCATCACGTTGGCCTGCGACAGGCTGGCGGCGGTCGTCAGATCACCGGCCAGTCCCTGCAGCTTCCGGTCCGCATCCGGCGGGATCGTGTACGGCCGCAGCCCGAGGCGGGGGTACGTCGCGTTCACGTACTTCACCGCAAAGAAATAGTAGTCGCGGATCGTCGAGAGCCGTCGCGTCTGCGACGCCGACTGTTGGATGATGCGGTAGAACGGCACCATCAGCGTGTCAACCGGGAAGACGAGCCGTCCGCTGTTGACCTTCGCCTCGAGGTCGCGCTGCCGCGACTGCAGTTCGGAGATCTGCGCGTTGATCGAGGCGAGCTTGAAGAACGCCGTCTTGACCTGTTCCGAGGCGAAGATCGCGACCAGCGTCACGACGAGCGCGATGATCATTCCGGTCGCGATGGCGATGATCGTCGACGTGTAGCGAGGCCGGATGCCGTACAGGCTGAGCCGCTTGCGCCCGACCTGATGCCCGACCCGGTCGCCGACGTACGCGACGATGCCGGCCAGCGCCATGACGAACACGACGTTGCCGACGCCGCGAATCACCTCCACGAAATTCATGCGTGCGCAGCCCGCCGCAACCGAACCAAACCGATCGCCGTGAACAGGATGTTCGGCATCCACGCCCATAGCGACGCGAACGCCAAGAACGCCTGAGCCGCAAACGAACACATCGTCATCACGACGTAGTACACGAACACGATCAGCAGCGACAGCCCGAATCCCAGGCTCGTGCTCCCGCTCGTTCGGATCGTGCGCAGGCCCAGCGGGATCGCGATCAGGATGAACACGAAGCATGCGAACGGCCTGGCCAGCTTCTCCTGATAGGTCGTCACGTACTTACGATACTCGTTCTGCGTCAGTTGGCCGGAGCGTACGACGTCGGCGATCTCCGACCGGCTCATGTTCTCAGGATCGCCATTGGTCAGCCGTTTCACGAGGTCGCCCGGATTCTCCCCGATTTGCACCTCCTGCTGCGCGATTTTCGGCTCCGCCAGCGTCGTGCCGTCGGGATTGAACCGATAGACGCTGGAGTTCTGCAGCGTCCACTTGTTGGCCGTGAACTCGGCGCGGTCGGCAAAGGCGACCTGCCGGGGATCGTTGTGATTATCGTACTGAATCAGCGTGACGTGCAGCAGCGCGCGCGAATGCGGCTCGTAGGCCGTGGCGATCGTCACCTGTCGTCCGCCACCGGGAAGCGGCGCCGATACCGTCAGATCCCGGCTGAACGCGCTCACGTGATTGATCGCGTTGTTCTCGATCTCGGTGAGCTGATCGTTGGCGTACGGAACCAGGCCCTCCTGAAGGTAGAGGGTGACGAAGGACAACACGATGCCGACGGCCAGCAGCGGCGTAACGATGCGCGCAAACGTGATGCCGGCCGCCTTCATCGCCGTGAGCTCGCTCTCGCCGGAGAGCCGCTGAACCGAAAGCAGCGTGCCGAGCAGAAGCGCCATAGGGATGACCAGCACGACGTCCCCAGGCAGCGACCACGCGAACACCAGGAGCGCCGCCCACAGCGGCGCGTGTTCGTTGCTCACCAGTTTTCCGATATTCAGAAGCTCGGTCGCCGCGAAGATGAGCGTGAACGCCGATAACCCGAAGACGAACGGGCCGGCGAGCTCCGTCAACACGTAGCGATCGAGAATCGTAAATCTCATGCTTCCGCTAACGCCGAACTCGATTTTTTAGAGAACAGAGTTTTGAAGAACACATCCTGTGTTGCTCAAAAATCCAGACGCTCCTCAGCAGAACGTCGTGCCCCAGCGCCGCGGTCACGTGGCTATAGGTGGCTATAGTCGGAAGCCTTCGCCGAGGTAGAACTGGCGGGCAATGGGCGAGTCAAGCACCTCCTGCGCCGTTCCCGAGACCTCGATCCGGCCGTTGTTGAGGATGTAGGCGCGGTCGACGATCGCCAGCGTCTCGCGCACCTGATGGTCGGTGATGAGGATGCCGAGGCCGCGGTCGCGCAGTTGCCGGATCATGGCCTGGATGTCGGCCACCGCGATCGGATCGATGCCCGTGAACGGCTCGTCGAGCAGCAGGAACCCGGGCTGTATCGCGAGCGCGCGCGCGATCTCGACGCGGCGCCGTTCGCCGCCGGAGAGGCTGTCGCCGCGAGCGTCGATGAACGCGCGCAGGCCGAACTCCTCGAGCAGCCCCGGCAGACGCCGCTCGCGCTCGTCGCGCGAGACGCCGTTCTGCTCCCAGATCAGCCGGATGTTGTCGCCGACCGAGAGCTTGCGAAAGATCGAGTTCTCTTGCGCGAGGTAGCCGATGCCGTTACGGGCTCGCGCGTACATCGGCGCGCCCGTCAGGTCGATCTCGCCGTCGCCCTTGCTCAGCGAGACCGTTCCCCCGTCGGGCTTGACGAGGCCGACGACCATGTAGAAGGTCGTCGTCTTGCCCGCGCCGTTGGGTCCGAGCAAGCCGACGACCTCGCCGGTCTCGACCTCGGCCGAGACGCCGTTGACGACGGTTCGCTCGCCGTAGCGCTTGACGAGCCCGCGCAGCTTGATCGAGGGTTGTTGATTCATCGCATTCGCATATGTGTCAGAGAGATATCGGAATCGAAGCTCGATCCGGTTGCGCGAAAGCCCTTCGGGTCCGTGACGACGACGGCGCCGTTGCCGTGCAGCATCCCGCTGGCCCGATCGTAGACCAGCTGCGTGCATTGCAGCGTCATACCCGAAGACGACCGCGCGTTCACGCCGTCAAGGAGCGTCACCGTGTTGGCTCCCTGATCGACGACGGCGTGCGGAGCGCTCGCCGTTATCTCCGATCCGTGCCGGTCTCGAAAGGTCACGCGAGCGTCCGAAAAGACGGCGCGCGCGAGCCCCTGTGGCCCCTTGCTCTCGTACGAGCTTGCAAGCAGATCGTAGTCCACGCGGTTGTGGACTTGCTGAATGAGGTGCACGGGACGATTGACGGCGCCCTGGCCGCGGATGTCCAGCACGGGGGGCGTGGCGGTGGCGTGGGCGTGTAGTGCGGGGGTGGCGGGCGGCGGGGTCGCTTTGGGCGGCTGCGGGTTGCAGCCGGCCGTCGCGAGGAGCCACGCCGCGGCGGCGGCCGGGATCCGCACTAGCGGTCGCCGTCCGGGAGCGCGCCGTCGCCGGCCGCGGCGAGCGCGAGGCCGAGCGTCGGCATCCATAAACCAAAGATCACCACACTCACGGTGTCGATGAGGCCTTGCACGGCGACGCCGACCAGTCCCGCCGTGACGCTCAGCGCTAAGAACGCCCTCGCTTGCGACGCGCGCGTCAAGCGGCGACGCAGCTCGAGCGCGAAGCGCCACATCAGCCACGCGACGCTCGCCACGCCGACGATGCCGAACTCCGCGAAGAACGTCAGATACAGGCTGTGCGCGTGAAAGGCGGTCGTGTCGGCGTCGGGGGCGCGCACCACGCCGTACAGCCGCGAGAAGTTGAACGGCCCCACTCCCGTGAGCGGAAAGCGATCGATGATCTGCGTCGCGGCTTGCCAGATCGACAGCCGCGTGTAGTCTTCGCTCGGGTCGTGATGCGCGTTGAACAGCAGCAGTACCACGACGACGCCCGCGGCTACGACGAGCGCCGCTCCGCGGGCGCCGGCCTTCGTGCGAGTCGCGACGACGAACGCGACGGCCGCCGCGAATCCCATCCAGCCCGCGCGCGAATAACTCAACGCCAGCGCCGCGGCGCCGATCGCGGCCGCGCCCCAAGCGGCGGCGCGCAGCCGCGCGGTCGAGCCGACGCGCGCCACGGCGTATGCGGTCGGGACGAAGACCACGAAGTAGCCCGCGAGCTCGCCGGGCAAAACGAACGTGCCCGTGGCGCGACCGTGCTGGATCGCGTATTGCGCCGCCGGCGCGCGCAGCGCGAGCATAGCGATCGCCGCGATCGCGGCGGCCGCGCCGGACGCGACGTATGCGCCCAACAGTATCGTCGCGGCGCCGCGGTCGTCGTAGAAGCGCACGATCGCACAGTGCCACACGATGCCGAGCAGGCCGATGAACGTAAAAAGCAACCCGGAGCGCGGATCGAAGCCGACGGCTCCCGCGACCAGACCCGCGCCGAAGACCGCGAGCAGCGGCAGCAAGAGCGGCTGCGATCCCGGTACGCGATAGCGGACGAGCATCGCGAACGCATAGACCGCCAGCACGCCGCAGACGCCGAATACGCCGATCGCCGCCGAGCGTGGAATCAGGACGAGGCCGGGAAAGGCAACGAATGTCAGCGCGATGAAGCTCGGAAAGAGCGGCACGAGCGAGTAGACCAGGCCGAGCGCCGCCGGCATGAGGCGCCGCATCATGAAGATAGGATCAACCAATAAAGCGCCGAGCTAGCGACACATGCTCCGAATTACGACCGGAGCCACGAAAGCCTCTAAGCGGCGCTAGAATGAGAGCCGGGCGTACCGGACGCTCTTTATCCGTTCGCCCCCTCATTTTTCTAGGACGCGACAGCACATCGAGACCTTAGCTCGCTACCGCGGAGGTTTATCTCTGCGCGATTGGAACGCCGGCCAGGCGACTCGAGTTGGCTTAGCGAGGGGGCATGCTAATGGCGGCGCGTTGCCCTAGGTTTTTCCGTTGCCCGGGCCGGTCGCTTCGGCTTTCCATAGCGCTTCGCTCGACTGTCACAACTTACGCAGCCAGCCCGTTCGGCTTGAGCAAAACCTTGCGATAGCCTTCCGTGCGTTTGTCAAACTTCTCATAGGCCTCGGGTGCCGCATCCAGGGGCAGCCGATGGCTGACGAAAAAGCTCGGCTTGACCGCGCGCGACAAGATGAGGTCGCGCAGATACACGTTGTATCGCTTCACCGGAGCCTGTCCCATCTCGAACGACAAGCCTTTCTCCCACGCCGCTCCGAGCGACAACGTAAAGCGCCCTTTTTTCGCTTCGTTGTCGACTCCGCCGGGATCTTCCGGAAAGTAGACGCCGATGAGGCCGATGTGTCCGGTCGGATTCGTCACGCGAATGAGGTCTTCGATCACCTGCGTTGGCTCTTGCCGGTCTCCGGGAGCGTCGGTTGCCCAAGCTTCGTAGCCGACTGCGTCGATGCCGCACATAACGCCCGGCATTTTCCGGCCCGAACCCTCGCGCAGCTCCTGAACGTTGCGGCGATGCGGTTCCCGCAAGTCGAAAATCTGCTGCACCGGATCGCCCTTACGAAAATCGACCGGCGTCGCGCCCAGCTCGGAGACCTTCTGCAAGCGGTCTTCGACGCAGTCGACGATATAAATTTCCGACGCACCGCGTATTCGGGCGCTCAGACCCGCCATCAGCCCGACGGGGCCCGCGCCCCAAATCGCCACGCTATCACCCGGCCGCAATCTTACTTGCTCCGTGGAATGATAACCGGTCGGGAACACGTCGGAAAGCAGCAGAAAGTCGTCCTCAAACTCGTCTCCGGGTTTGCCCGGCAGCTCCAACGCGTTGAAGTCGGCAAAGGGCACGCGAAGCAGCTCGGCCTGACCTCCGCGGTATGGTCCCATCCCGGAGTAACCGTAGCCGCCGCCGTGCCCTTGCGGATTCGTCGTCAGGCATGCGTTGGTATAGCCGCGCGCACAGTTGAAACAAAAGCCGCACGCGATATTGAAGGGTAAGACCACGCGATCGCCCGGTCGTATGCTGACGACTCCCGTGCCGACCTCCTCGACGATGCCCAGGTTCTCGTGGCCGACGACTTGCCCGGCTTCCATCGGCGCGCGCCCCTCGTACATGTGCAGATCGCTGCCGCAGATCCCGGCCGTGGTTAATCGAACTAAGGCGTCTCCCGGAGCGTCGACGCGCGGATCTTCCACTTCCTCGACGCTTACTTTGTAGGGGGCCTTCCAGACCACTGCGCGCATGCTGCTCTCCTTGTTTTTACGACCGTCGTTAGATCAGCTATGTACCCACCGGCGGTGGGTAGATGACGAGGCACGATGCGAAATCTCCGACGCATTCTCAAGTTTCAAGCGCTCTACTACTGTGCGACCGGCATCTCGCCGCTGATTTCAATGCGAGCTTTCGAGGCGGTCACCGGCAGAAAGCGCGACCGCTGGCTCGTGCAAATGGTCGGACTGCTCGCGGTCTCGATCGGACTAACGCTCTGGCTCGACAGCGTTCGAAACGAAACGACTTCGTCCGCGGTCGCCTTGTCGTGCAGCTCCGCGCTCGCGTTCGCCGGCATCGACATAGCGCACGTGTACAGGCGGCGGATTTCTCCGGTCTACCTGGTCGATGCCGCGATCGAGCTGCTGATCGTCGGCGCTTTGCTCCGGCCGTAACCGCGTCAGCCGTTTACGACGTCGCCGCCGTTGACGTGGATGGTCTGGCCGGAGATATACGAAGCGTCGTCGGACGCGAGAAAGATCACGGCCGCGGCCACCTCGTAGGGCTGGCCCGGACGCTTCATCGGCGTGTCGGAGCCGAACGTCGCGACGTCTTCGGCTTTAAAGGTAGCGGCAATCAGCGGCGTCCAGATCGGTCCCGGAGCGACGGCGTTGACGCGGATTCCGCGGTCGATCACGGCATTCGACAGCGCGCGCGTAAACGAAACGAGCGCGCCCTTCGTCGATGAATAATCAACGAGCCGTGGGCTCCCCTGATAGGCGGTTACGGACGCGATATTGACTATCGAAGACCCGCGCCCCAGATGCTTCAGGGCCGCTTGGACGGTAAAGAATTGCGCGAAAACGTTGGTCCGAAACGTTCGTTCCAGTTGCGCAGCCGAAATGTCTTCAGGACGCTCCTGTGGGTGTTGTTCGCCGGCGCCATTGACGAGCACGTCGAGCCGTCCGAAGCGCTCTATCGTCCTCGCGACCATGTCGCGGGCGACACGTTCCTGACCGACGTCCCCGACCAGCAGCTCGCATGCGCGCCCTTTTGCTCGCACGAGATCGCGGGTCTCGTTCGCGTCGTCGTCCTCTTCGAGGTAGGCGATTGCGACGTCGGCGCCTTCTTTTGCAGCGAGTACGGCAATCGCGCGGCCGATGCCGCTATCACCGCCGGTGACCAAGACCACGCGCTTGCGTAGCCGATCGCAGCCCGGAGTTTTAGATTCGCTCTGAGGTTGCGGCGTCAGCTCGCGCTGACGGCCCGGCTGATGCTCCTGATGTTGAGGTGGCAACGTCTGCGTCCGGCTCATGCGACCCGATGTACCCGCGGCGCACATCCGCTATACCTGCCGCATTCGCGCGAGCCGCCGACCGCTCGATTCCGCGCAGCCGAGGCGGTGTTGGCCTACCGCCGAGCGGGTATCAAACGTTGAGGAGAGATGCAAATGACACAACCGACTGCAAGCGCCTTCTTATTGCAGCGTCTACTCGACTGGGGCGTGCGGCGAATCTACGGTTATCCCGGCGACGGCATCAACGGACTGATCGGGGCGCTCGAGCAATTCAAAGAGCAAATCGAGTTCGTGCAGGTCCGGCACGAGGAGATGGCCGCATTCATGGCGTGCGCTCACGCCAAGTTCACCGGCGAAGTCGGGGTATGCATGGCGACGTCGGGCCCCGGTGCCATCCATCTGCTCAACGGACTCTACGATGCCAAGAACGATCACGTACCCGTCGTCGCCGTCGTCGGACAAGCGGCGACCACAGCGCTCGGAGGATCGTATCAGCAAGAAGTTGACCTCCAGTCGCTCTTCCGCGACGTCAGCGAGTACGTCGCGACCATCGCGAGCACTGCCGCGACGCGGCACGTCGTCGATCGCGCGTTTCGAACGGCGGCCGGAATGCGCGGGGTCGCGACCGTCATCTTTCCGAAGGATTTGCAGGAGGAGCGGTACGCGCCGCCGCCGGACAAACACAATACGCTGCACAGCGGCGTGGGATACGCGCCGCCGATCGTCGTGCCGCGCCAAGCAGATCTCCGGCGCGCGGCCGAGCTGCTCAACGGAGCGAACAAAGTGGCGATCGTTGCGGGCGCCGGTGCGAAGCACGCTGCGGACGAGCTGATTCGAGTCGCGGACAGGCTGCAGGCGTGCTGCGCGAAAGCGCTGCTCGGAAAAGACGTGCTGCCTGACGACCTGCCGTGGGTGACGGGCACCATCGGTCTGCTGGGAACGCGTCCGAGCTCCGACATCATGGCCGAGTGCGACGCCCTGCTCTTAGTTGGGACGAATTTTCCTTACGCCGAGTTCCTACCCAAAGAGGGCGCGGCGCGCGGCGTACAGATCGATCTGGACCCGCGCAATCTCGGATTGCGGTACCCGACGGAAATCAATCTCGCCGGGGACGCGGCAGCGACGCTGGAGGCGCTGCTGCCGCATCTCGAGCAGAAGTCGGACGCCGCGTGGCGCGAGCGGATCGCCAAAAACAAAGCAGAGTGGTACGAGATCGAGGCGCGCCGCGCACACATCACAGCGGATCCGATTAATCCGATGTTGTTCTTCTCGTCGCTCAACGATCGCCTTCCGGACAACGCAATTCTCACCGGCGACGCCGGCACGCCGACGAACTGGATGGCGCGCTTCTTGATGATGCGGCGTGGGAACAAGATGTCGCTGTCGGGCAGCCTCGCCACGATGGGCTCCGCGGTGCCCTACGCCATCGCGGCAAAGTTCGCGTTCCCGGACCGGCCGGTGATCGCATTTTCCGGCGACGGTGCCATGCAGATGAACGGCATCAACGAACTGATCACCGTCTACAAGTATTGGAAGCGTTGGAGCGATCCACGGATCGTCTTCTTCGTTCTCAACAATGCCGATTTGAATCAGGTAACCTGGGAGCAACGCATTTTGGGCGGGTCGCCGCGCGACATGCAGACACAGCCTTTGCCGAATTTTCCCTACGCCGCTTTTGGCGAATCCCTCGGATTCTTGGGCATCCGCGTCGACGAACCCGATCGAGTCGACGACGCGTGGGACCGCGCCTTGAACGCGGACCGGCCTGTCGTATTCGAAGCCGTGGCCAACGAAGACGTGGCGACGCTGCCGCCGCACATCAGCCGCGAGCAGGCGGTGCACTTCCTGCGCGCCGTTCAAAAAGACCCCGAGGCCGCCGACATCCTCAAGGAATCGGTCAAGCAGGTGCTCAGCGGCATACTGCCGGGCAAAGCGCCGCGACAGTCGTAAGCCCGATGATCGCTGCAACGAGTCCGCGCGCCGAGGCACACATAGAGGCCGTACGCGCACGCGCCTATCGGTTTCCGACACCCGAACCCGAGTCGGACGGTACGTTTGTCTGGGATTCGACGACGATGGTGTATGCGGAAGTCGATGCGGGCGGACGGACCGGCGTCGGATATACCTACGCCGACGCGGCGGCCGCAAGCATCATCGGCGGCATGCTCGCCGAGTCGCTCGCGGGCAGCAACGCGATGCAAACATCGGCCTGCACCGCGAAGCTGTGGGCGACCATTCGCAATCAGGGACGTTGCGGCGTCGCGGCGATGGCCGTTTCCGCGCTCGACGTAGCACTCTGGGACCTGAAGGGTAAGCTGCTCGACGCTCCGGCCTGCGTGCTGCTGGGACAGGCTCGCAACGAGGTGCCCCTCTACGGCAGCGGCGGCTTCACCTCGTACGGCCTCGACGAGCTCGCCCGCCACATGGCGCACTGGGTAGGCGAGCTCGCAATCCCGCAGGTCAAGATGAAGGTGGGGCGGGAGCCCGACCGCGATCCGGAGCGCGTCGCGGCGGTTCGCAAAGCGATTGGAAGAGACGCGCATCTTTTCGTCGACGCCAACGGCGCGTATGCCGTCAAGGAGGCGCTCGCGATTGCCGGTTCGTTCGCGCGCAGCGGCGTAGTCTGGTTCGAAGAGCCGGTCGATCATCGCGACCTCGCCGGAAATGCGGCCGTTCGCGCAGCGGCGCCGCCGGCGATGGAAGTGAGTAACGGAGAGTACGGTTACGCGCTCGACGACTTCGAGCGCATCCTGGCGTCGCAGGCCGCCGACGTACTGCAGGCCGACGTGACTCGCTGCGGCGGCTTCAGCGGCTTCGCCGCGGTCGATGCGCTGTGCGAAGCGCGCAACGTGCCGCTTTCGAGTCACTGCGCGCCGTACGTCACGTTGCACGCCGCTGCGGCGGCGAAGCGCCTCCGTCACTCGGAATACTTCTACGACCACGTGCTCATCGAGCAGCGCTTCTTTGACGGTGCGGGCGCCCCGCGGTCCGGCGCGTTGTGCCCCGATCTCAGCCGCCCCGGCATCGGGCTCGAGCTCAAAGCCACCGATGCAGCGGAGTACGCCATATGATCAAGGTAGTGCGGGCGCCCTCCGACGGCCGGCCCTCGAACGGAGAGATCGAACCGACGCGTTCACTCGAGCACGACTTGCGTGCGACCGTTCGCGGAGAGGTGCACTTCGGCGACGCCTACCGTGCGATGTACTCCACCGATGCCGCCAACTACCGGCAGGTTCCGATTGCGGTGGTGCTGCCGCGAGATGCGGCCGACGCGCAGGCCGCGATGGTCGTCTGTCACCATCACGGCGTGCCGGTAACGCCGCGCGGCGGCGGCACGAGCCTGACCGGAGCCAGCTGCAATCACGCGGTGATCTTCGATTACAGCAAGTATATGAACCGGATCCTGGAAATCGACGTCGCGGCGAAGACGGCGCGCGTCGAGCCCGGCGTCGTCTTGGACGATCTGCGCGCCCTCGCAGAACGGCACGGCCTAACCTTCGGCCCCGCGCCCGCCACGCACAACCGCTGCGCGATCGGCGGAATGTTCGGCAACAACTCCTGCGGCACTCCGGCGCAATTCGCCGGGCGAATGGAAGAGAACGTCTTCGAGGTGGAGGTGCTCTTGCACGATGGGACGAGGCTGCGCGTCGGCGCCACGTCGCCGCAGGAGCTCGAGCGTATCATTGCCGAGGGAGACCGGCGCGGAGAGATCTACGCAGGGCTCAAAGGGATCGCGGACCGCTATGGCGACCTCGTTCGGCGGCGCTTTCCGCAGATTCCACGGCGCGTCTCGGGTTACAACCTGAACCAGCTGCTGCCGGAGAACGGCTTCAACGTCGCGCGCGCGCTGATCGGCAGTGAAGGCACCATCGTCCACGTCTTGGAGCTGCTCGTTCGGCTCATTCCGAATCCGCGGCAGACCGCTCTGGTAATCCTCGCCTTCGACGACATCGCGACGGCTGCAGACCACGTGCCGCTCGTCAACGAGCACGTTCCGCACGCACTCGAGGGGATGGACGAGACGCTCTTTGCGAACATGCACGAGAAGGGCAAGAATCCGCACGAGCAGCGGGAGCTCTTCGGGGGCGGGCACGCGTGGCTCGTCGTGCAGTTCGGCGGCGACAGCTCCGCGGAGGCGCGCGAGAAGTCCGAACGGCTCATCGCCGATGCTCGCCGGCGCTGCGGGCAACTGCGCGACGCGAGGATGATCGCGGAGGCGAGCCTGGTGCGCGAGATCTTCGAGATCCGCGAGGCGGGCCTCGGCGTCACCTCAAAGGTGCCCAACCAGCCCGACTTCTATCCGGGCTGGGAAGACTCGGCGGTCGCACCCGAGCACTTGGGAGCCTACCTGCGCGAGTTTCAGAAGAAGATGCAAGAGTACGGCTACTACGCCGCGATCTATGGGCACTTCGGCCAGGCCTGCGTCCATTGCAGCATCAACTTCGATCTATTCACCAGGGATGGCATCGCAAAATACCGGCGCTTCGTCCACGAGATGGCGCACATCGTCGTGAAATATCGCGGCTCGCTATCCGGAGAGCACGGCGACGGTCAGTCACGCGGCGAGCTGCTCTCGATCATGTTCGGCGACGAGCTCGTGCACGCGTTTTGGGAGTTCAAGACGGCGTTCGACCCCGAGAATAAGATGAATCCCGGAAAGGTCGTGCGGGCCAAGCGAATCGACGAAGACTTGCGCTGGGGCGTGGACTACGAGCCGTGGGAGCCGAAGACGAAGTTCACGTTCGAAAAGGACAAGAATAGCTTCGCCTATGCGGCGAACCGGTGCGTCGGCGCCGGCGTCTGCCGCAAGCACGATAAGGGCACGATGTGCCCGAGCTACATGGTGTCGAAAGAGGAACGCTATTCGACGCGCGGCCGCGCGCGTTTGCTCTTCGAGATGCTCGAGGGCAACCCGATCCGAGACGGCTGGAAGAGCGAAGCCGTCAAAGAGTCTCTCGACTTCTGTCTCGCCTGCAAAGGCTGCAAGCACGAGTGTCCGGTCAACGTCGACATGGCGACGTACAAGGCGGAGTTCCTCTACCACTATTTCAAAGGAAAGGGCCGGCCGCTGCACATGTGGCTCTTCGGCTACATGTTCGTCTGGGTGAAGCTGGCCTCGCTCGCACCGCGGATGGCGAATTTTTTCGCGCAGGCCCCGCCGTTTTCAACGCTGCTCAAGCGCATGGCATCGATTGCACCGCGGCGGCGGATCCCGATGTTTGCCGACGAAACGTTCCGCCAGTGGTTCGCGCGACGAACCCCGGCCAATGTCGGAAGAGAGCGCGTGATTCTGTGGCCCGATACGTGGAACAATTACTTTCATCCCAACACCGCAAAAGCGGCCGTCGAGGTTCTGGAAGATGCCGGCTACCACGTGATGCTTCCACAGCGCCAAATTTGCTGCGGGCGTCCGCTGTACGACTACGGCTTACTCGATGGCGCCAAGCGGCAACTGAGGGCGGTACTCGATGAGTTGAGGTCGTTCATACGCGACGGTGTTTGCGTCGTGGGATTGGAGCCGAGCTGCCTTTCCGTGTTCAAGGACGAGATGCAGGATCTGCTCGGGCACGACCTCGACGCGATGCGGTTGGCCGATCAAAGCTTCACCCTCGAAGCCTTCCTGGAAAAGAAGGCGCAGCACTATCACCTCCCGCGACTCAACCGGATCGCCGTCCTTCACGAGCACTGCCACAAGAAGTCGGTCCTCGAACCGCTCGCCCAGTCGCACGTTTTCGGCACGATGGGAATGAGCTTTCGGCGCCTCGAGAGCGGCTGTTGCGGAATGGCAGGGGCATTTGGATTCGAGGCGAGCCACTACGATATGTCGATTGCCTGCGGCGAACGCGTGCTGCTGCCCGAGGTGCGCGGGGCGAAGCCTCAGACGATTGTGGTCGCCGACGGTTTTTCGTGCCGCGAGCAGATCATGCAGACGACGAATCGGCAAGCGCTTCATCCAGCCGAGGTGATGCGCATGGCGATCGCCGACCGCGGCTTCGACCGGGACGACCCGTTGCCGGAGCGGCGCTTCAGAGAGGATCCAATAACGCGCAGCGGCCGCATCGTGCGGCGCGGGTACGCCATAATCACCGTGGCTTTGCTCGTCGCGTCAGCGGCGGGAACTTTGGCGGCCCTGCGCCGGCATTAGTGATCGATTACACGGTCGGCGAGGGTCATCTTGCGGCCGGGAGCACGCTGGGGTCACCGAAGGCCGTGGCCGTGGTCAAGGCGACCGGCGCGCTGGCGACTCTCTATTCCAGCGAGGCCGGCGCCGACGCTTTCGGCAGCGTGCTCGTTCGACACTGGGACCGCCGTTGCGGCATCGAGCTGCAGGCACGCACCGGCCACTTCATCATGGCGCCCGAACGCCAAGAGCACGTCGTCGAACATTCGCGGCGGCTCTCGTCGCGCGAACGAATTTTTCTGCTCGACGCGCCGCCTCGCGGCGCGCGTCGCCACGATGTGGGACCGCCGGCATTGTACTACGAAGTGTCGCTGCGCAATGCCGGCGAGGAAACCGCCCAGGTCGACACCGAGGCGCAGATTTGCATCGTCGGCCGCCATGAGGAGCATATCTCGGTTCGCTTCGACGACGATCTCGGCGCGTTCGTGGCACGCGGCGAGGATCAACGCTTCGTTCGCGTCATCGCGACCACGAGAGCCTCAGACGCCCACGAAGTCAGGAACGGGCGAATCGCAGTATTTCGCTTCCGGCACACGCTCGAGCCGGACGAGACCGCCGATTTTGCGCTCGTTCTGACGTTTTCGCTGGACGGGGAAGCCTCGGCGCGCAGCAACCTCGCGGCGCTTCCTCGTGGCGACGCGGCGCTGGCTCGCACGAAGGAAAACTATCGGGCGGCCTTCGATCGCGCAGCCGTGATGACGCCCGAGGCCGAGGTCAATCGCGGAGTGTACTGGGCGAAAGCCAACATGCTTCGCTCGCTGCTGCTGACGCAGCAGGGCTGGTGCCTCGTCAACGATCCGGGCGAGACGACGCACGCCGTCGCGCGCGATACGGCGTGGTTTGCCCTCGGCGCGGACTACGTCGTGCCGTGGTTTGCCGCCGAATCGCTGCGCTGGTTCCTGGAGCATCTCACCGGCGCGGGGATGGCGGTCGAATGGTACGATACGCGTTCCGGATCGCCCGAGGCGTACGGGCTCGACATGAACGACAACACCCCATTGGTGCTTTGGGCTGCGTGGCATCACTACTGCGTGAGCGGCGACCTCGGCTTCTTGCAATCGGTCTATCCGCAGATCTTGCGCGCGGCGCGATACATCGCCTCCAAACGCGGGGCGCGCGGCCTGGTGTGGTGTCACGCGAACGGAAAGGGTGCTCGGGGAATTGCCGGCTGGCGCAACGCGCTGCAAGATCGGCGCCTCGCCGGAGCCACGACCGAGATCAACAGCGAGTGCTACGCCGCGTTCAAAGCGGTCTCGTCGATCGCCGCGCAGCTGGACGATTCCGATACAGCCGAGGCCTTTTCCCGGCACGCCGACGAGTTGCGCTCCGCGATCAATGCGCATCTGCTCGACGGATCGCGCGGCTTGTACTATCTGTCGATCGACGAGCAGGGGCACGCGCGAACGGATCTCACGGCAGACCTGGTCTTTCCGCTCCTGTTCGACGTCGCCGAGGACGACGTCGCGGCAAAGATCGTCGAGACGCTCTGCCGGCCCGAGTTCTGGAGCGAGGCGGGCCTGCATACGGTGCCGCGCAACGCGATCGACTACGCACCGGGGGATGGCTCGGGCCTCATCGGCGGCGTTTGGGCCGCGCCAACCCTTTGGCTCGCGACAGCCGCGGCGCGCTTCAATCCGGAACTGGTGGTCGACGCCCTCAACGTCACGTTCCGCCACTATGCGAAGGAACCGATGCGCTACAATACCGTGCCGGGGCAGTTCTGTGAATGGCTGCACGGGGAGACGCTCGCGAACGCCGGCATGATGCTTTCGCCGTGGCTGGCGCCGAAATACCTCTGGTCGGCAATCGAGGGGGCCGGCGCCCTCGAGGTCGGCGCCCAGCCGCCGAAGCTGCACCGCCGCCTCCCGCCGGCCTGGCCGTGGCTGGCCGCGCGCAACGTCAGCGTGCGCGGGTGCGACGCCTCATGGTTCGCCGTACGCATGGGAGAAATCATCATTTATCTCGCCGGCGCGCGGCGCGTCATCGACGCGGACCGGCACTATGACGAGGACATTACTTCGGAGGTGACGCTGCGCGGCGACGAAGCCGTCTGCGTCGCGCTCCACCGCGCGGGGTCGGTCGTCGTGTTCATCGGGAACGCGTCGGAACGCGGCATTGCAACGTCGGTAGCGGTCGCGCCTGCGCGGCTGCCACAGCCGGCAGCCGTGCGCGTCTACGATAGCGTCGCGGGCACTTGGTCGGAGTGTTCGAGCGCCGGCAACGCCCGCGCATGGACGGTGCGCGCGGGCCGGCGCGGATTCGGCATCTTAGAATTCGTACAGGAGTTTCAATGAATTCTTATCGATTTGGATTCAGCGAGTTTACGACGTGGCCGTGGTCGTTCCGGCGCGACGTAGAGCGCTTCAAAGCAAACGGGGCCGACTCGATCGAGATCTGCGAGTTCAAGTTGCCCCACAGCGATTACGGGCAATACCTCGAGATGCTCGATGGCCTGACGCCCGCCTCGGTGCAGATGAACGTGCACTCGGTCTTCGTCGACTCGATGGCAAACAAGCCCCAGGATCCGGACGACCGCATCGCCGCAATGAAGGACGCGATCGAGATGACCGCGCCGTACCTTCCGTCCGGCACGCCGTTCATCGTGATCACCGGAGTCGCGCCCGACGGGAACGTCCGCAAGGCGCGTAATCGGGTGGTCGAAGCGCTCAAAGAGCTCGGCGATTTCGCCGCCGCGCGTAACTTGAAGGTCGCGTTCGAACCGCTGAACCCCGCGAACGTGAACACCGATACCGCCGTCTGGTCGCTCGAGGACGGGCTCGAGCTGGTGGACCGGACGGGCCATCCCAACGTCGGGATCTGCATCGACACATGGAACGTTTGGCAGTCGCGGGACGTCGAGGGATTGATCGCGCAGTGCGGGCCGCGGATTCTCGTCGTGCAGCTCAGCGACTGGAAGACTCCGCGGTCGACCGCCGACCGTTACACGCTCGGCGACGGCGAGATTCCGTTAGCGGCGCTGATCGGCGCGATTCGCCGAACCGGATACGCCGGCGCGTGGATCGTCGAGATCCTCTCCTCGATGCATCTCGACGGATCGCTCTGGAAAGGCGACCTGGACGCGTTGCTCGCAGCGAACCGCGATGCCTTCGCTCGGATCTGGGCGTCCTCAGGATAGGCGCTTCCAGCCGCGCACGGTTGGATAGCTTGCGAATTGGAAGTCCTGATCGTTTTCGGCCCCTTCGGATACGAAGGCCGCGGTCCATGGCTCGAATCCGTTGCGCAGGCGATCGGTATAATCGAATCCCAGGCTCTCCGCCGCCCGGCGCGCCGCCGCTTCGTGTCCCTCGGCATGCCGCGCCTTCCCGATGCGCTCGGGTTTCGTATGGACGTAATCGCCCCAGACATACCAGAGTGCCACGTTCAATTCCGGCCGTTCGTCAGCAGGTAGGCCGCGGCAGCGCCCACGCCGGCGACCGCAAGACTGCCCACTATCCACTGGCGTTTCATCACGAACTCCGTCTCCCAGCTCTGCGGCTTTGCCTGCTCGTCGAACTCGCCGTGTGCGCCGAAATCCTCGGCTCTATCGGCCGGAAAATAGAGGTTGTCGGGACGGTTAGGACCGATCGGGGCATCGGTCTGCTGCGACGCGTACCCCGTTTTCGCGAGATAGTAGTCGCCCAGCTGCGGAACCAGCTTCTGAACCAGAACCGCAAGCGCCGTGGAGAAGCCGACGAACATCTCGCGCGGTTTGCGGCGGGAGGCCCAATAGACCGCGCGCCCCGCGACCTCGGGCTGAAAGATCGGCGGTAACGGCTGCGGATGGCGCAGCCCGCTCTTGACGCGATTCCACGTGAACTGCGGAGTGTTGACCGCCGGCATGTGGACCATCGTGAGCCGGACTTTGCTGCCGCGATGTGCGAGCTCGCAGCGGAGGGAATCGGTAAACCCGCGGATCGCGCTCTTCGCGCCGCAGTAGGGCGACTGCAGGGGAATGCTCCGATAGCAGAGCGCGGAGCCGACCTGAACGATCGTCCCCCGATTGCGGGGGCGCATTCGCGCGAGCGCCGCCTTCGTACCCCACACATAGCCCAAGTACGTGACGTCGGTGAGGCGCCGCCACTCTTCCGGCGTCACGTCCCAGAACTCGGAAAAGACGTTCGTAAACGCCACGTTGATCCAGACGTCGATCGGACCAAGCTCCTCTTCGGCCCGTTCCGCGGCGCGTTCCACTTCATCGTAATCGCCGACATCCGTCGCTATCCCCAACACCCGCGAGCCGTGGCTCTGCGCCTCCCTAACCGCCGCATCGAGCCCCTCCTCGCCTCGCGCGAGCAGCGCCAGCGTCGCGCGGCGCTTTGCGAACTCGCGCATCGTGGCGCGCCCAATGCCGCCCGAGGCACCAGTAATTACGACGACTTCCGGTTGCTTCGATGACCTCATGCACGACTGATACCCACGATTGACGACCGGCATACGAGGGGTAAGGTTTGCAGGCGCATGGGACTCGCGGGAAAGGTCGCAATCGTCACCGGCGGCGACACGGGAATAGGAAGGGCGATCGCAAGCGAGCTCGCGCGAGCCGGCGCCGCGGTGCTCGTCGATTACGTGGGCGAAAGCGACGCCGCGACCGAGCTCGTGGAGAGCATCACGGCGGCCGGCGGCTCCGCGGCGGCGCAGGAGGCGGACGTGACCAAACCCGCCGACGTCGCGAAACTCGTCGAGAGTGCGGTACGGGTCTTCGGCGGACTCGACATCATGGTCAACAACGCCGGCCTCGAACAAAAGCACGCGTTCGTCGACACGCCGCTCGGGATCGTGCGGCGAGTTCTTGCGGTGAATTTTTTCGGGACCTGGCTGTGCTCGCAGGTCGCCGCGCGGCGGATGATCGAGCAACGCCGCGGCGGACGCATAATCAACATCTCCTCCATCCATGAGGAGCTTGCGATGCCGACCAACGCGGCCTACTGCGCCGCGAAAGGGGCGGTTCGAATGCTGATGCGCACGATCGCCGTAGAGCTGGCGCCATATCGCATAAACGTGAACAACGTCTGCCCTGGTGCGGTCGACACGCCCATGGACGAGAGCGTGAAGGAGAACCCGAACGCCTATCGTGCGCTGCTTTCCGAGATTCCGCTGCGCCGCATGGCACGCCCCGAAGAAGTGGCGGCCCTGGTCGTTTTTCTTGCAAGCGAAGCCGGCGCGTACGTTACCGGCGCCTCATACGTCATCGACGGCGGGATGACCAAGCAATCCGGTTCGCTTTGACCGCTTAGCTATCGGCCACGGATGCCGCGATACTCTCCGCGATGCGGTGCGCGCCGCCGGCTTCGCCCATGCGCGAGCGTCCGGCCGCGCCCATGCGCGCGCGCAACGCGGAATCGTCGAGGATCGCGCGCACGCCCGTCACCGGTTCGTCCCCGCGACTGGAGAACACCGCGAGTGCGTCGCCCAGCAGGCCGCGCTGCCGGCGCCGGTACCAGCTCGCCTTGCGGTCGCGATCCCGCTCGAAGGCGACGATCGGTACGCCCGCCGCCGCGGCGGCCTCGTTGGCCGTGCCGGCCTGGCCCATCACGAGCGCGGCACGCCTCAAAAGCGGCCCGAGCTCGCCGCGCCAGGCCCGTACGACCTCGCGCCCACCGGCGCTAAGCGTGAACGGGATGGAAGCGTCCTGCGTGGTGCGGACGTGCCAGCCGCGATCGGCTGCATCCGCCGCAAAACGGCCGGCGTCGAGACCCGGCGCTATTGAGAGCGTCGCGCCGAGCGCGGGGTAGAACGCGGCGAGCCGGCGCGTCACGTCGAGCAGAAACGCCGCGTCGTCGTACGCGTTCGCGCGGCTGCCGGGAAACAGCGCGATCGCCGGGGCAAAGCCTTGCGCGGCGCGCTGCGCCGCGGGATCGTCCTCCGTCGCGAAGAGGTCGGCGATCGCATTGGCGGCCTCCACGCGCGGCACGTCCGCGCGCAGGCTCTGCGCCGTCTCCTCGTCGCGAACGAAACACGCATGCGCGCGCCGGAGGATTCGCTTCTCGAAGCGTCCGTACGGAGCCACCGCTACGCTCTTCGCGCTGCCCACGAAAACGGTCGGTTTCGCAAGCGACAGCGCCATCACGAGCGCATAGACGTCGCCGACCGCCGCGGCCACGTCGTACGCGTCCCGCGATTGCCGCAAAAAACGCCGCTGCGCCAGCGTTAGTCCCAGAAGTCCCGCGCGCAGGTCCCGCGCGATGTTACGCAGGTCGAACATGGCGATCAGCCCGCCGCTCGGCATTCGCGCGCGCGGACCGACGTCGCGCAGATGCTGCGACGGCACGTCGCCGACGAGCGCGAGATGATCGACCTGCGCGTCGCTCGCGAGGAGTTCGATCTCGAATGCGATGCGCTCGGCGATCGCCGCCTCGCCGTGGCCGTTCGTCACGAAGAGCACGCGCATCACGGCCCCGCGAGCAGCGGGACGAGAGCGAAGTCCGTCAGCGTGAAGCGGCGGCGATCCGAGTCGTACGCGAACTCACTGCGCGAAACGAAGCGCCCATAGGGACCGGCGTGCACGACCGGCACGCCGCCGACGAGCTCGGGGACCTCCAGCGTGTCGTGGCTGTGCCCGCCGAGCACGACGTCGATACGCGGCACGCGCTCGGCTAGCTCGCGATCGCGCGAGAGTCCGAGATGCGACAGCACGACGAGCATGTCGCGCTCGCCGAGCGAGCTCGCGTACTCCTCGACCACGCCCACCGGTTCGATGAAGCGCCAGCCGAACAGGTTCTCCCAGATGCTGTTCGTGTCGTACTGCACGACCAGCAGGCCGAGCACGTGGACGCTCGCCGCCGCGTCGCCGTTCGCCGGCACATCGAATCGCAGCGCCGGCTGGAACGGCAGCGGACGGCCCTTGGTATCGACGAGGTTGCTGCAGACCAAAGGATGGCGCATCCTTTTCGCGCGCGCGCGCAGCAGCCCGAATAGGTAGTGGAACTCGCGGTTGCCCACGGCTTGCGCGTCGTAGCCAGCTGCTTCCATGTCAGCCACGATCGGTTCGTCCCGATGGTACATCGTCTGGCTGCCTCGCAGCGCATCGCCGCAATCGAAAAGAAGCCCCGGCTGGGTTCGGCGGAGCGCGCTCAGGCGCGGTGCGATTCCACGATGGTCGTGCAGATCCGAGGTGTGGTAGAGACGGACCATGCTACTTCCGCGCTCCGCTGCGCGCGAGCTCGACCGCGTACTGGGCGCACTGCGCGAGCGCGTCGTTCGGCCCGAGCGCCGCGCGCATCGACACGAACTGCGCGTACTGTTCGCTCGGGTCTTTCATCAGCGTCTCCAGCGCGTCGGCGAGCGCCTCGGGCGTCGCTCGTTCCTGCAGCAGCTCGGGAACGATCTCCCGCCCGAGAACGAGGTTGGGCAGCGTGATGAAACGATGCCGAATCATGCGATGACCGTATCGGATCAGAATCTTCGGAATAACGTAGACTCCTACGGCGGGCACACCGAGAAGCGCAGTCTCCAGCACCGCGGTTCCCGATGCGACCCACGCGCCGTCCGCGTCGGCAAGCGTAGCGGCAACGCCGCGCACGATCTCGACGCCGCTCAATCCTTCGCTCGCCAGCGCGCCGGCGATTTGCGTCTCGGCGCGCGCATCGGCGGCCGCGACGACGCCGCGTAAGTGCGGGCGGCGTCTCTGCAGCACGCGAAACGCCGCGGCGAGAACCGGCAGGTGGCGGCGCAGCTCGCCGGCGCGGCTGCCCGGAAGCAGCGCGACCGTTCCGGCGTCGCGGGGCGGCGGCGGCCGCAGCGGCCGCATCGTATACCGGTTCGCGAGCGGATGGCCGAAATACACGATGCGGCATCCGATGCTTCGATAGAATTCGCTCTGGTGCGCAAACGCCGTCATCGGCACCGTCAGCGCACTGACCTTACGCGCCTTCTCCGCGTTGTCCAGCCACGTTCCCGGTGGAAAGAGATCGAGGATTGGGCCCGCATAGCCGAATCGCCGCAGCGTCGACGCCAGACGCAGGTTGAACACGCCGAAGTCCACGAGCACGATCAGATCCGGCTTCGACACGCACAGATGCCGCGCCGTCCGCAGCATGGCAAGCAGCAACTTCGGGATGCGCGGGATGGCGGCCAGTGGACCCATGCTGGCCCAGCCGGCGTGGTTGCGCCACAAGCGAAACCCGGCGGCCCGCATGCGCTCGCCGCCGATGCCCTCAAACTCCGCCTGCGGCTCGATTGCCCGAATCGCATCCGCAAAGATCAAGGCCGCAGCCTCACCCGACGGCTCACCCGTTGAGAAGAAATATCTCATGCGCTACTCGAGTCAGCGCCTCCCGACAGCCTCGTTCGCGGAACCGCTCGTCGTCGCACCTCCTGCTGCGGCGCTCGCGCGGACGAGCAAGCTCGGAACGAAGTGCGCATCCTGCGCTGGTCCGCGCTCGTCGCAGCTTCCGCTTAACGAGACTGTCGGGGGGCGCTAATTCGACAAACTGCCGGATTATTTCAGTACGCCTCGTTCCGACGGCGCCTCGAGAAAGGCTACGATCTCGCGGCCGGGATTCGTCGAAACCTCGGCCTTCATGGCATCGATCGCCTGCGAGACGTTGAGCTTCGGATTGTAGAGAAGCTTGTAAAATTTCTTGATCTCGGCGCGCTCCTGCGCGGTAAACGCGGCGCGCCGCAGGCCGACGCTGTTGAGTCCGTAGGGCTGGCACGGGTTGCCTTCGACGAGGAAGAAGGGCGGAACGTCTTTCGTGCATTTGCTCATTCCGCCGACCATAGCGTGGCGCCCGATGCGGGTGAACTGATGGACGCCCGTGTGACCGCCGATCGTGACATAATCGGCGACGCTCACGTGGCCGGCGAGCTGCGCCAGATTGCTCATGGTGACGCCGTTGCCGAGCACGCAGTTGTGGGCGATGTGCACGTAGGCGAGCAACAGACAGTCGTCGCCAACCGCCGTCACTTCGTCTTGACCGGTGGCGCGCTGGATGCTGACGTACTCGCGTAGTATGCTGCGACTGCCGATGCGCGTGTATGCGCGCTCTCCGGCGTACTTGCGATCTTGCGAGGCCGCGCCGACGGTGCAGAACGGATAGAGCAGACAATCCTCGCCGATCTGCGTCCAACCGTTGACGACGACGTGCGCCTGAAGCACCGTGCGCGCGCCGATCGAGACGTGCTCGCCGACGATGCAGTAGGGTCCGATGTCGGTGCCTTGCCCCAGCTCCGCTGCGGGATGGACGATGGCGGTGGGATGCAGCATGCTGGGCTTTTGGTTCAGGCGTGCAGCACGGCCGAATCGGCGCCGAACATCCTTGGATCGGAGACGATCGAGAACATCAGCTCGGCCGAACACGCGAACTGCCCGTCCACCTCCGCCTGACCGCTGACCCAGCCGATGTTGCGCTTGTGACGCAGCATCCTCACCTCCATGTCGAGGCGGTCGCCCGGGATCACCGGCCGCCGGAACTTTGCCTTGTCGATGCCGGCCAGATACGGAGTCTTGCGCGAGAACTCGCCGGGCTCGAGGATCATCGCACCGCCCAGCTGCGCGAGCGCCTCGATCATGTAGACCCCGGGCAACACCGGGTTGGCGGGAAAGTGGCCCGCGAAGATCTGTTCGTTGTATGTGATGTTCTTGTATCCGCGGACGCGTACCATATGCTCGAATTCGAGGATGCGGTCGACGAGCAGCATGGGATAGCGGTGCGGCAAGATCTCGAAGATCGCGCGAATGTCCAACTCGGCCAATGTCGTTCTCCTATGCGGACGGTACGCGCAAGCGCCCACGCAGGGCTCGCGTAAGTGATGCGTGGAGCTCGTGGCCGCTCTTGATCGCGACGATCTCGCATTGCGGCCACGCTCCCAAAAGCGCCAGGTCGCCGATCAGGTCGAGCACCTTGTGCCGCACGGCTTCGTCGGGCCAACGCAGCGGCTGCATCGGGCCCTCGGGCGCGAAGACCAGCGCGTTGTCTAAGCTGCCGCCGCGCGCCAGGCCGCGGGCCCAGAGCGCCTCGATCTCGTGCAGGTACGCAAACGTGCGCGCGCCCGCGATCTCCTCGCGGTACCGGTCCGGGTCGATCTCGCCGAAGTAATACTGCGTTCCGATCGGCGGGGCGAAGTCTGCCACGAAGCGCACGCGGAATCGCTCCGCCGGAACTGCGATCATCATGCGGTCGGCCGCCGTGACGGAGATCGGGTCGGCGAGCTCGAGCACCCGCCGCGGCACGGACTGCGTCTGCAGCCCACACGAAAGGATTGCGGTGACGAAGTCGGCCGAGCTGCCGTCGAGCGCCGGAATCTCGGGGCCGTTGACGTGGATGTCGGCGTTGGTCACGCCCATCGCGAAGAACGCGGAGAGCAGATGTTCCGTCGTCGACACGGTCGCACCGTCGCGACCCAGCACCGTGGCGCGCGACGTGTCGCGCACGTTTTCTACCGTCGCCGGCACGCGCGTCGACCCGATCGCGAAGCTCAGTCCGGCGTCGGGACCGGCCGGATGAACGTCGACCGAGGCGTGCTCGCCCGTGTGGAGGCCGACGCCTTCGAAGTGCAGCGCGTCGCGGAGCGTCGCCTGCATCACGCGGCGTTATTCGGTTTGGCGCGAGCGCGAGCGCTCGAGAGCCTCGACACGATCGAACAGCTTTGGCAGCTTACGAATCATGACCTGTCGCCGCAGTTCCTCGTGATGATCCGTCGCGGGATTGCCGGAAATGGTCGCGCCGTCGGCGACGTTGCCCCAGACTCCCGACCGCCCCGCGATCGTCACACTCGAGCCGACCGTGATGTGCCCGCGAAAGCCGACCTGTCCCGCAACTCTGACGTAGTCGCCGATCACCGTCGACCCGGCGAGACCGCTCAAGGCAGCGATCACGCAGTGCTTGCCGACTCGGCAGTTGTGCCCGACCTGAACGAGGTTGTCGATCTTCGTCCCGGCGCCCACGCGCGTGCTGCCGATCTGGGCGCGATCGATGCAGGAGTTGGCACCGATCTCCACGTCGTCTTCGAGCACGACGGTGCCGACCTGGGGAATCCGCTCGGCACGGCCATCGACGAAGGCCCAGCCGAAACCATCGCCGCCTATGACGCTGCCGGCGTGCAGCACGACGCGATCGCCGACGGTACAGCCGGCGAGCAGTTTGACGTGCGGGTGGATGCGAACGGCCGCTCCGATCGTCACGCCGTCGCCGACGTATGCGCCCACACCGACGACGCTGCCGGCGCCGATCGTGACGCGGTTTCCGATGTATGCTCCGGCGCCGACGTAGACGTCGGCGGCGATGTCGGCGTCGGATTCGATTACCGCGCTCTCGTGCCGGAACGGGCCGCGCGGCGGCTCGGGCGCGACCATCACGAGCAGGTGCGCCAGCGCGATCCGCACGTTCTCCACGACGATCAGCGGCTTCGCCGCGTCGTCGCGCGCGAGCGTCGGATCGACGAGTACCGCCGTCGCCGCTCCGGAGAGAGCGGCGGTAAAGTACGATTCCGTGGTCGCAAAGGTTAGCGCGCCCGGCGTCGCGTCGTCCACGGTTGCGAGCCCGCCGATGTCGACGCTGCCGTCGCCGACGACGCGTCCGCCGACCCGAGCGGCCAGGTCCCGCAGCGTTCCGAGCATCCGCTACGGGCTACGTTCCCGGCGTCGGCGAGGCCTTTTCCGTGATGTTGAGCGCCTTCTCGACGTCGGGCGTAATGTCGACGCCTCCGTATCCGATGCCCTCGCGCGTCAAGACCAGCTTGAGCTGGCGCTGCGAGGCGACCTTGCCCGCCACGTCGCGCAGTTGCGCCGATAGCCGATCCGTGACCTTAGCATACTTGCGTTGCAGGTCGTACGCGTCGCGCTGCTTGCGCGAGTTGCTCTCCCGGCGCGTCGAGATCGACCGCTCCTCGGAATACATCTGGGTCTGGTAGCCCTGATACTCCGGCCAGTTTGAAACGACGCGCTGCACGTCGACGAGCCCGATCGGGCTCTGCGGCGCGCAGCCGGCCAGGATCGCGGCGAGCGAGAAGAGTGCGATTCTATTTTGTGTGTTCACTCGTGTTGGCTTTCGACGTCCTTGATGACTTGGCTGGTGAGGTCATAGCCGCCCGCGGCGACGTTGGGATTGACGAAGACGATGCTGAAGCCCCGGTCCTGCGCGATCCGCGCGGCATCCCGCTGCACCTGACCGACGATCTGTGCGTAGAGATCGGCGCGCCGCTTTCGCAGCGAAGTCAGCTCCTTGCCCGCCGCTCCCGTCGCGCCGACGTCGGCGCCGTGCATCGCGGCGAACTGCCGGTCCAGATCGCTCTTCGTTTCGTTGTATTCCGCGACCGTCTTACTCGCTTGCGCCTGGAACTGGCCGACGAACTGCCGGTGAATCTTCGCGATCTGCGCCTGCACGCCGGGCGAGAGGTTCTGCGGCACGGTCGCCGGCCCGAGGCTGCGCAGCTGCGCCGTCACCTCGTTGCGGTGCTCTTCGAGCTTGGCCGACGTCTGGCTTTGGATGGCGCCCACCTGCGAGTGGATGCTCGAGCCGGTCTCCCGATCGAGCTGCGCCCGGTAGGCTCGCAGCGTCGCCGCATCGACGTTGCGCTGCGCGGCGACCTCGCCGGCCTCCTTCGCATTGATCGCCGCGAGCTGCGATTCGGCCTGCTTGCGGGCGTCGGGATCCATCGCGAGGTTGGAGAGCCGCATCTTGATCGCAAGGCGCGCCGTCGCGTCCTGCTGAGTCAGCCGCAGCGAGAGATCGGTTTCGTTCTGCTGCAGCTGCTCCGCCTTGGCGCGATATTTCTGCTCCGCCTGGGTTTGCAGCTGACGCGCTATGGAAGAACTTGCCGCGTTGTCTTGAGCGACGACGTTTTGCTGGTAGGCCAGGTAGTCGGAGTTGGCAGCCTGCGCAGCCTGCTGCGCCTGCAGCGCGGATTGATTGCTCATCTGTGAGGCCGCGAACGCCCCTTGGCCGTGAACGCCCGCCGCCGCCAGCGCCGCCGCCACCGCTTGCGACTCGCGGTGCTCGTAGTCGCGCTGCGTCTGCGCGAGAATCTTGTTGGCGCGTATCTGGGCGGCCCGAAGCTCGCGGTTGAGCTCGACGGTCTGTGCCGCCATCTGCCGGGCGCCAACCGGCACCTGGGGACCCGAGTAGCGCAGGTCGATGGCCGCGATCGCCTCGTCGAGCTGCGAGAGCTGCGAATACAGCGGGTGATGTTTCACGGCGTCGTCGATCCGTACGTAACCGGTGCCGCGAATCGAGGCCGAGTGCACGTTCGGCGCGCAGCCTGCGAGACACGCGATCGCCGACGCACCGAGCAGCGCGAGCGCGCTACTTGCCGAGCGCATTTTGGACATCCGCCGTGATGTCCGTCCCCCCATAGATGACGTCGGCACGATCGAGCACCAAGATCAGCGACCTCTTGCGCGCGACGGCCGCCGTCGCCGATTTCGTCTGATCCACCAGCGGCTTGAGCAGCTGATCCTGCCTGTCCGAAACGGTCTTGTTGTAATCCTGGAGGATCCGGCGCTTGTCGCTGTCGCTGCGCGCCTGCGCCATCTTCGCGGAATAGATCTGCCGCTGGGTGGACTCGAACTGATTCATCGCATTGTTGGCGTTCTGGACCCTCGGAATTCCATCGAGCGCGGTCTGATCGACGTACCCGATCGCGGACGGCGGCGGCGTCGCCGACGGGGGCACGACCGCTTGCGAACTCGAGAAAACGGCCTCGACGTCCTTCGTGATGTCCTGGCCGCCGTAGACGATGATGCGCTTGTCCACCACGACCGAGAGATTGCGCGTGGCGGCCACGGCCGCGATCGCCAGCTGCGCGCGCTGAAACAACGGGCCGACGATCTCTCGCTGCCGATCGTTGAACTGCTGTTGGAACTGCATGGCTATCTGCTGCCGCTGAGCGCCGCTCCGCGCCCGCTTGACCTGCGCGTTGAACTGCGCGTCGAGCCGCGCCTTATCCCCCGCAAGCGCGCCGTTGGCGTTTACGAAGACGGGCAGGCTGGCGAGCTCGGACTGATCGACGTAGCCGACGTCGGTGACGTCGGCCGCGATGGCACCCGGCGCCAACGTGATGCCGAGCAGCAACGCCGCGGCTGCGAAAATCGCGGACCGAAGTTTCATCTGATTCGTATGGGCTCCATATCCAAGTCTTGTGGGGAATTCTAAACTCTAGAAGCTCTGGCCTATTCCAAAGCTGGTGTGCGTGCCGTTGATGCCCTTGGCGAAGTCGATGCGCACCGTGCGCAGGCCGAGCTGCGGCACGTCGAAGCGGACGCCGAAGCCGGCGTCTCCGTAGAGCGCCCAATCGGCCGGATATCCGGTGATGCGGTTGGTGTAGGGATCGAGCAGCGGGTAGGCGCCGCGTATGTGGTAATCGAGCTCGTCGACGAACACCGCGAGCGTTATCCGCCGATCCAGCGCGAGCGGCTGGCGCAGCTCGATCTGCCCCAAAAAGGCATTGGTCGCGTAGAACACGGTGTTATATCCGCGCATCTGCTGGTCCGAGAACGTAAACAGCGAGCTCGGGGGGATGACGCCCGTCGAGTTATACGCCGCACCGTGCACGCCGAGCGTCGCGTCCTTGAGCACCGGGAAGAACTTCGCGAGGTCCAGCGTGCTCTGCGTGAACGAGAAGTTCGATCCGAAGGCCGGCTCGGAAACGGTCGCGCTCAGCAACGCTTTGACGCCGTTGCGCGGATTGAACGGATCGTCCAACGTGATCGTCTGCAGGTTGAGACCGGTCGTGATCAGGTTGTACGGGCTGCCGGTGTTGACGTTCGCGATGGACGAGGCCGAGATGCCGAACGATCCGCCGAAATTCTGCGCCGACGATTGGAGCGGTCCGGGCGTCGGTCCCACGAAGACATTCGGCTGATTCCCTTGGAAGTAGTACGGCGACGGGACCGTCGTGTTGTAGCGAATCTTCTGCCCGCTGACCGCGAACGACAGGATCGTGTAGTCGCTCAGGCGCCGCCCGACGTTGCCCGAGGCGCCCGTCGCGCTCGACGTATTGGTGGCGTAGGTGTTGGATATCTCCGACGAGGTCGAGCTCGAGTACAGCGTGACGGGAATCGGGATCGAGCCCTTTTGGGCGACCGACTGTCCGATGCCGGCGATGCTGTAGATCGGATAGTAGTACGTCGAATGGTTCGTGAAGATCGACCCCCCGGCGGTGTACTTTTGGCCCTGCGGCGTGTTGCTCAGGTACGGCACCGAGGCGGTGATCTGAGCGACGCCCGTGCGAGCGCCCTCCTCGAACTGGATGCCGGCCGAGTTGCCCGTCCCGTGCAGGTTGTTATCCGAGAAGCCGACCGTTCCGTAAAGGCCCAGTCCGGTCAGACCGCCCGAATACCCAAAGCCCAGCGAGGCCTGTGCGGTGCGCTGCTCGGTGACGTGCCACACGAGCGTCACGTCCTGCGGCTTCTTCGGGTCCGGTCCCGGCTTGACGTCGGGCTCGACCTTGGAGAAGAAGTTGAGTGCGTTGAGACGCTCGTAGTCGCGCTTGATCGCGTCGGTGTTGAGCACCATGCCGGGCTTCTCGCGCAGCTCGCGCCGGATCACGACGTCCTTCGTCCGCGTGTTGCCCGTCACTTCCACGACGGCGATGCGGGCGACGTAGATGTTGTATTTGACGTCGGCCGTGCCGGCTTGCAGATTGATCGACGACGGCACGATGCCGCCCTCGAAGTTCCCGAGCTCGAGGTGGAGCTTGTCCTCGTAGAACTTCTGCAGCACCTTGTAGTCGGCGTCGCGCACTGCGTCGGAGTAGACGCTGCCGACCTTCAGCGTCAGTTGCGGAAGGATAGCCGGCGGCGGGAGCAGCGGATCGCCGCCGATGATGACGTGGTTGACGACGAGGCCTTCCTGGATGGTGAGCGTCAACACGCCGCTCTGCGGATCGATGTGGACGTCCTTCACGTGGGTCGGGACCTGGCCGCCGTACCCGATGCGCTCGTAGTAGTTGTTGATCTTGAGGATGTCTTGCCGGAACGTGTTCGTGTTGAACACTTGGCCGACGGACAGGTCCATCAGCGCCAGCAGCGTGTCGCTCGGGACCTTCGCGTTGCCGGCAAAAAGAATCTTCGTCAGCACCGGGTTTTCGACGACGCGGAACGTAATGGCGATCCCGCCCGGACGCTGGCGCACGAGAGGCGGCGCGATGTCGGCGAAGTAGCCGAGCGCGTTGATGCGCGCCAAGTCCTCCTGGACAACCTTCGGATTGTACGGCTGTCCGGGACGCACCGCGATCACCGACATAATCGTCGAGGTGGGGACGTGGAGGTTGCCGGTGACGTCGACCGACACGATTTTGGGCCCTGTCGCAGACGATGCCGGGGCGACGCTAAATCCGACCACCGCGATCAGCGGGAGTACGACGCCGACGCACCATCTCAACGCGCTCAAGCGCCACCCGGGGTCAAAGGTCATTCGAAAAAGCCGTCCTCATCTTCCAACAGGGTTCGCAAAGGGCCCGTAAGCGACGGGCCGCCGTGCGCAAGCGTATCGCGCGTGACCCGGCACGCCCTGTTCCGCCCGGCTCACCCGGGGTCCTTGCTCGCGTCACAAGCCTGAACGTGTGCTTAATCGAATACCCATTTACCAGAAATAGCGTTGAACGGTAAGGCTGAAGCCGCTGTTGCCGATCAGCGGCTGCGCCACCGTATAGCCCGCATTATACGCCACCGGCGAGCTCGGAAGCTGCAACAACTTCGTGGGCCCGCTCTGGTAGAAGAAGTTCAGCGTGGCGCTCGTGATCGGGTTGGGCTGCACCTGGAGACCGAACGACTGCACCTGGGGTAACCCGAACGTGATCGCATAGACGGCGCTGACCGCCTTGCCGAGCAGCCGCGTGGCCGTGACCCCGACGTTGCCGTAGTATCCGAGCGAGAGGTTGACGGTCGAGAGCCCGAGGCCCTGGCCCAGCGTGGTCTCCACCGGACCGAGCAGGCTCGCCGCGAACTGGGCGTTCAGTATATTGAATGCCTCTTGCCCCACGCTGATCGAGTTGCGCTGCGCCAGGTCGACGATCGGAATCGGCGACAGCGCTCCAAGCGGCGTGATGCCGCTCGGCTGCTGGCGGGCCAGCATCGACTCGCGGCCGAACGCGATTCCATTGACGAAGCCGCCGAACGGCGCGATCAGAGCCAGGATCTGGTCCCGGGTGTAGCCGGGCGGATTCGAGGTGAGCCCCACCTTCAGCCCGGCGATCGGCCCGTCGACCTTGACCGTGATCTCGGCGCTGCCGTAGGGATTGCGCGCGCGATCCGGATCGGGGTTCACGACCGTACTGCTCGCGACGGCGTGCAGAGTCGGCAGCACGCCGTCGGCCGCGTCGAAGCGCACCTCGGCCTGCTGCACCCGGAACGCGCGGTCGAAGTAGGTCAGGGTCCCGCCGGTGGAGGCGAAGCTCCCCGAGAGCGTGGGCGCGGCCAGCGTGCCGCCCAGCCTCACGGAGCCGGCGGCGCCGAGATCCAGACCGGCGCCGTAGCCGCTGCCCCGAACGCGCACGTTCTTTCCGGCGGCGGCGTGCAGGTCGAAGGCCAGGGGCAGCGGCGGTAGACTCGGCGAGGCCGCGCCCTGGGCCGCCTTGACGAAGGTCGCGAACGGCAGCGTCGCGTCGCTGATCGTGACGTTGCCGGATAGGAGCGCCGTCGTCGTGGGCTTCTTATCGAGCGCGAGCCGCGCGTCGAGCGTGCCGCTGCCGTACGCGGGAAGGTCGAGCTGCGCGCCGCGTGCGATGCCGGCGAAGTGCAGCGTCGAGTTTCCGCCGGAGAATCCGCTGGGGAACGCGACGCGCCCGGAGAACTGCGCCGTCCCGCTGCCGAGCCGCGCGCTCAGCCGCTCGACCGAAGCGGAGCCGCGGTCGAATGCGATCGCGGCGGCGAGCTGCGTGATCGGGACGCGTTCGAGCGCGCTCGAATACGATCCGCGCGCGAGTGTCAGCCGGCCGACGATGGACGGCCGGCGCACCGTTCCGGTGAGGCCGATGTGACCGTCGATGAGGCCGCTCATCTTCGTCTCGTTGCCGAGAGTCTCGTCGAAGAGCGCGGGATCGAGGCCCACGACGTCCAGATCGAAGGTCATCGGCTCATCCGCGGGAAGGCGCAGCGGCGCGAGCGAGAGCGGCAGCGATCCGGCCAGCGTTACCTCGCCGCCGCCGAGCGTCGCGCCCGCGTTCGAGAGCACGAGCGCACTCCGCTGCAGACGGAATTCGCCGAACATCGAAGCGATGGAAATTCCGTACGCGCTCACGCCGGTCGCGTCGAAGCCCGCCAGAAACGTCGGCGCGTGGTACGTGCCCGCGATGTTCAGCGTCGATTCGAACGACCCGCTGATCGGTACGCGGATGCGTGCGACGTCGTATACCAGCTTGGCGAAATGATCCGTCGCGACGTGCACGCGGAGGTCGAGCGGATCGTTGCGTCCGAGCCCGAGAGTGCCGGCCGCCGAGGCAGAAATCTCGGGCGTCGTCAGCTCCGCCCGATCGACGACGATGCGACGTCCCGCGGCGTGAAGCGAGACGTTCGCGCTGTCGAGCGTGAGCGGCCCGAGCGTGCCGTCGTGGAGCGCCGCGTTCGTGCGGACGTCGAGCAGCGGGAAGCGTCCGCGGATGGTCGCCTCGCCTGAGACGCGTCCGGTGACGGGGACGCCCTGCATTCCGAGCGCAGGCATCCACAGCGCCAGATCGAGATCGCCGACGTCGCCGCGCAGATCGAAACGCGAGTGCAGCAGCGTCGATTGCACGTCCGCCTGCGGACTCAGCGCGATCGAGCCGCGCGCCCGCAGCATGCCCTCGCGACCGCCCACCGCCAGCGCGCCGGTGATCGTGTTGCGCGCGCTCGACCAGACGGCTCGCGTGTCGCCGATGGGGAGATTGCGATAGCGAAAGCCGCGCACGTCGAGGTCGCCGCTCGAGGTAACGCGCCCGCCGCGCGAGGCCGCCGCGAGTGCGACGCTGCCGCGGCCCGCCAGCGTGTCGCCGGTGTCGAAGAAGTCGTTGAAGTCGGAGAGCGTCGCGTGCGGCGCGCGCAGGTCGATCGCGCTCTCGCCGGGGCGGGCGACCGCCGCAAAGCCGGCTTGCGTCGTGCCGATCAGGACCGAGCCTTGCCGCACGCTCACGCCGCTGGGATCGGCCGCGAGCAACGCGCTGCCGTCGATGAACGGCAGGCCGTTGACCTCGCCGGCCGGCACGCCGACGCGGCCGGTGATGCTCGGGCGCACGCTCCCGCCGGCGACGTGCAGCCGCGCGTTGAAGGTGCCGTCCGTCGTGTAGTTCGGAATGCCGAACTGATGGAGCGCCGGCGCCACGCGGGCGGCCGGAACGTTAGCGTCGAGGTCGTAGGCGGGCACCCCCGAGCTCAACGCTCCGATGCTTCCGTCGACTTGCACGCTCGCGCCGCCGAACGCGCCGACGACGTGCCGCAGCGACACCGCGTCGCCGGCGAGGTGCACGCTGCCGTTACCGGCGATCGAGAAGTTCGCGACGCGTCCATCGTCTATCGCGACACCGCCGTCGAAACGCGGCAGCGACGCGCCGGCCGCGAGATCACCGGTGGCCGAGAGCGTGCCCGCACCCAGCGGCAATCCGATCCCGTGCAGCTGCGCCGCGCGCAACCGGTTCGCGACGAGCGAGAGCGCGCCGGCCTTCGTCTGCGCGGCGAGCGAGAACTCACCCGCCGCGACGACGTCGCCCTCCGCCGCTGCGGCATCGGCGGAATAGATGCGCAGACGATTTCCCTCGACCGCAAGCGTCAGGCTTGCGTGCGAGAGCGGCACTCCGCGCAGGGTCGCGTGTTGCATCGCCAGATCCGTGCCCTGCACGATAATCCGCTGCGGCTCGATCGCGACGGCGACCGTGCCTTGCAGACCGCCGTGCGCCGGCATAGCGCTGCCGAGGTACGGCTGCAGCCCCTCGAACGTTCCGCGATACTCGCCGTACGCGACGAAGCGTTGCGCCGAGAAGAGGCCGTCGCCGGAGAAGTTGCCCCACGGACCCGACGCGCGCAACGAGTTGATCGCGGTGCTCGCCATCGTGCCGCCGAATGCCGCGGCGAGTCGATCGAAGCGTACGCCCGAGATCGTCGTGTCGCTTCCGGCGACGCGTCCGGCCAGCACGATGTGCCTGCCGGAGCCGCCGCCGGCGAGCGTCATGCCGACCGAGCTTCCATCGATCCGAGGCATGGCGGGCAGCGACAGACCCGGAAACGCGGCGTATCGCGGCGCGCGCATGCGCAGGCCGCTCGACGCGAGCCAGAAGGCGCTGGTATCGTGCGGCCGATCGAGCGCGTAGGCGCCGTCGAAGTCGCCGCGTTCCGTGTGCAGCCAGAACGGTTCGACCGTCGCCGTTCCGTTCGGATTCAGCGTAAACAGCGCCGCGACGCGCCGTACGCCGCGCTCCGACGCGGCGCTTCCCGCGACCCTGAAGAGCAGGTCGTGGCCGACTGCCGACGCGTCGATCGCGATCGGTTCGTCGCCCAGCATCTCGTCGAGGTACGGCAGCCGGCTCGCCGACCCGCCGACGTGGATCGCGAAGCGCGACAGCACGTGATCGCCGATCACCATCGTGCCGCGGACGCCGAGATCGATGCCGCCGTAACGCGCGCGCAACGGCGCCAGGGCGACGACGTTCGAGTGATACACGACGCCCGCCGCGAGCGCGTCGAACGGCATCGCGCGGTAGTGCGCGTGGGGCGCGGTCACGCGCGCGACGATCACCGGGTCGCCGATCGGCCCGTGCACGAGCACGCCTAAATGCGCGTTCCCCGAAATCGCCTGATCGCGCGCGAACGCAAACGCGCGGCGCAGCCCCGAAAGATTGCCCGTCCCATCGATCCCGAGGCGCAGCTGCGCGCCGCCGGTCAGCGCGCCCGTGATGTCGTAGGCGCCTCCGACGATGCGCAGCGGAATGCCGGCCAGCATCGCGTCGGCGCGGTCCACGTAAAAGGCGTTGTCGACCAGCTCGACGCGCGCGCGAAATCGCTCGACCGGTGCGGACAACGCGGCGAGCGCGAGACGTCCGTCGCGCACGTCAACGTTGAGGCTGACGTGATAGGACGGCGAGACGTTCGCAACGACGCCGAGCGCGTACAGACGCGCGTCGAAGTTCTCCGCCGTCGCTTGCAGAATGCGCACCTGCGGCGTATCGGCGAAGTAGTTCGCCAGGCCGCGCAACGGGAAGCGGGCGGCGTGCGCGTGATGGACCGCGTAGCCGCGTATCGCGTCGACCGTGCCGGCGATCGTAAACGGCTCGGGCGAGCTGCGCTCGAACGCGCCGCTGACGTTGTAGTGCGTCACGGCTGCGGTGTCCACGTCGGCGTCCGCGTTGATGCCGCCGATGAGGATGTCCTTCGCGCTCGCATCGTACCCCGACGGCTCGCGCAGCTCGATCTGCGCGTCGCGCAGCGTCATGTGCAGGCGCAACGGCACGGCGTTGACGTGCGGCGGTCCGAGCGCCGTCGCGCCGCTCGGGAAGCCAATGTCGAAGGTGCCGTCGCGAAACCGCGTCAGCGTCAGCCGCGCGCCCGTTACGTCGATGGCCGAGATCCCGAAGCGGTGGGCGCTGCCGGGCAGAAGATCGCGCAGCGAATAACGGACCGCCGCGCTCGCGACGCACAGGATCGGCCGTGCACCGCGATTCACGCGCAGGCCGGAAAACGTCGCGCCGTCGCGCGCGACGTGTAGGTCGCCGATCTGCACGGTGTAACCGGTCCCTAACCTGGCGCCTTCTTGGAT
This sequence comes from Vulcanimicrobiota bacterium, assembly GCA_963723485.1. GTDB lineage: Bacteria > Vulcanimicrobiota > Vulcanimicrobiia > Vulcanimicrobiales > Vulcanimicrobiaceae > Cybelea. The sequence goes on along the minus strand of CAVRQS010000004.1, from coordinate 581,830 downwards.
CGCGACGCGCAGCAACTCGCGGCCGTTCGCCGCCGCGAACCCCAGAACGATTGCCCCGGCCAGGAGGCCGATCGCGAGGCGAGTGCGCACGTAGCTCTATACCTCCTAGCCTGCGGCGCGCCCCGCCGGACTAAGGATGTTCTAAACCGGCGGATGCCTTAACGACGCCGACGTCGGCGAAACCGTTGCCGTCGACGTCGACGATCCTTGCGATCCGCGCGATGCGCGAATCGGCCGGTGGATGGTCCGTGTCCGTCACGATCATCGAGCCGGATCGCTTGCAGACCTTCGCGTCGACGCTCGGCACTATGACGACGTGCTCGCCGCTCAGGTAGTAGCGGGTGTAGACGTTCAGCGCGTACCACGCCGGGCGAAGCGAAAAGCAGACCGTCGGGTGGCCGGCGAGATGCGCGCGAATGAAAGCGAAGGTCGCAGCAGTTCCGGAATCCCACGCATTCGACGACCGGTGGACGTACTGCGTGAAGTAAAAGACGGCGAACCGCACCGTCGAGACGCCGACGACGGACGCCAGCGCGAGCGTCAGCGCGGCCGTCGCGACCACGCGCGTTTGCCGGCGGCGCAGGCTGCGCGTCCAGTCCAGCAGCACGACCGCACCGATCGCGGCAAAAACGCAAAAGACCGGCGCGCCGCCCAGCGTGCGCGGCGCGCTAGGTGCACCCTCGTCGGTCAGCGCACCGCCAAATGGGTAGGCGAGCAGCCAGATCCAAAGCCAACCGCGCCAGACGATCGACCGAACCTTCGTGAACGACCCCGCTGCGCCAACGATCGCGAGCGCCACGATCCACCAATAAAAGGCGCCCATTCCGTTGAGATAGCGCCAGGTCACCCCGGGAATCGGGTCGCCGTCGACGGCGAGATACGACCACCTGAAGTGCGCGAGGTAATTCATCGCAAAGGTTTGCAACGCGGGAAGCGTGATGCCGAAACGGAACGTTGCGATGCGCGCAGTACGACCGGCGGTCTCCGGGTCGATGAAGATTTCGTAGAGCGCCGGGGCGGCGACGACGAGCACGAGCGCGTACGCGAGTACCGCCGCGCTGCGATGGCGCGGCGATCGCGCGAAGATCGCGGAGAGACCGGTCAGCGCGCCGCCGAGCACCAGCGCGTAGAACCACGAGGCCATGTACGTGTACGCGGTCAATCCGACGAGGACGGCGCCCGCGATCAGCCAGCGCACGCGCAACGGGGCAGGGACCGCGCCCGACTCGCCGATCGCCAGCCCGCGCGACAAACCGTAGAGACCGCCGAACAAAAAGGGCAGCTCGCATGCCGGTTGCCACGCAATCCGCGAGAAATGCACGAGGATCGGTGCGACCGCCGCAAATAGCGCGGCGAGCGCGGCAACGTCGTCGCGCTGCGTCATTTGGCGTACGAGGAGAAAGAGCAGCCAGACCGTCAGCAGGCCGTAGATGACCGCCGCGAGCCGCAGCGAGAATGGGCTCGGCCCCAATAGGACGGCGAACGGGTACTCCGAGATCGAATAGACCGGCGGATTGCGGCCCGGGTTTGCGCTGAAAAAGAACAGGTGGCGCTGTCCGTCGACGTCATGGCCCGTCGTTGCAAAGCTGACGGCCGAGTTATAGAACTCCAGTTCGTCGGCGCTGAGTTCGGTCGGAACGCCGGAAAGGTCGTAAAGGCGCAGACCGGCTGCGAGCAGCAGAATAAGCGCGAGGCGAATCCATCGCGCGATCGTCGGGGACGACTGGCCCACTACCTACAGGTCGAGGTTCTTGACGCTCTTGGCGTAGTCGAAAATGTACTGCTTGCGCGGTTCGACCTTATCGCCCATGAGATCGGTGAAGATCTGCTCGGCCTCCACCACGTCCTCGACGGTGATCTGCTTGAGGCGGCGGTTGCCGACCTCCATCGTCGTCTCGGCCAGCTGCTCCGCGTCCATCTCGCCCAAGCCCTTGTACTGTTGAATCGTGAAGTCTTTGCCGTCGTCGCCGACGATCGACTTCAGCTCGCCCTCAGTGAACGCCCACCACTGCTTCTTGCCCTTGCGGATTCCGTACAGCGGCGGCTGCGCGATGTACACGTGGCCATCCTCGACCAACCGCTTCATCTGCCGGTAGAAGAACGTCAGCAACAGCGTACGGATATGCGATCCGTCGACGTCCGCGTCGGTCATGATGATGATCTTGTGATAGCGCAGCTTCGCGACGTTGAACTCGTCGCCGAAGCCGGTGCCGAGCGCCGTAATCATCGTCCGAATTTCTTCGTTGGCGAGCACCTTGTCCAGTCGCGCCTTCTCGACGTTGATGATCTTGCCACGCAGCGGTAGGATGGCCTGGTTGTTGGGGTCGCGTCCGCCCTTCGCCGTGCCGCCGGCCGAGTCGCCCTCCACCAGGAAGAGTTCGCAATCGCCCGGATTGCCGTTCTTGCAGTCGACCAGCTTGCCCGGGAGCCCCGATCCCTCGAGCGCGTTCTTGCGGCGCGAGAGATCGCGCGCCTTCTTCGCCGCGTCGCGCGCGCGCTGCGCCTGCATGCATTTGTCGACGATCGCGCGGGCGCACTTGGGGTTTTCTTCGAGGAAGAACTCGAGGCGCTCCGCTACGAGGCCCGCGACGATGCTCCGCACCTTGGCGTTGCCGAGCTTGGTCTTCGTCTGCCCCTCGAACTGTGGGTCGGTCAGCTTCACCGAGACGACGGCCGTGAGCCCCTCGACGATGTCGTCGGTCGAGAGCGAGTTGTCGGACTCTTTGAGCGTGCCGCGCTTGCGCGCGTAGGAATTGATCGCGGTGGTGACCGCCTGCCGGAAGCCCTGCAGATGCATGCCGCCCTCGATCGTCCCGATGTTGTTGGCATACGAGAAGATCTGGTCCGCGTACGCGCCGGTGTACTGCATCGCGACCTCGACGTCCACGCCGTCGCGTTCCGCGTGCGTCGAGATGATGGGATGCAGCGGGTCCTTCTTCTCGTTCAGCCAGTCGACGAACGAAACGATACCGCCGTCGAACGTGTAGGTTCGCTCGCGCACCGCCGGGGCGCCGTTCTGCGGCTCGCCACGTTCGTCGCGCAGCGTGATGGATAGCCCGCGGTTCAAGAAGGCGAGCTCGCGCAGGCGCTTCTGCAGGATGTCCCAATGAAACTCGGAGACTTCGAAAACCTCCGGGTCGGGCTTGAACCACTGCAGCGTTCCGGTTCCCTCGGCCTTGCCGAGCTTCTTGAGCTTCTGCACCGTCAGGCCACGCTCGAACTTCATGCGCCACAAGAATCCGTCGCGCTTGACCTGCGTCACCATCCACTCGGAGAGCGCATTAACGACCGAGATCCCGACGCCGTGCAGGCCGCCCGAGACCTTATAGCCCCCCTTGCCGAACTTCGCGCCCGCGTGCAGGATCGTCATGACGACCTCGACGGCGGGGAGCTTCTCCTCCGCGTGCAGGTCGATCGGGATGCCGCGTCCGTCGTCTTCCACCGAACACGACCCGTCCGCGTGCAGCACGACGCGAATCGTGCGCGCGTAACCTGCCAGCGCCTCGTCGACCGCGTTGTCGACGGCCTCGTAGACGAGCTGATGGAGACCGCGCTCCGCGGTGTTACCGATGTACATGCCCGGGCGCTTACGCACGGCCTCCAGGCCGCGTAAGACCTCGATTTGCTCGCCCGTATAATTCGTTGACATTATCTGTTTGTTTGTTCCGCGTAGATCAAGTCGTGGAGCTCGTCTCCCAAGACGTTACGTACCGTTGCCGGCATGATCTCTTCCGGCGGCACTTTGCTCCGCAATAACACGTACGAGCTCGCGACGAGCCGCTCGCGTCCGTCGCGCGACAGCCGCTTCGCGGCCCGCGCCCGCACGAGCATGCTCCACCACCGCGAAAGCAGCTGGGTGCGAATGCCCTCGTATTCCCCTTCTTTCAACCCCTCTACGAGCGCCGCCGTTCCGGCATAACCGAGCCAGGGCGCCTCGAAGAGCAGCCGCGCCGTCGCCTCCGCCCGTCGACGCCGGCGTTCGTTGCCGCAGGCGGCGCAGAGGTTCCCCGCTTCCGGTGGCACGAGCGCGCCGCAGCCGGCACAGCCCGACCAGCCTTCCGAGCGTTTAGCGCGGGCGCTCGCCTCGACCTCTTGCCGGAATCGCGCCAGTGCCTCCGCCGCCGACGCCGCCTCCGGACGCGGCGCGCGGCTGCGCGCGCGATCGCGGCGCGCACGCGGCTGCGGCCCGGCATCGGCTTGCGGCAATCTTCCGACGCGGAAGCGCAGCCGTTCGACGCGCGCCTTGGGCACGCGCGCCGCGATCGCACGCAACACGTGCTCGCCCAGGAGGGTGAGCTGATGACTCCACGGATTCGAGCGGGTCGTAACGATCAGCGTTCCGCCCGCGATCCGCGACGGGCGCGAATTGCGGGCGACCTGCGCGCCCACGATGTCCGGCCAGCCCGCCTCGAGCAGCACCAAGGGGTTCCGTTCGCCTGCGACGGCAGGCTCCCAATCGGTAAGAACGCGCGACAACTTCAGCATGCGACCCACTGCAGCACGCGCGCCTCCTCGACGCGCGCGACGCGTGCGGCACCGGACAACCCGACGGGCAAATGCGTCGCCGTCACAAAGGCCTGTTCGTACTCGCCGATCTCGTCGAGAAAGGCGCTCGCGCGCGTCTCGTCGAGCTCCGATAGGACGTCGTCGAGCAACAGCAACGGAGCTTCATTCGAGCGCCTTCGCATGACGGCATATTCGGCGACCTTGAGCGCGAGTACCGCCGTGCGCTGCTGGCCCTGCGATCCATACGCCGCGAGCGACGCGCCATCGAGCGAGAGGCTCACGTCGTCGCGATGCGGCCCCACCAGCGCGGCCTTCCGCGCGCGTTCCGCCTCCGCGGCGTGCCGCATCCGCGCCTCGAAGGCCGCCGCGATCGCCTCCGGTGCGCTCGCTTCGATCGCAACGTTGGGATCGTAACGCACCTCGAGGCGCTCGTTGGGCGCGAAGCGCGCGTGGGCCGCGGCGGCGCCGCGCCCGAGATCGTCGATCAGACGCGCGCGAGCGAGCATGATCTCCGTGCCGGACGCCAGCATCGTGCGTTCGTAGACGTCGAGCAGCTCCTCATCCGATCCGACGGTGCCGCGCAGCAGGGCGTTCTTCTGTTGCACGGCCTTGCGATATCGCGCCAGCTCGTAAAAGTAGCGTGGCTCCGTTTGGGCCAGTCCGATGTTCAAAAACGCGCGCCGCGCGCTGGGCGTTCCGCCGGCGAGCTGGAGATCCGCCGGGACGAACGTTACGACGCGAATCCGGCCGAGGTAGTTCGCGTAGCGCACGGGGCTCGCATTGACGGTGTAGCCCTTGCGCGTCCCGCGCGCGCCGCGTTCGATCGTGCACGCGAGGTTGACGTTTCCCGAGCGCGCGACCGCCTCGCCGGACAACTCGGCGCGATCGCTGCCGGCGCGTACCGTGTCGGCGTCGCGCACGGTGCGAAACGACTTTCCGGTGCCGAGCATCGCGATGCCTTCGAGCAAATTGCTCTTGCCCTGCGCGTTGGCGCCGACGAACACGTTCAAGCCCGTTGCGGGCTCGAGATCCAGTTCGATATAGTTGCGAAAATTCGAAAAGCCTAGCCGGCGCAGGAACACATCATTGCCGCAGCGGCATGAGCACGTAGAGCTGCTGCCCGGTCTCGAGCGGCTCCAGAGGCCGGATCGCCGCGGGCGAGAGCGGCCCGAGAAACTCGATGACGGCCTTGTCGCCCTTGATGTGATTCAGGATTTCGACCAGGTAGCGTGCGTTGAACGCGATCGTCAGATCCTCGCCGTTCTGTTCGATCTCGAGTTCCTCGTAAGCGTTGCCCGAGATGTCGGAGCTGGCCGTCACGATCAGCGTTTGATTGCCGATGGCGAGCTTGACCATGCTCGCGCGGTCGCCGGCGACGAGCTCGGCCCGCCGCAGGCTGCCGATGAGAGCCGGCGTGCTCACGGTGATCGAGCGATCGAACTTGGCCGGAATGACCTGCTGATAGTTCGGATACTGGCCGTCGACGAGCCGGACGGTGATCGAGACGTCGCCGCCGGTCATGCGCAGCTGGTTGCTCTGGGCGCCGAGCGCGCTCACCTCGATGCGTTCGCCGCCTCCGAGGTTGCGGGCAACCTCCGCGAGCGCGCGCGAGGGCACGATGAACTTCTCGTTCGCCGAGACCTCGTCGTCCATCGTCGTCGCAAACTTCGCGAGCCGATAGCCGTCAGTCGCGACCATCGTCAGCGACTTGCCCTCCACCTCGAGGAGAGTGCCCATCAACACGGCGCCGCGAGCCTCCTCGCCGGAGGCCGCGAAGATCGTCGCGTCGATGCCGTCCCGGAAGCGCTTTGCGGCGATGCCGAACTCCGATCCGCGCGCCGCCGCGGGAAGCGGGGGATACTCCTCGGCCGGCAGGGCATGGAAGTCGTAGTTGCTGCGCTCGTACTTGACGCTCGCGCGCGTCGGCGTACCGGTGAGCTCCAGCGTCCCGGGTGCGAGGTTGCCGAGGTAGCTCGCGAAGAGCTTTGCGGGAACCGTCACTGAGCCGCCCTCGGCCACCTGCGCCGGGAAGGCATGCTCGAGCGTCAGCTCGAGATCCGTCGCGCGCACTGCGATCGTGCCGCCCTCGCCTTGCAACAGCACGTTGGAGAGGATCGGCACGGTCGTGTGCGCGTTCACGACTTTGCTGGCCGCCCCGACGGCCGCCGCGATGTCTTTCGTCGTGCAACTAAATTTCATCGTTTTCACCGTTGGGCGTGTGCCGCCGTTTTCCTAGGAGAATAACAATAGAGCCGTAGCAGTAGTAGGGCGGTGTATTCTGCGGACAACTCCGCTTTTTCTTGTGCCCGTTCGTATTTTGGCTAGGAATAACCGTGTGGACGACCCGCTGTCGACCATGCACTTTTCCACGGCCGGCGGTCTGCGGTCGAGTTATGCGTCCGAGCACGGCGCGCCGGTGTGCAAGGCTGTCGAGAGTGTGGAGAGCGGTTGTGCGTGGCGCGCGGAATGCGGTTAGGGGGTCTGACACATCGCAATGAGCTGACGAATCTTGTTGCGATACGCCTCGTCGCGCTGCATCTGATCCTTGATCTTGTCGCGGGCATACATGACCGTCGTGTGATCCTTCTTCCCGAAGTCGCGCGCGATCTGCGGCAGCGAATAGTTGGTCAGCTCCGTCGCGATGTACATCGCGATCTGGCGCGGCGCCGCCAGGCGCTGGTCGCGCCGGCCGTTATCCATCTCCTTGACGGTCAGGCCGTGCGCGCTGGACACCGTCTCTTTGATCTTTCCGATCGTAATGCGGTGCAGCGGAGCCTGCGCGACGGCGCTCTTGAGGACGTCTGCCGCGAGGTCCGTCGTGATCGGGGCCTTCGTCAGCGAGGCGTATGCGATGACGCGTATCAGCGCGCCCTCGAGCTCGCGGATGTTCGACGGAATAACCTTGGCGATGAACGACGTTACCTCGTCCGGGACGGGAATGTTTTCGCTCGCGGCCTTCTTGCGCAGGATCGCTTCGCGCGTCTCGAGGTCCGGTGCCTGGATGTCGGTGAGCAGCCCCCATTCGAATCGGGAGCGCAGCCGAGCCTCGAGCGTTTGGATCTCTTTCGGAGGGCGGTCCGACGAGATGATCAGCTGCCGCCCGGATTCGTGTAACGCGTTGAAGGTGTGGAAGAACTCTTCTTGCGTAGTCTCCTTACCGGCGAGGAATTGGATGTCGTCGATGAGCAGCACGTCGACCTGACGATACCGGTTGCGAAACTCCGGCGTGCGGTTGTTCTGCAGCGCGATGATGAACTCGTTCGTGAACTTCTCGCACGTCAAGTACACGACGTTGGCGGCCAGGTTGTCCTGAATGACGCGATGGCCGATGGCGTGCATGAGGTGCGTCTTTCCGAGACCCACGCCGCCGTACAGAAAGAGCGGATTGTACGCGTGGGCTGGCGCCCCGGCGACCGCCTGGGCGGCCGCGTGCGCGAACCGGTTGGAATTGCCGACGACGAACTCTTCGAAAGTATAACGGACGTTAAGGTTCGCGGTGCGGAACTCTTCAAGCGGGCGGGTCGGGAAATGCGCGGTCGCGCGGCCGGGTTCGCCCGGCTCGGCTACGGACAGGCGCAGCTCGAGGCTGGTCCCGAAGAGCTCGCTCAGGACGCCGATCATTTGAGCCCGCAGCTTGCTTCCTACCCAGTCTTGTGCAAACTTGCTATGCACCGCAAGGTGGAGTTCGTTGCCGTGGAGCGAGATGAAGCGGATCGGCTTGATCCACATCTCAAAGACGGGTTTGGAAAAAGTACGCTCTAGAGTGTCGAGAGCGGTCTGCCAGAGTTCACTGGAGATGTCCGAATTGATCGTTGCCGCCATCCTCTGCATCCTCGTTGCGACGTCCCGACAAAGCACTGCGCAGCCGTTTCGATGACGAGCATCCAGGCTGTGCCACCCCCGTGAGGGCGCAACCCTTGGCTTAATGAAGCCCTGCTCCTGCGGAATTTATGCACGACTTTATACACTTATCCACAGGGCGAGGAACCGCGTTATTTCGGGGTTTTTTCTGTATTATGAACGGCACCGGGCCCGGGCACGCGCCCGACCGAATTGCTCGACGGGGTAAGGCTTCCTAGCCCCGCGTCTAGCCGAATAGAGGCGCGTTCTCCACAACCTTGTCCACAGGTGTGAATACGGCGGAAAGTGACTCCGTTTGATTTGGGCGACAGTTCCCGCTTGGTAGACTTAGCGGGGAGAGTCTGTGTTTAATGCGCCCAGTGAATCCCTCTTGATTTGCGCCAAAACCGAATTGTAAAATTGCGTTCGGCTGTTCATTTTAGTCGGCCGAAGGCAAGCATGGGGAGGCTGGAATCATGAGCACGTCGGCGGGCCACGCCGGGCACCGCATCGAGCTTGCGGGCGAGTTAGACCTGTCCCGTAAGGGCGAGCTGAAGCGTCTGTTTGACCCGCTACAGAAAGACGGCCCCTTGACGATTGACCTGCGACAGGTCACGTACGCCGATTCGACGTTCCTGCACCTCTTGGCATCACTCGCCGTGCGCTTTCAGGGGGCGCCCATAACGCTTTTGGGCGCGACCCCGCCGCTCAGGCGTCTGTTCGAAATCGTACGGTTCGATAAGCTCTTTCAGATCGCGGACGGCGAATAGCTCGCGTGGGCTTGGGGTAGCCCCCTTTTTGAATCGGGCGGCGGCTAGAGGCGACGGGCTAGAGGCAACGCGGCGAGGCCTATCGCCAACACGATCAGGACCGACCAGAGCGCGAGAGGATGCTCGACCAGGTACGCAATCACGCGCACATCTTAGCATGCGCGGTGGTTCCAAAAGTCGCCCTTGGCTTCGCCGCGGGTTGTCGGTAGGATAATGACGTGGCGAAACACTCGCGCAAGGCTCCCCTAACCGATCCGCGACGCGCGGGCCTGGAGGCCGTCGAGCACGAGACCGCCGACGAGGCCCAGATCCTACGCGACATCGATGCGTCGGACCGCGGACAGGTGCGCACCGCCCGCCCCAAAAAGACCGCCGGCGCCAAACGAAAGCGCAAGAAAACGTAGCCGCGAAAGAGCTTGGCTGCCTGGTTGCTCGCTGCGTTGCTTTTTAGCCCCGCTCTGCTACAATAGCCCGGCTATGTTTGACTTCGACCTCCAGCTTTTTGCGTCGAAAAAGGGTGCCGGATCGACGCGTAACGGCCGCGATTCGAACGCGCAGCGCCTCGGGGTGAAGCGCTTCGGCGGCGAGCGCGTGATTGCCGGAAACATCATCGTCCGTCAGCGCGGCACGCGCGTCTATCCCGGCGCGAACGTCGGCATCGGGCGCGACCACACGCTCTTCGCGCTGATCGACGGAACCGTCGAGTTCAGCGCCAGCAGCGATCGCAAGCGGGTCTCGGTCGTGCCCGCCGCCTGAGGGGATCGAAGACGACGAGAGCACGGGGCCGATGGGCCCCTTTTCCTTTTTTGCTCGGCGCGTAGCTCGTGCAGTTCATCGATGAGGCCGAAATCACGGTCGCGGGCGGGGACGGCGGGGACGGCATCGTCGCGTGGCGCCGTGAAAAATACGTGCCGAAGGGCGGTCCGGCCGGCGGTGACGGCGGCCACGGCGGCAGCGTCTATCTCGAGGCGACGAGCGAGCTTTCTACGCTCGTGGAATTTCGCTTCAGGCGCAGCTTTTCGGCCGAATCCGGCAAGTCCGGCGGCACATCGAAGAAATCCGGTCGCAGCGGCGACGACCTCAACATCTCCGTGCCGGTCGGCACGCTCGTCTTTCGCGTGCGGGACGAGCGGCCGGAGCTGCTGCTCGCCGATCTAAACGAGCCCGGCGCGCGCGTTCTCGCCGCCAAAGGCGGCCGCGGCGGTCTCGGCAATCAGCATTTCGCTACCAGCGTGCGTCAGGCGCCGCGCTTCGCCGAGCGGGGCGAACCCGGCGAGCGCGGCGCGTTGCGATTGGAGCTTCGCCTGCTCGCCGACTGCGGAATCGTCGGCGTTCCCAACGCCGGGAAGTCCACGCTGCTCTCGGTCGTCTCGGCCGCGCGTCCTAAGATCGCCGATTATGCCTTCACGACGCTCGAGCCGCAGCTCGGCGTCGTGCGTACCGGCGACGATGAATCGTTCGTGATGGTCGACGTTCCCGGGCTCATCGCCGGCGCGCACGAGGGAGCTGGACTGGGCGATCAATTCCTGCGACACGTCGAACGCACGCGCGTCCTGCTGCATCTGCTCGACGGCGCGAAGCCGCTCGAAGAAATCCTCGCCGACAAAGCGATGATCGAGGCGGAGCTGGCGGCCTGGAACCCCGCGCTGCTCGAGAAGCCGACGCTGCTCGTGCTCAACAAGCTCGATCTGCCGAACGCGCGCGAATGTCTTGCGCAGTTGCGCCAGAGTTTTCCAGACATTATGGGTATCAGCGCCGCGACGCACGAGGCCGTTCGCGATGCAGTGTTGGCGGTGTCACGCGCTATCGAGTCGGCACCGATGCCGCGCAACGTCGAGCCACCCGCCGCGCACATCGAGCTCACCGCTCCGGATGCGTTTTCAATCGAGCGCTGCGGCGATGGAGCGTTCGTCGTCTCCGGCGAGCGCATCGAGCGCCTCGCCTCCATGACCAATTTCGATTCGGATGAGGCGCTGGCGCGCTTCGAATACGCCTTGGGCAAGATAGGCGTCGAGAAAAAGCTCCGCGAACTCGGCGCGCGGGAAGGGGACACCGTGCACATCGGGCCGTACGAGTTCACGTACTCATGAAAGTCGGCGTCTTCGGGGGCACGTTCGACCCGGTTCACAACGCGCATCTGTTCGTCGCGGAATCGGCTCGCACCCTAGAGCGTCTGGACCGCGTGCTCTTCGTCCCCACCAACAGCCAGCACTATCGCGAAAAGCCGCACGCCGACGCCGCGCATCGCTGCGCGATGATACTCGGCGCGATCGAAAGCAATGCCGCGTTCGACCTCGACGACACGGATCTGCGCGAGAATGCGAGCGGTTACACCGCCGATCTGCTGCCGCGTCTGCGCCGCAAATATGCCACGGCGCGCCTGACGTTCATCATCGGCGCCGATTCGCTCGTCAACGCGAACTGGGTGCGCTTCGATGAGGTGCTCCAGGCGCTGGAGCGGTTCGCCATCGCGCCGCGGCCCGGCGTCGGCGGCGACGCGCTGGCTCGCGTGATCGCGGCGGTCCCGCCGGAGCTGCGCGAGCGCGTCACCACGCTGAATCTGCCCGAGATCCCCGAATCGGCGACCCTCGTGCGATCGTTGATCGCGCAGCGTCGCAGCATTCGCTATCTCGTGCCCGAACCGGTCTGGAAGTACATCGTCGCGCGTCGTCTGTACGGCTACGCGGATGTCGGTGCTTGCTAGACTCGCCCTCGCGCTGCTGATCGCTGCCGCGGTGGGCTGCTCGACGACGCAGGCCCCGAACGATCGGGCGGTCTGTGACGCGTACTCGGCACAACGCTCGGACGTCGAGGTGGTCGTCGATGGCACGGTGACGCGGTTGTTGGGCGTAGCGCCCGCGCGGGTGAGCCCGCACGAGGGCTTTCTGCTGCGGCTCGCGTCGGGCTGCAGCCTGGTCGTGCGGGTCGAAGCCAACACCGACTTCACCGGTCCGATTCCGCTCGCGGAGGGTCAGCGCGCCGCCGTGAAGGGCGAGTACGAGTTCTACCCGCGCGGCGGCGTCGTGCACTGGACGCACCGCGATCCGCGCGGGCGGCACGAAGGCGGCTATATCGCGACCGGCGGCCAAGTCTACGAATAAACCCCTCGCGCGCGTTATCCTCGGAAGCTCGTCGCCGCGGCGGTTCGAGCTGCTGCGCTCGCTGGGGCTGGCCGTCGAGGTCGCGCCAACCGGTTACGACGAGCCGCCCGCGCATGGCTTGACGCCGCCGCAGCTCGCCAGCCATCACGCGCACGAGAAGCTCGCCGGAGTCATCGCCTCGCCGCGCGAGATCGACGCGCCGGTGCTCGCCGCGGACACCGTGGTCGACCTCGACGGGGACGCCCTCGGCAAGCCCCGCGACGCCGGCGAGGCGACGGCGATGCTGCGGCGCCTGTCGGGCAGGGACCACCTCGTGCACACCGCGTTTGCGCTCGCAGTGCCCGGCGCGCGCGAGTGGGTCGAGGAGCGCGCGACGACGCGCGTGCGCTTTTACCGTCTGGAGCCGGCCGAGATCGCCGAGTACGTCGCGACCGGTGAGCCGTTCGACAAGGCCGGGGCCTACGGCATCCAGGGACGAGCCGCCGCGCTGGTCGAGGCCATCGACGGCGACTTCTACGCGGTAATGGGGTTGCCGCTGGCCCGCTTCATTCGTGCGCTCCGACGGTCGGGATTTACGCTGCCGGAAACGAAATGAGGGGCGCGAATCGAGGGAGCGACATCTTTACGTATCGAGACGAGCGCAGACTCTTTGCGCTGATTAGCATAATCATCGTGGCGGCAGCGCTCGCGCTGTTGCAGATCAACGCGCAGCGCACCGGATCGGTGAGCCCCATCGCGACGGTGGCGAGCTCGATCTTTGCATTCGCGCAAACCGCGGTGTCGGCGGTGATCGGCGGCGCACGCACGCTCGGTACGACGGTCGTTTCCCTGCCGAGCCTCGAAGGCGACAACGGCCGTCTGCGCGCGCGCAACCGGCAACTGACCGAGGAAAACGCGCGCCTGCACGAGCTGGCCGCCGCGTATGCCGCCGAGACCGACGTGCGGCCGCTCGTGGACCTCTACCACGGCGTCGAGGCGCGCGTCATCGGCTTCCCGCCGGAAAACGAATCCCGCGCCGTGACGATCGACAAGGGCTCGCGTTCCGGAGTGCGCCGCGACGACGGCGTGGTCGCCGTCGACGGCGTCGTCGGCCGCGTCGCCGCCGTCACGCCCTTCTCGAGCACCGTGCTCCTCGCTACCGACTACACGAGCCGCATTCCGGCCATCGTGCAGCGCGGACGCTGGTGGGGCATCGCGCGCGGAAACCTCGGCAGCGTCATCGTGGAATACATCGCGCAGGACGCACCGCTGCGCGTCGGCGACGTCGTCGTAACCGGCGAGGGACGCTCGTTTCGCTCCGGCGTTCCGATCGGAACGGTGACCGCGATCGAACGCGGCGATGCGACGCTCTATCAGACCGCCGTGCTCAAGACGTCGGTCGATCTCGGCGCTCTCGACCGCGTCGTCGTCATCTCGCAGTAGGAGTCTTTCCGCGCTATGGTCATGCGCCCAACCCGAAGCATCGCACGTGAGCATAACGCGAAAGACTCCTAAGCCGCATGTCGCGCCCTTCGTCGGCCCGGCCTGGTACGTCGCGGCCGCGTGGCTAGCCGCCGCGCTGCTCGCGCAGTCGACCGTCGTGCATTACGTCGCGATCCGCGGCGTCGTTCCGAGTCTCGTGCTGGTCGCCGTCGTGTGGTACGCCATCCGCGTGGACGCGCGCCGCGCCGCGCTCTACGGTCTCGCCGCGGGGCTCTGTGAGGACGCGTTGTCCGCGCAGTCGGGTGCGGCGTGGACGATCGCGACGAGCCTCAGCGCCGTGCTGGCCAGCGTGCTCTCGCGGGGATTCTTTGCGGACTCTATCCCGCTCGTCATCTTGATCACCGTCGTGACGACGCTCGTGCGCGCTCTGTTGTATTGGGTCGTGGCGGCTCTCGGCGGTTATCCGCCGGGGCTCGGGCTCATGCATCTGCATGAAGCGGTGCTCGCGAGCGTCCTCAACACGGTCGTCATGGTCGTCGTGATGCTGGTGGGCCGGCGCATCGACCCCGCGCGCTGATGCGACCGATCAATCCGCCGCGCCGCGTGCCGTGGCAACTCCCCACCTGGCGGCTCGTGGGATTTGCAGCGGTGCTCGTCATCGCGCTGGCGGCGTTGGTCGCGCGGCTGATCGTCGTGCAGCTGCTCGACGGAGAGCGCTACCGCGCGGCGGCGCAGGCCAATCAGATTCGGCTGATTCCGGTAGCGGCGCCGCGCGGCGTGATTTACGACCGACACGGAGCGGTGATGGCGCGCAGCCGCCCGTCGTTCGTCGTCGGCCTCATTCCGTCGCAGGTGACGAATCCGTACGACGAGCTCACGAGCCTGGCGCAGATTCTCGGCGTCGACGGCCGCTCGCTGTGGTATCGCCTGCTGCACCACCGCGGACTGAACTACCCAAGCTTCGAGGCCGTGGCGCAAAACGAACCGTACGGCCCGGTCATCCTCGCGACGGATCTGCCGGTCGCGGCGGTCGCGCGGCTCTCCGAGGTGCTCTCCAACCTGCCGGGAGTCGATCTCGAGGTGCAGCCGATTCGCGACTATCCGCATGGGAAGTTCGCATCGCACCTAGTCGGCTACGTCGGCGCAATCACGCAAGAGGAGTACGAACGTCTCCGCAACGCCGGCTACTCCCCCAACGACGTCATCGGCAAGGACGGCTTGGAGTTCAATTACGATTCGTATCTGCGGGGATTGCCGGGCGGGCAACGCGTCGTCGTGGATGCGACCGGTGCCGTCGTGTCCGGCGTCAAGCTGCCCTCGAAGCCGGCCGTGCCGGGCGACACGCTGGTGACGAACATCGATTGGCGACTCCAGCAGGTCGCGGAGGAGGCGCTGGCGCAGCAGATCCATTCGCTCGGCCGGCGGCTCTCCGGAGCCGTCGTGGCGGAGGATCCGTGGACCGGCGGCATCCTCGCGCTCGCGAGCTATCCCAACTACGATCCCAACGACTTTGCCGCCGATCGCTGGAAACGCATCGCGTACGATCTCACCGACGCCACGCAGCCGCTCTTCAACCGCGCCATCGCGGCCGCCACGCCGACCGGGTCCACGTTCAAGATGGTCACGGGTTCGGCGGCGCTGACCGAGGGCGTCGTGAAGATCGATCAGGTCGTCGACGACACGGGCGGCTGGGACTGCGGCGGATACTACGCGCGCGACATCGCTGCCGGCGGCCTCGGCGACACGACCTTCGTACCGGCATTAGCGGCATCGAGCGACGGGTATTTCTTCCGGCTCTCGTGGTGGCTCGGTAACGCGCGCTTGCGCAAGTACGCGCTGGCCTTCGGGCTCGATGCGAAGACCGGTATCGACCTCCCCGGCGAGAACGAGGGCAACTGGCCCACCAACGCGTGGGAGATGCGCG
Organism: Vulcanimicrobiota bacterium; assembly: GCA_963723485.1. Lineage (GTDB taxonomy): Bacteria > Vulcanimicrobiota > Vulcanimicrobiia > Vulcanimicrobiales > Vulcanimicrobiaceae > Cybelea. Next base: position 566,267 of record CAVRQS010000004.1, on the reverse strand, counting down.
CGTTCGGCGTGCCGATGGAGCCGAGCGAGGCGTGCTTCTTAGGCATCGGACAAGGCGCGATGCAAGCGACGCCGCTGCAGATGGTCAACGTCGCGTCGGCCGTCATCAACGGCGGCACGCTCTATAAGCCGCAGATCGTGCGCGAGATTCGCAAACCCGCCGGCGGTGCGGTCAAATGGTTTACGCCACAGGTCATTCGCCACGTTCCGGTGACGCCGGAGGCGCTCGCCGCGGTACGCGAGGGAATGGCGCGCGTCACCGATCCCGGCGGCACGGCGTACGGCCTCGCGATCGACGGTCTGCCGTTCTCGGGCAAGACCGGCACCGTGGAAACGGCGGGCGGCAACGGCCCGAACACGACGTGGTTCGTTGCGTGGGCGCCCTCCGCGCATCCGCGGATCGCGATCGCGGTGTTCGTCGACCGCAGCGGCGGCTACGGCGCGACGGTCGCCGCTCCGATCGCGCGCCAAATCCTCGTAAGGTACTTCAACAAAAAAGGCTGAGCGCCGCGGCGATGCGGCGGTTGCGTTCGCCGGGGCGTGCGAGATAGCGCTGCAGCTCCGCGCTGCGTCCGCGGCGCGCCATCGCGCGCGCGGCGGCGAGCGCCACGACCTCCGACGCGTCGTCCAACGCCTCCGCGAGCAAGCGCTGCAACCGCGGATCCTCGAGTGCCGCGACGGCGAACACCAGGTCGCACCGATCCGCCTCGGAGAGTTGCGCGAACTCGGCGCCCGCGGCAGCCGTCCAATCGCTCGCGGGCGCACTGACGGAAGCAACGGACACGATCGCCGTCCGGCGCCGGCGAGCGACGAGCAGTGCGGCCGCAAGCGCCGCGGCCGCGACGAGCACCAGCAGTGCGATCGCGGCGCCCGCCATCGCTACGCCGTTTCGTGCAACGTCGCGAACGTCGCATCGAGCGCGGCGTCGAGCGCGTCGTCGTCGCGCTGCTGGAGCTCTTGCGTGAAGTCCCCCGAATCCGCGTCGGCGAGCCGATCCAAAACGTCAATCAAACCGCTCTGGTAGCGCGCGAATTCGCTCGTTTCGTTGGGTAAGAGCCGCGCGAGCCCCGCCCACGGCGGCGCGGTGGCGAGCTCGGCCGCGCCCAGGCGATCCGCGAGCTCGCGGAGGGCATCCGGATCGAAGCTGCCGCGCAGCGCTGCCGATTCGGTCGGCGGTTCCGCGGGAACGCCGCGCGCCAGCGCGGCTTCGTGGAGGACGCGCTCGATCGTCGAGCGCAGCGATGGCGTCTCGACGTCGCGCGGCGCGATCGAATAGCGGGGAAGGCGCAACTTGATGAACAGCCTGTCGAGCTCTTCGCGCAGCAGCTCGCGCAGGGGCGCGAGCGTGCCGCAGTGCGTGTCGCCGACGGCATCGGGAAGGAATGCGCGCAATGCGAAGAGATGGGTCACGAGGCCGCCGAAACGCGCCTCGCGCAGGAAGCGCAACGCCTTCTCGAGGCGCTCCGGCGTGAATGTCGCGAGCGTTCCAGCGGCGCCTGCGGACGCGACGTGCGAAGGCGCCAGCCGCGCGAGCGCGTACGCGCCGTTGCCCTCCCCGACGGGCGTCGCGGGCGGCAGCTGCACGAAGCGGTCCTCGGTCAGCGCGCGCTGTGCGCCCAGGGCGGGCCCGAGCACGCCGTCGAGGCCGAACGGCAGGCCCGCGATCGCGTTGGCGAAGACCGGTCCCGAGCAAACCTTCAGATCCGGCGAAACGAACTGATCCTCGCGCTCGCCGTCGTAGCGGACCCGCGCGACCTGCGCGATCGTCGTACCGGCCGGCAATCCGTTGTGCACGACGGTGCGCCAGCGGATCGCGGCCTCGACGCCCGGGTCGACCTCGTTCAGCACGATGCCCTTGGGCGCGGCGAAGGGCGCGGCGGTGCCGACGTCGCGAATCGCGACTTCGTTGACGGTGGTCGAGTTCGGTACGTAGATGAGCGACTCGGGCGCATCGACGAAGATCGCGACGTGGTGCGCGCCGCCGTCGCCGCCGTTGCGGACGTGGAGCACCCATTCGACCGAAGCGCCGACGTCCACGCCCTCGGCCGGATCGCCGCGGAACGTGCCGATCGAAAAGTCCGGCTCCGCCGCGGTGGCGATCGTCAGCCGCGCGAGCGGGACGGGCAGCATCGCGTCGGCGGTCAGCACCGCGTCGACGGTAACGGGATACTCCTTCGCCAGGCTGCGCAGCAAGCGCAGACCCAAGCGTGCCCGGCCGTTCGCTCCCGGCGCGATGTCGCCGAACGACAGCGACGATTTGTCGCGCGTTGCGCCCTCGACCGTCTCGAGGCGCGCCTCGGCGGAGACGTACAGACGCAAACGCACGTTGTGCGCCGCGTCGGTTCCGGTATTGACGATCAGCAGGTCGACGTGCGCGAGCTGATTCGGCCGCAGCGCCGAATCGTCGGCCAGCTCCAAGCGCGAAGATTCCGGCGTGAAGGCCGGATGCGAATCCACGCGCCAAAACGCCTCCCGCAGCGGCGTCTCTCCGAGCTCGCGCGTGTGCAGGCTCGCGCCAATGTGGAGCTCCCGCCGGTCGGGACACGGCGACGGGACGCGCGCGCGAATCGCGATCCGGCGCGTCTCCTGCGCGTCGATGCCGCCGAGATCGACAGTGTCCGCGTGAGGAAGTCCCGCAGATCCCGCGTCGAGGCTCAGGCGCGCGCCGTTTTCGAATGCGGCGACCTCGTCGAGCTCCGGCGCGAGGCGCAGGTGGAGCACGGCGTCGTGCGCGCCCGCGCTCCCGTCGTTCGCCAAGACGATCGCCGCTTCGACCTGGGCTCCCGGCCGGACGATCGCGCTGCCTTTGCGTTCCACCAGATTGCGGCGCGCCAAGAACGCCGGCTCGGAACGCACGGCGATGCCGCACTGCAGCCGCCGTCCGGCGCCGTCGCGCGCCGGTTCCCATTCCAGCAGCGCCGCGGCAGTGATGACGGTTTCGTCCGGGATCGGTGAGGCCACGACCGCCTCGGCACACAGCGTCACCGATTCGCCCGCGTCGATCGGGCCGAGCGCGAAGCGCAGCGGGTCCTTGCGGCGGTCGCGCGCGGGTTTTCCGTCGATCGTCGATGCTCCACGCACCGCGAAAAGGTTCTCGCCGAGCTCGATGCTAGCGGTGACGCGCGCGGCCGCCGCGGTACCGGCGTTGTGCGCGGTGAGCGTGAGCCGCACGCGCCCGCCCGGCCGCGCGTCGGCTGCGGGCTCGGCGCCCAGGCTCGTGCGCTCGTCGCCGAAGTCGGGAATCGCCGAGATTGTCAGCGCGGCCGGCTCGAGCGCGAACGCCGGCGTCTCCTGCGACGCGACCTGCGCCTCCGCGACGATCTGCGTACCGTCGCCGAGCGGCGAGTCGATGCGCAGGCGGTACGAGACCGTCGCGGATGCGCTGGCGGGGAGCGAACGCACGACGACCGGCGCGTACGCCGTGTCGAAGGACGAACCGAGCTCGCGTTCGACGTCGCGGCCGTTGACGCGCGCGGAGCCGGCCACGTACGCCGTGTGTTCCGGGATCGGCGCGACTACGACGACGTCGCGCGCGCTCGACTCGCCGGCGTTGTGAATGTAGATCGTCAGCTGGGCCTCGGACCCGGGCACCGGATGCTGCGTGGTTTCGAGCGTCGCCCGCGTGAGCGCGTTGCGCAACTGCGGCTTGCTGCGCGCGACCAGACGCACGACGTTGGAACCAATCGGCGGCAACTCGAAGGCGGCCAGAGCCGCCTGCAGCTCGATGGTCGTGCCGTTTTCGATGGCGCCCGCCACGGTGTACGCGAGGTCGATGCGCCGTTCTTCGTCCGGCGCTACGTCGCCGATCGCCGCGCCGGCGCGAGAGAGCAGCGGCGAATTCCCGAACTCGTCGTCGAGGGGGTTGCCGTCGAGGCGCCCGCTTCCGACGAGATAGATCAGGCCGTCGGGCCCGTTGAAGCGGAGTCGAACGCCGGTCGCCGGCGCGCCGCCTTGGTTGCGAAACGTAAAGGTTGCGCGCACGGTCATTCCAGGTTCCAACTCGCGTTCGGGCGAAACGACGAGCGTCCTGAGCCGCTCGGGCAGCGTCGGTGCTCCGGGCGCGAAGACTTCCGACAGCGGGCGCATGACGCGAGGACGTTTCGCCCACGGTTTCGAGATTCTTTTTAGAGAGGTAGACCCAGATGCTCGCAGTGCACGAAGATCGTTTGGCCGAGGCCGTGGCGCGGTTGGGATCCGAGAACGCGTTCGAGATTTTGGCGCGCGCTCGAGAGCTGGAGGCGCGCGGCCGCAGGATCGTTCACATGGAGATCGGCGAGCCCGACTTCGACACCCCGGACAGCATCAAGAAGGCCGCGATCGACGCGCTGTACGACAACCACACGCACTATACGCCGTCCAGCGGGCTGCCGTCGCTGCGGGCGACGATCGCGAGCCACGCGAGCCGCTTCCGGAACGTTACGCCCGAGTGGGGTCCCGAGAACGTCGTCGTCTCGCCCGGCGCCAAGCCGGTGATCTGGAACACGCTGAGCGCGCTGCTCGGCCGCGGCGACGAGTTCGTCTACTTTGATCCCGCATATCCGGCGTACGCCTCCTGCGCCAGCTATCTGCAGGCGACGGTGCACGCGATCCCGCTGCTCGAGTCGCGCAATTGGCGCATGGACCTCGACGAGCTCGCCCGCCGCGTCTCCAACAAGACCAAAGTCGTCGTGATCAACTCGCCGCATAATCCCACGGGCGGCGTGCTCACCCGCAGCGACCTCGAGTTCATCGCGGAGCTCGCGCAGCGCTACGACTTCCTCGTGCTTGCCGACGAGATCTACAGCCGCAACTTCTATCTGGAGACGGAGTATCTCTCGATCGCGTCGCTACCCGGCATGCACGAACGAACGATCGTCGTCGACGGCTTCTCGAAGGCGTACGCGATGACCGGCTGGCGCCTCGGCTATGCGATCATGCCCGCGGATCTCGCGAAGGCGGTGACGCTGTTCAACAACAACACGTTCAGCTGCGTCGCGACCTTCGTGCAGATGGCCGGCATCGCGGCGCTCACCGGACCGGACGAGCCGGTGCAGCGCATGAACGAGATCTTTCGCACCCGGCGCGACCGCCTGGTCACTGGCCTCAACGACGTCGCCGGGATGTCGTGCCTGGTGCCGGAGGGCGCGTTTTACGCCTTTCCCAACGTCTCGGCGATCACGCAGGACGACCGCGCGCTTGCGAAGTTTCTTCTCGAGGAAGGCGGCGTGGCATGCGGCGGCGGTTCGTCGTTCGGCGCCGCCGGCAAGGGCTATCTGCGCTTCTCCTACGCGGCGTCGCTGGACGACATCGACTGGGCGCTCGACTCGATCGCGAGGACGCTGCCCAAGTTCAAGGGGTAAGCGCCGCTGTACGGCGCGCCGATACGGGCGCCGAATTCGTGGAAGGCGCTGCTTGCAACGGCGATTTTCGCCGTGCCGCTATCGTTGGTTTCGCGCGCGCTGTTTCACATGAACGATCTGGCGTGGCTCATCAGCTCGATCCATCGCAGGACGAGCGTCGCGCCGCGCATTCGAATCGGCAAACGTTGGCCGTAGCCTGGAGGGCCGTCTTCGCGCTCGCGGTCATGCTGGCCGCGGCTGCGATCGTTTACGTGCTCTCGCGCGGCCACATCCTGTTCTTTCCATTCCTGCTGATATTGGGCGTTCCGCTCGCGCTGCTGTTTCGAAAGTCGCCGCCGGGACCGCCGTCGCTCGGCTAGGCGCGGCAAACGGCTGTGCGACCATTCGCAGTCGTAGCGGTTTTCTACGTCAATCGCATTGCGTGCTTGACGTCGCGTAAGACGCCGGCCGCGATCTCGCGGGCGCGCACCGTTCCGTCGACGATGATGCGTTCCAGCGCGGGCCGATCGGCCATGTACGCGGCGTAGCGCTCGCGCACCGGGCGCAGATACTCGTTGAGCTGTTCGGCGAACTCGCTCTTGTCTTGCACGCAGCCCAGCGCACCCGATCGGCACTCGGCCGCGATGCCGTCGAGCCGCAATGGGTTGACGAAACGCCATAACGCGAAGACCGGGCAGATCTCGGGGCGCCCCGGATCGCCGCGCCGTATTTTCAGCGGGTCCGTGATCATCGAACGAACCTTGCGCGTCGTCGTCTCCTCGTCGTCGGCGATCAGGATCGCGTTGTCGTACGACTTGCTCATCTTGCGCCCGTCGATGCCGGGCACTTCGGGAAACTCCGACAGCGTCGGCTGCGGCTCGAGCAGGATCTCCTGGCCGTCGCCGTAGAGGTAGTTGAAGCGCCGGACGATCTCGCGCCCGAGCTCCAGGTGCGCGACCTGGTCGCGTCCGACCGGCACGTACTCGCCGCGAAACGCCGCGATGTCGCTCAGCTGCAGGAGCGGATAGCCCAGGAATCCGTACGTCGCCACCTTCTGTCCGAGCGCGTCGATCTGTCCCTTGTACGTCGGCACGCGCTCGAGCCACGAGACCGGCGCGATCATCGAGAGCAGCACCTGCAGCTCGGAGATCTCGGGCACACCCGACTGCAGGAAGATCGTGGAACGCTGCGGATCCACGCCGGCGGCGAGCCAGACCGCGACCATCGCCTCGCGCGCGCCGCGGATCACGGCGATGTCGTCGAACTCCGTCGTGTACGCATGCAGATCGGCGATCTCGAAGAACGCGTCGGCCGTGTCGGAGTAGTTGGCCCATTGCGTCAGCACGCCGACCAGGTGTCCGAGGTGCAGCGGTCCGGTCGGCCGCATCCCCGACATGACGCGCGGCTTGCGAGTCCCTTGCATTAGCCTGGAATGCTCGACGCCTCAGCGCGCGACGCCTTCAATGTCGTGCGATTTGGTCGCGCACGAAGGCGCGAGCCGCGCGCGCGGCGTCGCGCAGCGCCGCGCCGCGCGCCAGCTCGCACGCCAGCGCCATCGCGAGCGTGCAGCCCGTGCCGTGCATGCGCCCCGCGATCCGCGGTTCCGCGAACAGCTCGACGCCGCCGGATGTGGCGAGCGCGTCGATCGGATCGCCGTCGAGGTGACCGCCCTTGAGCAGCACCGCGAGCGCGCCCCGCGCCCGCAGTCGCGCGGCCGCATCGCCGATCGCCTCGCGGTCGATCGCGTCGCTTTCCAGCAGCGTCGCGGCCTCCGCGAGGTTCGGCGTGAGGACGACGTTGCTCAAGCGAGCGAGATCGTCGCGAATCGCAGCACGCGCGGCAGCGTCGCCGAGTTGTCCGCCGCCACTCGCCGCGAACACGGGATCCACCACGGCCGGCAGCCACGCGTGCGCGCGCAGCGACGCGCCGACCGCGTCGACCGCATCGCGCGTCGGCAGCGCGCCGACGCGGACCGCACCCGCAGCATCCCACGGAAACGCCGCCAGCTGCGCAGCGAGGACGTCGGGAACGACCGGCTGCAGGATGACCGTTCCGCGGCCGTCCTGTGCGCTTACGCCTGCAACCGCCGTGAACACGCGCGCGCCGAGCCGCTCGCCCACCACGATATCGCGTCCGACTCCGGCGACGTTCCACGGATGGCTCATCCCGATTGAGAGGACGATCGACGTCACTCGGCGCCGTCCCAGCGTGCGACCAGCTCGCGCGCGGCCCGCGCGGGCTCGGCCGTGTTCGCGAGCGCCGAGATGAGTGCGGCCATCGCGACGCCCGTCGCGCGCACCTCCGCGACCCGGGCGAGATCGATGCCGCCGACCGCGGCCACCGGCGCGGCTGCGATGCGCGCGAGCCGGCGCAAGCCGTCGATACCGATTGGCTCCCCGGCGTCGCCCTTCGATTGGGTAGGATAGACGGATCCGACGCCGAGATAATCGACGTCACTCGCGTTGGCGCGCTGCACCTCCGCCGGGGTTCCGCAGGAGAGCCCGATGAGGCGCTCCGGCGACGCCGCGCGCACGCGCGCAACGTCGGCGAAGCCGTCGTCGCCGGGTCCCAAGTGCACGCCGTCGCAATCGAACTCATGCGCGGCGCGCCAGTCGTCGTTGACGATCAGCAGCGCGCCGCGCTCGCGAGTGACGGCGCGCAGCCGACGCAGCGTCTCGGCGACGATTCCGCCCTTGGCGCGGTACTGGACGATGCGAACGCCGCCGTCTAGGATCGCGCGCGTGCGCTCCACAACGCGCGGCTCCTCGCCGAGGATCGCGTAGACACCGTGCAGCCCGGCGGCGCGTTTCAGCCGCGCCGGCGCATGCGTTGCCATATGAGGACGTTTCCGAAGAGATACGCGGCGAAGACGACGACGATGAAGATCGCAAGCGCCGTGTTGCGCCGCGCCAGCGCGAGTGGAACCAGCAGCGCGAAGCAGAGCACGGCGGCCATCAACAGCGCGATGATGCGCGAGAACGGAAAGAACACGAAACGCGTTCCTACATTTGCTCGCGCAACAAGAGATCGCCGAGCCGCGTCAGCTCGGATTCGTCGCTGAAGCGCAGCTCGATGCGTCCGCCCCGGCCATAGCGTACGACGGCGACGTACGTCCCGAACTTTTCGCGCAGTCGCGCCTCGAAATCGCGCTCGTCGGTAGAGAGCGGACGCAGCATCGGCGCGCGCTGCGGCGGCGGCGCCGCCCGGCTGCCGACGATCCGCTCCAAGCGCGCGCACGGTCGTGCCCTCGCTGACGGCCCGATCGGCGAGGCTCTCGCGCTCGCGTTCGGGTGCGGCCAGCAGCGCGCGCGCATGACCGGCGGAAAGCCGGCCGTCGAGCAGCATCGCCTTGATTCGATCGGATAGTCCGAGCAGCCGCAGCGTGTTCGCGACCGCGGGCCGGCTCTTGCCGAGGCGGCGCGCAACTTCTTCTTGCGTCAGGCCATACTCGTCGATCAAGTATGCGAAGCCCGCGGCTTCCTCGAGCGGGTTGAGGTTTTCGCGCTGCAGATTTTCGACGATGGCGAATTCGAGCGTCTGGCGATCGTCGCTCGCCCGGATCAGCGCCGGAATCGTCGGGCGCTGCAGGTCCGCGCAGGCGCGCCAGCGGCGCTCGCCGGCGATCAACTCGTATCCGTCGTCGCGGCGGCGCACGATGATCGGCACAAGCACGCCGTATTCCGCGATCGACGCCTTGAGCTCGTCCAACGCATCGGCGGCGAAGTGCTTGCGCGGCTGAAACGGGTTCGGGCGAACGTCGCCGACCGGGACCTCCCGCACGACCTCGCCCGAGCTCGCGAGGGGGATCGCCGCCTCGCCGAGGAGAGCAGCGAGTCCGCGTCCGAGCCCGCGCTTGGGCGCGCTCATGCGCGGGCCTGCGCGAGCTCGAGCATCTCGCGCGCGACCGCGAGATACGCCTGTGCGCCGCGGCTCTTGAGATCGAAGAGGATCGCCGGCTTGCCGTACGACGGGGCTTCGGAGAGCCGCACGTTGCGCGGTACCTGCGTCTTGAAGACTTGCTCCGGAAAGTATTTGTGCAGCTCGCGAATGACCTCCAACGACAGGCGCGTGCGGCCATCGAACATCGTAACGAGCACGCCGCTGACGTGCAGCGTCGGATTGAGCGCGTCGCGCACGCGCCAGATGACGTTCGTGAGCTGCGCGAGGCCTTCGAGCGCGTAAAACTCGGCCTGCACCGGAATGATGCAGTCGTCGGCGGCGGTCAGCGCGTTGATCGTCAGCAGGCCGAGCGACGGCGGCGAATCGATCAGCACGAATTCAAAGCGCGAAGCGATCGGCGACAAGGCTTGCCGCAGCCGTGTCTCGCGCGACAGCGCCGCGACGAGCTCGACGTCGGCGCCCGCGAGATTGATCGTTGCCGGCGCGAGCGATAGGTTGGAGAGCTCGGTGTTGACGATGACGCGCTCGAGCGGAATCTCTTGCATCAGCGCGTGATAAATGTCGTGCGTCAACGACGATTTTTCGATGCCGAGCCCCGTCGTGGAGTTACCCTGCGGATCGGCGTCGACGATTAGCACCCGCCGGCCGAACATCGCGAGCGCGGCACCGAGATTCACGGCGGTCGTGCTCTTGCCGACACCGCCCTTTTGATTCACGAGCGCGATGACGCGAGTCATCCCGCCGCCAGATACTGCTCGAGGAGTTGCAGCAGCAAGGTGCGCTCGTTACGTCCAGGTTCATCGGTGACCTGCTCGAACAGCCAGCGCAGCGCGGCTCCTACGCGCGCGTCGCCGGTGAACCCGGGCGGCGCATCGCCGCGCCCGACGAGTGCGGCGATCACGTCATCGCCGCCGATCGCGAGCTCCCGAATCGAGAAGGCCGGCTTGCGTGCCAGCTCCGCGTGCACCCGGCTCTCGAACGTCTGATTCGTCCCATCGCGCTCCGGCAGACCGCCACCCGCGATGTCAGCGCGCCGCAACGCGAACAGACGTTCGATATTCGACGGCTCGATCCGCCGGATGAAGCGCCGCAGCGCGGCGCCGCTCAGCTCCGGGTCGGCCGAGTACATATGTTGTCGGACCAGGTGCTCGGTCGTTTTGACGACCTCGTTCGAGAAGCGGAAGCGCTCGAGCATCGCCCGGGTCATCTCCGCGCCCTCGATCTCGTGGCGGTAGAAGTGCGGGCCGGCCTTCGTGCGCGGTTTGCCGACGTCGTGCAGCAGCGCGGCCAGACGCAGCGCCAGATCGCCCGGCGGCGAGGCGTCGACGGTGGCCAGGCCGTGCCGGTAGACGTCATACGCGTGCCATTGGTTTTGCTCGACGCCGACGCCCTCGAGCAGCTCCGGCCAAAGATGGGCGAGGACGCCGGTCTCACGCAGGAGCTCGAGCCCGAGGGACGGCTTCTCGGCGCGGAAGAGCTTGGCGAGCTCGTCGTGGATCCGTTCGGCCGATACGGCGCGCACCATCTGCGCGGCGTCGCTCATCGCGTCGCGCAGCCCGGGCGTCGCCGCGTACTCGAAGCGCGCCGCGAACTGGGCTGCGCGCAGCATTCGAAGCGGATCCTCCGCGAACGTCTGCGGCGTCACGATATCGATGCGCCGGGCGCGAATGTCGGCCGCGCCGCCGTACGGATCGACGAGATCGCCCGACGGGATGGCGCGCGCGATCATGTTCATGCGAAAGTCGCGTCGCGCGAGGTCCTCCTCGAGACTGACGCCGGGCCCGGTCTCGACCGCGAAATCACGATGCGCGACGCCCAGCGACCACTCCCGGCGCGGTAGCGCCACGTCGACCGTGTGGCCGTCGATCGTGATCTTGAGGACCGCGAACGACGCCCCGACCAGATCGACGTGACCCAGGGCGCGGAGGCGCTCCATCAGGTCCTCCTGCGGCACGCCGACGACGACATAGTCCGAATCGGCCGGCGCGGCGGAGCCTTCGACGGCACGGCGCAGCTCGTCGCGGACGCGGCCGCCCACGGCGAAAAGGCTTCCCGCGGGCAAGGCCTCGGCGAGCCGCCGATCGAGGTCGCCGAGTTTCACGTCGAACTACCCGGTGAAACAAGAACTTCCACGACGCCGTAGCGTTCGAGCATGGCGACGAAGCGGGCGTGCGAGTGGTCGTCAATCTCCGCCCAGGGCAGAGCGGCGAGCAACGGCCCCAGCTCCTGGCGCAGGGCCGGCCCGCGGATCATCAGCTGCAGATAGTGCCGGTCGTCGTGATGGTAGGGTCCGTAGAGCCGGGACCAGCGGACCCGGTCGTTGAGCCAACGCAGCAGCCGCTCGTGGCGCACATTCATCTTGAGCGTGATCTGCGGCTGCTTGCCATCGCCGCCGAAGTGGCCCTCGGCGATCAGGATCCCGAGCATGAGACCCTTCTCAAAATCGGACAAGCCGGCGCTTGTAACTTCCACGCTTCCTCCCGTTTGTTTCACGCCGATGTTCGCCGTGAAACTCCGGGTCCCTCGCGCATCTTAAGGCGGGATGCAGAGCGGGCGCTTCTCCGGGATGCCGGCGCGCCGCGGGAAGCGGAGCGGCGTAGGGTGCTCCTTGTGCAGGAGCAAGATGCGGCGCTCGCCTTCCAGCGCCACCTCGGATTCGATGCGGCCGCCCAACATGAGGCTCGCGTCTTCTAGACTGCGTCGGTCGGCTGCATCGAACCGCCCGCGCTGTAATATGCCGACGCCGCCGGGCGCGATGAACGGCAGCACCAGCTCCGCGACCGTCGTGGCGCCGGCCAGCGCGCGTGCGGTGCCGCTGGCGAACCGCTCGCGGAGGACGTCGTCGTGCCCGGCAACCTCCGCGCGGCCTGCGATCACGCTGCCGGACAGCTCCAACTCGCGAAGAGCGTGCTGGAGGAAAGCCACCTTCTTGGCCGTCGCCTCGATCAGCGTGATCGGGATGCGGACGGCGATCGCGATCGGGATGGCGGGGAGGCCGGCGCCGGAGCCGACGTCGACATACGGTTCGCGGACGTACGGCAGCACGCGCAGACTGTCGAGAAGATGCTGCGCCAGCGTCTCCGGAGATTTCGCCCCGGTCAGGTTCATGCGCCGGTTGGCCTTCAGCACGAGCGCTCCGTACCGGCTCAGCGGCGCCCCCACGTCGGGCGCGATCCCGGCGCTCTCTAGGAGGGCGTAAAGCTCGTCTTCAACGCTCCGGCTCACCCGCAGCCGCTTCGACGCGCCGCTCCAGAAAGCGCCGTTCCATCGGGCTGCGCGCCAGTGCCGCGGCGGCCTCGAAGTGGCTGCGTGCCCGATCGGCGCGGCCGGCGCGGAGCTCGAGCTCCCCGAGGGCGGCCGGAAGGAACGGGTAGGATGCGAGCTGTTCGCTCGCTGGAATGGCGCGAATTGCCGCGATTCCGGAGTCCGGCCCCTCGCGTTGCGCGACCGCGATGGCGCGATTCAACGCGATCACGGGCGAGGGACGGATCCGCATCAGGATGTCGTACAGCCACAACAGCCGATCCCAATCGGTGTCGCCGTCGGACGCGGCGCCGGAGTGCAAGGATGCGATCGCCGCTTCGACGTGGTATTCGCTGAGCTCGCTGCCGACCGCCGATCGATCGAGCAACTCGTTGCCGCGCGCGATCAGTTCGCGGTTCCACAGCGTGCGATTCTGTCGCGTCAGCGGCACGAGATCGCCGCGCCCGTCAACTCGCGCCGGCAGTCGCGCAGCGTGCAGATACATCAACGCGCACAGCGCGCGCGACGCCGGAGTCGCGACGCGAGCATTCTCGAGCAGCAACGCGCCGAGCCGCATCGCTTCGTTGCAGAGTTCGGCGCGCACCGGCATCTTGCGCGACGCGCCGTGATAGCCTTCGTTGAACATCAAATACAGCGTACGCTGCACCGCCGACAATCGCGCGGGCAGCTCGGCGTCGGCGAGATCGAACAGTCGCTTCGAGCTCGCTAACAGCTTCTTGCCGCGTTCGACGCGTTTTTCGATCGTGGCGTTCTTGCGCAGGAATGCGCCCGCGATCTCGGCGGTCGTAAAGCCGCACGTCAAGCGCAACGTCAAGGCGACCTTCGCGTCTTCCGGAAGCAGCGGGTCGCAGCACGAAAACATCATCCGCAGCTCATCGTCTTGGATCGTTTCCAACGCGAAAAGCTCGTCGACGGTAGCGACCATCGTCCATTCACTGTTCAGCAGACGTCCGAGCTCGGGAACGAGGTTGCGCGCGGTTCGCTCGCGGCGCAACACGTCGATCGCGCGGTTGCGCGCGGCCTTCATCAACCACGCGGACGGATCGTGCGGCACGCCGCGCAACTTCCATACCTCGAGCGCGCGGCAGAAGACGTCTTGCGTGACGTCTTCTGCCAACGCGACGTTGTCGAGCCCGAAGATGCGAGACAGCGCGGTGAGGATGCGTCCCGACTCTTGCCGGAACAGATGCTCGCTGGGCTCCATTTTATCCGGCTACATCTTCATGACGGGCCGCACTTCGACGAGACCCTCGCGGTCGAAGATGGGGCACCCGCCGGCGAGCTCGGCCGCCTGGGCCAGATCCTTGGCCTCGATCAGCGTGTAGCCGCCGACGATATCCTTCGATTCGGCGTAGGGTCCGTCGGTGACCGAGCGCTGCTTGCCGCGCACGACCTTCCCCTCGCCTTCGAGCGGCTGGCCGCGGTCCCTGAGGTGGCCCTGGGTCTCCAGGTCGTGCATCCAGCTAGTCCATTTCTGCATGACCCGCTCGCCCTCGGCCGGTGACTCGGGACGGCTGCCGCCGCGGTACAGGAACAAATATTCGCTCATGTGGGCTCCTCCTTACGACACGATAGACGTTTGACCGGCGCCAAATCCGACATCTCGTGGGGGGCGCCGGTGGAGGAAGAGCGCGACGATCGCCACGTCCGACGGCGTGATGCCCGGTATCCGGCCCGCCATCCCCAGCGTGCGCGGGCGCTGGCGAACGAACTTCTCGCGCGCCTCGTGCGAGAGCGCGGCGATCGCGAGGTAGTCGAAGTCGTCGGGGATGCGCGCGTCTTCAGTCTTGCGCGACTTCTCGATAACGAGCTCTTCGCGCCGCGCGTAGCCTTCGCACTTGAGCTCGATGGCGACACGCTCGCCGATCTCCGGCTCGAGCGGCGGATCGAAGTGGGCTGCGACGTCGGAAAACGTGAGGCGCGGGCGGCGCAGCGCGTCGGCGAGCGTGCTGCCGCGCGCGAAGCGTTCCGGACCGAGCTCCTCGGCAACGAGGCGCGTCGTCCGCGCGCCTTCCAGCGCTCGGCTCAGCGCCGCGCGGCGCCGCTCGAATGCCTCCCACGCGGCGTCGTCGACCAGCCCGGCCGCCCGACCGACCGGCGCCAGACGCAGATCGGCGTTGTCGTGCCGCAGCAGGATGCGGTGCTCGGCCCGCGAGGAGAGCATCCGGTAGGGCTCGTCCACGCCCTTGGTCACGAGGTCGTCGATGAGGACCCCGATGTACGCCTGGCTGCGCGCCAGGCGCACCGGCTCGGCGCCGCGGACGGTGCGCGCGGCATTGATCCCGGCAATCAGGCCCTGTGCTGCCGCCTCCTCGTAGCCTGACGTGCCGTTAAGCTGGCCGCAGTGGAAGAGTCCGGCGATCCGCCGCGTCTCGAGCGTCTCGCGCAGTTCGGTGGGCGGAACCGCGTCGTACTCGACCGCGTATCCGGCGCGCAGCATGCGGCACGCCTCCAGGCCCGGCAGCGTGCGCAGCATGGCGAGTTGAACCTCCGCCGGAAGCGACGTCGAGAAGCCGCCGACGTAGAGCGTCGGTTCGTCCCAACCCTCCGGCTCGATGAAGATCTGATGCGACGGGTTATGCGCGAACTTGACTACCTTATCTTCGATCGACGGGCAATAGCGCGGGCCGATCCCCCGGATCAAGTCGAGCCCGTAGAGCGGCGAGCGGTGGAGATTGTCGCGGACGAGCGCATGCGTGCGCGCGTTGGTCTGCGTGACGTAGCACGGCAGCTGCGGGCCGCCGAAGCGCGACTCGCTCCGGTAGGAGAAGAGCAACGGACGCGCGCTGGGCGGCTGAATCAGCATTGCCGCGGGATCGACGCTGTGCTTGTCGATGCGCGGCGGCGTACCCGTTTTCAGCCGCATCGTCGGGAAGCCGAGACGGGGCAGCGCGGCGGCCAACCCGACGGCGGGAGCCTCGCCGAAGCGACCCTCGGCGAGGACGACGTCGCCGCGGAAGGACTTTCCTCCCAAGAACGTTCCTGTGGCCAGGACGACGGATTTCCCGCGATAGCGAGTGCCGTCGCCGCAGCGGACGCCGCGCACGGCGCCGGCGACGACTTCGAGGTCCTCGACGAGGCCCGGCACGATCGCGAGGTTCGGCTCGCCGCGCAGCAGCTCCAACGCGGCGCGCGCATATGCCGGCTTGTCCATCTGCTGGCGCAGCGCACGCACCGCCGGGCCCTTGCTCTCGTTCAGAAAGCGCGCGTGCAGGCTGCAGCGGTCCGCGATCGATCCCATCGCGCCGCCGAGGGCATCGATCTCGCGGACGAGCTGACCCTTCGCGCTGCCCCCGATCGACGGATTGCACGGAAGCGTGCAGATCTTCTCCGCGTCGCCCGTGACGAGGAGCGTCGGCACGCCCAGACGCGCCGACGCGAGAGCGGCTTCGACCCCGGCATGGCCGCCCCCGACGACGATCGTGCCGGCATCGCCGCCCATCGGTAACTGGGTTTCCTAGGTGGTCGTGGCAGGCGTCGGGTGCACGTGTCCGCGCAGCCGCAGCGAGAATGCGATCATGATGACGCCGAAGATGATCGCATAGGCGCCGATCAGCCAGATAACGGCCAGAGCGCCCGCGAGCGGACGCCAGATCATCAGCACGCCGAACAGGATCGACGCGATGCCGCCGATGATCAGCCAGATCTCGTTCGCGATGAGCTTGCGGAGCTGAACGGCCGCCACGATTTCAAAGATGCCGGTCAAGAACGCCCATGCCGCGATCGTGAAATAGAGCGCCAGCAGCGTGATGCCCACGTCGTAGAAGGTGATAGCGGCGATGAGGATGCCGACGATCCCCTCGAGGACAAACGGCCACCAGCGCTGATGTGTCTCCGCCGCGCGTATCGCTGCGACGATCGCGAAGATGCCGTCGACCAGCGCGTACGCGCCGAAGAGAATGCCGATCGCGACGATCGTGGCACCCGGCCAGACGAAGGCGAGGATTCCGAATATCACCGCCGCGATTCCGCGGATGAGCAGCGCCCACCAATTGCGCGCTAAAACATGTACTGTCGAAGTACTGTGCACGCTAAAAGCTCCGTCCGTTGGCGAGATAAACGCGTTCGACGCGGCAGAGCTTGGGCGTGGGACCGTTCCAAGGCTGGCCGGTCAGTGCGTTCGCTAGGTTGTGATTGATCTGAGCGCCGCGCGAGAAGTTGCCCTTGTCGATCAGGATGTAACGTTTCCCCAAGTAGTTGATGCGAAAGTCGACCTCAGTTGCGGGCGAATCGTGCGTGTTGTAATAGACGACGTTGATGCCGTTGGTCAGATTACCGCCGTTCGAGTTGACGACGCAGCTGATGATCGTCACGCCGAAACGCGAGACGATCCTAGCCTGCGCCGACGCGGGCAAAGCGAAGATCGCGAGAGCGATCAGCGCAAAAAGAGCACGCCGCATTACCGTAACCTCCTTCTATTTTCCGATACAAAAACGCGCGAAGATGCCATCGATGACTCCTTCGGCGGCTACCTGCTCGCTTACATGCCCAAGCGAGGAATGTGCGCGGTGCAGCTCCGTGGCAACGAAGTCGATCGGCTCACCCGCGGCGAGCGCTCGGCGCGCTCGATCCAGTGCGCCGAGCGCGGCGTTGACGCCGTCGAATTCGTGCAGCGCGACGAGATGTGGACGGGCCAGGTCGACGGGCTCGCCGCCCCAGCCGACGCGCGCGACGGCGCGCCGCAGCTCATCCACGGTGGCTACATCCCGGGTGCTCCCGACGATCGTTTCCGGTTCGGCCGCGTCGGGCGCGCCCCGCGTACCGAGGTCGGACTTATTGAAGAACAGGACGCGGGGCCGGTCGGCGCTGCGCTTTAGCAGCGCGATCGCGTCGACGCCCAGCGGCTGGGAGCCGTCGATAACGATCAGAACGACGGCGGCCGCGGTCAGCGCCCGCTCCGTCCGCTCGATGCCCGCAGCCTCGAGCCGGTCGGCGTGAGAGCGTATTCCCGCCGTGTCGATCAGACGCACGGGGACGCCGTCGACGACGATCGCCTCCTCGATAGCGTCGCGAGTCGTTCCGGGAATCTCCGAGACGATCGCGCGCTCGAACCCGAGCAAAGCGTTGAGCAGGGAGGATTTGCCCGCGTTCGGCGGTCCCACGATCGCGACTCCCACCCCCTCGCGCACGAGCCGGCCGAGCTCACCGTCGTGGCGCAGGCGCTCTAGCGCGGCGATGACGGGCTCGAGGCGCCGGTCGACGTCCGCTCGGCCGGGCTCGGGGACTTCGTCCGGAAAGTCGATCGAGCCGGCGAGCTCCTCGAGAAGCTGCGACAGCGACGAGCGCAGCGAGCGGATCTCGTCGGCCAGACCGCCGCCGAGGTTGGCGAGTGCCGCTTGCGCCGCCGCGCGCGTCTCGGCGTTGACGACTTCGGCCACCGCGGCCGCCGCGTGCAGGTCCATCTTGTCGTTGAGGAAGGCGCGGCGCGTGAACTCGCCGGGCGCGGCGAGCCGCGCGCCGCACGCCAGCAGCGCGCGCACCACCTCGCGTGCGACGACCGGCGACCCGTGGAGCTGCAGCTCGAGCATCTCCTCCCCGGTGTAGCTGTGCGGCGCCGCGAAACGAATCGCGATAGCGCGATCGAGCACGCGCCCCTGCTCGTCCATCACGGTCGCGGTCGTCGCCACGCGCGGCCTCAAACCTGACTTGGTCCGCACGAGACGTTTCAGCAGCGACGGCACCGCCGGGCCGCTTACGCGCACGATCGCGATCGCCCCCGTGCCCGGCGGCGTCGCGATCGCGGCAATTGTCTCGGCGAGCTGCGAACTCAGCGAGGGTGGATTACGACGCGTCGCTCCGGCTCTTCGCCTTCGGATTCCGTTCGCACGTGCTCCGAATCGGCGAGCACGAGGTGGATGATCTTGCGCTCGGAGGGGAGCATTGGATCGAGGCTCTGCGGCTCTTTCTCGCGTACGCAGCGCTCGAGCATCGCGAGGGCCAGGTTCTTGAGCGCATCCGCGCGGTGCGCGCGGTAACCCTCGGCGTCGATCGTGTAATAGTGGCGATTCGTACGAACGCCGGCGTTGAACGCGTTGTTGAAGATCAGGTTGAGCGCCTCGAGCGTATTGCCGTGGCGGCCGATCAGCATCCCGAGATGGGGACCGGAGACCTCGAGGTACTCGCCTTCCTTGCGCTCGATGTAGTCGATATCGACGGGACCGACGCCCATGCCGGCGAGTATCTCGCGCAGCAGATCGCGCGCGGGCTTCGCCGACTCGGGCATCTCCTGGCGCGATCGCGGACGCGCGGGAGTGCGGCTAGGCTGGGAACCGCGCCGGGTTCCACCGCCGCGCCCGCCGCCGCGCGGCTTGCCGATCGCGCGGTCGCGAATGTTGGCCGGCTGTTCTTCGAACTCGAAATCGTCTTCGTAGAGCATTCTGAGTGCTTATGCCCCTCGCTTGTTTTTGCGCTTCGAACGCGTTCCGCGGGAGGGCTTCGGCGCGCCGGCCTTGGCGACGCCGTTGCCGCTGGGCAGGGCGTTTGCACCCGTCGCGGCGGCTTGGGCGCCCTGCCCGTCCTGCGTAATGACGTGCTCGCTGTCGATCAGCGCGAGCGGCTGATGATAGCGGCGAAGCAAGTAGAATTGCTGTGCCATCGTGAAGGCATTGTAGGAGAACCAGTAGAGCACCATCGCCGACGGCCAGTGGTACTTCCACCCCATGAAGCCGAGCAGCAGCGGCGAGATCACCGCCATCATGCGCTGCGTCTGCGCCTGCTGCGGATCGGTCGCGGGCATGCTGACGAACCGTACGCTCAGATACATCGAGAACGCGTAAAGCAGGATCAGCACGAGATCCGGAAGCGCCAGGCTCGCGGCGAAGATGGGCGCTCCGAAGACCGCCGGCGCCGAAGCGGCGTGCGTAAACGCGCTTCCGATCCACATCCAGCTCTGATTCGCGAAGAGCGTCTTGTGGTTCATCACCACGTAGTAGACGCTGATGATGACGGGATACTGCACGAGCATCGGCCAGCAGCCGGCGAACGGATTGACGCGGTGTTCCTTATAGAGCGCCATCGTCTCTTGCTGAAGCTTCTGCTTATCATCCTTGTATTTCGTCTGCAGGCGCTTGAGCTGCGGCGCGATCTTCTGCATCCCCAAAAACGCCTTGAACTGCGCCGTGTTGAGCGGCCAGAAGACGAGGCGAATGAGTGCCGCAAGGATCACGAGGCTCCAGCCGAGGTTGTTGATCGGCTTGTTGATGAGCATCACCGCCGACGACAGCGCGTTGACGATGGGATCGAGCCAGGATGCGGCGATCAGCAGATGCATCAGTTACTTCGCCCCGGGCACGAAGTCGACGCCGCCCGGATTCCACGGGTGGCAGCGTGCGAACCGCGCCGCGGCCAAGAGTGACCCGCGCCAAGCGCCATGGCGTACCACCGACTCGAGCGCGTACTGCGAGCAGCTGGGGTAGAAGCGACACGCCTTCGGCAGCAGCGGAGAAACGACCAGCTGGTAGAGCCGGATAAGCGCCGCGAGCAAAAACCGCATGCGATCTACTACACCGGCCCGAGAGCCGAGGTTACCTCGGCTCGCAGGTCGGCAAAGGATGCGCCGGCCGCGAGCGGGCGGGCGACGAAGAGCAGCCGCATCGCATCGCGCTGCGCGAGGGTCTCGTCGAGGATCGCCGCGAGGCGCCGCCGTAGCTTGTTCCGCGTAACGGCCTTGCCGATCGTCTTGCTTATGGCAATGCCGACGAGAGCGCGGACGTCGCTGGGCAGCGAGTCGCTACGATAAATGGTGAGACTCTTCGTGGTGACACGCCGGCCGTGCCGGCGCAAACGGGCAAAGTCCGCTTGGCGGCGCAGGCTGGCAAAGCGGCGCATCAGACGGTGAGACGATGACGTCCCTTCTTGCGGCGGCGGGCCAGCACCTTACGCCCCTGCTTGGTGCTCATGCGTTCCAGGAATCCGTGCACGCGCTTGCGGCGGCGATTATGCGGCTGATACGTCCGCTTCATAACGTCCCTTGTGGCGAATAGTAATGCCCCACCCTGATGGCAGACAGCCCCTGATTATATCCAGCCCTAGAGGTGAGCGCAAGCGGCCGGCGTGCGGGGAAGCACCCGAGCGTCGCCGTAACTTGGTGAAGTTTTGAGCGTGTCCACTATGCAGCCGCCTGCCCGCCGGCGGGTCGTCGTGACCGGGCTAGGCGCCGTCACTCCCGTCGGCAATACCCGTGAGGATTTCTGGAGGCGCATCCTGGCCGGCGAGTCGGGCATCGCCCCGATCACGGCCTTCGACGCCTCCGACTTCATCACGCGCATCGCGGGCGAGGTCAAAGATTTCCAGCCGGAGGTGCTGATCGGGCGCAAGGAGGCGCGGCGCATGGACCGTTTCACGCAGTTTGCGTTCGTAGCCGCCCGCGAGGCGATCGAGGACGCGAAGCTCCCCGACGACGCCGAGTTCAAGGAACGCGTGGGGGGCGTGATCGGCACCGGGATCGGCGGCATCATCACGTTCTGGCTGAACTCGGACAAAGCCAACGAGAATGGGACCTGGTCGAAAGTGACGCCGTTCTTCATCCCGATGCTCATGGCCAACGCGGCGCCGGCCCACATCTCGATGGCCTTTGGCTACAACGGGCCGTTCTTCGCGGCGGCGAGCGCATGTGCCAGCGCCAACGACGCGATCTGCACGGCCTACAATGCCGTCGCGTACGGAGACGCAATCGCGATGATCGCGGGCGGGAGCGAGGCGACGGTGTCACCGCTCGCCATCGGCGGCTTCTGCTCGATGCGCGCGATGTCGACGCGCAACGACGACCCGGCCCGCGCGAGCCGGCCGTTCGATAAGGAGCGCGACGGCTTCGTCCTCGGCGAGGGCGCGGGCATTCTAGTACTCGAGGAGTACGCGCACGCGCGGGCGCGCGGTGCGCCGATCTACTGCGAGGTGCTGGGGTACGGGCAGTCTTCGGACGCCTACGACCTCGTCGCGCCGGATCCGGACGGCAACGGCGTGCGCCTGGCCTTTGCGCGCGCCTTCAAGAGCGCCGGGATCGAGCCCGGCGACGTCGACTACATCAACGCTCACGGCACATCGACGCCGGTGGGCGATCCGGCCGAGTCGAAGGCGATCGAAAAGACCTTCGGCGAGCACGCGTTTGCGATCGGGGTCAGCTCGACGAAGTCCATGCACGGCCACGCGCTCGGCGCGGCCGGCGGCATCGAGGGCGTCGCTACGGCGATGGCGGTGCGCCACGACATGATGCCGCCCACGACCAACTACGAGTTTCCCGACCCGGAGTGCCGTCTCGACTTTGTGCCCAACGTCGCGCGCAGCGCGCCGATTCGCGTGGCGCTATCGAACTCGTTCGGCTTCGGGGGTCACAACAGCGTCATCGTCTTCGGCAAGGTTAGATAGGACGAGCCCAACGTGAGCGGTGAGGCACACCGGCGGCGGCTGCGCGTCTTGCTTCGTCTTGCCGGCGTTCGCAAGCCGGGCCCATTGAATGCGTTCGAGGCCGCCTTCGTCCACCAGAGTTATGCCAAAGAACACGGCGGCGGCTCCAACGAGCGCATGGAATTTCTGGGCGATTCGATTCTCGGGTGCGTTACCGCGATGTGGCTCTACGACGCGTTTGCCGACGACCCGGAGGGGCCGCTGACGCTGCGCAAGGCCGCGATCGTCAATGACGCCCAGCTCGCGCGTACGGCGTTCCGATTGGGATTCTCGGAAATGACGGAGCTCGGCGCCGGCATGCGCGCTGCCGGCGGCGCCGAAAACACTTCCGTGCTCGCCGACGCGTTCGAGGCCTTCGTGGGCGCGCTGTATCTGCGGTTCGGGCTCGAGAAGGCGCGCCAGTTCATCGTCACGCAACACATCGAGCAGCTCGATCATTCGGCCGACACGCTGCTCGACGCGAAGACTCGGCTTCAGCATTACGCGCAAGAGCATCTTGCCGCTACGCCCATCTATCGCGAGACGAGCCGCGGCACGCCGCAGCGCCCGGCGTTCATGTCGCGCGTCATCGTCAAGGGCAAGACCTTGGGCAGGGGCGACGGGCCATCGAAAAAGGCCGCGCAGCAGGCCGCGGCCGAGGCCGCACTCGTCTCGATCATGGGTCGCGCGTGAAGCTGCGCAGCATTCGATCCTTCGGGTTTAAGACGTTCGCGGATCCGACGCAGCTCGAGTTCGGCGGCGGCGTCACCGCGATCGTGGGTCCGAACGGATCCGGCAAATCGAACCTGGTGGATGCATTTCGCTGGGTGCTGGGCGAGACGTCCACCAAGAGCCTGCGCTCCGGCCGGCTCGAGGACGTCATTTTCGCGGGCAACGAGCAGCGCAAGCCGCTGGGCTTGGCCGAAGTCTCAATCGTCTTCGACAACGCCGATCGCAGGCTGCCGATCGAATTCCGCGAGGTCGAGATCACGCGGCGCGCCTATCGCGTGGGCGAGAGCGAGTACTTCATCAACCGCACGCAAGTGCGTCTGCGCGACATCGTCGATCTGCTGATGGGCACCGGCCTGGGGCCCGGCTCGTACGCGATCGTGTCGCAGGGTCAGATCGACGCGATTCTCACGAGCAAGCCGGCGGAGCGGCGCGCGCTCTTCGAGGAGACGGCGGGGATCGGAAAGTTTCTCGCGCGCAAGCACGAGTCGCTGCGCCGGCTGGAGCGCACCGAACAGAACGCGATCCGCATCAGCGACCTCATCGCCGAGCTCGACCGGCGCATTCCCGAGCTCGACACGCAGGTGCGCCGCGCGAAGCGCTATCGCCGCGTCAGTGCCCGCGTTCGCGACCTGGAGATCCTGAGCTACCTGCGTGCGAGCGCGACGCGCCGCGCGGAGGCTTCCGGGCTGCGCGAGGTATTGGCGAAGAACGAGGAGCAGCGCGGCGTCGCGGCCGCTAAGGCGGCTTCGTCGGCCGCAGCGTTGACCGCACTGCGCACCGAGCTCTATCGCTGCGAGCTGGAGCTCGACGAGCTGCGCACGCAATCGCAGAGCCGGCGCGGCGAGCTCGCGTCGAACGAGGCGCAGTACGCGGCGGCCCTGGCGCGCCGCGAGGCGCTCGAGCGGCAATCCACGCAGACGTCGGAAGACGTCGCGCGCGTAGAACAAGAGCGCACGGCTCTCGTCGAGGGGATCGCCGGGCTCGAGGAACGGATCGCGCCGCTCGCGCGCGAGGTCGAGGCGGCGCGCGAGCGCGAGCTGGCCGCCCAATCCGCGCTCGCGCGCACGCACGCGGAGCTCGAATCGGTCTTCACGCAGCTGCGCGCGATCGAAGTCGGGGCGGCGGAGCTCGCGGCGCGCAAGGCCGAACGGCGCGCACGGGCGGACGCACTGCGCCGCGAAGCGGAGCGGCTCGATCGGGAGGCGCGCGGCGCGCGCGAGCGCGCGGAGGAGGTGGAGATCGTCGCGGGCGGCGCGGCGCATCGTCACGGCGAGCGGCGGCGGCAGCTCGAGATTCTCGAAGAGGCGGGGCTGGACGCGCGCGGGCGCGCCGAGGACGCGGCACGCGAGGCGGGGCTCGCGCAGGACGACGTCGCACGCGCGCTCGCGGTCGTGCACGAGCAGTCCGGCGAGGTCAAGGCGGCCGAGTCGCGCCTGCACACGATCGAGGAACTGGAGAACTCGCTCGAGGGCCACGTGCCGGGCACGCGCGCGGTCATCGAGGCGTGGCAGCGCGGCGAGCTGCGCGGCATCGAGGGTATCGTCTCGAATCTCATCACGACCGAAGAGCGGTATGCGCGCGCGATGGACGTCGCGTTCGGCGCGCGTCTCTCCAATGTGGTGACCACGACGTCGGAGGACGCCGAGCGCGGCGTGGACTTCTTGAACCATAAGGAGGCGGGCCGCGCCACGTTCCTTCCGCTCGATACGCTGGCCGATCGCAAAGGGCGTCAGCTCGATACGGCAGTCGGCGCCGTCCCCGGCGTTTTGGGGTACGCGCATACGCTGATCGGCACGGCACCACGGTTTGCCGGCGTCGTCAGCTTCTTGGTCGGCAACGTGTTGATCGTCGACCAGCTGCAAACCGGAATCGAGCTCGCGCGCGGGCGCGGCTTTCGCGACACAATCGTCACGCTCGGCGGGGAGCAGATCACCGGCGGCGGCGCGATTACCGGCGGCCGCTTCGCGCGCGAGCGCTCGATCTTGTCGCGCCGCTTTCAGGCACAGAGCCTTCGCGACGCGCTGGTCGGCATGCGCGCCCGGCTCGAAGAGGCCGAGCGGGGCCTAAGTGCGGCGCATCAGCGCGCCGAGATCGCGATCGACAAGCGCGATGCCGCGCGCGAGCAGCAGACCGAGACGGAGTCGCGGCTCGCCGGCGTGCGCGCGGAGCTCGCGGCGCTCTCCGGCGAGGTAGAACGCACTCGCGTGGAGCTGGAAGCGGCCCGCGCGGCGGCATCTCAGCTACGGGCGGCCGCGGCTCTTTCGTGGGAGCGGGAGCACGAATACGAGGGCGTCGAGCCCGGGGCGGAGCGTAGCGACGAGCATCGCGCGCGGCTCGAACGCGAGCTCGCCGGCGTGCGCGAGCAGATCGCGCGGGCCGAGGCCGAACAACTTGCGGCGAGCGCCAGGGCGGCGGATCGGCGCGAGCGCGCTGCCGCGCTCACCGCGGAACGGGACGCGGCGAAGGCGCGTCTCGGAATGCTCGATCAGGACGGCGAGCGTGCCGGCGTCGCGCGGGAAGAGATGCTCGCCGAGATCGCGTCCTTGATGCAAGAGACGCGCACGTCGCACGCTCACGTGGAAGGACTCCGAAGCGGAATTACGGGGCTCGACGAGCGGCTCGAATCCGCGCGCAGACAGCGCGAGGCCCTGTCTGCGCGGCAGACGGAGCTGGAGTCGGAGGTTCGTACGGCCGAGCAGGAGGAGCGCGAAACGGCGGCTCGCGGAGAGCGCCAACGCACGCGGCTCGCCGAGATCGAGGCCGAACTCGGAATGCTCGTGTCACAGTTCGCACAGAATCCTGCCACCAACGATGAGTGTGCGGACGTCATGCAGCGCTACGCGAACGAGCCGGACGCGATCGTCGAAGAGCTGCCGCGCCTGCGCGACGAGCTCGCGCGCCTGCAAGCCAACGTCAATCTCAACGCCGAAGCCGAACGCGACGAGCTCGCGGAGCGGCAGCGCTTTCTCGGGACGCAGCTGCAAGATTTGAGCGCCGCGCGCGAGACACTGCTCGAATCGATCCGCGAGATCGAGCGCGAGACGCAGGTGCGGTTCAACGAGACGTTTGCGAAAGTGTCGGAGGCCTTTACCGCGATGTACGAGCGTCTCTTCTCCGGCGGCCAGGCGAAGATGTGGCAGACGCAGCCCGAGAATCTCTCGGAGACCGGAATCGAGATCGCCGTGCAGCCGCCCGGCAAGAAGGAGATGCCGCTCGCGGCGCTGTCCGGCGGCGAGCGCGCGATGACCGCTGCGGCACTGATCTTCGCTTTGATCGCGACGAAGCCGGCGCCGTTCTATCTGCTCGACGAGGTCGACGCCGCGCTCGACGACGCGAACATCGATCGGTTCTGCGCCATGGTGCGCGAGTTCGCGACGGAATCGCAGATGCTCATCGTCACGCACAACAAGAAGACCATGGAGATCGCGGACCGCATCTACGGCGTGACGACGGGCGACTCCGGCGCGAGCGCGATCGTATCCGCGGAGCTGGCGCAGCAGGCGGAGGCTCTGCTTGCCTGACACGCCGCATCGGGCGGCGCTCTTCTCACTCTACGACAAGACCGGCGCCGCGGAGCTGGCCCGCGCGCTGCACGAGCGCGGTACGGAGATCTATGCGACCGGCGGGACGCGCGTGTTCTTGGAGGAGCACGGCATTCCGGCCCGCGACGTCGGCGACGTCACGGGCTTTCCCGCGCTGTTCGGCGGCCGCGTCAAGACCCTGCATCCGAAAATTTTCGGCGCGATTCTCTACGATCGCGCGGAACCCGAGCACGATCGGCAGCGCGAGAAGTACGCGATTCCCGAGATCGTGACGGTCGCGGTCAACCTGTATCCGTTCGAAGCAACGGTCGCCCGTGCGGGGACGACGCTGACCGAGGCGATCGAGCAGATCGACATCGGCGGCGTGGCGTTGCTGCGCGCGGCCGCCAAGAATTTCGAGCACGTCGCGGTCCTGACGCATCCGTCGCAATACGCC
Organism: Vulcanimicrobiota bacterium; assembly: GCA_963723485.1. Classification (GTDB taxonomy): domain Bacteria; phylum Vulcanimicrobiota; class Vulcanimicrobiia; order Vulcanimicrobiales; family Vulcanimicrobiaceae; genus Cybelea. The sequence goes on along the minus strand of CAVRQS010000004.1, from coordinate 539,695 downwards.
GAGTACGTACGAGCCATCGAAAACGGCGAAGAGGCAGCCGCGCTGCGCCGGCGGCTCGCGATCGCGGCCTTCGAACGGACCGCGGCGTACGACGCCGCCATCTCGCACTATCTCGCGACCGCCGGCGAGGTGTCGCCGAGCGACCTTCCCGGCGCGCTCGCGCTGACGCTCCCCCTCGCGAAGCGGCTGCGGTACGGCACGAACCCGCAGGAGCGCGCGGCGTTCTACCTCGACCGCGCCGATCGTCTGCCCGAGCAACTCGGCGGCAAGGCGCTCTCGTACAACAACTTGCTCGATCTCGACGCGACGTTGCGGCTGCTGTCGCGGGCCCCGCTCGGCGCCGAGTTCGGCAGCGAGCACGGCCGTTTCGTGCGAGCCGCCGTCGTCAAACACGCGGTGCCGTGCGGCGTCGCGCAGCGTTCGCGCGTCGGGCTGGCGGTGCGCGAGGCGCTCGACGCCGATCCTATCTCGGCCTACGGGGGAATCGTCGCCGCCGACACGCCGATCGACCGCGACGCGGCCGCCGCGCTGCGCGAGTTCTTCCTGGAGATCGTGGCCGCGCCGGATTTCGCCGCGGATGCGCTCGAAGTTCTTCGCAAGAAGAAAAATCTGCGGATCATGCGGTTCGCGCCGCCGTTGCCCGACGAGCTGGCGCGCGAGCTGCGCCTGCGCAGCGCGCTCGGCGGCGTCTTGGCGGAGGACGACGATCCTGGCGCGCCTCCGGAGGAGTGGCGCGTCGTGAGCCGCACGCGGCCGAGCGAACAACAGTGGCACGACCTCGCCTTCGCGTGGGACGTCGTGCGGCACGTGAAGAGCAACGGCATCGTGATCGTGAAGGACGGGACGACGCGCGGAATTTGCGCCGGTCAGACCAACCGCGTCAGCGCGGTGCAGATCGCGGCGAACCGTGCGGGCGACGGAGCGCGCGGCTCGGCTTGCGCGAGCGACGGCTTCTTCCCGTTTGCAGATGGGCTGGAGGCGGCCGTCGAGGGGGGCTGCGCGGCGATCATCGCGCCGGGCGGCTCCGTGCGCGACGAGGAAGTCATCGCGGCGGCGGACCGGCACGGCGTCGCGCTCGTCTTCTCGACGTACCGGTATTTCCTGCATTGAGAGGCTACGAGATCGCCGCGCCGCTCTTGGTCGTAGCAGTCGGGTCGCGATATCGATCGCGTTCGCCTGCGGCTCCCGCGAACGCGGAGCATCCTCGAACAGAACGGCTTTTCCGCGAGCAGCGCGGATACGTACGACGACGGGCGTAGTACCGGCTGCTCGCCTTCGTGAAGCAGTATAGCGGCCGTTTCGAGTCCGAACCGTCGGGGGAGATTTTCAAGATGCCGCGATTCTTGCACACGTCGATCTTCGTCAACGACATGGACGAGTCGATCGACTTCTACACGAAGAAGCTCGGGATGCGCCTGCTCGACGGTCCGCATCACTATCCCGGTAACGCCGACATGGCCTTCGTCGGAAAGGACTGGAGCGCGTACATCGAGCTCGTCTACGATCTGGAAGAGCACCCGCCGTACCAGCTCGGCAATCGCTACGAGCATCTCGCGCTCGAGGTCGACGACGACCTCGAGGCTTACGTCGAGGCATTGAAATCGAAGGGCGTCCGCGTGCTGAGAGACGCCTACAAGTCTCCGAGCGGAACGCGCGCGATCGCCTTCATCGAAGACCCGAACGGAATTCCGGTCGAACTGCTCGAGCCCCGCAAGGCCGCGAATCTTTCGTAACTACCTATAAATAAACGGATCCAGCGGCGGCGCGATCCGCCGGATGCTCTGCGCGACGAGGCGTGGCTCGCCGCGGACGTCGTCGATTCGGCCCGTCGCGCGCAGCCACGACCCGAGCGGATAACGCGGCGCGGCACTCAGGCGAACGACGACCGGCGTCGCGTCGGCCCGGCAGCACGTGATGGCAAAACGCACCAGCGCGCATGCGTGGTTCTCGCACGTCAGCGTTCCCGCGAAGCTCAGGCTCTCACCGGGGAAGAGCTCGGCCAGCGTCGTTTCGGTGGCGTGATACGCGGGCGGCGGCGCGCCGATCAGCGCGCCGGCGAGCATCAGGCCCGGCGCGATGCGCGCGATCGCGCACTGCCGGCGGCGGTACCGCGCTGCGCAGAACAGCGCCGCGGCGGCGCAGCCCCAGATCGGCAACGCGAGCGCGGGGTGCACGAGCGCGTCGCCGTGGCGCCACGCTACGATCGCGCACGCGGCGGCGAGTAGCGCGTAGGCCAGCGCGTCGTGATCGCTTTGCGCGTGCGACCTCCGTCGCAGCGCACGCAGATCCACGATGCCGGCGATGCAGAGGAATCCCGCCGCCGCCACAGGCGCATGGACGCGCAGCGCGCCGGCCAGCGCGATCGCGCCCAGCCCGCACGGAGCGGCGCAGAATCCGAGCGCCGCGCCGATCGCCGCGCCGGCCAGCGGTGACAGACGCGCCGGATCGAGGCCGCCCAGGAGCTGCGCGCTAGCGCCGGCCATCAGCGCCGCGGGAAGCACCGCGCCGAGCTCCGCGAGCGGGTACGGCCGTTCGTCGTCATGGGTCTCGCCTCGCGCGCGAACGACGCGCGCGACTAGCAGCGCGGCGCAGTAGCGAGCCGCGGCAACGAGCGGCCCAAAGGTCAGCCACGTGGCCGCGGCGGCGGGAAGGGAGCGCGCCGATGGACCGCTGCTGCAACCGCAACCGAGATGCGCGACGACGCTGCCGCAGCGCCGCAGAACGCTTCCCAAGGCGACGCCGGCAAAAACGAACGGCGTCGCTTCGACGAGCGCGCTGGCCGAAGTGGCGAGTGCCGTGCGAATCGCATCCGGCGACGACACGAGCGCAAGCGCGAGCGCCGCGCCTCCATACAGCATCGCGCGCACGCGCGACAATCACGCCGGAAACGCGCGGCGGCTACCCGAAGTGCAGCCGCATGCCCGAAAAGCGCTTCAGCGCGCCGCGCGGCACCGCGGATTTTTTTCCTCCGCAGTCGGGCCGATGGAGCGAACTCGAAGCGCGAGTCCATCGGCTGGCGGCTCGTTTCGGGTATGGCGAGATTCGCACGCCGATATTCGAGGCCACCGATCTCTTCGTGCGCGGCGTCGGCGAGCAAAGCGACATTGTCGAGAAGGAGATGTACACGTTCGAGGATCGTGGCGGTCGCAACCTCACGCTGCGCCCCGAGTGGACGGCCCCGGTCGTGCGCGCCGCGCTGGAGCACGGCCTCTTCGCGCTCGCGCCGCTGCGCCTGTACTACATCGGCCCTATCTTTCGTTACGAGCGCCCGCAGATGGGCCGCTATCGCCAGTCCCATCAATTCGGCATCGAGTGCTTCGGCTTCGCGGGTCCCGAAGCGGATGTCGAGGTGATCGGCCTGGCATGGGAGCTGGTCGCGCAGTACCGGATCGACGACGCCGTGCTGCACGTCAACTCGATCGGCGACGCCGCCTGCCGGCCGATCTACCGTAAGGCACTGCTCGCGCACTTCGCACCGCACCTGTCGGCGATGAGCGACGAAGCGCGCCGCCGGATCGAGCGCAATCCGCTGCGATTGCTCGACAGCAAGGATCCCGCCGACCTGCCGTACATCGAGAGCGCGCCGGTCTTCGAGTCGTTTCTGTGCGCGGCGTGCCGCGAGCATTTCGATGCGGTCAAGTCGTATCTCGAACTGGCAAAAATTCCGTTCGTCGTCAACCCGCGAATCGTGCGCGGGCTGGATTATTACGGAAAAACCGTCTTCGAAATTACATCCGGCGTGCTGGGCGCGCAGAGCAGCGTCTGCGGCGGAGGGCGCTACGACGATCTCGTGGCCTCGCTCGGTGGCCCGGACGTGCCTGCGGTCGGCTTCGCGCTCGGTTTGGAGCGCTTCTTGATGATCTTGGCGGCTCAAGGGGACGGCGGTGCGCCGCCGCGTCTTGGAATCCAGGCCATCGCTCTGGGGGCGCAGGCTCGCACGGCGCTGGTCCCCGTCGTTGCGGAACTGCGCCGCAGGCTCGATGCGCCGACGTACGTCGACTACCGGGATCGTAAGCTCCTGGCGCATCTCAAGGTCGCCGATCGCAACCGCGCTCGCTACGCGCTGATCGTCGGATCGGAGGAGCTCGCCGCCGGCGAGGCCGTGCTGCGCGACCTGCAAACGCGCAGCGACCGCCGGCTCCCATTGGTGCCCGGCGGAGTCCTTGTCGAGCTCCTCGTAGAAGCGACAGCGTGATGGAAGACCGGCACGCCGAGGAAATCCAGACCTTGCGCGAGCTGCTCGCGCTCATGCACGAGCACGATCTGGATACGATCAAGATCAAGCTCGGCGACGCGGTGTACGAGCTGTCGCGGCGCGATCCGCAGGCGCAGCCGGCGGCACCGATGCAGTCGGTGCCGGCCGCCACGGTTGACGACTCTGCCGTCGCCGCGCCCGCCGACGTCACGAAGGTACTCGCCCCGCTCACCGGCGTCTTCTATCGCGCGGCGTCGCCCGATGCGGAGCCGTTCGTCGAGGTCGGCGACCGCGTCGAGCCGGGCGACGTGTTATGCGTGTTGGAGGCGATGAAGCTCTTCAACGAGATCCAGAGCGACGACGCCGGCACCATCTTCCGTGTCGTTCCCGGCAACGGCGAGCTAGTCTCGCAGGGCGACGAGTTGTTTTGGATCCAACGATGACGTATCACGGGCGTCGCGACTTCCCGGAGCTGCTCGCCGACCGCCGCGGGCTGCTCGATGCGCCGCATTATCGCGCCCAAGTCGAAGCGATCGTCGACGTCATCGTGACGGCGCTGCGCGGCGGGAAGAAGGTTTTGTGGTGCGGCAACGGCGGAAGCGCCGCCGAGGCGCAGCACATGGCCGCCGAGCTCTCGGGCAGATACCTGCGCGAGCGTCCCGGACTGCACAGCGAAGCGTTGTCGGTCAATTCGTCGACGCTCACCTGCGTCGGCAACGACTACGGATACGACCACGTCTTTTCGCGTCAGGTCGAGGCGTTCGCGCAGTCCGGCGACGTCGTGATCGGCATGACGACGAGCGGCGGCTCGCGCAACGTCGTCTTGGCCCTCGAGGCGGCGCGCAAGCGCGGCGCGGTCACGGTCGCCTTCACGGGGAACGGCGGCGGCAAGGTCGCCGACGTGGCAGATCACGCGCTGATGGGGCCCGACGGCTACGCTGCCGTCGTTCAAGAAGTGCACCAGGTGATGGCGCACATCGTCTGCGACCTCGTCGAGCAGCAACTCATCTTCGAGGGCGGAATACCGTGAGGCCGGCGCTGATGGTGCCCGACGCGCGGACGCTCTTCGACCGTGCGGACCGCCTTCGGATCATGGTCGTCGGCGACTTGATGGTCGACGAATGGATCTGGGGAACGGTCACGCGCATCTCCCCCGAGGCTCCCGTTCCGGTCGTCGCCGTGGTCGACCATTCCTTCACGCTCGGCGGTGCCGGCAACGTAGCCAACAACCTGCGCGCGCTGCGCGCGCGCGTCGCATTCGCCGGTGCGGTTGGTGACGACGCGTTCGCCGCGCAGGTGCGCGAGTTGCTGCGCGCGGAGGACGTCGACGATTCCGGAGTCTTCACGATTTTCGATCGGCCGACCACGCGCAAGACGCGCGTCGTCGCGCACAGCCAGCAGGTCGTCCGAGCGGACTGGGAGTCGACGGCGATGCTCTCGGATGCGGATCGGCACCGCATGGCGGAGTTCGTGCGCGAACGTGCGCCGCAATGCGACGCGGTGATTTTGAGCGACTACGCGAAGGGTTTGCTCTGCCGCGAGATCGTCGAGGCCGCCTCGAGCTGCAGGCTCGTGTTGGCCGACCCGAAGCCGCAGAACATCGCGCTGTACCGCGGCATCACGTGCGTCGCCCCCAACGCGGCCGAGGCGTCGACGATGACCGGGATCGCGATCCGCGACGACGCGGATCTCGAGCGCGCCGGCGTGCGACTCGTCGAGATGCTCGACTGCCGTTATGCGATCATCACTCGCGGCGAACACGGCATGGCGCTGTTTGGGAAGGCCGGCGAGCGTCTGCAGATTCCTTCGGTCGCGCACACCGTCTACGACGTTAGCGGCGCGGGCGACACCGTCACGGCCGTGTTGGGCCTCGCGCTGGCGGGGGGTGCGCCGATCGAGCAGGCGATGCAACTGGCGAACTTCGCCGCCGGCGTCGTGGTCGAGAAGCTCGGCACCGCGACGGCGTCCCCGGACGAAATTCTCGCGTTGGTGGATCCGGCAACGCAATGAGCGAAGGGCGGCTCTTCGGGCAGCTGCTCGACGTGGACGAAGCGGTGGCGTGGCGCGAGGAGCTGCGCGCGGAGCATCGGACCGTCGTCTTTACCAACGGCTGCTTCGACGTGCTGCACGCCGGCCACGTCGAGTATCTCGCCTGGGCGCGCGGTCAGGGCGACGCGTTGATCGTCGGCTTGAACGAGGATGAGTCCGTTCGGCGGATCAAGGGCCGATCGCGCCCGATCATGGCGTTTGCGCAGCGCGCGAAGACGTTGCTCGCGTTGCGCAGCGTGGACGTGGTCGTGGGATTCGGGGAGCGCACGCCCGAGGTGCTGCTCGATCGGATTCGACCCGACGTGCACGTCAAGAGCGATCAATACCGCGAAGATGAGCTGCCTGAGCGCAGCGTCGTCCTCGGTCACGGCGGCCGCATAGCCCTGGCGCCGCACGTCGCGGGGGAGAGCACGACGGACACGATCGCGCGCATCCTGCATGCGTATAGCGTTCACCGCTAACGGACCGGGTGAAGTCGCCGGTTGGCTACGACCGTTACTGCGCTCGTTGTATTCTCGCGCGCCCGACTTGGAAGCGGTCGTCTTTCTCGTGCCCGACGATTACGCGACGGGATTCGAGGCGGCGACGGTGCGCGAAACCTTTCCCGCCGCGCGCGTCATCGACCCCAAGGGCTACGTCAAGTTTGCGCTGGGCGGCCGTTTCGACGGCGCGCCGGGCCGCGCGGACCTCGTGCAATATATCGGCGGCGACCTGCTGCACGCCGCGCGAGTCCACGCTCGTCTGAAGGGACGTGCCGCGACGTATAAGTTCTCTCGCCGCGCGTATCGCCGGTTGTTCGATCGCGCGTTCGCCGTCGATCGGGACAACGCCGACCAGTTGGCGGAGTGGGGCACGCCGCCCGAGCGAATCGAACGCGTGGGCAACCTCGCCATCGATGGCGCTCTGTTCGAAGCGAGCCTCGCGCCCGAACCAGGCACGCCGGTGGACGGGATTCTCGTGCTGCCGGGATCGCGGACGTATGAGATTGAGAACCTCGTCCCGTTCTTCTTTGCGATGGCGGTGCGGATCTTGCGGGAGCGGCCGGAGATACCGATCGCATTCGCGCTCTCGCCGTTTACAACGCGCGAGCAGGTGCGCGGCGCCATCGAAGGCGGCGGACACCGTCGCATGTTCGCCCTGCGCGGCCGGCTGGTCGAGGAGGGCGGACGCGATTTTCTCGAGGAGCGCGACGGCCGCGTCCGCATCCCCGTGCTGCGGTGCGCCCTCGCCGCGGCGCGGCACGCGCGGCTCGCGGTGACGATTCCCGGCACGAAGACGATCGAGCTGGCCGCACTCGGCAAGCCGGCCGTCACGATCACGCCGCTCAACGCGCCGGAGGTCGTCACGATCAACGGTCCGCTGACGTATCTCGACCGCGTTCCGCTGGTGGGCGTTCCGCTCAAGCGCGCCGCCGCCGTCGCGCTCGCGCGGCGCTTCGAGTACCATACGCAGCCCAACATGGACGCGCGAGCGCCGCTGATTCGCGAGGTGCACGGCACGGTCACCCCCGGCCGGATCGCGCGCGTCGCGCTCGAGTGCTACGACGATCGCACGTGGCTCGAGTCCGCCGCGGACGGTCTCGCGCGGTTATATAGCGATCACGTCGGAGCCGCGGACCGAATGGCGGACTCGTTGCTCGTCTTGGCGGCATGATCTCGGTCGTCATCGCGAGCAAGGATCGCGAGCGCTATCTCCGCGGCACGCTGGAATCGCTCGAGGGCCAGATCGGGGCGCCGCCGTTCGAGGTGATCGTCGTCGACAACGGCTCGCGCGACGGTACCCGGGATCTCGTCGAGTCTCGCGCCGGGGTCGACCCGCCCGTGTGGTACGTCGACGAGCCCGAGCCGAACCGCGCAAAGGCGCGCAACCGCGGCGCGGCCGCGGCACGCGGCGACTACCTTCTATTTTGCGATGACGACGTTTTGCTGCCCGCGGTCTGGGTCGCGGCGCACGCCGCCGCGCAGCGCGGCGGCGACTACGTGGTCAATGGGCCGATCGTCAACGTCGGCTCGCCCGAGGCGCGTCCGGCTCCGCGGCCCGTCAACTACTCGCGCGCGTTTTTGTGCAGCTGCAACGCCTCGGTGTCGAAGCGCGCTTTCCTCGATGCGGGCGGGTTCGACCAAGCTTTTAACCTCTACGGGTGGGAGGACACCGAGCTAGGCCTACGGCTGCGCGGGCTGGGCGTGGGGTGGAAGTTTTCGTGGGACGCGTACCTGTGGCACATCAAGCCCGCCCAGGAGCAGACGCTGGCGGTCGAGAGCCGCAAGGCGTTGGAAAAGGCGCGGATGGCGCGACTGTTCGTCGCCAAGCACCCGTCGCTGCGCGCGCGGCTCGCGACGGGCGCGTACGCGGCGAACGTGCTGCGCGGCCGATATTTGCTCCCCGAGTGGCTGCTCGCGCTCTACGCGGGGCTCGCGACGAGTCCGCGCCTGCCGGACTGGCTGAGCGCGCTCGCACGCCGGCAGGCTCTCGACGGCATCTATACGCGCGAGCTTGCGCGAACGATCGATGCGGAACGCTAGACGCGCTCTGCTGTATTGTGCGGGCGGAGGCATCGGAGACTCGCTCGTCGCCTCGCTCGTCGCACGGGCGCTGCGCAGCAGGTTCGCGATGGTAGACGCGTTGACGCTGCCCGCCCACCGGCTCCTCCTCGAGCGGGTCCCGGATGTCGATCGCGTGTTGGCCGACGAGGGCGACGAGCGCGCGCTGGCCAACCGTCTGGCGCTTCACAGTTACGATGCGTGCGTGGTTACGTGGGCCACCCCGCGGACGGCACGCATATCGCAGCTCGCGGCAATTCCGGTGCGCGTCGGTCAGGCGCGACGCTTCTACTCCTTTCGATTCACCGAGCGCATCATCGTCCGCAGCGAACGCGGCGACGTGATGTCGCACTGGTCGGAGATCCTGCTCGATTTCGCGCGCGCGCTCGATTGCGACACCGACGATCGGCAATATAGCTTCGAGCCGACGGCCGGGGACGAGCGCGAGGCGGCGGAGCTTGGCGCGGCCGCGGGGCGGTTCATCATCCTCAATCCGTGCAACGCGGTCGCGTCGGCGCGGGGAATCTGGCCGATCGACGGATGGGCGTCGCTGGCTCGCGCGCTGTGCCGGCAGTTCGACGTTCGGGTGCTCGTGAGCGGAGCGCCCGCGGATGCGCGCTTCGCCGATGCCGTCGCCGATTTGGCGCAGACCCCCGGCGTCGTCTCCGTGGCGGGTAAGACGAGCGTCGGCGGGTTTGGAGCGCTGGCGCAACGGGCCGCCGCCTTCGTCGGTATCACGACCGGATCGATGCACGTCGCGGCCGCCGTCGGTTGTCCGACCGTGGGAATCTTCCCGTTCCAATCGGATTTCCCGGACCGCTGGGCGCCGCTCGGCGCGCGGACCGCCGTAGTGCGGCCGTCCTTTCCATGTCACAAGGGCGACACGAAGGAGCGCTGCCGGGACTACGCGTGCATCGCGCAGCTCGATCAGCCGCGAATTCTCACGGCCGTGGATCCACTGCTGAGTGTCGAGGCTCGACACTAATGATTCGGGCGACGATTCAGCTCTGCACGTATAACCGGGCCGCGTTGCTCGAGCGCGTTCTCGACGCATGCCTCGAACAGACCGTGGACGATCGCGAGTACGAGATCGTGCTCGTAGACGACGGATCCGCGGACTCGACTCCGGCGGTGATCGAGCGCGTTCGCGCTCGCGCCGGCGGCGTGTTGGAGGTCGTGACGCAGGGCAACGCCGGGCTCGCGAAGGCGCGCAATGCGGGGATCGCCCGCGCGCGCGGAGAGCGCATCGTCTTCATCGACGACGACGTCCTCCCACTCCCCAACTTCGTCGAGGAGCATCTTCGCGCGGCCGAACGCCGGCCGGCCGACATCGTGCGAGGCGGCGCGATCGAGGTGCAGAGTTTCGACGATCTGCCGATGCCGATCTGGAGCCTGCGGAACTACAGCGGCAACTATTTCTGGACCACGAACGTGTCGGTGCCGCTGGATACGATTCGGGCGATCGGCGGATTCGACGAGTCGTTCTCCGAGTACGGCTGGGAAGACATCGACGTCGGCCTGCGGCTGCGCGCGCGGGGCGTCAAGGCCGTGTTTCATCCTGCGGCGCTCGTCTATCATTACAAGCCGCGTCCGCGCGCGGACGGCGTCGATAAGATGCTGCAGCAGTCGCGGGCTCAGGCCCGCACGGCGGCGCGGCTCGTTGCGCTGCATCCCAACTGGCGTGCGTATCTCGCCACCGGGATCAATCCGGTGCAGCGCGGATTCCACGGAGTGTTGCGTCGCCTGCACTTCCCGGATCGCTTTCGCCGCAGGCTCGGACGAACGGCCGCCGCGCGCGCGCTGGAAGGCGGCGACCTGCGCGCCGCGCGCGCGCTGGCGAACGAGGCGTACTTCGAGGAGCTGGAGCGCGTGCTGCGATCCTCGCGCATGTGAGGATCCTGCTCTCGCGCACGGACCGCATCGGCGACCTGGTGCTGTCCACGCCGGCGATCGCGACCGTCCGAGCCTCCTTTCCCGACGCGCACCTGACGATCGTCACGAGCGAGTACAATCGCGTGGTGATGGAACGCAACGACGACGTCGACGAGCTCGTCGTCCTGCCTCGCGACGCCGCGCCGCGCAGATTCGGTGCGAGCCTGCCGCGCTACGACGTCGCCGTCGCGCTCGCGCCGCGCGCGGTGGACCTGCAGCTCGTGGGCGGAACGCGCGCGCCTCTGCGGGTGGGTTACACGTACGAACGGCGCTGGCTGGCGCGGCTCACGGCGCACCTCTACCTGAACCGAATCATGATCTCCGAGGCCGATCCGGAGCTGTGCGATCGAGATCCGCAGCGCGTCGTGCGGCACGAGGTCGTCCAGCTGCTCGATTTGGTTGCGTTGGCCGGCGCGCATTGCCGCGACTACCGGCTGCGCCTCGACCTCCGTGCGGGGGACCGGGATGTCGCCAGAACGCTGCCGGACGATCCGATCGTGTTGCATCTGGCGCGGCGATGGTTCACCGACGGGAGCACGCTGCAAGGGGCGCTCGCGATCGTCGACGAGTTGGCGCGGTTCGCCCCCGTGGTGGTCACGAGCGACCGCAACACCGAGTCGAGCGCGGCGGCCTTCGAAGCGCGTCCGGGCGTCGCGCGGGTCATGCGCTCGCTACCCTTCTACGAATGGGCGGCCGTCTTCGAGCGCGCCGGGGTCGTCGTGACCGTCGACACGGGGGCGACCCACGTGGCCAGCGCGGTCGGACGGCCGACGCTCGTCGCGTTCGAGCACAAATACTTTCGCCTGAACTCACAGGAGTGGTCGCCGTACGGCGTGCCGCACGTCCTCGTGCGTAAGCCGGCTCGCCCGGACGAAGACTCGCTAGCGCGCTTTCGCGATGAGATCGCCGCCGGCGTCACGCGGTTGTTGCAGGAAGCGCATGCCTGAGATCTCCGTCATCATCCCGACGTACAATCGGCTCGACACGCTCGCGTACGTCATTCCCACGCTGCTCGCGCAAGATCTCGCGCCGTCGGAGTACGAGCTGCTCGTCTGCGACTCCAACTCGGAGGACGGCACGGAGCGCTATCTCGCCGCCGTGCGGGCCGAGCATTCCAACCTGCGCCACCTCGCGGCAAGCTTCAGCGGACGGGCGGCCGCGCGCAACGCCGGCATCGCGGCCGCGCGCGGCGACGTCGTGCTCTTCAACGACGCCGACATCCTGGCCTCACCCAATCTCCTCTCGACGCACCTGCGCCGCCACCGCGAACAGCGGCGCGTCGCGATCGTGGGGCTCGAGGTTCAGGTCAAGGACATGGACGAGTATCGCTACAAACGCGATCATCCCGCGGCTCGCGGGCATCTGCATCCGCCCTCACGAAAAAAACTCTCGTGGCTCTATTTTTTGACGGGCAATGCCTCGGTTCGCCGCGCCGACCTCGTCGGGGCCGGGTGCTTCGACGAGAGTTTTACCGGCTACGGTCACGAGGACCTGGAGCTCGGCTATCGCCTGGAAAAGAACGGCGTTCGCATCTTCTACGAACCCGCCGCGGTGAACTATCATTGCCAAGCGGTTCCGTACGACGATCAGAAGCAGAAGATGCGACTCGCGGGACGATCCACCGCGCGCTTCTATCGCAAGCATCCGGATCTCGCGGTAATGCTGAACCTAGGGATGACGCCGCTGTCGCTGGGGATGCACTCGCTGCTCTCGCGGCTGCCGTTCGTGCTGGGGTACATCGACGGGCGCGCGGCGCGCTCGCGCCTGGCGCGCGACCTCCTGCTGCAATATCACTATGTCTCCGGCATCAAGGAAGGGCGCGCGCAGGATGAGCGATAGGGCGTCTTGCGGCGCGCTGCGCGCGGGCGACGAGGGCAGAACGGTGCAACTCGACGGCTGGGTCAACCGGCGCCGGGATCACGGCGGGTTGATCTTCGTGGACCTGCGGGACCACGAGGGCATCACGCAGAGCGTCTTCGACCCGCAGCATCCGAGCTTCGCGCAGGCCGAACACGTGCGCAACGAAGACGTGCTGCGCGTCACGGGTGCGGTGCGGCGCCGTCCCGCGGGCACGGAGAACCCGCGGCTCGCCACCGGCGACGTCGAGGTCGCGGTGGCGACTCTCGAGGTCCTCAACCGGTCGCTCGTGCCGCCGTTTCCCATCAACGTCGACGAGGCCGTCGATGAGAACCTGCGGCTCGAGTATCGCTATCTCGATCTGCGCCGGCCGCGGATGCAGCAGAATCTGCGCGTGCGCCACCGCATCGTCAAGGCGATGCGCGACTTCTTCGATTCGCGCGATTTCTTAGAGATCGAGACGCCGATGATGATCAAGTCGACGCCGGAGGGGGCGCGCGACTACCTCGTGCCCAGCCGTCTCTATCCCGGCTCGTTCTATGCGCTGCCTCAGTCGCCGCAGCTCCTCAAGCAGATCCTGATGATCGCCGGGTTCGGCAAGTACATGCAGATCGCGCGCTGCATGCGCGACGAAGACCAGCGCGCCGATCGCCTCGTGGAGTTCACGCAGCTCGACGTGGAGCTCTCGTTCTGCACCCAGGAAGACGTAATGGAGACGATGGAATCGTGCATGCGCTACGTCTGGCGCGAGGCGCTCGGCGTCGAGGTGCCGCCGTTCGTCCGGATGACGCATCAAGACGCCATCGCGCGCTACGGCCTCGACAAACCCGACCTGCGCTTCGGCCTCGAGCTCGCGAACGTTACCGGCGTCTTCGCCGGCACCGAGTTCGGAGTCTTTCGATCGGCGATCGAGAGCGGCGGCGCGATCGTTGCGCTGCGGTATCCCGGCGGCGCGGTGCTCTCGCGGCGCGAGTTCGACGCGCTGACCGAGACGGCCAAGCAGTTCGGCGGAAAAGGCATCGTGTGGATCGCGCTCTCCGGCGACGGGATCAAGTCTTCCGCGGCGCGCTTCTTGACCGATGCGAACGTCGAGGCGGTCCGCGCGGCCGCCGCGGCGGAGCCCGGCGACGCCCTCCTGTTGTTCGCCGACTCCAGCGAGCTCGCGCACGCCGTCGCCGGCAAGATGCGCAACGAGGTCGGCGAGCGCTGCAGGCTGCGCGATCCTAACACGTACGCGTTCGCCTGGGTGACGGGCTTTCCGTATTTAGAGGTCGACGCGGAGACCGGGAAGCCGATGCCCGCGCACCATCCGTTCTCGGCGCCGGCCCCGGGCGACTGGAAGCTGATCGATCGCGACCCGATGCGGATGCGCGCGCAGCATTACGATATGGTGCTCAACGGATACGAGCTGGGCTCCGGCTCGATCCGAATTCACAAGGCCGACGAGCAGCGCAAGATCTTCGAGATGCTCGGTCTCACGCCGGAGCAGGTGCAGGAACGCTTCGGCTTCTTCGTGCGCGCCCTGGAGTACGGCGCGCCGCCGCACGGCGGCATGGCGCTCGGCATCGATCGGATCGTCATGATCGCGTGCGCGGAGGAGAACGTGCGCGAGGTCACGGCGTTCCCCAAGAATCAAGTGGCGCGCGACCTGATGATGGATGCGCCCGCTCCGGTACCCGAACAGCTTCTGCGAGATCTGCGCCTGCGTCACGACCGACCGCCGTCGAGCGTTTAACATAACGAAAAGCTTACGTTAGGAGTTCGTTATGTACGTCGCTGTGTTGTTGATGCTATCCCGCTTTTTCTTCTGGCCGACTGCGCTGGATTGGCAGATGCATCAGCAAAACGTTGTCGTAAGGGGGACGGTCGTCGACGACGCCACCGGCCGTCCCGTGCCGGGGGCGGCAGTTTTTGCCACGTCACCCGCTCTCAACGCACGAACCGTTTCCGATTCGAATGGCAATTTTATCTTCCTCACGCTCTTTCCGGGCACGTATTTGCTCGCAGCGTCGAAAAATGGCACGGAAACGGGCTTCAACGCGTTGCCCGGCTCCCAGCCGCCGGAGCTCTTCGCCGGTTTTGAATACGGCGCGACGATCGTTCTCTCGCGCTGAGGTCCCAGGAATCTAGCGTTCCAATAACTCTTTCGCACGGCTGAAAATCGCATCGAACATCGGCGCCGTAAGCTTGCCGGTGTTCGTGTTTTGCCGGCTGGGGTGGTAGGAAGCGATGAAGGTAATGCTCCGCTTGCCGCGCGTGGCGGTCAGCTCGCCGCCGTGGGCGAACGCAGCGTTTCCGCCGAGCGTGTACGCGCGCTCGCGAAGGAGGCGCAGCAGCGCCGTGTGGGCGATCGATCCGAGCGCAATCGCGACGCGCAGCCTGCGCAGCGCATCGAACTCCTCGACCAGGTAGGGAAAGCAGTTGCGCAGCTCGCCGGGCGTCGGCTTGTTGTGCGGCGGCGCGCAGCGCAGCGCCGCGGTGATGAAGCAATCGCGCAGGCGCAGGCCGTCGCGCCGGTCGATCGCGTGCGGCTGTGACGCAAAGCCCGCGCGATGGAGCGCGGGGTAGAGAAATCCGCCGGACGCGTCGCCGGTGAACGGGCGCCCCGTGCGATTGCTGCCGTGAGCGCCCGGCGCGAGGCCGACGAGCACGACGCGTGCGCGAGCGTCCCCGAATCCGGGCACCGGCTTGCCCCAGTACTCGCAGTCGCGGTGCGCGCGCTTGCGGTCGCGGGCGATCTGCGCGGTGTACGCGCGCAGCTCGGGGCAGCGCCGGCAGCGCACGACCGCCTCCTGGATCGCGGTCAGCGAGCTCACGGCCGCGCCACCACGTCGGCGTACTCGATGCCGATCGGCGCGACGACGTAGGCGACGCCCTCGTTGCGCTGCCAGACATGCTCGAGCGCGCCGCGCGGGTAGACGATGCGCACGTTGGGCGCGGCGGGGTCGTTGACGGCGCAGTCGCCGTCGCGCGTGAAGCCGCATAAGACGGCGAGATGTCCGTCCGATTGCTCGAGCGGCGCGCCCGGCAGCTCGCCGCCGCTCCACGAGTACGAGATCGCGATCGGGAGATTGCGCTCGATCAGGCGCTGCGCGTGATCGAGGTTCCCCAGATGGGCGACGACGCCGCGCAGCCCGAGCCGGCCGCTGTAGGCCACGTTGAACGCCCAGTTGCCCGTGCCGTTGTACGCGCGGTCGAAGACCGCTTGCGCCGTTTGCGCGAGGGGATGCTCCCGGGCGTGGAACGCGTGGATCATCGAGAGGCTCGCCGGGCTGCACCAGCCGCGCTGGTTTTCGTGCTCGGAGTATTGCGAGCGTGGAGGGACGTCGAGGATCAGCGCGTCCCGCGCATAGGGCAGGGACGGCCGAGGACGCACGGGAGACGAAAACGCCACCAGCTCGAACTCGACGTCGCGCGCGCGCACCTCGATGCCGTCGAACGGCTGCGCGGCGCGGATGACGTCTACGTCGGCGCGCACGCCCTCGTGCTCCGGGCTGAACGACTTCGCGCCGCTCGGCTGCCATTCCGAGTGATCGAGCCAGTCGCCCGCAGGCCGGCCCGCGCGCAGAATGCGAAACTGCAGGCGCCCGTGCGGCGCGTGGGTGTTCCAGCTGAGCACGCCGCTGCGCGTCGGCTCGAACTCGAGGCGAGCAAACTCGCTTGCCCGCAGCGTTTGCGCGAAGGCGGCCGCGCTCAGACGTTCCACTCCCACGCGTTCCAGCTGTCGCCGATGAACGCGGCCGGCACGTAGTGTTTCACGTCGTCGTTGATCGCCGTGTAGTTGGTCTGCCAGCTGAAGAACACCGCCGGCACGACGTCGCGAATACGCTCCTCCTCGCGCTGGTACAGCGTCTTGCGGCGTGCCTGATCGAACGTGCTCGCCGCCGCCGCGCTGGTCGCATTGACGATCGGATCGTTCAGCCACGACGTGTTGGCACCGTGTGGCGGGATGAACGCGCCGTTCCAGTCGCCGGAGTTGTCGGGGTCGGGTCCGTTCGTTTCGATCGACCATTCGAGATCGTATTTCCCAGTGTAGAGCGGACCGTCCATGGCGAACAGATAGCTGCCGGGATAGTTGCGGACCGCGACGTCCACGCCCACGTCGCGCAGCATCGACTGGATCAGCACTTGCGATTCCGTGTTCTCTTGGTGGCCGGTCGTCGCGAAGATCGTGAGGCGCATCGCGAGCGCGCCTTTGTGCAGGACGCCGTCGCGTCCGAGGCGCCAGCCGGCCGCCGTCAGGAGATGCCGAGCGTCGGTCGGATCGTAGCGATACCCGGGTAACGCCGGAGCCGCCCACGATTCCGGGAAGATGTCCGAAACGGCGAGTTTGTCGAGCGAATGAAACACGGTGCGCTCGACGCGCGTCCAATCCACCGCCTCGGCGATGGCGCGGCGAACGCGCACGTCTCGCAGCTGGGGCCGGCCCGTGTTGATGCCGAGGTGCCGCCAGTTGGCGATGAGGCCGCGCGCGACCGTGATTCCGTCAACGTCGGTCAGTCGGGCGATCGCGTTGGGGTTGACGTTCGGGTAGACGTCGACGTCGTGCGTCGCCAGCTCGTTGAAGAGCGTGTTGACGTCGGGGATGACCTTCCACACGACCTCCTTGAGCTTGGGCGCGCCCCGGAAGTAACGCGGATTCGGCACGAACGTCAGCGACGTGCCGTGATTCCACGCCTTGAGCAGGTAGGGTCCGCTGCTGAGCGGGCTCTGATTGAAGGATGCCCGGTTGAGGTCGGGCAGCTTGGCGAGCAAATGCGACGGCAGCGGCGGATAGGCCGCGCCGCCGATAGCGAGAATGCCGAGCACGGCGACGTTCGGCTTCTTGAGGCGAATGTCGATCGTATACGGATCCGGCGCACTCGCCGACGCGATGCCGTCCCAGCCGTAGCGCGTCTTCACGGCATTGGCCGGGTTCATCACCGCGCGATAGGTGAAGAGCCAGTCGGCCGAGGTTAACGGCGCGCCGTCGGCCCACGCTATGCCCTTACGCAGATGCACGACGATGCGTTTCCCGTCGCGGCTGATGCCGCCATTGGCTAGCGTCGGAACGGCGGAGGCGAGGTCCGGAATCAGGTCTCCGCGCGCGTCGTAACGGAGCAGAAACGAAAAGAGCAGACCGGCGACCGTATCGGCGGCCCACGTGTGCGCGTACATCAGGTTGAGGCTGTCGGGCTCTTCGTCTTCGCCGAGGCGCAAGGTGCCGGGAATCGTCCATGCGTTGCGCTCGCCGGCGGCCGCGCTCGGCTTCGTTCGCGCGCATCCGCCGACCGCCACCAGCAGCGCGAGCGCCGCGCCCGTCAGCCGTGCGGCCGCGCTCACGCGGGCGCCGCCAGCGGCGGCCGCTTGGAGATCCGCGATGCGATCTCGGCGTAGAATCGGTCGGCTCCGAAGCGCACGACGTCGTCGGCGGGTAAGCGAGTCTCGCCGCGAGCGCGCGCGATCTCGGCGCGCGCCTCCGTCTCGGTGAGTCCGCGCGTGTTGAGCGCGACCCCGACGACCTCGGCGGGCTTGATCGTCCCGAGCAGACGCTCGTGAAGCTCGATCGCTTCGGCGTACGGCAGCGTCGGCGTTTCGTACGACTCGATCGCGACGCGCCGCGGCTCGAAGACGAGGATCAGCGCGTCCGGCGCGCAGCCGGTCATCAGCGCGAGCGTCACCGGAGCGTACGCCGGATGGTTGATCGCACCCTGACCCTCGACGACGATCAGGTCGGCGCCCTCGTGCGCCGCGTAGAGCACGAGCTGTTCGGCGGCTCCGGGAGCGAAGTCCGAAATGACGCGGTCGACGCAGATGCCCCATCCGGCGATGAGGATGCCGGTCTGTCCGGTCGGAACGAAGCGCGCGGTCTTTCCCGCGGCGTTTGCGGCGCGCACGACTTCGAGCGCGACGCTCATCTTGCCGACGGCGCAGTCGTTGCCGACGGTCAGCACGATCGGAGCCGCAACGGCATACACGTCGCCCGAAAACAGCGGCACCTCCGGCGGCTCGCGCACGTCCCAGATCGCCGTTCCGGCCGCGAGCGCGGCGACGTGGAGTTCCCGATCCTTATCGAGTATGTCGTGCAGCCCGCTTACGATCTCGAGCTTCGCGTGGATCGCTTCGAGTACGGCCGCGCGCCATTCCGGCGTCAAGCCGCCGCCCTTGGGCGCGGTCCCGATGAGCAGCGACGTCGGCGCGAACGCGAGCGCGTCGGCGACGCTCGCGACGATCGGCGCGTCGCTGCGCAGCTGCGGCATCACCTCGCTGACGCGACGGCCCGCCAGGGACGGATCGATCACCGCGACGACGTCGTCGCCGCCGAAGCGAATCACGCCGTGAGCCGTCTTTGCATCGGTCGCGAATCGTTCGGGCGCGAGGATCGCGTAGCGCCGCGTCACGCCGGAACCGCCTCGCGAACGCCGAGTCCGGGGGCGTCCGGCAGGACGAGCTTTCCCTCGCGATAGGTGACGCCGGCGAACGGATCGTGCGCGACCAAGAACGGTCCGTCGATGTCGGCCCAGTCCGCGAGCGGCGAGATCTGCGCGGCCGCGGTAGATGCGACGGCGCTCTCGACCATGCACCCGATCATGACGCGCAGTCCCATGGCGCGAGCCGTGTGAATCATCGCGAGCGCGCCGCGAATGCCGCCGGTCTTGGCGAGCTTCACGTTGACGCCGTCGACGCAGCCGAACAGTCGCGGAAGGTCGCTTGCGACCAAAGCGTCCTCGTCGGCCACGATCGGAATCGAGACGCGCTCGCGAACGGCGCGCAGCTGCTCCGGATGGCCCGCCGGGAGCGGCTGTTCGCACAGCTCGATCCCAAAGCGCTCCAGCTCGTTTAAAATGCGCACCGCCGCGGCGACGTCCCAGCCCTCGTTGGCATCGATGCGCAGCACGCCGCGGTAGCGCGAGCGAATTGCGGCGATCGTCTCCACCTGTTCGGGTGGAGTGCCGATGCCGAGCTTGATCTTGAGGACCGGATGGTCGCCGGCCTCGGCAACCTTGCGCAGCGTCAGCTCCGGATCGGCGATGCCGATCGTGAAAGACGTAACGGGCGTCGCCGACGGGTCGAGGCCGAGCAAATCGTAGACCGGTCTGCCTAGCTCCTTGCCGATCAAGTCGTGCAGCGCGAGGTCGAGTCCCGCGCGGGCGGCGGCCGGGATCTCCGGGAGCAGCAGCGAGTCGAGCCGATACGGATCGTCTGCTGCGAGCGGATGCGACTCGAGGTACGCGACGACGCTATCGACGGATTCGCCGTAGCGTTCGGTCGGCGCTGCCTCGCCCACGCCTTCGTTTTCGTCGGCCCGCACGCGGACGATCGCCGTGTTCGCGACGGACTCTTCGCAGCGCGCGATCTTGAATGGATGTACGAGCGGCAACGCGAGGGACGAGACGGAGAGGCGCAGCCTTGGCATTGCGGCTTGGTGCTTTCCGCCGGTCGCGAGGCCCTCCTACGCGTTCGCGTGCCGCTTGACTGCCGGTGATACTGTAGAGAGGCTCGACTGCGCATAGGCGCGCAGCGCACGTAGGTACCGAACCGACTATGTTGACCTAGGGAGCACCAGCTCCGGTCACGACGATACGGAGGGCGAAATGCCCGACGAATCGGCGCCCGGGCCGCACCCACCTGCGAGAACGCAGGTTCGTACCGCGGGCGACAAGACGCTATGCGCGGTTGAGTATTGCGCGCCAGCGACGCATCGCCGCCGCGGCGAGCGCGGCGTCGGCCGCTCCGGAGCGCTCGTCCAGTGCGACGTGTCCGCGAAATCCCGCGAACGCGGCGACCGTGTCGCCGATCCTTCCGTCGCCGTGCGTCGCCAGATCGCTCCACAGCAGTACCGTGTTCGGCTGCAGCGCCGCGGGGTCGCTTCCCGCGTCGAGCGTTTCGGGTTCGGGCCCGAAGCGCAGCCACGCGGAGTCGGTCTCCTTGGCCACGCGCTTGAGGTCGTGCGTTCCGGCCGCGAAGGTGTCGGGGGCGTTGCGGACGGCGAGCGTCACGTTGAGCGTCTTTGCCAACGACGCCGCGGTGCCGAGGCGCGCGAGCTGATCGCTCCACGAACAGCTGACCTCGAGCCCGAGCGGCGCCGCTAGGAGCGGAGCGCCGAGAACCTCCGCGTAGCGCAGGACCTCGCGCATGCGCTCGGCCTCGTGCGCGAAGAAACCCGGATCGGCCAGCGCGGCGAGCGAGAGCCCCCGGTCGGTCGTCGTCTTCTTGATCTGAGCGAGGTAGTCGTCGTCGCTTCGCGGAAAATGGCGCACGTCTAAAACGACGCCGTCGCAGGCCAGCTCGCGTGCGCAGAGGTCGAGGAACTCCAGCTGCGTAAGCTCGCCGCGCTCGATGTCGCGGTGGAACGAACTGCTCGCGCAAGCAAGCTTCATCGGCGTCGGACCTTCGACCGTTGCTCGTGCCTCACCCTTGCCGCTGGACATCCATGAAACTATGAAAATCGCTCTGGGCGCAGACCACGCCGGCTTCGAATACAAGGATCGCATCGCGCAGATTCTGCGCGATCGCGGATACGACGTGCTCGATTTCGGCACGCACGACGCGACGCCCGTGGATTATCCGCAGTACGGTTACGCCGTCGGCGAGGCGGTCGCTTCCGGACAGGCCGAGCGGGGCGTTCTCGTCTGCGGGTCGAGCCTCGGCATCGCGATGGCCGCCAACAAGGTGCCCGGAATACGCTGCGCGCCGGTAGACGAACCCTACGCCGCAGAGCTCGCGCGCCGGCACAACGATGCGAACGTCGTCGCGTTTTCGGAACGCCTCACCGGCTGGGAGATGATCGAACGGATGCTGGACGTCTATCTCGCGACGCCTTTCGACGGCGGCCGTCACGCGTATCGGACGCGGCAGCTGTTCGAGTTCGGCGAGGCGCAGCGCATGCGCACGCTTAAGGATCTGGAACGCGGTGAAGTGACCGGCGCGCAAACGCCTAAGGACCTCGTCGGAACGCCGTGATGGATATTCTCGCCCTTTCCGCCATCGAAGCCCAAGATCCCGAGCTCTTTGCGGCCATCGCCGGCGAGGAGCGCCGGCAAAAGGAAAATCTGGAGCTCATCGCGTCGGAGAATTATGCGAGCCGTGCCGTGCGTGAGGCGATGGGCTGCGTGATGACCAACAAGTACGCGGAGGGTTATCCCGGCAAGCGTTACTACGGCGGATGCGAGTGGGTCGACGTGGCGGAGACGCTCGCGATCGATCGCGTGAAGCAGATCTTCGGCGCGGACCACGCCAACGTGCAGCCCCACTCCGGCGCGCAGGCCAACATGGCGGTGTTCATGGCGGCGCTGCAGCCGGGCGACACCGTTCTGGGCATGTCGCTCGCGCACGGCGGTCACCTTACGCACGGAACGAAGGTGAGCTTTTCAGGCAAGCTTTACAACGCAGTCGCGTACGGTGTCAAGACCGACACCGAGCTCATCGACTTCGATCAGGTGCGCGCGCTGGCGTTGGAGCACAAACCGAAGCTGATCGTCGCCGGTGCCAGCGCGTATCCGCGCGTGATGGAGTACGGGCCGTTCAAGGAGATCGCCGACGAGGTCGGCGCGCCGCTGCTGGTGGATTTCGCGCACGTCGCGGGTCTCGTCGCCACGGGCCTGCATCCCTCGCCGGTTCCCGTCGCAGACTTCGTCACATCGACGACGCACAAGACGCTGCGCGGTCCGCGCGGCGGCTTCGTTCTGTCGACCGCGAAGTGGGCGCAGCCGATCGACAAGACGGTCTTTCCCGGCATTCAGGGCGGTCCGCTGATGCACACGATCGCCGCGAAGGCGGTCGGGTTCGGGGAGGCGCTGCGACCGGAGTTCGCCGCGTACCAGCGTCAGGTGGTCGAAAACGCGCGGGCAATGGCCGACGAGTTTACGCGCGCCGGGCTGCGCCTGGTCGCGGGCGGCACCGACACGCACCTGATCCTCGTTGACGTCTCCGTCAAGGGCCTCACCGGCAAGGCCGTAGAGGGGTATCTCGACGAGATCGGCATCACCGTGAATAAGAACGCGATCCCGTTTGACAAGCAGAAGCCGATGGTCGCGAGCGGCGTCCGGCTCGGCACCCCCGCGCTCACCGCACGCGGGTTTGGCGTCGAGGATTCCCGCGAGGTCGCGCGCATCATCTGCTCGGGCTTCGGCGACATCCAAGAGCGTGCGCAGATCGAGAAGCTGCGCAGCCGCGTTCGCGAGCTTACCTCGCGCTACGACGTTCCGTAGGATCGAGCGAAACGTGCGCCCCGGCTGGGACGAATACTTCATACAGATCGCGCACACGGTCGGCACGCGTGCGACGTGTCCGCGCGCCTCGGTCGGGTGCGTGGTGGTCCGCGACCATCGCATTCTGACGACCGGGTACAACGGCGCGCCGCGCGGCGTCGCGCACTGCACCGAGGTGGGCTGCACGCTCCTCAACGACCATTGCCTGCGCGCGACCCACGCGGAAGCCAACGCCGTCGTGCAGGGGGCGCTGCACGGCGTGAGTCTGGATCGCGCGATCGCGTACTGCACGCACCAGCCGTGCGTCAACTGCTCCAAGCTGTTGATCAGCGCCGGCATCGCGAAGATCGTCTACGAGGAACCGTACCCCGATCCGGTCGCGAGCCAGCTGCTCGCCGAGGCCGGAGTCGTGCTGGTCGCGTACGGAGCGCTGGAAGGCGCGCGCGGATGAGCGCGCATCAGGTCAGCCCCGGCGTTCTCTATGCGGCGGCATTCATCATCGCGGGCATCGTCAGCGTCCTCGCGACACCGCTCGTCGTGAGGCTGGCCAATCACCTCGGCATCGTCGACAACGACGGCGACGAGCGGCGCATGCACGACCTGCCGAAACCGCGCGTCGGCGGAATCGCCGTCTTCTTCGGCTTCGCGTTTGCCCTTTTCGCCGTGCTTGGCGTGTCGCTCGCGTCGCCTAGCGGCCTGATGACCTCGAGCGAACAAGTCGACGCGATTCATCGGCTCGTCGGGCTGCTCTTCGGGAGCCTCTTGATCCTGGGCGTCGGGATCTGGGACGACGCCATGCACATGCGCGCGCGCAACAAGCTCTTTGCGCAGATCGTCGTGGCGTTGATCTCGATGCTCTACGGCTTCATCATCCCCGGAATCAATAACCCGTTCGACCATAATCCCGGCACGAACTGGATCGACTTCCCGTGGTGGGTCGGCGTGCCGCTGACGCTCCTGTGGTACGTCGGCATGATGAACGCGATCAACTTCCTCGACGGCCTGGACGGGCTGCTGGCCGGTGTCGCCGCGATCTCGAGCGTCTTCCTCTTCGTGATCGCGGTCGTGCACGCGAACCCGGTCGTGGCGTTGGTCGTGATCGCGTTGGCCGGAGCGGCGCTGGGGTTTTTACCGTACAACTTCAACCCGGCGCGAATCATTCTCGGCGACGCGGGTTCGCTCTTCATAGGCTACGCCTTCGCGACGGTGTCGATAATCGGTGCGAGCAAGACGGCCATCGCGATCAGCGTCGTGGTACCCCTGCTCGTCCTCGCCCTGCCCGTCATCGACACCGCCGCCGCGATCGTGCGCCGAGCCAGCAGCGGCAAGCGGATCACCGAGGCGGACCGCGGTCACTTCCATCACCAGCTGATCTTCCGCTTCGGGCTCAACGTGCGGCAGGCCGTGCTGCTGCTCTATGCCGTGTGCCTCGTGCTCGGCGCAGTGGCGCTCGCCTTCTCGGGCGAGTTCACGCACGTCTTCCGCCACGCGACGTAGCGGTCATGGTCGAACGTCTGAAGGTCATGAGCGTCTTCGGAACGCGCCCGGACACGATCAAGATGGCGCCGGTCGTCGCCGCGCTGCGAGCCGCCCCCGAAATCGAGCATCTCGTCTGCGTGACCGCACAGCACCGCAAGATGCTCGACGACCTGCTCGCACTCTTCGGCATGATGCCGGATTACGATCTCGACGTCATGACCGAGGATCAGACGCTCACCGAGATCACGACGCGCGTGCTCGCCGGCATGGAACCGGTGCTGCACGACGCTCGTCCGGACGTCGTGCTCGTTCACGGCGATACAACGACGAGCACGGCGGCGGCGCTCGCATCCTTTTATCAGCAGATCGAGGTCGGTCACGTCGAGGCGGGATTGCGCACGAGCAATCGCTGGCTGCCGTATCCCGAGGAGATGAACCGCCGCCTCACGGCGACGCTCGCGTCGTATCACTTCGCTCCGACGGTGCTGGCGCGCATGCACTTGCTGCAGGAGCACGTCGCGCCGGAGGACATAGTCGTCACGGGCAACACGGTCATCGACGCGTTCCTGGCAACGGCGGCGCGCGCCGATCTTCCCGTCCCGCCGCGCTGGAACCAGCTCGACCCGCGGCGTCCGACGATCGTCGTCACCGCGCACCGCCGCGAGAACCACGCGCACATGCGCGAGATCTGTGAGGCGCTGCGCGCGATCGCCGAGCTTCCGGGCCGTCCGCAGCTGTATTGGCCGGTTCACCCGTCGCCGCGCGTCGCGCCGGTGGCGCGCGACGTGCTGGGCGGCATGCCGGGCGTCGTGCTGGTCGAGCCGATCGACTACGCCGAGATGGTGGCCGCCGTGCGAGCCTCGTTCTTCGTTCTCACCGACTCCGGCGGTCTTCAAGAGGAAGCGCCGTGTCTGGGCAAGCCGGTGCTCGTGATGCGCGAGGAAACCGAACGCCCCGAGGGCCTGCGCGCCGGAACGCTGCGCCTCGTCGGGCACGACCGCGGCCGGATCCAGGCGGCGGCGAGCGAGTTGCTCGATGACGA
This sequence comes from Vulcanimicrobiota bacterium, assembly GCA_963723485.1. Taxonomy (GTDB): domain Bacteria; phylum Vulcanimicrobiota; class Vulcanimicrobiia; order Vulcanimicrobiales; family Vulcanimicrobiaceae; genus Cybelea. The sequence continues at coordinate 514,411 of CAVRQS010000004.1, read as the reverse complement.
CTCCGCATACGCGAGCATGGCGCAGGCCGTCAATCCGTACGGCGACGGGCGCGCCGCGGCGCGGATCGTCGGTTGGCTGTTGGCGCGGCTCCGCGACGGCGCGTATCCGGACCCATTCGTCGATCGGCTGCCCGCCGGCTCGGCTCTAGCCGGGTCGTGAAAACGCTGCTGCCGGTCGTCGCGGCCGGGAGCGCGTTCGCGGGGGGCGCGGTCGTGGGGCTGGCCTGCGGCGTGTTCGTCGCGAGCCGGCGCGGCGAGCCGCTGTATGCGCCGGTTGGGCTCGTGCTTGGCGCGGCGCTTGGCGCCTATTCGGCGTTTCGGATTCTGCTCAACGCCATGCGATGACCGGGCCGCAGCTCGTAACCCTCGCCCGACTGAAGCGATCCGTCGTCGCCACGTCGGCGCTCGTGGGCGGCGCCGCGGCGCTCGCGCTCCTGCCGGCGGCTCCGTACGCGGCTGTGGCCGTCGGCGTCGGCCTCGCGTGTGGGCTCGCCAATATGCTCGGGATCATGCGAGGAAGCGAACGCCTGCTCGAGTCCGGGAACCCGATATTCTTTGGGTTAAGTAGTTTACTGCGCCTGGCCGCCTTTAGTATAGTAGCCGCGGCATTGGCGGTTCGTGGGCCGTGGTGGGCGCTCGGGCCGTTTTTGGCCGCTTTTTTTCTACCGCTCGCCACGTACGCGTTTCGCGCGTGGCGACTCTTCCGCAGCAAAACGTAACGGAACCGTAACGCGTGCACGAACAGATCGGCGAACACATCCTATGGCATCTGCCGCTGCTCGGCGGGGTCCATGCAGATACGATCATGACGACGTGGCTCGTCATGGTCATCGCGTTGCTGTTCTTCGGATGGATCGGGGCGAGCTATCGGTCGCCGTACGTCACGAAGCGTCAGGCCGTGCTCGAGGCGGTCTTCGACTACATCGCGGATCTCGTGACGAGCGTGCTGGGCGAGGGCGGCGAGCCGTTCGTCCCGTTCTTCGTCGCGCTGTTCATCTTCATTTTCTTGCTCAACCAGTTCGGGATGCTGCCGTTCAAGGCGGTCGATCTGCCCTTCGGCGGATCCCCGACCGCCGATCTCAACACGGTCGTGCCGCTCGCCCTCGTGGTCTTCTGCATGATCCAGGTGGTGGCGTTCCGCAAGAAGGGGCTCTCCTATCTAGGCCACGTGTTCAAGCCGTTCCCGGCCCTCTTTCCGGTGAACGTTCTCGACGAGATCCTTCGTCCGATCACGCTGGCCGCACGGCTCTTCTTCAACATCTTCGTCGGCGAGCTGCTCTTCGTCATCGTCACGTCGATCATCGTCGCGCGCGTCCAAATCGGCTTCTTCAATCTGTCATTCGGCGTCGCCGTCGTTCCGATATTGATTCAGTTCTTCAACTTCTTCGTCGGAACGATTCAGGCTTTCGTCTTCACCTTGCTGGCAATCGTCTATCTATCGTTGGCCCTTGCCGACGAACACTAGAAAGGAACCTTTTGTGAACCCTGAAGCTTTAATTGCGGCCGCAGCAGTGATCTGCTTCGGCATCATCATCTCGGGGGTGGCATTCGGCTCCGCCGTGGGTGACGGCGTCGTCGCCTCCAAGGCGGTCGAGTCGATCGCGCGCCAGCCCGAGGCACGACCGAACATCTTTCTCTTCATGTTCTTGGGCGTCGGCGTGCTTGAAGCGGTGCCGTTCATCGCGATCGCGCTCTCCTTCTACATCCTGCTCGTGGTGACGAAGGTACCGGCCATCATCACGGCGCTGGTCAAGTAGCGGAGAAACGAGTCGGTGTCGTTTCTTTCGGTCAACGGAACGCTGGTCGTGCAGCTGATCAACTTCGCGATCTTCTTCGCTGTGCTGAACGTCGTGTTTCTGCGTCCGGTCGCCGCGGCGATCCGGCGCCGGCGCGAGTATATCAACAGCCTCGTCTCCGACTACGACCGGTATCAGGCCGAGGCGCGCAGCCTGCGCGCGCAGGCCGAAGCGATCCGCAGCGACGCGCGACGCGAAGCCGAAAACCGCGTCGCCGCAGGGCGAGCTCGGGCGTCGAACGAGGCCGCCGAGCTCTCCGGCCGCTACGCGCGGCAGGCGCAGGCCATGGTCGAGGAGGCGCAGCGCAAGGCGCAGGACGAGTTCGATGCGGCGCGCGGGGGCGAGGACGAAGCGGTGCGCCGTCTCGCGGCTTTCATGCTCGATCGCGTCATCCCCGAGGCGGCGAGATGACCGACGCGCAGCTCTATCTTCGGATTGCGATCTGGAGCCAGATCATATCCTCGATCGTCTTCATCGCGATCCTGGTATGGGCGTGGTTACGCTGGTTCTTGCCGGTCATCATGAGCGCGCAAGAGCGCAGCAATCGGCAGATCGCGCAGGCGGAACGGCACCGCGACGAGGTCAAAGGCGCGCTCGAGACTCTGGGCTCGCAGATCGAGAGCGCGCGCCGCGACGCCGAGCTCATCGTGCGGCGAGCGAACGAGCACGCCGAGCACGAACGCCAGTCGCTGCTGGAAGAGTGCAAGGACGCCGGCGAGCGTGCGCTGCAGGATGCGGGCAAAGAGCTCGCTCGCGCGCGGGCGGTGGGGCAGCGGCGGCTTCGCGACGACCTGCTGGCCCGCGCGCTGCGCGTAACGCGGGACGACGCGGCGCGGCGCGTGAGCCCGGCGCTCGACGAGCGCCTGATCGACGGCTTCGTGGGATCGCTGGAGCGCGCCGGTGGTTAACCAGACGCTGGCGCGCCGTTACGCGAGAGCGGTTTCGTCATTGGCTGCGGAGCAACAGGCCGCGGATCGCGTCGGATCCGACCTATCGACGATCGCCGATGCGATTGCCGGAAGCGCTGAGGCTCACGAGTTTTTTATGTCGCCGGTAATTCCGAAGCCCGACAAGGAGCGGCTGTTCGCCGAGGCCTTCGAGGGGAAGCTTCAGCCGATCGCCCTGCACACGCTGCTGTTGCTCGTCCGCAAGCGTCGCGAGCAGCTGCTTCCGGCGCTCGTCGCCGAGTATTTCGCGTTGCAGCGCGCGGCGCGCGGAGCTCAGACGCTCACGCTCACCTCCGCGCGCGCGCTCGATCGCGCCGAATCCGCCGGGCTGCTCGCGCGCCTCGAGCGCATCTACGGAAAGAAATTCGAGGCCACCGAGGTCGTCGATCCGTCGCTGATCGGCGGCCTGCGCATCATGATGGGCGATCGCCGCATCGACGCGACGATCTCGGGGCGGCTCGAGGCGCTCGCGCGGGATCTAGCCCAACGATGAGGTTCCTCAACTCCAAGAAAGTAGACGAATGATAAACGCTGATGAAATCGCCGGCATACTGAAGCAGCAGATCGCGCAGTTCAAGACCGGAATTCAAGAAGACGAGGTCGGAACCGTGATCACGGTCGGCGCCAACCTCGCCCGCGTGTACGGCCTGCGCGGCGTGCGCTCTTCCGAGCTCGTCGAGTTCGCGAACGGACTGCAGGCCGTGGCGCTCAACCTCGAAGAGGACAACGTCGGCGTCGTGATCATGGGTCCGGACGTCGACATCAAGGAGGGCGACAGCGTCCGCCGCACGGGCCGGATCGCGTCGGTTCCGGTCGGCGAGGCCATGCTCGGGCGCGTCGTCAACCCATTGGGCCAACCGATCGACGGCAAGGGCGCGATCGAGACCAATCGCTTCCGTACGATCGAAAACATCGCGCCCAGCGTCGTCCAGCGGCAACCCGTGAAGCAGCCGCTGCAAACGGGAATTCGCGCCATCGACGCGCTGATCCCGATCGGCAAAGGACAGCGCGAGCTGATCATCGGCGACCGCTCCACCGGCAAGACCGCGATGGCCGTTGACGCGATCATCAACCAAAAAGGCCGCGACGTGTTCTGCGTGTATGTCGCGATCGGCCAGAAGAGCTCGACCGTCGCGGCCCTGGCGCAGATCCTCGAACAAAAGGGCGCGATGGCCTACACGACGATCGTCGCCGTCAGCCCGGCGGAGGCGGCCGCGCTTCGCTGGCTGGCGCCGTTCGCGGGGTGCGCGATGGCGGAAGAGCTGATGTACGCCGGCAAGGACGTGCTGATCGTGTACGACGATCTCACCAAGCACGCGCAGTCCTATCGCGAGATGTCGCTGTTGCTGCGGCGACCGCCGGGCCGCGAGGCTTATCCGGGCGACGTCTTCTACCTGCACTCGCGTCTGCTCGAGCGCGCCGCGAAGCTCTCGGACGAGATGGGCGCGGGCTCGCTGACGGCGCTGCCGGTCATCGAGACGCAGGCGGGAGACTTCTCCGCCTACATCCCCACCAACGTGATCTCGATCACCGACGGCCAGATCTACCTGACGCCGCAACTCTTCTTCCAGGGCATCCGACCCGCCGTCGACATCGGTCTCTCCGTGTCGCGCGTCGGGGGCGCCGCGCAGACCAAGGCGATGAAGTCGGTCGCGGGTCAGCTGAAGCTCGAGCTCGCGCAGTATCGCGATCTCGCCGCGTTCGCCAAGCTCTCGAGCGACCTCGACAAGGCGACGCAGAACCAACTGATGCGCGGCGAGAAGTTGACCGAGCTCCTGAAGCAGCCGCAGTACCAGCCGCAGCCGATGGAGGATCAGGTCGCGATCATGTACGCGGCGACCAGCGGATTCGTCAACGCCATTCCGACGGCACGCCTGCAGGGCTGGGCGGCCGGACTGATCGACTTCCTGCGCGACAAGCATCCTCAGGTACTCGAGACGATCGCGCAGTCCGGTCAGTTCTCCGACGACACCAAGAGACAGCTGGACGCGGCCGTAGCCGAGTTCAATAAGGCTTTCTAAGGACTTATAGAGTGCCGTCGGTACGCGACCTGCGCGATCGCATTCGGTCGCTGAAGAACACGCAGCAGATCACCAAGGCGATGAAGCAGGTCGCCGCAGCGAAGATCCGCCGTGCGGAAGCCGCACAGAAGCGCGCGCGGCCGTACGCGGACGCGCTCGCGCAGATGCTCCAGGACCTGATCGGAGCCGTGCATTCCGTCGACCATCCGTTCATGCAGCCCGGCAAGAGCGGCGCTCCCGCCGGCATCGTGCTGATCACTGCCGACAAGGGCCTCGCGGGCGCCTTCAATTCCAACGTCGTTCATGCGGCGCAGGAGCTCGCGCGGCAGCGGGACGGCGTTCGATATTACACGATCGGCCTCAAGGCGCGCAACGCGGTGCGGCGCCTGGGCAACCCCGATCACGCGACGTGGCCCTTGAGCAGCGGCGAGAAGATCGACACCGCGCGCGACGCCGCGCGCCGCGCGTCCGACGACTTCCGGCACGGAGAGATTTCGGAGATCGTGCTGGTCTCCCAGCAGCTCATCACGATGATGTCGCAGCGCCCGCTGACGCGCAAGCTCGTACCCATTCAAAGCACCTTATCGCCAAGCGAGCCCTTCGACTCCGCTCAGGATAAACTGCGCGAGCGCGGTCCCGAGCGAGGCGAAGCCGCATCGAAGGGTCAGGATGACAAGGCCGGTGCAAAGCCGCAGCGTGGGGCGATCGAGTTTGCGCCGTCGCCCGAATTCGTGCTCTCACGGCTGCTTCCGAAGTATCTCGAGTTCACGATCTACTCCGCGATGCTCGAGACGGACGCCGCATTTTTCGCGGCGCAGCTCGTCGCGATGACCAATGCGACCGACAACGCGTCGAAACTCATCGACGAGCTGACGATCGCGATGAACAACGCCCGCCAGGCCGCGATCACCAAGGAGCTCCTGGAAATCGTAGGCGGCGCGGAGGCTCTCGGAGTTGAGTGATGCCATGTGGTTCCTCCGCACAAGGAGAGCGCTGCGTGCGCCGATCTCCGATCTACTAATGAACGCATGTAAGGAAACGTAAGAAAATGGCTGCTGATACCGGAAAGATCGTCCAAGTGCTCGGCAACGTCGTGGACGTCGAGTTTACTCCCGAGACGCTGCCCAATATCAACGACGCGTTGCGGGTCAACGTGAACGAGGACCACGCGACGGGCAACGGTGCCGCTTCGGCGCGCGGTGTCGATCTCGGGGGAACCGCGATGGCGGCACGCGAGCTGACGCTCGAGGTTCAGGACGAGCTGGGCGACAATCAGGTGCGCTGTCTCGCGCTCGGCTCGACCGACGGCCTCGTTCGCGGCGCAACCGTGCGTAGCGCCGGCGGTCCGATCAGGGTACCCGTCGGCAAGGGTACGCTCGGGCGCATCTTCAACGTGCTCGGCGAGACGATCGATAGCGACGCGCCGGTCGAGGCGGCGGCGCACTGGCCGATCCATCGCGCGGCGCCGGAGCTCAAGTATCAGGAGCCGACCGCGCGCGTCTTCGAGACCGGGATCAAGGTCGTGGACCTGATGGCGCCGTACACGCGCGGCGGCAAAGTCGGCCTATTCGGCGGCGCGGGCGTCGGCAAGACCGTGCTTATTCAAGAGCTGATCCGGAACATCGCGTACGTGCACAAGGGCTTCTCGGTGTTCACCGGCGTCGGCGAGCGGACGCGCGAAGGAAACGACCTCTGGCTCGAGATGAAAGAGTCGGGCGTGCTCGAGCAAACGACGCTCGTCTTCGGACAGATGGACGAGCCCCCCGGCGTGCGCTTTCGCGTCGCGCAGACCGGCGTAACGATGGCGGAGTACTTCCGCGACGAGCTGGGCGCGGACGTGTTGCTGTTCATCGACAACATCTTCCGCTACATGCAGGCCGGATCCGAAGTCTCGGCGCTCATGGGACGCATGCCGTCCGCCGTCGGATACCAGCCGACGCTCGGCACGGACATGGGCGTGCTGGAGGAGCGGATCACGTCCACGCGCAAGGGCTCGATCACATCGGTGCAGGCCGTCTACGTGCCCGCCGACGACTACACCGATCCCGCCGTCGCCACGACGTTCGCGCATCTCGATGCAACGACGGCGCTCTCTCGTCCGATCTCCGAGCTCGGAATTTATCCCGCGGTCGATCCGCTGGCGTCGACGTCGCGCATTCTCGATCCGCAGATCGTCGGCGAAGAGCACTATGAAGTCGCGCGCGGCGTGCAGGAGGTGCTGCAGCGCTATCGCGATCTCCAGGACATCATCGCGATCCTCGGAGTCGAAGAGCTCTCCGAGGAAGATAAAGTGACCGTCGCCCGCGCGCGTCGCATCCAGCGGTTCTTCTCGCAGCCGTTCTTCGTGGCCGAGCAGTTCACGGGGCGGCCGGGCAAGTACGTGAAGCTTCCCGAGACGATCGCTTCGTTCAAGGAGATCCTCGAGGGCAAGGTCGACGACTTGCCGGAGGGCGCGTTCTTCTACGCCGGCACGATCGAAGAGGTCAAAGAGAACGCGCAGCGGATGGCGCATGGCTAGCACGATTCCGTTCAAGCTGATCACGCCGACGCAGATCGTCTTCGAGGGCGACGCGGAGCTCGTGATCGCGGTGACGACGGAAGGCGAGGAGGGCATCCTCCCCCGGCACGCGCCGTTTCTCGCCGCGCTGAAGCCCGGCGTGCTGCGCGCGAACGTGCGGGCGGACGGCGCTGCGTCACGACTGGAGCTCGCGACCGGCGACGGATTCATGCAGGCGCTTCCCGACGGCGTCACGATTTTGGTCGATCAGGCCGTCCGGTTCGAAGAGGTGGACGTAGGCGAGGCTCGCGATGAGCTGCAGGCGGCGACTGAGCGCCAGAAGGCCGTAGGGGACGATCGGGAGCTCTACGCGCGCGAACAGGCAGCGATCGAGTTCGCCAACGCGAAGCTGCGGCTCACCGGCCACCGGTAGGCGAGCCTCGAGGCTACGCGAACGTAAATCAGCGTGCTCGATCGTCTTGAGACAACGCTCCGGATCAGGGGCGGCGCGCGTTTAGAAGGCTCGGTCGCGACGCACGGCTCGAAGAACGCCGCGTTGCCGATCATGGCGGCCTCGCTGCTCGCGAAAGGCACCGTCACGCTGCGCCGGATTCCGCGCATCACCGACGTCTCGGTGATGTGGTCGCTGCTCGAGGCGCTGGGAGCGCGCATGCGCTACGAGGGCGACAACACGGTGACGATCGATGCGAGCAACGTCGCGTCGTATCGCGCCCCCTATGCGCTCGTGCGCAAGCTGGCGGCATCCTTCGACGTCGTCGGCGCGCTGCTCGGGCGATTCGGGCGCGCCGAGGTCCCCCTGCCGGGGGGATGCGTCCTGGGCACGCGAGCGACCGACATGCACGAGCAGGCGTTCGTCGCGCTCGGATGCGACGTCCACAACGCACACGGCTATCTCATCGCACACTCCGGCAGCGCGCGTCTGCGGGGCGCCGCGATCGAGTTTCGCATGCCTAGCGTCGGTGCGACGAAGAACGCGATGCTGGCCGCCGTACTCGCCGACGGTACGACGACCTTGAAAAACGTCGCGATGGAGCCCGAGGTCGTCGACCTGGCAAATTTCCTCGTCGCGATGGGAGCGAAGATCAAAGGCCAAGGCACCGACACGATCGCCATCGAGGGCGTGCCCGAGCTGCACGGTGTCGAATACGAGATCATCCCCGATCGCATCGTCGCCGGGACGCTGCTCGTCGCCGGCGCGGTTACGCGCGGCGACGTCACCGTGACGAACTGCCGCCCCGAACACCTCGGCGCGCTGCTCGACAAGCTCGTGGAGTGTGGCGTCGTCACGATGACCGGAAACGACTGGATCCGGGTGAAGGCCGGCGGCATCACCGGCGGCACCGACATCCTGACGGCACCCTATCCCGGTTTTCCCACCGACCTGCAGCCGCAGATGGTCGGCTTCCTGTGCACCTGTCCGGGTACGAGCGTTGTCGAAGAGTCGATCTTCAACGCTCGCTTCTCGTACGTTAACGAGCTCGCTCGCATGGGCGCCGACGTCAAGGTAACGATGGAGAGCAACGCGGCGGTCATCAAAGGTCCCAAACGGCTTTCCGGCGCACCCGTGGAGGCGCCCGACATTCGCGCCGGCGCGGGGCTCGTGGTGGCCGGTCTGGCCGCGGCGGGCGAGACGGAAATCATCGGCTTGGAATATGTGGACCGCGGCTACGAACGCCTGGAGGAGCTGCTCTCGGAGCTCGGGGGCCAGGTGCAGCGCAGCAGCGGCGTCACGCCGCTGGTCGAGCCGAGCGGATTCTTTGAAACGAGCGAATACCCGCGCGTTTCGGCGACGGGATAACTCAACTTTCGAACTAGGAGTCGCTTTGGATATCGGGATCGACCTCGGCACGGCGAACGTGCTCGTTCACGTCAAGGGGAAGGGCATCGTTCTGCGCGAGCCTTCCGTCGTCGCCAAAGACATGAATACCGGGCGCGTATTGGCCGTCGGCGAAGAGGCGCGCCAGATGCTCGGCAAGACGCCCGCGCACATTCAGGCGATCCGTCCGCTGCGCGACGGCGTGATCGCGGACTTCGAAGTCACCGAAGCGATGCTTTCGTACTTCATCAAAAAAGTGATGAAGGACCGCTCGTGGTGGTCGTCGATCGTCAAGCCGAAGCCGCACGTAACGATCTGCGTTCCCGCGGAGATTACGTCGGTCGAAGAGCGCGCGGTCAAGGACGCCGCCAAGCTCGCGGGCGCGCGCGAGGTCGGTATCATCGAGGAACCGATGGCCGCTGCGATCGGGGCCGGCCTTCCGATAGGCGGTCCATCCGGGAGTATGGTCGTGGACATCGGCGGCGGCACGACCGACGTCGCCGTCATTTCGCTGGGAGGCATCGTCGTTTCGCAGTCGCTTCGCGTCGCCGGAAACAAGATGGACGAGGCGATCGTGCGCTATATCCGGCGCGTCTACAATCTGATGATCGGCGAGCGTACTGCAGAAGAGATCAAGATGAAGATCGGCTCTGCATATAAGCTGGAGCAGGAGCTCGCCATGGAGATTCGCGGGCGAGATCTCATCAACGGCCTGCCAAAGTCCGTGAAGATCACGAGCGAAGAGATACGGGAGGCGCTCTCCGAGCCGGTCGGGGCGATCGTCGAGGCGGTCAAGGCGGTCCTGGAAAAAACGCCGCCGGAACTTTCGGCCGACATCATCGATCGCGGCATCATCTTGACGGGTGGCGGCGCGCTCCTGCGCGGGCTCGAGAAACTGCTGTCGGAGGTGACGGGCGTTCCGGCGATCGTCGCCGACGATCCGCTCTCGTGCGTGGCGATCGGAACCGGCGCGCGGCTGCGTGTTTGATGGCAAGGTAATCAACGCTGCTGCGGCGAGCGTCGAAGATGTCGCCGAGGCGGTCGTCCGCGTCGCCCTTTCGGGCGGCAGCGTCATCTTGCCGAACGACACGAGCTATTTTATCGGTTGCGATCCCTACGACTACGACGCCATCGATCGCGTCTATGCCGCAAAGGGTCGTCCGGATAACCGGCCGCTGACGCTGCACGTCGCGACGCCGGTGGAATTCTTGGAGTACGCTGGAGACAACGCGCTTGCGGTCGTCGCGGCCAAACGGCTGCTTCCGGCACCGGTGATCGTTTTGATACGCAAGCCGGCGTTCATCAGCGACGAGCTGGCCGCAGGCTTGCACACGCTCGCCTTTCGCGTCCCCGACGACGAGTTTGCGCGCGCCGTGCTCGAGCGCTGCGGTCCGATCGCCGGAACGACGGCGAACCCGCCGGGCGGGATGCGCTATCGCGGCGGCGCGGACCGCTCGATGCTGCCGCCGGCGGATCTCCTCGTCGAGCATGGACCGACACGGTACGACAGCGAATCATCCATCGTCGATCTCTCCGGTGCGCACGCGCGTCTACTGCGGGAAGGCGCGGTTTCCGAGCAGCGCCTGACGGAGTTGTTCGGACCGATCGAACGCCCGACGATAAAGGTACGCAAACTCGTATGATCCGATTCACCCACGCGCTCGCAGGCGCCCTCGCGCTCCTCACGCCCTTGGCGCTCGCCGCGTCGCCCCGCCCGTCCGCGTCGCCGCGCCCGTCCGCATCGCCGCATTCGCCGGCATCGGGCGCGCGCGGGCGCGCGCGGCTCCCGTCACCCGCGGCGTCCGCACCCGGAAGCCAAGCCGCGTTCGACCTCGGCGTCTGGACGGTTCACGCCAGCTCGATCGACGCGAACTTCAAGAACGGCGATTTCAGCACGCCCGCGAAGATCGTGATGACGCGCGTGGGCGGAGACGTGTCGGCCGATCGTGCCAACGGCAACTACAAGCGGAAGACGTTGTATCTCAACGGCCACGTCGTGATGCACGACTCGCAGGGCAACGGCGTCAGCAGCCTGGAAGGCGGCGCGCCGTCGCGCTCCGCAGGACCCTCGACGCTCACGGCGGATCAGGCCCAGATCGACGGAGCCGCGAAGGTGTACAAAGCGATCGGGAACGTCCATTACGTGCAGGAAGACACGGTCGTCGATGCCGATACCGGAACGCTCGACGATGCGGCGCACAGCCTGCTGCTCGAGGGCGCGGTGCACATTACGCAGGGCACCCGCAGCATGACCGCCCGCAGAGTGCTCTACAACACCGAGACGGGGATCGCGCATGCGGAGGGCGACGTCACTATGCAGTTCCCCGGCGAGCTCCACCGCGGGATCGCGACGCCTAAGCCGTTGAAGATTCCGAAGAACGGCTTGATGCACCCCGTCGGTTCTCCCAGCGCGCAGCCTTGAGGTGCCGATAGCCCGCGCCGGCGGCGATCTGCCGTTCGAGTTTGCCCGCCGCGAGATCCCGCTCGCGGCGCGGATGCGGCCGCGCACTCCCAAGGAGTTCGTCGGACAAGAAGACCTCATGGCGCCAGGGCGCGTGCTGCGCGCCGCGATCGAGCGCGACGCGGTGCCGTCGATGATCCTGTGGGGCCCGCCCGGCACGGGGAAGACGACACTCGCGGAGATCGTCGCACGCTCGACCGGCGCCTACTTCGAGCGCATGTCGGCGGTCAGCGCCGGCGTCGCGGATCTTCGCCGCGTCGTCAACGAAGCGAGGACGCGCGAACGCTCCGGCAAGCGCACCGTGCTCTTCATCGACGAAATACATCGGTTCAATAAGGCGCAACAGGACGCGATTCTGCCCTACGTCGAGGACGGAACCGTCGTCTTCATCGGCGCGACGACCGAGAATCCGTCGTTCGAGGTGAATTCGGCGCTGCTGTCGCGAGCGCGCGTGTTCGTCCTGCATCAGCTCTCGGACGCAGAGATCGGAACGATCGTGGACCGGGCGCTGACGGATCGCGAACGCGGATTAGGCACGGAGCAGGTTGCGCTCGACGACGAGGCGCGTCGCGTCCTCGTGGGTCTCGCCAACGGCGACGCCCGCACGGCGCTCAATGCGCTGGAGTTTGCCGCGGCCTCGGCGACGCAGCGCGACGGGGCTCGCGCGATCGACGCCGCGCTCGTGCGCGAGGCGATGCAGCGGCGCGGCACCGCGTACGACAAGTCCGGCGAGATGCACTACGACACGATCAGTGCGTTCATCAAGTCCGTTCGCGCGAGCGACCCGGACGCCGCGCTCTACTGGCTCGCGCGAATGATCGACGGCGGGGAGGACCCGCTCTTCATCGCGCGGCGGCTCGTCATCCTCGCATCCGAAGACGTCGGGCTCGCCGATTCGAACGGGCTGAGCATCGCGATCGCCGCGCAGCAAGCCGTGCACTTCGTCGGCATGCCGGAGGGCTTTTTTCCGCTAGCGCATGCGACGCTGTACCTCGCGACGGCGCCGAAGAGCAATAGCGTCGGCGCGTCGTTTGCCGCGGCGATGGCCGACGTGCGGGAGACCCGCAACGAACCCGTGCCGCTGCACCTGCGCAACGCGCCGACCGGCCTCATGCGGGAGCTGGGGTATGGAGAAGGCTACCATTACGCGCACGACGACTACGACGTTAAGCAGTTAAACCTGCCCGAGAACCTGAGCGAGCGCCGTTATTATCGCCCGGCAAAAAAATGGCGGTCCGAGTGATTCTCGGACCGCCAGTTTCCCGTTGCTACTTCTCGGAGTGTGCGTTGGAGCTTCGCACGAACCGATAATATAGCGGCTTACTGTGAGCGACCTGTGAACTCGGAGCGAATTTATCTGGACAATGCGGCCACGACGCCATTGCGTTCGGAGGTCGACGCGGCGATGCGCAGAGTATTCGCTGAGAGCGGATTTAACCCAAGTTCTCTTCACGCCGAGGGGCGCGGGGCGCGCGCCGTATTGGACGATGCGCGCGACCGGGTTGCCGCCGTGCTCGGCGCCAAGCGCGGCGAGATCATCTTTACCGGCGGCGGAACCGAGGCCGACAATCAGGCAATCCTAGGAGCCGCTCGGGCGTCGCGCGGGCCCGCGCACGTGCTGGCGAGCGCGATCGAGCATCACGCGGTGCTTGCGGCCCTGGAGCAACTAAAAAGCGAGGGTTTCGATACGACGCTGCTGCCCGTCGAGTCCGACGGCACGCTGCATCCCACGGCGTTCGCGCATGCGTTGCGCTCCGACACCGTGCTCGCCTCCATCATGTACGTAAACAACGAGATCGGCAGCGTACAGCGCATTTCGGATCTCGCGCGCATCGCGCGCCAACGCGGCGTCCTCTTCCATTGCGATGCAATTCAGGCTCCCAGTTGGCTGCCGATCGACGTGTCCGAGCTGGGCGTGGACATGCTCTCGCTGTCGGCGCATAAGTTCGGCGGGCCCAAGGGCATCGGCGTGCTGTACGTGCGCGAGGGTATCGGGCTGATGCCGCTCGTCCACGGCGGAGGTCAGGAGTCGGGCCGCCGCGCGGGCACGGAGAACGTCGCGGGGGCTGCCGGCCTGGCCGCGGCCCTCGAGCTGGCCGCCGACGAGCGCCCGCAGAAGAGCCCGCGGATCGCCGTGCTGCGCGACCGCCTCGAAGAGGGCATCCGCTCGGCCTTAGACGGCGTCCGCGTCAACGGCGCGGCCGCGCCGAGATCGCCCAACATCGCCAACGTGAGCTTCGCGGGCGTCGACTCCGATGCGCTGTTGGTCGCGCTGGATCTCGCCGGGGTCGCCGTCTCGGCGGGCAGCGCCTGCACCTCCGGCGTGCTCGAACCAAGCCACGTTCTCGGCGCGCTCGGCCTCGACGCCGAGTGGACCCGCGGGGCGATCCGCTTCTCGCTGGGGTCCGGAACGACGCCCGAGGAAGTCGAGCGGACCATCTCGCTCCTCCCGGGGTTGATCGACCGCCTGCGGGGGAATGGGTAGAGACAGACGAACCGCGCGCGGCTGGAGGCAGAAGCTTGAGCAGTACCGAGTATGGCAGCCTGATTCTCGACGTATGCGCCGGAGTGGGTGCCCTGTTGGTAGGCGTCGGCGTCCTGATCGGGATGCTGGCACTGGCGAAGACGCTGCGCCGGCTGCAGGCGACGCTCGACGGGGTCGATCGACAACTGGAAAGCGTCAGTACGCCAGTCCGCAGCACGCTCGCGCACGTCGACGGCGTGAGCAAGTCTTTGGAGGACACGGCCGGCACGCTATCGCGGACGGCCGATCTGACGAAGAGCGCGGTCGTGCCGGCCATCGTCAACGTCGGCGCGACGCTCGGCGGCGTAACCGCCGGTTTACGACGATTACTTACGGGAAAAGATTCTAGAAGCTAGGGAGTAGTTAGCATGGGTAAGGACAGTGGCGGAGGCGGAGGATTCTTCGCCGGTTTTCTTATCGGGGCCGTCGTCGGCGGCGCCGCGGCGGTGCTGCTTGCGCAGGAGGAGACTCGCGATCGCCTCGCCGGCAAGGCGCGTGAGGCCAGCGACTTTGCAATGGGCGCGACAGACGATCTGAGAGGAAAGGTTGGGGATGTCACGTCGCAATGGCAGTCCAGCGTGTCAGAGCTCTACGAGCGAGGACGGCAAGTCGTCGAGAGCGCACGAGCCAATATCGACGCCGCCGTCGCCGAAGGCCGTTCGACGGCGGAGCAGACCCGCGACGAGCTCCAGCGGAAAGCCGAGGAATAGCAAATTGGACATCAAGGTGAACGTACGCGAAGCGCCGGGTGATTGTTACATCGTCGACTTGAGCGGCGAGATCGACGTCTACACGTCACCGAAGGTCAAGGATGCGATAGGCGACCTCATCGACCGCGGCGTGTACCACCTGATCATCAACCTCGAGAAGGTGCGATATATCGATTCGACCGGCCTGGGCGTCTTGATCGGCGGTCTCAAGCGCGTCCGCGAACACGGTGGATCGGTAAATCTCGTCTGCACCAACCCTCAGATCAAGAAAATTTTCGACATCACCGGACTGGTCAAGATCTTCGGCATCTTCGACGGCGAGGATTCGGCGATGAAGGCCCTCGTATGAATCAGCCCGTCCAGCATGCGATTCCGGAGCTGGTCGAGCTGCGGATTCCGGCGCGGCCCGAATGGGTCGCGCTCGCGCGTTTGGCCGCAGCCACGGTCGCGAATCGTCTCAGCTTCTCGATCGAAGAGATCGAGGACGTGAAACTGGCCGTAGCCGAGGCATGCACTGCGGTGATCCAACACGAGGGTCACGGCGAATTCATCCAGCTGGCCTGTGAGGCCCTGTCCGACTCCCTACGGGTGCGCGTGCACGACAGCGGCCGGCACGGCGTCGAAGCGAACGACGGCCCGCGCATGGATTTCGACGAGGCTCGCATCGCCGGACTCGGCGTCTTTCTCATTCGGACCCTGATGGACGAGGTGAGCTACGACGTACACCCGCAACTGGGGACCGATTTGCTGATGGTGAAGAGGTTGGCCGCACGCTAGTGACCCACTAGTCTGGTGACCGAACGGGACGAAGCACGCCCCGACCGCGAGCGGACGCGTGCGCTTTTTGCGAAGTTCATCCGCGCTCGCCAGCGGAGTTCCGAACGGCCGGAATCCACCGACCGCCGCGAGTACGAGCGCCTGCGCGACGAGCTGATCGTCGTGCACCTCAACTTGGTGCGATTCCTGGCGGTCCGGTTCGCGAATCGCGGCGAGCCGCTCGACGACTTGGTGCAAGTCGGCACGGTCGGACTGCTGAAGGCCATCGATCGCTTCGACCTGGAACGCGGCGTCGAGTTCACGACGTATGCCACCCCGACGATCGTCGGCGAGATCAAACGCTACTTCCGCGATAAGGGCTGGGCCGTCAAGGTTCCGCGGCGCCTGCAGGAGCTCAATCTCGCCGTCAATCGCGCGAGCGACAAGCTGGCGATCGAGCTGGGCCGCAGCCCCACGGTGGCCGAATTGGCCGCGCACCTAAGTGCCGCCGAAGACGAGATCCTCGAAGCGCAGGAACTCGGTCAGGCCTACAACCTGTTGTCGCTGGACAGCGAAGTCTCCGGTGAGGCCGACAAGAAATCGCAGACGCTCGCCGACACCGTCGGCGTCTCCGACGCCGGACTCGAGCTGCTCGAGGACCGCGCCAACCTCGAGCGCGCGTTTCGCGTGCTCACCGGACGCGAGCGCGTCATCATCTATCTGCGCTTCTACGAATCCGTCTCGCAAACCGAGATCGCCAAGCGTCTCAACGTGTCGCAAATGCACGTCTCCCGCTTGCAAGCTAAAGCTCTGGAGAAACTTCGCGCCGTTCTGGCGGAGTAGGGTTCGTCGCTCCGCCATCCGGGCGGAGCTGTCCTCCAGTGAGCGACAGCGAATCGAAGGGCGCCTGCTGCTCCGCCTCCTCGCTCCCGAGCTCCACGCGGAGCCTGTCGCTGAGCGAGCGCAGCGAGTCGAAGGGCTCGTCGGTCGGAGCTTCCTCAGCATCACGTCGCGCGGGCCGACCTTCGTGCTGCTTCTCTCGCCCTCGAACGGCGCGAAAGGGGATGGGTGCGGGAATAACGTCGAACGCACGGACCGGATGAAGAGCCAAGAACTCAGGCAGGCTTGGATAGATTTCTTCGTCGGAAAGCAACACAAGCTGCTTCCGCCGGCGACGCTCGTTCCGCACGAAATGTCGACGACGCTCTTTACGATCGCCGGAATGGAGCAGTTTGTGCCGGTCTTTCTCGGCGAACAGTCGCCGCCGGCGCCGCGCGCGGTCACGGTGCAGCGCTGCCTGCGGGTCGCGGGCGCGAAGAGCGACATCGAGAGCGTCGGCCGGACCGGCCGCCACGGCACGTTCCTCGAGATGCTCGGCAACTTCAGCTTCGGCGACTACTACAAGCGCGAGGCGATCGCATGGGCGTGGGAGTTCATGACGCAGGTCCTGCGACTCGATCCGCGGCGCTTGTACGTAACGGTGCACGCGGGCGACGACGAAACCGAGCGAATTTGGGTCGATCGGATCGGTTTGGAGCCGTCGCGCGTGACGCCCTTCGACGAGGAGAACTTCTGGACGATGGGCGCGACGGGGCCGTGCGGTCCGTGCACCGAGATCTTTTACGACACGGGCGTGGAGTACGCGAGCGGACCGGACGATACGGGTCCGAACCTCGGAAATCGCTACGTCGAGGTCTGGAACATCGTCTTTCAGCAGTACAATCGCGGCGCCGACGGCCGGTTGACGGAGCTTCCACGCAAGGCCATCGACACCGGCGCGGGTCTCGAACGTATGCTCGCCGTCTGCAACGGCGTCGCGTCCATGTATGAGACCGATCTGTTCGCCGATCTCGTCGCCGCGCAGCCGCCGGTCGGACGCACGTCGTTGTCCGAGCAGGAGCAGCAGGCGCGTCGCAACATCATCGCAGACCATCTGCGCGCGGCGACGTTCCTGATCAACGACGGCATCTATCCGTCCAACGCCGAGCGCGGCTTCGTATTGCGTTTTTTGATCCGTCGCGCGATTCGCAACGGCAGGCTGCTCGGGTATCCCGACGGCTTTCTCGCCGGTCTCGTGCCGGCGGTCGTTCGTTCGCTCGAGCCGGGTTATCCGGAGCTGCGTGAGAGCGCGCCGCGCATCGCGGCCGCGCTTCGATTGGAGGAGCAGACCTTCGATCGGACGCTCGAGCGCGGCATGGCGATGCTCGATCGCATCATCGACGAGGCGCTTGCGCGACCCGGGCACACGATCGGCGGCGAAGAAGCCTTCACGCTGCACGATACGTACGGGTTTCCAGTGGAGCTCACGCGCGAGATCGCCGGCGAGCGCGGGACCGCCGTCGACACGGTCGGCTTCGATCGGCTCATGGCGGAACAGCGCGAGCGCGCGCGCCGTGACGCGTCGGTTAAACGCGACGTCGTCGCGCTCTCGGATCTGCCCGCGATGCGCAGTGAGTTCACCGGCTACGACCTGGGCTTGGAGTCCGAGGGAGAGGTCGTGGCGCTGCTGCGCGGCGGCACGACGGCGCGGTCGCTCAGCGCGCAAGAGGAAGGCACCCTGATCCTGAGCCGCACGTCGTTTTATGCCGAGCGCGGCGGCCAGATCGGCGACCGCGGGACGATTACGTCGGAAGGTACGGCGCCGGCGCGCTTCGAGGTGCGCGACACGCAGTACATGGGCGACGCCATCGCACACCACGGCGTTATGCTCGCAGGGGAGATAGCGGTCGGCGAGCGCGTGCGCACGAGCGTCTCCGAACGTTGGCGCCGCGAGATTCGGCGCCATCACACGTCGGCGCATTTGCTGCAGCGTGCGCTCAAAGACGTGCTCGGCGAAGAGGTCAATCAGGCCGGTTCATGGGTTGGGATCGATCGGATGCGCTTCGACTTTCGCTGGCCGGGCGGCGCGCTGACGCCCGAGCAGAAGCGCGGCGTGGCGCATCGGGTCAACGAGATGATCCGCGACGACTCGCATCTCGTCACGCGCGTGCTTCCGCTCGAGGAGGCGAAGAAGACCGGCGCGATCTGGATGGCCGGCGAGAAGTACGGCGACCTGATCCGTGTCGTGCAGGCCGGTCCGTCCATCGAATTCTGCGGGGGCACGCACTCGCACACGACCGGTGAGCTCGGCATGTTCGTGATCCTCTCCGAGTTTTCGATCGGCAGCGGTATACGGCGCATCGAATCGTGCGTGTCGGAGGCGGCGGAAGCGTACGTCGCCAAGCAATCCGACCTAATCGGGACGCTCGCGTCCTCGCTGGCCTCGGCGCCGGACGAACTGAGCGAGCGCGTCGAGAAGATGCAGCGCGAAGTCAAGGACTCGCAGACCGCGCTCGGGCAGCTGCGCGCCAGGCTCGCCGCCTCCGAGGCGCAGTCGTACGTCGAAAATGCTCAGCGCAGCGGCGATCGCGCGTTCGTCGGCGCCGTCCTACAAGAGGCCGACGGCGAGGCGCTGCGTCACCTCGGCAACGCGATTCGCGCGCGGCTGCGCAGCGGCGTCGTGGCGTTGGCCGGGGTCGACAACGGGCGCGTCAGCCTTCTCGTCAGCGCCAGCGACGATCTCGTCAAGGCGGGCGTACACGCCGGTAATCTGGTCAAGCTCGCGGCGCCGCTCATCGCCGGGAAGGGCGGCGGCCAGGCCGCGCAAGCGCAGGGCGGCGGAACCGACGCAGGCGGCGCGGACGCCGCGCTGAGCGCGATTCGCGACGCCCTCTTCGCATGACGCGACGCGTCGCCGTTCTCGCGCTCGTCTTTTCGATCGCTGCCGCTCCGGCACAGTTCGACTCGCAGTACGTTCTGCAACGCTACGTGCTGGCCGTTGCAAAGGTCGCGACGCCGAAGGTGGTCGTGTATTCGTACACGGTCTCGCAGGTTGG
This sequence comes from Vulcanimicrobiota bacterium, assembly GCA_963723485.1. Classification (GTDB taxonomy): domain Bacteria; phylum Vulcanimicrobiota; class Vulcanimicrobiia; order Vulcanimicrobiales; family Vulcanimicrobiaceae; genus Cybelea. The sequence goes on along the minus strand of CAVRQS010000004.1, from coordinate 494,987 downwards.
GCCAAGCAACATCGAGCAGCGCCATCGCGTCTATCGCAGCGGGACGTCAGTGCGCGACGAGACCGTGTGGGTCGACGGCATGACGCTCCGCCGCAAGGTAGTGCGCTTCTCGCACCGCCCGGATCGCTATGCCGTTAGCCGGTTCGCACCGCGTCCCGAGGCGTACCAGCTGCTGTTTCTCGGCACGACGCGCGACGGCCGCCACCTCGACTACGTCTACGAGGCCACTCCGCTGAGCCGGCCGTCCGGCGCGTGGATCGATCGAATCACGATCGACGGCCAGAACTTCCTTCCGCGCGCGGTGCATTTCCACACGAGCGGAGACGACGCGCAGGGCGCCGGCAACATCGAGTTCGCACCGTTCGGCAAGTACTGGATGCCGGTCGCGGCGCTTGCGCAAGCGCGCGTAAAGGGCAAGCCGGCGCGCGAGCTGATCACGTGGAGCGACTACCGGTTTCCGTCCAGCCTGCCGCCCTCGACCTTCCAGCCGCCGGAGCCGCTTCCGCACGCAACCGCGCCATCGATGTGACGGCGCGGATCAAGCCCGCATATCTTGCCGGCCTCGTCGCGTTCGTCGTGACGGCCTTGATCTCGCGATTCCATCCGACCCCATACAACAATTTCGTTCTTCTGGCCGACGCGCTGCGGTACGGACACGCCTGGATCGATTGGCCCGGCGCGTATATCGACGCGCTGCCGTACGCGGGACGGTACTACGTGATCGAGGCGCCGCTGCCGGCGCTGCTGCTGCTGCCGTTCGTCGCGGTCTTCGGGTTGCAGACGAATCAGACGATCCTCGCGGTCGTCCTCACCGGGATCGCGATCGGCGCCGCGTGGGAGCTTGGCGAGCGGTTGGAAGTGCGGCGCACGAGCATCGCGTGGATTTGCGCGTTTTTGTTGGCCGGAACGGATCTCTTGTGGTGCGGGATGCTCGGCGACGTGTGGTTCCTCGCGCACGTCAGCGCCGTCTGCTTTACGATGCTCGCGCTGGTCGAACTCGCGGGCAAGCGGCGCGGCTGGCTGGTCGCGCTCTTCGCCGCCTGCGCGTTCGAGTCGCGCTTCTCGATGGCGTTGGCCCTTCCGGTCTACGCGTATTTACTCTGGCGGGCGCACGGAAGACGAAGCATGGCATCGTTCGCGAGCGTTCTGGCCGGGGTTGCGGTGCTTTGGGTTGCCTACAACTTCGCGCGCTGGGGCGTGTGGAACGACATCGGTTACGCGGCGTGGTATCACCAGGACCAGGCTGGGATGCCGACCGGATCGCCGTTTCGCTTCGAGTATCTGCCGTATCAGCTCTGGTCGTTCTTCGTGCAGGCGCCGGCTCAGATTGCCGAATTTCCCGGACTGCGCCCCGAATATTCCGGGGTTGCGCTCACCTGGACGTCGCCCGCGCTCGTCGTAGCGTTCTTCGCGCGCAGGCCGCTGCGTTGGGTGATCGCGTTGTGGGCAGCGACGCTGCTGATCGCCGGCCCGAATTTTCTGTATTACGTCAACGGCTACGCTCAGTTCGGCATGCGCCACGCGCTCGACTTCGAGCCGTTCTTGGTCGCGCTCATGCTGCTCGCGGTGCGCGAACGCATCGCCCTGTGGGCCCGCCTTCTAATCGGGTATTCGTGCGCCGCGGGGCTATGGGGCTGCTGGTACTGGTTAAGCTACGTCCGCACCTAGCGCGTCGTACGCGCCGCGCAGCGCGCCGGGGTCGCGCGCGGGCGGCCCGCACGTCGTACCCTTGCAGACGTACGCGGCGACGCCGTCATCGGCGGGTTGCGTTCGAATCGCCACGAAGGGCGCCGGCAACCGCAGCGCGGCTTCGCGAAACGCCTGCGTTTGTACGGGGGCGCCGGCGATGCGAACGGTGACCTCCGGCGAGAGATATCTCCGCAGGGCGCGTGCGTACGTCGCCGCGAAGGGACCCGCCGACGCAAAGTCGCGCGCGTAGACGCGCAACACCGATTCGGCGCGGTCGCGATAATTCGACGACTCCGTCAGCGCGGCCAGGCGCAGCAACACCTCGGCGAACGTGCCGTTGTCGCCAATCGGGCGATCGCTCAACGCGAGCCGCCCCAGCGCGTTCTCCGTGGGGAGGCGGTCGTAAAACCCGCCGTCGTCGGCCGCAAATCGGTCGGTCACACGGTCGCAGAGCGATTGCGCGCGATCGAGAAAGCGCGGCTCTCCCGTCGTCTCGTGCGCGTCCAGCAGCGCTCGCGCATAGGCGACCTGGTCGGAGAGCAGCCCGCGCACCTCGGGCTCGCCGCCGGGCTGCAGCACGTGATATGCGAGGCCGTCCGCGTCGAGCAGGCGATCGTGGACGTTGTCGAGCGTCGTCTGCGCGGATGCCGCGAGCGCGTCGTCGTCCAGCGCCTGCGCCGACAGGCAGAGCGCACCCGCCAGCGCGCACGTCCAGTTCGTGTACGACGTGCGGTCGACATACGGTGCGGCTCGTTCGCGGCGCTGCGTGAGCGGCAACGCGAAGTAGCTCTCGTCGGCGTCCTGGCTGCCCGCGAAGAATCCCGTCTGTGGATCGTGGAGCACGCTTCGGACGTAGCCCAGCGCGGAGACGAGCGTCGCGCGAAACGCGTCGTTCGGCGCGAACGTCACGAGTCCGGCGAAGACGCGCAGCAGCCCGGCGTGATCCTCGGCCATCTTCTCGAAGTGAGGAACGCTCCAGTCGCGCGTGGTCGAATATCGGAAGAAGCCGCCTTCGACGTGATCGTACATGCCGCCGCGCGCCATGGCGAGCATCGTGCGCGCGACGATGTCGTGAAGATCCTGCCCTCCGCCGCGCCGCCACTCGGCCAGCAGAAACTCGTGCACGTCGGGCTGCGGGAACTTCGGCGCATCGCCGAATCCGCCGTACTCCTCGTCGAATGCGCCGCGCAGCGTCTCGATCAGCGCGGCGATCGGACCGTCGCTCAACTCCGCGCCGGACTCAAGGGGGTGCGGACGGCGCGCCCGCACCTCCGAGGCGCGCGCCGCGATATCGTCCTTGCGCTCGGCGTAGAAGCTCGCGATCTGGTCGAGCGCGCTGCGCATCTGCTCCGGGGGGAGATACGTCGCGCCGGTCAGCGTCGTTCCGTCCGGCGCCAAGAAGGCCGTGGTCGGCCACCCGCCCATGTTGTAGCGCGCGTTGACGTCCGGGCGGCGGTCGTTGTCGACCCGCACCGGCACGTAACCGTGGTTGATTGCATCGATGACGCCCTGGTCCGAATACGACGTCTCGTCCATCACGTGGCACCAGTGGCACCATACCGCCGAGATCGAGAGGAGAATTGGTCTGTCTTCCGCTGCGGCGCGTTCGAACGCAGCCTCACCCCACGGCATCCAGCCGATCTCGCCGGCGCGGTTGGGTCGCGGCGAGAAGCGAAACTCACTCATCCCGATCGGGGGCTCCCTGGAGAAACGATGCGGCGTAGAGCACGGCCACCAACGCATACAGCGCGAGGCCCACTATGCCTGCCGCCGCTGCGCGGGCGATGTACGTGGCCGCGAAGAAGGCGGCGAACGCTAAGCTGGCGATCGCGTAGCGGCGATGCGTCCTCGCTTCCATGCCGTAGAGGCCACGATCGTAGAATCCCCCGGCGCCGCGGCTGCGCCGCCACGCGATCGCCGCGACGCATAGCGCGAGTGCCAGTCCGGCGACGTTGTAGATCATCGCGATTCTAAGAGTACCGCGTTGAGCCGTCGAAGGCCAACGACGATGGCGGCCAAAAAGACCTCGTCGCGTCCGGGTTCGCTCGAACGCTACCACCGCAAACGCGACTTCTCACAGACCCCCGAGCCGAGCGGTCGCAAGGGTAAAGCCGCGCGCGCGGCCGGCGTCGGGGGGCTGCGCTTCGTCGTGCAGATGCACCGTGCGTCGCGTCTGCATTACGACTTCCGCCTGGAGGCCGATGGCGTGCTTGCCTCGTGGGCGGTTCCCAAGGGCCCGACGCTGGTTCCAGGTGACCGGCGCCTCGCTATGCACGTCGAAGATCATCCGCTCGATTATCGCGACTTCGAGGGCAACATCCCGACCGGCCAGTACGGCGCGGGAAGCGTCATCGTCTGGGATCGCGGTACGTACAAACTCGCGGAGGGCGACGATCCGGCCGTCGAGATCGCCGGCGGGAAGATCAAATTCGTTCTGAACGGCAAGAAGCTTCGCGGCGAGTTCACGCTCGTGAAGATCAAGGCCCGCGAGAACGAGAGCGGCGAGCCCTGGCTTCTGCTCAAAGATCGCGACGAATATGCCGATGCAAAGTACGATCCCGCGAAGCATCCGGAGTCGGTCAAGAGCGGCAAGACGCTCGCCGACGTCGCCGCGGACAAGCGCGCGCCGACGTGGCAGTCGAAGCCCACGACCCGCCACGCGACGGCCACGCGCCGGCGCTCGAGCGCAAAGCGCGATCCGCTGCCGCATCCCAAGGCGCTCATGCTCGCTACCCTAGTGGATAAACCGTTCGACGATCCGGAGTGGCTCTTCGAGATCAAATGGGACGGCTATCGCGCGCTGTGCACGATCGACGACGGAAAGTTGTCGCTCGTCTCCCGCAATGGCCTCGATATGCTCGCGCGCTTTCCGGATCTGAGCGCCCTGTCGACCGCATTCGCTAGTCTTCCCGTCATGGTCGACGGCGAGATCGTGAGCCTCGACTCGAACGGACGCTCGTCCTTCCAGCGATTGCAGGAGTCGCAGAAGAAGCCCGCCGGGCTCACTTACGTCGCTTTTGACCTGCTGTACGCCGACGGAACGGATCTGCGATCGGAGCCGCTCGAGGAACGCAAGGGGCGGCTGGAGCGACTGATCCGCAACGACGGACCGGTGCTGTACTCCAAACACGTCGTCGAGCGCGGAAATGCGCTGTTCGAGAACGCGCGCAAGCGCGGGCTGGAAGGCATCATCGGCAAGAAACGCGAGTCGGAGTACCAGGAGCGGCGTAGCCGCGACTGGGTGAAGATCAAGACGGGCCAAGAGCAAGAGTTCGTCGTCGGCGGCTGGACCGAGCCGAAGGGCAGCCGCAAGGGATTCGGGGCGCTGCTGCTCGGCGTGTACCAGGCGGGAAAGCTACGCTACGTCGGATCGGTCGGGACGGGTTTCAGCGCGCAGCTCCTGGGCGAGTTATCGGCCAAGCTCGGCAAGATCGAGCGCAAGACCTCGCCGTTCGCCAACGACGTCGACGTGCGCCCGCGACCGCATTGGACGTCGCCCGATTTGGTCGTCGAGGTGCGCTTTTCGGAATGGACGCGCGACGGCTACCTGCGCCAGCCGGCGTATCTCGGTTTGCGGCCGGATAAGAGCGCGCGCGAAGTCGTCGCCGAGCTTCCGGAGCACGTGTAGTGGCGGCCCCGCGCACCCAACGCCGCGTAGGGTCGCGCGAGCTGTCGCTCTCGAACCTCGACAAGGAATTGTGGCCGGCCGACGGCTACACCAAGGGCGAGCTGATCGCATATTACGAGCGCGTGGCGCCCTGCGCGCTTCCGCATCTAAAGGGCAGGCCGCTCACGCTGCAGCGCTATCCGAACGGCATCGAAGGCGAAACGTTCTTCGAAAAACAGATCCCGCGCGGCGTGCCGGAGTGGGTCGAGCGCGTGACGGTTCCAACGCCGAGCGGCTCGCGCGGCCAAATCACCTTCGTGCTCTGCAACGATCTCCCGACGCTCGTTTTGCTGGCCAACCTCGCCACGATCGTGCTGCACGTCTGGACGTCGCGCGTTCCGGCCTTGGACGAGCCGGATTTCGTGATCTTCGATCTCGATCCGGGAGAGAAATGCGCGCTGCGCACGCTGGCCGGGGTGACGCTGGGCCTTCGCGATCTGCTCGGGGAGATCGGCCTGAATCCGATCGTGAAGACGACCGGCGGATACGGGTTGCACGTCGTGCTGCCGTTGCGCTCCGGCTATTCCTACGACACGGCCAAGGTCTTCGCGGAGATCGTCGCGCGCCAGGCCGCGCAGCGGCACGGGGAGAGCGTCACGCTGCAGCGGAGCCTCGCCAAACGCCCGCAGACGGCCGTCTATCTCGACTACGTTCAGGTCGGCATGGGCAAGACGATCGTCGCGCCCTACTCGGTGCGCGCCCGCGACGGCGCGCCGGTCTCGACGCCGCTGCACTGGCGGGAGGTCGAGGCGTTTGCGCGCCGCCGCGCTCCAACCGCACCCGCGGACGAGTTCGCCAAGCACACCATCCGCACGGTGCCGAAGCGTCTCGAGCGTGACGGCGACTTGTGGAGCGCGCCCCACTGGAAGAAGCAGCGACTCGAGGCAGCCATCAAGAACGCCCAGCGACTTTGGTCGGAGCCGGGATAGACGCCGGCATGCGCCTTGGGTAGAATAATCCAACTATGGCGCACGCAATTTGGTCAGGGGCGATAAACTTCGGCCTCGTTACGATCCCGGTCAAGCTCTTCACGGCGGTGAAGTCGGACGACCTCTCCTTCAACATGCTGCACGCTAAAGATGAGGGTCGCATCAAGTACGAGCGCATCTGCAGCGTTGACGGCAAGCCCGTGCCGTGGGACGAGATAGTCAAGGGTTACGAGTACGAAAAGGGCGAGTACGTGGTGCTCACCGACGACGATTTCAAAGCCGTCAACCCCGAGGCGACGCAGTCGGTTGACATCGTCGAGTTCGTCGAGCTCGACAAGATCAACCCGATGTTCTTCGACAAGCCGTACTACCTCGAGCCGACCAAACAGGGGCGTCATGCGTATGCGCTGCTGCGAGAGGCGCTGGCAACGACCAATCGCGTCGCGATCGCGCGCGTCGTCATTCGCACGAAGGAGTATATCGCCGCCGTCAAGCCGAGCGACCACGCACTCGTACTGGAGCTGATGCACTGGGCGAACGAGATCGTCGAGTCCGGCACGCTCGAGCTGCCCGGCCGCGAGAAGCTGCCCGAGCAAGAGATGAAAATGGCGCGGATGCTGATCGACACGATGAGCGTCGACGAGTTCGAGCCCGAGAAGTTCAAGAATAACTACTACGATCAAGTGATCGCGATGATCGAGGCGCGCGCCGCCGGCAAGGAACTTCCCAAGCCGAAGAAGGCGCCGGCGCGGGCCAAGGTCGTCAATCTCATGGACGTCTTGGCGCAGAGTCTCGAGCAGAGCAAGAAGCGTCGGGGAGCCGGCGCGGAGAAGCCGGCATCAACGCGCCGCCGCAAGAAGACTGCCGCGTAGCAAGGGTCGTCAAGCTCTAATCGCCACGACTCGGACGCTCGTCGCCCTATCCGCGGGTGATGTTTGCGGTCTCCACGTCGCAGTGTAGTCTGAGAGCCGCCTCTTCGTCCGCGCGCGCCGCGATGCGCTCTCCGCGCGCGTTGCGTAGGCCGAGTGCCAGCGCGATGGCGGCCAGCGTGAACGACTCCATTCCGGCATAGCGCGACCCGTAGGCGCTCAGCACGCCGGTGGAGACCGGCGGCGCGAGGATTCCCGAGAGCGAGTCGAGCGACGAGCTCGCTCCGAGGACCGTTCCCTGCTCGCGATCCGAGGCGGCGTTGCTGATCAAGGCGGTGATTCCCGTGTTCGTCAGCGCCATCCCGATCGCGAAGAGCAGCATATTCACCGAGAGCAGCGCGAGATCGTGGACGAACGGGACCAGTGCGAATCCGGCCACAAGGAAGACCAGCCCCAGGTTCGACATTACGCGATCGCCCAGGCGCGCCGAGACGCGCCCAACGACGAAGGCGTTCATGACGACGTTGAAGACGGCGAAGATCGAGAACAAATAGTCGGTCTGCGCGAGATTGAAGCCGAGCTGGTGCGCGAGGTAGAGGGCGAACACCGCGAACCATCCGTACAGCGCGAGCGAGATCGCGAGCTTCTGCACGAGGAGTCGTGCGAGCCGCGGCTTGCGGAAACTATCCAAGAGCGCACCAACGCCGATGCGCTTCGCGTCCTTATCGCGCGCGTGCGACTCGGGAAGCATCGTGATCGTGAGCAGCAGCGTGACGAGTTGCAGCCCCGCCGCGACCAAGAACGGCGTGGCGAAGCCATAGTGCGCGTAGAGAACTCCGCCCCCGAACGGGCCGAAGACCATGCCGGCCGCGAACATCGCTCCGATCAGCCCGAACGCACGCGCGCGCTCGTGCGGTGCGACGAGGTCCGCGACGTATGCCTGAGTAATGCTGATGTTTCCGCCCGAGATTCCCTCGAGGATGCGCGCGGCGAAAACGACGCCGATGGGCGCGACCGCGATGGCTGCGGCGATGCCCGGCGCGAGGCCGAGCATCGCCCACCCGATCGTCGCGCCGATCTGGCTCACGATCAGCACCATCTTGCGGCCGATCCGGTCGGAGACGTTGCCCCACAGCGGCGCCGCGACGAACTGGCAGAACGAGAACGTCGCCATGAGCAGACCCACGACGTAGGCCGAAGCGCCGAAGTGCGTCACGAAGTACGGCAGCATCGGGATCAGCATGCTGAAGCCGACGATGTCGATGAACGTGATGCCGAGAATCGGCAGCAGTCTGCGGATCATGGGCCGGGGTGATTCGACACTTAATCGCGCGACTCTACCGGGAGGACGATGCGCGAAAGGCGTTCGCTCTTGCGCGCGATGTCCATCTTGTACGGCCGGCTGAGATCGATGCTGGTCAGGATCTTGTGCAGGCCGTCCACCCCCGCAAGGTGCTCGCCCTCCAGTGCGAGCAGCACGTCGCCCGCCTTCAATCCGGCCGTGTGGGCAGGGCTCCCCGGCTCGATCGAGATGATCGCGATCGCCCGGCGGTCGTCGAGCTGCAGGCGGCGCGCGGCGGCAGTCGCCAGCACGACGTCCTGGCCGGCGATGCCGAGGTAACCGCGCCGGACCTTGCCGTCGCGCATCAGCAGGCCCGCGACGTGTTTGGCCGTGTCGATCGCGATTGCGAAGCACAACCCCTGACCGGGAAGCACCGCGGTGTTGACGCCGATGACGTCGCCGTTCGCGTTGACGAGCGGCCCGCCCGAGTTGCCGGGGTTGAGTGCCGCGTCCGTCTGAATGATGTTGTCCATCAGCCGTCCCGACTGCGAGCGCAGCGAGCGTCCCAGCGCGCTAACGACCCCGGCCGTCACGGTGTAGGCCAGCCCGTAGGGGTTTCCTACGGCCAAGACCAGCTGGCCCGGGCGCAGCGCGCTTGAGTTACCCAGCGTCGCGTAGGCGAGATCGGGCGCGGTGACGCGCAGCACGGCGAGATCGGAGTGCGGATCGTCGCCGACCAGCGCAGCGGGGAGCTCGCGGCCGTCGAGGAGCGCTACGCCGATGCGATGCGCGTCGTGGACCACGTGGCTGTTGGTAATCACGAAGCCGTCGGGAGTGAAGACGAAACCGCTGCCGTTTCCGCCCTGCCTACGGCTGCGCGTTTCGATGCTGACGACGGCGGGACTCACGCGCTCCGCCGCGGCGGTGACGGCGCGCGAATACGGATCGAGCTCCGCCGCGTCGTCAATCTGGATCAGGGGGAGGACCATTGCCGTCACTCCAACCACGCGCGGCGCGGCGGGGTTTCCGGCGAAGCAAAGGGGCGTCGCCGACCGCCCCGAATTGTGCTCTGCTCCGTGCCCAGATGGCGGAATTGGTAGACGCGCTGGTTTCAGGTACCAGTGGTGGCAACACCGTGGGGGTTCGAGTCCCTTTCTGGGCACCACTGTTTAAGCCCCACGATGTTGCCACCACAGCGGAGCGCTTCGACTCGCCTCGCTCGCTGGAGCACAGGCTCCGCGAAGCGGGATTTTAACGCACGGGTCCCCGGCCGCGTTAACGCGGCTGGGAAATGCAACACCGTGGGGGTTCGAGTCCCTTTCTGGGCAGGTAACAAACGGGCGCCATCGAGCAAGACCGAGCCAATGACGATTAGGGAAATCCATAGCAATGACTTTGCTTCCGTCAAAGCGATTGATTGATCCGCTTTCCCGCGGAGAGCAATATGATGACGTTGCGACGTGCTCGAAGCGTGAGATGGTTCGAGATTATCCTCGGGTTTACCGCAAAACTCGATGGGGAACAAAGGGATATCTCGCTTCCCGGACTCACGCTATAGGAGGATTGGCTTGAAAATGCGGATAGGCGTCGCCGGCATTATTATCGCGGTGCTCTCATCGAAGGGAGCGTTTGCGGGAACGAACACAATGAACCACATCACCAACGCCGTCTCCGCGCACTCTATGACGATCAATCTGGGTGCGCAGAACGGATCGGGACAGAACGGCCAGGCGTTCTTAAACGACACTTCCGCCGGGCTGCGCGTCAAGCTGCAGGTCAAAAACCAGCCCGCCGGATCGTCGGAGCCGGCCCACATCCACGAGGGCACGTGCGCGAAACTCAACCCGGCGCCCTGGAAAGCACTCCACAACGTCGTCGGCGGCGTCTCCGTCACGACGATACCCAATCTCACCCTGGCGCAGCTCAAGAAAGCGCACTACGCAATCAACGTCCATCTGAGCGCCGCGAACCTCGCGCATTACGTTTCCTGCGGCGACGTCTAATTTAAGGGGTCAATCCTCGGCCGAGCAACGGCACCGGCCGAGGATTACCAAAAGCACGATCCGAGACGCAGCTAGAGCAGCGGCTGTTCTCGGCGCCCGCGAGCCCACGCGAGACCTCCTTTGACATGCTCGATGGTCTGCTCCGGAAGAAACGGTCCTGTCGACTGGATCTTCTTTTTGCCCAGCCATGCTAAACAGAGCGTGCAAAGGCCAACGCGGCCGATACCGTGAGCACGGCAGCCCACGGCGCAATGACAACGCATAGGAGCGCCGCGACAAGCGCGCTCAGGCAAACAACGGTCATCGCGCCGGCAAAGACCGCCTCAAACTGACGTGTCGGCCGTACCCAACGCATTGTACGTTTATGCGGATCAACCAGGCGTTTAACCATCGGAGTGCGCGGGAATCGTTGGAGCGAGTATAAAGGAGCGACATGCCAAAGAAGAAAGCCTCGCCAAAACGCGCTAAGAAATCGCCGAGCGCGGCCTCCCGCGCAAAGAAAGCTGCGAAAAAAGGTGCGTCGGCCGTTGCCAAGGCCGGCGCGAAGGCAAAATCGCGCGCAGGGTCGGCGGCGAAATCGGTCGCCAAGGCCGCATCAAACCCGAAAAGGACCATCCGGCGAGCGGCCGCAAACGCTCACACGACCGCCGTGCGCGCGCGCGATATCGGCGAAACCGTGACGGCGGCGGGCGAACTCATCCAACAAACCGCCGACGTTGTCGACGCCGTGGCCCGGCGCAGCGCCGCTCGTGCTGGACAAAGACGAAAGCGGCGGTAAAAGCGGTTTACTACGACGGTTGCGCCTCGAGCGCGCGGCTCACCGTGCGGCTGGCGAGCAGCGCCGGCGCGACGCCGACGAGCTCGAACACCGCGAGCCCGATCCACACAATCGGGTAGCCCAGCACTTGCACCAGCGCGCCGAACACCAGCGGCGTTATAAAGGCGGCGAGCAGGATCCACGTCAACCCGACGCCAAGCGCGCTGCCGCAGCGCTCCTCGCCTCCGATCTCGGCCAAGCCGATGACGGCGAGTCCGAGCCACCCCTCCGCCGTGAATCCCAGCGCGAGCGCCGCCGCTCCGGCCGCCCATACCGGCGTCGTCGCGCCGAGTGACGCGACGCCGAGCGCTATGAGGGCAATCAGCACGCACGCCAACGCCAGCGGCAGGGCGCGACTGGCGCCAAAAAAGTGGTCGCTGACCCAGCCCCACGACAGCCTCCCGACGATCGCTCCGGCTTGCGCGAGCGTGAACAGCCCGACCGCGACCGTGAGGGAATATCCGGCGCGATGCACCAGCGTCAGCGTGAAGAAGCCCATCAGCGCGAACTGTGCGCACATCAAAACCATCGACGTGAGCGTGAGGAAGATCAGCCGCGGCTCGCGCGCGATCGTCAGCATGTCCATCAGCATCGCGCGCACGGTAATGCGTTCGCCCGCAAGCTCGCGCGGCTGACGGTAGAGCAGCGACGCGATCGAGCACGCCACGATCGTGAGAAAGCCGGCTGCGGCGAGCGCGCCGCGGTATTGGAAGTGCAGCGCGATCGCAGGCAACAGGATCGAGCCCAACGTACCGGCGATCGGCACGCCGCACTGGCGAATGCCCATCGCGAGACCGCGGTCGGCCTTGCGAAAAAAGAAGATGATGGCATGGCTTCCGGCGGGCGTGACCGCGGCGTAGCCGATCCCGTAGACGAGCAGCCAGCCGATGAGCCACGTGTAGTTTTCGACGAGGGAGGCGCCGATCAGCGCGAACCCCATGACGACCCCGCTCCAAAACACCACCGCCTTGTCGCCGAAGCGATCCGTCAAGATCCCCGCGACCGACGTCATTGCGACGGAACCGATGAGCTGAATCGAAAGGATCAAGCCGAGCTGCGCCTGCCCCAGGTGCAGCGCGGTCGTGAAAAACGGCATCAGCGCGCCGGTGGACACGATCCAGAGCGACGAGCCCGCCATCGCTCCCGTGAACAGCGCGAGAACCTCGTACGGGGACTCGGGGAGCGGGTTGTGCGGTCGAGGTGGCCGCGCGCGCGATGACATGGCGGAGGGTTTCGTCGCGGGATGGCGGCGAAGCTGCCGTCGATGACGGACCGCGACGAACTGAGGCGGCACATGACGATCGTTGCGGTGGCTGCACCGGGCGCGGCCGTCGTATGGTGGGTCTTCCACAGCGTCTACGAAAACCTCACCATCTCGGCGAAGGCCGTGGGTTATGTCGACTCGATGACGCAGGCAGGCATCGACTTCGGCTATCTCGTGATGATCCTCGGCACGTTGTTACTCGCGATCGTTGCGGTGCGCTCCGCGTTTATCTGTCTCCGGCTCCTGCTGAGGCGCCGGCGCTAACGTCGCGTGCGCGTGCTCCTCGTCGTCAATCCGCATTCGCGGCACGGCCGCACGTCCGGCCGCGACGTCCGGCGGCAGCTCGCCCTGCGCGGCGTGGATGCGGCCGAGAGCGCGTCGAGTCCGGAAGGCCTCGACGCGATCGTCGTCGCGGGGGGCGACGGCACGTTCGCTCGTGCGATCGGCACCGCATTGGCATTCGGCCTTCCGATGGGGCTCGTGCCGTTGGGGACGTTCAACGACCTCGCGCGCACGCTCGCGATTCCCTTCGGCGTCGAGGAAGCATGCGCAACCATCGCGCAACGTTGCACGCGCACGATCGACGTCGCACGCGTGAATGGCGCGTACTACGCCAGCGAAGCCAGCGTCGGCGTTTCGAGTCGCCTCACGCGGCTGCAGAAGGCGCGCGACAAGCAGCGCTTCGGACTGTTCGCGGTGCTGGCCGGAGCGCTCTCCGCCGTGAAGTATCTGCGGCCTTTCCACGCGTCGGTTTCTTACGACGGCACGAGCGTGCGGCTGCGTACGGTTCAGCTGACGATCGCCAACAGCAATCACTTCGGCGGGTTCATCACTGTGGAGGACGCCGCGATCGACGACGGCTGGCTCGATCTGTATTCGGTCGATATCGACAGCGTCGGCGGCGCACTTGGGCTGCTCGGCACGGTGCTTTCGGGGCGTTCGCGGGAAACCGAAAACGTGCAAACCCTACGCTCGACCGCCTTTAGCGTCACGACCATAGGCCGGCGGCACATCGTGGCCGATGGGGAACCGGCCGGAACGACGCCGGCTCGTTTCGAGGTTCTCCGCGGGGCGCTGCGCGTGTTCGTGCCGGACGTCCCTCGCGCGAGATAAGCAAGCGAGCTGTCACGTGTGAAAACTTTCGCGCGTGGTATGCGTATATAGCTCAGAAGGGCATCAAACGTTCTCTGCAGGAGCGCTACAATGAGCCTCTACCTTTTCGGACCTTTTGAGCTCGACGCCGAGCGTCTGCTGTTGCTCGAACGCGGCGAGCCGATTCCGATCGGACCGAAGGTTGTCGAAACGCTGTTGGCACTGGTCGAGCATCCCGGCGAGCTCTTTGCGAAGGGCGCGCTGCTCGCTCGCATCTGGCCCGAAGGCTACGTCGACGAGGCGAATCTCGCCCAGAACATCTACGTCCTGCGCAAGACGCTGCGATCCCGCTGGAACGTCGAGGCTATCGAAACGATCCCGCGGCGCGGCTACCGTTTCGCCGCCCCGGTGCGGCGCCGCGACGACGCAGCCCGGCCGCAGCCGGGGCACGCTCCCTCTCCGCCGACGGCGGCGACGCGTCCGGCGCATCGCGGCTGGGCGACGGCCGCAGCCTTCGGTATCGCTCTCGCGATTGCGTCGACGCTCGCGATCGCGATCCCGCGCGGTGCCGGCGCGCGCTCCGGGCTCTCCGCCGAAGGCGCGCGCCTCTACGAGATCGGCCGCTATTATTGGAACCTGCGCACGCGCGACGGCATCGCAAAGAGCGTCGATTACTTCACCCGGGTCGTCGACACCGACCCCCATGACTCGCGCGGGTACGCGGGACTCGCATCTGCCGATGCCATGATGGCGGATTACGGCTATGGCGCGGCACCCGCCAACGTTTACGTCGCTCGAGCGCGAGCCTTCGCGAACAAGGCGCTCGTACTCGACCCCGACAGCGGCGAAGCCTACGCCGTGCTCGGCATGCTCGCGACCGAAAAGAAGAGCGGCGCGATGCCGAATCTCGTCGAGGCGTTCAAGGATCTGCGGCGTGCGATCGCACTCGATCCGACGAGCGGACCCGCGCACGAGTGGTACGGCGTTGCCTTGCTCGAGAAAGGGCGCGTTTCCGACGCGTACGCCGAGCTCAATAGCGCCGCGCAACTCGACCCGCTGTCGGTCGCTACGACCTCCTGGCTCGGAACGGCCGCCTACCTCGAACGGCGCTACGGCGACGCCGTGGCATACGAGCGCGAGACGCTCGACCTCTCGCCGCAACGCGGCTCCGCCTTCGAGACGCTCGGCCTCGCCTACGAGGCGCTCGGGGACAGCTCCCGTGCCGCCGCGGCGTTCACGCGGCTCGCCGAGGTATGCACCGATTGCCGCGGCGAGGCCGCGGCGCTGCTCGCCCCGATCTACGCCCACGCCAACCGCCTCGGGGAGGCCCGGGCGGAGTTCGCGTATGCCCACAGCCACCCGCGCGACGTCGCGCCCGAGGACCTAGCATTGGCGTACGCGGCCGTCGGCCGGCGCGGCGCGGCGGTCGACCTGCTGCGCCGGACGCGCAGCGAGTTCGTGGCGGCCGAGATGGCCGACGACCCGCGCTTTGCCCGCCTGCGCAATGCGGTCGGGATGTTCGCCCTCACGAAACCCGCCTAGGCGAAGAATCCACGCCCCACGCCGCTTGACAACAGTCATCGCATTGAGCTATTGTACTAGTGTACTAGTACGACAGTTTGATGGTACTAGATCCGCGAAAGGGGCGCAACGATGACTCACACGACTTTCTCCTTCGACTCCGAGACGGCTCGCGAGACGCGCACGCCGGTTCGGCTCCCCGACCGCAGGCCGGCCGGGCTGTTCCCTGGCTGGGGACCCAAGTTCTAGGATCGGCGCGATGCCGGCCGTTCTTACGGTCGATCCACGCAGCGGCGTGCCGATCTACCTGCAGATCATCGAGCAAATAAAGCGATCCGTCGCGCTCGGAATCTTGCAGACGGGCGAGCAGCTCCCCACGGTCAAGCAGCTCGCGATCGACCTCACCGTCAACCCCAACACCGTCGCGCGGGCGTACCGCGAGTTGGAACGCGAGCAAGTCATCGAGACTTCCCCGGGCCGAGGATCGTTCGTTCGCTCCAACGGCGCGACCGAGTCGCCCAAGGTGGCCGCCGACATCGGCCGCGACGCGCTCGACGTCGCGCTGCGCGAGGCGAAGTCGGTGGGGTTGGCGCGCGACGACGTGCGCAAGCTCTTCGACGCGGCCCTGCAGCGCTGGTTCCCGACATTTGAGAAGTGAAGAGATGAGCACGATTACGATTTCGAACCTGCGAAAGCTTTACGGCAGGATCTCCGCGGTCGACGGCTTCTCGCTCGAGATTCCCGGCGCGAGCGTCTTCGGTCTGCTCGGCCCCAACGGCGCCGGCAAGACCACGACGTTTAAATGCATGCTCGGGCTGGCGCGTCCGACGAGCGGGGAAATTCTGTACGATGGAAAGCCGCTCGTGCCGGAAACGTTCGAGCGCATTGCCTACATACCCGAGCGCAGCGTTCTGTACGACTGGATGACGGTCGAGGAACACGTCGAGATGACGCGGCGCGCCTTTCGGACGTTCGATCCCAAGCGTGCATTCGAGCTGTTGGCCACGTTCGACATCGACCGGCGCCGCCGCGTGCGCGCCCTCTCCAAGGGAATGCGCACGGCGGTGATGGTAGCGCTCGCGTTCGCGCGCAACGCGGAGATCCTGGTGCTCGACGAGCCGACCGGCGGTCTCGATCCGGTCAATCAGCGGCACGTCCTGAGTCTCATGATCAACGAGGCGGCCAAGGGCAACTCGGTGATCTTTTCGTCGCACCAGATCGGCCAAGTCGAGCGTGCGGCGGAGCACATCGCGGTCATGGACCGCGGGCGGCTCATCCTCCAAGGGCTGGTCGACGACCTCAAGGCCGATCGCAAAATCGTCGAGGGAATCTTCCCCGACGTCAGCTTCACGCTCGACGGAATCGCCAACGATTCGCGCGTGGCGCGTGCCGATCGCACCGAGCGGATCGTCCGCCTCCTCGTAACCGGCGGCGCGGACGAGATCGCCGAGCGGCTCGCTAACGCCGGCGCGATGGGCGTCCGCGTGCTCGATCTCAATCTCGAAGACATCTTCCTGTACGCCGTCTCGCCCACGACGGCCACAACCGACATCGTGGCAAAGGAAACCTCGTCATGAACTACGCCGAATGGCTGCGGGTCCGCAATTTGCTCAAGATCGTTGCGATCGTCTTGGCGATTTTGGTCGTGCTGGCGGTGATTCTGCGCATCTCGTTCTCGCGCTACATGTCGCCGGAGGCATGGGTCGCGCACGCCGCGATGGAGCGCGGGACGCACCAGACGCGCGTGACGCTGCCGGACGGGACGAAGCGCCTGATCCTCGACAATCCTTCGGAGCGCACGCGCATCGTCGTCGACGATCACGGATACGCGGGCAGGCACATCGTTATTACCGAGCCGACGAGCTCGTCCCACAGCGATGCCGACCACGTAAACATCGGGAGCATCCACGTCATGGAATCGCGGCGCGGGGCGATGACCACGACCGTGATCGACACCAACGGCGCCGTGCCGATGCTGTACTACATGTTCCTAGCCGATATCGTGGCGGTGATCGTCGCGACGATACTGGCGGCACCCTTCGCGCGCGAGGCCGACGGCCATCTGGAGATCGCGCTGACGAAGCCGATCTCGAGGGTGCGCTTCGCGCTGGGCACGATCGGAGCGGACGTGGCCGGCATCGTCGCCGCCTCGTTCATCACCGTCGTGGCGTTCTATCTCTGCCAGCTGCTCTTCGAGTCGGCCCGCGTCGATTTCAGCGGGATCAACATGCGCGCGATCGCGATTGGCGTCGCCGCTCCGCTGGCCTGGTACGCGATGCTATGCGCCGCCACGACGTGGCTGCACCGCTCATACGGCGCCGTACTGGGATTCGCGTGGCCGGTCGTCATCCTGATCGGAGTACTGTCCATCATCCATCCCAGCAACGTGGTAGCGCTCTTCATCCACGACGTGGCGTGGGTGCTCGCTCACATCATTCCGTTCTCGTACGTGCAGTTCGCGTCGCTCGATTCCCATAACGCCCTCACCGACGTGGGCGGCGATTTCGCGCGGCGTCTTTCAGTTGAAATCCTATTGTTCGTGGTATACGGCGCTCTGGCCATCTGGAAGTGGCAGCGCCTGGAGGCGTAATTGTGGAAATCATTGGAACGAACTTTGCGCTCTCGTTGGGCTCCTTGCGATTGCGCTTCGTCTTGGCGCTCGAAGACAACGAGGAACCACCCGGAGAAAAGGTCCGGCCGCCACATAAACTCCGCGTGATTCCCGAGGACGAGTACGTCCGATAAGCCCGACGTGGTCCCGCGCTTAGAAACTACAACACGAAGCCGGTGTGGATCGCAGGACGGGCGTACTTGAAGCCGTCTTTGGTGACGGTGTAGAGGTAGATGTTCGGAATCAGCGGATCGCCGCTAATGTTGAAGGCGAACTGTCCGACAAGCGTGGTGAAGGTTCCGCCGGATTGGAGCGAATGCAGCAGGCCGAACTTGCTGGTGGCGTTCGCCCTCTGGGCGGCGGCGATGATGAGCTGCGCGGCGGCGTAACCGAACGCGGAGAACGCGGTGATCTGGCTGACTTCGCGCTGAAAGTCGGTCACCAGCGCAATCGCGCTTGGAACCTTGTCGAGCGGCGGCATGGGCGAGGCGACGTACGCGCCCGGCATCGTCGCCGCCAAATTGGTGATGGTGTCCAAATTGAAGAAGCCGTCGCTCGCGCCGAAATCTCCCGTGTAACGCGCGAGGCGTAGCGTCTGCGCGATCGGCCCGAGTTCGGCGGTCTTGCCGGCGAGGAAGACGAAGCCGGGGCTGCGATCGAGCACGGTGCGCGCCGCCGCCGCCGGGTCGGTCTTGTCGAGCGGAAAGAGCAGCATCTCCGCAGGGTGGCCGTCGGCCCTGGCCTGATCGACGAAGCCGCGCGCCACGTCGTATCCATAGTCGCCGTCGAACGCCACTGCGATCGCCGTGACGCCGCGCTTGCCCTCGAGCGCGGTGCCGGCGAAGAGCCGTCCGGCCGAGCTGTCTTTGGCGGGAAGGCGATACACGTTATGAAAGCCGCGCTTCGTGACGGCATCCGCCGTGACGGTCGGCACGACGACCGCTAATCCCTGATTCGCGTAACGCGAGAGTGCTGCGAGCGTCATCGCCGCGGTGAGGTTCCCCACCATGCCGATCACCGAAAAATCGGCGGCGGCGACGTTGACGTTGGAGGCCGCGACGCCGGGGTCGTTGCGATCGTCCAGCGCGCGCATGCCCCATACGTGCGATATGGGAGCGTTGAAGCGGTTCGTCTCGTCGACCGCGGACTGCACGCCCTTGACGACCTCCTGGCCGTACTTCTGCAGCGAGCCGGTCAGGGTCACGTTCACGGCGATCGTCAGCTGCGGCAGGTACTGCTGCTGCGGCTGAATCGGCTGAATTGGGATGACCTGTGCGCCCGCGCGGGCGCCGGCGCCCGCTGCCGCCGCGGCCGCGGCGGCGATGAAGCGCATGCGCTTCATGCGAAGCCGCCGACGGTCGTGAACAAGAAGAGAACCGAAAACATCATGTTCGAGATAAAGACGCGCTCGTTGATCACGAAGAGGTTGGCCCCGCTGCGAAACAGGTACTCCTCGTAAAGGATAAGCCCGGCGACTAAGATCACGCCGAGATAGTACGTCGCTCCCGCACCGGCGAGCATGCCGGCGCCGGCTAGGAGCAGCAGCATTCCGGCGTGCAGGAGGATCGGCAGCGTGCGTCCGGTGCTCTCGCCGAACCGCACCGGCAGCGAGCGTATTCCCTGCTGCCGGTCGACGCCGAGGTCCATCAGGGCGTAGATGATGTCGAAGCCCGCCACCCATATCGTCACCGCGGCGAACAGCAGTATGGCCGGCAGAGTAATCCGGCCCGCAATGCCGACGTAGGCTCCAAGCGGCGCGAGGCCGTCGACCGCGCCCAGCACGAAGTGGCCGGCCCACGTGAACCGTTTGCACAGCGGATAGGCCAGCAACAGCACGACGGCTATCGGCATCAGGTCGACGCACAACGGATTGAGCTTGAGCGCCGCCCAGAGCAGCACGGCGATGCCGGCTGCCGCCGCCCAGAGCATCGCCGCCGGAGGCAGGACGCCGCTCGCGACCGCGCGCCGCGCGGTGCGCGGGTTGCGCGCGTCGATCTCGCGGTCGAGAAAACGGTTCGCCGCCATTGCTGCCGTGCGCGCGCCGACGACGGCCAGCGTGATCCATCCGAGCGTGGTGATCGGAGGAATTCCCCGCGCCGCGAGTATTGCTCCGACGTAGGCGAAGGGCAGCGCGAACAGCGTGTGTTCGATCCTGATCTCACGCAGGAAGATCGCGAAGAGCCTCACGGTCTCGATTGCGGTCCTTGGCCCGACCACGCGTCGGGCACGAGCGCCCGTTCGATCTTCTCCGCTCCGTATTCGCGCCACCGTCCGTTCACGAGCTCGCGTGTCGCCTCGTCCATGAGCATGTCGGGCGGCCACTCTCGCGTGTAGCCCTCGGACGCGCCCTTGCGGGTGGCATCGATGCCGACCTTGGTGCCGTACGCGACGCTGTACGAGCCGTGATCGAGGTCGTCGACGGGCCCCGGCATCATCACGACGTCACGCTCCGGCGCCAAATTGTTGAGCACGAACCACGCGACCTCGCGAGGATTCTGCACGTCGACATCCGAGTCGACGACGATCAACACGCGCGTGAGCATCATCATGTGCCCCAGACCCCACAAGGCGTTCATGACCTTCTTGGCCTGCCCCGGGTACGACTTGCGGATCGAGACGAGGGCGAGGTTGTGAAAGCCGCCTTCGACCGGAAGGTTCATGTCGACGACTTCCGGCAGCATCGCCTGCAACAGCGGCAGGAAGATGCGTTCGGTCGCCTTCCCTAGCCACGCGTCCTCCATCGGCGGCTTGCCGACGACGGTCGCGGGATAGATCGGATCGCGGCGGCGCGTAATGCAGCCGACGTGAAAGGTGGGATAACGATCGGCGAGGCTATAGACGCCCGTGTGGTCGCCGAACGGGC
Organism: Vulcanimicrobiota bacterium; assembly: GCA_963723485.1. Lineage (GTDB taxonomy): Bacteria > Vulcanimicrobiota > Vulcanimicrobiia > Vulcanimicrobiales > Vulcanimicrobiaceae > Cybelea. Next base: position 474,380 of record CAVRQS010000004.1, on the reverse strand, counting down.
CCTCCATGCGCAGGTCCTCGTTGTCCACGTATCCTTCGAGCACGAACTCGGCCTCGGCCGGCACCATGAGGTCGACGCTCTTGGCGCGGACCAGTTCGACGGGCTTGCCGCGCAGGAGTCCGGCGAACGCGAACTCGTCGAGCACCGGCGGCAGGGGCGCGGTGGCGGCGTAGGTCAACACCGGATCCGTGCCGATGGCGACCGCCGCCGGGACCTTGGCGCCCCATGCGGCGGCGTGCTCGCGGCCCTGCTTGTGGCGCTGCCAATGCATCGCGGTCTCACGCGGTCCGAAGACTTGCATGCGGTACATCCCGACGTTGTTGCGATTCGTTCTCGGGTCTTTGGTGATGACCAGCGGGAGCGTGATGAACGGCCCGGCGTCGAGCGGCCAGGTGGTCAGCACCGGGAGTTGCGTGAGATCCGGCTCCGTATCGACGATCTCTTGAACGCCGCCGCTGCGGACGATCTTCGGGATTGCGTTGGCGAGCGGCGCGAGGCGCATCGCTCCCACCACTTTCCCGAGCAGCGATCCCGACGGCGGCGTCACCGCGATGAGCTCCCGGATCCGCTGCCCGACCGCGTCGAGGTCCGGCGCATCCAGTGCCATCGCCATGCGCCGTCGCGTCCCGAATTGGTTCGTGAGCACGGGGAAATCCGATCCCCTGACGTTGGAGAAGAGCAGGGCCGGGCCGCCGGACTTTACGACCCGATTCGTGATCTCGCTCACCTCGAGGCGCGGATCGACGCCCGCCGTGACGACGTGCAGCTCGCCGGCTTTTCGTAACGCGCCGACGAAGGCGCCGAGGGAGTCAAAGGGCATCGCGCGGTGAGTTACGCGCCCGGGCGGCCGACTACTCCACGCGTGCTGGAATGGCCGCGACGAAGCGCGCGCCGCCGCCGGGTGCTTCGGACACCGTCACGGCGCCCTCGTGTGCGCGTGCGATCCATCGCACGATCGCGAGCCCCAGGCCCGTACCCGAACCGTCGTCGGCGCGCCGGTAGAATCGCTCGAAGATGCGTTCCCGTTCGGTGGGCAGGACGCCGTCGCCGTCGTCATCGATGACGATTTCGCAGGATCGGCCGTTTCGGCGCGAGGCAGCGGATACGCTCGCGCGCGCGTGACGAATCGCGTTCTCGAGCAGGTTTCGCGTCAGCTCGCGCAGGCGCCGTTCATCGCCATCGACGATCGCGCTCGCCGCCGAAACGTCTAACCGAATGCCGCGCGCGTCGGCGACGGGCCGTGTGTCGCGCGACGTTCGCGTGACGATCGCGGCGAGATCGACCGGCTCGCAGTGCAGCGCGCGCCGCGCCGGATCCCGCGCGAGCGTCAATAGGTCGCCGACGACGTCGGACGCCTCGATCGCTTCGCGGGCGATCGTCTCGAACGCCTCGCGGCTTCCCGGCGACGCGTCGGCTCGCGCCGCCTGGGCGATTGCAGCGATGGCGGTCAATGGGGAGCGGAGCTCGTGTGCCGCATCCGCCGCGAAGAGCCGCTCGCGTTGGCGCGCCGCCTCGAGCGGCGCGATGGTCGCGCGCGCGAGTAAGTAGGACGCGATGGCCACGATCGCGACGAGCGGAGCATCCACGGCCGCGATCGTGACGAGCACGCCGCGCATGGCCGTCGTCAGCGCGCTGCTGGTCTCCGGCATGCCGAGTGCGGGAGCCAGCATCGACGAGTACTCGCGAAGCATGAATGCGTAGGCGCCCGCGCTGAGCGCGAGCAGTACGCACAGGAAGACTGCCAGGTAGAGGGCCGCCGCGCGGACGGTCAGGCTCGAAGACGGTATCCGATGCCCCACACGGTCTCTATCACACCGTGCGCGCCCAGTCCCTTCAGCTTGCGGCGGAGCTGGCTGACGTAAACGTCGACGATGTTGCTCGAGCCGTCGAAATCGTAGTCCCAGATGCGTTCCACGATCTGCGCGCGCGACAGCGCGATGCCTACGTTGCGCGCGAGAAACTCCAGTAAGCGAAACTCGGTCGCGCCGAGCGGCACCGGGTTACCGTCGTAGGTGACGGCTCGGGCAGTGAGATCCACGCGCAGGCCGCCGGCCTCCACGAAGCCCAGCGTCGGGCGCCCCGCGCGGCGGAGGATCGCGGAAATTCGCGCGACGAGCTCCTCCTCGACGAACGGCTTGACGAGGTAGTCGTCGGCGCCGCAGTTGAGGCCGGCGACGCGGTCCTCGACGGCATCGCGCGCCGTGAGCATGAGGATTGGCGTCTGAACTCCCTCGGCCCGCGCCGCCCGCGCCACCGCGAAGCCGTCCATACCGGGGAGGCCGACGTCGACCACCGCGGCGTCGTAACACCGCCGCAGCAGGTGATCGAGCCCGGCCTCGCCGTCAGCGACGACGTTCGTGGCGAACTTGCGGTCCTCGAGCATTTTGCGTATCGACTCCGCGACGGCGGTGTGATCCTCAACGACGAGCACTCGCATTCAGAGCTTCTCCCGCCTTCGCTATTGGTATTTCAGCGGTCCGGGAAACGCTACCGTCAGCGCGCCGCTCAGGTACGGATGCTGTCCGGGCGACTGCACCTCTTGCATCAGCACTCGGAACGGCGCGATTTGGACGGCGCCGTAGTACGTGACGTCGCGATTGATGAACGGATTGGCATAGGCGTCGTAGCGCACGCCGAGATACGCGTGCGGGATCGGATAGTATTTCAGCCGCGCATATCCGCCCGAAGAGTGTTGATTGGTTAAGAATCCGTCCGCGTCGTGATCGTCGCCGTACCACTGTTCGGCCTGGAAATCGAGGTCCCCGTAACTGGCATGCGCGAGCAGCCCGTAACGCGTGTAGAGGTCGGCGAAGGGCAGGCGCCCCGTCGGCAATATGCCGAGCGAACCGCCCAGCGCGGTGCCGCCGATGTCCGCCTCGGCGTGCTGGGTTTGAACGAGCGTCTGCCGCAGCCATAGCCCGAACTCCGGCTGCGAGTTCCAGGTAGTCTCTCCCGTGGCGATCGGCTTTCCGCCGTACGCCGACCCCTGATAGGATCCGAACGCTGCGGTGACGTCGACCTTCAAATTTCCGAACGTTCGCTCGCCCATGATGCCCCAGCGAGGCGACGACAGCGGCAAGTTGTTCAAGCCGACGTGAGCGCCGTAGTAGCCATACTGCTGGAGGTCGTCGAGGCGCTGGCCCGGCGACTGCGCGAGCGGCAGCTCGAAGAGCCCGCCGCGGATCAGGGTCTGCGTATGCGCGTCGTAGCCCGCCGCGAACAGCAGGAAGGTTCCCGACGGTCCGCCGGCCGCGCCGAGATTGTAATGCAGGAAGAGTGTGATCGGCCCGAGGTTGCCGCTGCCGAGCACGATTCCGCCGGGTTGGAACTCGCGCGAGCCGGCGGCGGGGTGTTCGTCGTATTCGAGCTGATAACGAATCGCGAAGACCGTGGTGCCGTGTTCCGGCAACGGCAGGCGGTAGCCGTGCGAGCGGAAGTAGTTACCAAAGGCGTTGAGCTCGGGCAGCACGCTGTGGCACTGCCCGCAGCGCAGGTGGTAGCGCTGCGCAAAGATCGGTATCGCGGAAGCCGGCGCCGCCTGGAGCAGCGCGAAGAGCGCGGCAAGCGCGGCGAGGTAGAGCTTACTGCGCAACGATGACTCCTCTCATGCCTGCCCCATAATGGAAGAAACAGCCGTAGAAGTACGTGCCGGCTCGGTCCGCGGTGATCGTCTGCGACGACGTTCCGGCGAGCATCGCGCCGCTGCTGAAGCCGCCCGACAGATTGTTGCCGCTCTGCTGGAGCGCGCTCGCGCCGAACGGCGATCCCTTCGGGAACTGCGTCGCGCCCGGAATCAGCGTGGCCGTATGGGTGAAGCTGTCGGTATTCATGAACCGGACCTGCGAGCCTACGGCTACGGTCGTGACGGGCGGCGCGTAACCGGCGCTCAGCCCGTACGGGGTGGGCTGTGGCTGATTGAGCGTCAGGTTCACGGTGATCGTGATGCCGCCGCTTCCGCCGGTCGACACCGGAGTGCCGCCGTTGGTGCAGCCCGCCGGCAATGCCAGCGCGAGCGCGAGTCCTAATTTATTGCGCAATGATTGCGGCCCTCATCGGAGCGCGGTAGTGAAAGAAACAACCGAGCAGATACGTCCCGGCGCGGTCGGCCGCGATGGTTTGGGAGGACGACCCCGGCTGCAGCGCGCCGCTGCTGAATCCGCCTGAGAGCGTCGTGCCGTGCTGCATCAGCGCCGAGAGTCCGAAGGGCGATTCCTTCGGAAAATGCGTGCCGCCGGAAACGAGCGTGGCCGTATGGATGAAGCCGTCCGTGTTCATGAAGTGAATCTGCGAGCCGACCGCGACTGTCGTAACCGGCGGCGCGAAGCCGCCTCCCGCGCCGTACTGCGTCTTCGCCGGGGCGTCGAGCGTGAAGTTGATGTCGATCGTGATGCCCCTACCGCCCCCGGAGGATGTGGGGACGCCTCCACTCGTGCACGCCGCGAGCATTCCCAGCGCGAGCGTGGCGAAGGAGCCGCGGATCATCGCTGCGCGAGCACACTGCGGTCGCGAAACGCGTCGACGAGCGTGTCGGTGAGTGCCGTCGAGGCGAGCATCGTCTGGACGAGCTTTCCGTCCGAATTGAAGAGATAGACGAACGTCGTGTGACGGTCGCGATAACCGCGCTGTCCCTCGACCGAGATGACGCCGAACGAGCGCATGATGCGATGCACGTCCGGCGTCGATCCGCCGGCCAAGAGCCAGTAGCGCGGATCCGCATCGAAGCGCTTGGCGATTTCACGCATCGTCGCCGGAGAATCATGCTCCGGATCGAGCGTGATCGTCAGCAGGCGCGCCCGGAGGCGCCGGCGTGCAATTTCTTTTGAGGCTGCCGAAAATTGCGCGTTGATGAGCGGACACGCGTCCGTGCAGTGTGCGGCGATGAACGTTACCGCCAGCGGACGGCCGCGCAGTGATAGGAGCGTAAACGCGCGGCGCTGTTGGTCGACCAAATGCGGCTGCGCCACCGCGGGCGCGGGCTTGAGGGCGCGCCGCCGCGCCGCGATTGGAGCGTAGCCGCCCGGGCCTGGCGACGCGGTAGGACCGGGCGTTGCGCTCGCGATCACCCGGACGACGTCGCGCATGTGGAACTCGACGTAGTGGAACGCGCAACCGATGAGATAGATGCCGGGCTTCGAAAGCTTCAGCGTCACCGTGCTTCCCGGGTTGATCGTCCCGCTCGCATAGTCGCCGCTGAGGACGCCGTTGCCGCGCGGGGAGAAGTCGAGACTCGGGCTCGGCGGAAAGTTTGCCGGCGGACCGCTCGCCGCGGCAACGACGTTGAGCGTGTGAGGCGTCGTCGCCGACAGATTTTTCACCGTGATCTTCGAGCCGGGCGGGAACGCCATGACTTGCGACGTCTGATTCTGCGTGTATCCGCTCACGGTTCCCCAGGTGGGATCGTTCTCTACACCGATCTTTCCGGTCGGTATGCCGATTCCGATCCCCCCCGAGGGGAACGGCGACGGAGTGCCGCCGCCCCCGATGCTTCCAAGACCCCCGCCGTTCGTGCATGCGCCGATGACGCAGGCGATCGGCACGACGAGTGCCGCGGCGACGGTTCTGAGTTTCATTCCGCGGGCTTCGTGGCTTGCGGACCGGGCGTCGCGCCGGGGTGCACGACGAAAACGTCCTGCATGCCTTCACGGTAGTGGAAGGCACACCCGAACAGATAGATGCCGGTCTTGCCGAGCGTAACTTTGACGGATTGGCCCCAGGAGATGACGCCGCTGCGGTAGCCCTTTTGGAGCTTACCGCCGGATGGGGTCATGCCGAGGCTCGGGTTGGACGGGAATTTCGCGGGCGGGCCCGCGATCTTCTTGACGACGTTGAGCGTATGATCTAAGGTCGCCGAGATGTTCTTGATCGTGAGTTTCGTGCGCGGTGCAAACCCGAGGGCCTGAGAAAACGTCTGCTGCGTGTAGCCGCCCAGCGTCGCCTTCCAGAACGGATCCTTGATCGTTCCGAGTCCCTGACTGGGCAGGTTTACGCTGACCGTCCCGGTCGCGGCGCGCTCCACCAGCGCCGGCGATCCGTCCGGGTTGGTTGCCGTCATCCGGAGGTCGGGCATACCGGGTAAAGTGAACGTCGAGTCATTCGAAGCAACACCGCTGCCGTAATGTCCGCCGCATGCCGCCAGGGCGGCCGCTGCGAGCGCTACCGAGAGTGCCGCGAGTTTCCCAGACATAATATTGCCTCCAAGAGAGTGGTTGATATGGCGATGCTACGGGCCGCGGATGAAGAAAGTCTAAAGGAGCATCCGAAACCCGAACTTTTAGGGGCTCTTGATCGAATCGCGCATAGCGGCGGCGATATTTTTCAGGGCGGGATCGCCGGACGCGTCGGCGGTCGCGCGAGCGAACTCGTTGCGCGCCGCCGCGTGTTCGCCTTGGCGCAGCAGCACGACGCCGAGCGCGAAACGCGCGCGCGCGTACCCCGGCGCGAGCGCGAGCGCGCCGTTCAGCTCGCGTTCCGCCGCGTCGTAGCGCCCGAGCCGCTCCTCGGCGAGCGCGAGGTCGTAGTGCGCCACCGCGTAGGAGGGATTGGAGTGCAGGAGCTTACCGAAGTCCTCGCGCGCCGTCGTCGCGTCGCCGGCCTGCAGCGCGACGATTCCACGCGAATAAAGCGCTCGCGCCGAATCGGGGGCCAGCGCGACGTAACGATCGGCGATGCGGCGCGCCTCCGCGAGGTCGCCGCGAGCCAAATCGACGGCGATCAAGTTTGCCATGGCGGCCAAGAACTCTGGATCACGCGCGATCGCGGAGCGCAGCGCGCGTGCGGCCTCCTCGTTACGCTGCAAGTTCGCGTACGCGATCGCCAGGTCGTACTGCGCCGTCGAGCCCTTCGGCTCGGGCGGGTTCAGTACGACGATGCGATCGAACTCGGCGACCGCGCCTTTCCAGTCGCCGCGCGCCTCGGCGGTAAGGCCGATCTTGAAACGCTCTTCGACCTCACGCGCGCCGGCAACGGCGCGCAGCTCCGGAACCGAAGTCGTTCGCGGCACGGGGACCGAAGGCGCGTAGATCTGCGCCGGTCCCGAGGTCGCCATCAGCTGTACGAGAAGGGCGGCGAGAAGTAGAACCCGCATCGCTCAAGGAGTGGTGGGGTCGGCGGGAAGCTCGGAGTGCCGCGCGTCCCTGGCCGCCGCCGCGCGCTCGGGCCTGCACTCCCAACCAAGCCGTCCCGCCGACGTGATTGGGCCGAGCAGCGCCGGGGCAGACGAGGGCACGAGCGCCCCATCGAGCATCGCTTGCAGCGACGCCGCGCCGGCGAAGGCGAAGCGCCCGCAGAACAAGATGCCTGCGAAGAGGACGACCGCGAGTACGCGGGAGACGAGGGTTCTTGACACTCCCTGTATCATAGCCGAAAGTCTAAAGAATCCGTGAATCGCCCGCTGGATTGCGCCGCGGCGCTGCTGATCGTGACGCTCGTGGCGGCGCCGGCGTGGGGGCAGGTCCCCCTCATCGTGGGATCCGTGCGGGACCAGCGCGGTGCAGCGGTCGAGGGAGCGCTCGTTAGCGGCCGCACACCGGATGGGCAGGCTATCGAGGCCACGACGGATGCCGCCGGCACCTTCGCGCTGCACGGCCAAGGTCTGGGCCAGCTGCTGGTGACCTGCCGTTTCTGCCAGCCCGTGCGCGTGGTGCCGAATCCGCCTCAGCCGGTCGTCGTGATCGTGCGCCGATATCAGGCGCTCTTAACCGACGCGCCATCGGTCCCGGATCTCGACAACCTGCCCTACTCGCACGTCGAGTCCGCGGTCGCGCTGCATCCGTACGCACTGCTTGCGCAGAGCAGCACGCCCTATCCCGGATCCAGCCTGAGCGACCGCGGGCTCTCGTCGAGCGGCTCTCTCACGATCGATGCCGGCGTGCCGAACTACGACATCGTAAACGGTCTGTCGCCGTACGCGTTCATTCCCGCGAACTACGAACGCAGCGGGGTCCTGTACGACGCCGCCGCGGCGTTTCGCTACGGAAATCAGGCCGGCGGAGGAATCGTCGCGCTCACCCCGTTCGAGCCGGCATCGAACGCCGATGTCGCCACGCTCGGGAGTGACGCGATCGTGCGCGTGCAGGCCGGCTCCGACGCCGCGGGGATCGTCGCCGGGTCGTCCACCAATAACGAGGAATCGCGCCGGCGCACCGATCTCTTCGCGAACGTGCCGCTCCCGGCGGACCAGTCGTTCGGGATCACGCTCGGCACCGAACAGGGCCGCGATTATCAATCTGCGGATTCGGGGTTTGCCGGGAGCTTTTCGTTCGGCAGCGTGACGTTCTCCGATCCACGTACCCTGAACTTGCAAGTCTCCGCGATCGCGGACCGCGGCGACTACGCGATGGCCGAGGACGAATACCCGGTTTCCGCCGTCTGGTCGGATTCGGGCTTCTCCGCGGGGATCCACACGACCGGACCGGTCGCGGGATTCGCCGAGGTCGCGACTCGCACGTCGAGTGGGCTCTACGACCCGGAGGCGCTGCCGGGTGCTCTGCCGCGCGTTGGCGCGACGTTCGCGCAAACGCGGGCCGACGCCGGCGTCGTCGCTACCGGCAACGACTACAGCGTCATCGCCGGCATCGGCGCCTTCTGGGTGAACTACGCGGGCGGGACGACAGGCGTTTCGCAGCCGGCCAAGACGGCCTTCGTGCTGCCGTCGGTCGACGCGCAGTTGTTCTCGAACGGGAAGCTGAGCGTCTCGCTGCAGGGCAGCGGCTCGTTCACGCTGCCGACGTTCGTGGAGCAGTACCAGTATGCGGGCGCCCTGCCGGCGCCGCTGCAGATTCTGCGCAATACGCTCGTTGCCGGGGCGCTGAACTACACGGACGGCTCGCGCGTGCGGCTTTCGTTCGAGCAGGCCTCGGAAAGCACCAACGGCACGTGGAGCGGGACCGTTACTTCGACGGGCTTTGCGGCGACCTGGCAGCTCGCGCCGGTGCTATCGGTGCGCGCGTGGACGATGCACGTCACAGATAACGTGCCGCTGTATGGTGGCGGCCTGCCGTACGGTGCCGGCGCGCCGACGGTCGGCGCGCTATGGCTCACCTACGACACCGGCGCCGGGGTGCGCGCCGACGCGATCTACCGGCGCGACCTTCTCGAAGGCGCGCCGTTCTATCACTTCGACGGTGCGATCTCCGGACCGATCGCGGGGCGCCTGCGCTGGTATGCCGGCACCGAGGATTGGCTCCATCGAACCTTCGTCGACGCCGGCTTGCGTCTTTAGCGAGGTCCCCTCAGTCGTCGTGTCGCCCCTGCGGACGCCGGCGGCGCCGCGTGGGCGGCGCGCCCGGCGCGACAGCGGCACTTTCGTCACGCGGCTCGCGCGGCGGACGCGGCCCGCGCGACGCGTAATCGCCGTTGGCCGAGACGCCTCCGAGCAGCGCTTTGCGTGACAGGTTGATGCGTCCTTGAGAGTCGATCTCAAGGACCTTGACCATGACCTCGTCGCCGAGCTTGACCACGTCTTCCACCTTATCGACGCGGGTCGGCGCGAGCTGGCTGATGTGCACCAGCCCTTCCTTGCCGGGAAGGATCTGCACGAAGGCGCCGATCGTGATGATCCGCGTGACCGTGCCGAGGTAAGTCTCGCCGACGACGATCTCCTTGGTGAGATTCTCGACGATCTGTCTGGCCTTGTCGCCCGATGCTCCGTCCAGCGAAGTGATGAACACGCTGCCGTCGTCCTCGATGTCGATCTTCTCGACGCCCGTGTCGGCGATGATCTTGTTGATGACCTTGCCGCCCGGGCCGATGACGTCCTTGATCTTCGCGGGGTCGATCTTGATCACGATCATCCGCGGCGCGTACGGAGACAGCTCCGTGCGCGGCTTCGCGATGGTCTCGGCGAGCTTGTCGATGATGCCGTGACGCGACGTACGCGCCTGTTGCATGGCCTCGCGCATGATCTCGATCGTGATGCCCTGGACCTTGATGTCCATCTGGATCGCCGTGATGCCCTTGCGCGTGCCGGCGACTTTGAAGTCCATCTCTCCGAGGGCGTCTTCCAGACCCTGAATGTCGGTGAGAATCGCGTACTTGTCCCCCTTGAGGATGAGCCCCATCGCGACGCCCGCGACGTGGTCGCGAATCGGCACGCCTGCGTCCATCAACGCAAGCGTCGAACCACATACCGATGCCATCGACGACGAGCCGTTCGATTCGAGCACTTCGCTCATCAGACGCAGCGTATACGGAAACTCGTCCTTCGGCGGCAACACCGGCTCGAGCGCGCGCTCCGCGAGGTGGCCGTGGCCGATCTCGCGCCGGCCGGGGCCGCGCATGGGACGCGTCTCGCCGACCGAGTACGGCGGAAAGTTATAGAAGTGCATGTAGCGCTTGTCTTCGAGCGCGACGATGCCGTCGAGCCTCTGCGCGTCGCTCGTCGAGCCTAGAGTCGCCGCGGTGAATACCTGCGTCTGGCCGCGAGTGAATACGCCGGAGCCGTGCACGCGCGGTACGTAGTGCACCTTGCACCAGATCGGCCGAACCTCGTCCGGCTTGCGGCCGTCGGGCCGAACCTTTTCGTCCACGACCATCGTGCGAAGCTCGTCTTCCTCCATGGCCTTGATGACCTTATAGAAGTCCTTGGCCGTGTTGGGAGACTCCAGCAACGCCTTGACGGCTTCGTCCTTCTTACCGCAGCGTTCCAGCGCCGTTTCGACGCTCAGTTCCGCAAAGGCGATTTCGCGCTTCTGCTTGTCGACGACGCGCATCGCCTTGGCGACGTCTTTGCCGAAGTTCTTCCGCACCCAGCGCTCGAGATCGCCGTCGACCTTCATCACGGCATACTGGCGCTTCGGCTTGCCGGCCTTTAACGCCAGCTCGTCGATCGCCGCGACGATCTTGCGGATCTCGGCATGCGCGAATGCGACGGCGCCCAGAAAATCTTCCTCGTCGATTTCGTTCCCTTCGCCCTCGACCATCATGACGGCGCCGGCGGTCCCGGCGACGACGATGTCCATGCCGCCGGTCTCGTACTGGGGCAGCGCAGGATTGCAGACGTATTGGCCGTGCTCGTCGCGGCCGACGCGCACCGCCGCGACGGTTCCATCGAATGGGATGTCGCTCAAAGCCAGCGCCGCACCGGCAGCACAGACGCCGAGCACGTCGGCATCGAGCTCGGGATCGACCGAGAACACCGTGGCGACGATCTGAACGTCGTTGCGAAAACCGTCGGGAAAGAGTGGGCGGATTGGGCGATCGATCTGGCGCGAGCTGAGCACTGCATGCTCCGAAGGCCGGCCTTCGCGCTTGATGAAGCCGCCGGGAATTTTTCCTGCGGCATACATCTTCTCTTCGAAGTCGCAGGTCAGCGGGAAAAAGTCGATGCCTTCGCGGGGCTTTTCGGATGCGGTGACGGCGCACAGCACGACGTTTTGATCGCCATAACGAACCAAAGCGGAGCCGTTGGCTTGCTTCGCGAGTTCGCCTGTTTCGATGACCATCGTGCGCCCGCCGACCGTTAAACTCACGGATTCGGGCACGTTAACTCCTAATTCTATCTTCTATTCTTCTTTGATGACGCGCTCGAGTTCGGGAGCTTTCTCGGTGCGACCTCCCGGGCTCGGCCGACGCAGCTACAAAGGTCGCAAGCTCGCAACCGGGTTCCCAAAGCTAGGTTCCCGAGCGACAAGGCGGTAATAACGGCTCCCATGCAAACGCTCACCCCGGAGCACCTCAAGGAGCTGCGGCTAAAGGCGAACGACGTGCGTCAGGGCATCATTCGTTCGCTGCTTGCCGCCGGCTCGGGACACTCCGCCGGGCCACTGGACATGTCGGACGTGTTCACGGCGCTGTACGGTTATCTGATGCGTCACGATCCGGCGCGTCCCGACTGGCCCGACCGCGATCGGTTGCTGCTCTCGTGCGGTCACATCGCGCCGGTCCGCTATTCGGCGATGGCCAACTTCGGATACTTCCCGATCGACGAGCTGCTGACGCTGCGCAAGTTCGGCACGCGGCTCCAGGGCCACCCGGAGCGCGTCACGCTCCCCGCCGTCGAGACCACGTCCGGTCCGCTCGGCGAAGGCCTCGCACAAGGCGTCGGCATGGCGCTCGGCGCCAAGATGGACGGCAAGGACTTCCGCGTGTGGGTCGTCACCTCCGACGCCGAGCATCAGTGCGGTCTGCATTGGGAGGCGGTGCTGACGGGAGCCAAGTACAAGCTCGACAACCTTACCGCGGTCGTCGATCGCAATTTCATTCAGATCGACGGCAGCACCGAAGACGTCATGCCGCTGGAGCCGCTGGTCGACAAGTACCGCGCGTTTAACTGGAACGTGCTCGAATGCGACGGTAACGACATCTCCGCATTCATCGAGACCGCGCGGCGCGCCACGCAATGCGTGGGCCGGCCGCAGGTGATCGTCGCGCACACCGTTCCCGGCAAGGGCGTATCCTTCATGGAAGGCGACTACACGTGGCACGGAAAGCCGCCGAACGCGGAGCAGGCCGACGAAGCGCTGCGCGAGCTTGCTGCCGAGCGTGAAAGCATTGCAGCATGCGCACGTTAGACCCCGCGGCGTTCTCGATGCACCTCGTCGACTATCGCGCCGGCGGCATCAAGCAGGTGCCGACGCGCAACGGCTTCGGCGAAGGTGTCATCGAGGCCGGATCGCGCAACAGTAACGTGTTGGGCATCTGCGCCGATCTTTCGGAATCCACGCGCTTCGAGGGCTTCCGCAAGGCCCACCCCCAGCAATACATCGAGATCGGCGTGTCGGAGCAGATGCTCGTTGCGATGGCCGGCGGGCTGGCCGCCGTCGGCAAGATCCCGTGGATCGCGAGCTACGCCATGTTCAACCCCGGGCGCTCCTGGGAGCAAGTGCGTACCATCATGGCGCTCAACGAGACGAACGTGAAGATCGCCGGCGCGCACGCCGGCGTCTCGGTAGGTCCCGACGGCGCGACGCATCAGGCGATCGAAGACATCGCGATCATGCGCGTGATCCCGCACATGTTCGTGGTCGTGCCGTGCGACTCGGTGCAGACGAAAAAGGCGGCACTTGCGCTCTCGGAGACGTGGGGGCCTGCGTATCTCCGCTTCGGGCGGGAGAAGTCGCCGGTGATCACGACGGAGCAGACGCCGTTCGAGATCGGCAAGGCACAGACGTTTCGCGACGGCCATGACGTCGCCATCGTCGCGTGCGGCATCCTCGTCTACAACGCGCTGATTGCCGCGGACCGGCTCGCGCGCGAAGACGGCATCGAGTGCCGCGTCGTGAACAATCACACGATCAAGCCGATGGACGAGCCGGCGATATTGGACGCCGCGCGCGCGTGCGGCACGCTCGTGACCGTCGAGGAGCATCAGCAGCACGGCGGGATGGGCTCGCGCGTCGCGGAGGTCCTAGCGCAGCACCACCCCACGCCGATCGAGTTCGTCGGCGTAAACGACCGCTTCGGACAATCCGGCGATCCCGCCGAGCTCATCGAGCACTACGGGATGGGCATCGCGGCGATCGAGCAGGCCGTGCGCCGCGCCCACCGCCGCAAAACCGTATAGGAGGCCCGATTAAGCCCAGCTCTTTGTCGCCTCGGGCCTCATTTACCGCAGTAAACTTCGGCCGCTCGGCTCCTCGATCTGAACTAAATCAGACCTCCTATCAACGCCTAACGCCTTAGGCCGAGTTCGCCGATCAGACTGCGATAGCGCTCGAGGTTCTTGGCGTGCAGATAGTTGAGCAGGCGGCGGCGTTGGCCGACCTGCAGCAGCAGACCACGGCGGCTATGATGATCCTTCTTGTGGATCTTGAGGTGCTCCGTCAGCTGATTGATCGATGCCGTTAGCATCGCAATCTGCACCTCGGCCGAACCGGTATCGTTCGCATCGCGGCCGTACTTTGCGCTGATCTCGGACTTCCGTTCTTTCGTGAGCGGCACGTTGTCGATCTCCTTGTCCAGGACGGTCTCGCTCGGGACAGACTGCTCGCGACCGTCCCGGCGACCGGCCTAGGATACCAAAGGCCCGCGGCCGGCGCAAGGTGAGCGCGCCCGGCCGCACAAGCAGCGTGGATGGATCTCGGGTTGCGCGGCAAGACGGCAATCGTCACGGGAGCGAGCGCCGGGCTGGGCGAGGCCGTCGCGCTCGCGCTGGCGCGCGAGGGGGCCGCGCTGGCGTTGGGTGCCCGCGACGTCGAGCGCCTCGACGCCGTAGCGCGGCACGCGCAGCGGCTCGGTGCGCCGCGGGCGCGCGGCTTCGCGCTCGATCTGTTAGAGCCGGAATCGATTACGTCGTTGCTGGATGGCGCGCACGGCTTCATCGGCGACGCCGACATCCTCGTGCTCAACGGCGGCGGTCCGAAGGCCGGCCGGTTCGGCGACGTCGATCTGAACGACTGGGATGTGGCCTATCGGCTGCTGTTACGCGGCATGCTCCAACTCGCGGGCACGCTGGTCCCACGCATGCGCAGCCGGGGCTGGGGGCGTGTCGTCGCGCTGACGTCGACCTCGGTGAAGCAGCCGATCGAGACGCTCGTGCTGTCGAATGCGTTTCGGACGGCGCTCGTCGCCGCGCTGCGGACGCTCGCCGTCGACGTTGCGAGCGACGGCGTCACGATCAACTGCATCGCCACGGGCCGGATAGATACGGCGCGCCTGCGCAAACTGTACGACAACGACGAGTCGAAGCTGCGCGCGGCTGGAAGTGAAGTGCCGATCGGCCGCGTCGCTACTCCGCAGGAGTTCGCGCCGCTGGCGGCCTTTCTGTGTGGTCAACCGGCGAGCTATATCACGGGACAAACGATCTCCGTCGACGGCGGCCTGACCCGCGGACTATATGGGTAGGAGCGCCAGGGGACGGCGCGAATCACCGGGCCGGTATGCAGGCAGTAGAAGGAAAGCGCGTCGCCGCGCTGATCGGCGATGGGTTCGAGGAAGTCGATCTGATCGAGCCCCGCCGCGCCTTGGAAGAGGCGGGCGCCGTCGTCACGATGGTCGGATGCGACGAACGCGCGCGCCAGCGCATCCGCGGCAAGCGCGGTCTCGACGAAGGCCAGACCGTGCGGGCCGAAGAGCTGATCGGCGACTGCACGGCCGATGATTTTGACGCCGTGCTGATCCCAGGCGGAACGTCGCCGGACCGGATCCGTACGGACCGTGAGGTCCACCGCTTCCTGCGCGAATTCGATGCGGTGAAGAAGCCGATGTTTTCGATCGGTCACGGCGCCCAAGTGCTCATCTCCGCGCAGCTCGTGCGCGGACGTCAGGTCACCGGCGCGCACTCGATCGCCGACGACATTCGTAACGCCGGCGGCCTCTACCGCGACCAGCCGACCGTGACGGACTCCAACTGGGTAACGACGCGCGGCGGCGAAGATATCCCGCAGTTCAATCGTGCGATGCTGGAGAAGCTCGCGACGGCGGTGCCGGTTCAGCCCGTCCCATAGGATTCAGACGTTCCTCGGGTGCTAAAGCGACACCTAAATCGGGTCGTAGCGCGCGAGCGCTTCGCCGTATTGGCGCAGCGCGATGAATGATGCGAGGGCGCAGAAACCCAGCTCCGCGAGCAGAGAGTGCGCCGCGAACGCCAGCGCGTACGCCGTCGCGCCGGCGAACGCCGCGAGCAGCACGTAGAGTGCGCGCGAGCCCCGCAGGCGCAGCGACGCGCAGAGCGCGATCAGCGTCGTAGCGATGACCGCGGCGAATGCAATCGCCGGCGTAGTCGGCGTATTCGGCGCTCCGCGCACGAGGGCGGCCGCCGCATACGCCATCGTCGCCAGCGTGGCGGCGATGCACGGAACGAGCGCTTTTGCGCGCGCGAGCTCGCGCCCGAAGAGCGGCGCGCTCTGCTCGCAGCGATCCAGGTGCGGGTATCGCCCCGGGCTCTGCGCGAGCGCCATGAGGATTCCGACGAGCGAGCAGAACATGACCGGTCCCGCAGCTTCGCGCGGCTGCAGCAATCCGACGACCAGCGCCGCCGCGCAGGCGTAGAGAACGATGCGCCGCTGCTCGTACAGGCGTGCCGCGACGAGCGCGGTCAGCGCGCGCAACGTCACGCCTGCGTCGCTCGACGGGCGTCGCCGCGGCGAAACGCGCGCGCGGCCGCGAGGCTGCTGTGCGTCGAGAAGACGGCGCGTCCCTCGACGACGCGCAGGATGCGTTCGGCAAGGGCCGGCATAGGCCGGTCCAGCACGATGAGTTCCGGCATCGCAATCAGCGTCCCAATGAGAGGAAACGCGAAGGCCTCGTGCATGTCGCCGAGGGCCGCGCGCAGCTCCGCAGCCCGCGCGAGGGCGACGTGCGCGTCGAGATTCCACAGCGCGGCGCGATATGCGACGTAGGCTCCGAAGTCGCGCTCGTCGAGAGAAACGGGTTCGTGCGGAACGAAGCCCGCGATGCGCTTACAGTGGACGGACTGCACGCGCGGGTCGTAGTCGCCGATCAGCACGCACCCGCTCGAGGCCTTCGCGATTCCCGCGGCCATCAACGCGACGACCGCCGCTTCCCGCGGCGAGGCAAACGTGCGCGCCGCCACCTCGCCGGTCGAGACCTCTAAGGTAACCGGAGCGACCGACCAACTGCCGAGGCGGAATGAAGCCTCCCGCATGCGCAAGAGCGGCATCGCAGCAGTATCGTTCGGCGCGCATGCCCAACTCTCCCGAGTGCTTTCCAACTCCGAAATTGCGCAGAAGCTGCTCGAAATCCGCACTCTGATGGAGATGGCGGGCGAGTCGTTTTACAAGTACATGGCGTACGAGAGGGCGGCTGCGTCCGTCGAGAATGCGCCCCCGCTCGCCGACCTCGTCGCGTCCGGCGAACATCTCAAGCTTCCGGGCGTCGGAAAGTCGATCGGCGCGGCGATCGAGCAGCTCTTGGCGTCGGGAAACGCGGAGCAGCTGGACCTGCTCTATCAGCGTTTTCCGCCGTCGCTACTCCAGGTACTCGGCGTGAGCGGCATCGGCACGAAAACGGCCGCGCTGCTCTTCACGGAGTACGGCATCGCGTCGCTCTCGGATCTCGAAAGCGCGATCGCCTCCGGCACGCTCGCCCGCGTGCCGCGCCTGGGGAGCAAGACGATCGAAAACTGGAAGCGCGGCATTCTCGCGTACAAGGGCCGGCAACGGCGGACGCCGCTGCCGCATGCGCTTGCGGTGGCACGCGAAGTCGTGGCGCACCTCGAGCAGGGTCCACCGGTCGAGCGTCTCGCGTTCGCGGGGAGCCTCCGCCGACAAGAGACAACCGTCGGCGACGTCGACGTCGTCTGCACGTCGCACCGCGCGGCGGACGTCGTCGCCCACTTCGCCGCGTGGCCGCGCGCCGAGGCCGTGCTCGCGGAGGGACCGACCAAGGCGAGTATTTGGCTCCCGGGCGGACTGCAGATCGATCTGCGCGTGCTTCCGGACCATCTCTACGGAAATCTGCTTCAGCACTTCACCGGATCGCGCGAGCACAACATCAAGCTGCGCGAGTATGCCGTACGCCGGAGCCTACGCGTGAGCGAGAACGGCATCCTCAACTTAGAGAACGGCGAGGTCATCACTTGCACCGACGAGCACGGCGTCTACGCGGCGCTGGGCATGCAGTTCATTCCGGCCGAACTGCGGAGCGGACTGGACGAGACCGAGCTCGCTCGCGCCGGCGTCGTCCCGGCGCTCGTAGAGACGGCCGACCTGCGCGGCGACTTCCACATGCATACGACGTGGAGCGACGGCGACGACGCGCTCGAAGCGATGATCGCGGCGGCAGCGGCGCGCGGCTACGAGTATCACGCCATCAGCGACCACTCGCGGGGTCGGACGCGGCGCTTCGGCGTGGACCGTGACGAGCTTCGCCGTCAGCGTGAGGAGATTGCCCGCTACGGAGAGCGTTACGGCGTGCGCACGCTGCAGGCGAGCGAAGTCGACGTCCTTCCGGACGGATCGCTCGAATTCGACGACGAGGTTCTTGCCAAACTCGACGTCGTGATCGCGTCGGTGCACACGGCGACGCGCCAATCCCGCGCGGAGATGACGGAGCGCCTCATTCGTGCCTGCGAGAACCGTTACGTGACGATCATCGGCCACCCGACGGGTCACCGCTTCGATACGTCGAGCGGCTACGAGTTCAACTACGACGCCGTGTTCGCCGCGGCGGCGCGCACCGGCACCGCGCTGGAGATCGACGGCCAGGCCGCGCGTCTCGACCTGCCGGCGCCGCTGGCGCGGATGGCGAAGTCCTACGGCGTGACGTTCGCGCTCGACAGCGACGCGCATCGCACCGCCGACCTGGCGGCGATCGAGTTCGCGGTAGGACAGGCGCGGCGCGCGGGGCTCGGCGCCGCGGACGTGCTGAACGCGCGCTCGTTGGACGACGTGCGCGCCTTCGTCGCCCGCAAGCGGAACGCGGCGTGATCGCCGGCGCGCGGTTGGCCGGCTCGGGCCGCGGCGCTCGCCGGCGCTCGCCGCTGGTCTTCCTTCACGGCGTCGGATCGACGGCGCCGATCTGGGATTATCAGCTGGCAGAGTTCGCGGGCGACCGGCTGTGCGTTGCCGTCGAGCTGCGCGGCAACGGCGCCCAGAAGCCCGATCCCGATCCGTCGTCGATTACGCGTGCGGGGTATGCCGACGACGTGCTCGCGATTGCCGACGCGTTGAGCCTCGAGCGCTTCACGCTCGTGGGCTGCAGCCTGGGCGGCGTCGTGGCGTTCGAGCTGTGGCGGCGAGCGCCGCAGCGGCTCGACGCGCTGATGATCGTGGGCAGCTTCGCGCGCTATCCCGACGGCCGGCGCTATGCCGAGCAGATTCGCGCGCAGGCGCGTGAAATCAACGACATGCGCGCGTTCGGGGAGCTTCGCGCGGCGAAACTCGGTCTGCCGCCGGGGCGTCTGCGCGAAACGATCGAGCAGTATGCGTGCAAGTCCGTCGATTGTTTCCTAGCCGCGACGGATGCGACGTGGACGGGCGACTATCTCGACGTGCTGCCGGCAATCGCCGTGCCCGTGCTCGTCGTCCACGGCGAACACGACGCGGTCGCGCCGCGCGCGCTCGCCCAGGAGGTCGCGGACGGGATCGGCGGATCGCGTCTGATTCAGATCGCGGATGCCGGACACGTCGCCAACGCCGACAATCCGGGCGAGTTCAACCGGATTCTTCGCGAATTCGTTCGCTAGCGGCGTAGACGTTGGCGCGTTCGCCGCGCAAGAATCCGACGAGCGTGACGTTGAACTCGCGCGCGAGCTGCACGGCGAGGCTGCTAGGCGCGGAGACGGAAGCGACGATGGGGATGCGCGCCATCACGCTCTTCTGCAGGATCTCGTAGCCGGCGCGCCCGCTGACGAGCAGTATCGAATGCGCGAACGGAAGCGCGCCGCCGAGCAGGCCCCAGCCGACGAGCTTGTCGACCGCGTTGTGGCGGCCGACGTCTTCGCGAACCGTCTGGATCCGGCCGCGTTCGTCGCAGAGCGCCGCGGCATGCAGCCCGCCCGTCGACGCGAACACGCGCTGCGCCTCGCGCATTCGGTGCGGCAGAGCGTACAAGAGCTCGGCGGACACGCGGACGTCGTCGTCGAGTGCCGCGACGCCGAGCTCGCGCAATGCGTCGAGCTGCGCGCGGCCGCAAACTCCGCATGCGCTGTTCATCGTGAAGTGCCGCTCGAAGCGCGTGAGGTCGCGCGGCGCCCCGCGCAGCTCGACGCTCACGACGTTGTAGCGCTGATCCGGATCCATCGCCGGGTCCAGGCAGTACGTCATGTTCGCGATCTCTTCGCGCGACCTTACGATCGACTCGTCGAAGAGGAAGCCCGCCGCGAGTTCGAAGTCGTTGCCCGGCGTGCGCATCGTCACGGCGATGGTCTGCGAGGAACCGCGTGTCACGACCCGCAACTCGAGCGGCTCCTCGGCCACGACGTCGTCGCGTTTCGCCGCGCGGGTCCCGCGGTCGAGCGTTACGACGTCGGTCTCCGCGGTGCGCCCGATGCGCGTTTCCACTACTCCTCGGGGCGGCTTTGGACGTACTGGTAGCCAAAGCGGCCTTTGACGCACAGGTGCCCGTGGGTCACGCCGTTTTCAACCGGCGACGTGACCTTGACGATGTCGTTGTCCTGGACGTGCAGCGTGAGCGTGCATCCGACGCCGCAGTACGAGCAAATCGTGTCGGTTTGGGTCTGTGCGGGCTCGTTCCACTCTCCGCGGGCGCGCAGCTCGTGCTCGGACGAGAACATCAGCGCACCCGTGGGACAGACGCCGATGCAATTTCCGCAGTAGACGCAGGCCGAGTCCGGCAGCGCGACGTCATACTCCGCCGAGATGTGCGCCTCGAAGCCGCGGCCTGCGACGGCGATCGCGAACGTGTTCTGAGCGTCGACGCCGCACGCCTCGACGCACTTATAACAGAGGATGCACTTCGCGTAGTCGCGGACGTAGAGCTCGTTGTCGACCTTTACCGGCTGCGCGACCGTCGCCGGCGCAACTCCGTAGCGCCGCGGGTCGGCGCCGTAACGCTCGCAGTAGCGCTGCGCGTCCGGGGCTGTCGAAAGATCGACGGACGACGCGAGAAACTCGAGTACCATCTTGCGGCTGTGACGTACCCGCGCGGAATCCGTCTGGACGGCCATGCCGGTTTCCGCGCGGCGCGCGCACGCGGGAACGAGCGCGCGCGATCCCTCGAGGTCGACGACGCAGACGCGACAGGCATTCACCGGCGTGAGCGACTCGAGAAAGCAGAGCGTCGGGGTCTCGATCCCCGCGGTGCGGCAGGCGTCGAGGATCGTCGCGCCGTCGGGGACGCGCACCGCCGCGCCGTCGATCGTTAGGTCGGCCACCGTTCAGAGGTCCCCTAGGTTCGTTCGCGTAGAGGCGATCACGTTGGCGGCGGTCTGGCCGAGGCCGCAGATCGAAGCGTCGCGCATGACTCGCCCAATTTCATCGAGCAGGATCGCGTCTCCGCGCTCGAGCGCCTCCTCCTGACGAACCGTACCGACCCGGCACGGGACGCACTGTCCGCACGACTCGTCGCGGAAGAAGCGCGCGATGCGTCGCAGGATCGCCGCGAGGTCGACGCGCTCGTCGAAGAGCATCACGACGCCCGAGCCCAGCGTCGCGCCTGCGGCGCGCGCGGCCTCGTGGCTCAGCGGCAGCGCCAACGCGTCCGGCGCGAGCATGCATCCGGCGGCGCCGCCGAGCAGGATCGCGCGCAGAGAGTGCGGCGCGGGAACTCCGCCGGCCGTCTCGACGACCTCGCCGAGCGTCGTGCCGTGCGCGACCTCGTAGACGCCGGGCCGAGCGATGGCGCCGGATACGCAGAAGAGCCGCGTGCCGGACGACTCGGGCGTTCCGATCTTCGCATACGCGGCGCCTCCGTCGAGCACGATCGCCGGCAGATTGGCGAGCGTCTCGACGTTGTTGATCAACGTGGGTTTCCCGAAGAGGCCGGCCTCTACCGGAAAGGGCGGCTTGTTGCGCGGCTCGCCGCGCTTGCCTTCGATCGAGTTGAAAAGCGCCGTCTCCTCGCCGCAGATGTACGCGCCGGCGCCGCGGCGCAGCTCCGCGTCGAAGCGTATGCCGCGCCCCATCACGTCGTCGCCGAGCAGGCCCCGCTCGCGCGCCCGCGCGATGGCGTTTTCGAGGCGTGCCGCCGCGAGCGGATACTCGCCGCGGACGTAGATGAAACCGCGTTCGCAGCCGGCAGCGCAGGCTGCGATCGTCATCGCTTCGACGATCGCGAACGGATCGTGCTCCATCAGCACGCGATCCTTGAACGTTCCCGGCTCCGACTCGTCGGCGTTGCAGACGATGTAATGCGGAAGCGCGGGCGCGTGCGCGACCGCTTCCATCTTGCGGCCGGTGGGAAAGGCCGCGCCGCCGCGCCCGAAGAGCTTCGATGCCGTGACCTCGGCGACGATCCGCTCGGGGCCCATGTCGAGCGCTCGTTCCAGCGCGGCGTACCCGCCGCTCGAGCGATATTCGTCAAGGCTCTCGGGATCGACGCGGCCAACGCGTTTTAGCAGCCGCAGCGGCGCGCCGCCGATCTGCGGCGCCGGCACCGCGCCGTCTGCGAAGGCCGCGTCGACCGGCGCTATCTGACGCGCTCGCGGCGGATCGCCGGCCTCAGTGACGAGCGCCGCCGGCGCCCGATCACACAAGCCGAGGCATGGACTGCGCACGATCTCGGCGTCTTTCGCGTCGATCTGGGACGGTATGCCTGCGACCATGCATGCGATGTCGTCGCACACGTGCACGACGCGTGGCGGACGCGGCGTCGTCGCGAAGAGCGCGTAGAACGTCGCGACGCCGTACGCGTCGGCGGGCGCGACGTCCAGCCGCTCGCCGGCGTAGTTCAGCGCGCCGGGGCTGATCCAGCCGACCCGGTCGTTGATCGCATGCAGCACCGGAAGCAGGAGGTGGCGGCGCCCGTCTCGCGCTCCACCGCTGGCGGGCACGCGTTCGAGCGCGGCGTCGACGGCGGCGCATTCCTGCGGCGTCGCCGTCGCGGCCGTGAAGTGCAGGTCCGGCACTACACCGTCATCCTGAGCCCGTCGAAGGATCGATCCGAACCGCGCACGCTTTGAACTCGGCCGTGCCGGACTTCGGGTCGGTCGCGTCGATCGTAAGCAGATTCGTCGCGATGGCGTCGTTGAAGTGGAAGGTCGTGAACGCCAGTCCCGCGCGCAGGCCGGGATCGATGTGGACGGGCACGACGATCGAGCCGCGCCGCGACGTGACGCGTACGGGGTCGCCGTCGGCGACCCCGTAGCGCCGCGCGTCGTCCGGCGAGATGTCGAGCGTCTCGCCGCGACGCAGCGGCGAGCGATAGCCGCCGCTCTGCACGCCGGTGTTGAACGAATCGAGGCGACGTCCGGTCGTGAGCCGTACGGGGTACTGCGCGTCGAGCGCCTCGACGGGCGGGTCGTGCTCGACGGCCGCGAACGGCGCGCGCCCGCCGCGCAACGGTTCCTCCCACAGGCGCGCGTGCAGAAATTGTTCGCCGGGATGCGTCTCGTCGTAACACGGCCAGGGTATTCCGTCGAGCTCGTCGAGCCGCTCGTAGCTCATTCCCGCGTGCCAATCCGAGACCGAGCGGCACTCGTCCCAGGCCTGGCGCGGCGTGTACTCCGGCCAGTCGCAGCCGAGCCGCCGCGCGAGCGCGCACATGATCGCGATGTCGTCGCGCGCCTCTCCCGGCGGATCCAGCGCCTTGCGGCAGCGCTGCACGCGCCGTTCGCTGCTGGTCACCGTGCCTTCGGACTCGCACCAGCTCGCCGAGGCGGGTAAGACGACATCGGCGAGCTCGCCGGTCTTCGTCAAGAAGATGTCTTGCACGATCAGGTGCTTCAGACCGCGCAGCAGTGCCACGGCATGCTCCTGATCCGCTTCGGACTGTGCCGGGTTTTCGCCGATGACGTACAGCGTGTCCAGATCCCCGCGCTCCATGGCCGCGAACATGTCGGTCAGGTTCCAGCCGGCCCGCAGCGGCAGCGCGGCGTTCCAGGCCGTCTCGAATTTGTGGATGCTCGTCTCGTCCTCGACGTCTTGCCCGCCCGGGAACTTGTTCGGAATCGCGCCCATGTCGCCGCCGCCCTGCACGTTGTTCTGTCCCCTCAACGGATTGACGCCCGAGCCGTAGCGGCCGACGTGTCCGCACAGCAGCGCCAAGTTGATGAGCGCGCGGACGTTGTCGACGGCGTTGTGATGCTCCGTGATGCCGAGCGTCCAGCACAGCTGCGCACGCTCGGCCCCCGCGTACGCGTGCGCCAGCTCGCGGATGAGCTGCGCCGGAACGCCGGTGATTTCTTCGGCGCGTTCCAGCGTGTACGGTTCGACCGCCGCGCGATACTCCTCGAAGCCCGTCGTCGCGTGTTCGATGAACGCGCGATCCTCGAGGCCCGCGGCCAGGATCTCGCGGCCGATTGCGTTGGCGAGGGCGATGTCCGATCCGACATCGAGGCCGAGCCAACCGTCGGCCCAGCGCGCGGTCGTCGTGCGGCGCGGATCCACGACGTATAGCTTGGCGCCGCGGCGCAGCGCGCGCAGCACGTGATGAAAGAAGATCGGATGCGTCTCACGCGCATTCGAGCCCCACAAGACGATCAGGTCGGTCTGCGCGACCTCCTCGTAGGAGCTCGTGCCGCCGCCTGCCCCGAAGACCGCCGTCAGACCGACGACGCTCGGGGCGTGTCAAGTTCGATTGCAGCTGTCGATGTTGTTGCTGCCGACGACCGCGCGCGCAAATTTCTGCGCGATGTAGTTCATTTCGTTGGTCGCCTTCGAGCAGCTGAACATCCCGTAGGTGCGAGTCGGCCCGCGATCGCGCGCGTCGCGGAGGTACGACGCGGCGCGATCGAGCGCCTCGTCCCACGTCGCACGGCGCAAGTTCTCGCCGTCGCGCACGAGCGGATGCGTCAGTCGAACGTAAGCCTTGCTCATGCGGCAGTAATTCGCTCGCCGCCGACGGGCTCCCACCGCGTTGTGCTCGGAGGCCGAACGGGGTTGGCCAAAGGACTTCCGAGTGCCGGAGGCAACAACCGGCGGACAGAAGGGAGGCGATCCGCATGGAGCTTTCGTCGGTTACCGTCTTCGCCAAGGGCCGATTCTGCCGCTACGAGGACGCCAAGGTCGGACTGCTCACCCACGGGCTGCAGTACGGCACCGGCTGCTTCGAAGGAATCCGCGGATACTGGATCCCGGAAGAGCGCGAGCTTCTGCTCCTGTTGCTGCGCGATCACTACGAGCGTCTCACGACGTCGGCGAAGATCCTGACGATGTCGCTTCCCAAGAGCGTCGACGAGCTGATCGACATCACGACCGAGCTTTGCCTGCGGAACAAGTACGAAACCGACATCTACATCCGACCCTTTGCGTACAAGGCCGCGGAAGACGTCGGCGTGCGGCTGCACGGCGTGCCGGATGCGTTCGCGATCGTGCCGATTCCCTTCACGCACTACCTCGAGCCCGGGCGCGGGCTGCACGTGTGCGTCAGCTCGTGGCGACGGTCGGACGATACGATGGCGCCGCCGCGCGCCAAAATCACGGGGCTGTACGTTAACTCCGCACTGGCCAAGAGCGAGGCGGTGCTCAACGGATTCGATGAGGCGATCTTGCTTTCGCACGACGGTCATGTCGCCGAAGGTTCTGCGGAAAACATCTTCCTCGTGCGCCGCAACGTTCTCTACACGCCGGATCCGTCGCAGAACGTGCTCGAGGGCGTGACCTGGAGAGCGATCAAGGAAATTGCGCAGCGTGAGCTCGGTATGCAGATCGTCGAACGCTCGATCGACCGCGGCGAGCTCTACTCGGCGGAGGAGGTGTTCTTCACGGGCACGGCGGTGGGCATTGCGTATGCGGCTTCAATCGACCGGCGCACGGTGGGTGACGGAACGATCGGTCCGGTCGCGGCGCGTCTGCGCGACCTCTACGAGCGAATCGTGACGGGGCGCGATCCGCGCTACGAATCCTGGCTTACGCGGGTATACGCGTCGGCTCGCGTCAACGCGTAGGGGCACTCGGCGGAGCATCGTTCCAGTAGGGCACGTCGGGGGACGTGCCGGGGCTCTCGCTCGCGGGCTGCGACCCGAGTGCCGGCGCGATTCCCATCTCCTCACGCCAACGCGCGAAACGAAGCTCGTCGGCATAGGCCATCCGCGAGATGCGATGGATGAACTCGCGTCCGAGATCCTGTGATGGCAGCGCCGTGGTCATGACCGCGATCACGTAGGGCGCGTCGCTCGCGTACACGATGCCCGCATCGTTGAGCGTGTCGAATAGCGATCCGGTCTTATGCGCCACGGCGACGTCATCGGGCAGCGGCTCGGGCAGGAGCGTGTTGATCCGGTCGGCCTTCAGCAGCGCGATCATCTCGTTGGACGACCACTCGTCCACAAGCTCGCCGCGGGCCATCATCGTCAGCAGGTGAACGAGGTCGGCCGGCGATGTGCGCAGCGCCTGGCGAATCGACCACGCGTCCGTCCGCACGTCGCCCGTCAGGTGCGTATGCTCGAGGCCGAGATCGGTCATTCGGCGGTTGATGTTGCGCCGTCCGACGAGCCGGATCAGCATGTTCGTCGCGGTGTTGTCGCTGACGTCGATCATCTTGGCGAGCAGCTCCGAAACGGCGAAGGTCGCCCCGACCGGGCCGTAGGCCAAGTCACCCGATCCGTCGTCTCGATCGCTCGGCTCCAGCGTCAGGCGTCGATTGAGATCGAAGACGCCCGCCTCGAGATCCGCGAAGACCTCGACCATGACGGGAACCTTGATCGTCGATGCCGCCGGCATGCTCTTCGCGGCGTTGTAACCGGCGTGATAGCCGGTGTTCAAATCGAGAACGTCGAGTCCAATCGCGGCCGGAATGCGGCTAGCCGCGATTCGAACGTCGCGACTCAAGGCTGCAAACGGCGGCGGAACATTTGCCAGGACGGGGGTCGTACACGCGATGGCGGCGCAAAGAGCAAACGCCGAAATGGACGTCGCACGTCGCAACATGGGCAGGGGTTTTCGGTTTCCGCCGCGCGCGGGTCCTGCCGCACCCAGCAACGAAAGCCCCGCCGTCGTGAGTACGACGCTCTCTCCCGTACGGCGCGTCGATATCGTCGGCGTTCCCATGGACCTGGGCGCGAGCCGGCGCGGCGTCGACATGGGACCGTCGGCCGTGCGTTACGCCAAGCTCCACGAGAAATTACGACGCCTCGGCATCGAAACGATCCTCGATCGCGGCGACCTCGCCGTGCCGATCCGAGAGTCGGCCAACTCGGAGGACGCGTCCGCAAAATTTTTCGCCGTGATCTCGTCGGTCTGTCACGACCTCGCTCTGCTGGTCGAGCAGGCGGTGAGCGCCGGGGGAGTGCCGATCGTACTCGGCGGCGACCACTCGATCGCGATGGGAACGCTGACCGGCCTGACCCGCGCGCACGGCTCGCCGCCCGGGCTCGTCTGGGTGGACGCGCACGCCGACATCAACAGTCCCGCGAGCTCGACGACCGGCAACGTCCACGGGATGCCGCTCTATTTCACGCTGACGAATGGCTTCGCCGAGCCGTCGCGCACGGTGCAGATCGGCCTGCGCGACGTCGACGCGGACGAGAAGCGCATCCTGCGCGACTTCGGCGTGAAGACGTTCACGATGACCGACGTGGACAAGCGCGGCATGATGCACGTGATGGACGACGCGCGCGCGATCGCAGGTGCGGACCAGCATCCGATCCACGTCTCGTTCGACATGGATGCGCTCGACCCGAGCGAGGCGCCCGGTACCGGAACGCCCGTCAGGGGCGGCCTCAGCTATCGCGAAGCCCACCTCGTAATGGAGATGCTCGCCGACAGCGGGCAGCTCGGCTCGATCGAAATGGTCGAGATCAATCCGATCTTCGACACTCGCAATCAGACGGCGTCGCTGGCGGTCGACCTGATCTGCTCGGCCCTCGGCAAATCGATACTGTAGTCTGGAAGACAGACTTCTACAGTTTGATCGTTGCCGTGCCGGAGCAGGAGACGCCGCCGCCGCACACCGCGGGATCCCAGTTCGCGTCTGCCAGCATCGAGCGAATGCGCGTTTCGCTCTGCGAGTCGATCGGCGGCTGAAACTCGATGTTCTGCGTGCGGCCGTCGTCGCCGACGGTGACGAGCAGCGTGACGTGCACGTTCAATGCGCCGAGCTGTTTGAGGACGCTCGGATCGAGCACCGGTACCGGCTGTTCCGCGCCGAACGGCAGGTAGCCGCCCGTCTGGCGCGTGCCTTCGCTTGCGACGGTACGCGCGGCGGGAGAGGGCGTGACTTCGGGCGCCGCGGCGCCGCCCGAGCTTACCTCGCCTGCCCGCGCAAGGCTCGCGACCGCCGGAGCCGCGGGCGCGTCGGTCGCGACCGGGCGATTCGGCGATGCGTGGCGGCTCGGGGATCGCGCGACGAGACGGAGGTTTTTGGCGTACGTCACGCGCGGCGTGACGCTGTGCCGCGGTGCGGCCGCTCGCGGAGGAGGCTGGACCACGCGCGGCCGCACGATTTGGATCCGCAGTATGTGCGTGAAGCTGATCGTTTCGACCGGCACGTTGCCCGCGCTCGTCCAGACCAAAGCCGGAATCGCGAGCGCCGCGAGCAGGTGAATCCCCACCGACGCGAGCGTCGCCCGACCCATGCGAGTCCGAGCACCGAGCGCTGCCGTCATATCCGAAAAGCTTCCTTCGGCTTCAACGTGCAACCGCCCCGGTCCGTGACCCCTCTTTGGGCTCGTGAGCCCATACTCGAAGAAGAATCTCGAGCATTTGGCGCGACTCGCCCGGCGCTCCCCGGCGCGCGAACCCGTCGACGTGCCGCCCCTCCCGAACGGGCCGTTCGACATCGTGTACGCCGACCCGCCGTGGTCTTACTACGGCAGCCCGATCAAGGACGCGGCCGCGGGGAAGCACTACGCGCTGATGACGCAGGAAGCGCTCGCAGAGCTGCCCGTGCGCGACATAATGACCAAGCGCGCGGCGCTGTTCCTCTGGGCGACCGGTCCGCGCCTGCATCTAGCGCTCGAGCTCGTGGAGCGCTGGGGCCTACACTTTCGCGGCGTGCTCTATGTCTGGGTCAAGACGAATCGGCGCGGCGAGATCATCCGCGGGCAAGGCATCGCGCCGACATTCACTAAGCCGACGACCGAATTCGTCCTCGCCGCGACGACGATGCCGAACGGCCGGCCGTTTCCGCTGCACGACCTCGCGCAGGCTCAAGTGGTGCTGCATCCGCGCGCGGAGCACAGCCGTAAACCTCCGGTGTTTCGGACGATGATCGAGCAGCTCTGCGGCAAGCGCGCGCGCATCGAGCTGTTCGCTCGCGAAGGGGCGCCCGGCTGGGCGTGGTGGGGAACGCCGATTACCTGACGATCGACGCCGCGACCAGAGCGCCGCACAGCGTCGCCGCGAAGTTCACCGTGTCGTTTTCGATCCAGTGCACACCGCGCCGCAGCTGCGTCGCGCCGCCGCACGCGTGGTACCGCGTCTCGCAATCGCGCGCGCACGCCGGACAGTAGCGCAGTGCCTGCAGGCTCGCGCCGAGGATCGAGTCGAGCAGCGCGCCCGCAATTCCGCCAGCGGCGATGCCGACCAGCGGTGCGACGCCGACTGCGGCGGCGACGAGAGCGACGCACAGCGACCCCGCGAGCGTCGCAAGCGATCCCGCAAGCGTGACGCCGCCGGATCGTCCGACGGCGACGGGGCGAAACGTCAGGATCGAGATCGGCGTCCGCGCGACGCGCGTACCGATTTCGGTCCCCCACGTGTCGGCTGAGGCCGCCGCGAACGCGCCGGCGAATCCGGCCGAAGACGCGGTGCCGAACCGCATCGCCAGCAGCGCGCAGCATGCGGCGACGCCGCCGTTGGCGAGCACCTGCCATCCGCTGCGCGGCGCGCTGGCGGGCCCGCGCCGCGAAATCAGCGCCGAGGGGATGAAGAACGCGAAGAGCACCGCCGCGCCGCGCCATCCCGCAGCCCCGAACACAATCGTTCCGACGGCGAACGCCGCTATGGCTCCGCCGGCCGACAGCGATCGCGCGCGATGCGCGATGAGCGCGATCGCCGCCGCCAGCGCGGCACCAACGACGGCTTGCATCATTGCCGGCGTGCGAAGTGCGCCTCGAGCGCGTCCAGCACCCCGGCGGTCGTAGACACTTCGGCGACGACGTCCACCGCGAGCCCGGCACCGCTTGCCGCCTCGGCGGTGACCGGCCCGATGCATGCGACGCATTTACCGCGTGCCGCAGCCGTGGCGCTTCCACCCAGCAGCGCGACGAAGCCGCGCACCGTACTCGCACTCGTAAACGTCAGCACATCGGCGCGTGCGACCTTCGCAGCGAAATCCGGAGCGCGCGGGACGACCGTCGTGTACGCCGCGACGTCGGTCACGTGGCGTCCCGCGGCCGTGAGCGCGCGCGGCAGCGCGTCGCGCGCCCCGGCCGCGCGGTAGAGCAGCATGCGCTCACCCGGCCGGGAGCGCTCGATGACCGCCGCCGCGACCGCTTCGCTCACGTACGCGGCGGGAACCAAGTCGGCCCGGATTCCGTGGCGCTCCAAGCGCTCGAAAGTGCGCTCGCCGATGGCGGCAACGTTCGCGCCGGCGATCGCGCGAGCGTCGCCGCCGCGCGCCGCGAGCCGCTCGAAGAACGCGTCGACGCCGTTTTGCGACGTGAACACGATCCACGCGAAGGACCCGAGCTCGCCGAGCGCGTCGTCCGCCGTGCGCGCATCGCGCGGCGGCTCGATAGCGATTGTGGGTGCGCAGATCGGTTCGGCGCCGCGCTCGAGCAGCGCGCGTGCGAAGGCGTCTGATTGATGGCCCGCGCGCGTGATCAGCACGCGCTTACCGAAGAGCGCACCGGTATCGAACCAGCGCAGCGAATCGCGCAGGCCCGCGACGCCGCCGATCACTGCAACCGCGGGCGAGCCGACCTTCGCGCGCGCGGCCTGCTCGGCGATCGTCGCCAGCGTGCCCGACACGGTGCGCTGGGTTGGGCGCGTGCCCTCCTGCACGACGGCGACCGGCGTGGACGCGTCGAGCCCGTGTTCGACTAGCTGCCGCGCGATCTCGCCCAGCGTCGCGGTCGCCATCAGCAGCACGAGCGTACGTTGCGGATCGGCGAGTTTGGCCCAGTTCAGCGTGCTCGCGGGCTTGGCCGGATCCTCGTGTCCCGTGACGACGGTGAACGATGCGGCATGCTCGCGATGCGTCAGCGGTATCCCGGCATACGCGGGCGCCGCTACCGCCGAGCTGATCCCGGGAACCACGTCGAATGCGACGCCGGCGGCGCGCAGCGCCTGCGCCTCCTCACCGCCCCGCCCGAAGACGAACGGGTCGCCGCCCTTCAAGCGCACGACGCGCTTTCCGGCGCGCGCCTTCTCGATCATCAGCCGCTCGATGTCGGGCTGGGACATCGCGTGCGCGCCGCGGCGCTTTCCGACGAAGATGCGCTCGCACTCGGGTGGAGCGAGCGCGACGATCGCGTCGGCGACGAGCGCATCGTAGAGCAGAACGTCCGCCGTGCGCAGCAGCTCAGCGGCCCGTAACGTCAGCAGGCCCGGATCGCCCGGGCCCGCGCCGACGAGGTGTACGATTCCCGACAAAGGTCAGGACGACGCGGTGTCGTCGGGAACGGCGTCGAGCTCGAAGAGTTCGTCGAGGAGACGCGCGGTCGAGAGCGCCTGTTCTTTGTCCAGCGTCGCCTTCTCGCGGATGCGCAGGATCGCCGAGTGCAGCAGCTTCGAAACGATCGTCATCGTAGTCCCGGTGACGAGCATGCGCTCGCGTTCGTCGAGCTCGGGACAGCGCGCGAGCAGGCGCTCCAGCTCCTTGGCGCGGATCGATTCGGCCTTCGCAGTCAGCCGCGCGATCACGGGTACGGCGACGCGCGAGCGATACCAATCCTCGAAGCGCTCGACGTGCTCGGCGATGATCTCTTCTACCGCCGGAATCGACTCGCGCCGGAGCTCGAGGCGCTCGTTGACCAGCGCCTTGAGCCCGTCGATGTCCACGAGCGAAACGTTGGGCACGTTCGCTACGGCCGGATCCGCGTCGCGCGGCACCGCGATGTCCACGATGAAGAGCGGACGTTCCGGGCGTTGCTCCATCGCCGTGCGCACGCGCGGCTCGTTCAACACGAAATGCGATGCGCCGGTCGACGCGACGACGACGTCGGCCAGCGCCAATGCGTCGACGAGACCCGGCATCTCGACGGCCTCTCCGAATCCCGTGTCCGCGACGAGATCGCGCGAGCGCGACATCGTTCGATTCGCCACGATGACGCGAGCCGCGCCCTCTTGGCGCAACCGCTTCACGGCGGTACGCCCCATCTTGCCGGCGCCCACGACGAGGACCGACTTGTCTTTCAGAGTGCCCAAGCGGCACTGCGCCGCCACGACTGCGGCCGTCGCGATCGAGGCCGACGCGCCGCCGATCTGAGTCTGCGCGCGCGCCGTCTTGCCGGCGGCCAGCGCGTCGCGAAAGAGCCGGTGCAGCGTGCGTCCGAGCGATTTGGCCTGTGTCGCCGCGACGTACGCGTCTTTGACCTGTCCCAGAATTTCGGCCTCGCCGATCAGCATCGAGTCGAGGCCCGTGCAGACGCGAAAGAGATGTTCGACCGCCTGGTGGCCGAGATGCGTGTAGAGGTACGAGTCGAGGTCGTAGCCCGTCGCGCCGTGACGGAAGTTCGCGAGAAACGCTTTCAGCTGCGCGACGCCGCGTTCGTAGTCGTGGAGCTCGGCGTAGATCTCGAGGCGGCCGCAGGTCTGCAGCATCGCCGCCTCTTGCACGGCCTCGTAGTCGCGCAGCGCGACCAGCGTCTCCGCCATCCGCGACGCGGGGAACGCATGGCGCTCGCGTACCTCGACCGGCGCGGTGTGATGGGAGAGCCCGATGCAGGTAATCGGCATCAGCGCACCAGTGCCGCGACGAGTTGCGGCAGCGACGCGTCGGCGGCGGCAACGGTCCGTTCGACCTCTTGCGCGGTGTGCCCCGTCGAGACGAAGTTCGCCTCGAACGGCGAAGGGGCGAGATAGACTCCGCGGTCCAGCATGGCGCCGAAATATTTCGCGAACGCCGTTCGATCCGAGCGGCGAGCGCTCTGCAGATCGGTGACGGGTTCGCTCGTAAAGTACATCGTAAACATTGAACCGACGGAGTTGCAGATGTGTTCCACTCCGTGACTGGTCATCACCCCATCCAGGCCGTCGGTCAGGCGCCGCGTAAGGTCTTCCAAGCGATCGTATAACGTTGCGTCCGCGGCGACGATCCCCAGGGTGGCGAGGCCGGCCGCCATCGCGATCGGATTCCCGGAGAGCGTGCCGGCCTGATAGACCGGTCCGTCGGGCGAAAGGTGCGCCATCACGTCCGCGCGGCCGCCGAACGCGCCCACCGGAAGCCCGCCCCCGATGATCTTGCCGAGCGTCGTGAGATCGGGAATAACGCCTTCGCGCGACTGCGCGCCGCCGCGCCCGACGCGAAAGCCGGTTACGACCTCGTCGAAGATCAGCAGAGCGCCTTCGCCGGTGCACAGCTCGCGCAGGCGCTGCAGGTAGCCAGGCGCAGGGAGCACGAGTCCCATGTTGGCGGGATACGGCTCGACGACAACGGCCGCGATTTCGGCGCGATTGGCTTCGAAGGCGTGCTCGATCTCCGGTACGTCGTTGAACGGCACCACGATCGTATCGCGCGCCGTTCCCGGCGTGACGCCCGGCGAGTCGGGCATGCCGTGCGTCAAAGCTCCCGAGCCCGCGGCGATCAGAAACGCGTCGGCGTGTCCGTGGTAGCAGCCGGCGAACTTGACGATCTTGGGCCGGCCGGTGAATCCGCGTGCCAGGCGCGCGGCGCTCATCGTCGCCTCGGTGCCGCTCGAGACGAAGCGGAGCCGTGCGATCGACGGCATCATCGATGCGATGAGCTCGGCGAGGTCGCTCTCCAGCTCGGTCGGCGTGCCGAACGACGTCCCGCGCATGGCCGCGTTGGCGATCGCGCGCGTCACGGCGGGGTGCGCGTGCCCGAATAACAGAGCGCCCCACGACATCACGTAGTCGAGATACTCGTGACCGTCGAGATCGTACAGCAGCGCGCCAGCGCCACTCTTCATGAAGACCGGGGAAAGACCGACGGCGCCGAGCGCTCGCACGGGCGAGTTCACGCCGCCCGCGATGACCGCGCGCGCGCGCGCGAAGGCCGCGATCGAGCGCTCCAGCTTCATGTGTTTGCCGCCGCGCCCGCGAGGTCGTTCGGGCAATTGACGTTGTAGAAATGTTCCGCCGGCAGCGGGATGAAGCGGACCGCTACGCGGGCGACGAGGTCGTGCATCGCGGACTTGCCGTCTCGGCGCAGGCCGGGTTCTTCGCGCACGACCGCGGCGCGATCGTACAACGCCGCGAGCGGTTCGATGCGTCCGTCGTGATTCGGCACCACCGCTTCGTCTCCGGATCGCCACGCGGCCATCATGCGCTGCAGCACGGACGCCTCGAGCCGCGGCTGATCCGCCGCGACGGCGAAGCAGCGCTCGGCCTCGACGGCAGCGCAGGCCGACGCGAAGGCGCGCAAGGGTCCCGCGCCGGGATCGCGATCGATCAGGCGCGGCGCGTCGATCAAAGCGTCGATCTCGGGCGCGAACGGCCCCCGAGCGGCGACGTAGATCGGCAGCGCCGCGGCCTTGAGGTTGCGGTAGCAGCGCAAAATCATCGGCTCGCCGTCGATCGGCCGCTCGAGCTTACCGTGAAAGCGGCGTGCGTCGCCCCCGGCGAGCATGACGATGGCCGTGGCGCGCTCATCCATGGCGCTGCGCGTATTCCTTCGCATGATACGTGATGACGACGTCGGCTCCGGCGCGAACGAATGACGTCAAGACCTCGTCGATCGCGCGCTCGCCGTCGAGCCAGCCGTTCGCGGCGGCGGCTTTGAGCATCGCGTACTCGCCGCTGACGTTGTAGACCGCGATCGGCACGTCGAAGCGATCGCGCGCCGCGCGCAGCACGTCGAGATAGGGCAAACCGGGCTTGATCATTACGATGTCGGCGCCCTGGTCGACGTCGAGCGCGACTTCGCGCAGGGCCTCGCGCGCGTTGGGCGGATCCATCTGATAGGTGCGCCGGTCGCCGAAGCGCGGGGCCGACCCGGCCGCCTCGCGAAACGGGCCGTAGAACGCCGAGGCGTACTTCGCGCTATACGCCATGATCGCGGCGTCGCGCCAGCCCTTTGCGTCGAGCGCCGCGCGGATCGCGCCGACGCGGCCGTCCATCATGTCCGACGGCGCCACGACGTCGGCGCCGGCCTGCGCGTACGTCACGGCGATGCGCGCGAGCAGCTCGACGGTCGCGTCGTTGTCCACGCTGCCGCCGGCCTCGAGGATGCCGCAGTGCCCATGGTCCGTGTATTCACACGCGCAGAGGTCCGCGATCACGAGCATGTCGGCAACGCTCGCCTTGATGTCGCGGATCGCGCGTTGCACGATGCCGTCGGCGTCGTAGCTGCTCGAGGCGATCGCGTCCTTGTGCGCCGGAACGCCGAAGATCAGCACGCTCTTGATGCCGAGCGCGAAGAGCTCGCGAGCCTCCGCGACCGCGTCGGCGAGACGCAGTCGCGCGATGCCGGGCATTGCCTCGATCGGGCCCGCGTCGCTTGCGTTCTCGACGACGAAAAGCGGCTGCACGAGCTGTTCGACGTGGACGCGGTTCTCTCGCACGAGGGAGCGCACCACCTCGCCCCTGCGCAAACGGCGCGGCCGCAGTGCGATCACGACTGAGCTCCGAGAACGGACGTAGGTTCGGGCGGTCTCAAGTGCGCGCAGAGTTCGATGCCGAGCGCCCGCGCCTCTTCCGGCGTCGAGACGCGGCGCTCGAGCCGCTTGCGGTAGATCGTCCCGTTCGCCGGCACGTAAGCGCCTTCGACGACCATGGTCCCCCCCGCGAGATGCGCGTGGATGCCGAGCGGCGCGCTGCAGCCGGCCCGCAGCTCGCGCAGCGCGGCGCGCTCGCACTCGATGCAGAGCGCGCTCGAGGAATCGTTTACCGCGGAGCGCAGCGTTTCGGCGAGGTGGTCGTCATCGGCGCGCGTCTCGACGGCGAGCGCACCCTGCCCGGCCGCCGGCACCAGCGCATCGACCTCGAACGGCACGACGTGTGCCGCGCGCAGGCCGAGGCGATGCAGTCCTGCCATCGCCAGCACGATCGCGTCGTACGCGTCTTCCGCAAGCTTGCGCAGCCGCGTGTCGACGTTGCCGCGCAGGTTTTCGTAGCGCAGGTCGGGTCGCAGCGCGGCGAGCAACGCGCGCCGCCGCGGACTCGACGTCCCGACGACGGCACCGGGCGGAAGCGATTCGAAGCCGGCATAACGCTCGCTGCAAAATGCATCGCGCGGATCGTCACGCCGCGTGATCGCGGCGATGCGCATGTCGGCAGGAAGCACGCCGGCGAGATCCTTGCACGAATGCACGGCAAAGTCCGCGCGGCGTGCGCGCAGCGCCTCTTCCAATTCCTTGACGAAGACGTTCACGCCGCCGAGCTCGTCGATCGGGCGATCGCGGTCGCGGTCTCCATGGGTCGTGACCCCGAGGATGTTCGTCGCGATACCGCGCTCGGCGAGTCGCGCCGCGACGGAGCGGCTCTGAATCGCGGCCAGCTCGCTGCGCCGCGACGCACACACGAGCGTCGTCACCGGCATCCCCGCGAGCTCGTCCACGGGGCGCTCCGCCAGCGCGCGCAAGATCGGTGCGCGTTCGACGGTAGGGAACGTCTCCTTGACGTACGCGCGCATTCGTGCGAGCGTGCGCAGTGCATCGCCGTAACGCGCCCCGAGCAGCGCCTCCAGCTCGCGAACGACACGCGCAGAGAAGGCGGGCGCGTTGGCGCCGGAATCGACGCTGACCGTGAGCTCGCCGATGCGTGCCGTCGCCGCCATGGTGAAGTCGCCCGCATCGGCCCTCGTCGCGTCGCACGCGAGTACGCGCGAGACGCGCGCGTCGGCGAGGACGCGCGCGTTGAGCTCGGCATCGTCGGTCGCCGCTATTGCGAGCACCGCGCCGTCGAGGTCGCCGCGCGAGTAGCCGCGTTGCGCGAAGCCGCCGCCGGTTTGCGCCAGGACCCTGCGCAGACTTTCGTCGATGTCCGGCGCGACGACAAAGATCGGAAAGCCCGCGAGGACTAGCGATTCGGCCTTACGCGCGGCGACGGTGCCTCCGCCGACGATGACGGCGCGACGACCGTTCGGGCGCAAAGAGATGGGCAGCATACGAACGCAAAAAGAGTTCCGCGCCCGGCGGTCAAAAACCGCCTTTCGTGCTGCGCTCGCAAGCTTCGCAAGGTCCCGCCCGCGCCGCGATCGTCGGAGCGGTCGTCGCGGCCCTTGCGACCTTGCCGGGGTTGGGCGTGGGCACGCTGTGGGACAACAGCGAGACGGCATACGGCGAAGTCGCACGCGAGATCTTGCTCTCGCACAATTGGATCGTCATGCATCTCAACGGAGTGCCGTATTTCGTGCAGCCGCCGCTGTATTTTTGGGCCGGCGCGGCGTTCTCGCTGCTGTTTGGCCATCCGAGCGCGTTCGCCTTGCGACTTCCGTCGGCGCTTGCAACTATCGCGCTCTCCGCGCTGACCGGTTACGCGGTCGCACGGCAAGCCGGAACCCGCGTCGGCGCGTACGCCGCGGCCATACTCTCGACGTGTCTGATGCAGACGGTCATCGGCCGGCTCGCGATCATGGACGCTCTACTCGACCTCGCCGTCGCGATGACGATCTTCTGGTGGTTTCGCGGCCTCGAGACCGGGCTGAACCGCTATCACGTGTACGGCTGGATCGCGGCCGGCGGCGGCTTTCTCGCCAAAGGGCTCGTCGCGCCGGCCCTCGCGCTCCTCGTGATCGTGCCGTACTACCTCTGGAACCGCCGGTGCGAACCGACGCATGCGCCGTCGCCGCGAACCTGGATCGTCGGGCTGCTCGCCTTCGTCCTGATCGCCGCGCCGTGGCCGATCGCGCTGGTCGCCCACTACCAGCTGTTGCCCATCGAGAGGCTGATCGGCGAATACACCGTCGGCCGTTACACGGCCGTCGTCGAAAACCAGTCCGGGCCCGTATGGTACTACTTGCCCGTCATCATCCTCGGCTTCTTCCCATGGATCGCCTTCCTGCCGATGGCGATCGTCAACGCCGTCGCGCAGCTGCGCGACGGCATCTCGGAAGACCGGCAGACCGCGCGGCTGCTGCGCCTCTCGGTCGTGTGGATCGTCGTGCCGCTGCTGTTCTTCAGCTTCGCGCGAACGAAGCTTCCGAACTACGTGGCGCTCGAGTTTCCCGCGCTGGCGGTCATCACGGCGCTGTACTTCGAGGCGGTCGCACGGCAGGCGCACACGCGCTCGGCGGTCATCTCCGCCGTCACGGTGCCCGTGACGATCGGCGCGCTGGCAATTGCGATCGCGCTCTTCACCCGTAATAACCGGCTGACCGGCGAGGTCGCGCTCGCCGTGCCGCCGCTGCTCGGGATGGCGGCCGCGATCTTTGCGGGTTCGCTGCTGACGGCGCTGCTCGTCGCGCGACCGCGGAGCGCGCGCGCCGCGCCTTATGCGCTCGCGTTCGCCGCTACCATCGGTGCCGACGTGCTCGCCGTCACGGTGCTGCCGCACGCCGAGGCCTTCAAACCCGTGCCGCGGCTCGCCGCCGTCATCGAGCGCGAGCGACGCTCGGGAGACGTCGTCGCCATCTCGGGGGTGTCGGGCGGCAATGCGCTGTTGTTTTACACGCAGCCCGTCGTGCGCGTGCTGGCGCCGCCCGGCGGGAACGATGCGCAGAACGACGGCATGGATCCGCGCGCAGTCATCTGTGATGCGCCGCGCGCGTGGGTGGTCGCGCCGGCGATGCGCGCGCCGCAAGATCCGGCGTACGGCCGCGACCGCCGCATCGTCGCCGTGGATCGCAAGGCCGCTCTAGTACTCTATGACGGCCCGCGCTGCCGCTGAGCGGCCTATCCGCTACGGCTTGTAGCCCGCGACCTGGGGCTCCGTCACGGCCGAGGCGTGGTTGTTGCCGAGCGAGCCGCGGATGTACGTTATGACGTCGGAGACGTCCTTGTTCGAGAGCGTGCCCTTCCACGCGGGCATCTGCCCGTTGTAGGTCTGACCGTTGACGGAGATCGAGCCGTGCAGGCCGCCGGTTACGATGCCGATCACCTTGTTCGCGTCACCGGTCACGGTCGGATTGTTCGCAAGTGGCGGAAACGTGCCGGGCAATCCCTGACCCTGTGCGCCGTGGCAGCTCGAACAATTTGATGCAAAGACTTTTGCGCCGTTGCCGCTCGTTGCCGACGTCTGGGCGGTCGTCGTTCCGGCATTCGCGGCCGTGATGGTGCCGGGTGAGCCCGCCGGCGGCAGCGTCGCGGCTTGCGCGCTGAGCACGACCGACTCGGGCGGCGAAGCCGGGGCGGCGGCCTGTTTGCTCATCGTCGTCGCCTGTGCGTAGATGCTTAGCGCGACGATGACGCACACGATGATCGTCGTAGCCCACAGCAGCCGTGCGCGTCCGGCGAAGCTCCGCGTGCGACTGCGATCGAGCCACGGGAGGAGCAGGACGATCAGCAAGAAGAGCGTCGGGACGATGATCGTCGCGATCAGCTCCAAGCTGATCGTCATGGACCCGAGGTGCATTTCCGGCGGCACGAGCGCGAGCAGGCCGAACAGCGACAAGAAATACCACGCGGGGTACGGCACAAAGAACTTCGTGGGGTCGGCCTTCTGGTCCAGATACGGCGGGAAGGCAAACGCGAGGAAGCAGATGATGACGAAGACGATGAACGAGAACGCTCCGTCCATGAAGAACTGATCCGGCCAGAAACGCCCCGGCTTCAGCGTGCGGCGGTCCTCGACGACCGGTCCGGCGGACCCGTTATGGCGAAAGATCGCCAGGTGCGCGCCGACGAGCAGCACCAGCACCGCGGGCATCAGCCAGACGTGCAGCCCGAAGAAGCGGTTGATCGTCGCAGTTCCCATCGAGCCGCCGCCCTGCGCGACGTGCTGCAGCACCGGGCCGAGGATCGGCGCCAACCCCGTGATGTTCAGCGAGACCTGCGACGCAAAATACGCGTCCATGTCCCAGGGCAGCAGATAGCCGGTCAGGCCGAGCACGAGCGTGACCAGCAGGAGCAATACGCCGACGACCCATTGCAGCTCGCGCGGCGATTTGTACGCGCCGAAGATCAGCACTTGCAGCAGGTGCAGGAACACGAGCGCGATCATCGCCGACGCGCCCCAGTAGTGCACGGCGAGCAAGAAGTGCGTGTACGGGTTGAGATACATCGCGCGGGTCGATTCCCAGGCCGTCGCCGCCGAGGGTGCGTAGAAGAACGTCAGGAAAATTCCCGTGACGATCTGCACGATCATCGCGAACAGCGTCGCGCTGCCGAAGACGTACCAATAGCTCGCTCCGCCCGGCACGTCTTCCGTGAGGAAATCCTTGGTCATCGAGACGAAGCCGGTGCGTTTTTCGATCCAATTCAACATGCTCGCTATCCTATGCCTGATACGAGACGACGATGCGGTTCGGCGTGTTCGATTGATAGATGATCCACGTCACCTCGGCCGCGCCGTTCTGTTCGCGAAACGGCAGCGGGTCCAGGCCGCGCGGCGCGGGTCCGGCGACGTGCGTGCCGTCGAAGGTGTACTGCGAACCGTGGCAGGGGCACATGAAGCGGTTCTGCGCGTCGCTCCAGCTGTAGTAACAGCCGAGGTGCGGGCAGATCGGGCTAAACACGACGAAGCCCATGTTGACGACCGGATAGTCCACGTTCGCCTTGCCGCCGGGCTGGTTGAAGATGTCTGGACGCGCCGCCTGGAATTTCGCCGGATCGACCTTGACGCCCCAACAGTACTCGGGCGCGGATTGCTCGGGCAGGTACGCATCGGTAAACTTCAGCGTGAAAGTGAGCTTGACGGGCTTGTCGGTCGCCTTTTGCAGCGTGTCTAACTCTTGCTTGGAGAGCGGCGACCAGCTGCCCGCCGAGGAGCTCTTGGGCGGGAGCAGCGAGCCGATGATCGGGACGGCCAGCACCACGCCGACGATCCCGCCGATCGTGAGGGTGGCGTTCGCCATGAAGGTGCGCCGGCTGACCTCCAGCGGATCGGCCGGGACGTCGTGTGCGGCTAACGGTGCGCCGGCGGCGCTATGCGAAGCGCCCGCGTTCGGGTCAGACAAATTCGTTCTCCCAGAAGAGCCAGGCGATGGGTCGCAGCCTCATTTGGCGGAATTGTAAACGCGCCCTCCACCTCTGCGCCAGGACGAAACTCTGACCGGCGGCGCCGGCGCCGGGAGACAGCCCGATTTAGACTTTGTAGCTGTGCAGGCCCGAAATCCAGATGTTGACGCCGAGGTAGCAGAAAATGATCGAGAGGAAGCCGATGACGCTCACCCAGTTCGTGCGCAATCCGCGCCACGCGTGTCGCGTGTGGAGGTGCATGTACGCGAGGTAGATGATCCACGAGAACAGCGCCGCCGTCTCCTTGGGGTCCCACTGCCAGTAAGCGCCCCACGCTTCTTTCGCCCACATCGCGCCCGTGATGATGCCGATCGAGATCAGCGGCAGTCCGATCGCGACCGCGCGGTAGACGATGACGTCGAGCTGCGGCAGGCTGGGGAGCGCGGCGAGCCAGGCGGCGACGGGGCTGCCGGGGCGCGCGGGTGCGGCGTAATACTTGAGCAGATAGATGCACGAGAAGACGAACGCCACTAAAAACGCTGCGTACGACGACACGACGATCGGCACATGGATCTTCGCCCAGTACGATTGCAGCGACGGCACGGGCGGCATCGTCCCCTCGTACCACGTCACGCCGTAGGCGAGGAAGATCGCGGCCAGCGCCAGCACGAACCCGCCCGCGAACCAGAGCCGGTAGCGAAATGCGAATGCGACGTAAATCGCGACCGACATCGCCGAAAATAGCGAGAGCGAGCCGTAGAGGTTCAGCAGCGGCCACACGTGCGTTAACTCGAATCGGACGACGAGCTGGACGAACTGCGCCGCGCAGCCGACGATCGCGAGCGGAATGCCGACGTCGCGGAGCCAGGTCACGCGCGAGAAGAAGTAGATTAGCAGTGCGAGCGCGCCGAGCGTGTACGCTCCCAGCGCGACCGCGATCAGGGCTTCGTCGGACGGCATGATGTCTCTAACGCTACCATCAACCGCGAGAACTCGCCCTGGAAAACGTCGTACCCCTTGACCGTCGTGGCGGCGGCGCCGACCCGCGACCTGTTCGGCCCGTGCTCGTCCACCCGCAGGTAGATTCGGGCGGGCAACAAGTAAAAGGAAATCACGAGGCCCGCGAGCAGGACGAACGCTCCGATGCCGACGAGCGGAGCGCCGGGGTCGTAACGGTACTGAAAGCCGC
Organism: Vulcanimicrobiota bacterium; assembly: GCA_963723485.1. Classification (GTDB taxonomy): domain Bacteria; phylum Vulcanimicrobiota; class Vulcanimicrobiia; order Vulcanimicrobiales; family Vulcanimicrobiaceae; genus Cybelea. The sequence goes on along the minus strand of CAVRQS010000004.1, from coordinate 432,612 downwards.
TGTACAGGACGGAACGTTCGGGCACAGCGCGCCATCCGTCGCCGAGGTCGACCCAGGTACGCAGCGGCACCAGCGCATCGCCCAGGGCGGCGCCGGCCTGGGAGAGGCCGAGGACGACGGCCGGATCGTTGACGCGCGGATCGGCGGTCGGCATCCCGCTCTGCTTGTCGACCGTCGGCGCAAAGCGGTCGTAAAGCACGCTGCGCTGCGTTCCCGGAACGTCGAACGCCTCGCCCTCGACGTACGTGCGGCTCGACAGCGCAGCATCGCGCTTTCCGTTGTGCGTCACGAGAAAACGCATTCCGAAGCCGTAGCTGGCTTGATAGTACAGGGTTCCATCGACGTCGATCGGGTGATTCACGCGCACCGTCCGCTGCTTCGGGATGCCGTCGTTGCCGGTAACCGTGACGCGCGAGACGTAGTCGACGGGCTGATAGACCATGCCGCTCTTCGTCATGATCGGCGCGATTTTGTACGCGAAATCGTCGAGTCGAATCAGCGCGTGCGTCCGCGTCACCTGCGCCGTCTCGCCCTTCAGGACGGCCAGCTCGCCCGAGAAGCCTCGCGCCCAGTACAGAGTCGTTCCGGCGGCGACGATGACAAATCCGGCATGCGCGACCAGCACGCCGCGGCGTGCCCAGTCGTGCTTGTCGGCGAAGCTCCACTCGACCCCGCCGAAAACGCGCTCGCGTATGCGCCACCCCCGAGAAGCGAAGAATTGCTCGAGGCGGCGCCGCACGTCGGCGGCATCGCCGGCCACCTCGAACCCGGCGTGAAGCGGAATCTTCTCCACGCTGACCGGGCGAAGCGGCGGGAGACGGGCCGGGATGACGCGCTTGAACGTGCAGACCGCGAGCGAGAGCAAAATGAGCCCGACGATTCCGACGTACCACGGCGAGTGGTAGATGTTGTCGAAGTCGAGCCGCAGGATCGCGCGCGCGATCGGTGCCGCATAGGCCTGCATGTACGCGCTCGGGTCCTGCCCCTGATCGACGACGACGCCGATCAGCGTGAGAATTCCCCAGACGACGAAGAGCGAAACCGCGAACAGTACGTTGCCGAACGTGCGCACGAAGTCCGCGTAGGCGTTGTGCAGAGCTGCGGTCACGAAGTCGTGCTGAGCCTGTCGAAGGACCAGCGGCGCTCGAGCGGCAGAATCACCCAAATCGAGAGCTCGTACAGGGCATACATCGGCACCGCAAGCAGCGCCATCGTCAACGGATTGCCGTCGGGCGCGGCGATGCCGCCGGCAACGAAGAAGCCGAAGAGTGCGTGGCGCCGATATCGCATGAGCGAGCGGGCGCTCACGATGCCGAGCCGAGCGAGGCCGACGAGCACGATCGGGGTCTGAAAGGCGATCGCGAACAGCGCGAACAGAACGATCACGAAGTTCAGGGTCGAGGCTACGCCGAACGTAGGCGTCGCGACGGCGTCCGTGATGTGAATGAGCGCGGCGATCACGCGCGGGATGACGACGTAATGCGCGAACGCGATGCCGAGGGCGGCCAGTCCGATGGACGGTAGGATGAACGCGTAGACCATGCGGCGCGTCCGCGGGTGGATCGCCGGGACGACGAAGAGCCAGAGCTGCTGCAGGAGGACGGGCAGCCCGATCACGATTCCGCCGACGACCGAGAACTTGAACTCCGTGAAGATCACGTCGGCGGGGCCGAACGCGTGCAGCTGGATGCCGCCGAAGTACTCGCGCATCATCCAACGGATGACGAACTGCGACGGCCAGAAGAGCAGCACGGCGATGATGCCGACGGTCGCGATGGAGACGAGCAGACGACTACGGAGCTCCCGCAGGTGCTCCGTGAACGGCATCTCCTTCTGGTCCCAGGACGCCTGGTCGTCGGCGTCGCGCGCCGGGCGTTGCGCCAACATCCCGCGTCGGCCTAAGAGCCGCTACGAGCTCTGGGTGCCCGATCCGGGCGTCGGCGGCGGAACGGCTTCGCCCGATATCGAGCCGATCTCGACGTTGTCCATCACGTTGGCTTTGGCCGTTTCCTCGCGCTGACGCGCCTGTTCGCGCGCCTTGGCCGCCGCCTCGTCGGCCTCGGCCTGTCCGGCAAGGAATTTTCTTGGCCTGCCCGGCGCTGCGCGCGAGCTTCGGAAGTTTTTCCGCTCCGAAGAGCAGCGCACCCACGACCAAAATCCCGATGATGATCGGCGCGTCGATGATGGCGAGAAGCGGATATACGGTCATGCTGCAAGGGCCTCCGTGAGTTTCACCAGCTCCATCTTCGCCGCGCACGCGTCAATCGGCTCTAAGGCCGTCTTGGCCCGGGCGACGAAGCGAGCGATCTGCACACGCGTCGCCGCGACACCGCCCTCTCGGCCGATTCCTTCGACGATCGCGGGGATAGCGTCGTTGCCGCCGTTATCGTAGAAACGCAGGACCTCCGAGCGAAAGTTTCCGTTGCCTGCGGCGAGCGCGGCTATGAGCGGCAGGGTCGTCTTGCGCTCGGTGAGGTCGTTCGCGGCGGGTTTGCCGAGCGAGCGTTCGTCGGCGGTGACATCCAGCAAGTCGTCACGCATCTGAAACGCAATGCCGAAGGCTTCGCCGAACTCGCGCAGCGCTGCGACCTCTCGCGGCTCGCCGCCGCCCATGATCGCCCCGCACTGCGCGGAGGCGGCAAAGAGCGATGCCGTCTTTTTGCGCGCGACCTCGACGTACGTCTCGAGCGGAAGATCGAGGTTTCCCAGCGCCTGCAGCTGGAGCACCTCGCCGTCGCAGATATCCGCCAGCGTCGTCGAGAGCAGGTTGGGGATCGGGTGCGGATAGCTCAGCGTCACGTTCTTGAAGATCCAGGCGAAGAGGTAGTCGCCGGCCAGGACGCTCACGCGATTTCCGTAGTCGACGGCCGTGGCGTTGACGCCGCGTCGCGTCCGCGCATTGTCGACGACGTCGTCGTGAATAAGGGTCGCGACGTGAATGAGCTCCATGTACGCCGCGAGATGCAGGTGGTTCGCGTAGCTGCCCCCGCAGGCCTCGGCGGCCAGCAGCGTGATGCGCGGCCGTAGTCGCTTTCCGCCCGCCGCCAGCATGCGTTTGATGGCCTCGGTGATGATTGGATTGTCCGTCGAAAACGTCGCGCGGAAGAACCGTTCGATCGCCGAGTGCAGATCGTCGTACGTATGGTGCTCCGAATCTACCAGGCTCATGGCTTCGTTCCGTAGTGGACGGCGATCGCGCCGCCCATGAGCGACAGGAAGCCGGCGTCGGCGAAGCCTGCTCGCGCGAAGCGTTCGCGCAGCTCCGGCGCATTCGGATGATGCGTGAGGGAGTTCGGCAGGTACGAGTATGCCATGCGCGAGCCGCCTACGATTCCGCCCACAAGCGGCACGATGCGATAGAAGTAGATATCGAACATACGCTTGAACGCACGGTTCGGCGCCTTGCTCACGTCTAAGTTGACGAAGCGGGCGCCGGAGCGCAGGACGCGCAGGATCTCGCGCAGAGTGACGTCGACGTCGACGACGTTGCGCAGCGAAAATCCCATCGTGGCGCCGTCAAACGCACCGTCCGCAAACGGCATGGCCATGACGTCGCCCCGAACGAACGTGACGGTTCGCCCGGCGCCTCGCGCGCGCTGCGCGGCCCGGTCGAGCATTGGGGCGCAGAAATCGATCCCCGTCACGTCGAGCGACGGCTGGACGCGCAGGAGATGAAGCACCAAGTCGCCGGTGCCGCAGCAGCCGTCGAGTATGCGCGCGCCGGGCTGCGGCGCCAGCAGCGCGATGGCGCGCCGCCGCCAGCGCTCGTCCAGCCCTGCGGTGAGCACGCGGTTGGTCAAGTCGTAACGTGGCGCGATGGACGCGAACATCTCGCGGACGAAACCGCCCTTCGTCGTTTCGGGTCCATCGCGTACCGGCGCCGCACTCATCGCTGACCAGCCTGCTTCCAAGCGCGTAGGCGCGCCCCTCTTTCGTCGTGATGGGCGGCCGATGGTGGAGTTGAGCTCGCCGGTCGAGGTGTTCGCCGCGCTCTCGCGCGCCGCGACTATCGACGTGCACGCCTACACGCTTCGCGGGCCGATCCTGCGCGCACTCGAGGCGGCGGCGAGCCGCGGCGCGCGCGTGGACGTCGAGTTGGAGGGCAGCCCGCACGACGATCCGCGTAACGCGCTGGCGGCCTACAACGGCCGCGTCGTCGCCAAGCTGCGGACAGCCGGCGTGAACGCACGGCTCGGCGACCCGGTGCATGCAAAGTCGATCGAAGCCGACGGGACGCTCTTTCTCGACGACCGCAACTTTAACGCGTCCGACGTCGTTCTTCGCGACGACGATCCCGCCGATGCCGCCTCCATCCCGATGCTCAAGCACGAGGCGCTCGCGGCCGAGGCCGCCCTGCTGCGCGCGGCGCGCCGCGACGACGGCGTCATCGTCGCCAGCGAGTCGTTTGGGTGCTGCAACAGCGTCTACTCCGCGCTCGACGCGCTCGCGAAACGCGGCGGAGCGCCGCGCCTGGTCGTCTGCGAGCGCGAGCTGCGCGGCAACGCGCGCGAACAGGGGGTCCTCCGCGCACTCGTGCGCGACGGCGTACGCGTGCGCGTCGGCCGCGACACGGACAAAATCGCGCTGTCCGGCGATCGCGCGTGGATCGGTTCGGCGAACGCCACGGTTGCGTTCGGTCGCGCCGATCTGCCGGATTGGGGCCTGTGCAGCGACGACCCGGCGATCGTCGCGGCGGCTCGCGGCCGAATCCAGTCGGAATGGAGGTGCGCCAAGCCGCTCTCTATTTGAAGCCGAACAGCCGGCGTGCGTTTCCGTCGGTGCGCGCGCCGACTTCGGCGGGCGACATGCCGAGCACCGCCGCGACTCGCGCGGCGATGTGCTCGAGGAATGCGGGCTCGTTGCGCTTGCCGCGCATGGGCGCCGGCGCGAGATACGGGCAGTCGGTCTCGAGCACGACGTTGCCGATGCCGGCGGCGCAAACGGCCTCGCGCAGGGGATCGGCGTTGGGAAAGGTGACGACGCCTCCGATTCCCAACAGGAGGCCGAACTCGCCGGTATAGATCAGCGCCTGTTCCGCCGTCCCCGTAAAGCAGTGAACCACGCCGCGCATCGCACCGGTCCACTCTTCACGCAGGATCGCGATGAAATCGTCGAACGCGTCGCGTAGATGAAACACGACGGGTAGGCCCGCGTCGCGCGCGACGGCGAGCTGCGCGCGAAGCACGCGCGCCTGAGCGTCGCGCGGGCTATGATCGTAGTAATAGTCCAAGCCCGTCTCGCCGACCGCGATGACGCACGGGTCTTCCAGCAGCGCGCGCAGCGGGGCGGCGAGCTCCGCCGGGGCGTTGCGCGCCTCGTGCGGATGGATGCCGGCCGCTGCGGCGATGCCGTACCGCTGCGCGGTGGAAATGGCGCGGGCGCTATCCGCGAGATCTTCGCCGACCGTGAGCATTGCGGAGACGCCGGCCGCTCGCGCACGCTCGACGACGGCTTCGCGATCGGCATCGTACTTGCGATCGTGAATGTGACAGTGGGTGTCGATCACGACCGCGTTTCGAGCTCGATCTTCGGAAAGAGCGACGCGCCCGGCGACGTTTGCGTGTTCGGCGGGAGTTTGCCCCAAACGAGGGACGCCGTCCAATCCTCGTCGATGCGGCCGGGAGTGCCGAGCTGCCGCCACATCTCGCTCATGCGCTCCGGCATGACCGGATGCAGCAATATGGCGAGCCAACGAAGGCCCTCGCACAGGTCGTAGAGCGTCGCGTCCAGCTCGCCCGTGCGCCCTTCCTTGTATAGGACCCACGGCTTACTCTCGTCGATGGCACGGTTGAGCGCCGTGACGAGCTCCCAGACGGACTCGAGCGCCTCGCGGAAGCGCAGATCGAGAATCCGCGTGCGGACGCCGGCGGGAAGCGTCGCGAAACGCGCGGCGAGCTCGCTGGCGGTCGAAGCCGGCGGAACGCGGCCGTCACGGTAGCGGTGCAGCATCGAGAGCGTGCGCTGCAGCAGATTGCCCAGGTCGTTGGCGAGCTCGCTGTTGTGGCGCTGCGCGATCTTCTCCTCGGAGTACGAGAAATCGCTGCCGAACGGCGCCTCCCGCAGCAGAAAATAGCGAATCGAGCCCGCGCCGAAACGCCGCGCGAGCACGAACGGATTGGCCGCGTTGCCGAGGCTCTTGCTCATCTTCGCTCCGTCGACGGTGATCCAGCCGTGGGCGAAGACCAGTTCCGGCGCCGCCTCGCCGATCGCCCACAACAGCGCGGGCCAGATGATCGTGTGGAAGCGGGCGATCTCTTTGCCGACCAGCTGCACGTGCGCGGGCCAGAGCTCGCGGAAGCGCGAGCCGTCAACGCCCCAGCCGATCGCCGTGATGTAGTTGAGCAGCGCGTCGAGCCAGACGTAGATGACGCCGCCTTCCGCGATCGGGATTCCCCAGTGCAGGTTCGTGCGCGAGATGGAGAGATCGTCGAGCCCTTCGGCGAGGATCGACATCATCTCGTTGTACATGCTGCGCGGCCGCACCCACTCCGGATGTCGCTCGAAGTGTTCCAGCAGACGGTCCCGATAGGCGGAGAGCCGGAAGAACCAATCTTCCTCCGATATCCACTGCACCTCCCGTCCGCACGTCGGGCAGCGCCCGTCGACCAGCTTGGACTCGAGCCAGAAGGTCTCGTCGTAGACGCAGTACCATCCCTCGTACTTGCCGAGATAGACGTCGCCGCGTTCGCGCAGTAGCTCGAAGACGCGCTGCACTTTTTCGACGTGGCGCGCCTCAGTCGTGCGGATGAAGTCGTCGTAAGAGACCTCGTACAACGCGAACAGCGCCTTCCAGCGCGGCACGAGCTCATCGCACCACTCCTGCGGCGTCTTGCCCGCGGCGGCGGCGGCGTTGGCGACCTTCTGGCCGTGCTCGTCCGTCCCAGTCAAGAAGAACGTCGGCCCGAACGTGCGCGCCGTGCGGGCGAGCACGTCGGCGACGATCGTCGTGTACGCGTGGCCGATGTGCGGCTCGCCGCTGATGTAATAGATCGGCGTCGTGACGTAGTAGGGGCGTTCCATGTCGAGTTAGGTCCGGTTAATCGAAGGTTCGCGGCGCGCCTGGCGGGCGGCGGCGCGGGCGTAGAGCCGGCGGCGCTCCCCGAAGCCGCGCTTGGCGAGCAGCTTCGCGACCTCGCCCACGCGACGGCCGCTCGCGAGGAGCGCATCGATCGCGGCCTCGGCCTCTTCCGGGGCGGACTCCGATTCGATCGCGTAGGGCGCGATCGCGAAGGCGACCTCGCCACGCAGCGGCTCCGGCAGCGAGCTCAACACGTCGTGCGGCGTGCCCCACAGATGCTGCTCGTGGAGTTTCGTATACTCGCGCACGACGAAGAGCCGCGCGTCGGGCGCGACGTGCGCGAGGTCGGCGAGGGCGGCGCGCAGCCGTCGCGGCGACTCGTACCAGATCGTCGTCGTCCCGCCGCGCAGCGCGGCGGCGAAGCTCGCGCGGCGCGCCGCCGCGCTGCGCGGTGGAAATCCCTCGAACGTAAAGCGACGCAGCGAGAACCCCGAGAGGACCGCGACCCCGAATGCGGCGCTCGGACCCGGCAACACATCGACCGGTATCCCGGCATCGCGCGCCGCCGCGATCAACGCGCTCCCCGGATCCGAGACGCCGGGCATCCCGGCGTCGCTGGTCACCGCGACGATCTGCGTACGCGCTCGCTCGAGGATCGCCGGGGTCACCGCGGCCGCATTCTGCTCGCGGTAGCTCCAGATTTCGCGACCGTCCAGCTCGAGCGCGTGCAGCAGTTTGCGCGCCGTCCGCGTATCTTCGGCGACGATCAGGGCCGCTTCGCGCAGGACGTCGAGCGCGCGGAGCGTGACGTCGCGCAGGTTTCCGAGCGGCGTCGGTACGAAGATGAGCGGCATGCCACGGGGCTTCGACGTCGAGCACATACCTCCGGGCGCGAAGCTGGAGCTGTATATCTCGCCGACGTGTCCGTACTGCCGGCGCGCCATCGCGTATTACGAATCGGCCGGTACGCCATATACGATCTATGACGCCCAAAACGATCGCGACGCGCGCGCTCGGATGTTTGCGTACAGCCACGACGATCCGACGGTGCCGGCCATCGTCGTTAACGGAGAGTACGTGCAGTCCGGTTGGGGATCGCCCCCGCGGGGTTGAACGATCCACTGACCCGCCGGTCGGCGGGCTCGACCAAACGTTGCTACGGAAAGGAAAGCTCGGAAAATGTATGACCACGGTTCGGCAGCCGCCGGATTTATCGCGACGGCGATGCTGATTTATGGCATCGTGCTGCTGGCGCTGATCGCGTTCACGCTCTGGGTCTACTGGCGAATTTTTGCCAAAGCGGGATTCAACGGCGCCTTGTCGCTCCTCAACTTGGTGCCCGGCGTCGGGCCGCTGATCTGCATGATCATCCTCGCGTTCGGCCGCTGGCCGATCGAGGATCAGCTCGCGGCTCTACAGGCCCGGGGGTCCGGACCAATCTCTCCGCCGTCGGCTCCCCCGGGCACGTCGGTCATGCCGACGTAGCGTCCGCAGCGGAGTCGAAGGCCCAAACATCGGCGATCCAGCGCTCGACGTCTTCGCGGCGCGACGGCACGGCGGCCGATAGATTTTCCGAACCGGTCGTCGTGACGGCGACGTCGTCTTCGATGCGGACGCCGATTCCGCGGAAGCGTTCGGGCACGGTCGCGTCGTCGGGTTGGAAGTAGCATCCCGGCTCGATGGTGAGGACCATGCCCTCGCGCAGCTTGCCGTAACGGTACTCCGAAGTTCGCGCGTTCGCACAATCGTGGACGTCGAGTCCCAGCATGTGACTGACGCCGTGGAGCGTGTAGCGCCGGTGAAAGAGATTCTGCGGATCCGTCGCCTCGTCGAGCGACATCTTGAGAATTCCCAAGTCGATCAAGCCTTCGGCTAACAGGCGCGTCGCGCGCCGGTGCGGTTCGAGGAAGTCGTTGCCGGGAGCGACGGCCTCGATGCCGGCGCGTTGGGCTCGCCAAACGAGGTCGTAGATCGTCGCCTGTTCCGGTGAGAAGCGCCCCGAGAGGGGAAGCGTGCGTGTGATGTCGGCAGTATAGAGCGACTCGCACTCGATCCCTGCGTCGAGCAGCAGCAGCGCGCCGGGTCGCAGCGCTCCGTCGTTCCTCACCCAATGTAGCGTGCACGCGTGTTCGCCGGCCGCTGCGATCGTCAGATAACCGATGTCGTTGGCGTCGATGCGCGCGCGGCTCCAAAACGCCGCCTCGATCTCCCGCTCCGACTTCCCGGCGCGCATGGCGCGGATCGCGTCGTCGAAACCGAGCTTGGAGAGCTCACACGCGCGACGCAGCTCCGCCAACTCGTAATCGTCCTTGACCAGCCGCAGCTCCGACAGATGTTCCGCCAGTTCGGCGTCGTCGTCGCTTGGGTCGAAACGCCGGTCGATCTCTTCGTCGTGGGAGCGAAGCACGCGCACCGCGTGTTTGGCGCCGCGCAGCTCCTCGAGGTACTGAGGCAGCGACGCGAGCGGGCGGCTGTCGTCGACTCCGTAGAACGTCTTGCTCTCTTCGACGCCGCGATGCCGGCCTACCCAAAGCTCGCCATAGACGCGGTCTGTGAAGAAGTCCGCCTCGCCGCGGTTGTGCGCCGGCACGAATAGAACGCTGCGATGCTGCGCCCCATCGGGCTCGAGGATCAGGGCCGCGCCCGCTTCACCCGGGCCGGCCAAATACGCGAAGTCGCTCGACGGCCGAAAACGATACGCGGTGTCGTTGGCGCGGACGCGTTCGCGGCCGGCCGGCACGATCAGATAGACGCCGGGATACGACTTGCTGAGCAGTTCTCGGCGTGCGCGAAAACGCTCGGCCTGCGGATGGGCGCGGGTCGCGGCCGGCCGGTCGATCCACCCGCCGGCCATGAAATCGATCAGCGCCTTCGGCGGCACGAAGTCGTGGCTGGCCCGACCGGCATCGGCGGGTTTTTCGGCGGTGCGATCTGCAGACATGGTTCGACGGAGATTCGCCTAAGGCTCGGCGGGTCATGCATGCCAACGACACCCTCGCTAACGAGCGGACCTATTTGGCCTACATCCGCACCGCGCTCGCCTTCATCGCATTCGGCTTCGTGGTCGCGCGATTCTCGCTGTTTGCGCGGGAATTCGCGCTGATCGTCCATGGGGCCGTCACGGGGCCCGGAGCATCGACGGGCTTCGGAACCGCCATGGCCTTGTTCGGCATCTACATCGCGTTGCTGGGGGCGTGGCGCTACGCCGTGACCGACCGCGGGCTCCGCGAGAACCGCGTCGTCACCATATCGAGCGCGACCGGTTACGCGATTGCGCTGTTCGTCGTGGTCGCCGGAGCGATCGTGGCGACCGCGCTGCTGTCCGAGCGTTAATCTTCCTAGGTTCCCTGCGCCCGCGCGAAGCGCAGTCCCGACCGGGCGAAGCGCGTCGAAGGGTCAGGATGACATTTCTAGCGAGACGTCGAGCGCCGGCGCGCTGTGGGTCAGGCGCCCCACGCTTATCACGTCGACGCCGGCGCGCGCGATCTCGAGAACGTTGGATTCATTGGCTCGGCCGCTCGCCTCGACGACGACGCGCCCGTCCGCCATCGCGACGGCCTGCGCCAGCATCGCCGGATCCATGTTATCGAGCAGCACCGCGTCGATCGGTTCGGCCAGGGCCTCTTCGAGCTGCTCGAGCGTGTCCACTTCGATCTCGACCTTCACCATATGCCCGCCGCGGGCGCGCGCCGCCGCGACGGCCGCGCGGATCGATCCCGCCAACGCCAGATGGTTATCTTTGATGAGGATGCCGTCGTCGAGGCCGAACCGGTGGTTCGTCCCGCCCCCGCACGCGACGGCGTAGCGCTCGAGCGCGCGCAGACCCGGCGTGGTCTTGCGCGTGTCGGCGATCTTTGCGCGCGTCGGCGTCACGAGGTCCACGAGCGTACGGGTTGCCGTCGCGACTCCCGACAGGTGCGAGAGGAAATTCAACGCCGTTCGCTCCGCCGTGAGAATCGCACGCGCGCTTCCGGCAATCTCCGCGACGATGCCGCCGGCTTCGACTCGTTCGCCGTCGCCGGTCAAGATTGCGGCGCCGATGCGTTGCTCGAGCAGCCGGAAGGCGAGCATCGCGACGCTGACGCCGGCGATGATGCCGCTCGATCGCGCGACGATCTGCGCCGTCGTCTCGCGGTTGGGCTCGACGATGGCCTCCGTCGTGAGGTCTCCGCCGCGGCCGATGTCTTCGAGCAGAGCCGCCCGAACGATCGGCTCGGCAACGAGTTCAAGCGACGCTGCGAAGTCGCGTGAAGGAACGCTTGGCAAAGGCTTCATCGGTCTGCGGATAGTCAGTGCGGTAGTGGCTGCCCCGGCTCTCGCGGCGCGCCAGTGCGGCCTCGGCGATCAGCCGTCCGACAACGAGGAGATTGCGAAGCTCGCCGTGCGCCGCTGCGGGGGATGCCTCGAGCTCGCCGATGCGCGCGAGCGCCTCGCGTAATCCGGACTCGTTGCGCACCAGCCCGACGTTGGCATACATGAGGTTGCGCAGATCGCTCAGCGCCTGAGCCGTCGTCGTATCGGTGGCGGCGGCGGTGCCGCGTTCGCGTCGCACGGCGCGCTCCGCGAGGACGACCATTGTGTGCGCGCGGCCGCTCTCGATGTCGATGGCTACGCGCGATCCGTAGACGAGCGCCTCTAGGAGCGAGTTGCTGGCCAAGCGGTTCGCGCCGTGCACGCCCGTTGCGCTGGCCTCGCCGCATGCCCACAAGCCCGGCAGCGAAGCTCGTCCCCATTCGTCGACGGCGATCCCGCCCATGTGGTAGTGGGCCGCGGGAGTGACCGGGATGTTTTGCGCGCGCGGATCGATGCCGGCATCCATGCAGAAGCGGTACACCGTCGGAAACGCCTGCGGAAAATGCACGCCGATCGCCGATCGTGCGTCGAGCCCGACGATGCGCCCACGCTGTTGCTGCTCGAAAATCGCTCGGGCGACGACGTCGCGCGGCGCGAGCTCGGCGTCGGCATGAACGGCGCGCATGAAGCGTTCGCCCAGATCGTTGACGAGCGTGGCGCCCTCTCCGCGCACCGCCTCGGTTACCAACGGCATCGGATCGCGTCCGATCGCGAGCGCGGTAGGATGAAACTGGACGAACTCCATATCGGCCAGCGTCGCGCCGCCGCGCGCCGCCATCGCTATGCCGTCGCCGGTAGCCTCTACGGGATTCGTCGTGTAGCGGTAGAGCCGGCCGACGCCGCCGGTGGCGAACACGACGGCCGGCGCGCGGAACGCGATCCGCTCGGAGCTTCCGTGGCGGTGCGCGTAGACACCGCTCACCGCGCCATCGTCGAGGATCAGATCGTCGGCCATGACGTCTTCCACGACGCGGATGGACGGATGTGCGGCGACCGCCTCGATCAGCGTCTTCAGTATCTCATGGCCGGTCGCGTCTCCGCCGGCCTTGACGATGCGCCGCCGCTGGTGCGCCGCCTCGCGTCCGAGCGCGAGCTCGCCCGCATCCGTGCGGTCGAACGCGGCCCCCAGCTCGAGCAGTTCTTCGATGCGCGCCGGTGCGTCGCGCGTGAGGATTTCGACGATCTTCGCATCGCTGATGCCGGCGCCCGCGCGCTGCGTGTCGATCGCGTGCAGACGGGGCGAGTCGTCCTTGCCGACCGCCGCCGCGATGCCGCCCTGCGCCCAATCCGTCGCCGCGCCCTTACCCAGGCGAGTCTTGCACAGCACGGTAACGTTGGCCGGCTGTAACTTAAGCGCCGCGATCAAACCGGCGATTCCCGCGCCGACCACCAGCGCGTCGCCGCGCTGCGTCTCCGTGAACGACACGTCGCTCAATCGCGCGGCTGGCGGCTGAACTCGAGCATCCGCTCGACCGCGCGCCGCGCGCGCCGCGCGACCGCGGGCTCGATGGTGACCTCGTACTCCATCGCGCGCAGCGAGTGGAGTACCTTCGGCAGCGTGTTACGTTTCATGTGCGGGCAGAGATTGCACGGGCGCACGAACTCGATGCTCGGATAACGGCCCGACACGTTGTCCGCCATGGAGCACTCCGTCATCATCAGAATGCGTGGTGCACTACGCGCACCACGCCGGCGCTCCGCTCGGCTTCCGGCACGCTGCGCCGGAAGCTCGCTGCGCGCCCCCATCCCGACGTCGCGGGACGGGTCCCCCTTTGCCAATTTGCCGACGAATTCGGTCATGCCTTGGGTCGAACCGACGTAGTCGGCCTCGGCCAGAACGTCCGGCGGACACTCGGGGTGCGCCAGCACGATCAGCGAGGGGTCGCCGTCGCGGAAGCGTCGGACGTCGGCGCCGGAGAAGCGCTCGTGCACCTCGCAGTGTCCTTTCCAGGCGACGATCTCGACGCCGGTCTTAGAGGCGACCCATTTGGCGAGATACTCGTCCGGTAAGAAAATGACGCGCGGCACGCCGAGCGCCTCGACGATCTGCACCGCGTTGCCGCTCGTCACGCACACGTCCGACTCCGCCTTGACCTCGGCCGACGTGTTTACGTAGGTGACGATCGGCGTGTCCGGATACTTCTCGCGTAAGAGGCGCACGTCGGCGCCCGTGACGGACTCGGCGAGCGAGCATCCAGCCTTCAGATCGGGAACGAGCACGGTCTTGTCGGGATTGACGAGCTTCGCCGTTTCGGCCATGAAGTGGACGCCGCACAGCACGATCACGTCTGCCTGGGTCTCTGCGGCCTTTATGGCGAGCGCAAGCGAGTCGCCGACGATATCCGCGACCGTATAGAAGATCTCGGGGACCTGATAGTTGTGCGCGAGGATGACCGCGTTTCGTTCGCGCTTGAGCCGATTGATCTCGGCGACGTAGGGCGCGTGCAGAGGCCACTCGACGCGCGGAATGACGTGCTCAACGCGCTCGAACACCGGATCGGTCTCCTCGGCGACGCTGCGCGTATAGGGTAAATCGATGACGCCCATGTTGGTTCGGGGAGGTTGCGGCCTGCGTCGTCGCTTCTCCCCCAAAATATGACCCACGGCCGCGGCACCGAGTTCCCGACCAGCCTAATCTGCCCTATAAGCAAGCGAGGCGAGGCGCTTGCTGCGTTAGGCTCGACGCTCGCCTGGGTACCAGCCGGGTCGAGAAGCTTTTTCCGCAGACCCTTAAGGAGGAACCGAATTCCATGAATCGCTGGTTCGTCGGCATCATCCTCGTTGGAGCCCTCGCGGCCGGAGCAACGTCGCTTGCAGCGGCCACCGCGCAGCCCGCGCCTACTATGTCGCCAATGGCATCCGCGTCGCCGACGCCGATGTCGACGATGCGGCCGTAAGGTACGCGTTTACTCGCGACTGCAGTCCATAAGCTGTGGGCAACCGCAATTTCTTGTGGAGCAGTTGTGGACCGGCACGCAGACGTATTGCGTCACGTTTGTTGCTTTGGTAGCATGCAGACACTTCGCCCAATGACGAAGTGCGGACGGCATCGAACCGCGATCGACAGCACGTAGACGACCCGTCGCGTTAACGCGGCAAGTCCGAGTGAGGTCAATCGAAAACCGGAACGACACGTCGGTGGGAGGCCGGAAACGGCTTCAAACAGGCGAGAATGGCCGGGATGCAGCAAGGCCCGCAGCGTTACGCCGCGGGCTTTGTACGTGAAAAGGCCTCCGCCGGGATTTGGGCGCACCAGAGAGCCATGGAGCGCCGCTTGGAGCTCACGCTGCGCGGGCTTATCCTCGGCTGCGCGATCACGCTCGTGTTTACGGCGGCGAACGTCTATCTCGGGCTCAAGGTCGGGCTAACGTTCGCCTCGACGATTCCGGCCGCCGTGATCTCGATGGCCGTCTTGCGCGCGCTGCGCAACGCGACGATCTACGAAAACAACATCGTTCAAACCGTCGCCTCGGCCGCCGGCACGCTGTCGGCGGTCATCTTCGTATTGCCCGGGCTGGTGATGATCGGTTCGTGGAGCGACTTTCCGTTCGGCGTCTCGTTCGGAATCTGCGCGATCGGGGGCATTCTCGGCGTGATGTACAGCGTGCCGTTGCGGCGCGCGCTCGTGACGTCGTCGAACCTGCCCTATCCCGAGGGCGTCGCGGCCGCCGAGGTGCTCAAGGTCGGTACCACGGCCGGAGCGGCGCAGTCGGACCGCGCCGGGCTGGCGGCGCTCATCGGCGGTACCGTTGCGTCGGGGCTGTTCGCCGCGATCGTCGCGACCCGCGTCTTTGCGGCGCAGATCGGCGCGTTTTTCCGCGCCGGCAACGCGGCGACCGGCCTGGGATTTTCGCTGTCGCTTGCGCTCGTCGGCGCGGGACAGCTGATCGGCCTCACCGTCGGTTTGGCCATTCTGACCGGCCTGGTGATCGCGTGGGGCATCGCGACGCCGCTACTGACCGCGGCGCATCCGACGGCCGGCGCCGCTGCAGATGTTGCCGGCGCAGTCTGGTCGCATCAGGTGCGCTTCATCGGCGCGGGTGCGATCGGCGTCGCGGCGCTGTGGTCGCTGGGACGTCTGCTCCGGCCGGTCGCCACCGGCATCGGGTCGGCGATGCTCGCCGCACGGCGGCGCCGGAGCGGCCAAGGCGCGGACCTGCCGCGCACCGAGCAGGATCTCCCGATTGGGCTCGTCGGCCTGATCAGCCTCCTATGCCTGATTCCGCTCGGCGTTCTATTGTGGACGTTTCTCTCCGGCGGACCGCTCGCGGCGCTCGCCGCACCGATGACGTCGGCCGCGATCGTCTACGTCGTGATCGCCGGTTTCTTCGTGGCGGCCGCCTGCGGGTACATGGCCGGGCTGATCGGCTCGTCAAACAGCCCGGTATCGGGGCTGGCGATCCTCTCCGTCATCGGCGCGTCGCTGATCGTGCTGGCGATCGCGAAAAGCGCCGGCGCACCGCTGAACCTGCAGCTCGTGGCGTACGCGCTCGTGGTGACCGCCGTGCTGCTCTGCGTCGCCACGATCTCGAACGACAACCTGCAAGATCTCAAGACCGGTCAGCTGGTCGACGCGACGCCGTGGCGGCAGCAGGTGGCGCTGGTCGTCGGCGTCGTGATGGGCGCGCTCGTCATTCCGCCGATCCTCGACCTGCTCAATCACGCCTACGGTTTCGCCGGCGCGCCGATTGTCGGCAAGACGCTCGCGCAGCCGCTTCCCGCGCCGCAGGCGACGCTGATCTCCGCGCTCGCAAAAGGCGTGATCGGAGGCCAGATCGACTGGCGTCTGATCGGCATCGGTGCGATCGCGGGCGCACTGATCGTCGCGGCCGACGAGGCGCTGCGCACGCGGCGTCTCGCGCTGCCGCCGTTGGCGGTCGGCCTGGGGATCTATCTGCCCGCCTCGACAACGGCGCCGGTAGTGCTCGGCGCGATCCTCGGATGGGTCTACAATCGCTGGGCCGCCGGCCGGCCGCAGCCGGATCGCACAAAACAGCTCGGCGTACTGGTGGCGTCCGGGCTGATCGTCGGCGAGAGCGTCTTTGGGGTGATCTTGGCGGGGCTGATCGTCGTGCTGGGAAATCCGTCGCCGCTCGGGCTCGTCGGCGATGCGTTCGCGCCGGCGGCCAACGTCATCGGCACGGTCGCGTTCGCGCTCGCGATCGCTGCCCTGTTCGCGATGGCGCGCCGGTTGACGCGTTCCCCTCGCTAGGGCACGCCCCGGCGTCGACTATCCGCTGGTCGTCGCGATAAGCCGTGTGGACGCGCGCTAACCTACCGAAACACGCTCGTCACGCTTTCCGTGGCCCCGTCGCTGGTGATCGTTACCGCGCCGTTCTCGTCCGTGCGATAGACGCGCGCCCCGAAGCGGCGCAGCGTGGCAAGCGTCGACGGAGCGGGATGGCCGAAGAGATTGTGGCGTCCGACCGATATGATCGCGTACTTCGGTTCGACCGCCGCGATGAAAGCCGGCGACGATCCGTAGGCCGAGCCGTGATGGCCCACCTTGAGCACGTCCGCGCGCAGATCGATGCGCTCGGCCAGGAACCTTGCTTCCGATTCGCTTCCCGCGTCACCCGTGAAGAGCATCCGAAAGCTCCGGTACTGCAGCACGAAGGCGATCGAGTTGCTGTTGATCGCGTTACGCCCGCCGATGAACGGCAGCGAGGGCCCGATGAAGTGCAGCCCGACGCCGTCGTCCGTGCGCCACTCCGCCGACGCACGGGGATAGACCACCGGCACGGCATGCGCTCGCGCAGTCGCGATCGCGTCGAGATAGGCGTGGCCGCCGTAACGCTGGCCGCCATCCGCGACCTCGGCGACCCGCAGGCGGCGCAGGACGGGCGCGACGCCGCCCACGTGATCGCCGTGCGGATGTGAGATGACGACGGCGTCGACCGCGTGGATGCCGTGACGGAGCAGAAACGGCACCACGGTACGCTCGCCGATGCGCTCCGCCGCGGAGCCGTCGACCTGCGCCGCGCGCTCGAGCCTCCCGCCGGCGTCTACTAAGAACGTGTGGCCGCGCGGCGTTTGAACGAGGATCGCGTCGGCTTGTCCGACGTCGAGCACGGTTATGATGAGGCGCGGCCGCTGCGCGCCGTGCGGCGGCCACAGCACGAAGCCGCTCGCCACCACGAGCGCCGCCGCTGCGAGCGTCGCCGCGCCGCGCCGCGTCAGCATCGGAGCGGCGAGGAGCGCGCCGTCGTATGCCGCGATGCACCACGCCGGCGGCGGCGTCATCGGCACGATTGCGCCGGGAAGGGAGCCGATGACGCGCACGGTACCGAGCGTCCATGCGATCAGCCAAGAGTTGAGATTGGCACAGGCTTGCGCCAGCGGCGCGCACCACTCCAGCGCGAGCTGCGGCGCCGAGCGCCATAGTCGCGCCGACGCACGGCACGACGGCGAGATTGGCCACGACGGCGTACGGCGCGAACTGCAAGAAGATCGCGGCGCCGAGCGGCCAGATACCGAGCTGCGTCGCAAGCGTCAGCACGACCGCCTCGTGTGCGTGCGCCGGCAGCGTCACTCGCGCGGCGAGCCAGCGTTCCAGCGGCCCCGCGCACGCGAAGATCGCGGCGACGCACGAAAACGAGAGCGCGAACGACGCCGTCGCGACGCTCTGCGGACGCACGAACGTGATCACGAGCGCGGCGATCGCGAGCGCGTTCCACGATAGGGTGGCCCGTCCGCACGCGCGCGCCGCGAGCGCGGCGCTGGCCATCGTCGCCGCGCGGACCGCGGGAAGCTGCGCGCCGCTCCACCACACGAACGTCCACAGCAACGCGATCGCGGCGCAGCACGCGAGCCAACGCGGGAGCGCCAGAAGCGTGAACGCGGCGACCGCGAGCGCCGCAACCACGCCCAGGTGCAGTCCGGCGGTGACCAGCACGTGCACGGTGCCCGTCTCTTGGAACTCGGCTCGCAGTTCCGGCGGAAGCGCCGCGCGTTCTCCCCACAATTCGCCCGCGACGACCGACGCGCCGGGTTCGCCGAGCCGCTCTCGCAATCGCCCGTGAGCCCACTCGTGTGCGCGCGCGAGCAGCGCGGAAGGACTCCACACCGGCGCGGCGTCGGTTCGCAGCAGCGTAGCGCCCTCGAGACTCCCGTCGAGTCCGCGTTCGGCTTGCAACGCGCGTTCGCTCGGCTCGCCGGGATTGCGCGCCTCGTCGAACGGCTCCAGCCGCCCGCGCACGAGAACGCGCGTTCCGGCCGGCGGCGCGTCGCCACGCACGTGGGCCAGCACGCGCGGGCCCCCGTCGAGCGCGAGCGTCACCTCCGTCGTGCCGTCACCGGCACTGAACCGACCCAAGAGCGTCGCGCCGTAGCGCGCGGTGCGGCGTTCCGTAATGGCGCCCGCATGCCCGCGCAGGTCGGCATTAACCGCAGCCGCGACCAGGGCGGCCGCGAATAGCATGCGAAATCGCGGCGGTCCGCATGGGCCGAGGGCGGCGTACGCGGCGGAGGCGAGAAGGCCGGCGTCGGCGACGGCGCGCACATCCGATGGAAGAGGTGTCGCTGCGAGCGTCCCAAGCACCGAAGCGGCCGCGCACAGGAGGATCGCGAACGACGGCATCGTGCTTCTCCTGCGACGGCGGCACGGCATAACTAGAGAGGAACACTTTGCGCATCATCGTTACCGGCGGGGCCGGCTTCATCGGTTCGCATATCGTCGACGCCTACGTCGACGCGGGCCACGAAGTGCTCGTGATCGACTCGCTGTGGGAACACGGCGGCGGCCGGCGCATCAACGTGCGCAACGGCGTGTCGCTCGTTCACATGGACGTGCGCGACGAGGCGATCGCGCGCATCTTCGCGGACTTCAAACCGGAGGTCGTGAGCCATCATGCCGCACAGCACTCCGTCGCGATCTCGTCACGCGACCCGATCTACGACGCGCAGGTCAACGTCGTCGGCCTACTCAACGTGCTCGAGCAGAGCGTGCGCAGCGGCGCGCGCAAGGTGATCTTCGCGTCGAGCGGCGCGACGTACGGAACGACCACGTCTCTACCGATCACCGAGGCGACCCCGCAGCGCCCGACGTCGCCCTACGGCATAACGAAGATGGTCGCGGAGCACTATCTGCGATTTTACCGCGCGGATAAAGATCTCGACTTCACCGCGCTGCGGTACGGCAACGTCTACGGCCCGCGCCAGGACCCCAACGGCGAGGCGGGCGTGATCGCGATCTTCATCGGGCGATTCATCGCGCGCCAGGGCGTCCGCATCGACTGGGACGGCGAGCAGACGCGCGACTACGTGTTCGTCGGCGACGTCGCTCGCGCCAACCTCGCGGCGCTGGAACGCGGCTCCGGCGACTGCTACGTGATCGGCACCGGGGTTCCGACGAGCGTGAATGCGATCTATCGCGCGCTCGTCGGCGTGAGCGGATTCGAGGCGCCGATCGAGCGAGCGCCGCGGCGCCCCGGCGACGCGCGTGACGCGCAGTTCGACGCGAGTAAAGCGGCCGCCGAACTCGGGTGGATGGCCACTACGACGCTGGACCAAGGCGTAAGCGAAACGTACGCTTATTTCCAAAAAATGGCGCGCTAAGTTCGGCCGGCATGGAGCGTTTCGCGAGTACGGCGGAGCGGATCGCAAGCGAGCCCGCCAAGCTCGCGAAGGTCGCGCTCTTGGCCGATTACTTTCGTAACCTCGACGACGACGATCTCGTAGCCGCGGCGCGCTTCTTCAGCGGCGGCCCGTTCGCCGCGCGCGACCGCCGCACGCTCGCGCTCGGCGGGCGCACGATCGTCGAGGTCGCGCGCCGCGTCTACGGATTCGCTGACGCGGCGCTAGTGCAAAACTACCGATCTACGGGCGATCTCGGCGCGGCGATCGGCGCGCTCGTGCGCGCGCCGTCCGATGCGATGCTCTTCCGCGATCGCCTGACGCCGGCGGCGCTCGAATCGCTCTTCGGCGGGATCGCGGCGGCATCGGGAAAGAACGCCAACAAGCGCCGCGCCGCGCTGCTCGAGCGGATCCTGCGTGCCTGCGAGGATCCCTTGGCCGCGACGTACGTCGTCAAGATCATCACGGGCGAGCTGCGCGTCGGGTTACGCGAGGGCCTCGTGCTGGACGCGATCGCGCAAGCGTTCGGCGCCGATCCGGCGGCGGTGCGGCGCGCCACGGCGGCGTTCGGCGATGCGGGCGCCGTCGCGCTTGCGGCCAAGCGCGGAACGCTGCACGAGCTGCGCGTCGACTACGGCAGCCCCATCGGCTTCATGCTCGCGACGCCGGTGCCGTACGGCGAGGCTTACGCGGAACTAGCGCACGGCACGTGGGTCGCCGAGGACAAGTACGACGGCATCCGTGCGCAGGCGCACCTGCGCGGCGGCGTCGCGCGCCTGTTCTCGCGGCGGCTCAACGACGTGACGGAGTCGTATCCGGAAGTCGCCTCCGCGCTGGCAGAAACTCCCGGCGACGCGATCTTCGATGGCGAGATCGTCGCGATGCGCGACGGCCGCGTGCTTCCGTTTCGCATTCTGCAGGCGCGCTTGCAGCGCAAGACCGTGGACGCCGAGCTGCTGCGCGACGTTCCGCTCACCTACGTGGCGTTCGACGTGATGGCGATCGGCGAGGAGCTGCTCATCGACGAGCCGCTGCGGCTGCGGCGGGAACGGCTGCGCGCCGTACTAACGCCGCGTCCCGGCCTCGCGCTTGCACCGTTCGACTCCGTCGGCGGCGAAGCGGCGGAGTTCGTCAACCGCCGCTTCGACGAGGCGCGGGCCGGCGGCAACGAAGGCCTGATGCTCAAGCGTCTCGATGCGCCCTATCTTCCCGGCCGGCGCGGGAAGTGGTGGCTGAAGCTCAAGCGCGAGCTCTCGACGCTCGACGCGGCGGTCGTCGCCGTGGAGTGGGGCCACGGCAAGCGCGCTAACGTGTTATCCGACTACACGTTTGCGGTCCGCGGCGACGACGGAACGCTGCTGGCGATCGGCAAGGCGTATTCGGGCCTGAGCGACGCGGAGATCGCGGGGCTAACGCCGTGGTTTCTCGAGCACCGGCTGCCGCAGTCGCTGCAGCGCGTGAAGGCGCGCGCACAGGAGATCCCGGTCGAGCCGAAGGTCGTGATCGAGGTGGCCTTCGACGTCATCCAAAAGAGCGGCTTGCACGAGAGCGGATTTGCGCTGCGTTTTCCCCGCATCGTGCGCATCCGCGACGACAAGCCGCCCGAGGAGATCGACACGCTACGACGCGTGCGCGAGATCTACGGCGAGATGCTCAAACGCGAAGGCATTGCGCCCTAGGAAACCTAGTCTGCGTTTTTACCGCCGGCGTTCTTTGGGGCAAAGCGTTCGCAGAGATTTCTCTGCGCTAGGACTCGGATGGCTGAAGCGGGAGTAGTAATAGCTCGCGATTGCGATGCTTCCACGCTGCTCCATGGCTACTTCGTCGGAAGTTACTCGACCGAATGGAGAGTGTCCGTGCTGCAAGAGTGCCGGCAGGCCACGGCACACCGAAATGCTGGAGTAGGTCGTGAAGTACGGATCAAGCACCGAGCGAAGGCGCCCCGGCCGGCGAGAGGGCATTACGTGCAGCGATATCAAGTCTGTGGTGTTTGGGGATCGCCATTCTCGGACTTCGGCTATCGCTGCCAGTCCGAAAGGGCCGCTGGGGTTGTTGATTTCGAGCCAGCCGCGGGGCGGCTGAAACAGCCACCGCGATGCAATCTCGGAGCGTGGCGTGTGGGACGCTGCACATCCGCAGAGCCCGGCCGCAGCTGCGACGATGCACAGGGTCGTCAGGCGGCGACGAGTGTTACGCCGCGACGACATTGAGCAGCTTGTCCTGGACGTAGACGTGTTTGCGGATTTCCTTGCCGCCGAGGTGGATGCGCACGTTCGAGTCGTCCAGGGCGAGCGCCAGGGCCTGATTCTCGGTGACGCCGGCCGGCGCGCTGATGCGCGCGCGCACCTTGCCGTTGACCTGCACCACCAGCGTGATCTCTTCCGTAGCGAGCGCGGTCTCGTCGGGCACGACGTATCGCTCGAGATGCACCGAGGTCGAGTGCCCGAGCCGCTCCCACAGCTCCTCGGCGATGTGCGGCGCAAAGGGCGCGATCAGGACCGGCAGCTGCTCGACGGCGTAGCGCATGGCGGCTGAGCCCGGCATGCCGGCAACTCCCGCCGTTATCGCGTTGACCAGTTCGTCCAGCTTCGCGATCGTCGCGTTGTAGTGGAAGCGGCGCGAGAGCGTCTCGTCGATGGCCGACTTAGCGGCGACGTGTACGGCCCGTACGAGCGCCTTCTCCGTGGCGCTTTCGGCCAGGGGCCGGTGTCGTTCTTCGGCGAGCTCAGCATGAGCCCCGAAGTACGGCTCGCAGGCGCGCCAGATGCGGTTGAGCAGGCGGACGCGTCCGGTGATGCCGTCGTCGGTCCAGTTGCTGGTCTCCTCTGGCGGCGTCACGTAGAGCAGGAAGAGGCGCATCGCGTCGATGCCGTTACGTTCGGCGGTCTCGTCGATGCTGACGACGTTCCCGCGCGACTTCGACATCTTGTCGCCATCGCGCAGCACGAGGCCCTGGTGGAAGAGGTGCTGGAAGGGCTCGTCTACGCCGGTTACCCAGCCGCGGTCGTGAAAGAATTTATAGAAGAAGCGCGAGTACAGCAGGTGCAGCACCGTGTGCTCCGCGCCGCCGATGTACTGGTCGACGTTCATCCAGCGGCGCGCGCGTTCCACGGCCCAGGGCGCCCGATCGTTGTGCGGGTCGAGGTAGCGTAAGTAGTACCACGACGACTCGAAAAACGTGTCCATCGTGTCGCTCTCGCGCCGCGCCGGTTCGCCGCACTTGGGACACCTGGTCTGCAGAAACTCCTCGACGCGCGAGCGCGGCGGGAGCAAGATGGGCAGCTGGTCGTCGGGAACCGCCACCTCGCCGCAGTCGTTGCAGTACACGATCGGGATCGGCGTGCCCCAGTAGCGCTGGCGCGAGATCAGCCAGTCGCGCAGCCTGTAGTTGACGCTCTTATCGCCGGCGCGCATGGCGGCGAGCCGCTGTGCGATTAACTCGCGCGCGCGCTCGCTCGACATCCCGCTGAAGTCGTCGCTCGCGATCAGGCGCCCGTCCTCGACGAACGCGCGCTCGAGCGGCTCGGGCGATGGCTCCTGGTTGGGCACGACGACCCGCACGATCGGCAGCCCGTGCTTGCGCGCGAAGTCGAAGTCGCGCTCGTCGTGCGCGGGCACGCCCATCACCGCGCCGCCGCCGTACTCCGCCAGCACGTAGTTCGTGAGCCAGATCGGGATGCGCTCGTGCGAGAGTGGGTTGATCGCGAAGGCGCCCGTGAAGATGCCCTGTTTTTCCATCAGGCTCGTGCGCTCGAGCTCCGACTTCGACTTCAGGCTCGCCGCGAACGACTCGATGGTTGCCGCGCGATCGAGCGGAACGATTCGCAGCAGCGCTTCGACCACGGGATGCTCGGGCGCCAGCGCCAAGAACGTGGCGCCGAAGAGCGTGTCGGCGCGCGTGGTGAAGACCTCGACCCTCTCGTCGAGCCCCTCGATCTGGAACGCGAAGTGCACGCCCTCGCTGCGGCCGATCCAGTTCCGCTGCATGGTGCGCGTGCGCTCGGGCCAGCCCGCCAGCTTATCGAGATCGTCCAGCAGCCGATCGGCGTACGCGGTGATCCGGAGGAACCACTGCGAGAGCAGGCGGCGCTCGACGAGGTTGTCGCAGCGCCAGCAGCGTCCCTCGATGACTTGCTCGTTCGCGAGGACGGTCCGATCGAACGGACACCAGTTCACCGGCGCCTCGCGCTTGTACGCCAGACCGTGCTCGTAGAGACGCAGAAACAGCCACTGATTCCAGCGATAGTACTCCGGCTCGTTGGTCGCGATCTCACGCGACCAGTCGTAGCCGGTGCCCATCAGCTTGATCTGCCGTCGCATGTTGAGGATGTTCTCGGCGGTCCACGCGGCGGGGTCGACGCCGCGCGCGATGGCGGCGTTTTCGGCGGGGAGCCCGAAGGCGTCCCAACCCATCGGGTGCAGCACGTTATACCCGAGCATGCGCAGCATGCGCGCGACCGCGTCGCCCAACGTGTAGTTTTTCGCGTGGCCAACGTGGAGATCGCCCGAGGGATACGGCAGCATCTCCATCGCGTAGTACTTGGGCTTGTCGCTCGTGTCGGGCGTGCGATAGAGGGCCTCGCGCTCCCAGCGCGATTGCCACTTCCCCTCGATCGCCGCGAAGTCGAACCCGTCGGCCATGTGGAGCATGGTACACGCTCGGCGATGACGACGCCAGCCTTGACGGCGGCCGGAGGCTGCGTGATTGGCGCGCATGATCGCACGCATCGCCGTGGTCGCCATGCTCGCGGGGCTCGGCATCTTCTTGCTGCGGCGCCCGGCGCCGCAGCTCGCCGTGCAAAGCGCGAGCACTCCCGCCGCCACGGCGGCGAGCCCGGCGCCTCGCCGCCCGCACCGCGTCGGCCTCGAGGATCGCGGCGACGACGTCGTCGTGTACGTCGCGGGCGCCGTGCGGACGCCCGGCCTGTACCACTTGCGCTCCGGCGACCGCATCGCGCGGGCCGTCGCGCTGGCCGGAGGGATGCGAGTCTCCGCCGACGCTGCCGGAGTGAACCTCGCGCAGCGCCCCGAGGATGGAGACGAGATCTACGTCCCGCTAGCTGGCGAGAAGCAGCACCAGGGCTCACGCGAGAGCCGGCCGCGAGCACGCCGCCGCCCCTCCCCGCCGCCGAATGGAAGCGTCGACGTCAATCGGTCCGGCGCGGCGGAGCTGGCGACCGTACCGGGAATCGGGCGCGCGGTCGCCGCGCGCATCGTGGAGCTGCGCGAGCGCGAAGGCGCCTTTGCGTCCCTGGACGAGCTGCTGGACGTGGCCGGAATGACGCAGACCCGGCTGGAGCGCGCGCGTCCCTACCTGCGCGACCCGCCGGCGCGCTAGCACGCAAGGGGTACGCGGCGGCGGACGCGCATTGAAGGACGGGTCGTGGGTACGCAGCTACCCGAAAAGGTGACGCTTCCGGCTCTCGTTCGGAACGCGCTCGCTCAACCGCGCGCCGAGGTGCTGCTCGAGCGCGTGAACGGCGCGTGGACGGCCACGTCCGGAGCGCAGCTGATCGACCGCGTGGAGCGCGTCGCCTGCGCGATCCGGGATGCCGGTTTGAACGCGGGCGATCGGGTCGGGCTCGTATCGCATAACTGCGTGGACTGGATCGTCGCCGATTTCGGCACGCTGTTTGCGGGCTGCGTCGTCGTCCCGATCTATCCGACGCAGTCTTTGGACCATCTGAGCTACATCCTCGAACATTCCGGCGCGCGCCTGATCTTCGCCGATACGCGCGCCACGTGCGAACGTCTGCGCGAAAGCGGCGCCGCGCTGCCGCGCGTCGTGCGCTTCGACTCCGACGATTCGGACGGGCTTCGAGCGTTCGAAGCGCGCGGCCAGGAGATTCGGGCGGCGCATGCGCAGCTTCCCGGCTCCTACGAGGCCACGCTCGTGCCCGACGATCTCGCCGTTCTGATCTACACGTCCGGCACGACGGGCACGCCGAAGGGCGTCATGCTCTCGCACGACAACCTCGCCTTCGACGCCGCCGTCTCGTTCGCGTGCGGATTCGAGGGCATCGAACACGGTCGCGACGTGATCTCGGTGCTGCCGTACTCGCACATCTACGAGCACACCTTGATCTACATCTACCTGCTTGCGAAGGTGCGCTACTTCATCTGCCACGATCCGGGCGAGCTGCTCGGCGACCTGCGCGAGGTTCGTCCCGCGGAGATGACCGCCGTGCCGCGGATCTTCGACCGCGTGATGGCCGGCGTCAAGGGCGAGGCGTTGCGCACCGGGGGATTACGCGGCAAGCTGGTTCCGTGGGCCCTCGCAGTCGCCCGCGACTACACGACCGCGAAGATCCTCGGCGCGGGGGCCGCCCCATGGCTCGCGCTGCGTTACGCGTTGGCGGAACGGCTCGTGCTGCGTAAGGTGCGCGCGGCGCTGGGGCTCGATCGAGTTCAGTTTCTGACCAGCGGAAGTGCGCCGCTGCACATCGACACGGCGATGACGCTGCTCGGACTCGGCGTGCCGGTGATGCAAGGCTACGGACTCACCGAGACGTCCCCGGTCGTCTCCGTCAGCCGGCTCAGCGAGAACGAGTACGGTGCGGTCGGTCGGCCCATCGCGGGCGTGGACGTGCGCATCAAGGACGACGGTGAAGTCATGATCCGCGGACGCAACGTCATGCAGGGCTACTACCGCGACCCGGACGCAACGGCCGAAGCGATCGAAGACGGCTGGCTGCACACCGGCGACGTCGGCGAGATCGATGCGCGCGGCTTCTTGCGCATCACCGACCGCAAGGGTGAGATATTCAAAACCAGCACCGGCAAGTGGATTTCGCCCGCGCGGATCGAGGCGAGCATCAAGCGATCGATCTTCGTGGCGCAGGCGATGGTTATCGGACGCGGACAGGCGCATCCGATCGCCTTGGTCTGCCCGAACTGGCCGCTGCTGCGTCTCGAGCTTGCGGCGCTCCCCAAGGAGCTGACGCCCGAACAGCTGGCCGAGCGCGACGACGTTCGGTCGTTTCTGAACCGCGAAGTGCACAAGCAGACGCTGAGTCTGGCAACCTACGAACAGGTCCGGCACGCGATCGTCGTTCCCCGCGAATTCAGCGTCGAGAGCGGCGAGCTTTCCCCCTCGATGAAGACCAAGCGCCGCGCGGTCGAGGCGCGCTACGCTCGCGAGATCGAGCGGGCGTACCACGCCGAGCCGCCGGTGCTCGCGTGACGACCGCCGCTCCAGTGTCGCGTCGGGTCGACGACGTCCTCCGCGGCCCGATCAAGAGCAAGACGATCTTCCCCGCGTTGATCCTGCACTTCGTCGCGCGGCGGCCGGACCACGGCTACGGCCTGATGCAGCGCATCGACGCGGTCTGTGGAGATCTCATCGCCGTCAACACCAACAAGATCTATCCGCTCCTGCGCCGGCTCGAGGAGCGCGGCTTCGTCACCGCAGCGTGGGAGCACCCCACTAAACGTTCCCGTCGTGTCTATGCGATCACGCCGCAAGGCGAGGAGCGCCTGATGCGCATCAAGAGTCTGATGCTGCCCTATCTCGATTCGATCGCCGCCGCGATGGGCCGGCTCAAGTCGGAGTTGTACGGCGCCGACACAGGGCCTTTGACCGAACTTTGATTGCGCCGGCGCGACGCCTCGGCAGGAGCGCTCCTCCGCGCCGCCGATATTTGGCGTTCGCTTTGAGGATCGTAATGCTCGCGCTGCTGGCGCTCGCCATCGGCATACCGGACCGCGGCTTGTCGAAGGCGCCACCCGTACCGCCATCGACACCTGACGCGGTGACGCACCATCGCCTGACGCTCGGCGGGCGCTCGCTCGCGTACACGGCGCGCGCCGGGACGATCACGCTGCGCAACGGTGAGGAGCAGCCGATCGCGCGCGTCTTCTACACCGCGTATACGCTCGACGGCGCCGCGCCCGCGAAGCGCGCGCTCACGTTCCTCTACAACGGCGGTCCCGGGAGCTCGACGATGTGGCTGCGGATGGGCTCGTTCGGGCCGGTCCGTGTCGTCACCGCCGACGGGCAGCCCACGGGACCGCCGCCCTACCGGCTCGCGGGCAACCAATACAGCCTTCTCGATACGACCGACCTCGTGTTCATCGACATGCCGGGCAGCGGCTTCGGCCGCATCATCGGTGCCGGCACTCGGAAGGATCTGTGGGGCGTCGATCAGGACGCTAAGGCGTTCTCACAGTTCATCCAGCGCTATCTGACCGCGTTCGGCCGCTGGAACTCACCGCGCTTTCTCTTCGGCGAATCGTACGGCACGATGCGTTCGTGCGTGCTGGCTGCGGATTTGCAAAACCGAGGCGTCGGGCTCAACGGCATCGTCTTGCTCTCATCCTTCTTGAACGCGAACATCGACTATAACGACGGCGCGCCGGTCGGCGGCGGCGACTGGGCGTACGTTTTGTACCTCCCGACCGAGGCCGCAACCGCGTGGTACCATCATGCCGTGCCGCGGCGCACCGGGCTGGACGCCTTCCTTTCTAAGGTTGAAAGCTTCGCGCTCACGGAATACCTCGACGCGCTGGCCGAAGGTGCCCAGCTCGCACCGAGCCGCTTCGACGACGTCGTCGCGAAGCTGCACGCGTACACGGGGCTCTCGGAAGAGTACATCCGCCGCTCCAACCTGCGCATTCCCTACGATCGCTTTCAGAACGAGCTCTTGCGCGGCCGCGGCGTCACGGTGGGGCGCATCGACTCGCGCTTCGAGACGTACGTGCTCGACAAGCCGGAGATCTCGCCGGATTGGGACGCGCTCGATGCCGCGATCGACTCGGCGTTCGTCTCGGAGAGCAATCGCTACTTGCGGCAGGACCTGCGATATAATACGCCGCTGCTTTATCGCTCCGACATCTACGGGCTGATCTACGCGGATGGCGAGACGTGGGACTTCAAGCACGGAGCCAACGTTCAGTCGCTCAACGTCACGCCGGATCTGGCCCAGGCCATGACGTATGACCGGCGGCTTGCGGTGTTCTCGGCCAACGGATACTTCGATTTCGCCACGCCGTTCTTCGCGACCGAATACGCGCTCAATCACCTCTACCTAGCGCCGGCGCTGCAGCGCAACATCACCTACGGGTTTTACGATTCCGGGCACATGGTCTATCTCCACGTCCCGGCGCTGGCGCGCTTTCACGCCGACCTCGAGCGCTGGTACGCTAGGGTTCTCAAGCATGCGTAGCCGCCCGCTGGCGCTCTTGGCCGTCGTGCTGCTGGCGGCGGCGCCGCGTCCGGCGCCCGCGCCCGCCGCGCAACCGAACGCCGACGCGGTCACGCAGCACACGATCGCGCTCGGCGGCAAGTCGTATCCGTACACGGCGCGCGCGGGGACGATCGCGCTCGACGACGACAAGGGCCACACGACGTGCCGGATGTTCTACACCGCCTTCACCGTAAATGGGGCCGACCCGCGCACGCGCCCGGTCACGTTCCTGTACAACGGCGGCCCCGGAAGCTCGACGATTTGGCTGCGCATGGGCTCGTTCGGACCGATGCGCGTGCAGGTGGGCGACGCGCGGCCCACGCCCGACGCGCCGTTCAACTTGATCGAGAACCAATACTCGCTGCTCGACCGGACCGATCTCGTGTTCGTCGATGCGCCCGACACCGGATTCAGCCGCATCGTGCCGCCGGGCAAGCCGAGCGACTTCTTCGGTGCGGATCAGGACGTCAAGGCGTTCGGCCAGTTCGTGTCGCGCTATATCACGACGTTCGGCCGCTGGAACTCGCCCAAGTTCTTGTTCGGAGAGTCGTACGGAACGCCGCGATCCGCGATGCTCGTGAGGTACTTACAGCGGCAGGGCATCGGCATCAACGGCGTCGTGCTGCTCTCGTCCATTCTCGATTTTAGCCTCGACTGGGACATCAACTTCTCGCCGACGGCGATCGGCGGCGGCGATTGGGCGTTTCCACTCTACCTCCCCACGGAAGCCGCGGCCTCGTGGTATCACGGCATGCTCCCGGGGCCGACGACGCTGCCGGTGCTGCTGCCGCAGGTCGAGGACTTCGCGATGCACGAGTATCTCAACGCGCTCGCGCAAGGCGCGCGGCTGTCGCCCGCGACCTATAACGACGTCGTCGCGAAGCTGCATCAGTACACCGGCCTCTCGGAGGCCTACGTGCGCCAGTCTAATCTGCGCATCCCGTACTGGCGTTACGCGGCGCAGCTTCTGCGCAACAGCGGCGAGACGACGGGGCGCTACGACGCGCGTTACACCTCGCTCATGCTCGATGCGCTGGGCGAACGCAGCGACTTCGATCCGACGGACGCGGCCATCGACTCGGCCTTCGTCGCGGCAGGGAACTACTTCATGCGCCAGATCCTCGGTTATCAGACGACGCTGATCTATCGCCCGACGACCAGCGTCTTCCGCCAGTGGGACTGGAAGCACAACGGCAACCTGCCCACCAACACCGCGCAAGACCTCGCGAGCGCGATGACGTACGACCCGAACCTGCGGATCTTTTCCGGCAACGGTTACTACGATCTCGCGACGCCGTTCTTCGCGACCGTCTACACGCTCAACCACCTGAACATCCCGCCCCAGCTCCATCGGAACATCAGCTACGGCTTCTACGAGTCTGGGCACATGGTGTATCTGCACTCGCAGGCGTTGGTGCAGTTCCACGATGACCTGGAGCGCTGGTACGCGGAGACGCTCCAGGCGGGACGCTAGCGTTCTGCCTGAAGCGTCTCCGAGCGCGCCAGCGTCGCGCGATAGATAGCTGCGAGCCGCTGATAAGCGGTGCGCATGTCGGGCGTGGGCGCGGCGTCGGCACTCTCGACCGCGCTTGCGAGATAATCGAGCTCGTTTTCCAAGTAGAGGAAGCTGGTGAAGTCGTGTGAGTATGCGCCCATCGAATCGTCGGGATTGTCGGGCGGAGCCTCTCCGATTACGTCGCGGCGAAATGCGGCGAGAGTCGCACCGGATAGCTGCTTCGCGCGCCCCTGTGCGCGCTCGCGCGCAGTGACGACGTCCGCGCGCAGCGCCGCAACCTGCCGCGCGAGCGCATATTGGTCGCGCAGGTCGGCGACGGTCGCGCGGATTCGCGGGTCGCGCAACAGAGTGGCGCTGCGCGCGTACGAGGCCCCGTTCACGCTGAGCCGCACCGTGTAGGCGCCCGGCGGCGCGAGCGGCCCCTCCGGATCGCTTTGATGGAAATCCCAAACGAAGCGGTGCGCGCCGGCCGCGACCGGCGGCACGAGGTGTCGCACGATCCAGTGCGGCGTGTACGGAACCGACTTCGGATCGACGGGCTTGGGGGGCTCCGCGCTCGACCAGCGGCGAACGAGGCTCCCGCCCGCGTCGACGATCTCGATGACGACCGGCGTGCGCGGCGTGCGCGCGAGATAGTAGTCGATGTAAAGGCCGACCGGAGCGTTGTCCGACTGCGGCTCGTCGAGCGGCAGCGGCGTGCCTTCCTCGTTGCCGGGCTGCACGCGATATGCCGCAGCGGGCGCGAAGAGAAAGGCGTCGCCCGACGCGAGGGCCTCGCTCACCTGGCGCAGCGGCGTAACGTCGTCCATGATCCAGAACGAGCGCCCGTGCGTCGCGACGACGAGATCGTTTACATGCACGGCGATATCGCGGATCGATGTGAGCGGAAGGTCGAACTGAAGCGACTGCCACACCGCGCCGTCGTCGAACGAGACGTAGATGCCCTTCTCGGTGCCGGCGTATAGCAATCCGCGCCGCACCGGATCCTCACGCACGACGTTGACGAACGAACCCGCGGGGATCCCGCTCGCGATCGACGTCCACGTCGCGCCGCCGTCGCTCGTGCGGTAAATGTACGGTGCGTAGTCGTCGAGCCGATGACGATCGACGGCTACGTACGCCACGCTTGGATCGAAGTGCGAGGCCTCGACGGTTCCGACCTTGCTCCATGCGGTCAGCGCAGGCGGCGTCACGTTGTGCCAGCTGTGTGAATCGTCCCGCGTCACCCAGATGTAACCGTCGTCAGTGCCGGCCCAAACGAGGCCGGCGCGCAGCGGCGACGGGGCGATCGTGTAGACGACGCCGTGCCGGCGTACCCCGTTGCTGTCGGCGAGCGCCGGCGCGTCGAGATTGCGCGGCGTCCCTTCGTCGACGCGCGAGAGGTCTGGGCTGACGATCGTCCACGTCGCGCCGCCGTCGCGCGACCGGAAGA
The DNA here is from genome assembly GCA_963723485.1 of Vulcanimicrobiota bacterium. Classification (GTDB taxonomy): domain Bacteria; phylum Vulcanimicrobiota; class Vulcanimicrobiia; order Vulcanimicrobiales; family Vulcanimicrobiaceae; genus Cybelea. The sequence continues at coordinate 400,534 of CAVRQS010000004.1, read as the reverse complement.
CGTTCTGGTGCGCGAAGTACAGCGAGGTCCGATCGGCCGGCGAGAAAGTCAGCGGCAGCGTCCACGTGTTGCGCCACACCGTTCCCGGGCGATCGAGGACCGGATCGAGGTTCTGTTCCGATCCGGTCGACGGGACCTCGCGGGTGACGGTTGGGCCGCCCTGGCCGCTGGAGTCGCCGTACACGACCCCGGGCCGGCGCGGATCCGGCGCGAGCTCGCCGTTCTCGCCTCCGACGTCGACCGGACGAAAGTCTTGCTGCGAGATCACCCCGTACTTGCTCGCGCTCGGCGCCATCGCCGCGCCCGAGTCTTGCTGCGCGCCGTAGACCCAGTATGGAAACGCGTTGTCGGTTACGACGTGGTAGAATCTGTCCCGTCGGTTGGTTGTACCACGAGCTCCACGTTCGTCCGCGGTCGGCGGTGATCACGACGCCTTGATCGCTGCACAGGATCATGCGATTCGAGTCGTCCGGATCGATCCACAGCGCGTGATAGTCGTCGCCGGTCGGATCGCCCAAGAAAGCGTCGAACGTTCGGCCGCCGTCGAGCGAGCGATACGTCGCGGTGTTCATCACGTAGACGAGGTCGGGATAGCGCGGGTCGGCGGCGATGCCGCCGAAGTACCAGCCGCGTTGCCAGATGCGCTGCTCGCGATCGAGGTGCCTCCACGTCGCTCCGGCGTCGTCGGAGCGATAAACGCCGCCCAGTCCGGCGGCGGCGTCGACCATGGCGTAGACGCGCCGCGGCGCGGCGGCCGAGATCGCGAGCCCGATGTGGCCGACGCGAGCGGGCAGGCCGTTCGTTAGCTGCGTCCATGTCGCGCCGCCGTCGCTCGACTTATACAGTCCGCTGCCGGGGCCGTTCGAAGGCGGATAGACGTTCCAGGGCGGGCGGCGCGTCTGCCACAGCGCGGCATAGATCACGTCGGGATCTCCGGGCTGCATTGCGAGCGAGATCGCGCCGGTGTTCTCGTCCTTATAGAGCGCCTTGCTCCACGTTCTGCCGCCGTCCGTCGTCTTGAAGACGCCGCGCTCCGCGTTGGGGCCATACGCGTGCCCGAGCGCGGCGACGTACGCGACCGACGCATTGCGCGGATCGACGACGATCGCGCCGATCTGCCGCGTGTCGCTCAGTCCCAAGTGGGTCCAGCTCTTGCCGCCGTCGGTCGACTTGTAGAGGCCGTCGCCGTAAGCGATATCCGAGCGCATGTCGGCCTCGCCCGTGCCGGCGTAGAGCACGCGCGGGTCGCTGGGCGCGACGGCGATCGCACCGATCGAGGCGACGTCCTGCCGATCGAAGATCGGGTTCCACGTGCGCCCGGCGTTGGTCGTTTCCCACACTCCGCCGTCGACGGCGCCGAAGTAGAAGTGGTCGGGCTGACCCGGCACGCCGGCCACCGCGAGCGCGCGGCCGCCGCGAAACGGTCCGATCGAGCGCCATCGCAGCATGCCGACGTACGCCGAAGCCGACGCGTCCCCGCCGGCTGCGGCACAGATCGCCGGCGGCGTTACGAGCGTGAAGACCAATAGAAAACAGAACAGGCGTCGCATAAACGCCTGCTGTTTGTTACCGCTCGCGCTGCCGCCTACCAGCCGCCGCCGCTGTCGCCTCCACCGAAGTCGCCGCCGCCCCCCGCGTCCCCGCCGAAACCGCCGCCGCTCCAGTCACCCGCGCTGGCGCCGCCCGGGTCCGCCTGACCGGCATCGCTCTGCCAGCCAGCGGAGTCGGCGCCGCCCCCTGCGTCGGGCGCGATCGGCGCGCCGGATGCGGGCGCGATTCCGCCGCCGCGGAACAGCTCGTTGCCCAGCCACGCGCCGCCCAAACCGCCGAGCAAACCGCTCCAGAAGCTGCCGCCGCCACCGAAGCCGCCGTAACCGTAGCCGGGCCCGTAACCCGGGCCGTAGGCCCCACCTGGCGGCGGCGCCGTTCCCGTTCCCGGCGGCCCGCCGTAGTAACGCGGCGCGGCGAACGCGCGCAGAATCGAACGCAAGATCAAAAAGCCGACGACGGCGATGATGATCCACCAGAACATTGAGATGCCGAAACCTCCGGACGGGGACGAGATGCGCTGCGCCGGCACTCCGGTCGTGCCGCCGGAGCGCTGCAAGCCTCCGAGATGCGCGCGATAGACGTTGAGAATGGCGTCGACTGCGCCGGTCACGCCGGCGTCGTACGACTCACCGCGAAACTGCGATTCCATGGCCGTGCGGATGGCTCGCAACACGTCGCCGGTAAACCATCCGGCCTGCGCTCCCGCTCGATCGGGCACGATGATGTCCTTGCGGTCGTCGCGTGCGATGTAGATCAGGACGCCATCGACGTTTTGCTGCGCGAACGCGGCGGACGCCGCGCTCTGCAGCGTCGCCCCGCTCAGCGACGGCGTAGTGACGACGACGATCTCCTTGCCGGTCTGTGCGTTGAAGCTGCCGATGCGCGTGTTGAGCTGTGCGACCGTGGCGGCGGAGAACATCCCCGCCCGATCCTGGACGAAGTCGCGTGCCGCGGCGGGAGCCGCCTCGCCGCTCAGCGCGAGGGCACATGCCGCGATCGCAAGAGAGCGGGAAGCCGTGGCGTTCATGCCGGATCCTACCCGCCCGCCGCGGGCGAAGTTTCGCGCCTCTGGGGGAACTGATCGGCTGGTCGGCTCAGAACGTGCTGATGAAAAGAGCGGCGCCGGCTCCCGCCCTTCGGGAGGGCTCGCTGACCTTTATCGAGGTCCTCGCGACGTCGGTCGCCTTGATCGGCCCGAGCATGACGCCGATTCTGATCGCGCCGTACATGTACGCGCTTGCCGGAAACGGCACGTGGCTGGCCTACGTGTTCGGCGGTACCATGCTGACGTTCGTCGCGCTCTGCATCAACCAGTTCGCGCGCCGTTCGAGCTCGGCAGGGTCGATGTACGGTTACGTCGCGGATCACCTCGGCCGCACCGTCGGCGGTGTCGCCGGCTGGATCTTGCTGTGGGCCTACGGCTTCGTCGCCACGGCGGTGCTTGGCGCGATGACGCTGTTCGTCGAGCTGCTGCTGCAAGGCAGCGGCGTCCATCTCCCTGCGATCGCGATCGTCGCGATACTCGCGGTCATCGCGTGGCAGGCGGCCTACCGCGGCGTGCAGATCTCGGCGATCGTGATGCTCGTTTTGGAAGTCGTTTCGGTGAGCATCATCTGCCTCGTCGTCGCGATCGTGCTGCACGACCACGGGCCATCGCTCGACGCCAATCAGCTGCACCTCGTGCATGCCTTCCCGGGCGGCATCGGCCTCGCGATCGCGTTTGCAGTCTTCAGCTTCGTAGGCTTCGAGAGCGCCACCGCCTTCGGAGCAGAGGCGAGGCGCCCGCTGGTGACGATTCCGCGAGCCGTGATCGGCAGCGTGCTGTTTGCGAGTGCGTTCTTCGTGCTCGTGACCTATGCGGAGATCGTCGGGCTCGCGCACGCCGGCAAGCCGCTCGATCAGCAGACGTTTCCGCTCGGGACGCTCGTGAACGCGTACGGCATCGGCGAGCTGCGGCTGCCGATCACCGTCGGCGCGCTGTTCAGCGCCTTCTCCGTCTGCCTCGCCTGCATCACCACCGGCGGCCGCATCGCCTACGCGATGGCCAACGCTGGGCTGTTGCCCGCGGCATTCGGCCGGATCGAGCCGGGGCACGGAACGCCCAACGTGGCGGTCACGATAGTGACGGCGATAACGCTGGCCGTGGCCGTCGCCGCACTGGCATTTCGCGTCGCACCGATCGACGTGTTCAACAATTGCGGGACGCTCAGCACGTTCGGGTTCATACTGATCTACATCCTGATCGCGGTGGCCGCGCTCGTGTATACGAGAAGGCTGGGCGAGATGCGCGTCGCCGACGTCGCGATCTCCGCCATCGCGCTCGCCTTGTTGATTCTCTCGACGGTATGGTTCTTCGCGACGATTCCGGCGCCGCCCCAGCACTGGTTCGTCTATTATTTCTTGGCGTTTTTGGCGGCGGGGTGGCTCTGGTTTCGCTTCAGGAAGGCCAGCGGCTAATCGTGACGCGCTGCTGCCTGTAGAACGCCACGGCGCGCGCGACGAGGCTCGATGGCTTCATCGCGCGCGCAGCTCCGTGGACACGACGATCAGACCACCGGCGACGCTGAGCGCGAAGAACACGATGAAGACCCACACGCCGAAGCGCTTCCAGAACTCGCGGCGCGCGCGCGCCGCGCGCGTGTGATGCGTCGGCCGGCGCGTCTTCACGACCCCTGCGCCTGTCGGTCCGGCAGCGGGGACCATAGCCGTTCCAGGTTGTAAAACGTACGCTGTTCGGGCGTGAACACGTGCACGATCACGTCGCCGAGGTCGATGAGAATCCAGGATCCATCGGCGTAGCCTTCGACCCGGGCGACCCCGAAGCCGTCGCGGCGCACCGCCTCGATCACGGAATCGGCGATGGCCCGCGTCTGAATCTTGGAGCGACCCGTGACGATCGCGAACGTATCGGCAAGGATCGTTCGACCGCTCACCTCGAGCACGGTGAACGCGTCTCCCTTCTTGTCGAGCGCGCTTTCGCGCACGACGTCGATCAGCTCGCGGATGCCCGCACCTCCGAGGCTTCGTCGAGTTCGGATGGCGCGCCGAAGAGCGCTGCCGCGGCGAGCGCCGGCGGCGAGGGCGCGAGCCCCTTGCGCTCGTGGTGGCGGATGGCCAGCGCGAGCGTCTCGCGCATCGCCTCTTCGAGGTCGAGCAGGGCGATATTCCACAGCACCGGCCGCTCGGCGAACTTGCGCGCCGGCTCCAGCGAATCGGCCAGATACACGACGCAATCCAGCGGCGACATCTCCGCGGCCCCGGTCGTGTGTTTTTCGATCGCGGAGAGCACGTCCGGATCGCCGATCCCGAACTGTTCCCGCGCGAGCGCGGCGCCGAGGCGCGCGTGCAGCAGGACCGGGTGAGCGCGCTCGAACTCATCGATGAAAAGCCCCCGCTTTTCGCACTCGTCGAGGAGCCGTGCGGCCGAATACAGACGGGCGAGGTCGTGCAGGAGCCCGGCGAGGCGAGCCTGGCGCACGTCCACGCCGTGTCGTCGCGCGAGCGTGCCGGCGCTACGCGCGACGCGGACGCTATGCGCGTAGCGGTCGTCCTGGCTCAGATGTTCGCGGACGCGCCGTAGGAGCTGCACGAACGACGCGGGATCTGCAGCGCTCACCGTGCCTGGAAGCGTTCTCGCAAGGCGCGCAAACGATTGCGGTAGAGCTCGCTCTTTAGGCTGCCGGCCCACATGATCAGCGCGCTCTCGTTGTCGTCGCTGTAATAGCCCGACCGCATCGTCACGGTCGTAAAACCGTACTTACGATAGAGGCGCTGCGCGATCGTGTTGCTCTCGCGGACCTCGAGCGTCATCCACGCCGCACCGCGCGCAATCGCCTCGTCGATGAGGCGCAAGAGCACCACCTCGCCGAAGCGGCGCCCCCGATACGCCGGATCGACGGCGAGCGTCGTAACGTGCGAGTCCTCCAGGATCACCCAGATGCCGCCGTACGCGACGACGCTATTCTCGTAGCGCCCGACGAAATAATGCGCGAGCTTGTTCGTGCTCAGCTCGTTGTAAAACGCGTCGGACGGCCAGACCGAGGCAAAGGAAGCACGCTCGATGCGCGTGACGGCCGCGACGTCCGAAGTCGCCATGCGTGCAACGGAGAACTGGTCGGGCCGTTCCGCCGGCCGTTCGAGCTCCATTTTCATAGTTGGATGAAGCGTTATTACCGGGGCTTCGTGACGGCGGGCAGCTCGCCGTAGTCGGCGCGGACGCGGTGCAGGCTCTTGGCGGGCAAGCGCGTGCCGGCCGCCAGAGCGGCTGCCGCTGCGGCGGGCGTCACGATCGGATCGACGGAGCGCACGATGATGCCGCGTTCGGCGAGCGCGTAGAGCACGTCCTCCGGCGCCCCCACCACGGCTATGCTACCCTGTCGAGGGATGCCCGCAGGAAACAACGCGTCGAGCACGTCCGCAATCCGGCCCGAGGCGCGGCGCATTGCGGCTCCGCACCGATAGCGCGCGGAGATCACGCCCGGGCGACCCTCGACGACCCCGAGCGCGCGCCGGTGCTCGCCGCCGTATTCGAGGAGGTCGAAGGACTGGATCGGCACGAGCGGGCGGTCCCATACGGCCGCCAGGGCCTTGGCGTACGCAACCGCGATGCGCAAACCGGTAAAGCGTCCGGGGCCGATGCCCACCGCCAGACGATCGATCGCGCCGTGCGCCAAGGCCGCCTCCTCGAACACACCATCGACGACGGCGAGGCCGTGCTCGAGCGCGACGGTGCCGGGCTCGCTGCGCGCGGCGGCGATCCGGCCGTCGCATGCGATCGCAGCCGAAAAGGATCCCAGCGCTCCGTCGAGGGCAAGAACGTTCACGTACGCTGTCGAATGGAAATCGTGCGCGGTTCGTTACCGGAGCCTTCTATTTCGATTTCATACCGGCGCTCGGCGACGAGCTCGGGCGCGTTGCGCCACCACTCCACCAGGACGATAGAGCGGCCGTCGAGCGCTTCCTCGAGGCCGAGTTCCGCGGATTCGCGCGGGTCGTCGATGCGGAAAAGGTCGATGTGATCGATCGGCGGAGTCCCTTCGTAGCGGTGCCAAAACGTAAAGGTGGGACTGTAACTCTGGTCGGCGCCGTGGAGCGAACGCACGACGGCGCGGACGAAGGCCGTCTTGCCGGAGCCGAGCGGTCCGGACAGCGCGACGACGTCGCCCGCGTGGAGGCGTCGCGAAAACGCGACGGCAAAGGCATCGAAGTCGTCTTCGGTCGCGAGGGTCACTCGGTCGTCCATGATAGGTATAGGTAAGTATTGAACAACGATATCGTCGCACAGGTCAACGTCGAAGATGAAATGCGGGAGAGCTATCTCTCGTATGCGATGTCGGTTATCGCGTCACGCGCGCTCCCGGACGTGCGCGACGGCCTCAAGCCCGTGCAGCGGCGAATCCTCTACGCGATGCGCGAGATGGGGTTCGATCCGAGCAAGCAGCATCGGAAGTGCGCCGGCATCATCGGCGAAGTGCTCAAGAGCTACCATCCCCACGGCGATACATCGGTCTACGACGCGCTGGTGCGCATGGCGCAGGATTTCACTCTGCGCTATCCGCTCGTCGACGGTCACGGCAACTTCGGATCGATCGATCCCGATCCCCCGGCGGCGTACCGCTACACCGAGGCGCGCCTGGCGCGTACCGCGCTCGACGTGCTGGCCGACATCGACAAAGAGACCGTCCCGTTCGTCCAAAACTTCGACAACCAGGGGGTGGAGCCGAGCGTGCTCCCGGGCCGTCTCCCGCAGCTGCTGATCAACGGATCGAGCGGCATCGCCGTGGGGATGGCCACGAACATCCCTCCGCACAATCTCGGCGAGATCGCAGACGCGATTGCCGCGCTGGTCGACGATCCCGAGACGAGCGATGACGACCTGTGCGACATCGTGACCGGTCCGGACTTCCCGACCGGCGGCACGATCCTCGGCCAAGAGGCGATTCGCGAGGCCTACAAGACGGGGCGCGGCTCGATCACGATCCGCGGCAAGGCCGAGATCATCGAGGAGCGCGGGAAGCACAAGATCCTCATCACGGAGATCCCGTATCAAGTTTACAAGAGCCGCATCCTCGAGGCGATCGCGGAGGCGTACGCCGAGAAGCGGATCGCCGGGATCGCGCGGATGGACGACGAGTCGAATCGCAAGGGAATGCGCGTGGTCGTCGAGCTGCAGCGCAACGCGACGCCCAAGATCGTGCTCAACCAGCTCTTCAAGCACACGCCGCTTCAGGCCACGTTCGGATTCAACATGCTGGCGCTCGTGCCGGTGGGAAAGCCTCGCGCGGACGGCTCGGTGGCGATCGAGCCTCAGGTGCTCTCGCTCAAGCAGCTGCTCGAGCACTTCATCGCGCATCGCAAGGACGTCATCACGCGCCGTACGCGCTACGACCTGCGCAAGGCCGAGGAGCGCGCGCACCTACTCGAGGGCTACCGCATCGCGCTCGATAATATCGACGAGGTCATCGAAATCGTTCGCGGCAGTCAGACGACCGACGAGGCCAAGCAGCGCCTTTCCGTCCGTTTCGAGCTCAGCGACGTGCAGGCGCAGGCGATCGTCGACATGCGCCTACGGACGCTGGTCGGACTCGAGCGGCAGAAGATCGAACAAGAGTACGCCGAGTTGATCAAGACGATCGCGGAGCTCCAGGACATCCTGCGCAGCCCGCGGCGGATCGCCAACATCGTCAAGAGCGAGGTGCTCGACGTCAAGAAGCGCTTCGCCGACGAACGTCGCACGACCGTCGAGCCGGCCGAAGACGAGATCTCGATCGAGCAGATCACGCCGAACATCGACGTTGTCGTAACCTACACGGTCGGCGGCTACATCAAGCGCGTGTCCGTCGACACGTTCCGCACGCAGAGCCGCGGCGGCCGCGGCGTCACGGGCATCTCTAATTTGAAGCGCGAGGACGTCGTCCGCAACTTCTTCATGACGAAGACGCACGATCACGTGCTCTTCTTCACGAACATGGGACGCATTTACCGCCTGCGCGGCTACGAGATTCCCGACACGACGCGGCAAGCGCGCGGCACGGCGCTCGTGAACCTGCTGACGCTGCCGCCGGGCGAGCAGGTCAGCGCGGTCTTCCCGGTAGACAAGTTCGAGGGCGAGAAATATCTCGTGATGGTCACCAAGAACGGCGTCATCAAGAAGACGAAGCTCGACCAGTTCTCTAACGTGCGCCGCAATGGCCTGATCGCGATCAACCTCGACCCGGGCGACGAGCTGCTCGCGGTGGATCTCTCGAACGGGTCGCGCGACATCATCCTCGGGTCCACGCGCGGCATGGCCGTATATTTCAACGAGAAGGACGTCCGTCCGATGGGACGCGTCGCGCGCGGCGTCAAGGCGATGACCCTCGATAAGGGCGACAGCGTCGTCGCGATGGACGTCGTCGAGGATGACCGCCGCGAAGTGCTGCTCGTCACGTCGCTCGCGTTCGGCAAACGCACGCCGATCGCGGAGTATCGCCATACCTCGCGCGGCGGCAAGGGCGTGAAGGCCTTCGCGCGCCAGCGCGACGACATCGGCCAGGTGCTCGATCAGATCCTGGTAGCGCCGGAGGACCAGATCCTGATGATCACGTCCGGCAATCAGGTGATCCGCCTTAAGGTCGGCGAGATCCGCAAGACCGGCCGCGATGCGAAGGGCGTGCGGCTCCAGCGCCTGGGCGGAGGCGACGAAGTCATCGCGATTACCAACCTGGGCAAACAGGCCAAGCAGATCACCGAGATCACCGGCGAACCGCAACAGACCGAGCTATAGGAGTGTTTGAAGAGCCATGAGCGCATTACCCGACGTCACGCAAGCCAACTTTGACACCGAGGTGCTGAAGAATCAGCAGCCGGTGCTGGTCGATTTTTGGGCCGAGTGGTGCGGCCCGTGCCGCATGCTCGGCCCGATCGTCGAAAAAGTCGCGGCCGCGCACACCGGCAAAGCGAAGTTCGTCAAGCTGAACACCGACGAGAACCCGGCCCTCGCGGCGCAGTATCAGGTCTCGGGAATTCCGTGCCTGATTCTCTTCAAGGGCGGTCAGCCGGTCGATCGGATCGTCGGCTACGTTCCCGAGAACACCGTGACGTCGATGCTCAGCAAGCACGTGGCGTAGAACGGTGCCGCTGGCAGGCGCGCTCCTCGCTCTTGCGACTGCGGTAGCGGCTCCCGGCAATCTGCATGTGACCGCGGCCGGCTCGGGCGCGGTCACGATGCAATTTTCGTGGAAGATGGACTGTCCGCAAGACGTTTGTTTGATGGCTCAATCGTTTCAGGCCGTGCGAGCCGGGCAAGTCGTGGCCAGCATCGACGCCGGCGACGCGCCGGATACGGCGCAGCAGCTGGTTACGTATACGATCACGGTGCCCGCGGGCGCGTGGAGGCCGGGGGATTGCTTCCAAGTGCGGGCCGTGGCTCCGGCCGCGAGTTCTAATCGAGCGGAGCTCACCTATTCGGATCTGAGTAACAAGGTCTGTCTTCCCTCGTGACCTCGTGAAGCATCGGCGGTGGCAACTGCCGTCGGTACACCGAATTCTCGAGGACGTTGCCATCGAACGATACGAGCCCAGCCTGGGGCGGGACAACCTAAAGCGCGCGGTCGAGACGGTCCTTGACCGCGCGCGTGCTTGCGACCCCGAACCGGCATACGAAGCTATCGTGATCGCGGTGGCCGAGCGGCTCGACGAGCTTGCGCTAAGTGGACTGTCGCGCACCGTCAATGCGACCGGCATCATCGTTCATACCAATCTCGGCCGCGCACCGCTTGCACCCGAGGCGCTCGACGCCGTCGCCGAGGTCGCGCGCGGCTATTCGAACCTCGAGTACGATCTCGATGCAGGGGAGCGCGGCTCGCGCCATGCGCGCGTGGGCTCCATTCTCAACGACGTGACCGGAGCGCAGGACTCGCTCGTCGTCAACAACTGCGCCGCCGCGGTCTTGCTCGTGCTCGATACGTTCGCGAAGGGTCGCGAGGTCGTCGTCGCGCGCAACCAGCTCATCGAGATCGGCGGCGGCTTCCGCATTCCCGAGGTGCTGGAGCGCAGCGGAGCGACGCTCGTCGAGGCCGGGACGACCAACCGCGTCTACATCGAGGACTTCGAGCGCGCGCTCTCGCCGCGCACGGCCTTACTGCTGCGCACGCACGCCTCCAACTACCGGATCGAGGGCTTCACGCACGACGCCGGCGCGCGCGAGCTGGTCGCGCTCGGGCGCCGCGCGGGCGTTATCGTCGCCGAGGATCTCGGCAGCGGCGCGCTCGTCGACCTCGCGGAGTACGGCGTCGAACGGGAGCGCACCGTGCAGGATGCACTCGACGACGGCATCGGGCTGATCACTTTTTCGGGCGATAAGCTGCTCGGGGGACCGCAGGCCGGGATGATCGTGGGGCGCGCCAATCTCGTCGCGCGTCTGCGCAGCAACCCGCTGCTGCGCGCGTTACGCGTCGACAAGATGACGCTGGCGGCGCTGGCCGCGACGCTGCAGATCTATCGCGCAGGCTCCGCTCGCGACCGGATTCCGATCCTGCGCATGCTGGGGGCCAGCCTCGACGACCTGCGCGGGCGCGCAGCCGCCTACGCCGCCGCGCTGCCCGGCTCGACCGTCGTCGAGAGCAGCGCCTATATCGGCGGCGGCGCGCTGCCGCAGGCGCGCGTTCCGTCCATCGCCGTCGCGATCACGACGGACAAGCCGGATCTGCTCGCCACGAAACTGCGTCGCGGCACGCCGGCCGTCGTGGCGCGCATCGAAGAAGGGCGAGTGCTGCTCGATCTGCGCACGATCGCGCCGTCCGAGGATCGCGACGCGATCGCCGCGCTCACGGCGCGATGAGCGAGGACGGCCGCCGCGTCGAACAATACGCTGACGCGCACGAACGCTGACAACGAGGGCGCAGTTCTCCCCTTTGTCAACGAGTCTTCGCGAAAACTCGGATTCTTGATCCGGTCACCGAGTTGCTCAACAACGAAACGCGGCACGTCGCGAACCCCGGCCTCTCGATGTGCTGAAATCGGTTGGAAAATTTAGGCGGCACCGAGACAGGGAACTTTTCGGCACGACCCGGGGATGGACCGCCTCATTGGCGCCGAACATTCCTTAGTCGCCAGTCCGCCCAGACTCGGAGGTACCGCACATGGAGACCTTAGCTCTTACTCGCTACGCGCTAGTCGTTTTCGCCGCGGCATTGCTCGGCGGGTGCGGCGGAGCCCTGGGGCCGGGTGACGGATCGAGTCCTATATCCCAAGCCGCGCGGTCCGAACCACACGGTAACGCACTCCTCTACACGTCCAGCACTTATAGCTGTGACGTATACGTTTTCACCTATCCCAGCGGAAAGCACGTCCAAACGCTCAACGCCTGCGGGCTCGGCTTCGGCCCCGCCTTCGGTCTCTGCACCGATACACGCGGCGACGTGTTCATGGCGATGGGCGAGGGATTCTCCATTTTCGAATTCGCACATGGCGGAACCAAACCGATTGCCCAGCTCGAGAACTTTTCGCTTCTGCCGATTGGCTGTTCGGTCGATACCCAGACCGGAGATCTCGGGGTCGCCAGCGCGGAAGGCAACGTCGCGGTTTTTAAAAACGCCTCAGGCACGCCCCAAATCTATACGCTAGCCAACGTTTCCGAATTCTTCTTTTGCACGTTCGACGGCCGCGGCAATCTTTTTGCCGCCGGCGAACACAACGACCGCAGTTTCGCGCTCGTGGAGCTGCCCAAGGGCGGCAGCAGCCTGCGCGAGATCACGGTCCCTGGAAACCTCGGCATTGGCTTCGCGATTCAATGGGACGGCCGCCACGTGGCCATTGGGGCAACGCAGGGATCGAACGAGTTCGCCGTCGACCGCATCCGCATCTCGGGCTCGGTCGCGAAGCTGGTCGGCACGACAACGCTCGGCGCCGTGTCCAACACGTCGGTGCCGTTTCAGTTCTGGATTCGCAACGACACGGTGATCCAACCGGAAACCGGAAACACGGAAATCGGCTTTTGGAACTACCCCGGCGGCGGTGACCAAACCAAGGGCATTGAGATCGCCGGATCCAGTTTGGTCGGCGTTACCGTGAGCGCCGCGCCGCACCAGCGCTGAGCGCGCTCCGTCGAAGCGCCAGCACGGTCGTCGGCCAGGTGACCCGTAGGCGCATTTCAGGCGGGTGATAAATGTGAAGGTGCGTTGGGTTTTAGGCTTGCGGCGGCCCTTCGTTTCGAGAGTGCAGCGCAAACTGGCTGCATTTTTTGGAAAAGTGCGGTCAACGGTTGAGTTGTGCCGCCTCCGGCCAGGGGTTCGGCAACGGCAGCGCCGCGACGCCTTTCGGATACGTGCCGTGCGGGAACCGCTCGCGAAACGCCTTACATAGGAGCGCGAGGTACTCGAAGTCCTCCCACATTCGGTAACCCAGTGCCGCGCGACGGCTCGCGATAAACGGCGCGAGCGTATCCCAGCGCACCCTCCATCTTGTGGCGCAGCTCGGTGAACACGGCAATTTGGTTGCTGTTGCGCATGTGTCGTAGCTGAACCACAGCGGTCAATGCCGTGGCGCCGATCACGACGAACGTCGCCGGCGACGCGATGGCGGCAACCCACTGCGGGGTCAGAGAATCACCTGCCGCACCGAAACCCGGCTCGCGTGGGTGCCGTCGGTCTTCGCGCTGTACAGCACCTGCCACGGGCGCTTGGATGGATCCGGCGTGCCGAGAACCCATCCGTTCGTGCTGCACTCGTAGTTCAACCGCAGCCCCCCGACCTCGCCCGTCGCCCCCGTCGCCAAGAAACAGCGCGCGCCGTTGGAGAGCAGCAGCGCCCAGGCCGACGGCTTGCCAGTGTTGCGCTCGTGCGTCGGAATCGGTTTGTCGAGGGCGATCAGCACGATGCTCTTTGAAAACGGGTCGTTTGAGCACGCGGCGGTCGAAAGCGCCGCATTGCTGAAGCATGGATCGTAGATGCTGTTGGCGACCATGCATCTCCAGGCGTCGGGCCTCTGCGACGCGATCGAGCCCGTCCAGCACGCGCCGTGCACCTTCGAGGTGACCTTATAGCCCGCGTGGAGACCGCCGGACCCGAACGGCGCAAACATCACGACCTTGGTCGACGGAGCCGCCGGGGCGACCGCAAACGCGGCGACCGCGACGCATAAAAATAAGGCTGCCACGAAAATCGTCCGCATGCCGCCATCCTAACACTATTATAAATCTAGTTGACAAAGCCGGGCAGTTGGGCTATGCTGCCATTACAAATCTAGTAGCAACCGGAGGCCGCGTATTGTCCAGGCGAAAATCGCCCGTCCTGACCGACCACGAGCTGCGGCTGATGGAGGTGCTGTGGCGCAAGCAGCGCGCGACCGTCGCTGACGTCGTCGAGGCGCTTCCCCCGCCGCCGCTGACATACAGTACGGTGCTCACCACGCTGCGAACGCTCGAGCGCAAGGGGCACGTCGCGCACGAGGAGGAGGGTCGCGCGTTCGTTTACCATCCCTCGGTGCAGCGGGCCGACGCCGCCAAGTCGGCGGTGCGCCACGTGCTCGACCGCTTCTTCGCGAGCTCGCCGGGCGCTCTCGCGGTGACGCTGCTCGACGACACTCGCCTGAACGACGACGACCTGACGCACATCAAGCGAATCCTCGCGCGTCGCCGGAAAGAGCAAAAATGAGCGTCGCGATCCTCTGCAACGGCCTCTGGCAGGGTGCGCTGATCGTCGCGCTCACTTATGCGATTTCCAAGCTCGTCGCGAGGGGCAGCGCCGCGACTCGGCACGCGCTCTGGCTCGTCGCACTCTGCGCGATTGCGGTCGCACCGATCGCGACGGCGACGTCCGACGCCGGCGCCGCCTTGCTCCGGGCGTTTGCCTCGCATTCGACCCACCCGGGGGTCACGATCGCGCTGCTCCCCGCCGGGGCCTACGTCGACGACGCGCGCGGCTGGTTGGAACGAGCTGCGCCGTGGATCGTCTTCGCGTGGCTGCTAGGCGTCTTCGTGGCCTCGGTGCGGCTCGTCGCCAGCTTCGTGCGCGTCGAGACGATTCGGCGGGGGGCGCAGCCGCTTTCGAGCGCCGAGCCCGATCTCTTCGCTTCGCGCGAACTCACCGTTCCGATCGTCGCCGGCATCTTCAGGCCGGTCGTCGTCGTACCGCACGACTTGAGGGAAAAGCTCTCGCACGAGGATCTGCGCCGCGTCGTCGAACACGAGCGCGCGCACGTTCGCCGCGGCGATCCGCTCTGGAACCTCGTCCAGCGCGTGATCGAGGCGGCCCTCTTCTTCAACCCGTGGGTTCGTATCGCCGGCGCCGCTCTGTCCGCCGAGCGCGAGGCGGCCTGCGATGACTGGGTCGTCGAGCGGACCGGCAGCGCGGATGCTTATGCGGTCTGTCTCGCGACGCTCGCGCAAATGCTGCGCGCTCAGAAGCCGCCGCTGCTGGCGGCCGGCGCCTACCGCTCGCGCCACGCGCTCGTCGCGCGCATCGAACGTCTCTGCGCCGCCGGCCCGCGCCGCCTCGGCATCAACACGTACGCACTGGGAGGAACGATCGTGCTCTTCATCGCCGCCACTCTCGCGCTGCAAGCGTTCTCGCCCGCGCTCGCCCTAACGCCGGCACAGACCGGCGTCGATAGCCTCTCGTCGGGTGCATCCGTGATCGCCGCGGCCTGCACCAACCGGAACGTCGAAGCGAAGGCGGTGAATCCTGCGATGCCCGAGCTGCCTCACGGCTTCAAGGTGAGTGGAGACGTCGTCGTCGCGGTGACGCTCTCGTCCAGCGGGCACGTGACCCGCACGAAGGTCACGCATTCCAGCGGCAATGCGGCGATCGACAACGCGGTGGTTGCGGCGGCCCGCAGCAGCACGTACTCGCCCAAGCTCGTGAACTGCAAGCCGGTTGCTGCGCAGTACCTCTTCCGTGCCGACTTCAAGCCGGGCTCGTAACTATCGTTCGGAGAACCACCCGGAGGGCTCGACGTCTAAGTTGACGTTGATCTGCTTGACCTCGGTGTACGCGTCGTAGCCGTACGTGCCGAGCTCGCGGCCGATACCCGACTGCTTGTAACCGCCCCAGGGCGCCTCGTTGTAGGTCGGGTGGTACGTGTTGATCCAGGTGATGCCGGCACGCATCTTGCGAATGACGCGGTGCGCCTTGGCGATGTCCTGCGTGAAGACGGCGCCGGCCAGCCCGTAGATCGTATCGTTGGCGAGCGCGATCGCTTCCGGCTCGTCGTCGAACGTCTGCACGACCAGCACCGGCCCGAAGATCTCCTCTTGCACGATCCGCATTTTCGGCGACGTATCGTCGAACACGGTCGGTTCGATGAAGTTGCCTGCGGCGAGCTCGCCGCCGAGCCGCTCCCCGCCGCACAATAGCTTGGCTCCCTCGGTGCGCCCGCTCTCGATGTAGCCCTCGACGCGCTCGCGGTGCACCGGGGAGACGATCGGCCCCATCTCCGTCGCCGGATCGAAGCCGTTGCCGACGCGAATCTTGCGCGCACGCTCGACGACGCGTTCCACCAATCGGTCGTGCAGCCGGTGCTCCACTATCAGCCGCGATCCCGCCGAGCACACCTGCCCCGCGTTGGCGAAGATGCCGAACAGAGCGTAGTCGACCGCCGTGTCGAAGTCCGCGTCGGCGAATACGACATTGGGCGACTTGCCGCCGAGCTCGAGCGAAATCTTCTTCAGGTTCGACGTCGCGGCTTGCATGATGCTGCGGCCCGTCTTCGTTCCGCCCGTGAAAGCGATCTTGTCCACGAGCATGCTCGCCGCGATCGCGTGGCCGGCGGTGGCTCCCGGGCCGAGCACGACGTTGACGACGCCGGGCGGAAAGTCGAGCTGCTCGAAGATCGTCGCCAGACGGATCGTCGACAGCGGCGTCAGCTCCGCCGGCTTGATCACGCACACGTTGCCCGCCGCCAAGGCGGGCGCGAGCTTCCATGCCGCCATGAGGAGCGGATAGTTCCACGGGACGATCTGGCCGCATACCCCAATCGGCTCGCGCACCGTGAAGGTCTGCGACGGCGCGGGCACGTCGAACGTCTGACCGTGCGGCTTGGTCGCGAGGCCGGCGTAGTAGCGGAAGCAATTCGCCGCGTCGATCGCGTCGTATTCCGTCTCGCGCAACGGCTTGCCGTTGTTGAGCGTGTCGATCCGCATGAGCTCGTCGCGGTTCGCGTCGATCGCGTCGGCGACGCGGAAGAGCAGCGCCGCGCGGTCGGCCGCGCTCGTGCCGCGCCACGGGCCCTCGTCGAACGCCTTGCGCGCCGCTGCGATTGCCGCCTCGGCATCGGCCGCGCCGCCCTCCGCAACGACCGCGACCGGCCGGCCGTCGGCGGGGTTGATCAGGTCGCGCGTCGCGCCATCGGCCGCGAGCTCCCAGCGCCCGTTGACGTACATGGGAATGACGCCGTTGATGCGCGGCAGGTTGCGAAGAATCTGTTCGGCGCGCGCGCTCGAGTCGGCCGTTGTCTGCATGGGGCTATGCCTCTATTTTCGTCATTGCATTCAAACTTTCGCCGATGGCTTGGCACACGTAGTCGGCCTCTTCCTCCGTGATGGTCAGCGGGGGCTCGATGCGGATCGTGCGCGCGTTGACGAGCGTCCCGGAGACGAGGATGCCGCGATCGAGCATCTGCCCGCCGAACTGAAAGCCGATCGCATTGTCGCTGAACTCCAGCGCCATCAGCAGGCCCTTGCCGCGCACGGCGACGACCACGTCGTCGTGGCCGCGCATGGCACCGCGAATTCCGGTCAGCATCCGTTCGCCGAGTACCGCGGCGCGCTCGGGCAGACGCTCGCCGATGAGCACGTTGATCGTCGCCAGCGCCGCCGCGCAGGCGAGCGGATTGCCTCCGAACGTCGACGTGTGCAGGAACGGATTATCGAAGAGCCGGGCGAAGATTTCGCGCCGCCCGACGACCGCACCCGCAGGCACGACGCCGCCGCCGAAGGCCTTTGCGAGACACATCAGATCCGGCGCCACGCCGTAGTGCTCGCAGCAGAACATCTTGCCCGTGCGGCCCATGCCGGTCTGCACCTCGTCGAGAATGAAGAGCGCGCCGAATTCGTTGCAGAGCGCGCGCACGCCGGGCAGATAATCGTCGTCGGGGATGTTGACGCCGCCCTCGCCCTGGATCGGTTCGAGCAACACGGCGCCGACGTCTTCGCCGACGGCCCGGCACGAGGTCAACATGTCGCGCAGCGCGAGAAGATCGTTGAACGGTACGTGCTCGATGTTGGGCAGCATCGGCCCGAACGGGCGGCGGAACTCGGCCTTCGCACTTGCGGACAGCGCGCCGTAGCTCTTACCGTGGAAGCCCTTCGTGGCGGCCACGATCGTCTGCCGCGCGGGATCGTACGCCCGCGCGAGCTTCAGCGCTCCTTCGACCGCCTCCGTGCCGCTGTTGCAGAAGAAGCTGAAGTCGAGACCGTCGGGCGTCAGCATCGCGAGCGCCTTGGCGAGCATCGCGCGCAGCGGATCGAGCAGATCTTGGCTGTGCAGCGGCTGCCGCCGCAGCTGATCCATCACGGCCTTGACGACTTTTGGGTTGCGGTGGCCGACGTTGAAGATGCCGAAGCCGCCCAAACAGTCGAGGTACGTGCGGCCGGTGACGTCGCGGTAGGAGTTGGGTCCGGCGTCCGCCCACTCGACCACCGCGCCGGCGCGGTTGGGATCGCCGGCCTTGCGATACTCGAGGAAACCAGGATTGATGTGGCTACGGAACGACTCGACCGTCTCGCGCGTGATCCAGTCGGCCTCGGCGGGCGTGACGTCCGCCTTTTCGATCAGATTTAAGACGCGCTGCGTGTATTCGTAGACGTTTTGCTTTCGATCACCGGTAATTTTCTGTCACCTCGTTTGACTCGCGCACTCTTCCATGCTCGCGTTCAAGATCGCGAAACCCTCGTCGAGTTCTTCGTCGGTCGCCACGAGCGGCACGAGGATGCGAATCACGTCACGCTCTCCCGCAAGCAGCAGGATCAGCCCGCGCCGGCGAGCGGCCGCGACGACTTCGGGCGCACCCGATTCGAGCTCCATCGCCATCATTGCGCCGAGGCCGCGCACGTCTTCCACGACGGAAAACCGCGATCGCAGCGCGCGCAGCGCCGCCTCGATTCGCTCACCGACCTCACGAGCGCGGGCCAGGAACGCGTCATCCATGATCTCGAGGACCGCGAGCGCCGCCGCGCATGCCACCGGGTTTCCGGCGAACGTGCCGCCGAGCCCACCCGGCTCCGGCGCGTCCATGATGTGCGCCTTGCCGACGACGGCCGCGAGCGGCAGCCCGCCGGCGAGCGATTTGGCGACGGCGATCAAGTCCGGCTCGATGCCGTAGTGCTCGCACGCGAATAGCCTGCCGGTGCGGCCGAATCCGGTTTGGATCTCGTCGGCGATCAAAACGATTCCGTGCGCGTCGGCGATCTGTCGCAGTTCGCGCAAGAACTCGATTGGAGCCGGGACGAACCCGCCCTCGCCGAGCACCGGCTCGACGATCATGGCCGCGACGCGCCCGGGGACCACCGTTTTTTCGAACATGTCCCTTAGCGCACGCAGCGCCTGGCTCCCCGACGTTCCGTGATGCTCGTGCGGAAACGGCGCGTGATAAATCTCGCTGCAGTACGGCCCGAAGTGCTGCTTGTACGGCGCGACCTCGCCCGTCATAGAGAGCGCGAGCATCGTGCGCCCGTGGAACGAGTGCGTGAACGCGATGACCGCCGGGCGGCGAGTATACTCTCGGGCGATCTTCACGGCGTTCTCGGTGGCCTCGGCGCCCGTCGAAAGCAGCAACGTCTTCTTGCGCGATGAACCCGGCGCGCGGCGGTTGAGCTCTTCGGCTACGCGAAGGTACGGCTCGTAGGCCGTAACCTGGAAGCACGCGTGCGTGAGCGCCGCCGACTGAGCGGCGATGGCGGCGGCGACCTTGGGATTCGCGTGGCCCGCGTTGAGCGTACCGATGCCTCCCGCGAAATCGAGATAGCGGCGGCCTTCCGCGTCCCAGAGCGTGGCGCCCGAGGCGCGCGTTACCCAGATGGGATGGGTGGTCGCGACGCCGCGCGCGACGTTGTCGTCGCGGCGCTGCGCGAGCGACGTCGGAGCGGTATTGACTGCTTTTTCTCGTACGTTCATGGCGGCGGCGAGGAGGTTGTATTCGGCGGGTTTAAAGGCGCTCTTCTTTACTATGGGAAAGCGAATCGCCGGACTCGCCCTGCTCTTCGCATTTGCCGTGCCCTGCGGGACAAGGGCGGGCACGACCGGCACGCTGCGGGGACGCGTGGTCGACGCCGTCTCGCACGCGCCGATCGCGGGCGCCGCCGTCACCGCCGTATCGCCCTCGCAGGCGGCGCAGACGGTCTCCGACGCGGCAGGCCAGTTCTCGTTCATCTCGCTTCAGCCCGACACGTACACGGTGAGCGCGACCAAGTCCGGCTACGAGCCGCAGTCGCAGGCCGGAATTACGATCGTCGCCGATCAGTCCGCCAACGTCGCGATATCCATGCAGCGGGCGCTCAAGACGATCGCGCGCACGACGTCGCGCTCGGTGCAGTCGCTCGTGCATTCGGGCGTAACGAGCGACGTGTTCTCGATCAACTCCGCCGGACAGAAGGCCGCGTCGACGTTGTCGGGATCGGGCTCGCTGACGCAGGCGTACGGCGCGATCGCGTCGGCCCCCGGAGTGAGCATTCCGTCGAACCAGCAGGGCTGGTATCAGAGCGTCTACATCCGCGGCGGTGACGTGGATCAGGTCGCATACGAGTTCGACGGCCTGCCTACGACGCGCCAGTCGGACCTCGCTCCGATTGCGACGCTGACCTCGCTCGGCAACCAGGAGGTGCAGGTCTACACCGGCGGCACCCCGGCGACGTCCAACTCGTCCGGCCTCGCCGGCTACATCAACCAGGTCGTCAAGACCGGCACGTTCCCGGGCTACGTGAGCGGCGATCTCGGCATCGGCGGGTCCGCGTTCTACCACCAGGCCACCGTCGAGGCCGGCGGCGCCACGCCGGACCGGCTCTTTTCCTATTATATCGGCCTCTCGGGAACGAACGAGACGTTTCGCTACGGCGATCAGTTCAGCGCCGTGTCCGATGCGTTGTACTTCTACCCCCTCAACGTTCCCACGAACAACAACGTCTACAACATTCTCGACGGCTCGGGCGGCAAGGCTCCGAACTACGGCTTCATCGCGCAGCCGGGCTATAGCTACGCCCAAGCGACGGACTTCGACCGCGAGAACGTCGTGAATCTGCACGTCGGCGTCCCCCACAAGGACTCGTACCTGCGCGACGACTTTCAGCTGCTGTACGTCACCGGGGGAATCGCCGCGCAATTCTACAGCTCGGCCAATGATATCGGCTACACGCCCGCCGTGGGCGCCGCGACCGGCATCGGATACCCGATGCCGTATCTCGACTCGCTCTACTACGGCGGCCCGCTGATGCGGGCTCCGAACGCCAAGGATCTCGTCATCGGCTTCTTCCCCAGCAGTCCGGGCGGCCGCGCTCCAGGTTCGCCGGTCGGCCTAAGCGACCAAGACGGCAACTGGAACGGATACTCGATCGAGAAATTCCAATACCAAAAGAACTTCGATACGCACTCGTATCTGCGCGCGCTCGTCTACGGCGAGTACTCGACGTGGTTCATCAACGGACCGAACAGCGCGCAGCTGGTCTTCGGATCCGATCCCGCGGACTACGAGGTGTTCGAACACGGCTACGGCGGCGGTCTCATCTACTCTAATCAGCTTTCTGCGCGCCACCTGATCACGGCCGAAGCGACGTATATGACGCAGAAACTTCAGACGTACAACGCGATGTTCAGCTCGACCGATCCCAACGCGACGAGCCTTGCGGCGACCGGTCTTGGCACGATTCTGTCCAGCTACGGCACGCCCAACGGCAAGTGTTACAATTACGTGACGGGTCAGCCGTGGAGCTGTTTCGACGCGGGCAGCCAGGGTGGATGTCTCACGTCGAGCGGCTGCTATCCCGGCGAAGGGAAGTTCGACTTCGACTTGACGCCCGGGCCCGCGTCCCCGCCGTCGGGCTCGCCGGCTGCTAAGGCGGGCGCGCGCTGGATGATGACCGAGAACGGGCAGAGCGCGCAGGTCGATAACGTAACACCGCGCTTCGACTCGTTCGCGCTGACCGATCTGTGGGAGCCCGACGATCGCCTCGTCGTCAACGTGGGTGCGCGATTCGATCGCTATGCGTATCTGACGAACGACCTCGAAGCGGGCTACCCCGCGCGGCAGTTCTGGTTCGATGCGTACAACAACGAGCATTGCGGAGCGCCCGGCGCGAACCCGCAGTGGACCTGGAACGCGAAAACCGGTACGTTCGGTTCGTGCTCGCCGGGCCTCGCGCCGATGACGATGGACGGCAACGGCTTATACAACGTCGGCGCCGGCACCGACGTCGCCAACGTGTTTCAGCCTCGCCTTTCGTTCACGTACACGCTCAATCCCGACACGGTGATCCGCGGCTCGGCCGGAAAGTACGCTCGCGCCGAAGGCTCCTCGTACTACCAGTACAACACGTATCAGCAGAACCTCGCGTCGTTCATCGCGCAGTTCTATCCGCTGGGATACCACACGCCCGACCACAACATCTACCCCGACACGTCGGACAATTTCGACCTATCGCTGGAAAAGCACGTGAAGGGGACGCAGCTCTCGTATAAGGTGACGCCGTTCTATCGCGACACGAGCAATCAGCTGCAGTTTCAGGCGATCAACGCGGTCCAGGGAACGCTCGCGGGTCTCAACGTCGGCACGCAGCGCTCCTACGGCGTCGAGGTTTCGCTGCAGTACGGCGACTTCAGCCGGGACGGCCTATCCGCCCTCTTTTCGTACACGCACACGCAAAATCAGATTCGCTTCAGCCCCATCAACGGGGTCAGCGTGATCGACGCGCTCAACTCACAGATCGCGCTGTACAACTCGTACACGTCGGCATGCGCGGGGGTGGCGCGCAGCTCCCCGAGGTGGGCGGCGTGCGGAAGCGGCGCCTATTCCGGCAACGCCGCGCCGCTGCTGCTCAACACCGAGTCCGGCACGGGCGACCAGGGCACACTGAAGATACCAAACCCGTACTACAACGGCGCGCTGCAGCCGCTGTTCGATACGAACGGCTGGTACACGCCGTACGACGTGATCCCGAGCCCCTTCAACGCCGCCAACGGCTACGAAGTGCCCGACGTCGCGTCGGTGATAGTGAATTACCGGCACGGCAAATTTGCGGTGACCCCGTCGGTGCACTACGTGGACGGGTCAAACTATGGTTCGCCGCTCGTGTGGCCGGGGTACGTGCCGCAATCCTGCGCGAAGCAGCCCGCTAAGACGCCGTTGACGCCGGGCATCAGCTGCCCCGGCGGCCCGATCGGCGCGCTTTTCCTTCCCGATCCGTACAGCGGACAATTCGATAACCTCGGCGCGTTCATCCAGCCCGCTCAGCTCACGCTGAACTTGCAGACGAGCTATGACATCTCACCGCGCATGACGGTCACGTTCCAAGCCGTGAACCTCTACGACCACTGCTTCCAGCGCGGCTATGCATGGGACAACTCCGTGACGTGCGTGTACTCCAACCTGCCGTCGAACATCTTGGCGCCGGCCGGCAACTTCGTGAAGAATCCGCCAGTGCAGCTGCGCTATCCCTACGGGACGTTCTACAACATTACCGAGGTCGGCATCTCGTCGGTGACTCAGCCCTTCGGCTTCTTCGCCGACCTCAGCGTCAAGCTTTGAATCGCCGAGGCTTCGTCCGCGTCGCCGGCATGACCGCGCTGGGCGCGACGGCGGTTCCCGGATTCGTGGCCTGCGGCAGCTCGCAGGCGCGCGAAAGCGAGCGCGTGGCGATCGTGGGCGCCGGCATCGCCGGCCTGGTAACGGCGCTGCGCCTGCAGGACGCCGGTATCGCGGCGACGATCTACGAATCGTCGTCGCGCATCGGGGGACGCATGCACTCGGAACGCGGCTATTGGGATCAAGGGCAGCATACCGAATGGTGCGGCGCGATGGTCGATTCGCTGCATCAAAACATTCGCGGTCTCGCGCGGCGCTTCGGCCTGGGTCTGCTCGACACGCACGCCGCGCGTCCGCCGCGCGCGCGCGACACGTGCTATCTGGACGGGCGCTACTACTCGATGGCCGACGCGGACAGGGACTTCGCGAAGATCTATCCGATCCTGCAGTCGCAGCTCGCCGCGATGCCGTCGAACACCACGTACGCGAACGCGACTCCGATGGCGCGCGAGCTCGATGCGATGAGCATGAGCGACTGGATCGCGCGCTACGTCCCCGGCGGCACGACATCGCAGCTCGGCCGGCTCATCGCGCAAGCCTATTGGAACGAGTACGGGCGCGACGCCGGCGAGCTCAGCGCGGTCAACCTCGTCGAGCAGCTCGGCGTGCAGCGCAATTACTCACGGGATCGCCAGATGAACGTCCTGGGGTACTCCGACCAGCGCTATATCTTGGCGAACGGGAGCCAGGCGATTCCCGAGGCGATCGCCGCCGCGCTGCCGGCGGGCAGCATCGCATTCGAGCGCAGCCTCGTCGCGCTGCGGCGCCTCCCGCGGGGAACGTACGAGCTGCGGTTCGATCGCGGCGGAACGACCGAAAAGGTCCACGCCGATCGCGTCGTGCTGGCGATTCCGTTCATTGTGCTGCGCGCGGTGGACACATCCGGCGCGGGCTTCGATTCGGCCAAGGACAACGCGATTCAAAACCTCGGCTACGGTTATCACACGAAGCTGCACCTCCAATTCGACCGTCGCGCCTGGATGCGCACTCCGCATCCGTGGCCGCAAGCTGCCAGCGGACAGATCTGGACGACGCTGCGCGTGCAGAGCGCGCTCGACTACTCGCTGGGCCAGACCGGCAGCGACGGGCTGATCGAGGTGTTCACCGCGGGCGGCCCGGCGATGCTCGACGCGCCGCCGATGCCGTACGCGCACGCCGGCAATTCCGGCGCGGTGGATCGGCACGTGCACAGCTTCTTCGACGAGCTCGACCACATCTGGCCCGGCGTCTCGGCCGCGTGGAACGGTAAGGCGACGTTCGGCAACGCCCAGGCGGACCCGAACATTCGGGCCAGCTATTCGTGTTGGCTCGTCGGTCAATGCACGACGATTGCGGGGCACGAGGCCAGGCCGCAGGGACGCGTGCACTTCGCGGGCGAGCACACGTCGGTTGCGTATCAGGGCTTCATGGAGGGCGGCGCCGAGTCGGGCGTTCGCGCCGCCGCGGAGGTCCTGGCGGACTATCGCGTTCGCGCCGTCGGATAGAGCAAAGCATGCACATCATCGGAACGGCGGGGCACGTCGATCACGGCAAGTCGGCGCTGATCGAGGCGTTGACCGGAACGCACCCCGACCGCTGGGCCCAGGAACGCGAGCGCGGCATGACGCTCGATCTCGGCTTCGCGCACCTGCGCTTCGACGACGGCGTCGAGGCCGGAATCGTCGACGTGCCGGGCCACGAGAAATTCTTGCACAACATGCTCGCCGGTGCCGCCGGCATGGAGCTGCTGCTGCTCGTCGTGGATGTCAACGAAGGCGTCATGCCGCAGACGCTCGAGCATCTCGCGATCCTGCAGTTTCTCAACGTGCGCCGCGTGCTGATCGTCGCGTCGAAGGTCGATCTGGCTGGGACGGCGCGCGTCGCCGAGGCCTGCGCCGAAATCGGCGAGGCCCTGCGCGGAACGATCGCCGAGGACGCTCCGATATTTACGGTCTCCGTCGTGACCGGCGAGAACCTCGATGCCTTACGCGCGGCGCTGCACGACGAGCTCGCCGCGATTCCGCCGCGCAATCCGAACGCGCCCGCCTACCTTCCGATCGATCGCGTCTTCGCTCTGCCGGGGTTAGGTACGGTCGTGACCGGCACGCTCATGCAAGGGCGCATCGCGGCCGGCGAGACGCTGGTGCTGGAGCCCGGCGGCACGCCGGCCCACGTGCGCAGCATCGGCGTCTTCGGCGCGTCGCGCGAGCGGGTCGAAGCCGGCGCGCGCGTGGCGCTGAACCTTCCGAGCGTCGATCGACGCGAGATCGCGCGCGGTCACACGATCGTCGGACGCGAGCTCTCCGCTCGCCGCACCTTGAACGTGCACTTCGTGCCGCTGCCCGAGACGACGGCGCTGTTGCGCCGGCGCACGCCGGTGCGCGCGTACTTCGGATCGGCCGAAGTCCTGGGAACGCTGGTCGCAGACTGTGCGACCGGCGCAAAGGAGCTGAGCTCGCACCTGCAGCTCCGCGAGCCGGTCGTCGCCTTTCCGGGGCTGCGCTTCGTCCTGCGCCGCCCCTCGCCGATGACGCTGCTCGGCGGCGGTTTCGTCGAGACCGCGCACGCGAAAGAGCCCGCTGAGAGCGGGGATCCCGATGAGGAGGCCGTGCTTGCTCTGCTGCACCAGCGTGGAATCGACGCGGTGCAGGTCGCGGAGGCCGCGTTCGCGGCGAATTTGCGCGAGGATGCCGCGGCCGCGGTCTTGCAGCGGCTCGTCGAGCGCGGCGACGCCGTCGCCGTTGCTCGTCCGCTCGGCTACGTCGAGGCGAGCGCCGCGCGCGACGCGTTCGAGCGCGCGCACGAGCGCATCGAGGCGGCCCACCGCGAGGAGCCCTGGGCGATCGGTCTCACCTCGATCGCGCTGGCGCGTCAGGTCGGTGTCGCCGAGCCGGAGCTCGTGCGCGTGCTCGAGCACTACGTGGTCGAAGGCCGGCTCTGCAATCGCGGGGGCTACTACGCCGCGAGCGATCACCGGCCGTCGTTGACGTCGGAGCAGCGCGCGTTCTTCGATCATCTGGTGCCCGTCGACGAGGCGCGCCCGCTTCTGCCGATACCGTTCGCGAGCGCCGCGGCGGCGGTCAAACTGTCGCGGCTCTTCGGCGTGCCGAAGGCCTTCGACACGCTGCTCGCGCGGGGAACGCTCGTCAAGGTCGGCAGCGACCTCTATCGCGGAACGCAGATCGCGGAGATCCGCTCGCGCGTCGAGGCGCATCTGCGCGAGCGCCGGCGCATGACGGCGGCGGAGTTTCGCGACATCCTCGGGACGTCGCGGAAGTACGCCGTTCCCATGCTCGAATGGCTCGACGCGCATGCGGTTACGGTACGCAACGGCGACTACCGAACGCTGCGCAAGGGATGATCGTGCCGAGCCGCCCTACGGGCACCGTCGCGTTCTTATTCACCGACGTCGAGGGAAGCACGCGGCGCTGGGAGAGCGATCCCGACGCGATGGCGTCGGCGCTCGCGCGCCACGACGCGCTCGTGCGCGCGGCGATCGAGGCGCAGGGCGGCTACGTGTTCAAGGTGATGGGCGACGCCTTCTGCGCCGCCTTCGTGACCGCTGCGGACGCGGCCGCGGCCGCCCTGCGCATCCAACGCGAACTACTCGATGAAGATTTCGCAAGCGTAGGAGGGATGCCGGTTCGCATGGCGCTGCACGCGGGCAGCGCGCAGGAGCGTGACGGCGACTACTTCGGACCGGCGCTGAATCGCGTGGCGAGGCTGCTGGCCGTCGCCCACGGCGGCCAGGTGGTCGTGTCGGGTACCGCGGCGGACCTCTTGCACGACGCGATGCCGCCCGAGAGCACGCTGCGCGATCTCGGCTCGCACCGCCTCAAAGATCTCGCACGCGCCGAACGCATCTATCAGCTCAATGGCAGCGGTTTGCAGCACGGGTTTCCGGCGCTGAGCTCGCTCGAGCAGACGCCCAACAACCTGCCGTCGCAGCTCACGTCGTTCGTCGGTCGCGAATCCGAGCTTCACGAGATCGATCGGCTGCTGCAAGAGCACCGGCTGGTGACGGTCGTCGGGATGGCCGGCTCGGGGAAGACGCGCTGCGCGATTCAGGCCGGGGCCGAGCTGCTCGATCGCTTCGTCGACGGCGTGTGGCTCGTAGAGCTGGCGCCGATCGCGGATTCTGCGCTCGTGACGGCCGCGGTGGCGCAGGCGCTCGGCGTGAAGGAACACCCGGGCCGCCCGCTGCTCGAGACGCTGTTAGCACACCTCGAGCGCCGGTACGCGCTCATCGTCATCGACAACTGCGAGCACGTGATCGATGCGGTGCGGCGCGTCGTCGCGGCCATGCTGCGCGCCTGCGCCAACGTGCGCATCCTCGCGACGAGTCGCGAGGCTCTGAGCATTGCGGGCGAGCGCGCCCTTCGCCTCGGATCGTTGCCGCTGCCGCCGGCGCAGGAGGCGATCGCACTGTTCGCGGACCGCGCGCTCGCCGCGGACGGCGCTTTTGCGATCACCGAAGAAAACGGCGCGCTCGTCGCCGACATCGTCGCGCGTTTGGACGGCATTCCGCTCGCGATCGAGCTGGCGGCGGCGCGTGTACGGATGCTCTCGCCGCAGCAGCTGCTCGACCGGCTCAACGAGCGCTTTCGTCTGCTCACGGGCGGCGATCGAGCGGCGCTGCCGCGTCAGCAGACGCTGCGGGCGGCGATCGATTGGAGTTTCGATCTCCTCGACGAGCGCGAACGACTGCTCTTCCGGCGTCTCTCGGTCTTTTCGGGCGGCGGGACGCTGCCGGCCGCGGTCGCGGTGTGCGGCGGCGGCGACCTCGACGAGTGGGAGACGCTCGACGCGCTCACGTCCCTCGTGGACAAGTCCCTGGTCGTCGCTGATCCGTCCCGGCCGGAGGGCCGCTACGAGATGCTCTATTCGATCCGCGAGTACGCGACCGAGCGTCTCGCCGCGGCGCACGAAGCGGAGAAAATTTCGAGCGCGCACGCGCGCTTTTACGCGGAGTTCGCTCGCCGACTGCAACCGCTCGTGCGCGAGCTCGAGGACGCGCGCTGGCGCCGCGCACTGAGCGACGAGCTCGACAACATCCGTGCGGCGATCGACCGGACGATCTTTGCGGGCCACGAGCCCGAGGTCGGGCTGGCCCTACTCGCCGATCTCGAGTGGCCCGAGCTGCTCGCCACGCCGCACGAGGCGCTGCGCTGGTTCGAGCGCGCGGCGACGCTCGCGAATGCGATGCCCGACGACGTCGCGCACGCGCGAATTCTGCGTCACTGCCTCGTGTTGTCGCGCCTGGCCGGGCGCTCGCCCTCCGAGAGCGAGCCGACCGCACTGCGCGCGCTCGAGAGAGCGAGGTCGGGCCGCGATGCCGACGAGATCGCTCGCGCTCTGGCGAACCTCGGCGGAAATTACCGCGACGCCGCCCGCTTCGACGAAGCGGAGCGCGCGTTGGTCGAAGCTTATGCGAATGTCGACGCACTTTCGCGCATCACGAAGAACGCGATCCTGCGAATTTGGGCCGTGACCGACCTGCAACGCGGCGACCTCGAGCGTGCGCGCAAACGGTTCTCCGAAGTTGCCGGATTGGAGCGGCCCGGAAGCGAGGCTCACGCGAGCGCGCTGCTCAACCTCGGCGAGTTGCACTTCGCCGCCGGCGACGTGCATGCGGCGCGCGAGGCGGCGCGAGACGCGAGGGAGACCTTCGCGGCTCTCGAGTCGGTCTATCTCGACGTCGCGCTGTCGAATCTCGCGGCCTACGCGATGGCCCTCGACGACCTCGAAGCCGCGCGCGAGCATCTGCGCGAGGCGCTCGCGCTGCAGCGCCGGTCGCGCTCGGGCTGGTTCGGAACCGTGCTCGAGCATCACGCGTTGCTCGCGGCGCTGCTCGACGACCGCGAGCGGGCGGCGCTGCTGGCCGGATTTACCGATTTTCGCTATGTCTCCCGCGGCGAGGTGCGCCAACAGACGGAGCGGCGCGGTTGGGAGCGGCTCCAGCAGATTCTGCAGGCGGCGTTTACGGCGGCCGAGTTGGCGGACCGCATGCGCGCCGGCGCGGAACTCGGCGAGGAGCAGGCGCTCGAACACGCCGCGGCGATACACCATCACACCGTTGCCGCTGCGGCTCGGCCGCTGGAGGGATGAACAGTAATGTCCGACGTTCAGTCAGACGCTGCGAGCGCATTGGACGCGCACGCCAGCACCATCGACGCACTCCATAATAAGCTCGCCGCCCTACCGGGCTGCGACAAGGATCGCCTAAAGCAGGCCGTTCAGAAATACAAGGCCGCGCATCAAGCCTTCCACGACGACGCGCTGGCCTGCATAGGTTTTTAGTTAGCTGAGGTCTCGCAGCATCGCGTCGATCGCCGTTCCGATCGGAACGCCGAGACCGGTGCACGGATTCCATCCGACGGCGCTTTGATAGCGATCGTTGCCTCCGCTCGTCACGTCGCGGAATAACGCCGCCGGCGCCGCGTACAGCAGCGGCGCGATGAAACCGGCCGGCGTTCCCAGCCGCTGGTTGATGCGCGCGACGAGCGCGGACCACATCGGCGCCGCGGCGCTCGTGCCGCCCGCGGCGAGCGGCGTACCCTCGAAGACAATGGCGTATCCCGGCATCACCTGCGCGGCGACGTCCGGAACGCCGCGTCCCGGCGCGGCCGAACTCTGCCACGGCCCGGCGGCGAAGCTCTCACTGAAGCCGCCCCCCGTTTTCGGCCACGCGATTTCGGCCGTTCCGTTCCCGTTCGCGATCAGTTGCGTGCCGCCGCACGCGTGCGCGAACGGACTGGACGCGGGTGCCAGCACGTGCGGCTTGCCGGCGGCGTCGAACTCGGTCCCGTTGTCCCCGGCGGCGCAGAAGACGCTCACTCCGAGCAGCGCGGCGGCCGTAAAGAGATCGTCTAAGATCGTCAAAGCGACCGGGGTCCAGAGCTGCTCTGGAAATCCGAAGCTGATCGAAAGAATCGACGGACGATTTGCGTCATCGAAGAGCGCCGTGCGAAGTGCATCCAACACGCCGCGCTCGTCGTCGGGCGCCGCGTAGACCACGATCTGCGCGCCGGGCGCTAGTTGCCCGATGATCTGGGTGTCGATCGCCGACTCCACGTCTTTTTCCGTCTCCTCCGCGTGCGCGAGCTCGGCGTTGTCGACGCGCTTGACGATGGGGGGCTTAGGGCTCACGCCTTGAGCGGCCATGCATTGCGTGAAGTCGTTCGGCCGCAACGTCCCGCGCAGCTGGATCAGTCCCACGGTCTGCCCGGACCCGTCGCCGTCGGGAAACTCGTAGCGCGTCGCGACGTCTTTCGCGGACAACGGCGTCGTGCGCCCCTGCAGCGTGCCGATGGCATGTGACCGCGGCCACTGATGGATGCCGAACGGTCCGCGCAACGTCGCCGCAATCTGGCTCGGGGCGTGCAGCGATTCGGAGCGATGGCGAAAGCGGCGCTTGTCGGGAAGCTCGTAGATCGAGGCGGTCGCGCCGAAGACCTCGACCAGCTTGGAAATCGGGCCGCTCAACGTCACGGAGCGCCAGTGCGTCTCCACGACGTCTACGCCCATCGCGGCGCAGTAGCTCTTCAGCGCGTCGACGTCGCTCGGATCGGCGTCCGTTTGCCGCGCGAGCTCGGCCCTGCTAGCGTAGACGCGGCGCGCCGGCGGCGTCGCGCCGAGCTGCCATGCCCGCGCGGCGTCGAGCTCGCCGCCCTTGCGCGGACGCAGCCACGCCGTAAGCAGCGCGTCGCCGTCGGCCAGCTCGGCCACGGCGGTGGCGTCCGGCCACGCGTTGCGATGCGTGCCTTCGATCGGAACCGGCTGGTTTGCGGCCATGCGCGGATTTTCGCCGCGCGCGCCTAAGAAGCTGCTCTTGGAACTATCGGGCGAGTTCTGCCGAGTGCGGCCGTATCGCGCCGGCGACGCCGGCGCGCTGTGCACCGTCGCGGACGATCATATGGTCGCGCGGTGGATGACGCGCCGCTTTCCGCATCCGTACACGCGAGCCGACGCCGAGGAATGGATCGCGATCGCGGCGTCGCTCCCGCTGTCGTGTGCCATCGAGGTCGACGGGGAGCTGGCCGGAGGTGTCGGCGTCGAGGAGCTCGGCGGCGAACGCAGCGGGACGGGCGCGTTCGGCTACTGGCTGGGGCGCGAGTTTTGGGGCCGCGGCATCGGTACCGACGCCGCGCGAACGCTCTCGGATCATGCGCTTCGCGACGGCGGTCTGCGCCGGCTCGAGGCAACCGTGTTCGCCCCCAACGCTGCGTCGGCTCGCGTCTTGGAGAAGTGCGGCTTCGCTCTGGAGGCGAGGCTAGCCGCGTACTACCTGGATCGCAACGACGCCGTGTGCGACGGCCTGTTGTACGGACGCGTATGCGGACGCTAGCGGGCCTCGCGCTGACGCTCGTGGCGCTCACCGCGCTGCCGGCGCGAGCCGATACGGTGTCGGCGGCGCTCTCCGGCCTGAAGTACCGCGAGATCGGCCCCGCGATCAGCGGCGGCCGCGCCACGGCCGTCGCGGGCAGCGATCGGGATGCGCAGCTGTATTACGCGGGCGGCGCCGGCGGCGGCGTCTTCAAGTCAACCGACGGCGGTGCTTCCTGGGTTCCGGTCTTCGATCGCGAGGCCGCGGCGCCGGTCGGCGCCATCGCGATCGCGCCGCAGGACGACCGCGACGTCTGGGTCGGGACGGGCGAGTCGAATCCGCGCAACGACGTCGAGTCCGGCGACGGCATCTACCATTCGAGCGATGGCGGCGCGCACTGGACGCACGTGGGGCTCGAGCGGTCCGCGCATATCTCGAGCATCTCGATCGACCCGCGCGACCGGCGCGTCGTCGCCGTGGGCGTGCTCGGCCGCGTGTCGGCCGACGATCCAACTCGCGGCGTCTACGT
This sequence comes from Vulcanimicrobiota bacterium, assembly GCA_963723485.1. Classification (GTDB taxonomy): domain Bacteria; phylum Vulcanimicrobiota; class Vulcanimicrobiia; order Vulcanimicrobiales; family Vulcanimicrobiaceae; genus Cybelea. Next base: position 368,384 of record CAVRQS010000004.1, on the reverse strand, counting down.
GACGCGAGACGGCGGCGCGCACTGGACACGCACGCTGTACGTCGGGCCGAGCAGCGGCGTGTCGTCGCTGGTGCGCGTGCCGGGGCGGCCCGCGACGCTCTTCGCCGGCGTCTGGCAGGTGCGGCGCACGCCCTGGAACCTCGCGAGCGGCGGCCCGTTGGGCGGCATCTACCGCTCCGACGACGGCGGGATGACCTGGCGCCGGCTGCGCGGCAATGGCCTGCCCGCCGGGCTCACGGGCCGCATCGGTTTGGGCGCGGGAACGCACGCGCGCGTCTATGCGGCCGTGCAGTCTCGCGCGGGCGAGCTGTGGCGCTCCGACGACGGCGGAGTGCAGTGGAAAAAGATGCCGCACAGCCCCTACTTAGGGGCGCGCGCGTTTTACTTCACCAGCGTCTTCGTCGATCCGGCGGATCCGAACCGCCTCATCAACGTTTCGTTGATCCTCACGATGAGCACCGACGGCGGACGAACGTTTCATCCCATCGCTACGGGCGGCGGCTGGGACTACCACGTGGTCTGGTGGTCGGCGGACGGGCGCCGGATCATCAACGGTAACGACGAGGGCGTGATCCTCTCGTCCGACGGCGGCAAGAACTTCTGGCAGCCCTACGATCTGCCGTTCGCACAGCCGTATCACGTCGGCCTCGGCGACGCACCGGACTATAACTACCTCGTCTGCGTTGGGTTGCAGGACGACAACTCGTGGTGCGGTCCGTCGTCGCCGGCCAACGGCGTCGGCGTGATGAACCGTGACTGGTATCAGATCGGCCCGGGAGACGGCATGTGGGCCGTCGTCGACCCGAAGGATCCGCAATACATCTGGTCCACGTCGACGAACAGCGACACGGGTCAGGTCTACCTTTGGAACGAGCGAACGACCCAGGCTTACGACGTCTCGCCGGACGCCGAGTCGAACGGCGAGCTGGCCGCGCGCGACCTGCGCTACCGGTTCAACTGGGACACGCCGATCGCGTTTACGAATGATGGCGACGCGCTCGTCGGCGGCAACGTCGTCTTCAAGAGCTCGGACCGCGGAAGCACCTGGTACCGCATTAGCCCAGACCTCACGCGCGACGACAAGAGCAAGCAGGGGCCGTCGGGCGGACCCATCGCGTACGACCAGTCCGGCGCGGAGTTCTACGATACGATCTTGTCGCTAGCGACGACGAAACTCGATGCCGGGATCATCTGGGTCGCGACGGACGATGGACTCGTTCAGCTCACCTGCGATGGAGGACAGCATTGGCGCAACGTCGCGCCGCCCGAGTCGCTCGTGCCGCCGTGGGGACGCGTCACGGGCCTCGAAGCAGGCCGGTTCTCTGCGGGAGCGGCGTTCATCGCAGTCGAGCGGCGCCTCCTCGGCGACGACCGACCCTACGTGCTGCGCACTGACGACTACGGCGCGACGTGGCATTCGATCGCGGGCGATTTGCCGCCCGATCAGTTCGTTCGCGCGATCCGGCAGGATTCCAAGAACGCTAACGTGCTCTATGCGGGCACCAATCGCGGCATATTCGTGACGCTCGACGGCGGATCGCGCTGGCATTCCCTGCGCCTCAACATGCCGGCCAGCGCAATTTACGACATCGAGATTCAACCACAGGCCAACGACCTGGTCGTCGCCGCCCACGGCCGCGGCGTTTGGATCCTCGACGACCTGACGGCGCTGCAGAGCGACGCGTCGCCCGGATCGTCGGCGGTGACGCTCTTCCCGGTGCGCGATGCATACCGGATGTGGCAGTGGGCGCCGGTCAACACGTTCACGGATCCGAAGATCCCTGCCAACGAGTTCGTCGGCACCAATCCTCCGGACGGGGCCCTCGTGACGTACTATCTCGCGCGCGCTGCTCGGCAGGCGACCATCACGATCTTCGATTCGCGCGGGCGAGCCGTTCGCCACTTACAAGGCGACGACGTTCCAAAGCACGCCGGGATGAACCGCGCATCGTGGGATCTCAACGAGGACGGACCCGTGAAGTGGACCAGCACGTTCAAGGAAAACCAGGGTCCCGACACCGGAGCCGAGACGGTTCCCGGCACATTCACAGTGCAGCTCACCATCGACGGCGTCAGCAAGAGCCAGTCTCTGGTTGTAAAAATGGACCCGCGGGAGCAGGAAACGCTCGGCGCGGCGCAACGCCGCCATGCGGCTCTGGCGGAGCTTTTCGCGGAGCTGAGCGGCGTCGATACGATGCTCAATCAAATTGACGCTCGGCTCAAAGTCGCGTCGCCCGCGCGAGCCGCCGCTCTGCGAGCCTTCAAGTTGCGCCTGACCTACGACGCCCGTAACATCGAGGATCTGACTGGTCCGGCGCAGCTGCGCGAGGGGCTTCTCGACTTGATTTCCCGGTTGAGCACCTCGTTCCAGGCGCCGACGGCGGCGCAACTCTCGCAGGCCGCCGAGTATCGCAAGGAATATGCGGCGCTAACTGCCGCGTACCAAAACCTTTGATATGATGGTCGAACGATGAACGTAGAGAAGATGACCGAGCGCGTCGCCGACGCGCTCAACGCCGCGTACTCGCGCGCGCTGCACGAGCGCAACACGCAGACGGCGCCCGAGCACATGCTGGCGGCGCTGCTGGATCAAGAGCGCGGCATCGCGCCCGACATTTTGACCCAGGCCGGCGCCGACCCGAAGGCGATCGGGCGCAGGGTCGACGAGGCCATCGGTCGGCTGCCCCGCCTGAGCGGGTCCGGCGCCGACAGCGCGCAGGTCACGCTCTCGCCCGAGCTGGCCCGCATCATGAGCGTCGCCGAGAACGAAGCCAAAGCGCTGCAAGACGACTACACGTCGGTCGAGCACGTGCTGCTCGCGATGGCGCAGTCGTCCGGCGAGATCGGCCGCATCTTCCGCGAAACGGGCCTGACGAAGGACAAGCTGCTCGCCGCGCTGCGCGACGTTCGCGGCAATCAGCGCGTGACGACCAAGGATCCCGAGGGGACGTACAAATCGCTCGAACGTTACGGACGGGACCTCACGCTCGAGGCGGAGCGCGGCAAGCTCGATCCCGTTATCGGGCGCGACGAAGAGATTCGGCGCATCGTCCAAGTGCTGTCGCGGCGCACCAAGAACAATCCCGTGCTGATCGGCGACCCCGGCGTGGGCAAGACGGCGATCGTCGAGGGCCTCGCGCAGCGCATCGTGCGCGGCGACGTCCCCGAGGGGCTGAAGAACAAGCGCATCGTCTCGCTCGACATGGGCGCGCTGATCGCCGGCGCGAAGTATCGGGGCGAGTTCGAAGAGCGGCTCAAGGCGGTGCTCAAAGACGTCGCCGCATCGGAAGGCCAGATCGTTCTGTTCGTGGACGAGCTGCACACCGTCGTCGGCGCCGGCAAGGCCGAGGGCGCGATGGACGCCGGCAACCTGCTCAAGCCGATGCTGGCGCGCGGCGAGCTGCACATGATCGGCGCGACGACGCTCGACGAATACCGCAAGTACATCGAGAAGGACGCGGCCCTGGAGCGCCGCTTCCAGCCGATCATGATCGATCAGCCCAGCGTCGAGGACACGATCTCGATCCTGCGCGGCCTAAAAGAGAAATACGAGGCGCATCACGGCGTGCGAATCAAGGATGGCGCGCTCGTCGCTGCCGCGACGCTGAGCAACCGCTACATCACCGATCGCTTCCTGCCCGACAAGGCGATCGACCTGATCGACGAGTCGGCGGCGAAGTTACGCACGGAAATTGACTCGATGCCGCAGGAGCTTGACGAGGTCTCGCGCCGCGTGCTGCAGCTGGAGATCGAGCGCGAGGCGCTGCGCAAGGAGAACGACGACGCGAGCCGCCGCCGCCTCGAGCAGCTGGAGAAAGAGCTGGCGGTGCTGCGCGAGGATCGGACGCGGCTGCGCGCGCGCTGGGACGCGGAGAAGAACGCCGCGGTCAAGCTACGCTCGCTGCGCGACCAGATCGAACAGACGAAGGTGCAGATCGAACAGGCCGAGCGTCAATACGATCTCAACAAGGTCGCCGAGCTGCGCTACGGAACGCTGCCGAACCTCCAGAAGGAGCTCGAGGCAGAGGAGCATCGCCTCTCCCAACGCGACGGCGCGCGGATGTCGAAGGAAGAGGTCGACGAGGACGACATCGCCGGCGTGATCGCCCGCTGGACCGGGATTCCCGTCACGAAGCTCTTAGAGGGCGAGAAGCAGAAGTTGCTCCATCTCGAGGACGAGTTGCACGAGCGCGTCATCGGGCAGAACGAAGCCGTCGACGCGGTCGCGCAGGCGGTGTTGCGCTCGCGCTCGGGGCTCGCGGATCCGAATCGTCCGATCGGCTCGTTCATCTTCCTCGGCCCCACCGGCGTCGGCAAGACCGAGCTCGCGCGCGCCTTGGCGGAGTATCTCTTCGACGACGAACGCGCGCTGATTCGCATCGACATGTCGGAGTATCAGGAGCGCCATACCGTCGCGCGGCTGCTCGGCGCGCCGCCGGGATACGTCGGCTTCGAAGAAGGCGGTCAGCTTACCGAGGCGGTGCGGCGCCGCCCGTATTCAGTCATCCTCTTCGATGAGGTCGAGAAGGCGCACCCCGACGTGTTTAACGTCTTCCTGCAGATCCTCGACGACGGGCGGCTGACCGACGGTCAGGGGCATACGGTCGACTTCAAGAACACGATCGTGATCATGACGTCGAACATCGGCAGCCACCGCATCCTCGACTACAAGGGCTCGTTCGAGGGCGCGGACTACGCGATCATGCGGGCGACGGTACTCGACGAGCTGCGCCAGCATTTCCGCCCCGAGTTCCTCAATCGCGTCGACGAGATCATCGTCTTCCACGGCCTCAGCGAAGAAGACTTGATGAAGATCGTCGACATCCAGCTCGGGCATCTGCGTCGACGCCTGGCCGAACGGCGCATCACGCTGGCCCTCTCCGACGACGCGAAGCGCCACATCGTCAAGGTCGGCTACGACCCGGTCTACGGCGCACGTCCGCTCAAGCGCACGATACAAAAGGAAGTCGAGACGCCGCTTGGGCGCAGGATCCTCGCGGGCGAGATCAACGAGGGCGACACCGTCGATGTCGGCTTTGACGACGCCCGCGGCGAGCTGACGTTCAAAGTCGGGGAACGAGTGGCCGCGACGGCGTAGGGAGCAGCATGCTGCTTGCCGCCTTTACGCTTGCCCAAGTCTTGAGCTATCCGTTCCCCGAAGCGCTCGTACGCGATAAACCGGGGACGGCGATCGCGTATACGCTCGATACGCAAGGTGTGCGAACCGTTTGGTTCGCGCGATCGCCGGACTTCGCGCCAAAACAATTATACTCGTCGGACGCCGACGATGGTCAGGAGCTGACGAATCTCGTCATCGCCAACGACGACGCGCACGTCGTCTACGTCCGCGGCGGCGACCACGATGCGAACTGGCCCGATCCGCTTCAGCCGAACCCCGCCTCGTATACGGCGCAGCAGGACATGCAGGTCTGGTCGGCCTCGACGACCGGGCGCGCGCCGAAGCTGCTCGGCACGGGCGACGCACCCGCGATCTCGCCCGACGGCTCGCGCATCGCCTTCACGAGCGGCGGTGTCGTGATGATCGCGCCGATCGACGGCGCCGCGCCGTCGAAGCGGCTGTTCTTCGACCGCGGCCAGGACTCGGATCTGCGCTGGTCGCCCGACGGTTCCGCGCTCGCGTTCGTCTCGACGCGCACCGATCACAGTTTCATCGGCATCTATCGTAACGATGTGACGCCGATCCAGTACCTCGCGCCTACGACGTCGCAGGACAGCATGCCGCGCTGGTCGCCCGACGGCGCGAGCGTCGCATTCGTGCGCCTGCACGGCGATGGCGGACCGCCGCAGAATCCACTCGAATGGAATCCCGTCCCGTGGCAGATTTGGGTCGCGGATGCGCGCTCGGGCATCGGGCACCTCGTGTGGGCCAGCTCGAATACGCCGCGCGGCTCGCTGCCGCAGACCGGACTCGGGCCGTTTTTAGAATGGGTCGCCGGCGACCGGCTCGTCTTCAACAGCGAGCGGGACAACTGGCCTCACCTGTATGCGGTCTCGGCCGCGGGCGGGCCGGCGCGGCTGTTGACTCCCGGCGCTTTCATGGTCGAAGACGTCTCCGTCGCGCCGGATCTGCAATCCGTCGTATATGCGGCGAACACCGGCGCGACGGCGGGCGACGACGATCGCCGGCATGTCTTTCGCGTCAACGTGTCCTCTGGGGAGATTGCGCCGCTGACGAGCGGGGCGAGCAGCGAGTTCGGGCCGGTCGCGCTCGCCGGCGAGGCGGTCGCGTTCGATCGCGCGACGGCACAGCAGCCGCCGCTCGTGACGCTGCGAGCGAGCGGAGCGCAAAAGGCGTTGGATGCGGATCTCTTACCGAGCGATTTTCCTTCATCGCAACTCGTCACGCCGCAGGAGGTGTCGTTCCGCGCCGCGGACGGCACGCGCGCCTACGGCCAGCTTTTCGTTCCGCCCGGTGGGGGCAAGCATCCCGGGATCGTCTTCGTGCACGGCGGGCCGCCGCGGCAGATGCTGCTGACGTGGCATTACATGGACTACTACTCGAACGCATATGCCGTCAATCAGTATCTGGCCGACCACGGCTTCATTGTGCTGTCGGTGAACTATCGGTTGGGCATCGGCTACGGCCACGACTTCAACTTTCCGGCGCGCTGGGGACCGACCGGCGCGTCGGAATACCAAGACGTCGTCGCCGGCGCGCGCTTCTTGCAGCACGATCCAAACGTGGATGCGGGCAAGATCGGCATATGGGGCGGGTCGTACGGCGGTTATCTCACCGCGCTAGCGCTGGCGCGCAATTCGAACGTCTTCAAGGCCGGCGTGGATTTCCACGGCGTGCACGATTGGTCGCTCGACATCGACAATCCGGTGTGGGGCTTCACGCAACTCAAACGCTACGAACAGTACGACATGCGCGCCCTGATGAAGCTGGCCTGGCAGTCGTCGCCCGACTCCGCGATCGCGGCCTGGAAGTCCCCCGTGTTGTTGATTCAGGGCGACGACGATCGCAACGTGGAGTTCCACCAGATGGTCGACTTGGTGGCGCGCCTACGGCTTGCGCGCGTTCCCTTCGAGGAGCTCGTGATTCCCAACGAGATCCACGGTTTTCTCCGTTATGCGGCCTGGCTCGGCGCCGATCGGGCGACGACGGACTACTTCACCCGGCAGTTCCTCACGGCATCACACTAGATTCCTAGGCTTTCGCGGCCTCGCGCTTGCGCAGCCGCAGCCGCTCGGCTTCGTCGAGGATGCGCTTGCGCAAGCGGATCGACCGCGGGGTCACCTCGACGAGCTCGTCGTCGTCGATGAACTCGAGCGCGCGTTCGAGCGAGAGCACCTCCGGCGGCGCCAGCTTCACGTTCTCGTCCGATCCCGCGGCGCGCATGTTGGTGAGCTTCTTTTCGCGCACGACGTTGATCGCGACGTCGTACTCGTCGCCGGCGCGGCCGACGATCATGCCCTCGTAGACGTCGACGCCCGGCCCGATGAAGAACCGGCCGCGCTGCTCGAGGCCCATCAGCGCGTAGCCCGTCGAGCGTCCGGTGTCGCTTGCGACCAGCGCGCCCACGCTGCGGCCGGGCAGTTCGCCCTGCCACGGCTGATGATCGTAATAAGTGTGCGAGAGTACCGCCGTGCCGCGCGTCAGCGTGAGCAGCTCGCCGCGCAGCCCGAAGATGGCCCGCGTCGGCATCGTATATTCGAGTCGCTGGATGTCACCGACGCTCAGCATGTTCGACATCATCGCTTTGCGCCGCCCAAGCGCCTCGATCGCCGCGCCGGCGTGCTCCTCGGGAACGTCGACGACGACGTACTCGACGGGCTCGTAGCGCTTGCCATCGCGCTCCGTAACAATGACCTGCGGCTTGGAGACGCCGAGCTCGTAGCCCTCGCGGCGCATTGTTTCGATGAGGATCGCGAGATGGAGCTCGCCGCGCCCGCGCACCTCGAACGTGTCGGGCGACGCAGTGTCGGCGACGCGCAGCGCTACGTTCGACTCCAGCTCGCGCATGAGGCGTTCGCGGATCTGGCGCGACGTGAGGAACTTTCCCTCCCGTCCGACGAACGGCGAGTTATTCACGGAAAAGAACATCGAAACGGTCGGCTCGTCGACGGCGGTCGCCGCGATGGGCTCGGGCGCGTCCGCGTCGGCGATCGTGTCGCCGATGTTGAGATCGTCGATGCCGGAGACGCACACGATATCGCCGGCCGATGCTTCCTCGACGTCGATGCGCTCGAGTCCGGCGAAGGTCAGCAGCGTTGCGAGGCGCAAACCCGTCGTGACGGTGCCGTCGCGTGCGAGCTTGACGATCGGCTCGTTACGCCGCGACGTCCCGCGGAAGATGCGGCCGATCCCGATGCGCCCCACGTAGCGGTTGTGATCGATCGCCGAGATTAGCAGCTGAAACGGGCCCTCTTCGGAGGGCGGCTCCGGCACGCGCGCGACGATCGTCTCGAACAGCGGCTCGAGCGAGTCGCCGCCGTCGTCGAGCGAGCGCTTCGCGATGCCGGCCTTCGCGTTGGTGAACAGCACCGGAAACTCGGCCTGCTCGTCGTTTGCGCCGAGCTCGACGAAGAGATCGAAGGTCTCGTTGACGACCTCTTGGGGGCGCGCGTCCTTGCGGTCGATCTTGTTCACCACGACGATGGCGCGCAGGTCGAGCTCCAGCGCCTTGCGCAGCACGAAGCGCGTCTGGGGCATGACGCCCTCGGCGGCGTCCACCAGCAGCAGCACGCCTTGGACCATCTGCAGCACGCGCTCGACCTCGCCGCCAAAATCGGAGTGGCCAGGCGTGTCGACGATGTTGAACTTCACGTCGTCGTGGCGTACGGCCGTGTTCTTCGCGAGGATCGTGATGCCACGTTCGCGTTCGAGCGGGTTCGAGTCGAGGACGCGCGTGACCACCTGCTGGCCCGCGCGGAAGACGCCGCTCTGTTTGAGCATCGCGTCCACGAGGGTCGTCTTGCCGTGGTCGACGTGTGCGACGATCGCCACGTTGCGGATGTCGGGACGGGTCTTCACGGAAGCATTGCTTCGCTATCCTAATGGGCCGCTCATCGAAACTCAGCGCCCGTCTAGCCGCGCGGCGCCCGCCCAGGCGGTGACCAATGCGGGCGAGACCACTTAGACATCCTATAAGCCGGGCTCGCCCCGGATTCGATAAGGCGAAGCCGCTAGTGGTGGAAGCCGGTTCCCTCTGAGGGGCGTATCTCAGGCCGGGGATGGCTGTCGAAGAACACCAGCGCCGCCTTGAAATCGCGCATCAGTAGCGCGGCGAAATCCATCTCGAAGCCGCGGCGGCACATGATCCGCATGACGGTGACGTCCGAGGCGTTGCCGCCGAGCGCAAACGCGGGGACTTGCCAGCCGCTCATGCGCAGCCGGTCGGACAAGTCGAGCAGCGTGTAACCCGGATCTGCGCCCGCCTTGATGCGGAAGCAAACGGCAGGTATTCCGGCTTGCGGATCGCCGGTGCCGATGAACTCGTAGGGCCCAAGCGGCGCGATCGCGTTCGCCAAATACGCCGCAACACGATACGCGCCCATCTGCACGTTCCGATAGCCCTCGCGGCCGAGCCGGATAAACGTGTAGTACTGCGCGATCACTTGGCCGGCGGGCCGCGAGAAGTTGATCGCGATCGTGCCGACCTTGCCCCCGAGGTAGTCGACGTCGAAGATCAGCTCCTCGGGCAGCGCGGCGGCGTCGCGCCAGATGATCCAGCCTGTGCCGAGCGGCGCGAGGCCGTACTTGTGGCCCGAACTGCTGATTGACTTCACGCGGGGCAGGCGGAAGTCCCACACGATCTCGGGTGCGCAGAACGGGGCGAGGAACCCGCCGCTGGCGGCATCGACGTGCATGTCTACGTCGAGGCCCTTCGTCTTTTGCAGTTTGTCCAATGCGTCGTGGAGCGGCTCCGGGAACTCGTAGTTGCCGGTATAGGTGACGCCGAATGTCGGAACGACGCCGATCGTGTTCTCGTCGATGGCGTCGAGCATGCGCTTCGGATCCAGGAACAGCCGGTCCGGCTCCATCGGAATCTCGCGCATCTCGACGTCCCAGTAGCGCGCGAACTTGTGCCAACACACTTGGACCGGCCCGCATACGAAGTTCGGCTTGTCCGTCGGCTTGCTCAAGGCTTTCATCTTCGAGCGCCAGCGCCGCAGCATCGCCATCCCGCCCAGCATGCACGCCTCGCTCGAACCGATCGTGTTGGTTCCGGTGGCGTCGTCGCAGGCCGGTGCGTTCCAGAGATCGGCAACCATGCTCAGGCACTTCCGGTCGATCGCGGCGGATTGCGGATACTCTTCCTTGTCGATCCAGTTCTTGTTGAGCGAGATGTCCATCAGACGATGGACGTACTCGTCGTCCCAGGTCTGGCAGAACGTCGCGAGGTTCTGGCGCGCAGTGCCGTCGAGGAAAAGCTCGTCGCTCACCATCTGGAAGGCGGCCTCAGCCGGCATCTCGTCTTGGGGGAAGCAGCGGTCCGGTGCGGCCTCCTGCAGCCAGCGCGACTCGAACACCGAGTCGTAAGGAGAACTGGTCAGCGTACTGTCTGCCATAATGGGCAGCACTTCGGGCCGAGCCCCATGGCCCTCCCGCACTGCTGGCCCCGGCCGTCCGAATCGGATAACATAGGCACATGAGGCAAACCGTTGCGGATGCTGTAGAAGCGCAAAAGAACTGGGGCTGGTACGTCGCGCTGGGCATCCTGTTCATCCTGGTCGGGATCTACGCCATTTGGGCGGAGGGGGCGGCTACGCTCGCGTCGGTGTTCGCTCTCGGCATCGTCCTGGTGATTGCGGGGATCGGTCAGCTCGTTGCGGCCTTCATGGCGCGCGGCGCGGGCCACATTATTTTGCTGCTGCTGGTCGGGGTGCTGGACGTCATCGTCGGTCTAATGCTGCTCGAGCACCCAGCCGCGGGCGCGCTCGTCGTTACTCTGCTGCTCGCTGCGCTGCTCGTCTTCGCCGGCGTCTTCCGCTTTATTGCGGCCGTTATGACGCAGTTTCCTAACTACGGCTGGGTGGCCACCAGCGGCGTCATCAGCATCATCTTGGGCATTCTGCTCTGGGCGCAGTGGCCCATATCCGCGATCTGGTTCATCGGGTTCGTCGTCGGACTGAACTTCATTTTCGCCGGGATCTCGTGGACGTGGCTCGGCTGGAGGTTGAAACCAGCATAACAACCTAATACCGCGATTCCTCCACTTACGGGAGCGTACGGGTCTGGTGGCCCGCACGGTCTTCAAAATCGCTGAGGTCGCCGCAAGGCGACTGGTAGGTTCGATTCCTACACGCTCCCGCCACCTTCAATTCGCGCGTATTTACGCGGGTTTGCAGTGCTGCGTGTTCTTTCACTACACCGATTGCTAAGTTTTTCTTCGAAAAATCCACTCCCAAAAACAACGGCATTTGCACACTCCCTCCAACCCCCCCGGCGTACGAGGAAAGGAGCTTCCGGTACCCGGCATTTCGTAGATCCGCTTGTTCGTTGCTGTTTCGCGCAAGAGCATCGAGCGCTTGCGCGCTCCTTTCGTCGATGGATGGTCAGGACCGAGGCTCTTCTCTCGTATTGCCAGAGCACGCACGAGCGATGGCTCCGCGTCTCCTTAACGGCCTTGGCCGCAGTGGACCTGGCGATGGCATTCAGGGTATTTAGCGAAATCTACATGATCTGGTACGAGCGCCTTCTCTCGAAATTGATAGCGCGCGCTCGAGCATTGGCTCCGTTTCTGCGTACCGCTCCTGCGAACAGTATACTTCGGCGAGTTGTTCAAGCTTTGCGCGACGCCAAATCGATCCGGGCTGCTTCCACAAGGGCGTGTCTTCGAGGATGCAAAATGTGTAGGCAGGCGAGCTACGACATCGTACGCGGTTCCCGATAGTGGTGAGGTTCGTAGTGTAGTCCTAGAGTAAGGCTGCTTTAGCGCCAAGGGCGCGAGCCTGCGCAATCGCCTCGTCCTCGGTCATCGCGGCGCCGGAGGACATCAATCGCGTGACCTCGTCTGCGCCGAGCTCATGGCCAAGCAAGGCGATTGCGCGATCCCGTTCCTGCGGTACACCGTAAAACTCGGGAATCCCCAATTTGGCAAGGCGGACGGCGGCGAACCCCAGGAGCCGAGCCGCGACGGCGCAGTCTAGGGACGTGCGTCGACCTTTCGACTGGCGATCGAGTACCCCGATGACGGCAAGAAATTGCAACGAGAATACGACTGACACTGCTATTCGCAGTTCACGAGCTAACTGGAGCGCCTCGCTCGCATGGGCGGCGGCCTCATCGTACCGGCCCAGCATGATCAGGTACCGCGACATCTCGGCGATCGTGGTAGTGAGCTTGGGTATCTCTGAGTAATGCAGTTCACGGAGCTTTGCGACAACGTCAGTCATGAGGTGCAGTGCCGTTTCAGGGTCGCCCGCGTCAGCCTCGTTGTCAGCAAGGCTTGCCGCTATCGTCGCTGCGAGAAACTCGGCACCGGCCGCCTTCGCAAGCTGCAGAGCTTCGGTATAGCAGGCCCGAGCCCGGGTGAAATCACCGCGTCGGCACTTCACAAACCCCGTCGTGCGCAGGACCTTGGCGGCTAGTCGTCGATCCCCCAATGTTTGCGCGATTCCGAGCGCTTGATGCAACAGCGGTTCGGCTTCCGTGAATCTTTCCAAAATAGTGAGCGAGTGAGCCGCCAAACTCTGCGCCTGAGCGGTTCCCAATACGTCGTCCACTTGGCGATACCACGCCAGAGCCCGCTGCGCAGCCGCCAAGGTAGCCTCGACTCCGGCGGCGAGAGCGCAGGTCTCTGCGTCGGCGTGTTCCAGACGGGCAACCAGAGCGGGAGAGGTAGATTGAGCGACGGATTCGAGCGCGATGTGCAACCAACGTCTTGCCTCAGGCAACGGGAGGCTGCGGGAAAGTACATAGCGTAGAGAGGCGAAGCGTTGCCCTAAGGCGACGTCGTGTCGCTTGCCTAACGTCCATTCCAGCGCCGCACGCCAGTTCTCGACTTCCGCTTGCGCACGGGGGAGCCACTCGAGTTCGGGGGTAGTACTCCACGCGGCCTCCAGGCGCTCTGCTAATTCAAGGTATATGACAGCATGGCGCCGCTCTACCTCATACTGCCCGTCGCGGGAAGCCAGCTTGTCGCGTGCATACTGCCGTGACGATTCAAGCAGACGGTACCGTTGCTCCTCACTTACTAGCTCCGCGACCAGCAGCGACTTCGTTACCAGCGACGTTATGAGGTCGATTACATCGACGTCATCTTCCCCACCTTCGGCGCATACTTCAGTCGCGGCTTCGAGCGTGCAACCACCCATGAAGACTGACAGCGTTTCGAAGAATCGCTGCTCGCGGGAAGTTAGGAAATCGTAACTCCAGTCAATGAGAGCCGTCATCGTCTGATGACGTGGCAAGGCGCCGGGGCGGCCGCCAGTGAGCAAACGGAAGCGTTGGTCGAGCCGTTCGGCGAGTTGTCGAGGCGTGATGACATTCGTGCGGGCGGCCGCGAGCTCGATTGCGAGAGGAATGCCGTCCAGCCGACGACAGATCTCAACCACATCGTGCACGTTGTCGTCGCTCAATGTAAAGCCTGGATTCGCCTCAAGCGCCCGATCCACAAGAAGCGCGACCGCTCCGTAGCACAGTGTGTCTCGCGTACGCACCAACGGATCGGGTGGGACGGCAAGCGAGGGAAGTCGGTAGACGTGCTCGCCGGCGGCCTCCAACGCCTGCCGGCAGGTCGCGAGAATTCGCACCGAGAGGCACGCCTCCATGATCTTTTCGGCAATGTCGCGAACGCGAGTGATAACGTGCTCGCAGTTGTCAAGGATCAGAAGAAGCCGGCGCCCCTTGAGATACGCGATGATTACGTCCAGCGCGGAGCCTGTACTGGAAGGAAGCTGTAAGGCCGACAAGATCGCGCTCTCTACCAGATCTTGGTGCGCAAGGGGAGCGAGGTCGATCAACCATACACCATCGGAGTAACCGTCCAGTACATCGGCACCGAGCTGCACCGCTACGCGCGTCTTGCCGACTCCGCCGGCCCCGACAAGGGTCACCAGTTGATGCTCGCGCAGCCTCGCGGCGATCTCGCTAACTTCTTGCTCGCGCCCCACGAATGAGGTCAGTTGCTGGGGAAGATTATGAGCTGGAGTCGTTCGAGCATTGGAACGAACGAGCCGTAGCAATGGCGCGTTCAACGACCGGATGTGTTCTCGCCGGCGGGGCGGATGCGTGGTATCTATTGCACGCGTCAACATCGCCGCGCGTTCGGGCGACAACTCTAAAGCGCGCCCGAGCAAAAGCACCGTTGCCCGCTGGGGCCGCGTTCGGGTTCCCCGCTCAAGCTGGCCAATCGCTTCGACGCTCAGCCCCGCCAGCTCGGCCAACTCTTGTTGAGTCATAGCGGCGCCCAGACGAAGCTCCCGCAAGAGGGTACCAAAGTGGGGCCGTCCCGCCGCTTCCATCGCCCTCCGGTTGTCACAGCGCCGATGACTTGAACGGATAACTTGAACGGGTGTACCTGGACCCCTTTCCTCTGCCAGGCAGACAATGGTGCGACGGGGGCCTCGGCGTAAAGGCGTCGCCGCCCCGGAGCTAGGGCCCACGATCTTTGTTATCCCTAACTTTGAGGAGAACTTATCATGCGTACTCCTAACTCAGTAAGTCAGGCGCTCACGGCATCCGTCGCGCTCACGCTGCTGGCCGACTGCTCTGGCGGCAACCCGCCTATGGCTTCGACGACCGTCGGACAAAACAGTGGAACTGCGATTCAGTCCGTTTATCAGCCATGGTTTCAAGATGGTCGCTTGAACGCCATTTTGGCTCTGCGCCATGGTGGCCTCACACGTCAGATGGTGAAAACGCCGAGCTTCTTCAGCCCCGATGCCAAGCGCAAGCCACTCATTTTCGTCTCTGACTATAACGGGAACGTCGTCAATATCTACCTGCAAGCGGGCGAGCACAAGATGGTCGGCCAAATAACCGGCCTCAATGGACCCGTGACCTTAGCGAGTGACGCGGCGAACAAGCTGTACGTCACAAACTATAACGACTCGACGGTGACTGTCTATGCCCCTCCTTATACTGGCGCGCCAGAGCGAACGCTCGACGATACCGGTTACTACCTGTACGGCGTTGCGGTGTCGCCCCAAGGCGTGGTCGGATTGGCAAATCTTTGCAAAGCTCCTAGCTGCCCCGTCAGTTCTGCGACCGTCACCTTCTACGCCAAGAATTCGACGACGGCTTGCGCGACGGTTGCCGTTCCGGCAGCTTTTCACTATCTAAATGTTGACGCATTCGACGACAAAGGGAATCTATTCATCGCGGGAAGCTACTCGCCCGGTTCTGGACAAAATGTCGCGCAGATCGGCGAGGTGAAAGGCGGTTGCAACGCGACGAAAGCCGTGCAGCTGACGACGGGCAACAGCATCCATGCGGCGGAGGGAATCCAAATCGACAAGGCAGATCGGCTCGCCTTCTTGGGTCAAAGCGCTGCGTTTGAAAATGTTATGTACACCTATAACCCGCCGAAGCGCCGATCTCTCGGCAATCCTTTCTCGACTACGCCGATTACGATCAACGCGTTTTCTAACCTTTCAGATTTCAAGTTTAAAGCGTCGGGCACTGCTTTCTATACGGCGCAAAGCCAGTCCGGCGGTGCTGATGCATTCGAGTTTGCGTATCCGGCTGGCGGAAATCCGGAAGTAACGATTCCCGTCAGCGGCGACCCATTTGGCGTAGCCGTGACGCCACCGCTCGTTCCGTAACCACAACGGCGCAAACCAAAGGGGTTGAGCGCAATCGCGTTTCGATCCCTTTGTCACCTTGCCAAACTAGAGTCAAACGAAACGTGCGCGTGCTTCATCGCCGTCACACTTAATGCTAAAGGCATACAAAGGCGCGTAGTTAAGTCCCAAATCCGCTGCAAATCCGGCTTGGCTTAAACGGAGTCGCGATCAGCAGGGATTAAAGGGTACTCGGAATTCGAAAAGCGAGTACAGGAAAAGACTATCCGGTACTAGATGGGAGCGGTCGGGACTCCGATTTGCGAGTTCGATTCCCGTTGGCGCTAACGAAAAACGACCTACCTCTGCTTGCACTTTCGCAGATTCGACCAACCTTCGCCTAACGACCGCATAACGGTGGATCAGACGGCCCCTGGAAATCGAGTTGGTGGCAACCATTTTGCTCCTAAAGACAGAGCGGCTCACTACACCGTTCACTACACAGAATCGGGCAAAAGAACGTATCGGTTTTATTGGTGGGCGAAGGACGTGTGCGCGAAAAGGCCAGTACTATCAGGGACTTTCGAGGCTCAGAGGGTAGTGGCAGGGACGCTAGGAGAACGTCCTACACGCTCCCGCCAAGTCAAAACGCTCCCGCCACTTGGTGATGTTCGCCTTATTTTACATGGGTTTTGAGGCGGGCGGCGCTCTTCGCTACACCGTTTACCACACAGAATTACCTGAGCCTAAGCATTGCGAAGAGCCATTCTCGAGAGACGCCCGCTTCGGCAAATAAGCAGCCTTATCGCAGTTATTAACGCGGTTTGAAATCAGCATGGAGCATAGCTGGGCGCTACGGAATGACGGTCCCGTGCCGGAGCGCCACGACGTGCCACGTTCCGGCTGTTGGATTTCCGTCGCTCGCTGCTGCGGTCGGCAACGATCCGACGATGCTTGAAGTCGTGGAAAATCGAACTCGCCGGTAGGGGCACCAAGCGCAGCGATCCCGTCTTCGCCACCGTGAAGGCCCCGACCGTCGGGCGTTGAAAGCCTCGCGTCCCCTTAAGGAGACCTGAAAACATGGCATATTTTACTGACGACTCGCTACTCCCCGAAAACATGGCACCGCTGATGATCACCGCTGCACCCTACGGGCCAATGTGGTTGCCGCAGGACGGCCCACCGGGGTACATTCCAACGACTTGGGACGAGCAGGTTCAAGCCGCCGTAGATTGCTTCAATGCCGGAGCGCGATTGTTGCATATCCACGTGCGCGATCCGAAAACCGGACATATTTCACATAACTTTGACGAGTATGGCCAGCAGATCGCGCGGCTACGCGAGGCTGTGCCGGAGATGATTCTGCAAGTCGGCGGGTCGATTTCTTTTGCACCGGATCCTGGCCAGGTTGGAAAGTTTGGAAGTTATGAAGAGCGGCACAAATTAACCACCATCGATCCTAAACCGGATCAGATCACGGTTACATGCGGTACCTCGCTTTTCGATGTGACGGCGCTGCATCCGATAGATGATTCCGTCCAAGGAACACACCTGGACAATGAGGACGCGCTGCACGGGCTTTCGAATATGGTAGCCGATTCGACACCGGACTTCTATATTGAAGAGACCAAGCTATGCGTCGAGCACGGGATCCAGCCATACTTCGCGCTTGGCCACGTTCACTCGCTTGAGCTCGTCGAGCGGATGATCCGCCGCGGTTACTACAAGGGGCCGATGAACGGCTTTTTCAGTACGGGCGGCGGTGGAATTCTCGGCGCGAACCCCTTCGACCTAATGGAACTCGTGCGTCGCACGCCCCAAGGCTCTTTTTTCACGTATCAAACAACGATGCGTCTGACACACGCGATCTATATGATGATGATCGCCCTCGGGCAGCACACGCGCGTCGGTATTGAAGAGAACCTCTGGAACACGAAGAAAAACGTGCGGATGACCACCGTGGAGATGATTCAGAGGCAGGTTCGGCTGGCCAATGAGATTGGGCGCGATATCGCCACACCCGAACAGACTCGTGAGATGCTGAAGATCGGCGTCACCTATAAGACCACCGATGAGACGCTTGCGAACCTTGGACTACCGCCGAACCGTCAGGCGGGCGACCAAGGTTTTCTGGTGCACAAGACCGACCGCAGCAAAGTCCGAGAACCCGTTCTGGCTGGTTCCGACGGGCACTCTCTGGCATAAGGCCGCCCGTGGCGGAACAGGCAGCAATTCGAGTCCTTGGGGTCTGTGGTAGTCTGCGACCCGACAGCTGGACAAGAGTTGCTTTGAAAATCGCTCTCGCCGGCGCGGAAGAGATGGGTGCGACCGCAGAACTTGTGGACTTGGGCGATTACGACCTTCCCTTCTGCACCGGCGAAGACCGCACCGAAGAAAAGCCCGGCGTTCTACGTCTCCGCCAACGAGTTTCGGAAGCGAGCGGCGTCATCTTGGCGACGCCAAACTATCACGGGACGCTTAGCGGCGTGCTGAAAAATGCGCTCGACTTGATGAGCATGCGCGAGTTCGAGGGCAAGGTTGTCGGTCTTATTGGCGTTTCCGGTGGGCGAATGGGCGGAATGTCCACTTTGAATGCCCTGCGTGCAATTGGCCGAACGCTGCATGCGTGGGTCATCCCTTCGGAAGCGTGGATCTTCGACGCTGATACGGCCTTCACCGCGGACGGCCATCTCAAGGACATTCGTGCTGAACAGCGCGTAAGGGAAGTTGGGCGAAAGGTCGCACGCTTGACGCGCATGCTCGCCTCGAAGCAAGCGCGCGAGTTGCTTCACCTGTGGGAGGGTGATGAGGCTGACATGCCGAGCGCGGAACAATAGTAGCTATCAAATGAGGCTAAAATGACGATCGATAAAGCTGGCGCGTGGGACGTAGCGACGCTTGACACTCTGGAGCGATGGGATCCGGAGTGGACGGCCGCGTGCGTAACGATGTCCACAAATCCATGGACGAGCGGAATCCTCTCTCGCAAGCTCGTCGAGTTAATCAGTCTCGGGCTGAACGTCGCATGCACAAATCTCAATCCCGACGGTACGCGCCGCCACACTCGAGCGGCGCTCGAGGTTGGGGCCACTCGCGATGAGATCCTATTCGTCATAAAAGCCGGCGCGCTCATGTCGATCCATGCATTGGCCACGGGCGCTCCTATATTGGCGGAAGAAGCCAAGGCAGCTGGGGTGAAGCCGGTGCCACGTTCGAACGCCGTCCCCACGCCGGCATGTGATGCGATGAAGGCCATGGGCCAGTGGAACGCCGTCTGGGATCCTCTCGTCGCCCTCGACCCCACGTGGTTTGACGAATTCATGGCCGCCGCAGCCGAGACTTACAAGACCTGTCCGTTCCCGCCAAAAGAGCTTGAACTGCTCAGCATCGCCTGCGATGCTTCATACACGCACATGTACGCGCCCGGTACACACCGCCACATAAAGCGGGCATTCGAGGCCGGTGCTACAATGGAAGAAATCGTCGAGGTTCTCAAACTCTGCGTCGTCCAGGGTGTTCAGTCTTGCAATCTCGGCGTGCCGATTCTAGAAGACGAGCTTGAAAAAGGGTCGGCGCCTGTTCCCTAGCGATTTCATCAAGGGCTTCCCGCCCAGGCTCGTTCAAGGCGGTTAGCGGAAACGCTTCTCAGCGGTTCGTCCGCTTCTATAGGACGCTCTCTAAGGTTGGCGTGCTGATGAAATCGTCCTATACGAAGGCGTGATCCACAACTTTCAGGATCGAATTCCCGACGTACCCGAAGCGAGGGTCTCTCGGCAGAGGATGCGGGCGGGTCACTACACCGTTCACTACACAGAATGGGTGAAAAGCGGCCTGCGATTTTGTTGAACTTCGTAGCCCTATGCGCGAATTTGCCAGTATTATCAGGGACTTTCGACGCTCATAGGGTAGTGGCGGGGACGCTAGGAGAACCTCCTACACGCTCCCGCCAAGTCAAAACGCTCCCTCCACGTAGTGATTTTCGCCTTATTTTACGCCAGGTTTGGAGGCGGTCGCGCTTTTCACTACACCGTTCGCCACACAGAATTGTTCAGGCTTAGGTGCTCCCGACGTCACCAAAAAGGCGTTTCCGATTGAAGCCAGAGTCGAAGCGGCCTAAAAAGATCGTCATGCCACTTGCCAAACTCGAACGTTGAAGACTGGTGCTTGCGACGCCTCGTTGGGCGTAAAGGACCGAGCCGCCGGAGCGAGCTCGGTCCTTTGCTGCCGATGTTTTACAGCGAAAACATAGATTTGCGAAGAGCCGTCGGCGCGACACCCGCATTGCGTTGTTGAATCCGCAGGCTTTGCTGTGCTGTGAACTGAGGCGCCGACACCCCGGTGGGCAAAACGGCAGCGTTTTTGCCAGGAATCAGCACCACCGCACGCGCCAACCCCTTCCGGTCGAGGGCCTGCGCGGGGATGTGTCCAGCGCTGTTAATGTCGTTGGCATACACCACGTACAGGTTCCTGTTATGTCGAACGAGCAGGTTGAGATCGGTCATCGTACCGTTCTGCCAGATGAAGCCGCGGCAGCTGCTCGCGTTGCAGGATGAGCCAACGACTTGACCCTTGTCGTTGATCCCATAAGCGACGCTGAGGGTATCCCCGGGCAGCGTGCCGAGATCACTCATCGTGCCGCTCCAAATGAAAGCATGAGTCGCCGTGTCTCCGGGAAGATCCGAGTAGCCGACAATCTGGCCGCGGTTATTGATGTCCGTTCCGGCGTTATTATTGCTGCCGCCGAGACTGCCGAGGTTGGTCGTAGAGCCGTTTTGCCAGAGAAGAGCGTGAACCGGATCGTCGCAGAGTCCCGACCATCCGACAGCCGCTCCACTCTCGTTCATTGCGAAGGCATTACTAAAAGTATCACCGGATAACGGCGCCAGGGTGACGATCTTGCCGTTCGGCTTCCAAATCACGCCGCGGGAGTCGAGGACCAACGGCGGAGGGCAGCTCGGGTCTTTAATGCTGGTCTCGGCCTCGCCAACGATCTGCCCGCGGTTGTTCACGTCGTTGGCGGCAGAGTTGTTTCCACCCAGGGTCGGAAGCGACGTCATCGTACCGTTTTGCCAGCTAAACCCTAGGCAGATATCTGACGTGCCGAAACCGCAGTAGTTTTCGGCATAGGGGTCGATTTGGGAGACTTCGGAGAATCCCACGAATTGGCCCCGAGTGCCGTCGTTATAAAAGTTAATCTCGCTGTTCGGGCCACCCAGAGTGCCGAGGTCGGTCGCTCGGTAGGCCCTCCAGAGCTCGGCGTGTTCGACTTTGTTTCCTTTCAGACGCGAGGTACCAGTGATCTGGCTACGGCTGTTGATTGCGGTGGCGAAGCTTGCGTTACCGCCAAGGGTGGCGAGCGGAAGTAGATCGTAGGTCGTAGCGCTTGCTCGCGATCCTGAGCTCGACTCCGATTGCATAGTACTCTGGGCCGGGAGCGCCCCAGCCCCGGTTTCCGGTACGCTAGAGAGCGGTGCGGCACCGCTGCCCCCGCCGCAACCGCTAAGTAAAGCCGCCGATACGAGTGCCGGCAGAAAAAAGGCTCGAGCGCTAAACGCTCGACCCGGACTAAACGATTGGTTCATGATAAGTTCCTTCACTGGTTCGTGCACGTGGCAGCGCGTCTCAGCACCGTGGCCCCATGCGCGCTGCCGCACACGACATCGGTCGCCAACGTCACGTGACGCCGGTCAAGGCAAACTATGACGCCTTACGGCGACGGCCGAAACCTACAAACACCCATACAACTGGGCGCTCGGATAATTAAGGGCTTCTGCCGAGACCGGGCCGAATATTCTCAACGAGATGGAGGACCGAGGGCGAGTGTCTGGCTCGCCGGACTTCGGGACGCTCCTTCGGCACTACCGACTAGCCGCCGGACTCTCGCAAGAGGCGCTCGCTGAGCGTGCCCGGATGAGCACCCAAGGAATCAGCGCACTCGAGCGCGGCTACCGACGTACGCCCCAGCGCGAAACGCTGGCGCTCTTGGTCGGCGCGCTGGCCCTCAACGACGAGCAGCGCGGAACGTTTGAGGCAACCGCTGCGCGTGCAGTCTTGCTAGGCCGCTGCGCCCCCGTGACCGTCGGACCCTGGGCCAACGGCGTAACCGCCAACCTGCCCCTCGCGCTGACCAGTTTCGTCGGGCGAGAGGCTGAGCTCGGCGAGATCGCCGCGCTCCTGCGCGACCATCGGATGGTCACGCTTACCGGAGCGGGCGGCGTCGGCAAGACCCAGACCGCGTTGCGCGCTGCAACCGCGCTAAACGGCGCTGGTGAGGGCGCGGTCTGCTTCGTTGGACTCGCGCCGATCAGTGACTCTTCGTTGGTGGTTTCAACGATCGCGTCGACGTTGGGCGTGCAAGAAGTGCCCGATCGCCCGTTGCTCGAGACTCTGCTTAGCTATCTCAAGAGCAAGACATTGCTACTGATTCTCGACAACTGCGAGCACGTTATTACGGAAACAGCGGCGGTTGCGCAGGCGCTTTTGGCCGGCTGCCCACGTATTCGGATTCTCGCCACCAGCCGCGAAGCGATCCGGGCCGGGGGTGAATACACCTACCGTCTGCCGTCCCTTCGCGCCCCATTGCCCGAGGCGACACATCGGTTGAGAGTTATGGACGTCGTTGAGTACGGGGCAATCGTCCTATTTAACGACCGCGCGCGGGCCGTCGACCATCGTTTTCGGCTTAGCGATGAGAACGTGCCGATCGTTGCCGAGGTATGCCGCCGCCTGGATGGCATTCCGCTGGCGATCGAACTGGCCGCCGCCCGGCTGAACCAGTTATCCGTCAAAGCGCTGGCGCAGAGGCTCGACGATCGCTTTCGGATTCTCGCCGGCGGCGAACGCACGGCGCTGGCCCGGCAGCAGACCATGCACGCGGCGATCGATTGGAGTTACGGCCTGCTTGCTCCGTCCGAGCAAAGGGTCTTCGAGCGCCTCGCGGTCTTCGCCAGCGGCTACACGCTGGCTGCGGCGACCGCGGTCTGCGGGAGTGAGGAAACGACCGAGGCCGACGTTTTCGACGTACTGTCGTCGCTGGTTGAGAAGTCGCTGTTGATAGTTGATCTCGATCGGGCGGAGCCTCGCTACCGACTGTTCGAATCATTTAGAGAGTACGCGCGTGCGAAGCTGGTGACGCGAGGCGAGATGGAAATGGCGGCACAGCGCCACGCGCGCGTATATCTCGAGATCGCCGAGCAACTCGAAGCCACGTACGATACCGAGGCTAACACCGCGTGGACCGAGTGCGCTCAAAGCGATCAGGACAACTGGAGGGCAGTACTAGAGTGGGCGCTCGCGGCAGGTCGCGATGTCGCTTTGGGTCAACGCCTAATCGGCAAATTGGTTGCGGGGATGCGGATGCGGGGCTTTACGCCCGCCGAACTGCGCCGCTGGGTCGCCTTGGCACTTGACCTCGTCGATGAGAACACGCCAGCCACTGTTCTTGCGAGCATCAGTCTCGCGGATGCGGTTGCCTCCAACATGTTTGATGAAAATGAAAAGGAACTTGCGAGCAGCGAGAAGGCTCTTGCGTTGTATCGTGAGCTCGGCGACGACCTTGGGATCGCTATGTCCCGGAGTCACGCGGGCCGCGCGCTCGTGCGGCTCGGACGAAGCGCGGAGGCAGAACCGATTCTCCTCGAAGCCTTAGCGCAATTTCATCGGTTAGATGCTCACATGCACCTCGCTTACGCCCTACGCGTCATGAGTATGGTGTGCACCGCTAACGGCGACTTTACCGCTGCACGAAGCCACGTTGCCGAGGCAGTCACGATCTATAAAGCCGTCGGAGCACATAACATTTTGGCGCTGGCGGTAGCCACGGACCTCGCGGAGGTCGAGTTTTACGACGGCAACGTAGCGCTTGCCGTTCGACTCGTGTTGGATGCATTACCGACCTTGCGCGCGATTAACCAAATGGGATTTGTCGCTGACGCTCTCAACAACCTGTCAGCCTACCTAATTTTCTTGTCTCGCTTCGACGAGGCGGAGGCTTACGCGCGCGAATCGCTCGTCGTCTCAAGTGAGGGGCTCTCTCCCGCCCGCGTCGCTCGTGCGCTGGACCAGCTCGCAGTGCTTGCGCCGATTCGCCGTGGAGACGCTTTGGAGCCTCATCCAGAGTCATACGAGCGCTCTGCGCGCCTTTTCGGCTTCGTTGACGCTCGTCTTGACGACCTTGGATCGATACGCGGGGATCTTATCGATCAACAGCACTACGAACGGACGTTGGAGCTCCTACGCGGCACGATGGGTTCCGATCAACTCGCAAGCCGCATGAGTGCGGGCGCGGCGATGAGCGAGGAACAGGCGATCGATGAAGCACTGGCGGACGATCGTTGACTCTGCGAGGCATGGGCATTTGTGTTTTTGCGTCCGTGTTCGTGGCTTGCACGCGTACCGCGACGCCGCCGCGCCCAGCCGTGCTGGTGATCGCGGTTGCCCAAGAGCCCGTTTCTTTGAACCCACTCTTCTTGCAGGGCACCATCGGTTACGCGATTAGCGAGCTCGGCTATACTTATCTCACGAATTACGATTCACACGGAAACGTCGTACCGAACGTCGCGGCTATCGTTCCTTCCCTTGCAAACGGCGGCATCTCATCTGACGGCGAGCGCATCATCTACCGTCTGCATCACAATGTTTCATGGCAAGATGGTGCTCCGCTGAATTCGCGCGACGTAGTCTTCACGTACCGCGCGATCATGAATCCGTTCAATGCCGTCCCGTCGCGCTATGGCTACGACCGCATCGCTTCCGTTGAAACGCAGGGTCCTTACGCGGTAGTCGTGAAGCTCAAACGTCCCTATTCGCCGATCATCGCGTATTTTTTCGGTGGCGACAGCAACTATCCAATTCTCCCGGCTCATCTCCTAGCGCGATCGGCGAGCCTCGATCAGGTCGCCTACAACGCGGCGCCCATCGGATCGGGACCGTACCGCTTCTCGCATTGGGTACGCGGCGATCGGTTGGAGGTGGTGGCGAATCCGCATTACTATGGCGGGCGACCGGCGATCGCTCGGATCAGCCTCCGCTTCATCCACGACCCGTCAACCACGATCAACCAACTGCTGACAAACGAAGTCGACGCCAGCTTCTTCGCCGATGTTTCGCGTATCGTAACACTTCGCGCCGTTCCGCACCATCGAATCATGGTAACCCCGGTCCCCTACTTTTCCGCCCTGACATTTAACGTCGCCGATCCTATTACGAATAGCCCCGCGGTGCGGCAGGCGTTCGCGCTCGCGATCGATCGGCACGCCCTGGTTGCAAAAATTACACACGGTGTCTACGACGCCAATACGGGCATGCGCGGTCTGTTTACGTGGGCGTTCGACCCGCGCGCGAGAAGCCCACGGTACGACCTCCAGCGCGCTCAAGCGCTGCTCGCGGGAGAAGGATGGATCGCCGGAGCCGACGGCGTTCGCGTCAAGAGCCGACGCCGTCTACAGCTCCAATTGGCTTTTCGCGGGGGCTCCGCCATCGATGCCGGGTTCGTATCGTTGATCGGCGAGGACGAGCGCGCGGTTGGGATCGACGTCACGACGAAGCGTTACAGCCCTGAAGAATTCTTCGCGCAAAATGGTCCGCTCAGTCAAGGGCGTTTCCAGGTCGCCTTGTTTACCTATCAGTCCACCTACGATCCCGACGCATCGTGGCTGCTGTCTTGCGACCAACGGGCCCCCAATGGTTTCAACTTCGCCCGCTATTGTAATCCGGCCGTTGACCGAGCACTGCAACGCGGAGTTTACGCATTCGACCGCGCCGGTCGACGACGTGCCTATAGTTTCGTTCAACGGGAACTGCTTACTGACGTACCGTACGATTTTCTCTGCCAAGTCAGCGAGATTGACGTTCTCCCGTCGAATCTTGAAGGATACGAGCGGCCGTTGCTCTCGCCATACAACTCGGTAGGGAACTGGCGCTGGTAACGTCGGCCTGAGGGAGCGTGCTTAAGCGCGGTTCATTTGACAGACGAGATTGGCCATCAAAATCAAAATCCGATCGGAACAAGTTTATGGGATCGGCGCGTTTTCGTGGGGAGAGTTTGAACACGGGGACACGGATTCTCACCGCCGCCGAGGTACTCGCTCGCGTCGACCTTTAAGGTCCCACGGTCCGCCTTGATCCGCAAACTTCGCTCTGCTCATCGGAACAAACTCGCTCGCTGTCCTCCCTTGCTAAGCCACCTCGCTGTTAATCTCGACCTGAGAACCCATGCCTTTAAGCTGGCGCGCACTGCATAAAATGGGTAAGCAAGATCAACGGCAGCCGAGCTTGGAGGGCCCTGGCGGTGGCAGCGCGGGGCGCGGAGGGACGGCTGACATCAAGTTGGCATCGCACCGCGGTGGGTGGGATCGGGAAGGCATGCTCCGAGACCGCGACCTCGATGCCACTGGAAACGATTGGCCCGTAACGGGATGCAGTTCATTACACCGTTTACTACACAGGATCGGCCAAAAGGGGCCTACGATTTCCAAGGCTTTCGTAGCCCCAATGGGCAAAATTGCCAGTACCAGCAAGGATATTCGAAGCTCAGAGGGTAGTGGCGGGGACGTTAGGAGAACCTCCTACACGCTCCCGCCACCTTTAATTCGCGTGTATTTACAAGCGTTTTTTGCGATGCTGCGTGCGCTTTGTTAGCGCCGGAGTAAAATTGACCCACCCCGCCGGTTGAAAATTGACCCACCTGAACCCTCGGCGAACCATGTTCGCATGCTGCATAAGGAGATTCAGGTGGAGATTGAGGTCCTGCATCGGCAGGGCAAGGGAATCCGCGCGATCGCCCGAGAGACCGGTGTCGCGCGCAACACGGTCCGTGCGATCCTGGCGGGCAAGAGCGACAGCCGCTACGGTCCGCGCCAGCCCCGCCCAACCAAAATCGACGTACACAAGAGCTATGTGCAAGAGCGCATCGATGCGGCCGGCAAGACCTGGCTGCCGGCGACAGTGCTGCTGCGGGAAATCCGCGCTCAGGGCTACGAGGGCGGCATCACGCAACTCAAGGAGTATCTACGCGAGATTCGGCCGGCACTACCGGATGAGCCGGTGGTGCGCTTCGAGACCGAGCCTGGTCGGCAGTTGCAGATCGACTTCGTGGTCTTCCGACGAGGAGAGCTGCCGCTGCGCGCATTTACCGCTGAGCTGGGATTCTCGCGCTACTCGTACGTCGAGTTCACTGGCAATGAAAGCGGCGTAACCCTGGTGGCGTGCTTGGAACGCGCACTGCATTATTTCGGCGGCGTTCCCATGCACGTACTCTGCGACAATCCCAAGACGATCGTGATTGAACGAAACGCCTACGGCGAAGGTCTGCATCGTTACCAGAAGGCTTGGCTGGATTTCGTCAAGCACTACGGCTTACGGGTCAAGCTCTGCTCGCCGTACCGAGCGCAGACCAAGGGCAAAGTCGAGCGATTCCATCGCTACCTGCGCGAATCGTTCTTCAACCCGCTGCAGGCGGCGCGTACCGATCTTGTCGACGTCGCCTTAGCCAATCGAGAGATACGTTCGTGGCTCGACGAGGTCGCCAACTGCCGCATGCACGCAACGCTCAAGGAACGGCCCGTAGATCGCTACGCCATTGAACGGCAGGTCTTGCGTCCACTGCCGCTACTTTACGGTGGTCGGCAACTCGTCGCACCGGCGCCGGTCGGCATTGCCGTTCCAACGCCGATTGAATCGCTCCAGCACCCCTTGTCGGTGTACGACCGTGTTGCCCAGGAGGTTGGTGAATGATCGATCTCGAGCGCATCGACGACCTTTGCCAACGGCTCGCTCTTGGTACGATGGGCACGCAAGTGGCTCACGTCGCTGAGGAGGCAGTGCGCAAGGAATGGAGCTACCGAGAGTTCTTCGAGCGCCTGTTGCAGGCGGAGCTCCGAGAGCGGCAAGAGCGCAGCCGGGTTCAGCTCACCAAGATCGCCGGCTTTCCAGCAATCAAGACGCTCGAACAGTACGATTTCGGGTTTGCCACAGGGGCTCCGAAATCGATGATCAACGAGCTGACATCTCTTGCGTTTATCGAGCGAGCTGAGAACGTTGTGCTGCTGGGCCCCAGCGGTGTCGGCAAGACACACTTGGCTATCGCGATCGGCTACAAGGCGACGCAATCCGGAATCAAGACGCGCTTCGTCTCGGCTGCGGATCTCATGTTGCAACTCGCCGCGGCCTATCGCCACGGCCGGCTCAAGGAGTGCATCCGCCGAGCAATCCAAGCACCTAAGCTGCTGATCATCGACGAACTCGGCTACTTGCCGTTCTCTCGCGAAGAAGCCAGCCACTTTTTCCAAGTCATTGCTCACCGATACGAGCACGGGTCGGTCATCATCACCAGTAACTTGCCGTTCGCGCAATGGGATACGACGTTCGCTGGCGACGCGACGATGACGGCGGCGATGCTCGATCGGCTACTGCATCACGCGCACATCGCGACAATCAGTGGCGAGAGCTATCGCCTGCGCGAGCGCAAGAAGGCGGGAATCAGACTTCCCGCGGCAAAACTTGCACCCAAGGTGGGTCAAAATTAAACCGGCGTTCCGACCCCAAGGTGGGTCAATTTTCAGCCGACGTTAACACGCTTCGATACACTATTAAGCTTTTCTTCAAAAAATCCACTCCCAGAACTGCACACTCCCTCCAACTCCGGGCTGCGGTGGGGCTGCTCTCTCATCGGACGCCTTTCTTTCGCGTACTAGGTGTCCAGCTCCCGATGGGGTCACTTCATTGCGCTTCTTGGCCCGCCGTTCGGTTTCGAATCAGCAGCTGACTCGGCGTACATTTACGTGAAAGGTTCACAGCAAGCCGTAGGGCGTCATTAGCGCATTGCTGCAGCTAAGAACGCTCCTTCTACGCGCGTCTGGCTACCGCGCGGTGTAATGCATCGCGAAGGTACCCTTGACGCCGCCTTGGCCGACCACCCACGCGTCTGAAGCCGTTGCCGCCGAAATGCCGTCGAGCACGCAGCATCCGATTTGATCAGGGTTAGCGACGTCGGTCCAACTCTTTCCATCCCAATGGAACGTGACGTGAGAGATGTAGTTCTTCCATGTCGGATAGACCTGGCCATAACCGGTGAACCACGCATTATCGGCCGCAACTGCCGACACGCTCGAAATTATTGACGGCGCCAAGAAACCTTCGATATTGACGCGGCTCCATTGGGAGCCGTTCCAATGGAACAGCCGCGCCTCGGGATTGCAGTAAGAACCGCAATAGTAATAGCCCGCTGCCCAGATATCGTTCGCCGAGGTTCCCGACACGCTGACGATCTGGGCGGTCGTATCGGGAAAAGCGGCCGGCGTCCATGACGTGCCGTTCCACTGGAGCACGAGCGTGCCACCCTTGAGGGTATATCCGAACGCCCATGCATCCTCGTGAGCGGGGGCATAGACAGCGTAGAGTTGCGCGACTTGATACTGGTTCAGCGAAAGCGCCGTCCACCGTTTGCCGTCCCAGCCGAGAATGAGCGGCACGTCGTAGCCTTGGTTCGGCCAGTCATCGCCGACGGCCCAAATTTCCCGTGCCGACACGGCGCTTATCCCGGACAAAAAGCTCGCGACGCCCGGATTCGGCGTTTTCAATCTGGCCCATGCGGTGCCGTTCCAATAGTCGACGATCGTATGGCCGCAAATACAGCCCGGATTCTCCTCGTAGCCGGCAGCCCATACGGCATTGCTTCCTAACGCTGCGATCGAATTGAGTTCGGCGGTCGGCATCCGAGTCCGTGGGGTATGGACGATCGACCATGCGGTGCCGTTCCAGTGCTCGGCCAGCGTGTCGGTCAAATACTCGCTGCGCGCAGGCCACGCGCCTACTGCCCAAGCGTCGCTCGAAGAGAGGTCCGCGGCTACATACAGCACGTTGCCGAGGTGGGGGCCTTTGTTTGCACTCTTGACGACTTGCCATCGATCGCGCACCTTTGGAATTCCACGGGCTCGTAGAGCCGGCGCTAGCGGCGGAAATGCCGAGTGTGCGCTATTCGAATAACCCTCTCCTGATAAACCGCCGCCGCAAGCCGTGAGAAGTGCCGCTGCGGCCAAAGCGATTAGCGCCGAAAGCCTTGAATAATGCGTGGGACGCCTCAGCACGTTATCCATGGGGGGTCATGGGCCCGTTTTTACTCGGCGACTTCTCCAGAAATGGCGACGATTTGAGTAATGTGCCTGGCTCAGCGTTGGGCGACCAGCGCTTCGTAGCTTCGCTAATCACAACCTGGAAGGGGTATGTGGAAGCGCCGACGGTCTCGATCGGGCTGCCTCCCGCGGGGTACTTGTAGATCGGGACGTTCCCGTTGCCCGACGCGCAAATAGCGTACGTCTTCCAGATTTCGTAGCTCATGCAACCCGATGAACCTATCAGCGTCGTCGCTCCGGTGACGACGCCTTGGTCCGTTATTCGATAGATGATCCCGTCGCCGGCGTTGTCTGCGCCACCGATCGTTAACGAGCCCTCGGCATACTGCACGCCGCCGGGCGAAGCGATTTTTGCACCCAAGATTTCGATGGGGGTGAACTTGTCCCGATACAATCTAGCCATCTCGAAGTTACGGCCGTATCCATTGCCGTCGAAGTAGATTTTCCCCCGCGGACCATAAGCAAGGAAGTAGTACTCGGAAAATCTGGAATCCGCATAGAGTTTTGGCGTTCCGGCCGCGCTTTTGTAGACCGCGATGCTGCCCGCTTGGCCCTGCTTGATGGAGAAAACATTTGATACGGCCAGGTCTCCAGTTTGGTGATTAACGGAACAGCTGAACGGATAATTCTGGTAATCGATCAACGTCGCAATTGGCGAGGTTCCGCCATGCGCATATTCGCTAAGGTCAAAGGCGGCCGAGTTCGCGACCCAAACGTTGCCTGCAACGTCGGCACAGACGCCGGCAACTTCTTGGAAACCCGTCAACGTTCCGACCAACTTGCCTTTTGGAAATGAAAAGATATACACGTAACCGTTGTTTCCGCTGACGTACAACAAGTTTTCCGATCTTGCCTCAGGCAATACCCACGATGCAGGCGGTCTGAGCGCCTCGAAGCGCGCAACCGCATCGCTCTGCCCGGTTGACGGTATGGTATCGCGCGCCGGCAGCTCCGACGTGCACGCGAAAAGTAGCAGCGTAACGCATGCCGCTAATAGGTAGTGCGCCAAAAAACCTCTGCTCATCTCACGCTCCAGCTGCAGCATCCAACAGACATTTTCGAAAGTGGTTCTGTCATCGCCCTTGCGGCCCTGCTCGGCGAAATGGCGAAGCGTGACAACAAGTAGATATCGGACGAAAGACACTACGTAGCAGAAGCCAAACGCGATGGACAAGTTTTCGACCCTCGTGCGCTGCTTCACAAGCGGCTTCACGCCAAACTCTAACTTGCACCGTCAAACCAGCTTGACAAGGGAACGTTGCTGACCACGAGCAGCGGGAGAGGCAGCGCTCGCTCCTCCAACGGCGATTTAACGGATTTCGCAAAACTAATCGGGACGACCAGGGTCTAGCCGGGCATTCAAAAACGCGAATAGCCGTTAAGGTTTACTCAAACGTTGGTTGAGAAATTGCCGAACGTACCACAGCGCGGATGCGATTGTGAAAACCAGTGGCGAGTTTCTCGAAGGGCATGATCGGCCCAGGCGACGTCGACGTAGGTAACGCTGACCCCATCCCCACGCAGTTCGTCACGAAGGAGATGTTCGAAACCAAGGTCCACGACGTGATCGCGTCCCGCCGCAATCATCAGGACTGGCGGCGTACCGGCATGGACCACGTATCGTGGAGGAGCGCTTCGATAGCATGCGGGTCGCTCTTCCGGCGCGTCACCGCAAAGGTCGAGCAGAACGTGACGCAGATTGATAAGCTCCGGTCTGGACGGATATTTATACGCGAGCCAAAGATCCACTGGGCTTTCATAGCTTATAGCGGCGCTGATCCGGTGCGGTCGCATGGTGGCGGCGATGATGGCCAACTGTGCACCGGACGAATGTCCGAGCACGGCGACGCGGCCAGTTAACAGCAAGTCGGTCTGACGAAGAATGGCGTCGCGCTGCGCAGGCCAGTGTGAGCGAGGTGCGTGCGGATAACGCAGCGCGATGACGCGATGCCCCCAAGAAGCGATGATCGTGCTGAACTGCGCATCGTTCTTCGGCGAACCGTGCTCCCACGCGCCACCATAGATCGCGAGCACTACGGGCGCACCGGGGCGAACTGCGATCGCGCTGGCCCGTTCGGCAAGTGGGGTGAGTAGCGCCGACAACGGGGCGTACGGACCTCGTATCGCACAGGCAAGGGGAGAGACCAGCGTACATAACAGCGCGGCCAGCGTGGTCATGATGGCCGCAGGTCGCAGGTGACCGCGTGAACGCAACGCGATGAACATGACGATGGCGGCAAAAAATGTCAGTGTTAGCCAGAATTCCTTACCCGCGACCGTCAGAACGAACGGCGGAACGATCGTTCCTGGAACCACAATCCAGATAGAGAGGAAAAATGCGAGCAATGCCAACGCGAAAGGCATTAAGCGAGTATCTTTTGGAAAAGGAAGGCGCTCCTGCTCCGAGAAGTCTGTTGAACGATAACCGCCGTTAGGGGCCGTTGTTAGGACCTAAGCGCCGACCCCTTACGTGCGGGAGCGTTTGCGGGATCCGGACCGATACATCAGAATCCCAAGAGGGAAGATAACCGCATTGTAAGCGGCCTTCATCAACGAAGCACCCAATCCCGGTTTGCGCCGGCCTTCGTCCGCATCCATCATCGCTAGAAATGGGGCGTTGGCTCGCAAGAAAGACCGATTGAACGCCGCGCATTGCGCCGCCGTCTTACCGCTGTGTGCGATGATGCGCTGGGCGGCGCGCTCATCGTCCGGTTCGCTGCGAACGATTTCGCAGATATATGCATCCTTCAAATCGAGAAAACGCAGCAACTTCGCGTCCATGTAGTCATGGTCGCCGAACATATACTCTCCGAGCATCTCGCCAGGTGCAACGCCGGCGGCTTCGTATCGGCGACCCTTGTCGATCAACCGCCCGAGCCACATGCACCCGGCGAGCTGATCGCGTCCGGAGTAACGAGGTACCCATGTCATACGCTAGCCTCCAATGCATAAATATTTCGATACTAAATGACGGGCTCCCAGCCGTGAGGAGAATGACCCGGCCGCTTTGGGCGCCACTGTCTGGGGCGACGGCGTAGCTCTACGGTGTGCGCGGCGACAACTATCCTGGCCGCTCCGGAGCGGGTAGCAGTATAGGTCGCGGCTTTCGAAGGGAAGGGTAAGCCTGTCCTCCTCTCGTTCGTTCTTTTCTTGAGGTCGCAGTAGCAGCAGCAGTGCTGTGGGCAGGGTGGATGAGCCCCTAGCTTGGCGCAACCTGTTGCTTGTGGAGCTCATCCACGCTGTCCACAGCTTGGCGAAAATTCATTTTTTACCGCGCGTCTGTTTTTGCTCGGCACTTCGACGGCGATAGCTCTCGGTATTCATCTCGAGGATGGTCGCGTGATGAACGAGGCGATCGATGGCGGCTAACGTCATGGCCGGGTCGACGAAGACATCGCCCCATTGCGAGAACGGCGTATTCGCCGTGATGGCGATGCTCTTGCGCTCGTAGCGCTCGGCGATGAGCTCGAAGAGCACCGAGGTTTCGGCTTGATCGCGGCGCACGTAACTGAGGTCGTCGAGCACCAGCAAGTCGAAGCGATCGAGCTTGGCCAGCTCCTGCGGCATGCGCAGGTCCCGCCGCGCAGCTTGCAATCGTTGTACGAGATCGCTGCAGCGTATGAACAGTACGCGCTTGCCGGCGTCGATGAGCGCATGGCCGATGCCGCTGAGCAGATGCGACTTACCGCTGCCGGGCGGCCCGAACGCGAGCAAATTCGTGCCGCGATCGAGCCATTCGTGCCCTTCGGTCAACGCAATAATGCGTGCACGCGAAACGGTTGGAACGGCGGAGAAATCGAAGCTGGAAAGCCGTTTATCGGGGCTGAGGCCGGATGCAGCGCGATGCCGCTCAAAACGCCGAACTTCGCGTTCGGCCATCTCCTGTTCGAAAAGTCGCTCCAGCACTTGCCGCGCAGGCCAACCTTCGCGATCGGATTGATCGCACAGATCGCCGGCAAGCCGTTTGATCGTCGGCAAACGCAGTTCTGTGAGCATTAAGCCGAGCCGGCCGTCAGCGTTGAGCTTGGCGCCGCTCATGATGCCGCCTCCAACAGCGCATCGTAGCTCGCAAGCGCTGGCAGCTCGACGACAACGCTGGGAACGTCGGTCGGGCGCGGCGCGATTTGCTGCTCGAGTGCGTCGACGTCAGGTAACTCGTTGCGCGCGTACAGTTGGTCCAGCTCCTTGGCGAGGGTTGCTTCATGGCCGTCGGCGGCAAGCGATAGCAGGCCGACAATGGTCTTGCATGCCTGCCGTTCGGGAAGCTGCTCGCTCAGCGTCTCCCACGTCTGCCGATAGATCGCGCGCGGGAAAACGTCGTCGCGAAAAACCCAGCGCGCAAAGGCGTTCGGCTTGCGCTTGAGATTCTCGACCATGTGGCAGTAGTCGATCCGCCGAACATACCGGTGGCCGTCGCGACGAACCGCTCGTGGGCACTCGTAGACGAGCTTGCCGCCAAGATAGCATTCGATGTGCTTGGCGTACATACGCACAATAATGCGATGGCCGATCAGCCGGCTCGGCGCGCTGTACTGCTCGCCCTTAACCGTGAAAACGCCGAACTTACTGACGCGTGCCGGAAGCTCGTCGAACTCGGCGGTCCGGCGCATAGGAAGCGGCCGCAGTGCGGCCCGTTCGACAACCAGCCGTTTGTCGACGCGTGCATTGAGCCGTTGCACGATCTCTTCGACGAAAGCCTCGTACGCCGCGCGGTCGTCGAAATCGGAGCAGCCGCGCAGCAGCAGCGCCTGACGAAGCGCCGTTTTGAGCGACCCATGGCGCGCTTCGATGCTGCCGTTCTCGTGGGATTCTCCGGGGTTATTGCGCGAAGGGCGCATCCCGTAGTGCGCGCACAGCGCCGAATACCGTTTCGTCCAATCGCGGCGTTCCAGATCCGTGAGATTCTTGAACGCGGCCGACAAGCTATCGGTACGGTGCTCTTCGGGAGCGCCGCCAAGGCGCCAAAGCGCGCCTTGCAACCCACTCGATAGCGCCGTAAAGCTCTCACCGCTCTCGACGACGTCGGCCGATCGCCAACCCGAATGCGCAAGCGCAAACTGATACAGGATATGATCGAACGGCTCGCCGATGATCGTGACGCCCAGATCGCCGGTGCGGGTGAAATCTGAGAGGCCCTGACGGCCCGGCGGATGTTCTTGAGCAAAGAACACTTCGCGCTCGCGGCCGTGCATCGCTCGCCACTGCCGCAGGCGACGTTGCAGCGTACGTAGCGTGGATGAACCGTATTCGCCCGGATAGCGCCGCTGCAGCTCTTCCAGCAGCGTTACGGCGCTGAGATGAGGGCTGCACTCCAACAGCGGCAACAGGTCGGGTTCCCAAACCTGGGCGAGCGGATCGTTGCGCGTGCGCCATTGACGCGACGGACGCTGCGACGGAAGAGATTCGAGGGATTCGAGTCGGCGGGCACTGCGCTCGCTAATGCCCGCCTTGGCAGCTGCGGCGGCTTGCGTACGCGTTTGACGTTGAGCTTTAAACTTGAGCACTTGGTGGTCGGTGATCCTTTTGCCGGGCATTACGCACGCTTTCGACCTCACGGTCGGCGGCACGCGAAACCCACTCAAAGGACGGACCTTCCGGCTAGGTCCTCAACCGGCCAAGATAGTTGTCGTCAACCGGCCAAGATAGTTGTCGCCGGCCAACGGTGACGACGCGAAGGCGGCTCGATTTCAGGAACTGTCGGAAAAGCATGACGGCAAATGAACGATTTCTGTGCACGCTGCCAAGCAGCCGCAGCCATGCGGGAACAGCGATGTCCGGATTTAGCGGAGACTTTGGGATGGGCCCTGAATGGGATTTTGCCTCACCGGTTCCGGGTATCCGGCCTCAGGCCAGGCGCCTCATTCGAACGCTGAATGTCGCGCGCGGATGCTACATAAAAGCCTCCAAGCCGGAATTCGAAGCGGTTTGCCGGGATATGAGAGACTCAAAAACGCGAAAACCCGTACAGCAAAGGACCACCCGGTAATCGACGCGAGTGGCCGGGACCCCCGATTTGCGGGTTCGATTCCCGTTGGTGCTAATCGAAAAAACTGATTACTCTGCTTGCACTTTTCCAGATTCGCTTGATCTTCGCCTGACGTGCGTCTAACGGTCGATCGGGAAGGCTTGCCCCGGGACAGCGACCTCGGTGCCACTCGAAACGGTTTGCCCCCTAACGGGTGGACGGTTCACTACACCGATTACCACACAGAATCGGCCAAAAGTGGCATTCGGGGTTTATTGAGTGGCGGATGCTCTATGCGCGAACCACCAGTACTATCAGGGACTTTCGACGCCCAGAGGGTAGTGGCGGGGACGCTAGGAGAACCTCCTACACGCTCCCGCCAGCTCCAATTCTCGCGTATTGGCAAGGGTTTTTGCGATGCTGTGTGCTTTCACTACACCGTTTGGCTCGTTTTTCTTCCGAAAAATCCGCTCCCAGAATTACGCACTCCCTCCAGGTCTTGCGACCCTTCTGGACCGACCCCCGCATTCGACCTAACCACGCTCGGGCGCTAGCGACACCGTCTAGTCTAAGCGCATAATGGGCAGGTTCAACTTCGGATATCGTACGAGGAACTGGTCTTTCTTGAGGGGGCGTTTAAACGTGGGCCCGTTGTGGCCCGAAGCGGGCACCGACTACGCCGCAACCGGAGAATGCCTTCGCCGCGCGCAGAAGGTAAACGGCGCGCTGCAACCCGGCGAGCGAGCTGCGACCAATGCTTCAGCTTCGGAGCTAGTATCTGATGTAAAGCGGATTGGCGTCGGCGTCTTGGATCAGAACAACCTTTGCGGGAAAGTGCGCGTCATCCATCAGCCGGCGTATCCCCGCTGGTGGCACGACTGAGAGCGGCGCCCCCGTGCTCACGCGCACGCCGGCGCCGGTTGCTGCGCGGATCAGACCTGCCGCGACCAGCGCGTCGTAGGCAGCCAATAACAGTTTTGCCAGAGGCCTGCAATAGCTGCGCCGATAATCGCGTCGAGTTGCTGGAGGGCGCCGCTTGGCTTACGACGATTCGTCGTGGCAATTAGTGGCAATTAGTGGAAGGCGCGAACGCTAACAATCCGCCTCGAAACGCAGGCCGACACGAACTGCGTCGAAGGGCTTGTTCAACAACGCGCGGGCGCCGCTGGAGGCGACGACTACGTAGAACGGCTACGCAGCGCGCTGCCCCGCGTAAGTGCTAAGGGGGACACGTGCAGACGTAGTGGCCGTGGTAATAACCGCACATAATTAGCGGGCAAGCCGCCGCCGGCTTCGGTCCGACAAGCGAAACAAAAAGTCCAGCGGCGAAGGCGGCGAGCACAAGGCGTTGAAGCATGGGCTGATCCTCCACAGGGCGAGCTAGCACCTTCGCCATGATGCACGCTTTACCTGCGTGCCGCAGGTGCCCACGGCCGCTATTGCGACCGACTTCTAGGCAATCTGGATCGGGCTTATTGAGGGGGTGGTGGGGACGAGTCGAAATCAGCTAACGAATAACTCGTGCTTCGTCCACCGGCGCCATCTCTTTTAAGAATTCCGATTGCGACCAGCCCATCGATATCGCGCAAGGCCGTATCCGTCGAAGTCTTAGCAATCGTTGCCCACTTTCCTGAGGTTAGCTTCCCATCGAAACCGTCAAGCAGCTTGTTCACCATCAATCGCTGGCGAGCATTCAGCTCAGCCTCGCTATGCCGCTCCCAAAACTGCGCCTTTGCGAACACCGCCGCAGATACGCTTGCCGCATTTTCGAAGGCTCGGCCGAGACAGTCGAGAAACCAGGACATCCAGGGCGTGATATCAAGGCTGCCTTTTTGGGTCGCCTCAAGAAGCCGATAGTATTCATTGCGTTCCGCTTGAATCTGGGCGGACATGCTATAGAAACGTTGCGAAGTCTTCTCCGAGCGTGCGAGCAAAAGATCCGTAAGCGCGCGCGCAATACGGCCGTTGCCGTCGTCAAACGGATGAATCGTCACGAACCACAAATGCGCGATACCGGACTTCATCACGAGATCGGTGCCATCGGAAGCGTTGAACCAGCGCAGGAAAGCGACCATTTCCTCATTGACACGCGGTGCGGCCGGCGCTTCGTAGTGCACACGCTCTCGACCATAAGCCCCCGAAACAACCTGCATCGGACCGCCCAAGTCTTTCCTCCAGGCGCCGACGCTGATTTTGTTGATGCCGCTGTAACCGGTCGGAAATAACGCTGCATGCCAGCGAAAGAGTCGCGTTTTCGTCAACGGTTCATCATACTTTTGCGTCGCGTCGAGCATCATCTCCACGACGCCCTCTATGTTGCGATCAGTCGGCGCCAGGGCGCCGATATCAATGCCAAGGCGTCGAGCGACTGACGATCGCACTTGTTCTTTATTTAGGTGCTCCCCCTCGATCTCGTTGGATTTAAGAATCTCCTCGGTTAGGCTCCGCAGCGTCGCCTCAGCCCGTAACGGGAAGCCGAGCCTCTCCATGCGGCCGATCAGCCGCCCTTGCAGGTGCCGCACGGTCGCCAGCTTCCTGACGAGGCTTTCCTGCCCGAGCCTAAATCTGGGCCAATCCTCGCGCTCGTGGATATAAGGGGCCATAATCACCGCATCCTTTGCGGCGATTATGCGCCTGATTCGAGGCTTTTGCAAGGCCTATTTCACCGCAGGGTTTGCGGTAAATAACTCTTCTAATCGCCGCAACACGCTTTGGATCACTGCTCCAGCAGGTCTCGGAAAGCCCTGACCTGAGGACGGAAAATATTCGCCTGTGGAGACCGTAAGATCTCGTACGCCGAACTGCAAGCGGAAGGCTTGGTTACGTCCAACGGGCGGCGCGGCACCCACGTCGCTTCGGGCGTGCGCGCTGGCGATAAGACCGGCGCTTCTGATCGCGCAGTTTAAAAAAAACGAAGACAAAATCACAAAAAATGGATCGCGCTCGTGCAGTGGGTTAATTTCGTTAACGGCGCAACTGCAGTGGGAGCGCTCGAGCAAGGCCTAAGACGCTGCAGCGTCATGCTATACTCTGCATTCACGATCAGTTCACGATCGAGACGCACGCCGTCGGCGACGTACCATAACGATTGCAGCATGCGTGCTTAGGAGGCAAGTTATCGTGAAGGAAGTTCTCGTTGTGCTCTGCTTAGCGTTGCCGGCCGCCTGTAGCGGCAGCCGCGTGGGTGGGCCACCGTCGAATCTACAGGCAACTTCTGCACCGGCCGGAATCACGCCCGCAATTCAGTCACCGCCGCCTGCAGGCTGGCAGTTTCCATATAAGCCCAATCCGTTTGTCGCTAAGATTTGTCCCTCTGACCCGTGCAGTCCGCAGCTCGATCCCAACTCTGGATCGGAAGTTTCGCAGATGATGAACGGCAAATTCGCAATGGGCGAAATCCAAGAAGCGGAACCCGGAACCAATGGGCAGGGACAAGACGATACGGACCCGGTCTACTACGCGACCGCGAGCGATCCGACGTATAGCGTAACCTGTTCGCAGTTTGGCGGTTGTAATTTTTTCTTAGGCGTAGCCGTCCATATTCCCAACGGTGCCTATGCATCGATTGACAGCGATCATCATGCTACCGTCATAGAGCGTTGGGCAGGACTGGAGTTCGATTTTTGGCAGTTCAACGATTACGGGACCGGAAAAGGAACGACGACTCCGGTTCTTGGCGGCGGCTCGGTCAGCGTCGGGTTTGGCGAGCTGTGCACTACTACCTCGCTGCAAAATCAAGGCCGCTGCCCGGGAAGCGCCAACGAGGCGGCACTTCCGTATCAGCCGGGCCTGCTCGATCCGCGCGAGATCGTCGCGGGCAGCATAACACACACCCTCTTTGGGGGGAGTGCCTGTCCGTCACCGCAGTGGGTTTGGCCGGCCGCACAAAGCGGCGGGAGCTGTTCGCCAGGTCCATTAGAAGGCGAACGTGTTTGGCTTGATTTAAGCGACGCAGCGATCAACGCGCTGCCGGACCATAAGTGGGCCAAAACATTGTTGCATGCCATGCATCACTTCGGAATCATGATCGACAATTCGGGTGGTTCCAGTCCGTGGGGTTTCGATGGGCTCGATAACGCCACGTTTACCATCGTTGGACAGCAGCCCGGCTGGAACGCCTTCTTCACTGAAGTTCAAAATGAAGGCGACGGTAACAAGCTCAACTGGGGCGATAATGCGTCGCACCTGTACATTCCCACAACGGGCATCACGCAGAGCAACATCCATATCGTCGAATGAACGCGAGGTAGGCTTTAGAGAGTAGTTGCGCGAGATCCGCGTCCTCCGGCAAAAGCATCATCGCACGTCAAAGCGCGCCTAGTACGCGTCGAGTTACATTTGCCGCGGCATCTTCGAGAAGCGGCGCGGCTGAGCGCATCGACTCCTCCCGCGACGTCCCCGGCGGCGCGATCGCCACAACCTCGATGCCGCGCTGCGTCAGTTGCTCCGCAGCATCCTTCTCGACGGCGCCGCCAAACGCGATCGGACGAACTCCGCGTTGGAGCGCCATCTTCGCCACGCCGTCGACGGTCTTGCCGTGCAGCGTTTGCAGATCGATCTTCCCTTCGCCCGTCATGCAGAGCGAGGCTCCTCTCAAAAGTTCGTCGAGCCCGGCCTCGCGCGCGACGAGCGTAACGCCGGGGACCAAGTGGGCGCCTAGAAACGCGACGAATGCGAATCCCAATCCGCCGGCGGCGCCCGCACCCGGCACGTTACGGTAATCGCGTCCGAGCACGCTCTCGGTGACGTCGGCAAAGCGCTGCAGCACGCGTTCGAGCTGCTCTACCTGTTCCGGGGTCGCGCCTTTTTGCGGAGCGAAGGTGCGGGCCGCTCCAGCGGAGCCGCAGAGCGGATTGTCGACGTCAACCGCAACTTCGATGCGCGCGCCGGCGAGTCGAGATTCGAGCCCCGCGAGGTCGATAGATTCGAGCTGCCCGTAGGCGAGAATGCAATCCTCGATCGGGTCACCGCGCCGATCGAGGAACCGGACCCCAAGCGCGCGCAGCATACCGATGCCGGCGTCGTTCGTGGCACTGCCGCCGATGCCCACGATAAGACGGCGCGCCCCGCCGTCGAGCGCCGCCGCTAACAACTCGCCAGTTCCGAAGGTGTCGGTGCGCGTAGGATCGTGCTGCGAAGCCTCGATCAGCGCGAGCCCGGATGCGCTCGCCATCTCCAGGATCGCGGTATCGCCGTCGCGTGCATAAATCGCGTCCACCGGCGCACCGAGCGGCCCGTGCACCTGCGCGACTTTGCGCTCGGCGCCACGCGCCAAGAAGACGCCCACCGTCCCCTCCCCTCCGTCCGCCATCGGGCAGAGCGCGCAATCGGCATTCTGAGCGACCCGCCGGACGCCGCGCTCCATCGCCGCGGCCGCGTCCGGCGCCGTCAAGCTTCCCTTGAATTTATCCGGGGCAATAACGATCTTGATACCCCCGCCTTACCCACGCGGTGCGCATTCGGATCGCCCTTCGAAAGTTGCACCGCGATTTGAGGAAATGGAACATGAAATGAACTGCGTAGGGCGGGCGTGGCCGCGCGGAGGTTGGCGTTCGGCGTTGAACGTCCTTAGCGTTGGAGGCCCAAGCTACTATGACGCACCGACGGATCGCCCTGCTCGCCGTCGCCACCGCTGCGCTGGCGGCGGCCTGTTCTTCGAGTCGTGGAAGCCCGACCGTTTCCTCAGTGGTCCCGCAGCACGCTTCGCGCGACCACGGCTCGCAAAGCAAGATCTCGCACGTCATCGTAATCATCCAAGAGAATCGCAGCTTCGACGATTTTTTCGCAGGCTATCCGGGGGCCAACGCGCCGATGACCGGCTGCGGCAAGCCCACGCCCTCGCCGAAAGACGGCGCAGAGCCTAGCGCATCCGATGTGGCCAGGCCGGTTTCGACCGGACCGCCTCCGTCGTGCCCACCCGGCGACATCGCAATCCCCTTGCACAAGGTCACCTTCCAGAACAATCCCGACATGCGGCACGACTGGGACTCGTCGCT
The DNA here is from genome assembly GCA_963723485.1 of Vulcanimicrobiota bacterium. Lineage (GTDB taxonomy): Bacteria > Vulcanimicrobiota > Vulcanimicrobiia > Vulcanimicrobiales > Vulcanimicrobiaceae > Cybelea. Next base: position 326,601 of record CAVRQS010000004.1, on the reverse strand, counting down.
GACGGGGTGGGACAACGGAAACATGGACGGCTGGACCGCATACGGCAAGACGAACGGCTGGTGGGAAGGATACGTCTACGAAGACCGCGCTCAAGTCAAGCCCTACTGGACGATGGCCCAACGGTACGTACTGGCCGACGCCATGTTTCCGACCGAGTTCGGCGGGAGCTTCACAGGTCACCTGACGCTCGTTGCCGGAACGGATGACATCAAGCTTCCGGGCAGGGCCGAAGTCAACTTCCCCGATGGCGCGCCGGACGACTGCGATGCCCCGCCCGGCACCCAGAGCTCGTACGTCGCCGAGAGACCCTACCGTAAGCTGCATCTCTTTCAGGGCGGCTTCCCCTGCTTCGACCAGTTCAACACGATCGCCGAGGTGCTCGACGATGCCGGAGTCTCTTGGAAGTACTACGCAACGTCGGTACTCGATGCCGGAATTTGGGAACCCTTCGAAGGAATCAAATACGTGCGGTACGGCCCCGACTGGAAGCACGATATCATCGCGCCGCAAAACAAGGTTTTGAAGGATGCGGACAGCGGCAATCTCGCGCTGGTGACCTGGGTCACGCCCAACAAAGGCGATTCCGATCACCCCTCTGCCCTTAGCGACAGGGGGCCGTCCTGGGTCACGTCGGTCGTTAACGCGATCGGCGAAAGTGCGTACTGGGCGAACAGCGCCATCATCGTCGTCTGGGACGACTGGGGCGGCTCATACGATAACGCCGCTCCGCCGCAACTCGATTATCGCGGACTAGGCATACGCGTTCCCTGCCTGATCATCTCGCCGTACGCGAAGCAAGGTTACGTTGCACATACGCAATACGAATGGGGCAGCATCTTGCGCTTCATCGAAGAGGTCAACGGCATCGCCGCGGGCAGCATAGGCTCGACGGCGCAAGGCTACACCGACGGGCGCGCGACCAGCCTGGACGACGCCTTCGACTTCGCGCAATCGCCCCATAAATTCGTGAAGATTCACTCGAAGTACCCTGCGGCATCCTTCCTTCACGAGGCGCCGTCGAACGACGCAGTCGACACGGAATGAACCAGACACCTACGGTAGCGGCCCTAGCGGGCCCGGCTTTTATGGAGCGTCGGCTTCGACGTTGATCGCGAGGTCGATGCTGTTGCCGACGATCAGCGGTCCGTAGGTCATTCCCCAGAGCGTCCGGTCGATCGTCGTCGTCGCCTCATAGGCGATGATCGGCCGTCCGCGCGGCGAGGTGCCGGAACCGACGACCTTTGCGTGGAGCACGACGGGGTGCGTTTGGCCGTGCATCGTGAGGTCGCCGGCGATCGTAAAGTTCGCAGGATCCATGCCGTCGACTTTGGTGCTGGCGAACTCGATCTTCGGCGTGACGGCGACGTTGAAGAAATGGTCCGATCGCAGGTCTCGATCCCGATTGTCGTTGTGCGTGTCGAGCCTTGACGCATCCAGCTCCGCCGAGGCGGCGACCGGAATCTGCGAGCCGGCGGCGAGCCGCACCGACGCGCTGACGATCGGAATCGTTCCGAGTACCGGTACGATGCCGAAATGCCGCGCGGTAAACTGCGCCGTCGAATGAACCGGGTCGACGGTCCAGGTGTCGGGCCCTGCCGCCGCGACCGTCATGGGGCTGACGAGTGTTATCGTTAGGAACAAAAGCGAAAGCTTCACAAAGCCGCCTTCGCGCCGAGCGCAGCCGAAGCCGCTATCTTGCAATCGGCCGCTTCCCGAGCTACACTCTTGGCCTAGCTTCGACGAGGTGGGCATTTGATATGAAATTCGCTAACCGCATAGCGTCAAAACCGGTCAAAGTATCGGTATCGCCGCTTGGTTCGCATTGATACAATAGCCTCGCCGGTGGATAGGAACACGCGATTCGACTACGATCGGACGTGGCTCGCCTACGAGCAGGCGATGCAAGCTTGGATCCGGACCGCACTGGCGCTCATCACCTTCGGCTTCAGCGTCTACAAACTCGTCGATATCATCGATAGAAATCCCGCCGACGCAAGGTATCTCGTCGGAACGCATGCCTTCGGCTTCATTCTCGTAGCCATCGGATTCGTCGCGCTCGCGATCGCGACGATAGAGTACCGTCAGAGCATCCGGGTTCTGCGAGAGGAGTACGGCCAGTCGCCGCGCTCCACGTCGGTCTTCTTTGCGGGACTGATCGCCGCGCTTGGGATATTCACGCTCATCGCCATGATCGTTTTGCCGTAAGAAGATGAAGGGCCGCTGAAACAGCGGCTCGGGTGTGCCGGAATTCGATCGGTATCGTCTTCCCACGCGCCGCCATACCGCGACGACGGATGCGGCTAGGGCAACTCGTCGTCATCGAGGCCGAAGTAATGCCCGAGCTCGTGCATTACCGTCTCGCGGACCTCTTCCACCGCGTCGCTCCATGAGTTCGTGACGCGATTGATCGGGCCGCGGAAGATGGCGATCTCGTCGGGCATCAACGGCATATCGTGCGATCGCTCGGTGAGCGCGACGCCCCGGTAGATGCCCAACAGCTCGACATCGGCGCCGTCGTCGGCATCGTCGTCGACGCTCTCCAGGTCTTCGGCGGTCGGCTCTTCTTCGACCGCGATCACGACGTTCTCGACGAGGTCGCCGAACCGCCTCGGAAGAGACTCGATCGCTTCGTCCACTACGCGTTCGAATTCGGCCCGCGTGAGAAAGCCACCAGCCACCGCACTGGTTCTCCTTCCGAAGGGGTTTGGGAACCTCCTAAGACGTCGCACCGTTTGGAACTCGCGCCGCTCGTGCGACGGAGCAGGCCGACGCCTTTGCGCCCCTCGCTCGCGCCGCCGCGGCAAGGAGAAGCCGGCCGAGCGCGGGAAGCCACCTCCCGCTTACTTCTTTTTTCCTTATAGGAGAGTAAAACGTAATGACTTCTCTAGGCCGTTTGGCTTCGCTGACCGTGGTGGCCATCGCGGTGACGATCGCGGCGACGTTGCCCGCGCAGGCCGCGGCTCCGATCCTCATCAAGAGCTGCACCGTCGTCAAGCCGAAGCCGCTAAGCCACATGGCGTCCGGAACGCGGATCGTGTACGTCAACCTCGGTAAGAAGACCGCTGCCGAAGTCACCTTCGTGGTGGGCTACCGCAACGCGTCGCAGCACTATATCCGCCGCGTGCAGGACGTCGGCGAGTTCGCGCCCGGCGCGACGATCAACCACGTGCTCAGTCTGTACAACGACGTAACCTATGCAGGCGCTCAGACGTCGAGCTGCGTGCCGGTTCAGGTAAAGTGGGCGGGCGGCACCGTGTGGATTGCTCCGTCGCACTAACAAAAAGCAATCTAGCTCAACAACCAGCGTAGGACGGGCACGGCGAGCGTCGAAGCGCGAGCCGTGCCCGTCGGGTTTCGGACCCTCGTTTCTTTAGCGTTGTGCGCCGCCGCTGCGGGGGCCGCGCTGGCGCATGTCGCGATCGACGTCGTGGGCGACTTCGCGCTGGCCAACGACAGCTACGATCACGTCGCGCACGGCTCGCGCGATCTGATCAGCGGCGTCGCGCTGGTTCTCGCGGTCGTGCTGGCCGCCCGCGGGCTGCGGATTTGCTGCGAGATCGCACGCATCAATCGCTCCTGCGTGCTCGTTTCGGTGATTCGTCCGTCCGACGCTCTCGGGCTCGTCGGCGCTGCGATCGCAGGCAGCGTCGCGCTCGTGCCGGCCATGGAGTGGCTCGACGGCCGCCTCGCCGGTGCGCCGGTGCTCGCGCTCAACGAAGCCTTCGGCGGGTCGATCCTGCTCGGCATCGTCACGACCGTCGTCTGCGCGGCGGCCATCGCGGTCGCCATCTATGCGATCGCGCGCTGGCTGATCTCGCATCGCGACTCCATCGTCATCATCATCGTCACGCTACTCCGCGCGATGGCGGACGGCGTCCCCGCGTCGGCTTACACGCTGGCCTCGCGCGGGATTGCGCCACGCCGCCGGCGCGCGCCAAACGCGCTGCGTCTGTGCAAGCGCGGACCGCCCGTGCTCCTGTTCGCATAACTTTCAACTAAAACTCACCGCCGCTTCAGGGAGCACTCCATGGGAAGCCTCATCGCATGCGCGCGCACGGCGTGCGCGCTCTCTGCCGTCCTCGCCGTACTCGCGGTGCCGTCGGTTGCGTCCGCAAACGACGACCACGACCGCGATCGCGGCCAGAAAAGCACCATCGACGTAAAAGGTACCGTCGACGCGATCGATGGGAGCCCGATCGCCGGCGCGTCGATCGCCCTCTCGTCGCAGATCTTCGCCGAGCGCGCACACAGCGATGCACGCGGCAAGTTCAAATTCGACGACATCCCACCGGGAACGTATTCCCTTCAAGCCGCCGCGCCCGGCTATCAAGCCTTGTCGCAACGCACCGTCACGCTCGACGCCGCGAATAGAACGCTCGCGCTGGTGCTCTCGCCCGCCACGACCAACTCGCTCACGGTCATTGGTCAGGTGCGAGCATCGGCCGGCGAAACGGTCTCGACCTCGTCGGCTCCGACCGTCTCGCTGAACGCGCAGGCTGCCGCGGCCGCGGGCACGACTTCCGTCTCCTCGATGGTCTGGAACCAACTCTCCACGACGCCGGTACTGCCGCTGGGCGGCGGAAGCAACGCGACCGTCGTGTACGCCGTTCGCGGTCCCGACCCGACGGAGACGCTCGTCGACATCGACGGACATCAGGCGAACAACGGCAACACCGGCGACCTCGATCTCTCGTTGCTCGATCCGGCCGCGCTGCAAGACGTCCAGGTGGTGTACGGCATCTCTCCATCGTCGCTGATCGGGCCGAACACAATCGGCGGCGGCCTCAACATCATCACCCTGCAGCCGACGACGACGCCGCATTCGCTGATGCGCATCTTCGGCGGCTCGTACGGCACCTTCGGCGAAACGCTCCAGACGACCGGAACGGACGATCGTTTGGGGTACGCCGTCTCGCTGCACAACGCGACGTCGTCGGGGTCGGTCAATCAGACGATCCTCGCGCCGACGCCGCAGAGCGTCGGCAGCTACTCGAACGGAGACTCATTACTCACGAAGCTGCGCTACCAGCTGGGCGGTCCGAACGGGTACGGCTACGTGCAGTTGAACTTTCGCGACCAGACCGTCGTCAAAGACGACTCGGCGCTACTGACCACGTACACGCCTCCCGGTTTCACCGGTGGCGGCGGCGACGATGCCGCGCCGGCAGATTCAGCCGCGACGCCGGGGACGTACCAGAGCTTCGCCGGCACCTGGCTCGGCGCGCATCAGGCCAACTACGGGCTCGACGCGCAGCTGCCGCTCGGAAACGCGAGCGTCGACGGCGCGCCTGCGACCGTCGTGCAGTTCAGCCACCTGACGACGCTCTCGTCGCAGTCGGTTTCCGGCCCTGGCGAAGCGTCGTTGCCGTATCTCTACAATCAGCGCGACCTGCTCGGCGACGATTGGCTCGAGCTCGACCATCACTTTTCCGACAGCCTGCTCTCGTTCAAGTACGACGTCGAAACCGAGACGCTCGCGACGAACTACGTTCAAGGGCAGATCGTCGCGCAAGTTGAGCCGGTCGGCGCGGATCGGACGCCTCCAACTCAGGTGATATCTCTCGCGCAGACGCAGCGCTCGGGCGTCCTCCGTTACGAGGCCGATCCCACGAGCCACATACATTATTCGCTCGCGCTCTACGACAGCGATTTCAGCTCGTTCGGCTCCAGCTTCGATCCGCGCGCAGGCCTGGTCTGGACGCCGACGGGAAACACCGCGGTGCGGGCCTCGGCCGGCACGACGTTTCAGACGCCGCAGCTCACCGAGCTCGTCGTTCCGCCCCCTGCCGATCGCGTTCCGGTCGGCGGCATCATCTTCATCGGAAATCCCAACCTTCGCCCGGATCGCGCCACCGACTTCGACCTCGGCGCGGAGCACATCGTCACGCTGCGGCACCATCCACTTCACGTCGCGATGGATCTCTATCAGACCAACCTCCGCTCTCCGTCGAGTCAGCTGAATGTCACGCCGATCCCGAACTGTCAGACGAAGCGGAACCCGACGCCATGCCCGCTGAGCTATCCCGTCAACGCGGGTAACGGCATCTATCGCGGCCTCGAAGTGCACGCGGACCAGGAGCTGGGCCAGGATTTGCACGTCCTCGCCGGGTGGGACGTAGACAGCTCGTTCTTGACCGTGATCCCGCCCTCGATTCAAGACGGCACGCTCGTGGCGGGCGAGCAGAGCCTCGGCCAGCCGCTGCACAAGGCGTATGTAGCGATCGATCGCGCGCCGCCCGCCGGGCTCGCCTACGGCGCGCGACTCGACTACGAGGGTGCGTACAACGAGCTCAATCGCTCGCCGTTCGCGACGCTCGACGCGCACCTCGCGTATCGCCACGGCGGTTTCGAATACGGGTTGTACGGAACGAACCTGACCAACGTCTACAGCAATCCGTTTACGATCGTCGGGGGCGGCGTGCCGTACGGCACGCTGCCGGGGCAGCCGGTGATCTTGCCCAACGCCTACGTGCTGCAAGGCGCGTCGGTCGTCTTCGTGCTGACTCGAACGATCTAAAACAGAATGGTCTGGAAGTCGCCGGCGTGGCGGAAACCGACGCGCCGATAGAGTGCGATCGCGCGATCGTTGAAGTCGTTGACGTAGAGCGAGATCGTCAGCGAGTGCTCGAGCAGGCGATCGCAGATCGCGGCCAGCGACGCGGTCGCGAGCCCCCGGCCGCGCAGCGCCGGCGGAGTCCAAATCCCTTGCAACTGCACCGTCTTTCCGCACCACGGTCCGATGTTGCAGAACAAGCAAATCTGCCCGTCCGCGACGCCGACCCACCACAGTTTGCGGTCGATCATGCGGCGCACCGCGGTTGCAAAGTCCGGCGACCCGCGGCGCGGGTCGTAATCCAGCTCCTGACGCACCATCTGCGCCGAGCCCTCGGCCACCGCGGCCGACTCCTCGGCGCGCGCGTGCCGGACCGTCGTGCTCCGCTCGTACGGAAGCAAGTGCGCTCGATCGAGCATCATGATGAGTTGACGATCGCGCACCAAGCGCGGGCGCGGGTGCCAACTCGCCACCAGTCCCCAGAAGGCGCGCACGGTGTCGCGTGCGCCGATGATCATGCGTTCTCCGCGGCGGCGCTGCGCATACTCGGCGAATAACGGCAATGCCGGCGGGTCCGCCGCAATCGCCAGCTGGCGTCCGAAATAGGCGACGCCTGTGACGTAGCCGTCATCCGTTGCGACGACGATGTCGCCACGCGTGCGCGACGGGGGATCGTGCAACACGAGGTGGGAGATGAAGACGTTGAGATACGGCGAGCGGCCGAGGTAGCGCAAGACCTCGGCTTCGTTCTCCTCAGACAGCGGTTCCGCGCGCATCAACCTCAGGGCGAACCGAGCGATACGTCCATCAGCGGCTTTTCGGTGGGCTCTCGGCTGCCGCCGTCGGGTTCGAGCGTGACCGAGACCTCGGAGGTCGTGCGGGCGTCGGCCTCCAGCACGACGAGGGCGACTCCGCGCGCGTCGGGCAGAAACGTTGGCGACGGCGCGAAGCGCGTCGCGCCTCGGGCGAGCGTCCACGCCTGGTACACCTTCCCGCGCGCCGGCTGCGGCATCGCGTGCACTGCGAGGTAGAGCCGGCTTCCATGCGCGATCAGCTCTCCCTCGCCCATGTCGTAGTGCCGCGCGTGCGTGTCCAGCGTGTCGAACAGCGCCGTCCGCTCGACGGTCAGGTCACGCGCGAGCGCGTTCGAGCGAGCGGACAGGTGCGCGAGCTCGACTTGCTGCTGCTTGAGCTGGCCCATCAGCGAGATATTCGCGATCGACGAGATCAACGCGATCGCGAAACAGGCGGCCGCGACGAGATATGCCGGCCATGCCGGAGTCTGCTTCACCTTCGATATCTTCCCACGGACGCTTCGAGGCCCTTCGAATGCGCGCGTCGTACCTGTGGCTCATGGATTCGTTGGAGCAGTTGCGCGCGCGGATCGCGGGCTTTCCCGGTTATGACGGCGACCTCGAGCGGAGGCGCTCCGACGAGTACGTGCGGTCCTATCTGGGAGAAGCGCTGGCGGACCTCGACGTTCGCTGCGGATCTATCTCGCCGGAGTTGAAGCAGCGCATCGACGCGTTGCTGCTGCGCGTCGGCTTCGCGGATCAAAAACTGTTCGCGACGCATCGCGTCGTGGGGGTAGCGCACGCGGCGGACGCGGACGGCTCGGTCGCGGCCGTCGACGCCGCGACCGTCGAGGTCGCCGATCGGGCGCGGCCCGTCGAGCCGGATTCTCTCGCGGGCTATCTCGACGACGTGTCTGCGACACTCGACCGTCGCGACGCGGCGATGCGCGCCGCACCAACCAGCGCGTAACCGCCCTTGGCGGTAGAGCTTGCGGTTGCGGCGGCGCTGCTGCACCTCGTGCCTCGACCCGCCCGGATCGAATATCTGCCGTGCCCGCCGAACGGCTCGAGCGTTCCGCGTTCCGTCTCGTCCGGCTTCGATCCGGCGGCGCGCACGGAGATCGACGAGCGCTGGGACGCGCTGGGAATCGGACGGCTTCGCATCGCCGGCGGCGCGGCGATCTCGGTTGAGCGCGACGCGAGTCTCGCGCCGCAATCGTATCGCCTAATCGTGAGTTCGGGTCGCGCGACGATCCGGAGCGCGGATTCGGGCGGCGCCTTCTACGGCGCGATGACGCTGGCGCAGCTGCCGGCAAAAACCCGGGGCGTCTGGACGATGCCGTGCGTCCGCATCGAGGATCGTCCCGCGCTGCAGTGGCGTATTCTTTCCGACGACGTCTCGCGCGGACCGTTGCCGACGATGCGCTACTTCGAAGAGCGCATACGAACGATCGCGGCCTTTAAGATGAACGGCTACTCGCCATATATGGAGCACGCGTTCGTCAGCCCGACGGATCCGTTGCCGGCGCCGCTGGACGGCATCACCCCGGCGCAGCTGCACGCGCTGGCCGGTTATGCGAGCCGGTTTCACGTGGCGCTGATTCCCGAGCAGCAGAGCTTCGCGCACATGCACAACACGCTGCGCGTGGAACAATACGCCGGCGCAGCCGAGCTGCCGCATGCGTTCCTGCTGTCGCCCAATGTACCGCAGTCGCTGCAGTATCTCGCGCGCATCGTATCGCAGGAGCTCGCCGCTGTCGGCAGCCCGCCGTTCTTCCACATCGGATCCGACGAGACGGCGACGCTCGGCTTGGGTCAGACGCAGCGCTACGTGGCGGCGCGCGGGCGCTCGCAGGCCTATGCCGACCACATCGTCGCGATGAATCGGCTGATCGCGCCATCGGGTGCGCGGATCATGCTGTGGGACGACGGAATCGAGGCCGATCCCGGCATCTTGAAGCTGATTCCGCCGATGGCCGTCGTGGTGAACTGGCACTACGGCGCCGAGGCCAGCTTCGAGCGCTACATTCGAACGATCGAAGCGGGCGGACTCCAACAGATGGTCGCACCGGGCGCGAGCAACTGGAACGAAATCTTTCCCAACATCGACCGTGCGCTGGCCAACGAGCGAACGTTCATCGGCGAGGGCAAGTCCGCGCACGTGCTCGGTCTCTTCCAGACGGTCTGGCACGACGATGGCGAAACGCTCTACGAGGCGACCTGGTATCCCGTGCTTTACGCCGCCGCTTCTGCGTGGCAGGCCGGCGACGTCGCGCCCGATCGGTTCGCCGCCGACTTTCCCGGCGCGTTCTTCGGCGTGGACGATCCGCGCTACGCGCGAGGCGTGCGCGAGCTCGGCGACGCGCTCGCGCTGCTCGAGCCCGGCGCGTTTGCGTCGCCCGCGCAGACGAACGGCCTGTTCTGGTTCGGTCCGTTCGATGCGGCGCTCGACGCCCAGGTCTCTGCCGCAAACGTGCGCGCCGCTCGGCTCGCGTCCGAATCCGTCGAGCAATCGCTCTATTTTGCCGCGCCTCCGCTGCACGCAAACGCGGCCTTCGTCATGTTTCTCGCCGCGCGCCGCTACGACGCACTCGGCCGCAAGGTTCAGATCGGGAGGGAGGTCCGGGCGATGTACGCCGACGCGGTCGCGCGCGCCGCGACCGATCCCGACGCGACCGAACGCGATCTGTTATGGTGCAAGTATTGGATGTGGGAGCTACGCGATGCGTACGAGGAGCTCGCGCCGCTGTACGCGCGCGCGTGGCGCTACGAGAGCCGCGACGGCCATCTCGCGAGCAACCTCGAGCGCTATCATCTCGCGGCGCAAAAAGCCATCGATCTGGCCGATGCATTCTCTCGTGCGGGCGCGCAGTACGAACGCACGAGGAGGCTTCCGTCCTTCCCCGTGTCGCCCTGAGCGGAGCCGAAGGGTGAGTATCCTCATACTACTCGTCTTCGCGTTCTTCGCGTTGGCGATGTATCTGCGCTGGATGCCGGCCCTCGTCGCCGTTCCGTGCATGGCGGTTGCGATGTCGCTGGCGGCCCGCGTGCCGGTGGGAAATCTCGGCGGCATCGTCACCGGCGGCGCGGTAGCGCTAGCGCCGGTGTACGTGGCGGTCGTGTTCGGCGCGCTGCTCGGCCGCGTAACGATCGAGACCGGCATCGCGAGGACGATCGTCAATCTCGCGGCGGAGTACGGCGGAGAGCAGCCGTTCGCGCTGACGCTGGGACTGTGCGCGATCGTTGCCTTGCTCTTCACGTCGCTCTCCGGGCTCGGCGGCATCATCATGGTGGGATCGATCGTGTTGCCCATCATGATGACGGCGGGCGTTCCGCGCGCGATTGCCGCGACGACGTTCCTCATGGGCTTCGCGCTCGGATTCATCTTCAACATCGCCAACTGGACGTTCTACACGAAGTACTTTGGAGTCGAGCCGCAGCAGCTCGTGCGGTACGCGATCGTGCTGGCCATCCTCGACACGGTGGTTCTGCTGGTCTACGCGGCGGTCTCTTTCCGGCGCGAGCGCGGTTACGCGACGTGGGCGGTCGCGGCGCCTTCGGACGAGGCGCCGCAGGTTCCGGCTATCGCGCTGCTCACGCCGGTCCTGCCGCTGCTGCTGTATTATGCGTTTCGCTTCGACGCGGCGACGGCGTTTATCGTCGCCGCGATCTTCGGTGCCGTCGTGACGCGTCCGGGCCGGGCAGTGCAGCGGCTCGTCACGGCGGCGATTCGCGGCCTCGAAGACGTCGCGCCCGCCGTGCTGCTGTTCATGGGCATCGGCATGCTGCTCGTCGCGACGCAGCGGCCGCAGTTCGTCGACGCGCTGCGCCCCCTCGTGGCGGGCGGCTGGCTGCGCAACCCGGTCGCGTACGTCGCCCTGTTCGGCGTGGCGAGTCCGCTCGTGCTGTATCGAGGACCGCTCAACCCGTTCGGCGTCGGGATCGCCATCTTCACCGTGCTGTTGACGGCGCACGTACTGCCCCCGATCGTGCTCGTCGCCGCGATCATGGCCGTCGTGCAAGTGCAGAACGTCTGCGATCCGACCAACACGGCCAACGTCTGGATCGCCAACTTCACCGGCGTGCCGATCGATACGATCACGAAACGCACGCTGCCGTATCAGACGAGTGTCGCGATCGCAGCGACGCTGGCGGTGGTGCTCGGCTCGCCCGCGCTCCTCGGCGTGCGCGCGTTTGCCTCCGCAGTGCGCCCGGCGAGCGCGCAGGAGGCGCTTCCGGGATTCTACGCCCCGCGACAGGCACGTGGCGTCGTGGCCGTCGACGATGACGGTTCGCCGCTCGGGCGCGCGGCCGCCGATGCGGCCGCCGTTGCGCTCGGCGGGGGCTCGTGGCGTGCGCTCCGGCTGCACGAGGATCCCAACGCAAGCGACTGTGCGCAGAAACGATACGCGGCTTACGTTTGGGTTACGACCTCGACGTTCGCGCTGATCGAGGGCGACGACGTGGACGTCGGTTTGCGGCTCGAAGACTGCGGCGGCTGGATCGTCAACGAGTGGCACGATCACGAGGTCGTCGCGCCGCCGCCGCCGCAGGCCGTGGTGCGCGACCTAGCGCTGCAGGGCGTGGCGCGCATGAAAGCCTGGGCGAGCGCCGAGCCGATCCGCTCGTCGAACCTTTTTCAAACCGGAGTCGCCGCGCAGCCCGGCGCACCGCCCACGTACTTTTACTCTTTATTCACGAGCGGCGACGGCAACCTGCGCGCATACGTTCGCACCGGCGGCCCCGCCTACGGCGCCGGGCTGCGCTCCGGCGACGTCGTCGAGAAGATCGATGGCCTGGACTGGTGGCAATACGGCACGTATCAGGCGCAACAGCGCGCCTACGACGGAAAGGCGCACGTCTTCGGGGTGGAACGCGCCGGACGTCCCTTCGAGATACGGCTGGCCGCGCCGTTCGTGCTGCCGGCACGCGGCTGATGGATTCAACGACGCGCTTCGGCTCGCGGGCGGACGCCTACGCGGCGTTCCGTCCGCCGTATCCGACCGCCGCCATCGACGTGGCGCTCGCGGGCCTAGGCGACCCGCGCTCGATCACGATCGCCGACGTCGGCGCCGGAACCGGAATCTCCGCGCGGCTCTTCGCCGAGCGCGGCGTCCGGGTGATCGCGATCGAACCCAGCGCGCAGATGCGTGCCAAGGCCGAGCCGCATCCTCGCATACAGTGGCGCGACGGCACGGCGGAGCGCACGCACTTGGCCAGCGCCAGCGTGGACGCCGCGGTCGCCTGTCAGGCCTTCCACTGGTTTGCGACGTCCGCGGCAATGAGCGAATTCCGCCGCATCGCGCGACGCCGCGCCGTCTTGCTGCAATACGAACGCGATGAGCGGCATGCGTTTACCAAGGCGCACGGCGACATCGTTCGCGCCTACGCGACCGACGACACCGAGGCGCGGCGCGACCGCGCGCTGGCGACGTTTGCCGAGTTCCCCGGGGCGACGGTAACGCATGCGCGGGCGTACTCGCGGCAGCGGCTCGACCGCGAGGCGCTGCTCGGGCGTGCGGCCTCCTCGTCGTATCTGCCGAACTTGGGCGAAGCGGCCGATGCGCTGCGCCGCGATCTGCGCGCTCTCTTCGAGCGACACGAGTGCGGCGGCCACGTGGAGTTGGCGACGGTGACGCACGTCCTCGTCGCCGAGTGGCCGCGATGAACGGGGCGCGGCGGTTGCGCGTCGGCATCGATGTCGGCGGCACGTTCACCGACGTCGTTGCAATCGATGCGGGGACCCGCGAGCTCGTCGCCGCGGTGAAGGTGCCGACGAGTCACGCCGCTCAGGAGGGCGTCGCCGCGGGCATCGTCGCGGCCATCGAGCGGCTGCTGCGGGAATCGGGCATCGACTCGGGCAGCGTCGCGTTTATCGCGCACTCGACGACGGAGGCCACCAACGCGTTGCTCGAGGGCGACCTCGCGCCGGTCGGCGTCCTCGGCCTAGTAGACGGTTTGGCATGGCTCTCGCGGCGGCAGATGCGCTTCGGCGCGCTGCCGCTCGGCTCGGACGCGCGGTTCGCGCCCGCGTTCGCATTCGCACCCGCCGGCGACGAGCGGGCGATGCGCGAAGGCATCGACCGCTTGATCTCGTGCGGCGCGACCGCGATCGCCGCGACCCAGAGCTTCGGCGTCGATCGGCCGCACTACGAAAGCCGCGCCGTAGCGATCGCGCGCGAGCGCGGCGCCGATGCGACGAGCGGACACGACGTGAGCAGCGCGTACGGTCTGCGCGCGCGAACGCGCACGGCGGCACTCAACGCCGCAATCCTTCCCAAGATGATCCGCACGGCGCGGATGACGGCGGATGCCGTCGATCGCGCCGCGATACCCGCACCGCTGATGGTGATGCGCAGCGACGGCGGCGTCATGGACGTGGGTGAGATGGAGCGGCGTCCGATCCTGACGCTGCTCTCGGGACCTGCTGCAGGCATTGCGGGCGCGCTGCTCTACGAGCGCCTGAGCGAAGGCGTCTTCGTGGAGGTGGGCGGGACGAGCTCGGACTGCTCGGCGATTCGCGCGGGCCGCCCGCAGATGCGCCCGGCGCGCATCGGCGGCCACCGCACAATGCTGCGCACGCTCGACGTGCGCACGATCGGGATCGGCGGCGGCAGCATGCTGCGCATCGGCGGCAAAGGCGTGCGCGACGTCGGGCCGCGCAGCGCGCACATCGCCGGCTGCGCGTACGCGTCGTTCGTCGCGCCGGATGCGCTCGAGGGCGCGCGAATCGAGCTCATCGCGCCGCTGGCGCAAGACCGCGCCGACTACGCCGTGCTCGTCACGCGCGACGGATCGCGCGTCGCGCTCACGACGACGTGTGCGGCGAACCTGTTGGACAAGATCCCCGCGGGAGCATTCGCGCGCGGAAACGCGGAGAGCGCTAAGCGCGCCTTTGGTCTTCTCGCTCAGCATATCGGTGGAAGCGGCGAGGAGCTCGCGGGCGACGCGCTCGCGCTCGCGGTCGAGAAGTTGCGCCGCGCGATCGATGGGCTGATCGCCGAGTACGCGTTCGAGCCGCAGCGCCTCACGATTGTCGGTGGAGGCGGCGGCGCGGGCGCGCTCGTGCCGGCGCTCGCGGAGGCGATGAAACTTCCCCATCGGATCGCGCGCGACGCCGAAGTGATCGCGCCCGTGGGCGTCGCGCTGGCACTCGTGCGCGACGTCGTCGAGCGCACGATCTTCGCGCCGACGCCGCGCGAGATCGCCGCCATCCGGCGCGAGGCGGCGGACCGCGTGATCGCCGCCGGGGCGTCGCCGGATTCCGTAGAGGTGGAGGTAGAGATCGATACGCAGCGCAGCCGCGTGACCGCTGCGGCGTCGGGCGCCACCGCGCTCGCGGATTCCACGGCCCGCGGCGCGTCCAGTGAGGACGAGCGCCGGTTCGCCGCCGCCGAGTCGCTCGCGTGTGACGAGGCGCTGCTCGAATCGCTCGACCTGACCGAGGCATTGAGCGGCTACACGCGCACGATCGTGCACCGGAGCCGGTTCGGCCCCACACGCTCGGTACGGGACCTGCGCGTGGTCGACCAACGCGGGGCCGTGCGGCTGGCCCTGCGCGATCCCAAGCTCGTACGCACGACCGCCGGCGAGATCGAAGCCCGCGTTCGCGGCGCGATCGAGAGCGCGACGGACTTCGGCGACGTGGGCCGGGCCTTACCGGCGCTCTACGTCCTGCGCGGCGCGCGCATCGCGGCGTTTGAGGGGCTTACCAGCGCCGACCAGGGGGCCGCCCTCGCGGCGGAGGAGACGGAAGGCTGCAAACCCGGCGACTCCGTCGTGCTGCTCCTCGTCGCGCGTTCCGCATAGCGACGACGAGCCGGCTCTACGTGCCGATCTGGCCGAGGTCGGCGATGAAGCGTTGCACCGCCGGCCTCTCCCACCAGCTCAGGAACGCCGCCTCCAGCTCCGGAATTCCGCGAAGACGCTCGGCGTGCTCCTCGATCTTACGGCGATCGGGCGATTGCGAACCCATCTCGGCACGCAGCCCGTCGATCTCCGCATGACCGGGATGGCCGGCCGGAAGCGCGGCATGGAAGTCCTCGTGAGGAACGACCGGTTGCGTTCCGGCGGCGGTGATGAACTCTTCGTTGGCGATCATCCCGGTGTCGTCGGCGCCGGTGACCTCCTCGCGAAGGTTCTCTTTGCGATTTTCCCTGCTCATGTCGTTATTAATTTACACGTGGCTGCGTGACGGCTAAACCTTCGGTTTGTTCGAGCGCGACGGTGCTCTTCTGGCGCCCATACGAGAAATAGAAGATTAGGCCGGCGGCAAACCAGATCACGAACCCTAGCCAAACGAGCGGGAAGAAGCCCCACACCAGCGGGTTGCCCTGCCGCAGGAAGTAGATCAGGAACAGCGCGGTAATCGCCGACAGGATTGGAATGATATACGGCCCGAACGGGAGCGTGAACGCACCCTTCAACTCGGGATGACGCGTGCGAAGGACCGGGACCGCGACCGAGACGAGCACGAATGCCGCGAGCGTTCCCATGTTCGTCAGCGATCCCAGGATGCTGATCGGGAAAAACGCGCCGGCGGCGGCGATGAGCACGCCGAACAGGATCTGCGACATCCACGGCGTCCGGAACGTCGGATGCAGTTTCACGAACAGCGGCGGAATCAATCCGTCGCGCGCCATCGCGTAAAAGATTCGCGTCTGGCCGTACATCATCACGAGCAACACGGTCGTCAGTCCGGCGATCGCGCCGAACGAAATGACCACGCCTGCCCACGCGAGCCCTACGCTATCGACCGCGTATGCGACCGGGAAGTTCACGTTGAGCGTATTAAACGGCACCATGCCGTTGAGGATCGCAACGACGACGATGTAAAGGATCGTGCAGACGATCAAGCTCATGATGATGCCGAAGGGCAGATCCTTTGCAGGGTTCCGCGCCTCTTCGGCGGTCGTCGAGACCGCGTCGAAGCCGATGTAGGCGAAGAAGATGAACGACGCGCCGCCGAGCATCCCGGCGATCCCGAACGGGAAGTAGCCGCCGAGGCCGGTTTGCGGTCCGGGCGGAAGGTGATAGTTCGCTGGATTGATGTGGCCGAGTCCGATCGCGATGAAGAAGAGCACGACGGCCAACTTAATCGCGACGATCACGGCGTTCACCGAGCCGGATTCTTTCGTTCCGCGTACGAGCAGCGCCGTGATCAAGAAGATGATGCCGGCCGCCGGAAGGTTCGCGATCCCTGGAGTGGCGTCCCAATGGCTATGCTGCCAGGCTTGCGGGATGTTCCAATTGAACAGCGTGTGCAGAATGAAGGTGAAATAACCCGACCATCCGACGCTGACGGTCGACGCGCCGAGCGCGTATTCGAGGACCAGACCCCACCCGACGATCCAAGCGAGGAATTCGCCCATCGTCGCATACGTATAAGTATACGCGCTGCCGGATATCGGAACTTTGCTCGAGACCTCGGCATAGCAGAGTGCCGCCAGCGCGCTCACGATGCCGGCCACGACGAACGAGATCGTCAGGGACGGACCTGCGCGCGTCGCCGAAGCGACGCCGGTCAGCACGAAGATGCCGGTGCCGATGATCGCACCGATGCCCATCGCGGTGAGCGCCCACGGTCCGAGCGAGCGCTTCAGGCCGTGCTGCTCGTCGCTTCCCTCCGCGAGAATTCGTGCGAGGGGCTTGACTCGTTGCATCAACATCGGCGGTTCCTAACGCAAGAAGCGGATGGCGAAGGGGTACGTGTACGGGCGGCCTTCGTTCGCCGCGACCGTTCCCAGGATAATGAAGATGAGCGAGAACAGGAGCAAAAGAACGGCCGCGATGCCGATCGCGATCCACAGCACTCCAAAGCCGATTGCGGGCCCGGCGGTTGTGTTGTCGGCCGCCGAGTTCACGAGGAAACCCAGGCTCAGGGCGACGCCGACGAGGATCGCCACGATGCAGAGAATCGAGATCGTGATCTGATAGTTCAGCGACGCCCTCGCGTGCTCGCCGACGAACTCCGATTCGTGGCCTTTGACGAGATAGACGATGAGGGGGCCGAGCACGTGGCCGAAGGGCAGACCTGCCACGGCGACGAGCGCGCTGAGGTGCGCGGCCATCGCCCAATTGCGTTCCTGAGACGCAATAGGAACTTGCATGTGCGGTTATTGTGGAGCGCGTGGAAATGGCCTGCTGCGCGCGGCGACGAAACGCGGCGCATGGACGTGCTCGTCGTCGGCGGCGGCAATGCCGGTTGCGCCGCCGCGCTTGCGGCAGCGCGCCACGGCGCGCGAACGCTGCTCGTTGAGCGCTACGGCTTTCTCGGCGGCACCGCGACCGCGGCGATGGTCGGGCCCTGGATGACGTTTCATTCCGGGAACGAGCGCATCGTCGGCGGCATAGCGCAGGAAATGGTCGATCGCCTGATGCGCAAGGGCGCCTCTCCCGGGCACCTTCCCGACTCCTCGGACTACGTGGCGACGATTACGCCATTCGATCCGGAGGTTCACAAGGCGCTGCTCTTCGAGATGATGCGCGAGGCCGGCGTGTCGCTGCTGCTCCACGCCTACTTCCTTTCGGCGCTGGTCGAGGGCGAGCGCGTGACCGGAGCGACGTTCGCGACGATCGGCGGCCCGCGCGATTATCGCGCGCCGGTCGTCATCGACGCGACTGCCGATGCGCTGGTCGCGGACTCGGCGGGCGTTCCGACGCAGCAGGGCGACGAGCGGGGTCGCGTGCAGCCCGCCACGCTGATCTTTCGCGTCAGCCACGTCGACATGGCCGAGCTGGCCGCGTACCTGCGCGAGCATCCCGATGAAATACGCAGCTCGCTCGATGGGGAGCGGATCACGGCTCCGGCCCTCACGGCCGTCGCGGGACTCTATTCCCTGTGGCAGCGCGCGCGAGAAGACGGACTCGTCGACGTGCCGCGCGAGCTCGTGTCGTTCTTCATCTCTCCGTATCCGGATGAGGTCACCGTCAACATGACGCGCGTCGTCGACGTCGATCCGCTCGATCCCGACGATCTAACGCGAGCGGAGGTCGAGTCGCGGCTCCAGGCGATGCAGCTGCTCGATTTTTTTCGCAGCCGCGTTCCAGGGTTCCAAAACGCGCGCATCGCGGCGACCGGCACCCAGGTCGGCATCCGCGAGTCGCGGCGCATCGTCGGCCGCTACACGCTGACGCGCGACGACGTGCTGCAGGGACGAAAGTTCGACGATGCCGTCGCGCGCAGCGCCTATCCGATCGATCTCCACAATCCCAGCGGCAGCGGAACGGCCACGCACCGGCTCGCACCGGGCGAGAGCTACGAGATCCCGTATCGCTGCCTGCTCCCAGCGAACCGCGAGCAGCTGCTCGTGGCGGGCCGCTGCATTTCGACGACGCACGAGGCGCTCGCCTCGACGCGGCTCACGCCGACCGTCATGACGCTCGGCCAGGCCGCGGGAACGGCGGCGGCGCTGGCATGCGAGCGCGCAACCTTCGTCGGAAACATCGACGGCGGCGACCTGCGCGCGCGGCTGATCGGCGACGGAGTTCCGCTGTGACCGCGGCGCTCGCGCTCGCGCGCTCCTACGGCGTAGCGGTGCGCTTTGCGGAGCTCGGCGACTGGGGCGACGCGGAGCTTCGCTCGGAATACGATCCGTCGGTCCCGGAGATTCGGCTCAACCTCGCCGTGGCGTCGCGCCTGGCGGAAACGCAGCTCGGCGAGTTCGTCGCGCTCGCCGTCGGCCACGAGCTCTATCACCACCGCGAGGCCATGCGGGAGGTTCCGCGATCGTGCGATCGCAGCGCGCGCGAATCGGCGGCGAACGCATTCGCTCGCGCGCTGCTCGAGCGTCCGGTGTGACGATGCTGGTCTCGGGTATCGACGGGGGCCAGAGCTCGACCGTCGCCGTCGTCGGGGACGAGCACGGACGCATCCTCGGTCGCGGTATCGGCGGGCCCTCCGACGAGATCGGAGCCGGACCGGAATCGACGCGACTGCGCGACGCGCTGCGCCTTGCGCTTAACGACGCGCTCGAGCGCGCCGGACTGCCGAGCGGTACGCGCTGCGACGCAGTAGTCGCCGGCATCAGCGGTTACAACGGACGCGTGTACGGCCGGCCGCCGGAGCTGCCGGCGAATCGCGTCGTGTTGCTGCACGACTCGCCGATCGCGCACGCCGGAGCGCTGGCGGGACGCAGCGGCGTCGTGGTGATCGCGGGCACCGGGTCGGTGGCGTACACGCGCGATCGCGACGGCGGAGCCCGCATCTTCGGCGGCTGGGGATTTCTGTTCGGTGACGAGGGCAGCGCGTTTCGCATCGCGCGCGACGCGCTCGCGGATCTGATGCGCGCGCAAGACGACGGCGACGCGGCGGCGTCCCGGGAGACTCGCGCCGCGTGCGACTTCTTCGAGGCGCCGACGCTGCGCGACGTAGGCCGGCGATTCTATCACTGCGAGATATCGCGCGACCGGCTCGCCGCATTCGCCCCAGTCGCGTTGCGCTTCGAGCGCTTCCGCGCGATCGCCGACTGCGGTGCGGATCGCCTCGCGCAGCTGGCATGTCGCGCGATCGACGCCGGCGGCGTCGCCCGCGTTGCGCTCTCGGGCGGCGTCTTTCGCGATGCGCGGTTTCGCGACCGCGTCGGCGATCGAATTCGTATGCAGTTCGCGGATGCAGAAGTCGTCGAGGCTCTCTACGAGCCCGCCGCGGGAGCGTTGCTGCTCGCGTATCGCGAGCTTGGCCTTGAACCGGAACGGCTGACGCAATGAGCCTGCTGGAGAGCCTGCGCGGCGGCCTGATCGTCTCGGTTCAGGCGTGGCGCGGCTCGGCGCTCGACGATCCGCATGTCATCGCGGCGATGGCGCGGGCGGCGCAGGAGGGCGGCGCCGCCGCGGTGCGCGTCGCCGGCTCGGATGACTTGCAGGCGGTGCGCGCGAGCGTCGCTTTGCCCGTCATCGGCCTGATCAAGCGCGAGTACCCAGGCTTCGAACCCTACATCACGCCGACGCTCGAGGAGGTTCGCTCGGTCATAGCCGGCGGCGCTGAGATCGTGGCGTTCGACGCGACCCGACGCCGCCGGCCGGACGGCGTGGAGCTTCCCGACATGATCGGCGCGATTCATGCGGCCGGCCGCTTAGCGCTGGCCGACTGTGCGACTGCGGCCGACGCGCTGGCGGCGCGCAGCGCCGGTGCGGACGCCGTAGCAACGACGCTGTGCGGGTACACCGCCGACACCACGGGCGTGCCGCTGCCGGCGCTCGATCTCTTGCGCGAGCTCGTGCGCCACGAGGGGTTCACGATCTGTGAGGGAGGGATCCGTTCGCCGGAGCAGGTGCGCGCGGCGCTCGATGCCGGAGCCGACGCGGTGGTGGTCGGAACCGCGATTACCAACGTCGATTGGCTGGTCCGGGAGTTTGCAGGGGCCTCCGACAAAGTCTCTTAAGAGCCCGTTTAGTCGATGCGCGCTACGCCTCGGGCTTCTATAGTAGATCGGGAGAGAGAGCTTTCTTTTGGTTGAGAACACGGTTCGGCCCGTCCGGCTCGGCCGGGGCTTTTGGACGGTCACGACGATCCTCGGCATCCTCGCCGTGGGCGCGATCGTCTTCTGGTACGCGTTTCCGCTCGAGAAGTATCTGCCGGCGGCGATCGTCACCGCCCGGCAAGTTGACACGCTCTTCCGCTTCATGGCCGCCACGGGCAGCGCACTCTATATCTTCGTCGCCGGTTATCTGCTGTATTTCAGCATCGCGTATCGCGCCAAGGCGACGGATGCGCCCGACGCGATCGGCGTCCAGATCCACGACAACAACAAGCTCGAGTTCTGGTGGACGCTGATCCCCTCGCTCTTCGTCGTGCTGCTCTCGGTCGTCAGCGTCCGCATCTGGTACGAGATCATGCTGGAGCCCGAGAACGGCCTCGTGGTCGAGGCAATCGGCCACCAGTTCTACTTCTCGTTTCGCTATCCGCAGATCAACGGCGAGGTGACGGACGAGATGCACCTACCGCGCGGCGTGCCGGTGACGCTGAACCTGACGTCGGCGGACGTGATCCACGGATTTTGGGTTCCGGCGATGCGCCTCAAGAACGACACGGTGCCGGGCCTCGTCACGACGATTCGGTTCACGCCGCGGCTGGACGGGCGGTACCGGATCATCTGCACGCAGTTCTGCGGCGTCCTGCACAGCGAGATGGACAAGCAGGCGCTGGTGATCGAGGAGAAGCCGGCGTTCGACAAGTGGTACAAGAGCTGGCAAGCAAAAAACGCGCGCGCGAGTAACGCGCTGCCGGCCGCGGGCGGCCAGGCGGTATCCCTTCAAGGCGGCAACGCGACGGCCGGCCAGCAGCTGTTTTCGCAGAAGTGCTCGGCGTGTCACAAGCTCGCACCGTTCGACGAGAAGCTCGTCGGGCCGGGCCTCAAGGGCGTTTTGCACGACCCCGCGCATCCCAACCTGGTCAACGGCCAGACCGCGACGCCGCAGAACGTCGCCGCCATCCTGCAGAACGGCTACACCGGCAGCATGGGTACGATGCCGAACGCAACCGCCAACGGGCTGTCCTCCCAGGACATCGCGAATTTGGTCGCATTCCTCGACTCACTGAAATGATAGAATCGAAAGACTTATGGCAGTAGCAGCAGCGGTACACCCCGGCGGGATCGCCGACCACATACACCCGGAGCCTCAAGGCTTCGTCCGGCGATACGTTTTCTCGCTCGATCACAAGATCATCGGCATCCAGTACATCGTCACGGCGTTCGTGTTCATGATGCTGGCCGGCTTGCTGGCCGAGGCCATCCGCACGCAGCTGCTCAATCCAAGCGGCGGTTTCGTCGCTGCCGATACCTACAACGAGATCTACAGCGTCCACGGCAGCACGATGGTGTGGCTCGTGATCATCCCGCTGCTGACCGGCGGCTTCGGCAACCTCGTCTTCCCCTTGCAGATCGGCGCCCGCGACGTCGCGTTCCCGTGGCTCAACATGCTGAGCTTCTGGATCTTCCCGGTCTCGGGGCTGATGCTGTTCTCGTCGTTCCTGATGGGCGCTCCGACCGCGGGTTGGATGGAATATCCGCCGGTCTCGCTGCAGGGAGCCGCGGGGACGTCGATGTGGGCCGCGGCGATCTTCCTCGTGGGCGTCAGCTCGACGATGACGGGCCTGAACTTCCTCGTCACGATCCTCAAGATGCGCGCGCCCGGGATGACGTTCACGCGCATGCCGCTGTTCGTGTGGGGTCAGTTCGCCACGGCACCGCTGCTGATGATCGCCACCACGGCGCTCGCCGCCGCGCTCGCGGCGCTGTTCATCAACCGCGTGTTCGGCGTGCCGTTCTTCGATCCGACCAAGGGCGGCAGTCCGGTAATGTGGCAGCACATGTTCTGGTTCTACTCGCATCCGGCCGTGTACATCATGGTCCTGCCGGCGTTCGGCATCATCTCCGAGGTGCTGCCGACGTTCTCGCGCAAGCCCATCTTCGGCTACAAGCTAATCGCGTTCTCCTCGATGGCGATCGCGCTGACGGGCTTCATGGTCTGGGCGCATCACATGTTCACGTCGGGGCTCGCGCCGTTCTTGCAGCTGCCCTTCATGATCATCACCTTCGTGATCGGCGTGCCGACGGGCATCAAGATATTCTCGTGGACCGCTACGCTGTGGGGCGGCAAGATCCACTACACGACCGCGATGCTGTTCGCGATCGGGTTCGTCGGTCTGTTCACGATCGGCGGCATCACCGGCATCTTCCTCGCCGCGATCCCGTACGATCTCCACGTGCACGGCACCTATTTCATCGTCGCGCACCTCCATTACGTTCTCGTCGGCGGCAGCCTGATGGGGGTGTTCGCCGGCATGTACTACTGGTTCCCGAAGATGTCGGGGCGCATGTTGAACGAGAGGCTCGGCAAGCTGCATTTCTGGCTGTTCTTCATCGGATTCAACCTGACGTTCTTGCCGATGCACTGGCTCGGGATCGAGGGCATGCCGCGCGAGGTTGCGACGTACGATCCGCAGTTCGCGTTCTGGAATCGTTTCGAGTCGTACGCCTCGTACCTGATGACGTTCGCGATCCTGATCTTCTTCGTCAACGTGATCTGGAGCATCCGCAACGGCAAACGCTCGGGTCCGAATCCTTGGGGCGCGCGCACGCTCGAGTGGCAGATACCGTCGCCCCCGAACTACTACAACTTCAAGCACGTCCCGACGGTGTACGGACTGCCGTACGACTTCAGTCAGCCGCTGCCGTATAAGGGCCTCGACGAGGAGTTGACCGACTCGCCGCCGCCCGTGGCTGCCGGGGCGCATTGATGACGGCCGCATCGCTGCCGCTCGACGCGCACGGGAACGTCGACCAGCTCTACATCGAAACCCGCGAGCTGCGGCTCCAGGGCTTCCTGTTCTTCCTCGTCAGCGACTGCGTGCTGTTCTCCTCGTTCATCTTCGCCTATCTGTATCTGCGCAATAGCGGACAGGGATGGCCGCCGCCCGGGATTCAGCGCCTCGACGTGGCCTTCGCGGCCTGGAACTCCGTCGTGCTCTTTGGATCGGGCGCGACGATGCACTACGCGCTTGAGAACTTCAAGCACGGGAACTTCATGCGCTACATTTGGTTCCTGCTCGCGACGATCGTCCTCGGCGCGGGATTCCTCGGCGGACAGGGCTACGAGTACACGCACCTGATCTTCGGCGAGCACGTAACGTGGTGGGGCAGCGGCATCTTCGGAGCGTCGTTCTTCACGCTGACCGGCATGCATGGGCTGCACGTGTTCATCGGCGTCTGCTACCTGACCGTGCTGGTGCTCCAGTCCGCCGCGGGGGTGTACACGCGCGGCAAGTTCTTCGGGATCACGGCCGGCACGCTCTACTGGCACTTCGTCGACGTGATTTGGGTCGTGCTCTTCTCGATTTTCTATCTTTTGTAGGAGTAAAATGAACGCAGCGATCGTAGAACGGATTGGAGCGGTCCTCGCGGGGATCATCGTCGGTGTGGTCGCCTTCTACGCGCTCTACAAGGATTGGCACTCCACCGGAGTCGAGAACCAGGTCTTCAAGCTAATGCTGCTGCTGCTCGGCTTCGGCGCGATTCTGGCGCTGCTGGCCGGGCTCAACGTCATCGGCTTCGTGCCGAAGGGAGCGTAAGGCACGATGATCGTTCGCGACGACGAGTATCTCGACTTTAGTGAGGTCCCCGAGAGCCGCGGCGTGCCGGCGGCGCTGTACCGCGTCGTCGTGATCGGGGTGCTGATCATCTTCGCCATCGGCGCGTCCGTCTGTCTGATGTCCGGCTACGGCCACCACTGGCCGGCGAACACGACGCTGCGCGTCCCGATCAACAACCCGGCGCCGTAGTTTAGGAGCCACACCGTCGGGAGAAGCGCGTAAGGCCGCAGCGAGGCGTGCGACTTTTCCGCAAAAGACAGGATGTCGTACTCCTTTGGTGTTGCGGAAAAGCGCCCCGAGCAGGAGCCCACACGGATGTGGGCGACGAGCGTCCGAGTCGCGGCCTTACGCGCTTCTCCCGCCGGACCCCTTACAGGTCGGCGCGGCGGCCGTGCCGGGTCGCGATGCCGATCGCCAGCAGCGGAATCTCGTCGTCGGGCAGCAACCCGGTGGGTCTGCCGTCGATCTTATGAATGCCGGCGTACTCCGAGAATTCGACGAGCGCCGGAATCGTCGTGTTCGGTAACTTTTTCTTGCCGAGCCATTCCCATTCGCCCCCGACGGTACGGTCGGGAAAGAGCACGGCGGCGTAACCGCACGCGCCGGGCTGCGAGCGATCGTCGGGCTCGCGATAACGCACGTAGCCGTCGAGAATATAGATGGGCCGAAAGGTCTGCAGGTAGGCAATGGCCGGCGCGACGAGCACGGCGACGAAATAGCCGGCGAAGGCGATCGCGCCGACGGCGAAGATCCAGGCGATCTTGACCAGCGTCGCGTCGGAGGGCACGTGCTGCGCCCGATACACGATACCCCACGTGAGCAGGCCCATGAAGAGCATGCCGAGCAGCGGCTCGATGGCGAGCGAGAAGCGGCCGGTGAGCCCGCGCCACACGACCGCGCGTTCCTTTTTCGTCCACGCGCGGCGAGCCAGCGAGTTCGTGTTCATCCTTCGTCCTTCGACAAGCTCAGGATGACATCGGCTCAGGACAAGTTGCGCGCGTCACGATGGCCCGCAACGCCACGCTCCGCGGCAGAGTCCCCAGCGTGCGGCCCCATTCTCCGCGGAGCCTGCTCGCGACGAAGGCGTCGCTCACCTCGACCGGTGCGTACGACAGCAGCAGCGCCGCCTGCCAGAGCTGCGCCATGCGTTCGGCGATCGAACGTGCCTGCGCCGCGCCGAGGTCGGCCTCGCGCAGATCCTTCTCGAGCCGTTTCGCCTCGGCGGCGACGCACGGATCGCGCATCGCCGGCGCGATCTCGTCGCGCCAGGCAGCGAGTGCCTCCGGCTGCTTGCGCAGTACGCGCAGGACGTCCAACGCGTTAATGTTACCCGATCCTTCCCAGATGGAGTTCAGCGGCGCCTCACGATATAGCCGCGGCATGACTGACTCCTCAACGTAGCCGTTTCCACCCAGGCACTCCAGCGCCTCGCCAACGACGACCGGCGCTCGCTTGCACACGTAGTACTTGCCGAGCGCGGTGCCGATGCGCCGCAGTGCGACACCGTTTGCGCGGGCGGAGTCGTCGACGGCGCCGGCGATGCGCACGACGAGCGCCATCGCCGCCTCGGATTCGAGGGCGAGATCGGCCAGCACGTTCTGCATCAGCGGATGTTCGATCAGCGTCTTGCCGAACGTGCGGCGATAGGTCGCGTGCTGGATCGCCGCGGTCAAGGCGGCGCGCATCAGCGCCGCCGATCCGATCGCGCAGTCGAGCCGCGTGTAGTTGACCATCTCGACGATGCGCGCCGTTCCCTCGCCTTCGTCGCCGATCAACCAGCCCGCCGTCGCGTCGAACTCCACCTCGGCCGACGCGTTGCTGCGATTGCCGAGTTTGTCTTTCAGGCGCGCGATCGCGAATGCGTTGCGCGTTCCGTCCGGCAGCACGCGCGGCACCAAAAAGCACGACAGTCCCGCCGGCGCTTGCGCCAGCACGAGAAATGCGTCGTTCATCGGCGCGCTGCAGAACCACTTGTGCCCCGTGAGAAGGTACTCGCGGCCGGGACCGCGCGTCTGCGCCGGCTCCGCCCGCGTCGTGTTGGCGCGTACGTCGGAGCCGCCTTGTTTCTCGGTCATGCCCATCCCGCACAGCGCGGAAGACTTCTCCGCGATCGGAACGAGGCGCGGATCGTAATCCGGCTGCGCGAGTGCAGACACCCAGTGCGAGAGCTCGGGCTGTGCGCGCAGCACCGGGACCGCGGCGTACGTCATCGAGATCGGGCAGCCGTGTCCCGACTCGACCTGGCCCCACACGTAGAATTTGGCGGCGCGCCGCAGGTGCGCGAACGGTTGCGCGTCCTGCCACGGCGTCCCGTGGAGTCCGGCGCGCGTCGCGTGGCGCAGCAGAGCGTGCCACGCCGGATGGAACCGCACTTCGTCGATGCGATTGCCGAAGCGATCGTGCGTACGCAGCTCGGGGGGATGCGCATTGGCTTCAAAGCCGAGCGCGATGACGTCCGGCCGTCCGGCGAGTTCGCCGAGCGCCGCGATCTCGCCGGTGGAGGCGTCTGGGGCGTAGCGAGCGATCGCGTCGTTGAGCGCGCGGTCCGAAGCGAAGACGTTGTAGTTTTCGAGCGGTGGAGCCTGGTTCTCCACCACGTGGGTCGCCATAGGGGGGAGCTTCGCGCTAGAGCGCTCCGGCGGCTGCCTCTTCGATGGGACGGCGGCGCTCCTCGCGCTGCGATTTGAGCATCGCCGCCAGAATCAGCGCCGCGAAGGCGATGCCGCAGAAGGCCAGATACGCGTGGCGATAGCCGGCGATCTCACTGTGCGCCGTGGCGAAGAAGCTGCCGGCCATCGCGCTTCCGAGGATCTGACCGACGATTAACGCCTGGCTGAGGAGTCCCACCGCGGTGGCACGCGCCCGCTCGGGCGTCTCGTTGGTCACGATGTAGCGTGTCGGCGCGCCGAGGAGCGCGCCGAATCCCGCGCCCGCGACGATCATCGCGAGCAGCGCCAACGCGAGCGAGGAAAAGCCGAGCGCGAAGATCGCCAGTCCTAGTTCGGTGAGCACCGATCCGACGAGCAAGACGTCGCGGCTCCCGATGCGGTCGAGCGCGCGTCCCGACACCGGAATCACGACCACGAACGTCAGCGCGCCGAGCGTCGCCACGAACCCGGCCGCGGCGTACGACAGACCCTGCGCGCCGACCAGAACGGTCGGAATGAAAAACAGCGACCCTTCGAGGATGCCGATGATCAGCTCGAGCGCGTACGTCCTGACGAGCTGCGGGCGGCTCAGCAGCTGCAGCGGTGCGATCGGCGACGGCGTCAGCGTCTCCCAGACGACGAAGCCGGAGAGCAGGATGCCTCCCAGCAGGCCGATCACGAGGTGCGCTCCGATCAATCCGTCCATCACCGCCAGCAGTCCGACGCACAGCAGCGCGAGCCCGACGGCGTCGAGGCGGCCGCGCCGCCGCGGCGCGTCACTCGGAAGGTCGCGCAGCGCGAGCGCGATCACCGCGATTGCGAGCGGAACGTTTGCCGCAAAGATCCAGCGCCACGAGACGTAATGCGTGATCAGTCCGCCGAGACTCGGGCCGATGACGGCGGCCAGCCCCCACGTGGCCGCGACCATTCCGAGCGCCGCGCCGCGACGGCCTGCGGGAGCGACGTCGCCGATCGTGGCCGTCGCGACCGGGAAGATTCCGCCCGCGCCCAGCGCCTGGATCGCGCGCGCGGCGAGGAAGACGGCGTAGCTCGGGGCCGCGATCGCGAGGATGCTGCCGGCGGCGAAGACGGCGACGCACGCGACGTAGACCGGACGACGGCCGTAGCGGTCGGCGAGCGTGCTCGCGATCGCGATCGAAACGACCGTGACGAGAAGGTAGAGCGTGAAGACCCACGCGAGATCGCCGGTCTGCACCGAAAAGTCGCGGCCGAGCGCGGGCAGCGCGGGCGACAGCACGCTGAGATCGAGCGCTCCGGCGAAGACCCCGAGCCCGAGCGTCCAGAGCAGCCGGTTCACGACACGATGCGGTCGATCACCATCACGGCGCACATCAGCGCGAGATAGACGAGCGAGTAGCGAAAGAGCTTGCGCGCCTGCAGCGTCCCGCTCTGTTCGCGCCACGTGCGCAGCGCGTCGAGCACGAAGATGCCGCCCAGCACCGCGGCGGCGGCGAAATAGAACGCACCCATCACGTGCAGCGGATAGAGTGCCAGCGATGCCGCGACCAGCAGTAGGCTGTAGTAGACGATCTCGCGCTTCGTGCGTTCGGTGCCGCAGACGTTGGGCAGCATGGGGATTCCGGCCCTGCCGTAGTCGGTCTCGGTCGTGAGCGCGAGCGACCAGAAGTGCGGCGGAGTCCAAAGAAAGATCAGAGCGAAAAGCCCCAGCGCCGGGCCCCCGACAGTGTGCGTGACCGCTGCCCAGCCGACGAGCGGCGGCACCGAGCCTGCGGCGCCCCCAACGACGATGTTGAGCGGCGTGATGCGCTTGAGCCACATCGTGTAGACGCCCACGTAGTAGACATTCCCGGCGAGCGAGAGCCACGCCGCGAGCGGAGTGACGAGCAGATAGAAGATCGCAAACGATGCGGCGCACGCGAGCAGCGCAAAGATGGTCGCATCGCGGCGCGAAATCCGCCCGGCCGGAATCGGACGCAACCGCGTGCGCTTCATGACGCGATCGATGTCGGCGTCCCACACGCAGTTCAGCGCGCCGGCGGACGCGGCCGCCAGGGCGCCCGCGAGCAGCGTCCAGAAGAGCAATGCGAGGTGCGGCACGCCGCGCGCGGCCATCACCATCGCCGCCGCGGTCGTGACGAGCAGCAGAGCGATGATGCGCGGCTTGGAGAGCTCGTAATAATCTCCGAGGCGTGCGAACGCGGTCATCGCTGCGGGGCGCCTTCGGGAAGCCGCCGTACGACGGCGGACCTCTCGGCGTCGAGAGCCGCGAAGATGGCCGCCACGAAGAACGTCAGGAAGACGAACGCTGCGTTGACGGCGTGCGCCTCGCGCAGCTCGGTGGGCAGTCGCAGCGCGACGTTGAGCAGCCCCAACAACACCTGAACCGCGACGAGGGCGACACCGAGCGCGACCGTCGCGCGAAGCCGCAGCGAAGCGGCGTGCGCCACGACGAGCGCAAGCGAACCGGTGGCGCCGATCAGCGTGGCGGCTGCGGCGATGCGATGCAGCATCTGCGCGAACTGTCCCGACGTATAGACCACGACGTTCCCCGCGCAGTCCGGAATCGAAAGACACGCGAGTCCGGCGCCGCTGGAGCTCACGTACGCGCCGACGCACATCGTGATGAAGGCGACGATAGCCGTCGCGCCGACGACGAAGACGTCGGCGGAGAGTCCGCGCGCCGCTCGGCTACGCTGCGCGTCGCCGGAGGCGGCCGAGAAGACGGCCATCGCCGACAGCGCGGCGATCAACGCCATCGCCGTCGCCCAGTGCAGCACGACGGAGATCGGCGTGTTGGCGAGGCGCACGGTTTCCGCGCCGAGGAAGACCTGCACGAGAAATAGCGCGACGATGACGCCGAGCGTGGGACCGATGAAGGGACGATCGCGATTGCGCCACGCGGCGACGACGAGGGCCACGACGAGCGGGGCGACCGCGAACGCAAGCAGGCGATGCGTCCACTCCCAGAGCGTGCCGTCGGTCATGGAGGGCACGAGGCGACCGCGGCAGAGCGGCCAATCGGGACACGTGAGACCGGCGCCGTTGATGCGCGTCCAGCTCCCCAACACGATGGTCATCAACGCCGCGATGTCTGCGGCCAACGCCAAGCGCAGGAGCTGTTTCATCGCCCTTTAGCGTACCTTCGCCGCGGCCGCTCGGGCAACGACATTTGAGGACAAAAAATTTGGTGCGCCAGGAGGCCGCCGGTCGGGGCGGGCGAAGCGGACGGCCGTGAAGCGCTGGTCGGCCCTGGCAGGTCTAGCCGTAGGGCTCATCTTGCTGGTCGGATGTCGCGAAGTCCGCGTAAATACCCTAGCAGTTGGCACGACCACCGTTCTTGGAGGGAACCAAATCCTTATAGTACGCGATGCGGAAGCCCTGGGCAAGCTGGGAATTCACGCGCCGGTGCACTTCCGGAGCGAGTTCGGCGTTGTATTGCTGATGGGCCCGCACGAACGCACCGGCTACAAACAGATCGTCGAGTCGATCCGCGCCACGCCCGATCGCGTGCGGGTCGTCGCGTTCGAACAGGCGCCGGCCGACGGCGGCGAACCCGCGCCGGCCTATCGCTCGTTCACGCTCTGGATCGTTCCGAATCGTGTCTATCGGCGCGGCGTGCGCGTCGAGGTCGTCACTCCCAGCAACGAGTCGATCACGTCAACCTATCTGCCATGATTAGTCCCCGCAAAGCGGCTCTGCCCGTCGATATCGACGTGCGCGTGCAACGGTTGGGCGTCGTGCTCGAACCAGACGGAGATTCGGCGGAGTCCGGCGGCATCTTGAATCCAGGCGCCGCGCGCGCGCCGTCGGGCGAGCTGCTGCTCTACCCGCGGTGCGTCGCCGAAGACAACGTCTCGCGCATCGGGATCGTTCGCACGCGGAGCGCCGATCGCGGCTTTGAGGTCGAGCGCCTCGGATTTGCACTGCAGCCCGAAGCGCCATACGAATTACGGCCGCGACCCGGATACGGCTGCGAAGACCCGCGCGTTACGTACGTTGCCGCGTTGGAATCGTACGTGATGGCATACACGGCCGTCGGTCCCGACGGCCCTCGCATCGCGATCGCGCTATCGCGCGACGCGCGTCACTGGGAGCGGCTCGGCCCCGTTTCCTTCCAAGGAGCGGCAACGCTTACCGGCGACGACAAGGACGCGGCGTTCTTCCCCGAACCGGTCCTGTCGCCGAAGGGCCGACGCTGTCTGGCATTCTATCATCGCCCGATGTTGCATCTGTCCAGCGTCGACGGACGCGCCGCGGTGCCGATGATCGAACGCATGCCGTTCGAAGATCGCGAGTCCATTCGAATCGCCTACGTTCCGCTCGCCCCCGCGCTGAAGGACCGCAGCAAGCTGTGCAACGTCGGCGAAAGCGTACAAGTGCTCTCGCCGGACGCGCAATGGGGATCGATCAAGATCGGCGCCGGCACCCCCCCGGTGCGCATTCCGTTGAACGGCCGTGACGCGTGGATGGCGATCTTCCACGGCGTCGACGTCGTCAGCGACGGCGCGCGCAAGCCGTTCTTGCGCTACAGCGCGGGCATCGTGATTCAAGATCTCGAGCGTCCGGACCGCGTGCTGTACCGGTCGCCGCAACCGATCATGGTACCCGAATCGCGGCGCGAGCGCCGCGGCGTCGTGGATAACGTCGTCTTCCCGACCGGCATCGATCCGCGGCCGGATCTCGGGGAGCGTACCTTCGATGTTTATTACGGCATGGGCGATTATTCGGTGGGCGCCGCGCGGATGTGGTTAGATACTTAATTCTCTCGACCGTCATCGTCGTCGGCGTTGCCGTGCTGGGGACCGCATGGGCGAACCGCGACCTCATACGCATCAAGATCGGCAGCGCGTACGCGCACGTGCGAGCGAAGGCCGGCGGCACCGGCACCACAGCGCAGGAAGCGAGTGCGGCGTTGCACGGAGATGCGCCGTGGGCGCTCTCGGCGCTCCCCGAGTGTCTCTCGCAGGTCTCCGAGTCGTCCGGCACCGGCAGCTACGTGCGGGCGCGGCTGCCGCGCGGCGCGGCGCCGATTGTGCCGCCGGCCACCTTGGTGTATGGTGATTGCACCATCACCATCGCCGGTGACCAAGCCTACGTGCGGCGGGGAGCCGACCGGCTGCGCATCCCGCCTCGCGTGCAGTTTTATCGCCTTTCCGGGCAGCTCGCCCTGATGCGCGAAGATTCGCACGGAGCCCAGCTCCGGGTGTACGAACCGGCGCAACGTTGAAGAGGTAACGTGGCCATACGAGACGAGGTGCGCAAGCGTCGCACCTTTGCGATCATCTCGCATCCGGATGCGGGAAAGACGACCCTCACCGAAAAGCTGCTGCTTTACGGCGGGGCGATTCATGTCGCCGGGCAGGTCTCGGCGCGCAAGCGCCAGCGGCAGGCGACGAGCGACTGGATGGCGCTGGAGCGCGACCGCGGCATCTCGATCACGTCCACGGTGCTGCAGTTTCCGTACCGCGAGCATACGATCAACCTGCTGGATACGCCGGGTCACCAGGACTTCGGCGAAGACACGTACCGCACGCTGCTGGCGGCCGACAGCGCCGTCATGCTGATCGACGCCGCCAAGGGCGTCGAGCCGCAGACGAAAAAGCTCTTCGCGATCTGCCGCGAGCGGCGCATTCCGCTGTTCACGTTCATGAATAAGCTCGACCGGCCCAGCCGCGATCCGCTCGAGCTGCTCGACGAGCTGGAGAACGTGCTCGGCATCGGCGCGTTTCCGATGAACTGGCCGCTCGGCAGCGGCGACGAGTTCCGCGGCGTCTACGACCGCCGCACGAAGTCGGTGCATCGTTTCGAGCGCTCCAGCCACGGCGCGACGCGCGCGGCGTTCTCCGTGACCGGCCTGGGCGATCCGGCGCTGCGCGCGCTGGTGAGCGAGTACGTCTACGGACGGTTTCGCGAGGCCATCGAGCTGCTCGACGGGGCCGGCGAGCGCTTCGACCGCGCCGCGATGCTGCGCGGCGAGATCACGCCCGTCTTCTTCGGCAGCGCCGTGACGAACTTCGGCGTACAGCTCTTTCTCGACGATTTCGTGGAGATGGCGCCGCCGCCCGCGCCGCGGGCGAGCGTCGATCCCGCCGCTGCCGACTTCAGCGGCTTCGTGTTCAAGATTCAAGCCAACATGGATCCGCGTCATCGCGACCGCGTCGCCTTCGTGCGCATCTGCTCGGGCGAGTTCGCGCGCGACATGACGGTGCGCAATGCCCGCACCGGCGCACCCGTGCGGCTGTCGCGAGCGATGAAGCTCTTCGCCGACGATCGCATCTCGCTGGACGTGGCGTACGCCGGCGACGTCGTCGGCCTCGCCAATCCGGGCGCCTTCGCGATCGGCGACACGCTTTACGAGGGAAAGACCGTTGCGTTTCCGCCGATCCCAGCCTTCGCGCCGGAACATTTTGCGACGCTCCGCAGTACGGACGTAGCGAGCTACAAATCGTTCGGAAAAGGAATCGCGCAGTTGCGCGAAGAGGGCGCGGTGCAGGTCTTTTATCCGTGGGGCTTGCCCAGGACGGAACCGATCCTCGGCTCCGTCGGCGAGCTGCAGTTCGAGGTCGCGAAGTATCGCCTCGAGTCGGAATACAACGTGAAGACCGTCCTCGCGACGCTGCCGTACGCGCTCCCGCGCCACGTGCGCGGGGATCGCGACGCGATCGATCGGGCACACTGGCCGTCGAACGCCAAGCTCGTCGAGGATTGGGACGGGCGCCCGGCGGCGCTCTTCGAGAGCGAGTGGAGTCTGCGGCTCGCGCAGGAGTGGAACCCGGGCCTCGAGTTCGCGGCGTTCCCCGCGCAGACCGATGCGGAGGCGCTGGCGTCGTGACGTTCGGCCGAGTGCTGCTCGCCGCGTCGCTCCTCGCGGCGGTGGCGGGCTGCTTCCAGAATCGCAACGAGCGCGAAGCCGACCACATCACGCGGGCGGTGATCGACAACGACCTGCGGCCCGTGCAGAACGACATCGCCAAGGGCATTACGATCACGCGCGTCAAGGTAGCGCAGTGGTCGGACGAGCTCAACGCCCAGGGTAAGCTGCTCTCGGTCAAGGAGACCACCGTTGGCTGCGACCCCGGTTGGCACTGCTTCGACGTGAAGTTCCAGAAGCACGACTACGTCGAGCGGATGCGCTTCGACGAGAACGGCAAGGTCGTCAACTGGGATTTCCACATGGCATCGGCCGCGACGCAATAGGATTGCCCCCGAACTCCGTTACGCTCGCCGACGTCCGCGCCGCGGCGGGGCGTCTCGTCGGGATCGCTCACCGCACGCCGGTCGTCGTCTCGCGCACGCTGGACGAGCGGTCCGGCGCTCGCGTGTTCTTCAAGTGCGAGAACCTGCAGCGCATGGGCGCGTTCAAGTTTCGGGGCGCGTATAACTTTCTCACCGTGCTTTCGCCGAAGGAGCGCGCCCGCGGCGTCGTCGCGTTCTCGAGCGGCAACCACGCCCAGGGCGTCGCGCTGGCCGCGCGGCTGCTCGGAGTTCCGGCGACGATCGTCATGCCCACCGACGCCCCGGCGGTCAAGCTCACGGCCACGCGCGGCTATGGCGCGGAGGTCGTGCACTACGAGCGCGAGACTTCGCATCGCGAGGAAATCGCGCGATCCGTGGCCGCGGAGCGCGATGCGACGCTCGTGCCGCCGTTCGACGATGCGCGCATCGTGGCGGGCGCGGGGACGGTGGCGCTCGAGCTCCTCGAGGACGTGCCCGACCTGGACGCGATCGTCGTGCCGGTCGGCGGCGGGGGGCTGATGGGCGGGACGGCGATCGCGGCACACGGTCTCAACCCGTCGATCGCGATCTACGGCGTCGAGCCGCGGGCCGGCGACGACTTCGCTCAGTCGCTCGCGCGCGGGGAGCGCGTTACCATTTCGGTTCCCAAGACGATCGCCGACGGGCTGCAGACCACGGCGCCCGGCGAGGTTACGTTTGCGATCGCGCGCGAACACGTGCGCGCCGTCGTTACGGTGAGCGACGAGGAGCTATGCGCCGCGATGCGATTCGCGTTCGAGCGGATGAAGCTCGTGATCGAGCCGAGCGGCGCCGCCGCCCTCGCCGCGCTGCTCGGTCAGCGTATTCCGGATCTCGCCGGCAAGCGCGTCGGCGCGATCTGCAGCGGCGGCAACATCGACGCCGTTCGCTACGCGGAGCTCCTTACATCGACGGCGGCGCGGTGATGTTTCCGCAGGCGACATACTTTTGCAGGTCGTCTGCGCTCTGGTGCACGTTGATCGCCGCCGGCTTCGCGAGCAGCGCGGCGATCGTGACTCCCTTGACGGTCGTCGTCGACTTCCCGCCGGTGACCGAGGTCAGCGGATAGGCGACGCCGCCGAGATTGCTGCACGTGCCGGTGTGGATGTGCGCCGGCTGAGCGGAAGACGGCCCGCCGCTGAGCGCGATGACGACGTCTACGTCGCTGCCGGACTGCGTCAGCGTCGCCGTGCCGTTTTCACCCGAGCCGTTTTGCGCTTGCAGCGTGACGGTCACGGTGCTCGGCGCGGCGGCGGCCGGCAGGCTCAGAGCGACGCACAGAAGACTCAAGGACGAGAGCAACAGGGTACGTTTCATTACTCGACTCCTTTCGAGAGCTCAGCGCTTCTGTATCGCGCCAAGGCGACCTTCGAGCAACCGAGCTGCCGCTGCGGCCTGAAGCGTCGGCGGCGCGTCCGCACCCTCGACCGTGTCCAGCAGCGATTGGGCGTCTGCGTTGAGGGAGGCGGCTTTCTTGTCGTAGCTGCGGTTTACGATCTCGGCGATCTCGCGGGCGAGGCGATACTGCTGCTCGAGCGCGGCTCGCGAGACCGCGACGCGCGGATCCATCGCCACGACCAACGGACGCTCGACGGTGCGCCCGTCGGCGTCGAGGCGTACGGTGTAGCGTCCCGGCACCACGAGCACGCCCTCGGGCACGCGCGGCGTATCGTGCGGGACCGCGGATATCGGGAGATCCGGCTGCAGCGAGCGGGGCGCCGCCTCGCGCAAATTCCAGACGAAACGCTGCATTCCCGCGCCCGTCGCTGGACGCGTGAAGGGACGCTCCCAATACGCAGGCTTATCGAGATGTTCGATCGGCGGCGGTGGACGGTCGTCGCTGGCGTAGCGGCGCACGACGGCGCCGGATCCGTCGAGGATCGAGATGACGACGTGCCGCGCCGGCGCGCCCAGCGCGTAATCGATGATCGCACCGTCCGGCGGATTCTGGCCCGTCGGCTCCTCCGGCGGCAGCGGCGTATCCGTATTCGTGCTGCGCCGTACGCGATAGGCGAGCGCCGGTGAAAAGAGGCGAACACCTTGGGCCGGTATCGCAGCGAGCTCGCGCAGCGGTTCGATGTCGTCGAGGATCCAGAAGCCGCGGCCGTGCGTGGCGACGACGACGTCGTTGCCGTGCACGATGAGATCGCGCACGGAGGTGTGTGGAAGATCGAGCTGCAGCGACTGCCACCGCGTGCCGCCGTCGAACGAGACGGCCACGCCGTTCTCGGTGGCGGCGTAGAGCAGCCGCGGTTCGACGGGGTCCTGGCGCACCGCGTTGACGGGCTGATCCGGCAAACCGTCGACGGCGAGCTTCCACGTGGCTCCGCCGTCGCGCGTCACGTAGACGTACGGGCTCACGTCGTCGAGGCGAAAGCGGTTGACCGCGACGAATGCGGTGTTGTCGTCGAAGCGCGACGCGTCGATCTGCGCGATCTTGCTCCAAGCCGTCAAGCCCGACGGCGTGACGTTCTTCCAGTGCCGTCCGGAATCACGCGTGATCCATACGAGGCCGTCGTCCGTCCCTGCCCAGATCGTTCCGGCGCGTACGTACGACGGCGCCAGCGCGTAGACGACGCCGCGATGCGCACCGTGCTGCGGATCGTCGCTCTCGAACGATTGGATGACGGCGGGGACGGAGGGATGCGCACGCGTGAGGTCTGGGCTGATCGCGCGCCAGCTCTGGCCGCCGTTCGACGTCGCGAATACGACGTTTGAACCGAAGTACAGCCGGCGCTTATCGAAGTGGTCGAAGGCGATCGGCTCCGTGCGCACGACGCGATAGCGCTTCGTCGGAAGGGCGATCGGCGAGACCTCCTGCACCTGACCGGTGACCTCGTCGAATTTCTCGAGCTTGCCGCCGAAGAACGTTCCGCGGTGGAGCGAATCCGGAACCACGTAGCCGTACTCCTGCGCGCCCGCCGTGTGCCAGTCCCGCTCCGTCACCGCGCCCCAGTTCCCGCGGCTCGCGACGCACGCGGATCCGCTCTCCTGTTGACCGCCGCACACCCAGTACGGAAAGCGGTTGTCGGCGTTGACGTGATACATCTGCGCGGTGGGCTGGTTATACCACGAGCTCCATGTCGCGCCGCCGTCGACCGAGATCGTCGCGCCCTGATCGCTCGCGAGCGCGACGATCCTGGGATTCTGCGGATTGATCCAGACGGTGTGATAGTCGTCGCCGCCCGGCGCGCCCTTGATCGCGACCATCGTCTTGCCGCCGTCGGTCGAGCGATACGTCGAAGTGTTCGTCAGATAAACGACGTTCGAGTCGGTGGGATCCACCGCCAGCGAGACGAGGTCGTCGCCGCGCTGCGCGATCTCGTCGGCATCGTTGATGCGGGCGAAGTGCGCCCCGCCGTCGGCGCTGCGATACAGCGCGCCCGACTCCGAGTCCTTGGACTTGACGTCCGCATAGGCATAGACGATCTGCGGGTTGCTGCGCGAGACGGCGACCTCGGCGCGTCCGATCCGCTGCGGCAGTCCGTCGCGTAACTGCGTCCACGTCGTGCCGCCGTCGGTGGACTTGAAGATGCCGCTGCCGGGCATCTCGAACGACGCGCCGATCTCCCACGGCGCCTGACGCGCCGCCCACAGCGTCGCGTAGACGATTTGAGGATTACTTGGATCGAGCACGATGTCGAACGCCCCGACGTTTTCGTTCACGAAGAGGACGCGCTGGAACGTCGCGCCGCCGTCGAGCGACCGGTACACGCCGCGTTCGCGGTTGGGGCCGTACGGGTGTCCCAGCACGGCAACGAAGAGACGATTCGCGTTGGTCGGATCCACCGCCATCGAGGCGATCTGCCGGCCGTCGCGCAGCCCGAGATGCGTCCAGGTCGCGCCGCCGTCCACCGATTTATAGATGCCGTCGCCGACCGCGAGGTCGGGACGCTGCAGACCCTCGCCGCTGCCTGCGTAGACGATCCGCGGATCGCTGGGCGCCACGGCGATCGCGCCGATCGAGCCGGTCGGCTCGCGATCGAAGATCGGCGTCCACGTGCGGCCGGCGTCTTGCGTCTTCCAGATTCCGCCGTTGACGGCCCCGATATAGAAGACGTTCGGCTCGCTCGCGACGCCGTCGAGCGCCACGGTGCGCCCGCCGCGCAGCGGCCCGATGAAGCGCCAGCACAGCGACTGATAGAGCGACGGCGACACGGTCTGCGTCTGAGCGACGGCAGGCGGGGCGACCCATACTAAGGCGGCGGCACTGAGCGCGACGATGAAGCGGCGTTGCATGCGCCACCGTTACGACGAGCTTTTCACTGTATCCCGGCCCCCGGCTCGTTGCAGCTTGACGGCATGCGGTAATATGGCTATAGAATATGACCAGAAAAAACCGCCCGACCGAGCGCAAGAGCGCTCATGTATCGCTGTTAATGCTTAAACCGCGAGAGGTGGGAGCCGCTGAATTCAAAGCGCGCTGTCTCGAGCTCATGACCGAGGTAGAGCGCCTCGGAGCGGAGATTGTCATCACTAGGCACCGCAGGCCGGTCGCTCGGTTAGTCCCGGTGCGAGCCTCGTCTCGACGCTTCTGCGGATCGCTCGCCGGAATGGTGACGGCACAGAAAGACCTGGTAAGCCCCATCGACGTTCCCTGGACAGCGGATGAGTCCAATTTTACTTGACACTCACGCGGCCGTATGGGCAGCGGATGGATTGCTAAAGGGAGAGGCGGCCGCGCTCGTCGAGGCCGCCGCGGAACGCGATGAATTGCTTTTGTCCCCGATCACGGCTTGGGAGATAGGCCTTTTGGTTAGGAAAAAGCGGCTGGCACTCTCGTCGACGGTCGAAGCCTACGTGCGAGCGCTTTTTGGCCAGCCGGGTGTCGTACTAGCGGCGCTGACGGCGCCGATTGCCGTCGCCGCGACGGCTCTCCCGAATTCGCTGCGGGCGGATCCCGCGGATCGAATGCTCATCGCCACCGCGGCGGCGTACGGCGCCCGTTTCGTAACCCGCGATCGTGAGATTCGCGGATACGCGAAGGCGACCGGACATCTACGCTGTATCGCCTGCTGACGCGACTGGGCTTGATTGCGTGCCGCCGTCACGACCGGCGTCCGTTGCGCCCGTTGCGACTCCGGCGGCGGCGGTTGGGCTGGAAGGCCGGACCGATCTTGAATGTGGAGGTGCGCGGCAGAGAGGCGTCCACGTCTTCGCAGCCGATGGGGCTGAATTCGCGACAGTCGCCGGGGCGCGCCGGATAGATGCCGCAGTAGTGGCGGCCGCTGCGCGAGCCCATCAAGAAGACGCAGCGGTCGGCGACGTCATCGCTGATCTTGCGCAGCCAGCCGACCGTGTAACCGTCGGCCGAAGGCCGCTCGACGACGTACTCGCTCATCACCTGCGCGTAGGTCATCCCGAGATGATCGGCGATGCGCTGTACGTCGTCCTTGCTCACGAACGGCTCGTAGCCGCTGCAGCACTCGGCACATCCGGGCGGGCACGCGATGTTGTCGGGCATATCCTTGAGGTGCCGGCGGGCGAGCTCGATGACGCGGCCGACCGCGGCGACGAACGCCGGATCGTCGTTATACTTATAGACCCACTCTCGATGGGTGATTTCGTTGACGTTGTAATAGCGCGTGGTCTTCTCGTCGAACTCGATAGTGATGTGCTCTTCGTCGATCTCCATCTTGATGACGTGTTCCATCGGCCGCGCGTCCAGCATCTCGGGGTGCGTCGCCTGTCCGGTCTCGCGCGTATAGTCCCGCAGATTGATGAGGTCGATCGTCTTCATAACGAGTCTTCGATTCCCGCGCCTTGCGGGGACGGCCTTCGGGAAGCGCCAAAGATAGCGGCCATGCAAACGGCTATCGGCGTCGATCTGGGCGGTTCACACGTCACCGCAGCGGTGATCGGCGAGGACGGGGCGATTCGCCATCAGCACGAGGAGGACTTGGACGACCTCCGATTCCAGGCGGTGATCGCGGCGCTCGAAACCGTGATCGGCGCGGCGCTCAAGGATGCGGGAAACGTCGTCGGAATAGGCATCGGCTCGCCGGGAAATATCGACGCCGCCAGCGGCGCCGTTCTCTACAGTCCGAACTTCGGTTGGACAAACGCGCCGCTTGGCGAGACGCTGCGCGGCAAGTTTTCCGTGCCCGTCTACGTCGCCAACGACGCGCGCTGCGCGACGCTCGGCGAGCATGCGTTCGGCACCGGCAGCCTCACGAAGGACTTCGTGCTCCTCACGCTCGGCACGGGAATCGGGGGAGGAATCGTGGCGGGCGGCGAGCTGCTCTTGGGAAACCGCTGGGGTGCCGGCGAGATCGGCCACCACCAAATCCGCCCAAACGACGGCTTCGTGTGCGGTTGCGGCAAGATCGGATGCTTCGAGGCTCAGGCGTCGGGGACGGGGCTGATCCGCCATGCCTTTGCGGTCGCCGGATCGTTTCCGCGCAGCCCGCTGCTCGACGTAGCCCGCGACAAGCTCAGCTCGAAGAAGATTCGACGCGCGGCGCAGGCCGGCGACGGCCACGCCCTCGCGGCTTGGAAGAATTTCATCGGAGATCTCGCTATCGGGCTCGCCAACGTCATCGCGTTCGTCAATCCGGAGAAGATCGCGCTGGGCGGCGGCGTCTCGACCGCCGCGGACTTCATGCTCGACGCGGTGCGGCCGATCGCCGACGAGCTGACGACGATGGTGCCCCGCGGCACGACGCAGATCGTCGCGGCGTCGCTGGGCAACGACGCCGGACAGGTCGGCGCGGCGACGATGGCGTTCCGCGGCGGGTTGACCACGGGCAGCGCCGTTGCGCTTTAGGCTCGCGCTGCTAGCGGTCGTCTTGGCGGCGGCCTCGCCGGCGCACCCGAGCGGCGACCCGATCCACAAAATCCGTCACATCGTGATCGTCGTGCAAGAGAATCGCTCGTTCGATTCCTACTTCGGAACGTTTCCCGGCGCGGACGGCATCCCGATGCGCGACGGTGTGCCCGCGGCATGCATCCCGAATCCGCGCGATCGCAATTGCGTACGCCCCTACCACGATCCGCAGGATCGTAACCACGGCGGGCCGCACAATGCGCGCGCAGCGGTCGCCGACGTCGCCGACGGGCGGATGGACGGCTTCATCGCCGAGGCCGAGCACGCACGGCGCGCGTGCCGCGACCCCAACGCTCCGAACTGCGCCGGCAGCACCGACGTCATGGGCTATCACGACGGGCGCGAGCTGGCCAACTATTGGCGATACGCTCGCGACTTCGTGCTGCAGGACCGGCTCTTCGAGCCGAACGCGTCGTGGAGCTTGCCGCAGCATCTCTTCCTAGTCTCGGAGTGGTCCGCGCGTTGCGAGCGGCTCGGTGAGCCGATGACGTGTGTGAACCAGTTGCAGTCCCCCGACTTTCCGAACGACTTCGATCCTCGCAACTCGGCGCACCACGGGCCGGGCCGGCCGGACTACGCGTGGACCGACCTGACCTACTTGCTCCACGCGCATAACGTCAACTGGGCATACTACGTCATGGACGGCACCGAGCCGGACTGCGCCACCAACCTCGACGACTGCGCGGCGGTTCCGCAGAACGCGCACACGCCCGGCATCTGGAACGTACTGCCGTATTTCGATACCGTGAAGCGCGACGGCGAGCTCGGCAACGTTCGCGACCTGCGCGACTTCTACACCGCCGTCCAGAGCGGGACGCTGCCGAGCGTCGTGTGGATCGCGCCGTCGGCGGCGTACAGCGAGCATCCACCGGCGCTGGTAAGCCGAGGCCAAGCGTACGTCACCGGCTTGATCAACGCGATCATGCGCGGCCCGGACTGGGACAGCACCGCAATATTCCTCACCTGGGACGACTGGGGCGGATTCTACGATCACGTCGTGCCGCCGCGCGTCGACGAAAACGGCTACGGCCTGCGCGTTCCCGGTATCGTGATCGGCCCGTACGCGCGCCGCGGTTTCATCGATCACCAACTCCTCAGCCACGACGCGTATGTCAAGTTCATCGAGGACGACTTCCTCGCCGGCCAGCGCATCGATCCCGCGACCGACGGCCGTCCGGATCGCCGCCCGACCGTCCGCGAGAACGTTCCGATCCTCGGCGATCTGCGCCGCGACTTCGACTTCACGCAAAAACCGCGCGCCCCGGAGCTGCTGCCGGGCGGCATCGTCTGGAACGGCACCTCCGCCAATTAAAATTCGCTAGGAAGAAGTTCCTAAGTTTCGCAGCGAGGCGTGCGACTTTTCCGCAAAAGACAGGATGTCGTATTCCTTTGGTGTTGCGGAAAAGCGCCGAGCAGGAGCCCACACGGATGTGGGCGACGAGCGCCCGAGTCGCGGAACTTAGGGACTTCTTCCGCTAAACTGCGGCGGCCGTAGCTTGTAGGCGACCGGTCTCCGTGAACTGCGCGATGAGCGCGGCGATGCGGCGCGAGCTGTGACGCGGGGCGACGATCTCCTGGTTGTGACGGATCGTCGCGAGGCGCTCGGGTGCGCGGCTCAGCGTGCGAACCGCGCCGACGACCGAGGCCGCGCTGCGCAGCGCGATCAGGCCGAGCCCGTTGTCGCGCACGAAATTGACGTTGCCGCGTTCTTGGCCGGGGACGTAGTCGTAGACGACGACCGGCAGCTGCGCGGCGTCGGCCTCCGCGAGCGTTCCGGGACCGGCCTTGGTGACGAGCAGGTCCACCGCACGGAAATACTCGGGAATCTTGTTGGTGAAACCGAGCACGTGCGTCGGCGTCGGCAGCGACGCGGAGAGCTCGCGCAGCTTCTGCTCGAGCGGCTCGTTGCGGCCGC
Organism: Vulcanimicrobiota bacterium; assembly: GCA_963723485.1. Lineage (GTDB taxonomy): Bacteria > Vulcanimicrobiota > Vulcanimicrobiia > Vulcanimicrobiales > Vulcanimicrobiaceae > Cybelea. The sequence continues at coordinate 283,536 of CAVRQS010000004.1, read as the reverse complement.
ACACGACGACGAGCTCGATCGGCAGCCGGGCGCGCGCGAGCGCGAGCGACGTCGATAGGAGTTTGCCGCCGCCCTCGCCGCCCGCCATCAGCATTACGATGAAAGCGTCCGGCGACAGATCGAGCGCCGCGCGCAAGTCCGACTTGCTGCCGGTGACGTCGTCGAACTTCGGCGAGATCGGATGTCCGAGCAGATGCAGGCGCTCGGGCGGAACGCCGCGCGAGAGCGCGCGCTGGTAAACCTCGCGCGCCGGCACGACTACGGCATCTGCGTCGGCGACGAGCCAGGACTCGTGCACCTTCCCGAGGTCGGTGATCACCGTGACGATCGGTACGCGATGCATGCTCGCGTCGTCGCGCGCGCGCAGCGCCGCGTGGTTGAGCAGCGGATGTACGGAGACGATGATGTCGGGCCGATACCCGATGAAGAGATCGCGCAGCCGCTCCCGGTAGAGGGGCTCGCAGAAGCGCACCAGCGCGCGGTATCGCCGGCGTCCGTTGGTCGCGTAGTAGAGCGCGCCGTAGACCGGCGGGGCATAGCGCAGCGCCATGCTGTAGCCGAGCCCGAGCTGCGTGAGGGGGAAGGCGCAATGGGCGGCGACGTCTTCGATGCGGTGTTCGAACGGGTTCGGCGAGCTGATTTCGTCCAACGCTGCCGCGATGGCATTGGCGGCGCTGCGGTGCCCGCCGCCCGTGTCCGAAATCAACAACAGCGCCCGTTTGGTCATTCGCTCTCCCGATTAAGCTCTTGCCGGCGCCTCCTGCTGAGAGCGCCGGCCGGCATTGCGGGCCCGTCGGCTCGTCGGGCCGAGTCTGGCCAACAGCGCCCGAGCCGGGGCGTCGTAAAAGCGAAAAATGTCGCCAAACTCGATGTTCGGGTTTCGGTGATGGCCGTCGTGGTCCTCGGGAAGCACGAGCCCGAGGGGGCGAAGGACCCGCCGGAGCCCCTTCGGAGTGCGCCAGCCCAAATCGGTCGTGTGCCGCCACCAGACGTGGAGCTGGCCGAACGCGAGGCCCGCGAGCGCTCCCGGCAGCGAGAGCCGCGCCGCGAGCGCCGCCACGATAAGATACGGGAGCGCCCCGAGAAAACCGTCGAGCAGAACGGCCGGGTCGTTCGAGAGCACGGCGTGATCGAAATACGAGCGGCGCCGATCGTGATGCGTGCGCAGGTGAAGCTTGAACCACAGATGCTGCGGAACGTGGTAGAGGAAGGTCGAGGCGAAATCGCCCACGACGAGCGTGATGGTGAACGCGACGACGAAAAGCATTTGGGTCTCCCTGATCGCCATATCGTTGTGCGGCTGCACCGCTTCTAGCATATACCATAACCGCGCGCGCGTTATGCCACGAGTTCGGCTCGATCGCGCCCTTAATATCGCGTTAAGCTGGCCCTCGCCCGCGAAGGTCGATGCGCTCGCCGGTGCGGTACTCGTGCGCGATGGCGCTGCGCTCGCGCACCCCGAGCTCGCCATCGCGCGCGCAATTTTGCGAACCAATCCGCGCATCGTCGCGTCGTATGCTCTGCTTTTCGCCGGAACGACTGCGGACGCGGCGCGCGCGCAAGCGCTGCCGCCCGAGTTCCTCGCCGCCACGCTTCTGCAAGAGTCCGCCTACGATCCAACGGCGATCTCGTCGGCGGGCGCGATCGGCATCGCCCAGTTCATGCCGGAGACGGCCGCCGCCGCGGGCGTCGATCCGTACGATCCCTTCGATGCGATTCCCGGCGCCGCCGCGCTGCTCGGCGATTACGTCGCCGACTATCGCGGACGCTACGCCGATCCATACGTCGCCGCGCTCGCCGCGTACAACGCCGGCCCGCTGGCCGTAGCCGCGTATCGCGGCGTGCCTCCCTACGCCGAGACGCGCCAGTACATCGCGCTGATCTACGAGCGGTGGGCGCGCATCGTGTCGTATGAACGATAGACAAGGCTCGAGATGACGGCGAGAGGAAAACCATAAAATGAGGCTTCTGAGAATTGCCGCGTGGCCGATTGCAGGCGCGCTGGTGCTCGCAGCCTGCGCGTTCAACGCCAGTCCGGCCCAGGGACTGCGCTTTCAGCCCCCGCCCGGCTGGCAATCGTCGCCGGGCATCATGGGGTTCATGCAGTTCTGGCGCACGGCTGACGATCGCGAGGCGTTGATTCTCTTCAAGTCGCCCACGCGGCTGACGGCAAACGACGTCTTCTCCAACAATCGGATGAAGGACACGCTCAAGGACATGCAGATCGAGCAACGGCGCCCGATTCAGATCTGCGGCAACCAGCCGGCGACGTACGTTCGGGGGCGGGGCACGTCGCCGAAGCGCGGCGACGAGGACGTGGAGATGGTGTTCACGACTGTCAACGGCACGAGCTATTTCGCGTTGTACACCCGTCCGATCGGAGCGGCGCCGAACTCCGCGGCGGAGGCCGCGCTGCGGGAACTCTGCCCGAAACCCTGATCCTTTGCCGCGGCTCAAGGGCGCCCTAAGACAGCTCTTCGCGCGCCAGCCGCTGGCGTGGACGGTGTCCGAAGCGGTGGGGCCGACGCTGCGGCGCGTCCTGGGCTGGCCCGCGCTGACCGCGATCGGTCTCGGCACGATGCTCGGCGGGATCTTCCCGACGATCGGCGCAGGCGCGCATGCTGCGGGGCCGGCCGTGATCTTGGCCTACGTGCTCTCGGGCGTGGTGAGCCTCTGCGTCGCGCTCTGCTACGCCGAGTTCGCGTCGATGGTGCCGGTCGCCGGCAGCGCCTACACGTACGCGTACGCGACGCTGGGCGAGCTCGTTGCGTGGATCATCGGCTGGGACCTCATCCTCGAGTACGGACTCTCGCTCGCGCCGACGGCGTCGTCGCTCTCCGACTATTTTCAGCATATGCTGGGGAACGTCGGCATCGTCTTTCCGGCCTGGGCGCAGACCGCCAACGTGCACGCGGCGCACCCGCAGGTCGATCTCTTCGCATGCATCGTCACGCTCGCCGTGACGTTGCTCGTCGCCGCGGGCATCCGGGAATCGGCCGGAGTCAATGGCGTACTGGTCGTGCTGCAGATCGTTTCGATGCTCGTCTTCATCGCGGCGGTCGCGCACGCCGTCCGCCCATCCAACCTGCAGCCCTTGGCGCCGTTCGGCTATCACGGCGTGCTCGCCAGCACCGCGCTCGTGTTCTTCGCGTACATCGGATTCGACACTGTTACGGTCGCATCGGAAGAGGCGAAGAATCCCGAGCGTAACGTCCCGATCGGCATCATCCTCGCGCTCGCGCTCGGAGGAATGCTATACGTAGGGCTGACGCTCTGCACGGTCGGCGTGCTGCGCTTCGACAAGCTTTCCGACGGCGCCGCGATGCTCGACGCGCTCGGCGCGGTGAGCAAGAGCCACGCGCTCTACTGGATCGTGGCGTTCGGCGGACTGGCCGGCAACGCGACGGTGATGCTGACCTCGCTGCTCGGCCAGGTGCGCATCTTCTACGTCATGGCGCGCGACCGGATGCTGCCTCCCGGCGTCGCGCGCATCCACCGTGTCTTCCGGACGCCGGCGCGCATGACGATGATCACCGGCTTCGTCGTCGCAATCTTCGCGGCGGTCCTGCCGCTGACGGAGCTGCTCACGCTCGTGAACATCGGCACGCTTGCGGCGTTTGCGATCGTCTGCGCCGGGGTGTTGGTGTTACGCGTCGTCAATCCCGGTGCGGCGAGGCCGTTTCGTGCGCCGCTGCTGCCGCTCTTCTCGATTGCCGGCGCCGCCGCGTGTCTCTATCTCATCACCGGTTTGCAGGTCGCGACGTGGATTCGCTACGGGGTTTGGTTCGCGGTCGGCATCGTGCTCTACGCGCTCTACGGATTCTGGAATTCACGCTTGCGGATCCAGCTCATTGAGCCATAAATTTTGCAACCTTTGCCCGCGAGCAGGTTTATGAGTATACTCACCTGGGCATGGGGGCGAACGAGTGACCATCCATACCGCGGTCTCGGACCGATTCGAACTCATCACGGTCCCGCGTTCGCGCGGAGTGCCGTCGTTCGCGCAGGACGTCGCGCAGGGCCTGCGCTCGAAGCCGAAGCGCCTCTCCTCGAAGTACTTCTACGACGACGTCGGGTCGGCGCTCTTCGATGCGATTACGCGCCTCCCGGAGTACTATCTCACGAAGGCCGAAACCGAGATTCTCTCGCAGTGGGGATGGCAGATTGTCCGCGCGCTCGACGCGCCGCTCGACTTCGTCGAGCTCGGCAGCGGGAGTGCGATCAAGACACGGCTGTTGATCGGCGAGGCGCTGCGCGTTCAGCGGCAGCTGCGCTATAGCCCAATCGACATCTCGACGGAAGCCGTCCGCGCGTCCTCGATGGCGCTCGTCGAGAGCTATCCGGCGCTATCGGTGCGCGCCTTCGCCGGCGACTACTTCGACGTTCTCGCCGCGCACGTGCTCGTCTCGGATCGCAAGATGCTCGCGATGTTCATGGGCTCGAACATCGGCAACTACGAGCCCGGCGAGGCGAAGCAGCTGCTCGCGCTGCTCGGCGGGGCGCTGCGCACCGGCGACGGGCTGCTCCTCGGCGCAGACCTCAAGAAGGACGCGGCGACGCTCGAGCTCGCGTACAACGATCCGGCAGGCGTCACGGCCTCGTTCAACCGCAACCTGCTCGCGCGCATCAACCGCGAGCTCGACGCCGGGTTCGACCCCGGCAAGTTTAGGCACGTCGTGCACTACGACGAGGCGCGCGGTTCGGTCGACTCATTCCTGGAGGCGCGCGAGCGCATGAGCGTGCCGATCCGATCGCTCGGCCTGCGCGTGGCCTTGCGGGCGGGGGAGCGCATTCACACGGAATCGTCGTACAAGTTTACCGACGACGAGATCGCGGCGCTCGGGCGCGCGGCCGGATTCCGGAAGTGCGCCGTCTGGCACGACGGCGGCAAGCGCTTCGGCGTTGCGCTGCTCGTCAAGCAGTAACGGAGCCGCGCTCGACCAGGCGCAGCAGCGCGTCCACCGCGATGGCCAGCACAGAGGCGGTCACGCTTCCGGCCACGATCATCTGCGGCTGGTGCAGCGTGAGGCCGTTGAAGATCAGCACGCCGAGGCCGACGCCGCCGACGTAACCGCCGAGCGTCGCGATCGCGATCATCGCGATGGCGGCGATGCGCACGCCGCCGATCACGACCGGAAGCGCCAGCGGGAGCTCTACCCGCACCAGCACCTGCAGCGGCGACATGCCGAGCCCGCGCGCGGCGTCGACTTGCGCCGGATCGACTCCCGCGATGGCGGCGACGACGTTGCGCGCCAGCATGAACTGCGCGTACACGACGAGTGCGACGAAGATCGGTGTGAAGCCCAGGCCGAAGGCGCGTACGAGCATCGCGAGCAGCGCGAGACTCGGAATCGTATAGATCGCCCCGAGCGCTCCGAGCAGCCAGGGAGCGGCGCGCGCGGTGCGGGCGGCGAAGAGCCCGAGCGGCAGTGCGATGACGAGCGCGACCGCGAGCGCCACCGCGACCAGCTCGACGTGCCCGGCCAGCAGCGCGGCGACGCGCAGCGGATGGCTCGCGAGATAGGTCACCGCGCGGGTCCTCGCAGCAGTTCGCGTCCGCGCAACAAGTAGCGCCGGTAGACGTCGTCGCCCGCGTGCACGAGCTCGCGCACGTAGCCCGTAGCGGGCCGCTCGAACAGCTCGTCGGGCCGTGCGACCTGCTCGACGCGCCCCGCGCGCATCACCACGATGCGGTCCGCGAGCCGAAAAGCTTCATCCACGTCGTGCGTGACGAAGAGCGTCGTAGTGTGCAGGTCGGCGACGATCCGCACGAGCTCGCGCTGCAGCGCCGTTCGAACCAACGCGTCCACCGCGCCGAACGGCTCGTCCATCAGCAGCGCGCGCGGCCGCGCGGCCAGGGCGCGCGCGACGCCGACGCGCTGTGCCTCGCCGCCGGATAGCCGGCTCGGGCGTCGGTCGCGGTAAACGGCGGGGTCGAGCCCGACCATCTGCAACAACTCGTCGACGCGGCGAGCGGTCTCGACCCGCGGCCAGCCGCGCAGCGACGGAACGACGGCGACGTTCTGAGCGACGGTCATGTGCGCGAACAGTCCGACCGCCTGAATGACGTATCCGATCCCGCGGCGCAGCTCCACGGGATCGAGCTCGTTGACGTCGGTGCCGTCGAGCGTGACGCGTCCGGAGCCGAGCGGCACGAGCCGGTTCACGGTACGCAGCAGCGTGGACTTGCCGCAGCCCGAGGGCCCCAGCAGCACGACGAGCTCGCCGTTGCCGCACTCGAATGAGACGTCGGCGACCGCGTCGCGCTCCGCGCCGCGATACCGCACCGTAACGTTCTCGAACCGTATGGCGCTCAACTCGCGGCTCCGATCGAGCGCAGGAAGGCCGCCGCCACGTCGGCCGGATCCTGCTGTGACTTTTCCACCGCCGCGTTCATCGTCTGCGCGGCCTTATCGGTAATCGCGGGCGAGACCGCATCGAGCACGCGCGCGATCTGCGGCCGCGCGGCCAGCGCCGCCCGCCCGACCACCGGCGCGATGTTGTACGCCGACCAGAAGTGCCGGTCGTCGCGCAATACGACGAGCGCGTCGGTGGCGATCTCGCCGTCGGTGCTAAAGGCGGTCGCGACGTCGGCCCTGCCTTCGAGGAGCGCCTGATACTTCAGCGCGATGTCGTACGTGCGCACCTGCGCGAATCGAAAGCCCCCGTAGACGCGCTGCAGACCGGGCAGTCCGTCGGGTCGCGCGAGAAACTCCTGGATCGTCGCGAGACGCAGCTGCGGCGCGGCGCGCGACACGTCGGAGAGCGTCGCGAGGCGCCTGGTCTGCGCGATCGGCCGCGTGGTCGCGAGTGCCTGCGAGTCGTTCATGGGCGACGGGCGGAGCCAGACGATGCCGTAGCGCCGCTCGAACTCGCGCGAGACGACGCCATACGCCTTCCGCGGATCGGCGATCGGCGGCAGGTGCAGCACGTCGATGAGCGCGGTGCCGGTGTACTCGGGGTAGCAGTCGATGTTGCCGCGTTGCATGGCGGCGATGGCGATCTGGGTCGAGCCGAGATTGAACAGCCGCTGCACGCGCAGCCCGGAGCGCTCGAGCGCCTGCGCGTAAATTTCTGCGATGACGAACGACTCGGTGAAGTTCTTCGATCCCACGCGCACCGCACTCGGATCGAACGCGCAGCGCGCCAGCAGCGGCGATCCGAGCAGCGCAAGGGCGCGCCGGCGATTCACGTACGCGGCGCCAGCATGCGACCCGCCGCGCTCAGTGCGAGGTCCGCGCCCAGCGCGAGTGCCGCGACGACCGCGGCGGCCGTAAAGAGCAGCGCGGCGTCGTCGGTCTGCAAACCGCGGACGATGTCGTCGCCGAGGCCGCCCGCGCCGATGAAGGTCGCCAGCGTCGCGCTCGCAATCGTCTCGGTCGCCGCGGTGCGCAGGCCCGCAAAGGAGACGGGCAAGGCGAGCGGCACTACGACGCGCGCGAAGCGCTGCCGCGGCGTCATCCCCATGCCGGCCGCGGCGTCCAGCGCGGCCGGCGGTACCCCGCGAATGGCGACGTCGACGCTGATGACGATCGGCGGAATCGCGAGCAGCGCGAGGGCGACGACGGCGGGGGCCGCACCCACGCCGAGCCAGGGAAGCAGCAGCATCAGGACGGCCAGGCTGGGAAGGGTGCGGCCGACGCCCGCCAGCGCCAGCACGCCGCCGCGCAAACCGGCCGACTCGGCCGCGAGCACGCCCAGCGGCAGCCCGGCGAGCAGCGCGAGGGCGAGCGCCACGCCCGCGAGCGACAGATGCTGGGCGACGTGCGTCCACAGGTCGGACATGCGGCAAGTTTTTTGCCGCTCGGGAGGCGAAACCCGGTCGCTAGCACTAAGCAAAGCATGCACTCGATGATTACGGAAGCCCAACCCGCGCAGTCAACGGTCCCCGTCGTCGCGCTCGATAACCCCGCGTACTACATCAGCCGCGAATTGTCGTGGCTCGAATTCAACGATCGCGTGCTCGAGGAGGCCCTCGACGCGCGCAATCCGCTGCTCGAGCGGCTGAAGTTCGTCGCGATCTACGGCACGAACCTCGACGAGTTCTTCATGATTCGCGTTGCCGCGATCAAGCAGCAGATCGAGGCGCAGGTCATGCGCCGGTCCGAGGACGGCCGCACGCCGACCGAGCACCTCGAGGCGATCTCGGCGAAGCTGCGCGGGTCGCTGCCGCAGCAGATGCGCGTGCTCAACGAGGACCTGCTGCCGGCGCTCGAGCGCGACGGCGTCCGGCTGGTGCGCGTGGGCGAACTCGACGAGGAGACGCAGGCGGCGCTGGCTGCGACCTTCGACGAGACGGTCTTTCCCGTGCTCACGCCGCTGGCGGTCGACAGCGGCCACCCGTTCCCGTACATTTCTAACCTCTCGCTCTCGTTGGCGGTCGAGCTCGAGGAAACGACACGCGAGGGCGTCGAGCTGCACTTCGCGCGCGTGAAGATTCCACCGACGCTGCCGCGCTTCGTCACCGTCGGCGGCGGCACGGAAGGCGAGCGGCGCTTCGTCCTCCTCGAGGACCTGATAGCGCATCACCTCGACGGTCTCTTCCCCGGGCTGCACGTGCGCGATTCGTACCTGTTCCGGGTCACGCGCGACGCCGACCTGGACTTGCAGGAGGACGAAGCCGACGACCTGCTGCGCGCGATCGAGTCGGAACTGCGGCGCCGCCGTTTCGGCGAGCCGGTGCGCCTCGAGGTTGAACGCGGCATGCCCGAGTACATGCGCGATTTCCTGTGCAATTCGCTCGACCTCGAGCCGGTCGACTGTTACGAGATCGAGGGGCTGATGGCGCTCAGCGACCTGTGGCAGATCGCAAATCTGCCCGGTTACGAGCCGCTGCGCGACAAACCGTTTCTGGCCGCCATTCCAAAGCGCCTGATCGGCGCGACCGACATCTTCGCGCAGATCCGCGAAGGCGACATCCTGCTGCACCACCCCTACGAGTCGTTCGACCCCGTGATTCAGTTCTTGCAGCAGGCGGCCGAAGACGAGAAGGTACTGGCCATCAAGGCGACGCTGTACCGCACGTCCGGAAAGAACTCGCCGATCGTCCGGGCGCTGATCACCGCCGCAGAAAACGAGAAACAAGTCGCCGTCGTCATCGAGCTCAAGGCGCGCTTCGACGAAGAGAACAACATCGAGTGGGCCAAGCGCCTGGAGCGTGCGGGCGCCCACGTCGTGTATGGCTTCGCCAACCAGAAGGTCCACGCGAAGAGCACCCTGGTCGTCCGCGAGGACGATGACGGTCTGCGGCGCTACATGCACTTCGGCACGGGGAACTACAACGAGAAGACCGCGCGGCTGTATACCGATTTGAGCCTCTTCACGTGCCGCCCCGAGCTCGGCACCGACGACGCGCAGCTGTTCAACGCGCTGACCGGCTTCTCGAAGGTCACCGACTACGAGATGCTATGGGTCGCACCCGTGACGCTGCATCGCGAACTGATCGCTCGCATCGACCGGGAGACCGAGCACGCGCGAGCCGGCCGCCGCGCGGGCATCCGCGCCAAAATCAACGCGCTCACCGAGATCGAAGTGGTGCGCGCGCTCTATCGTGCCTCGCAGGCCGGCGTGCCCGTCGACCTGCTCGTGCGCGGCATGTGCGTGCTGCGGCCCGGCGTGCCGAGCGTGAGCGAGAACATCCGCGTGCGCAGCATCGTCGGGCGGTTCCTCGAGCACTCGCGCATCTTTGCGTTCGAAAACGGCGGCAATCTCGAGACGCACATCGCGAGCGCCGACTGGATGGGACGCAATCTCGACCGGCGCGTCGAGCTCGCCGTTCCCGTGCTCGATCCGGTGATGAACGAGACGCTGACGTCGCATATCCTGACCATCCTGCTATCGGACAACGTCAAGAGCCGCGAGCTGCAGACCGACGGCACCTATCGCCGCCTGTCGCCCGGCCCCGGCGAGATGCCGATCGACGCACAGCGTGTCTTCCTCACGCAGGCCCAGGCGCTGGGGTAGGCCAGGCGCTAAGCGGCCGCCGCAGATGCCCTCCTAACCTCGCGATAGCTCCAGGACGATCTTCCACTCGTGCGGCATCACGGGCTGCACCGACAGGCGCTGGCCGCGGCGCAGCAGCGCCATGCCGACGAGCTGCGGCTCGGCGCGCATTCGCGCGAGCGTCACCGGGTGTTCGAACGGCTCGACGTACTCGACGTCGACCATGAACCAAATCGGCTTGTCCGGCTTCGCGCGGCCGTCGAAGTAATCGCTCTTACGGTCGAACTGCGTGAAGTCGGGATAGGCTTCCTTGACCACCTTGCATACCCCGACCGCCGCCGGCTCCGCGATGCTCGAGTGATAGAAGAGGCCGAGGTCACCCAGGCGCATCTCCAGCATGTTGTTGCGCGCCTGGAAGCTGCGCACGCCGGTCCACGGCGTCGTGCCGTCCTTGTGAAGCCGCTCGAAAGAGTACGCACTCGGTTCGGTCTTGAGCAGCCAGTAGCGTGCGGCCATCGCCGCCCGTTTACGGCTGTTCCTGGCGCTCTCCTAGCCGTTGTGCTATCTTGAGCAGCGAATGCAGAAGCGGATCGTTCGTGCGGCAGAGCATGGCTGGGAAGGCGTCGAGTCCGCGGGTTACACTGCCGACGCGCCCGGCACGGGCGTAGCGCGCCACACGATCGTGGGAGGCCGCAAGAACGATCGCGGCGAGCCCGGACCGCAGATGGAGCTGCGCTATTTCGAGGTGCAGCCCGGCGCCGCGTCGCGTCTTGAGAAGCACGAGCACGAGCACTACGTTATCGTGCGCACCGGCATCGGGTACGCGATCATCGGCGACACGGCGACGGAGATCGGCCCCGACGACGTCATCTACGTCGGCCCCCTCGAGCTGCACCAGTTCGTCAATCGCGGCATGACGCCGTTCGGGTTTTATTGCTTCGTCGACACGTGCCGCGATTTCTCGCAGGCGCCGACGGACGAGGAGCTAGCGCGGCTGGAGGCTTCGCCCGCCGGCGCCGTCGCGAAGCCATTCGCGGTGCCCTTCGCGGGTTAGGAGCCCTTAGCGATGGGCCGCGCGGGATCGGCGACCCACTCGCTCCACGATCCGTTGTAGATGCGCGAGCCCTCGAGACCCGCGTGCGCCATCGCGAGGCTCGTCACCGCCGACGAGACGCCCGAGCCGCACTGATGCACCGTGCGCTTGGGGTCGAGGCCGGCGTTCGCGAACTCCTCGCGCAGCCGCTCCGGCGACTTGAGCGTGCCGTCCGGAGCGAAATTGTCTTTGAACCAGCGGTGGCGCGCGCCGGGGATGTGTCCGCCGACCGGGTCGATCGGCTCGGTTTCGCCGGTGAAGCGCTCCAACGCCCGCGCGTCGAGCAGCTGCATCTGCGGATCTTCGAGGTGTTCGAGCACGAACGCAGCGTCGACGACGAGTTCCGGGCGAAGGCGGACGGCGAGCGAGCCCTCACGTTGCGGCTCCGACGGGGCGGCCGTCACGGGATAGCCGCGCGCCGTCCATGCGGCGAAGCCGCCGTCGAGGATCGCCGTAGCGTCGTGGCCGATCCAGCGGCAGAGAAACCAGAGGCGCGCCGCAAACATATCGGCGCCCGCGTCGTAGGCGACGATCTGCGTGTCGTCGCCGGCGCCCACGCCGCGCAGAAAGCGCGCGAACGTCTCGGGGTCGGGCAGCGGATGGCGGCCGTTCCTCCCGGTCCTCGCGCCCGCCAAGTCGTCCTCGACCGACGCGAAGAACGCGCCCGGAACGTGCGCCTCGTCGTAGAGCCGCCGGCCCAGCGCGAAGTCCGCGAGCGAGTGCCGGCAATCGAGAATCACGACTCGCGGATCGCGCAGACGCGCGTGCAAATCCTCAGGCGAGATCGTCGTCGTGAACACTAGCGCAGGTTGATGGTTTGTTTTGCCGGCGCCGGAGCACCGAAGGCTTCTTCTAGCTTGGTCTGCAGCTCGCCGCTATCCGCCATCGGTCCGAGGACGTCGGTGTCGCCGTAAAACGTGCCGGCGATGAAGACCTTCGGCAGCGTCGGCCAGTCCGTCATCTCCGACAGCGCTTCGCGCTTGGGCGCGTTCTCGAGCACGTCGACGACCTCGAACGGGTAGCCGAAACGGTCGAAGAACTCGATCGTTTCGAGCGTGAAGCCGCAGCGCGGCGCGGTCTTCGTGCCCTTACCGTAGACGAGGATCCCATTGGCGGCGATCTCCCGCGCGATCTCGTCCTTCATTTCGTTCGACATCGTGACTCCTTTTAGCGCTTAGCGCTCTGCGACGATCGTAGTGAGTTCGACGGCGTGAACGCGCCCGTCTTTGAGTGCCGACTTCAACGCCCCGTAGACGAGCTGGTGCTGCTCGATGAGCGTCCTGCCGTTGAAGGCATGCGAGCGCACGGTCACGTTGAAGTGATCCATCGTTCCGGTCCGATCGACGATGCCGATCTCGGCGTCGGGAAGCTGCGCGCGAATCAACCGCTCCAACCCGTCGTTGTCGATCACGATTTCAGGCGCGGAGAACCCGCGTTCAACGCGTCGGCCAGGCCGCGCGCCTCGCCGAGCGTTTCGGGAAGGCGCGTCGCGCCTTTGGCAAGCGCGGCCGTAACGCCGCTCGCGAGGACGATGCCGGCGACGCCGAGCAGCAGCGCCGGAACGCCGGTCGCGCGCAACGGACCGATCTCGATCGAAAACGTCCGCTGCACGCGCGCGATGCCCTTAAAGAGTGCGCGCAGACTCCTCGCTCGGTTGTTCATTCCAACCGTTCTACGTCGCTTTGAACCGGAAGGCCTGGTCGGATGCGATACGCGAAGCTCATGCCGAGATGCTTCCCTTGCTGATAGCCGCATGCTGTCTGATCGGCGGCAACGTCCACTCGCCGAGCGGCGCGCCGATCGCGCAGGCGCGCGTGACGCTGCGCGGACCCGCGGCGGCGACGCTAACGACGGACGCGAGGGGAAATTTCTCGGCGCAGCTGCCCGCCGGTCGCTATGACCTCACGGTCTCGGCAGCCGGTTACGTCACGATTACCGTGAACACAGGCGCGCTTGCGGACGGCTCGCACGTCGAAGTCGTGCTCGAGCCCACCGACACGCCGAAGCTGCGCACCATCGGCCAGGTGACCGTCAACGGCGGCTTCACGCTCGACCGCAACGTGATCCCGACGATGGACGTTTCGCGCGCGCAGATGGATGCGCTCGGCTACACGCAGGTGCTCGAGGCGCTGCAGCAAGTGCCCTCGGTCGTGATTCAGCATCCCGATTCGGGCGCGCAGACCGCGCCCGCAGTCGTGTCGCTGCGCGGTCCCGACCCGTCCGAGGCGATGGTGACGCTCGACGGCCAGCAGCTCAACGACGGCAACACCGGCGACATCGATCTCTCGCAGTTCGCGGTCCCGGCCTTCAACGCGGTCAGCGTCAGCGAGGGACTCGGGCCGACCGACGCGGAGGGAAGCAACACGTTCGGCGGCGCGGTCAATTTCGAGTCGCTGCGCCCGACGCTGGACGACCACGTCAACTTCTCGGGATCGGTTGGCTCGTACGGCACGACGCAGAGCTGGCTGAACGCGACGGGCACGATCGGCAAGCTCGGCTATGCGTTCGCGGGCGACGACTTTCACCAGTCGGGACAGGTCGATCAGTACGCAACGGTCGTACCCGCCAACAACCTGCCGATCTACTGCGGGCCCGCGACGAAGGCGAAGACCCCGAACTGCCCCACGTACGTGCATCTCGGATCGACGATCTCCGCGCTGCTCGGGCTGGTCAACCTCGACTACAACTTCTCGCAGCGCTCCGACCTCGGATTCCGCGTCTTCACGCTCGGCGACGACCGCGACGAGTCGGCCGCGCTGAATGGAATCGCCGGGAATCCGACGTGCGTCTTGCGCGGTCCCGGGCCGGCGTGCGCGTTCTCGCCGTCGCCGAGCTCGCCCGAGGCCGTCGCCAATCCCGTGTTCGGCGATCACGTGGGCCAGGGTATGGCGACCTTCGCGCAGTCGATTCGCGCGTACGACGCGTACGGCCGCGCCCCGCTGGGATCGGGGACGCTGCTTGCCGACTTCTACGCCGATAACGACAACATCGACTTCGAGGGCGGCTCCGTGTCGCCGTACGACGTTTCGCACCTCGATACGCGCTACAACGAGGCCTTGTCGTGGGGCCGGACGTTCGATGCGAGCGAGTTCGCATTCGGCGGCTACAGCCGCCAAGAATCGCTCCGCGGGTTGGGCATCCCGAACGCGCTATCGCAGAGCGTCACATCGTACTTCTTCCGCGGCAAACAACAGGTCGGCAAGGGTTTGCGCCTATCGGGCGGTCTGTACGAAGCGAACTACTCGACTTTCGGCGACACGCTGGATTGGCGGCTCGGCCTGAGCCAGGATCTGGGGCCGTCGAGCGTCGTGCACGCCTCCGCCGGCACCGGATTTCGCGCGCCGCTGCTCATCGAGCGGTATTTCTTTTCGCCGATACTGGCCGACGGTAAGCTCGAGCCCAACCCCAATGCCGGGCCGGAAGACTCCAACTGCGTCGCTCCCAACGGCAATCCGGCGGAGCGGCCCGAGCATGCGACCGAGTACGAGTTGGGCTTCTCGCACCTGTTCTCGAATACGTCGAACCTGGACGTCTCAATTTATCGCTCGAACCTGCGCGACACGATCGAAAACTACTATCCGGACGGCGGCGCGAAGAGCTTCTGCAACACGCCGCTCGGCTTCGCGTACGTGATTCCCGTCAACATCGGCAACGCGGTGTACGAGGGCGCGGAGGCGCGCTACAAGCAGCTCTTCCCGCGGCTCAACGTGACGGCGACGTTTTCCTACGGCCTCAACGTGGCCTATCCGTATGCCCTCGGGCCGTTCGTTTCGAACCCGACCTCGGGCGGCACGCTGATCGACGACCGGCAGTTCCTCGGCGTCCCGCAGCAGCAGGGTTCCGCCACATTTATTTGGGCGCATAATGGCTGGCACGCGTCGAGCGCGTTCACGTTCGCCGGAAGCAACAACACGCTGCACCAGCAGCCGTATACCCTCGTCGACGCGGCGATCGGGAAGAACTTCGGGCACCTCGACTTCACGCTGGCCGCGACCAACATTTTCAACGCTGTCTCCGGGCCGTTCACGCTCTACGACGCCGGCGTTCCGTATCGCGGCCTCTACGCTGGGTCGAACAACGCGCAGTACCTCGCCGACGTCCCGACCGACGCGTTGTTCGTGCAGCCCGCGTCGGTGAAGTTCATCTTCACGGTTCACGAATGACGGCGGCGACGATGAAAGCGCTCCGGCTGCACGCTATCGGCGGGCCGAAGAACCTCCAGGTGGACGAGGTCGACGTCGCGCCGGCGCGCGAGAGCGACGTGCTCGTGCGCGTGCGCGCCGCGGCGCTCAATCACCGCGACGTCTTCATCACGCAGGGGCTCTATCCGAACATCCGGCTGCCCGTGACGCTCGGCTCCGACGGCGCCGGCGAGATCGCCGCACTGGGCTCGGTCTTTACCGGCCTCGAGGCCGGCGACGAGGTCGTGATCGATCCGATGCTCGGATGGGGCGACGATGCGCACGTGTGGGACGCCGCGCACGCGAGCATCCTCGGCATGCCGCGCGACGGCACGTTCGCGCAGTACGTCGTGGTGCCGGCCGAAAACGTCTATCCGAAGCCGGCGCATCTCTCGATCGAGGAGGCCGCCGCGATTCCGCTCGCCGGCCTCACGGCCTATCGCGCCGTCGTGACGCGCGGGGCGCTGCAGCCTGGCGAGACGGTGCTGATTATCGGCGTGGGCGGCGGCGTGCAGACCTTCGTGTTGCTCTTCGCCAAGCAGATCGGTGCGCGCGTCATCGTCACGTCGAGCAGCGACGCAAAGCTGGAGCGGGCGACGACCCTCGGCGCGAGCGTCGCCATCAATTATAAAGCGACGCCCGACTGGCATAAGGCACTGCGCTCGGAGCGAATCGATCTGGTGGTCGATTCGTCGGGCGGCGACACGCTGCGCAAGGCACTCGACGCGATCCGCCCCGGCGGCCGCATCGTCGTCTACGGCGGCACGACGGGCGAGGCGTCGATCCGGCTCTTCCCGCTGTTTTGGAAGCACGTCAGTGTGCTGGGCACGTCGATGGGAAGCCCGCAAGATTTCGCCGGCATGCTCGAATTCTTCGGCGATGGGTTGCGCCCGGTCGTCGATCGCGTGTTCGCGCTGGAGGATGCCGTCGGCGGCTTCGAGCATCTGGCGGCGGCGAATCAGTTCGGAAAGGTCGTCTTACGCGTCTAGGAAATCTCTGAAGAGGTTCCCTGTTTCTTTCCGTAACACGAGCCGTTGGGCGGCGGGCTGTTGCGGTAGATCGGCCCGGGATGCTCGACCGGCATGCCCTCGCGCGGATAGAGAATCACGTCGACCTTCGCGTTCGGCGTGAGCAGGCGCTCGCAGCGCACGACCTCGTGCGCCTTCGACTTCGCCGTGCCGCCGACCCAGAGATCGAACCACAGCTTGTAGCAGCCGTTCCGGCCGCTGCCGGTCGGCGGACCGGACGCCGCGCAGAGATCCTCGCGGATGAAGTACTGCTTCAGAAACGGCACGTAGATCTTGATGCCGTACGGAATCGACTTGTTGTTAGCGCGTTCGGTCGCGAACGTCGTGGGATTGCAGTACGTACCGTCGCCTCCCGCGTGCTTGTGGATGACGGGATGTGCGATCGCGTTGCCGGGCGGCGAGTTATCGGGCCAGCCGTAGAACGTGATCGTCGCCTTGACCGTGGTCGGAGACTGCTTGATGCGATAGCATCCCTGGAACGCGGGAGCGCCGGCCGTCGGCAGGCCGGACCCGGCCGGCTGCGTGCACGAGGCCAAAGAGAGTATCGAAACGGCGAGGATGAATCGGCCCATCATTTATCCTCCGTGAGACGGTATGCGAGGAGGCTCTGCAGACGCATCTCCGTGCCAAGTTCGGCGACGATCACCGCGGCCTCTTCCGGTCCGACCAGCTCCTCGATGCGCGGGTTGAGCATCGCGGCTTCCTCCGGCGTCATCGCGCGCTCGACCGGCGTCGCGCGCACGCGGCCCTCCTCTTCGAGCGCGATCAGATGCGCGAGGATCTGGCGCGCCATGGCGGGCCAGAGCACGCTGCGCTCGGGACCGTAGACGCGCCGTACGACGTCGGGAATCGTCGCGGATCCGGCGCGCAGCACATTGATGATCTGCGCCTCGCGCATGCGCCGGTGCTCGGCGTACTCTTCGATTTTGACCTGCGCGTCGCGCACGATCGGACCGTGCCCGCCGTAGATCGTACGCGCGTCGCCAAACTCGTCGGCGAGGCGGTTCAGCGTGCGCTGGTACGGACGCATCGCGCCCCCGGGCGGCGCGATGACGGACGTGCCCTCGCCGAGGATCGTATCACCGGTGAACAGGCTCCGCTCTTCCGGCAGGTACAGCACGACGTGATCGGAGGTGTGCCCCGGCGCGTCGATCGCTCGCAGCGCGGTCGGGCCGACGCGCAGCTCGCCTTCGAGCGCGATGTCGCTCGTATGCGGCACGCGAATCGCCGGGTGCGCGTAGACCGGCGCGCCGGTCGAGGCCGCGAGCTGCGGCGCGGCGGCCACGTGATCGGGATGACCGTGCGAGAGCGCGATGGCGCGAATCTCCAGCCCCTGCGCCGCCGCCGTGTCGAGCAGCGCCTCGACGTGCGCCGGGATCGAGGGGCCGGGGTCGATGACCAGCGCGGCGCCATCGCCGCAGTTCACGACGTAGGAGTTGGTGCCCGTGAGCGTCATCGCGGACGGATTGGGCGCGCGGACGAGCGTTACCACGCGCCCTCGAGCCGCGCGGGAATCGCGAAGTCGTGCGCGGTCTCGTGCGGCATGATCGTGACGATCGGCTTGCTGCGAGCGAAGCGCTGAGCCGCGTCGAGCGAGTCGAGCGGGCTCAACCGCTCGAGATGTTTGATCGTCGGATAGACGAGATGCATCTCGCCGCGGCGATGGCGCGCGAGCGCGTCGCCCGGAGCGATCCAGATGCCGTCGTGCGTCTCGAACGCGTCGGCCAGCGCCGCTTGTTCGGGAGGCGCGGCGGCGAAGAAGAAGTGCGTGTTGTAGCGGCGCGGCTCGCTCGGCGGCGTTATCCAGTGCGAGAAGAGCGTCAGCTCGCGTGCATCGGCGTACCAGTCGTGCGCTCCGAGGATGTCGGCGAAGCCCAACGTTCCGCCGCGCACGCCCGCGCGTTCGGCGTTGACGCGCTCCCATCGCGCCGAGTCGGTCGGGATCGGGCCCATTGCGGCCGTCCGGGCCAGCAGCACGCCGGCCTCTTCGAAGAGCTCGCGCAGCGCGGCCACGAGCAGCGCGCGCGCGGCGTGGGGCTCGATCGGCGGCTCGGAAGAGTGCAAGTCGGATGCGATCTCGGCTCGGAACTCGCGTGCGAGGCGCTCGGGTTCGAGCCCCAGCGTCCTGCGCTGCGCGCCCTCAGACGCGTCCTGCGGCTCGATCGTTCCTCCCGGAAAGACGAATGCATTGGGCGCGAAGGCGCTGCTCGTGCTGCGGCGCGCGAGATAGACCTCGAAGTTTGGGCGCGCGAGTATGACCGTCGCGGCGAGACGCACCTGGCTCACGGGCTAGTGCCGTGTTCCGGGAGTTCGGCGTAAAAAGTCGCGTGCGCCGGAGCGCACCAGTGAGGCGCGAGGAGGGAGCATAGCCGTCCTCTGTGACCGACGAGCAACAAAGCTGGTGCGCATCCGCCGCCGCGACCCGTAGGGCTGGTCGTTTGGCGGTCGCGGACTGTGTCGCTCTTCGCTCGCAAAGCGCTGCTTTTGTCGCTCATCGCTCCTTGCCCGCATTCCGCCAAACGACCAGCTTTATGCACCGAATCCCCGGAACACGGCACTAAGAGTCTGCCGCCGCGCCGCGGAGAAAACCTCTCGATGCGCATTGCGTTGGGCAGCGACATGGCGGGCGCGCTTCCGGAGGCGGTCGACCGATGGCTGCGCGCGCACGATCACGAGGTCAGCCGGTTCGGCGCGCTCGCGCCCGGCGGAACCGATGCGTGGCCGGCCGTGGGACATGAGGTCGGCGCGGCGGTGGCACGCGGCGACGCGCGGTACGGCGTGCTCTGCTGCTGGACCGGCACCGGGGTCAGCATCGCCGCGAACAAGGTTGCCGGCATCCGGGCCGCACTCTGCGGCGACGCCGCCACCGCGGCGGGCGCGCGCGAATGGAACGACGCCAACGTGCTCTGCTTCAGCCTCCGCGCGACCAGCCCCGCGGTCGCGGAAGAGATGCTCGAGGCCTGGTTCGCCGCGACGCCAACCAGCGACTCGGCCTACCGCCGGATGATCGACGAGGTTGAGTAAAAGCAGAGGGGCGGCGCACTCGCGCCACCCCCTATTGAACTGCCGTTCGCCGGAGCGTAGAACTCCCGCTACGCTGCCGGCCCTCTCTTCCGGTGGTTTCGGCGTCCGTTCGTGCCGTCCTGACCAGAGAGGGCGATTCTATCAAATCGGATACCGAGACTCAAGGTGGACGCGCCAATAAAACACCGACGAGGCCGAGGAGCGACCAGTTCACCACATGGGCGGTCCAGCAGTACGGGCACTCGCGCCGCGTCACGAAGAGCAGCGAGTACGCGAGATAGGCGGACGTGGCGGCGGCGAAGATAACGGCTGCGAGCACCGCCAGCAGCGCGGTGCCGGGGCGCACGAGCCAGACGCCCACGGCCAGGGCTAGGTAGTAGACGGCCCCGACCAGCGAGTTTTGAATTCCGTAGAGGTGTGCGCGGGGCGTCTTGACGACGCTCGGCCCCTTGACCTGACCCTGCTCTGCCCTCCGGCTCTTCGCCAGCATGAAAAGCGAAGTATAGAGCCCAACTCCGCATAGCAACGTGATCAACCCGCGCACGACCATCGGTTGAATCCTTCCCTGCGCAAGGGCATCGCTCTCGCGATGCTGGTCCTTTCCTTCCTGCTCGCGTTCTGGGTCATCCGCCACCAGCCGCGCGTGGAACACGAGATCCGGACCATCGGCCCGTTTGCCTACCCGCTGGCGATCGCTGTGTTCGCGCTCGTTGCGTCGGCGCCGTTCTCGGTGACCGATGCGCTCGCGATCATGAACGGCGCCATCTTCGGCCCGGTCACCGGCACCTTCGTCGATGCGGTCGGGCTCGTGCTGGCGGCGCTGCTCGGCTACTGGATCAACCGCCATGCCTCGCACGTTTTCAACCTGCAAGAGTCCCTGCACCGGCTGCCTGCCTGGGTCAAGCGCTTCCCCGTCGGATCGCCGGCCTTCTTGCTCGCCGTGCGCGTCATCCCCGGGTTCGGCGGCACGGTCGCCACCGCGACGGCGGCGACCTTTAGGGTGCCGGTGTGGGTTCACGTGTGGACCATGTGCGCCATCGCGATCCCGGTCTGTGCGCTGCTGACGATCTTCGGGCATGGACTGACGGTCGTCGTGCACGGCTACGAGATGCGAGCGCGTCA
The DNA here is from genome assembly GCA_963723485.1 of Vulcanimicrobiota bacterium. Classification (GTDB taxonomy): domain Bacteria; phylum Vulcanimicrobiota; class Vulcanimicrobiia; order Vulcanimicrobiales; family Vulcanimicrobiaceae; genus Cybelea. The sequence goes on along the minus strand of CAVRQS010000004.1, from coordinate 263,146 downwards.
TTACGCGCGGCACTACTGCCAGACGCACCGCTGTCCGCACTTCCACTTCCGCCGGCACGAGCCGCCGTCGCCCGCGCCGTCGTGACCGCGCCGCAGATCGTCGCCGATCGTGCCGGACTCGATGCCCTGTGCGAGCGCGTCGCGGGCGCCGCGCGCGTCGCGCTCGACACGGAGTTCCACGCGGAGCGAACCTACTCGCCGCGACTCATGGTCGTGCAGATCGCTTTCGACGACGGCGCGGCCATCGTCGATGCGCTGGCGTTGCCGGACCTCGCCAAGCTCGCGCTCGCGCTGACGCACACGACGGTCGTCGGTCACGCGCTCTCGGCCGACTTAAAAATCTTGGCGGACCGCTTCGAGCTCGTGCCGCCGCGCGTCTTCGACACGCAGGTTGCCGCCGCGTTTCTCGGCTACGGCATGCAGATCTCGCTGGCCGATCTGGTGCGCAGCGTATGCGGTGTACGGCTCGCGAAATCGCAAACGGTGAGCGACTGGTCGGCGCGCCCGTTCTCCGCGCGGCAGATCGAATATCTCGTCGGCGACGTCGCCTACCTGCTGCCCATTTACGACGCGCTGCGCACGCGTCTCGAAGCGAAGGGCCGCTACGAATGGGTGTACGAGGAGTGCGCGGAGCTCGGCGACATCGAGCGCTACCGCATCGACGAGCGCCGCGCGTACCTTCGCATTCCCGGCGCGATGCGCATGAGCCGACGCGAGCTCGGAATCCTCAACGAGCTCGTAAAGCTGCGCGACGCGACGGCGCGTACCCGCGACCTGCCGGTGCGTTACGTGCTGCCCGACGACGTCGTTGCCGGGCTCGCCATGCTCAAGCCCACCAAGCTCGACGACCTCTCGCAGCTGCGGCGTCTCGACGGCGCGATGAAGCGCCAGCTCGGCGCGGCGATCCTCGACGCGGTCGCGCGCGGGACGGCGCTCGACGAGGCCGATCTACCGCAGCGCCCGGCCCGGCCCTCCGCTCCCGCGCGCGACGCGCTCGTCGCGTTCTTGGGCGCGGCCATCGCGGAGATCGCGCGAGCCGCGGAACTTCCGGCAAGCCTGCTCGTGCCGCGCGCGGCGCTCGACCGGCTCGCGCGCGACATTCCGCGCGATCGGGCGGAGTTCGAGCACACGCTAGCGCTGCAGCCCTGGCGGCTCGCGCTAGTAGCCGAACCGCTCTGGCGGCTCTGCTCCGGGGCGGCGGCGTTGAAGATCGAAGGCTACGAACGAGGCGATCCGAAAGTACGATTATCCGATGAATCGTCATCCGAATAGCTTCGGAGCGCTCGACACGCTGCGCGCCGGGGATCGCAGCTACGCGTACTTTCGCCTCGAGGCGCTCGAGCGCGCCGGCTTTCCCGACCTCACGCGGCTGCCGTTCTCGCTGAAGATCTTGCTCGAGAATCTCCTGCGCTTCGAAGACGGCCGAGTCGTGCGAGGCGAGGACGTCGAGGCCTTGGCGCGCTGGACGAAACACGGCACGGCCGAGCGCGAGATCGCATTCACGCCCGCGCGCGTCCTGCTGCAAGACTTCACCGGGGTGCCGTGCATCGTCGATTTGGCGGCGATGCGCGACGCGATGGCCGCGATGGGCGGCGACGCGAAGGCGATCAATCCGCTGCAGCCGGTCGAGCTCGTGATCGATCACTCCGTGCAGGCGGACTATTTCGGCTCGAACGAAGCGCTCGCGAAGAACACCGATCTAGAGTTGGAGCGCAACCGCGAGCGCTACGCGTTCCTGAAATGGGGGCAGGCGGCACTCTCAAACCTGCGCGTCGTGCCCCCCGGAACCGGGATCGTGCATCAGGTCAATATCGAGTATCTCGCGCGCGTCGTGTTTGGGGAGGCGATGGCGTATCCCGATACGTCGGTCGGCACCGACTCGCACACGACGATGGTCAACGGGCTGGGCGTGCTGGCATGGGGCGTCGGCGGCATCGAGGCAGAGGCCGCGATGCTCGGTCAGCCCGTGACGATGCTCATTCCCGAGGTCGTAGGATTTCGTCTGGACGGCGGACTGCGCGAAGGCGTGACGGCGACCGACCTCGTGCTGACGGTGGCGGAGCTGCTGCGGCGCAAGGGCGTCGTCGGGAAGTTCGTCGAGTTTTACGGCGCCGGGCTCTCGGCGCTGCCTGTCGTCGACCGCACGACGATCAGCAACATGTCGCCGGAGTTCGGCTCGACCGTCGCGATCTTCCCGATCGACGAGCGGACGCTGGAATATCTGCGACTCACCGGCCGCCCGCGCGAACAGGTCGCGCTCGTCGAGGCGTACGCGAAGGCGCAGGGCCTCTTTCGCACCGACGATTCCGCGGATCCAGACTTCGCCGACACGCTGTCGCTCGATCTCGCGAGCGTCGAGCCGAGCCTCGCCGGGCCGCGCCGACCGCAAGATCGCGTGCCGCTGCACGACGTCAAGCGCACGTTCCTAATCGCGCTCGACGAGTGGTCGGCGGCGCGCGAGCGCGCCAACGGTGCAGTCGCGCGCTTCGAGAACGAAGGCGGCGGCGCCACGATGACGATCTCGCGAACGGCAGAGGACGTCGACGACGGCTCCGTGGTGATCGCGGCGATCACGAGCTGCACGAACACGTCGAATCCGTCGGTGCTCATCGGTGCCGGACTGCTCGCGCGCAACGCCGTCGAGCGGGGGCTCCGAACGCAGCCGTGGGTGAAGACTTCGCTCGCGCCCGGCTCGAAAGTCGTGACGGACTACTTGGCCAAGGCCGGACTCCAGGAATACCTCGACCGGCTCGGCTTCAACCTCATCGGCTACGGCTGCACGACGTGCATCGGAAACTCGGGACCGCTGCCGAGTGACGTCGCGAAGGCCGTCGCCGATCGCGACCTGATCGTGGCGGCCGTTTTGTCGGGCAACCGCAACTTCGAGGGCCGCATCCATCCGCAGGTCCGCGCCAACTATCTGGCGTCGCCGCCCCTCGTGGTCGCCTATGCGCTCGCCGGACGCATGGACGTCGACATGACGACGGAGCCGCTCGGCATCGGCAGCGACGGACGGCCGGTGCGGCTGAAGGACATCTGGCCGAGCAACGACCGCATCGCCGCGACGATGGCGGGCTGCATCAGCGACGAAATGTTTACGCGCGAGTACGCAGACGTCTTCAAGGGCGACGACAACTGGAGCGCGCTCGACGTCGCCCCGAGCGAACGCTACGCGTGGGATCCGAAGTCCGAGTACGTCAAAGAGCCGCCGTACTTTCAAGACATGCCGGCGCACCCTCCACCGCCGCAAGACGTGCGCAGCGCGCGCGCCATCGCCGTGCTCGGCGACTCGGTTACGACCGACCACATCTCGCCGGCGGGCAGCATCGCGAAGAACAGCCCAGCGGGGAGGTACCTGACCGAGCATGGCATCGAGCCGGGCGACTTCAACTCGTATGGGGCGCGGCGCGGCAATCACGAGGTGATGGTGCGCGGGACGTTCGCCAACGTGCGGCTGCGCAACGCGCTGGTGCCCGGCGTCGAGGGCGGCGTGACGCGCTATCTGCCGGCGAACGAACAACTATCGATCTTCGATGCCGCGGCGAAGTACCGCGCCGACGGCACGCCGCTCGTCGTGCTCGCGGGAAAGGAGTACGGCTCGGGTTCGTCGCGCGATTGGGCCGCCAAGGGTCCGTACCTGCTCGGCGTCAAGGCCGTGATCGCCGACTCGTTCGAGCGCATCCATCGCAGCAACCTCATCGGCATGGGCGTGCTGCCGCTTGAGTATCTCGACGGCGCAGATCGCTCGACGTTCGGCTTGACCGGCGAGGAGATCTACGATATCACGGGCATCGCCGAAGGGATCAAGCCGCACATGCGGGCCCACGTCAAGGCCACCGATCCGGCGACGAACCGCGCGATCAAGTTCGAGGTCGCCGTTCGCATCGACACGCCGAACGAGGCGGAATACTACCGCAACGGCGGCATCCTGCAATACGTGCTGCGCCAACTCGCCTCGCCAAAGTAAAATCATACTTGACATAGCCTGTCATATTTGGTGAGTTTGATGGAGTCGTGAAGGCCGATCGACTCATCTCGCTCCTCTTGCTGCTCCAGTCCCGCCGGCAGTGTTCGGCGCGGGTTCTGGCGGAGCGGCTCGAGGTTTCGGAGCGGACGATCTACCGCGACGTCGAGGCGCTCGGCGCGGCGGGCGTGCCGGTCTATGCCGAGCGCGGGTCCGCCGGCGGCATCGTGCTCGCCGACGGGTATCGCCGCGCGCTGACGCAGTTCACCGAGGACGAGATCCGCTCGCTGTTCGTCTCGGGAGCGAGCCCGCTCGCGGACCTAGGCCTCGAGCGCGGACTCGATCGTGCGCTCGAGAAGCTGCACGGCGCCCTCGCGGACGTTCAGCGGCGCGCGGCGGAGAAGTCGCGTTCGCGTATCCACGTGGATCAGCGGCGCTGGAATCAACCCGAGCCGCCGCGCGCGATCCTCACGGCGCTCCGGCGCGCGGTCTGGGACGACCGGCGCGTGCGCGTGCGTTACGAGGACCGCAATCGCACGACCTCGACGCGCACCGTGGATCCGCTCGGCCTCGTCTCGAAGGCGGGAGTCTGGTACCTCATCGCACGTTACGGCAAGGAGCTGCGCAGCTTCAGGGTCGATCGCATCCGTAGCGCGGAAGAGCTGACGCAGCGCTTCGAGCGACCGGCCAGCTTCGACCTCGAGCGCTACTGGTGCGAGTCGTCCGCGCGCTTCAACGAGGCGTCGCGCAGCGCGGACTGCGTCGTGTTGCTGCGAACGCGTGCGGAGTCGCTCGAACGAGTGTGCGCGTACTGGCCCGCGGAGGTCGTGTCGCGAGACGGCGCCGGCGCGCTGCTGCGCGTGACCTTTCCCGGCCCCGAGATCGCGCTGTTTCAACTGGTCGCCTGGTCGGAGATCGCGACGCTGGTCGAACCGGAGGAGCTGCGCGAGGCGCTCGTCGCGCGGGCGCGAACAACGCTCGATCGATATGCCCAACGTTGACGCGACGCTCTTGCTCTGCGACGCAGCGCAAGTCACGCCGGACGGCAAGCTGCACGCGCTCGGCATCGGCTGGACGAACACGGCCGGCCCGGTGACGGCTCCCTCCGCCGTCGCCTTCATCCTGCACGTGCCGTGGGGCGAGACCAATCGCAAGATCAAGTGGACGCTGGACCTGCTCGACGCCGACGGAAAGCCGGTCGTGCTGCAGACCGGCCCCGAGAGCGCGACCGCGATCCGCATGGAACAGGAGATCGAGGTCGGGCGCCCGCCGGGCACTCAGCCCGGGTCGTCGATTAACGCACCGTTTGCGATGATGATCTCACCGATGCCGCTCGGTCCCAACCGCTCGTTCGTGTGGGTCTTGCGCGTCGGCAACCGCGAGTGGCGGGCGCCGTTTACGACTCGGCCGGCGCAGCAGCAGTCTTAGGGCGCTACTCTTTCACCTTGCGCTGGTGGATGATGATCGAGTTGCCCTCGGGATCCGCGCCAAACGCCATCAGGCACACCGGCGACTCCATCACGTCGCTGAGCTGCAATCCGCGCTTGCGATAGTGCTCGACGGCCGCGCGCGCATCCTCAACGGCGAACATGATCGCGCCGCCGGTCGAGCCGTCGTCGGGTTTCCATACCCCGAACGTCGAGCCGTCCGGCAGCGTGAATTCGGCGCCCCGCCCCTGGTCGTCCACGGCGGTGGGCGTCATTCCCATGACGTCGCGGTAGAAGGCGATGGCCTTGTCGGTGTCGCGTACCAGGTACGCGGTGAGATCGATTCCGGTGATGTTCATGCGACCAGCATACCCGCCATACATGACATCCGCTGTCATATATTAAAATTGTCGCCGTGAATAAAGCCCGATTCGAGGCCTTTTCCGACGGGGTTTTCGCGTTCGCAATCACGCTGCTAGCGCTCGGCTTCGTGCTGCCGAAACTGCACGGGCCGTCCAATCGCGATCTCGCGACGGCTCTGTTGGGCCTGTGGCCAAACCTGATCGCCTACGCGCTGAGCTTCTCGGTGATCGGCCTGATGTGGCAGAACCATCACGCGCTCTTCCGTCTCGTGCGTACCGTCGATCGCAAGACGGTGTTTTGGAACCTTCTACTGCTTGCGGCGACCGTGCTGATCCCGTTCGCGACCACGACGCTCGGCTCGTATCCTACATACTCCGCTTCGACCTTCCTGTACGGCGTCGTGCTCTCGACGTGCGCCTCGTTCTACAACTTGATGCTGATTCATCTAGTGTGCACCAAGGCGTTTGCGCCGGAGGTCGATGGCGCGACGATAGCGTTCACGGTGCGCGGCTATCGAACCGGCTGGATCGTCTACGTCGGAGCGACGCTCGTTGCACTCGTGCTGCCGGTCCTGAGCTTCGCGCTGTATCTCTTGGTCGTCGTCTACTTTCTCATCCCGCGCGGAGCCGACTCGGACGTCTCGCTGAGCGCGCGCCGCTGGTAGCTCTAGAGCATGACGCGGCGGAAGTCGGCGAGCAGTCCGGCGACGTAGGTCAGGAAGCGCGCCGCGCCGGCGCCGTCGACGACGCGGTGGTCGTAGCTGACGCTGATCGGGAGCACGAGCCGCGGTACGAACGTCTCGCCGTCCCAGATGGGCTTCATCGCCGTGCGCGTGGCGCCGAGAATCGCGACCTCGGGCGCGTTGACGATCTGCGTGAACGCCGTGCCGCCGATGCCGCCGATCGACGAGATGGTAAACGTGCCGCCCTGCATCTCTTGCAGCGGCAGCTTCCCCTCGCGGGCCTTCGCGGCGAGCGCGGCGCTCTCGGCGGCGATTTCGAACAAACCCTTGCGGTCGGCGTCTTTGATTACCGGCACCACGAGGCCGTCGGGCGTATCGGCCGCAAAGCCGACGTTGTAGTAGCGCTTGAGCACGAGCTCGCCGCCATCGAGCGACGCGTTGAATTCGGGATAGCGCTGCAGCGCGGCGATCGTGGCCTTGACGAGAAACGCCAGCATCGTGAGCTTCGCTCGCGGCTCGGGCGTGCGCTCGCCGTTGACCTCGTTGCGGAACGCCTCGAGCGACGTGACGTCGGCCTCGTCGTAGTTGGTGATGTGCGGGATCTGCAGCCAGTTGCGGTGCAGGTTCGGGCCCGAGAACTTCTTGATGCGCGAGAGCGGCCGGCGTTCGATCGGACCGTACTGCGCGAAATCGACCTTCGGCCATGCCGGCAATCCGCCGAACGCCGGTCCAGGGCCGCCGCCGCCGCGCTCTAGCGCACCCTTCACGAAGCCCTGCACGTCCTCGCGCGTGATCCGTCCGTTCGGACCGCTTCCGCCGATATTCGCGAGATCGACGCCCAGCTCGCGCGCGAAGCGCCGAATCGCGGGTCCCGCATGCACCGGGCCGTTGCGCGCCGGTGTCGGCGCTTGCGGAGGTGGCGCCGGCGCCGCTTGTGGAGCGGGTTGCTGAGCGGGCGCCGCTTGTGGAGCGGGTTGCTGCTGAGCGGGCGCGGGCTGCGGCGCGGCGGCCGCGGCCGCATCCTCGGCGCTGAGCGTCAGAATCGGCGCGCCGACCGATACTTTGTCGCCGACCTTCACCTTGACGTCCTGCACGACGCCCTCGGCCTCGGCCGGCACCTCCATCGAGGCCTTCTCGCTCTCGAGCGTGATCAGCGAGTCGTTCTTCTTGATGCGATCGCCGCTCTTGACCAGCACCTCGATCACCGGCACGTCCTTGAAGTCGCCGATGTCGGGAACGCGCACCTCGATCGTTTGGCTCATATCCTCACACGGTGATTGGATTGGGCTTGTTGGGGTCGATGTGGTACTTCTCCAGCGCCTTGGCGACCGTCGCGGGCGGAACCTTGCCCTCTTCGGCCAAGGCGCGCAGCGCGGTGACGGTTACGAAGTGGCGGTCTACCTCGAAGAACTCGCGCAGCTTGCGGCGGAAATCGCTGCGGCCATAGCCGTCGGTGCCGAGCGCCACGTAGCGGCGCCCCACATACGGATGGATCTGCTCGGCGAACGCGCGGATGTAGTCGGTGGCGGCGATGCCGGGGCCGGCGCGATCCGCCAGGCACTGCTCGACGTACGAGAGACGCGGCTTCTCCTGCGGATGCAGCAGATTTAGGCGCCGCGCCGCGACCCCATCGCGCTGCAGCTCGTTGAAACTGGTCACGCTCCACACGTCGCTGGTCACGTTCCACTCGTCTGCGAGCAGGTCGGCGGCGGCGATGACCTCGCGTAAGATGGCGCCCGATCCGAAGAGCTGAACGCGCGGCGTCTTGCCCTTCGCGGCTCCGCCCTCGCGCAGCAAGTACATGCCTCGCAGAATTCCGTCGCGGACGTCGGGCGGCATCGCCGGATGCTGATAGTTCTCGTTCATCAGCGTGATGTAGTAGTAGACGTCTTCCTGATCGGTCAGCATTCGGCGCAGCCCGTCCTGAACGATGACGGCGAGCTCGTAGGCGAACGTCGGATCGTAGCTGACGCAGTTGGGCACGAACGACGCGGCGACTTGGCTGCTGCCGTCCTCGTGCTGCAGACCCTCGCCGTTGAGCGTCGTGCGCCCGGACGTCCCGCCGAGGAGGAAGCCGCGCGTGCGGCTGTCGCCGGCGGCCCACGTGAGGTCGCCGACGCGCTGGAAGCCGAACATCGAATAGAAGATGTAGAACGGGATCATCGGCAGGTCGTGGTTGGTGTACGACGTGCCCGCGGCGATCCACGACGAGAGCGCGCCCGCCTCGTTGATGCCCTCCTGCAGAATCTGGCCGAGCTTGTCCTCGCGGTACCACATGAGCTGCTCGGCATCTTGCGGATGGTAGAGCTGCCCGATCGACGAGTAGATCCCGAGCTGGCGGAACATCCCCTCCATGCCGAACGTGCGCGACTCATCGGCGACGATCGGGACGACGCGCGGACCGATCTCGCGGTCGCGCGCGATCGTGTTGAGGATTCGCACGAAGGCCATCGTGGTCGAGATGTGACGGTCTCCGGTTGCCTGCAGCTGCGTATCGAACGCCGAGAGCTCCGGAACGGTCAGCGACGCCGACCTCCTGCGCCGCTGCGGCACGACGCCGAGTTCTGCCATGCGCTCGCGCAGATAGTTCATGTCGTCCGAGTCTTCGGGCGGCTTCAAGAACGGCATCTTGTCGCCGATCTTCTCATCGGTGATCGGAATCGAGAAGCGATCGCGAAAGATTCGGATCGCCTCTACTTCCATTTTCTTGGCCTGGTGCGCGATGTTCTGAGCCTCGCCGGCCTCGCCCATGCCGTAACCTTTGATCGTCTTCGCGAGCACGACCGTCGGCGCGCCGCGGTGCTCGAACGCGGCCTTATACGCCGCGTAGACCTTGACGGGATCGTGACCGCCGCGCTGCAGGTTCCAGATCTGCTGATCGCTCCACGACTCGACCAGAGCCTTCGTCTCGGGGTAGCGCCCGAAGAACTCGTCGCGCACGTACTCGCCGTTGCGCGACTTGAACGTCTGATAGTCGCCGTCGACGCATTCGTTCATCAGCTGCACGAGGCGCGGCCCGGATTCGCTGCCCAGCAGCGGATCCCAGTTGCTTCCCCAGATCACCTTGATGACGTTCCAGCCGGCGCCCTTGAAGACGCCCTCGAGCTCCTGAATGATCTTGCCGTTGCCGCGCACCGGTCCGTCGAGCCGCTGCAGGTTGCAGTTGACGACCCAGATGAGGTCGTCGAGCTTCTCGCGGCCGGCAAGCGAGATCGCGCCCAGCGACTCGGGCTCGTCCATCTCGCCGTCGCCGACGAAGGCCCACACTTTGCGTCCCGTAGCGTCGCGCAGGCCGCGATCGTGCAGGTAGCGCATGAAACGCGCCTGATAGATCGACATGATCGGGCCCAGACCCATCGATACGGTCGGGAACTGCCAGAAGTCCGGCATCAACCAGGGATGCGGATACGACGGCAGCCCCTTGCCGTTGACCTCCTGACGAAAATTTTCTAGCTGCTCCTCGGTGATGCGCCCTTCGAGAAACGCGCGCGCGTACGCGCCCGGCGACGAGTGCCCCTGAAAGAAGACGAGATCGCCGCCGAACGAATCCGTGGGCGCGCGAAAGAAGTGATTGAAGCCGACGTCGTACAGCGTGGCGGCCGACGCGAAACTGGCGACGTGGCCGCCGAGCTCCGAGCTGACCTTGTTCGCGCGCACGACCGTTGCGAGCGCGTTCCAGCGGGTGTAATGGCGCAGCCGCGCCTCGGTCTCGCGGTCGCCCGGCATCGCCGGCTGCTGCTCTGCCGGTATCGTGTTGACGTACGGGGTCTGCAACCCGAGCGAAATGTGCGCGCCGTTGCGCCGCGCCTCGTCGACGAGGTGCGCGATCAGCTCGCGCGCTCGCTCCGGCCCTTCGGTTGCGATGACGCCGCGCAGCGCCTCGAGCCATTCGCGTGTCTCTTGAGGATCGGGATCGGTAGTGAACGTCGTCGTCATCAGGACCCACCTGGTTTGAGTCCGCGACGCATATCTCATCCAAATGGACCAATCCAATCGCGAGCTTGGTTGGTTCCAAATAGCTTCCATTTGTCATCCCGAGCGGAGTCGAAAGGACCGAGAAAGTATAACTTCCAGCGCGGGAGCTCGCCTCAGGCGGGCTGAGAGGGCTTCGCCGACCGCAATGAACCTGATCCGGGTAATGCCGGCGTAGGGAGGTGCAGATGAAAGTCTATGTGAGCGGGTCGGACCCGTCGATCCAGGTGCCGCGCCGCGCGATCGCGCTGACGGACGGCACGATCCACACCGTTTACGACACGAGCGGTCCGTACACGGATCCCGAGGCGTCGACCGATTTTCGCCGCGGCCTGGCGCCGCTGCGCGACGCCTGGATCGCGGCGCGCGGCGACACGCAGCGTCTCGAGCGCCCGTCGTCGATCTACCGTCGGGGACGCGACGCAATGCCCGAGCTCGACGCGCTGCGTTTCCCGTCGCCGCGCGCGCCGCGCAGGGCGAAGCCGGGCGCAAACGTGACGCAGATGCACTACGCGCGCCGCGGCGAGATCACGCCGGAGATGGAGTTCGTCGCGCTGCGCGAGAACGTCACACGTGAGTTCGTGCGCGACGAGATCGCGCGCGGCCGCGCGATCCTTCCTTCGAATGTCAACCACCCGGAGAGCGAGCCGATGATCATCGGCCGCAACTTCCTCGTCAAGATCAACGCCAACATCGGCAACTCGGCCGTCACGTCCTCGATCGACGAAGAGGTCGAGAAGATGACCTGGGCGACGCGCTGGGGCGGCGACACGGTCATGGATCTGTCGACCGGCAAGAACATCCACGAGACGCGCGAGTGGATTCTGCGCAACTCGCCGGTGCCGATCGGCACGGTTCCCATCTACCAGGCGCTCGAGAAGGTCGACGGCAAGGCCGAGGAGCTCACCTGGGAGCTCTTTCGCGACACGCTGATCGAGCAGGCGGAGCAGGGTGTGGATTACTTTACGATTCACGCCGGCGTGCTGCTGCGCTACGTGCCGCTCACCGCGAACCGCGTCACCGGCATCGTCTCGCGCGGGGGCTCGATCCTCGCCAAGTGGTGCCTGGCGCACCATCGCGAGAACTTCCTCTACGACAACTTCGAAGAGATCTGCGAGATCATGAAGGCGTACGACGTGGCGTTCTCGCTCGGCGACGGGCTGCGTCCGGGCTGCACCGCCGACGCCAACGACGCCGCGCAGTTCGGCGAGCTCGAGACGCTGGGCGAGCTGACCGACGTCGCGTGGAAGCACGACGTCCAGGTAATGATCGAGGGCCCGGGGCACGTGCCGATGCACCTGATCGAAGAGAACATGCGCAAGCAGCTCGAGATCTGCAAGGAGGCGCCGTTTTACACGCTGGGGCCGCTCGTGACCGACGTCGCGCCCGGCTACGATCACATTACGAGCGCGATCGGCGCCGCGATGATCGGCTGGTACGGCACGGCGATGCTCTGCTACGTGACGCCCAAAGAGCACCTCGGTCTGCCGAACAAGAAGGACGTCAAGGACGGCGTGATCGCGTACAAGATCGCCGCGCACGCGGCCGACCTCGCCAAGAAACATCCCGGCGCCGCGCACCGGGACGACGTGCTCTCGAAGGCGCGCTTCGAGTTTCGCTGGCAGGATCAGTTCGATCTCTCGCTCGACCCCGACACCGCGCGCGAGTTCCACGACGAGACGCTGCCCGCGCCGGGCGCCAAGGTCGCGCACTTCTGTTCGATGTGCGGGCCGCACTTCTGCTCGATGAAGATCACGCAAGAGGTGCGCGAGTTCGCCGAGCGAGGCATGGCCGAAAAGTCCCGCGAGTTCGCCGAAACGGGCGGCGAAATCTACGTGCAAGCCGGCACTGGTTAGACATTCGCACGCGTCTCACAGGCACCGTGACGTTTCTGTTCTCCGACATCGAGGGCAGCACTGTGCGCTGGGAACATGACCGCGCAGCGATGGGGCCTGCGGTAGCCCGGCACGACGCGCTGATACGCCAAACGCTAGAAGCGCGCGGCGGTTACATCTTCAAGACCGTCGGCGATGCGTTTTGCACAGCCTTTGCGACGGCTGCTGATGCAATCGCCGCGGCGCTGGACGCGCAGCGCGCGCTTGCGAGCGAAGACTTCTCAGCGGTCGAAGGCATACGCGTACGCATGGCGCTTCATACCGGCCGAAGCGATGAGCGAGACGGCGACTACTTCGGCCCTGCAGTGAATCGTGTCGCTCGGTTGCTCGCGATCGGTTACGGCGGTCAGGTGCTCGTCTCGCGAACGGCCGCTGATTTGCTGCAGGGTGAGATGCCGCCGCAATGCAGCTTGTGCGATCGAGGTTCTCATCGTCTCAAGGACTTAGCGCAACCCGAGCACGTTTTTCAACTGATTGCGCCCGCCTTGCGGGAGAATTTTCCCGCGTTGCGCTCGCTGGACAATCGGGCAAATAACTTACCGCCGCAGCTCACCTCGTTCGTTGGTCGTGAGACGGAGATAGCCGAGATCACCGGGATCCTTGAGCAGCACCGCTGCGTAACGTTGGTTGGTCCAGGCGGCGCCGGAAAGACGCGCTGCGCCGTTCAAGCCGGCGCCGAGCTGCTCGATGACTTCGCCGACGGCGTATGGCTTGTCGAACTGGCGCCGATCTCAGACTTGTCTCTCGTCGCTCATACCATTGCGCATGCGTTGAACGTCGCAGAGCAGCCCCCTCGCCGGATGCTCGACACACTGTTCGCCCATCTCGAGAATAAGCGGCTGCTGCTTATCCTCGACAACTGCGAGCACGTGATTTCGGAGGCTCGAACGGTCACCGCGGCGATTCTCCAAGGCTGTCGCGAGGTACGTATCCTCGCGACGAGCCGCGAAGGCTTGAACGTTGCAGGCGAGCAGTTCTATTCGATGCCGTCGCTGTCGGTGCCGCCGGTTGATGCGCCCATATCGGCGCAGGATTTGCTCTCTTTCGGTGCTGCGCAGCTTTTCGCCGACCGCGCACTCTCCGCAGACAACCGTTTCACGCTAACCGACGCAGATGCCCCGCACGTTGCTGAGATCTGCCGGCGACTCGATGGGATACCGCTAGCGATTGAATTGGCCGCGGCACGCGTAAAGATTCTCGCGCCCCAGCGGCTGGCACAGATGCTCGACGCGCGTTTTCGCGTGCTCACCGGGGGCGATCGCAGCGCGCTGCCTCGCCATCAAACCATGCGCGCGTTGATCGATTGGAGCTACGATTTGCTCTCCGAAGAGGAACGCACGCTCTTTCGCAAGCTTTCGATCTTCGCCGGTAGCTTCGCTTTCGAAAGCGCGAGCGCAGCCTGCGGCGACGGGCAGGTTGACGAGATTGCGACGCTCGGCCTGCTCTCGTCGCTGGTCGATAAATCGCTGGTGCACCGGGAGCCGGTAACGATCGGTACGCGCTACCGGCTCTTGGAGTCGACGCGCCAATACGCGCGCGAGCGGCTTATCGAAAGCGGACAGTATGACGCAACTGCGCGCGCGCATGCGACCGCGTTCGCCGCATTGGCCGAGGAACTGGACCGGTCGGCAGAAACAATGAGCGATCGCGAGTGGTTCGCGCGCGCCGAGGTGGAAATAGAGAACTTCAGGTCGGCGCTCGGATGGGCGTTTGGGGAGCGCGGCGACTCGCTGCTCGGGCAGCGGCTCGCAGCGCTGCGCCCACTATGGGTCGTCTTCGGCGCGCCCGAAGGTCGCCGATGGGCGCAAATTGCGCGCGACCTCGTGCGGACCGAGACTCCCGCATCGGTGGTTGCAGCCATCGATCTCGCCGAAGCGCATGTCAGCGCGACCCTATTGCAGTACAAGAACGCTTTATGCGGCCGCCAAGCGCGCAGCAGCAGGTTATCGTGGGCTTGACGATTCGATGCGGACCGCCGACGCACAACTGCTGCTGGGCAGCAGCCTCGTTTTCCTCGGTAAGATAGCGGAGGGCGAGTCGATCATGTCGCAGGCGCTGGCCGGGGCCCGGGCGATTGGCGCACAGCGATTGGCGAGCCTTATACTCAACCAGTTGGCAATGGCGCGGAGTGCGGCCGGTGACGCAGCCGGCGCACGACAGCTCTATTCCGAGGCGTTGGCGATGGCTCGCGAGCGGGGCGCCGACCGGAGCGTCGCATTGGCCGCGATGAATCTTGCCGAGGCCGAGCATGGCGGCGGGGATCCCGCAGCGGCACTCCACTCGGCTAGCGAGGCACTCGCCATTTTTCGCAGGTTCAGCGAAAAGAGTGACGTTGCGAGCGTTCTGTCCAACATCGCAGCATATCTGGTGGCACTGAGCCGTTACAAAAAAGCGCGCGCTACGGCCCAGGAAGCGCTTGCAACGGCACGCGATGCCCGCCACGAGACCTATGCGTTGTTTGCGCTCCAGCATTTAGCCGCCGTCGGCGCGCTACAAAAAAAGAGCGGAGCGCGGTCTCGCGGAGCGTGCGTATGTGCCGCGCACGTCTTGGGTTTTGTACAAGCGCGGCTCGAAACACTGCGCGAGTATACCGAGCAGCGGGAATACGATGCGCTGCTCGCCGCCTTGCGCGATGCGCTCGGCGCCGACGAGCTTTCGAAGCTCATGAAAGAAGGCGGCGCCTGGACCGAAGACCGAGCGGTCGCGGAGGCGATGCGAATCTGATGATACCTTGTGCGGTGCTCTTCGATCGCGACGAGACGATCGTGGTCGACGTGCCGTTCAACGGGGATCCCGCCAAAGTCGTCGCCGCGCCGAATGCGCGCGAGTTGCTCGACCGGCTGCGCGCGGCCGGCCTGCCGCTCGCGGTGGTCAGCAATCAGAGCGGGATCGGGCGCGGACTGCTGGCCGCCGAGCAAGTTGACGCGGTCAATCGTAAGATCGACGAGCTGATCGGTCCCTTCGCGGGCTTCTTCGTCTGCCCGCACGCGCCGGACGACGCGTGCGAGTGCCGCAAGCCCAAGCCCAAGCTGATCTTGGATGCGGCGCGAGCGCTCGGAGTCGATCCGGCATGCTGCGTCGTCGTCGGCGATCGCGAGAGCGATGTCGAAGCCGCGCGCAACGCGGGCGCGATCCCGCTAAGAGTCTCCGGCCCTCACGGCCTCGCCGATGCGGTGGAGGAAATACTTAAGGATGTTCGGTCGCGTTGAGCCAGTAATCTATGTCGAGGCCGTGCGCGGGCCACCGATCGTAGGCGCTCGCCGGCAGGTGGACGTTGCGCGATAGGCGTTCCCACGTGTCGACGACCCGCACGACGTAGTTCTCGGTCTCGTCGTAGGGCGGGATGCCGCCGTATTCGCTGACGGCCTTCGGCCCCGCGTTGTAGGCGGCGAAGACGAGATCGGGGTGCTTCGATCCGAAGCGCTGCATCAGGCCGCGCAGGTAGCGCGCGGCGCCGTAGAGGTTCTGGTTCGGGTCGCGCGGGTTGACCCGCAGCAGCGCGGCCGTGCCCGGCATCAGCTGCCCGAGGCCGATGGCGCCCGCCGGAGATATCGCGTGGGTCCGCCAGGCCGATTCGACCGCGACGATCGCCACGAGCATGTTCGCGTCGAGCCGCCAGCGCTCGGCGTTGACGAGCACGCGGCGCGCCAGGCTGCGGCTCTGCCAGCCCGGCATCTGCGGATTGATGTGCCGCAGCACGCGGGCATAGACGTCGATTGCGACTGCAGTCGCAGGGACCGCCCGATGAGCGGCTCGTGCGGGGGCGCACGCGAACGCAAACGAGCACAATGCAACGATGGCTGTCGCCAGGAAGCTGGCGATGTTCCTTCGCATATCGAGCCGGTGGGTTCGAGCCGCACGTCCGGCGCGCCTCCCGGGGAAGGGCCTTCCCGGCCCGGTTCCTCGGGCCGGCGCTGGGCGCTCGTCATCGTCATCGCGTTGTTCGTAATAATGTGCGGCATGATCGCTTGGTCGCAATGGTTTGCGATTCATGTCAACGTTCCGATGTACGAGTCACGCCGCCACGGCGCGACACGCTGACTCGATTGGTTTGATACTTATTTGAATTGACGCGCGCAGGATTGTTGCTCGAGCGCCACTACTGGCGTTTATTCATGGAGGTTTATCCGTTGTTACGACGCGCTGCGCCGCTGCTGCCGCTTTTCGCTTTCATGCTTCTGAACGCCGGGCACGCCCGCGCCGCGGCTCCCGCGCCCGCCCCATCGCCGTCGGTCTCGCCGTCGCCGTCTCCTAGCCCGTCGCCGGGGCCGGCCTTCGGGAACATGAGCTGGCGCGAGATGGGGCCGGCCTTGACGGGCGGGCGCGTGACCTCGGTCGCGGGCTCCGCGACGAATCCGAAGTTGTACTACATCGGCGCGGCGGGCGGCGGGGTCTGGAAGTCGGCGAACTCCGGACAGACCTGGGATGCGGTGTTCGAAAAGCAGGGCGTCGGCGCGATCGGCGCCGTGACGATCGACCCGACCAACGATAACGTGATCTGGGTCGGCACCGGCGAGGCCAACCCGCGTAACGACGTCAGCTACGGCGACGGCGTATACAAGACGACCGACGGCGGCGACCACTGGACGAATGTCGGCCTCAAGGGCACGAAGTACATCTCGCGCATCCTCGTCGATCCGCGCAACCACAACCACGTCATCGTCGGCGCGCTAGGCGACGTTTTCGCCGATAGTTCGGAACGCGGCGTCTACGTCACCGACGACGGGGGCCAGACCTGGAAGCAGACGCTCTCGGTCGCCCCCGAGAGCGGTGCGTCCGATCTCGCCATGGACGCGCAGAACCCGAGCGTGATCTACGCGGGCATCTGGAAGTTCCAGCGCCGCCCGTGGACGTTCGTCAGCGGCGGCACGGAAGACGGCATCTACAAGTCGACTGACGGCGGCGCGACCTGGACCAAGCTCGAGGGTCACGGCCTACCCGCGTATCCGATCGGACGCATCGGCCTCGCGGTCGCACCGAGCGACGGCAATCGCGTCTACGCCGTCATCGAATCGAAGGACGGCGTGCTGTGGCGCTCCGACGACGCCGGCGCCAAATGGACGAAGGTCAGCGACAACACGCAGGTCGACGCGCGTCCCTTTTACTTCTCGCACGTCGCGGTCGATCCGAAGAACCCCAACAAGGTTTACGCAGTCTCGTTCCAAGTCATGCTCAGCACCAACGCCGGCGCGAACTTCAAGGCGATTGCGGATCAGGTTCACTCGGATTTTCACGCGATTTGGATCGCGCCCAACGACCCGACGCGGATCATTCTGGGCAACGACGGCGGCTACGTGCTGAGCCTCGACGGCGGCCAGAACTGGTTTTTCTCGATGAACGTGCCGATCGGTCAGGTGTACCGGGTGGGCTTAGGTTCGGACAACCCGTACACCGTCTGCGGTGGGCTGCAAGACAACAACGGCTGGTGCAGCGCGTCCAACTCGCTCGACCCGTCGGGAATCCAGAATAAATTTTGGATCAACGTCTCGGGCGGCGATGGCACCTGGGCCGTCCCCGAGCCCGACGATCCAAACTGGATCTGGGCCGACTCGCAAAACGGCTCGCTGACGATCTACAATCGCGTTACGCAAGACCAGTGGTCCGCGCAACCCTATTTGCAGACCGGCGTGGAATCGTGGCAGCTTTCAAAGAGCAAGTATCGCTTCAACTGGGAGTCGCCGATCGCGTTCGCCACGTGGCGCACGGCAAGCGGTAAGGTCATCGGCTGGTTTGGCGGCAACGTCATCTTCCAGACGACCGACCGTGGGAAGACGTGGACGGTGATCAGCCCCGATCTCACGCGCAACTTGAAGTCGCATCAAAACCCGGCCGGCGGCCCAATCGTCAACGACGTCTCGGGAGCCGAGTACACCGACACGATCCTCGACATCGAGGCCTCGCAGCGGGCGCGCGGCGAGATCTGGGTCGGCACCGACGACGGTTTGGTCCAGCTGTCGCGCGACTACGGCAGGCACTGGCGCAACGTCACGCCGCCCGGCGCGCCGCAGTACGGCCGCTTCGCCACCGTCGCCCCGTCGACGCTGGCCGACGGCACGACCTACGCGATCGAGGACGACCACGAGATGGGCGACAACGCGCCCTACGTCTGGGTCACGCACGACTTCGGCAAGAGCTGGACAAAGATCGTCAACGGACTCCCGCCGGGCGAGTGGGCGCGCGCGGTGCGCCCCGACATCCGCGACCGCAACCTCGTCTATCTCGGCACCGAGGAGGGCATCTGGATCTCGTTCGACGGCGGTGCTAACTGGCAGTCGTTCAAGAACGATCTGCCGACGGTATCGGTGCACGACATCCGCATGCAGCCGCGCGAGGACGATCTCGTGATCGCCACGCACGGGCGCTCGGTCTACGTCATGGACGACGTGGGCCCCATTCAGGATTTGCAGCGCGCCATTGCCGGCAAGACGTGGCTGTTCACGCCGCGCACCGCCTACGAGTGGACGCTGCACGGGAACGACGAGGGCACGTACACCAACTATGCGGCAGACAATCCGCCCAACGGGGTTATCATCACGTACTATCAGCGCGACGCTCAGAAAGGCGCACCGAAGCTCGAGATACTCGACGCACACGGACGCGTGATCCGCAGCGTCGCGGGCACGCACAAAGTCGGCGGCAAGGACGAACCCTACGTTCCCAACAAGGCGGGGCTGAACCGCTACATCTGGGACTTCAACGTCAACGGCCCGGTGAAATGGAAGGGCGCCGCGCTCGACTTTCTCAACGGCCCCAACACCGGGCCGGGCGTCGTGCCGGGCGACTACAGCGTGCGGATGACGCTCGCCGGCCGCACGTACGTGAAGCACTTTCACGTGGCGCCCGATCCGCGCTCGCAGTTCACGCAGGCCGATTACCAGCGCACGTTCGACGCCGCGATGCGTCAGATGGGCTACCTGTCGCAGGTCGACAGTATCCTCAACGATCTGGATTCGCTCAAGAAGGCGCTCGACACCGCGGCGGATGCGGCGAAGAAGGCCAATAACTCAGCGCTGGCTGCCAAGCTCCAAGAGGCGCTGACCGCGCGGCAGACGCTCTTCGAATCCCTCGCCGTAAACGTTCGCGGCGAAGGCACCGAGGACGAGAGCCGGCTGCACGAGGACCTCCTGGGCGCGTATTTCCAGGCGAACGGCCTCATCACGCCGGCGGTCACCGACCTGCTCGCGCGCACCGATGCCGAGTATCGTGCGGGAGTCGCCCGCTACAATACGTTCGTGAGCGGCGTACTGCCCGGCACGAACGCGGCGCTGAAGGCGGCCGGCATGAAAGAGCTGCCGGCCATCAAAACAGTCAGCGCAACGTGATGCTGATTTCGTCCGTCCTGCTCGCGGCCGCCGCCTACGCGAATCTCACCTGGCGATCGATCGGTCCCGCCGTCGCGGGCGGACGCGTCGCGTCCGTCGCCGGGACGCCGCGGGACGATCAGCTCTACTACCTGGGCACGGCGGGCGGCGGGGTCTGGCGGTCGATCAACGGCGGCGCGACGTGGGAGCCGGTCTTCGAGAAGCAGCCGGTGTCCGCGATCGGTGCGGTCGCGATCGATCCGACCAACGAGCGCGTCGTCTGGGCCGGAACGGGCGAGGCGAATCCGCGCAACGACGTCAGCTATGGAGACGGCCTCTATAAGTCGACCGACGGAGGCAAGACGTGGCGGCGCGTGGGCCTGGCGGGCGTCTGGAGCATCTCGCGCATCGCGATCGATCCGCGCGACTCGCGCCACGTCGTCGTCGGCGGGTTCGGCGATCCGTTCAAAGATTCGTCCGACCGCGGCGTCTACGTCACGTTCGACGGAGGCGCGTCGTGGAAGAAGTCGCTCTATCTCGGGCCCGCCGGCGGTGCGAGCGACGTCGCGATGGATCCGCAGAACGGCAACGTCGTCTATGCCGGCATGTGGCACTTCCGGCGCGTGCCGTGGACGTTCACGAGCGGCGGTCCCGACGGCGGGCTCTTCAAGTCGACCGACGGCGGGCGCACGTGGAAGAATCTAACCGGCAACGGATTGCCGAGCGGTTATTCCGGACGCATCGGCTTGGCGATCGCGCCGAGCCGCCCAAACCGCGTCTTCGCGCTGATCGAAGCGAAGGGTGGCATCCTGTGGCGCACGGACGACGCCGGCGCGCACTGGACGATGACGAGCAGCGACACGCTCGTGGACCAGCGGCCGTTTTATTTTACGCACATTGCCGTGGATCCGAAGAATCCCAATCACGTCTACGCCGTGTCGGAGATGCTCGCCGAGAGCAAGGACGGCGGCAGGAAGTTCGCCGAGATCGCAAAGGGCGTGCACGTCGACTATCACGCGATCTGGATCGATCCGGCGAACCCGAAGCGCATAATCGTCGGTGAGGACGGCGGCTACGCGCTGACCAACGACCTCGAGCACTGGTCGTTCGCGCGCAACCTCACGATCGGCGAGATATACCACGTCGGCCTCTCGAACGAGAATCCGTACTTCGTCTGCGTCGCGTTTCAAGACAACGGTGGCTTCTGCGGTCCGGAAAACTCGCTCGACAGCGAGGGGATTCTCGATCGGCACTGGGTCGACGTCGTCGGCGGCGACGGCGTGTGGACCGTGCCCGATCCGGTCGACCCGCGCTACGTGTGGGCCGATCTCGAGGACGGCGCGCTCACGCTCTTCGACCGCAAGACCGAAGTCACGCGCTTCATCCGACCGTACGATGCATTTCCCGGCAGCTTTCTCGGGCCGTTCGACCTGAGCTCCGTTCCGTATCGCTTCAACTGGGATTCGCCCATCGCATTCGCACCGTGGGACGGGCACGTCGCGTGGTTTGGCGGAAACGTGATCTTCCAGTCGACCGATCGCGGCGAGACATGGACGACCATCAGCCCCGACCTAACTCGCAACATCAAGTCGCACCAGTATCCGTCGGGCGGACCGCTGGCCAAGGACGTCTCGGGCGCCGAGTACTCCGACACGATCCTCTACATCGAAGGCTCGCCGATCGATCGCGGCGAGATCTGGGCCGGCACGGACGACGGCTACGCGCAGATGACGCGCGATTCCGGCGCGCACTGGCGCAACGTCACGCCGCCCGGCACGCCCGAGTACGCGCGCATCGAGACGACGGCACCGTCGCCGCTGATCGCGGGAACCGCATACGTGGTCGCCGACAACCACCGCATGGGCGACTACGCGCCCTACGCGTTCGTGACGCGCGACTTCGGCGCGACCTGGACGAAGATCGTCAACGGCCTGCCGCCCAACCAGTACGTGCGGACGATTCGTCCCGACTCGCGCAATTCGAACCTGCTGTACGCGGGCACCGAGAACGGGCTCTGGATCTCCTTCGACGGCGGATCGAGCTGGCAGAGTTTCCGCATCAACCTGCCGGCCGTCTCGGTGCGCGACATTCGCATCCAGCCGGCCTTCAACGATCTCGTGATCGCGACGCACGGCCGCGATACCTGGATCCTCGACGACCTTACCTCGATCCAGCAGCTCGGCAACGCCGTGCGTTCGGGGGCGATGCTGTACACGCCGCGGACGTCCTACGAGTACCACTACCACTCCAACGACCTCGGAAACTACACGCGTTTCGCCGGGGACAACCCGCCCAAGGGCACGATCGTCGACTTCTATCAGACCGCGCCCGGCAAGAGCCCGCCGACGCTGCAGATCCTCGACGGCAGCGGGCGCGTGATCCGTACCGTCAGCGGCACGCATAAGGTCAAGGGTAAAGAGGAGCCGTACGTCCCGAACAAGACCGGAATCAATCGCTACGTCTGGGACTTCACCGAAGACGCGCCGGTGAAGTGGTTCGGCGCGGCCAAGGAGGAGTATCAGGGTCCCAAGAGCGGCCCGATGGTCGTGCCGGGAACCTATACGGCGCGCCTGACGCTCGACGGCAAGACGCAGCAGCAGAGCTTTACGGTCGCGGGCGATCCGCGCGACGGCTGGAGCGCCGAACAGTACCGCGCCGGCTACGATTACGCGCGCAAGTACGCGACGATCTACTCAAAGATCGACGAGGCCCTCAACAACCTCGACGCGATCGAGAAGTCGCTCCAGTCCGCCGCGACCGCGGCCAAGAACGATGCTGCGCTGCAACGCGCCGTCGCCGCCGCGCGGCAGCAGTGGACCGGCGTGTTCGGCGCCTTCACCGCCGACTACAAGAACGACGAGGACTCGATTCAGCGTCCCGGCTCGCTGCGCGAGTCCGTGCCGCGCACGGGCTTCCCCGGTGTCCAGCTTGCGCCCACCGCGGAGCAGCTCGATTACGGCCGGCGCTTCGACGCTGCGTACTCCGCAGCGGTCGCGAAATACAACGCGTACGTCGCGTCGCTGGCGCCGCTCCAAGCGGAGCTGAAGAAATCCGGCATCAAACCGCTCGCGGGAGTAAACCCCCTAACGCCCTAACGCTAAGCGTTACTCGTAATCTGGGGCCTGGTAGTCGCCGGGCAGCGGTTTCATGAAGAATTTCGGCCGTTCGGGCGCCGCGATTTTCACGAAGGCACGCGGCGCCTGCGAGAAGTCGAAGGCGTCGGTCCCGGGCGCGTTGGCGCGCGCGTCGGCAGCGGCCATCTGAGCCAACCCGAAGAGATTCTCGGCGAAACGCAGCACGCTGGCGGTTTCATACTGTACGTGCGTGACGACGCCGTGCTTCGCATACGGCGAGATGATGAGCAGCGGAACGCGGAAGCCGAGGCCGTCGTAATCTTCGTAGGGAGGCTTGACGGGATCGTACAGGCCGCCCCAGTCGTCCCACTGCACGAAGATCGCGGTCGAGTCCCAGAACTTGCTCTTGCCGACGGTGTTGACCAGCGCGGCGACCCACGACGGACCGTAGCCGCCCGGGCAGTTCACGTGGTCCGAGTCGGCACAGACCGGCGTGATCCACGTGAAGTTCGCGAGCTTGCCGGCGCGCACGTCGGTGATGAACTTCCAGTTCGGCGAGATGACGTCTTTGTGCCAGTCCTTACCGTAATAGATGTGACGCACTGCCTGATAGCTCGACCAATATGCACCCGATCCGCTCGAATCGCTGCCGTACTTGCTGGCATAGAAGCGCCAGCTGAGACCGGCTTTGTCGAGCTCGTCGCCGAGCGTCGTGTAATCCCAGCACGGCTGCTCGGGCGCGCCATACGTGCGCTGGTTCGTGAGCGTGGCGACTTGATCGGACTTGCCGCCCTCGCAGCCCCACGCGCCGTACGGCAGATCGACCGCGCGGTCCGCCTGAGCGGCAATCACGTACTGGTGCGATACGAAGCTTTCGTCGAGGTGCGACTGGAACATGCGATCGGCCAAGACCCACTCGCGCGCCATGTCGAAGTACGGCTTCGACTCGTTGTGCGGTACGTAGACGTACTGCCGGTACTGTTTCGGACCGCCAAACCCGCTTTCCCGATCGAAGCCGTTCATTCGGCAGTGCGTGCCCCGGAGGCCGCCCCTGCTGTTACACGCTGCGAACATCGCCGCCGCAGAGTGATCGATGACGTAATATGCGCCGAGGCCTTCGGGCTTTAGGTCGACGCGCTGGTTCTTCGAATTCAGGCCCCACGATCGCGTGTACGCGCCGGGGTAGCCCTGAAAGAGATTATTGAAGCTACGATTCTCTTGAACGATGTAAACGATGTGCTCGATCTTGCCGGCGCCGGTCGCATTGAGTCCCGAGAGCACCCTGCCGCTCTGCATGTAAGGCAGCGACGTCGATGACGAACACGCGGAGGACAGGAGGATAAGTACGAACGACGCCGCGGCTTGCGCGGCGTACGATTGCTTCATGACCGGGCACTATGCCGCGTCTCGCGCGCGCTCCTTCCGCGCTTTGAAACGCCGCCAAAGAGACGCTTCATGAAAGCCTCGTGCCGGTACGACGAGCTTGTGCCGAAATGCACGACGGCGAGCTCGAGCGACGGCACGAGATAGAGTGCTTGCCCTGCCGAGCCGCTTGCGTAGATGAGATCGGGCGGCGCCGCGCCCGCGCCGAGCCACCAACCCAGGCCGTAGCGTGCGTTGACGGCGGAGCCTTCGAAGCACGGCCGCAATCTGGCGCAATTCGCGATGATAAAACGACCGTACGCGAGCCAGTTATCCGCGCTGAGCGACGCGCCGGTCGGGAGAGGCTGCGTTCCGTCTGCAAGTGTACGCCAGCTTGCAATGGCGACGCCCCCCGGATCGAGGACGCGCTCGCGCAGGTACGCGTGCGGCGTGAGGCCCCGCAGCTTGCGCGCGAAGAATGCCCCGAAGACCTGAAGCGGGATGCCGCCGTAGGTGAAGCGCGTGCCCGGCTCGTCACGCAGCGGCAGCGCCAATGCGCGATCGTACGGCGGCACGCTCGCGCCCAAGCCGCCGAAGGCGAAGCCGGCCGTCAGCGAGAGCAGCATGCGTACGGTGACGCGCCGTTTCCACGGATCCTCGCGCCACGACTCGATCGCCCCGGCGATGGGCTCGTCGAGCTCGAGCAATCCGTCGGCGCACGCATACAGCGCGGCGACGCCCCAGAAGCTCTTCGTTCCGCTGTAGAGCGCGTGCGGCGTGGCCGCATCGAACCCATCGCCGAACTCCCGCGCGAGCACGTCGTCGCCGCGCGCGACGATCATCGCGTGCAGGCCGTGCGCGCGGGCGTATTCGCCCGCGGCCTGGATGTCGAGCCGTTGCGTCACGATGGAGGAGCGTTCTCCCGCGACTCGCAAAAGCGCCTGCATGCGCGCGTACGTTCTCCTCGTCGCTTCCGTTGCCGCGCTCGGCGGACTGCTCTTCGGCTACGACACCGGGGTGATCTCGGGCGCGATCCTCTTCATCACCAAGGACTTCGCGCTGGCGCAGCGCGAGCAGGCCTTCACGATCAGCGTCGTGTTGATCGGCTGCATCGCGGGGTCGGCGGTCGCGGGGACGATCGCCGATCGCATCGGCCGGCGTTGGACGCTGCTGCTCGCGGGCGTCGTCTTCTTCGGCGGCGCGATCGTCTCGGCGTTTACGCCGAACGAGGCGATCCTCTTGGGCGGGCGCTTCATCGTCGGCATCGGCATCGGGTTCAGCTCGGTGGTCGCGCCGCTCTACATCTCCGAGGTCGCCCCGGCGAACGTGCGCGGCGCTCTCGTCTCGCTGTATCAGTTTGCCATTACCGTCGGCATCCTCGCGGCATACCTCGTCGACTACGCCCTCGCCGCGAACGGGCAGTGGCGCTGGATGCTGGGGCTCGCCGTCATTCCGTCGCTGGTGCTCGTCGCCGGCATGCTCGTCATGCCGGAGAGTCCGCGCTACCTCTTCAAGATGCTGATCGGCGATCGCGCGCGCGACGAGCTGCTGCGCATCTATCCGGATCCGGCCGAGCGCGCGCAAGAAGAAGATTCGATCGAGGAGAGCCTCCGCGCCAAGGATCAGGGTTGGGAGGCGCTGCGCGAGCCCCTCTTCCGGACCGCGCTGTTCATCGGCATCACGCTCGCCGTGCTGCAGCAGATCACCGGCATCAACACCGTGATCTACTACGGCCCGCGGATCTTTCAGATGGCCGGCATCGGGTCCGCGTCGGCCTCGATCTTGGCGCAGACGCTGGTCGGTACGGTGAACTGCGGAATGACGCTGGTCGCGATCTTCTTCGTCGACAGGCTCGGACGCAAGCCGCTGCTCTACGTGGGACTGGCGGGCATGTTCGTCGCGCTGGCGACGCTGGCAATAGCGTTCGCGCGGCCGCACCTCTCGGGATCGCTCGGTGCCATCGCGCTGGGCAGCATGATGCTCTACGTCGGCTGCTTCGCGTTCAGCCTCGGGCCGATCGTGTGGCTGCTGATCTCGGAGATCTTTCCGTTGCGCGCGCGTGGGCTCGGCATGTCGATCTCGACCCTAAGCAACTGGGTCGGCAACTTCCTCGTGTCGCAGTTCTTTCTCACGATGGTCGAACGGTTGGGCCGTTCCGGCACCTTCGCAATCTACGCGGCCCTCTGCATCGTGACGATCTTCTTCGTGCGCGCGATGGTGCCGGAGACGAAGCGCGAGCTGCTGGAACGCATTCGCGTTCGACCGGCCTAACGATCCGGCAATGATGCCGCCGGCACTCTCCATCGTCGTCCCGGTCTACAATAACTGGTGGCTCACGGCGCGATGCCTGCGCGCGCTCGACGCGCTTCGGAACGAGTGCGCCTTCGAGTTCGAGACGATAGTGGTCGACAACGCCTCGAGCGACGAGACGCCGGGCGCCATCGCCGAATTCTCGTCCGTACGTTACTTGCGGCACGAAGAGAACCGCAACTTCGCCGGCGCCTGCAACGCCGGCGTGCGAGCGGCGCAGGCGCCGGTGACCCTGCTGCTCAACAACGACGCGTATCCGCTGGGCGACGCGCTGACGCCGCTGCTGGCTGCGTTCGATCGCGACGACGTGGCGATCGCCGGCGGTGCGTTGTTCTTCGAGGACGGCGTCACGCAGGCCGCGGGACTGGTGTTGCTGCGTAACGCGCACTGGCACTATTACTGCCGCAACCTGCCGCCGTCGCTTGGCGCGGTTGCCGAGTCGCGCGACGCGCTCGCCGTCTCGGGCGCGGCGATGGCCGTGCGCACGCAGTGGTACGTAGACTGCGGCGGTTTCGACGAGTCGTTCGTCAACGGTTTCGAAGACGTGGACCTCTGCCTGCGCGCGCGCACGCAGGCCCGCACGATCGCCTACGTCGCGGACGCGTGCTTCGCGCACTACGAGGCCGCGTCGGAGGGGAGATTCGCGCGCGAGCCCGAGAACGAGCTGCGCTTCTACGCGCGCTGGGCGAAGAGCTTCGCGCCGTTTCCGCACACGGAGCGCGGCGCGGTCGGCGCCATCGCCGTGCGGCGCTCGCGCCGCCGCGATTCCTTGCTCGACGCGGCGCTTCTCGATCTGGAGGAGGCGCTGCGGGCGTTCGGCCATCCCGTCGTGCGCGGCGCGATCCCGGCGTGGCGCCGGCTCGAGCGGCGCTTTCGCAGTGCGGCGAACATCGCGTGGTTTGAGGAACTGGAAAAGCCTCCCGGCACCGCGATCGGCGGCGATGGGTCATGCCCCCCGACGATTCAAACGCGCGGGGCGGTGGAACTCGCCGTACCGTGGCTACCGTGTGCGTCGCCGCGCCGCGTCGCGGCGCTGAAAATTCGCCGCTCCGACGATCCGGCATGCACCACCGTCGGCGTAGTCGGCGCCGAGTACCCGGGAGTAGCGATCACGCCGGAGATGTTGCTGGGCGGCCGCGAGCTCGAGCTCGCCTGCGTGGTGCATCTCGGGTTGACCGATGCTGCAGCTTTCGGTAACGTGTTGCTCGCTCAGGCCGGCATCCCGGCGATCGTGCTCGAACGCGATGAGCTGCGCGCGATCTTCGCGCCCGACGTCGCGCTCGTCGGCGCGTTGCCTTCGCTCGCGGAGAACGTCGCGCGCATGCTCGCCGATCCGGCGGCGCGCGGCCATTACGGCGAGCTCGTCGCGGCCGACGCGCGTCGCCGCTTCTCGCCGCGGCGCAGCGCGATCCGCGTGGTCGATCTCCTCTGCGCGTCGCGCTACGGGTTGGAACGCCCCGCGCCGTAACCGCCGCCGCCTGGGGTTTGGATCGTCAGCACGTCGCCGGGCTCCAGGCCGAGAGTGGTCTTCGCGGCGAGCGGCGTCTCCGCGCCGTCGCGCGACAGCGCGTGCCGCCCGCACGCGCCGGGTTCGCCGCCCTGCGCGCCAGGCGGTCGCAGCGTATGGCGATCGGCGAGCAGCGTGGCGCGCGCGGAACCCTCCACGAGCTGCAGTGCGCGAATCAATCCATTGCCGCCGCGATGCCTGCCGGCGCCGCCCGTGCCCTCGGCGAGCTCGTAGCGAACGACGCGCAGCGGAAACTCACGCTCGATCGCCTCGATCGGCGTGTTGAGCGTGTTGGTCATATGGCAGTGGATGCCGTCGATGCCGTCGGCATTCGGACGCGCGCCCATGCCGCAGCCGTTGGTCTCGTAGAACGCCCAGCTCTCGCCGTTGGGGCGCGTGCCGCCCAGCATGACGTTGCTCATCGTTCCGCCGCTGCAGGCGGGCACGCGCTGCGGCGCGGCCTTTGCGAGCGCCTGCAGCACGACCTCGGCGTTGCGCATGCTCGTTTCGACGTTGCCGCCCGAAACCGGCGCGGGCCGACGCGGATTGAGCAGCGAGCCGAGCGGCGCGCGCACGGTGACCGGACGGAAGCACCCGTCGTTCATCGGGATGGTAGGATCCGTGACGGCGCGCAGCGCGTAGTGCACGCCGGACAGCGTAACGCCGAAGACGGCGTTGAGCGGGAAGCCTACCTGCGGCGACGTGCCCGAATAATCCAGCGCGGCGCTTCCATCGCGCAGTTCCAGGTGCAGGGCGATCGCTATGTTGGGCGTGCCGCCGAGGTCTTCGAGGAAATCCGTCGCTTCGAAGATTCCGTCGCCGATCGCGCGCAGGGCGGCGCGCATGCGCAGCTCGCTATCGTCGAGAGCATGCGCGATCGCGGCCTCGACCCCCTCGAATCCGTAGCGCTCGTAGAGCTCCAGCAGGCGCCGCTCGCCCGTATAATTCCCCGCCACCTGCGCGCGCAGGTCGCCGCTGCGCGCGTCGGGCGTGCGCGAGTTCGCGCGAAAGAGATCGACGGTTGCGGCCATCACGCGATCGCCCTTCACGAGCCGCAGCGGCGGCACGACCAGTCCCTCCGCGAAGAGATCCTTCGCGTCCGACGGCATCGAACCGGGAACTGGGCCGCCGACGTCGGCATGGTGCGCCTTGTTCGCCGCGTAGCCGGCGAGACGGCCGCGGAAGAAGACCGGACGCACGAGCGTGACGTCGTTCAGATGCGTCCCGGTAATATAGGGATCGTTCGCGACCCACATCTCGCCCTCGCGGACGCCGCCGTGCTCGACATCGACGATCGCGAGCACGCGCCGCAGCCCCCACGGCAGCGATCCGAGATGTACGGGGATGTGCTCGGCCTGCGCGATCAACCGCCCGAGCGGGTCGAAGAGCGCGCACGAGTGGTCGAGCCGCTCCTTGATGTTGGGCGAGTACGCGCTGTTGCGCACGGCGATGCCCATCTCTTCCGACGCGTAGACCAGCGCGTTCTTCGCGATCTCCGCCGCGATCGGATCGATCATCGCTTCCCTCGCTGCAGGACGAGCAGATCGCTTTCGACGCGCAGCCGCCAGCCCGGCGCGGCGTAGGTCGTGCTGTCGTACTCCTCTACGATCGCAGGACCGTCGAGTTCTGCGTTTTCCGCAAGGGCGGTCCTTCGATACACGTCGACGTTCGCAAACGAGCCATCAACCCACGTCATCCTTTGACTCCGCTCAGGATTAGGGGGGAGGGCGGCGTCGTCCTGAGTGGAGTCGAAGGACGACACTGCTGCGATCTTTCCGATTGCCGTCAGGCGCGCGTTGACGAGTTCCACGGTTTCGTCGGGAACGTCGTAGCCGTAGCGGGCATGGTGGGCGCGGTGGAAGCGTTGCGCGACCTCGGCGGGATCGGGATCGTGGTCGATCGTCAGCTCGAAGCTCTGTCCGCGATAGCGCGCATCGTACTGCCGCCGAAAGGCGATCGTCGCGGAGTGCGCGCCCTGCGCGAGCAGCTCGTCGCGCGCGCGGGATGCGCTCTCGTCGAAGAATCGCGCGAGGGCCGCGTCGTCGGCGTCGCCGATCGCTTGCAGTATCGGCCGCACGTCGTTGACGTGCAGGTCGGCCTCGAGCAGGCCCAACGCGGAGAACAGCCCCGGGTGCGCCGGAACGATCACGCGCGCGATCTGCAGCTCGCCGGCCACGGCGCACGCATGCAGCGGGCCGCCTCCGCCGAACGCGACGAGCGTGAAGTCGCGCGGATCGAGGCCGCGCTCGACGGTGACGATGCGCAATACCTTCGCCATCGCATCGTCGACGAGCGCGACGATGCCGGCGGCGGTCGCCTCGATGCCGCGCCCGAGCCGCTCCGCCAACGCCGCGACGGCACAACGCGCGCGCGACGCGTCGATCGCGAACGCACCGCCGAGCAGATGCTTCGGATGCAGGCGTCCCAGCACGACGTTCGCGTCGGTAACGGTCGGTCGATCGGAGACGCCGTAGCACGCCGGTCCCGGGTCCGCGCCGGCGGAGAGCGGACCGACGCGCAGAGCGCCGGCGGCGTCGATCCACGCGATCGTTCCGCCGCCCGCGCTCACCTCGGCGAGATCGACGAAGGGAAAGCGCACGGGATAGCCGCTGCCCTTGACTGCGCGTCCGCTATGCGTGCGCCCCGCGGCCTCGAACTCGTGCGCGACCTGCGCCACGCCGTCGAGAATCGTGCCGGCCTTGGCCGTCGTTCCGCCCATGTCGAACGAGAGGAGACGCGGCGCGCCGGTGCGGCGCCCGAGCGCGGCCGTCGCGATCGCGCCGCTCGCCGGCCCGCTCTCGACGATCGCCGCGGGCCGCGCCGCGATGCCCCGCGCGGCCGCCATGCCGCCGTCGCTGCGCATCACGTAGAGCGGCGTATCGATGCCGTGCTCGCGCAGCTCGCGCACGAGCCGCTCGAGGTACGCCTCGACGATCGGCGCGAGCGCGGCGTTGACGACCGTGGTCGAGAAGCGCTCGTACTCGCGATACTCCGGATCGACCTCGGACGAACGCGCGATCCGCGCTTCGGGCAGCGCGGCGGCGATCGCGCTCTTCACGCGGCGCTCGTGCGCGTCGTTCGCGTAGGAATGCAGCAGACAGACCGCGACCGCAGCGACGCCGCGGCGGCGCAGCTCCTCGCAGGCCGCGGCGACGGAGGACTCGTCGAGCGGCTCGACGACGTTCCCGCGATGATCCATTCGCTCGCGGACGGTCAGCCGGTCGTCGCGCGCAACCAAAGGATGCGGACGCTCGACGAACAGATTGTAAACTTCGCTGCGGTTCTGACGGCCGATCTCGATGACGTCGCGGAAACCGTGCGTGGTGACGAGCGCGGTGCGCGGCAGCTCGAGCCCGAGCTGGCCGAGCAGCGCATTGGTCGCGATCGTCGTAGAATGCGCGAGAAACTCGAGCGACGGCGGGGAATCGTACTCGCGCAGCAGCGCGAGCAGGGCCCGCATCACGGCGCGATGCGGCTCGCGCGGCGTGCTCGCGACCTTGCGCGTGACGACGCGTCCGCTCCAGGACTCCGTCGCTACGAGGTCGGTGAACGTGCCGCCGACGTCGATGCCCACGCGTAGCGCGCGCCGTTCCCTCATGGGCGCGGCCTTCGACAGGCAATTCTCGTCGTACTTGTGGCAATCGGCGCATCGTGCCCGGCGGCGCCGCCCGTCGCGCGTGGATCGTCATCGCGAATTCGCGGCATTTCGTGACGTTCGATCGGCCGCAGGAATTCGAACGAGCGGCCGCAATATCGCGCTGATCAGGTGCCCAGGTGATTTGTCATTGAGAAGGGCAGCAAGAAGGCGCACAGTGGCTCTTGACGGGATCTGCCGCGATGCGCAGCGGCTTCGAAGCACCTCCGATGCTTCGGACCACGAAAGCTGGAACCCATGCAAGCCGGAACCCATGCAAGTTTCAACCTGGGCTTCGCACGCGTTATGCGGTTGCACGGCCTTCGCAATACTCGCCGGCTGTAGCACCGGCGGATCACCACTCGCTCCTAGGGGCGCGATGCCGCAAAGCCGCGCAGTCGCTACACACGCCGACCGCAGCGGGTCGTCGTCGCTGCCGCCAATCCAGCATATCGTCGTCATCGTGCAAGAAAACCGCGCGTTTAACACCCTCTTCATGGGCTTCCCGGGCGCGACCACGGCGAGGTACGGGCGCAACTCGAGCGGCCAAACCGTGGCACTCCATTCCGTGCGGCTTGCGACGGATTACGATATCGGGCACATTCATGCCGAGTTCAAAACCGAGTACGCGGGTGGCGCGATGAACGGCTGGAACAAGGAGAGGCTCTTTTGCAGGGGGAGGAAATGCCCCGCCCGCTCGACCGTCGCTTACGCCTACGTCAAGCGGAGCGACATCCAGCCCTACTGGCAGATGGCTTCGCAATACACGGTCGCCGACCAAATGTTCCAAAGCAACGAGGGGCCGAGCTTCCCGGCCCACCAGTACCTCGTCAGCGGAACCTCGACGATCGCTAACGGCTCCGACCTGCGGGCGTCGGAAAACGCCAAGCATCCCCCGCCCCACGGCGGGAAGGGCGAGGGCATGGTCGGAGGCTGCGACTCGAAGGCCGGCTCGACGGTGAAAGTCATCAACGACGCCGGCGGCGAGAACGAAACCGTCTTCCCGTGCTTCGATCGGCTATCGATTTTCGATGAACTCGACGCTGCCGGCCTGAGTTGGCGCTACTATCAATACTACGGCGGCGCGGGGGTGTGGAATGCCGTCGATGCCTTGAAGCCGATTTGGCAAAAACCCGAGTTCACAACCGACGTCGTGTGGCCGCCCTCACGGGTGCTCACCGACATCGCGAATGGGCAGCTCGCAGCCGTGACGTTCGTGACGCCGACCTACCTCGAGTCGGACCACGCGCTCGACAACAACGGCACCGGCCCCTCTTGGGTGGCCAGCGTCGTCAACGCCATCGGAACTAGTCCGTTTTGGAGCTCGACCGCCATTTTCGTGACATGGGACGATTGGGGCGGCTGGTTCGACCCAGTGACGCCAACGATCCAAAACTCCTACGAGCAAGGCTTCCGCGTTCCGCTCATCGTGATCTCGCCCTATGCGAAGGAAGGGTACGTTTCGCATACGCCGCACGCCTTCGGGTCCATCCTGCGCTTCACCGAGGAGGAGTTCGGCCTGCCGTCGATGGGCACGACCGACTCGACGAGCGACGACCTGAGCGACTGCTTCGGGCGGTCGGCGTCGCGCCGCTTCAAGCCGATTCACGCCGCGCGCGGAGCTGCCTACTTTTTGCGCCAGCCGACAACGAGGATACCACCAGATGATGACTAGCCGACCCGTTGGCGGTAACCTTAAGAGCGGGCTTCCGCCGTAGCTTGCGGCCAGGCCGCAGCCGAGGCTTTACGGCTCCGGCTCTTCGAGGGAGCCGTGCCGGCAGGGATCGGCGACGTTGACCGGCGGCGCGTCGCACGCGACTCGCCCTTTAGGAGTCGGCGGCCTTGCGCATCGCGTTGATGTCGAGCTTCACCATCTCCATCATCGCGGACATCGCGCGCTGCGCGCGCTCGCGATCCGGATCGCTGAACAACTCGAGCATGCCCTCCGGCACAATCTGCCACGTCACGCCGAACTTGTCACGGATCCAACCGCACTGCATCGTCTCGCCGCCGGGCAGGAGCTTCTCCCAGAGCTCGTCGACGTCGGCCTGCGTCTTGCAGCTCACGACGAACGATACCGCCGACGAAGCCTTCAGGTCGAATTGCGAACCGAGCTCGTCGCCGTCGGGCTTCGTACGCCCTCCGTTGAGCGCGACGAAGTCGGTGTCGTCCAGCACGAAGTCGATCGTCAAGATCGTTTCGCCTTCGCCCCAGCGATTGACCGAGTCGATTTTCGAGTTCTTGAACGTGGCGACGTAAAAGTTGACCGCCTCTTCGGCGTTGTCGTCAAACCATAAAAACGGCGTGATGTTCTGCATGATGACCTTTCTTAAGTTAGAATCCGACGAGTTGACTCAGAGAGAAGACCGCGCCTTGCGGATCGGCCACGACGCAGCGCCGAAATCCGGGTGCGTCGTGCGGCGGCGTCACGATGCTGCCGCCCAGCTGCGCGACCTTTTCCGCGGCCGCGTCGGCGTCGCCGATCCAGAAATCCACGTTCCAGTGCGGCGGCACGCCCGCGGAGAGGTCGCCGCCCATCGGCAATGCGACCGCGACCACGTCGCGCGGCACCGGCTGCTGGGGCTCGCCGCCGACGAAGCCGGGAAGCCGGAAGAGCGTTGCCTCTGCGTCCCCGGCAGAAAACGTGTCGCTGCGCCAGCCGAAGACCTCGCGATAGAAGCGCTTCGCCATCTCGAGGTCGCGCGTCAGCAGCGCGCTCATCGACCACGCCGCGGGCTCGTTGATGCGCTGCGCGCCCGCGCGATCTCCCGCTTGCCATAACGAAAGCGTCGCGCCGGTCGGATCGCTGACGGCCGCGAGCCTACCGGCGGGGGGCGCCTCGGCCGGCGCTAAGACGACCGTGCCGCCGGCGCTGGCCGTCTTCGCGCACGCCGCGTCGACGTCGTCGACCGCGACGTAAGTGTTCCAGAACGCATTTGGCGGAGCGCCGTGCGACGGCAGCGATCCGATGCCCGCGACGTCGCGCCCGCGCAGCTGCGCGACGAAGTACTCTCCGGGTGGCGTGCCGGGCATCGCACCCGGGCCGGTGATCTGCCATCCGAAGAGCGCGGCGTAGAACTGCGTTGCCGACTCCGGATCGGGTTGCAGGGTGTCGACCCAACATGGGACGCCGGACGGATAGTGCGTGCGTTCGCTCATGGGTTAGGAAGCCTCGACGAGATTGAGCATCCACTTGATGCCGAACTTGTCGGTCAGCATCCCGAAGCGCGGCGACCAGAACGTCTTGTCGAGCGGCATCGTGACGCTGCCGCCGGCGGATAGCTTGGAGAAGATCTCGTCGATCTGCTCGCGGCTCTCGCTCTGGATGCCGAGCATGAAGTTGTCGCCGGGTTCGCCGCCCCGGCCGGGCGGCGCATCCATCACGTTGATGGCTCCGGCCGGCGAGCGCAGTGTTGCGTAGACGATCTTGTCGGCCCACTCGGGCGGCAGCTGTTCGGCGATCGGCGTTTCGCCGAAGCGCGTGATTTGGACGTCGCCGCCGAGCGCGTCGCGATAGTGAGCGAGCACCTCTTCGGCGTTTCCGTTGAATGCGAGATTCGGATTGAGTTGCATTGCGGTTACTTTCCCCTTACTTCAAAGAGTTGAGTGAGTGTTGCACGATGCTCGTAGGCGAGCGCGAGCCACAGGACGGTGAGGACGATCGGCAGCGCAATGGTCTGCGGCTGCATGGTGACGTGGAAGACGAGGATGTTGGACAGGATGGCCGCGAGCAGCACGAGCGCGAACGGCACGGAGCGGTTGGCGAGCAGCAGCACGCCGGCCGCCAGCTCGGCGAGGTCGACGAAAACGACCCAGCGCGAGGCGAAGAACGCCGACGTGAACGTGCCGGCGAGACCCGGCGGCATCGGCGGCGGGTGCCCGATCAGAACGAAGATCGAGGCGCCCGCCAGCGTGAAGACGAGCCCGAGCGCGATGCGCGACGCCACCAGGCCGTAGCGAGCGAGACGATTGCTGAGGGCCGCTGCGGGCAGCCGATCGACGAGAGCAGTCATTTCGAGGGTTCCTCCTAGCGGTGAGCGATGTAGGAGGGATTATAGCAAAGTATACTTGCAAAAAACAAGTAGCATTGCACAGAATGTATTTTGCTGTATAATAACAAGCGTGGTGAACCGAGCTTACGGCCAGTACTGCGGCCTCGCGCGCGCCGTCGAGATCCTCGGCGAGCGCTGGGGCCTACTCATCGTGCGCGACCTGCTCGTGGCCCCGAAGCGCTTCACCGATCTGCAGCGGGGGCTGCCCGGGATTCCCAGCAACGTCCTGACCTCGCGGCTGAAGGAGCTCGAGGCGGCGCAGGTCGTCACGCGACGCGTGCTGCCGCGACCGGCCGGCTCGATCGTCTACGAGCTGACCGAGTACGGCAAAGAGCTCGAGGACGCCGTCATTCGGTTCGGCCGCTGGGGTGCGAAGTCGCTCGGCGAGCCGCATCCGGGCGAGGTCGTCACGCCGGATTCGATGGCGATGGCGCTGCGCTCGACATTCCGCCCCGACGCGGCGGACGGCGTCCGCGCAAGCTACGAGCTACGGCTCGGCGACGTCGTGGTGAGCGCGCGCGTGCACGATGGTACCATCGAAGCGGCGGCTGCGCCGCTCCCCGGCGCCGACTGCGTGATCGAGGCCGGGCCAGCCATTCGCGCCGTCATGGCCGGCGAGATCACCGCAAACGAAGCAATTGAAAACGGCACGGTCCGCGTGCGGGGCAAGCGCCGTTTGTTCGACCGCTTCGCCAAAATGTTCCGTATTTAAAGCGTCAAACTGTACGTGCCGTTGCCCGGATTGCAATCGGAGCCTTGTTCCATGCGGATCCGGAAGTTGAGGATGGTGGTCCCGCGCGCCGCCTCCGCCGAACGCTGCCACATGTAGGAGAAGCTGGCCGAGTGGCCCGGCGCGAGCGGCGGGATGCCCTTGTCGTCGAGCTTGTTGCCGTACTGCCAGATCTCGACGAACTGCAGCGTGTTGTTCGGCTGGCCGGCGCTGCCGAGATTAGTCACCGTTCCCTCGATGTGATAGTCGTTCAGCCTTCCGTCGCTGGTGACGTTCTTGACCGCCACCGACGTGATCGCCGGATTCGCGCCGGCACAGGTCGCGGCGAGTGCCGCGGCGCCGGTTTGCGCGAGCAGGAACAAGACGATGGATATCGTTCGAATCATTACCGCGCTCCCTCCCTCGCTGAAGTGGCTGCCATCCCTATACCCGCGCGCGACGGCGGATATTCAGGCCGAGACGCGAATGCAAGCAGGCCATGCCTCGATATGTGATCCTGCTGCTGTGCGGCGCGCTTCTGGGCGCGCTTCCCCCGACGGCGACGCCCGACAGCGCCCTGCGGGCCGCACTCCAAAACGACCTCGACCAATATCTTGCGGCGCGAGCGAAGCCCGAGCACATCTCCGCCATCTCGCTGAGCATCAGCCTGCACGGCGCGCCGCAAACGATCGACGTCACCGCCGGAACCACGAAGTACGGCGGCGGCGGAGCGCCGATCACGCCCGCCACGCTCTGGCAGATCGGAAGTAACACCAAGGCGTTCACGGCCGCGATCCTGTTGCAACTGGAGGCCGAGGGCAAGCTGAACATCCATCAGACGATCGGGCGATTTCTTCCGCAATACCCCGCTTGGAAGAACGTCACGATTGCGCGCCTGTTGGATATGACGAGCGGCATCCCGGGCTACGATTTCTCGCAAAGGATGCTGCGCGACTACGCGAGCAATCCGACGCGGGATTTCACGACGGCGCAGCTCGTGCGGTACGCTTATCCGACGACGCCGGGCGCGCCGCACGCGACGACGGGCTACGCATACTCGAATACCAACTACGTCCTCGCCGAGATGATCGTCGAGCGAGTCACCGGTCACAGCTATACCGACGAGCTCAATCGGCGTTTTCTACGCGCCGGGCTCGGCCTCGACGACACCTATTACGAAGCGTATGCATATCCGCCGAACATCACGGACCGCATGACCTCCGGTTACTTCTTTAACCACGACGCCGACAACGCAGGCCTGGCGCCGCTCCTCGGCAAGGACATGCGCGACCTCAGCGTCTCCTGGATGCAAGGCGCGGGCGGCATCGTCTCGACGCCCGTCGACGTCGCGCGTTGGGCGCGCGCGCTCTACACCGGCAGCATCCTTAAGCCCAAGCAGCGCGCCGAGTTGATGAGCTTGGTCTCACAGAAAACCGGCAAACCGATCGCCAAGACCACTCCGGAGGATCCCGGAGGGTTCGGCCTCGGCGTCGCGCAGATAACGAAGCCGCAGGTCGGCACCGTCTGGTTCTATGAGGGGATGACGCTCGGCTATCGCGTGTTGCACCTCTACTTTCCGCGGCAGGACGCGGTCATCGCGTTCGGCATCAACAGCCAGCCGGACAGCAAGCAGAATCAGTCCGGTCAGCTCGCGGCGGAGATCTATAAGACACTGCATGCCGCCGGCAAGCTCTAGCCGGGCGGCCGAAACAAAGCGGCGCAAGCGGCCGTAGAAGCGGCATGACCGTACGCATTCTGGCCGCTCTGGCGGCCGCACTGATCGCGCTTTCGCCTGTGTCCGCGCCGGCGCAGAGCACGCCCGCGACCCAGATCGCAGCCGTGCAGATGCAGGCGCTCAACGATTTTCTGGTCGCCGCGCCCGAGGTGGCGACATTCCTCGGCGACTATAGCCACGACGGCGATTGGAGCGATCCGACGCCGGCTGGGATCGCCCACTTCAAGGCGATGCTTTCGTCTTACGAGCAGAAGATCGCCGCGATCGACATGACCGGCGCGACGCTGCAGGACCGCGACGACATCCGGCTGATGCGCGCATTCATCATAGGGCAGCGGCGCGGGATCGCCGATCGGGAGGCGGGCAAGGATCCGTCCGCGCCGCCGCTCACCGTGCTGGGCGCCGTCTTCACGATGATCCTCCACAAGGACGAGCAAGACCCGAACGTGTGGTCGGATCACGTGATCTCGCGCATGGAGAAGGCGCCGGCGTGGATGGCCGCGCAGCGGCCGCTGATCACGCATCCGGGACGCCTGCAGGCGCAGGTCGCGCTCAAGCAGCTCGCGATGGCGCCGGGTCTCTTCTACTACGTTTTGACGCCGATGTCGGCGCAGCTGCCCGCCGATCAACGGGTCCGCTTCGTCAAGGCGCGCGACGCGCTCGTCGCGTCGATGACGGAGTGGACGAAGTGGATGCACGACAACGCGGCGAGCTGGCCCATCAACTATGCTATGGGTGCGGACGCGTACGACGCGATGCTGCGCGACGAGCTGCTGTTACCGTATAACGCCGATCAGATCGCGGCGATCGGTCAGAAGACGCTCGATGCGGCCATGGCCGCCGAGCGCAAGATCAAGGCCGAGGCGAAGGCCAAGGGCGTCAACCTTTCCAACCCGGTGCAGGCGGCCGCTAACGGCGGCGGGATGACACCCACGACGAAGGAGGCGCAGTTCGCGTTCTTCCAGGCGCAGCTCGACACGCTGCGCGCGTTCATCGCGAAAAAACGCATCGTGACGATTCCAGCCTACGTCGGGAAGATGAAGATCGTCGAGACGCCGGCGTTCCTGTTGCCGATTCTGCCTGGGCCATCGATGAATCCGCCGCCGATTCTCTCCACGCAGGTCGACGGCATCTACTTCGTGCCGCCGCCCAACCCGCAGATGGCCAAGGCGGCTGCAAGCGGCGCGATCTTCGAAGACTTCGACCGCGACCGAGTCCTGATGACGAGCGGCCACGAGGGCTTCCCGGGCCACTTCCTGCAGCTCTCGATCGCCAAGCACAACGCCGATCCGGTGCGCAGGTTCTCGTTCGACAGCGTCTTCGCCGAGGGCTGGGCGTTCTACGAAGAGGCGCTGCTCGAACGCGACGGCCTCTACGGCAACGATCTCGACGGGCGCTACGCGGTCGCGCAGTTCGAGCGGCTACGCGGCGCGCGCGCGATCGTCGACACGAAGCTCGCGACGGGCGCGTGGACGTTCGAACAATCGGTAAAGTGGTTCCAGAGCAACGCCGGCGTCGACGCCGATACCGCGCTGGGCGAGGTCAGCCGCTTCGCGCTGGGCCCGGGTCAGGCGTTCGACTACGCCGTGGGCAAGACGCAGATCGAGGCACTGCTGGCGCAGTACAAGGCCAAGAAGGGCGCCGCGTTCGACCTGCGGGCCTTCCACGACGACCTGCTCTCACACGGGACCGTTCCGGTGAGCGTCGTCGCCGGCGAAATGCTCGCCGAGTAGCGAGGTTCGCTCGCGAACGCAGGAAGATCGAAACGGCCAGCGCGGCGTCACCGTTGTTCAGCCCGGCGGGATGACGGCTGCCGAGCAGCCGCAGCGCGATCACCGTGTCGAGGGGGTCGTCGTTACGCAGGAAGTCTCCGGAATCGATGCGTTTGAATAGCGCCGAGTGGGTCAGCGCGTACGAGCAGAGCGCGGCAGGCGCGAACTCGAAGAGCTCGCCCGGCACGGTTTTCGGCTCTCACTAGGGCGGGGGCAAAGTTCAAACGCCGTTCAACAATTGATGCAGTTCTGATTGATCCTCGGGCCACTTTGGCGCAAATTTCGATAGGTATCAACGAGGAGGCCCCACATGCGACATATCAAGACGCTGATCGTTGCGTTTGCGAGCGGAGCCATGCTCGCGGCCGGAACGGCCTTCGCCGACACGGCCTGCCCGACGGAGCAGAGCGCCCTAGCAGCCGACGCGAGCTTCTCACGCGCGCTGGCGGCGAACGACACCAAGACGTTGCGTGGCATTCTTGCGAGCGATTGGATCGTTGTCAGCGCCGACGGCGGCTGGGACGGCCGCGACGACATCCTCCAAGCGATTGACGCGGGGGTTTGGACGCATACGAAAGTGGTGACCTCGTTGCCGCGCGTGCGCATCTATGGGACGACGGCCCTTGTGACCGAACGCGCCGCGGTAAGCGGCGTGTTCAATCGCAAGCCCTATTCCGTACTCGAATGCCAAACCAACGTGTTCGCGTGGAAGGACGGAAGTTGGGTCGGTGAGCTCATGCACGAGTCGTTCAGCAAGAACCCGTCGTCGAATTGCTAACGGAGGGCTAGGTACTAGGGCGAGTGCAACCCGCGCGCGTTCCGATCGGTCTAGGCGTTACTACCAAAGCGAGGAACGGATATGAAGATCGGAATCATTGGTGCAGGAAACATCGGCGGCAACCTGACGCGTCGCTTCGCCGCCGCGGGCCACGAGGTGTCCGTCGCGAACTCGCGCGGACCCGAAACGCTCGAGGACCTGGCCGCTGAAACGGGCGCGACGGCGGTCACTATCGAGCAGGCGGCGCGCCGAGGCGACGTCGTGGTCGTCACGATCCCGGAGGCTCACATCCCGGACCTGCCGGCGGATCTGTTCGCCGGCGTACCGGCGAGCGTCGTCCTGATCGACACCGGCAACTACTATCCGCGGGAGCGCGACGGACGCATCGAGCCGATCGAGACGGGAATGCCGGAGAGCCGCTGGGTCGAGACGCAGCTGCACCGCCCCGTGATCAAAGCGTTCAACACCATGTACGCGGAGCATCTGCTCACGCGCGGCAAACCCGCCGGAACGCCGGGGCGCCTCGCGCTGCCGGTGGCCGGCGACGATGCCGCAGCGAAGGCGGTGGTGATGAGCCTCATCGACGCGATCGGTTTCGATCCCGTGGACGCGGGCCGTCTCGACGAATCGTGGAGGCAACAGCCCGGAACGCCGGTCTACGCGGAAGATCTCGACGAGCCAGGCGTGCGCGACGCGCTCGCGCGGGCGAGCAGGAAGCGTACGGCCGAGTTCACGGGAACGGCGCAGAGCCCCGGCACGTTCGCAGCGCCGGCGTAGCGCAATGGCTAGTTCAGCATACGAACGTTTTCGCGCGCTGCACGAGATTCCGGCAGCGTTCGTCATGCCCAATGCGTGGGACGGCGCGTCGGCGGCGCTGCTCGCGCGCGCCGGATTCGCGGCGCTGGGCAGCACGTCGTTGGGATTCGCATTTTCGCTCGGCCGCCAGGACGGCCGTCACGCCGTTTCGCGTGACGACGCGATCGAGCACGCGGCGTCGCTCGCGCGGATCAGTGGCCTGCCCGTCAACGGCGACCTCGAAGACGGCTTCGGCCCCGATCCGGAAGATTGCGTCGCGACGGTGCGCGCGGCGCTCGACGCGGGCTTGGCCGGCCTCGGCATCGAGGACACTACCGCCGATCCGGCGCGGCCGATTCACGACTTCGACGCGGCGGTCGCGCGCGTGCGCGCCGCCGCCGGCGCCGCACGCGGCAAGATCGTGCTCACGGGACGCACCGACAACTTCATCAACGACCGTCCCGACCTGGACGACACGATCCGCCGGCTGAGTGCGTTCGCCGAGGCCGGCGCCGACGTGCTGTACGCGCCGGGACTGCCCGACATGGATGCGATCGTCGCCGTCGTGCGCGCCGTGGCGCCCAAACCGGTCAACGTGCTGATCGGTCCCGGCGACGCAATCGTGTCGCTCGAGACGCTCGCCGGGGCGGGCGTGCGACGCATCAGCTTTGGCGGCGCGCTCTATCGCCTCTCGATGACCGCGCTGGCCGACGCCGCACGCAGACTGCACGACGGCGACCTCGGCGTAACCAGCGGCGCCATCCGCGGCAGCGAGATCGCCGCGCTTTTGCCGAAAGCGTAGAGTCCCGGCCCGAAGCCGGGTATAAGCGGCCCGGTGGTTTTACGGATCCGCAAGTTCTTCGCGATGCTCGGGCCGGGCCTGATCACGGGCGCCGCGGACGACGATCCGTCCGGCATCTCGACCTATTCCGTCGCGGGCGCGGCGACCGGCTACTCCATGCTCTGGGTCATGCTGATCTCGACGCCGATGATGGCGGTGATCCAGGGCATGTGCTCGCGCATCTCGATGGTCAACGGCGAGGGCATTGCCGCGATCATGCGCAAGCGGCTGCCGCTCTGGCTCGCCTACGCGCTGGCCTGCCTCGTGATCGCCGCCAACACCTTCAACCTCGGCGCCGACATCGGCGGCATGGCCGACGCGCTGCATCTCGTCGTTCCCGTGCCGGTCGGTGCGCTGGTCGTTCTTTTCGGTAT
The DNA here is from genome assembly GCA_963723485.1 of Vulcanimicrobiota bacterium. Lineage (GTDB taxonomy): Bacteria > Vulcanimicrobiota > Vulcanimicrobiia > Vulcanimicrobiales > Vulcanimicrobiaceae > Cybelea. The sequence continues at coordinate 220,599 of CAVRQS010000004.1, read as the reverse complement.
CGGGTTGATCGCGGTCCAGACGTATTTGTCGTATGCGAAGATCGCCCAGGTCTTCAAGTGGCTGACCCTGGCGCTGTTCGCCTACGTGATCACGGCGTTCGTCGTGCATCCGCCGTGGTTGACGGTGGTGGAACACTTCGCCGTGCCGCGCGTACGGTTCGATTCGGGATGGCTCTCGACGATGGTCGGCGTGCTGGGCACGACGATCACGCCGTACCTGTTCTACTGGCAGTCTTCGCTGATGGTCGAAGAAGAAAAGGACGCCGGCAAGGCGACGGTCGCGCAGCGCCGCGGAACGAACCAAAAGCAGGTCCGCAACATGCACGCCGACGTCAACACGGGGATGATCTACTCGAACATCGTCGCCTTCTTCATCATCGTTACCACCGCGTCGACGCTGGGCGCGCACGGCCGTCACGACATCGCGACCGCGCAGCAGGCCGCGGAGGCGCTGCGCCCGCTGGCCGGGCGGCTCGCGGAGCTGCTCTTCGCGCTCGGGATGGTCGGGACGGGGGTCCTGGCCGTTCCGGTGCTCGCGACGTCGTCCGCGTACGTCGCCGCGCAGACGTTTCGCTTTCGCGAAGGCTTGAGCGAGCCGGTGGATCGTGCGCCCCGCTTTTACATGATCATCGCGGTGGGCATCCTGATCGGGATCGCGATGAACCTGCTGCGCATCGACGCGATCAAGGCGCTCTTCTGGTCGGCGGTGCTCAACGGCATCGCGGCCGTACCGCTGATCGGCGTCATCGTGTGGCTCGCGTCCAACAAAGGGCTGATGGGCGAGTGGAGAAGCTCGCGCCTGGCGCGCGCCTGGGGCTGGGCGACCTTCGCGCTCATGGGCGGCGCGACGCTGGGGATGTTCTACTTCATGGCGCACGGAACGTAACATGCGGTGCATTCTCTCTTCACCGGACCGGGCTCGCTGCGAGAACCGTCGGAACGTGTGGCGTTCTGGCTGACGGCCCTGCTCGCGTTTCCGGCGGCGCTCCTGATTGGGTACCTGCTGCACGAGTCGATCGGCGCGTCGCAGGTCGCGCTCTTCATCGTCGTCGCAATGGTCTACGTGACGCTGGCGCGCGGACGCCTCCTCGGCTCGAGCGTGCGCGTAAACGAACTGCAATACCCGCGAGTCTTCACGATCGTCAAGCGCGCGTGCGCGGCGCTCGAGATCCCGATGCCGATCATCTTCGTGCGCGAAGACAATTACGTGCCGGTAGTCGCGCTGGGTTTCGGCGAGCCATACGCGCTCGTGGTCTCGAGCCACTGGGTCGAGATCTTCTCGGACGACGAGCTGGCCTTCATGATCGGCCGCGAGCTCGGCCACATCGCGGCCGGCCACACGCGCTTTCATTCGCTGCTGAGCGTCAACGGCAACGAGAACCCGTTGATCTCGCTGATCTTCGGTGCGTGGCTGCGGCGGTGTGCGCTCACGTGCGACAAGGTCGGCTTGCTGTGCTGCGGCTCGGTCGACTCGGCGGTCCGCGCAATGGGCATCGCGGCGTTTCACTCCTTCGGCCGCATGGTCGATTATGAGGCTTTCGCGCAGCAGCACGCGGAGGTGCAGAGCGATACGGTTCTGCGCTGGGGCGAGTGGCTCAGCAGCGAGCCGTACGCGACGCGGCGCATCGCGTCGTTGCGCGCCTTTCAAGCGACGCAGCGCTACGAGAACGCCGAGGCGTGGTTTCTGCGCGAGCGCAGCGAGGAACCGCCTGTGCTGGCCGCCCCGGGAGAGGCGACGGTGGCGACGCGCGACTGTGCCGGCTGGTGGCGCCGCTTCGCCGCATGGGGCATCGATGCGGTCGTCATCAGCGCAATCATCACGTCGTTCGGCGGCAGCATCGTGGGCGGGAATCGTCCCGCGACGGCGGTCTCGATCTCCCCGGGCGACGTCGAGACGTCGTCCGCACTCGGAAACATTACGATTCGCGGCAAGCAGCATGCCGGAGCAAAGAGCGCGACGCCTGCGATCGCTTCACCGAAGCCGCTGCCGACCCAGGGCGATGAGGCGCAGCTCGGGCCGTTCGTGCTGAACGGCCTCGGGCTCGGCGTCAAATTGGGCGGCACCGTAGAGCCGCTTTCGGTCGAAGCCTTCGCGAACTTCGTCAGCGCGTTCGTCCGGCATCTAGGCTTTTTCTTCTGGTTCCCGCTCTATCTGGCGGTGCTCGTGATCTTCGCCGGCCAGACGTTCGGGATGATGATCGCCGGACTGCGCGTCGTCACGACCGACTTTCGCAAGCCGAGCATCGCGCGCACGATCGTGCGCTACCTCATCGTTTTCGCCGTGTGGTGGGCCATCGTGCCCCTCAGCTTCATCTGGCGCCGCATCCTGCTGCACGACCGCCTGACCAAGACGCGCGTGGTGAAGGTCGAGCGCGTCGTCTATAAGGGAAACTAAGGGCTCGAGCTCACCGTGACGCGCACGGCGGCGCGGCCGGATATGACGTGGCCCACCGACGCGTTGGAGCTGACGGTGTCGATCTGCAGTTTGCCGATGGTCTCGTTCACGTGCAGCACCTGATGCGTCGTGGGATCGACCAGCGACTTCACCATGACGATGTCGAACTGCTGACCCGGCTGGACGCCGTAGTTCGCGCCGATGTCGACGATGACGTTATGTCCGTCGATTGCGGCGACGTGTCCGGTCAGCGTCGGCGCGACCGGACCGGAGTTGAAGCGGCTCGGATCGAGCGTGGCGACGATCTTGCCGGCCTCGTCGTCGATCAGGTGGCCCATGTCGCTGTTGACGAACTGCTCGTTGCTGTACGAGCCCCACGTTCCGCCGGTGAAACCGCCCCCTCCCCACGACGTGCCCGTGCGGGTTTCCCCGTCGGCGAAGCTCTGAACGATCTGGCCGGTGCGCGCGTCGATGACCCGCACCGCGACCTTGATGGTCACGCGATGCGTATTGACGCTGCCGGCGGCCGCCGAGAACGGGCCCGGCAGAAAGCTCCCGAGGTTCCCGCCGCTCTGGCCCGTCTGATCGAGCTGCAGGATGTTGCCGGTCACTAGATAGCGGGCGCCGGTCATACGGCCGGCGCTGATCGCGGTCTGCGGATCGACCTCGCCGCTCGCCGCCAGCTGATGCTCGCCCAGCGTGCTGCTGAGGTGCGTGCGATCGAGCACGTTGAACTGGCCGGCGTTGACCATCCGGTCGGTGAGCAGATCGCTGAGCGCCACGCCCGGCTGGAACGAGCCGTACCAGTTCGAGGTCAGGCCGTTCGTGTTGAAATCCAGGACCGCGAGCGTGGGACGCGCGCCGGCTTGCTGCGCGAGAGCGGCGGCCGGCGAGCATGCCAGCGCGGCGGCGATTGATGCAAAAAACCAACGTCGATACACTATAGATCTCCTCGTCCGAAAGGCTTCGGGAAGCGCCCCTATTATGCCACAACCGGGCGCACCAGGGCAGGGGGTCGCCCCCTAATAGGGCGGGGCGGCGTTCCAGGCCATGTTCTCGAGGTGCCAGCGCACGTTGCCGAAGAGCGTCGCCTGGCTCGCGTCGCCCACGCGAGACGATCGTCGTATGTTGTGATTGTGCGCGTCGAAATATTGCGTGACGGCGGCGAGGAGAATGCCGGCTTTCAGTGCCGAAACAAGACCCGTCATGTGCGGGAGGTTCACGCTGACCAAGCCGGGGGCCCTCAGGGGCGCCTTTCCCCAGATAAAGTTCCCGGAGCTGCGCGAGTTCAGCGAGACCGGTCTGCCGCGCTATAACATCGCGCCGACTCAAGCCGTTTTGGGAGTGCGCAACGACGGGCGCGTCACGGCCGAGACGTTGCGCTGGGGCGTGCGCGGGCGCATCAACATCCGGGCGGAGTCGATTGTCGCGCGACGCAACCCCGTCGGGCGGCGCTGCATCGAGTTCGCCGACGGCTTCTACGAATGGAAGGACCGGCGGCCGTACTATTACACGCTGCGCTCGGGCGAGCCGTTCGCGTTCGCGGGGCTATGGGAGCCGCTCGACGGCACGGCAGCGTGCGACGTCGTCACGTGCGAGCCCAACGCGGTTGTCGCGCCAATTCACGATCGCATGCCGGTCATGCTGACCGGCGATAAGATCGAGCTATGGCTCGATCCCGAGCCGCTCCCGCCGGAGGTCGCCGGATCGCTCTTGCAGCCGTTCGATCCGGCGCTGATGACGGTGCGCGAGGTTTCGACGCGCGTGAATAGCGCGAACTACGAGGCGGCCGACGTGCTCGCGGACGCGGCGCCGCGCCTGCTCTGAATCAGCACGACACCGGTACACACCAGCCAGATCGCGGCGGGAATCGCGCCAAAGACGCCCGGACCCTGCTGGCCGGGCGCCATGAACGAGTCGGTCGCGGTGAAGAAGATGGAAAACGTCGCGATCGCCGCGCCCAGCGCCGCGATATAGCCCAGCGCCGCGAGCCAGTCGGGTGCGGACTCGTGCCGCCGCATGCTGTGCGCGGCCGCGAAGATGAAGATCGCTACCGCGCCGTAACCCAGCCCCCCCTGCGTGAGGACGAACGCGTCGTAGACACCGACGAGTCCGTTGTGCGCGAATACGTCGGGCGGCGCATAGAGCGCGGCGCTCTCGAGCGCGGCCGCCAGCAGCGAGCCCGCGACCATCACGACTCCCGCGATCATCGCGAACGTCGGCAGCCCCTCCTGGCGTCCCGGGGCGCAGGTTAGATAGCTGCGGAGGCCGACGAGAAACCACAGGAAGAAGGCCGCCGCGGGAAAGGTGAGCCAGGCGCCCAGGAGGAGCCCGAAGCGGTGCGCGTCGATGAGCAGGGCGGCGGTCGCGGGCCGCACGTCGATCGACGGCATGCCGTTGTTGAGCAGCGTCGCGACGACCAGGACGCCGACGTAGCAGAGGACGGACCAGCCGGCGGAGCGTTCAGCATGCACGTTTTCCATACGGCTAGGTCTTACCCGATCGGCGGCGTTTCCTCTTTATAATCCGTAGTACTTGAACGCGGGCCACATCGCGGCGAGTGGAACGCGCGGGTGCGTGCAGATGTAAATCGGCAGCGGCCCCTCGAGCATCCAGCGATAGTCGTTGCGGTAGACCGCGATCTGGCGCACGCTGCCGAACCAATGCAGCAGCAGGTAGTAATCGGTCGCGCCGACCGCCAGCATCGACTGCCCGCTGTAACCGCGCGTTCCCCACAGATAATATTGATTGTTCGGGCTGATGACCGTCGGCAGGCCGTAGGGCGGTCCGTAATAGTCGAGGGCCCCGGCGTACGCGTACCGATCGGCGAAGACCGCGGTGATGCGGCGCTGAGCGGGCGGCAGCGACCAATATGCGCCCGCGACCGTCTGCGTCATCGTCTTCCAGCCCAGCTGATCGGCGAACATCGGGTTGATCAGATGGCTCTTGCCGTCGGGCGGCGCCGGCCGGCTCAGCCCGATCGCGCGCTCGTAGGCCATGTACGCGGGCAGCGACAGCACCGGGAGCGAGAGCGGAAACATGGGCAGCCCCGCGACGAACGCGGCGGCGAGCAGAGCCGGCCGCAGCCACTGCGGCCGCGCCGCCAGCGCGCGCTCGATGGCCACTCCGCCCGCCGCGAATAGCGCCGGATACATCCCCTGGATGTAGTAGCCGCGCCCGATCGTCCAGATCAAGACCCCGAGCAGCAAGAGATAGGCGACGCAGAGGAAGCGATATTGCCGCTCTCTCCACAGCCACACCAGTCCCCACACCCACACCGGTGCGAACAGCGGGTTGTTGTACGCGAACTGCAGGCCGAACATGTAGAGCGCGTTGATCGAGCGGTAGCGCGATTCGTCGGCCATGCCGTTGCGGAGCGCGTGGCGATTGAGCTGATCGTTGTGAATCACCTCGAGCATGGGCAGGCCGTGCGCGATCTGCCAGATCGCGTTGGGCAGCAGCAGCACGACGACGAGCGCGACGCCGAGCGCAAGCCGGCGCGAGCGCAGCAGCTCGGCGTGACCCGTGATCGGCAATCCTATCGCGAGCGCGATCGCGCAGCCGGCGATCGAGTACTTCGAGTACATCGCGACGGTGACGACGAGCGCGATCGGGACGTAGAGGCGGCGATCCCCCGTATTGACGAGGCGAACGGTCAGGTAGACGAGCGCGGTCCAGGCCGCCGGCGAGAGCATCTCCGTGGAGAGGCCGTACGCGATGCCGATCAGTCCCGGGGCGAGCGCGATCGCCAGCGCGGTGAGCGTCTGCGCGAAGCCGCGGCCGCCGAGCTCGCGCGCGATCGCGCAGCCGAGCAGCACGGTGACGCCGGAGAGCACGCCGGGCAGAAAGCGCAGCGCCCACACCGCGTAGCCGAGCGGCGCCGTGAGCCAAGTATAGAACGGGACGAGCGGCGGCTGATCGACGTAGCCCCACGACAGATGCTTGGCGCAGTCGATGAAGTACAGCTCGTCGCGGTAGTAACCGAAGCGGTGACAGAGGGCGAGGTGCAGGGCGGCCGTCGCAAGCGCGATGACGTATGCGCTTGGAGAGAGCCTCATGCAGCGCTGTTCGTTTGCGCTCCCGCGAGCAAGAGCTGGCTGACGCACAGCCCCACCAGCCCCGAGACGGCGATCGAGCCGAAGACCAGGCTCGCGTCCCACCACGTGCCGCCGAACGGAACCGCGAAGAGGAAGTATGCGGCAAAATACGCGGCTGGAACGGCGAACCCGAGCAGGCGGAACGCATTCGGCCTACGCGCCGACGGCCGCAACCACGCGACGATAGCGTCGCCGGCGAGACCCGCCGCGGCGGAGGCAAGCAGGATCAGCATCAGCTCCATCGCATCGCTCGACAGCTCGGCGCCAACCCAGAGCTTCACGAAAACGCACAGCAGAGCGAGCGCGCCGACGTGCAGTCGCCTGCGCACCATCACGTACAGCACCGCTGCGGAGAGCAGCAAGCTCTGCCAGAGCACGATCGAGAGCTCGAGCGCCTGGCGATAATACAGCATCACTGAGAGCACGAACTGCTCGCGGGGGAACGCCGCTTGCGAGAGCGGATGATCGCGCCGCAGCGCCTCTGGATAGAACGCGAACTGCGAGACGAACTGAACGATCTCGATCGCGAGTCCGAGCGAGATGAGCATCGGCAGTTGCTCGAAGAGGTTCGGCGCATTCGGGCGATGCATCGCGCTGCGAACCGGACCGGTGATCAGGAAGAACAAACCGGTCAGCAAGAAGAGGTGCGGCGGGCTCAATAGCAGATCGAGTTGGTGCTCGAACCCATAGATGGAATGCCAAAGGAAGTCGAGCGCGCCGCCCACGAGCAGTGCGGCGACGCCGACGACGCTCAGCGAATAGCCGGGCGGAATCGCCTTCCAGAAGGAGCCGGCTTCGCGATAATTTCCGAGGATCGACGCGCACAGCACGAGCGCGGCGAAGACGGCGCCGCTGTACATCGTCATGTGCCACGGGTTGAAGAACGATTCGACGGAGAGAAAAAGATGCTGATGCGCGTCGATGAAGAGCCCGGTGACGATCCAGACGCCGGCCAATGCGACTAACCAATCTAGCCGTGTCGCCAGTCCCGAGGGTTCGATGATGAAATCGATGCGGGATGTGGAAGGCTCGGCTTCTTTGGGAGGGGAAAGCAATTCCATCAGATCCATGTCTCGGCGCTCATCTTTAAACGTGCCTCGAAACCCTTTTCACGGCGCCCTTATAAGCTTGCTTTCGGGAGCGCTCGCAATCGTGGTCGCTGCTTGTTCGCCGAACACCGTTTCGATTCCGTCGAATCTCTTCGTCGGCCCTAAGAAACCAAACGCGTGGCCGACGCCCCCGGTCGCCAAACCCGAGGCCCAGCCCCAAATCGTCGCGATCTGGTTTCCCACGCTGACCCTGCACCCCGGGATGTGGTTCGACGGCACGATCGTGGTGAGCACGAACGTCGCCTCCGTCGAGGTGCGCACGGCGGCGTTCTCGATCAACAGCGCGCACGTGGCCCCCGGTCTCTACCGCTTTCACACCCGCATCCTCGAGGTGCCGCCCTTTTCGCGCCGCCATTCCTACGAGCTCGACATCATCGCCCGCAATGCGGCGGGCGTAAAACAGGTAGAACAGGCCCCGCTGCGGGTCGAGTAGCCGCTCCTGTAGAACGATAAAACCCCCATGGGCGTATTCCTCGCGGTGCTGCTCGCGTTTCCGACGGTGTTGATGTATCATCGCGTCGACGTGAGTGCGCCCAGCGACTACATCTCCCAGGCGCTGACCGTCTCGCCCGTGCAGTTTGCGGCGGAGCTGCAATACCTGCACGACCAGGGGCTGCACACGGTCGGCATCGCGGAATTGCAACGTGACCTGCGCGCGCACCGTTCGGTCGCGCGCGACGTGGTGCTGACGTTCGACGACGGCTACGCCGATCAATTTACCTACGCGTTTCCGATCCTGCAGCGCTACGGAGACGTCGCGACCTTCTTCGTCAACGTGGGCACCGTCGGAACGCCGCGGCACATGAGCTGGGATCAGGTGGAACTGATGGCGCGCGCCGGGATGTCGATCGGCTGTCACGGCGTGACGCACGTGGACCTGTCGGAGCTCGGAGCGTCCGCGCAGAGTTATCAGATCGACCGCTGCGTCACGGTCTTGGGCGCGCATCTGCACTCCGGCGTGCTCGCCTATGCGTATCCGAGCGGCGCGTTCGACGCGGAGACGATCGCGCTCGAGCAGCGGGCCGGACTGATCTTCGGATTCACGACGGATCCGCGCTTCCAAACCGACGCGCAGTCGCCGTACGAATTGACGCGGCTGCGCATCAAGAGCGGCATGACGGCGGCCGACTTCGCCACCCTCATAACCTCTCGCCCCGCATACGTCAAACTCTCTCCGTAACCTCAGCGTCATCCTGAGGACGGCTGAGGTGCCGCGGCGGTCGCTCGGTATCCCCCAGACACTGCCACCTCGCCATGACGCGACCCCTCAGACCGTGACGCGAGCGTACCGCCTATCTATGAAGAAAGCCTAAAAATCATGGCTGCGTTGATGCGCATCACCCTCGCCGCCGCGGCTTGCCTGCTGGGTCTAGCGGCCTGTGGCGGCGAGAACGCCGGCGCGCCGCTGATGGCGGCGGCGCCTAACGGGCAGGCCGCATCCTCGGGCAGCGTCTCGAAGGCGTATCAATTTCTGCGCCGGATGATGGACAAGTACGCGCAGGGCTCGACGACGCGGCTGGTTCGGAGCTTCGACGGCGGGCCGCTACGCGGTTTTACGGACGCCGTGACCTACGACGACGCGCTCTTCGTGGATGCGATGCTGGCGCAGGGAACCGGCGACGGCGTGGCGCGCGCGCAGGTGGTGGGCGATGCGTTTCTCTACGTGCAGAAGTACGACAAGGCCGGCGACGGACGGCTGCGCGCGTCGTACGCGCCGCGGCCGCTGCGCAGCCCGGGCGACGTGATCCCGCGCGACGACGCGAGCGACGTCGGTAACATGGCATGGGTGGGCCAGGCGCTGGTGCAGCTCTACGCCAAGACGTCCGACGCCGCGTACCTGAACGGCGCGCTGGCGATCGCAAACTGGCTGCAGGCCAACACGTACGACACGCGCGGCGCGGGCGGCTACACCGGCGGCTACACGTCAGGCGGCAGGAAGATCGAGTGGAAATCCACCGAGCACAACATCGACGTGTACGCGTTCTTCACGATACTCGCAACCGAATCGGGTCAGACCGCGTGGAGCGCGCACGCGGCGTGGGCGAAGCAGTTCGTCGCTTCGATGTGGGAAGCGAAGGAAGGCCGCTTCTATGTGGGGACGCTCGATGACGGCAAGACGCCGAACAAGCCTTTCAAGCCCGAAGACGTGAACTCGTGGAGCTACCTCGCGTTTGCGAACCCGCAGTGGGCGGCCGCGCCGAGCTGGGACGTGAAGAACCTCGGGGTGAGCAAGGGCGGGTTTAGCGGCGTCAGCTTCTGCAGCGGCGATCGCTCGGGCGTGTGGTTCGAGGGCACGGCGCATCTTGCCGGCGCGCTCGAGTTGCGCGACGAGAACGGCGACCGGGCGCGGGCGGAAAAATACATCGGCGACGTCGCATACGCGCAAGTCCACGGCCCCAACGGCGACGGCCTCGGCATCATCGCCGCGTCGAAGAATGGGTTGAGCGACTGCGACGGCGACAAATATTACGCGTCGCTTCACGTCGGCGCGACGGCGTGGTACGTCCTGGCGGCCGGTGACGCAAACCCCTTCCTCTTGTTGCCGTAACCTTAAGCGGGCAAAAGTGGAAAATTTCGGGCCCAAGGACGCCCGGCGCCGCATGGTAAAAGCTACGCTATACCGCCCTAGAAAGGAGCGATTATGAGCTTTTCTCGGAGTTCTCCGTACGCCATCTGTCTCGCGATCCTCGCACTCGGCGGCACGAGCGCGCTCGCGCCTGCGGCCGAGCCGCAGCCCGTGATCCTGACGATGATGCAGGGATCGTGGAGCTGCACCTTTCACGGCCCGAAGGGCACTCAGACCTCGGCGCTCACCGTTACGAGCCAAAACGCCAACTGGGATCTCCTCACGTCCAAGGACGGCGCTTACGGCACGACGCCGGCGCACGAAAGCGTCACGCTGGTCGGATACGACAGCAAGAAGAGTCAATACGTCGGCTTTGGCGGCAACACGCTGCCCGGCGGCGGGTGGGGCATCGGCATCGCGAAGGCGTCGCCGACCGCGACGTCGTTTACGGTCTTGAGCGCCTATCCGCCCGATCCGACGCACGATAAGACGACGTACACGTTCACCTCGAGCTCTTGGAACTGGATCGACACCTGGACCGAAAAGGGCAAGCCCATGACCGGCAAGGGAAGCTGCACAAAGCAGTAGCGGTTCTCGCCGCGGCGCTGCTGGGCGGCGCCGCGGCTCCATCCCCTTACGCGATGGTGGTCTCGGCGCAGCACGACGCCACGCAGGTGGGCGTCGAGGTCTTGCGCGCGGGCGGCAACGCCGTGGACGCGGCGGTGGCCGTCGGTTACGCGCTGGCGGTGACGGACCCGTGTTGCGGCAACATCGGCGGCGGCGGCTTCATGCTGATTCGCCTGCACGACGGGCGCGAGCGTTTCATCGACTTCCGCGAAGTTGCGCCCGAGCGCGCGACGAGCTCAATGTATCTGGACGCGCGCGGCAACGTGCGCCCGGGTGCGTCGACGAAGGGCTGGCTTGCGGTCGGCGTACCGGGAACGGTCGCGGGATTGGAGACGGCGCGGCGCGAGTTCGGGACGATGTCGCGCGCGCAGCTGATGGCGCCGGCGGTCGCGCTGGCACGCGACGGTTTCGTCGTCACGCCCGGCGACGAGCTTTGGCCCGGTTCGAGCGAGCGCGCCGGCGCGCGCTACGCGCAGCCGCAGCTTGCGCGCACGCTCGCGCTAATCTCGCGCGACGGGCCCGACGCCTTCTACCGCGGGCCGATCGCGCAGGCGGTCGTCGCGGCGAGCGACGCGCACGGCGGGGTCCTGACGCTGCACGACTTCGCGAGCTACCGCGTCGAGGAGCGCGCGCCGCTGCGCTGCAGCTTCCACGGCTACGACATCGCGTCGGCGCCGCCGCCGAGCTCCGGCGGCGTGACGCTGTGCGAGATCCTCAACGCCGTCGCGCCGTATCCGCTGGATCGCTGGGGCCCGCGCGACGCGCGCACGATCCACTATTTGACCGAGGCGGAGCGCCTGGCATACGCCGACCGCAACGCCTATCTCGGCGATCCGGACTTCGTGAGCAACCCCGTCGCGCAGCTGCTCTCGCCGGTATACGCGGCGAAGTTGCGCGCGAAGATTTTGCCGAACCGCGCGACGCCGTCGGCCGACGTGCACCCCGGGCTCGGGCCGCCGTCGAACGAGAGCACCGATACGACGCATTACTCGATCGTCGACCGCTGGGGCAATGCCGTCGCGATGACGTACACGATCAACGATGCGTTCGGCGCGGAAGTCGTCGCCGGCGATACCGGTTTTCTACTCAACGACGAGATGGACGATTTTACCGCCAAACCGGGCGTGCCGAACTTGTACGGCCTGGTGCAGGGCGTGCGCAACGCGATCGCGCCCGGGAAGCGGCCGCTGTCCTCGATGGCGCCGACGATCGTCACGCGCGACGGCAAGCTATGCATGGTGACGGGCAGCCCGGGTGGATCGCGGATCATCACGATCGTACTGGCGACGATCCTCAACGTGCTCGTCTACGGCATGAGCGCGCAAGCCGCGGTCGACGCGCCGCGCACCCACATGCAGTGGCTCCCCGACGAGCTCCAATACGAACCCGGCGCGTTTTCAAATCCCACGGCGCGGCAACTGCGGGCAATGGGCTACACGCTGCGGCGTTTTCGGCCGTGGGGCTCGGGCCAGATGATCGTCGCCGATCCCAAGACGGGCGCGCTCGAAGGCGGCAGCGACCCGCGCACGCCCGCCGGCTCGGCGCAGGGGATCTAGGCCTCAGCGTCACCTTCCGTCGCGTTGGCCCGTCTAGGGGGCGGAGGACGGAAAGCATCATGTTTAAGTGGTTGGTCAAGAAGCAGCTCGAAAAGTTCGGCAAGCGCTGGGGATACGACACCGGCTACATGCAAGAGATCGTGGATGAAGCGGGTGTCGGCGCGGTCATGCCGATGATGGGCCTGCAGAAGCTGGGGAACTATCGCAAGGTTCCGCTAGACGCGTACTACAGCGCGGCGCTGACCTCGGGCAAGGCTGCCGACTGCGGGCCGTGCCTGCAGCTCGGCGTGACGATGGCCGAGGCGGCCGGCGTGAAGCCGCAGACGATCCGGGCGATTCTCGAGCGCGACTACGCCAAGTGTTCGAACGAGGCGCTGCTCGGAACCGAGCTTGCGCTGGCGACGATCGCGCGCGACGGCAGCGGCGACGAGGCGCGCGCGGAGATCCTGCGGCGCTGGGGCCGCGCGGGACTCGTCTCGCTCGCCTACGCAATCGTGGCCGCGCAGTCATATCCCGCGTTCAAGTACGCGATCGGTCACGGCCATGCGTGCGTGCGCCTGCGCGTCGGCGGTGAGACCGTCCCGATGCAGAGCCCGCAATACAGCCTGTCCTGAGCGAAGTCGAAGAACGTGATCGCGCAGCGCGCCGAGCGGTTCGAGGCGATGCGCCCGGAGCTCGTACGCCACGCGTACCGGATGCTGGGCGAGTACGGCGAGGCCGAGGACGTGGCGCAGGACGCGTATTTGCGCTGGAGCGCCGCGTTCGATAATGGGCACGTGCACGACGAGCATGCGCTCGCGCGCACGATCGTGACGCGCCTCTGCCTCGACCGGCTGCGCTCGGCGCGCGCCAAGCGCGAGGTCTACGTCGGCCCGTGGCTGCCCGAGCCGGTCGTCGCGGAAGGCAACAACGATCCGGCCGCCGCGGCCACGCTCGCCGACGACATCTCGTTCGCGCTGATGCTCGCGCTGGAACGCCTCGCGCCGCTCGAGCGCGCGGCGTTCTTGCTGCACGACGTGCTCGACGTGCCGTTCGCCGAGGTCGCGCAGACGCTTGGGCGCGCGGAGCCGGCGGTGCGCAAGCTCGCGTCCCGCGCGCGCGAACACGTGCGCGACGCCGGCAGGCATTCGCGCGCGGATCGCAAGGAGCTGCTGCGCGTCCGCGACGCGTTCTTGGCGGCGATCCAGAGCGACGATCCGGCCGTGCTGCAGCAGCTGCTGGCAAATGGCGTGGTGTTCACGGCCGACGGCGGCGGCAAGATGCCGGCGGCAACGGTGCCGGTCATCGGCAGCGAGCGCGTCACGAAGCTGCTCCTAGGCCTGAAGGAGCAGCAAGGCTGGCGCGACATCGTGCGCATCGAGCTCGTGACGCTCAACGGGCTGCCCGGCATCGCCACGTTCAACGCGTCCGGCGTTCAGGAAGTCGCCGCGCTTGAGATCGCGGACGGACGCGTTTGCGCGATCTACGTCGTGCGCAACCCCGACAAGCTCCACGCCGTCAACGCCATATTGGAAAAAAGGGGTAGCCCGTCAGTCCCCGATAAAGCGTCCTAGCGAGGAGGCTTCATACTATGCGGCATTTCGGTCTAGCAGCGGCGCTGCTCGTGCTTTCACCCTCGATGGCGGCGGCCGCCCCTGCGTGGCACAAGGCAACGGCGACGAGTGTCAACGCCGGCGTCAACACCCGGTCGACTTTCGTCATCCAGGCGTACGTCACGCTGCCGCAGTCGTGTTACGCGACGCGCATTCGGACGTACCAGATAACGTCGCAGCTCAATAGAAGCTTTGTCGTGGAGCAGATGGGGCCGTCGCCGGGGTGCAAAGGGCCGGCGAACTACAAGTGCACCGTAAGCGCGAGCTTCATGCTGCCCATCGAGCACAAGTTCGACGTGTTCTCCAAGGGATATATGTGGATCGTTCGCTTGGCGATGAAGCCGCCGACCCCGATCGAGCCGCAATGCCGCAAAAGCTAAGGGGTTAGGGCTGCAGCACCACGCGGAAGCGCGCCTTGCCGCTCATCATGCGCTCGAAGCCTTCCGCGGCGCGCTCGAGCGGCAGCGTTTCGATCATCGCACGCACGCCGGTCTGCACGGCGAAGCGCAGCGTGTCCTCGGAGTCGGCGGGCGTGCCCGCCGGCCAGGCCTTGACGGAGCTGCGCTTGCCGATCATCGCCGCCGTGTCGATCGCGAGCGGCTCCGCCGCCGCGCCGACCACCAGCAGCTGCCCGCCGACGTCGAGACCCTTCAGCACAGGCTCCATTCCGGATGCGGCCGTGATCGTCGAGAGCACGACCTGCGCTCCCCCGAGCTTCTGCAGCTCCGCTCCTACGTCGGCGGCTTGACTGTCGATGTAATGCGTCGCGCCGAGCGATCGCGCGAACTCCTCCTTGTCGCTCCCGCGTGCGATCGCCACGGTGTGGAAACCCATCTTGCTCGCGAATTGCACGCCCAGGTGTCCCAGCCCGCCGAGGCCGAGGATCGCGACGAGATCGCCCGCGCGCGCCGGGCTGTGGCGTAGCGAATTAAACGTCGTGATGCCCGCGCACATCAGCGGCGCGGCCTCCTCCGCCGTCAACTCGTCGGGAATGCGCGCGAGCGCGACGGTAGGCGCGACCACGTATTCCGCGTGCCCGCCGTCGTAGGTCACGCCCGGGACCTGACCATTGCGGCACGTATTGAAGTCGCCGCGGCGGCAGCGGTCGCACGTGCCGTCGTACCCGCCGCACCAGCCGACGCCGACGCGATCGCCGGCGCTCCAGCCCGTCGTCTGCGGGCCCAGCGCGTCGATCCTGCCCGCGATCTCGTGTCCCGGCGTGCGCGGATACGAGATGCCCGGAAAAACGCTGTAAACGGTCACGGCGTCGCTGTGACAGATGCCCGAGGCCTCGATCCGGATGCGCACCTGCCCGGGGCCCGGTTCCGGTACGGCGAGATCGCGCATCTCCAGCCGATGATCTTGCGCGGACGGCACGACGGCGGCCCGCATCGTTTGCGTGCTCATGGTGCAACGTCCAACCCCGCGCGAGCGGAAACGGTGTCAGCGCCTTGAAGAAGCGCGCATGATCGCCTATCGCTGGATCGTCGGCGGGCTATGGCTGATCTTCATCCTCGTTTGGTTGGTCACGGCGTTCGGCGCGAAGCGAAGCGTTAGCGGCATCGACTGGTGGCGGCAAGCGCAGCTGCGCCTCGCGATTATCGTGCTGATCCTGCTCGCGCTGCGCATGCCGTTCGTCACGCACTCTTTGCACGTCGCGCGGCATGGGCTCGTGACCGCCGATCCGCGCCTGGGCATCGCGGGTGTCATCCTGTGCGCTCTGGGCGTCGCCGTCGCGATCTGGGCGCGGGCGTACCTCGGAAGGAATTGGGGGCTGCCGATGTCGCGCAAAGAGGCGCCCGAGCTCGTCACGACGGGCCCCTACGCGTACGTGCGCCACCCGATCTACTCCGGGATCTTCCTCGCGATGATCGGCTCGGCTCTGGCGGAGAGCGTCCTGTGGCTGATCCCGCTCGTCGTCGCCGGCGCGTACTTCATCTACGCCGCGCGAACCGAGGAGCGCACCCTGGAACGGCAGTTCCCCGGAGAATACGCCGCCTACCGCCGGCGGACGAAAGCCCTCGTGCCGTTCGTCCTCTAGCCGCGGCTAGTGCGCGTGCGCGAGGATTCGCGCGAGCACGCCGGGCGGGTTGGCGTCGGGACGGCTGAAGTCGAGGCGTTCGCTGACCGCGGCGGCAAAGGTCGTTATGGAGTTTCGCGCGCGCGTGTCGATCTGCGGCGGCATCGCATCGACCGGCGCGAGGTTCGGCGCCGTGCCGAAGGCGGCGTAGAGCGGCAGCGCGGACGCGTCGTAGTTCGAGAGCGGCTGCATTCCGAGCAACAGCTCGATCGTGCGCAGTACGCTGACCGTCGAGTAATGCTCGTGAATCGCTCCGCCGCGCGCGTAGGGCGAGACGAGATAGAGCGTCGAGCGCTGATCGCTGACGTGGTCGGCGCCGTCCTGCGCATCGTCTTCGGTGATGAAGACGGCCGACGAGCCCCAAATCTTGGAGTGTGAGATCTCCGAGACGATCAGGCCGACGGCATAGTCGTTGGTGGCGACGTAGGCCGCCGGCGTCAGCTTGCCGGGACGCGTCCCCGACGTGTGGTCGTTGGGCAGCCACATGAACTCGAATTGCGGCACGGAGTCGCTCGCGACGAAACCATCGAATTCGCGCTTCCACTCGCGATAACGGTCGAGGTCGCTGTAGTCGAGGTTCCAGCCGACGTAGCGCGGATCGAAGCGAGTGCCGATGCTCGGTGCGGTCGACGCGACGTGGCCTTCGGTGGCCGGCATCAACGCCATCTCCCCGTAGTCGCGGAACGTCACGCCGGCGCGGCGCGCCGCGTCCCACATATAGCCGCCCGCAGGCACGCCGGCACCGGAGCCGGTAAGCACGTCGTCCTGGTCGTTGCGGCGGCCATACGCGGGCGGCCAGGTGCGCTCGACGTAGTCGTTGGCAAAGGCGCCATCGGCCCAGTTGTGTCCGGCGTCGCTCACCTCGCCGCTGGTGTAGAAGTTGTCGAAGAGGTCGAAGCGCTGCGCGAGCGCGTGTTGGTTCGGCGTCACGCGCGCGCCGAAATACACGAGGTGCGGGTCGCCGTTGCCTTGCGGCATGTCACCCAAGACTTGGTCGTACGTCCGGTTCTCTTTTAGGATGAAGAACACGTGGCGGATCGGCCCATTGGCATGCACGATCGTATCGGCGGGCCGCGTGCCGAGATTCTGCGCGCCCTGCGGATTGGGCGGCGCGCCGGCGCTCAGCGAGATCTCGCGGATCGAGCCGAACTGGATCGCGGCAATGTAATCGTGATAGCTGCGGCTCATCACGTCGAAGCCGGGATTCGGCTGCGTGCCCTCGCCCTTGCCGTCGGTCACGAAGAGGCGGTCGCCGTCCGGTATGGCGGCGGTCGGGTACCAGCCCGTGGCCAGCCGCGCGGCGACGCGGCCGTCGCGCAGCACCACGACCTCGTTGGCGGCGCCGAGCGTGACGAAAATTGAGTCACCCTGCGCGGCGAGCGAGTTCGGCGACGAGCCGATCGAGCCGGCCATCGTCCCGACGAAGACGTCGTTGCGCCGCCGCAGGCTCGCGGCGTCGTACTCCGCGACGCTGTCGGCGTCGGCCTGCGCCACATAGAGCTGCCGCCCGGCGACGAGCACATCGCTGGGATGCAGGTCGGTGGGGATCCGCCGCACGGTAGCGCCGCGCACGTTCACGCGCGCGATGTAACGGCCGGACTTCACCGTGACGAACAGCGCGCTGCCGTCGCTGGAAAACGCCATGTTGCCGGGATGCTCGCCGACGCGCACGCGGCGCGCGTTGCGCAGACCCTCGAGCGTGCCGATGCGCACGGATCCGTCGAGGTCGGTCGCAACCGCGACGACGCCGCCGTGGGCCGCAACCGCGGTCGGATACGTGCCGCGCGCGAGATGAATCGCGCGCACGTTACCGCTCGCGGGGTCGATCGCGAAGACCGCATCGGCGTTGGCGCCCGCCACCAAGATGCCGCGCGGCGTCCACACCGGGCGGCCGAACGCGCCGCGCAGCGCGACGCGGCGCACGAGGTGCAGGTCGCTCGTGGCGTAGAGCGCGAGATCGGGCGGGTTGAAGCCCGACTCTACGACGGCCAGCGTGGCGCCGTCCGGCGAAAGGGCCGCGCCCTGCGGCATCGTCTGGGTCTGCACGACGGCGCCGGTCGGCGCCCGCAGCACCCAGCCGTTGGGCAATACGTTTGGGGCCGATCCTCCCGCCGCGCCGATGATTGCGAGCAGAGCGGCACACGCAACGATCTTCATCGTCGCACTCGTTCGGCGAGCGCGGCAGTGTCACCCTGAGCGGAGTCGAAGTCAAAGGGCTGAGCGGAGTCGAAGGATTGCTTAATGTCAAACGATGATGCGATCGTCGGCGTGTCGGATCACGGCGGATGGGCTATACTCGTGACGGTGGCGCGCGACCGAAGGCTACTCGACCGCCGCCGCGTCGAGCTCGTGCACGATAACCTGCCGGGTATCCCGCATCACCACGAAGCCCAGATGCTGCCAACGGACCAGGCCGTTGCGCTAGTCGAGCGGGTGCGCGCATCGGCGGAGGAGCATGCGGTGCGCGCACTCGACGAGGTGGCGACGGCCGTGCCGAAGATTCGCGGCATCGCGCTGCGCAGCTGCCCGCCGCTTCCACCCACGATCGAAGAGCGAATCAAGGACCCCCGCGCGCGCAATCTTGCCGACTGGGTGATGTACCGCATGGCGCTGGCGGCCGCCGCCGAGGCGCGCGGTTGGCCCGTGCATTGGTACGACGCGAAGACGGTGCTCGCTTCGGCGAGCCGGACCCTACACGAGAACTTCGACAACTATTTTCTCAAAATGCGAAAAGAACTCGGGCCGCCCTGGAACCAGGATCACAAGCTTGCAATGGCGGCAGCAATCGTAGCGGCTACGCCGCTCCCGAAGTAACTAGAGGTTGTCCGTTAGCGGTCGCAGTGTTTCGGGAGGAGGCAGACAATGCGCGACCTGGCGGCGCCCGAGGGGTCTGCCGGGCTGACCCGCCGTTGGTTCTTTCTGCGCAGCGCGGCGCCGGCTGTCGTAGCCGAACTTTCGCTTCGCTTTGGAGCAGTCGCTGCGAAATCACCCGCTTTGCCGCGCGACGATGCGGGCATTGCGACGGGCGCAAAGAGACGAATCGTCCTCAACGTTAACAGCGCGGAGCGCGCGCTCGCCGTCGAGCCGGCGGATTCGTGCGAGCTCGTCCTCGTCGAACCCCTCGGCGATCAAGGCCGCCCGCCGTGCCGCTCGTCCCCAGCGCGCTGGTCGAGCAGCTCCGTGCAGCCGACGCAACGATCGCGTATCCGGTTCACGCACGGTCCGGCGCCGCGGGGCATCCCGTGCTCTTTCGAGCGGCTGCGCGCGACAAAATCGCGCTCCTCCCCGACGGCGATACGCTACATCTCTTACGCGACGATCCTGCCTTTAGGTGCTGTGCTCTACCGACGACCGACGACGGGGCGTTCTTCGACGTCGACACCTAAAACGGCGCTTCGACCCGGCTCGTTCGGCGTTGCTGCGGATCCAGCGGGCGAAAACCGGCCGCGCCGTCGAATAGTGCAACATGATTCAAGCGATGATTATCTGCCCAAAGGCCGGGAGGGCGGTTCCAAGCGGCATTGTGTTCGGCAGCTTGGCGGCATTTGAGGCGACCAAGCTAACGAACAACACGGTGACGTGCGCGGCGTGCGGTGAGACGCACATCGTCGACGATTCGACGGTCAAAGCCTTCCCACAGGAACCAGCCTGAGCAAATCCATCTCACCGGAGGAGCTCGAGCGGCGTCTGCGCGGCGGCGCATCGCCGTTCATGCTCGACGTGCGCGAGCCCGAAGAGCTGGCGGACGGCGTGATCCCCGGTTCGGTAAACATTCCGATGGGCGAAGTCGAGCGCCGTCTTCGCGAGATTCCGAGCGGTCGCGAGATCGTCGTGGTCTGCCATATCGGAGAACGCAGCGCCTACGTCGCCGAGAAACTCAACGCCCTCGGCTATGACCGAGCTTTGAATCTTAGCGGCGGCATGGAGGCATGGCTACGGACAATGGACGCGATCAGCCCCAGCGACCTTCGTGCCCGTGCAGCGTCGCTTAAGCTCTTCGACATCCGCAAGGATCCCGACGATCGCCAAATCCCGGGCTCCGCCGGCCTACCGACCGAAGAGCGATAGCGCTGACGGAATCGAAGGACGCATAATGCGAATCGCATTGGCAGTATTAGGAGCGGCGTTGCTCGGCGCCGCGACCCAGAACGTGCTGCCGCGCTCGACCGTCGTCGGATTGAGCACCGTCCGCAATTACTTTCCAGAGGCTGTGCGCGAGCACTATTCGGGCGCGAACGCGACGGCTGCGGCCAGCCCCACCGCAACGCGCAGCGTCATCTTTATCAACAACAACGGCTCAAAGAAAGTAACGGTAAGCGTCGATCGGTACGCAACTTCGCGTGAGGCGTCGTCGGCCTATCGCGAAGCGGTGGCGAAGAGCAAGATTCCGGGCTTTGCCCCGTTGAGCGTCCCGCAGCTCGGCCAAGCGACGTTCGCCGGCACCATAACGCGAGGCGCCGAAACGCATGTGGGGCTCGGCGCCCTTACCGGCAACCTCATCATCGGCGTTACTCTCGCCGGGTATCCTGCGACCGGCGACAATATCCACCGGCTCGTGGCTCTGGCCCAAGCAGAAATGAAAATGGCAAAGGGCGCCGGATAACGCGGCGCCCTCGAAGGACGCGTCTAGCTCGCGTTCTTCTTGCAGGTGATGGTTACTTTCGTAACCACGCCCTTCGGATCGGTCGTGGTACTGTCATCGCTTGTCTCGGTGTCGCTGACCTTGGTGATCGTGTCGGAGAAGCTCCCGCCGTCGAGTCCTTTGCCACTCCATGACGCCACGTTGCCTTGCCATCCCGGCGTGGATTCGATTCCATATCCGCCGAAGTTGTCGGTAGTAACGACTACCCACTGTTTGATCGTCGGATCGTAGGTCGTGGAGTTCACGCCGTTTTGCGCCACCGTGCGATACTGGTCGAACGGGGGAGACGTGGTCGTGTCGACCATCCACATGCCGTCGCTACTCATCGTATAGGTGTCGGTCTCCGAGCGCGTCTTGCCGCGGAGCGGCTGCGTGCACGTCCACGTGCCGAGCAGGAAGTTCATTGACGAGAAGTCCGGCTTTGGGATCGGAACCGGCGTGGGCGCGGCGGCCACCGTCATCTGCGCGTTCGAAACGACCGGCGCGGCGGAAATCCCGATCGCCAAAAGCGCGCATCCCAGCACTGAAAATAGAAAACTCTTCATGTATAAAGTCCTTTCAACGGGACGGATTGTACGAAGCTCCGTCAACTAGGTAAGGCACCAAGCGGCTCGCTTCCTCCTTTTAAGGCGGATCACGGGGGCACGCCAAGGCGTCGTCTTTGAGAATAGTGTCGAAAACGCAAGGCTTCGTTCGACGCATCAGCAGAACGCTAGAAATTCAAAGAAGGAGAACCCCCCATGAGATTTGCGGTCCTGGTCAAGGCTAACAAAGAGAGCGAGGCGGGCGGGCTGCCGTCGAGCGAGATGCTGGAGAAAATGGGCAAGTTCAACGAAGGGCTCGCCAAGGATGGAGTGATGCTCGCGGGCGAGGGGCTCCATGCGTCGTCCAAGGGGGTGCGGCTGCGCTTCGACGGCGGGCGCACGACGGTCATCGACGGTCCGTTTGCGGAAACGAAGGAGCTCGTCGCCGGCTTCTGGATCGTGCAGGGCAAATCCAAGGAAGAGATCGTCGAGCGCTTCACCCACGCGCCGTTTGACGGCGGCGCGGTCATCGAAATTCGGCAGATCTTCGAGCCCGAGGATTTCGGTGAGAACCTAACGCCCGAAATCCGGGCCTCGGAGTCCCGCCTGCGGGAGCAGCTCAAATGAACCTCATTCTTCCCGCGTGACCGACCGCGTCGAGGAAGCGATTGCCGCGGTCTGGCGCATCGAATCGCCGAAGCTGATCGCGCGCCTCTCGCGAATGACGCGCGACGTCGGCAAGGCCGAGGATCTAGCGCAGGATGCCTTCGTGGCGGCCCTCTCGCAGTGGCCCGACGAGGGCATTCCGCGCAATCCCGGCGCGTGGTTGATGACGATCGCGAAACGTCGCGCCGTCGATGCGATCCGGCGCGACGAAACGCTCGCGCGCAAGTCCCAAGAGGTCGCGCACGCGCTCTCGGTCGAGGAATCAAAAACCGATTTTGCCGCAGCGTACGACGAGATCGACGACGACCTGCTGCGCCTCATGTTCGTGGCGTGCCATCCGGTCGTGTCGAAGGAAGGGCACGTCGCGCTGACGCTCAAGTTTCTCGGCGGCCTCACCACCGCTGAGATCGCCCGCGCGTTTCTCACGGCGGAAGCGACGATCGCGCAGCGCATCGTGCGCGCGAAGCGGACGCTGGCGGAGGCGCACGTTCCGTTTGAGGTCCCGTCGGGCTCGGAGCGCCGGCGGCGTCTCGCGTCGATCCTCGAGACCATCTATCTCATTTTCAACGAAGGCTACGCGGCCACGGTGGGCGACGACGTGCTGCGACCCGAGCTCGCCGAGGACGCGCTGCGGCTCGGGCGCATGCTCGCCGCGCTGATGCCCGACGAGAGCGAGGTGCATGGCCTCGTGGCGCTCATGGAAATCCAGGCGTCGCGGATGCGGGCGCGCGTCGGCCCATCGGGTGAGCCGATCCTGCTGCTCGACCAGGATCGCAGCAAATGGAACCGCCTGCTGATGCACCGCGGCCTCGCCGCATTATCGTGCGCCGAAATGCTGGCGCCGGGTCGCGTACTCGGATCCTACGCGTTGCAAGCCACGATCGCAGCGTGCCACGCCCGCGCCGCGACGGCCGACGCAACCGATTGGCGCCGCATCGCCGCCCTCTACGGCGCGCTGGCAAACACCGCGCCATCGCCCGTCGTGGAGCTGAATCGCGCCGTGGCGGTCGGCATGGCGTACGGCCCGCAGGCCGGCCTCGATATCGTCGACGAGCTGCGCGACGAGCCCGCGCTCAGGACGTACCATCTGCTCCCAAGCGTTCGCGCCGATCTGCTCGCCAAGCTCGGTCGCAACACTGAAGCGCGCGACGAGTTCGAACGCGCCGCGTCCCTCGCTCGCAACACTCGCGATAAAGCCCTTTTACTCGCCCGCGCCGCCGGCGCGTCATCGTGAGCGGCCTGGATCGCATTTACGGTGACGTCGCGAAGAGGAGCTTCAGTTGCGTCGGGTACTGCATCCAGCTAGCAACTTCCTCGGAAGGAATTCGTCAGCCGCGCCGCCGAGGGGACAATCGCGGCGCTACTCAAACAGCCACGGAAGCGCTTCGCGGACCCTCCCAATCCCCCTGAGTCGGCCGTTCTTGAGCCAAATGACGCTTACGTTTGCTTTGCCGACGAGAAAGAAAACCAACCGTTGGTCGATCTCTTTATCCAAAACGATGCATAAGCTCGCATCCTCATACCCAGGGAAATCACGATGCAGAAAAAGGTAGTAATACAATTGCCCAAGCGCAGCCCGAACTTGTGCTATTGCGTCGCCCTCGATAGTCTTCATTTCGAAGATCCATCCAGCCGCCAGCGCATCCGCATATTGGGTACAGTCGGCCTTGACATTTCCGCGTCGGCACGCTTGACGAAATGCTAAGACCAGATTATGGTGCGCGCGCTTTCTTCTATCTAGAGCTTGTCGCCTAGCCTCGGGATCGGCTCTGGCTAGTTCCTGAGTTGAAGGACGAGGAAGCGTATCGCTGATCGGTCGGCGAACAGGAGCTTCGGCACCGCCACGTTCGTAAGTTGGCCCTCTAAGCTCTTCACCAATCACTTGCGTTCGCTCTGCTGCGCGAGTTTCTTCCAGTAACGGGAAGAACAAGCTTTCTGGCACGATCGAAATCGAATGCTGCGGGTTGTAAGTTGCCAGTGCGCTTATTGAAGTGGCAAATGACTGAGGAAGGGGAATGGGCTGGACAAAGTTTTGGTATTGCGAATAGCGTGCAACGAATCGTCCCCCATCGTCTTCGGTGACATTTCCTATGGTTGCTGCGCCGATCAGGTAATGTTGCCCATCGACTATGCGCTCAATGAGAGCCTCGTCGTCCGGCCTGACTTTTTTCCAGTTAGGTACGGTGCGGCCGAACTCATAGCTCACCCCGTCAGCATCGTTCCACGGCGAGTTGGCGTTGGAGCGCAAAATCAAATGATTGCGACCGGCGTTTGGATCTCTAAGAGCCCAGCTGCCCTGACCCAACCCATTAACTGAACGGAACAGGTCTGGCAGCTTGCGTTTTGCCCAGATCGTTGAGTCCGAGGAATGTTCCTCAATAGTTCTTCGAACGACGGCCTGCCAAGATCGGCCTAACGGCCGTCGGGGGCTTTGCTCGATGTGACGGTAAAGGTCCGAATAATGAGCCTCCCCGCCGAGCTCCCGGAAATGATCGACAAGATCTTCGACCCAGGTTTGCCGAGAAGAGCGAGGCATTATTCCTAGCGACCCCGACGCTTTGCCCGAATCGATTTTTGTTGAGGACTGCGCCTGGCGTCTGCGTCAGTAATCAACGGAGAGATGCCAATCGCTAGAGCATCCGCAACGGCTCGAAGCACTAGATACGACGGATTCAGGCCGCCTGACTCAAGCGACTGGTAATGCCGAACGCTCAATCCGGCTTGGAAGGCCACGTCTTCCTGAGTGAGGCTCAAGGCGAGACGGCGTCGCCGGATCGCGGCCGAGAGGCCCCCAAGTGCGGTGGACTTACGATCGGTCACATCGCCATGATGGAACCTTTACGCGCGATCCGCCACGAAGGATCGTTCGTGTGTCTATCTTTTTTTTTGCTGCGACGAAAAACATTAGGCCCGTTGGAGTAAGCCGGGACTTGCGACGAGATTCGGCGAGGTGACCTATCCTGGCCCCCAGCGGGCAGTTTCGTAGTCGGCGTCACGCTCGCCGGCGATCCGTTACCGCCGCAGCGGCAACAATCTCGTAGCGCTTACGCGAGCAGGAGTCGCGACGGCAGTACGCGTGGGTTCGTAAACAGGGAGCTCGCGCGCCCTCCCGCAACTGTAGATCGTGGCAGTGCCCTTCAAGTTCGGTGTCGCTACGGCCGACCATCAGTGCGAGGCGTACGACGGCCGAGACGAGATCCGCGATGTTTGGGAACGCGTACGTGGGCTTGTTCCGCGCGCCAAAGCGACGGATTTCTGGAATCGCTATCGCGAGGACGTCGAGCTCGCGCGCGACCTCGGCTGCACTATGTTCCGCCTCTCGCTCTCGTGGGCGCGGCTCGAGCTCGAGCCCGGCGCCTGGAACGACGAGGCCTTTGCGCACTACCGCGACGTGCTGCAGGCCATCCGCGACGCCGGCATGTCCGCCGTCGTCACACTGGTGCACAACAGCTGGCCGCTGCATATCCAAGCCGCCGGCAACGGCGCCGGGCCGCTCGATCCAGGCTTTCCCGATCGCGTAACCGCGTTCGCCACTGAGGTTGCACAACGGCTCGGTGATCTGATCGACGACTACGTCACCCTCAACGAGCCCAATCAGCTCGTCTACGGCTGGATCAAAGGCTTCTGGATGCGCGCCTACGCCATGCCGCCCGGCCAGCCTCCGTACCAGAGCGGGGACGCGCAGATGGATGACGTCCTCACCCTCATCCCCAATCTCTTTCGCGCCCACGCCAAAGCGCGCGATGCCATCCGGCGCATCCGCCCCAATGCCCGCGTCGGCACCAACCCGCTGGTCCTGGGCCTTCCGCAATGGCTGCAGCGCTGGATCGACCGCAACGCCACGCATCCGCAATCGCCGCAGGATGCGAAGCGTCAGGCCGCGCGCATCGCGCAATCCGATGTCGACGCGGGCGGCCGCGTCGATTGCTCCATCGCTCAGCTCACCATGACGCCCGAGCGCGGCCAGCACGCGTTTTTTTCTGAGCCGTACTATTGCGCGCATCTCGCCGCCTTGCACGCCGGCGCGTTCGCGCTTCCCGCGGACATCCAGACGTGGCGTGGCCGCGTCGCCGTCGTCGCCGACACCTTGCCCGCGAGCATCGTCGGCGGCTCGTTCCCCGCCGCGAACATTACCTATTTCAACTCGATGGATGACGCTGTTGTGGCCTTGAAACGCGGTGAGGCTGATACGGTTTTCGACGACGACGTTTCGTTGCGCCAATATGACGGCGATGCGCTCGCTCTCACGCAGCTCCCCGGGCCGCCGCAGTATTTTGCTGTTGCCATGGCCCTCGGCAGCCGCACTTTGCTCAACATCGTCGACCACGCCATCCGCGACCTTCGTCCTGAGCATCCCGAAATTCCCGACGCATTCAACCGCAAGACCGTCGCGCACATCGGGCGCGAAGAAGAGGCGCAGGGCGATGCACAGGGCTCCGTGCCGGAGATGGATCACGCTTTTGCGCGCATTCGCAAACGCGGGAAACTGCGCGTGGGGATCAGTCCCGGAGTTGAGGGGTTATGTACTTCGTCGCCCTTCGACTCCGCTCAGGATGACATAGGGAGCCAAGCTCCGCGTGATACCGGGAGCGCTCAGGCCGCCGCGGCGATGGCTTCGATGCGGGCGACGCGTCGTATCGGCCGAGCCGGTTTGATCATGTCTGGTGCCGCGGAGGCGCCGAGGCCGCAATACGAAGGGCTCGAGCCCGAGATTGCGAGGCGGGTTGCGCAGCTGATCTTCGGCGATCCCGAGCGCGTCGAGTTCGTGCCGGTGCAGGGCGAGCGGCGCCTGCAGGCGACGCGCTCGTCGTGGCTGCACGCGCTCTTCGCGCTGCGCAAGAGCTTCGCGATCTTTACCACGATGCTCGGCACGAACTGGTGGAATCTCGGCATGGCCGGCAAGCTGCCGGAGTTTCTCTGCCCGAGCGAGTGCGTCGGCACGCTCGATTTCGTCGGCCTGGACTACTACTGGGGCGTGCCGTCGTTCTGGCCGGGCGAGCTGCATCGGCTCAGTGCTGCGGCTGACTTCCAGTACGCGAGCGCCCCCGTCTGGCCCGGCGCGCTCAGCATGATCCTGGCCGAGACCGCGCGCGAGTTTCCCGGCAAGCCGATCATCGTCATCGAGAACGGCTGCGTCGGACGCGCCTCCGGCATCGCCCGCGCCGATTATCTCAAGGCGCACGTCAACGAGGTGCGCAAGGCCGTCGCGCGCGGCGTGCCCGTCGAAGGCTATCTCTGCTGGAGCATCACGTCGAACCGCGAGTGGGGCCTGCCCTTCGATGACGGCAGCGACTTCGGGCTCTACCACATCGATCTCGACACGGACCCGGAGCTCAAGCGCGTCCCCACCGACGCGAGCCGCGCCTACGCCGCCCTCATCGCGGAGTCGTCACAGAGCTAGCGGGCTCCAACGTTTTGGTGGGCGTGGCGGTCTATTTCGTGTGAAGCAAAACGACGGGCTCGTGGCCCGAGCCTGCGCCGGTGACGACGCCGCGGCCGCCGATCTGATCTGCGCCGTCTGGCCCGACGCCTACCGCATCGCGTGGTCGATCGTCAGGAATCGCGCCGCGGCCGAAGACGCTGCACAGGAGGCGTGCGCCCGCGCTTGGGGCGGGCTAAAGAGCCTGCGCCGGCCGGAGCGCTTCGCGGTGTGGTTCTATCGCATCGTCGTCAACGAAGCGAGACGCGCCCAGCGCGCAATGCGCTGCGAAGCGCCTCTCGAAGCGGTTGGCGCCGACGACGACGCAGCGCACGACGAGCGCATCGCGGTCCGCGCCGCCGTCGACGCGCTCGAGCCGCGCCTGCGCCTGCCGATCGTGCTGCGCTACTACTACGGTCTGCGCGGCGGCGAGATCGCAGAGGTGCTCGGCGCGCCCGCCGTCACCGTCCGCTGGTGGCTGATGCTCGCGCATCGCCGCTTGCGCGCGACGCTGGACGATCCGGCTTCACCTTCGCAACACACCGCCGCACCAGATGGAAGGTTTAAAGATGAATCAATCGCAGCAGGTTGAGCGCGCGCGCGACGCGGTCGGCGCGTACGTCGAGACGATCGACGTCCCCCAGTACAATGCGAGCGCGGTTCGCGCACGCGCGAACGCCGTCGCCACACCGCGCGCGATTCCGCGCTGGACCGCAGCGGCCGGAGCGGCGTGCGTGGTGCTCGTGGGCTTTATCTTCGCCGCTCCAACCGTGCGCGCGCAGGTCGAACAAATGCTGCACGCGTTCGCGACGATCGGCGGGCGGCCCGTGCCGATGACGGTGAACGACGTCACCCTCGATCAGGCTCGCCGCGACATGCCGTTTCGCGTGATCGCGCCCGCCGCGATCCCGGCCGTACTCACGCCGCGCATCGACGAGCTCACCTCAAGTTCCTCGCCGCTCGACTCGCGTCTCATCTTTCGCTACGAAGGCAACGGCGTTCCGGGCTTGACCATCATGGAGAGCAGCGCGCGCCAAGGCGCGCCGTCTCAGATGAAGCTCTGGATGACGGCGGGAGCGGGCGCGCCGCCACAGGTACCGCCAGCCATGAAGGGCGTCCCGCCGGGGCAGCATGCCTTCGTGAAGTTCCGCCGCGATGGCGGCGTGATGCAGCAAGTCAGGATGGAGCCGATCTCCTGGGTCGTACACGGAACGCGCGTCGATCTGATCAGCCCGCCGGGAGTGCTGACGCCGCAACAGCTCGCCGCTATTCGCCGCGCGATGTCGCACTAACGCGTCCTCGACTTCGGCCCCTTCGACTCGCTGCGCTCGCCTCAGGAGCCTCCGCTCATGATGACACGGTGTTGCCGGTTGCCGATACGCCTTAAGCGAGTGAAGTAACGAGTGCTGGGACGCTTCGATGGTGTCGACTGCAGGCTTGATACACCGCGTGGCTCCGGGTTCGATTCCCGGGCGTTCCAGCCGTGGCAACTGAAAGGCTGTTGCGAAGTTGTCTTAGCCGTGCTACGCTTGCCGAGTATCAGGCCTGTAGACACGTCTAAGCGCGCGAAGCGTCGCAGTAATGCGGCGCTTCGTTTCTTCTCGCGAAAAAACAAACACCTTGCGAACCGCGCAGGGCTTGCGTACACGTAAGTCCTTTCGACTTCGGGTCCCTTCGACCCGCTGCGCTCGCTCAGGAGCCGCCGCTCAGGATGACAAGGCGGAAGGGATTACGAGCGGCGAAGCACCGCGAATAAGTCGCGCACGGGGTAGGAGAAGCCGGGCAACGCCCGGTGCTCGATCGTCTGCGATTCGTCGAGTTGCGCGACGCCGGCGTGATCATGCAGCTCGACCAGGCGGCGCCGAGGATCGACCACGACGACGAGCGACGATCCGGCGCGCAAGTACACCGAAATCTTGTCATCTATGTCGATGCGCCGATCGTCGGGTGAAAGGATCTCGACGGCAAGGTCCGGCGCCAGCGGCGGAATCTCGACCTCCGCGTCGGTGAGCGGCCGAAGCCGCTCGTTCGACACGTATGCGACGTCGGGCACGAGTGGCCGGCGCACTTCGCCTGGTGGGGCGACGCGAAAGCGCCACTCGGGCCCGGTCTCGCCCCGGCCCTCCGCCCACCGAGCCAGCTGCATCGTCAGAGCTCCCTGCAAGCGTGCGTGCGTGCGCTGCGGGCTCACCTTTTGGAGCGCGCGGCCGCGCACCCATTCGGTTTCGGGCTTTGTCTCCGGCAATACGATTTCAGACATTGTTATGTGAGCCTCATATAAGTGACCTGTGCGACGGCGACCAGCGCGCCGTCTTCGCGCCAGAAGTTGGCGGCGACTGGGCAGAGTGTTCGTCCTTTTTTGATCGCCTGCGCGAAGAGTTTCACGTCGCCGCGCGCGGGCGCTAGGAAGCGTATGTTCATGTCGGTCGTGGTGATGCGCGAGTCTGCGCCCCAAATCGTCAGGCTCACGATCGCGGCCGCCGAGTCGGCCGCCGTCATCAGCAGACCGCCGTGGAACGAATCGAAGATGCCGTCGAACTCGGGATTGCGCGCGACGATGCATTCGAGCGCGCCCGCGCCGAGACGAATGTTCGAAAATCCGAGGCTGCGGAAGACCGGGATCGAACGCATGCGCTCCCGCACCGCCGCTTCCACCGCCGGATCGAGCGGCGGCAGCGCGCCGGAGTACGGCGCAACGATCAGCCCGTCGATGCCTTCACGCCCCAGCGCGCGATCTCGGCTTCGAGGTTCAGCGGCCGCGTCGGCGCCGCGTTCTCGTACTCGCCCCAGTGCTCGCGCGGCACCATCCACATCACCTCGAACTCATTTCCGTCGGGATCGTAGCCGTAGATCGACTTCGTCGCGCCGTGATCGCTCGCGCCGCCGAGCGTGCCGTAGCGCTCCAGCGCGGCGCGCGCCTCGCGCAGCGACTCGATCTCGTCGACCTCCCACGCGAGATGGTAGAGTCCGACGCCGCGCTCGTTGGGCGGCGGAGCGCTCGGCCCGACCGACGCTAGCCCGAGGTCGTGATGATTCTCGGAGCCCGGCGCGCGCATGAACGCCATCACCTTGCCCATGCGCGCGATCGGCTCGAGTCCGAGCACGTCGTGGTAGAACGCGAGGCTCCGCTCGAGATCGCGCACGCGCAGCACCGCGTGATTGAGCCTGCGTACTTTCACGTCATGGTTTTACTTTGAAGATCGTACCGCACCCTTGGCCGCCGCAGCCGGTGCCGCCGCCCCTCGTTGTCGTGCCGTACAAGTTGCGCTTGAAAAGATAGACCGGTCCCTGCGGGTCCGCGCCGTCGCTGCCGCCCGCGAAGCTGTACAGCACCGTCTCTGCGCCGGCCGGCGTCACCTTAAATACGGTGCCGTTGCCGGAGGTGCCGCCGCCGACGGTCGTGCCGTACAGGCTGCCCTTCGAGTAGATCAGCGACGCGCCGGGCAGATTGCCGTCGGGGATGTCCGTGAAGTTGTAGAGCGTCTTGAACGTACCGCTCGGCGTGATCGAGAAGAACGTGCCCGAGCCCTTCGTGCCGCCCGACTCCGTGGTGCCGTACAGCGTGTCGCCGACGGCCGTCAAGCCGTTCGGAAACGCGCCGTCGCCGCTGTCGCTGAAGCTGTAGATGGTGTGTTTCTTTCCCTTCAGGTTCAGTTCGAAGATCGTGCCGCACCCGGTCGTACTGCAGCCTTTGCCGCCCTCGAGCGTCACGCCGTACAGTTTTCCGTGGAGCTCCGTGACCGGCGCGTAGACCTTGGCGCCGTCGCTGCCGCCTTTGAAGCTGTAGAGTACCTTCTCCGAGCCGCCCGTCGTGACGCTGTAGACGGTACCGTAGCCCGAGCTGCCGCCGATAACGGTCGTGCCGAAGAGTTTGCCGCCATAGGCAATCAGCGGCGCCTCCGGTCCGCTGCCGTCACTGCCGCCTGCGAAGCTGTAGAGCACGCTTTCACTGCCGGCGCCGTTGACGGTGTAGACCGTGCCGTCG
This sequence comes from Vulcanimicrobiota bacterium, assembly GCA_963723485.1. GTDB lineage: Bacteria > Vulcanimicrobiota > Vulcanimicrobiia > Vulcanimicrobiales > Vulcanimicrobiaceae > Cybelea. The sequence goes on along the minus strand of CAVRQS010000004.1, from coordinate 189,341 downwards.
TGATGTGCTCCCGCGCCCGATGTCGTGCCGTACATCGCGCCGCCGAGCACCGTGAGGCCCGCGAACGGCCACGACCCGTCGCTGCCGCCGTTGAAGTTGCCGCTAAAATTGTAGACGACGCTTTCGGTGCCGGCCGCCTTCACCGAGAAGACCGTGCCGCAGCCGAGGTAGCAGTTGTTGCCTCCGCAGTTCTGCGAGCAATAGTTCTTCGATCCGTTGAGCGTCGTGGCGTAGAGCGTTCCGTTGAGCGCGACGAAGCCAGAGTACGGGCTCGCGCCGTCCGGCGTTCCCTTAAAGATGTAGAGCTGCTTGTAGCCCGACGCCGCCGGGCTTATCGCGCCGGGAGCGTGCGATCGGGCGCTCGACACCGCTGAATTTGGGGCGGCTGGGGTGAGGGAGCCGCCGCACGCGGCCAGCGCCGCGGCAAAAGACAGAACGAGAAGTAAGCGCAAACGTTTCATGCGCCGGCTTTCGACGCGCCGGTGCAACTTCCGGCAGTGCGGCATCGTCTTGTGGGGCCTATGGAACAGCGCAAACTCGGGACGCAGGGGCTCACGGTGTCGGCGATGGGCCTGGGCTGCATGACCATGACGGCCGCGTACGACACTGCCGACGAGACCGAGGCGATCGCGACGATCCATCGCGCGCTCGAGCTCGGCATCAACTTCCTCGACACGGCGGAGGTGTACGGGCCGTATGCCAACGAGCAGCTCGTCGGGCGCGCGCTGCGCGGGCGGCGCGAGGGCGTCGTGATCGCGACGAAGTTCGGCTTCAAGTTGGGCAACGGCGCTCGCGGCGTCAACGGCAGGCCCGAGAACGCCAAGCGCGTCGCGAACGAATCGCTCGCGCGCCTCGGCATCGACACGATCGACCTCTACTACCAGCACCGCCGCGATCCGGCGATTCCGATTGAAGAGACGATCGGTGCGATGAAAGAGCTGATCGACGAGGGCAAGGTGCGCTATCTCGGCCTCTCGGAAGTCTCGCCGGAGACGCTGCGTCGCGCCAACGCCGCGCATCCGATCAGCGCGCTGCAAAGCGAGTATTCGCTCTGGGAGCGCCGGGTGGAGAAAAAGGTTCTGCCCGCCGTGCGCGAGCTCGGCATCGGCTTCGTGCCCTACAGTCCGCTGGGACGCGGCTTCCTCACCGGCGCCGTCAACGTCGAGAAGCTCGGTGAAGACGATTGGCGCCGCACGAATCCGCGATTCTCGAAGGAGGCGGCACGATCCAACCAGCGCATCGTCGACGCCGTCCGTGCCGTCGCCGCGGGATGCAACGCCACGCCCGCGCAGGTCGCGCTCGCCTGGGTGCTCTCGCGCGGCAGCGACGTCGTGCCGATTCCCGGCACCAAACGCCGCCGTTACCTCGAGGAGAACGTCGGCGCGTTTGACGTGCACTTCACGCGGGAGCAGCTCGACAAGCTCGAGGGACTGCACGAACAGACCGCCGGCGAGCGCTACACCCCGGAGATGATGCAGCTGGTCGAACAGTAAACCCAGCTCTCATGGATGAGAGGCGGTTTCGGTTCGATCTCTTCATAGCGCTGCTGGCGCTGGTGATCAGCGGCATCGCGGCCGGCTCGTCGGCGTATCAAACGTACGTGATCCGCAAGCAGTTCAGCGCGACGGTCTGGCCGTACATCTCGTTCATCACGACGTCGTCGCAGGACAAATACTTCGAGCTCGACGTGAACAACGCGGGCATCGGTCCGGCGCTGATCCTGGATTCGGTGATCACGCGCGACGGCAAGATCGTGCAGCGGCCCGGAACGCCGACGTCGCAGCCGGCGATCTCGGCGGCGATCGACGCGGAGCAGGCCGAGGCGCGCGCGGACGAGCGAAGGTTCCACGAGCGCCCGGCCAATCTGACGGCGAGTACTATCCTACCGGGCGACGTCGTGCCGGCCGGTCAGAAGCTCGAGGTGCTGCGCGTCGAGGGCAAATACATCACGCGCCGAGTGATGGCTTCTATTCGACGCGTCGACCTCTCCCTGTGCTACTGCTCGCTGCTCGGCGACTGCTGGACGAAACGCCTGTGGCAGCACTCGATCCAGCCGCATCCCGTGCGCTCCTGCCCCAACGCCTAGCCGCCGCATCGCTTAGGGCCGCCAGAGCATCAAAGTCAGAGTTGCTACGTACGCGAGGCTGAAGATCCAAACGGTCGACACGATCGGCCGCATCGCGACTTTGCCGACGTGGACGTGGTGTTTCAGATCGCGGTGAAACCCTTGCGCGTCGACATTCTAACCGACATCTCAGCAGTGGACTTTGCCGATGCCTGGGCTCGGCGCGACGAATCGGCGTACGGCGACGTACCCGTGCGCGCCAGCGGGCGTCCGGGCGATTTACGCGACGTCGAGGCGCTCCTCGAAGACCTAGGCGAAGCTTAGCGTTCCTTTCTGCCATTTTCGCGCCGGCGCCCGCTCGGGATATGAGGCCGGTCGGGAGCACGCGAACACACCCGCATCATGCAGCAGAATCGTCGCGCCCTCGCCATCATCTCCGCCGCCGCCGCTACGCTCGCGGGCTGCGCCGGCGGATCGGGCTCGCAGCCGTCGTCCGCTTCGTCGGCCGCATTGCCCGCGCTGTCGGCCGCGCGCCACGGGTGGCTCTCGCCGGCTGCGAAAACGCAATCGATTGTCTTCGTCTCCGACAACAGCGCGAATGCGATCGAGATCTATCCCGCGGGAAAGAACAACCCGTCGCCGATCGGGCAGATTACCGACGGCATCTCCGCCCCGCTCGGCAACTTCGTCGACGCCAACGGCACGCTCTACGTTGCGAACCACGGAAACAACACGATCACGGAATATCCGAAGGGCTCGACGATACCGAGCGTCACGCTCTCGACGAACATCAATGGGCCGATCAGCGTCGCGGCGGATTCCGCCGGCGACGTCGCGGTCGGCGAGTTTACGCAACAGACGATTCTGGAGTTTCCGGCGGGTAGCTCGTCGCCGACCGTGACGATCACGCTGCTCACGTACCCCGAGGGCCTGACCTTCGACAAGTCGCGGCACCTGTTCGCCGCATGGAACGAAGGCTCGCCGTTCGTCGGCCACGTGAGCAAGTGCCAGCGCATGCGGGCCGTCTGCGTCGATCAGGGCATCATGGCGGGTCAGAGCGCGGGACTAACGCTCGATTTGGCCGGCGACGTCGTCCTCGGCGATCAGGCAAATCACGCGATCAACGTCTACCCGCCGCACTCGACGAAGCCGTCGCGTTCGATCTCCGTGCCGGGCGGCGATCCGATCAAGTTCGCGCTGGACAAGCGCGAGAAGAAGATCTACGTGGCCGACTATGTCAACAACAAGGTCGAGATCTACGATTACACGGCCGGCACGCAATTCGGCATGATCTCGACCGGGCTGCAGTCGGCGTGGGGCGTCTCGCTCAGCCCAGCGGCCAAGTATGGTAAATAGCAACTAAAAAGGCCTCGCCGTCGCGCCGCCTAACCGTGGCGGCGATGGCTCGATCCGATCCAGCGCGTTCGGATTACTGCGCGACGCGCCACCTGTTGCGCAATCTCGCCGATCCGCGCCGGCTGCGCCGCAATCCGCTGGCGCAAGGCCCGTTGTCCGCGATCCAGGCCCGCGTCGATGCGGCGCTGCGCGAACTGAACGCGCGCCATTTGGCGATCCTGGTGCGCGTCGACGTCGAGCGCCACGACGCGCGGCGCGTCGCGGCCGATCTCGCGCTCTCGACGCGTCAGTTTCATCGCGAGCGGCGCGCGGCCCACGATCGTTTTGTCGTGGCGTATCGGCGCGAGACGTTCACCGCACGCGTCGTCGGCGTCGACGACGCTTTCGGGCTGCGCGTCGTCGAGCGCGCGGCGAGGCTCGCGGACTGCGGCGAGAGCGCGAGCGCGGCCGCGCTGCTCGACGACATCGCTCGCAGCGGCACCGACGCGGCGCTGCGCTGTGACGCGCTGATGCGGCTAGCACTGATCGATGCCTGGGCGCACCGCCTCGACGGCGCGCGGCTGAACTTAAAGGACGCGCAATCCCTGCTCGAATCCTCGCCGGTTTCCGACGAGCGCCGCGCCGAACTGCGCGACGCCATCGCGGCGGCCGACCTCACGCTGCGCTGGTTCGCGAAGGGACCGGCCGCCGTGGCCGTCGCCGGCGCCGGCGGCGTGCGCGAGACGCTGACGCGCGCTGCGGCGGCGCTGCGCTGCGGCGAGGCGGCGCACGCGGCGCGGCTCGCGGACACGCTCGACGAGAAGGCAGCGGCGCTGCGCGCGCCGGAAGCGCTCGTCGATCTGTTGATACTGCGCGGCGAGCTCGCCGACTTTACCGCCGAAGATCCGCTCTTGAGCGAGGCGCTCTTTGCGCGCGCGGCTTCGGTTGCGCGCGACGCCGGGCTGGGCGGCCGCGCGCTCTACGCCGAGCATCAGCTCGCGCTCACGCGGTGGGCGCACTCGCGCGCGGCGCACGACCGCGGCGCCTACCGGCGCCTCGTCGATCGCATCGACTGGTCGCTGCCGGCGCGCCTGCGCTCGTACCTCATCTTTTCGGCCGCCGACGTCGAGCTGGCGATCGGCGATCCGCGGCGTGCGCTCGCGGCGGCGCAGTCCGCGGGGGGCGTGTCGACCAATCGCTTCGAGAGCTTCTCGGCGCATGGGTTCGCCGCGGGTGCGTTGCTGCGCATGGGACGCCTCGCCGATGCCGGCGCGCAGGCCGCGCGTGCCGCCGACGCGGCGCGCGCCGAAGGCCACCCGCGCGTACTGTCGCTGGCGCAGCGCATCAACGCGCAGGTATTTCTCGCTACGGGAAATCGCCGCGCGGCGCGTGCGGCGATCGACGAATCGATCGAGTGCGCGCGCTACTTCTCGAGCCCGCACGTGATGGCGCAGGCACAGGCCGTGCTCGGAAAGATCGCCGGCCGCTAGGCGCCACGCAGCCGAAGGCTCGGCGAAGGGTTATCCGGCGACGAATTGTAAATGCTGCGACATGATGAGAGCCTTTGTTGCCCCCGTCGCTTTGTGCTTCTGCATGTCCGCATGCTTCCACGGCGCAACGCCGAGCGTTGTGCCGGGGCTGTCCAGCGCCGCGTTTGGTGCGCACCCATTTGCGAGCCACGGGTACAAGACGGTCTTTGCATTCAACGGCGCAGATGGCTCGTCTCCCAATGGCCCGCTGATCGCCGTAAAAGATAACCTCTATGGAACAACTTCCAGCGGTGGTAACTGGTCAACGGGCGGCGGGACGGCGTTCGTCGTTAGCACCGCGGGCAAGGAAAGGGTTTTACATAGCTTCGGCCGAGGTACGGACGGCAAGTTGCCGGTGGAAAATTTAACTTTGCTCAACGACACGCTTTACGGCACGACGTCGTACGGCGGCGACTTTGACGGCGGTGCGGTCTTCAGCGTTTCACTAGCGGGCAGCGAGCATGTGTTGCACAGCTTTGGCAAGGGCAAGGACGGAAAACTGCCCGGAGTTGGCCTAACCGCGTTCAACGGCACGCTATACGGCATGACGGCCCAAGGCGGAAAATATGACGGCGGGACGATTTACAGTATCACCGCGGCCGGCAAGGAGGCCGTGGTGTACAACTTCCCAAGAGCGTATGGGGTCAATTTCGGGGGGTCCGCGGGAGCGTTGACACTTCTACATGGGATCTTTTACGGCGCTACCGTTTGGGGAGGTTGTGATAACGGAGCCGCCTTTCGCGCGACGCCGGCCGGTAAGGTAAGGATCCTCCACAAGTTCGCGTGCGGCAGTGGCTCCGAAGACGGAGCGAATCCCGACTGCCCGTTGGTTGCCGTAGGGAATATACTCTACGGAACCACGTCTAGTGGTGGGGGCCCGCACCAATCCAACGTCGTCGGCACTGTATATAGTTTGACCACGAGCGGAAAAGAAGCCGTAGTTCATAGCTTCGGCGCCAAGGGCGACGGAGCGTATCCCGAGTGCAGGCTGCTGTACGACAAGGGCGTTCTTTATGGCGAAACGCTCGAGGGAGGCGCGAACGGAAAGGGAACGGTGTTCAGTCTGACTCCATCGGGTAAAGAACGAGTGCTGTATAGCTTCGTGCAACGGCCTGACGGCGAAGAGCCCGACGGTGGCCTCATCAACGTCGACGGCATCTTATACGGGACGACAGATAACGGCGGCGGCTATCCATACGGCGGCGGCACGATTTTTTCGATCTCGCCCTAGCGCTTGATCACGGAGCGATTGCAAAGACCGTTCCGCATCCGCTGGGGCTTCCGCTGACCGGCGCGCAACTGCCACTGCCGCCGTCTGCCGTCGTGCCGTAGAGAGTACCGTTGAGGTTCACGAGACCTGCGCGCGGAATCGCGCCGTCTTTACCGCCGGCGAAACTATACAGCACCTTTTCCGCGCCGGACGGGCTCACGGTGAAGACCGTTCCGCAGCCCGCTCCACTCGCGAAGCACACATGGGCACCTCCGTCTAGTGTCGTACCGTAGAGCCGGCCATTTACCACGATCAAACGAGCCGCCGGAAACGCGCCATCGCGGGGAGAACCCCTGAATTTCGTGAATGATCCGCAGCTTTCCGGACGGAGAAATCGCGAACACGGCGCCCAGGCCGTAAGCGCCTGAGCTAGTTGTCGTCCCGTAGAGCTCCCCGTGAAGCCCCGTGAGCTGCGCCTCGGGATACGCCCCATAGTGACCGCCTACGAAGCTGTAGCGTATACGTTCTTTGCCGGTCGCACTGATCTCGAACATCGTTCCTCCGTAGCGTGCGCCGCCGTAGGTGGTCGTCCCATAGAGGCGATGGTCGAGGAGCGCGAGGCCGGCATCGGGCCACAGGCCGTCTTTTGGTGCACCGCGGAAGCGATAAAGCATGTCTTCCTTGCCAGACAGGGTCACTCCGAACACCGTGCCGCAGGTATTACCGCTGTAGCATCCGCCATATCCGCCGGTCTGAGTTGTGCCGAAGAGTAGGCCGTGGTCGTACACTAACTCCGCGGTCGGATATCGGCCGTCGTTCGGCACACCGAAGCCATAGATGGCCTTCTCTTGACCCGAGGTGCTGATTCGGTACACGGTTCCCACGTTGGAACTCGGCGAGGCAGCGCCTTCGGCCGTCGTGCCATAGAGAGCGCCGTTCACGTCGATTAGGCCGGCCTGCGGATCGGCGCCGTCGTGCGGATATCCGGTGAATCGATGAATCACGCGATGCGTTCCGTTGGGACTTATCTCAAACACCGTTCCGCAACCGATTCCGCTGAAGCACGAGACGTCTCCGCCTGAAGCCGTCGTTCCGTAGAGCTTTCCGTTGACGTAGACTAGGTCGGATTCAGGCAGCGAGCCGTCCTTGCCGCCCGCGAAGGCGTGAACGAGCCGATACCCATTCGCGGGGTGGCCCTGCAGCTGGTCGCCGGCGAGCGGCGAGGCGGGGAGGCCCGTGCGGTCGGAAGAGCACCCAGCAAGTGCACCAGCAACGCAGGCCACCAACGTGACGTCAAAGAGACATGACCTCATCGCGCGAAAGGCTTTGCGCTCGCATTAGGTACCCCTCTTTTCGGCCGCTAGGCGCCCGGATCGATCGCGATTCCCTCGACGTCGCCGCTCGGCGACATTCCGTTGTTGAAGCTGTAGCGATACGTCACGCCGCTCGTGCCCGCATAGCTGTAGACGTCGACCTGACCGTACTCGAAGTCCGCTGCCTCGAACGCGTTGTTCTTCGCGTCGAGCTTGCCATAGACCGAGCGCCCTTTGAGCGCGAACGGGCCGTGCGCGCTGCAGCGCTTCGGGCAGCCGGTGTAGATCCAGAGCGAGCGCGCGAACGTGTCGAGCGCGAGCAGGTTTCCGTGCTTGTCGAACTCGAGTCCGCCCGGAGTCCTGTTGCGATACGCCGCGATCGTTTCGGGTTTGCCGGTTCCGTGCTTCCACACGACGAGCGCGGAGCCGCCGGCATACCCCGTGTCCGACGGGTTGGCGTAGCCCGACGCGTAGACGTTGCCGCGCGCGTCCCGCGCGACCGCGAACAACTGGCCGCCGATGGCCGGGCTCGCGAGCACCGCGCCGCAGCCGCTCTTGAGCGTGCACACCGAGACGTTGCCGTAGGGCTCGCCGGTCGCCTGAAGGTTCGCGACGTAGATCGTGCTCGTCGCCGCGTCGCGCGTGGCGGCATCGGCCGGCTGACCTGCGCCGTCCGCGAAGCTCCCGAGTTTACCGCCGCACATCGCGGGACCGCGGAAGACCGTGACGGTGCGGCTGCCGCCGTCGGGATCGATCAGGTTTCCGGTTGTGTCGGTCGCGACGTCGACGACGTACGTCGCCGGCAGCGAGCAGATCGGCGGCAGATTCGCGCGCGTATTCCAGTCGTAGCCGAGAATCGCGTTCGTGTAATACTCCGCGACGTAGACGCCTTTCTTCACCGTCGCCGGCGCCTCACGATACCAGGCGGGGCGCGCGGCATCGCCGCGCGCCGGCGTCAGGCTGACCTCGGAGGGCCCACTGCATGCCGCGAGGAGCGCCGCGGCGACAGCGAGCGCGAAACGCCGCACGATCTCTCGGCTACGGCGCGATTGAGGGATCGAGCGCGACGCCGTACGGGACGGCGCTGTCCGTCCAGCCGTTGGTGATCACGTCGGTCTGCGTGCCGGTCGTGTAGTCGTAGCCCTCGACCATCGGGTGCGAGAAGTTCGCATACGCGATCCAGACCGTGTGCTGGCGGTGGTCGAGCGTCGGTTCGTTGCCGAACGCGGCGATCGTCCGCGCGGGGCCGCTCGTGTACGGCGGCGCCCAGACTCCCAGGGCGTTCGTCAGCGTCTCCATCAACAGGTTGGCGCTCTTGTCGAACGACATTTCGCCCACGTTCGCATCTTGGATCGCGACCGGCTGGCCCGTCGTGGATCCGGCCGGAAACTCGACCATCGCCGGAGGGCCGCTCTTCGGAACGTACGAGACGTAGACGTTGTTGCTCGAGTCGACGCCGACGCCGAGGACGATCTGGAAGCCGGAATAGGTCAGCGTTCCGGTCGGATTCGTGCTGCCTTTCTTCCAGACGGTAACGTTGCCCGGCGGACCCGTGGTCGACTCCGCGTTCGCGGCATAGACGGTTCCGTGGCCGTCGACGGTGACCTCGATCGGGTAGTAGTTCGGATCGCTCAGCGTCGTAAACGGCGTCGTCGAGCCGCGCTTGAACGCGACGACGTTGAACGCGTTCGTATTCGCCACCCAGAGCCGCTGGTGCGCGTCGACGTCCATGCCCTGCGGGCTCACGAGGCCGGTCGTCAGCTTGCCGATCGGCGACTGGTTCGTCCCCTTCTCGTCGTAGATGTTGATGAAGCCGCCGTCGTACGAACTGGCGTAGAGCAGCGACTTCTCGTGGTGTCTCTTGGCGTCGGGAGCGATCCAGCCCGCACTCGTTTGAACGCGGCTGCTCGGGCCGCCGAATCGCACGACCGTCGCGCCGACACGGACGACTCCGGGCGCGACCTGCGGCCCCGGAGCTGGCGGCGTCGCCGAACCGGAGCAGGCCGCGAGGCCGGCGAGCAAGGCAAGCGTGGCAAAGCGCAAAATCTTGTTAAGCATCCACGTTGCTTTGCGGTGCGAGTACGTTCCGCCCTCGCGCGGGTGCGTCTCCGCGAATTTTTGGCAGAAAGGTACGCAAGGTGTGCGCAAGGTTAGCGCAAAGTGGCCCGCATGAACCTCGCACGTCCGTCATTCGTCATCGCACTTTCGCTTGCGCTCGCGCCGATCGGCATAACCGCGTGCCAGGGCAGCGGCGGTGCCATGCCGGCGCAGACCGCACAGTCGCGCGCCGCCGGCCTCGCCGGCCGCCTTCCGCGCGAGATCTTGTACGCCGCGACGCTCGACTGGAACGCCGGTACGGGTACGGTGTACTACTACGACGCATACGGCAAGAACACGGCGGCGCTCGGTTCGCTGGCGATCGCGCAAGGTTATCCCAACGGTTTGTGGCACGACGGCAAGGGCAACGTGTACGTCGCCGTGGTGAACGCCGGCACGAACGGACGCGGCTACGTCAACGTCTACGCACCCGGCCTGGGCAAACTGCTGCGCACGTATACGCACGGCATCGACGGGCCGTCGGGCGGCGCGTTCGACCGCCACGGCACCATGTACGTGTCGAACGTCTGCGGCATGGCGCCGTCAATGAGCTGCTACGTGTTCGCGAAGCCGCGCCGGAGCGACCGCGAGCAGGGCGGGTCCACCGCCGGCTACGTTGCGATTTTCCCGCAGGGCAGCACGCAGCCGTCGAGCGATTTGCAGGGGCCGATCAACATCGCCGTCGGCGTCGCGCTCGATACCAAGCAGAATGTGTTCGTGCCGAACAACACGGGCGGATACGCGTGGAACGTGGTCGAGTTTCCGGCCGGTTCGAAGGCGGGCAAGGTCTTGACGTTCCGCCACGTGCCGAAGAATCGCTGGGTCGGGGCCGTTACCATCGACTCCAAAGACGCGCTCGTGGCCTCCGTCAACTCCGCGATCGACTTCTTCCCCCGCGATCACGGCAGGCCGTCGCACTCGCTGACCAACGGCGTTTTAGCGGCGGACGGCCTGGACTACGGTCCGGACGGTACGCTCTTCGCCGGCAACTACGAGTTCGAGTCGAACGAGGGCAACGTCATCGCGTTCCCGCCCGGCGCGACGGCTCCGGCGCGCAGCTTCGCCGTGCCGTACGGCAACGGCGTAATCAGCGTCACCGTGGCGCCGCGCTAGCCGGCCTAGGCCGGCGTCAATGAGGCTTGCCGCTTCGCGGCCTCTTCGGCGTAGGCGCACAGCAGGTTGACCAACGCCATCTGCTCCGGCGTTCGACACGGTAGATCCAGCAGCCGCGGACTGCACACGAGCACGCTCGCGGCGCGGGCGCGAGAGATCGCGACGTTGAAGCGATTGCGCTCGAACAGGAACTCCACGTCGCGCGGCACGTCGTCGCCGCTCGACGTCGCCATGGAGTAGAAGACGACCGCAGCCTCCTGGCCCTGGAACTTGTCCACGGTGCCGACGCGTATGTCGAGGCCCGCGTCGTGCAGCTTGCTCGAGATGAGGCGGCGCTGCGCGTTGTAGGGCGTGACGACGACGATGTCGCGATCGGCTAGTGGTCGCGGCACGCCCGCAGACTGCGGCGGCTGCGAGTCGGTGACCATGCCGTTCTCGCGCAGCAGCGCGATCCGGCGGACGATTTCGTTCGCCTCCTCGATTGAGCTCGAGCCGTTGCCGCCGTGCTCGATCGGGCAATAATAGAGGCCGGCGAGGCGCGTGGATCCCAGCTCGACCGCGTGCAGCCGAGTGGGTCCCGCCGGTTCGAGACGCTCGTCGTACATCGAATCCGAGATGAACTTGCAGATCTCGGGCTGCATCCGATACGAGACGTCCAAAAAGATGCCGCGGTACGGCGGCACGGTCTGCTCGTCGCCGAGCAGGTGCTGCAGCACCGAGTCGCCCACGTGCGGCGGCTGGCGCCCCTGGCTCACCTGCGCGAGCTGCGACGGATCGCCGAGCAGCACGACGTTGTGCGCGCACTGCGCGACGGCGAGCGCGTCGGCCAGCGACACCTGCCCCGCCTCGTCGACGAATAGGTAGTCGAACTTGTGCGCCAGCTCCTCGCGCGCGAAGAGCCAGCTCGTGCCGCCGGCCAGCTGATAGTCGGTGCCGTCCATCGCGTCGTTCTTATCGACGGACTCGATCAGCGGCGAGGCCAACTGAGATTTATACTCCGAATCGCCGGCGGCGTGCTTGTAGCGCCCGCGGAACGTCTTGCCGCGCGCGGCGACACACGCCTCGACCTTGTGCAGCAGATTGTGGATCGCCTTGTGACCCATGCTCGTGACCGCGACGCGCTTGCCGCGCTCGATCAAGTCGCAGATCACCTGCGATCCGATCGTGCTCTTGCCGCTGCCCGGCGGCCCCTGGATGAAGAGATAGCTGTTCGCGAGGCACTGCACGACCTCGGATACGGAAGCCGCGGTCACGATAGCGGGCTGAATAATCGTGTCACCCCGAGCCTGTCGAAGGGCGACACGGGAGGCGCGCACGACGGGATCGCGGTTATCGAGGAGGTCCGCGGCGGCGGGATACTCGGATTGCAGCGTGCCGCCGAGATACGCCTTGCCCAGCCGCGCCAATGCCTTGCGCTGGACGCGCGTCGAGGGCGGACCCTGCGGGATCAGCTCGTGGATCGCGCGCGCGGTCTCGATGCCCGCCGTGGTCTTGAGCTCGAGGAGGTTGTCGTCATCGTTGACCGAGACGATCGTTCCGGCGCGTTTATGCGCGCGAGGGTTGTCGGCGTCGTCGCCCGCGGCCATCTTGTGCAGCTGGTCCGGAAAGCCGTACGTGTAAATCGTGCTCTTGTTGACCTTATACGGGGCGATATCTTCGCGGAGCTCGAGCCCGGCGATCGCCGTCTTGTCGAACTCGAGCAGCTCGTCGACGTTTTCGCAGCGGTCGTAATACTCCCACCACGCAGGCTTCTCCTCACGGCGATGATAGGCCATCAGATTGGCGAGGAGGTAGCGCTCGCGCTTGTCGGAGTGCATGAGGCGGTACTCTTCCTCCGTGCGCAGCGGCAGCACGCCGGCCAGCAGCTCGCGCTCGACGTCGCTGCGCCGGGCGTCCTCGCGCTCGTCGTCGCGCCGCTTCACGCACTTGCCGCACGTCGGCTCGAATTCTGCGTGGCACGGCTCGTCGGGCCGCTTGGGCTCGCGCAGCGGCAGCTCGACGCCGAACTGTGCGACGGCCTCGTCGCGGCGGTCGAGCAGCCAGTCGCGCAGCAGCAGCGTCGAACGGCAGTCGTCGCGGTTGTACGCCTCGATGTCGTCGAGGATGTGCTGGTCACGATCGGTCATCCAGCGCTCGAACATGACGATCGAGTCGTCGCCCTTCTTGACCTCGGTCTCACGTACCAGCTGGTAGAAGCGTTCCAGCTTCTTGAGGCCGTAGCCGTCTTCGGAGATCGCGAGCGTCTGGCGCACGACCGCGAACAGATCGACGAGCACCTCGCCGCGCAGCAGGTCGTCGACCTCGTCTTCGCGCGTGGTGTGTTCCTGCGCGAGCCGCCGCAGCGCCGACTTCTCGTAGTTCGCGTAATGATAGACGTGCATGGCTGGATGCTCGCGGCGCCGCTCCACGATGAAATCAATGAAGCTTTCGAACGCGCGGCGCTCCGCGTCGCGTGTCGTCCCCCAGAAGGCGCGGTACTTGGGCTCGTCGTCGGGCAGCCAACAGCCGAAGAGGTACTCGAGCCCGCGACCCGGCTCGTACAGCGGGTCACCCTCCATGTCGAAGAAGACGTCGCCGGGCGAGGGATTCGGCATCTGCGCGAAGCCGAGCGGCGGCGCGTGCTCGAGCAACTCGTAGATCGGCTCGGCACTGGTACGCCCGCGCACTTGCAGCGACGCCTGTCGGCGCAGCTTGACGAACGTCTCGTGGGTCACGCCGTTCGGGCGCTCGTCGTCGGGAGTTTCGGCCAGCTGCGCGACGCTCGTGATGCCGGCGGCCTGGAGTTTGGCGATCTGGTCGCGGCGCATCCACGCGACGAGGCTCAGATGGTCGTCGCCGACGCGCCGCTGCGTGCATTGTTCGTTCCAGTCGCAGACGCTGCAGTGCTTGACCTTCAGCGGATACTCGCGCGGCTCGTCGCGGGCGCCGAGCGTGTCGGCGTAGTGCAGGAACGTCTTCTTGAGATGGCGGTAGTACGCCATGTAGTCGTTGAGGCGAAAGCGCCGTTCGCCGCCGTCGCCGAAGACGACGTAGCCGAAGTCAGGTACGCATCCTTGGAGCCGCTCGAGGTGCTCGCTGTAGTTGCACAGCTGCACGAGATAATACGGCCGCGCTGAAAGGCCGAGCTTCGTGTCGATGACTTCATAGCTGTAGTCGCCGAAGCGCGACGGCGCGTTCTCGACGCGGCGCAGGAAGTCGGCGTGCCCGATGAACTGGCCGTCGAAGAACGTCGCCTGGTAGATGATCGGCGCGCCGCGGCGCATCGCCTCGAGCGTCTCGCGCTCGGCCTCGCGGTAATTTTCGATGCCGCTCTCGGACCGCTCGAACTGAACGACGTCGCCGGGATGGCGCTCGTGCATGGACTGGAGGTAGGCGCGCTCGTGCTCCTCGCCCTTGCGCCGAATGAGCACCGTCCGATCGTCCGTCGCGTCCGCCGCAGGAACCATGCGGCGCGCCACTAGCGAGTCGAGCTCGCTTAAGCGCTTGCACTCAAGGTAGTCATTGAGATCGCTGGCGGCATAGACGAACCGCCCGTCCAGACGCTGCATGAGCCTATTTTGCTACCGCGGAGTGCCATACGCCTGGCATCCTGGCAAGCGGAAGGGTCCGGCGCGGCATTTTTGCGCAGCTGTAGCACTCCGTGCTACAATGGCTCGGTGCCGAAGGAAATCAATCAGCGCGAACTACGTAACCGCAGCGGAGAAGTCATGCGGGGCCTCGATGGGGGCGAGACGTTCATCGTTACGCGCAACGGCGTAGCGGTGGGCGAGCTTCGGCCGCTGCGGCGAAGGGACTTCGCGAAAAAGCGCGACGTACTCGAAGCGTTTAGAAATGCTCCGCCGGTCGATTTTGCGTCCTTCCGCAGAGACCTCGACGCTCTAGCCGACCCGCGTGCCTAGGTCCCGCGCGCTCATCGACACGTCCGTTATCATCGACCTGGAACGTGTAAAGGCGCAGGCCTTGCCCGACGAAATGGCGATCGCGGCGATAAGCCTCGCGGAGCTTGCTGCGGGAACGCACGCCGCGCGCGATCCCCTCGAGCGAGCTCGGCGGTTAGAGCGCCTTCAACGCGCCGAGGCGTCGTTTCCCGTCTTGCCGTTTGAGGTCAACGCAGCAAGGGCGTATGGGACGGTCTATGCGGCTATCGAGTCCTCGGGCAGAAAGGCGCGTGGCAGACGCGCCGTCGACCTCATGATCGCGGCGACGGCGCTGGCGTGGGACCTGCCGCTCTTCACGCGCAACCCACGCGATTTCGTGGGACTCTCCGCGATTCTCGACGTGGTGCAGATGCCGCTGGCCAGTTCAGATTGAGATACGCTAGCGCGCGAACATGCTGAGCCCGTCGAAGTGGGGTCGAAGGGCTCAGGGTGACGACGCGGGGAGGCTCGAACTGACCGCCATGGTGGGCGGGACTCTGACCTTCCTGTTTACCGACATCGAAGGCAGCACGCAGCGCTGGGGGCACGACCGCGATGCGATGGCCGCTGCGTTGAGCCGCCACGACGAGTTGATGCGCGACGCAATCACCCCCAACGGCGGCGAGATCTTCAAGACGGTCGGCGACGCCTTCTACGCCCGCTTCACGACGGCGCCGGCCGCGGTCGCTGCGGCGATCGAAGCGCAGCGCGGGCTGGCGTCGGAAGACTTCTCGGCGATCGGCGGCGTGTTCGTGCGCATGGCGCTGCACACCGGGTCGCCCCAAGAGCGCGAGGGCGACTATTTCGGCCCGACGCTCAACCGCGTCGCGCGCCTTTTGGCGATCGGGCACGGCGAGCAGATTCTCGTCTCGGGGGCGACCGCGGAGCTGCTGCAGGGCGAGATGCCGCCGGAGACGAGCTTGCGCGATCTCGGCGCGCACCGGCTCAAGGACCTCGCGCGCGCCGAGCACGTCTATCAGCTCGTCGCTCCCGGGTTGCGCGAATCGTTTCCACCGCTGCGCTCGCTCGACGCGCTGCCCAACAACTTGCCGCTGCAAATCACGTCGTTTGTCGGGCGCGACGACGACGTGCGCGCGATCAAGTCGCTACTCGAGAACGACCGGCTCGTGACGCTCGTCGGCGCCGGCGGCGCGGGCAAGACACGCTGCGCGATTCAGATCGGGGGCGACCTGCTCGATGCCTTCGCCGATGGCGTGTGGCTCGTCGAGCTCGCCGGCATCTCCGATCCGTCACACGCGACGTCGGCGATCGCGCAGAGTCTTAGCGTTCGTGAGTCGCACGACCAGCCGCTGCTCAACACGCTGCTCGCGAATCTCAAGCACAGACGCCTGCTGCTGATCCTCGACAACTGCGAGCACGTGATCGACGAGGTGCGCAACCTCGCCGGCGGGATCCTACGCGGTTGTCCGGACGTGCGCATCCTCGCGACGAGCCGCGAGAGCCTGAACATCGCCGGCGAGCACGTTTTTAGGCTGCCGTCGCTTGCGGTGCCGCCCCCCGGCGGAACGACGACCGTCGAGGCGACGCGATCGTACGGAGCCGTCGCGCTCTTCGCCGATCGCGCCGCCGCGTCCGACGCGCGCTTCGAGCTCACCGACGTAAACGCGCCCTTCGTCATGGAGATCTCGCGCCGGCTCGACGGCATTCCGCTCGCGATCGAGCTCGCCGCGGCCCGCGTCAAGGTGCTCTCGCCGCAGCAACTCTTGCAGAAACTCGACGAGCGCTTCCGCGTGCTCACGGGCGGCGATCGCAGCGCGCTGCCGCGGCATCAGACGATGCGCGCACTGATCGACTGGAGCCACGACCTGCTCTCCGAACAGGAGCGCGCGCTCTTTCGGAAGCTCGCGATCTTTTCCGGCGGCTTCACGTTAGAGACCGCGAGCGCCGTCTGCGGAGACCAGACGCTCGACGAGATCGCCGTGCTCGAGCTGCTGACGTCGCTCGTCGACAAGTCGCTCGTGCAAAGCGAGCCGAGCGGAAGCGTGACGCGCTATCGTCTGCTCGAGTCGACGCGGCAGTACGCGAGGGAGAAGCTCGTCGAAAACGGCGAGGATGCCGCGGTTGCGCGCGCGCACGCGAGCGCGTTTCTCGAGATCGCGCGGCGATTCGAAGCCGCGTACGACTCGACGCCCGACAACGAGTGGTTCGCGCAGGTCGAGCCGGAAGTCGAGAACTGGCGAGCCGCGCTCGATTGGGCGTTGACGGGGCGCGGCGACGTGCTCCTCGGCCAACAGCTCGTCGGCATACTCGGGCGCGAGTGGGCGTTCTTGTTTGCCGCCGAAGGGCGGCGTTGGATTCATGTGGCGCAGGCCGGCACCGATGAGGCTACTCCTCCGATCGTGCTCGCCCGGTTGGATCTCATCGAGGCGCAACTCGATGGTGTGCTCGGGCTGCACAAGGCCAGTCATACCGCCGCGGAACGCGCGCTCCAGCGGTACCGCGCGCTCGACGATGCGTTCGGCATTGCGCAGGCGCAACGTCACGCGGGCCGCGGCCTCGTGTTCCTCGGCCGGCTTGAAGAAGGCGAAGCCCTCTTGCGCGAAGCGCTCGTCGCGTTTCGCGCGCGCAACGCTCGCACTCTGATCGGCGCGGCGTTGGAGAACATCGCTATCGGACGCTACATGTCCGGTGATATTGCCGGTGCGCGGCAGTACTATGGCGAGGCGCTGTCGATTTTCAAGGCCAACGGCGCAGAGCGTCTCGCCGCCGCGGTCGCAACGAATCTTGCGGAGGCCGAGTACCGCGCCGGAAACGCCGCCGAGGCGTTGCGGCTCGCGAGTGAGGCCCTCGCGACGGACCAGCGGGCCATTTTCACGTATCGCACTGCGTTTCTCATGTGCAACATGGCGGCATACCTCGTCGCGCTGGGACGCTACGACGAAGCGCGGGTGCGTGCTCGCGAAGCCCTGCGCCTGGCGCACGACGTGAACTACGAGGTCGCCGCCGCCTGGGCGGTGCAGCATCTTGCGGCGGTTGCGCTGTTTCGTTCCAGCGACGACCCCAAGGAGCAGACGGAGGATCGGCGATGCGCTGCCCTGTTGCTTGCCCATGTGGACGCTCGCCTCGATTCGCTCGGCGCGATCCGCGAGCACACGGAGGTCCAGGAGTACGATAAGATGATTACGGCGCTGCGCGACGCGCTGGATGCCGCCGAGCTTTCCGCGCTGGCAGAAGAAGGCCGAGCGCTTAGCGAAGAGCGCGCCTTCACGGAGGCGATGGCGATATGAGCGCTCCCGCGTTTACGAAGGCCGATTTCGAGAGTCCCGGCATTCGCCGGTTGTGCGACGTCGTGATGAAGGGCGGCGTCACCAGCGGCGTCGTCTATCCCAGCGCTATCTGCAAGCTCGCGACGGCGTACGCGATCAAGAACATCGGCGGCACGTCGGTCGGTGCGATCGCCGCCGCCATCACCGCGGCGGCGGAGTACCGTCGCCGCGTGACGCGTTCGGGTCAGGGTTACCTCGAGCTCGCGAAGCTCCCAGGGTTCCTGGGCGGTGAAGGTTCGCTGCTCGCCCTCTTCGCGCCCGACCCGATCGCCCGGGCTCTGTTCAACGTCGCGCTGATCCCCATCGGCAGCGGCTCGCTGTTTGCCAAGTTGCTGCGCCTAATCGGCACGCTGTTGTGGCAATACGTCTGGATTCCGGGCGTTGCCGTCGTTGCGCTCTTTGCGAGTTTCGTTTTCGTCGCGTGGTCGCTGGATCGCGGTGTCGTGTGGCGGGGCGTCCTGTTTGCGCTCTTCTTCGGTCTGATCGCGGCCTTCGTCGGCATCGCGATCCGGTTCGTCTATCAGCTTCTGCGCGTGCTCGACGGCAACAGCTTCGGCTGGTGCCATGGTTTCGACGCGAACGCGCGGATAACCGCGGATGACGTCACGCAGCTGGATGCCAAACACGCACCTCCGCTATTCAATTGGCTCGAAGCATTCATCGCGCAGACGGCCGGGACGCCCCGCGCTGCGCCGCTCACCTTTGGGCAGCTATGGAGCGCGCCGCATCCCGATTGGCACGCCGCCGCGCCCGGCGAGCGCTGCATCGACTTCCAGATGGTCACCACATGCCTCACCCTAAGCCGGCCCTTCGAGCTTCCATTCGATCCGGCCGAACAGTTCAGCCTCGTGCCGGATCCCGATACGGACGTCGACAGGGCGAACTGCCGGCGCCCGTCGATCTACTTCCGCGCGGAAGATCTCAAGGAGTTTTTCTCCGATGACGTCGTGCTTCACATGACGCAGCACGGCGCGATCACCGCGCTGGGCAAGTGCTACGGCGACGCTTCGGTATACTACCGCTTTCCGGCGGCTGAGAACGTGCCGATCGTCGTGGCGACGCGCATGAGCATGTCGTTCCCCGTACTGTTCTGCGCGTTGCCGCTCTACGCGCTCGACTCCAATGCCCGCATGCAGAAACTCTGGTTTTCCGACGGCGGCTTGTCGAGCAACTTCCCGATTCACTTCTTCGACAGTCCGCTGCCGCGCTGGCCGACGTTCGCGATCGACCTGCTGCCGGGCGCGCCGCAGGACGCCGAGGTGCCGGCGAACGTTCCCAGCCACTACGTTCCCGGGGCGGTCGTGATGGAGAACGCCGCACCGCCGGGCACCGTGAATCCGTGGAATCGACTCGATGGCGGCGGCGCGCGCGGCAACGTGCTGGCATTCGCGTCGTCGATTCTCGATGCCGCGCGCAACTGGCAAGACGTCACGCTGGGAACGCTTCCGGGCAACGCGAGCCGCATCGTCGGCATTCGCCTATCGGCCGACGAGGGCGGCCTGAACCTGAACATGCCTCCGGCGGTCATCGAGAAGATGACCGGACTCGGATTGAGTGCGGGCGACACCCTGGTCGGCACGTTTGCTGCCGATGGCGACGCGCCGGGTTGGAGGGCGCACCGCTGGCTGCGCTACCGGGCGATCATGGGCGCGCACACGCGCTGGGCTCAGGGGTATCAGGAAGGCTACGCGCCGTTTCCCGAGGTGCCGGCGCAGATGCCGTATGACGCGCTGATACGTCAGGACGTGTCCCCGTCGCAGCTGTCCGGCGTCGTGGCGGCGACCGACGCGCTCGTCAAGCTTCCGATCGATCGAGACTTTTACGCGCTCGAGCAGCCGCCGATCGCGGTGCTGCCGACGCGGCCCGTCGTGTGATGCGAAACCTAACTCTCTCGGCGAGGACCATAGTGCTGACGCTCGGGATGGCGTCGGCGTTAACCAGCGCGAGCGCCGTCGCGCAGTCTCCACCCGTCGCGACCGGCGACTTCGACGGCTGCCCGGTGATCGGCTCGGGCGGCGATCCCGCCCTCAATAGCCAGAAAAACCGCACCGCGCTGCCGACGCAGGCTCCCTCTCCTTTTACGGTCGCGCAGATGGATCGGCTGCCGACGGTGCCTGCCGGCGAAGGAAGGACGCGCAGCCGATGGACGCCGGCGGACCGGAATGCGATTGAGACTCAGGAGCAGCAGCCCGTCGTGCTGACGGTATACCTCGTTCGCGCGATCCCCGAGGGCCCCGAGACCTGCAACTGCGAATCCGCGTCGGCCAACGATCACGACGTGCACGTCTACGTCGGCGACGATCCCGACACGACGCCGGAGAATGCCGCGATCGTCGAGGTAACGCCGCGTTGGCGGGCGGTCAATCCATCCTGGAACGCGCAAAATCTCCAGGCGCTGGCCGACTCCGGAACGCCGGTGCGGATCACGGGATGGTTGATGTACGATCAAGAGCACTGGGACATGATCGCCAAGCACGAGCGCGCCACGCTGTGGGAGGTGCATCCGGTTACCAACGTCCAGGTTCAGACGTCCGCGGGCTGGGTCGAGCTCGCCAACTACCAACCATGATTGTTATGGTTTCTGGGAAGCTAAAAGCGAGGCTATCGTATGGGTTTTCAACAGATTCTCAACATCGCGATCGTCATTTGCGGCGTATACGCGGGCTTGAGCTGCCTTTGTTCGTGGGTCAACGAACGCATCGCGGCACTCCTGGCGCTTCGAGGCTGGAATTTGTTCCGGGGCATCGCCAACCTACTCGGAACCGATCAACTCGCCGCGACGGTGTTCAATCACCCGCTCGTTGCGGCGAACTCCCCCAAGCCGAACAAGCTGGTAGACGCGACCGGAACGACTACCTTCCGCCGCTTCTTAAGCGTTTCCGCGAGCCGGCCACCGTCATACTTAGATCCTCGAAACTTCTCGAGCGCCCTCTGGCAGGTTCTCCCGAGCGTGGCGCCGCCGTCAACCCCGGCGCCGGTAAGCGTCGGCCCTGACAAGTCGGGTGCCGAGACGGAGGCCATCGCGCAAGCGCTGGTCGCCGCGCCGTTATCGGCTGTCGCGACGCTGGAAGCCGCGGTGCGAAGGCTGGGGTCCCAGCACAAGAAGCTGCAACAGCAGTTGCAGTCGCTGCTTGCGCAGGCTGGTGACGATTATACGAAACTGCTCGCGGCCACGGACGCGTGGTTTAACGCGGAGATGGACCGCGTGACCGGCTGGTACGCCAGGCAAACGCAGTGGATCATCATCGTTATCGCGTTCTTCATAGTGTCGTTCGCGGGTGTCGACACACTGGAGATGGTGCGTACGCTGTCAATCGCCAACCCTGCAGACTTATCGGTCGTTGCCAACAGCATCCTCGTGCAAAATTGCACGAAGAGCACACCGACCAGCCTCACGGCTCAATGTCCGCCTTCCGTGTCGCCGCCTACTACGACCTCCGTAACGAACGGCCCCACGAACGACCAACCTTTCGACATCACACAGTTCGCGCACGTTCGCACCGATTTTGCCAACTGGGCCTGGTTGTCGAAGACGCAGTCCGGCCTCGAGTACCGTCGCTGGCAAGGGATGCTGCTGACGTGGCTTGCGCTTGCGCTCGGGGGACCGTTCTGGTTCAATCTCCTGTGCTCCATCGCGAACATCCGCAGTGCGGGCACAAAGCCCGACGCCGGCGGTCAGCCATCAAGCAACGCCTGAGGTTCCTGAGCCAGAGCGCCTGGGTGGGCGCTCGCTTGATTCGTTGAAAACCTAGCTCTAATTAGCCAACTTGCAAGCCTGGGCCACCTTGGCAATCGGCCCTGGTTGCTGTACGCTGGAATGGTCACAGGCTGCCTAACGGCTCCCTGCGCGATTTGCACGGAGGCAATTCCATGGGCTTCATGACCCTGCACTCGCCGTTTTCGAAGAGTCCGGCGGCGGGCAGGTTGCAGTCTCTCTCGCCGACGGCTACGGCGCAGCCCGTCGCGCGTCCGTATGCGCCTCCGCAGACGGTGATCCACACCCCAACCATGACCGCCGTCAATCCGGCGATCTTGCCCATGCGCAATCCCGTCTTCGGGCAGTGGACGCAGGGCAGCGCGTCACCGCGTTCGAGTTTCTCCTTACCCGTGCTGGTCTCGCCCGCCGCACCGCCGGTCGACACGACGCTCTTCGAAGACCCGGCGAACGCCAACGACAAGTACTACCTGCCGCGCTACGCAATCGCGGCGCAGGGCGCCGGAGGCGCGCAAACCTCGTGCGTCACGTTCGCGGCCGGGGCCGACGGATACGACCTGACCGTGCAGCTCGCCGACGTGACGGACTCAGGCGTCTCGAGCAACGGTACGCGGATCGACCCGACGACAACGCGCTACTTCCTGACGGCGAACCTGTCGGGGCTCGCGGCGACGTGGGACTTCGGCGCGGTCGTCGCCGACGGCTCGAACCTGACGATGACCCTGACCGTGACCGATCCGCAGGATCGCGACTCGATCTATCGTGCTATGACCGACGCGTCCGCCCAGGCGCGTTTGATCGTCCGCCGTTCGTTCCAAGTCGCCGTCCCGGCGCAGCCGGCGGCCGGCTCCTCGCAGCCGCTCTATCGTCAGAGCCTCACCGCGGTCGACTCGAGCCTCCCGTTTACGTTCGATCCAGCGCTCGATCGCAACGTGTTCGCGCTGCTCGGAAGCGTCGGCAGCGGCCAATCGACGTGGGTGGTCACGCAGGTTCCGTACGCTCCCGACAACCGGTCGTATCCGTACTACCAGGACATGCGGCAACCGGACGTCATCTATTACCTTCCCGATTCGTTCCGAATCAGCCGGCGGCAAACCGCGCCGCGCGCGCCCAACATCTCGATCACGTCGAGCGGCAACGATCCCAATGCGCTGCAGTTTGCGCTCTCGTTTCTGGCGACGCCGGTCTGGAATCCGCAGCGCATCGCCAACGCCGCCGCCTGGTGGCAGCAGAATCTCCACGGGGGCAGCCCGCCCGCGATGCACTTGTTCGAGGCGAGCAACACCAGCCTGCAACTGGCGCTACCGTCGAGTGACGGTTCCGGAGGGTCGACCGTCGCGACTCAGCCCGGCGCGATCATCGACATCGCCGGCGGCATCAGCTGCTCGGTGACGCTGTCGCTGGCCCAACTGCAGCAGGTCTACGCGGCGCTCTTCGACGACGTCAGCCAGCTTCTATCCGGCGTGGTGAACGTGACCGTCGATTCCGACGTCGAAGCGGTTCACTTCAGTTGGCGCGCGACGGATTTCGTGGGCAATCCGCTAAGCACGACGTCGACCTATGACTCTACGCAAGGCCAGTTCAACGTCATCGTGGCAAACGCGATCGAGAGCCCCGTTCACGTCGCGAGCTTGCCCGCGGCGGTGATGAAGAGTCCCACCGATCCGACCCAGCCGGCGGGGAGAGTGCCGGACCAGGGACAAACGCTGGTTCCAGCTCCGCCCGTCGACCTCACACCGCAAGCGTCGTCGGCGCAAAACAGCTTGACGCTCGCGATACAAATGGTGCCTCAAAACGTCGGTCAGGTCGGCAACCTGCTGCTGCAAGCGATCTCTGGTGGATCGTCGCAAGCGCCGGCCTCGAGTCAGATCGATCCGACCGATTGCACCGTCGTCATCGACCAGTCACAGGCGACCGTCAAGCCGGATCCGAGCGCGCTGTGGGACGCGATCATGTCAAACCAGGTCGTCGGGCCCGTTCAGCGCAGCGTGAAGGTCGTCGCGTTTGCGTCGATGTTCGCTCCACCCTCGACGACGAAGGCCGTGCAGGTCGTCTTTCAAGACGGTCAGACGGTAGACTTCGATGGGTCGACGCAAGCCGACTCGTCGGGACTCATGTCCCAGACCGTCACGCTCGCGGTGCCGATCAAGGCGTACGTGCTGGGCAGCGGCGATACGTCCACCTATCAGTATCGCGTTTGCCTGATCAGCGCGACGGGGACGCAGCAGGGTCAGTGGGTCTCCTCGAACACCGACTCGTTCTACGTGCAGAGCTCGGCCTCGTGACCGATCTGACCGGACTGCCGGACTTCCAATCGGTGTCGCCCTTGGGGACGATGTTCGCGCCGTTTGGGAGCGGCAGCTTCGCGGTGCTGCCGCAGCAGCTCGCGCTCGGCACGAACGCGGACGGCACGCCGAAATTCACGCTGGAGCTGATCCAACGCTTCGGCGACTTCAGTTCCGCTGGTCAATACGCCGTACTCGATCTGTCGCTCGCCGGCGACTTCGGACTCGACGCGGCGCTGACCGCGGCGCGCGCGCAGAGCGCCACCGCGACCGCCGCACCGATCGCGATCGCCGGCGGGTTCGCGCGCCTCTTTCCAACCGCCGGCGATGTGACGCCCACGTCCGATGCTCTCGCTCCCGTCGAGCTCGGCACCAGTGGCGAGGACTACGCGCGCTGGACCACGCGGCTCTCCGCCGACGCCGGCGAGCTGATCAAAGGCGCCGTCGTTGGGGGCTCGTTGTTGCTCGGCGCGCGCGTGGAGTTTGACGTCGTGGGCGTCGCGCCGCGCGTCGCGGCGACGGTCGATTTCCAGGCCGCTGCGCTGTTGAACGCGCTGCTCGCGGGAAGGTCGGATCGCACGATGTCGACCAGCGACGTGGTCGCCGCGTTCACCGGCGCGCCGGAGAACTTCCCAGTGAAGATCGCCGGAGGCGCCGTTCCCGCCGGCGACTTCCCCGGAGCGGTTGCGAGCCGGCTGTTCGCCGCCTACGCGACGCTGGCGGCCGCACCGAGCGTCTCCGATCCGCCGTTCGTGCGTTTCGCCGATCCGTCACGGCTCGGCGTCGAAGTCACGCAGTGGGACTTGAGCCAACCCGCGCCGGGACGGCGCCAGTACGTGCTGACGCTCGACATCCTCACCGGCCTGCGCGCGTGGGTTGCGAAGAACGGGCTCGGATCGCTCGTGCGCGACCTGACGGTTCCGACGCTGCAGGTCGGTACGCACAACGTCGACTTCAACGCGAACCTGCCGCCGAACCGTCATGGCGTCGGCGTGATCGGTGCCAACGTAAACGTCGCCGCGAACCCGCCGTCGCGACCGAGCAGCATCTCCCTGACCGTGACGTTCGAAGAGCCCAACGATTCGGGATCCCTGCAGTTCCAGCTCAGCCCGTCGGAGCAGCTCGCATACACGCTCGCCGGTTTCGCGGTCGTTGCCGTCGGCGCGGACGTCGCGCAGTACCAGATGCCGCCGCGCCCGCTCACCGACGTCTGGGTGCAGCTCGGCGCGGACGATTTCCCCGTCGCGTTCGCCCACGTCACCGCCGCGCCGCGCCTGCTCGCGCTGGCGACGCTCGACGTCCTGCTCGCGTATACGGCGGGCGGCCGATCCGAGCGGCTGCAGGCGACGCTGAACGCGCAGTGCAGCGGCGTGGCGCTGGCGTTGCCGCGTACCGCGACCGGAGCGAGCCTCTCGATCGCGGCGACCCCGCTCGACGGCGGCGCGGCGTTGCAGCTGCCGCCGATGGCGCCGGGGCGCATCGACCTCGACGTCACCGCGTTTCAGGAGTTCGGTCCGCACCGTGTCGTGATCTCGGCGAGCTTGCGGCCCGGCGACCGTGCGCTGTATCTGGATCTGGTGTCGGAAGAACCAGCCACCCCCGGCACGGCCCCCGATCAGATTTTTCTCACGGCCGATCAGCCGAGCGCGACGTGGGGATACGTCGCGGCCTCGCCGTTTCGCGCCGGTTACCGCTACCGCACGTCCGCTTCACAGAGCAGCGCCGCCGGAACGTGGTCGCCGTTCTTATCACCCTTTGAGCCGCTCGCGCTGGAGCGCGACGGCACGCCCGCAGCGAGCGCAAACGGGGCGCAAGCCGCGGTCTCGCCGGTTTCCGCCGTAACCTAAACGATTAATGCACACGAGGAGATAGACATGTTGAAGCTTTACCCCGCGCACCTCATCACCGGCACGAGCGTGACGGTTTACGAGGATGACACGAATCCGCTCGTCTTCTACGCCATGCCGTGCGAACCGGGCTTTCGCACCGACCCAAAACATCCCAACCAATACGTGATCAACTTCATAAAATATTTGATGCCGGTCGATCGGCCCGACGGCCTCAAGGGCGGGGGCTTCCTGATCTTCGATTCGGTCTTCGTTATCTCGGACGCGGACATGAACACCGCGCAGCAGCAGCTCAACCAGCTGCTGAAGTCCAAAGGCTACAAGGACGCCCAAGGCAACCCCGCGACGGCCCAGATATCGATGCCGAGCTTCACCAAGGGGAGCGCGTCGCTCACTCTGCTCGACAGCGGCGGCGCTTTGGTGCAGAAGATCGAGGGCGCGGGCAAGCCGTCGCTCTTGGGCCAGATGATCTGCTCGTTCACGGCCGAGCTCTCGCCGGAGGGCGCCGCCGTCGTCGAGGGAGCGCTGCAAGGCAAGGGCGGAATCGTGCAGATCGCCTACGACCTCACCTACACCGCGGCCCTGCCGCCGGTCACGGGAACGGTCTGGTTCAACGCCGTCAAATTCGCCTCGTTCTATCAAACGATCGACAAGAGCGGTAGCGACTACTGGCACGGCGACAATACCGAACAAGAGAAGATACGCGAGGCATTCATCAGCGCCGACTGCGGCGGCGTGAGTTTCGACTTCACCGGGATGCCGATGGGCGACCCGACCACCACCAAGCTCCACGACGATCTCGTCAACTGGGGCTGGCAGCAGCTCAACACGGCCGTTCAGAGCGTTTTAGGGCAGGCGGGGGGCGGCAGCTCCTCGAGCGGCTCCTCGAGCGGCTCGTCGAGCGGCAACGGGTCGTCGAGCGGGTCCTCGGGCGGCTCGTCGAGCAACGCCGGCGTCACCGGACAAAACGTTGGCAGTGACCTCGGGCAGAACCGCGGCGACGATGGGATGGAGCACGTAACCCGCGACGAGTCGAGCTACGCGTCCTTCAGCTTCTGGGAGAACTACAGCGAGCGCGACAGCATCGCGTTCGAGACGGTGCAGCAAGGCACGCTGCCCAACCCTCCCAATCCCCAGCAATACATGGAGACGATCAACGCGAACGACCCGTTCTTCGCGCAGATCCACGCGACGATGATCTGCAACGCCGACTTCCAGAAGTTCAACATCGTCAGCGTCGACGCCAACTGTCAGTACACGAAGAGCACTCCGAACACGATCGCCGGCCTGACGTTCAAGGGTCCGAATGACGTGCTCAAGTTCGATTCCGACACCGCCAACGGCGACATGACCTATCAGTACCAGTTCAACGTGAACTACGCCGACCAGAGCAAGCCGTACGTCTCGCCGGTGTACACGACGCAGAATCAGGTCACGACGCTCGACGTGGGCACGATGGGCGTTCTCTACGTCAACGTCAACGTGAGCAACGTCGATTGGACGACCGTCAAGCAGGTGCAGGTAGCGTTCCAGTACCCCGACACCGATCCGACCGGAGCCGCGATCAGCCGCGAGTTCGCGTTCGACACTAACACGCGCTCGGCCACGCTGGTCGTCGTCTTGCTCAAGCCCGTGGACAAGAAGTATACGTACGCCGTGACCTACGTGCTGAACGACGGCACCCAGGTGACGACGGTTCAGAAACAAGACAACACGCAGGACCTCTTCATCAACGACATCTTCGTTCCGAAGACGGTGACGTTCATTGCCGAGGGCGACTTCGTCAACGAGATCAACAACATCTTCCTGCGGATGACCTACACCGACTCGAAGAACAACTACACGCAAAGCACCGATTACCAGTTCAGCGCCCAGAACCGCACGCACGACTGGACGTTCCTCGTCATTCCGGGGGTGAACGGTCAGGTCAGCTACACGGGCGTCGTCTCCTACAACAATCAGACGCAGCAGAACATCCCGACCACGACGTCGACGAGCGCGTTGATCACGTTCGGACCGCCGGATCAGACGATCGTCACGGTCACGCCCGACCCGGCGCTCCTGGACTTCACGCAGGTACGCCTGGTGCAGATCGAGTTCCAGTACTCGGATCCCGCCAACAACCTGTCGCTGCAGCAGGAGATCGTGCTCAAATCCACCGGCGCGACGCCGCCGTCGTGGACTTTCTATACAAAGGATCCGGCCAAGACGTCGTACACGTATGCCGCCACCTACTACATGGCGACCACGCCGCCGTCGGTCATCAAGCAGCCTGCGGTGACGAGCAGCGATACCGACCTGGTCCTCAGCATGCCGGCGGCGCCGGCGGCGACGACGTGAGGACGGTACCATGCTCTACCTGAACCCGCCGTATTTCGTCATCAACGGCGTCTCGGTGTTTCCGGATCATCAGGATCCGCTGCAGTTCTATTACCTGCCGATGATGCCGCACCTGACGATGGTCACCGATCCCACGACGAACGTCTCGACGCCGCAAATCCAGCTCATCGAGTACGAGGGCAGCGCCGGGACCGGCGGCTTCATCGACTTCGACGTGAACATCGGCATCGATCCGGCCGCGCTATCGGAGGTGGCCAATCAAATCGAGCGCCAGCTCAGCCTCACGAGCACGCCGCGGCTCTCTCCGGTGACGTTCACCGACGGAGCCGTCAAGCTGCTGGTCCTCGGCGCCCAGAGCGACGATCCCTCGTCGTCGCCGGCGACCTCCGGTTCGGGCGCATCGGGCGGCACCGCCACCGCCACGGCGTCACCCGCCGTGCAGACGGTGGTCGCGCCGCCGGCGTCGGGGCCGCAGTTCGTCATCAAGGTCGAAAACGCGGCCAAGCCGGCGTTGTACGGCGACAACCAGGCGACGTTCTCGGTGCAGCTGGACCAGTACGGAGCGACGATCATGGAGCAGGCGCTGCAGGGCCAGCTGGCGCCGATCGCCGTGATCTACTCCCTGCAATTTCTCGCCCTGCGTCCGGCCTTTCACGTTCATCTGACCGCCGACTGGAACCGCGTCCAGACGTATCTCGACACGCAGTACCACACCGGCATTCTATTCTTCTCGAGCGACATCGAGAAGTCGGTCGACAAGCTGATCGAGGACAAGGTGATCAACATTCAGGTCGACACGTTCGTGACCGAGTCCGACCTGGGGACCGGCGCGACGTCGGATCGCGACCGCGCGGTTGCGGAGTGCTACGAGCTCGTGAAGACCAACTTCTTCGAGTCGAGCGTTCCGCCGCCGAATCCGAACGCGCCGGACGACTGGAGCCGAGCCATGCAGGCTTTCGACAACATCAGCGACATGGCGCTGACGGGCGGAGCGGCGGGGGCGGCCTGCTTCTCGTACAAGTCGGTGGACCTTACGCGGACCGACCAGAAGTCGCTCAACTTCGACGTCAGCGAGCGAACGGCGGTGCTGCGCACGATCTATCCGCAGGGACATCTGTCGGGCTTGCTCAGCCAGCTCACGAAACAGGGCCTCTCGTTGTCGCAGTTCATCGTCAGGGTCGATCTCGACAATCCGTTCTTCCAGCGGCGGAAGGTCTCGGTTCTCTCGTATGCCGACTTCCAGGACGACTCGATCGCGTCGATCGACGTCAACCTAACCTACAACGGCATCGTGCAGTCCGTATCGCTCACCAGCAGCGGTGCGGCCACGAGCGTCGACTGGAGCAGCCTGCTGCAGAACGGCCAGATGGTGCGGCCGGTGAGCTACGACTACACGATCAACTTCAAGAATGTTGACACGACGCAGCGCCCCGGCAAGCTCACCAGCGGAACCGAGACCGTCGTCGGCGACGTGTTGGACATCGAGCCGCGCGACGATCTCTACGGCATCACCGTCGTGCCGATTCGCGCGTTCGGCTTTCCGTGGGACCGCTATCCGAGCGTGGAGGTGCAGTGCCGCTACGTCGACGCGACCAACGGCATCAACCTCCAGCCCAGCGCGGTGCTGACGAATCAGAATCAGGAAGTCGACTGGGCGATGTTCATGTGCAATACCGCGGCGCGCGGCTTCGCTTATCAGCTCACCTACAGCCTGGCCGCCGGCGGCACGGCGGTGAGCCCGTGGAAGACGACCAGCGACGGCAAGATCGACATCGTCGACCCGTTCCCGACCAAGATCGACCTGACGGTACTCGCCGCTCTGGACTGGACCGCCTTCGCCGAAGCGCTGGTGTTCGTCGCGTATCCGAGCAAGGCGGTGCCCGTTGCGCAGCAGAGCTTCACGCTGAATCAGGCAAACCCGACGGCGCCGCCGTTCGAAGTCGATCGGCAGAATCCGACGCAGAACCTCGTCTACTACGAGGCGCGTCTGATACGCACGAACGGCCAGGTCTGGACGATCCCGGGTTCCGTGACGTCGGATCAATACCTCATCCTGCAAGACGGCATGAAGGGACATCAGATCATCACGATCGTTCCGCAGCAGGTCGACTTTTCCGCAAGCCAGATCCAGCAGATCAGCGTGACGCTGCGCTACGTCGACCCAGCGAACTCCCTGAACGAAACCGAGACGGTCACGATCTCGAACCCGTCGGACGTACGGAGTTTCGCCTACGACTACCTCAACGATCAGATCGCGCCCCAATACCGGGCCGACATCGAGCTGACCAACGGACAAACCAAGAGCATCGATTGGACGCAGATCAGCGGCAACGCCGTGACGATTCCGCTCGATAATTTGAACTAAGCAGCGATTAGCGAGGGCAACATGCTCCTGTTCTCAAGCGGCACATTCACCGTCGACGGGATCACGGTTTTTCCGGATCACGCCGATCCGAACCAGTTTTGGTACCTGCCCGGCCCCGTCGGCCTCGAGTCGGAAGCGGACAGCGACGAGCCGCAGTTCCTGCTGATCATGTACGCACCGGACGTCGCGTCGGCGGGAATCCAGGGAACCGGCTTTCTCAACGTCACGTTGGCGCTGAAAGTCAGCGCCGATACGCAGGCGAAGATCGTCGGCCAGATCCGCACGCAGTTCCCCAACGTGTCGGACCCGCGGCTCGCTCCCGTGTCGTTCGACGAAGGAACCGTCCAGATCGTCGCCCTCAACCTGCAGGGAAGCGGAGGGACGAGCGCCGCGCCCGGGACGGGAAGCGCCGTGCAGAGCATCTTGGGCGCGAGCAATCCGGAGCTCTTCGGCAACAACGACGCGCTCTTCGCCCTGACGTTGAGCGAAGAGGGCGCGACGATCTTGGAGCAGGCTTTTCAGGACGGCATGACGCCCGTCGGCGGCATCTACAACATGAAGTTCACGGGGGTCCTGCCGGCGCTCGACGTCAAGATCACGGCGGACCTCAAGCGCGCCTATCAGTCGTTCAGCGTGGATTTGACGGCGTCTGCATACTGCATCTCCGCCGGAATCGACGCGACGTTCGAGAAGCTGCGGCAGGACGGGACCATCAAGGTCGAGGTCGTCAACTTGAGCACCGACGCCTCCGTCGAGCAACAGGAACAGTGGGCTCTGAACCTCTTCAAGGATCAGATCATGTCGCAGTGGTTCACCCCGAGCCTCGGTCCCACCACGGCGGCGGCCGCCGACGCGCAGTCGGTAAACATTCCCACCCGCGGCCCTGCTCCGGCCGGCACGAGCTCGATGCAATCGAGTACTCCGGCGCGTTCCTCAATACCCTCCGCGCCGGCGAGCTCGTCGAGCGGCATGTCCGGCGGCGGCGCTAGCAGCGGTATGTCGAGCGGAGGCGCGAGCAGCAGCAGGTCCAGCAGTAGCATGTCAGGCGGCGCGACGACGACGGCGCCGCGGCCTACGACACCGACGCCGGCGGCGCCCGCGCCCGCAGCGCCCAGGCCGGCTGCGACGGCGCCCGCGGCCGCCGCTAACGCAATCGCGAGGGCGGCGGGCACGGCTGCGGCGGCGTCGGCGGCTGCGTCGCCGTTCGGGGTCGCGCTTCGGCTCAAGTACGTGCAACAGGACGAGCTCAAAACGGTCGAGATCGAGTTCAACGAGATGAGTGCGGTGCAGCGGGTCTATTCGCCTCAAGGCTTCTTCGGGCTCATGCTGCAGGGCATCGATCAGAGTAAGCACTTTCTCAAGGTCGACGGCACCGATCCGTTCTTCAACCAGTTTTCGGTCACGATCGACCCGCCGCGCGACTTCACCGGCATCGGGCTCGTCTCGGCCCACGTCGCGCTGGACTATGGCGATCCCGCGACGACCTCGAACCCGAAGCACGGGGAGTTCGTCTTCGACGCTTCGCATCAGACGCAACAGGTGTGGGACGTCTTTCAGGGCCTGATCTCGTCGACGTCGTACGCCTACACGTCGGACTACGCGTTCGACCCGGAGTCAGGCTGGATCGGCGAGCAGCTCGAATACACGCTGCCCTCAGTCACCACCGAGAATCGCTTGCTGACGCTCGATCCCTACGACTTCCTCGGCTTCCTCGCGCTTTCGCTCACGCCGGGACGCATCGACCCGAACGTCGTCGACCGCGTCGAGGTGGCGTTGCAGTACACCGCCAAGAGCGGTTGGCAGACCGCGCAGACGATCGTCGTGCGCCCGGGGTCGCCGGCGCAAACCTGGAAACTGCGGCTCGCCGATAAAGACGACAACACGTACAGCTACTCGACGAACACCTACCTCAAAGACGGCACGCTGATCTCGACGCCGAGCACGACGTCGACGGCCCGCGCGATCATCGTCAGCGATCCTTTCGCCGGTGCCATCGACCTCACGTTCCAACCGGCGTTCGATCCAAACGCGATCAAGATCGCGATCGTCGAGTTCACGTATCAAGACCCCGCCGACAACTACAGCTTCGTGAGGACGTTCCAGCTATCGGCCGGTCAACCGATCCAGCTCCACGTGCCGATCATCGATCGAACCAAGAACCAGTATCAGTACCGCGTGTCGCTGGTCACCGCCGGCAACCAGCAGACGCAAGGGAGCTACATCACCGCCAGCGATCCGCTCGTTATGGTCGGCGCGAGCCCGTAAGTGCTTGCCGCCGCGGAGAGCGCGCGCAGCCGGGTCGTCGCGGTCGCGAATCGGATTGGCAACCGCGCCGCGGGCGACCTCGTCGCGGCGTGCATCGATAGTTTCTGCGACACCGCGTGGCCCGCGGTTGCGTGGAAGTTCAGCGGCCTGACCGCCGACGGCTGTCCGTTGCAATTCGAATTCTCGACGAACGACGATTGTCTGCGCTTCGTCACCGAGGCCGCGCCGGCCGAGGCGGAGCACCACGATCGGCTCGGAGCGGCCGCGGACTTGATCGAGCGCCTCGGTATCCCAAGGCCGCCTGCGTTGGAGATCGAACACTGGAAGACGCTGCAGTCGGGGCGGGGCCTACGCTGGGGAGCGTGGCTCGGCATCCGTCACCTCGGAAGGCGTGCTCAGGCGAAGATTTACGCCGAGGTTCCGGCCGAGCTGCGCGATCCGTCGGCGGCCGGCCTCGCGAGGCCGATCGTGGCGAGCAGCCGCATCATGATGGCCGGCTACGATTGCGCGAGCGGCGCGCGCGAGTACTACTTCCGGCAACCCCAAATGGACTCGAACGAGTGTCTCGCCTTCCTGCGCTTTATTGGCAAGACACCTAAGCGGCAGGCCGTGCTCGAAGCGTTCGCCGAGGTGTCCGCGCTGCCGCTGCGCGCCGCGCTCGACTGGATCGACTTCGGCTACAGCCTCACGTGCGGGCCATCGCTGGACGAACGTTTCTCAATATTCCTAGGCCCGCGTTCGCTGCGATCCGCGGCGCGAATTCGGCGTATATTTCTACGCTGGGAGGACCGCGCGGGCCGAACCGCTTCCGCGTATCGCGATCTCGCCGGCGCCCTGTCGGACGAGTGGCTTCCCAGCCACGGGATCGTGGCGGTAAGCGCGGACGGCGCGGGCGCCGCCGAACTGCGCGTCGGAATCAGCGCCGCCGCGCTTGCCGGTCTATAGACGTCAAGCGTTCTGAAACGACGAATCGGGCGGGGTTCCAAAGGTCGCAGTCTGATTTTGCACGCCGACGATGATCGAAGTGATTGACAGATTCTGCGGATTGTCGAACGTGAAGATCGCGAAGGCCGTCATCGCGCGCGTTTGGACGGTCGGCAGCGGCGAGGATTGATCGGGACCCGAAAGTTGCGTGAGTGCCGTGCCGTTTGACATGACTTTCGCCGTCACGTCGGATCCTTGCAGCGCGTCCTCCGGTGTGACCGCCACGCTCACGTGAATCGCTACCTGTGAATTGGCGGTGCTGTTGATCGTCGGAACCGCCCAGTACGCGCCGATTTGCTGCGGCGTAAGATCTGTTGATGTGTCCATTACAATGTCCCCGAACAGGTCACGGTCCATTCGTTCTGTTGCACGCACGCATTGGCGTTGCATGTGTCGATGGCCTGACCTCGGAAGTCCAGATCGACCATTACGGTCGTGCCTGGGCTAGCGGTGAGCCCCGGAAAGTCGTTCCCTCGGTACTGGCAACCGGTCGGGCGATCCGGCTGCTGATACATGTCCGTCGTATCGGTCGTTACGGGTTCCGCGCGATGCCCGTAGTGCACGTTCATCCCCGCGGGCGGCGAGACAAGACCGTCTTCGAGGAAGTTGTCCGATGCAGCTCCGGCCGCGGGTCTGGGCAGACACTTCAAGGGTGCGCCACCCGCGGGATTCGGCAGAAGGAGAACGACGTTCGTTCCGTTCGAGGTAAACGTGCCCCGGACGAACTGCCGGTATTCGCAGCACGAGCAGACGCAGCCGGGTCCAGTCGAGTCGAAGTCCATCTCCATGTTGAATTGCTCGCCCATCTTCTTGTCGGCGCCGGCCGCAACGGTCGTGCACCCCGAGCGCGCAGTCGGTACGTTGAACGCCGTTACGCTGCACACGTTGTAGGCGAATTGGTCGCTCCCACCGGTCGCCGAGGTGCCGTCCGGATTAGTCACCGTCACGTGTACCGGGCCGCTGGCATTCGGTGGCGGAACTTGCGCGACGATCTCGGTGTCGCTGTTTACCGTGAATCCGCCGGCAGCGACCGATCCGAAATTGACCGCCGTGACGCCGGTAAAACCGTTGCCGCCGATCGTCACGCTTGCTCCCGTGACGCCGTTTGCGGGCGTGAGACCAAGAACTACTGGTATGGCCATAGTAACCTCGGTTGCCTCATCCGTTAATGCTGTAGAGTAGCTGCAGCTGATACGAGGTCGCGGTCGACGTCGTGTAGTTGACGTTGGTCGTGTCGTCGTACGTGACGTTAATCGTTTTGCCGTCCCGCGATCCGTATTTTACGGTCTCGACCCAGGTCGCGGGATCGCCGCTGATCTGGACGGCTGTTTGGGTGATGCTCTGAACCTTCGCCGACACCTCCGTCTGCGTTCCGCTTTGACTCTGCCAGGCGGGAATGATGTGGGGAAAGCCGCAGTACACCTTGCTGCCGCCGGTTGGTGTGAACGAGAAGACGATCATCACGCTGTCGTCCCAATCGATCGTCACGCTGACGCCGGGTGCTGTCGTTGCGCTCATTGTTTATGCTCCTCCGAATTGCTTACGAAATGCGCCGGCGGCCATCTCGCCGCCCGCCTCGACGATTTTGCCTACGATGGGGTTGGTAAAGACCGCCGTCACGGCGCCGAGCACCGCCGGCGCATTTTTGATGAACCAGTCGCGCACCTCGGCCATGCGCCCGAGCTTGGGCTGCGGCAAGATGGCGTCTTGCAGCCGGTCGGCTTGCTGCGATGCGGCGTCACGCTGAGCGGCCGGCACCTGCGCCGCGATCCGCTCGCGCAGCGACGCCATCGTCGCCGAAAGAGCGCGTATGTCGTCGGGCGAGAGCGTCGTCGCCGCGCCAGTCTTCGTGTTGATAATAACGCGGTTCTGATTTCCGGACCAGATCGCGCCGAGGTTGTTGCCCCCGACGGAGATCGATACGCCGGCTGGTTCGTCGGAACGTTTCATGGCGGCATCCTCATGGGCTCTGTAGGTGGCGGCGTCGTGCGATAGGGCATCGCGGTGTGGTACGGCATCGCGGTGCGGTACGGCATCGTTGTGCGATACGGCATCGGGGTCGCGGAGATCGGTTTCTTATATACTGGCGTCTTGGGAACGGCGTCGTAGGGCGACGTCCCATAGGTTGACGTTCCATAGGGCGACTTACCGGACGTTGAGGTTCCGTACGACGAGCCTCCGTACGACTGGCCAGGTGATTTGTAGGTCGGCGCATGCGCCGGCACCGTCGTTTCACTCGAGGCGCGCCCGCCGCGGCTAATGACAACGAGCGTGTACGTGACCGGCTTTTCCCCCTGGTGCACCGGAGCGCAGCCGCCGGAGGGTTTGACGGAGCCGATTTGCGCGATCGTCGCCTTCTCCGCGTTGCTCACCGCGTAGTATAGGCACGAACCGT
Organism: Vulcanimicrobiota bacterium; assembly: GCA_963723485.1. Classification (GTDB taxonomy): domain Bacteria; phylum Vulcanimicrobiota; class Vulcanimicrobiia; order Vulcanimicrobiales; family Vulcanimicrobiaceae; genus Cybelea. The sequence goes on along the minus strand of CAVRQS010000004.1, from coordinate 153,279 downwards.
CCGAGCGATACACGAAGTCGATAATGCTGGGTGGCAAGGGGCGACCGCCGCCGCCGCCGCTCGTACCGCCGGTTGAAATGCCCGGGACCGTAACCTCCCGGCTTCTCTTACCGTGGCCGTACGCGATCAGCGTGTAGGTCGCGCTCTGTTTCAGATGCTTCAGGCCAAAGCAGCCGCTGGGAAGCGGAACCGAAGAGGCATACGGCTCGATCGCCGCTTTGTCCGCGTGCAGAACGCTGTACGCCAAGCACTGCTTGTCGGCCACGTACGAAAGATAGGTGATAACCGGAGGCGGAGCAGTCTCGATCGTTTGCGGCGTGGGCGTGATCGTCGTATGCGGAGGCTCCGTTCGCGGCGGAAAATGCACGCCATGACCTCCACCGTTCCCGGGATAGCGAACGCCCCCACCTCCGCCGCGCCCGACGATTTGCACGGGCGGCTGCGACGGGGCCGGCGGTCTCCGTGGCGGCGAGGTTTGCGGCGCGCCGGCCTGCGCGATCGTAGAGGACGCCGGATGGGGCAGCTGCGTCGAGCCGACGTTGGCGACCGGCGGCCGCGCGGGATGCGAAACCGGCGGCGCTACCGGATGCGAAACCGGCGGCGACTTCGGATGCGCGATCGGAGCGACGCCGGGATGCGGCGACGGTGTAAACGCAACGACCGGCGGATTCGGCTGAAACGGTGGAAGGCCGGACTTCGCGGCGACCCACGTTGCGACCGAGCCGAGCACCACCACGAAGCCGAAAACTGCGGCGGCGATTTTCGCGCCCGCGCTCCACCCGGCATGCGGCGCCGAAGTTTGCTGCGACGGCGCGACCGGCGAGTGCAGCATCTCGAGGTTGTGCTGCGTTACCGCGACCGCCATCGGATCGCCGAGGCCGGCGCGCAGATGCATCGCCTCCTGCAGCGACGTCTGGGCGGTCGCCAGATCGCCGAGCGCGAGCGCCCGCGAGCCGAGCTGATGCAGCGCCCACGCCTCGCCGGCGGTGTCGTGCGCCGTCTGCGCCGCGCCCAGCGCGTGGTGCAGCATCGTGTGCCAGCAGTCCCAGCGGCCGGCGAGCGCGACTGCGTCGCCCGCATGGTGCGCGAGCGCGATCGCCTCGGCGTGCTTTCCGCCGAGAGCGGCCTGTTTGAGCGCGCCGGCGACGGCATCGGAGTGCGCGACGAGCGTTGACGGATCGGCACCCGGCTGCAAGAACGCTTGCGCCGCGGCCTCGGCGGGAAGCATCGCGAGCAGCGCCGCGGCGATTGCCGCCGCAACCCCGGCCGCGACGCGATAGCGAGTACCGTCGAAGCTGACGAGTTTGCGATCCGCGAGGCTCTCGAGCTCTTGCGGCGCGGCCTCGTCGCCGCCGATCGCGGAGACTTCCGCGGCGTCGAGCGGCGCGCAGTCCACCTTCGCGAACGCCGCGAGCGCGCGGCGGTCGCGCTCCGACAGCTTACTGGCAATCAACTCCTGCAGCCACGCTTCGGGTGACTCCGCCGCGCGCACGCCCTCGGCGAGTTGCGCAATCGGAACGCCGAAGACGCGCGCGTGCGCCGACACGAGCAGCAGGTTGAGTGGATTTCCGTCGAGCGCCGCGGCGAGGGTGCGTCCGGACACGACGTCGGCGCCTTCCAGCGGGTGGCCGAGCTCGTGCCCCATCAGCGCGAGGGAATCGTCCGGCGTCAGCCCGCGCAAGGCGATCGGGCAGCCTTGGCCGAGCAAGACTTGATTCGCGCCGGAGACCGCAACGGTCGCGGTCGCCGCGAGATTCAACATGCGCTCGAGGTCGTCGGCATTCCACGGCGACCCGTCGAGGATCACGAGCGGCGTCGTGCGTGCGAGGAATTTGCGCAGCTGCGTTTCGTCGGGCTTGAACGGCCGATCGGTCTCGAAGAACGCCTGGAAGAGCTGCTGCAGCACGTCGTCGACGCCCTGACGCGCGGCGTCCAAGTAGACAACGCCGTCGCGGAACGGCGCCTGCGCGGCGGCGCCGCCGCACACGTGCCGCAACAGCGCGGTCTTGCCGATTCCCGGCGGTCCGAACACGTCCGCGGGCGCCGGCGGCACGGTGGTCAGCGCCGCTTGCAGACGCGCGCCCTCCTCGGCGCGGTCGACGATGTCGGGGAACGGGCGAGGGCCGAGCCTTACGGGCTCGTCACGACGCGTCGTCCGCACGGGCTCCGGCGGCAGCACGACGGCTCCGGCCGGCTGATTGATGACGACCGTGTTGTTGTCTCCGACGACGATTGCGCCGCGATTGTCGCCGGTGACGGCGATGTTAACTGGCGTCCGAACCGTCGCCATTGGGATCGCACCAGTTGGACGTGCGCATCATCGCGACGTCGCGTTTTGCCCGGTTGCCGACCTGGCCGTACCAGGCGGATTGCGTCAAGCCGTCTGCGGCCTGGCCGAACAGCACGTGAGCGCCGGCGGAGTTGCCCGAGCGCGCGGCGTGACAGGCCTGATCGATGATGGCGCGCGTGTTGACGAACTGCAGCCAGCCGGCATTGCCGAGATTGAATACTAAGTCGCAAATTACGAAGCGGCGAGCGTCACTCATCGAATCGAAATGAAGCGGCTGCAGCGAAGCGCGCGCCTCGTCTACGACCGGGGCGAGCGAATACGCGAAGAGCTGCGCGATCTGCTGATCGGTGAGGGGCGTGCCGTTGCGGACCGCGTTGTAATCCGCGCCGATCTTCGCGAGCGCGTCACGCGCGTCGGCGCGATTGAGATTGAATCCTATCCCGACCGTCGGATTCGGCGGATTCGCCGAATCCATGTAAACGGTGTTGCGGTATCCCTCGTTGATGCCGATGCGTTTCTGGACCTCGGCTTCCCATGCCTGAAAGTCCATTTCAGCACCCCGCCTGAGGCGAGTCTCCCACGCAGCTGAACACGACGGTCTCTTGAAATTCGCCGTTACCCTCTGCGGGCGGGAAGCCGAGATGCGTGCCTGCGAGATCGTTGACGAGCGCCGGCCAGTCCACGTTGTGGACGCGCGTGCAGCCCTCGGTGGCGCAGAGCGGCTGTCGTGCGGCGAGCGGATCGGGCGCGTTGCTGCCGCCGCCGTGGACCATGATCGCCGCTCTGCCCCAAGCGGCGAGACCGCCGCGTGGGAGCGCGATGCCTCCGATGACGAGATAATCGCCCTTCACGGTGCAGTCGCCGGCGTCGATCAGGCGCTGCTTCGTGGCATCGTCGATATCGGCGACGTGGATTTGTCCGTATCCCTCGCTGTCGACGGCACCACCGGTGCCCCACGATTCCCATTGCGTGAGCATGTAGTGGCCGCTGGGGATCGGCCAGTCATGGCCGTGCGGCCCGGCGCCCGGATCGGCGACGCGTCCCCAGGCGTCGCCGGTGGCATCGAAGCCGTTGTGCATCGCTCCACCGGAGAAGACTTTCAGGCCTCCGCCGGGACGGTCGAAGACGCAGTGGATCATGACGCTCTCCTTGCGGAAAGATTTTTGTGCTAGATTTTTCGTCGAACCGCTTCGGCTACGAGCGCCGAGCGGCTCTTGACCTCGAAGGTCTTGAAGAGCTCCTTGATGTGGTTGCTGATGGTAAACTTGCTGCGCCCCAACGTGCGCGAGATATCAGCCGTCGACTTGCCTTGGCAGACTTCATCGAGGACGCGCTTGCGCATCGGGGGCAGCGATAGGGCGGAAGTTCGGCCGAAGCCGCGGACGCTGGCGGCCAACCAGCTGTGCTCGTAGTTGCGAAGCCTCTCCTCGAGCCGCGGCAGAAGATCGCGATTGCGCGTGGCCTCGTATTCGGCCGCGAGACACCGCGCGGTACGGTAGTCGTAGCCGAAACGTTCGAAGACCTTGCGCGCCGCGCGCAGCTCCGCCAGGCCCCGCCGCTTGTTGCCGAGAGCGATCTCGACGTTACCCGTGCAGAATTGCGCGAAGGCTCGCAGGCGCGCGTCGCGACGGTAGTGCAGCGGCGACTTGATCTCGCCCAGCTCGCGGTAGCGCGCCAGATACATGGCCGATCCGGCGGTGTCCACGCCGCTGAACAGCTCCGCCAGCAGCAGCAGCCCGATGCGCTCCTCGCTCAGCGTGGCGTGCCAATCGACCTGTGCGGCGAGTTGTTCGGCTTGGTCCAACTCGACGCGCGACCAGCGGCGCTCGCCGAAACAGCGCGCGAGGTAGGCACGGTCGCACGCGGCGACGACGTGCCAGGCCGTGGACACGTCCGTCAGCTCGGATGCTGCCTTGAGGTGGCGGAACGCGTTGAAGTAGTCGCCCTGGAGCGCCTTCGCCCAGCCGAGCGCCTTGAGCGATTGAAAGCGATTCGGCATGAAATCCTTCGGCCATGCGAGCCCGCCGAGTTGGCGCTGCACCTCGGGCAGCGCGTGCGGGATGAACAGTTCGCGAGTCAAGACCGACAGCGTGTGCGTCGCCCACGCGCGGACGTCGACGAACGCCGCTGCGTTAGGGTCGAGCAGTCGTAAGAGTTCGATGAGCCGCTCGGCCTGCTCGTGGACCCGCTCCTCATACGGCAGTATCAGCGTCTCCGCGTACAGCGAGTACAGGCGCCCCACTGGAGAAACGGCCTGTCGCGTGAGCTCCATGGCCTGCCGAGCGGCGACCACATCCTCCGCCTGAAGGTAGCGGCGAACTCGGCGATATCCAATCATGCCGATCAGGTCTGGATCTCCGATTGCCTGGGCCGTCGCGAGCGCGGCCTCCAGCCTCGCGTCGGCCGATTCGAAGTCCCGCGTTCGCGCGAATGCCTCGGCGAGGAGGGCGTCGCGCTCGACCCGTGCCGCGGGCCTCGCGCGCGGGACGCGCAGACCGAGCAGGAGCTGCAACGCCCGTGCGGGAGCAGCGTGCACGTGCGCGCGCGCCGCGCGGAGGACGGTCTCGACCGGTTCCGCGCCGCCTGCGTGCTCGTCGAAGATGCGCGCCGCGTCCGCGAAGCGGCCATCGTCAACGGCCGAGTCGAATGCTGCTCGCCAAAGCGCCGCGGAGCTCCCTCTGAGCCTTCCCACTTTGCGGCGTTTCGCCGAGCGAGCGCTTCTCCCCGCCGGCGCGCCACGGTTAATAGCTAATTTTAGCCACCACTCATGCCTCCGACGCTATCCATCGGCGCCGCGATCGCACCCCCCGGAACCGGGCCCGAAAGCCCGCCCGACATGAAACTAACGAGCAACGCAAAGAAAATCGCCACGGGTGATCCTCCCACCGCCCGAACCGACCCGACGGTTGGGCTCACTGCTGGCTATTAGTAGCTAGCTCCCTAAAGGCTACACCCATTCGGAACCGCGGGCAATACTGCCGATGACCGTCGTTGTGTCTCCGGACTCACTCCGGGTCATAGCGGACGCGACGTAGTATAGCTAGACCGTGAGCGCCGGGCTTCCGTCGGGGGTCGTGACGTTTCTGTTCTCGGATATCGAGGGCAGTACCAGGCTGTGGGAGGGCGCTCCCGACGCGATGCGTGAGGCGATCGCGGCGCACGACGCGCTGTTGCGCCGCGTCGTGGAGCGGCATCGCGGCGTCGTCTTCAAGACCGTCGGCGATGCGTGCTATTGCGCGTTCGACAATCCCGCTGACGCGCTGACGGCCGCCGTCGACGGGCAGCGCGCGCTGCGCGCGACGCGGTGGCCCAAAGAGATCGGTGAGATACGCGTGCGCGTGGGAATTCACAGCGGCCAGTGCACGCTGCGCGACGGCGACTACTTCGGACCCGCCGTCAACCGCGTCGCGCGGCTCGCGGCAGTCGCTTATGGCGAACAGGTCCTGGTCTCGGCGGCCACCGCCGCGCTCGTGCGCGACATGCTGGCGGATACTGCGATCGCACTGCGTGCCGTCGGTACGAGCCGGCTCAAGGACCTAAGCCAGCCCGAGCCGACCTACCAGGTCGTCGCGGAAGGGCTCCGCGCGGACTTCCCGCCGCTCGAGTCGTTGGACACGCGGCCGAACAACTTGCCGTCGCAGATCTCGAGTTTCGTCGGCCGCCGAAAGGAGCTCGACGAGCTGAGCGCGATGCTGGCCGGGTCCCGTCTGGTCACGATTACGGGGCCGGGCGGAATCGGAAAGACGCGCCTTGCAGTGCAGATCGCAGCGCAAGCCGTCGACCTCTACGACGACGGCGTTTGGTTTGTTGATCTCACCGCGCAGCGCGACGCTGAATTCGTCGCGCAGGCCATCGCGACCACACTCAACGTCGGCGAGCTGCCCAGCGAGCCAATCGAAACGACGCTCGTCGCGTACCTGCGCAACAAGAAGACGCTGCTGCTGATCGATAACTCGGAACAGGTGCTGGCCGGCGTCGCGCGCCTCGCGCGGGTGATGCTGTCGCGTTGCCCGAGGCTGACGATCCTCACCACCAGCCGGGAACCGCTGCACGTTGCGGGCGAGGCGGTCTATCGCGTGGGGCCGATGACCGACGACGCCGCGACGCTGTTCGTCGAGCGCGCGTTCGGGACGGCGCCGGCGCAATCGTTCGGCGACGCGGAGATGTGCGAGATTGCCGCGTTGTGTAAGAAACTCGAAGGCATTCCGCTCGCCATCGAGCTCGCGGGTGCGCGTCTTTCATCGATGCCGCTGAAACAGCTCGCGCGGCGGCTGACGTCGGGCCTCACGCTAACCAGCAAAGACGCCACCGAGAGCGAGCGTCATCGCACGGTGCGCGACACGATCGCGTGGAGCTACAACCTGCTGTCGTCCGGCGAGAAGGCGACGCTGCGCGCGCTGTCGGTCTTTCGCGGCGGCTGCACGCCGGCCGCCATCGCGTACGTCGCGGATGCGGTCGGCGACCTCGATGACGCGACGAGCTCGCTGGTAGACAAGTCGCTGCTCCTGTTCGACGACGCCGGTGACGAGGGGCGTTATCGTCTGCTCGACATCGTTCGCGAGTTCGGGCAGGAGCAGCTCGAGGCGGCCGGCGCAGCCGCCGACGCCAGACTCAGGCACGCCGCGTATTACGGGAGCCTGGCGGCGGGCCCGTATGCGGCGATGGACGGCGACCTGCCGAACGTGCGCGCGGCGTTGGAGTGGACCATCGATAACGACGCGGCGGCGGCGGCCGAGTTCGTCGGGACGGTCGCTCCGTATTGGCGCACGCGCGGTCTGCTCACGGAGGCTCGCGCCTGGACGTCGCGCGCGCTCCAAATCGTGGATCCGAAGAGCAAGGATCGCAGCGAGCTGCTCTGCCTCGCGGCGAGTTTGGCGTCGCTGCAGGATGAGCTTGCCGAGGCGCAGCGGCTCGCAAACGAGGCGCTGGGTATCTATCGCTCGCTCGGCGACGTGCACGGCATAGCGAAGGCCGTTTTCCGTCTCGCCGAAGCGGTGCACCGGCAGGGTCATCTGGATCGAGCCGACGACCTCTATCGCGAAGCCCTCGACGGATACGCGCGCTCGCGCGACGAGCTCGGCGAGATGCTATGCATCGGAAACCTCGGCATGCTCGCGCGTCAGCGCGGAGACCTGCAGCAGGCATCGGAGCGGCTCGAAGATGCGCGGCAGCGCGCGGCAGTCCTCGGCGAACAGCGCATCTTCGGCGAGTTTACCATCGGCATGGGCTGGGTGCAGCTCGGCCTCAATGACCTGGCGCACTCGCGACGGCTCTTCGAGCGCGCGTTCGTGGAGAAGAGCGTAGCGAACGACCGCTATGGCGTTTGCGCCGCGCGCCAGGGTCTCGCGACGGTCGCGCTCAAGGAAGGACGCCGCGATGAAGCGCTCTCCGAAATTCTTAGCGACGCTCGACGAGGCCAACGACCTCCAGGTAAAAGACTACGTTGCGCGCGCGTTTCACGGGCTCGCCGCAGTGGAAGCGCTTGAGGGCGCGAACGAGCTCGCCGCGCGCTTGTTGGGCCTCGCCGACCGCCTCTTCGATGAGAGCGGGCGCGAGTTGCGCGACAGTATTGCGTACGACATCGCCGCGGAGTCGTTGGAGAAGTCGCTGCCGGAGGCGCATCGAACCGCCCTGCGAGAGGAGGGAGCGCGCTGGCACGTCGACGACGCGCTCGCGGCGCTGAAGGCCGAAGGCCGCGGGAAGGCGCCGGCGTGACGAGACGCACGATCGCGCTCGCTCTTACGATCGCGGCTACGTATACGGGGTGCTCGCGGCTCGCGACGGCGCCGCCGCACGAACTGCGCATCGCCGACATTTCGGACCCATCGTCGCTCGATCCGCTGCTCGCGCAGGATCAAGACTCGATCGCCTTCGATCTGCTGTTCGTTCAAACGCTCGTCGGCCTCGACGTACACAACCGCCTCGTGCCGATCCTCGTCACGCGCGTCCCCTCGCGCGCCAACGGCGACATTTCACCCGACGGGCGCACGATCGTGTATCGCCTGCGTCGCGACGTCCGCTTCGCCGACGGACGGCCGCTGACGGCGGCCGACGTCGCATTCACGTTTCGCGCGATCGAGGATCCGCGCAACCCGGTGCTCAGCAAGGACGCCTACCGCCGAGTTATCGCGCTGACCACGCCCGACGAACACACGGTCGTCGTGCGCATGCGCGCACCGTGGAATGCGGCCGTGCGCGAGCTCTTCGCGCAGTCGGACTTCGCATTCGGCATCCTTCCCGCGCACGCGTTTACGAGTACGGTCGTGCAGGCCGCTCCATGGGAGGCGCACGCATTCGGCACGGGTCCGTTCCGCGTGACGCAGTGGCGCCGGGGCGATCGCGTTGTTCTCGAGCCCAACCCATACTTCTCGCCGCATCCGCGCCTGTCGCGCATCGAACTGCGCATGACGCCGACGTTCAACGCGGTCCTGATCGGCGTGCGTACCGGCGAGCTGGACGTCGGGCGTGTCGAGCCTCCGCAGGCGGTGGCGGCGAATTCGGCGGGAGTGCGCGTCGTGCCGACGGCGATCAACGGGATGGACTATCTCGCGCTGCAGACCGCCGGCGCGCCAACAAACGAGCTCGCCGTGCGGCGCGCAATTGCGCTCGCACTGGACGTCCCCGTGATCGAGCGCGTGTATCACGGCCTCTACAAGGACGCCGCGGGCTTCCTTCCGCCGCTGTTTCCCTGGAGCGATTCGGCACTGCCGTCGATAAAGCAAAACGACGCTGAGGCATCGGCCGAGCTCGATCGCGCGGGATGGCGCGTGCGGCAGGCCGTTCGCGAGAAGAACGGAGTGCCGCTCGACGTCCTGCTCGTGCGCGAGGAGCTCGGCAACGGGGCCGGCTTGTCGGCGATCGTTCAGCGCCAGCTCGCGGCGGTGGGCATCCGCGCGACGATCAAGTCGTTTCCGCCGAGCAGGTTCAACGCGCTCGAAGGGCCCCTGCGCAGCGGTCGGTTCAACGTGTCGCCGCTCTCATGGATTGGCGGCGCCGACCCGGAGCAAAGTGTCGTCTTCGCGTGCGATCAGATCGGACCCAACGGCAACAACGTACAGCGCTTCTGCGATCCCCGCTTCGACGCGCTGTTCCACGATCAGGCCGTCACGCTCGACGAGCGGCAGCGCGCGCGCGACTTCGTCGCGATGCAGCGCATCGTCTACGAGCGGCTGCCGGTGATCCCGCTCGACTATCCGCGCTACTTCGACTTAGAAGGGCCGCGCGTCACGGGCTTCGCGCGCAACATGCTGGGCTACCCGGTCAATGCGGAGTACTGGGACGCGAAGTAGTTCCAAAATTAACGCGGAGTTTTGCGGGTGAAGGCGCGTTGAGCAAGCCCTGGACGACGCCGACCACGTAGTCGGTGTACGGTCCGCCGGTATAGCCGCTATAGTCGACGGTCACGTGAAACGCTTGTAAGTTTTCGTTGTGAAGATTACTGAACGAAAAGCAGCTGGAGGAGGACGCCGGGCACGGGATCGGCGTCGGCGTCGGATCCGTCGAAGGGTCGAAGGCCATGTCGAACTGGACGTAGCATGTCGTTTTGCTCGAACACGAGCTAAGGGTTACTGCCGGTTGATCGATTTTAACATATCCCTGCATGTGGTACCCGACCGGATTTCCGTCCGGCGGTGGAATCGCAAAGTGCCCGACCAGAATCCCGAGGATCCCTATGAAAGTTGCCCCACCCGCCATCGTGAGTCTCTGCATTGTTGCTTCCCCCCTGGCAGGAAGCTTACGAGCGCACGAACACTGCGCCCTCTAAAATGGGGATGATTTAAACGAGGCAATAGTCCGGCGCAGACCCTCCGCCGGTTCGACCTCCGGATTCCAGCCCAGTAGGCGCTGCGCGAGCGAGATGTCTGGGCAGCGTCTCGCCGGACTCGTTACCGCAGTATTTTGGAGATCGTGCACACGGCGCTCGAAGGATCTCGCCGTGCTAGAGCAGCTTCTCCATAGCCACGACGTCGGCGAAGCCTCCGTCGATGACGCCGTGATCCTCGAACACGCCGACCTCGCGGAAACCGCATTTGACGTAGAGACGCTTGCCGTGCTCGTTGGAATCGAGGGCGTGCAGCACGATCTTGCGAAAGCCGCCGGCTCGCGCCTCGTCTTCGAGCCGGCGCAGCAGCTTCGCACCGATGCCGCATCCGCGCTGCCCGCGCGCGACGTAGACCGAGAGATCCGCTACGCCTGAGTGCGCGCAGCGCTGCGAGAAGCGATTCAGGGCCGCCCATCCGACGATTGTTTCCGACGCGGTCGCGACGAGGACCGCGTACTTTCCGTCGTGCTCGCGCCACCACGTCACGATATCATCCGAGGATTTCGGCTCGACGTCCAGCGTGGCGATGCGGTCTTCGATGCCTTCGTTGTAGATGCGCCGGATTGCTTCGAGATCGGCCGGCAGAGCGCGGCGAACGGTGAGCGACTCGATCACGGGGGCAACAGCGCGGCGCCGGCAACGCCGAGCAGCGCGATCGCCGCGAGGATTGCCGCCGGCAGCCAGCTCTCGCGCTTGCGCGAGAACGCGACCGCATAGACGGCCTTCAGCACGTTGTTGGACGATGTCGCGATCACGATCGCCGTCGCCGCCGTCGCGAGCCCGACTCCGTTCGCGCCGCCCTGCGCCAAGCTCAAGACGAACGGATCGATGTCAGTCACGCCGACGATGGCCGCGAGCCCGTAGACGCCCGAATTGCCCAGATGGCTCTTCACGTACGTCGTCAGCATCGAGATCACGATGAAGAGCACCGCGAAGACGAGCGCCGTCCAGATCTGGAGCGGGTTCGTGGGCTCCGATTTCGCCTGCGAACGCGTGCCGAGGCGCGCGCACACCACCGCCACCACGCCGCTGACGATCGCGAGACCGACGAGGGGAACGACGAGCATCCGCCCGAGGCTCTCGTTGAAGAGAAAACAGACGAGGAGTACCCGTAGATACATCATCGCCGTCGCCACGACGATGCCGCCCTGGAGCTCGCGCGTCATCCCCTCGTCGTGCGCTCGGCGCGACAACACGACCGTCGTCGCCGTCGAGGAGTAGAGACCGCCGAGGATCGCCATCAGGAACGTCGTGCGCCCGGGGAAGACGTAGCGCTGCAGCACATAGCTCGCGTAGGAGATCGACGACACCGCGACGACCGCGAGCCAGACACCGAACGGCGTTACGGTAGTGTACGGAATCGCGGGCTTGCCGGCGAGCAGCGGCAAGACGACGCCGACGAGGATCAGGAACTGCGCGGCGGTCATCACCTCTTTGCCCGACACGCGCCGCGCCCAGTCGTGCAGCGTGTGCCGGCCGCCCAGGAGCAGCACCGCGGCGACGGTGATCGTTACGCCGAACCACAGCGGCTGCGTCAGCGCGATCGGCCCGACGGCGTAGGCCAACAGGTTGCAGACGGGAACCATGTACATGCCCTCGGGCTGCTCCGCCTCGAGTTCGTGGCACACGAACGCATAGAGCCATGCGCCGACGACGAGGAGTCCCGCGATGAACGCCGCGCCGTGGCGCGGCTCGAGCAAAAAGAGGCCGCCGCCCGCGAGCGCGAGCAGCGGAAAGCTGCGGACGCCGCCGGGGCGATGGGGCAGCTGCTCGGAGTAGAATCCCTCGAAGGCAAACCCGAAGAAGAGCGACAGCCCGAGCAGGAGGGCTAGCCGCTCCGCTGCGACGTCGAACGAACCGTTTATGAGTGAACCACCACGATGAGGCCTTCGCTTTTAGGGTGAGTTTACGCTGCTCGATCGAGTCGCTGCCGTTGTCACGTTGACGACGAGCGCCACGAACGACGCGAGGCCCGCGCACGCGGCAACCTGAACGAGCGAAGGGCTTGCGCCCAGCAGTCCGATCGCGCCGGCGATCACCGCGAGCTCGTAGAGAACCGTCGTGGTCCAGGTCAGCGGCGCGACGAGCACGGCTTCCGGGCGCGTCTCGTCGCCTTCGCCGCGCAAATTCGTCAGGAGCACACGGATGCCGATGTGGTGCAGATGCGCGAGCACGGCACTGCCGATCCAGCCGAGCAGCGCGACATAGACTGCTGCGGTTCCCCAAGACCGCCCGCGCGCCGCGCCGAGTGCCAGCATCGCTGCCGTGACCGCGCCGGCAGCCGCGCACGCCATCAGCACCTGCGGTGGACGGTGCGGCACCGTCGCACGGAGCAGCACGCCGCAAAGGTCGTACGCGTAGACGGCGACGCCACCGACCAGCAGCACGAGCCCGGCAACGATCGCCGGATCGAGTCGGAACGCGAGCGCAACCGCCGCGACGATCGCGCCCGCCAGCAGCAGGCTGCTCGATACTACGTGCGGCCAGATGCGCCGCGAGCGCTCGCCCGCGATCGGGCCCAGAGTACGCGCGGACACGCCGACGACAAGCAGCGAGAGCCATCCGGCAATGCCCAAGATCGCGTGCGATTTCGGAAGCTCCAGCAAGACGCCGGGCGGCGCCGCGCCGGCGAGTGCGAAGGCGAACAGCGCGCCGAGGGACGCGGTTACGAGCGCGAATGCGAACGTCGTTCCGAAGGCGCGAGCGACCGCGCGCGCCGTGCCTTTACGCGCAATCGCAGTACCGAGCGGCTCGCACGCTGCCGCGACGTAGACCGCGAGCGCAGCCAGCGCGAGCGCCCCGCCGGCCTTCAGTGCCGCCATATTCGCGCCAAGAAATCCACCGACTAGCGCCGCGGTCCCCGCGGCGAAGAGCAGCGTTGCCACTCGGGCGACTCGCCCGAGTCGCCAGTCGACGTCGAGAAACGCCGGGATGACGTGCAGCAGAATGCTCAGCGCGATCAACACGATCCAACCCAATGCGACGACATGCACCCAGGCGAGCGCGACGAACGAGACGCCGGTCGCTGCCGAACCGGCGGCCGCGAAGAGGACGACCCACGAGAGGCCGAAGGCCAGCGCACCGAGCGCGAGCGGCAGCGGTGGAATCCAGCCGCGCATCACGTCTTCTGCTCGATCTCTTCCCACGCGCGCCAGAACGCATCGTCCGGCGCAAGCCGATCCGAAGCGAGATCGTAAAGCAGGCGGTACGCGCGCTGGGTCAGGCGCCCCAGATCGGTCGCGGCGCCGAGATCGTCCGGCGTAAACACGCTGTGGCGCAGCGTTTCGTCCAAAAACTCCGCCGCGAACCGCTCGACCTCGCGAGCGTCCGGCGCGGGCAGATGCAACGCGCGCGCGATGCGGTCTAGCTGCAGGCGCGGCTCGCGCATCAGCAAGTCGTAGTCGACGACGACCATGGGTCGGCCCCGAATCTGGCGCAGGAACGGGACCATGTGCTCGAGCCACAGGCGCTGTGCCGTAGCCGGGTCCATCGACTGGCGGCGGAACAGCGATGCCTCGACGCTGCGCGGGTTGCGGATGGCGACCACATAGCCGTCATCGGCGCCGCACTTGCGCAGGACCGCTCGCCAGAAGGGCAGCAGCCGGATCGCGCGCGGGTCCTTGAAACCCCAGAGCGGATGCGCGGCAAACATGCGCTTCACGTAGCGCACCGCCCTGCGTCGCAGCAGCCAGATGCGCAACCGGCGGAATTCGGCCGGCGCGATCGGCGCGACGTCGTCCCAGCGCAGATCCAACGCCTTCAGCACGCGCTCGTCGATCTCGACGATGCCCTTGTCTTCCCAGTAGCCCGTCGGATTCTCGGGTTGCGCGTCGAGGAAGTCGTTGCCGAGATAGACGCCAAGGGCCGCAATCCCGCGCGCGACCGCGCTGGTTCCGCTGCGATGCATGCCGACGACCAGCACGGCGCGCGATCTCATAGGGCGCGGCTTTTGTGCGTGGAACGATACTCCTCGTAGAGGAGGGCATTTCGATGTTCAAGCGTTTCGCGTTGCTGCTATTCGTTCTGACCGTGCTGATGCCGGCGATATCTGCGGCCGCGGCCGACAGCGCGGCCGTGATGGCGAGCGTCAATCAGTTCGTCGACGGCTTCAACAACGGCGACGCGAAGACGGCGCTGGCCGCATGCGCGACCCCGGCGTCGATCGTCGACGAGTTCGGGCAGCATCAATGGCAGAGTTGCGCGGATTGGGCGCGTGCCTATGCGGCGGATGACGCGCGTCAGGGAATCACCGGCGGCATCGTCACGCTCGGCAAGCCGTGGCGCGCCGACGTCACCGGCAACGTCGCCTACGTGGTCGTGCCTGCGACGTACGCGTACAAGCAGCATGGGAAGTCAGTGCAGGAGACCGGATCGGTCTGGACGCTCGTGCTGAAGAAGGGCGCATCCGGCTGGCGCATTACGGCGTGGGCGTGGGCGGCCCACTAGCCGACGACCGCCTAAGCGCGCTCGGCTACCGCCAAGAGCTCGCGCGCGTACTTTCGCTCTTCGACAACTTCGCCGTCGCGTTCAGCTACCTGAGCCCGATGGTGGGCATCTACTCGCTGTACACGCTCGGGCTCGGCAGCGGCGGCCCGCGCTACATCTGGACGATGCCGGTAGTCGTCGGCTGCATGCTGCTGGTCGCGCTCGTCTTCGGCGAGCTCGCCAGCGAGTATCCGCTCTCGGGCGCGCTCTATCAGTACGGCAAGTACAGCGTCGGGCCGCGCTACGGGTGGTTCATCGGGTGGATCTACGGCTTCGCGCTGCTCGCCACGGTCGCGTCGGTCGATTCGGGCGCCGTCGGCTACGTGACGTCGCTCTCGAACATTGGGTTTCACACGCACCTGCGGCCCGACGACCACGCGACGATCTTCGGCATCGCCGGCGGCATCATCGTGTTATCGGCCATCCTGAACTCGATCGGCGCGAAGATCCTCGGCCGCGTGGCGCGCTACGGCGTCTACGTCGAGACGCTCGGGACGTTTGGCGTCTTCCTCGCGTTCGCTGCGTTTGGATTCCACCAGCACCTCCGTTTCGTCTTTTCGTCCGCGCACGTCGAATATGCGAAGAGCAATCCGCTCGGTTTGAACTTCGGCGGCAACTGGTGGACCGCGGCCGCGCTCGTCGCCGTGCTCGCCAACGTCTACATCTTCTACGGCTTCGAGTCGGCGGGCGATATCTCCGAGGAGACCGTCGAGGCGCAGCGTCAGGTGCCCAAGGCGATGCGCAACGCGCTGCTGTTCGGCGGCATTGCGTCGTTCGTGCTCGTATTCGGGCTGCTGCTCGCGACGCCGGCGGCGGGGATCGGCGGCGTCGTCAGCGGCGGCATCAACACGCTGTTCGCGACGCTGCCGGCGTGGCTGCAAGACGTATTCCTCGTGCTTGTAATCGTCGCGTTCTTCAGCTGCGGTACGGCCGTGCAGGGCGCCGGCGCGCGCGTCGCGTACGCGCTGGCGCGCGACGGCGGCCTCCCGCGCAGCGACTGGGTGCGGCGCATCTCGCCGCGGTACCGCACGCCGGCCAACGCGATCCTGATCGGGGCGATCGTGCCCTTCTTGTTTTTGCTACTCGTGCTGATCAATCCGGGCAAGCCGGTGCACGTGCTGTGGTTCGACTATCCGGCCAACGTCAACGCGCTGTACGCGCTCGTCTCGTTCGCGACGTCCGGCATCTACCTCGCCTTCCTGCTGACGGTTGCCGGAGCGCTGGTCGCGCGTAGCCGCGGCTGGAAGCCGAGCGGACCGTTCACGCTGGGCCGCTGGGGCGTGCCGGTGACGGTGGCGGGCGCGCTCTACCTCGCGCTGATGCTGCTCAACATCGTCTGGCCGAGCCCGCTGCGCAGCGGGCGCGCGATCTTCAACTACGGATGGGTCACGCTGCTGGTGATGGCGGTGATCGTGGGAATCGGCGCCGCGTACGACGCGCTCGCGCGTCCACTACGGCGGGGTTGACGCCTCCTCGCTCGCGTGCTATCTTTGCGTCCATGTCGCTGAGTGCCGGACGCACGATGTTCTCGATGGGCTGCATGCGCATGCATGCGGCAGGGTCGTCGTGAAGCGCTCTTAGGTAACTCAAGGACCAAAAGCTTCTCGCGCCCCTCGCCGTACACGACGAGGGGCGCGATCTTTTCCTCGCTTTCCCATCGCAACAGGAGGCCTGGAGTACAAATGACCGTCGGGATTGGGCTGCTCGGATGCGGCACCGTCGGCGCGAACGTCGCCGACCGGCTGCAGCGCGAGCGCCATGCAATCGAGCGCCGAAGCGGCGTTCGCTACGAGCTGCGCGCGATCGCGATCCGCGATCACGAGAAGGAGCGGCCGGGCTCCTTAGCGCGGCAGCTGTTCACGCGCAGCGCGCGCTCGATCGTGGACGATCCCGACGTGGATCTCGTCATCGAGCTAATCGGGGGAACCGATGACGCCGTCGAGCTGGTGGAGCGCGCGCTGGAGCGCGGGCGCGACGTCGTTACGGCGAATAAGGATCTGCTCGGAACGCAGGGCCCGCGCCTACGCGCGCTGGCAGCGTCGCGAAGGGCGGCGTTACGCTTCGAGGCTGCCGTCGGCGGCGCGATCCCCATCATTCGCACGCTCGCCGAGGCGCTGGCCGGCGACGACGTCGTCGCGGTGACCGGCGTGCTCAACGGCACGTGCACGTCGCTCCTCTCCGCGATGGAGCGCGGAGCGGAGTTTAACGAGGCACTCGCGACCGCACAGCGCCTCGGCTACGCCGAATCCGATCCGGCCAACGACGTCGAGGGCACCGACGCCGCGCACAAGCTCGCCATCATGGCGCAGGTGGCGTTCGGCCTCGCGGTCATCTCGCCGCGCATTCGCCGCACCGGCATCGCAGCGGTGACGCGGCGCGACGTGGCGCGCGCGCAAATGCTCGGCTTCCGCATCCGCCTCGTGGCCGCCGCGTGCAAGACCGACTCGGGCATGCTGGCCGAGGTCGCGCCGGTCTTGATCCCGGAATCTCACGAGTTCGCGCGGACCTCGAATGCCGAAAACGCGATCGCCGTCGTCGCGCGCGACGCCGAGCGCATCGTGCTGCGCGGCCCGGGCGCGGGAGGGCCCGCGACGGCCTCGGCCGTGCTGGGCGACGTCGTGGACGTGTTGCGCGGCGCGTATCGCGAGCGGGTCGCGCAGCTCGCGCCCGCGCTCGAAATACGTCCGTGGTTCGAGTGCCTCGAGCGCATTCCCGAGCTCGCCGCCTATCCGATTTGGGACGACGCCGCGGCCTCCGATCCGGAACGCGCGCTGGCGCACGCGTGATGCGCGAAGAGACCGTCGCTATCGGTGCGCTGCGCCTCGATTGCGGCGCGACGCTGCCCGCGGTGCAGCAGCGCGTCACGACATACGGCTCGCCAAGGCGTGACGGATCGAACGTCGCGCTGGTCGAGCATGCGCTGACCGGATCGAGCCGAGCCGCGGAGTGGTGGCCGGGCATCGTTGGCGAGGGCGGCTTGTTCGATCCGGCGGATTGGTTCGTCGTCGGTATTAACGCGGTGGGAAGCTGCTACGGATCCACCGGGCCGGCTTCGTCCGAAAACTTCCCGCGCGTCACCGTGCGCGACGTCGTGCGCGCGGAGATCCGTGCGCTCGACGCTCTGGGCATCGGGCGAATCGGCGTCGTCATCGGCGGATCGCTGGGCGGCATGCGCGCGCTGCAGTGGGCCGTCGAGGCGCCGGAGCGCGTGCGCGCCTGCGCCGTGATCGGCGCGCACGACCATCACAGTGCGATGGGCGTCGCGCTCAACGCGCTGCAGCGCGAGGCGATCGCGCTCGACCCGGAACGCGGCGTTCGATTGGCGCGCAAGATCGCGATGCTGACCTATAAGAGCGAAGAGCTGCTGCGGGCGCGGCACGATCGACGCCCGGATCGCGAGGGACGGCCGCTGTTCGACGTCGAGGGCTATCTCGAACGCCAGGCCGACGCCTTCGAGGCGCGCATGGACGGCGCGAGCTACGTCGCGCTGACGCACGCGATGGACTCGTTCGACGTCCGCGGGCTGCTGCAGGCGAACGCGCCGAAGCTGATCTTCGCTGGCATCAGCTCCGACTGGCTCTTCCGCCCGCAGGACGTGCGCGCGGCCGCGACGCGCTGCGCGCACGCGGGCTGCGACGCGCGGTACGTCGAGCTGCGTTCCGATCACGGACACGACGCGTTCCTGGCCGAACCGGCGACGCTCAAGGCGCTCTTGGAGCCGGCCATCGCCGCCGCACTGGAGCCCGTCCGGTGCTGAACGGCTTCGCGACGCGCGCGGTGTGGAGCGGACAAGAGGCGTGCCCGGCGACCGGCGCGACGATCGTGCCGGTCTATCAGACCGCGACATTCACGCTCCCGAACGTCGGCGTCACCAACGGCTTCGACTATTCGCGCACGAACAATCCGACGCGCCTGGCGATGGAGCGGCAGTTGGCCGCGCTCGAGGAGGGCGAGTTCGCCAGCGCATTTGCCTCCGGCATGGCGGCGGTCGCGGGCGCGACGTCGCTGCTCGGCAGCGGCGATCATCTGATTGCTACGCGCGACGTCTACGGCGGCACCCATCGCCTCTTCACCCAGGTGCTGACGCGCTACGGAATCGAGGTCACGTTCGTCGATACGACCGATCCGCAAGTCGCCTGGTCCGCGACGAGGAGCAACACGCGCCTCCTGTGGCTGGAGACGCCGAGCAATCCGATGCTGAAGCTGAGCGACATCGAGGCGATCTCGCGGATGCGCCCGCCGGGCGTGCTGATCGCCGTGGATAACACCTTCGCCTCGCCGTTTCTGCAGCGCCCGCTCGCGTTGGGCGCGGACATCGTCGTGCACTCGACGACCAAATACATCGGCGGTCACAGCGACGTGATCGGCGGCGCCGTGATCGCGCGCGACCGCGTCGTCGCGGAGCGGATCGCGTTCCATCAGAACTGCGTCGGCGCGGTTCCGGGACCGTGGGACGCGTATCTGACGATGCGCGGGGCCAAGACGCTGAGCCTGCGGATGGGCGCGCACGTCCGCAACGCGCAGGCGATCGCAGAATTTCTCGCCGGGCGCGAGGACGTGCTCGCGGTCCACTACCCGGGCCTGCCCGGCCATCCGCAGCACGAACTGGCCAAGCGGCAGATGAGCGCCTTCGGCGGCATCGTATCGTTTCGACCCGCCGGCGGCGCGGAGCGCGCGCGCGCGATTGCCACGTCGACCGCAATCTTCGGCCTGGCCGTCTCGCTCGGCGGCGTCGAGTCCCTGATCTGCAGCCCCGCGGCGATGACGCACCGATCGCTCTCACCGCGGGAGCGGGCCGAACTCGGCATCACCGACGATCTGTTGCGGCTCTCGGTCGGCATCGAGGAGATCGCCGACCTGATCGCGGACTTGACGCGCGCGCTCGACGCGACCCGGATTCATCCTTTCCTCATAGGTTGCCGCTAGCGTCGCTTCCAAACGACTCGAATTAAGGAGGCTAACGACATGGCTCGTGGGGCAAAGTCCGTAACGCGGCGCAGGTTCCTGGAAGGCGCGGTCGTGCTGCCCGCGCTCGCCGCCGCGCTCACCAGGGTGGCTGCGGCGGATGCATCGAAGGCACCGCAGGCGCAGATGCATTATCAATCGACGCCGAACGGCAACATGCACTGCGCGATATGCAAATTCTTCATACCGGGGAAGGACGCATCGTCGAACGGTACCTGCCAGATCGTCGACGGCTCGATCTCTCCCAACGGTTACTGCATGGCGTACACGCCCCAGTCGTCCTAGGCGTGCTCCGGCTCTAGCCTCTTACCGCGCCCGTTTCTTTCTCGTGCTTGCGGCCTTTTTCGCGGCTTTGCCCAGCGTCCCGGTGCGCCGCTTCGTCGCCACGGCCTTTTTCGCCGCCGTGCGTGCGCTGCCGGTGCGCTTGCGCGTCGCCGCGCCCTGCCGCGCGTGGGCCGCGCGATTGGTCTGCGGGTGCACGCCGAGCTCGTGCCAATCGCCCTCGCCGAGCTCGACGCCGTAGTGCTTCGCGGCCTTCTTGATGTTCGCGAATGCGAGGGTGCGATCGGCATCGGAGGCGTCGGTCACTTGGTCGAACCGGGCGACGGCGTTGCGCACGTGGCGCGCGTCGGTCATCGGCTCCTTGCGCTGCTTCGGAAAGGCGTAGACGCTCGAGGGCAGGTCGCTGCGCATCGTCAGCTTGCCGTGTTTTTCATGGGGCTTCCAAGTCGCTCTCATGCTGCGTTCCTACCCGTTCCGCCGCGGCGTTAAGCTCTAAAAGCGAAGTAAACCGCGCCGATGACGCACAGGAAGCTCAGACCGTAGCTCCACTTAGGTGTCTGTCCAAAAACCAAGAGAGCAAAGACGACAAAAACGCTCAACGTGATGATCTCTTGCATCACCTTCAGTTGGAAGAGCGTCAAGGCGTGGTATCCGATACGGTTGGCCGGCACTTGAAAACAGTACTCAAAGAGAGCGACGCCCCAAGCCGCAAAGATCGCCGCCGCCAACGGGATCCGTGCGAACTTCAGGTGGCCGTACCATGCAATCGTCATGAACACGTTCGAGCAGACCAATAAGACGACCGTGGCGAGTACTGGAGAACGGACCAGAAACTGAGTCATAAGAGACCTTCTACCCAGGTCTAACCCAATCGGCTGCGGTGTTCTTAGCCTGCATTACGCAACAGCGAAAGCCGGATGCGGCCGGCGGCGCTCTCGGCGCGCGCCAACGTTTCGATATAGCCTTGCGTGGAGCGAAAGAGCGGAGCGAGAGAGGCCTCGCGCATGCCTTCCGCGCGCCAGCGGCAGATCAGGTCGGGGAGCATGCCGTAGTGCGCCATGCCGTCGGCGTTGACGTCCCAGACGCGCTCGCCGCTCACGGCGCGCGGCAACCCGCTCGATTCATAGAAATTGAACTCGGGCGAACAGCACGCCGACGCGGCGGGCAGCTGCGCGAGGCCGTTGACGTCGCTGCCGATTGCAACCGCGGCACCGGGGCCGAGCACGTCGACGACGTGCAGATACGCCGACGCCGCCGCTGTGGTCGTTCCTCGCAGATCCGCGCCGTCGCCGGCGACGTTGCAAAGCTCCGCCGGTTTTCGCACGGCGGGTTGCCGCAGCGGGGGCGACGCCGGTTGAGCGTTCGAGTCTCTCCCATCCCATCGCCGCCACCAATCGTTTGGAATTTCGTTTGGGTTTCGCCCCAGCGTGATCTCTCTGATCGAGCAGTGGCTGGAGATGACCGGGACGCGAAGCTGCTCGGCGAGAGCGAGCGCCGCGACCTTGGTCCGCAACGACATGTGATCGACGTCGACTAAGATCCCGAGCCGCCAAAGGTTCAGCAGCAGCACGGTTCCGGCGTCGGTCAGCCCGCGCGCGTTGACGTGGTTCGGCAGCGCGTCGTCGTACTGTACCACCGATTTTGTCAAAGGGGGCCGGCACAGCGACCAGCTCCGATCGATCGAAAGCTGAACGCGTTGAAGGCGATACTCGAGATCCGGCGGTCCGCCGACGACCGACGGCCAGCCGGACTCCGATGTCGCGTGACCTTCGCTCCAGAGGTTGAGCCAGTGAACGTTCGTCGCGGCGCGGTCGCTGAAGAGCGCGGCGCCCCCGAACGCGTTGTCCATGAAGTGCAGCGGGCCGATCTGCCGCAGACCGAGATCGTAGAGACTCTGCGCGAGCCTCTCGATCTCGGGCGCGGAGCAACGCTCGCCGCTCAAGAAGCGACGCGCCTCCTCTTCGAGCTGCGCCAGCCGGCGCGGGTCGTGGCTGAGAAAGAGTTCGATCTGGTCGACCTCGGCACCAAGCACGATGGCGAGCTTGTTGCTCGCGACGATTCGTTCTGCGTCGGCGGCCGAGTACGCGACCTCCATCCAGGTCCGGTTTTCGGGCGCCTCCACGACCCGGCACATTGCGTCCACCTGCGCGCGAACCGAGTCGTCGTCCCAGCACTCTATGCCATTCTCCATGAGCCATGCGAGGAGGCGGTTGTTCACGGCGAGCGCGCAGAGCAGCCGTAAGCCGCCGTCGTAGGCCCGGCGCAGCCACTCGACGTGCATCTGCTGATGGATCACGGTCTCGGCGGACGGCCATCCGCTAAAGAGAGGATAGCCGTCGCGCGGATGGAGGATCGTCCCCCGTCCGTTCGCGACGATGCAGTCGAGAACGTGTTGCGCGATATTCACGAACGGCATTCGCGAGTGCGCCCCGTGCGCGACGCCGTCGCATGGCGGCAAAGCCTCCGCGAACGGGCCAAAGGGGCGCCCCCAGATCATGTGACCGCCGAAGGCGAGATGGGCCATCGGATGAGCGTGGATGTCCGCAAAGCCCCGCGCTGGACCGAGCATGGCCGTCACCCCACGCGCTGCGACGCGTCATGCACCGCCGATAAGCCGCGCGGCCCGAGGATCATCCGCAACTGGTCTAGCCCGACCGTCTCACCCTTGAGCAGCGTGTTGGCCAGTCGATCCAACCGGTCGCGTCCGTTGCTCAACGTGCGCCGCACACCGTCATAGGCTTCTTCGAGCAGCCGCGCGACATCCGCATCGATGCGCGCCGCAGTGGCCTCGCTGTAGTCGCGCCCCTGTGACATCTCATAGCCGAGAAACGGCTGCGCCTCATCGCGTTTGAATGCCGCCAGTCCTATCTCGCCCATGCCCCATCGCGTCACCATCGTGCGCGCGAGGCTCGTCGCGTTGACCAGATCGTTCTCCGCTCCGGTCGTTACTTCGTTGAAGACGATCTCTTCCGCGCCGCGGCCGCCGAGCGAGACCGATAGTCGCGCCTTGAGCTGTGCGAAAGTGAGATTGTGGCGCTCGGTCGCGGGGACTTGCTGCGTGTGACCGAGAGCTTGACCGTGGGGAATGATCGTTACCTTTTGAACGGGATCGGCGTAAGGTTCCAGCCACGCCACCACGGCATGGCCCGCCTCGTGGTATGCGATCAATCGGCGCTCCTCGGGATCGCACAAGCTCGGATGCGCGGCGCCCATGCGGATCTTGTCATGCGCTTCGTTGAAGTCGTCCATGGCGAGGACCGTGCGCTCGTGCCGCGCGGCGAGCAAGGCGGCTTCGTTGCACAGGTTCGCCAGATCGGCGCCGCTCAGGCCGATGGTCGCGCCGGCTAGCTGGCTTAGGTCCACCTCGGGCGCGAGGCGCAGCGGACGCGTGTGAATGCGCAGAATTCCTTCGCGGCCTTGCCGGTCCGGGAGATCCACGACGACCTGACGATCGAACCGCCCCGGTCGCTGCAACGCGGGATCGAGGATGTCCGGACGGTTGGTCGCGGCAAGGATGATGACGTCGAAACGCTCATCGAAGCCGTCGAGCTCGGCGAGCAGCTGGTTGAGGGTCTGCTCGCGCTCGTCGTTGACGGTACCGATCCCCGCGCCGCGGCGTCGCCCGACGGCGTCGAGCTCGTCGATGAAGACGATCGCCGGCGCGGCCTCCTTCGCCTGGGTGAACAGGTCTCGTACGCGGCTCGCGCCGACGCCGACGAACATTTCGACGAACTCCGACGCGTTGAGGCTGAGAAACGAGACGCCGGCCTCACCGGCGACCGCGCGCGCCAGCAGCGTTTTTCCTGTGCCGGGAGGGCCTATCAAAAGAATTCCCTTCGGAATGCGGGCGCCGACGTCGCGATACTTTTGCGGCTCGCGCAGAAAGTCGACCTCTTCCTGCAACTCCGCTTTCGCCTGATCGGCGCCGGCGACGTCGTTGAACGTGACGTTAGGATGCTTCTCGCTCGCGTATCGTTGCGGCTTGGCCCGGGTGAAGCTGCCGAGCACACCGCCGCGGCTCCGAGCGGCCACGGTGATCAGCACGAACAAACCGATCAGGAAGAGCCACGGTAAAACGGCCAGGAAGCCGTGCAAGAACCCAGCCTGCGCAGCGCTGGACGATGCGACGGCGACGCGATGCTTTTCGAGCGTTTGCATCAAACTCGGATCCCCGACCGATGCGGGGAACGTCGTTACGAAAGTTCTCTTCGGCTTGGTCAGTTCGCCGCTGATTTGATCGCCGCTAATGTGGATCTCGGTTACGCGATTCGCGCGAACGTCGGCGACGAAGGCCGTGTATGGTATGACGCGCGGCGCGCTCAAGGACGACAGCCGCAGCAGCACCGCCGCGCACCAGCCGGCTGATGCGGCGAAGACGAGTAACGGAATGAGCCAGCGTCTGCTCTGCAACATCGCTAAATAGTTCGTGGGCCGCCGAAGCGGCCCACGATAGCGCCTTTACATCGGCTTCGGGTTGAAGAGCCGCATCAGCCGGCCGGTCAACGCCGTGCCGCTGAGAGCGACGGTGGCGCCGAGCACCAGCAGGCCGACGAGCATCAGCATCGCAGCGTCTGCGTTAACGGTCAACGCGAGGATGCCGAGCACTAGAGCCGCGCCGCCGCAGAGGACCTGCGCGGTGGTGGCGCAGGCCACGGCGCCTTCGGCGACCTTTTGAGCCAAGTCCGAAAGGCCCGCGGCCTGCACCTTGAGCGTGTTTAGCCGCTGCAATCCCGCGGCGCCGATGATCAGCGATGCGCCGACCGCGATCACGCCTGCCGCGATCAGCACGACCGGGCTGAAGCCGATGAGCGCGAGGATGCCGAGAACGACGATAGCACCACCCGCGAGGACTTCGACCGTCATTCCTCCGCCGAGCTCTATCGCGCCGAGCGCCCCGCCGGTGATGACCGAGAGCAGTTTCGAATATTCCGCTGCCACGGCACCCCCCTGTGCGAGGAGCGCGGCGCCCAGCACGATCGCGGCGACTGCGCCGAAAAAGGTCGAGCCGGTATGCGCTAACCCGATAATAGCGAGAACTATGACGGCGATTCCGGTCGCGGCCTCGACCACCGAGCCGGTGGTTTCTATGCCGAGGATCGTTTTGTCGTCGTAAGTTGCCGTTGCTGTTGTCATGAAAGTGAACCTCCGAACCTTAATTTTCCCGTAGAATGCCGGGTTGCTCGCCCGCTTGGGCACACATGCAAGGCAGCGCGTGGAAGTCGGCGTTTTTGAGACGGCGCTGATTGGCGACTCGCCGCGGAGGCAATACGATGCGATGGATGCTGGCAAGCGCATTGATCGCTGCCCTGTCCGGACATCTGCACGCCTGGCCGTGTACCGCCGGGCAGGCGCGAGTTCCGTCCACGTGCGGCGCCTACACCGTGTACGAGAATCGCGCCGCCCGCGCGGGCCGCACGATCGAGTTGCATTTCATCGTCATTCGAGCCGAGCACCCGACGCATCGCGCCATCGCCTGGAATCCCGGCGGCCCGGGCGCCTCCTCGACCGCCGCGGCGAACGGCATCGCCGACGGAACGTTTCCGCGCGAGCTGAGCAGCCTGCGCGACCGCTACGACGTGTTGCTGCTCGACAATCGGGGAACGGGGAAGTCCGCGCCCCAACTCTGCGACTTCGCCCCGGCGGATCGGCCCGGGTCGTACTTCATGCATCTCTGGCCCGACGCGCTGGTGCGCAGCTGCCGCGCGAAGCTCGCGCGTACCGCGAACCTCAGCCTCTACACGACGTCGATGGCGGCCGACGACCTCGACGACGTTCGCGCCGCGCTCGGATATCCGCAGCTCGTGCTCGACGGCGGCTCGTATGGGACGCGCTTCTATCTCGACTACGCGCGGCGCCATCCGGCGAGCGTCGAGAGCATCGTGCTCGACGGAGTCGCTCCGCCGGGCCTGCTGATCATTCCGCTGGAGGATGCCAAAGGCGCGCAGGACGCCATGACGCATTTGATCGAGGCGTGCCGCGCCGACGCCGCCTGCAACGCGCACTTTCCGGCGCTGGGAGCTCGCTTCGACGCGCTCGTCCGCCGCTTCGATCACGGTCCTTTGCGCGTTCCCCTCGAAAACGCGACGACCAAGCGCGTTACGTTCGTCCGGCTTTCGAAGGAGGTCTTCGCCGATCGCCTGCGTCAGCTGCTGTACGATCCCGAGGGGGCCGCCTATGCGCCGTTCATCATCGACCGCGCCTACCGAGGCGATTACTCGCCGCTCGCGACGATGGTCGAAACGATCGCTCAGGGGCTATCGCAGGAGCTGTCCGTGGCACTGAACCTCTCCGTCACCTGCGCAGAGGATATCCCGTTCATCACCGAGAGCGACGTCGTGCGCACGAGCGCGCACTCGTTCGAGGGCAACCTGCGCGTCCGCGCGCAGCAGCGCGCGTGCCGCATCTGGAACGTTACGCCCGCGCCGAAATCTTTCGTCGAGCCGGTACGCACCCGGGCGCCGATCCTGATGATCTCGGGAACCGACGACCCGACGAGCCCCCCGCAGTTCGCGCAAGCGGCGCTGCGCTATCTCCCCAACGCGCGCATGCTGCTCATCCGCAACGCTGGCCACGGCACGGAGACTCGCTGCGGCGATCGTCTGATCGTCGAGTTCATTCGCGCGCGCAGCGCCGCCGGGTTAAACGTAGCGACCTGCGCGAGCGAGTATCGTCGGCCGCCGTTCGCGGCCTCGATGGCGGGCTTCGGCGGCTAAGTGGATCGACGCAGCATGCCGGACAGCTCGACACACGCGACGAGCACGGCCACGAATACCGACGCGGAGGTGATCGTCAGGTTGTAGTACAGCTTGCGCGCGGGGCTGAGAAACGCCCAGCCGTAGGCGCCGAGCATCAGAATCCCGTCGGTCGTGTCGACCAGTGACATCCCCGCGGTAAACAGCGCCGGCAGGATGAGAATGGTCCAGATCGGCAGCCCCTTGACGGCCTCGATTGCGGCGATTCCCAGCAGCCCGACCTCCGTCGCGGTGTCGAAGCCGAGACCGAAGAGCAGCCCGATCGGGTACATGTCGCGGCTTTTTGACACGAGACGCAGCATCGGCCTGAAGATGCGTCCGAGCAGCCCGCGCCGCTCGAGCGCAGTGTTGAGCGTCAGGGCGGAGATCGTCTTGCCCTTGCGCGCTTGGCATATCGCGCGCAGGATGTCGGCGAGCACGAACACGTTGATTGCCGCGATGGTGAAAAGGAAGGCGGCCGAAAATACCGTCCCGACGGTGCCGCCGATCGCCTCGAGGCTCGGGAGACGAGCGCGGACCGCGCCCGTGGCGAGCACGATCGCGACCGTGAGCGCGACGACGATCGTCGAGTGCCCGAGCGAGAAGAAGAAACCAACCCCGACGGGCCGTTTGCCCTCCTGCATGAGCTTGCGCGTGACGTTGTCGATGGCCGCGATGTGATCCGGATCGACCGCATGTCGCAGGCCGAACGCGTACGCGAGCAGTGCCGTCCCGAGCAGCACCGCGTGCGCCGGAGCGAGGACGAGGAAGGCGAGCACCCACGCGATCGCGTTCGCGGCGAGCAGCGCGACGTACATCGCGACGATCTTGCTTTGCGTCGAGCCGAGCCACCGGCCTGGCCACGAGGCGCCCGGCATGCGAGAGAGCGAGCCCACGCTAAAAACTTCGACGGCGAGCTCGAAAGCACTCGCACCGCGCGGCCCGAATGAACGGCGCATGAGGCAATCGTACAAGCTTACATTAGTAGTCACGCTCGCGCTCCTGACGGGTTGTGCCGCTGGAACCGGCGCGCTGCGCGGGCCGTCGTCTTCGGCGGCGCTTCCGTCCGTCGCCCACCAATTGGCCGTTTCTTCAGCCGCGGCGCTGACGCAACTGGTGAACCTGGATTACTCCAACGGATCGATCACCGTGTTTTCGGTTCACGACGGCCGGGCGCAGATCACGAAGAAATTCAAGCCGGGGCACGGTCATGCGCAAGGTTTGGCACTCGACGCCGGCGGTCGGATCTACACGACGCTCACCGAGTCGAGCTCCAAGCCGTGTTCGGCCTGCGTCGAGGTGTTTACGGATACCGGCAGCCTCGTCGAGCGGCTCGATGCGCCGATCCTCAAGGGAGCTTCGGGAGCCCCCTCGCTTACCGACGTCGCTCTCGATCGCCACCGCAACGTTTACGTCAGCGATTACGGCCAGCAGGCCGTCTACTTCTTCCCGCGCGCGAGCACGACGCGGACTCCGATCGTCGTCGTGCAGAACTCGCAGAACGCCGCATCGGTGCTCGCCACGCCGACCGGCAAAGACGTCGTGATCTCCGGCGGCTGCGGATTCGCGAGCGTCCGCCCGTACACGCGCACGGCGCCCGGTCAGTACACGCCAGGCGCGTGTTTCGGCATCGGCACCATCGCGCTCATCGGCGGCGCCGTTGACGAGCAAGTCGAGGTGATGACGCCGGTCGACGGAGTGCCCGCTCTCGTATCCGTTTCGTCGCCGACCGGCGGCAACTCGTTCCAGACGCCGGACCGGCTTGCGTCGATCAGCGGCGTCGCGTTCAATCGCGACGCGTCCGTCGCGTACGTCGCCGACGCTCGTAAGGAGCGCGTGTACGCGTTCGCGCGGCCGACTGGAGGCTGGCTGTCGGGTCGGCCCACGCTCCTAGCCACGTATAAGGGCTTCAAGAACCTGGACGTCATCGCGGTTCCACGGTGAGCCGCTTCGCGCGCGGGTTATCACGACTCGTCGGACGTGTCGACGGAGAATGACGCCCTGTCGCTGCTCCCGAACGCGGGCGGTCGCGCGGTTTTGCCGGCCCTGGCGCGCCTAATAACCGTCGCATTCTTACCTTCGCCGACGCAACGCGTATATGATACCTGGCGCCTGAGCGGCTTATTTATCAAATACGTACCACGCGGGAAGTAAACGATCGCGCCTTGCGATATATCGGGATAAACACCGACGGGAACGGCTCCAAACGCGGCGTTAATCGCATCTGATGTGTCGGGTCGATAACGCCTACCGGCGCGCGCAACTACTTCGTCAACCTCGTCCCAACGACGCCGCAAATCCTCGCCGAGGGGAGCGAGCATTACCATTCACTTGTCGCAGCCGGATCGCGTCGTCAGCGCCGCTCTCTTTCCCATACCAGCGTCACTCGCCCCCAAGGTGTTTCCGCGGTCAGCGAGAGGCGATTCTCCGCCAGCGTTACATACCGAAGCTGGTCGGTGCCGACGAGATTCGGGAACCAGCTCCCTGCGACGCGATGGGTGACGGTGCCCGCGGCTTCATCTACCGTGTAGGTGCCGAAGTAGCAGAAGTAGCCGAGCCATGCGGCCGCTCTTTCCGCGAGGTGAGCACGACGCCAATCGTCGTCGACGAAACGTGGCTGGTTCGGGCGCATGAGTTGCGCAGAAACCGCGCCTGAGCGGTCGTAGATCAACTGACCAATCGCCTCTTCCCCAAGCGGCGAATCCACCTTGTTCCCCGCTTCGTCACTCCAGTCCCACGAGGCGAGCCGCCAGGCTCCAAGAAGCCGTTCGCGCAAGGCTGATTTCGTACTCAGGACGCGCAGGCCGTGCAGCGCCCCTCGAACGTCACGCGCTCGTTTTCGATCATGAAACCGTGTTGCAGCGCGAGCGCCTTGATCGTCCGCGCCGGGATCGCGTAGGCCACGTCTTCGATCTCGCCGCACGCAGTGCAGCGAAAGTGCGCGTGCCGCGGTGCCGCGGGCTCGTAGGTCGCGGCTTCGGCGCCCGGCACGCTGACCTCGGACAATAAACCGAGATCGCGCAGTCGCTCGAGGCCGCGATAGACGGTGGAGAGTCCGATCCCGGGCCGCCGGCGCAATGCCTTCGCGTAGATCTCCGACGATGTGAGGTGACGGCCGACCCCGCTCTCCTCGACGATCTTGTGAATAAGCTGATAGTTTTTCGGCAGCTTGACGGCCGGCGCCGGCAGCGGTATCCTGCGCATGAGAGTGACATTCACTTTCACACGCCTGGGCGCCTGCCCGGACTGGAGAAGTAGCGCGAGATGGAAAACACGATCGCCGAGCTGTCGGATGCCGACCGCGGGTGTCCCGTAAAGCACGTCCCCCTTCGGCCGCGATTGAACATCGACTGGTTCCCCGAGTTATTGGACCTATCGGTGCTGCACCGGCCGTCTGCGCTGGCCGATCCGATGGGCCCGGACTTCAATTACGCTCGCGAGTTCAAGAGCCTCGACCTCAACGCGGTCAAGGCCGATCTGTACGCCTTGATGACCGCGTCGCAGGACTGGTGGCCGGCCGATTACGGCCACTACGGGCCGTTGTTCATCCGCATGGCCTGGCACGCGGCGGGCACGTACCGCATCGGCGACGGCCGCGGTGGCGCGGGCTCGGGCATGCAGCGCTTCGAGCCGATAAACAGCTGGCCGGATAACGCCAACCTCGACAAGGCACGCCACCTGCTCTGGCCGGTCAAGCAGAAGTACGGCCGCAAGATCTCGTGGGCCGACCTGATGGTGCTCGCCGGCAACTGCGCGTTGGAGTCGATGGGATTCAAGACGTTTGGTTTCGCCGGCGGCCGCGCCGACGCGTGGGAACCCGACGACAGCACTTATTGGGGCCCGGAAGACGTCTGGCTCGAGGACAAGCGCTATACCGGCGAACGTGATCTCGAACTGCCGCTCGCTGCAGTGCAGATGGGTCTCATCTATGTGAACCCTGAAGGTCCGAACGGAAACCCGGATCCGATCGCCGCCGCAACCGACATTCGCGAGACGTTCGCCCGCATGGCGATGAACGACGAGGAGACCGTCGCGCTCATCGCGGGGGGACACACGTTCGGCAAGACGCACGGCGCCGCGGATCCGAAACAGTACGTCGGCTTCGCTCCGGCCGGTGCGCCCATCGAGGAGCAAAACCTCGGCTGGCGCAACACGTTCGGCAACGGTAACGGTGACGCCACGATCACGAGCGGCCTCGAGGGCGCCTGGACGCAGATGCCGACGCGCTGGAGCAATCTGTACTTCGACAACCTCTTCAAGCACGAGTGGGAGCTGACGAAGAGCCCGGCCGGCGCGTATCAGTGGAAGCCCAAGAACGGCGCGGCTGCCGATAGCGTTCCCGACGCGCACGATTCGTCCAAGCGGCACGCACCGACGATGCTCACGACCGACCTCTCCTTGAAAGTCGATCCGATCTACGGGCCGATCTCGAAGCGTTTTTACGAGAACCCCCAAGAGTTCGCCGAAGCGTTTGCCAAGGCGTGGTACAAGCTGACGCACCGCGACATGGGCCCGATCGCGCGCTATCTCGGCCCCGAGGTGCCGGCCGAGCAGCAGATCTGGCAAGATCCCGTGCCCGCGGTCGACCACGCGCCGATCGACGAGCGCGACGCCGAGACACTCAAGGAGCGAATCCTCGCCTCGGGCCTCACGGTCTCGCAGCTCGTCACGACCGCATGGGCGGCCGCGTCGTCGTTCCGGGGGACGGACAAGCGCGGCGGCGCCAACGGCGCGCGCATTCGCCTGGCGCCGCAGAAGGATTGGGCCGTCAATCAGCCCGCCGAGCTGGCCAAAGTGTTGACGGCGCTCGAAAAAGTTCAAGGCGGCTTCAATGCATCGCTCCCCGGCGGCAAGCAGGTCTCGCTGGCCGACGTCATCGTCCTCGGCGGCGCCGCGGCCATCGAGCAGGCAGCGAAGAACGCCGGTCACGACGTGAAGGTGCGATTCTCGCCCGGACGCACGGACGCAACGCAAGAGAATACCGACGTCGATTCGTTCGCGGCGTTGGAACCGGACGCCGATGGATTCCGCAACTATCTCGGCCGCTCGAACTCGCGCTCGCCCGAGCAGCGTCTCGTCGACCGCGCACAACTGCTCACCTTGACTGCTCCCGAGATGACGGCGCTCATCGGAGGCATGCGCGTTCTCGGCGCCAACGCGGGCGACTCGAAACACGGAGTCTTCACCAAGCGCGCGGGCACGCTGACGAACGACTTTTTCGTGAACCTGCTCGACATGAGTACGAAGTGGCAGCCGGCGGGCGACTACACTTACGAGGGCCGCGACCGGCGCACCGGCGAGGTGAGGTGGATGGGCACGAACTGCGACCTGATCTTCGGCTCGAACTCGCAGCTTCGTGCGATTGCCGAGGTGTACGCCATCGAAGGCGACCACTTCGTGCGCGACTTCGTCGCCGCGTGGGAAAAGGTCATGAACCTCGACCGGTTCGATCTCGCCGTGGTCTAGGGGAGCGCGAGGAGCCGGCCCGGGTTCGCGAGGCTCGCCGCCGAAGCGGTTAGCGACCATGAACCTTCGGGCGTCCGAGATCGACGCAATCCCGCAAATCGTTTGGACCGCGACACCGGCCGGCCGGATCCGGCGGTTCAATCGAAAATGGTACGAGCATATCGGTGGGCGGCGTCCGTCGCGGGCGAGCTCAGATGATCTCGAACGGGAGTGGACGGCGGCGACTCACCGCGACGACCGCAGATTGGGTCGCCGGGCGCTGCGCGACGGAATCGCGAGTCGCCGTGCGTTTGCGCTCGAGTTACGGTTGAGGCGCGCCGATGGGGTTCCGCGCTGGTTTCGCGTTACCGTCTCGCCTCTGGGCACGGCGCAGGGGCGCTCGGCAGGCTGGATCGCGGTCTGCGCCGACATAGACGACTACAAGCGACAGGGTCAACAGGTTGCGTTCATTGCAAAGGCCGGCGAGGTACTAGCCGAGTCGCTCGACGTGCAGACGACGCTGGAGCGGCTTCTCGCGATTATCGTTCCGGAGTTTGGCGACTGGGCGGCAATCGATCTTTTCGACGAATTTGAACGGCTGAAAACCGTGGCCGCCATCCACGCCGATGCGCGTAAAGCGCCGCTCGTCGCGAGACTGCTGGATCGCTACAATCACAATCCCACAGCGGAACGTAACATTGCCGCAATCCTCCGGAAGAATCAGCCGGTTATTTTGCGCGAGATTGGTGATGCGCAGATCGAAAAAGCCGCAACCCCCGATCTGCTCGACGTACTTCGAACGCTTGCGCCCCGATCGGCAATGACGGTTCCCTTGCGGACGCGCGGTCGAACGATTGGATCTCTCGTGGCGTATTGGTCTGAAACGCCGCGCCGATACGTCCAAGAAGATCTGCCGCTTTTCGAGGAGATCACGAAGCGGGCGGCTGCAGCGATCGAAAACGCGCGCCTCTACGAAAGAGAGCGCGAAATTGCCGCGGAGTTCCAACGCGCGGCGCTGCCGATCTCTCTTCCTGAGGTCGGGGGGATACGATTCAGCGGCATCTACGTACCGGCGAACGATCGCGAGTTGCTCGGTGGTGACTGGTACGATGCCCTGCGCCTAAGCGATGGGCGGATCGTGGTTTCGATTGGGGATGTCGCCGGCTCAGGCCTCGCCGCGGCCGTGATCATGGCCTCGATGCGCCAGGTGATCCGGGGAGTAGCGCAAGTCTACCCGGATCCGGTGGCGATGTTGGACGCCGCCGATCGCACGCTGAAAACCGAGCACCCCGAGACGTTCGTTACGGCCTTCGTCGGCGTGCTCGATCCGGTCGCACGAACGATGTCTTACGCCTCGGCCGGACACCCGTCGCCCTTGGTCAGGGATAACGGCGGCCACGTTACAACGCTCGACACGACGGGACTCCCGCTCGGCCTGCGCGTTCGCGGCGATACGGCGGCGAGCAAGGTATTACCTGAGGCCGGCTTCATCGTTTTTTACACGGACGGCTTGATTGAAGCCGAGCATGATATCATAGGCGGTCTCGAACGACTCGTTCGGGCTACGGCGCGCCCGGAAATTGCCGCTAGTCTGAATCCGGCCGAGGCTCTCTACCACGCGATCCTGCAAAATGGGAACTTAGACGACGTGGTCGTCCTGACTCTGACGCTGGAGGTTACCGGCGACCGAAGCAACTACGAAACGATCGGTCCCCGGTCGCGCCGATGGGCGTTTGATACCGGTGATGCCGATGCCGCGCACGGAGCGCGCCACGCCTTCGTGGCGCTGTTGCGCACTGGGGGATTGCGTCCGGATCGCCTGGACACGGCGGAGCTCGTTTTCGGCGAGCTGCTCGGTAACGTCGTGCGCTACGCCCCCGGGCCGATCGAAATTTTTTTCGATTGGAGCGAGCCCACACCCGTTCTGCACGTTCTCGATCGCGGACCCGGCTTCACGCTCGCTCCCAAGCTGCCTTCGGACCTGCTCAGCGAACGCGGACGCGGACTCTACATCGTCTGGTCCCTAACCGACGACTTCAACGTCACGCAGCGCCACGACGGCGGCTCGCATGCGCGCGCCGTCCTAACGACGAGCTAGGGTTGTAAAATGACCTTTCCCTTCACGCTACCGTTTGCTTGACCGGCAAAGGCGGCAGGGCCATCGGCAAGCGGATACACCGCGCCGACATGCGTGCGGAGTTTGCCGGTGTCGACCATCCGTGCCAATTCCGCGAGTTGCTTTCCGTTCGGATCGCGGATGAAGTGCACGATGCGTATGTCGTCGCGAGCGGTCTTCGGCGGAAACATGACGGTGACGAGCGTGCCGCCGGGGCGGACGACGCCAATCGATCGCTCGAGCACGTCGCCGCCGATGGCGTCGTAAACGAGGTCGACTTTGCCGGCCGCGCGCTCCCAGCCGTCCTGCTCGAGATCGACGAAATCGTCGGTGCCCGCTTCGAGTGAGGCTTGGCGTGCGTGGCTGCGGCCGCTGCCGACCACGCGAGCGCCGATCGAGCGAGCGAGCTGCGCCGCGACGATCCCCAGCGCGCCGCCGGATCCGAGAATGAGCACCGTCTGCCCGGCCTGCAACCGGCCGTGATCGAAGAGCGCTTGCCACGACGTCAATCCCGCCTGCGGCAGGGCAGCGGCGTGCACGTGGTCGAGCGTTTTGGGCTTGGGCGCGAGGCAGCGCGCCTCGACGGCGATGTACTCCGCCGCCGCCCCATCGCGTAGACCGTCGATGAGACCGTAGACCTCGCCGCCGACGGCCGCCTCCGGGGCGCCAAAACCGACGGCGGCGACGACGCCGGAAAACTCGTGCGCCGGTATGATGTAATCGCGCTTATGTCCTAGCCGATCCGTCCAGAGCGGCCAGTCCAGCTCCGTGGGCGTGATTCCGCAGGCGTGGACTTTCACTAAGACGTCCCCGATTGCAGGCGTCGGGTCAGGCATGTCTTCGTAAACGAGTCCGTCGATGCCCGGCTTGTGCAGGCGAAGCGCTTTCATGCAGTAGAGACGGGACTGCCCTCAAAAGTGTGACATCCTAGCGGCGCATCCGGGCGCCGGCGTTAGGGGGCACGGGCTAAAGACATGAACGTATCTGAAATCTTTGCCGGCAGAACCTTCGGCCTCGGCGGCGTGCCGTTCGGCAACGAGTTCGCCTACGTCACGGACGAGGTTGCGGACGCCACGATCGCGGCGGCCTGGAACGCCGGGGTCCGCTACTACGACACGTCGCCGTGGTATGGTCTCGGCCTGGCAGAGCGGCGTCTCGGCAACTTTTTGCATAAGCAGACGCGCGACGAATACGTCCTCTCCTCGAAGGTCGGCAAGCTGCTCATGGCGTCGCGCGACAACAACGCGAAGGATTACTTTCCGTTCACGCCCTCGCCGAACAATCTCCGGTATGACTATACTTCCGACGGCGCCAAGCGTTCGATCGAAGACAGCCTGCAGCGCTTGGGCGTCGACGCGCTGGACGTCGTCTTCGTTCATGATCTCTCGCCGGATAATCCGTGGTTGCCGGGACCCTGGGAAGAGCAGTTCGAGATCGCACGTAAAGGCGCGTTTCCGGCGCTCAGCCAGATGCGTGAAGAGGGTGTGGTCAAGGGCTGGGGACTCGGCGTCAACTCGCCCGAGCCGCTCCTCAAGCTGATGGACGTCGCCGATGCAAACGTATGCCTCTTGGCGCGTCAATACTCGCTGATCGATCACGAGAGGGCGGTTCGCGAGGTCTTTCCGAAGGCACGCGAGCGCGGAATGAGGTTTGTCGTCGGCTCCGCGCTCAACGCGGGTTTCATCAGCGGCAGTGCGCGCTTCAACTACGGCAGGAACAACTACCAGATTCCCGCCTGGGCAATCGAAAAGCGCGACCGGCTGCGCGCGGTCGCGGCGCGATACGGCGTGGACCTTCGCACGGCCGCGCTGCAGTTCTCGAGTGCGCCGGACCTCGCGGTTGCGCTCGTCGTGGGCTGCGCGAATCCGCAGCAGGTCCTCGCCGACTACACGTCGCTCGATACGCGGATTCCGGCCGCATTCTGGTCGGATCTGCGATCCGAGGGTTTGATCGAAAGCGACGCGTCCGTTCCCGCCGAGGATTGTAGTCGAAATGACGTGTAAGATGGGGCCCGCTCGGGCGGTGCAATCGCCGCTTCCAGAGTTTCGACTCGAGACGTACTTTAGCAAGTGGGAGTTTGCGGCTAAATACCACCTGACCGCTTCCGACGCGGAGAGCCTGCCGCTCGACGAGCTCCTCGAGCTCGCGGACGCCGAGGACAGGACCGCCTGGGAGAAGCTGCGTCTCGGGTACGTCGAGACGCGAGGCACGCCGCGAACGCGGAAGGCCATTGCGGCGACCTACGACACCGTGCACCCCGACGACGTCCTTAGCTTCGCCGGCGCGGAAGAGGGCATCTATTGCGCGATGTTGGCGCTCCTTCGCTCCGGCGACCATGCCGTCGTTACGGTGCCGAACTACCAGTCCATGGAAAGCCTGCCGCTCTCC
This sequence comes from Vulcanimicrobiota bacterium, assembly GCA_963723485.1. GTDB lineage: Bacteria > Vulcanimicrobiota > Vulcanimicrobiia > Vulcanimicrobiales > Vulcanimicrobiaceae > Cybelea. Next base: position 116,755 of record CAVRQS010000004.1, on the reverse strand, counting down.
ATCTGCGACGTGAGCGGCTTGCTCCTCGACGAAAGCAACAATTGGGATTTCGACGTCGATCACCTTCGATCGCTGCTCAGGCCGAATACGCGTCTGATCGCCGTGAACTTCCCGAACAATCCGACGGGTAAAATCGCCTCACGGGAGTCCTTCGAGGCGATCGTTTCGATCTGCCGGGAGCGCGATATCTTTCTCTTCAGCGACGAGGTGTATCGTGGAATCGAGCGGGATCCGCTCAAACGCTTACCGCAGGCCGCGGACTTGTACGAGCGGGCACTCTCGCTAAACGTGCTCTCGAAGTCGTATGGACTTCCGGGTCTACGCGTCGGCTGGATCGCATGCCGCCACCGCCAGACACTGGACCAAATGGCGCTGTTAAAGAGTTATCTTTCGATCACCAATGCCGCGCCCAGCGAATGTCTGGCGTCGATCGCGCTCAAGGCCCGGGAACAAATTCTCGGTCGCAATCGAGAGCTGACCGGGCGAAATCTTCAGACGCTGAGCGCATTCTTCTCGCGGCATGCGGATTTGTTCGAATGGTACGAACCGGACGGGAGCTGCGTGGCGTATCCGCGTTATCTAGGTCCGGAAGGCGTGGAAACGTTCTGCACGCACTTGGTGGAGGAAGCGGGCGTGTTTCTTTTGCCCGCATCGATTTATCGTTCGGACCTGCTGCCGGCTCCGGCCGATCGCTTCCGCATTGGCTACGGACGATTCGGGCTCGAGGAAGGTCTGGCGGCTCTCGAGATCTTCCTAGGGCGCGGGGAACGACAAAACACTATAAGGGTGTGAACTGCAGCGGCGATCGTAAAGGCTGCGCCGATGGCAGGCGGCCTCATCGAGGGCGGACGTCTCGAACTATTCGATCCGCGCGAGTTTTGCCGCCACCTCGAGCACCGAAAGGAAGCCGGCTACTCCATCCCCGCTCCCGCGTCTTTGATGGCAACGTTGACGTGCGCTGCACCGTTGGCGTGCGCTGCACCGTTGGCGTGCGCCGCACCGTTGGCGTGCGCCGCACCGTTGAACACGGAAGCGTACTGCACGGTAATGTCTTCTCCATTTTTGCCGACGGCTTCGTCCAAACTTTCGACAACGCGGAAGACCGATGCCAGGTTCAATAGCTCAAAGATCCTGAGAAGGTTGCTATTACGCATCACGACCGCCTCGCGTTCCAATGTCGCCGCCGCGCGAGCATTGTGCAGACGCACTAGTTCGTGAATAATCGAGGAGTCGATATACGTTACGTCGCTGAAATCCAAAGCGACGCGTGGCGCTTCCAAGACGGCATCAAAGGCCGTGCGCACCTGCTCCTTCGACGCGATGTCGTACTCACCGTTGAAGACCATGACTACGGTGCCGGAGCTCCGACCATTCTTCACACGCGTACCCCCTCCACTTTCACGCTTTATTCTTAAAATGATAGCTTCGGGGGGGGGCGTCTTCTGTACGATATTTTGCATAACGCTGGAGAGCACCCGACCGCCGATAGCGCCATATGCGCGATTCCGCGCATATGGCTTCAGCTCTCGCTCCCGCCCTCCGGGAGAAGCGGCCAATGGCGCAGAAGGGTCTTTTCTCGACCGCATCTCGTAACGTCATTTGCGCCGGTGGGCCGGTCTCTCATAGACCTCTGGCCCGACCCTCATCGAGTAACCGCTCAGTCGCCGGGATTCTATGCACCGGCAGAGACGAGTACCTCGATGCCGGAGGCGACCGTAGGGCGCCATTCCACGGGCAACTTATTCTTAGACCATCTCTCGGAGCGCGCCATCAAAGCGCTGAAGCCGCCGTTCGTGAGCGTATCGCTAAAGCATAATGAACTAATCAACGATGACCGGACGGTCGCGGACCGAGTACTGTTTCCCATCAACAGTATCGTCTCGGTTGTTCTTGACATGTCAAACGGCGATACGGCGGAAATCGGAATTATCGGGCGCGAAGGCATGACCGGATTAGCCTTTGTTCTTGGCCAAGCCAGCATAAACCAGCGAAGCATCGTCCAAATACCAGACGGTGCAATGTGCATTCCGGTCGAAACGTTTCGCGCGGCCCTCGAAAGAGAGCCTGAGCTCAAGGCCTTCGCCTTGCGTTATGCGCAAGCCGTGATAATGGCTTCAGGCCGACTCAGCGCTTGCAATGCTTTGCATCCGACAACCGAGCGTTGTGCGCGATGGCTCCTAATGGCGCACGATCGCGTAGGCGGTGCCGTGTTGCTGCTAACGCAAGAGTTTCTCGGACAAATGCTTGGCGTGCGGCGTGCCAGCGTCGCATTGGCTGAAGCGGAGTTGCAGGCCGCAGGCTTTATTTCGTATTCGCGCGGACATATCAAAATCCACAACCGTGCCGGTCTTGAATCAGCAGCCTGCGAATGCTATGAAATGATGGACGATGAGTGGAAGGTGGCGATGGGCTATACTCTTCGTATCTCATCGGCAGCGACGGTCTCAGCAGCAGAACTGTCGGGGCGCTTTGACGGGGCTGTCCAGCCTCAAGAAGAGCTTCGACATTAAAAAACACGACTGGGTTTCGCAGACGACTTTTTAGAGCTATGCGCCCGCTCGCGTCGCGGGCGCGGCGGAGATCTCCGTTTTTTCTATTTCCCGATCGCATCGCGCGCAGTGAACGCCTAGTTCGACGCTGCCGCCACAGTCTTTGTGGAAGATGTGACTCGTGTCGGGGCCCTTCGTGAAACGCTTGCCCCAGGCACGCAGTGCGAGCACGACCGGTGCGAGTGCGGAGCCCTTTTCGGTAAGTAGATATTCGCAGCGCTCGGGATGCGTCTGGTAGCGCCGGCGTTTGAGGACTCCGGCGTCGGCGAGCCTCTTTAGACGGGCCGACAAAATGTTGTCGGCGATGCCCGTGGCTTTGAAATCCTCGAACCGCCGAGCGCCGAGCAGGGCGTCACGAACGATGAGCAGCGTCCACCACTCTCCCACGAGGTCAAGCGTGCGAGCGATCGGGCAGGGCTGGGCGGCCAAGCTGGCGTGTCGCATGCCTCCAGCGTAGCTACTTGCATCACGCAAGTCAATATGATATGGTCGCTTGCGTCACACAAGTAACGCCATTTTCTTTGAGAACCGGAGGAACCCCATGCTCGATATTTTTGGCGCCCTGGCGGTCGCAGGTACCGCGGGCGCAGTATTCTCGGCGCTGCTCGGCTCGCTGCCGATTCGTCTGGGTCTGCGCCTGGTATTGGGCGCGGGGATCGGCGTATGGATCGCCCTCGCCATCGCGGCTACCCTCTCGGGCGCGATCAACGCCTCACCGCTCGTTCTGCTCGCAATTTTCGTGCTGCCCCTGGTGGCGGCAGCGCTTGCGGCAACGTCTGCGGCGTGTCGTTCCGCGATGCTCGCTATCCCGGTGCCGCTCATCGCTGGCCTCAACGTTTTGCGCGTGCTCGGAGTCCTATTTCTCTTCCTCGCCGCCGCGGGCCGGATGAGCGGGCCGTTTCCCTACTCTGCGGGGATCGGCGACATCGTCACGGGCCTTTTTGCCCTTCCCGTCGCGCGCCTGGCGGCGCGAAACCCGCGCGACGTCCGCGTTCTGGGGTGGAACGTCTTCGGCGCTCTGGACCTCGTCACAGCCGTAACGCTGGGGTTGCTATCTGCAAACGGTTCGCCGCTGCAGATCATTCATGCGGGAGCCGGGTCGGCCGCTATCGCGATGCTGCCCTGGTCCATCATTCCGCAGGTTCTCGTGCCGGCGTATCTTATCGGCCACGCGCTCGTCTTCGCCAACCTTCGCGCGACTGCGAGCGAAAAGGGCGCCAACCGAGCGCGTTTAGCACGAGCATAGGCGCACGAACGATCGGTATTGACAATCGCACTTTCCATGCCGTGACGAAACCTTATGGAGTGATTGCCGAGTAGGTTATGCTGATGATGCCGCTTTGCTGCGTGATCTTCTTGAGCCGCGTCGTCGTGTCGCCGGTGTACGCCGCGAGTCGCGCGATGCCCCACGCATTTCGTTGCGCGCGTTTAGGCTTGCGGGAAGCACTAAGCTTCGAGGCCATGTCGTTGGGCCTTTGCGGTTGGGATTCGGACGCGATCGGCGAGCCGCAGAAGGGCCAGTATCCTTACGTTCCACCAGATTGGATCGAATTCGTACCAACGCAACCCGTGTCGGGCGGAATATGGGAATGCGTGATGGTTGTTATGCCACCCCTCGCCCCACGAAATCAGCGCCACCCACCAGCAGTTTGTTGAGAGATCACCCGTACGATACGTTCGATATCCGTTCGAATGAGCAGCGCTGTTGACCAGCCAGGTTGCGTGATAGCTGACTACGAGCCGCACGAAGATGCCCCAGACGACCCACGTCCAGCCGCCGGCCGCGAACAAGAGCGCTGCAAGCGCGAGCTGCATCGGCACCTGGAGGTACTGCAGCGCACGGTAGAATTTTTGTGCATGAAGATCGGGCGCGTATCGCACCAGCTCCTCAGGCGTCGGTAGCGCGTCATTGGCTTCGATCAGCCAACGGACGTGCGCCCAACGGAAGCCCACGTTGCGGCCGTGCGGATCGCCCTCGCCGTCCGAGTGCGCATGATGCTTACGATGCGTGGCCACCCAGCGAATAGGATCGCCTTGCAACGCCAGCGATCCAAGGATTGCCAGCGCGTACTCGAGCGGCTTTCGCATGCGAAGCCCTCGATGTGTTAGCGACCGATGATAACATAGCGTGATGCCGAGTGCGCCAGTAAGGTAGAGCAGAGCGCCCGCGACGATCGGTCCACTCCAATCAAACGTGCGTGGCAACAGCGCCAGTAACGCGCCAATATGAATGCCGAGCAGTCCAATGCGGTTGATCCGCACATGCAGGCGAGCGCTCAATGGGCTAGCGGTAACTCGGCCGGGCTGCGAAACAGTCGCGGCAATAGACCGGCTTGTCGCCGCGCGGCTGAAACGGAACTTCCGCTACGCCGCCGCACTGGCTGCAGGTGGCCCTGAACATCTCACGCTGACCGTAGCCGCCGCGACTTGGTCCGCTGCGGCCGCCACCGGCCGCTTTACGCGCCGCACGGCAATCGCCGCATCGACCGGGTTTGTTCGTGAATCCTTTACTCGCAAAGAACTCTTGTTCGCTTGCGGTGAACGGGAACGCGCGTCCGCAATCGACGCAGGTGAGGGTTTCTTCGGTATACATTTTGAGTCTCCTAACTCAGTTGTTGCCGGCCGCAACTACGACCGGCGTGCCTCTCCCCGCGATGACGTATGGCGAAACTTCGTCGTCCACGCGGTCGGCTGGGAGAGTGTTGATGTGAATGCCGGCGTAACGGCCGGCGACATGGGCTAAAATGGTTAGCGGCTCCGCCGCAACGGAAATAGTCATCGCTGGGTGGGTGAGGATTTCATTAGGGTAAAGCTCTTCGAATGCCGCGTAGAATGTCGGCATCGGCGCGAGTTCTGAGAAAGTGGAAATCTTTTACCTGTCTTTCGATGGGCGCTACTTATCGACCACTCGAAAGATCGCGCTTGAGGACGAGAAGGAGTGTCTCATAAATCCCTCTCCGAATCAACCCCTCGTACCCGACAGGAGCAAAAAAGGCTGCATTCCGGGATCGCCAGCCGTGGGATGAGGAGAGCTCCGATAGGCTCTTTTGCTCAAGGCGCGAACAAGACTAAGGCGCTTCCAATCTTAGAATGCGCGGCGCTTCCGCCTCGGGAGCAAGGATCGTTAAACAATCAACCCAACAGCAAAGGCCACGACGCGTCCAAAACACAAAGTAAAGGTGTTTCCACCGCACGAGCATTTTGGAAACCCTCTCAACGTTTGCCGCATCTGCGGCGAGAAGTATAGCTACGTTCAGCGGCCGTTCGGTGCAAGCCCGGCGATCAAGAACTGAGGAAATCAATGCCCCGTACCGATCAGAATTTCTACATCGAACGCCGTCCCGGCGGGGATTACGCCGCCAGACGAGGTGGCTCGGTACGCGCCAGCTTCGTCGGAAAGACGCAGGGCGAAGCAGCGCGACGAGCCCACACGTCGGACCGTAGAGCCGTCGTGTTCGGCGAACGAGTCCGACAGCGAAACGGGACGCCCTCCGGTAAATGGCGTCGTTTATTTTAGATGCGCTGGCTCGCATGGTTACCGCCTTTACGGCACCTCGCGCCGCAGAGACTCCATCTTTAGCGTGCGATAGCTTAGGCTATCGGCTGAGGAGAGTCGGGGAGTTGGCACTACCAAGCACAACGTTGCTTGATTAGCGAGGCCGAATCGGCCGCAACGGCGAATATCTTCATCCGATATGGAAACTCCGCGAGCACCAATTGCCGTTTTAGAAATCGCTCGCAAAAGCAAGAACGGCCTCTTCAGCCAATCGTCAGAGCCGATTTATGGTGGCTACGCCAACGCTCGCGGAGACGTGAGTCTCTTTGCAGAACGTTGCGCCTACAGCGTGAACTTCAAGAGCCAGACGCTGCGTGAGCGCCCGTCGCTCAACTCCGCCGCACAGGCGCATTACGAGGCGGCCGACGCGGGCGAGCCGTTCGTATATGCCAATGTGAAGTTCCTGCGACTAAGCCACGAACGCATCACCGAAATTTGCGCGTCGGGCGCGTTTAGAGTGAGGGTAAGCTAAGCCTCCACGCTCCGCCGTCGCCGGCTTAACGGTAACTCGGGCGCGCTGCGAAGCAGTCCCGGCAGTAGACCGGCCGGTCGCCGCGTGGTTGAAACGGAACTTCCGCTACGCCGCCGCATTGGCTGCAGGTAGCCTTGAACGTCTCGCGTTGGCCGTAGCTTCCGCCTCTGGCTGCGCTCCGACCGCCGGTGGCGGCTTTACGCGCTGCGCGACAATCGCTGCATCGGCTGGGTTTGTTCGTGAATCCTTTGCTTGCAAAGAACTCCTGTTCGTTAGCGGTGAAGGGGAACGTGCGTCCGCACTCGACGCAGCTAAGGGTCTCCTCGGTGTACATTTGAGCCTCCTTAAGTCTCGGTGGCCGTCCGTTCGGACGACCGGCGTTCCTCGCCGGCGCGATAGCGGTAAACGATGCGTCCTTTCGTCAAATCGTATGGCGAAAGTTCGACCTCGACACGGTCGCCTGGAAGAATCTTGATGCGATGCCGGCGCAAACGGCCGGCAATATGCGCTAAAATGGTATGGCCGTTATTCAGCTCGACGGAAAACGTCGTGCTGGGAAAAACCTGACGGATACTGCCAAAGACCTCCAAGGGCGCTTCTTTTGTGTCCTTCACGGCCTTGGCTTTCGCGGGGCGCGGGTGATCCTTGCGATTTCGGTTGCGTCGTGGAATGACGAACTTCCCTTCTCCGATTTAGCGGGGGCTTGGCCCGAGACGCTGCGCAATCTGCAGCGCTGACTCACGAGTCGGAGTCAAGAGCAATGCAGAGCGGAGGTTACCTCGCCACTCCCGCTTGGAGCGCTCGCGAAGATGTCGCAACGAGCTAAAGCCACGGGAATAGCCGCGCACGAAGTATGGCGGCCTGCGGAGGAGATCTAAAAAACAGAAGATATTGACCTATCTTTCGGCGGCGCTACTTATCGACCACTCGAAAGATCGCGCTTGCTGTGGCATGCAGTGTCTCACAAATCCGCTCCCGATGCAAGGCATCTCGTCTCTAAGAAATGCGAAAACGCTGCTCTGTTGGATCGGGATTCCATGCAGAACAGCGCTACTGCCTCGGCGAGCCAGCGATTGCTCTTCGAACATGATCCGATATGTTGAGCTGGCCGGTTCTGCGGCAGGCGCTTCTAAGTGCACGATCTTCGCGAACGCCACCGCGGCGTCGCGATCACGGTAAACCGTCGAAGGTTAAAGAACCGGGACGAGAGCCCAAACGCAACTCGGTGCCGAAGCGATGCGCGACCGATTCCGCCAGGATCTTACCGCACTACACACCGCGGATACGACGAGCCTTAACTCTAAAAGTGAGAGCGAAGCCGCTGTTGCATAGACTCGCTCGGAACCTTGATTCGGTCCGCGAGTCGAAGCATTGCGAGAACCCGTATGTGCCACCACGTCATATCGATCTCGAACCAGCGTAGCCCATGGCGTGCCGAGAACGGGAAGGCGTGATGATTGTTGTGCCAACCTTCGCCCCATGAAATGATTGCAACCCACCAGCAGTTAGTCGATCGGTCACTCGTCTGATAGTTGCGATAGCCCAACATGTGCGACGCGCTGTTCACCAGCCACGTCGAATGATAGCTAATGGCCAGTCGCACGAAGGTGCCCAAAATAAGCCACGACCAGCCGCCGAGCGCAAAGAGCCCAAGTCCTAGCGCTACTTGAAGCGGGATATTGAGGTACTGGAGCGCCCGATAAAATCGCTGCGCGTAGAGGTCTGGCGCAAAGTGACGCATTTCCTCGTCTGTCGGCAGCGCGATATTGTGCCGGTAAACCCAGTCCAGGTGCGCCCACCTGAACCCGCCGAGAATACTGTGCGGGTCGCCCTCTTGATCGGCATGCGCGTGGTGCTTGCGGTGAACCGCCACCCATCGGATCGGATCGCCCTGGAGCGCGAGCGTGCCGAAAATCGCCAGCACGTATTCGAACGACTTAAAGAGCCGCAAACTGCGATGGGTAAGGGCACGGTGGAAGCAAAGCGAAATGCCTAAAGCTACGGTGGCATAGAATACGACGGCCGCGGCCGCAAAGGCCGACCACTGAAAGACACCCGGCCAGAAGATCGCCAGGGCGCCGAGGTGGATTCCGAGCAGTCCAAAACCTTTAAGGCTGCTATAAAATCGATCCGCGCGCTTGCCCATGAAGCTGGATGCAGTTCGCGACGTCAAAGGTTCTCCATTTTGAATCGGTGAAAGTGATGCTTGCAGGTTCTACGCTCGTTAGGCCGTCTCATCGTAGCGCAGAGAGAGCGGACTGCGCTATCGTGAAAAGCGCCCGATTTCGGCGGTATTCTCCCACCCCAGCACCCGAGCGATCAGCTCGGTGCGGTTCCGGCTTTCGGTCTTAACGACCATGCTGGTCACGTGATGCTGGACGGTTGAAGGGGCGATATGCAGCTTTCTGCTTATCGCTTCGAGCTTCTCACCATCGAGCAACATCGCCAGCACCTGCAGCTCACGGGGGGAGATATGGAAGCGGGCGGCCGGTCCACTAAGCGACCTCGGGGGTTTGAAGCGGTCGATCCGTACGCCGATGAAAAGTCCCGCGGGGCCTGACATCGGCTGCGTTCGCACGACTAAAAACGGGACCGGATGCGCTATGCCCGTTTTTTGGCTGCCGGAGTCGCTGCGCCAACCGGCGATCAGCTCTCGGACGGCCTCTTCGAGCACTCGAGGCAGACGATCGGCAATTCGCGTGCGCAGCCCGGTAAGCGCGACACGGCGTTGCTGCTCGGTCGTCCACGCGAGCACGATCTGGAGATCGCGGTCGAGTAGGTAAAACGACTCGCCGGAGGCTTCAGGTTCAGAAATCGACGTTGCATCCGGCCGGCACTCCTCGGCCGCGAGAGCGCGCCGGGCTCGCTTGTGAGGGTCTAAGCGTAGCGCGCAAAGGCGCTCGGACGTCGCGTCGAGGGATAGGGCCAAGACGCTGATTTCGCTCGAGGTGAACGGTCCCAGCTCGCTCGTACGCAGGAGCGTGAGGATCCCGAAGCTGGCCTTGGCATCGGCAAATAACAGCGTGACGCCACTTTCAAAGTCGCCGAGAGGACCAAGCGTGGCAGCGATGCGAGGACCCCTTGCCGCTTTTGCCCGCTGGCGCTTGAACTCGTCCGAGAGCCGCGACAGCTCTCCGCCGTTTTCCGGAGCGCCGAGCAAGAGACCGGTTAATTCTCCGCTGGGCATCAGGCGCGCAAATGACCAGCGCGAAGCCGGCACGACGCGAAGAATCGCATTGATGATTGGAAACGCTGGATCCGACTTCGGCACAAAGTCGGTTAATAGCTGCATTCAGACCAACTCCGATCATAACGGAGTTTTTCACGATGGTTAGTTTCTCCCGCGGATAGTATGCTTAAAACGTTCTTCCTTATGTGCGAGGACGTCTCGTCCACCTGAAAGCGTAATAAATATGGCCCGCGTCTGTTGTCTGGCCGCCGTCGATCCCAAAGATATTCCCCTGCTTGGCGCCGCACTCGAAGGCGCCGGCGAGGTTGGCCTCACGGTCGTTGCCAATGTCGATGTCGCGGCCCTAGGGAAACTGGCGCCCGACGTTCTGGTTGCCGACATCGATCGACAGGAAGTCGACGCGCTAGAGCTGTTGCGTCAGCTGCGTTTCGTCTTACCAGGGTGCGTCATCGTGGTCTATACCGGAGCCGCAAGGCCTGCGTGGGGCCGCGACTGTCACCTCGCGGGCGCAAGTTGTGTGCTCTCAAAAGAGTCGCGCAAGGCCCTACTTGTGTCGGGCCTGCAGCGTGCAATAGAGACCGGCTGTTTTACCGATCCGCGCTTTGCCGCATAAGGTCAAGTTTGGCGGGGTTGAGTGCAACCTTTCGTTGCCTTTTTACGTTCTGACGTCAGCCATGACACATAGCTCCTCGCAGATTGCCACGCTAACGATTAAAGGTGCTGTCCGGGGACTGGATTGTCCGGAGCGATCGGAAGCGGTCTACGGCGGCTATATGAATAGACGCGGTGAGATTGTATTGTTTGCAAAGGACCTCGCGTATCGCGTCAACTTCAAGAACCACATTTTAAAGCAACGCCCGCCCCTGAATTCCGGTGCGAAGGCGCGCTACGACGCGACAGAAGCCGGTGAGGACTTCATATATGGTAGCAAGACCTTCCGCCGGCTAAGCCTCGAGCAGATCGAGGACATTTGCAACGGCGCCGACTGGAGGGTCGGCTCGAGATTCTAGAGGTCCCAACGTCGCAAACGGAGCGAAGTCAATGCATTTTAACGCGCAGATCGATCAATCGAACTTCGAAGACCTCGAACAAATCGCCGAATCCGATCAATTCGTAATCTATGCTGCGGGCAACCAAACCTACGTGTTGGTGCAACGACATCAGGGAACGCCATGGATGGCGTTGCGCATCTCGGGAGACGGCTTGTTCCGAATCTCCGCGCTGCTCAACGACGCAATGCGACACCTTTACCGAGAAGTCGCCTCACGTCTTTCTCCCAACCGCACAGCCGAAGACGATCAAGCGTGACCGCGGCGGACGCACATGCCAACCGCATTTCCACAAAAGAGGGGCCCGCATGAATCCAATGGAGCGTGTCTGGATGCGAAGGGCATGGCAGCCAAATTTGCGCGTTACAGAAGCGTCGCTCCCCGATTCTAGGTTCGGGCACGGTAAGGAGCAATACGGGGTTGCGAACCACCTAGAGACAGGCGGAGCTTAACCGTTTCCCGACGGCGCTAATGGGCGTGGAAACAGCGCCGGAGCCAAACCCAAACCCCATCCAAGTCAACCTCTCTCAGGGAACGGCGTTGGTAATGTTTACCGATGGACTCGTAGAGTGGATCGTGACATCTCTCTACCGTTTTGCCGTCGGATGTCGAGCATCTTGCGTTTGGTTTAACATCGGGAAGGCAGAACGCCAAAAGTCGCGGCGTTTTCGGCGATTTTCTCACCCTTTTCTTGAAACCGTCGTCGACCGGTTCGGGTAGTTAGGTTCGAAGAAACAAAGCAACACTTAGAAGGGTGGAACTAAATATATGGCGACCACGAAATTCCTAGATCGGGCACGCGCGCCCGCCGCGGTGGACGGTTCGGTCAATGGAAGCGTTGACCAAAGCACGTGCGATTATCGCCTTTACGGCACCTCGAGGAGGAGAGATTTCATCTTCAGCGTGCGTTAGAATCCTCAACGCCCAAGTCATAAAGCCATTCCCCAGACGGATGAAGATTATCCGTCGCTCGCCGTAATTAAGCGGGACGAGCTCGCCTCAAAACGCGAAAACCCGCGGCGAAGGCGTCGAGGCGCGAGCGCACCGTTGCCAAGACCGCTCATCACCGTCATTTACTAGGCTGCGCGAAGTCTAGGTCGGGACGTCCTTGCATCAATAGCAGCTGTCGTTTCATCGGGTTCAGGTTGATGGTTACGAACCCGTTGCCCGGCCGATCATAATCGACCATCATTTCGATGACAATTACGTATGCCAGCACGTAAATGGCGCTCAATACGAGCGGCCGAGAGTTATCGCGCGCAAAGCGGAGGCCGGTCGCAAGCGTGCCCAATGCCACCAACGTCAACGCAAGGACCACGATAGCCGTCGGCACATGACTCGTCACGGCTTGGAGCACCTCGTCCGAGACGTCGATCGTATCGTTGAGCGCCTGCATCAACAACGATAGTCCAAGACTCGATCTGTGCGCGCGCGACGCGGATGACGAGATCGACCAGAGCAGGGTTTGATCCCGTGCGCTCCGTGCGATTGCCTGGCGGTACAATTCCGGGGCTGCGCTGGGCGCTTCGTACGCGTTCAGTCGCGTGGCGGTGTAATCGGTCAAGATCTGCCGAAATCGCGGCTCTGTAGCTGCGTCGAGTTGACCCGCACGAAGCCAAGTTGTCCCGATGGCGTTCGCCTCTCTCACGACGAGCGCGCGCCTGCCATCAAAACGCGCGGAGGACTGGGCGAACGATAAGCCCAGGACGAAACTCGCCAAAGTGAGGAGGCCGGCGTGCACTACGTTCCAGGCGTCGTCCTTCACGAGCTGCCTGGGAGCACGCAGCTTTCCGATGCGATACGGCAGCTCGATCAATAGCGCCAATACGACGAGCATCACGCTCGGAAGCACCCATGGACTCGAATAGAAAATAAACTGTGTCACTGTCCGTTCCGACGAGTCCCCGACAGCTTTACCATGGCTTTGGCACCTTCGACGTTGCTAGCCTTGTCCCCACAGTTTTTCAGCGTTTCGTCGGCGGTTTAGGATGTTCCAACATCCGGATGATGTCGAGATCGTTTCCGGCCCTCGTCTTGCCGGTGCGCGCGCTTCACGAGGTGCGGGCATCGAGGTCTCGATTGAGCGGCAGCGATCTTGACATTCGAATGCGTCCGGGTAAGCTTAACCATAACAGCAGCTGTAGAAAGAGGGCTGACGATGCAGCGTTTGATCTTTGTGCCTGTTCTTCTGCTAGTGTCTGCCGCTGCCGACTCTTGCTCTAGCCCGAGCGGTTCAGGTGTGATGTCCCCGATCGGCCGAACGCTCGATACTCACGCAACCGGGACGCGGTCATTTCAAGTCCTACATACGTTCGAGGACGGTCGCGATGGCGCCGAACCCGCTGCGGGTCTGCTTCTCGTCGATGGGAGCGCCTACGGCACGACGCGCGCCGGGGGCAGCAGTAACGATGTGGTATCCCATACGGCATCCAACGATTCGGGAACAATCTATAAAATAGACGCGAGCGACAACTATTCGGTGTTGTATCGTTTTGAAACGCATTTGCCGGCCGGTCAGCGAGCTTATCCGGACGGCGCCCTCGTGAACGACTCCGCCGGAAATTTCTATGGCACCACCAATGAAGGCGGACCAATGCATAAGGGCACCGTGTACAAGCTCAGCGCCCGCGATCGAGTCACCACGTTGCACACTTTCACGGGCTACGCCGATGGAGAGTATCCCTATGCGGGCTTGCTAAGAGACGCAGCCGGCAACCTCTACGGAACAACTGAAGCCGGCGGCGGTACCGGCTGCTACGGTGCCGGGTGTGGAATCGTCTTTAAGATTGATACTAAAAGCCACGAGTCGGTGCTGTACGCGTTCGCCGGAGGCGCCGATGGCTGCGTTCCGTATGGCGGCGTCGTGCGCGACCGCCGCGGGAACTTATATGGGACGACGAGCGAATGCGGTTCGCCCGGCTGTCCTATAGGCTATGTATGTGGAATCGCCTACAAAATTGATCCGCGCGGCCATGAAACGATCTTGTACCGATTCGACAACGCCGCAGGCGGTGAGGGCCCGGATGACACACTGCTTCGAGGTTCGGATGGTGACTTGTACGGAACGACCGACACCGGAGGAACAGTCTACGATGGAGTGGTCTTCAAAATCGACAAGCGTGGTCACGAAACCATTCTGTATAATTTTACGGGTGGAGCGGACGGCGCAGGTCCATTCGGCGGACTGATTCAAGATCCGGCCGGCAATCTCTTTGGAACGACGGGGTTCGGCGGCGGCTACGATTGCGCGGACCGCAACGGTTGCGGTACCGTCTTCGAACTCAATACTGTCGGCAAAGAGACGGTGTTGTATCGCTTCACGGGAAAGCGGGACGGAATGGATCCGATGGCCGGCTTAACCATGGGCTCGGCCGGATATTTGTATGGCACGACCGAGTACGGCGGTGACGATGAATGCAACAATGGCCTGGGTTGTGGCGTCGCGTTTAGGTTGAAGCCTTATGGGAGCACGCCGCAAACCCCATAGCCATGCAGACGGCTCCAGTGTGATGGGTCTTTTCATCTGAATTTCCTTCAAGTCGTGTTCGTGTGCGTTGATCGTTAGCAATAACGTGACGTTATGAAAAAGGTCGGAGCTAGTTTTGTAGTGAGTGGTCGGTGACCGTCGCAGCATTGCGCGCGATCTCGACATTGCGGTAGCCCAGCACGCTAAGTAACTTGCTGTCCGGCACCTTTAAGGGGCCCGGTTTGTCCGCCGTACCCGGTGCCGGCTGCGGATACGCGGTGGACGCGGCGGTTGCGAAGCGGATGTTACCGTCGGTGTGCTGGACGATCTGATGGATGTGCCCGTTAAGGACCGTTACGGCGTTGAAGCGGCGTAGAGCCGCCAGGACGCGCGAGCCGTCTTCCGTGGTCCAGCCCCACGGAGGAAAAAGCGCGTAAAGCGGAACGTGAGCGAAGACGACGATTGGGGTTGAGTTTTTCTGCGCTGCGAGGTCTTTCTCGACAAAATCGATCTGCTCGGGTCCGAGCTTCCCGTCAATTTCGAAGTTGAAGACGTTGACGAGCGACAAGAAGTGCGCGCCACCTTGGTCCCACGAGAACCATCCTTTTGGGGCGTCGCTTCGACGAAAGGCCGCAAAGAATGCATCCGGCGTGCCGATGACGTCGTGTTCTCCAGGTAGGACGACGAGCGGAGCCTTGAGCGTACTGAGAATTTGCTTGGCCGTATCGAATTGCGCGGGCTTGGAAAGATGGGTCACGTCGCCGGTGTGAACGACGAAGGCCGGCTGCACCGGCATCGCGTTGATCGCCGCGATGGTCTTTTGAAGCGTTCCCGTTACGTCCATATTTTCGGGGCGCGCAAAGCCGATGTGGCTATCGCTGATTTGAACGAACGAAATGGCACCATCCGCGGCCAGTGCCTTGTGAGCGTTGAATAGGCCGCCGCTCGACAAGGACCACGCGATACCGGTCCCGGTCCAGGCAACGTGTTTGAGAAAGTCGTCGCGTTTCATGTTTGGGCTCCTTTACTTCGACGCAGGCAGTACGAGGATGGTCGCCTTCATGTATGGATGCAGCTCGCAAAAATAGCGGTAGGTGCCCGGCTTCGCGAACACGTGCTGCCACGTAGCGGCGGTGTCGAGCCCTTCGGAATCGAACGACTTGTCGGTCGCCGTCGCCGTGTGCGCTTCGTCGTCATCGTTGACGAATGTGACGCGGTCGCCCACGTGGATAGTCAGGGCCGGCGGATCGTACTTGAAATCCTTGATGTGAACCGTCGCGACGGCCGGGAGCAGCGGCGGAACGGCGGCGTTGGCGCCGGCGGTAAGCGCGAGGGCCAGCAGCGTGCCCTGCAGGGCAGTGAAGATCTCGTTCATCTGGGTGCATATGCCGCCACGGGCATGGGCGGATGGGTCGTGTCATCCAAAATCGGCTTCGGAGGCATACCCAGGTCGTGAAACCCACAGGCCCGTATGTCAGCCGTTAAATGGACCAGCTCGTCGACGACTTTGCCGCGCGCAGACCGTCGGGCCTCGAGCAAGTCTACGCATTGTGGTCGCGCCTGTTTTTTAGCGTTGCCCGCCACTCGATCTCGGATAGCGACCGCGCCGAAGACTGCGTGCACGACGCGCTCGTGCGGGTATGGCGTTCCCCCAACCGTTTTTCGGGGAACCGAGAGATGTTAAAGGCGTACTTGATTACCTGCGTGCGCAACGAGTCGCTCGGGATGGTTCGACGCGAGGGGCGAAGAGACGCTCGGGAGTTGAAAGCGGCCCGCCTAGCGCCCGTAACATCGGTCGATCCGCCGGTGGTCGACCCCGTCGAGACGCAACGGTTGCAGGCCGCCCTCGGGCGGCTTCCCGAGGAACAGCGCACGGCGCTCACACTCGCGTACTATGGAAACAAGACCCACGTCGAGATCGCGCACGAGCTGAGCGTTCCGCTGGGCACGATCAAGAGCCGCATCTCGATGGCGATGCGCAAATTACAGACGGACCTGGCAAGTGCCGAAGGGGCCCGCTCGTGATCGAACATCTTGGCGAAAGCGCGGAGTTGTATCCGCTTGGGATACTCGACGACGAAGCGACGCGCGAGGTCGAACGTCACATCGCGTTTTGCTCCGAGTGCGCGGAGCGCGTCGCTCGGGCGCAAGGCGTCGCGGCCTCGCTCGCCGCAGCATTACCGTTGGCGACGCCATCGCCGGCGTTGGAGCGTCGACTGCGCGAATCGGGACGACCGCAGCCGAGGCCCAAAATCCGAGCGAGCCTTTTACCCTTCGCACTTGCGGCGGCCTTCGCACTGGCTTTTCTCGGCTTTGGGTGGCAGGCGCTCGTGCTCCGTGAACGGCTAGCGGCCGAAGACGTCGCGCTCGTAACCATGGTCCATAGCCATTTCAACCACGTCTCGATGAGCCCGGAGTCCGCGAATCCCGTCGCAGCGAAGATTCTTTATGCGCGAGACGGCTCGTGGATTTACATCATCGCCGATAAGCCCGGCGGCCTATTGCACGCGATCGCGCACACCGCTGCAGGCCGGGTCGATCTCGGTACCTTGACAAGTTCCGGCGAGTCCGCAACGCTGCTGGTGCATCCGCACGGGCGCATCCGATCGATCGCCTTACAGCGCGGCGGTACGAACGTCGCCTCGGCTAAACTGGCATATTGAGGGTTTCTTCGCCTATCGCCCGCTACTCCACGTAGTAAACTTGACCGGTCTGAGCGCCTTCGACGCTCTTGGCGAAGGCGAGGGCGACACGCTTGCCCGGAACGCCTTCGCTGCCGGGAAAGTAGGGGCCGTACGCTTCCATCGATTCGCGTAGTACCGTTGGGCTGACGGCGTTGATCCTCGTTCCGACGGGAAATTCGAGCGCGGCCGAACGCACGAACGATTCGAGCGCGCCGTTTACGAGCGAGGCGCTCGCACCGTACCGAATGGGATCCTTGCTGAGCGTGCCCGCGACGAGCGTCACCGACCCTCCGGCGTTCAAGTGCGTCGCCGCCTCCAACGCGAGATGAACCTGCCCCATTAGCTTGTTGCCGATTCCGACCTGAAGCTGTTCGGGGGTCATCTCGAGCAACGGACCGAAGTGTACGCTCCCAGCGGCGCTTACGACCGCATCGACCTTGCCGACCCTTGCGAACAAATTGCGAATGCTTTGGAGATCGGCGATGTCGACCTGATGTTCACCATGCGACCTCCCCGCAGCGACGATTTCGTGCCGTTGCTTGAGTTCGTCGACGACCGCGCTGCCCATTGTGCCGTCCGCACCGATAACGAGAATTTTCATACTCGACCGAACCGGCGCCGCCGGCTTTAGGTTGCAAAAATGGCTAAAGTTGTGTCAAAGCGCTGCTTCGAGCTTAACAAAGCGCACTGCGCAGCCGAACGAGCTGCGCGTACGGAAACGTCGCCGATTTTTCCCTTAATGCGTAGGCCTTTTTTTCGATGCCCGCCTCCGTCCTCCAGCGTCTGCCGGCCGCTCGGGCCGCGAAGCGATAACCTGAACCGATTGGCAGGGTGCGTTCGGCGTATCATAAAGCGTTCGCCAGGACCGCGTGCACGCTGGAATACCGGAGTGGCACCGCCAGCGCGTCACTCGCCGAATTCTTGAAACGCTTCCTGGAGTGGAGCTATTCGTCGAGTACGAACGTCACGAGAAGGTTCACGCGATACTCCTTGATCCGGCCGTCGTCAATCGTGACGCGCTGTTCTTTGACCCATGCCCCGGAAATGCCGCGCAGCGTCTTATGCGCGCGGGAAATGCCTTCTCTTATGGCATCTTCAAAGCCGTTCGGTGATGCCGAGCTAATTTCGGTAACGCGAGCGACGGACATGGCTACACTCCTTTAATAACAGCACAGCGATGTTGTGCAGGAACTTCATACCAATCGCGTCAGGGCGCTAAACGCCGACTCGGGCAAAAAAACCGATCCTTGCTGATTGCCGGCGCCCGGGCAGCGACTCGTTGCGCCGATCTACCTAGCGATCGGCTGTAGAGCGATTCAGACAATTTTTTTATGCGCTCGATGGGGAGGGCTACTCGCACGGAACACGATGGTGCGCTTTCATTTCTTCCATGCAACCCGCCCGCGCTCTAAACCGACCAGGCAGTGTGCAGGCGTCGCTCATTCCCGCTTCCCGCTGCGTTTCTTTCGAGCTGTAGTTAGCGCGCAGCGGTGCAGCGAGAGGCTGTTTCATTCTGCGGGAAAATTCGCACGGTGGTGTGACAGACATGGCATTTAGAGAGTATCATGCTGCGGTTTTAGCGGTTTCGGTACGAGTTCGTACAAGTCGCGATAGCCGCGTAAGCGCCCGCCCGCCCTTCGAGAGCCTGGTAGCCAGAGCAAGCAGAACAGCCGTTGCAAATCTGCCGGCGCGCAAACGCTTCATCGCGTCGGCACGGGGTGGGTCAATTTTCAACGTCCGGGGGTCAATTTTGGAAGTCCGCTAACCCACGAATTTAGGAGGGCCGCCGATCGACCCGCATTTCCGCGCGGACGAAACGCCTGTCCGGCTACCGCGCGGCATAATGCATCGTAAACGTGCCCTTATCGCCGCCCTGGCCGACCACCCACGCATCTGAAGCCGTCGCCGCCGAAATGCCGTCGAGCACCTCGTGTTTGATTTGAACCGGATTCGCCACGTCGGTCCAGCTCTTTCCATCCCAATGGAACGTGACGCGGGAGATGTAGTTCTTCCATGTCGGATAGACTTGGCCATAACCGGTGAACCACGCGTCGTCGCGCGCAACTGCCGACACGCCCGAAATTATTGACGGCGGCCCTAGCTCGATACTGATCTTGCTCCACTGGGAACCGTTCCAATGAAACAGCCGCGCCTCGGGATTGCAGTAGGAACCGCAATAGTAATACCCCGCTGCCCAGATGTCGTTTGCCGAGGTTCCCGACACGCTATAGATCTGCGCAGTGCTGTCTGGAAAAGATTCCGGCGTCCATGACGTACCGTTCCACTGCAATACGAGCATGCCACCCTTGAGGGTATATCCGAACGCCCATGCATCGTTGTGAGCACCGCCGCGATTTTTGCCACGCCCGGCTGCGGGAACCAGCGCGGGCAGTCGCGCGGTCCCGAAGCGAGCACGCTCGTTATCGCATTTGCGGAGCCGAGATCGTTAAATCCACTGTACTTGGAAGGTGTCTTTGCGTACGAGATCAGCGCTCTTGGCTTTTCCTATTTGACGAACTACGACGCAAATGGCACGATCGTGCCCGACGTCGCGAGGGAAGTGCCGACGTTCGCGAACCACGGCATATCCGCCGATGGAACTCGCATAACGTTTCACTTACGGCGCGGCATACGGTGGCAAGACGGCGTACCGCTGACATCGCGCGACGTCGCATTCACGTACCGGGCCGTGATGAATCCTCGTGATGCCATTTCAAGCCGCTACGGCTACGACCAAATATCGTCAGTGGAAACGCCGGATCCATACACCGTCGTCGTAATGACCGGAAGGCCGTATTCGCCGATCGTGTCGACGTTTCTCGGCGGAGACAGCAACTATCCGATTCTTCCCGCGCATCTTCTCGAGCAGTATACGAGCCTCGATCGCGTCCCTTTCAACGAAGCGCCGATCGGTTCGGGCCCGTATCGATTCGGCCCTTGGGCGCACGGCGATCGCGTAGCGCTGCTCGCTAATTCGAGCTATTTTCGTGGCAGGCCGCCCTTAGACCGAATCGACCTTCGCTTCGTCCCGGACTCCTCAACGATCGTCAATCAGCTCTCGACGGGTGAAATCGATGCCACGATCTTAGCCGATCCCTCAAAGATCGCAACGCTGCGTCAGATTCCCAATCGCCGTATCGTCGTGACGCCCGTGCCCTTTGGGTATTCGCTTGATTTCAATCTCTCCGATTCGATCATCGGCGATGCTAGCGTGCGGCGAGCGTTTGCGCTCGCGATCGATCGACCTGCAGCGGTGCGCAAGGCGTTTCGCGGTCTCTACGATGCGAATACGGGAATGCGAGGTCTGTTTGGCTGGGCCTACGACCGGCGCGCCGGAAACATCCCATATGCGCCGGCAGCGGCGGCGGCTTTATTACAGGCCGACGGCTGGCTTATCGGTCAAGACGGGATTCGCTCGAAAGCCGGACACCGGCTCGACATTCGGCTCAGCGACTACACCGGCATTGAGGCAGAAGATGAGTTGGCAACGATCATCGCATCCGAGGAACGCGCAATCGGCGTCAACGTCACGCGCCAGCGGTTTAGCCGGCAGAGCTTTTTCTCATTGACTGGTCCGCTCTATTCCGAACGCTATCAGGTTGCGCTCTACTATTTTGAATCGACGTGGGATCCGGACGTCTCGTGGGAGTTCGGATGTAACCAGCGGCCACCGAACGGCTTCAACACATCGTATTATTGCAATAGGGCCGTCGATCGTGCCCTCGCACATGCCGTATCCGTGTTCGACCGGAAGGCTCGCTTGCGCGATTACTCATTCGTCCAGCGCCAAGTCCTGAAGGATGTCCCCTATTATTTCCTTTGCCAGCTAAGCGAAATCGACGTAATCCCGGCGGGGCTGCGCGGATTCGATCGCCCGCTACTGTCGCCGTTCAATTCGGCGGCGCGCTGGCGGTATTCCAAATAGCGACCGGTGCGGGCGACCGAATTCTTGCGCTGCTCGAGCCACGTTGTAGTGCAATTGTCCTAAATGCGGCCGCTCGCTTCGCACCGCCGCGGAAAACAGAAACGCAAAAATGCTTACAGACTCAGGTGTTTTCGTTTTCGTAAACTACACTCGCGCCAAGGTACGGGCTCGCCGCGCGTGCTCGCGGTTGCCCGTAATGATGGATGACGCGCGATACGCGCTCCGCTGTGCGTGCCAACAGCCGAAGCGTTCGAGGACGTCGATCGCTTGATCGATGCGTTCGCTCGCCGGCGCCAAGCGGCGAGCGTGAAGCGAGAGCGCGGAAATTTGCAGCATTCTGCCGATCAATCGTTGATTGCCGGTGCGCGATGCTAGCTCCACCCCCCTTTCGGCGGTCGCACCGGCGAGCTGGTACTCGGTGAGCCCGAAATATGCCTGCGCGACAACCGAATGCACGAGCGCCTCTTGACCGCCGTCGAGTCGGCCATATCGCGCGGCGAGATCGGCGAGTTTGAGCGCTTCGCGGAACGCACGATTGGCATTCTTCAGCGCTGCGGCGTACGAGCAGAAGTCGGCGATGGCGCGCCGGTCGCCGCTCTGTAGCGCAAACTCGACGCTCGGCATCGCTTCGCGTATGGCGGTGCTCGGATCTTCGAGCTCAAAGGCGAGAACGCCGGCGCGGGACAGCGCCGCATCGGCCGCTATCAGCGGCAGCCCCGCCTCGTTCGCGATCTCTTGGGCGTGCGCCAGCATCCTGCAGGCGTCGCGACCGGCGGCTTCGCCGGCGCCGCACGTTTCCTCGTAAAGCAACGCGGCCAGCAGTACTAACCGCGCTTTTTGCCGCGGGCTCGGTTCGCGTAGCGTGCCGAAGAGCGCGTTTGCGGCCGACAGATTCGCGCGGAACTGCTTGAAGCGGCCCTGCCTGAGCGCCTGACTTGCGGCTTCGCTCAACTCGTCGATGGCGATCTCGCGCTGGCTCTCGTTAGCAAAAGGCTGCGCCAGCAGTTGGTCGAGTGCGCGGCGCGAGGTGCGCCGCGCTTCGTTCGATCGTCCGGTCTGCGAAGCGAGGCGCGCCGCGACCAGGTCGACGCACGATCGCAAAAATGAGAAGCTCGCATCGAGTTGCATTTCGCCGGTAAGGACCAATCGCTGCGCGGCCTCGATGCGCCGGCGCGCCTTCTCGAATTCGAGTTGCGCGATGAGCACGTCGCCGATCGAGCACAACGCGGTTATGGCGGTCTGCGGATCGCCGGACGCGCTCGCGACATCTTCGAGCAGCGCGAGCGCGCTCTCCGATTGGCATTGCTCGATGAGGTGTTTCGCTTGTGCGAGCGCTGCGGCCCGCGGACTGCTCGTCGGCGCGACGCGGGGCGTGCGTGCGGTTGAAGAAATGGTGAGGACTCTAGCCAGATGCTCGCAGATGGCGCGTCGCTCGCGATAGAGCTGCATTCGTGAGATGTGCAGCTCGGATGCGAGCTCGGCAGCCGAGCAGTGCTCCAGGACATTCGACTCGACGATCGCGCGTTGGCGGCGCGCCCGCTCGGAACGCCCCGACGACCGCAGCTGCAGTTCGCACTCGTCGAGCGCCTCGAGCAGCACGGAACGGATCGCGCGTACGGCCTCGTCGTCGCTCGCGGTCGCGCCATTGCGAGTGAAAAAACTCGCAGCGATAGGGTTTCGGCGCAGCTCGCAGGGCTCGTTAAGGTGCCGGAAGAGATGGCGCCACGCGGCCTCCCACGATTTCGCGGGCTGCGCGCGGGTCGTCATGGAAGCGGCCTTTGTAACATCTTTGGCGCCCAAACGCTCCGCGGAACGGAGCCGTTACTCCTCCGTCCGAACCCGGGGGCATGATCACGCCGTTTGCTGCTAATCTCGGGCGTGCCCTGGGGCCGGTCGGTGCGGTCGCGCTGCTGGCGGGTTGCGGCGGTGCCGCGACGAGCATTCCGACCCAGGTCAACTCGCCCCTGAACTCTGAGCGAGACCTTTCATCGGCCGCCATTCCGCCTCGCTTCGTCGCCGGTTCCGAGCGGCGCACGTCGTGGATGAGTTCACACACCAAAGGTCCCCTGCTCTACGTCTCTGACTCGACTCTCGACGTCGTCTTCGTGCTGACCTGGCCAACCTTACGCCTGGTTGGCAATTTGAGCGGCCTGCGCTCGCCGCAAGGCGAGTGTTTGGATCGGTCTGACAACATCTGGATCGCCAACACGAAGAAATCCGAGATGCTAGAATTCGCACGCGGCAGCCCAAAGTTGATCAAGACACTGCCCGACCCCGGCCAGTATCCGGTTGCGTGCGCCGTCGATGCGAAGGGCGACCTCGCCGTCACCAATATCGTTTCCCGCGCCGGCCACGGACAGTACGGCCCCGGCGGCCTCAGCATTTACAAGGGCGCCTCCGGACGTCCGAAGATGTTTAGAGACTCGGCCATCATCAGGGTTTACTTTGGCGGCTACGATGGTCGCGGCAACTTGTTTTTCGACGGTCAAGATGGCAGCGGATCCTTCGCGATGGCGGAATTCGACGGAAAGACATTCACGCCGCTCGCGGTGCGCGGCGCGACGATTAACTTCCCCGGCGCCGTTGCGGTAACCGGCTCCCACGTGAACGTCGAGGATCAGCTCGGTTCGAATGGCAACTCGATCATGTATCAGACGACGCAGAGCGGCACGACGCTGAGGGTAGATGCGACCGCTCAACTCGTCAACGGGATGGACTGCGTCGGATCGTACATTTACGGCAAGGGCAAGGCGCAGCGGTTGATCTGTCCGGACGCCGGTACGCCCAGCGTCAACGTGTACGACTACCCTGCGGGAGGCGAGCCGGTCAAAACGTTCCTGCAAAACGTGTACTCTCCCAACAGCGCGGTCGTCAGCCCGTAGGTTGCCTTTAGGAGGACGGTTCATGTCTGCTTTCGATTCGGTGCGTCGCGCGAGCGTCGCCCTTGCGACGGTTACGTTGATCGCCGGCTGCGGGGGTGCGGGTATGCCGCTCGGCGCCCCAGGGCCGGGGCAGGTGCCGGCACTGAGGTTTGCGGCGAAGGGCGCGGGTGAGTATAACGGCAAAGTCTTCGTTTCGGACCTCGTCAACGACGCCGTTTGGATCTGCCCGGCGAACTTCTCCGACATCCGCTACGGGTTCACGTTTCCGACGGGGCAGTTGGAGGGCGTCTCGGATCCCGTGCAGATTGCAGTCGATCGAGACGGCACGATCTACGTCGCGAACGCGCAGACCGACGCGATGGGCGACGGATCGGTCACGATCTATCCGCGCGGTCGCACGGCGCCGAGCCGTACGTTGACCGCCGGGCTCGGTACTTCGATGGGGGTTGCGGTCGATTCGGCCGGGACGGTTTACGTCAGCAACAAGTTGTCGGGTTCGGTCGAGGCCTTTGCGAAAGGGAAGAGCGCGCCCAGCGCGACGATCACCGCGAACCTTACCGGCCCCGACGGGTTGGCAGTCAACAGCTCCGGCGATCTGTTGATTGCCGACAGCTCCGCGAACGACGTGCTGGTGCTGGCCCACGGCACCAAGACGCCGAAGTCGCTGGGCCTTCGCGGCCTTTCCCGTCCGACTGGCATCGCCGTCGATTCCCACGGCAACCTGTACGTCTCGAATCTCGTCGGCGCGGCATCGAGGATCGCAGTCTATGCACCGAATGCGACCAAGCCGTCCCGAGTATTTGCCCTGCGGGGGCCGTACGGCCTGATCGGCGAGCCGTTGATGATCTCGATGACGCCGAGCGACATCTTGATCGTCAGTTCCTTTTCGACGATGCGTCGCGTCAAGGACATCTGGGAAACGGGCGGCGGGGTAGCCTCCGGCTATGCGCCGGGGCAGTCGACTCCAATGTGGCGCGAGTACAACCAATTATTCGAATCCGGCGTATTCGTCACATACGACGATGCGGTCTTTCAACCGGCACGGTAGGGAGGAACGACCATGATGAAAGTTGCGAGGCGAGCAGTCGGCTCGGTCTTCCTATGCGCCGGCGTGGCTGTGCTCGGCGCAACCGCGCCGGATGCCGCGGCGCGGGGCGCGCCGCAGCCGACTGGACTCTCGTGCATCTTGCATCTCAACGAGAATCCGATCGCGTGCGCGCGGTTCATCCGTTCGCGCGAGCGCCCGCCCGCCGTGAGCCGGATCTGGGCTACGGGCAAGACGCTCCTCTACGCCTCCCAGCCGTACATCAGCACGGTCAGCATTTCAACTGTCGGCGCACACGGGCTCAGTCCGATCGGTCAGTTGACCTTCAACGGCGAGCTTCCGCTGAGCATGGCCGTCGATTCGTCGAAAAATCTCTACGTGGCGTTATTGAATCCGAACGGTCCGCAGAGCGTCGAGGTCTTTCCGCGCGGATCGACCAAGCCGAGTAGGACCTACACCGATGGCATCACGGGTGCGCTGAACATCGCGGTCGATTCGCGCGATACGCTCTACGTCGCGAACTTCGTCGGCTCGAACTCCTGCAACGTTCTCGAGTACGCCAAAGGCAGCCTGAAGCCCACGCGCACCATCACCGACGTGCCGGGGTGCCCCAACGGCGTCGGAGTCGACGCCGAATCGAACCTGTACGTCACGTACGTGTACTACCCACCGACCGGTCCGTGGGAAACCGACGTCATGAAGTACGCTCGCGGTTCGACCAAGGGGACGCGCCTGCATTTGAAGCCGCCGGGACCTGGGCTCGACGTGTTCTACGGGATTGCCGTTGCGACCAATGGCGACCTCGTTATCGGCGATCTTCACGAAGGGTATGCGCTCGATCAGATTCTGATCTATCCGCGCGGTTCGCCGGTCGCAGCGAACAGCGTGCAGTACGGCAACTATTGGTTCCCGCTGTTCTTTGCGCTCGGCGGCGACCGGCTCTTTGCCCCAGCCTATTTGGAGCAAGGCGGCGCGTCATGCGGCGGAATCCTCTGCTTCTTTAACCTCATCATCGGCGACGAACCCGCGGAGTTCGCGTATCCCAGCGGGCGCGAAATCCTCGTCGAAAGCGCGAAGAAACTCGCCCCGGGCTTTTACTACGCGTTTGCGTTCAGCCCTTGACCCGCAAGTGGTCCATGATCGCGCGAAGGGCCGCTGGTTGCAGCGGCCCTTATGAACGTACGAGAAATGCGCGCAAGACACTAGGGCGTGTTTTCAAAGTAGCAGATTCACAAAATGCATACTTGCGGCGATGAGGATTACAGCGACCTGGGCGAGCCAATGACGATCAGTGCGAAAGCCTCACGCGCCCTCTGCGAGTTGGCTTCCTAAGCGTGCGAGGATTGAGGACGCCCCCGGACTCGATCGCCCATCACCCAATCCGCATCGCTGTCGAACCGCGATGCGCGGCGGGGCATTCACGCCGCGGGCAATGCGCAGAAAACGATGAGGACGGCCTATACGGTCGTCCTCATCGCATCGGTCAGTTGAGCGACCTCGAGCAGTGACGGTAGTAGGCAATCCACGATTGCACGGGCGAGGCTTGCGCCGATCGCGTCCAAATGCGCGCCGAAGTAAGCATTTAGCGGACCCGTACGTCTAGCTGACGGTAATCCGCCGCGGCTGCGACTCGGGATGGCGCTCGAAGGAAATCCTCAGCATGCCGTCACTGACGCTCGCCGCAATTTTCTCCGGATCGACGTCTTCGGGAACGCTCAAAGACCGTGAAATCGTGCGACGATCGTTTTTACCGTTGATCGATAGGATGTTGTCTTTAAAGTTTACTTCGACCTGGGATGAGTTGAAGCCGGGTATGGGGACTTCGACATCGTAGCCGTTGTCCGTACGGCTCACCTCAAAGCCGTAGTCCCAGTTCGACATGACGCTTTGGAACGGGTCGAAGCCGAAGAGACGCTGGAACGGCGAGCCGGATGCGGGCGCCTGCCTTGCCAACTCTCCACCTTGGCCGTTACGTACAAGAGCGTTCATCGCTGTACTAACCTCCTTTCTCAGATGACCACCGTGCGATTTACGTCCTCGTACCAGAATTTTAGCCAAGTTAGCAATCTTGTCAAGAGAGTGCCAGTGCCCACAGGAAAACAGACTTAGTGGGGTCCGGGTCCCCAGAGCAAAAGATTGTCCTGCGCTTCCGTGGCTTGCCTTGGCTACTCGGCTACAAGAGCTGGCAAGCTACCTGCTTGGTCACCAGTTTAGGGCATGAGGCGATCGAGTGCCAAATGAGCCTCATTACTTGATGCGTATTTCTTCTTAAATCGCTTCATCAGGGTTCTGATAGGCCTCGAAAATGAGGCATGGGCAGAGCGGACACGGCGAGGGCTACTGCGCCGGCCACGCTGACTTGGGCCATCCAGGCGGCCACGATTTCCGAGATAGCAGCGGCCGAACCCAGTCCGAACAGGGCCCCTTCGTAATCGGTCCGACAAGTGTTTGTTGAACCCCGTGAAGTCACGCTGCTAGAGCGGCAATTTTGGCGGACGCAGGCGGTCCGGCGTCCTGGCGGCACGTGCCCCTTTGCGTTGCGCGCTTCATGGACAGGTCTGCGCCAGATCACTGCTAGCGGCTCGTGAATGGAGAGCATTGCACGGTCGTTTGAGCGCCTTTCTGCGATGTGCCTCCTCGTCCAGATGGATGAACCGAGCAGGGGACTATGTACATGCTCCGACGAGGACCGGCTGGAGGTTGATTTCTTCGGCGACTTCTGACTGCTGTGCGTCGAATAGATCAACGGCAACCTGAAGATTGATCCAGTACTGCGGAGACGTACGGAACGCGTGGCTGAGGCGGAGCGCCATTTCAGTCGTTATGTTACGACGTCCGTTCAACAGCTCGTTGAGGCTAGTGCGATCAACGCCGAGCGCCTCCGCAGCCTTACCTTGCGTCAGATTGAGTGGTGCTAAGAAATCCTCCCGTAGGACCGCGCCTGGAGTAATCGGGCGACGGTTGGTCGGTACAAGCATAGTCATGAAAAATAACCTCGAAAATCGTTAACACGAATACTTAGTGATAATCGACGATTTCTACGTTTTGCGCTTCTCCGTCGTTCCAGTTAAAACAGATTCGATACTGATCATTGATGCGGATGCTTATGTGGCCTCGGCGATCGCCGCTAAGTTTTTCAAGACGGTTTCCCGCGGGTGTACGGAGATCATCGGGGGAATCAGCAGCATTGAGTCGGTCCAAGAGTTCGGCGGCTTTGGCGTGTAAATTTTGAGGTAACGTCCGTCGGGCATCTTTGGACTCGATCCCGTTAAAGATATCGCTGGTACCGTTGTCCCGGAATCGCATTATGTAGCCTTGTTGCCTTCATGGCGACATGATAGCCTGTTGTACGACAGGCGTCAAGCAGCCAGACGCTGGGCGCTCGTCCGGTCTGCACGGTGCTCGGTCATTCGCCAGCCGAGCTTGAGCAAAAATAGCCAATGCTAGGGCGACGTTCCAGGGGGTTGGCTAGCCCTAAGCCGGGACCATGAATGCCACCCAGCGCGTTGAAATGTTTCATAAGTGATAACGATCTGTTGGCGACAATATGAAACGACGGAACTCGACCTCAAGAGGTGCCCACCTTTAATCGTGCCCTCGGTCAGGACCCGACCTGTGTGACCCAATCGCGAATGTTTACGCCGACGCGTTCGATATCTGCCATCGATAGCGTCCCGCTATGCGTGATTACGTTGCGCGACCGTTCCAGCGCATCGAAGAGCTGTTGTACCCACTGCAAGGATCTGAAGTGTGGTTCAAAGACTGCCCAGTTGGTTGCAATGATGCTGGAAAGATCGCAGAAATCCGTATATTCGATCGGGCCGCCTCCTCGCGGCCCATGCCAACGTGTCTGTTCAGACAAGCTTCAACGGTGTTTTCAGTTCCTTGATTTGATTTCAAAGTTAAGCGTTACACCTGATACCACTTGTGAGAGCGGTAATCGTTAGCAAGGCGCGAGCTCTGGCATCTGTTGGTGCTCGCTCTACCCTTCTACGTTTGGTGCGGATACGTGTTGGGAACGGCTTTGAAGGTTTCCTTAAAAAGTCTTAGGACGCTGAGCGGTGCCATCATGGCTGTTTCTTCCACAGCGTGTATGTCATTTGAGCCAATTGCGGTCACAGACTGTAAGGTGAGCGCCGTCGGAAATGATCGGGTTGCCTTCGAAGCTAGCGTCTTATCACATTCAAACAAGGTCGCTAGAAGAATCTACGTAGAAGTTGCAACTGCCGGTGGCTCCCGCATCTACTATGAATTTCGCGGGAGCTTTTTGCCGCATCACTGGACGCATCAGCGCACCATCAGAGACGTAAAAGCCGATCCATTTTCTTTAGGAAACCATCTCGCACGGATCACGATATGCAAAGCTTTCGCCGTGCAATTCGAGGACGGCACCCACTGGCAAGGGCCGTCCGATATGTGATCGACACATCGGATTACGTTTCACTGGGTTCAAGTGGCACAACAGCTTGTGAAGACGCGAGTGGTCATCTGCGTTTGGGACCGCTAAAGACGAAGGCTGCACGACGCACGCTAGAGCTTCCCGAGCTCACCCTGCAGACCTTGGTGGCGTGGCGGGCTGAGCAAAAGACTTCAGGCTACCGCGGTCCGCTGGTGTTTACGGACACCGAGGGCAACCCGCTGCGCAAGAGCAACTTCATCCGGCGCACTTTCAAACCCTTACTACGCCGTGCCGAGCTACCGGATGTGGACTTTCACTCACTGCGCCACTCGTCCAACTCGTTTCTCGTCGAGGAGGGCGCTGATCCCATACTCATCGCGCGGCGCAACTTGCACGTAGACACGCGCACGGTCCTCGACCGCTATGGTCATATGTTCGAAGGCGCGCGTCGGCAAGCCGCCGAGACGATGGACCGTGTCTTCGGCGACCTCGAGATTGGTCGTCAAATGATCGTCAAAAAAACCGCGTCGCTTCCAGACGCACAGATGCTGCTTCCAAAAAAGCTAATGAAATCAGGCGTTTTCGTTGGTGGAGATGGGGGGACTCGAACCCCCGACCCCTTACATGCGAAATGATTCTGGGGCCAAACAGCGCTCCGGTAAAAAACCGCGAAATCCGCGCAAAGCGTCATAAGCGGCGTGACTTTTCGCCCTTCGGACTTTCCAGAAACCTCCGCGCTTTTCCATGTTTTTCTGCGATAATGGTCGTCAAAACGCAATCAAGCGGCTAAGCCGCGACGATCGCGCAAAAATCTCGATTTTCGTATCTGCGGTGACTGGCTAGGCGTCCTCGTTTGAGAGGGCTCCGCGCTTTACCGCGGCGGGGATAACTCGTTCTCAGTTAGACGCTTAGCTCATATAGACGCTTAGCTCATAGTCCCCAAGCCCGGCTCGAGGAAAGTCCGCGAACTCTTGGTGTCCGCCGTTGAACGTGCCGTCGAGGAAGACAAGTATAAACTCCTTATGTAAAGCTCGGATCGGCCTCTGCCAGGCGAGGGTTTCCGCCAGCTCCGAATCGCCATAACCCTCAAAGCCCTGAATCAGTAAATGACCGGATAATACTTTGTGGGTTCTTTGTAGTACGAGCCCGGGAGGAGCACGTGAGCCTCGATTGCAACGGGTTGGTCCCAGGGCGCATAGACGAACTCGCTTTCAAGTCGTCGACGTGCTGTTTGATTTGGGATGCGCGAAGGGACGCGACGGCCGTTCGCGCGGCGGCGGCTGCCTTTCAGACTTTTTTCACTAAATCTTGGGAACGTGATGCAACACGGGCTTTCGAAGGGAGCATTCAACCGTGAGTTACCAGCTTTTACGCTGCCGCCTCGACGTTTTAATGGCCGCCGCTCTATTTGCACTGATCACAGGGTGCGCGTCGCCAAACGGACCAGCGCTCTCACCGCAAATCGACCTCCTTGGATCGCCGGCCAAGAGTGTCGTCACGCCGGCTCACGCCGGTAAGGGCAAGCATGTCGTCTATGTCTCCAACCTGTACAGCAACGTGACCGCCTTTCCCGCAAGCATCCGCCGGATCAATCCGCCCCCGGTGGAGACGATTTCCAACGGGATGACGCGGCCCGTCGGGCTGTGGGTCGACCGGAGCGGCACGCTGTACGTCGTCAACACCATTAACGGATCGAATCCCGTGAACGTCATGGAGTACAAGCGCGGCAAGACCTCGCCGTTTCGCGAGCTGGAGCAGGGCTTGGTCAATCCCCAGGCGGTCGGAGTCGCGGCCGACGGAACGGTCTATGTCAGCGACGTGCAGCAAAATAAGATCGGAGTTGTCGTCGTCTATAAGCGCGGCCAGTCCACTCCCGAAACCACCATCACCCTGCCCGATCCCGCCTATGCGCTGCAGCCTGGCGGCATCGCCTTCGACGCCAAGGGTAACGTGCTCGTTGCCACCGAGGCTCCCGAAACGAACACCGTCCACGTCTTCAGCATCGTGCCTGGTGTATGGCAGCCGACGGACCTTGGAATTCAGGACGCGGCCGGATCCTCCATCGCTTTGGACGGCAGCGGGAATCTGTACACCGCCGGTACCGAAAACGACGACGGCGCGGTGGCGGTCTATGCGCCCGGCTCCACGATTCCGACTCGAAGCTTCAATCTCGGAGCGCAAATCGACTTCATCACAGTTGCAGCCGATGGTACGCTGTACGCCGGCATGTCGTCGCAGGCAAAGAGCGGCGTCGCCGAGGTCGCGCCGGGCGGCGATACGATCGCGAATTTCGTCGACAACGAGCAGACCGCGTACGGCGTAGCGCTCGGTTCGGGGTGAAGACTCGGGGTTAGCCGGCGCGTTAGTCACCAGCGGGACTCATCATCCCAACTTGGTAGGGGTGGGCACCTTCGGATGCTTCGTCCATCACCGCGAGATTTTTCGTAGTTGGATCGATCGCGCTGGCGCCCCTGGAGCCGATCACATACGCTGCGGCGCACTAGCTAGGATTGCCAACCGGAACGCTCTGCGGGATCTCCGCGGTGGAAAGATCCACCTAGATGTTTTGTTGCTTTGATGGCGTTTTACAAAGATGAAAAACGTATGAATCATCATTGCTTTCTTTGCTGTATGGTATTCTAGCTTCAGAGTTTCTTCATCTAGCAACCTCACTATGTGGTGAACTGCTCATCTCCCTTATAGGTTGAGGTACTAGATGTTTAAGACCCGAATACCAACCCTGCGAATCGCTGCCGCTGCCGTGGCAGTGATAATAGTAGCGAGCGGCTGCAGCGCCAGCAACAACATCCCGCCAGCTGGCCCGCAAACCTCGCCTCCAATCGGCCAGACGTTCGGGGCGGACCTTTCGCCAGACATCTCGGTGCTAAAACAGCTGGATAAACAGGCCGTTATCGGCTCGACCGTCGATCCAACGAACGGCGCCCAGAATCCGTACGGTTTGACGGTCGCGCCGCTGACCGTGGGAAAGCTCACGAAAGGCGACCTCGTCGTTTGCGACTTTAACGCGAAGTCCAACGTGCAGGGCACCGGTCGATCGATCGTCGCTCTGCACCCAGTTCCCAAATCGGACCCGACACATGTTTCTTCGGTCAAGGCGCTGATGGGTTGCAACGCAATGGCGATTGACGTTGACGACACGATTTGGGCTTCCGTAATGGTTGCTAACGACAATCCCTTGATCGCTCCGACGGGCAAGCTGCTCACCAACATCAAGGGCAAACCCTTTGACCAACCATGGGGACAGGCCCTCGCCCGGCGCAAGTCCGTGTCGACCTTTTATGAAACCAACGCCGGGACAGGAAGCGTCGTTCGCATCAATCTTGGAGCTAAGTTCACCTACGATGTCATCGCGACGGGCTTTCCGGTCAATCATGGGAAACCGGGAACCGCATTGGCGCCATCGGGCCTCGCCTACGATGCGAGCATCGACACGCTCTATTTTGCGGATGGCAAGAACAACACGATCGTTGCGTTTAAAAACGTGGCGGCGATTCCCAAACGTGGCATTAAGGCGATCGATAACGGCATGAAGTTTAGCGGGCCTTCGGCCGACGATGCGCGGATAGTTTTCTCGGGTGAGCCCCTAAATGGGCCGATCAGCACGGCGCTGCTGCCCAACGGCCACCTCGTTGTGGGCAATACGTTGGATCCCACTGGCAAGAATCTCATTCTAGAGATATCGCCGGCGGGTAAGCTACTCGACGTGCGCAATGTTGACAAGGGCGCATCCGGAGCGATCTTTGGTATGGTCGCAACCGGCACCAGTATTTCCGACACCAAAGTATATTTCAACGACGACAATAACAACAAGGTTCAGGTGCTAGAGCACTAGGGGATACACCAGTAATCTCCGGAGCTATGGAGCCCAACCCGCGAGATGCTGCACTGTAAAGACAACGGCAAGAACGATCAGAACGATCCCGGCTCCGCGTTCGGCGATCCGTTTATAACGCTCGCCGAGATGCGACCCAAAAGCAAGCCCTAGCGCGGTGAAGAGCACGGTGCTGACGGCGACGGTACCGAGCAGAGGTAAGAGCGGCAGCGGGACGCCCGGCAGCGAAATCCCGATTCCAAGGGAATCGAGGCTGATCGAGGCGGACGCCACAATGATCCCCCAGATCGAGTCGCCATCGAACATCGACCCCATCGGCTCGCAGCTCTCGCGAATGATAAAGAAACCGACGCCAGCGAGTAGCGCGAAGCCGAGGTAGTCGGCGACCGTGCCGATGAGGTGCCCGGCGCCGGTCCCAAGGCCATAGCCGACGAGCTGCATGCTCACTTCTGCGAAAGCAAATGCAAAGGCGAGACGGAGGCGCGTCCGCCATGCGCTCTGCATGATGCCGATGGCAATTGAAAGCGCGAGCACGTCAAGCCCCACCGCGAATGCAATACCGAGTATCTTAAGCGCGGCGGTCGTCGTGAGGCTCGAAGGAACAATCGACATGGTTAAAAACGTGGCGGTTCGGATCCTCGGTCGGCGCCAATATTATTGGAGGCCAAGAGCGCTCTAATTAACGCGGTGTCCTTTATTTTAAGCCCTCGCGCCGTTAGCCTTCATGGATTCTTCACCTTGTAGAGCCATGCTAGGGGAAGAGGAGCCCTACAACGTGCAATATCATTTCGTGCGCATCCAGGGGTATCCACGCCGCGTTCGGGTCGATGATGAAGTTGCGAATCAGGTTCGTTTGATCCTTACGGGACAAGCCGTGACGCCATCGCACGTCGTTATCAATCGTCCAGTATTCCAGTTGGTCGTGCCCATTCGCAGCATCGTCGCACTCGAAACCCGCGCCAAGGGAAGTCGCGACACTGTCGTTGACGTCCTTCGCTGTTACTAGTGGGCCTGGGGATGTCAACACTCCGGATAGCCGCTTCATCATGATCTTTCCCGGTGAGGACTGAAGCCCTAACATTCAGACTTTTTTCTTATAGGTTTGGCGTGCCTTTTAATTCGCTTACCAGACTCGGAGATACACGCAAATGAAGACTCAATCCCTGGCCTCGATAACTCTGCTTCTCGGCGTAGCCACGGCAGGATGCTCGTCAAGCGGCAGCGGCTCCATTGCAGATGTTCCACCGCCTACGCAGGGCGCTGCGAATGCGCGCGCAATTGGGCCGGGCGGCGTTGCGCCGCATATTTTACCGATCCCCGGTTCGGCGAACTGGTTGGAGTTCGGCTTTATCCCTTCCGGTGGCCGGTTCAACCGCCACGAGCGAATGCTAACGCCACGCAACGTGCACCGGCTGCACAAGAGGTGGTCTCAGGTCACCGGCTGCAACGGTTCGATCTGCGGCGGCTCGTCGGCAGCGGTGGCCAATGGGGTGGTCTACGTCGGCTCGTACGACGGCAATGAGTACGCGCTCAATGCGGCCACTGGGGCCAAGCTGTGGTCCTTCCCCACCGGGGGAGAAGTGTTCTCATCGCCAGCGGTGGCGAACGGGATGGTCTACTTCGGCTCCAACGACAAAAACGTGTACGCCCTCAACGCCGCCACGGGAGCCAAGCTCTGGTCCTACACTACCGGCTACGACGTCGTCTCATCGCCGGCGGTGGCCGGCGGGGTGGTTTATATTGGTTCGGAGGACGGCATTCTGTACGCGCTCAAAGCCGCCACCGGGGCAAAACTGTGGTCCTACGCTACCCGCCTCGTCATTGATTCGTCGCCAGCGGTGGCCAACGGGACGGTCTACGTCGGCTCGGAGGACGGGAACGTATACGCCCTCAACGCCGCTACGGGGGCCAAGCTGTGGTCCTACACCACCCCAAACGAAGTATACTCCTCGCCGGCGGTGGCTAACGGCGTGGTCTACGTCGGCTGCGAGGACAGTAACTTGTACGCTCTCAACGCCTCTACGGGTGCCAAGCTGTGGTCCTACACCACGGGCGACCTCGTAAACGCGTCACCAGCTGTGGCCTACGGCACGGTCTACGTCGGTTCGATCGACCACAACGTGTACGCGCTCAACGCCGCCACTGGGGCCAAGCTGTGGTCATACACCACCGGCAACCTCGTGCTCTCGTCGGCCGCGGTGGCCAACCATGTGCTTTACATCGGGTCCGAGGACGACAGCGTGTATGCCCTTAACGCTGGCACGGGGGCCAAGCTGTGGTCTTACCGCACCGGCAACCAAGTGTTCTCGTCGCCGGCGGTGGCCAATGGGGCGGTCTACGTCGGCTCCGGGGACGGCAACATGTATGCGTTCGGGCTATGATGCCCTTCGATTGAGCGGTCCCGACAAATTCGACGAATCACCCTTGCCGTTCAGCATATGGCCGTCGGCCGTCTGGCTCCTCGCCATCAAGAAGAAGAGCACGTCCTCGCGCGCGCATCATCGCGGGCGCGCGAGCGTTCTTGATGTCAAATGAAGGTTTCCGCAACTTCACGATCGAGGCGATCGACTGGCGGGGCTGGCGTGACGCGGCTGACCGTCCACAAGTTCGAACCGAAGACTGCCAGTTACGAGGTGCTTACCGAGCGCTTCAGCGCTCGCGCCAAAATTTGCAAAAAACCGTGAGGGCCGCGGGCCGAACTAACGTCCACTGCTCAAAGGAGCAACAACCGACGCGAATCGTTTTCGCGCCCTCACGGGGCGTCATCGTACTTGCAGAGTTGTGTGCCTGTGCGGCCGCTAACAAGGATCAGTAATCCAAATCGACTGGCGACCTCGCCGGTACCGCGGTCGATTGGCGTTTGCCGCGACCGGTCGGAAGCATTCATGAATTTTATAATAGCTCTAGTGCGGCACGCCGTTTTAGACTTTCTTCACTTTGTTCGGGTAGGTTACGATCGGAAGGCTCTCAATAGAATGGAAGGAAATATAATGCCTCACGGTTGTAAAAGTACGCTTGTACTGGCGGTCGCCGCGAGCCTCTTGGCGCTGACTGCCTGCCAAGGTTCGATGCAAAATACGAGTCCACTAGTGCCGCGCAGCGGAATGTCTGGCCCGACCAGCGACAGTGCTCCGGCGGCCAAGCGCCCAAAAAAGACGACGGGTGGATATACGCTTACTGATCTTGGCGCCTTGCCCGGAGATACCGGCAGCGAAGTTGGAGAAGGCACGCAAGCCTACGCGAATCCGTTAAACAACGCGGGACAGGCGGCGGGTGCATCGTTTGGCGCGGATACCGCGACGCTCTTCAGCAACGGGAAAGCCATCAATATCAACACGCTCAATTCAAGCATCTCGCTCGGAAACGCGATTAATGCGTCGGGGGCAGTCGCCGGACAAGAAAACAACGCTGCTTGCGACTGTTACCACGCGTTTCTGTACAGCAACGGCTCCATGCAGGATATCAACAACAACTCGGTGTTCCCCGGGGGAAGCATCGCGTATGGGATCAACAAAATCGGTCAGATAGTGGGCCAAGCCTCCACGAACTCGAGCACTCACGCGTTTCTCTATAGTAACGGACAAATGACGGATATAAATCCGTTCCCCGGATACGAGTCAAGGGCGGCTTCGATCAACGACTCGGGTCAAATCATTGGTTCATCCTCGAATAATAACTCGGGAACTTGGCTGTATTCGAATGGAACGGTGACGACGTTATCGCAAACCAACGGCGGCATCTTTATCAACAACAGCGGTCAGGTTGTTGGGCAAAATACCTCGAACCACGGGGCGCTTTACAGTAACGGCACCTGGACCGATCTGGGCGGTTATCCCGGAGCCTTAGGGACCGCTGCTTTGGGTATCAACAGCTCAGGGCAGATCGTGGGGTTTACTGCGTTTGCAGGCCACGGCTACCATCCGCGCATTCCACCCCACTGGATTGCCGTGATCTTTACGAGCAGCGGAGCGGTAGATTTGAACACATTGATCCCACCGAATTCAGGGTTCACGCTGAACTTCGGCGTCGGCATCAACGATTCGGGACAAATCGCAGTCGATGCAACTAACAGCTCCAAGCAAAAGCGTGTCGTTCTCCTAACTCCGAACTAAACAGCGACGCTTTCCTTCAGAATGTCTCCTGCTCTGCTACTAGACTCGCGATACGCAGATCATGAAAGGTCAAAATCAGTGACGCGAATAGGAACCGTCCGGATGTACAGATAAATGACTTTCAGTCAATGGGTCACCGACCAAACGCATCGGCGTGATAAGAAGCTTCACTGGACCAGTCTTAGGAAGCCTCTTGCGCGGCTTTTCATTAGTGAATGCGTCGTGCACGAGCAAACCGCCTGGAAAAGCCCTGGGCCCGCCATTTTGATTCCTTACTTCCGGTAGGCGTTGGTTACGCTAAATGGTGCCTCGAACCCCTCTGATGGCAGTGCACTTAAAGCCGTCGGGACGGGAGGGCTCGGCGGCAACTCGCTTTCGCGAGTGGATCGCATGCGATCGCGCTTCATGGCGATGACAAGGTCGAATGTCACAATTTACCTTGCGTCCGGCGCTGCGCTGCTGCCGGTATGATTGGTAGGCACAACTACCGATACGATCCCGCGTACTTCATTCCGGAACGCTATGAGAAAGAACAGTATGAGGCGGGGCATTCTCGCCTGGCACAACACCGCTCGCTCCTGTACGGCTCGAATAGGATATGATGCGGCGGGAGCCCAGCGCAACGTTTCGTCGTTGATACGGGTCTGGGTTGCATGAAGAGTTTACGCGTTTCGCCGGGCCTGCTCGCCGTAACTGCTGTCGTGTTGTGGCTGGCGGCGGCCGGCCAGCGTACTCAGGCAAATCCTCCAAACGTTCCCTCAATTGTGGTGCGGGCCTCAAACGACTTCGCCACAAGTATGCGCGGAGTGGTAGGCATGCAACGTCACTTCAGCACCGAGGTGCGCGGCGGCCCCGTGACGCACGGCGAACAGAGCGATAGCGGCCAACTAATGCACGATGGTCATTTCGTAAAGATCGCCTATTATCGCGTCGTACGGGATGGCCAGGCATTTTCGGCTCCCCAGATTCAACAGCGCAACGAACAGACCAACAAGGACTGGACCGCAGGCAAAGTGTTCTTTAAGGAGCCATATGACCCGCAGTACATCAACGATTACTCCTTTGGCCGGCGTCAGGCAGGGTGCCCAGCATGTCCCGCCGGAGCGGACGCCGTGAGCTTCGCGAGCACAATCCATGACTCCCAGCACGGCTCTGGCGTCATGTATATTGATACCAGCAACGCACACGTTGTGAAGTTGACGTACAGCGCATATATGCTGCCGCCGCACGCCTCTTCAGGCTCCGTAATAGAAACCGGAGGCCAGGCGCTACCGGATCTCTGGTACGTCGTGCG
Organism: Vulcanimicrobiota bacterium; assembly: GCA_963723485.1. Classification (GTDB taxonomy): domain Bacteria; phylum Vulcanimicrobiota; class Vulcanimicrobiia; order Vulcanimicrobiales; family Vulcanimicrobiaceae; genus Cybelea. Next base: position 78,279 of record CAVRQS010000004.1, on the reverse strand, counting down.
CATCGACCAAACGTATCATGGACACGAGTTTGTCATCAGTGGAACCGCAACGTTCACCGGAACCTTCGATCATTTTCGGCGTTTTTCTAACGTCAGCAGTGGTGAGGCGGCGCTCCAAGACCGGACCATTTAAGTCGCAAAGACCGCTGCTAAAGCGGCTTTTGATCAATCGGCCGGCCAGCGCTTCGAACGTTAGTACAGCCGCCTATCGTGCGCCCGCGAAAGCGCCTTCCTCTTTGCGGCATTTGTCCTGACTGCCTTCCAGGGCGTGTGCAAGGCGGTGTCTCAGGAGCATCCAGTTCAACTGAATAACAGCTCGTGGGGCAGCAACGCCCACCGGGCCGGCAGCGCGCTAGCGGCTCGTCACCTTCCGAAGTTCGCTCGTGCTGATATCGTGAAGGTGCAGGCGACTCTTCGGGTGGGATTATTGCCCGCCAGCGGCCCGAGGCAGGCGTTTTTCGCGCCGAACTGATGGCTCGAGTTGCCGCGAGCGCGAACGGCCGCAATCGCCCGGCAGCGGCTCGAAAAGGACGGTCATATGGCGGATCCCGGCTTAAAAGTAACCGGCACATGATCCTTGGCTGCGCCGCGTTCATGTTTTCTTCATGTCTTCGGTGTGTGATGTTCTTGGCTAGTCGGCGTACCCAAGCCGCCTTCATGCCTTTCGGAAGGACACGCCATGTCTTCAATATCTTGTCGGGGCAACCCAGTCTTCCAAGCATCCACGAGTGACGAAATGTGCGTACTCTGCGCGGGACATGCGTAACCTCTTCGTCGCGGATAATAATCGCTCAGTGGTATTCGTTATGCCCCCCTTACAGGTACCGAGCACCGAAATTGGGTTCGTCAATCACCGCGCTAGCCTCGCGCTAGAGCTTGACGTGACGTTTTTCGTTGCCAATGCGGTCCTGAAATTCGCGCCGTCGTGCACGGGAGCTCGCGCTGCAACGATCCGCGCGGTATAAAAAATGACGGCGGCGGCTCTAGGCCAAGCGTGGCACGCTCGTTTGGGGGGACACGAAGGCACGACCCGGCGTACAGTCGCCCCTCACTTTTCAAAAAGGAGAATTCTCTTGACCAAGTCGGCACTCTTGACCGTCGCTCTCGGTTCCGGCGTAGCGCTGCTCGCCGCGTGCTCGAGCGACGGCCTATTGGGCTCTCCGTCGGCGCTGTCCAGCACCACCCAGGTCCAAGCTCAGTCAGGTCTGAGCGACTTGGCTCGGCGGGGCATCGCACCTCCGTTCCTGTCGAGCCTTCATGTCGCTATTTCGGCCAAACAGGCAACGAAAAGCGGCCTCGCCGAGCTTAGCGTCGCCGACCGAGGATTGAACGAAGTTTTAGAATTCAACAAGACGTACGAATTGACGGGCACGATCAGCGACAGCGGCCCGGACGGCGACTGGATCGACGCGAAGGACAACCTCTATGTTACCAATTTCTCGAGCGTCAACGTCACGGTCAACGAGTACAATAAGGCCGATGTACCGATCTTCACCTATAGCAACGGCCTCACGGAGCCGGTCGACGTCACAACCGACACCAAGGGAAACGTCATCGTCGCCAACTTCGCCGGGTACCGGCGCGTCGGAACCGTCGTCGTTTATCCGCAGGGCAAGAACACCGCCTCGGTGACCTGCAATACCGGCCTAGCAAATGAAGGGGTCGCGGTGGACAGCAAAGGCGACCTCTTCGTGACCGGCTACGCTGTTGGCTCAGGTGAGATCATCGAGTACAAGGGCGGTCTGACGAGTCAGTGCTCTGGGACCACCCTGGCGCCGACGCTCAGTAACCCCGCAGGCATCCAAGTGGACAAGAAAGATGATCTCGTCGTGTGCGACCAGCACGCCGCCGTGGATATCATCCCCCCACCGTATACCTCAATCCGCAAGACGATCACGGTCTCCGGCGGCTCCGACTACTTCCACGATGCGCTGACCGGAGACAACAAACTGCTCTTCATCGCCGACCCGAATGCGGCAGTGGTAGACGTAGTGGACTATCCCTCGGGAACGCTCGTAAAGCAACTGAACTCCAGCAACGGCCTGTCGAGTCCTTACGGCGTCGCGACCTATCCGTTCGCCAAGTAACGCGATCCCTCGACTCACCGGCTCAGAGGCACTCAAACGCGTCTGATCTACTTTCCGTGGATAATGCATCTGGATTAAGATGATTTTGCAGATCGCTGGGTCAAAATAACGCCGCTTTTTTGAGGAGCACATCCGTGCCGGGCCCACCATAAAGATACACGAGCGACCGTTACGCGTGCGCCAACCGGACTACGACCACAAGCAGATCTCGAACCTCCCGTGGATGCGCCGGACGAATCGGGCCGGCAACCATCGGAAGCCCCGGAAGCTCCGCGCTCGTGGAAACGACCCGCTCCTAAAGCCAGGGCGGTTCACAACACCGATTACTACACAGAATCGACCATAAGGGGTCTGCGATTCTATTGGCCTTCAGAACATTATACCCAAAATTCGCCAGTATTATCAGGGGCTTTCGAGACCGAGCGGGTAATGGCGGGGAAGTTAGGAGAACCTCCTACACGTTCCCGCCGCCTTGCGTTCAGTTGTGCAGTGCGATGATGTACCGATCGTGTAGTCCGATCGTTGTCGCGGATGCGAGCTTCTAACCTAAGGCACGAGCCCAGTTTGACGCCGCGGTCCCACGCGTGTGTCAAGTAAGTATCGCGCACGGCTCGAACGCAGCGCAAGCATTAACGACCTCGATCTGATCGGTTCCGAAGGCTCTATAACCGCAATCGGGCGCCTTTGCCCTCGGATCGCTCAATAATTCTTTCCCTTTCTGCGTTTACCGGAGGGAGCTGCCTCCCAACCCGAGTACAGGTTTGACCCCGACTCGAGAGCAGGGTAAACGACGGAGAAAGGGCCTCGTTATGGCCGAACAGAGACAGCCGAACATCGTTTTCATCATGGCTGACGATATTGGCTGGTTTAACCTAGGATGCTACCACCAAGGAATTATGGCGAGCCGAACGCCGAATCTCGATCGATTGGCAGCGGAAGGCATGCGATTTACCGACTACTATGCCGAAGCAAGTTGCACCGCAGGTCGCGCCCAGTTCATCACCGGGCAATTGCCGATAAGGACCGGCCTAACCACGGTCGGCCAAGCGGGCGCGAAAGTTGGAATGCCGGCCGAAGCGCCCACCATTGCAACAGCCCTTCGGTCGATGGGATACGCGACGGGTCAGTTTGGAAAGAATCACCTCGGCGATCTCAACGAATATCTTCCAACGCTGCACGGCTTCGACGAGTTCTTTGGATATCTGTACCATCTGGACGCGATGGAGGACCCTTCACATCCCAACTATCCGCAGGCGCTCAAAGATAAGATCGGGCCTCGCAATATGGTGCACTCGTGGGCGACCAATACCGATGATCCGACTGTTCAACCGCGCTGGGGAAAGGTCGGCAAGCAAAAGATCGAAGACGCGGGCACTCTCTATCCGGACCGGATGGAGACCGTTGACGATGAGATTCTGGCGCACGCCTTAAAGTTCATCGACGGAGCCAAAGCCAGCGGCAAACCGTTCTTCTGCTGGCTCAACCCGACGCGAATGCACGTCGTCACGCACCTGTCCGATAAGTACGAGAAGATGCGCACGCCGGAGAATGGTTGGTCCATCTCGGAAGCCGGTATGGCGCAACTCGATGATATCGTCGGTGCCGTCATGAAAAAACTCAAGGACGATGGACTCGACGACAACACGATCGTCGTCTTCAGCACGGATAACGGAACGGAGAACTTCACATGGCCCGACGGCGGGCAGACGCCATTCGCCGGCGGGAAGGGAACCGTCCTCGAAGGGGGGTTCCGTGCGCCGTGTATCGCTCGTTGGCCTGGCAAAATCCCAGCCGGCAAAGTCGAGAACGACATCGTGTCCGGGCTGGATTGGTTCCCGACCTTCACGTCACTCGCCGGAAATCTGAACATCGCCGACGAGCTCACGAAGGGCAAGCAGCTCGGCGACAAGACCTACAAGGTCCATCTCGACGGTTACGACCAAACCAACCTTCTTACGGGCAAAGGACCGTCGAATCGGCACGAGATCTTCTACTTTGCCGAAGGCACGCTTGGGGCAATCCGCGTCAACGACTATAAATATCGGTTCATCGACCAACCAGGAGGCTGGCTCGGCGGGACCGTCAAGGTGGATTGGCCGATCCTCGTTAACCTCCGGCTAGATCCGTTTGAACGCACGGGCTTATCGGGATCGCTTGCCTTCTACAACTGGTTCGCATACGAGTTTTGGCGTTTCGTTCTGGTACAAGAGGTCGTCGCACGGGCCGCGCAGACGTTCATCGAGTTTCCACCAATGCAGAAGGGTGCTTCCTTCAACATGGAGGCCGTCAAGGAGCAGGTTCAAAAAGCGATCTTGGCGCATCACGGGCAGTAGATCTGGATGTCGTGCAATGCGCCGTCGCCTCGACCCAACGAAGCGACGGCGCATTTTCATTTGAAGGGGAGTATATGCGATGCTAGCTCGCCGATTTCTAGCGCAAAGATGCCTTCCAAGTATAGCGGGTTCAACGATCGCGGTTCCGGGAACGCGACGACGAGGGTGTTCGCATCTCTATTATGCGGCTGCCATCCTTGTTTTACGCAGCCGGTCGTGACGAAAAGTGCCGCGGCAATGCAGAACGCGATGCATCGAGAAGTCCGTAGAGACATTTCTATAGCGCCCGTCTCCTCGACCACCTTTTCTTCGGCGATGACGACGCCTTCGGCCGTCAGCCTGGCTGCCGCTTTGGCACCAATCGCTGCGTCTACTGCCGCAAGGCGCGGTCGTAGACCGGCCGCTCGTCCACCGGCAGAGCCGGTCCCCGCTGAGCATATCAGCGTCCGCGAAGCCCTGCATCCGCACGCAAGCGGACGTCAAGCGTCTCCGGCACACGGTTTTCCGCCTCGTCGTATCTCGCAAACCTTAATGACGTGTTTTCGTCAGTCGGTTCGAAGCGGCCGTCATTCGCGTCTCTAGCTATTGTCGTAATATTGCCGTAAAATGCAACTCGTGTGTTTTGCGAAGTCGCACCGAAGAGAAGCTTGATCAAGTAAGGAGTTTCCCGGTCTTGGCGAGGGAGTGACCCAACACCTGACCCCTTGCATCCATTGTAAGTACTCGCCATTGCCAACGCTACGGCCCTCGAAGAAACGCCAAAATCCCTCAAGGAATCGGGCGTTTTCGATGGTGGAGATGGGGGGACTCGAACCCCCGACCCCTTACATGCGAAGTAAACACCGCTCGAAATCTAAATTGTGTACGAAACCCCAAGAAATAGGCCATTTCCGTTGCTGCGTCAGACTTTTTGAGGCCGATTTTTCGTTCGCTAGCGTTCGCGTTTTTCCGCCAGTGTCCGCGCGAATTGTCGTAAGAGTGTCGTAAGGCTACCGATGAGCTGGCCCACCCTTGGGTAGCTTGCGGGGGCGGCCACCTTTCGCGCCGTTAATGCGCGCGGCTTTCGCCTTAGCTTTGGACCGAGCCCGGCCTGCGTGGCGCGCCAGCTCCGACATCCATTTATTTCCGCCGTAGACGCCATGGAGCAGTGACATGATCGTGAAGTTTGCGTCCAGATCAGGCCAGCTTACAGACGTCCCACGACCCGAGACGCAGGCGTTTTGGAGCTGAGACGATGAAGCGTCGTCCAGGCCTTGGAGCAGCTGCCTTGGGACCACGAGAGAAGCCCCATTGTTCATTTCGATGACGATGCTGTTGCGTGTCGGAATGTAACGAACCGAGATCGCAAGTGGCTCGGTCGACAAGCGCCGATCGCGGCGCCGAAAGGCGGCATTGGTCTCCGCGTTCGTAAGAGAGCGATGCCTTGTAGTTCTCATCAGCGGTATGTCTCCCAGACCTCCTCAAGTTCTCTAAAGTGTTCGGTTACGAGCTCCCCGGCTTCGCGAACTTGAGCCCGAGTAAGTTGCCAATCGGCCTCGCGAAGCCTTATCGTCTCATCCGAGTTGAGCCGAAACACGGCTTCCGCAGCGCCTGTAGTGCCCTGCCGGGCATGGACGCGCCTCGACTCATGGTCACCTGGGATCACGACGGGTCGCCAGCCCCGCGCAGGTATCGAGGGCATGCGTTACTATAACCCAACTGTTGGGTTCTGTCCAGAAGCCGTGTTAGCCAATCTCCAGGACCATCGACAACGGAACGTCGGCGTCGAGATCGACCCGGGATCCAACGGGGAACGCCCCGCCCCGTAGCTGAGCGCGAATGTAGGCGCTCCGGCGGAATACCCATTCGTTCCGAGGCCGCGACGATGACGAACTGGACGGCATCCTGGAACCACTGGTAGTTAGCGATAGCGTGCTTGAAACCTATGCCGGCATCTTTAGTGCCGATTGCGGTTAGAGCATTCCAGCTTGTAGCGACAGCGTCGGTGGAATAACTTTCAGCTCGTCGCGTTCGTCGAGGCCCGGAAGCCACATCGCCGCGGTGGCACGGGCCGTGGTGTTTTTTCGCGGAAGCGGTATCGGGGAACGAGCAGCGGCGCGACAACGAGTAGCAATACGGCCACGAGTATCGCGGGTCGGCATCGCAGGTAATAGATCATGGCGTCACTCGGGGCTCGTTGCCCTCACGTTTCTACTGTCGTGTCGACGTGCGAAGCCGCGCCGCCCGTTATCGCTTCGCGGAGTGCATCGAGGCTGCTGCGGATTTCTGCGAGCTCGGGATGGTTGGCGGCAAACGTCCGCTGTTTGATGGCCAGCGCTTGTTCTAAGAGAAGAGCTGCCTCGGCGTTTCGCCCTTGATCCTTGCGGAGTGCCGCGAGCCCGACAAGACTGTCGACCGCATCCGCGTGATCCGGTCCTAGTGAACGCTCTCGAGTCGCGAGCGCGCGCTCATAGAGCGATTCGGCCTCGGCGAACCGGCCCTGTTTCGCATGGACGCTCGCGAGACCGTCGAGGCTGAACGCTACATCTGGGTGATTGGGTCCCAAAGCGCGCTCCGAAATCATTAGCGCACGTTCCTGCAGTGGCTGGGCCTCAGCGTACCGGCCCTGATAGCAATAGACGTCCGCAAGGTTTTTGAGGATCATTGCTACGTGTGGGTGATCGGGGCCGAGCGTGCGCTCCCGAATCGCCAGTGCACGTTCGAGCAGTGGCTTGGCATCGGCGTGGCGGCCCTGATTGGAATAGACACTCGCCAGATTGTTGAGGCCGAGCGCTACGTCTGGATGCTCGGGGCCGAGTGCGCGCTCCCGAATCGCCAGTGCACGTTCATAAAGCGACTGAGCCTCGGCGTACCGACCCTGATACCAATAAACGCCCGCAAGGTTGTTGACGCTGACCGCTACATCTGGATGATCGGGCCCCAGTGTGCGCTCCCGAATCGCCAGTGCGCGTTCATATAGTGACTGAGCCTCGGCGTACCGGCCCTGATACCAATAGACGTTCGCGAGGCCGTTGAGGGTGACCGCTACGTCTAGATGATCGGGGCCAAGTGCGCGCTCGCGAATCGCCAGCGCACCTTCGAGCAGCGGCTTTGCATCGGCGTGCCGGCCCTGATACCAATAGACGTTCGCGAGGCCGTTGAGGCTGAGCGCGACCTCGGGATGATCGGGGCCAAGTGCGCCCTCCCGAATCGCCAGCGCTCGCTCGTATCGCGCCTGGGCCTCGACGTATCGGCCCTGATCGGAATAGACGTTCGCGAGGCCGTTGAGGCTGGTGGCGACGTCGATGTGCTCGGGACCGAGCATGCCCTCTCGGATCGCCACGGCTTGCTCGCACAGCGGCTCCGCCTCTTTATACCGCCCTCGTTCACGCAGGTAGAAACCCGTTTGGTTCAAGATCCGGCCGACCGCGTCGGAATGCACGGCGCACAAGGCAACCCATCGGGCGACGGCTATGACGTGCGGGACGAGGCGATCGCACTGCAACCACGTCGAGAATTCGACTTCGGGAAATGCCGCGTCGAGCGCGCACACTGCCCGCTCGATATAGGTTCGGCGCTCTGCCTCTGCGACTGCCGTCCACACGATCTCTTGCACCAGACGATGCACGCTAAAGGTACGCAACGTCGCGTCGGACCGGATGAGCGAGTAGCGCGCCAGCGGCCGCAATACCTCGGCCATCGCCAGGTCGTCCGGGTCGGCAAGCGCCTCTGCAATGGAGCCGCCGAGCGCCTGCGCGCCGTCGAAGAAAAGTTCAAACGGAATCGCATCGGGCGCGAGCAACGCGCCGATGCGCAACACGTCGGCCGCCGCGGGCGAAACCTGTTCCACCGCCTCGAAATTCGCCGCCCACGTGACCGCTACGGTGTCATGCGCCGTCAGTCCACTCGCCTTCTCTAAGAGCGTCACACGGCGTTTGCGAAACGCGCTGAGATAGGCCGCAAAGGCGACGTTCGTTTCCGCGATGTAAGCCGCGGCCTGCTCCAGCGCCAGCGGAAGATTCCCGAGTTCCCCGGCGAGTTCTGCAGCAGCGGCGCGGTCGGTGGAATCCGCATCGTCGCGTCCGGTTCGCGCGAGCAGAAAGGCTACGGCTTCGTTGCCGTCGAGATCCCGCAGCTCGAGCGCGCGGGGGATGCCCAACTCCGGAAAGACTGACTCGCGTGAGGTAATCAGCAGATCGCCCCTTCCGCGCGCGGGCACGAATGGTTGCACCTCACGACGGTCGTCAACGTTGTCCAAGATCAGCAGCCACCGATCGGTTCTGTTGAGCCAGGCCAGCACCGACGTAACGACTTGGTCGTGATCGTTCGAATCGGCGGCGGGGAGGCGTAACGTCGCAGCGATCTCAACGAAACCACTCGTCAGTCCACTCATGGTCTCCGCGGTGACCCAAAGGACGCCGTCGGGATACTCGGCTCGATGCCGCACGGCGTACGCGATGGCGGTCTGCGTCTTGCCGACGCCGCCCAATCCGCTCAGCGCAGCGCGATGCCGTTCAATCAACTGCTGACGAAGTCGCGCGAGCAGATCGTCACGGCCGGTGAAATAGCGCGTGCGCATCGCGTCGGGCACCAGCCACGCACGCTCCAACGCGGCGCGCAACGTGGGGAAGTCACGCTGCAAGTCCGGTGCGACGAGTTGGTAGACGCGCTCGTGCCCTTCGAGATCCTTGAGCGCGTACTCCCCCAGGTCGGCCAGCGTCGCTTGCAGCGGCGGATTCTCGCGTACCAACCCGGCGGCCATTCTCGATAGCAAGACCTGGCCGCCGTGACCCAGCGTCAGCAAGCGCGCCACGCGGTTGAGGGCCGGCCCGAAGTAGTCGCCATCGCGTTCATCGGCGGTGCCGGTGTTGATTGCCACGCGGACGCGAAGGCCGTCCACCGCTGAGAAGTCGGTGGCACGCATCGCGCGCTGTGCATCGAGCGCGGCGGCGGCCGCCGATTCCGGCGTCGCGAAGGCCGCGCAAAACGCGTCGCCCATCGTCTTGAATACGTGGCCGCCGTGCGCTGCGATGGCTTCGCGCATCAGGCGGTCGTGCACGCGCAGAGCCTCCTGCATTGCAGCACGGTCGCGGCCCCACCGTTGCGTGCTGCCCTCGATGTCGCTGAACAGAAAAGTCACAGTGCCGGACGGCACGGGTACTTTCGCGCCGCCGCGTTTCTTCATGGCTACAGATCAGGCGCACCGAGGGGCTTTCCCTTTCGCACCGGCTGGCCGCTGTGCGCACCCTCAGAGCTTCCCGAGCTAGTCTGGTGCGTGCTCGGGGATGGCACGGTCGCCGGCGGCCCGCGGGTTACAACGACCCCTTGATATTCATCGATACCGACGGCAATCCGCTCCGCAAGAACAACTTCCTCCGCCGCACCTTTAACCGCCGCTCCGCCGCGCCAAGCTTCCGGACGTAGATTTTCACTCTCTGCGCCACTCGCCCAATTCTTTCTTATTGAAGAAGGTGCCGACCCCAATTCTAATCGCGAGGCGAAACGGGCATGTTGATACGCACATGGTCTTCGATCGCTACGGGCATATGTTCGAAGGAGCGCCGTGACGGCCTGCCGAGACGATGGATCGCGTTTTCGAGAGCGTCGAGATTGGTCGTCAAATGGTCGTCAAAACGCAGCCATCAGTTTCAGAAAATCAAACGCCGATCCAAAAGAACTTACCGAGTAAGGCGTTTCCGATGGTGGAGATGGGGGGACTCGAACCCCCGACCCCTTACATGCGAAGCAAGTGCTCTACCAGCTGAGCTACATCCCCACGGCCCTCGCCCTTCGACTCCGCTCAGGGTGACACGCTCGGGTGATACGGGCGACCGACCGTGGAGGATTGTACGCGTCGGCATGGGCACCTGTCAAAGCGGATGAGAAGCGCCGGGAAGTATATGATCTTTACTCTGGCAGCCGTCGTGCTGCTCGGAGCTGCCGCGCCTACGTACGCGGCGTCGCCGATCCTGCTAGCATCGAACCGCTGCAACAGCCAGACGGTCGACGACGCGTCGTCGCGCATCCGCGACTACGACCGGCACGCGCCGGGAACCGGATCGGCAAAGCTGCTGCAGCGTTTCGGCGCGATCGCCGAAGTGATCGCCACGCTCAACGAGGAGCGCGGCGTCCTCGACAGCATGTGCAGCGACGCGCAGCGCGCGCCGCTGTTCGCGCAGATCGCCGCGTATTCGGCGTGGGCGCTCGCGCTACAGTCCGATCTGGCGGCCAAGCTCAACGCCTCCTGCTCCGCCGCGGCGACCGCGCTGCCCAGCATGATGCTGGCCGACGCCTGGCTGGCGCTGGCGAATGTGGTCAATGCCGACGGCGGTGCGGTCCCAGCCACCTTCGAAGACGTCATACCAAAGGTACGGACGCGCGCTGATGCCGTCGGGCTCGCTCTGCCGGCCTGGGCGGAGACCTCGGCTTACTGGGCCGGTCAGGTGGACGACAAGGCCAAGGCCGCGATCGCGACCTGCCCTTCGCCGAGCCCATCCGCGAGCGCGGGAGAATTGCGAATAGTTCGCAAATAGTCAGGCATGGGGGCCCGTGCCGATTATGTGACGCGACCGCGTGAATGGATCGCGTCGATTCTTTCGCGCGACCAGCGATTTCTCTCGGCGGCCGAGATTCATGACGCGCTCAAGCGTTCGGGTGCGCGCGTGTCGCTGTCTACCGTCTATCGCACGCTGGACCGCCTCGCCGGCAAGGGCGAGGTGACCGTTCGCGCCGACGCCGAGGGCGAGGTGACATACATGCTCTGCGAGCCGGCTCATCACCATCATCACGCGATCTGCGGCGAGTGCGGCCGCGTCGAGGACGTCGACTGCGCCGCGATGGAGCAGTTTGCCGACTCGCTGCGCAAGCTGCGCGGCTTCGAACTGAACGGACACGCGCTGGAGTTCTTCGGGAGGTGCCGCTCGTGCCGATGACGCGCGCTACGATCGCCATCTTTTTCGCGCTGACGGCGTGCTCGCATGGGGCCCAGTCCAGCGTTCGACAAGCTCAGGGTGACACCGGGAGATCCGGTAAGATTGCCGTCGTGACGACGATCTCGACGCTCAACTCGCTCGTGGAGGGCGTCGGCGGCCAGTACGTGACCGTCAAGAACATCGTGCCGGTCGGCGCATCGCCGGAGGCGTTTCAACCCGCTCCGCAGGACGTCGCGGCCGTCGCGGATGCCAACGTGCTCGTCGAGAACGGCGCGGGGCTTGAAACGTGGCTCGACCGGCTGCTTCGCGACGCGGGCTCCCGCAATCTGCGCGTCGTCGTCTGCGTCGACGGACTGCCGGTCAAGAATCTCAACCCGCACGTGTGGATGGATCCCGTGCTGGCACGGCGCTACGTGCTGAAGATTCGCGACACGCTGATCGCAGCCGACTCCGCGCACGCCGATGCGTTCCGGCGCAATGCGGCCGACTATAACCTGCGACTCGCCGACCTCACCAAGAGCATCCAGCGGCAGATCGACACGATTCCGCCGTCGCACCGCTACATGATCGTATTCCACAACGCGTGGCAGTACTACAACGACCGGTTCGGCATCAGGACGCTCGGCTTCGTCGAGCGCAATCCCGGTCAGGAGCCCAACCCGCAGCAGATCGCACGGCTGATCGATCTCGCCAAAGCGCATCGCGTCCACGGCGTCTTCAGCGAGCCCGAGTATAGCCCGAAGATCCTCAATTCCATCGCGCAGGGAGCGGGCATCCGCGTCGTCGAGGACTTGTACGACGATTCCATCGGCACGGATCCGCGCGTCGCCAACTACATCGCGATGCTGAACTACGACACCGGCGTGATCGTAAAGACGCTGAAGTAATGGCGACCGATGCCGTTGTGGCGCGTCATATGTCGGTGCGGTACGAGGACTTCACCGCGTTGGTCGGCGCGACGCTCACCGTCCACTACGGCGAGTCCCTCGGCATCGTGGGACCGAACGGCTCGGGCAAGTCGACGCTGCTCAAGACGGTCGCCGGTCTGCTGCTGCCCGCCAGCGGAGAGCTGCGGGTGCTCGGGATGCCGCCGCGCAGGCTGCGTCCGGGAACGATCGCCTACGTCCCTCAGGTCGAGGCCGTCGACTGGTCCTTCCCGGCCACGGTCTGGGACGTCGTCGCCATGGGGCGCTTCGCGCGGCTGCGCTTCTGGCAGCAATTCGGCGCGCCCGATCGGGAGGCCGTGCAAAGCGCCATCGAGCTCGTCGGCATGACGCCGCTCGCCGCGCGACCCATCTCGAATCTCTCCGGTGGTCAACAGCAGCGCGCGTTCGTCGCGCGTGCGATCGCGCAGGAGCCGCAGCTACTGCTGCTCGACGAGCCGACGACGGGCGTGGACGCGGCGACGGAAGAGGCACTGCGCAACATCGTGATCCGGCTCTCCGGCGAGGGCCTCACCGTGATGACCGCGACGCACGACCTCGACCGCGTCGACGAATGGTTCGACCGCCTGCTCGTGCTCGACCGGCGCGTGCTTGCGCTCGGCACGCCGCGCGAGGTCGTTGCGTCCGGCGCGTACAGCGCGATCCGCGAGCACACGCACACGCACGGACACCTGCGGCACGATCACGAGCCGCACGCCGCGCACTCGGCTCATCCGGAGATCAAGGCGTGACGGTCCTCACGGAGCCGTTTCACTACGCCTTCATGGAGCGCGCCTTCGTGGCCGCGCTCGCGGTGGGCCTGCTCTGCTCGACGATGGGCACCTACGTGATCTTGCGTAAGCTGTCGTTCATCGGCGACGGCATCGCGCATGCCTCGTTCGCCGGGATCGTCATCGCGTATCTGCGCGGCGCCAACTTCTACATCGGTGCCGGCACCGTGGCGGTGCTCACGGCGGTTGGCATCGGGTTCGTGCATCGCCGCGGACGCATCTCGCTCGACACGACGATCGGCGTGCTCTTCACCGGGATGTTCGCGCTGGGCGTCTATCTTATGAGTCAGCAGCGCAGCTACGCGGTGGACTTACAGAGTTTTTTGTTCGGCGACATCCTCGCGGTCCAGCCCCAGGACCTCTGGCTGATCCTCGCGTTGAGCGTCGTGGTGGCGGCGGCCGTGATCGTACTCTTCCGCGGATTGCTCTACACCACGTTCGATCCGGTCGTCGCGCAGGCCAGCGGCATCCGAGCGCCGGCGTATGAGTACGCGCTGCTGGTGATGCTGGCGCTCACGATCGTCGTTTCGCTGCAGGCCGTCGGGATCGTGCTGGTCGCGGCGCTGCTCGTCACGCCACCGGCCGCGGCGTATCAGCTCACGTCGCGGTTCGCACCCATGATGGCGCTCGGGGCGCTTTTCGGCGCCGTCAGCACGGTCGGAGGCCTCTACCTGTCGTACTACGTCCGCGCGTCTAGCGGCGCAACGATCGTGCTGCTTGCGACGCTGCTGTTTTTCGCGGCGATCGGCGCGAAATATCTGCGGCGCTACCGCGCGCGTAGCGTGAACGGCGCGGCGTAGACGGTGCCGCTCCTCGCGGCAAACTGAATCCAGAGTTTGTAGGTTCCGGCCGGGAGCGCCGGCACGGCCATCGTCATCAGCGGCCCCGCCTGCGCGCGCATGGCGATGTTCATGCCGGCACCCATGGCCATCGCCGGCGCGCCCCGCACCGTCGGATGGACGTGGACGTATTCGAGCGTCGAAGCGTCGATGAAGACGGCGTGCGCCGCCGCGCCGAGATAGGTCGTGAGGTCGCGCGCCGGGTGTCCCGTCTGCAGTACGGTGACGTCGAGGCCTTGGGGCAGATTTGAGCGCAGTGTCGTGCGTGCGAGCACGACGCTATACGGGCCCGCGGAGACGCTCGACGGCGAGGCGGCGGCCGCGTATGGCCGTGGCGAGGGCTGCAGTGCCGCCGTGGAACCGTCGGGCGCGATGGTAAAGCGGAAGACCTGCTGGCCGATTCCGGTCGGCGTCGTGTCTGCATAGACATAATAGCCGTGGCCGGCGTGCTTCGGAAAAGGCTGCCTAAAGGTTCCGGTGGCGCGATCGAACGCGGGATGGAGGTGCGTGAAGCTCCCGAAATCGTCGCGCACGACGATCAGATGGATCAGCTTCTGCATGTCGACGTCGTAATTCACGATCGGTGTTTTGCCGCCCCGAGACTGGCAGATCGAAAGCGTTACGGTCTCGCCGGAAGACTGCACTCGCGCCGTCGACACGATCTTGGGCGTGCCGCCCAGCAGCGCGAAGATGCCGCGCTGTTCGACGCTCGTCGCAGTCTGACCGGGGGCGACGGCGCTCGCCAATGCCATCGCTGCTGCGAAGCCGCCGATCAGTCGGGCGCGCGCACGACGGTCCACGTCTCATCCTCCACTCGTCGTAAGTAGCCGCCCGCTTCGAGAGCGTCGAGCGCCTCGCGCAGCGCGGCTCGTTCGTTCTTATTTGGCATCCCGGCCCACCGCATCGCCAGCGCGTTGAGCTCCAGGCGCGTCCCCGGTACGAGCGCGTCGCGCAAGAAGCTCTGCGGCAGCTTGACGCGCTCCATTCGCCGCGCCACCGGCTCGAGCGCTGCCTCAAGTGACGGTATGTCAGCGTGTCGCTCTTCGCCCTTCGACTCCGCCGCTTCGCGGCTCCGCTCAGGCTGACAAGTTTCTGTAGCCATGCGCTTCGGCGTGAACGCGCGAACGATGATCGGATCGGCGAGCGTGCCGAGCGTCTCGCCGAGCACGGTGCCCGCGGACTGCCAGGGCACGGCGTGGACGACGGCCGAGCGGCGCTCGATGCCGCGCAGGATCGCCTGCGCGACGCGCTTCGGAGAAGCAGCGGGAACTCGTCGCGCCCGCTCGATGCCGATGGCCGAGTGAAACTCCGTCGCGACGAGCCCGGGATCGACGTACGTCACGGCGATTCCGCGCGGGCGCAGCTCGCGCCGCAGCTGCGTCGCGGCGGCGCGAACCGCTGCCTTGGCCGGCGCGTATGCGCCGTAGTTGGGCAGCGGAATCCGCGCGCTTCCCGATCCGACGAAGACCAGCTGGCCGCGCGTCAGCTCCAGCGACGCGAGCGCCGCGCGCGCGAGCCGGAGCGGCGCCGCGAAATTCAGCTGCAGCTGCGCCTCGATCTGCGCATCGCTTTCGTCGATCAGAGCGCCGTACGTTCCGCCCCCGGCGTTGTTCACCAAGACGTCGACGCGTCCGAACGCGCGCAGCGCCGCGTCGACGATGCGGGCCGGCGTCTCCCGCGCGGTGACGTCGGCGGCGAGCGTCACGCAGCTGCCGCCGCCATCGCGGATGGACTTCGCGAGCTCGTCGAGGCGCGCCGCGCGGCGCGCGACTGCGACGACGCGATAGCGCTGCGCCGCCGCCAAAAGCGCGAGCGCGCGACCGATGCCCGAGCTCGCGCCGGTGACGACCAGCGTCCGGCCGCCTTCAGCCATGCGTTTCGCAGTAATTCTGGTATTCGCGCTCGATGCTCTCCGGGAGGCCCGCGTAGTGTTCGCTCTCGTCCGCAATCGCGGGAGGCGGCGGCTCGACGACGTCGCGCCCCTCGCGAGCAAAATCCGCAAGTACGGAAGCGACCGGCTTCGGCGAGCCGTCGCTGCGCACGATGCCGAAGCGGAGCTCGTGCGGTGCCCGGTCGAACGGCGGGAGCTTCGCGAGCGCCGGGTCGTAGTCGGCCCAGCACCACCAGAAGGCGCCCAGCGCGCCCGATGCATACAGCCGCTCGAACACCGCTCTCGCGTACCGCGCCATCTCCTCTTCGTTCAGGCACGCGAACCCGTTGACGCTCGAGCTCCCCGGCGGGCACTCCGGGTTGCCGAACTCGCTGAAGAGCACGCTCTTACCGCTGAACGACTGCTGCAGCCGGCACAGAAACGGCACGACGCCCGTATCGAGACGGTCCCGCGCGAATTTGCTGTAGACGGAGTAGCCGTGCATCGTCGCAAACGGCCACGGCGCCGCGATGCTCGAGGGTCGCAGGTTGCGGTCTTGCTCCAGGTCCTCGCCGTGCATGCCGCCCGTCATGCCCGCGCCGGACGCCTCCAGCAGCGCATCGCTGAGCCGCGCGCTCCACTGCGCCGCGTCCTGCGCGGTCGCGGGCGCGCGCAGGTTGGAGAACTCGTTGCCGACGTCCCACGCGAACAGCGCCGGATGCTCCCGCGCGCGCTCCCCGACGCGCTGCGCGAACAGCAGCTGCGCGCGCAGCAGCTCGGGATCGGCATAAAAGTCGCCGATGGACCGGTCCACGACCGCTCCGTTCGCGATCGTGCGAAAGCGCCCGCGCGTCGTCTCGCGTTCGAGCGTCCACCCGGGCAGCCAGTTCACCCCGCTCATGTGGCCACAGAAAAGCGTCGGCATCGCCTTCAGTCCGGCGCTCGCGATGCGCTCCATAACGGCATCGAAGCGTCGCAGCATGCCGGGGTCCATCGCGTTGGCCTCGGGCGCAAACGCGTCCCACATGAGGAAGAAGCGCACCACGTCCAAGCCCAGCCCCTTGATGCGCGCCATGTCTTCGCCGATCTCGTCGATGTCGAAGCGCCGCCACATGTACATCGCACTGCTCCGCGGCCAGTAATTGATGCCGAGTAGGAAGCGAGACATGCGCTCGTCCTTCGCTTCCGGCGGACTTTATCCGGTTGTGGCGAAGCGGTTTGCGATGGCGCGAGAGGATAACGCACCGGTCGTCGGGATCGTCATGGGCAGCCGTTCGGATTGGAAGACCATGTCGAGCGCGCGCCAGACGCTCGACGAGCTGCAGATTCCGTGCGAGGTTCGCGTCGTGTCCGCACATCGCATGCCGGACGAGATGTTCGAGTACGCCGGGTCCGCGGCGCATCGCGGGCTGCGCGCGATCATCGCGGGCGCCGGCGGGGCGGCGCACCTGCCCGGCATGACCGCGGCTAAGACGCTGATTCCCGTCATCGGCGTGCCCGTGCCGTCAGGGCGCCTGAGCGGCCTCGATTCGCTGCTCTCGATCGTGCAGATGCCGCCCGGCGTTCCCGTCGCGACGATGGCGATCGGCGGCGCCGTCAACGCCGCGCTTCTCGCCGCGCGGATCGTCGCGCTGAACGACGCGGGCGTCGCGGAACGCCTCGCGGCGTACGCGGCGCGCGTGCACGATGCGGCCGCATCCAGCAAACTCGATTGAAAACGATCGAGACGATCGGCGTGATCGGCGGCGGCCAACTGGGACGCATGTTTACGCTCGACGCCAAGCGAATGGGCTATCGCGTCATCACGCTCGATCCGCAGGAGCATTCACCCTGCGGGCAGGTCGCTGACGAACAGATCGTCGCCGCCTATTCGGACCGCAACGCGATCGACGAGCTCGGCAGGCGCAGCGATGTGATCACGTACGAGTTCGAAAACATCGACATCGCGTCGGTGCGTCATCTCGAGTCATCCTCGCACCGGGTTACTCCGTCCAGCGACGTCCTCCACGTCACGCAAAATCGCCTGCGCGAGAAGCAGTTCGTGCGCGACGCGGGACTCGCAACGACGCCCTTTGTGCGCGTGCAAAACATCGCGGGCCTGCGCGAGGCCGCGCAACGGATCGGCTTCCCCGCGATCCTCAAGACCGCGCAGGGCGGCTACGACGGCAAGGGCCAGTGGCAGGCAACCTCGCTGGAGGAGGCCGAGGCGGCGCTCGCGGCCGCCAACCGCGCCGAGCTGATATTCGAGCGAGCGGTTCGGCTTCAATGCGAGCTGAGCGTGATCGCGACGCGCAACGCGAACGACGAGATCGTCAGTTATCCCATTGCGGAGAACGCGCACGACCGCGGCATCCTGACGATGACCGTCGCTCCGGCGCGGGTCGACGCGCAGGTCGCCAAACGGGCCGAGGAAGCGGCCGCGATCGTCGGGCGCTGCCTCGGTATCGTCGGCACGTACTGCGTCGAATTCTTTCTCTCGACGAGCGGCGAACTGCTCGTCAACGAGATCGCGCCGCGACCCCACAACAGCGGTCACTATACGATCGACGTCACGCCCTGTTCGCAGTACGAGCAGCACGTGCGCGCGATCTGCGGTCTGCCGCCGTCGCCGCCGCGCCTGCTGGCCAACGCCGTCATGCTCAACCTGCTGGGCGACGGCGGCGGGGACCACCTCGCCGGCATTACCGAATTGCTGCGCGACCCGTCCATCGTGCTGCACCTCTACGGCAAGCGCCACGCCGTCGCGCGCCGCAAGATGGGTCACTTCACGATGCTCGTCGACGGGCCGGTCGACGGCGCCGCCATCGCGCGCGCGCAGGCGGCTCACGCTAATCTGCACTGGACGCGATGCTGACGGGCCAGCTCGGCGAGGCGATCTACGCCTTCGTCACCCTGATCGCGATGCTCAATCCGATCGAGGCGGCGGCCGCGTTCGCGACGCTCACCGAGGGACGCTCTCCGCGCGAGCAGGCGCAGATCGCGCGGCGCGCTTCGATCGCGGCCGCCGTTATATTGATCGGCTTCGCCTTCGCGGGCGAGGCGCTGCTCGGCGCGGTCGGCGTTGAGATGGGCGCCTTCAAGATCGCCGGCGGCTTGCTGCTGCTCAAGGTCGGTTTCGACATGGTCTTCGCGGAGAGGACCGACACCCAGACCGCCGACTCGGCGAAGCCCGTCGCCGACCCGTCAGTGTTTCCGCTGGGAATTCCGATCATTGTCGGGCCGGGCTCGCTGGCCATCGGCGTCGCGCTCGTAAAGCCCCGTCCTGGTCATACTCTCGACAGCGGCGTCTTCGTGATCGTCGCGCTCATTGTCATAGCGATCACGTACCTGGCCATGCGGGGAGCGCAGAAGCTTACGGCACTGCTTGGCAAGACCGGCGTCGATGCCGTCGGCAGAATTTTCGGGATCATCATCGCCGCGATCGCGGTGCAGCTCATCGTCAACGGCGTCGCAGGACTCACGAACCTAAAGATTCGCTAGGAAATACCCTAGGAGCGCCTGGTCCGCGTCCGAATAGTCGCCCCGATGATCGTCCGAGCCGGTGTCCTCTATGATGGCACGCTGGAGCCGCCCAAGCGCAACGTCGATCTAACCGTTGAGGACGGTCGCGTTAAGGAAGTTCGCGCGGCACAGGGTCCGTGCGAGCTCGAAGCCGCGTGCGTCGCGCCGGGTTTGGTCAATGCGCACGCCCACCTCGAAGGCAGTGGCGAGCCGGATATGATGGGCATGATCCAGACCACGACCCCCAATCAGCGGCTGCTGCGCGCCGTCGAGAACGCGTGCAAGTCGATTAAGGCCGGCGTTACCACGATACGCGACGTGGGTAGCTCCAATCGCATCGCGCCCGACGTGCACGAGGCCATCGAGGAGGGCCGCATTCCTGGGCCGCGCATGCGTACCGCAGGCGCGGTGCTGTGCATGACCGGCGGACACGGCTGGCCGATCGGACGCGCGGTCGACTCGCCGTGGGACGCGCGCAAGGCCGTGCGCGAGCAGATGTGGGCCGGTGCCGATTGCATCAAGCTCATCGCGACCGGCGGCGTGCTGACGAAGGGCGCGGTGCCGGGCAACGCGCAGCTCGCCCCGGAAGAGCTCTCCGCGGCCATCGACGAAGCGCATCGCCACGGCCTGCGCGTCGCGGCGCATGCGATCGGCACGCAGGGCATCAAGAACGCGCTGCGAGCGGGTATCGACTCGATCGAGCACGGCACGATGCTCGACGACGAATGCATCGCGCTCTTCAAGGAACGCGGCGTGTACCTCGTTCCCACGCTGAGCGCGCCGACGTGCATCATGGCACATCTCGAGGACGGGCATCAGCCGCGCTACATCGTCGAGAAGGCGCGCGGCCTGAACGAGGTGATGCTGACCAACCTCCGGCACGCCTATGAGAGCGGCGTACGCATCGCGGGCGGCTCCGACGCCGGAACGCCCTACAACTATCACGAGAACTACGCGCAGGAGGTCGAGCTGATGTGGGCGCTGCTCGGGATGACGCCGCAGCAGGCGCTGCACGCGGCGACCAACGTCGCCGCCGAGCTCGTTGGGCTGCACAATGGGATCCTCGCTATCGGCGAGCCGGCCGATGCGCTGCTGCTGCGGCGCGACGTCGGCGAGGACGTGCGCGCGCTCCGCGAGCCGCAGCTCGTGCTCAAAGCCGGTCTTATTCAGTAGCGATGCTGCCGGCGACGCCGATCGCGCACGTCATCGTGCTGGTGCAGGAAAACCGCAGCTTCGACAACCTCTTCGCCTCGTCGATCGTCGCGAACGGCGGCCCCTATCCGGGCGCGAACACGTCGCGGGTGACGACCGTCGACGGAGCGCGCGTTCGGCTCAAGCCGGTGCCGTTCGAGTACCCGGCGGACCCGCGACACGATCACGCGTCGCTGCTTGGCGAGTGGGATCGCGGCAAGATGGACGGCTTCGCCGGCGACTTCGTGACCGCGGTCGTCGGCTTTCCGAAGCCCGCGTCCGATTTTCCGTATGCGTATCTGCCGGATTCCGAGACGACGCTCTATCACATGCTCGCCGCACGCTACGCGCTCGCGGACGAAAACTTCGCGACGCGTCTGATTCCGACGTTTCCGAGCCACTACGCGCTCGCGACGGCGCAGCCGCGCGTCGCGGGCAACCCCAACGATGCGATCTGGGGCTGTGACGCGAGGCCGGGCACGACGGTTCCGCTCTTCGGCGGCGGTGAGTCGATGATTCGGCCTGGCGCGTTTCCGTGCTTCGATCAGCCCACGATCGGCGATCTGCTGGACGCGGCGCACGTTAGCTGGAGGTACTACACGGGCGCGTACGACGACGCCACCGACCCCGCCGTGAACATCTACGACGCGTTTCGCAAGATCCGCTATGGTCCGGATTGGGAGCGCAACGTGATCACGCCGTCCGGCACGATCCTGAGCGATATCCAGAACTGCCGCCTGCCGCAAGTCTCGTTCGTCATGCCGAATTGGCTCGACTCGGATCACGCCGGCAACCTGAGCGCGGGTGGCCCCGGGTGGGTCGGCTCGATCTATCTCGCGATCGTGCAGAGCCAACACACGCCCTGCAACTACTACAAGGATAGCGCGCTGATCCTGACGTGGGACGACTCGGGCGGATGGTACGATCACGTGCCGCCCCCGCCCGGACCGGACGGCACGAGCTGGGGCTTTAGGATACCGATCGTCGTCATGTCGGCGTGGGCGCGGTCGAACTACGATCCGAGCCGGCCGCGCGCGCTGCCGTACGTCTCGCACGTGCGGCGTGAGTCGACGTCGATCGTTAAGTTCATCGAGACGAACTTCAACCTGGGGACGCTCGGGCAGCGCGACGCGACCGACGACGATCTGCACGACATGTTCGACTTCACGCGTAGCGCGCCGGTGCCGTCGTACTCTGAGCTGTCGATGCAGCGGTTGATTCGCCGCACGCGCTTCGACCTCGCGGCGGCCGAGAGCAACGATCACCCGGTCGACGACGACCGTTAGGCGTGGATCTGCAAGGAAAACGGCTCGCCGTGCTGGCGGCGATCTCGTGGCCGGCGCCGCCGCCCGGCTACGGGCCCTGGGAACAGATCGCCTTCAACGTCGCGGACGGTATGCGCAAGCGCGGGCTGGACGTCACGCTCTTCGCGACCGCGAACTCGCACTTCGACGGCCGCCTCGTCTCGGTCGTTCCCGTGGGGCTCAATGAGGATCCGGCGCTCAACGGCGACGTCTTCACTGCGCTGCACATCGCGGAGCTCTTTCGACGCGCCGGCGAGTTCGATCTCATTCACAACCACCTCGACTGGAAACCGCTCACGTACGCGCTGGGAACGCAAGCGCCGCCGCTGGTCACGACGATCCACGGCTTCTCGTCGCCGCAGATCTTGGCGGCGTACTACGCGGGGGCGCAGCGCAGCTTCTACTGCTCGATCTCGAACGCCGACCGCGATCCGGGGCTCGACTATCTCGCGACGACCTACAACGGCATCGATCCCGCGCAGTTCGCGTTCAGCGGCCGCCCCGGCGAGTATCTCGCGTTTCTCGGCCGCTTCCACCCCGAGAAGGGTACGCATCTCGCGATCGAAATCGCCAAGCGCGCCGGCGTGCGTTTGAAAATCGCGGCCATCCCGCACGACGAGGCGTACTTTCGCGAGCAGGTTGCGCCGTACATCGACGGCGATCGCGTGCAGTTCCTCGGCGCGGTCGAGCGCGAAGGCCGCAACGCGCTGCTGAGCAACGCGCTCGCCCTCGTGCACATGACCACCCGCCCCGAACGATTCGGGCTGACCACGATCGAGGCGATGGCCTGCGGGACGCCCGTGCTCGCGGCACGCATGGGGTCGATGCCCGAGATCGTCGTGGACGGCGTCACGGGGTTCCTGTGCGACGGGGTCGCGGACGCGGTCGAGAAGGTTCCGCGCCTGTCCGCGCTCGATCGTCGCGCGTGCCGGGCGCACGTGGAGCGCGCGTTCAGCATCGATCGGATGATCGACCGGTATATCGAGGCGTACGCGACGGCGCTCTACCTGCGCCTGCCGCCTCCGCCCGGCGAAGCGCTGCTCGCGGCGCGCCGGCACGACTGGTGGGACCGCCCCATGGGGTACACGGAGATACCGCCCAAGCCCAAGAACCTCGGCTTTGCATGAACGTTCGGACGAAGCGCGACGACTCCGGGCGATCGCTGTTCGAATCGCGTTTTTCATTGCGGCGACCGTCATTTGCGGCCTCGCGCCGGTCCGTTTGAACTGCGGATCGACACCCGCTTCGTGGCTAAGTGGTAAGGTTCGCGGCCTTTGCCCATAGGAGAGGAATATGTCTGCAATTGAACGACTGGTAACTCTTTTGGTATACGAGAATATACCAGCTGCGCACGACTTTCTTCTCGAGACCTTCGGATTCACGTCCGGCGGCATCGAACGCGACCACGACGGCAATGCCGTACACGCGGAGGTAAAGGCCGGCAGCGCGGCGATTTGGCTACATCGCGTCGCTCCAGAGCACAAAATGCTCTCCCCACGGACGCTGCCAGGCGTGAGTTGTGGGGCATACGTTCAGGTCGACGACGTGGATGCTCACTTCGAACGTTCTCGCTCGCGTGGAGCTAAAATTGAAAGTGAACCGCGAGACCAGTCGTATGGCATGCGCGAGTACCGCGTGTGCGACCTCGAAGGACATCACTGGTGGTTCGGTAGCCGCCTGCGCGGCTCAGGATGACAACGTAGAAGCGGCCTCCATGGCCTGGTAGGCTTTGCTCGTCAGCGCGTGATCGATAACGCCGGCGATGAAGCGCGAGGCGTCGCGTACCTTCGCGATGTCCACGCCGGTCTCGATGCCCATCTGGTGGAGGAGATAGAGCACGTCTTCGGTGCCGACGTTGCCGGTCGCGCCGGGCGCGTAGGGGCAGCCGCCCAGGCCGCCGGACGACGAATCGAACTTCGCGACGCCCTGCTGCAGGCCGGCGTAGACGTTGGCCAGCGCCGTGCCGCGCGTGTCGTGGAAGTGTAATGCGATATGGTCCAGCGGGATGCGGCTCGCCAGCAGCGGGATGAGGGCCTCTACCTGGCTCGGCACGCCGACCCCAATCGTGTCGCCGATCGAGAGCCCGTCGCAGCCGAGCTCCATCAGCTTCACGCTCACGTCGAGCACCATCTGCGGCGTGACCGTGTCGCCAAACGGGGAGCCGAACGCCGTCGAGACGTAGCCGCGTACCCACACGCCGTCAGTCTTCGCAACGCGCACCACGTCGCGAAACGCCTCGAGCGATTCGTCGATCGTCATGTTGATGTTGCGCTTCGTGAACTTCTCTGAAGCAGCCGTGAAGACCGCGACCGAGTCGGCGCCCGCGGCGCGCGCGCGTTCGTAGCCCTTGACGTTCGGAACGAGCACTGGATAGCGCACGCCGGGCGCCTTGCGAATGAGCGAGAACACCTCTGCGGCGTCCGCCAGCTGCGGGATCGCCTTCGGGCTGACGAACGACGTGGCCTCGATCCAGCGCAAACCGGTCTGAGAGAGCAGATCGATGTAGCGCACCTTGTCGTCGGTTGAGATCCGCGCGTTCTCGTTCTGCAGCCCGTCGCGCGCGCCCATCTCGAAAATGGTAACGCGTTTTGGCAGCTTCACGCCTCGACGGAGCCTGTCCTGAGCGGAGTCGAAGGGCTCAGGGTCACGAGCGGGGCGCCGGCGGCGACGATTTTGCCTTCTTTGACCATCACGGACTTCACAACCGCGGCTGCCGGGGCTTCGATGCGATGCTCCATCTTCATGGCTTCGAGTACGACGAGCAGCGCGTGCTCCGCGACGTTGTCCCCCTCGCGCACTGCGACCTTGACGATCTTGCCCGGCATCGGCGCCGCGACGTGCGCGCCGGCGATCGCGGCGGGGCCGCCGCCGGCGCCATCCGACGAAGGCGGCGGCGCGAATGCAAAGTACCACGCGCGTTCGTTCAGGTGCACCGTAAAGCCGTCGCCCGCGTACGTCACGGCGCCGGCGATCGCGTCGCCGTTGAACTGTGCCCGAACGACGCTGCCCTGGCGCGCGGCCCGCAGCTCGCCGCTGCGATCGCCCGAGATATGCCAGACGTTCGCGCGGTCCGTCGCGTCCGCGAACAGCTCGACCGCGCCGGCGGCGTGCTGCAGGCGCAGCGGGATCCCGGCCTCCGCGACGCGCCATGGCGCGCGCCCGTCGAACAGCAGCGCGCCCGCGCAGAGGAGCAGGGCGGCGTCGGGTGGAGCTGCCTGCGCGAAGATCGACTCGTCCAGCCGCTCGTCGAGAAAGCGCGTCGTCGTCTCGCCCGCGCGAAACGCGGCGTCGCGCGCGATCCAGAGCAGCAGCGGCAGATTCGTCGCGACCCCGTCCACGGAGCATTCCTCGAGCGCCCGCTGCAATCGCGCGATCGTCCCGGCGCGATCGTCACCGTATGCGATCAACTTGGCGAGCATCGGATCGTAGTAGTGCGTCACCTCGCTGCCGGCGGTCACGCCCGCATCGACGCGCACGCCGGGGCCTTCGGGCGGCGACCAGCGCGCGATGGTGCCGGTCGAAGGCAGCAGATCGTTGGCCGGATCCTCGGCGTACAGTCGCGTCTCGATGGCCCAGCCGCGCGGACGCACGTCGGCCTGCGCGACCGTCAAAGGCTCACCGCTTGCGATGCGCAGCTGCCAGTGCACGAGGTCGATGCCGTACACGATCTCCGTGACGGGGTGCTCGACTTGGAGCCGCGCGTTCATCTCGAGAAAGTAGTATGCGCCGTCGCTATCGAGCATGAACTCACAGGTGCCCGCGTTCACGTAGCCGACCGATTCGGCGGCGCGAACGGCGGCCGCGCCCATCTCCGCGCGCAGCGCCGGCGTCAGCGCGACCGACGGCGCCTCTTCGACGACCTTTTGATGGCGTCGCTGAATCGAGCACTCGCGTTCGCCGAGGTGGATCGTCGTGCCGTGCGCGTCGGCGAGAATCTGGAACTCGATGTGACGCGGGCCGCGCAGATAGCGTTCGAGCAGCACCGCGTCGTCGCCGAACGCGGCGAACGCCTCGCGCTTCGCCGCTTCGAGCGCCTCCGCAAAACGCGCCGCGGATTCGACGATCCGCATCCCGCGCCCGCCGCCGCCCGCGCTCGCCTTGATGAGCAACGGAAAGCCGATTCGCTCGGCGTGCTCTTTAAGCTCGGGCAGCGACTGGTCGTCGCCGTCGTAGCCGGGGACGGTCGGCACGCCGAACTCGCGCACGCGACGCTTAGCCTCGATCTTGCTGCCCATCGCGGCCATCGCTTCGGGCGTCGGACCGACGAAGACGATCCCGGCGTCGCGCACGGCTTGCGCGAACGCCGCGCGCTCGGAAAGAAAACCGTATCCCGGATGCAGCGCGTCCGCCTTCATCGCGAGCGCCCCGGCGACGATCGCGTCGGCGTTGAGGTAGGATTCCCCCGCGCTCGCCGCTCCGACGCAGCACGCGTCGTCCATGAACTGCAGGTGAAACGCGCCCGCGTCGGCCTGCGAGTAGATGCCGAGCGGAACGGCCCCCGTCTCGCGCGCCGCCCGCGCGACGCGCACCGCAATCTCGCCGCGATTGGCGATCAGGAGCCGCTTAATCACCGGCGAACGAGGCGCGGCGACGTTCGAGGAAGGCACGTAGTCCTTCCTGGCCTTCGGGGCCGACGCGCTGTTGCGCGATCGCGCGCGTGGTGATCGTTCGCGATTCGTCGTAGCCGTTGTCGAGCACGCGGTGCACGACGAGCTTAGCGGCGGCGACGGCGGACGAGCCCGCGGTTCGAAGCTCGGCCAGGCAACGATCGACGGCGGCATCCAGCGCGGCGGCGGGCACGACCTCATGAACGAGTGCGATCGCCTGCGCGCGTCGCGCGTCGAAGCGCTCTCCCGTAAGGAAGAGCGCGCGCGCGTGTGACGCGCCGATCTTGGCCAGCACGAACGGAGAGATGACGGCAGGGATGATGCCGAGCTTCACTTCGGTGAATCCGAAGATCGCGTCTTCGGCCGCGATCGCGACGTCGCATACCGCCGCCAGCCCGGCGCCGCCGCCGAGAGCCGCGCCGTGGATGCGGGCGACGACCGGCTTGGGGCAGTTGTCGATCGCTCGGAACATGTCGCTCATGCGCTCGGCGTCGGCGAGGTTCGCGTCGTACTGCAGGTCCAGCGAGGCGCGCATCCAGTTGATGTCGGCACCGCCGCAAAAGACCGGCCCCTCGCCCGCGAGCACGACGGCACGCACGTCGTCCGAGGCGGTGATGCCGATGAAGGTCTCGTAGAGCTGCGCGATCAGCTCGGCGTTGAACGCGTTGCGTACTTCCGGCCGGGCGAGCGTAACTCGGGCGATCCCGCCGGCGACGTCGAGTTTGATCTCAGCCATGCGGCCTGGAGGTTCGCGGCCCCATCCGAACGGGCCTCGCCCGCGTTATACTGTGACGATGAAGGACGGGCAGCGCTCCGCGATCTATCGCTACGCATTCCTGACGCGCGCGAGCCACTGGCTGTGGGTGCTCGCGTTCTTCGTACTCGTCGGAAGCGGCCTGCAGATATTCAACGCCTCGCCGAATCTGGATGCCTCGGACAAGAGCGATCCCCATCGGCGAGTGCTCGCCATCGGTTCGCCGGCGAACGGCGTCGGCACGACGACGATCTTCGGTCACACCTTCACCACGACCGGCTGGCTCGGCTGGACGAACGACGGCATGGGTTCGCGCGGCGCGCATGCGTTTTCGGCGACGATCACCATCCCCGGTTTTCAAGACCTCGCGGGCGGGCGCCGCTGGCACCTCTTTTTCGCGTGGATCGCCGGGCTGTGCTGGCTCGCGTGGCTGATCTCGACGGCGATCAAGGGCAACCTGCGCGACATGATTCTGCGCCCGAGCGACCTGCCCAACCTCTGGCCGATGCAGGCGTACTACCTGAAGTTGCGCAAGACGCCGCCGCCCTACCGTATCTACAACCCGCTGCAGAAGGCGAGCTACACGGCGGTACTGTTCGTCGTCGCGCCGCTGGTCGTCCTCACGGGCCTCGCGCTGTCGCCCGGCATCGACGCGATCGCGAACCCGCTCACGGTCGCCTTCGGCGGGCGGCAGTTCGCGCGGCTCTGGCACTTCGCGGGCATGCTGGTGTTGCTGATATTCTTCGCCGTCCATACGTTCCAGGTGGCGACGCAAGGCGTCGTCAATCAGATGCGCTCGATGATCACGGGCTGGTATCGAGCGGAATGAAGCGAGGACTCTTCATCGCCTCGAGCGTATCGGCATTAGCCGGATGCGGCCCGCTCACGTCGGGCCTCAGTCAGAACGGCGGATTCATGCGAGCGCTGGCGTCGGTCGAGGGCCTGAACCACCGCCTGATCGGGACGCGGGGCCTCGCGCGTGAATACCGCGAGCGTGACGTCGATCGCGTCTTTCGGGTGAACGGATTCGCGACCCCTTCGGACGCGCACTATGCGAGTCTGAGCGCGGAGGGGTTCGCGTCGTACCGCCTGATCGTCGACGGCGCGGTGGCACGACCGCGCGCGTTCACGCTCGCGCAGCTGGAGCGCATGCCGCAGCAGACTCAGATCACGCGGCACGACTGTGTCGAGGGATGGAGCGCGATCGGCGAGTGGAGCGGCGTGCGCCTCGGCGGCGTGCTCGATGCCGTGGGTCCGCTCGCCGAGGCGCGGTACGTAATCTTTCGCTGCATGGATAACGACGGCGCCGGCAATCTCTATTACGAGAGTCTCGACCTGCACCAAGCGCGACATCCGCAGGCGCTGCTGGCCCTGCGCCTGAACGACGCTCCCCTCGATCCGGATCATGGAGCGCCGGTCAGGCTCCGCGTACCGACGCAGCTGGGCTACAAGAGCGCGAAGTGGGTCGCCCGCATCGAGGTGGTCGGCAACTTCGCGCGGATCGCCGGCGGGCAGGGCGGCTACTGGGAAGACCAAGGCTACGAGTGGTACGCGGGGATATGATGCGTGCCCGTCACGGGTCCGCGCCCTGGCGCGTTAAGCTATGGTCATGACCAGGGGCGCGCTGGTCACCGCTGCTCTGACTCTCCTCGTGGGGAGTTCCGCGGTAGACCTGCGCGTCTCCCTGCATTCTACCGCGGCCGCGTATCTCGCGAATATCGCGAGCATCAGCTCGATCGCCGGCCGCGACACGACCTACGATTACTACCAGCGTCTCCTCGAGGACGCGGCTCTGCTCGGCGACCCTACCGTTCCGCAGGGGTATTCGGCCGCGCAGTGGTCGCAGACGGTCGCGCGCATAGCCGGCCTCGATCTCAGCCTGGCCACGCAGCTGCTGCACAATTCCTACAGTTCCATGGGCGCCATCCGCGGACTCGGCGAGACCCTCGTGCGCTCGTCGCAAGACGGAACGATGCAGCCGGTTGCGGTGTACGTTGCGTCAGCGTACTCGCCCGCCCATCCAGCGCCGCTCGTCCTGCTGCTGCACGGCCGGCCGCAGTCGGAGACGCAACTGCTCGCGCCGCCGTACGTCGCGGAGCTCGCCGAGCACAGCGGCGCGATCGTGGTCGCGCCCTGGGGACGCGGTTATTACAACTTCCGCGGATCCGCTGCGGACGTCTATGACGCACTGACTGCGGCGACGCACGCCTTCGCGATCGATCCGCGTAGGCGGTATCTCGCCGGCTATTCGATGGGCGGCTTCTCGGTCTTCGAGGTCGCTCCGGTTCATCCGCAGGCCTGGTCCGCGGTGATGTCCATCGCGGGCGCACTGTTGGGGTCCGATTCGCAGCGCATCGTCACGGAGATGCGGCGAACGCCCTTCTACGTGCTCACCGGCAGCGCCGACGCAGGCATTCCCACGCAGTACCCCATAGCGACCGCGGCGTTTCTGCAATCGGTCGGCATGGACGTATCGTTCTATTCGCAGCCGGGCGGAATTCATCGTCTCGTGACGATATTGCCGATCCTCACGCAGGCGTGGGACGACATGCTGCACGGCGTCGTGCGCGCCCCGCCGCAAGGCCTGGGCAGCTTCACCCTGCCGAACGCGCCTCCGGCAAGCAATATGAAGCCGTAGCTCGAACGAGCCGTCGCATGCTCGAGTCGCGTCGTGTGATTGTGGCAACGATCGCTCTTGTGCTCGTCTGCGTCGTTGCGACTTCCGCACAGCCTGTCCTGAGCGGAGGCCGAGGGCCCGCTACCGGCCCGATGGTGCCGAGTCCGCCCGGGACGATCGTGCAAAGCGTCTTCCTGTATTTCGGCGGCGCGGCGGCCAACGCGCGGGCCGTACTACGGTCCCGATGCCCCGATGTGCTGCCCAACTAAGGCCAACGCGAGCGCCGTGCTGCGCTATCGGAGCGGCCAATGGATCGAGTCGCCGAACTATTACAGGCTCTACGTCGGCCACTTGCCGCCGGCATAGCGCGCGGCTTCGGCCTACTACATTCGGAAGACGCCGAACTGCGTGCGCGGCTGCGGCGCGTGCGCGGCGGCATCCAGGCCGATGGCGATGACGCGTCGCGTATCGAGCGGGTCGATGATGCCGTCGTCCCAGAGCCGCGCGGTCGAGTAGTACGGGCTGCCCTCGTGCTCGTACTTCTCGAGGATCGGCGCCTCGAAGGCGGCCTTTTCATCGGACGTCATCTCGCCCCGCACCGTCGATAGCACGCTGGCAGCCTGCGGGCCGCCCATGACGCTGATGCGCGCGTTGGGCCACATCCAGAGCTGACGCGGCGCGTAGGCCCGCCCGCACATCCCGTAATTGCCGGCGCCGAAGCTGCCGCCGATCACGACCGTGAACTTCGGTATCTCGGCGCACGCGACCGCCATCACGAGCTTCGCGCCGTCCTTGGCGATTCCGCGGTTTTCGTACTCCTTGCCGACCATGAATCCGGTGATGTTCTGCAGGAACAGCAGCGGAGTGCCGCGCTGCGCGCAGAGCTCGATGAAGTGCGTGCCCTTGAGCGCGCTCTCGCTAAAGAGGATGCCGTTGTTGGCGAGTATTCCGATCGGGTGTCCCTCGATGCGCGCGAACCCGCAGACGAGCGTCGTGCCGTAGCGCGCTTTGAACTCGTGGAACTCCGATCCGTCCACGAGGCGCGCGACGACCTCGCGCACGTCGTATCCCGTGCGGCTGTCGGCCGGAACGATGCCGTAGATGTCGCGCGGATCGTACTTGGGAGGCTGCGGCTCGCTGCGATCCCACTGGCGCGGAAGCTCGAGGTGAAGATTGCGGACGATCTCGCGAATCATTGCGAGCGCCTGATCGTCGTCGTTGGCGAAGTGATCTGCGACGCCGGAGATTCGCGTGTGGACGTCGGCGCCTCCGAGCTCCTCGGCCGTGACCTCTTCGCCTGTGGCGGCCTTGACGAGCGGCGGTCCCCCCAGGAAGATCGTGCCGCGCCCCTTGACGATCACGGTCTCGTCGCTCATAGCGGGGACGTACGCGCCGCCCGCCGTGCACGATCCCATGACCGCGGCGATCTGCGCGATGCGCTTGCTCGACATTCGCGCCTGATTGTAAAAGATCCGGCCGAAGTGGTCGCGGTCGGGAAAGACGTCGGCCTGCAGCGGCAAGAACGCACCGCCCGAATCCACGAGGTAGATGCACGGCAGGTGATTCTGCTCCGCGATCTCCTGCGCACGAAGATGCTTCTTGACGGTCATCGGGTAGTACGTGCCGCCCTTCACGGTTGCGTCGTTAGCGACGATGGCGCAGTGCTGCGTCTCCACGATACCGATCCCGGTCAGGATGCCCGCGGCGAGCGAGTCGTTACGGTACATGTCGAATGCCGCCAGCGGCGAAAGCTCCAGGAAGTCCGAGCCTGGATCGATCAGGCGCTCAACGCGCTCGCGGGCCGTGAGCTTATTGCGGCCCCGGTGCTTTTTTACCGCCTCGGGGCCGCCGCCGGCGCGCACGCCGACCAGCCGCTCGCGCAGCTCGGCAACGAGGCGCTCCATACGCCGAGCGCTGGTTCGAAATTGCTCGGAATTCCTATCGAGTCGTGACTCCAAAACGGCCATCGCGCCGCCATTCGGCGCCCCGCGCTTAGAGCCCGGTTAGACCCGGGCGCCGCCGCGAGGGCGGGCCGGGGCGCGGCGCGTAGACAGCAGCGATGGTCGCCCAGGCTCAGATCGACGTCGGCGGCATCCTGCGTCCGCAGGGTCGCCTCGATCTCACCACGGCGTTGCAGCCGCACCACGGACCGCTCGGCACGCGCGCGGCGGCGCATTTACTGCGCCGCGCCGGCTTCGGCGGCACGCCCGACGAGATCGCCCGCTTTGCCGCGATGCGCGCGCCCGACGCCGCAGCGGCGCTGATCGACGTGCCCTCCGCGGCTGCCGTCTCGCCGCCGTCTGAGTTGGACGACGACTCGCGGTCGTATGCCCTGAGCGACGGGATGGATCGCGCGATGATTCAGCGCGCCCGCCGCCGCGCGGCCCAGGCGGCGATCGCCGCGCTACAGGTTTGGTGGTTGAACCGGATGCTGGCGGCGTCTCCGCTGCAGGAGAAGATGACGCTCTACTTCCACGGTCACTTCACGTCGCGCGGGACGCCGCGATTTCCGTGGATTACGTACAACCAGAACGCGCTTTTCCGAAAGTACGCCCTCGGCAATCTTCGCGACCTGACGAAGGGCGTGTCCAAGGACGCCGCGATGCTGATCTATCTCAGCGGCAACCAGAACGTCGCGGCGCATCCGAACGAGAACTACGCGCGCGAGCTGATGGAGCTCTTCACGCTGGGCGTCGATCACTATACGGAGAACGACGTCCGCGAATCGGCCCGCGCCTGGACGGGCTGGCGCGTCGTCAACCGCACGGACAGCGTCAGCTTCGACGCCGCGCTGCACGACTCGGGAAGCAAGACGTTTCTCGGACGCACCGGCAATCTCGACGGCGACGACGTCGTCGACATCATCTTCGCGCAGCCGCAATGCGCGCGGTTCTTCGCAGCGAGCCTGCTCAACTGGTTCGTGTACAACAACCCCGAGCCGCAGCTCGTCGATTCGGTCGCGGCGCTGCTGCGCAGGCACGATTACGAGCTCGCGCCCGTCGTGGGCACGATTCTGAGCAGCAACGTGTTCTATAGCGCGCGCGCCTATCGCGCGCTCGTGAAGAGCCCGGTCGAATTCGTCGTGGGCACGCACAAGGCGCTCGGGCTGAATCAGGTCGACGATACGGTTCTGCCCGCGTTGCAGCAGATGGGCCAGCGGCTCTTCTTTCCGCCGAACGTCGCGGGCTGGCCGGGCGGCCAGAACTGGCTGACCAGCGGCACGATGCTCGCGCGCCAGAACTTCCTGGTTCGCCTACTCGGATCGCAGACGCTGGCGGACTCGTCGTGGCTGCACGGCCTGCCGCTGCAGTCGTCAAGCGCGTCGCGCGTCCTCGCGGAAACGATCTTGCAAGGCGACGTAGCACCCGCGTCGCTGTTCGAGCTGGAGAGCTACTTGAGTGGAGCGGAAAGCGCGGCGCTGCCGTCCCTCTCCGCGGAGAACTACGGTCAGCGCGTCGCCGGCGCGGCGTATCTCGCGATGGCCACGCCTGCGTATCAATTGAATTAATGAACCGCCGTAACTTTTTGCTTGCAACCGCCTCCGGCTTGGCGATCGTCGCCAACCCCGAGCACGTGTTCGCGAGGGCGCTCGCGCAGGCGCCGCTGCCGGGCCTGCCAGGCAGTCAGGACCGCTGCCTCGTTATCGTCAACCTGGCCGGCGGTAACGACGGACTGAATTGCGTCGTGCCCCACGGCGACGAACAGTACTACCGCCTCCGCCCGGCGCTGGCGATCGCGCGCAACGACGTGTTGGCGATCGATGCGAACGCGGGCTTGAATCCCGGCATGCGATCGCTGAAGGCGCTCTACGACAGGGGCATGGTCGCGATCGTCCAGGGTGTGGGCTATCCCAATCCGGATCACTCGCACTTTCGCTCGACCGAAATCTGGCAGACCGCCGCGCCCGAGCGGTACGAGCACACCGGCTGGCTCGGCCGCTACTTCGACGAGGCGGCGCTTCCGAGCGAGAATCTCTTCAAGGGAGTCGCCGTGTCGCAGGTGCTGCCGGAGCTGCTCGTCTCCAATCACACAGACATCCCGGCGGTACCGGCGCTCGCGCAATACATGCTGGTCGCCGACCGCAACGCCGTCGCCAGCAAGGCCTTCTGGGCCGAAGCGCGCGACCGGCGCCTGCCGTTCGAGTCGCCTTACCTGGCACACGTCATGGAGATCGAGGGCAACGCTCAACGCAGCTCGGAGGAGCTGCCCCGACTCGTGGCCGGCTATACGACGAAGGCCTCGTATCCGGCGACGCCGCTAGGTCGCAGCCTGGCGCTTGCGGCGCAGATCGTCGGCAGCAAGCTAGGAACCAAGGCCATCTACGTCGAGCACGGCTCGTTCGACACGCACGTCAGCCAGGTAGCGATCCAGAACCGGCTATTGGCGCAGTTTTCCGATGCGGTCGGAGCCTTCTACGAAGACCTTGCCGCGCACGGCAACGAGCGGCGCGTGTTGACGCTCACGTTCAGCGAATTCGGCCGGCGCATCGAGGAGAACGGCAGCCGCGGCACCGACCACGGGGAGGCCTCCCCGCTGTTCTTGATCGGCGGCGGCGTCAAGGGCGGCCTGTACGGAACGCTGCCGGACCTCGGCTCGACCAACATGGGCAACCTGCGCTACACCGTCGACTTCCGCAGCGTGTACGCGACCGTGCTCGAGCGCTGGCTCGGGCGCCCGTCGACGACGGTGCTGGGTGGCGCGTTCCAAAAGCTCCCCGTGCTTGCATAGCTCGATACTTTTCCTCGGGAGCGGGGGCGCTCGTTTCGTCGTCGCGCGTCAGTTGCGCGCATCCGGCGGGATGTGGATGCGCTTCGGCGACACGCAGATTCACGTCGATCCCGGCCCCGGCGCGCTCGTGCGCGCATTAAATAGCGTTCCGCCCTGCAATCCGCGCGAGCTCGAGGCGATCGTGCTCTCGCATAAGCATCTCGACCACTCGAGCGACGTCAACGTGCTGATCGAGGCGATGACGTCCGGCGGATTCCGCCCGCGCGGCGCGGTGCTGGCGCCGGCCGATGCCTTCGAGGGTGAGCCCGTCGTGCTTCCTTACGCGCGGCGCTTCGCGGCGCGGATCGAATACCTCGAGCCGAGCAGCGGGCCATATCGCATCGGCGACGTCGAGCTCTTTACGTCGATGCGCCACGTCCATGCCGTGCAGACGCACGGCCTGCACTTCGTCTACGACGGATTACGCGTCGCGTATGTGCCCTGCGGGCGATATTTCGACGGGCTCGCCGCCGACTACGCGGGCCGCCGGCCGGACGTGCTCATCGTCAACGTGCTGCGCTATCACGACGAGATGAACGTCGACCACCTCACCTGGGTGCACGCGCACCAAGTCGTGGCCGACGTGCGGCCGAAGGTCGCGATCTTTCAGCATTTCGGCACGAAGATGCTGGAGGCAGATCCTTCGAGGCTCGCGCAACGGCTCGAAGACGAGCTTGGCCTGCGCGCGATTGCCGCTTATGACGGACTTACGGTTGACTTAGAAACGGAGGTCGCGGCGGCTGCCCCCGCAGCCGGTTGAAGCGCTGAAACGGCTGCTCGTGGGGGGGAGGTGCGGCCGCGCTCGGAGTGTGCGTGGTCGGGAGGCGCGTGCTGCCGCTGAGCTGCTCGCGCACGCGCGGGTGCTGGCTCATCGATCCGCTGTAGAGATAGACCGAGCCGTTGCGCGACGTCGCGGTGACGACGGGCCCTCCGCCACCGACGGTCGCCTGTTTCGTCGTCGGGTCGCCCTGCACGTGCGCCTCCGCATGGAAGCTCGACACGACGTGACCGGAACCGCTATGGGCGCCGATCTGCGCGCCGCCGCGAACGCCGAGCGCGACGTTTCCGTGTTCGGACTCGAAGCGCGCGAGGCCGGGCTGAAAGTGTCCGTTGTCGTAGACGATCGAGCCGTACGTGCTGGTGGCCTGAATCTGATGCGACGTGCAGCCCGCAAAGAACATGTTGCCCGTCGCCGTGCGCATGCGCAGCCGGTCGAACGACGAGTTGGTCGCGACGACCTTGCCGCGCAGCGACTCGACGAACGCGGTTCCTCCCACGTTGTTGAGATCGATTCCCGCCATACGGGTGTGCGCGACGAAAATGCCGTGGTAGCCGCTCAGGGTTAGGTGGCCCGCGCGGACGTGTGCGATCACCATCCCGGTGTCGCGCGGGATCGTGATGGTCACGTTGCCCGTGCCGCGCGCGACGATCGCGTCGTGCTGCGTGCCGGGGATGTCGGGAAGCACGAATGTTTCGGCCGGCAGCGTCACCGGCCCGTGCTGGGTCTGGATCTGTGCCGACGAGATCTGAACTTGCTTCGGCTCCTCGACCTGCGACGGCGGCAGATGCTGCACGTTCAGCGGCCGATCCGATTGAATCTGCACCTGCGGGCGATCCCAAGTCTGGACCGTTAGATTGCCGCGGTTGAGCCGCACGTTGAGCACCGGCGACGGCCCAACGTCGTACTGCTCGTCGGCGCGTGCGGGCGCCGCGAGAACCAGCCAACACAGGCAGGCGAGCAGCATTGCGCTAGCCCCTCGGCCGACGGTTTTGTGCACGAAACGATTGTATCGAGAGTGCGACGCCGGCAACATGAAAGCTAGGTGAACGGAGCCGCGACGCGCGGTAAAAGGACCCGAAAGCGCGCGCCGCCGCCGGGCACGTTGGTAACCGTCGCCTCGCCGCCGTGGACTCGAGCAATCGAACGGACGATTGCTAAGCCGAGCCCCGTCCCGGGGACGGCGCGCGAGCGCGCCTTGTCCGCCCGGTAGAACCGCTCGAAGATGTTCGGGAGCTCGGACTCCGGTATGCCCGGCCCGCTATCGGTAACGTCGACCCAGGCGGAGTCCCGGTTCGCCCCGACGGCGACCTCGACGCTGCCGCGCTCGCTGAATTTTATGCCGTTGTCGACGAGGTTGCCGACAAGCTGGCGCAGCAGGCTCGGGTCGGCATAGACGATGGGCGTGGCGGCGTGCGTGAAGCTCAGCGCGATTCCCTTTTCGGCGGCGCGCGGCGCGATGTTCTGCGACACCTCGCTTGCGATCTGGGCGAGCGAGAGCGGCTCCTTCGGAATCTCGTCGCCGCGATCGGCCTTGGCGAGCGTCAGCATGCCGTTAACCATCCCGGCAAGATCGCTGCTCTCGCGAACGATCGTCTCCAGGCTCTCGCGCCGAATCGCCTGGTCCTGATCGGCCCAGCGCAACAGCATCTGCGCGTTGGCGTTGATCGACGTCAGCGGCGTCTTGAGCTCGTGCGACGCATCCGAGATGAACTGGCGCTCGCGCGCGAATGCCTCGCCCAATCGCGCCAGCAAGTCGCTGAAGCTGCGCGCGAGCCGTCCGACCTCGTCGCCGCCAAACCGGCGGCGCGCGTTTCCGTCGAGCGCTCCTTTTCCGGCGGCGATGCGAAGACGGTCTGAGCCGATCTCGCGCATCTCGCGCGACAGCTCGTTGATCGGCGTCGTCGCCTGCGAGGCGATCGCGATCGAGAGCACGACGACGGCCGCTGCCGTGGCTGCCAGCACGACGGCGATCGCCTCCCGCGCCCGGGCGAAGGTACGCTGCAGCGTGTCGAGCGGCTCGGCGACGTGGATGATCGCAGCGCTCGCCCCCGCGCGCAGATTGCGATCCTCGACCAAGAACGACCGCTCGCCGAGCGTTATTTGCCGATACGCGACGTCATGCGGCGGAGAAAGCTTTGGATGCACCCGGCCCTGGCGGCGCTTCCCTCGCCCGCGCCGGTCTATCCGAATGAAGTCCACGGACTGCCGAATTTCTATGCGCGCCTGGGGGCTGGACTGGCGTGGTACTTCTAGCCTGCTGCGGGCAGCAGATTCGGAAACATACGCATCCACGCTACATTCACCGTTGACTACCGTGCCGAAAGTCATCCTCCTGGAACTCGCTCTCCTCCTTTGCTGCGCTGCGCATCGCCTCCAGGCGCAGGAGCCGCAGCCGTTTTTCTACAAGGTTTCCGGCGGCTACAGCCTTCTCTCGAACAGTCCCAATGGCGTGAAAGGCGCGCGCCAGCCGCTGAACGGCTTTGTCGCCGCGTTAGACATGGTTCCATGGCGGCGGTTCGATCTGAAGGCGGCGGCAGCCGATTACCGGGGCACCAATCTGAACGCGCAGGAGCATCTGCTGTTCCTGGCCGGAGGCGGCGAATACGAAACGCAGCTGCGCAGGGAGGGAGTCTTCACCGATGCGATGCTGGGCGCCGTGAACGCGAACCGCACCTGGATGCAGAACGGCGAAGCGGGGCAGACCACTTCCCTTCTCTGCATGCTGGGCGGCGGGCTGGACACGCCGATCCGTCCGCGGGTTGCAATTCGCGTCCAGGGGGATTTCGTGTACATGAATCTTCACGCTGCACTGGCCAACATTCCATCGCCCGCGCCGGTGTATCCCAACGTGGTTCACGGACTACCGAATTTCTTTGGGCGCGTGTCGGTGGGGCTGGTGTGGAGGGTACATGGGAGGGATAGCAGATAGCTGGTAGCGGATAGCGGATAGCAGGATAGCGGGTAGCGGCAATAAAAAGAGGCGGGTATCCAGCCCGCCTCTCTCTTCGTGCAAGTCAAGATCAGGAACGCTTAGTGCGCTTCGGTCGCTTCACTGCCGCGGGCGCGATCAGTCGCGCTGGCGATGGTGTGCACGAATTCATGGGCCGAGCTATCCGAAGGCATCTGTACCTGACCATTCAGGATGTCGGAGAACGGCGTCTCCTGGCCGTACAGAGCTTTCGTTTCGCCGTGGTCCTGATTCAGCTCAGCGCCGTTCAGAGTCGCTCCGATGTAGGCACCCTTGGCGCGCGCGTAGCTGAGGATGGCAGCACTGACGCCTGCCGAGGCAGAGCCTTCGCGGCCAACCGGACCGGCAGCGGCATCAACACCAGCACCGACTTTGAAGTGTCCGGACATGAGCGCCTGCATGCCGTCGTGGTTCATCACCATCAGCACGTAGCCTTGCTCTTCGCCGCCGATCTGCGCGCCGAAGGTAGCGCCGCTCAGGTCAAACGGAGCCGGGGGGCTCCAGCGGCCGTTGGCCAGCTTGCAGGTGGCAACGCCGGCGCCATGCTGCCCGCCGACTACGAATCCGGCTTTGATCATTTTGGGGATGACAGCTACGCACTTGGCGCGGCTGAGAACGTCGTCGGGAATGCCGGCGCGCGACTGGGGCCCTGTGAGTTGGGTGATGACCTCGGTGGCGGCAGTCAGCTCATTGTCGGCACGGGTCGTGTCCTTGTCCTGCGCAAGCGCAGGTATGGATACGGCAGCTGCGAGCGCCCCGATGGCAAATACAGCGATGGATCGCTTCATGGTCTTTGTTCCTTCCTCTCGTGGATTGAGCGTTCCGGAATAGAGCGCGCGGAACGGAAAAGCTACCGGGAGTCTGTATGCAGGCGGCCATGAACGACGGCGTGCACGGCACACCTGATCCACTGGATAGGAACTCTCGGGCGGCACCGGGGGTTGTTCCGACATGCCAAATTGCGCAATGTGCCGAGGTTATGCAACCTATTGCGTATGTGCTCTGAGGGGAAGCGCAGCCGCTCGGTCCGCGAGAACTACGACCGGATTGCCGCGGAATACGCGCGGCGGCTGGCTGACGAGTTGCGGCACAAGCCGGTGGACCGGGAACTGCTTGACCGTCTGGCCGCGAGCACTGCCGGCCGCGGCGCGGTTTGCGACATGGGCTGTGGTCCAGGGCACGTGGCGCGGTATTTGCGCGATGCCGGTGCAGACATCTTCGGCCTGGATCTCTCGCCGGGCATGCTGGAGCAGGCGCGGACGCTGCATCCCGAAATGAGGTTTGTCGAGGGAAACTTGCTGGCTTTGCCGCTGGAAGACAATTCACTCGCCGGAATCGCGGCATTCTATGCCATTGTGAATCTGCCGGAGCCGGCGCTGCCACAAGTCTTCGCTGAAATGCGGCGCGTGCTGCAGCCGGATGGAGTGCTGCTGCTCGCGTTTCACGTGGGGGGCGAGGCGAGGCACGTGACGGAAATGTGGGGCTACGCTACGGATCTGGATTTCTTCTTCTTTGCGCCCACTATGATACGGCGGCTGCTCAAGGCGGCGGGACTACGCGTCGAGGAAACGATCGAGCGTGATCCATATCCTGACGTGGAGCACCCGAGCCGGCGAGCCTATGTTTGGGCCCGGAAATAGCAGCTGAGAGCGCGGAGCACAAGTCAGAAGCCGAGAAGCTGCACTTCTGGGCCAACTTTTGTCTGCGGGCTGAAGCCGGGTGATTTCTGCCTCCTGCTGCGCAGGATGCGCCGCTACTGCGGTTTCTTGCCGAGGAGACCGCCCAGCAGGCCGCCGGGGGTGGTCTTCTGGCCACTGCTCTTGCCGAGAAGGCCGCCGGTTTGGCTCTTCACCATGCTTCCGAGGTCGGCGCGGATCACCGGATTCGATGTTGTCCCGCTGACGATCAGCGGGACGCCGTTGGTGGCGGTCGAGTGCAGGAAATTGCCTGCCATGCCGCCGATTGCGCTGGTGGCAGTATTGGCGAGGCCGCCCACGGTGGAGTTGCTGTTGAGTTTGGCGGTGAGGTGGAAGTCGAGCGCCCCCGCAGCAGAAACGCTCCCCTGCCCGGTGGCTTCGCCGATCGCCGGCACCACGCAGTCGATATTGGTGAGCTGGGTTGAGGGCACGGTGGAGTGTACGTTCGCGCTGAGCTTCTGGATGTCGGTGCCGCCGCCCGTGCCGCCGGGTGCCTTGAGGCCCTGAATCTTCGAGCCAAGGTCGAATCCGGCGAGATGCGTGTTCGCGATGTCGATGGGGCCGCTGATGTCGGGCGCCTGGGCGGTGCCGGTAATGGCGAGGTTCGCCGTGAGCGTGCCGCCGTGCAGTGATGAGCCGCTGGGCAGGCGAATGCCGACCGCGGGCAGCAGCGCTTCAAGCTGATCGACGGGAAGGTTCGGCGCTGCGAGCTTCGCGTTGAGCTCGACGTTATCGCCGGCCATGCGGAAGGTGCCGTTGGCGTGCGCGGCGGCGGAACCGGCCTGGACGGTGAGGTCCTCAATGCGGCCGGTGCGGGCCTGCAGGCTGTCGGAGACCTGGTAGCCCATGTCGACGGGCTGTGGCGCGGGCGATCCCTGAGGCGAGAGCTGCAGGTGGAGGGCGTGAATCTTGCCGGTGCTGGTGAGGGTGTGGCCGTCGGAGTG
This sequence comes from Vulcanimicrobiota bacterium, assembly GCA_963723485.1. Classification (GTDB taxonomy): domain Bacteria; phylum Vulcanimicrobiota; class Vulcanimicrobiia; order Vulcanimicrobiales; family Vulcanimicrobiaceae; genus Cybelea. The sequence goes on along the minus strand of CAVRQS010000004.1, from coordinate 37,394 downwards.
AACCTGCGCATCAACGTCGGCGTCCATGGAGATGCCTTCGCTGGCGGGAACAACGCCGGCCTTCACGGGGTTAAAGCCCTTAACACTGAGGGTGGCCTGGAGGGGCGTAGCGGCGGTGTCCTGCTGGTTGATGGGGCCGGCGGCGCCGTCAAGATGCACCGATCCGTTGCCGGGAAGACTTGCGGTCAGCGTGAACGGCATGCTCTGCGTGTAGGAAAGGTTCTTCATTGTCACGTCGACATTGTTGTAGACGAAAGGCTGTCCGTGGGGCGGGTTGGATGAAACGGTAACGCTGCCGTTGCTGATTTTCAGATCGCCGATGGTAATGCCGGAGGCGCTGCTCTGCTGCTGCGAAGCAGTCTCAGGCGCGCCGGCGCTGGGCTGCTTTGAGCTGCTCGGCTGTGACTGCGCAGGATTGGGTTGTTCGCCTGCGCTCTGCTGCTGGGCCTGGCCAGTGGAGGAGTGGCCGAGGCTGGAGTAATTCCAGGTGCCGTTCTGCGCGGAGATGAGATGGACTTCGGGCGAGTCGGCGACGAAGCTGGTGATGTGCACCTCGTGGTGAAAGACGAACGCTCCGGTTTCGACGCCGATGCGCAGCGATTTGGCCTGGAAGAATGGCTGCTGGCTGAAGTTGGGATCGTCGGCGATAGAGATGTCGTCGGCCTTGATGCTGCCGGACCAGAGCGAGAAGCTGAGGTGGCCGAGGGTGACTTTGCGGCCCAGGGCGGAGGAGATGTCGCTCTCGAGCATGGGGCGGAAGGTATCCGCGTTGATAAAGAGCGGCACGATGAGAACGATAACGATCACCGCGGCGACGATGATGGTGACGACTTTGACCCAGCGGCGGCTCCACGCGGCGCGCCATCCTGTGGGTTGGGTTCCTGTTGCGGCCATAACGTCCTCCGATCGTGAAGGCATCTGTTAAGATGCGGCGCTTGCAGCAACAACGACACGGATGCGCATGTTTCGCGCGAGCTATTCCCTTCTGGCGGTTCACTGTACGCTGTATTCATGAAAGTTGCCATCCTGGGATTTGGGACGGTGGGCAGCTCTGTGGCCCGCATCCTGTGCGATCTTCAGCCTTCGGGACTCTCGCTCTCGCATGTATTGAATCGCGGCGTGGCGCGCAAGAAGGTGGACTGGGCTCCGGCATCGGTGACGTGGACGGAGGACTTTGAGACGATCCTGCGGTCAGACGTGGACGTGGTGGTCGAGCTGGCGGGCGGGCTGGAGCCGGCTGGAACCTGGGTGCGGCGGGCGCTCGAGGCGGGCAAGTCGGCGGTGACGGGCAACAAGAAGCTGATCGCGGCGCATGGCATTGAGCTGGACCGGCTGGCGCGGTCGAAGGGCGCGCACCTGCTGTACGGCGCGGCCGTCGCGGGCGGGATTCCCGTGATCCCGGGGCTGCAGCAGGGACTGGCCGGAGATCGGATCACGCGCATCGAGGGCATCCTGAACGGCACGTGCAACTACATGCTGAGCCGCATGGAGGCTGGGGCGGCCTTTGCCGATGTGCTGGCGGACGCGCAGCGGCTGGGGTATGCGGAGGCCAATCCGAGCGAGGATGTGGATGGGTACGATGCGCGCGCGAAGCTGGTGATCCTGGCGCGGATTGCGCTGCGCGCGGGGCTGGATGTTGAGTCGGTGGAGTGCCGGTCGATTACGCAGGTAGATACGGTGGATCTGGTGTACGCGCGCGACCTGGGCTGCACCATTCGGCAAATCTCGAAGGCGGAAGTGGGGACGAAGGGCGTCTCTGCGCTGGTGGGGCCGATGCTGGTGCCGCTGCGCTCGCCGCTGGCGTGGTCGCGCGAGACGGAGAACATGGTGCTGGTGAGCGGCCAGTACGGCGGCGACGTGGTGTTTTCGGGGCATGGAGCGGGGGGACATCCAACGGCGGTGGCCGTGGTATCGGATCTGATTACGCTGGCGCACGGGTCGCGGGCAGTCGACCTGCCGAGCCAGCCGACGCCGCTGAGCGGAGAGTTTGAGCTGCGGCACTATATCCGGTTCGTGGTGAAGGATGCTCCGGGGATCGTGGCGGAGATTGCGGGAGCTCTGGCGGCGGAGAAAATCAATATCGACGCGCTGTTCCAGCGGCCGGGGTACGAGAAGACGAACCTGCCCTTTGTGGTGACGACGGAGCCGTGTGCGGCGTCGGCGCTGCGGCGGGCGCTCGATCGCGTGAAGGGCGCGGCCTGGCTGGCGCAGCCGCCGCTGGATTTGCCGATGCTGGGAGAGTAGGAGAACAGGGCGCAGAGCACAGAGCTCAGGGCTCAGGTCCCACCGGGTCATTCGATCACCGGCGATAAGTGTTAGACGGCGACGGCAAGGTGGCTGACCATCGCCGCGGTGTCCCGTGACGCTCAACAGATACACTCAGACGGAGATGTTACCGCACATTATTGCGGCCGTTACTACGCTGCTGACGCTGGCGGGATTCGGCTTTTACCTGCTCGCGATCTGGAGCGCGCGGGCGTTTCTGCGGCGTCGGCGCTTCCCTGCCGGGTTCGCGCCTGCTGTGAGCATTCTGAAGCCGCTGCGCGGCGTCGATCCCGGCATGTACGAGGCGTTCGCCAGCCACTGCCGGCAGCAGTACGCGGGAGAGTTCGAGATTCTGTTCGGCGTGTCGAGCATGGATGATCCGGCGGTGGAGCTGGTGCGGCGGCTCGAGCAGGAATTTCCGGAGCGCAGGATTCGGCTGCTGCTGTGTACCGAGGTGCTGGGGCCGAATGGGAAGGTAAGTAATCTTGCGCAGCTTGTTCCGCAAGCGCGGTATGACTATCTGCTGATCAACGACAGCGATATTCGTGTGGGGCCGCAGTATCTGACGCGGGTGATGGCGGCGTTTGGGGATGCTGCAGTCCCACGTCTGGCAAAAGAAGGCAGACATGGGGCACCCGGTTCTGAGGCACCTGGAGAGCGGCCTGTGGGGCTGGTGACGGCGCTTTATCGTGGACGCGCGCATGGGACTGTGGGTTCGAAGCTGGAGGCGCTGGGGCTGGCAACGGATTTTGCTCCGGCGGTACTGACGGCTCGAAAGCTGGAGAAGGGGCTGCACTTCGGGCTGGGATCAACGCTGGCCGTTTCGCGGGAGGCGCTGGAGGCGATTGGCGGGATGGCGGCCGTGGTGGATTACATTGCCGATGATTATCAGCTCGGCGTGCATGTGGATCGAGCCGGCTACAGGGTGGAGTTGTGCGATGAGGTGGTCGAGACGTCCGTCCCGGCTTACTCCTTTCACGAATTTGTGGAGCATCAGCTGCGCTGGATGCGCACGGTGCGGGATTCGCGTCCGGCGGGGTACTTCGGGTCGGTCTGCAGCAACGTGCTGGCCTGGGCGGCGCTGAATGTGGTGGCTTGCGGGGCGAGCGTGCCGTCGATTGCGCTCTTCAGCCTGGCGCTGCTGTTTCGCGTGTCGCTGGCGCTGGGCGTTGGGGTCGGAATCCTGGGCGATCGGCAGGTGATTCGGGACCTGTGGCTGATCCTGCCGCGGGATCTGCTGGCGCTTGCGTTATGGGCGTGGAGCTATGCGTCCGACACGGTGATGTGGCGCGGCGAGGAGTTCGTGGTGCGGAAAGGAAGGCTGGTGCGGCGGGCGGAGGAGGCGGCTGAGCTGAGGTCGCGCAATCACGTGTCTCCCAAAACAGGAGATATGGGGCACCCGGATACTCGCTGAATTTAGTGGCCGGAGGGTGGGACGTATTCCTTCGGCAGGGCGGCGCCTTCGCCGAAGAAGAACTGATCCATCTGCTCGACGAGGAATTCCTGCGCCTGGGGCGTCCAGGGCTGGAGTCGGTACTCGTTCAGCAGCATCTTCTGGCGCTCGATCCACTCCTGCCAGGCCTTCTTTGAAACATTGTTGTAGACCTTGTGGCCAAAGTCGCTGTCGAACGGAGGCTCGTCGAGACCTTCCATTTCCTGCTTGTAGCGCGAGCAAAATACCATGTGCGGCATCGTCGTCTGTCTCTCCCGTTATTGTAACCGGACAGGGAGAGTGTCTCGTATGGCACCGGCGGCGCGGAGATGCGGCGCTGGAGGGGCAACCCGTTCAGCTGTTTGGGATTCGGAAAGCATGATGATGACGTCACGGAGCCGTCATCCGTGAGAGGAACGATCTATCGCATCGACAGCGTTTAGAATCGACCACAGATTCCCCAGACTCCCGCATGCGGAAAGCGTCGGAATGATAAGAACTGCAGGGCTGCAACGCATCTTGTATGCGCTGGCCGCTCTCTGCGTCGTCGCTGTGCCGTGCCTCGCCCACGGGCAGTCAGACCAGGAGGCCAGAGAAATTGTCCGAAAGATGGTCAATAACGAACTCCGCATGGAAGCCGCGGACCACAGCCGCTGGATGTACAAGGACGCCTACAAATCTCCCACGACGAATACGGTCAAGCTGATCATTCAGTGCAACGAGGCGAACCTGTCGGAGCTGGTCCAAATCAACGGACACGCGCCGAGCGTGCAGGATCACCAGGTAGACCTGAATCACAACCGGCAACTGGTGACGGATGCGGGATTGCGCGCTCGCCAGCGCAAAGCGGAGGCGCACGACAGCCAGCAGGCCGACGACCTGATGAAGATGCTGCCGACTGCTTTTGTGTGGCACGTCGTGAACCGGAGCGACGGAATGCTGACGCTGTCGTACCATCCCGATCCGAATTTCTCGCCGCCGAGCATGAGCGCGCGGGTGCTGGCGGCCATGTCGGGCACGATCACGATCGACGAGCACGAGACGCGGCTCAAGACGCTGAACGGGCGGCTGACGAGGCCGGTGGAGTTCGGGTGGGGGCTTCTGGGGCACATCGACGCCGGGGGCACATTCCACATTGTGCGTGAGGAAGTGGCACCGGGCATCTGGCAGATCACGCAGACGCACGTGCACATCTCAGGCCATGCACTGTTCTTCAAGACGATCGGCGATCAGGAAGATGAGATTGACAGCGACTGGAAGCGGGTGCCGGACTCGATGACGCTGCAGCAGGCGGCGGAGATGATCCGCAGCGGGCAGCTGGCGCGGGAGATGGGCGTCACCGTGGAATTCCACTGAGTCCTTCAGTGCAGGTGGAGCTTCCAGGCGGTGTAGCTGAGGATCTCGTGGATCAGGCGCTCGCTGCGGGTCGTCCATGAGATGGGGCGACCGAGGGGGCGCGGCGATGTGTAGACGGTGAGGCCGTCGCGCTCGCAGATGTCGTGGATGCGGAAGAGGTGCGATCCGTCGCTGACCACGACGATGGACTTGAGGCCGTTGGCGCGGGCAATCACGGCAAGCCTGTCGGCGCTTTCTTCCGTGTTGTCGCTTTCGGTTTCCGCAATGATGGCCGCCTCGGGCACTCCGTGCGCGAGCAGGTAATCTTCGCCGACTCCGCCTTCGGAGTGCTGCTCGTCGGCCGCGTATCCGCCGCCGAGAGTGATGACAAGCGGAGCGATGCCGCGCTCATAGAGATTCAGGGCGTGGTCGAGGCGAGCGCGCAACACCGGTGACGGACGGCCGTCGTACTCGGCGGCTCCAAAGACAGCGATGGCGTCGGCGGAACGGGCTTCGTCGCGATGCGCGTAATCCTTGATCTGGCTGTTGACCCACACGATCCAGGCAATGCCGCCGGCGACCAGCACGCCGCCGAGCGCGAAGAGCACGCGCCGGGGAGGATGCCGGACCAGTTGAACTGCCGGAACGCGGACGGAACGAAGGTTGTCGCCGGAGACGATCATCGCTGCTGCAGGGCGAGCGCGATGGCGTGCGTGGGGATAGCGCCTTCGCGCAGAATTTGCCATTCTCCGTCCTGGCCGGAGAGGTCGACGATGGTGGTGGGCACGCTGCGCCCTGTCGGTCCGCCGTCGACGATGAGCTGGATGTGTTCGCCGACCTGGTCGCGGACGCAGCCGGCGTAGGTGCATTCCGGCAAGCCGGCCAGATTGGCGGAGGTTGCGGTGATGGGCAGGCCGAGCGCTTCGACGACGGCGCGGGGAATGGCGGCGTCGGGGATGCGGATAGCGACGTTGCCGGTATTGGCGGTGCTGCGCAGAGGCAGGCGGGAACTGGCTTTGACAATGACGGTGAGGGGCCCGGGCCAGAACCGCTCCGCCAGCACGTCGAAGCAGGAGTTGCAGCCGCGCACCAGCGAATAGGCCTGGGCAAGGTTCGCGACCAGCAGAGAGAGCGGCTTGTGCTTGAGGCGGGACTTGATCTCGTAAATGCTTTCGACGGCGCGCAGGTTCACCGGATCGACGGCAAGGCCGTAGAAGGTGTCGGTGGGCATCCCGACGACTTTGCCCGCGCGGATACAGCCCGCGACATATTGAATCCGGTCCGGCTCAGGGTCGTCCGGATGAACGCGCAGAATCTCTGCTGCCAAAGCCTCTCCCGCCGGAACGCGCCGGCTCTGCCCAATCGCTCTCCACCTCACGGCGCAACCGCGGCACGCCCTGAGGGAGTCAATGGAAGGATATCGGCTTGAAACCCACAACCATCAGTGGAGGTTTAGAATCCCCCCATGCCGACGGTTTCGGATCGCTCGCGCCTCATCAGCATTGTACAGAGTCGGCAAAATGCCCGGGTGCGGGAACTGCGCGCGGCATTCGCGCGGTCGCCTCGGGACGAATCGGAAGTCATCGGGCTGGAGGGAGAGCACCTGCTGGCCGAGGCCCTTCGCAGCGGGCTGCGGCTGCGGACGGTGTTTGTCCGGGTCGATCCAGACCGCCGGGATGCCGCCCTGCGGCTGGTGGGCCGGCTGGACGTGCCGGCCGCGGTGCCGATTGTCTCGCTGAATCCGGCGTTGTTTGCGAGCGCGGTGGACACCGAGTCTCCCCAGGGGATTGCCGCCCTGGTCGAGCGGCCGCGGTTCTCGCTGGCTGAGGCGGTGGCGGACTCGGGACCGGGACACGCGCCGCTGGTTGTGGTGGCGGCCGGGCTGCAGGATCCGGGTAACCTGGGCACGCTGATCCGCTCGGCTGAGGCGTTCGCGGCAACGGGTGTGATTGCGCTGCCGGGAACGGTGGATGTGTGGAACGCGAAGGCGCTGCGGGCGTCGGCGGGGTCGGCATTTCGGGTTCCGGTGGTGGCGGAGAAGACGTCGGCGGCACTCGCAGCCCTGAAGGAGCGCGGCATTCCCGTGGTCGCTGCTGTAGCGAGCGATGGCGAGGGCGAGGCGATTCCCTGCACCGAATTTGACTGGCGGGGACCGGCGGCGATTCTGATCGGCAACGAAGGCGCGGGACTCGGGCAGGATCTGCTGGAGCGGGCCGACACGCTGGTGACGATCCCCATGCCGGGACCGGTGGAGTCACTGAACGCGGCGGTCGCCGCCAGTGTGCTTCTGTATGAGGCGGCACGGCAGCGGAGTTCCCGAGACGAGCCCCGCACTCTGGGCAGAACCTGAAGCGCTCTCTGAATTACTTTGTGGCCGATACGTGCCAGACCGTCCCAAGAGTGCGATAGAGATATTCAGTGCGCGGGGGACGCTTGATTTCGGTGAGTGGTTTCGGCTCTTTGGAAGCGAGGAGCCACCAAGCCCTTGGCGCCTGAGTGAGGTCGTAACCAGCATCGTGCATCAGGTCAAGACTGACGCGGGCACTCTGCTCCGCGTCCTTCTGTACCATAACCGCGGCTCCCGTAAACCCGACGATGGGCATGCCTGGGATCGCAGAGACGAGGAGCGCTTCGGCAATTTCGTCGGAGGTGGCGCGAACGCCCATATGCATGCGAAGGCGCTGCTTTTCCAGGACGCAGGCCATAGCATCGGCGAGCACAGCGGCAATCTGATCGTCATTTTCCAGCCGCTCCACGATCTGGTGCGGCACAAGAATATTGCCGCTGGGCAGACAGAGGACGATTCCCGAGTATTTTGTATTAGTAACTTCGAATTGGAAATCGATCTTGCCTGTATCGGATGCGGGGAGCGCGCGCTCCCACGCTGGGATGAGCCTTTCTCCGATACCAGCGACGCGAGCCTGCATCGCCGGATCAGAAAAGGCGGGAATTTGCGCAGCATCAATGCCGAGCCAACCCGCACTTAGCGCGCTTTGCTTCGCGCCGGCGGGCACTGATGCGGGATCGCGATCACTGCGCGCGCGAAGATCCTGCTCCCAACGAGGCGCCAGATCAGGACGAAATTCCGCAGACCGAAGCCTGACGGCACCATCTGCGCGTTGGTGCCCGCGGTATTCGATCCACGCGCCGGGCACAATATCGCTCAGGGACCGCAGCGGTGCCTTAAAGGAGAGCTTCGTAGTGGTTTCCAGCAGCAAGGGGTAGCCATCGGCACGAATGCTGAGGCTGCCGGTGGGGAGGAGTCCGACACACATTCCACAACAGCGGAGCCGGAGACCTCGTCCGGCAATCCGGAACCAATGTCAAGACGAGTGGCATCGATGGCATGCTGCTTCTTGTTGCGATTGCCATACACAGCGATGCGCATGCCGATGAGAGGTGTGGCTTCCGGGCAACCCTGCTGATACACCCCTTCAGTAGCCGTGCTTGTTTCTGTGTTTGGTCCGCACAGGATGCGCCAGCCCTCGACGTCGAAGTCGGAAGCGGAAGCCGCGCGGCTGACGTAGCCGGCCAGCGTGGGTTGGTCCGTTTGGCAGAATCCGGGTGCCGGAACGCAAAGCAGCAGAAGCAGTGCAGAAGCCCGCATGGCGAGCAGTCTATCGCCCGGACTGTGGAGCCACAATGCCCCAAAGTTACTGCCACGGCGGCCACAGAGCAGGTATATAGAGCAGGTTAATTGTGGTTATTCCGCTCGCAGCGCTTGCGCCGGATCGAGACGCGAGGCGCGCCATGCCGGGAGCAGGCAGGCGATGACGGCCACCAGAAGCAGCAGGATGGAAACCGCCAGGAAGACCGCCGGATCGAGCGCGGCGGTCTTGTAGAGCATGCCGCGCAGGAGGCGCGTGGCTGCTGCGCTGACGGCGAGACCGATACCGAGGCCGAAGATCGCCGGACGAATTCCATCGCTCAGCATGAGCCGAAGGACCTGCGCGCGCTGCGCGCCAAGAGCGATGCGGATGCCAATTTCGCCGGTGCGCTGCGCGGTCATCCACGAGAGGACCCCGAAGAGTCCGGCTGCGGCGAGAAGCAGAGCCAGCCCCGCAAAGGCGGCGAGCAGAGTCGCGTTGAAGCTGGCGTCAAGAGTCGTTTTGCCGACCAGCTGATCCATGGTGAGCACATCGGAGACGGGGAGGTCGGGATCCATTTCGTACATGATCCGCTGGACGGGCAGAGCGAACTGTTCCACGTCGTGGCTGGAGCGGACCACGGTGGTGCCGACGCTTAGATCGCCTGCCTCGAGCGAGTCATAGAAGATGGGCCGCGGATCCTCGCCTATTTCGGATCGCGTTGAGCCAACCACTCCGACAATGACGTACTTCTTCGTGGCGGTCTGGAGGTGGCGGCCGATGGACTCTTCTCCGCGAAAGAACGTTTGCGCGAAGGACTGATCGATGACGAGCTCGTCGGCGGCCTTCAGGCGGCGCGAAGGATTGAAGGTGCGGCCGCTGACGACGGGAATCCCGATCGCCTGAAAGTATTCTGGATCGGCAGTGCGTTTGATGGCGGACAGGCCCTTGCCCTGCGGCAGCGCGGGGTGCTCGACGATGGTGAAGGTTTCTTCGTTGTCGTAACCCATGCCGGGAACAGCATCGGCGAACGCAGCCGCATCGACTCCGGGGAGGGCGCGAATGCGCGCGAGCAGTGTGTTGAAGAAGTTCATGCGCGACGCTCCGACCGCGTACCTGGCGTCGGGAAGGCCGATGTGGAGGGTCAGCACATTGCTGGTGAGGCAGCCCAGGCCGGAGGAGTGAAGGCGCTGATAGCTCCTGAGCAGCAGGCCGGCGACGACGAGCAGAATGACGGTCAGACTGACTTCTACGGAGAGGAGCGCGCGCCTGAGCGTGGTGCGGCCGCGCTCGCCGCTGAAGGTGCGGGACGACTCATGCAGCGCGCCGAGTACGCTTGTCTGCCGGATGCTGAATGCGGAGATGAGGCCGGAAATCAGGGCACAAGCGGCAATCACCGCGAGCGTAAACGCCACGACGGCGCCATCGAAGTGAAGGCCTTCGATTCGGGTCACGTCTTTGCGCGTGCGCATGAGCCATTGCAGAGCCGCTTCGGCGATGCCTATGCCGAGAAATCCGCCGAAAAGGGACAGCAGCAGGCTCTCCAGCAGGCGCTCGCGGATCAGGCGCGCCCATCCGCCGCCGAGCGCGGTACGGATGGCAAGATCTCTGCGCCGCGCCGCGGCACGCGCGACGAGCAAATTGGCCACGTTGAGACACGCGATGAGCAGAACGCAGATTGTCGCGGCGAACAGGATGTAGAGCGGCCGCTTCAGGTCGCCGACGATGGCTTCGAGCAGGGGGCGGCTGTTTGCTCCGAGGAAAATGAACGGATCGCTCCGATTCGCGTCGTGCATGCGCCGCGAAAGGAGGCTCAGATCGGCGATGGCTTCGGCCTGCGAAACGCCGGGCCGGAGGCGGCCGACGACCCGCAAAGCGTGCAGGCTGAGCGAAGTCATCATCTTTTCCGACCGCTGGTTCTGGATGGGCTGCCACAGCTGCGATGAGGCGTCCGGGAAGTCGAACCAGGCGGGCATGACGCCAATGACGGCGGCGGGGACGGCGTCGATGTAGATGGTGCGATTCAGAATGCCTGGATCGCCTCCGAAGCGGCGCTTCCAGAGCTGCCAGCTCAGCAGCACAGTTCCGTTCGCGGAGAGGGTGTCTTCCCGCGGAGTGAAATTGCGGCCCAGCGCCGGTTGCACACCAAGCGTGGGCAGCAGATCCCAGGAAATTTCGGCGCTGTTGAGTTTTTCCGGGAGCTGGCCGCCGGATCCGGAAAGCCCAACCCGGCTGGGTTGTTCGAGCGCAAGGCTGCTGAAGGTATGGTTGTGCTGCTTCCACTCCGAGTACATGCCGCCGGCGACGGCGTTGTAGCCGGGTGCATCCGCGTCATGCAACCGGGATTCGTAAAGCATCACGAGGCGGGCGGGATCGACGAACGGGAGCGGCTTCAGGATGACTCCGCGCACGGCGGTGAACAGCGCCACGTTCGCGCCGATGCCGAGCGCCATCACGATAACAGCAACGGCGGTAAATCCAGGAGTGCGGCGGAGCGCGCGCCCTGCATAGCGCAAATCGCGCAGCAAAGATTCGACCGAGGTCCAACTCCAGGTGGCGCGAGCCTGATCGCGGAGGAGAGCTGGATTGCCAAAGGCCCGCAGCGCGGCGCGGCGGGCTTCGTTGGGCGACATGCCGGCGGCGATGTATTCGGCGGTTAGCCGCTCGAGGTGCTCGTGCAACTCGTCATCGAGCTGGGCGGCGGCACGGCTGCGCCGCAACATCCTGAGCCGCATCCGGATTCGCTCTGCGCAGCGCATGACTCGCTCCAGGGTGGATGCCTAGATTATCTACAACAGATGGATTTGCGCGGTCAAGCTTTTGGTGACGAGCGGTCGCGGAACGCGCGATGTTGTCGAATCCAGCGCATCGCATCCGAGGATGCCATCCGCTTCATCGCGTGTCCCGCTGAGACGATCGCGCAAAGCCCTGCAGCAGCGGAACCAGATCGCGGGATGCCGAGGCGGCTTCATCGACGAAGCGAAACGTGCCCGCGTCCAGCATTTCGCGTGCTGCCTGGAGGAATCGGCCAAGCGCGGAGCGGGCAAGGGCGCTCCCGGTGCTCAGGCGCCGGACTCCGAGCGCGGACAGTTCCTCAAGGCTGAGCTCGAGGCCTGGCATTCCGGCCAGCACATTCACGGGGCGGTCGACTTCGCGGATCACCGTGGCTATCTCTTCCCTCTTCGTGAGCCCCGGGGCGTAGAGCACGTCGGCACCGGCCTGCTGGTATGCCTGCAATCGGGTGATTGTGTCTTTCAGATCCGGACGCTGGTAGAGAAAGTTTTCCGCCCGCGCGCACAGCGTGAACGGGAATGGGAGAGAGTGCCCGGCCTCCGCCGCGGCGCGAATCCGCTCCTCGGCGTAATCCAGCTTGTAAATCGGATCAGAGTCGTTGCCGGTTGCATCCTCGATGGAACCGCCGACCAGACCCTGAGCGGCCGCCAGGCGAATCGTCTCTGCCACCGCGTCAGGCTCATGGGCGTATCCATTTTCCAGGTCGCCGCTCAGAGGCAAGTCGGTGGCGGCCGCGATGTCCGCAACGTGCGCCATCATGGCGTCGCGGCCTACCTGACGATCCAGAACGCCTTGCGAAAATGCGAACCCGGCGCTGGTGGTCGCGAGCGCCTCGAACCCGAGTTGCGCCAGCAGCCGCGCCGTACCCCGATCCCACGGGTTGGGAAGAAGGAATGTGCGGTTGCGCTGGTGCAGGGCGCGAAACGCCTGGGCTTTTTCAAGCTGTGTCGTCATGGGGGCTACTGGCTCCCTTCGCCTCGTATGTCGATGGTGGACGAATGTCCGCTCCTCGCGCAGGATAAATCGCTGAGCGTCGCGAATCCGTCGGGAGCCTGAATGAGCGATGATGGAGACGGGATGAGCCTCTTCAACCCGGGTCCGGAGACGCAGTCGAGCAGGGCGGTTGCAGCGCCGCTGGCGGAGCGGATGCGTCCGCGGACGCTCGACGAGTTTCTGGGGCAGGAGCATCTGCTGGGGCCGGGCAAGCCGCTGCGGGTCCAGATCGAGCGCGACGACGCTTCGTCGATGATCTTCTGGGGTCCGCCGGGCGTGGGGAAAACAACGCTGGCGAAGATCATCGCGGAGACCACGAAGGCCACGTTCATTGAGTTCTCGGCGGTGCTGGCCGGGATCAAGGAAATCAAGCAGGTGATGGCCGATGCCGAAAAGGCCGCGACCTGGGGAACGCGGACGATTCTATTCATCGACGAGATCCACCGCTTCAATCGCGCGCAGCAGGACGCGTTTTTGCCGTGGGTGGAACGGGGATCCATTCGTCTGATCGGCGCGACGACGGAGAATCCGTCGTTCGAGATCAACTCCGCGCTGCTGTCACGCTGCCGCGTGTACGTGCTGCAGGCGCTCACGGACGAACAGATCGTGACGTTGCTGCGGCGGGCGCTGGCGGATGCGGAGCGCGGGCTGGGCGCGCAGCACCTGACAGCAGCGGAGGGCGCGCTGGAGTTGCTGGCGGGATACGCCTCGGGTGACGCGCGCAATGCGCTGAACGCGCTGGAGGTGGCGGCGAAGCTCGCGACGGACCAGAAGATGGGCGGGCAGGAGCGGGCGATCACGCGGGAGATTGCAACGGAGGCGCTGCAGCAGCGCGTCCTGATGTACGACAAGGGCGGCGAAGAGCACTACAACCTGATCTCGGCGCTGCACAAATCCGTGCGCAACTCCGATGCCGACGCGACGCTCTACTGGCTGGGACGGATGCTGCAGGCGGGCGAGGATCCGCTGTACGTGGCGCGGCGGCTGGTGCGGATGGCGGTGGAAGATGTGGGCCTGGCGGCACCGGAGGCGCTGCATCTGGCGCTCTCGGCGAAGGAGACGGTGGATTTTCTGGGATCGCCGGAGGGCGATCTGGCGCTGGCGGAGGCGGCGGTGTATCTGGCGCTGGCGCCGAAGTCGAATGCGCTGTACACGGCGTATGGCGCGGTGCTCGGTGATATTGAGGCGACGCGGCAGGAGCCGGTCCCGTTGCACCTGCGGAATGCTCCGACGAAGCTGATGAAGCAGCTCGATTACGGCAAGGGATATGAGTACGCGCATGACGTGGAGGGCCGGGTTTCGGATATGGAGTGCCTGCCGGAGTCGCTGCGCGGGCGGCGGTGGTATCAGCCAACGCAGGAGGGCCGGGAGAAGCTGCTGGCGCAGCGGATGGAGGAAATCCGGCGGATTCGGGAGAGGAAGCGAAAGCGGTAGTGACCGTTTGGGCTGGTCCTGCAAAAGGAACTCGTTCGACCCTGCGCCCGACCAGGCGGGACCATTCCATGTGCTATATTCCGAATGAGTTCCGATGATTTTTTCCCGTGAGTACGTTGGTTATCTGGCGCGCCACACGGTAAAGCATCTCATCGACGCCAAAATGATTCAGACCGCGAAGCCCGCGGTCGTGCAGGAGCGCGTCTACAACGGGCTGCTCGAAGAGCTTTCGCTCGAAGACCGCATCAACGAGGAGGTACGCGTGATTCTCGACGCGTACCAGGAAGAGATGCGGAAGAGCGGCGCCAGCTATTCGGAGATGTTCAAGAAGGTGAAGACCGAGCTGGCGCGCAAATACAAGGCGGTGCTGTGAGAATCTCGCGCGACAAGCTGAACAAGCTGGCCCACGTGGTGGCCGACACTCTGGCGGAAACGCCGGAGTTCGATTTTCTGGAGGACCGCAACACCATCCGCCAGGAAGCGCGCAAGGCTCTGGAGCACCTGCTGCTCGAGGAGATGCGCATCGATCAGGCCGCCCGGCAGAAGATCGAGTCGCCAGCGCCGCATCATTCCCGAAGGCAGCCAGGAGTGGGACATTCTGTACCGCAAGTACTACAACGAGGAAGTGAAGAAGCTGGGGATCTGACCGGCCTCTCTGGTTTGTGCCCGGCCGCTTCCGCGGCCGGTTTCATTTGTGGCATTACACTGGTTGCGACTCCACCCAGGAACCCCGGATTGAACCCTCTCGGACGCCTCGCTCTCGCTGCTGTTCTACTGCTTGCCACTTCCGCCCATCCGCAGGACACCGGCTGGTCCGCCTACAACGGCGGCGTGGACGGCGACCACTACTCGCCACTGACGCAAATCAACCGCAGCAACGTGGCGCATCTGCAGATGGTGTGGCGATATGACACCGGCAGAACGGGCGACATCCAGACGAATCCGCTGGTCGTCGGGCGCGCGCTCTACGCCTACACGCCCAACGGACAGGTGTTCGCGCTGGATGCGGCGACGGGCAAGCAGCTTTGGGTGTTTGACTCCGGCGTGCAGGACCGGCAGCCGTGCCGCGGGCTGAGCTACTGGACCGACGGCAAGGAGGCGCGGCTCTTTGCGGGCGTGGTGAATTATCTCTATGCGCTCGATCCAGCGACCGGGCGTCCGATTCCGAGTTTCGGGGAGCAGGGGCGCATCGATCTGCGCAAGGGCCTGCGCGACGAAGAGGGGTACGAGAAGCAGTCGATCGCGCTGACCTCGCCGGGAGTGATCTATCAGGACCTGATCATCGTCGGCGGGCGCGATCCGGAGACGGAGCCTGCGCCGCCGGGCGATATTCGAGCGCTACGATGTGCGGACGGGCGCACTGCGCTGGACCTTTCACACCATTCCGCATCCGGGCGAGTTTGGCTACGACACGTGGCCGCCGGATGCCTGGAAGACGGCGGGCGCGGCCAATAACTGGGCGGGCATGTCGCTCGACGAGAAGCGCGGCATCGTTTACGTCCCCACCGGCTCGGCGGTGTTTGATTTTTACGGCGGCGACCGGATCGGCAATGACTTGTTCGCCAATACCCTGCTCGCGCTGGACGCGAATACCGGCAAGCGGCTGTGGCATTTCCAGGGCGTGCATCACGATATCTGGGATCGCGACTTCCCTGCCCCGCCGGCGCTGCTCACGGTTACCCACGACGGCAAGCCGGTGGACGCCGTGGCGCAAACGACCAAGCAGGGTGTCGTTTATCGTCTTCGATCGCGTGACGGGCAAGCCTCTGTTCCCGATTGAAGAGCAGTCCGTATCCGGCAAGCGATGTGCCGGGCGAAAAGACCTCGCCAACGCAGCCGATGCCAGCGGCGCCCGCACCCTTCGCGCGGCAGCGGCTGACCGAGGACATGCTGACGAAGCGCACGCCGGAGGCGCATGCGTGGGCGGTGCAGACTTTTCGAACCTTCCGCAGCGACGGACAGTTTCGTTCCGTTCGCAGTTGGGCAGCAGACGGTGGTGTTTCCGGGTTTCGACGGCGGCGCGGAGTGGGGCGGCCCGGCCGTCGATCCGAAGACGGGCGTGCTTTACGTGAACGCCAACGAGATGGCGTGGACGGGCGGCCTTGAAAAGACGCTGGCGCACGCCACAGCCCGGCGCGGCGACTTACAACGCGCAGTGCGCGATTTGCCATGGGGCGAATCGCGCGGGATCGCCGCCTGCCTTTCCGTCGCTGATCGGAGTCACAGACCGGCTCACAAACGATCAAATCGCGGCCATTGTTACGCACGGACGAGGACGCATGCCCGGCCTGCCGAACATCGACGCGTCCAGGATTGTCCGCTGCTCGAGTATTTGCGGACGGGCGTGGCGCAGACCAGCGAGCATAGTGGTGACCTGACGCCGGGCGGCCCGGGCGTGGGCTACAGCTTCACCGGCTATCGCAAATTTCTCGATCCGGACGGTTATCCGGCGATTACGCCGCCGTGGGGAACGCTGAGCGCGATCGACCTGAACACGGGCAAGTATCTGTGGCAGATTCCGCTGGGCGAATATCCGGCGCTCGCGGCTCAGGGCATGAAGAATACGGGCATCGGAGAATTATGGCGGTCCGATCGTGACGGCGGGTGGAGTGCTCTTCATCGGCGCGACGGTGTACGACCGCAAATTTCGCGCGTTCGACGCGAGCACGGGAAAGCTGCTGTGGGAGGCAACGCTGCCGTTCGCCGGGATCGCAACGCCGGCGACCTATGAAGTGGATGGCAAGCAGTATGTGGTGATTGCGGCGAGCGGCGGCGCGCGATCCGAAGGGACCGACGGGCGGCAGCTATGTAGCGTTCGCGCTGCCGTGACTGCGCTGAAAATTGACTCAGCCGCGCTTCTTCGCCGGCGCGGCAGCCTTGAGCACACGATAGTGCAAATGCACGACGCCATCTGAAAACTTGGTGGTCGAAAGCAGTTCGAGCGGAATGGAACGATGCTGCCGCTGAATCAGCGGTATGCCTTCGCCGATGAAGATCGGGATCAGGTGAATGCTGAACTCGTCGATTTCTTCCTGGTCCAGAAACGAACCAATGATCTCGCTGCCTCCCATCATCCAGATATCCTTCCCTGGCTGTCTTCGCAGACGCTCTGTGAAGGTCCTGATCGGCTCCTTCACCCACTCGAATCCTTCCAGCAGCTTGCCTTTCGGCTGACGGGAAAAGACGTAACTCCTGATGTTTGGGCCAAATCCGCCGGCCTTCATGCCCAGGTCGATTCCCTTCGTATAGGTCTTGCGACCGAAAAGAATGGTGTCGATGGTCTTCACAAAGGCGGCCATCCCATAGTCGCCCTTGAGCCGCGGGCTTTCGAGCCACGAGACATCGCCGTCTGGCCGGGCGATGAAGCCGTCGGCGCTGGTCGCGACCTCAACGATGATCTTTCGCGGCGATTGCAGGGCGCGCTTGCCTGGAGCAGTCATATGCGTTACGCGTCGCGGAAGGCGTCGGCGCTGTGGGCGATGCGCTGGAGCTTGCCGTGGTCGAGCCAGTTCGAGGTTGCAGTGCTCGCAGTCGGAGATGACGACGTGGCCGGGCCGGCGTAGAAGTGCGTGTCCATGGACGGTGGCAATGCGGGCAGGTGAGCGGCGCTTGAGCTCGCTCGGGATCGGCGGCTGTGGGATCACGGCGCCGCGGGTCCGGCGCGCGACGGCGTCGACCAGCGGCACGAAGGAGTCCATGGGGATGAGCATGCCGTGGCAGCGTGTGCAGTAGCGGATGGCGGACTGTCGGCGAGGGAGGCCTCCTTGAGGGTAATCGAGCAGATCGGGGCAGGACTCGGCGGCTGAGTCGCCGAGGACGCGCACGCCGTCGTCGTTCTTGTCAGGGAAGTAGACGCTGCCGCAATACGCACAGGTGAGCGCATCTTCTGCGCTCGGCCCGAGGCTGCATGGGCGCGCCGCAGCTGGGACAGTTCATTGGGCCTTGCCGCAGTCGGGGCAGAATTTTGCGGCGCGCGGGATGGATTGGCCGCAGGCGGTGCAGAACTTTGTGGCAGCGACGGGTGCTGGAGCGGGCGGCGTGGCACGGCGCCGTGGCAGGCTTCATAGCACCCATCATGGTCTGCGCCATGGCGATACCCGCCCCGAGGCCGACGCCGGCATCGGCGGCGCCGCCGGGATTGGCGGCGGCGATCGGCGAGCGATTCGGCGGCTTGGAACTGCGTGAAGCGGTGTGAGATCGCCGGCCATGTTGATGCCGATGCGCTGATCCATGATCTTCTGCAGCTCGTCGGGCAGCGAGATGTTTTCAACGACGAAGTGGTTCGAGCTCGAGGCCGAGAGCGGCGAAGGTCGGCTTCATGGCGTGCGGAGATCTTGTCCGCGAATACGGCCTGATTGGCGGCCATGTCGAGGAAGGAGACGTCGCTCGAGGCGAAGACGTCGGTCATGCGGCGCGACGATGGTTTCGCGGAGCTGGCCTTCCAGGTCGGCCGGCATAGTAGGTTTCGCGGGTGCCGCTGACCTGAGTGAAGAAACTTCGCGGATCGGCGATGCGGTAGGAGTAGATGCCGTAGCCGCGGAGACGGACGGCGCCGAATTCCTTTTCGCGGAAGGTGATGGGCGTGGCCGTGCCCCACTTCTGGTCGATCTGCTGGCGCGTGGAGAAGAAGTAGACGTCGGACTTGAAGGGCGACTCGAAATCCTTTGTCCCAGTTCATGATGTCGGTGAGGATCGGGAGGTTGCGCGTGTTGAGGGTGTGGAGGCCGGGACCGAAGACGTCGGCGATGCGGCCTTCGTTGACGAAGGCGGCCATCTGGGAGTCGCGGACGGTGAGCTGGCCGCCGTTCTGGATCTCCATGTCCCGCATGGGATAGCGCCAGGCGAGAATGCCGTCCTCGGGCTCGTTCCACTGGATGACAGAGATGAATTGCTTGCCGATGAAGTCGCGGAGCGTCACGTAGGGCTCCTCCTCGGCTGCACTCTACCATGCAACGCCCGGTTTGACCCGTGAATTCTGCGTTCGCGTTAGCAGGCCGGCTACAAATCGCTGGCTGCAATATATGCTCGTACGCATGAAAGTTTCCGGAATTCGCCTCTTCGCTGCCATCGCACTCACAGGCTGTCTTGCGCTGGCCGGCACCTCGGCATGCGCGCAGAACGACAACGACGCTCACCGCGCGCAGTCGGCTCCTGCAGCCGCACCTGCCGAAAAGCCGGCGGCGCCAGCCGGACAAAAGGAGGATGCGAACAAGCTGCCTCCACTGCCACCGGACACGCACACAGAGCAGAGCATCACGCTGGACGGCAGGAAGCAGAATTACACGGTGACCGTCGGCACGCTGCCGGTCCGCGACGGCGACGGCAAGACGGCCGGCGAGCTGGTGTACACGGCCTACACGGTGGCAGGGGCGAATCGGCCGGTGACCTTTGCGCTGAACGGCGGACCGGGCGCGTCATCGGTGTATCTGAACTTCGGCGCGATTGGGCCGAAGCACGTGAACGGCTCGGCAACGAGGGCGACAGCCCGTCGGATCCGGCGACGCTGAGCGACAACCCGGGCACCTGGCTCGACTTCACCGACCTGGTGTTCATCGATCCGATCGGCACCGGCTTCAGCCGCTCCCTGGTGGATGCCGATGAGACGCAAGAAGCTGTTCTACGCGACCGAGCCGGACATCGAGTATCTGTCGCGCGCGATCTACGACTGGCTGGTGAAGAACGACCGGCTGGCAGTCGCGCAAATATCTCGTGGGCGAAAGCTACGGCGGATTCCGCGGCCCGCGCATCACCCACTACCTGCAGTCGCAGCTGGGCGTGGCGATGAACGGCGTGGTGCTGGTGTCGCCGTATCTGAATCCGACGATCGAGCAGAATGGCGATCTGTCGCCGCTGCCGTGGATGGTCACGCTGCCGTCGATTACCGCCGCGAACCTGGAGCGCCAGGGCAAGCTGACGCCGGAGGCCATGAAGGACGTGATCGCCTACACGCGGGCGATTATGCTGACGACCCTGGTGCATGGGCACTCCGACCCGGCGGCGACCGACGCGATGATCAAGCAGGTGACGGAGATGACGGGGCTCGACCCGGCAGTTCGTGAAGCTGCTCCGGCGGGCGGCTGGAAACCGGCGCCTATCTGCGCGAGGTGCATCGCGAGCAGGGCAAGCTCGGCATCCGTCTACGACTCCAACGTCACGTCGTTCGATCCCTTCCCCTACGCGCCGGAGCAGCGAGTCGAACGATCCTATCCTGGCGAGCATCATCGCGCCGACGACGACGGCGATGGTGGACTTCGTGACGCACACAGTCGGCTGGAAGGTCGATGCGCGCTATAACGCGCTGTCCTACGACGTGAATCGCAGCTGGGACCGCGACGCAGGATCTGCGCGCAGGGTCGGTCGACGCGAGCTGCGCGAGGCGGTGGCCGCCGATCCCAAGCTGCGGGTGATGATCGTGCACGGCTGGAACGATCTGTCCTGCCCCTTCATGGGCTCGGTGCTGACCGTGACCAGATGCCGGTGATGGGCGATCCGGGGCGCGTGAGGTGCATGAGTTCCCGGGCGGGCACATGTTCTATACGCGCGAATCGAGCCGTGTGGCGTTGCGCAAAGATGTGATGCAGATGTTCAGCGAGCATTGAGGTAATCCCATGTCTCGAAAATCGGGAGACATGGGGCACCCTGCACGCAGGACTCATTTTTGCAGGGCGCAGACGCAGCGGGTGTAGTCGTCGGGCTTCAGGTTCTGCAGAGAGCATTCATACTGCGGCCAGAAGGGCGTCAGCGCGCCTGCAACGTTGCCCTTGTAGTAGTGCTGGATGTACTGGCGGCTCGCCGGCGTCTGCGCTTTGGGGTGTCGTTCGAACCTTCGAACAAGGTCGAACACTGACTCTCCCGAGAAGTCCGGCTCATCGTAGGTCTCGGCATAGTCGTACTCCTGGGACCAGGTGGTGCCGATGCCGGTGAGATTCGATGCGACAACGACAAAGTAATCCTTCAGCGTGCCGTCGCCGTTCACCCGGGCGACTGTAAATGAAGGCTCGTTCCCATCGACAGGTGAGATGGACGGCACGAGCTTTACCGGGATATTGCGCAGGACCAGTCGTTCCCGGTTCTCGTCGGAGGTCAACTGGCCGATCTCGCCCAGCCTCCGAAGCTCCTCCTGGTCGGGCGAAATGACGCGCATCTCGTCCATATGGGTATGGCCGAAAACCACCAGGCGGATGATGCCCGCGTGTTCCTGCAGCAACAGGTCCAGCCGCGCGGAATCCTCCGGCACCAGGAAGCTTTCAGGAGATTCGCCGGAGCAGACATTCCTGAAGCGCCGTACCGTTTCAAAGGCATTCACGCCGGGCGGAATGTGCGCCATCACCCAGACGTGCTCGCCGGCTTTCTGCGCCTGGTCCAGCTGCCGTGAGAGCCAATCGAGTTCCGCTTGGGCGGGAGCGGGGTTCGGCTCGCCGCTGCAGGAGGCGTACTGCGGCGTGAGGAAGAGATCGTTCAGCACTATGAGGCGCGTCTTCCGGAGTGGAGTGAGCGGGACGCTGTAGGAACCGTCGATCCGGAACTGCTCGTCGACAGAATCGCGCTCGGTGGGCGGCATGCCTGCAGCGACGATCTGCGCGGTGGCTTTGAGGAAGGCGCTGCCGGGATCCAGATGGTAGTCGGCGCAGGAAGTGTCGTTATTGCCCAGCGCGGCGAAGACGGGGACGCCGGGAAATGCGGCCCTGAGCTGTGCGATGACGAACAGCAGGGTCTTCTCGACAAACGCTTCGTAGCTCGTCGTTGATTTGCCGGGGAGGAGCGCCTGATAGCGGCAGGGCAAGCCGTGGACGACGAGGTCCCCGCTCACGGTGATGAAGTGAGCGCGCGGCGCGTACTTGCGCATCGCATCAACGCTGGAGCGCAGGAGCGCCCACGGAGTATCGACGCCGCGCGGGCCGCAACTCTTCTGCAAGGTGGCGAAGGCCTGCGGCTGGCCAGCGGAATCCGGCGCGGAGAGGATCGCCTGCCACTGGCCCACAGGCGCCTGATCGAGTTGTTTGGCCTTCGCGGGATCGTGAAACGGATCGAAGTGGATATCGCTGAGGAGGAGCGCCGGAACCGTTTCGCCGGACGCCAACGGGTGTGGCTGCTGGCCGTGTGCTGCCAGGCACTGGCCAGCGAGAACAAACCAGAGCCCGAGAGAGCGCAGGGTCACGACCAGGTTGACTCCAGAAAGTCGGAGGCATCGCAAACAGTGCTTCGTCGCGGGAATACCTTCTCGACCAGGCAGCGGTGCACCTCGTTGTCCAGGTCGGCACAGCAGTCGCGCAGAACGACTATGCGGTAGTCAGCGTCACTGGCCTCGAGCAGGGTCGAGAGCACGACGCCGCTGGTCGCGATGCCGAAAAGAACGACGGTGTCGATCTCCTTCGCGCGCAGGATCATCTCGAGGTCCGTACCGGTGAATGCGCTCACGCGATGCTTGACGACGACTACGTCGTTGGGCGCGGGACCGAGTACCGGATGAACTTCGCCGGCGTCGCCGGTGAAGAGCTGCTGGTGCTGCGTGGAGCTGCGCAGATCGCTGAACAGTGGATTGCGTGGGCTGATTTCGGGCAATCCGGGGCGGAAGCCGACGCGAACATGGACGACCAGCATGCCGCGCTGGCGAGCAGCATGCAGAACCTTCGCCGCGCGGGCGATGAGCTCCTGCTGGTTCGCTGTGTAGATGGAGACGATGCCCTGCTGCATGTCCATACAGAGGACCGCAGTGCGGGCGGGGTTGAGCAACGGATCCAGTTTCATGGTTTGGCTCCGAATTATTTCGCCGCCCCAGCGTGATCCTCTTCGAACTGCCAGGCAATGATTTTCTTCAGCTGCTCATAAGGGACGGCGAGCATCGGCACGCCGCGGCCGTCGATGAAGAGCCATCGGCGTCTCGTTCACGTTGAGGTCAAGGCCCAGTTGCATCGACTCGTGCACCGCGTTCTTTGCCGGCATCGGTGGCGGAACAAGTGGCGATCTTGTCGGGGTCGAGCCCGGCCGCCGTGACGGAATTGCGCAGCGCCTGATCGGCTCCCTGCCCGTTCAATGCATCCTGTCCGGCAAAGATGGAGTCGGCGTACTTGAAGAAGGCATCGCTGCCACCCTGCTGGTTCACGCACACCCCATAGGCCGCTGCTTTGAAGGCCTTCGGGTGGACGTTGACCAGCGGGAAACTTTCGAAGACGTAATGGGCCTGGGGGAAATCCCGCAGCAGGTTCTGCACCACCGGCTCGCTTCCTTGCAGTGCGGACACTGGAAGTCGGCGAACTCCACCAGGTCAGAACTGCTTCCCTTTGGCGCCCCGCGAAGGACCGCTGGCCCGCTGCTCGAGCGTATGGAAGTTGTTCTCGTAGGGGTGCGGGCCGAAGTCGAGCAACTGATCCTGCAGGATGAGGTGCTTGCCGTCGGGCGTGACGAAGAACGTCGAGGTTCGCGATCTGCGCGGTTCGGCTTCTCGGCCGACCAGCACCTGCACTTTGCTAACGCCGGGCGCGGGGTCTTCTGGATGCCGAAGACTTCCCAGACGCGGTTGGGATCGTAGCCCCAGGTAGCGTGTTCAGGAAGCCGTCCACGTCAGCCTTCGTGGGCGAGCTTGCCGTGAAGTTGGAGGGATTGGCAGGCGGGAACTTCGGCCCCTGCTCCGCCTGCTGCGCGCCCGGTGCCTGCGGCACAGGAGCGGCGGGGGGCTGATTCTGCGCCAGGGCCAGGACGCTGACAGCACAAACGCGAGCGAAGTGGAACGCAAGAGAACGGCTCTGCATAGAATCCTTTCGGGGAGTTCCTTAAATGTCTACTTTGGCTGCGATGGGGAAACGGCGGCCCATGCCGAACGCCTTGGGGGTGACTTTGAGCACCAGAGCGGCCTGCTGCCGCTTGTACTCGCTGCGCTCCACCATTTTGACCACAGCGCGAACGGTTTCGACATTGAGGCTGCGCGCTGCGGCAATGGCCTCCGGCGTCTCATAGCGCTCGACGTAAGCCTCGAGGATCGGGTCCAGCACGTCGTAGGGCGGCAGCGAATCGGTGTCCTTCTGGCCCGGCCGCAGCTCGGCGGACGGTGGCTTTTCCAGGATGGCGCGCGGGGATGATCTCCCGGTCGCGATTGACGCAGCGGCAGAGGTCGTAGACCCGCGTCTTGAAGACGTCGCCGATTACCGCGAGCGCGCCCACCATATCGCCATAGAGCGTGCAGTATCCCGTGGACATCTCGCTCTTGTTGCCCGTGGTCAGCACGAGCGCGTTGAACTTGTTGGAGATACGCCATCAGCAGGGTGCCACGGATGCGCGACTGCAGATTCTCTTCCGTGAGGTCGGGCTTGCGTGGCGGCGAAGATGGGAGCGAGGGTCTGCGTTGAATCCGGAGAAAATCGTCGCTGATAGTCAGCACCTCGTAACGAATCCCGAGATTCTGCGGCCAGCTGCGCGGCTGTCGTCGATCGATCCCTGCGACGAATAGGGGCTGGGCATACCGAGGGCGGTCACGTTTTCCGCGGCCCAGGGCGCGCACGGCAATGGCAGCGACCAGCGCCGAGTCGATGCCGCCGCTCGAGCGCGACGACGGCCTTGGAGAAGCCGCACTTGCGCACGTAATCGCGAGTGCCCAGCGTGAGGGCTTCGAGCATCGCCTCATCTTCGTCTGCCGGCCTGCGGGTGCATGTCGCCGGTCAGCGCTGCCGGCAGGTCGGCGAAGATCAGGTCCTCTTCAAAGCTTTTGCCTGCGCGATCACCTTGCCGTCGGGGCCGATGACCAGGCTTGAGCCATCGAAGATGAGACTGTCGTTGCCGCCGACCTGGTTCACCATGGCGACCGGCACGTGATGGCGGCAGGCAATGGCGGCGAGCATTTCGCGTGCGCAGCTCGCGCTTATCCCGCCACCAGGGCGAAGCGGAGATGTTCAGGATGAGCGGAGGCGCCCTGCTTCATCAGCTCTTCGACGGGATCGACGTTGTAGAGGCGGTTCTCCCAGAAGCTCTTGTCGTTCCAGGCGTCTTCACAGATGGTGAGGGCGATCCGCCTGGCCCTGCAGATGGCACATGCGCTGGCGGGCGTGCGGGCGCGAAATAGCGCTGCTCATCAAAAACATCGTAGTAGGGCAGCAGCATCTTGGACTGCACGAACTCCACGTGGCCATTCCGGACCAGCGCGGCGGAGTTCATGACGTGCTTCCCTGCTCCGTGCTCGGCGGCGGTGACGTATCCGGCGATGACGGCGATGCGATCGTGAGCAGTGGCGCGGGCAATCTCGCACAGTGCCTCGCCGCAGCGAGTCACAAACGCGGGTTTCTCCAGCAGATCGGCGGGCGGATAGCCGCAGATGGCCAGCTCCGGAAAGAGCACGAGGTCGGCTCCGCCCTGCTGTGCGCGGCGCGTGAAGTCGAGGATTTTCGCGGTGTTCCCGCTGAAATCGCCGATGGTGGGATCGATCTGAGCGAGCGCGACCTTCACTGTTTTAGTGTAGCAACCGGGCGTTGGTCTCTGGCAGCGCGGTGGGTTGACGGATTGGCCGGTGCAGTCCTACGATGCGGGCACTGCGGAGAAGCGCCATGCGCCAGATGCCTGTCTGGATGATCCTCACGCTGACCGTTGCCGGTGCCGGAGGACAGGTACCCCAGCAACAGCAGCGTCCCGTGGTTCCCGCGCAGGATGGCGGCGTCCGCGAGGTGCTGGAGAGCCTCGTCGTGCCGCCGATTCCGAATGCGCCGTTTTCCGCGACGCTCTCGACTGAGTGGGCGCGGCCCACACCCAGTGGGGCAACGATCACGTTCGTGAACGAGCGGCATATCGCCCGCGCACCAGACGGACGGTTGTATGAGGAGCGCTGGGCGCTGATCCCTAAGGGCGGCACGACGAAGCCGCAGATGCAGTGGATTCAGATTGCCGATCCGACGCAGCAGACTCTGTACAACTGCAACATGTTCACGCACATTTGCGATTTCCTGCGCTACGACCCCTTGCGCGACCTGGCAGCGGCAGCGCCGGAAACAGCAGTGAATGGACCGCTTCGGGGAGACCGCGGCTCCATCCAGACAGAAGACCTGGGCACACGGATCCTGGTAAATATGGACACTCACGGGCGGCGCGTTACCAGAACGATTGCCGCGGGAGCGATGGGAAACGATGCACCAGTAGCGGAGGTCCGCGAGACCTGGCGCAGTGACGCGCTGGCGATCAATCTGTTGTCGATTCGCTCCGGACCCCTGATCGGAACACAGACTTTCACCATCACGGAACTGGACGCGCAGCCGCCCGATCCGGCGCTTTTTGAGCCGCCTTCGGGATTTCAGATCCGTGACGTGCGGGAGAGCCGGCCGCCATCCGAGTAGGCCGTTAAACCTGGGGCAGAACCAGCTCGTCCAGTTCAAGGAACTGGCGCAGGATCTCGTCGCTGGACTGCCGTCATTTCGACCATCGTTCCGAAGAATTCAGCGCGTCCCCTGATGCAGGAAGAGGACACGGTCCGCGAGGCGTTCGGCGAATCGCATGTCGTGCGTCACGACGATGCTGGTCAGGTGGAGCTGATTGCGCAGCTTCCGGATCACGTCGCCGAGCAGCCGCGCGATCAGCGGATCGACCATGGTCGTCGGCTCGTCGTAGAGAATCGCCTCCGGCTCGGCCGCCAGCGCGCGCGCAATCGCGACGGAGCGCTTCATGCCGGTCGAGAGGTCGGAGGGCAGCATATCGATCATCTCCGCGACGCCAACCATCTCCAGCAGCCCGCGAACGATCTGCTGAATCTGGTCTTCGGAGAGCCCGCGTCCCTCGCGCAGCGGAAACGCGACGTTCTCGCCCACGGTCAGCGAGTCGAAGAGCGCGCCATTCTGGAAGACCATGGTGACTTTCTTCCGCACGCGCCTGCATCTGCTCTTCGGTGTAATCGGTGATGTCCTCGCCGGCGACGAAGATGCGCCCCGAGTCCGGCTTAAGGAAGCCCATGATGTGTCTGGAGCGAAACCGATTTGCCCACGCCGGAGCGGCCCAGGATGCAGAGCGTCTCGCCCGGCATGACGTAGAAGCTGATGTCCTTGAGTACGTCGAGCCTGCCGAAGGATTTGGAGACGTGTCTCGAAGGCGATATACGGCTGCGCGGTCGTCGATGACCGTTGGTCGTCTTCACCTCGATCGGGAATTTCGGGGAAGGCCGGCCACGTGGGTTCCCTGCCATGACTCAGCTTATTGGATGACGCGGATTTTGCTCCAGACGGGAAAGCAGCTGTTCGTAATCTGCCGGCGTATTCACGTTGCGAAACCAGTCCTGCACAGGCGGCCACGCCGGCCAGGTTTCCGGAATGAGCGCTGCGGCGACGGATTCGACGTTGAAGGCGTCGATGCGGTCGCCGAGGAAGCCGGCGGCGGAGGAGATCGCCGTCATCACCTTGTATTCGCCGGCGGCAAGCGCTTCATGGATGCCCGTGGAGCAGACGCCGACTGTAGACAGCGCACAGCGGCTGCGGGCGCCCGGCGAATTGAGGGATGGTCGCAACGGCAGCGGTCGCCTGGGCGCGCTCAAACATCCAGCGCAGGAACGCGACGGGCAGCAGGGGGAGATCGACGGGGAGGAAGAGATTCAGCTCGGAGCCGGAAATGCTGAGCGCCGCTTCGATGCCGGCGAGCGGTCCGCAGCCGGGATGAATTGTCCGGGACAACAGGAGCGAACCGGGCGAGGTCCGGACGCGATCCGCAGATGCGCGGCTCGAGTCCAATGCCGCGCAGGAGCGCGACCGCGTGTTCGATCAGCGGACGGCCGTCCGAAGTCGAGCAGAGCCTTGTCGCGGCCCATGCGCGAGCTCTGCGCCGCCGGCCAGGACGAACGCGTTCACGTCTAGCTCCGCGGCAGCACAGCGCTGATCAACTGCACGGCCATCGCGGGTGTCCGCACCTCAACGATCAATTCGTTGTAACGCTCGTCGCGCAGTTCGATCACGACGGTGTTCTCGGGATGGTGGACGTCCCAGAAGATGCGCTGGCCGTGCTGGTAGAAGGTGCCGGCCGTAATCACGCCAGGGATATTTGTGCCAGGCAGCCCCAAGCCGTGCCACCAGCCTCGCGCGATCTTCGGATCGGCGCGAACGCCGGCGACGTGGTGCAGGGGAATCTCGAGCGTGCTCTTAAGGCCCACAACTTGTCCGCTCCGCGGACGTGCAGCATCAGCTTGCCTTCGTGAACTACCAGATCGACCACGTACCTCCTCGACGCGGCCATTCTAAACGGCCACTCGTGACCGCGCTTGCGCGCGCGCATCAGGTATAGCGACGGTGCCGAGCAGCGCAATCGCCGAGCGGCGTAGAACAGATACGCGCAGGGCCTGCGGGCGCGAGAACAGGATGAACAGAAATCCCGCCAGCGCCAGGAGCGGCGGCAGCGGATACAGCCAGATGCGGAATGGCCGCGGCAGATCCGGCTCGCGACACGCGCAGCACGATCACGCCGATCTGCTGCAGCAGATATTGCAGCACGATACGGATCACCACCAGCGCGGCAATACCTGCGCCAGCCGAGAAGAAGCAGAAGACCGTGGCCACCAGCCCCAGGGCGAGCAGCGAAAAATCCGGAAAATTCCGCCTCGGGTGCAGGTGCGCAAAGATGCGGAAGTAGTTGCCGTCGAGCGCCGCAGCATACGGCACGCGGGAGTAGCCCATCAGCAGAGCGAAGACGGAAGAGAACGCCGTCCACATGATGAGGCACGGCCATCACCACCGCGGCGGCAGGGCCCAGAGTTCTGCGCCACCATCTCGCGCCACCACGGTGCGCTGCCATCTGCTGCATGCTCTGCGCCGGAATCACGCCGAGCACGCTGATGTTCATCGCGATGTAGAGCGCAGCCACAGCGAGAATCGAGATCAGCACCGCGCGCGGAATCGTCCGGCCCGGATCGCGGATCTCCCCGCCCAGGAAGCAGACGTTGTAGTAGCCCCAGTAGTCGTAGGTGGCGATCAGCGTCGCCGATCCCAGGCCCGACGAAGAAGCGCCGGGCGAGAACTAGAGCGCGTGCGGAGGCATTTGTAACAGTGCCGGGTGAAAATGCGTGAAGCCCGCCGCAATCAGCACCAGGGCCATCGCCGCCATCACGCCGGCCCACAGCACCCAGGCCGTGCGCAGCGATGGCGCGAATGTCGCGCTAGAGCAGCACGACCAGGATGACCGCGCACGCGCCCGCCGCCAGAAAGCTGGTCCAGTGCGGTCCATCGGCCAGGCAGCGAAGATCCGGTCGCCAGCCCGGGAAAAAGGAACGACGCGAACTCCGCGAATCCGATGCAGCCCGGAGGCAATCGAGAGCGGCGCGCTGAATCCCAGCTGAAAGATGTAGAGGAAGGAGACGAAGCGCCCCGCGCCCTCGCGGCCCGTAAATCTCGCGCAGAAAGGCATAAGACCCACCCGCCTCGGGCATGGCTGCGCCCAGTTCCGCCCATACCAGCCCGTCGCAGACGGCGATCAACGCGCCGAGCATCCAGCCCAGCAGCGCCTGCGATCCGCCCATGGCGGCCACGATCAGCGGCAGCGTGATGAACGGCCCAACGCCGATCATGTACATCATGTTCAGCGAGACGGCGCTGGCCAGGCCGATGCGGCGCTCGAGATGCGGCGCGGCTGCAGTTCGTGTTGCTGACCCGGCCGTCGCAGGCAGCCGAGTTCGAGGCCATCTCCTGCCTTTGTATCAGAATCGCGTCACGATACACTGGCATTTCATCACGTATGGCTCCTGTCCCTGCTCTCACAACTCAAGGAATGCGTGGCGCGGCCGGACTGGCTGCGCTGTTTGCGATCTCGCTTGCGGCCGCAGCTCAGGTGGTGCCGTGGCAGCACGCAGATCGTCCCCTCACCCGACGCACAAACGCTGCCCCAGGATCGCGGCGCGGACGGTCTGGCGCAGACGCTGCGCAAGCTCAACACGTGGGGGAGTCTGCTGTTCATCGTGGCCCATCCCGACGACGAGGACGGCGGCATGCTGGCCTACGAGTCGCGCGGACACGGCGCGCGTACAGCCATCCTGACGCTGAACCGCGGCGAAGGCGGGCAGAATGCCATGTCCGACGAGAGCTATGACGCGCTGGGACTGATCCGCACGAACGAATTGCTGCTGGCCGATCAGTATTCCGGGAGCCGAGCAATTCTTTAGCCGCGTGGTCGATTACGGCTTCTCGAAGACGCTGGGCGAAGCGCATGACAAGTGGGGACACGACCGCATGCTGTGCGACGTGGTGCGCGAGGTCCGGATTTTTCGGCCGCTCATCCTGGCGTCCACCTTTACCGGGAACATCACCGACGGGCACGGACAGCATCAGGCCTCGGGTGAGGCGAATCAGGAGGCATTCGTTCAGGCGGGCGATCCGAAGGTCTGCCCGGAACAGATTGCCGCGGGGCTGCGCCCGTGGTCGCCGCTGAAGGTCTACGCGCGCGTGCCGTTCTTCGGGGCCAGCAGCCGCGGCATCTTCGATTACGCAACGAACAAATGGTCGCCGGTGCGCTTCTACGATTACGTGACGAAACAGTGGACGAACAGCTTCCCCGCGCCGACCCTGGAGATCCCGGAAGGTACGTGGGATCCGATCCTCGGCGAGAGTTACGTGCAGATGGCGCGGACGGGATGGGGCCTGCAGAAGTCGCAGAACGGCGGCGGGACGCTGCCGCTGCCGGGCCCGTCCAACGTCTGGGTATCACCGGTTATGGGTCGCGCGTGCCCGCGCAGGAGAATGAATCTTCCTTCTTCGATGGAATCGACACTTCGCTTGCCCGGGATTGCCTCTCTTGTGCACTCGGGCGATACGGGATTCCTGGTCGGCAGTCTCAGAGAAATTCAGCAGGATGTGAATGTCGCGCTCAAGATCTGACAGCACATCCGGAGAAGATCGCCCCGGAACTGGCCGCAGGCTACAAAACGACTCAGCAGCTGATCGAAAACGTGAACGGCAGCGCGCTCAGTGCAGAGGACAAGGCGAACGTCGTTCACGAGCTGGACATCAAGCTGGCGCAGTTCAACACCGCGCTGGCCGAAGCGCTGGGGCTCGAGGTAAATGCGCTCGTGATGCCGAAGACGGCAACCGGAGAGAATCCGACGCCGCCGCTGGGGCCTCAGGATGTGCCTCCGACGGTCACGCCGGAGTCGGAGATCGACGTGCGCGTCCATGTGACGGCGGCCGAGCCGTGGGGACCGTCCCCGGAGGGGCTGCAGTTGACGCGGACCTGGGTCGAGAATCCGAATGGCGATCATTGGTCCATCACGCGACTGGGTGCGCCGGGGCTGGATGCCGTGACCAGCGAGGCGGGAGATGCCATTTTCCGCGTCGAGGTGCCGCACAACGCCCAGCTGACGCGGCCGTACTTCACGCGGCCGAACACCGAGAAGCCGTATTACAACATCACGGATCAGCGCTGGCTGAATCTGCCGTTCGCGCCGTATCCGCTGGCTGGGTGGGCGGAGTTCCAGTACATGGGAGTGCCGATCCGGATTGGGCAGATCGTGCAGACCGTGCATCGCGTCCACGGACTCGGCGGAGTCTACCAGCCCCTCGCCGTGGTGCCGCAGATTTCCGTGAACCTGCCGGCGAGCGCCGGCGTAGCGCGGCTCGGAACAGCGGCGATTCCGCTTCCGGTAACCATCAGCAACCAGCAGCAAAGCGGAGCGGAGGGCACACTGAACCTCAGTCTGCCTGCAGGCTGGACAGCCGAACCGGCGCAGGCCGACTTCCAGCTGGCGCCGGAGAGCAGCCGCGAAGTGCTGTTCACGCTTCATCCGGGCCAGCTTGCTGACCGGAACTACGACATTCGCGCCGTGGCACACAGCGGGAATGATCAGTTCACCGAGGGATTCACGACAGTCGGGTATCCGGGGCTGCGTCCTTATTATCTGTATAGCCCGGCGACGTACCGGCTGCGGGGCGTGGATGTGAAGGTCCCGCCGGAGCTGAAGATCGGTTACATCATGGGAACCGGCGATGATGTGCCGACGGCCCTCGCGGAAATTGGGATCCAGCCGCACCTGATCTCGCCGACGGAACTGTCCCAGGGCGATTTGT
Source organism: Vulcanimicrobiota bacterium (assembly GCA_963723485.1). Lineage (GTDB taxonomy): Bacteria > Vulcanimicrobiota > Vulcanimicrobiia > Vulcanimicrobiales > Vulcanimicrobiaceae > Cybelea. Next base: position 5,556 of record CAVRQS010000004.1, on the reverse strand, counting down.
CCGGCTACGACGCGATTGTCGTGGGCATTCGAGCCTATTCGTCGGTGCCGGACCTCGAAGCGGAGACGCCGCGTCTGCTCGACTACGTGCGGAATGGCGGGACGGTGCTGGTGCAGTACCAGAGCGTGCAGTTCCCCGCTCCCTACACCCTGGCGCTGGGACGCAATCCGGAAAAAGTTGTGGATGAGACGACGCCGGTTACGCTGACCGATCCGCAGAACCCGCTGTTCACCTGGCCGAACACCATCACGTCAGCCGATTTCAACGGCTGGCTGGAGGAACGCGGGCACTCGTTCCTCAGCTCCTGGTCGCCGCAGTACAAAACGCTGACCGAGACGCACGACCCCGGGCAGGATCCGCAGAAAGGCGGGCTGCTCTATGCCCGCGTCGGCAAGGGCAACTGGATGTACATGGCGTTCGCGGTCTACCGGCAGCTTCCGGAGGCGGTGCCCGGCGCCTATCGATTGCTCGTGAACCTCATTGCTGCGGGCAAGAACCCGGGCCTCCAGCCCGGTACTTCCCCTTCGGGGCATTGAGCAGAGAGCAGAACCGCGCCAGCTCCTAATTCGTTGTCACTCTGAGAGTTGTCCGCGTATCGCTTAAGCGTTTTACACGAACATTCATCGCAGATTCTCCGATTGTTAACAATCGCCTGCGACGATGCGGTTTGGGTAGCCGTAGGCCGTTCGGAGTTGTCGTAGCTTGGCGCTGCCCGGCTCCGGGCACGTCTGCCGCTGCTCAATCTTCCCCCGAAAATCGGCTTCATCGTCCACGCAATTTTCAACTGAGAGAGGCGGAATGACGAATTCATGTAAGGCGCTCGCCGCAATGGCGCTGGGTGTGGCTATGGCCACCGGGTACGCGCAGACCACGGCCGGCACCACGCAGGGCACACGAACGGTTCACCATCGCACGCGCGCGACCGCGGCCAGAGAGCACAAACCTACTGTCGAATCTCAGATCGAAGAACTAAAAAACGAGATGCAGGAGCAGAAGGGGCAGATCGACTCCCTGAAGCAGCAGCTCTCCGACCGTGACGCCCAGTTGCAGCAGGCGCAACAGGCGGCGCAACAGGCACAGCAGGCAGCGCAGGCTGCGCAGCAGGCCGCGAACGCGGAGCAGCAGACGCTCTCCTCCAACACGCAAGCGGTCTCGAGCCTGCAGACTTCGGTCAACGACCTGAAGTCGAGCAACACGGAACTGGCGACCTCCGTGAAGAAGCAAACGGATGAAGTGAAGAAGGCGGTCGAGAATCCGGACGCGATCCATTTCAAGGGCATCACGCTGTCGCCAACGGGCAGCTTCCTGGCAGCGGAAACGGTATGGCGCCATGGAGCGACGGGCGGCGACATTAACACGCCGTTCACCAGCGTGCCTCTCGACAACTCCGATAACGCACAGCTCAGCGAGTTTTTCGGCAGCGGCCGTCAGTCGCGTGTGGCGATGAAGGCAGTGGGCAAGACCGACCACGTCGTCTACACCGGCTACTACGAGGCCGACTTCCTGAGCGCGGGCATCACATCCAACAACAACCAGTCCAACAGCTACACCCTGCGCCAGCGCCAGTTGTGGGGCGACGCGCTCCTGAACGGCGGCTGGGATTTCTCCGGCGGCACCGGCTGGTCGCTGGCGACGGAGACCACTCAGGGGGAAACGCGCGGCACAGAAATTCTGCCAGCCACCATCGACGCGCAGTACACCGCCGGCTTTGTTTGGAGGCGTCAGTACAGCTTCCGCGTGACGAAGGATTTCGCGCACAAGTTCTGGATGGGTATCTCGGTGGAGAATGCTGAGACACTAAACCCGGCAGGCAGCAATCTGCCGACAAACCTCCTGATCGGCTCCGCAGGCACCGGCGGCGGACTGTATAACTCCACCGCGAATTACTCGTTCAATTACACGCCCGATTTCGTCGGAAAGCTCGTCTTCCAGCCGAAGTACGCGCACGTTGAATTATTTGGGATTGAGCGCAACTTCCGCGACCGCGTTTATACCTCCACCACCAGTTCCGCCGGCGCCTACAACTCTTCAGCAACAGGTGCAGGCATCGGCGGCGGTATCCGTACCGGGAAAAAGGTCGTGGTTGGCCTGAAGGGCCTCTACGGCAAGGGCGTGGGCCGCTACGGCTCTTCAACCATTGCTGATGTCACGCTCCGTCCCGACGGGGAGATCGATCCGCTGAAGGCTTTCTCCGCACTCAGCACGCTGGAGTTCAATCCATCGGGCCGACTGAATATCTACTTTAACTACGGTGGCGATTACGTCTACCGCCACTACGCCGGCAAGGAAGGCTATGGCTCACCGCTGACGAATATGTCGGGCTGCCTGGTGGAACTTGTAGCTGGTACCGCAGCCGTGAACGGCGGGGATGGCTTCTCGCCCTCGAACCCTGCCAACTGCGGCAACCAGAACAAGGACGTCCAGGAATTCACCATGGGCGACTGGTACTACTTCTACAAGGGACCGAAGGGGGGTCTGCGCTTCGGCCTGCAGTATGCGCGTTTCGAGCGCGATCTGTGGTCGGGCGCAGGCGGCACAGCGAATCCGGGCGGCGGCGCGAAGGGGGTGGACAATATGTTCTGGACCTCGTGGCGCTATTACCTGCCGTAATGCAGGCAACAGGCAATAGAAAAGGACCCGCTGCGGCGGGTCCTTTATTTTTTGGGCTCTGCTTTGCTGACTCGCTGAGTAGCCAGCGCGCTAAGTCGCTGCTTGTTACGCCACCGGCTGCTCTTCTTCAAGCACCGGACCGTGCGTAGCGGCCGTCGGCGCGGGTTGCTGCGGAGCGGGAGCATCGCCGATGCGCTTCGCAAAATGGCACTCGACGGTGTTCTGCGACTCTTCGGCCTTTTGTCCCTTGCGCGGACGCCGCCTCGGCATCATCTCCTTGTTGTTCGGGCAAACCAGATACAGTCCGCCGTCGATCACGCGCTCCACGACGTACGGCGAACCGCACTGCGGACATTTCTGCGCGACCGGCTTCAGGTTCGAGGTGAAGTCGCACTTCGGATAGCGCGTGCATCCCCAGAAGATATTGCCGGTGCGCGCCTTGCGTTCGGCAATGTCACCTTCGCCGCACTTGGGGCATTTCAGGCCTTCGATGAGGTTCTGCTTAATGTACTTGCACTTGGGATAGCCGGAGCAGGAGACGAACTCGCCGTAGCTGCCGGAGCGCAGGACCAGTTGCTTGCCGCATTTCGGGCAAGTCTCGTCCAGCGGCTGCGCCGGTTTCTGCTGCTGCTTCTGGGAGAGGCGGCGGATTGTCTTGCACGGCGGATCTTCGTTGTAGCCCGGGCAAGCCATATAGGCGCCAAAGGGCCCGCGGCGCAGCACCATCACGCGTCCGCAGTTCTCGCAATACTCTTCAGCGGGACCATTCTGGCCGTCGGTTGCCTGCAGATCCGGCTTCGACTCGTGATACTCCTTCGTGAAGCTGCAGCTCACCTGCTCGACGGTGACCTTCTGCCCCGTGGCCAGTGCCTTCTCAATGGCCGGCTTTAACTCCGTCTTCGCCTGCACCTCGGCAACGGTACTCGACTCGTCGCCCTGGGTAGTCTTCACCAGCATCGGGAACTTAAGCTTCGAGTCGATTTTGGCGAGCAGCTTCTTCGGATCCTTCTTCCACGCGGTCGCGGCGACAGCGATGGGCTTCTCTTTGGCATAGGCGCTGCACGCGTAGAACGAGCCGAACTTGCCCCACTTCAGCACCAGCGGAGAGCCGCACAGAGTCGCACTTCTCGTTCGTCGGCCTCTCCATCCGCTTCACGTTTTCCATGTGCTTCTCGGCGTGCTTCAGCTCTTCCTCAAAATGCGCATAGAAGCCCTTCAGCAGATCGGTCCACTCTCCTTGCCCTCTTCGATCTCGTCCAGCTCTTCTTCCAGCTTCGCCGTGTACTGCGTGTCGAAGATGTACGGGAAGTTGTGGACGAGCAGATCATTGACAACCGTGCCGATCTCCGTCGGGATAGAAACGGCCGCCGCGTCCCGTGGGCGGGACCTTGGTGACGTACTCGCGATCCTGGATCGTCGTGATGATCGAGGCGTACGTCGATGGACGCCCGATGCCCTGCTCTTCCAGCTCTTTCACCAGCGACGCTTCGTTGTAGCGGGGAGGCGGCTCGGTGAAGTGCTGCTCCGGCATCGTGCGCAGCAACCGCAGCGCGTCGCCGTCGTTCACAGCGGGCAGCACGTTCTTCAGCGATTCTTCGTCGTCGTCCGGCGTGTCGCTCTCTTCGTGATAGACCTTCAGGAATCCATCGAACTTGAGCACCGATCCCGTGGAGCGGAACTCGTAATTGCGGTCGGCACGCGCGTCGATCTTCGACGGTGGTCTGATCGAAGACCGCCGGCACCATCTGCGAGGCCACGAAACGCTGCCAGATCAGCTTGTACAGCCTGTACTGCTCGTCGCTCAGATAGCGGCGAATCTCGTCCGGATGCAGATCCGGGATTCGTCGGGCGAATCGCCTCGTGCGCGTCCTGCGCGTCCTTCTTCGAGCGATAGATTTCGCCTGCTCCGGCAGATACTGCCGGCCCAGTTTCCCGCCGATGTACTCCCGCACGGCGGTCAATCGCTTCGGGCGCGATACGCGTCGAATCGGTACGCATGTAGGTGATCAGGCCGACACTGCCCTCATCGCCCAGATCGACGCCTTCATAGAGTCGCTGCGCGACGCCCATCGTGCGCTTCACGCTGAAGCCCAGCTGACGCGAGGCATCCTGCTGCAGCTTGCTGGTGGTGAACGGCGCGGCGGGAGAGCGGCGGCGCTCCTTCCGCTCCACGCTGCGCACCTACCAGCGCGCTTTGCCCAGCGCGGCGAGAATCTCCTCCGCGGTTTTCTGATCGGCAACGCTGGGCGCGCTCACTGTCGGCACTTCGGCCTTCGTGCCGTCAATGCCGACCAGCCGCGCGGTGACGAATTCCTGTCCGTCCGGCACGGGAGCTACGACCGCATCGATGGTCCAGTACTCGACCGGCTTGAACGCCTGGATCTCGCGTTCGCGCTCCACGATCAGCCGCACAGCGACCGTCTGCACGCGTCCGGCAGAGAGCCCCCGGCGCACCTTATCCCACAGCAGCGGCGAAATCTGATAGCCGACGATCCGGTCCAGCACGCGGCGCGTCTGCTGCGCGTCTACGAGGTTCTCATCCACATCCCGCGCATGCTCGAACGCCTGCCCGCACCGCTTTTTTCGTGATCTCGTTGAAGGTCACCCGCTGGATGCGTCTCTTGTCCTTCACTATCGGCAGCAGCTGCATCGCAGATGCGCCGCAATGGCCTCGCCTTCGCGGTCCGGGTCAGGCGCCAGATACACCGCGTCGGCCTTCGCGGCCAGCTTCCGCAGCTTCGCCACCATCTTTCTCTTTGTCCGGCGTCACGATCAGCGTCGGCTTGAACGTGCGGTGCTTCAGCTCCACGCCGATGTCACGCTTCGGCAGGTCCATGATGTGGCCGAACGAAGCTTCGACCGTGTAGTCCTTGCCGAGATATTTGTTGATCGTCTTCGCTTTTGCCGGCGACTCGACGATGACCAGCGATTTACCCATTGTTTACG
>CAVRQS010000003.1:275000-1122691 GCA_963723485.1 Vulcanimicrobiota bacterium | reverse complement strand
CCGACCGCTGCCCTCAACGAGCGGGAGGTAGGGGCCCTCCACGAGGCCGTGCGAGGGGTCGCGGCCCGAGGTGCCGCTGTCGTGATCGTCAGCCACTTCCTCAGGGAGGTGCTACAGCTCGCAGGCATGGTCACGGTACTTCGCGAAGGCAAGCTCATTCGAACCGGACCGACCAGCGAGGAGAGCGAAGGTTCGCTCATCAAGGCGATGCTCAGTCGAGAGTTGTCGTCGGTGTTTCCGACCAAGGCCGCGCCGCCAGAAACCAACCCGGTCATGCTCAGTGCGCAGGGAATCGTCGACGAGAGTGGCTGGCGTCTCGGTCGAGGTACCGTGCGGGGGAGATCGTTGGCCTAGCAGGATTGGACGGCTCCAGGCGTAGTGAAGTCGCCCGCGCCATTTTTGGAGATTTGCCATTGAGTGCCGACCACGTACGCATAGCCAGGAAAAGAGTATGGGACAACCCCCGCCCGCCAAAGTGCCACAAGTTTCCGAGGCTGGCATCAGCATGGTCCCCGCAAGCCGGCGCGACGACAGGGCTCTTCCTCGGAAGGTCCATTTCAGAGAACACGACCGTAAGCAGCCTCAGTGAACTTTCTCGTTGGACCCTGGTGCGCCGGAAGACAGAAGCTCGGCGCATCCGCGAGGTCCTGATTAAGTTGCGCGTACCTATAGACCACAGTGGGCATGCAGTAGGCACACTGTCCGGGGGAAACCAGCAAAAGTCCTTTTCGCCCGCGCGCTACTGCGGGACACGACGAGGTTCTCATCATGAACGAGCCAACTCGTGGCGTCGACATTGGAGCGAAGGCCGCGATCTATCAGTTACTAGCCGGCCTTGCGGAGAGCGGGGTTGCTATTATTGTTATCTCATCCGAACCGGAGGAGCTCATCGGTCTCTCGCACCGAGTCTTCATACTCCGCAACGGCCTTCTGTCCGCGGAGCTCGTCGACGCGGAGATCACAGAAACTCGGATATTGACGGCCGCCCTCGCCGCAATTCCCGCCCCTCTGGAGGCCACCAGTGACAGTCTCTGAAAGCGACCCCAAGCTGGCGTCGCCGCCTCAATCGCGAGAGCATGCCAATGTCCTCCTGGCGAACCTTCGCCGGTCCGGCATCATCATCCCGCTCGCCATCTTGTTCGTCAACAACCACAACAACATTCGCGACCCAGGCAAATCTGCTCAACATCTTCGATCAGCAGGCAGCCACAATCATCATCGCGTGTGCCGGGACCCTGGTGTTGATTGCCGGCGGTTTGGACCTGTCGGTGGGCGCAACGTACGCTCTCGCGCGCTCTGTCGACGCGCATGGTCCAAGACCCGAGTGTGTGGGTCGCGCTGGCCGTCGGCATTTCGATTGGCCTGCTCGTGGGGCTTTTCAATGGCATCGTGTGGGTGGCGGTATTCGAGATTAATGCTCTGATTGCAACGTTAGCAACATCGTTCGTCGTAGGGGGCATCGCTGCGCTCGCCACCAACGGCGATGCGATCACCGCCTACGATCGGCCGGGTTTTGGGGAGCTGGCTCAAAGCAATTTTCTAGGGTTGACTTCTGCAGCCTGGATTGCCCTAGGTACTGCCGCTGTACTAGCTGGCCTCTTGTGGGCCAGTACGGTCGGACGGTACATCTACGCAGTCGGCGGCAACCGAAACGCCGCGCGACTGGCCGGATGGCAAGAAGTCACCGGTATTCACGTCGGAACCTTCATGCTAAGTGGTGCTGCGGCTGCCCTTGGGGGCCTCATGAGCGCGTCGCGAGTCCTGAGCGCACAATCATCGAACGGCGGCGATGCACTGACCTCACAGTGATCGCAGGGATCGTCGTTGGCGGGACAAGTATCATGGGCGGCGAAGGCGCCGTGTGGCGGTCGGTTGTCGAGGTACTGTTCCTCGCGCTCATCGGCAACGGATACAACTTGCTCGGCCTCAACCCGCTGTATCAGCAAGTGACCCTTGGCGCCCTCATCCTCCTGTCCGTCGGTGCAGAACGCCTGGGGCCCACCGTTCAGCGCTGGACCCGGGCGTGGAGGGGTCGGCATCAGCCCAACGACCTCCAGTCGAGCTCCACTGGCGTTGCAACGCCGTCGCCCTAACAATGCGCCACTGCTGACGCAGCGGGAGGCTGCGATTGTCGAGGTTCGAGCCGACTGACGCTTTCTCGTCGCCTGTTACGATGTTGGGTTTGACCGGCGCAGTCCACCACGCCGGCTGACCTGCAAAAAGGAGCGACAGACCGACCATCAACTGACGCCGCTCCGCCCTTTCCGCAGCGCAGCAACGACGCAAAAGCAGGCACACTTCACGCCAATATGAGGGTACCTATGCCGAACGAGCATCCTGGAAACGTTGAACTTCGATCTCTGGTCACACCAGACGGCAGAGTCGAACTATCATTCGAACAGAGCCGGGTGCGGACGCGGAAGCCGACGAGGTGATAGTTGAACTTGATGCTGCACCGATCAATCCAACCGACATGACCGAATTGTTTGCTGGCGTGCCTTTCTCAGCATTCGGAATGTCCGGAACGGGTCTGGCTCGGCGGGCGACTGCGGAGCTGTCAGCTGATGGCGCCGTCAGGATGGCAGGTCGTGCCCGGGAAGAGTGTTGCCGTCGGCTCTGAGGGCGCCGGCCACGTGATTCAGGCGGGTAGTTCTGCGGCGTCGGCAGCTTTGTTGAATCGGACGGTGTGCCTCGCCGGGGGCGGTACCTTCGCGCGGTACCGAACGGTTCGGGCAGCGGACTGCGTCGCACTTCCGGAGGGTGTGACCTCCTCGGAGGCCGCTGCGGCCTTCATCAACCCCACAACGGCGCTTTGCATGCTCGACACCGCTCGCAGTCACGGTCAGGACGCGCTCATCTTCACCGCCGCCGCGTCCAGCCTTGGTCGCATGATGCACCGCCTTTGCGTGCAAGAGAACGTCGAATTCATTGGGGTGGTACGCGGACCCGAAGCCTTGGAGCGAGTCCGAGCCCAAGGAGTTCGCTACGCCTTCGACCTTACCAGTGAAAGTTTCGTCGAGCAATTGACTGAGGCGATCACCGGAACAGGTGCCACCCTCGCTTTCGACGCTATTGCCGGAGGAGACATCGTCAGCACCCTCCTACGGTGTATGGAATCCGCGTCCCGCCAGTCCGAAACGCCTTCCGGCCATTATGGTTCGGCGCGGCAAAAGCGGGTCTATATCTTCGGAAACTGCTGGGTACTCTCCACTGTCCTCAAGCGTGACTTCGGACTTTCCTATAGCGTGAGTGGATGGCTTCTCTACCATTATCTCGACAATGTTTCACAATCCCGAAGATTGGATATGCAACGTCGAGTGGTAGAGGGCCTGAGTGGAATCTTTTCGACGGAATATGTTGCAGAAATTTCGCTCCTGCAGTTACTTGATCCCGACGTCATGCGCGCTTACGCAGCGAAAGAAACAGCTGGTAAGCACTTGCTGAGGCCGCACGCATAGACCCTTGTGCGATCCGGTCTGTTGTATGGTGGCATCCGACTGAGCTCCGCCCGCGGCGGCGCGATGTCCTAAACTAGGAAGTCAGGAAAATGAGCAAAGTAGACACTCATATGCACCTCCTATGGCCGGAGCGCTATCCCTACCCGGGAGGAAATCTTTACACACCGACCGAGGTTGGCGATCCGGAAGCACTAGCCGATGAACTGGTGTCCAATGATCTGGATCAGGCGTTGCTCGTGCAACCGAGCAGCTACGGGTATGACAACCGGCCGATGCGTGACCTCATGGCTCGCGAACCTGGGCGGTACCGATTGGGCGTCCCCGACGCGAACGCCTCCTCATCGGATCTTCGGAACGCCCGGGCCGAAGGTTTCGTGGGCGCCCGAATTAACCTATACTCCTTCGACGCTGACTTTTTTGAAGACCCACCATAGTGGGGACCCATTGCTAACTGCAGAAGAACTGACTTCATTGTCGAAGTCTTCGCCACGAGTTCGCAGTGGACGGCTCTTGGCCCCAAGGTTCACACCCAGTTCGGCCCTACTATCGTGGAGCACATGGGGTTTCCCGATTTTGTACGGGTGGAGTTGATGAGCCCGGGTTTCAGTCCGTCCTAGAACTGAGTAGCCGTGACGACATCTACGTGAAGTTGTCTTGTGCCTATCGAATGTCTAAACTTCCCTATCCGCACGAGGACGTGGAGCCGTTCGCAAAAGCGATCGTCGCAGAATTCGGGGTCGAGCGTTGCCTCTGGGGTTCCGACTGGCCGTTTCTCAAGCCGGAGCAGTCAACCACGCTCGCTGAACAGCTAAGTTTGTTGAGCGTTTGGGTGGCATCAGAGGCTGACCGGGAACAAATTCTTTGCGACAACCCACGGAGATTACTAGGCTTCAAGTAGCAGTGCGTGATTGACGGGTTCGCCGTGCCCGCGCCCTCGCGTTCTCGCTGCCGTGTCCGATGGGGCGCGTTGCGAGGGCTCGGGTTTTGTGTAACGCCCGAGCCGTTCGGGACAGACTCGCCGCGGATCACAGACGGCGACGCATTGTGCGTTCCACGCTGGTTCATGGCCGTCCGAGCTGGTGCCGTCGCTGCGACGACTGAAGAGCAACCTTGACGGTGCCCCTGCGCTCGTGGAGGAGCGTAGACAATGACCGGCGGTGGGTAGCACTCAGTAGTGACGACGTCGTCGGCTAGCTCGCCGGCTGTGGGCTGGTCGGACGCGTCGGCGAGATCCGGCTGGTAATGGCGCCCGGCCAACGGGGCACCGGGTTCGGCCGGAGGCTGGCCCGGCATGCCCTGACACAGGCCGTTACGGACGGCATCGACAAGCTCGTGGTGGAGGTCGTGCCCGAGCAAGCGGCGGCAACGTCTTCGACGAGCTCATGCGAGCCGCACGGGTGTGCTCGCTCGGCCAGATCACCGAGGCGTTCTTTGAGGTCGGCGGCCGTAGTCGCAACGTCTGAAGTTCCGGGAGAGAATGAATCATGAGCGCATCGCTGGCCAAGGACCTGGCCCGCTCGCAGGGCACCGACTTTTATTGCACCGACGATCTGCTGACCGGCGACGAACGCGCTGTCCGTGACCGAGTTCGCACCTTCGTCGACGAGCGCCTCATCCCGGTCGCCAACTGGCTACTGGGAGCGGGCCGAGTTCCCGCGCGAGCTGGTCGCACCCTACGCCGCGCTGCACGTCGCGGGCGGCTCGATCACCGATTACGGTTGCCCCGGCATGAGCGCGCTGACCGAAGGTCTGGTCACCCTCGAACTCGCCCGCGGCGACGGCAGCTTCAGCACCTTCAACTCCGTGCACAGCGGCCTGGCCATGTCCGCCATCGCGCTGCTCGGCTACGACGACGCAGAAGGAGCGTTGGCTACCCGCCCTGGCGCCTGCACAAGTTCGGCGCTTTCGCCCTCACCGAGCCCGACCACGGCTCCGACGTGGTCCGGCTCGCAACCACCGCCCGCCGCGACGGCGACCTACTGGGTTCTCAACGGGGCCAAGCGCTGGATCGGCAATGGTACCATCGCGGACCTGGTGGTGGTCTGGGCGCGGGACGAGGACGGCCATGGCGACGTCGGCGGCTTCGTCGTCGATCGCACCGAGGACAACCCGGCCGGCTATCACGCGTCGGTCATCACCGGCAAGACCAGCAACCGGGCGCTATGGCAGGCCGACATTCGGCTTGAGGATGTCCGGGTCCCGGCCGAGAACCGTCTGGCCGGCTCGCGGACGTTCGCCGACACCAGCCGATGCCTGACGAAGAGTCGGCAGGCCATTGCCTGGGAGGGCGCTCGGCCACGCGATCGGCGCATATGAATGCGCGTTGGCTTACGCCAAACAGCGCGAACAGTTCGGCCGGCGCATCGCCGGGTTTCAGCTGGTCCAGGACAAGCTCTCGCACATGGTGGCCGACATCACCGGCATGCAGCTGATTTGCTTACGCATGGCCCAGCTCCAAGCCGAGGGCCGCGTCGGGATTGAGCACGCCTCGCTGGCCAAGCTCAACACGGCATCCGGCGCGCGGCGAGTCTGCGCCATGGCCCGCGACATCCTCGGCGGAAACGGCATCCTGCTCGACCATCACGTCGCCCGTCACCACGCCGACATGGAAGCCGTGTACACCTACGAAGGCACCGACACCGTCCAGTCACTCATCGTCGGCCGGGCCATAACCGGCCACTCGACCTTCGCCTGAGGGTCTGTAGCGAGAAGTTGGTGGTTCCGGCGTTGTCGGTCGTAGCTCTCGGCGGCGGGCCAGCGGTCATTGAAGGTGATCGCGAACGCGTTGATCACCGGTTTCCACCGCTCCGCCAGTATTTCCGAAGGGAGTCGATCTCTCTCAATTCGACCATGACGACCTGCGAGGAGTCGCTGCCGAGATGAAGCGAGCGACCCCGCAAGCGGCTGTTCTGGCAAACCCCGGCCGAAGCCCTGGCCAGTCTGTTGACCGACCAGCCGTGCAGCCCCGTGTTGCGATGACTACTTGAATCCGCCCTGCGACCCGGCGTCGGAATGATGAATTAACCCGCCGGCGGTGAACTCGGCATCGGCTCTGCTGCGGGTCGCCAGGGCCTGCGCCAGGGCCGCGGTGATCAGATCGGTGGTCTTGCTCAACGTCGGCCGCCAGCCGACAATCCGCCGAGGGTAGACGTCGGTGATGAACGAGACGTCAGCAGAACCCGGCTGCGGTCCAGAAATAGACATCTCACGCCGTCAGGCGTCAAGTTGTAGCGATGGAATCGGGCTGGGCCAGGCGGTGGACTCGTCCCAGAGTTGGCCGGTGTGCCGGCGCCACCACAGTCGGCCCAGAAGTCTGTGGGTGAGGTTGCGCAGTGCGGCGTTGTGACCGTCACCGGCTGCGCGTCGACGGTCATAGAGGGCCCGGGCGCCGACGGATTTGGTGAGGGCAGCGAAGGCCCACCAGTGGCAGGCGTCGCCGAGTCTTGGTGCGTACCGTAGGGGCTCTGACTGACCGAGAACGTCCGGAGGCCCGCGTCATAGGGGCGGTGCCCGCGAAAGCGCGCAGCCCGTTTGCGGTAGTTGGTGGAGCGCAGGGTGCGGGCCAGCGTGGGTGGCACGTCCAGGCGCAGCACCGTCAGTGTCTCGGCCAGGCCCTCGCGCAGCGACGCGGCGGCGCCGGGGTGGGTCTTGTCGAGCTCGCCGGCCAGGGCCTCGAGCTGGGCCTGGGCGGCCAGCGCCGAGTCGGCGCGGTAGGCCGCCCGCATCCGCGAGACCACCACCGAACGCAGCTTCTGGGGAGGTGGTCCCGGACGTTTCGGATCTTGTGAAGCTGGCAGCGCTGAATCACGGGCCGGTCGAACACCTCGCGGATCCCGGCTGCCAGTGCCTTCGACCCGTCGAGCACCGCCAGGATCGGGCGGGTGGTCTCCAGCCCGCGCTCGCGCAGGCCGGTCAGCAGCCCGCGTACCAGGGTGGTGTTCTCCGTCGAGCCCTCCGCGAGCGCGAGCGGGTGCTTGGTGCCCTCGGCGTCGATGCCCAGCGCGACCACGCAGCAGTGCTCGGCGTAGTGCACTCCGTCGACCATCAGCGCGACCAGGTCCAGCCCGGACAGGTCCGCGGTCAGCAGCTCGGACAGCGCGGTCTCGGTGGCGCGGACGAACCGCCGCGACACCGCGGACTTCGACGTCGCCGAGCTGGTCGCCTCGACGTGCTCGCCGACGGGTTCGAGCCCGACCGGGTAGTGCCGCGTCGACAGCCCGGCCAGCATCCGTTCCAGGGCCATCCGACCCATCACCTCGGTCCCGGCGAACTCCTCATAGGAGGGCACCGCAAGCTCCCCGGAGCCATCGGTGGCGCGCATCCGGGGTCGCGAGACTGGCACCCGCCGCCCGCCCAGGGCCACCGAGCCGGGCTCATGACCATGACGGGTGGCGACGCGCTGCGGGTCGTGGCGGCCTTTCGGGCCGCACACCGCGGTCACGTCGTCCTCCATCAGCGCGGCCATCACCTGCAGCCCGGCGCCGACCGCGACCGCCAGCAGGCCCTCGCGGGCCGAGGCCGCGATCTCATCCAGCGCGACCTGCACACGCCGTGCGGCGTCGGAGCCCGCGTGACGCATGCGCAGACGCGAAGCAGGCGCCGTCGAGCGCGCGCACGAGGGAGCCCGCGTCTCGGCCGGGCCGGCCGGGTCGGCCATGTCGGTACCTCACCCGCGGTCGCGGTCTCCGTTATGGGCCGCGGGCTCGTGACTCGCTGCCGATGTGACCTTGGCTCCAGCCCGTCGCGACCAGGTGACCGGCTAAGAGGTCGCGCGGATTGATGTGTTGATCATGGTCGTTTGGCGGGGCGGTGTCCCAGCGGTGGCTGGTCCACGCGCAACCGGATGTAGGCGACGCACGGTGATGATCAGCGTCGGCGAGGTCGAAGAAGGCGTCGATGACCTTCTCGCGGCGTTCGGTAGCAGCGCTGGCGAGCTTCAGTTGAACGCCTTGTGCCAGGCGTTGGTGCGCTCGACGTGCCAGCGGGTGGGTGGCCTGGATCGGGGCCTTCTCTCACCCTTGTGCGCGATCTCGCCGCGGCAGCCCACGTTCGAGCCAGCAGGTCGCGGGTCTTGCCCGAGTCGTAGCCGGCGTCCAGGTGCACCGTGATGTCCTCAGGCAGCGGGCCGAGATCGTCCGAGCCGGTCCAGGGTCAGGCCCAGCAGCGGGGAGTCGTGCCGGTTGCCGCCCGGCCGGACCCGACCCAGCGGGATCCCCGCGTAGTCCTCGACGAGCACGGAGCGTTTGAGACCTTGTTTGCGCCGGTCGACCGGGGAACGGGCCGGCGCATTCTCCGCCGCCGGGGGCTTTGGTGATGCAACCCGTCGACGGTCGATGTACGTCGAGGTGCGAGTCCGACGATGCGGTCGTAGGCCGTCGCGGGCGAGCGGGCCAGTTTCGCGAACAAGCCCGAGGCGGATCCACTCATCGCGCCGGGTCCGCAGGGTGCTCGCCGAGCAGGTGGTGTCGGCGATGCCCTCGTAGGAGCAGCCGAACCGCAGCACCTGGATCAGCTTGTCGAACACGATCCGATCAGCGACTCGACGGCCGGTGCAACCCCACGGATGGGTGGCCACGAACTCCTCGCGCGCCGGGATCAGCGCGGCGAACTGGTCCCACAGGGGGTCGATAGCCAGGATGGCAGGGCGGGCACGGAGCCTCCACTCGATCACGAAGCGTAGACAACTTCATGATCGACAGGTCCGTGCCCGCTCCTCGTCTGCCATGCCCGGCCGCGACCAGTCTGTGATCATTCCGCGCGACCTCTAAGTTGACCTCCTGACCGTAGTTCCGTAACGTGTAGCCGCCTGTCAGAACTAAGATGGAGATGCCATCACTGATCGTGCGGCGGTTGCTCGAGCGCTGATTCGAGATTTCTTGATCTCGCGGCGCGCCCGCATCCACCCGGCCGAAGCAGGACTTCTTGTCCACGGGGCGGCGCGGCGGGTCAAAGGGTTGCGGCGCGACGAAGTGGCCCAGCTCGCTGGAATAAGTTCCAACTACTACATCCGAATCGAGCGTGGCCGTGCCTCGGGTGTGTCTCAGGGCATTTTCGACGCCATCGCTCGGACACTGCGGTTGGACGATACTGAGCGTGCATACCTCGGGGGCTTCTCCGACCATCGAACCCGGTCGCCGGCCGCCACCATCGGGTGGTGAACGCTTTATTGAGGAACCCGCGGCAGCTTCGCGAGTGCCGAAGATTCTTGAGGCCTTCGAGGACCTGCCATGCTATTTGTTTAACGATCGACTCGACATTGTAGCGTCGAATGAATTGGGCAGGTCGCTATACTCACCAATCTACGAGTATGACGACCATGACCCGCCGAACTCCGCAAGATTCACTTTCTTGCACGAGTCGAGAGCCAGAGAGTTCTGGCCGTCATGGGAGATCTTCGCCGACCATGCGGTAGCGGTTTTGCGCACCGCGCAAGGCGCAAATCCGGGGGACCCGGGAACTCGCTGCGTTGGTGAACCGGCTCTCGGCTGGTCGCGAGCAGTTCATCAGACTTAGGTGGTCCACCCATGATGTCATCCGGCACACAACTGGGTTCAAGGTGCTGAATCACCCGACCGTGGGCCTCATAAAGTTGCCGTACGAGGGTTCTTGTCCTTGCCGATAATCCGAGCCAGCACATCATGGTTTATGTCCCGGATCAAGGTTCCCCTGAGCACGACGCGCTGCGTGTGTTGGCGAGTTGGATGCAGCCTCGACCCCTACCTCGTCGGAGTAGTCTGATTTCGGGTTGCCGGCTTCTGTGGCAGCCTTCACCGCGACGGCCACGTTCCTGGCGTGAACTGCGATGTGTGATGGGCCTTTGTTGCACTTCAAGTCCTCTCTCCGCAGTCCCCGTGGCATGCTTCAGCATGACGCCGACTGATGTACTCGTGCGTCCCTTCACCGCGGCGCCAATGGGGTCTGAGGGCAGGCGTCCAAGAGTGCCCTCATCACTTGACGGCGACCTGAAGCCGTACCCGGTGCTCACACACGGTCATCTTCGCCGCGAACTCGACGACAGTTGAATACGCGAGCTCACCAGTCGGCGACCTCGTGAAGCAGGCGATCGGCCTGCCGTTCATGCCGCGGTCCAGCAGGCTCAGCGCGGCTGCCGCAGCGCCGCGGTGATGTAGGCGCGCAGGAACTCGTGCTTGCCAGCCGTGGCCTCGGGCGCAGCGAGGTTGCGGATGCGGGCGTCGAAGGAGCGGCTCTGGGTCCAGTGCGCCCACCGAGAACAGGTAGGCCCGAGGCGTGGAAACCCGGAGGACGGTCGGGCAGAACGTCTTCGAGCTTCGCGATGAATGCTCGTGCCATCGGGTCGAACAGGTCGCCGATCACGCTGCGGTCCTGGCTCGACGGGTCGGCGGCCTCGCGCAGGACGAGCCGGGCGAAGCAGGCGTCGTCCGGGTCGTCGTGCAAGGCGAGGACGGGGTCGACGACGCCGCGACGACCCGCTCGAGCGCGTCGGGGGCCCTCACGTCGGTGACGGCCGCCAGCCGCATCATCCGGTCCTCGTTCACGTACTGGCGGGACTCGAAGATCGCGCGGTAGAGCCCGTCCTTCGACTTGAAGTGGTAGACGATTAAGGAGAGCCCTACGCCCGCGGCCTCGGCTACCTCCCGCATGGTCGTGCCGTGGAAGCCCTTCTCGGCGAAGAGCGACTCGGAAGCGCGGAGGATCTCTTCGGCGCGCGTGCGTGTGCTTGTCACCCGAGCCTCCCGTCCGCGTCCTTCTCGTCGGGGCTCACGGTAGCCCCGTGGGCCCGGACGGAACGCGGATCAATGCCGGATGAAGCGGATCGGGAGGCTCGCGAAGTTGCGGATGACCCGGCTCTTCGCGCGGACCGGTGTGGAGGCGGGCTCGAAGCGGGCGACGTGTTCGGCGAGGTGCGAGAGCAGCTCGACGGCCTCCAGCCGCGCGACCGGCGCACCGAGGCAGAGGTGCACCGACGCTCCGAACGCGAGGTGCTTGTTGCGTCGCTCGGCGGTGATGTCGAACGCATCGGGGGCGGTGAACGCCTGGGGGTCGCGGTTGGCGGCGGGGAACAGCGCGACGACGTTGGCGTCGGCCGGGATCGTGACGCCCTGCAAGTCGACGTCGGTGGCCGTGCGGCGCAGGAACATCCGGATCGGGGCATCCCAGCGCAGGGCCTCCTCGACGGCGGCGGGAATCAGGGAGCGATCGGCTCGGAGCGCGTCCCACTGCTCGGGGTGCTCGGCGAACGCATTGAACAGGATGTTGATCAGGGCGTTCGTCGTGTCGACGCCGGCGACCCAGATCGACGCCAGCGCGAACAGACGCTCCTGGCCCTCGTGCAGGCCGCCGGTGGAGCCACCGTTCTCGAGGATCTCGCGTCCGGGCTCTGCATCGGCAGATCGAGCACGCCGGTCTGGGCGAGCCACCCGAGGCTCTCGAGTGTCAGGTCCATGTAGCGGGGCTCGAAGTCGGGCCCGAGCACGTGGAACACCGCGTCGGCCCACGCGGCCATCGTCTCGGTGTCCGGGGTGTGATGCCGGTGAGGCTGCGGATCGTCAGGTCAGGCAGCGCCCGGGCGATCGCGGTGACGTCGGCGGTGCCCTCGGCCAGCGGGCCCGCGGTGACCTCCCCGACGATCGCGCGGACGGCAGCGGTCATCTTCTCGATCTCGGCGCGGTGGAACCGGCCCTGCACCGAGCGGCGGATCCGGCTGTGGTCGGGCGCGTCGTTGTCGATGAACGGGAAGCGGAAGCGGCTGTCGGCGACCCGGACGTAGGAGGTGCCGAGGCCGGAGAGGAACCCCTTGTGGTTGCGCAGCACCTCCGACACCGCCGCGTAGGTCGAGACCAGCCAGATGTCATGTTCCGGCAGGTACACGGCTGGTCCGTGCTCCCGCAGGCGCGCGTAGAGCGGGTAGGGGTCGTCGAGGTGCTCGACACGGAACGGGTCGAGCTCGCTGTTCACGGTCGGCGCGGTGGTGGTCACGGTTCCTCCAGGGACTGCGGTGTCGGGACGGGGTGCCGTTCAGGGTGAGCTGTGCGGGGTCGGCTCAGTCGTCGAAGATCGCGACGGCGCGGGTCCAGCCGGCCGAGGCGCGCGTGGATCTTCACCGGGAAGCAGCCGACCTGGAAGCCGTCGTCGGGCAGCGCTTCGAGGTTGTGCAGCTTCTCGATGTGGCAGTAGCCGATCTCGCGGCCGGCCTTGTGGCCCTCCCAGATCAGCGACGGCATCGTGCGTCGCGGCGTATTTGCTTGGCCGTGTGGACGAATGGCGCGTCCCAGCTCCAGGCGTCGGTGCCGGTCAGGCGCACGCCGCGCTCCAGCAGCTACAGCGTCGCCTCGCGGCCCATGCCGCAGCCGGCGGAGACGTAGTCGGCTGGCCGTAGCGCTGCCGCCGGCGCGGTGTTGACAACGACGATGTCGAGCGGCTCCAGCTCGTGGCCGATGCGCTTCAGCTCGGCCTCGACGTCGGCCGCGGTCGCGACATAGCCGTCGGCAAGTGGCGGAAGTCGAGCTTCACGCCGGGCTGCATGCACCAGTCGAGCGGCACCTCGTCGATGGTGATCGCGCGCTCGCCGCCGTCCATCGTCGAATGGAAGTGATAGGGCGCGTCGAGATGGGTGCCGTTGTGCGTCGATGAGCGGATCCATTCGATCGCCCAGCCCTCGCCCTCGGGCAGGTCGTCGACGGTCGCGCCGGGGAAGAACGCCACGACGTCCTTGGCGGTCTGCTCGTGGGTGAGGTAACTCGATCTCGGGCAGGTGACCGGGCGGGTCCGAGGCGATCCCTGCCTGCAGCGGAACGGAGATGTCGATCAGTCGACGGGTCATGACATCGATCCTGCCGGGGATCCTGCCGGGATCCTGTCGCTGTCAGGCCCAGCAGGGCTTCGGTCTCCTCGACGCCGGCGACGGTGCGATCGAGGTCGGCGACCAGCCGCACCGCCCGCTCCACGAGCGGCTGTTGCCCAGACAGCTCCCCCCTGCGCAGGTGCAGGGTGTCCTCTAGCCCCGCGCGGGCGTTCCCGCCCAGCGCCAGGCCCATCGCCGTCAACGGCAGGTTGGCCTTACCGATGGCGATGACCTGCCAGATCGCGTCGGACGGCAGGCGGCGCACCATCGTCAGGAGGTTGTCGGGGGTGGCGGCCATGCCGCCTGCCACGCCGAGCACGATGGAGAACTGGGGCGCCCCTCGCCGAGCAGGCCCTCGTCACGCAGCCGCAAGCACACCTCGAGGTGGCCGGTGTCGTAGATCTCCAGCTCCGGCTTGACGTCAGCTCGCAGCATCCGAGCGGCGAGCCTGCGCACGTCGGCGGGCGGGTTGCGGAACTCGGCCGCGCCGAAGCTCATGCTGCACGGATTGAGCGTCGCCATCCGCGGCCGCAGCTCCACCAGCCCGGCGCGGTCGGCGAACTCGACGCCCAGCCCGACCCCCGTCGAGAGCTGGATGAGGATCGGGCAGCGCTCCGCGATGAGGTCCATGGTCCGGCGGGCGACGTCGAGGTCGGCCGTGGGCCGGTCGGCGGCATCCGCAGATGGATGTGCGCGACGGCGGCGCCCGCCCGGTACGCGCGCTCGGCGGCCGCGGCGATCTCCTCGGGCTGGGTGGGCAGGTCCGGGTCGTCGGCCTTCGAGGCGATCGGGCCCGTTGGGGCAACCGTGACGACGACACTCATGGCAGCAGCGTCTCTGGAGAACACATGGCCGGACTGTACGTACGTCCAGTCCGGCGATGCAAGGGGTATCGGGCAAGCCATGCTCCGACGGCGAGCCCATCACGCGATGCCGAGCTAGTGCGTTGACCTTGAACGTTGACCGGGTCAGGCCGCGCGTGGTCGGCCCCAGCGCTGGTGGCGTTCGCTGCGGATCCGGGTGCGTTCCCGACGCTGCGCGGCGAGCACGTCAGGGTGCCGGGCGTGGGTGTTGCGCCACCGCAGATAGGCCTGCAGCCGCCGGGTCAGCGCAGGGTGGTTGGGGTGGTTGGACGCGCCCATGGTGAACGTGCGCAGCGGCCCGAACTGGGCCTCGATCGGGTTCGCCCAGGAGGCCTAGGTCGGGGTCAGACACAGCTCGACCTTGTGCGCGCGGCCCATGCGCGGATCGCCGGGGTCTTGTTCGCCGACAGGTTGTCCATGATCACGTAGATCGGTGCGCCGTCCGGGCGGGCGGCGCGGATCGACTTGAGCGCCGCGAGCGTGTGATCCGCCGCCCTTACGGCGCCGGTTGACACCCCAGAGTTGGTCGTCGCCGAGGCTGTAGCAGCCGTGGAAGTAGCGGATGCCGTGCGTGCGGTGATACGTCGCGGGCAAGCGCACCGGCGTGGACTTCCGTGCCCAGGCGGAGCCGTGACACGGCCGGATCGACAAGGGCCCGAACTGGTCGAACGCGAAGCAGCGGGTCAGGAAGTGGCTGGTCACGAACTCGATCCGGTCCAGCTTCGCGTCCTTGTCCGGGTCGGTGGATTCCTTCCAGGTGCGGGTGCGCTGGAAGCTGATGTGGTGCTCGCGCAGGATCAGCCGCAGCCGTTCGCGCCCGACCTGGACGCGGTGCTCGTGGTCGTGGGCGCCCAGGTGGGCGGCGAGTTTGCGCACGCTCCACTGGGTGAACGGGGCGCCCAGCCCGGTCGGGCGGGTGGTGGCCGTCGTGACGATGAACGCGATGTCCTCATCGGTGATCCGGCGGGGACGGCCTCCCGCCCACCGAGGGTCCAGCGCGGCGAGCCCCCGTTCGTTGAAGGCGTGGATGACGTCGCGGACAGTGTCCTCGTCCGCGGCGACCAGCCGGGCGATCGCCGCGACCGGGGTCCCCGAACCCGAGGCCATGATGATCGTGGCCCGGCGGACCCGGACCGAGCTGCCGCGTCCGCGGCGCACGATCTGGGTCAGTGTCTGACCCTCATGATCGGATAATCGTCGAGCTCGAACCGGCTCTGCCACCCGCGTCGCACCTCTTGATCTCGTCGGATGTCGAGATCAAGAGTGGGAGCAACGACCGCTCACTCTGGGATGTCGGCTGCGGTGTGTCGCCAAACCGGCGAACGTGGAGCTGGTCGAACGCACGAGAGCTCTGCCCCATCATGGGACGAGGTAACCGATCTTGAAATCGGTGACTTGATCTTCATCGGATCAATCCGGGCCGGGTGGGCATGGCGAGATAGCCGGCGCGCCGCTTCCCTGCCCGTGGTCTCCCGCCGCTTGTCGCGTCGGGAACCTTCGAAGGTCATCCGGCAGGGACGGGCAGCACGCCGCCAGCCGGGGCGAACACCGGTTCCGCGACCCGTGCGCCCAGGGCCAGGTTCGCTGACTCCGAAGCGAGCACCGGCGTTGTCCGGCAGGTCAGGCGGGCGGCGAGGCGGAGCAGCCGGTAGCGCAGCGTCTCCGGCTTGGCCTTGGCCAGGAGACCGTGCAGGAGCAGGTGCTGGGGGTCCAGGCGATCAGATCGACCGCCAGCATCGTCACCACGAGCCAGGCGGCCGCGGTGATGTCCATCGCGGGCGCACTGTTGGGGTCCGATTCGCAGCGCATCGTCACGGAGATGCGGCGAACGCCCTTCTACGTGCTCACCGGCAGCGCCGACGCAGGCATTCCCACGCAGTACCCCATAGCGACCGCGGCGTTTCTGCAATCGGTCGGCATGGACGTATCGTTCTATTCGCAGCCGGGCGGAATTCATCGTCTCGTGACGATATTGCCTCGATCCTCACGCAGGCGTGGGACGACATGCTGCACGGCGTCGTGCGCGCCCCGCCGCAAGGCCTGGGCAGCTTCACCACGCTGCCGAACGCGCGCCTCCGGCAAGCAATATGAAGCCGTAGCTCTGAACGAGCCGTCGCATGCTCGAGTCGCGTCGTGTGATTGTGGCAACGATCGCTCTTGTGCTCGTCTGCGTCGTTGCGACTTCCGCACAGCCTGTCCTGAGCGGAGGCCGAGGGCCCGCTACCGGCCCGATGGTGCCGAGTCCGCCCGGGACGATCGTGCAAAGCGTCTTCCTGTATTTCGGCGGCGCGGCGGCCAACGCGCGGGCCGTACTACGGTCCCGATGCCCCGATGTGCTGCCCAACTAAGGCCAACGCGAGCGCCGTGCTGCGCTATCGGAGCGGCCAATGGATCGAGTCGCCGAACTATTACAGGCTCTACGTCGGCCACTTGCCGCCGGCATAGCGCGCGGCTTCGGCCTGGCCTACCACATTCGGAAGACGCCGAACTGCGTGCGCGGCTGCGGCGCGTGCGCGGCGGCATCCAGGCCGATGGCGATGACGCGTCGCGTATCGAGCGGGTCGATGATGCCGTCGTCCCAGAGCCGCGCGGTCGAGTAGTACGGGCTGCCCTCGTGCTCGTACTTCTCGAGGATCGGCGCCTCGAAGGCGGCCTTTTCATCGGACGTCATCTCGCCCCGCACCGTCGATAGCACGCTGGCAGCCTGCGGACCGCCCATTACGCTGATACGGGCGTTGGGCCACATCCAGAGCTGTCGCGGTGCGTAGGCCCGCCCGCACATCCCGTTATTGCCGGCCCCGAAGATGCCGCCGATCACGACCGTGAACTTCGGTACCTCGGCCACGCGACCGCCATCACGAGCTTCGCGCCGTCCCTGGCGATCCCTCGGTTTTCGTACTCCTTGCCGACCATGAATCCGGTGACGTTCTGCAGGAACACCAGCGGAGTTTTGCGCTTCGCGCACAGTTCGACGAAGTGGGCGCCCTTGTGCGCGCTCTCCGAAAGAGGATGCCGTTGTTGGCGACGATCCCGACGGGTGTCCCTTGATGCGGGCGAACCCGCAGACGAGCGTCTGCCGTAGCGCGCCTTGAACTCTTGGAACACGATCCGTCCACGAGGCGCGCGATGATCTCGCGCACCTCGTATCCCGTGTGGCGTCGGCCGGAACGATGCCGTAGATTTCGTGCGGATCGTACTTGGGCTGCTGCTGCCGGCGATCCCACTGGCGCGGTAGCTCGAGGGCCAAGATTGGGGACGATCTCGCGAATCATTGCGAGCGCCTGATCGTCGTCGTTGGCGAAGTGATCTGCGACGCCGGAGATTCGCGTGTGGACGTCGGCGCCTCCGAGCTCCTCGGCCGTGACCTCTTCGCCTGTGGCGGCCTTGACGAGCGGCGGTCCCCCCAGGAAGATCGTGCCGCGCCCCTTGACGATCACGGTCTCGTCGCTCATAGCGGGGATGTACGCGCCGCCCGCCGTGCACGATCCCATGACCGCGGCGATCTGCGGGATGCGCTTGCTCGACATTCGCGCCTGATTGTAAAAGATCCGGCCGAACTGGTCGCGGTCGGGAAAGACGTCGGCCTGCAGCGGCAAGAACGCACCGCCCGAATCCACGAGGTAGATGCACGGCAGGTGATTCTGCTCCGCGATCTCCTGCGCACGAAGATGCTTCTTGACGGTCATCGGGTAGTACGTGCCGCCCTTCACGGTTGCGTCGTTAGCGACGATGGCGCAGTGCTGCGTCTCCACGATACCGATCCCGGTCAGGATGCCCGCGGCGAGCGAGTCGTTACGGTACATGTCGAATGCCGCCAGCGGCGAAAGCTCCAGGAAGTCCGAGCCTGGATCGATCAGGCGCTCAACGCGCTCGCGGGCCGTGAGCTTATTGCGGCCCCGGTGCTTTTTTACCGCCTCGGGGCCGCCGCCGGCGCGCACGCCGACCAGCCGCTCGCGCAGCTCGGCAACGAGGCGCTCCATACGCCGAGCGCTGGTTCGAAATTGCTCGGAATTCCTATCGAGTCGTGACTCCAAAACGGCCATCGCGCCGCCATTCGGCGCCCCGCGCTTAGAGCCCGGTTAGACCCGGGCGCCGCCGCGAGGGCGGGCCGGGGCGCGGCGCGTAGACAGCAGCGATGGTCGCCCAGGCTCAGATCGACGTCGGCGGCATCCTGCGTCCGCAGGGTCGCCTCGATCTCACCACGGCGTTGCAGCCGCACCACGGACCGCTCGGCACGCGCGCGGCGGCGCATTTACTGCGCCGCGCCGGCTTCGGCGGCACGCCCGACGAGATCGCCCGCTTTGCCGCGATGCGCGCGCCCGACGCCGCAGCGGCGCTGATCGACGTGCCCTCCGCGGCTGCCGTCTCGCCGCCGTCTGAGTTGGACGACGACTCGCGGTCGTATGCCCTGAGCGACGGGATGGATCGCGCGATGATTCAGCGCGCCCGCCGCCGCGCGGCCCAGGCGGCGATCGCCGCGCTACAGGTTTGGTGGTTGAACCGGATGCTGGCGGCGTCTCCGCTGCAGGAGAAGATGACGCTCTACTTCCACGGTCACTTCACGTCGCGCGGGACGCCGCGATTTCCGTGGATTACGTACAACCAGAACGCGCTTTTCCGAAGTACGCCCTCGGCAATCTTCGCGACCTGACGAAGGGCGTGTCCAAGGACGCCGCGATGCTGATCTATCTCAGCGGCAACCAGAACGTCGCGGCGCATCCGAACGAGAACTACGCGCGCGAGCTGATGGAGCTCTTCACGCTGGGCGTCGATCACTATACGGAGAACGACGTCCGCGAATCGGCCCGCGCCTGGACGGGCTGGCGCGTCGTCAACCGCACGGACAGCGTCAGCTTCGACGCCGCGCTGCACGACTCGGGAAGCAAGACGTTTCTCGGACGCACCGGCAATCTCGACGGCGACGACGTCGTCGACATCATCTTCGCGCAGCCGCAATGCGCGCGGTTCTTCGCAGCGAGCCTGCTCAACTGGTTCGTGTACAACAACCCCGAGCCGCAGCTCGTCGATTCGGTCGCGGCGCTGCTGCGCAGGCACGATTACGAGCTCGCGCCCGTCGTGGGCACGATTCTGAGCAGCAACGTGTTCTATAGCGCGCGCGCCTATCGCGCGCTGGTGAAGAGCCCGGTCGAATTCGTCGTGGGCACGCACAAGGCGCTCGGGCTGAATCAGGTCGACGATACGGTTCTGCCCGCGTTGCAGCAGATGGGCCAGCGGCTCTTCTTTCCGCCGAACGTCGCGGGCTGGCCGGGCGGCCAGAACTGGCTGACCAGCGGCACGATGCTCGCGCGCCAGAACTTCCTGGTTCGCCTACTCGGATCGCAGACGCTGGCGGACTCGTCGTGGCTGCACGGCCTGCCGCTGCAGTCGTCAAGCGCGTCGCGCGTCCTCGCGGAAACGATCTTGCAAGGCGACGTAGCACCCGCGTCGCTGTTCGAGCTGGAGAGCTACTTGAGTGGAGCGGAAAGCGCGGCGCTGCCGTCCCTCTCCGCGGAGAACTACGGTCAGCGCGTCGCCGGCGCGGCGTATCTCGCGATGGCCACGCCTGCGTATCAATTGAATTAATGAACCGCCGTAACTTTTTGCTTGCAACCGCCTCCGGCTTGGCGATCGTCGCCAACCCCGAGCACGTGTTCGCGAGGGCGCTCGCGCAGGCGCCGCTGCCGGGCCTGCCAGGCAGTCAGGACCGCTGCCTCGTTATCGTCAACCTGGCCGGCGGTAACGACGGACTGAACTGCGTCGTGCCCCACGGCGACGAACAGTACTACCGCCTCCGCCCGGCGCTGGCGATCGCGCGCAACGACGTGTTGGCGATCGATGCGAACGCGGGCTTGAATCCCGGCATGCGATCGCTGAAGGCGCTCTACGACAGGGGCATGGTCGCGATCGTCCAGGGTGTGGGCTATCCCAATCCGGATCACTCGCACTTTCGCTCGACCGAAATCTGGCAGACCGCCGCGCCCGAGCGGTACGAGCACACCGGCTGGCTCGGCCGCTACTTCGACGAGGCGGCGCTTCCGAGCGAGAATCTCTTCAAGGGAGTCGCCGTGTCGCAGGTGCTGCCGGAGCTGCTCGTCTCCAATCACACAGACATCCCGGCGGTACCGGCGCTCGCGCAATACATGCTGGTCGCCGACCGCAACGCCGTCGCCAGCAAGGCCTTCTGGGCCGAAGCGCGCGACCGGCGCCTGCCGTTCGAGTCGCCTTACCTGGCACACGTCATGGAGATCGAGGGCAACGCTCAACGCAGCTCGGAGGAGCTGCCCCGACTCGTGGCCGGCTATACGACGAAGGCCTCGTATCCGGCGACGCCGCTAGGTCGCAGCCTGGCGCTTGCGGCGCAGATCGTCGGCAGCAAGCTAGGAACCAAGGCCATCTACGTCGAGCACGGCTCGTTCGACACGCACGTCAGCCAGGTAGCGATCCAGAACCGGCTATTGGCGCAGTTTTCCGATGCGGTCGGAGCCTTCTACGAAGACCTTGCCGCGCACGGCAACGAGCGGCGCGTGTTGACGCTCACGTTCAGCGAATTCGGCCGGCGCATCGAGGAGAACGGCAGCCGCGGCACCGACCACGGGGAGGCCTCCCCGCTGTTCTTGATCGGCGGCGGCGTCAAGGGCGGCCTGTACGGAACGCTGCCGGACCTCGGCTCGACCAACATGGGCAACCTGCGCTACACCGTCGACTTCCGCAGCGTGTACGCGACCGTGCTCGAGCGCTGGCTCGGGCGCCCGTCGACGACGGTGCTGGGTGGCGCGTTCCAAAAGCTCCCCGTGCTTGCATAGCTCGATACTTTTCCTCGGGAGCGGGGGCGCTCGTTTCGTCGTCGCGCGTCAGTTGCGCGCATCCGGCGGGATGTGGATGCGCTTCGGCGACACGCAGATTCACGTCGATCCCGGCCCCGGCGCGCTCGTGCGCGCATTAAATAGCGTTCCGCCCTGCAATCCGCGCGAGCTCGAGGCGATCGTGCTCTCGCATAAGCATCTCGACCACTCGAGCGACGTCAACGTGCTGATCGAGGCGATGACGTCCGGCGGATTCCGCCCGCGCGGCGCGGTGCTGGCGCCGGCCGATGCCTTCGAGGGTGAGCCCGTCGTGCTTCCTTACGCGCGGCGCTTCGCGGCGCGGATCGAATACCTCGAGCCGAGCAGCGGGCCATATCGCATCGGCGACGTCGAGCTCTTTACGTCGATGCGCCACGTCCATGCCGTGCAGACGCACGGCCTGCACTTCGTCTACGACGGATTACGCGTCGCGTATGTGCCCTGCGGGCGATATTTCGACGGGCTCGCCGCCGACTACGCGGGCCGCCGGCCGGACGTGCTCATCGTCAACGTGCTGCGCTATCACGACGAGATGAACGTCGACCACCTCACCTGGGTGCACGCGCACCAAGTCGTGGCCGACGTGCGGCCGAAGGTCGCGATCTTTCAGCATTTCGGCACGAAGATGCTGGAGGCAGATCCTTCGAGGCTCGCGCAACGGCTCGAAGACGAGCTTGGCCTGCGCGCGATTGCCGCTTATGACGGACTTACGGTTGACTTAGAAACGGAGGTCGCGGCGGCTGCCCCCGCAGCCGGTTGAAGCGCTGAAACGGCTGCTCGTGGGGGGGAGGTGCGGCCGCGCTCGGAGTGTGCGTGGTCGGGAGGCGCGTGCTGCCGCTGAGCTGCTCGCGCACGCGCGGGTGCTGGCTCATCGATCCGCTGTAGAGATAGACCGAGCCGTTGCGCGACGTCGCGGTGACGACGGGCCCTCCGCCACCGACGGTCGCCTGTTTCGTCGTCGGGTCGCCCTGCACGTGCGCCTCCGCATGGAAGCTCGACACGACGTGACCGGAACCGCTATGGGCGCCGATCTGCGCGCCGCCGCGAACGCCGAGCGCGACGTTTCCGTGTTCGGACTCGAAGCGCGCGAGGCCGGGCTGAAAGTGTCCGTTGTCGTAGACGATCGAGCCGTACGTGCTGGTGGCCTGAATCTGATGCGACGTGCAGCCCGCAAAGAACATGTTGCCCGTCGCCGTGCGCATGCGCAGCCGGTCGAACGACGAGTTGGTCGCGACGACCTTGCCGCGCAGCGACTCGACGAACGCGGTTCCTCCCACGTTGTTGAGATCGATTCCCGCCATACGGGTGTGCGCGACGAAAATGCCGTGGTAGCCGCTCAGGGTTAGGTGGCCCGCGCGGACGTGTGCGATCACCATCCCGGTGTCGCGCGGGATCGTGATGGTCACGTTGCCCGTGCCGCGCGCGACGATCGCGTCGTGCTGCGTGCCGGGGATGTCGGGAAGCACGAATGTTTCGGCCGGCAGCGTCACCGGCCCGTGCTGGGTCTGGATCTGTGCCGACGAGATCTGAACTTGCTTCGGCTCCTCGACCTGCGACGGCGGCAGATGCTGCACGTTCAGCGGCCGATCCGATTGAATCTGCACCTGCGGGCGATCCCAAGTCTGGACCGTTAGATTGCCGCGGTTGAGCCGCACGTTGAGCACCGGCGACGGCCCAACGTCGTACTGCTCGTCGGCGCGTGCGGGCGCCGCGAGAACCAGCCAACACAGGCAGGCGAGCAGCATTGCGCTAGCCCCTCGGCCGACGGTTTTGTGCACGAAACGATTGTATCGAGAGTGCGACGCCGGCAACATGAAAGCTAGGTGAACGGAGCCGCGACGCGCGGTAAAAGGACCCGAAAGCGCGCGCCGCCGCCGGGCACGTTGGTAACCGTCGCCTCGCCGCCGTGGACTCGAGCAATCGAACGGACGATTGCTAAGCCGAGCCCCGTCCCGGGGACGGCGCGCGAGCGCGCCTTGTCCGCCCGGTAGAACCGCTCGAAGATGTTCGGGAGCTCGGACTCCGGTATGCCCGGCCCGCTATCGGTAACGTCGACCCAGGCGGAGTCCCGGTTCGCCCCGACGGCGACCTCGACGCTGCCGCGCTCGCTGAATTTTATGCCGTTGTCGACGAGGTTGCCGACAAGCTGGCGCAGCAGGCTCGGGTCGGCATAGACGATGGGCGTGGCGGCGTGCGTGAAGCTCAGCGCGATTCCCTTTTCGGCGGCGCGCGGCGCGATGTTCTGCGACACCTCGCTTGCGATCTGGGCGAGCGAGAGCGGCTCCTTCGGAATCTCGTCGCCGCGATCGGCCTTGGCGAGCGTCAGCATGCCGTTAACCATCCCGGCAAGATCGCTGCTCTCGCGAACGATCGTCTCCAGGCTCTCGCGCCGAATCGCCTGGTCCTGATCGGCCCAGCGCAACAGCATCTGCGCGTTGGCGTTGATCGACGTCAGCGGCGTCTTGAGCTCGTGCGACGCATCCGAGATGAACTGGCGCTCGCGCGCGAATGCCTCGCCCAATCGCGCCAGCAAGTCGCTGAAGCTGCGCGCGAGCCGTCCGACCTCGTCGCCGCCAAACCGGCGGCGCGCGTTTCCGTCGAGCGCTCCTTTTCCGGCGGCGATGCGAAGACGGTCTGAGCCGATCTCGCGCATCTCGCGCGACAGCTCGTTGATCGGCGTCGTCGCCTGCGAGGCGATCGCGATCGAGAGCACGACGACGGCCGCTGCCGTGGCTGCCAGCACGACGGCGATCGCCTCCCGCGCCCGGGCGAAGGTACGCTGCAGCGTGTCGAGCGGCTCGGCGACGTGGATGATCGCAGCGCTCGCCCCCGCGCGCAGATAGCGATCCTCGACCAAGAACGACCGCTCGCCGAGCGTTATTTGCCGATACGCGACGTCATGCGGCGGAGAAAGCTTTGGATTCGACGGTATCGTCAGCGATCCGAGGTTGGCGGTTTTGGCGAGCGGATAGCCGTTGCTCGAATCCACCTGCACGTAGCTGTTAGCGGAGTTCCACGTCGTGAGATTACTGCTGTTGAACAGAAACTGCAGCGTCCCCGCCGACGAGTCCTCGACGGAAAACGGCGTCGTGGACTGCTGAGCGAACTGCACGATCGCCTTCATCGTCGCGTTCACGCTGGTCGCCGCCTGATCGTAGAGGATTTGCTGAAACCGCCAGACGATGATGCCGCTCATCACGCTCATAGCGACGATCAGCAGCGCCGAATACCCGAGGGCGATCTTCCACTTCAGGGACAAGCCCTAATCCTTTATCGTGTAGCCGACGCCTCTTACGGTCGTGATGAGCTTGTCGTCAAAGCCGTCGTCGATCTTTCCGCGCAAGTAGCGGATGTAGACGTCGATGAGATTGGAGTCTCCGAGGAAATCGCTGCCCCAGACCCCGTTGAAGAGCTCGTCGCGCGTGTGGACCTTGTTGCGGTGCAAGAGCAGGTACTCGAGCAGCGCATACTCCTTGGCGGTGAGCGCGATGGGCTGTCCGCCGCGATGCACCTCGTGGCGGTCGCGATCCATCACGACGTCGCGGTACTCGATCACGTTGCCCTGCGGCGTGCGCTCGCGCAGGCGGGCCCGGATGCGCGCGAGCAGCTCCTCGGTGGAAAACGGCTTGGTGACGTAGTCGTCCGCGCCGACGTCGAGGCCGACGACGCGATCGGGTACGCGGTCGCGCGCGGTGAGCATGATGATCGGCACGCGGCTCTTGGCGCGAATGCGTTTGCAGACCTCGATGCCGTCCATCCGCGGCAGCATCAAGTCCAGAATGACGAGGTCGGGTTCCTTGAGTGCCTTCTCGAGGCCGGCGAGGCCGTCGCGCGCTACCTCGACCTCGTACCGCTCGTGCTCGAGCTCGAGCTGCAGGACGCGGCTGATCGCCGCGTCGTCCTCGACGACGAGGATCCTATATGGGCGCCGCTCCGGCGCTTGCCGTTTCTCCATGCAGAGGGATTATCGGCTGGCCCTCCGTTCGGACCTTTGCGAGACTACGACGAGGGGTTGGGATCCGGTGAAAAGTGAGAGCCACAGTGCGGTCGCGCCGCCTGCGGCCAGCCATGTCAGCGTCGTCGCATTGGAGAGCGTCCTCGATACGAAGGTGCCGATGGCCTGGACCGTGTCGACGAAGAGCGCCCCGCCGCCGAGGGCCAGCAGAGCGATAAGCCATACGCCGATCGCGCCGACCGCGCCGATCACGGCGAGCTCCACGACCGAGAAGGCCGGGCGAGGGCGGTAGGCCGTCGCCAGCAGGATCGAGGCCCGCAAATCGGCCGGCGGCTGCTCCAGCGGGAGCGCAAAGATCGCCTGCTCGAGGGCATCGCCGGCCGCCCCCCGCACGTCCTGTGCTTCGTCGGCACTAGCCCATCCGTGAGCGTCGTCGTGCATGTTCATGATTCGGTTACCTCCATTTCGCCCAGAAGCCTGCGGAGCTGCTCCTTGGCACGAAACAAGTGCGTCTTCAACGTACCCATCGGCAGGCCGAGGACGCTTGCGATCTCGTCGTACTGTTTGCCCTGGAGATGGAAGAGTGTGATGACCGTTCGGTACTTCTCGGGAAGCGCGTCGATCGCGGCCCGCAGCCGAGCGGCTTGGTCGAGCGCGATCGCCTGCTGCTCGGGTCCGGGGGCCGGGTCGGCCCGCTCGGGCAGCTCGTCGCTCGCGTAGCGCCTGCGCCGGTTGAGCCGGTCGCAACAGGCGTGATACGCGATCGCAAAGATCCAGGTCGAGAATTTCGACCCGGGCTTAAACGTTCGCAAGCTGCGAAAGGCTTTGAAGAACGCCTCTTGCGTCGCATCACGCGCCTCCTCGACGTCGTGCAGCGTCCGGTACGCGAGGTGGTAGACGGCGCGGTCGTACCGCTCAACCAGCGTCGCGAACGCCTCCGGGTTGCCCCGGAGCGTCATCGCGACCAGGTTGCCGTCCTCTGGCTCCGCGTTCACCCGTGCGGGCGGTGCCTCCAACAACGCTGCCGACACGCTTTTCGTACGCGCGGAACGCGCGGATTGTTTCGCACCCGCCCGGGCCGTCCGCCTCGAAACATGCCGTCCGCCGCGCCGTAACTAGGGCAGGAACTTTCACGGAGGATCGAGCCAGCGATGACAACCATTCCCAACAAAACCCTTCCAGGCGGCAGCCGGCCGGAGAGCGCTCCGCCGACTCTGCCGACCGATAGGTGGGACTCCGCGCAGTCTCTGCGCTCCACCTTCGACGGATGGGGGCCGCGGCTCTAAGTGTCGCGCGCCTCAATCGTGGCGATGTTGATCGCCGCCGAAGTCCTGATCGTCGGGATGGCGGCGTACGCGGTCGGCGGCCGCGGCACGTCGTTCGTTTCGGGCATGCACCACGCCGACTTTACGCCGGTGACGCTGGCGCCGATCGATGCGCGCGATACGCCGCACGTCGTGATCGACGACGCGCAATCGCGAGTCGGCGTGACGATCTCGAGCGACGGACTCGTCCACGTGCGTGACCTCACCGAGATGCGCGGGGCCGTTTTTTCGACCGGCTCCTATCCGCAGCTGCGAGTGACGCACACGAGCGACGGCGTCCGCATCGAGCGTCCGGGCTCGGGTCACTTATCGATCGACATCTTCGGCTTTAGCAACGAGCGAATCAACGTCGAGGTGCCTCGCGGTTCGCGGCTCGAGATCGCGCGCTGCTCGGGCGCCGACGTCAGCGGCGTCACCGGCGGCGTGAGCGTGCGGTCGCAGGACGGTCACGTGACGCTGGCCGATCTGCAAGGCAACGTGGACGCGCACAGCAACGACGGCTACCTCGAGGCCACCAACGTGCGCGGCGATCGTCTCGCGATGGACTCGGACGACGGCCATCTGTCGCTACAGGACGTCGCGGTCGGATCGCTCGCAGCGACGACCCATGACGGCCGCATCACGGCCGACGGATTGAATTTGGTGGGTGCGAGCCCCTCCGCGACGATGCACACCGACGACGGCTCGATCCGGATTCACCTCCCGCCCAGTGCCGACGTCAGCATCGACGCCTCGACCGGCGACGGAAGCATCGCCGTTGACGGCGTGTCGCAGGAGGGCGGCGATTCCGCTCGGCGCACGATTCGCCTCGGTGCCGGTACCGCGAAAATGGCGGTCGGCACGTCTGACGGATCGATTCACATTTATACCAACGGAGCAAACTAATAGTTATGGATGACAACGTCGTAGCCGCCCTTGCAGTAGTCTGCATCTTTGGGTTACCGGTCCTCGGCTGGATCGTTTCGCGAGTTTTCGCGCACCAGGAACGCATGGAGATGATGCGTCGGGGTATCGTACCGCCGCCCGATGCGCGCGACATGCGCAAGGCGATGAAGTATGGCTGGATGCCCGGTCAACCGATGCCTGGCGCGCCGAATCAATACTACTATCCGGCCGACTTTTACGCTCAGCGCCAGCTTCGCCGCGGCGTGCAGGTGGCGTGCATCGGCTTCGCTCTCCTCATCGGGCTCGGCTTCATCGGCTACCGCGGCGACGGCCATATCGACCCGGGTCCGTGGCTGCTCGGCGGCTTGATTCCGCTATTCGTCGGCGTCGCGCAAATCATCGGCGCCGTCATGAGCGGTGCGACGTTCGGTCCACAAATGACGCGCCAGCAGTTCGGGCCGGCCGACAGCAACGCCGGCCCATCCGCGCAAGGAAACCCTTCGAGTGCCGGGATGCCGCCGGGACCGACCTACGGCGGGTGGCGCCCTGGATCCACGCCGGAAATCGAGAAGCCGGCGTCGCCGCCGGACTATCGCTGAGAGTCGCGATCGGGTTCAATAAAAATTTAACGCCGCCGGTCGGTGACCGGCGGCGTTAACCTTGTAATAAAGACGATGCTACTTGCAGGACACCAAGGCCATCGCCCAGCCCGCGGCCGTGCGAGTCCTGACCAGATAACCATCTGCAGTCCGATCGTAAACCTGATAGCCCGCTCTGAGTGCGTCGGCTAGCGATTTGAAGACGATAAGACCTGCCATCTGCGGACCCTCCTTTCCCGTATTATTTACGCTCTCTATACAGTATAACGGCTCTGGGAGCAAGGGCGTGCACCGATTTCCGGAGATTTTTCTAGAATTTGCAGAAAATAGGGTTTGAGTATGCTGACGGCTGACCGCCACGCCCGCGTGCACGCGACCACGGTTATCGGACGTCGCGTTCTCGCGCCCGGCGTCGTCGCGCTGACTCTCGAGGCGCCCAAGCTCGCGGCGGCGACCCGGCCCGGTCAGTACCTCATGGCGATTCCGCCGTCGGCGCAAGCGGCCGCCACTGCGCTCGCCATCTACGAAGCGGAAGGCAAGTTCGCCAGCATTCTCTTCTTTATAACAGGCAGGCGCACGAGCGAGCTCAGCGAGCTGCGCGAGGGCGATTGCCTCGACGTACTCGGTCCGCTCGGCAACGGCTTCGACTGTTCCGGCGACGCGCGCGACGTTGCGATCGTAGCCGGCGGCGTCGGCATCGCTTCGGTACTGTTGTGCGCGCATGCTTTCATCGCCAACGGAGCCCGCGTCCGTCTCTTCTACGGCGCGCGAACCAGGGAGTTGCTGGTTGATGCGCAACGGTTTGAGGATGCGGGCTGCGAGGTGATTTTGACCACCGACGACGGGAGCATGGGCCGGCGCGGATTCATCACCGACGCTTTGGCGAACTCGCGCAAACCCGAAGCGATTCTCGCGTGCGGCCCCTCGCCGATGTTGCGCAGCGTTGCGCGCGTTGCCGAGGCGTTTGGCGTCCGCGCGCAGCTGGCGCTGGAAGAGACATTCGGATGCGGAGTCGGAGGCTGCTGGGGATGCGTCGTGCCGCTGGTCGCGCGCAGCGCTCAGGCGCCGAGCTTTCCTCCGGCAGAGCTCGGCGGCGATGACGTCGTTTACGCGCGAATCTGCAAGGAGGGCCCGGTTTTCTGGGCGGACGAGCTGCGTTGGTGACCGTGCCGAGCGTTGCAGTCAAACTCGGCAAGCTCGAACTCGAGTATCCGACCCTCATGGGCAGCGGCTGCTACGGTACCGGCGAGGAGTATGCGCCGTTTGCCGACCAATCGAAGATCGGCGCGATCGTCCTCAAGAGCGTCACCCGGCTGCCGCGGCCGGGCAACGCGACGCCGCGGCTCGTGCATACGCCGGCCGGCATGCTCAACGCCATCGGCCTGCAGAACCCGGGCATTGACTGGTACCTCGAGCGCGAGCTGCACAAATATGCGGGCCGCCCCTGCAAACTAGTCGGCAGCGTCGCCGGCTTCTCGGTGGACGACTACCCCTATCTTTGCGAGCGCCTCGCCGCGCGCGACGAGATCGCGGCGGTCGAGCTGAACGTGTCCTGCCCAAACGTCGCGAGTGAGGGCGAGACGTTCGGCTGCGATCCCAAGCTGACGTCCAAGGTCGTGCAAGCCGCGCGCGCGACGACGGATAAGACGCTGATCGTCAAGCTCTCGCCCAACGTCACGGATATCGCCGCGGTGGCGCGCGAGGCGGAGGCGGCCGGCGCCGATGCCCTGGCCGTGATCAACACGGTTCGCGGGATGGCGATCGACGTCGAGACGTGGCGCCCGCGATTGGGAAATATCACCGGCGGCCTCTCGGGTCCCGCGATCCGGCCGATCGCAGTGCTCGCCGTCTACGAGGTCGCGCAGGCGGTGAAGATCCCGATCATCGGACAGGGCGGTATCGAGAACCTGAGCGACGCGCTCGAGTTCTTCCTGTCCGGGGCGGCCGCGATCTCGATCGGCACGGCCAACTTCACGGATCCGCGCATTCCCGAGCGTATCTCCGCCGAGCTGCAGGAGTATCTCGCCGAGCGCGATCTGGCATCGCTCGACGCGATCGTCGGCAAGGCCAACGTCGCGTTCGCGACACCGGAACAACATGAAGGAGGCGGGGGATGATGCAATGGCTCAGCTGATCGTCGCTCTCGACGTGCCGAGCGCGGAGGAGGCCGAGCGGCTCGTGGAGCGGCTCTACGATCTCGACGTCATCGTCAAGATCGGATTGGAGGCGCTGTGCGGATATCCGGAGCGGATCCTATCGTATTGCGAGGCGCGCGACGTACGCGTCTTCATCGACGCGAAGCTGCACGACATTCCGCGCACGGTTGGCGCCGCGATGAGACAGCTCGTGCGGCCGAACGTAAGGCTCGTCAACGTCCACGCGCTGGGAGGGCTCGACATGATGCGCGCCGCCGTCGATGCGGCCGGCGAACGCGCGGCGGAGCTCGGTCACGGGCCGCCGCACGTGCTGGCGGTGACGCTGCTGACGAGCATCGCTCCCGAAGACCTCAACGAGCTCGGGCTGCAAGGCGGCCCGGGCGAAAACGCGATCCGGTTGGCGGCACTCGCCCGCGATGCAGGCTGCGCGGGCGTCGTCTGCAGCGCGCACGAGGCGCGCGAACTCAAACGTTTCTTCGGCGACGATTTCCTCACGCTGACACCCGGAATCCGTCCGGTAGGCAGCGTGCACGGCGATCAGAAGCGGGTCACGACGCCGGCGCAGGCGGTTTCGGCCGGCGCGGACTATCTCGTCGTCGGACGGCCGGTCGTGGACGCGGAGGATCCCGTCGCGGCGGTCAAGGCGATTCTCGAGGAAATGACCGTAACGGCATGAGCCGTGAGGAGCTCGACCTGCGCTCGGAGCTGA
Organism: Vulcanimicrobiota bacterium; assembly: GCA_963723485.1. GTDB lineage: Bacteria > Vulcanimicrobiota > Vulcanimicrobiia > Vulcanimicrobiales > Vulcanimicrobiaceae > Cybelea. The sequence continues at coordinate 1,092,076 of CAVRQS010000003.1, read as the reverse complement.
CGCGGCGGAGGGCGCTGCTCGAGGGACACTTTCGGTTGAGCTCCGGACGCCACAGCGATCGTTTCGTCCAGAAATTTAGGGTCCTCGAGGATCCTGCGTTGCTGGGGCCGGTCGGACGCGCGATAGCCGGCCACTTTCTTGCGCTGCAGCCGACGATCGTGATCGGCGCGGCCGTCGGCGGCATCCTGCTCGGCTACGAGGTCGCGCGGCATTTGGGCGTCAAAGCCATTTTCGTGGAGAAGGAGAACGGCGCGCCCGTCTTGCGACGCGGCTTCACGCTGTGCTCGTCGGATCGCGCGCTGGTCGTCGAGGACGTTGTGACCACCGGACTCTCCGTCGGCGAAGTCATCGAGGTCGTACGCCGCCACGGCGCGCAGCTCGTCGGCGTCGGCGCGATGGTAATGCGTGCGGCCGCCGATTTCGGCGCGCCGACGCACGCGTTGCTCGATCTGCCGCTGCGCTCGTTCGCGGAGGACGAATGTCCGCTGTGCGCGGCGGGCGAGCCCATAACCGATCCCGGGTCGCGCCGCGCGTGACGCTGCGCGTTCGAGCCGCGAGCGGCGCGGGCGAGACGGGCGCCGCCGACCGCGCCTTCGTGAAAGAGCTCGGACGGCGCTGCGCGATGTCCAGCGTCGGCGCACTGCGCCGCGCGAGCGAGCCGGCCGTGCGTGCGGCCTTCGACCGGCTGTGCGACGTCGTCGACGACCAGTCGCACGTGACGCTGATCGCGCAGCGCGCGGACCGGCGCGTCGGCTTTCTCATGCTGCTCGATGACCTCCCCGACGAGGTGACGGCGCTTCCGCAGGGCTTCGTCGCCTACATGGCCGTCGAACCGGAGTGCCGCGGGGCCGGGGTGGGCGCCGCGCTCCTCGCGGCGGCGGAAGATGAGGCCCGGCGGCGGGGTTTACCGTATATGGCACTGATGGTCACGGAGGAGAACGCGGCGGCGCGCCTGCTCTACGAGCGGGGCGGCTATCGCACGGAGCGGCGTCTGCTGTGCAAGCCGCTGTAGGCACCGATCTCTGGCGTCGCGTCGCCTGGATCGCGGGCGGCATCGTGGCCGTGGCGGTCGCGCTGTGGTTCGCGGCGCACATCCCGAAAACGATCGGGATCTTCCTGATTGCCGCCTTCATCGCGTTCGGCGTGCAGCCGCTCGTCACGCGCCTCGAGCGGCGCATGGCCAAACCGCTCGCCGTTACGATCGTGTACTTCGGTCTGCTCGTCCTCACCGCGGTGTTCCTAGTAATCGTGGTGCCGCTCGCGGTCAGTCAGACGCAGCTCTTGATTGCCAACATTCCCGCATATGCGACGACGAGCCAGAGCTGGCTGGGCGGAGTGGAGACCGCACTCGAACAGCGCTTTCCGACGCTGCGGCTGCCCGAATACGGCTTCAACTTCGGCAAGATAGGCGCCGCGCAGATGTCCGGCTTCGTCAGCGGCGCACTCGCGTCGCTCGGGGCGATCGCAATCAATACGGCGACCGGATTGTTCATCGCGTTCTCGGCCATCGTGCTCTCGATCTTCTTTCTGCTCAACGACACGCAGATCGCCGAGGGCTTCACAGCGCTGTTCCCGCAGCAGAAGCGTCAGACGGCGCGCAAGCTCGCCGCCGAGGTGACTGACGTCTTCGGAAGCTACATCTCGGGACAGGTCATCGTGTCTTTGATCACCGGCGCCGCCATCGCGATCGCCACCGCGTTCTTGGGCTTCAAGTTTTCGCTGATCATCGGCATCCTGTCCGCAGTGGCATACGCGATTCCGATCATCGGCATGCTGATAGCCGAACTCATCGCCATCCCGATGTCCGCGCCGCAGGGCCTCTGGATGATCGTCTGGGTCCAAGTCGTCATGTTCGGCATGGCGCGCATCAGCGATAACGTGCTGGTTCCGAAGATCATGGGCCAATCCGTGGGGGTCTCACCGATCGGCGCGATGTTCGCGGTGTTCGCCGGGGGCGAGCTCTTCGGCATCCCGGGATTGATCCTGGGGATTCCCGCGGCCGCGTTGATCAAGATCGTTTGGCGCTACTTCGTGGCGCCCTGGATCACGGCGCAGCTGGATAGGAGCTAGGACCGCATGGAGAGGCGTCGGTTGGGGATCGCGTTGCTCTGCGCCGTGTCTTTAGCGGCGTGTTCTTCCGCCAGTGGTTCCGGGGGATCGCCGCTTCCCGTGGTGCCGCCCCCCACGCAGTCTCCGCCCCCCGGCGGAGAGGTGGGGAAGTATATCAAGCACGTCGTCGTCATCGTTCAGGAAAATCGTACGTTCGATAACATCTTTGCCGGGTTCAAAGGCGCAGACTCGGCGATGTACGGCTATACGCACGCCGGCGTCAAGGTGCCCTTGCGGGCAATCACGTTCAACGGATCGGACATTTTCCACGACTGGAAAGACGCCATCACCGATTGGAATGGCGGCCGAATGAACGGATTCGACAAGGACCGTTTCGTCGACGGACGCCCAGCGGGAACGTACCCCTACGCCCACCTCCGGCGCGACCTGGTCGCGCCGTACTGGACGATGGCGCGCCAATATGTGCTCGCAGATCATATGTTTCCGACGATGTTCGGACCCACGTTTACGGCTCACATCGACCTGATCGCGAGCACGACGAACCTGGACGCCGACACCGCCGAAGTCGACGGCCCGACGGCGCAACCGTGGGGGTGCGACGCTCCGAAAGGTACCTCGACGTACCTGCTCGATCCGCAGCGCATAGAAAGAGGCTATGGGCCATTCCCGTGTTTCACCCAATACAACACGATGGCGGACACGCTGGACGCGGCCGGGGTGACGTGGAAGTACTACGCGCCGAGCGTCAGGTCCGGCGGCCGGCTCTGGGCGCCGTTCGCGGCCATTCGGAAAGTTCGCTATGGGCGCGACTGGAAGCGCAACGTCATCTCACCGCAGACGAAGGTGCTCACCGACGCCGCAAATGGAAGTCTCGCCCAAGTGTCGTGGGTGATTCCCGATGCTGCGGACTCCGACCACGCCGGTTCGCGCAGCGACAAGGGCCCCTCGTGGGTCGCGGGCGTCGTCAACGCCATTGGCCAGAGTCCGTATTGGGACTCCACGGCGATCGTCGTACTATGGGACGATTGGGGCGGCTGGTACGATAATTCGGCACCGCCTCAACTCGATTTCGTGGGTCTCGGCATACGGGTGCCGTGCATCATTATATCGCCATACGCGAAAGCCGGATACGTTTCGCACACGCAATACGAGTTCGGCAGCACCCTGAAGTTCATCGAGGAAGCGTTTCATCTTTCCGCCCTCGGGCCAGGCGCGCGCGGCTATACCGATACTCGAGCGCATAGCCTGACGGACAGTTTTGACTTCAAGCAGAAACCTCGTGCGTTCAAGCGCATTCCCGCGCCGTATCCGCCGGCGTACTTCCTATCGCAGCCGCCTTCCGGAGAACCTCCCGATTCGGAATAGCGCGCTCTAGGTTCCGTGGGGTTGCACGACTACCCCGATGCCGTCATCGTACAGCACGACGCCGCAGCCGCGCGCGGCCCGCATCCGCTGCGCGTTGGCCTCCGCAGGCAGGTCGTTCTCGGCCACCGCGGCGAGCAGTGACCCGTTACGGCGTGCCTGCTCGCACGCGCCCGCATCGGAAAGATCGAGCGTGCGCGTCGACGGCGATACGACGTTGACGACGCCGAGGCGCATCCCCTGTCCGCCGAGCGCCTGCGGACGGTGCGCGGCGATCCAGCGATAGATTCCCGGCGACGCCGTCCCGACGCGCAGCGCGTCCGCATAATAGTCGAGCGGATGCCGCGCGCCGAGATAGCTGGTCGCGACTACGGTGATTCCGAACGCGAGCGCGTACGGCCACACGATGCGCCGCCGGTGGGCCGCGACCGCGAGCGCGACCGCGAGCAGCGCGACCGGTAGCGCGATACGCGTGAGCCCGTCATTCCAAAAGATCGCGAACACGATCCAGAGGCCGTACAGCACCGACGCGATCAGCAGCGCCGTGGTTACGCCGGCGAGCCGGCGCGCGGGCGTCGCTAGGATCGCGGCGCCCGCCGCCACGGCAGGCGCGGCGAAGCGCAGCGATGCCGCTGTCGCGAGCTGTGCGACCCAGGTGCTATAACCGAAAGGCAGCACGAAGAAGAGCAGCGCCGAGCCGCAGGCGGCCCAGCCAACGCGCCGGTCCGCGGCGACGGCCGGCCCCAGCAGCGCAGCGCAGAACGCCACGACCGCGAACGGCGACGCGGCCAGCGCGACGCGATCGAGCAGCGCCAACGCCGGCGCACCGTGCGCGAGGATCGACGAGCCGAAGACGCTGCCCGTGACCGTCGTCGCCGGCGCGACGACTGCGCGATGCCACAACGCCGCGTCGTGCAGAACCCACAGCGCGGCCGCGCCGCCCGCGGCGAACCAGACCCCCGCCGGCGCCCGCGCCGCAAGCAGCGCGATCGTGGCGAGGAGCCAGCCCTGCGGCTTGATCAGCGCCGCGACGGCAGCGGCGCGCAGCGCCGTCGCGGGATCGCGCACCACGCGCAGCAACCACAGCGCCTCGAGAAAAAACGCCGCCAGCCACACGTCGTTCTGCAGCGTGCCGGCTTGCATCGCGAGGGGATACGCCGTGACTGCGCTCGCCGCGAGCGCATCGGCAAGCAGCGGCGGCGCGCCGTCCTCGCGCGCCCACGCCGCGAGCCGAAAGCCGAGCAATGTCAGGGCGCCGAATCCGCACCACGGCAGCGCGAAGGTACCGCCGACGGAATAGAGCGCGCTTGCGAAGAGCTCGGACGCCGGCGGGTACCACCAGTACCGCGTCGCGCTAACCCAGAGCGAGTGGTTCTGCACCCACGCCGCTGCGTTGGGAAGATGGTACGAGAGGGAGTCGCCGTCCAGCAGCGGACGCATCAGCTGCGGCCAGGCCACGGCGACCAGCGCGCCGACGAGCAGGTACGGCGGCGCTTGCGTCGCCCTCGGATACTCCGGCGTCCACGCCTCGTTGCGGTAATACGCGACGGCGAGGCACGCCGCGAGCGCGATCCAGCACGCGACCGGATACAGCAGGTGCGCGATTCCCAGGGCGAACGGAATGGCGATGCCCAGGATCAGCGCGTCGCGCAGCCGGTCGGCGATGCCGTAGCGTTCGTCGGTACGCAGCGCCGGGGCCGCCGCGAAGAGTCCGAGGAGCCACAGGGCGGCCGGCACTCCCGACACGGTGACTTACATCGAATCCGGCGCGCTGACGCCGGCGAGTGCGAGCGCACGCGCCAGAACGCTCTTGGACGCGAGGCACAGCGCAAGTCGCGCCAGCCGCGTCGGCGCGTCTTCCGTCAAGATCTTGCGCTCGGTGTAAAACAGATGGAAGTCGGACGCGACGTCGCGCGCATAGCGGGCGAGGCGATGCGGCGCGAGATGTTCGACCACTCCGGCGACGACGTTCGGAAAATCGGCGAGCCGGCGCGCGAGCGCGATCTCGGTCGGGTGAATGAGCGGCGCGAGCGCAGCCGTCTCGGCCGCGCGCACATCGTCCGGCAACGCCCGGCGCAAGACCGATGCGATGCGAGCGTGGCCGTACTGCACGTAGTACACGGGATTCTCGTTCTCTTTCTCGACCGCGAGGTTCAAATCGAACTGCAACGGAGACTCAACTGCCGGCAGGATGAAGAAGAAGTGCGCCGCGTCGACGCCAACCTCGTCCAGGATCTCGTCGAGCGTCACGATTTCGCCCGCGCGTTTACTCATTCCGACTTGCTCGCTGCCGCGCATCAACGTAACCTGTTGCGCGATCGCGACCTGCAGCCGCCCGGGAAACCCGAGCGCCTCCGACAGGCCCTTGAGCCGTTCGATGTAGCCATGGTGGTCGGGGCCGAGGATGTCTACGACGCGATCGCTGTCGCGCAGTTTCTGATAATGATACGCAACGTCCATGCAGAAATACGTCGGACGGCCGTCGCGGCGCAGCAAGACCCGATCCTTGTCGTCGGCGAATTGCGTCGCACGAAAGAAGATCGCGCCGTCTTGCTCGTAGGTGAGGCGCAACTCGCACAGCCGGTCGACTCCTTCACGCACCTTTCCGGCCTCGTGCAGCTCTCGTTCGCTCTGCCAACGGTCGTACTCCACGCCGAAACGTCGCGCGGTGCGCTGCTGTTCGGCGACGATCTCGTCCCGCGCGAACTTCGAGAAGTAGGGCAACCATTCCGATTCCGCCGCGGCGGTCCAGCGGTCGCCGTCGCGCTCGCGAATTCGCCGCGCGATCGGCAGCAGGTACTCGCCCGGATAGCCATCCTCGGGGAAGGGATACGACGGGTCGGAGAGCCGGCGATAACGCGCGTAGACGGAGCGTGCGAGAGCATCGAGTTGCCGGCCGGCATCGTTGATGATCCATTCGACGAACACTTCGTAGCCGCAGAAGCGCATCGCGTTGGCGAGCGTCGCGCCGATCGACATCGAGCGGCCCTGCACGACGACGAGCGGTCCCGTCGGATTCGCGCTGCCGAACTCGAGCGAGACGCGCATGCCGTTGCGCGGCTTTTCGCCGAAGCGGCCTCCCTCGCGCAGAATGCGTTCGATCGCGGCGTGCCAGATCTCGGCCGCCAGCCGTAGGTTGATGAATCCGCCGACCGGTTCGATGCCGCTGAAGAGCCGGCCGAGTTCGGGCGAGCGCCGCGCCGCCTCGGCCACGAGTTCGGTTGCGAGCTCTTGCGGCGCGCGTCGCGCCGCCTTCGCGAGGGTGAATGCGACGTTGGTCGAAAAATCGCCGAACTCCGGGCGGCGCGGCGCTTCGAACGCGACCGCCGGCGACGCCTCCGGATATTTCGCGGAGACGACGCCGGCTACGGCGTCGGCAAAAGTGCGCAGCGCGCCATCAACGTCCATTACATACGGTCTTCGCCGCGCGGTGCAGCTTCGACCCGCGCATAGCGCGCGGCGCCGCGCGACTCGACCGCGCCTTCGAGCTCGAGCAGCGAAAGCGATGCGAGCGCAGCAGACGCGGGCACGCCGCTTGCGGCGACGATCTCATCGAACTCGGTCGCGCCGGCCTCCATCGCGCGGAGCAGCGCGCCGGTCGTCGCGTCGTGCACGCGGCGGGCGCCGGCGACCTGCGGCGGACGCGCGTGACCGAGCGCCTCGAGCACGTCGCCGGCGTCGCGCGCTAGTGTCGCACCGTCCCGGATCAACGCAAGGCAGCCCTGGACATGCTTGCGATCCACGTCGCCGGGCACGGCCAGAACCGGAATCCTGCCGGCGGCCCAGCTCGCCGTGTTCAGCGCGCCGCTGCGCGCCGGCGCCTCGATCACGAGGACGGCGTCGGCAAGCGCGGCTACGACGCCGTTGCGTTCCAGGAACTGCCAGGGCTGCGCGGCCTGCTCGGGTGGATAGGGCGAGAGGACGGCACCACCCCCGGCTAGGATGCGTTCGGCCAGTTGCAGGTTGCGACGCGGGAAGAACCGGCGGTGGCCGCCGCCGAGTACGCCGATCGTCACGGCTCCCACGCTCAAGGCGCCCTCGTGCGCGGCCGCGTCGATGCCGAGCGCCAGACCGGAGAGGATGCAGCAGCCGGCCCGCCCGACCTCGGCCGCGATCGCATGGGCGAGGCGCCGCCCATACGGCGTCGCCGCCCGGGTGCCGACGATCGCGACGCAGGTGTGGGCGAGGGCGCCCAGCTCGCCGCAGCACCATAGCCCGGGCGCGGCGGCCTCGAAGCCCCGCCCGGCTCGCGCCGCGGCGATGGCTTCGCGGGGCTGAAAGGCCGGGTCCCGCATCGGCCTTCCATTCACGCGTGCCCCGCCGGAGTGCTAGCGGCGCCGGGCGAGCGGGGGGAATCGGGAAGCCCCGACGGAATAGCCAGGCCGCACGGAGGTACGGGAGTTGGCAGCAGAAGCGTATTGCGTCAAGTGCAAAGCCAAGCGCGAGATCAAAGACGCGGTCCAGATCACCATGAAGAACGGGCGCCCGGCGACTGAGGGCAAGTGCCCGGTCTGCGGCACCAAGATGTTCAAAATCGGCGCCGCCTGAAGCGCCGCGCGCCGCAATCGCAGAGGCGCCAACGTGCTGACGCACGTTGGCCTTTTTGCGTTTACTACCCGTAGTAACGTATAATACGTGCACCCACAAGATATGCCGTGGGTGGAGAGACTTACCGCTGACTTGCCCTACTTGTCGCAAGAGCGAGACGCGCGTCGTCGACTCGCGTGACGATGAAACGGTGGTGCGCCGGCGACGCGAGTGTCTGGACCCGCGCTGCAAGCATCGCTTTACCACATATGAGCGAATGGAAGCACCCCGGCTTTTCGTCGTGAAGAAAGACGGCCGGCGGGAACAGTACAGCCGTGAGAAGATCCTCGCGGGGCTGCGCAAGGCGTGCGAGAAGCGCCCCATCTCCGAGAGCCGGATGGAAGCGGTTGCCGCCGACCTAGAGCGCGAGCTGTTCGCGCGCGGCGAGAGCGAAGTGCCAGCCGCTCTGATCGGCGAGAAGCTCATGGAAGCCCTGCGCCAACTGGATCCGGTGGCCTACATCCGATTCGCGAGCGTGTACCGGTCGTTCCGCGACATCGAGAGTTTTCGCGAAGAACTGGCGCAGCTTTAGGACATCAGTGAGTTGACCGAGATCCCCGTCGCGTTGCAGCGCCTGCCGCACGGAGAGGGACTGCCGCAGCCGCAATACATGAGCGAGCACGCGGCGGGCGCCGACCTGTGCGCCGCCGTCGGCGAGCGGCTGACGCTGCTGCCGGGAGCGCGCGCGCTGGTCCCGACCGGTTTCTCGATAGCGCTCCCGCCGGGTTACGAGGCGCAGATCCGCCCGCGCAGCGGCCTGGCGATCCGCAGCGGCGTGACCTGTCTGAACTCGCCGGGAACGATCGACGCGGACTACCGCGGCGAGATCGCCGTCGTGCTCGCGAACTTCGGAACCGAGCCGGTCGTGATTCGGCGCGGCGATCGCATCGCGCAGATCGTCGTCGCGCCTGTTGAACGCGCGAGATTCGACGCCGTCGCCGAGTTGCCGCCGACGGCGCGCGGAGACGGAGGATTCGGCTCGACGGGCGTTTCGGCATGAAGGTCTACATCGTCGGAAAGGGCGCGGTCGGAACGTTCGTCGGCGATCTGCTGCGCGGAATCGGAGTCGACCTCGCATACGCACCGCGCTCGCTCGATGCCGTGACGCAGTACGATGCCGACGTCGCGCTGGTCGCGACCAAATCCTACGACACGGACGGCGCGATAGCGACGCTGCGCAAGGCGATCGCTTATCCGGAAAAGTGCGTGTTCGTCTCGCCGCAGAACGGCGTCGGCAACGAGGAGCGCCTGGCCGCGGCCTTCGGCGCCGACAATGTCGTGGCGGCGGCGCTGACCACGCCGGTCGATCGCGACCGCGACGGCAATGCTCGACCGGCGAAAGAGGGCGGCCTGGCGCTCGCGCCCATCGGCTCGAACGCGTACAACTGGCTCGCGGCGACGTTCGCGAGCACCGGACTGACGGTCAAGGTCGTCGAGGACTGGCGCGCGCTGAAATGGAGCAAACTGGCGCTCAACGTCGTCGCCAACGCGAGCTGCGCGATCCTCAACGTTCTGCCGAATCGGTTCGTGCACTTCGACCGCATCTTCACCCTCGAGATCCGGATGATACGCGAGGTCCGCGCCGTGATGCACGCGCTCGGAATCGAGCCCATCGACCTGCCGCGCTATCCGGTGCGGGCCCTGTTCGGCGTCGCGAGCCTGCCCAGCCCGGTCTCGCGCGGCCTGCTGGCCCACACGATCGCGAGCGCGCGCGGGACCAAGCCTCCGTCGTTGCTGATCGACCTGCGGCGCGCCCGGCCGCAGACCGAGGTCGACGTGCTGAACGGCGCGGTGGCCGCGGCCGGACTCGAGCGCCGCGTTCCGACGCCGGTCAATGCCGTCTACGCGCGCGTGCTCAACGATATCGCACACACGCCGCCGCTCTGGGCGAAATACCGCGAGCGTCCGGACCGGCTCGAGGCGGAGGTCGAGGCCGAGGTCAAACGCGCAAAAGTGTTAGCGCGCGGCTAGAACGAACAGCGACAGACGCTATGCGCGACTCAAACGTCCCCGAATCGCTGGAAGGATGGTGGATTCTCCATCGGATGTTCGCTTTCAACCGGCGACGATGGGACGCGTTACCCGAAAAACGCCGTAACAAGTACGGGGGTCACGCGGCCGACCTCCTCGACCACCTGAAAAGCAACGACGAGGGCGACGTCGGCCTGACGCAAGTCGTGGGCCATAAGGCCGACCTCATGCTGACGCATTACGCGCGCACTTTCGACGGGCTGGCGTACGCACAGACGCTCGTCGACAAACTCGAGCTGCGCGAGTTCCTCGTGCCGCACGGATCGTACGTCTCGGTGCTCGAGCTCGGCCTCTACGATGCGACGGCGAAGATTCACGCCGAGCTCGATCGGCGCGGGCTTCCGCCGCAGTCGCCGGAATGGATCGCCGCGTTCGACGAGCTCATGCGCAAACAGGCCGAGAGCCCGTACGTCGCGCCGCGATTGTGGGCGAAGATACCGACCCGCCGTTATCAGTGCTTCTATCCGATGAGTAAGCGCCGCGGCGAGGTGCAGAACTGGTACATCCTGGGCTACGAGGCGCGCGCCAAGATGATGAGCCAGCACGGCGTCGTGGGGCGATCCTATCACGGGCGCGTGACCCAGGTGATCTCAGGCTCGATCGGCTTCGACGACTTCGAGTGGGGCGTCGACCTGTACGCCGACGACCCGCTGGTCTTCAAGAAGCTCGTCTACGAGATGCGGTTCGACGAGGCCAGCGCGCGATACGGAGACTTCGGGTCGTTTTGGGCCGGGCTTCAGTTCTCGCCCGCCGAGCTCGGCGTGTTCCTCGACGGCGACGCGATCCCGCAGTTCGAGATGCGCTAAGCCTCCTATCAGGCCGCCGTGCCGAGTCGCTCCAGGCTGCGGTACTGGATCGCCTCGGCGACGTGCGCGGAGCCGATGGCGTCGTCGCCGGCGAGATCGGCGATCGTGCGCGCGACGCGGGCAATGCGATCCAAGGCGCGGGCCGAGAACTGGCGCCGCGCGCTGGCGTGCGCCAGTAGGCGCATCGCGGCTTCGTCGAGGGCGCAGTAGCGGCGCATCGCGTTGCCGGGAACCTCAGCGTTGCGCAACAGCGACGAACCCGAGAAGCGGCGGCCCTGGCGCTCGCGAGCGGCGACGACCCGCCCCCGGATGACTGCGGACCGCTCCGCGGATTCGTAACGCACCATGTCGTCGAACGGCACGCGCGCGATCTCGATCTGCAGGTCGATGCGGTCGAGGAGCGGACCCGATAGCTTGCTGACGTACTTCGCGACCATCCCGTCGTCGCACCGGCACTCTGCGCTGCGCGTCCCGCGATAGCCGCACGGGCACGGATTCATCGACGCCACGAGCTGAAATCGCGCAGGATACGTAAACGTCCCCGCGGCCCGCGCGATCGTAACCGTGCCCTCTTCGAGCGGCTGGCGCATCACCTCGATCGCGCTGCGCGTGAACTCGGGGAACTCGTCGAGGAAGAGCACGCCGTGGTGTGCCAGCGATATCTCGCCGGGCTTGACGAGCGCGCCGCCGCCGACGAGCGCCGTTTGGCTGATCGTGTGATGCGGAAAGCGGAAAGGGCGTGCGCGTACGATGCCGGCCCGGCCGAGCAGCAAACCCGCGACGCTATAGATCTTCGTCACCTCGAGCGCCTCGTGCAAGCACATCGCGGGAAGAATCGATGGCAGCCGGCGCGCGAGCATCGTCTTTCCGCAGCCGGGCGGCCCGACGAGCAGCAAATTATGCCCGCCCGCCGCCGCGATCTCGAGTGCGCGCTTTGCCGCCAGCTGACCGCGCACGTCGGCGAGGTCGCCATGGACGATCTCGTCGGCAGGCTCGAGTACGGGATCTGCCGTTCGCTTGCGCCATCGCGCACCGTGCCCACACAAGACCGCAACCGCGGAGCGAAGCGAATCGACAGCGTAGAGCTCGATGCCCGCGACCAAGGCGGCCTCGTCGGAATTGCCTGCAGGAACGATCAGCTTCGTGAAGCCCGCGCTGCGCGCGCCCAACACCATCGGAAGGATCCCGCTTACGGGTTGCAGCTTGCCGTCCAGCGCGAGCTCGCCCAGCGCGATAAACTCGCGCAGCGCGGAGTGCTCGATCTGCTCGTCGATTCCCATCAAGGCGAGCGCGATGGCGAGATCGAACGCGGGTCCGCCCTTGCGAACGTCTGCCGGCGACAGGTTGACCAAGAGTCGGCCGGCCGGATAGGCGAATCCCGAGTTGAGAATTGCTGCACGGACGCGCTCGCGGGCTTCGCCGAGCGCACGATCCGGAAGCCCGATGATCAGGAAGCCCGGCGTCCCCGGCGCGCTATCCGCTTCGACACGCACGACGTAGCCTTCGATGCCGAGCATCGCGGCCGAAAAGGACAGGGAGAGCATTGCCCGGCCCTCTGCTCCACGATTTTGAAATGTCTAGGGGTAGCTCGAGCAAGCCAAGAACACGACCGCCGTGACACCCGAGATGGTGAGCGCGCTGGCGGAGTCTGGAACGCTCGTCGTTATCTGCGCGAGCGTGATCGCGGCGCTCATTCAGCTGCGGCACATCCGTGCGGGGAATCAGCTGCAGGCGCTGCTGTCGCTCGAGCGCGATTTTCGCGGGGGTCCGATGCAGTCCGCAATGCGTTACCTGCAAGAGGAGCTGCCGCGGAAGTTGGAGGATCCGGCGTACCGGCGCGAGCTCGAGACGATCGGCTACATCGATCCGGCGATGCATCCCGAGATGGTAGCGTGTAACTGGCTCAACGAGATGGGCACGCTGGTGAAGCGCGGTTTGGTCTCCGAGGACACGTTCATGGACCTGTTCGCGCGGCTGATCGCTCACTGCTGGAGGCAGATCGCGCCGGCGGTGGCGATCATGCGGCGGACTCGGGGGCAGGCCCAATACCACGACTTCGAGTACCTGGCGCAGCGCGCCGCCGCCTGGCTCGAGCGCAATCCCGGGGGCATGTCGCCGCGCCACTTCGTTCGCGTGCCGATACCCGATCGCTGGCGCGAGCAAGACGGCCTCGCCGCGAGTGACGCAGCGGCGGCTTCTCCACAGATTGCACAAGACTAACGTCACAGCTTGTGGACAGCGGGGAAAGTTAAGGTTTGATGAAGGAGACGTACTTGAAAAGAGCGCTCGCTCGCATCACTTTATCGCTCGTCGCGGCGGCTGGTCTGGCCGCTTGTTCGCACGGCGCGTCGCAGTCGAGCGCGTCGCCCGCATCCGGCGCGTCGGGCGGCCGCAAGACGATCGGCGTCTCGATTCAGAACCGCGAGGCGCAGTTCTACCAGGACATGGAATCGGGCATGCGCTCCGAGGCGGCGAAATACGGTTACGGGCTGATCGTCGTGGATGCGAGCCGCGACAACGCCAAGCAGCAAAGTCAGGTCGAAGACTTCATTTCTAAGCGCGTCGACGCCATCATCTTGACGCCGTATGACTCGCAAGCGATCGGCAGCGCCATCGCGGAAGCGAACACGGCCGGCATCCCCGTCTTCACCGCCGACATCGCCAGCACGAGCTCACGGGGTAACGTCGTCGCGCACATTGCGAGCGATAACGTGCAGGGGGGCTTTCAGGCCGGGACGCTCATCTGCCAAGCAGTGAAGAGCGGAAGCATCGCGATCATCGACGAGCCCGAGGTCACGAGCGTCCAGGATCGCGTCAAGGGATTCAAACAGGCGATCGCGCAGCACTGTCCTTCCGTCACGATCGTCGCCGACGTCGATTCCGGCGGCACGCGCGACAAGGCGAGCAGCGACACGGGCGACATCCTGCAGGCGCATCACGACTTGAAAGGCATCTTCGGAATCAACGACGATTCCGCGCTCGGCGCGCTCGCCGCCGTGCGCGCCGCCGGGCTCGCCGGCAAGATCGCGATCGTCGGATACGACGCGACGCCTGAAGCCCGCACCGCCATCGGCAACGGCGAGATGTACGGCGACGCGATTCAGTATCCGGCGAAGATCGGGTCTGCCACGATCGACGTGATCGCCAGTTATTTCGCGGGGAAGAAGCCGCCGCCGGCGGTCAAGATCGGCGTCGGATCCTTCACGAAAGCGTCCTTGGGACAGGCGCAGACCTCGCCCTAGGTGTCATCCTGAGCGGAGCGAGCGTTCGCGAGGGCAGTCGAAGGACGGCAGCCCTGCTCGAAATGCGCGGGATCGGGAAGAGCTTTCCCGGCGTGCGCGCGCTCACCGACGTGTCGCTAACGCTGTCCGGCGGTGAAGTGCTCGTCGTCGTCGGCGAGAACGGCGCGGGCAAATCCACGCTGATGAAAATTCTCGCCGGCGCGCTGCAGGCGGACGAAGGCGAGATTCGCATCGACGACAAGCCCATCCACATCGCGAACCCACAAGAGGCGCAGCATCTCGGCATCGGGATGATCTACCAAGAGTTCACTCTCGTCCCGCAACTTACGGCATCCGCGAACATCGCGCTCGGCACCGAACCGACGCGCGCCGGACTGATCGAAACCGGGGTAGTGCGCGCGCGCGCCGAGCGCGCGCTCGGCGAGCTCGGGCTCGAGGTTCCTCTCGACGAGCCGGTGTCGCACTTCTCCGTCGGACAGCAGCAGCTGGTCGAGATCGCCAAGGTCCTCGCGCGGTCGGCGCGGATCGTCGTGATGGACGAGCCGACGGCCGCGCTCTCCGATCGCGAGATCGAGCGTCTCTTTCAGATCATCCGGCGCCTGCGCGCGGGCGGCGCCGGTATCATCTACATCTCGCATCGCATGGAGGAGCTATCGCGCATCGCCGACCGGGTTACCGTCATGCGCGACGGCAGGGTCGTGGAGACGCGCGACGCCGCAGAGTTTCCGCAAGACGAGATCATTCGCGCCATGGTCGGGCGTCGGCTGGATGCGCATTTCCCGGAGCTCGCAAACCTCGCGGCGCACGCCGGCGTGCGGCTCGACGTGTCAGGTCTTACGCGTGCCCCGATCGTCCACGACGTCAGCTTCTCCGTGCGCGCGGGCGAGATCGTCGCGCTCGCCGGCCTCATCGGCGCGGGCCGAACCGAGATCGTGCGCGCCATCGCGGGCGCCGATCGGCGGGATGCCGGCGAAGTGCGCATCGACGGCGCGACCCTGCCCGCAGGCAACGTCGCCGCAGCGATCGCCGCGGGCGTTGCCTTCATTACCGAGGACCGCAAGGCGCAGGGCCTCGTTCTCGGCATGACCGTCCGCGAGAACGTCACGCTCGCGCACCTCGCATCTTTCGTCGACCGCGACTTATTGATCGATGCGGCTCGCGAGCGAGAGGCGGCCAAGACGATGATCGACGATCTGCGCATCCGGACGCCGAGCACGGAGCAGATCGTGCGCAACCTCTCGGGCGGGACGCAGCAGAAGGTTGTGCTCGCAAAGTGGCTCCTCGGCAACGCGCGGGTCTTTCTCTTCGACGAGCCGACGCGCGGAATCGACGTGGGCGCCAAGGCGGAGATCTATCGGATCATGGTTGACCTGGCAAGACGCGGCGCGTCGATCGTTATGGTATCGAGCGATCTTCCCGAGGCACTCGGCATGGCGCATCGCATCCTCGTCGTGCGCGGAGGCCGCATCGCGGCCGAGTTTTCGCGATCCGACGCCACGCCCGACAAGGTGATCGCCGTCGCGACGGGTGCGGCGGCGTGAACGTCCAAAATCGCGTGTGGTACTGGCTGCGAATCGCCGCGGCCGCCGCATTCGTGGTCGTGCTGATCGCCGTCGTCGACGTCGCGTCGCACGGCTCGTTCCTCGAGCCCAGCAACATCGTGCGGGTCCTGCGCCAGATCACCTACAACTGCGTGCTGGGCGTCGGCCAGACGTTTGTGATCATCACCGGCGGTATCGACCTCTCCGTGGGGTCGCTGGTCGCGCTAACGGGCGTCGTGGCCGCTCTGTTCGCCAACGCCGTGCACCTCAGCGGTTTTCCGCTGATCGCCGCGACGCTGATCGTGGCCCTCGGCGTCGGCGCGATCGCGGGATGGATCAACGCCCTGCCGGTGGTCCGGCTGAACCTGCCGCCGTTCATCACGACGCTGGCCATGCTGGAGATGGCGCTCGGAGCGTCGTTTATCCTCTCGCACGGCCGGCCCGTCGCACTCCAGAGCGGCGACTTCCAGAACACCGGAATCGGCTCGTTCCTCGGCGGCGTCACGACGGCGCTCCATCTTCCCGGCATTCCGGTACCGGTGATTTGGATGCTCGTCGTCATCGTCGGGGCTTCGGTGCTGCTGATGCGCACGCGTTTCGGCCGCTACGTCTTCGCGATCGGCGGCAACGAAGAGGCCGCGCGGCTCGCCGGCATCAACGTCGCGCGCGTGAAGACCGCGGCCTACGTAATCAGCGGCGTCTGCGCGGCGATCGTCGGTTTTCTGTACATGGCGCTGTTCTCGTCGGGCTCGCCGCAGACCGGTACGGGCGACGAGCTGCTCGAGTCGATCGCCGCCGTCGTCGTCGGCGGCACGAGCCTCACCGGCGGACGCGGCAGCGTGATCGGCACGTTCTTCGGCGCGCTCCTGATCGGCGTGCTCTACAACGCGATGAATCTGCTCAACGTGGATTCGTATCTACAGAAAGTGCTGCTCGGTGCCGTCATCCTGTTGGCCGTCGTACTCGACGAGCTCCGCAAACGCTACCTCGCGAGCTAGCTTCAGCTTAAAACGGGAAGTCGGCTTGGGTCAACCCGGTGTTGGTCTTGAGATCGGCGACCGATTCGTCGAGCACGATCTGCGAGCCCGAATACATGATCTGGCGCACGGGCCAGTGCGTGTCCTTGGACAGATAGAGGATCTGCTCGGAGACGTCGGAGTTCGCGGCCGGATCTGCGACCTTGAGGTCGAGCCGGTCGGTGGCGACGCCGGCGACTTTTCCGCCGTCGGTCTGCGTCAGCTTGCCCGGCGTCGTACCGTACGTCTCGACGATGTGCTGCAGCAGTCCTTCGGGAATCGTGACGCCGCGCAGCGAGACCGCGCGAGGATCGTGGACATCGACCTTGAGATGGAAGCCGGATAGGAATCCGCCCTGGTGACCGCTGATCTGATCGGTGCCGGCCCAGACGCCGCCCGAACCCTTGCCGTCGCCGTCTAAAATCAGCGTCTTGGCGTAGTGCGGCTTCATGAACGAGTACTGGTATACGCGATCCTGCGTCGCGCTGCCCTTCGCCTCGTGAACGTGCAGGATGCACGTGTAGTCGTTGATCGCCGCGAATGCACGATCGAACGCGACGATTGCGGGCGCGGTATTGGCGGCGAGTGCGTTGGACGATAACAGAGTGCCGAGGCCGGCGGCGAGCGCGCCGTAAAGTACCGAGCGACGAAGGTTCACAAAGCTCCTCTCAGATCAGACGGCTTACGAGCTGGATTGGACGCTTTCATCGATGAGCAGCGTACCGTGTTTACCTTCAACGCCGATGAGCACATCGCATTTTGCATCCGCTGCGATCTCTTCGATGAGGCGCCCCAGGGGCGCACCACTGTATTTGCCCTCACGGAACGAGCCCAGGATGATGAGATGCGCCTTCTCCCGTTTCGCGACGTCGAGGACCGCCTGTTTGGTCGATCGCGTCTTGATCGTCTCGGTTCGAATGGTGACAGAGCTCTTGTTGCCGATCGTTTCGGCGGCGCCCAGAGCATCGAGCGCCTGGCGCTCCTCGTA
Source organism: Vulcanimicrobiota bacterium (assembly GCA_963723485.1). Lineage (GTDB taxonomy): Bacteria > Vulcanimicrobiota > Vulcanimicrobiia > Vulcanimicrobiales > Vulcanimicrobiaceae > Cybelea. Next base: position 1,074,433 of record CAVRQS010000003.1, on the reverse strand, counting down.
CGTCATCTCCGCATCCGGCGGCAGCGTATACGGGACCTCGATGATGTACAGCGCGAGCAGCTCCGATCGCTCGCCGCGCGCGAGCTTGACCGCCAGCGCCATCATGTGTGCCGAGTCGATGTCGGGCGAGAAGACGACAATCAAGCTGCCGACCATCCGCTCGAGTTCGTGTTCGGCCTTCGCCGCAATCTGCTGCACGTGGGACGGCGGCGGATGGAGCATCCACCACAGCGTCGACCCGACGGCGCCGGCGATGAAGAGCGCCACGAACGCGCCGCTTGCGGTGACGTGAAGCTCGGCCGTCGGCATTAATGCGAGCCTCGAGCGCGCCAAATCAGCGCCAGGCGGTGCGTTCCAAGCGCGATCATCGCCGCCCCCAAAACGACGCCCGGCAGGATCGCGAACCCGCCTTCGCGTGCGGCTGTCAGCATGCGCGCGAGGATGACGAGCCCACACAACAGTATAGCGAGCGCGAGCATCGCGCGGATCAGGAGCACGCTATGTCCCACCCGCAGCGCGCCGCGCGTCGCTGGCCTTGAGGTTCGCCACGTACTCGTCCATCAATTCGAGCTCGCCGGACCGCCGCAGAATTTCGGTCTGGGCGTTGCGCCAATCCCGCCGCTGTGAGCGCAGCAGCGGAAGCCGGCGATGATTCCGGTAGATGAGGTACATGATCAGGCCGAGCAGCAGCCAGCTCGGGCCAAAGATCCGCCCGAGCGCGTGCGTGCGCAGCGTGAAGAGCAGAATCGACACGATCCCGATGAAGCCGATGACGCCGATGATGGGGAATTCGACGCGCTCTCCGCGGAAGCGAAACGGCACGTTCAAAGGAATCTTGAATTTGCGCGGGCTCAACGGGTCGGTGAGGCGCAACCCGATCAGGCCGAGGAAGACGAACGAGTAGCTCGTCGCCGCTCCGAAGGCGTAGAGGTCCGCAAGGAATTCGAGCCCGTTCTCCCCGTGGAAGAAGCGGCCGTACAGCGCGGCGACGTGCGGATAGAGCGACGGGGCCGCCGCGAAGAGCAGCTCGATCACCGCGACCGTGGAGAAGAAGACGATCGATACCGCGGGCGTGCGGAAGCGGCTGTGCACGCGCTGGAAGATCGACGGCAACAGGTTGCTGCTGCTCATCGCGTAGGCGATGCGCGAGCTGCCGAACACGCCCGAGTTCGATGAGATCAGCACGAGCACGGCGCCGAGCACCGGCACGTAGAGCGCGGCAAACGCGCCGTAATACGGTATCTGCGCCGAGAGCAGCGCGACGGCCTTGCCCTGGTTGTCGGCGTTGTTGGGAAAGATCTGCCAGAACTGCTGCGCGTGTCCGTGCGCATCGAGGATGGGATGCCAGGGCTGCATTCCGAGCGCGAGATTCGAATAGGCCAGGGCGAAGATCAGGATCGTTAAGATTAGCGACACCGACGTACGCGGGATGATCGAGGCCGGCCGCTGCGTCTCCTGCGCAGCCTGCGAGATCGACTCCAGACCGACGAACGAGATGATCGCGAGCGACGTTCCGAGCATGAGCTGATAGGGCGACGGCCAATTCACCTGCATCGTGTGAATCAGCAGATGCGGCCTGAAGGCGAACAGAAACCCGAAGCACAGGATGCACGTCTCGCTGATCACGTCGAGCGCCGACACGACGCCGTTGAACGCCGTGCTCTCGCGGACGCCCACGACGTTGAGGAGGCAGAGCCCGACGACGAGCCCGAGGACGACGCCGAAGTGGGTCCACGGGTGGATGGAATTCACCAGCGACGGCAGCAGCTGGCTCGAGTAGTCGACGGAGACCCAGGCGAAGAGCGTCACGTCGATCGTGAAGTCAAGCAGCACCGCCCATCCGGCAATGAAGCCGAAGATGTCGCCGAGACCGCGCATCACGAAGTACTGTCCGCCGCCGGCGACCGGATATGTCGCCGCGAGCTCGGTGTACGCAAGACCGATGCACACGTAGACGATGCCGGCGAAGAGGAAAGCGACGTTCGACGCGCCGGCGGCCCATGCGAGGACGAGCCCCAGCCCGACGAAGATGTCCGCACCGACGTCGGAGTAGCCCCACGAGAACGAGCCCCACGGCGTGACGCTGCGGCGCAGCTCTGGCTTGGTTTTCGTTTGCACTGACGGCCCTAAAACGCGTTGCGGTGCAGGCTCAGCCGCGGGCCGTCCAGCGTGACGACGTCGAATCGGATCCGCGCCGTCGGCGCGACGATCTGCGCGTAGTCGGCAGCAGCGCGCCGCAGCGTCGCACGCTTGCGCGCGTTGACCGCGCACAACGCCGATCCGTACGATCGTGAGTCACGCCGCTTGACTTCGACGATCACGAGCGTCGGCCCATCGAGGCACACGGCATCGATCTCTCCGCCGGGTACCCGAACGTTGCGCGCCAGCACGCGGTAGCCGCACTCGGCGAGGAAGCTGCTCGCGCGGTCCTCTCCCCGGCGACCCTTTTCGGCGTTATCCAACGTCCAGTGTTTCCATCGCCTCGACCGACTCGAGGCCGAGCGCCAGCTGCGCGTCGCGCACGCGCGCCCAGTTCGCGCGGTGGTGGACGCTCGGGCCGTGGACGCGCAGCGCCTCGATGTGATGCGGCGTCGAATAGCCTTTGTGCAGCGCGTAGCCGTAGCGGGAGTCTTCCGCGTCGAGCGCGACCATCAGCGCGTCGCGGTGGACCTTCGCGAGAATCGAGGCGGCCGCGACGACGGCGCAGCGCGCGTCCCCGCGAATCAGCGGCTCCTGGGGCCCGGCAAACGATCGAATCCGCACCGCGTCGGTGATCAGATACTGCGGCGCCTCCTGCAGCGCCGCGATGGCGCGCTCCATCGCGAGGACGCTTGCCCAATAGATGTTGAGCCGATCGATCTCCGCGACGCACGCGCTGCCGATCGCCCACGCGGCCGCTCGAACCTTGATGATCTCGGCGAGCGCGGTGCGGACCTCGGGGCGGACCTGCTTGGAATCGTTCAGCCCGCGGATGAAGAGCGGCCGCTCCGCCACGACGCAGGCGGCGACGACCGGACCGGCGAGCGGTCCGCGGCCGACCTCGTCGATGCCTCCGACTAGCACGAACCCGCGCTCGCGCGCCGCATTCTCGAAGTGGTGCAGACGATGCAGCCGGCGGCGCTCGCGTTCGTAGGCCGTCTTCGCTTTACGCTGCTTCGGCGTCATCGGGAGCCTCCAACGAGATGCGTCCGAAGACGCCTTCGCGCAACGTGCTGATGTAGGACTGTGCGGCATTGTGATAATCCACGGCGCCGCCGCGGCGGACGAAGCCGTGCTCCGCCGCGAAGGCTCGCAGGTCGGGGACGTTAGTGCGCGGGCGGCGCGCAGCCAACCAGCTGTGGAATTCGTCCGCGACCTCGGCCGGATCGTAGCGATTATTCGGCAGCGCACCGCAGATCGCGAGCCGCCACTGCGCCGCGGGCCGGGAGACGTTCGGCGGCAGCACGCCCGGCGTATCCATCACCTCTACGTTTGGCGCAAGCCGAAACCACTGCATCTGGCGCGTGACGCCGGCGCGGTCTTCCGTCTTCGCCGCCCCTCTGCGCAGCAGCGTGTTGACGATGGTGGATTTTCCGCAGTTCGGCACTCCGACGATCATCGCTCGGGCGACTTTGGCGGCGCGTCCATCGCGTCGCGAGAAGCCTTGGATCGCGGCGGCGAGGCGCGCGATGCTGCCGCGTTTTCGTGCATCTATCGCGACGGCCTGCGCGCCGTGCTCCGCGAGGTCGTCGAGCCAGCGGCGCGTCGTCGCGGGGTCGGCCAAGTCGTCCCGGTTCAGCGCCACGAAGCGCACGCGTTCGCCCGCGAGTTGTGCGAGCAACGGCGCCCGGCCGGTGCGCGGAATACGCGCGTCGACGACCTCGATGACGATGTCGATGATTCGCAAGTACTCCCGGATCCGGCGCGCCGTCTGCACCATGTGGCCCGGATAGTTCCCAGACGATGCGGGCACGGCGTCACAGCCCGCCCAGCATGCGCGGCGGCCAGATGCCCGCGACGGCTCGCCCGATCAGCCGATCGTCGCTCACGGGTCCAAAGAAGCGCGAGTCTTCGCTCTCCGCGCGGTTGTCGCCGAGCACGTAGACGCTCGCGGTCGGCACGGTCGTCTCCGCGAAGCTGTGGTCGTCGGCGTGCCGCACGTACGGTTCGTCGAGCCTGCTGCCGTTGAGGAAGACCTGCCCGCGCACGATGCGAACGCGATCGCCGGGCAGGCCGACGACGCGTTTGATGAAGATCGCGCGGGCATCGCCTTCGTGCCGGAACGCGACGATCTCGCCGCGCCGAGGCTGCCCTAGCCGATAGGCGAAGGTGTTGATCAGGACGTACTCGCCGGAGAGGATGTGCGGCTCCATCGAGAGGCCCGAGACTTGCGGGAGGCGGACGAAGAAGGCTGCGATCAGCAGTGCGAGCACCGCGAGCTGCCAGGCCAGGTTCGCCATCGATCGCCATCGCAAGAAGCGGACCACGGAAGGCGACTTCGCTTACCGCGCTACAGAATCTTGGCTTGCGAGGGGGGCCAGAAAATCAGGAACGCGCGTCCGGTAAAACCGGCCGGAGCGCCGCCGCGCGGTCCGGCCGCAAACCGTCCGCCGTCTTGCGCGAATCCCCAGATGTGCGAGTCTTCCGAATCGTTGCGATTGTCGCCGAACATGATGTAGCAGTGGGGCGGGATGCGATCGGCCGCAGTCCACATCGCCCGCGGCGGGACGTTGGCGGCGCTGGGGTCCAGCTTTTGCCACCCGGCGCCGTAGCTGACGTAGATGCCATAGTCGCGGATCTCGAGGCTGTAGCTCGGTTTTTCGGCGACGTAGGACTCCTTCAGCGGCACGCCGTTGAGATAGACCGTGCCGCCGGCGATGCGGAGCGTGTCGCCAGGACGGCCGATTACGCGCTTGATGAAATCGTCGGGCGTCGGGACGGGCGGCGGGAAGACCACGATGTCGCCCTCTCGCGGCGGATGAAACCGGTATTCGAACTTGTCGACGAGGAGCACGTCGTGGATCTGCAGCGTCGGCAGCATCGAGCCGGACGGGATGTAGTACGTCCGCGCCACGAACGTGATCAGAACCCACGCGGCGATCCCTGCGATGATGAACGGATCCAGGAACTCGCGCGCGATGGCCGTGCTGCGGCCCGAGGAGCCCGCGACCACCGGACGCAGCGAAAGGATCACGCGGGCGGCGCCGATGACTGCGACGATTGCGAGAAGCTCGTAGGGCGTCACGTTTCCGTCACTTCTCTAACGCGCGCAGACGGTCCAGCGGCCAAAGGATGAAGAAGGCTCGGCCGACGAGTCCGCTCGCCCGCGCGAAGCCCCAGACGTGCGAGTCCTCCGAGTAGTTGCGGTTGTCGCCGAGCATGAAATAGAAGCCGTCGGGAACGCGGTCCGGCGCCCTCCACATCGCGCGCGGCGGGACGTTGGCGAGATGGGGATCGAGCGCACGGCCGTTCACGTAGATGCCGTAGTCGCGAATTGCCAGCGTGTAGCGCGGAGGTTGATTCTCGTAGGGCTCGCGCAGAGCCACACCGTTGCGGTAGGCGATCCCGTCGGCGATCACGATCCTATCTCCCGGGATGCCGATCACGCGTTTGACGTAGTCGCTCCCGCCCGAATCCACGGGCGGCGTGAAGACCGCGACGTCGCCGTCCGCAGGCGCGTGCAGGCGATACGCGATCTCGTCGACGAGGACGACGTCGCGAACCTGCAGCGTGGGAACCATCGATACCGACGGGATGTAGAAAGTCCGAACGACGAACGTGATCAGGAACAGCGCGACCAACCCAATAGCGATCAGCGCGTCGAGATATCCGCGGATCGTCGACGCCGGAGCGGCCGCAGCACCGCTTGCGAACGGCCTGGTGGAAATGAGGACGCGCGCGATACCCAAGATGCAAACGAAGGCGATGAGCCGGAGCGGTGTCAGGGCGGCGCGTCAGGTTCCTTTGGCTTTCTTTTCCTTGATGCGAGCGGCCTTACCGACCTTTTCGCTCAAATAGTACAGGCGGCTGCGCGAGACGAGGCCGCGCTTGCCCACTTCGATTCGCTCGACGCGCGGACTGTGCAGCAGGAACGTCTTCTCGACTCCGACGCCATGCGCGATCCGGCGCACCGTGATCGACTCTCCGCTGCGGCCGCCCTTGCGCACGATGACGACGCCCTCGAACATCTGCGTCCGTTCCTTTCCGCCTTCGATGACCTTGGAGTAGACCTTGACGGTGTCGCCGGCCCGAAACTGCGGAATCCCGTCCTTGACTTGCTCGAGGTTGAGGACATCGATGACGTTCATGATGCAAATCCTGCCATGCGAAGAGCGGCGCAAAGAATAGCCGGGCGGCGAGCCCGGCACAACGACCTATGCTATCACGTGTCTTGCAGAGGGTGCAAGTTTTCGTCGAGCAAATCCCTCCGCCGAGCCTCGGTACGCAGGCGCGATTGTTCACGACGCCACGCGGCGATCTTCGCATGGTTCCCCGAGAGGAGCACCTCCGGAACCTCCACGCCGCGGAAGCTGGCCGGGCGCGTATAGCTCGGATAATCCAGCGTGCCGGCGGCGAACGATTCGCTGTCGAGCGACTCCGCGCTTAGGACGCCTGGTACCAGGCGCACCGTCGCATCCATGAACACGAGTGCCGGTATCTCTCCGCCGGTCAGCACGAAGTCGCCGAGGGACCATTCTTCTACGGGATAGAGCCGGCCGAGCCGGTCGTCGATGCCCTCGTAGTGACCGCAGACGATGACCAGCCGGTCCGAATGCGCCCAGCGCGCCGCCTCGCGTTGCGCGAACGGGCGCCCGCTCGGGCTCGGCACGACGATCGCGCTCCGCTCGCCGGCGGGGGCCGTCGCGGCGATCCGGTCCAGGACGCGCGCGATCGGCTCGATGCGCAGCACCATCCCCGCTCCGCCGCCGAACGGCGCATCGTCGGCGCGCGCGGACTCCTGCAGCTCGTCGAGCAGATGGTGGTAGCGCACCGCGACGAGGCCGCGTTCGATCGCGCGTCCGACGATGGATAGGCCTACGAACGGCGCGAAGAGCTCCGGGAAAAGCGTGACGACGTCGATCGTGAACATACAGGTTCAGAGGATGTTCAGGAAGGGCGACCCAATTGCTTGCGCGCTCGCCGCGCTGGAGCGCGGCGACTTCCCCGCCGCCGAAACGGCGTTGGGCGAGTTACTCGAGCGTCCGTCCTCGCGCCGCGAACGCGCCTTTCTGCTCAATAAGCGCGGCGTCGCGCGCATCGGCCTCGACCGGCGCGAGCTCGCCCGCGCCGATTTCGCCGCCGCGCTGGAATCGGTTGACGGCTATGCCCCATCCCTCACCAATCTCGGCAACATGCTGCTCGAAGATGGGGACGCACTCGCCGCGGTCGCGCACTACGAGCGCGCCATCGCGAGCGACGCGGAGTACGCCCTCGCGCACCTCAACCTCGGAGTCGCATACAAGCGATTGGGCCGCATCGCGGACTCGGTTCGAGCGCTGCGCCAAGCCCAGAGGCTGGAGCAGCGTTCGCGCGCTAGTGCTTCGACTTTTTGGAGGCGGGTTCGGCCGCGGTGATCTCCTCGAGGTACTCGAACAGCTGCGGCAAGGTGATCTTCTCGAGCGCGGTCCGCTCGTGGATCTTATCGCTCTCCTCGCCCTCGTCCCGGATGTAACAACGCGTCTCGACGCCGCTCGAGTCGCCGCTGATGAAGGAGACGGCGAATCCGCGGCCCGGCAGCTCGTCGTATATTCGCATCGTCTGCGGATTGATGATCTCGACCGAGTGCGTCTGGCTGTTTGCATCAAAGATGAGGATCTTGAGGTGGTCGAAGTTAGTCACTTCGATCAATCCCACGACGAACACGTTCTTTGCGGAAAAGAATTCGTGACCGCGTTTGCTGCGGCTCGACACTTCGTAGAAGACGCGATGCGCAACGAACCGGTTTAGGATCTTCCGCAACGTCGCCAGCGAGGCCAGCGTTTCGGTGCGGTTGCCGCGTGTATAAATGATCTTCACGGGCGGGTCCTGATGCTTGCACGGGTTCCGAGGTAAGCCCTCCCCCCGATAGCGGCGGAAGTCCGGCAATGCCCCCGGAAAGATAGGCTCCGATGTTCTCGGTGCCCGACATCCTCGTCGTCTCCGTGCTCGCGCTCTTGCTCTTCGGGCCGGACCGGCTGCCCAAAGTCATGCGCCAGGCGGGCCGGTTCATGCGCGAGGTTCAGAGCACGTCCCACTCCTTCATCGCCGAGATGGAGCGCGCCGCCGAAGGTCCCGAACCGCCGCTGCCGCCCAAGCCCCCGCCGCCCGACATTCCCGAGAGCGAACGGCCCGCCGAAAGCCCTAAATATTGAAGTTCTGACGGATCTCCGTGATGCGCTGCTGCACGATCTGGCGGACCTGAGCGTGCAGCCGTTCCCTCTGCTCGTCGGGTAGCCGGCGGTAGATCAGGTAGCCGGCCGCCGACAGGAGGCCGCCCAGCACGCCGACGAGCACGGTCTTACCGGCCTCTCCCGCGTCGTCGCCGGAGTGCGCCGGTCTCTCGCCGCTCTGATATCCGTTGCCCGGACTGCCTGACCATGGCTGGTCGTGTGACGTGGTGCGATAACTCTCAGACATCGTGCCGCCTCCTTCGGTTTGCCAATCTTGTTACCCGTCCGGAGGCCGAGCCTCCCGGTTTACGTGCGACGCGGCGGCGCCGCAGCGTGACGTGGTCGGGAAAGCGGCGGGCGATTTGCGCGACCGCGAGCTCCGCCGTCGCGACGATGGCACGCAGGCTCGCGAGGTCGCGCCGCTCCTGCGGCCAGAGCAAACGCAGCTCGCCGGGCGCCTGGCGAGCCTCGAGCTCGATCCGGGCGTGCTCTTGCAGGCCGAGTCGCGCCGCCTGCAAAACGGCCGAGACCGCCGCGCAGACGATGTCCTGTCCGTACTCCGCGAACTCGGCGTGCCCGCGCGCGCAGATGCCGGCAAGGCGATCGCGTTCGTCCCGGTAGAAGATAACCTCGAGCAGGGCGCTCGTCCTTTAGGGAAGCGTTATTTTGGTGATCTTGACTTCGGCGTACGGCTGGCGGTGGCCATTGAGCTTGCGGACGCGCTTCTTCGGCTTATAGCGGAAGACCAGGATCTTTTTGTCCTTGGCGTGGCGCAAGACCGTGCCGCTGACGGTCGCCCCGTCCAGTATCGGGCTCCCGACCTTGACCGCGTCCCCGCTTCCCGCGAGGATCACGCGGTCGAATGTGATCTCGGATCCGATTTCGCCCGCTACCAGGTCGCAGCGGATGACGTCGCCCTCGGCGACTCGATGCTGCTTGCCGCCGGACTCGATGATCGCGTACATGACTTCGGTACGATACCAGGGCATCGCGCCTACCGTCAACGCCGTTCCGCGGGCGAAGGGGGGCTTGACGCCCTCCGCACGCCCGTGTTTCTATAGACTAGTCTATGAAACAGATTATTCTGCGCTCCAATTACCAGGCTGCGGTCGACGCGGTCGAACCATGCCTGCGCGGCGAACTTCGCTGCTCCTAGTTTCGCGGGCTATGTTCTCGCCGCCGGAATGCTGGCCGGTTATGGCGGATTCGGCGTCGGCGAGCTGCTCGCTCGCGAATAGATTCGTACGTGGACGAGCTGCTGCTCTCTAAAGTGCGTCTCGGCGTAATCGCGGAGCTCCTGAACTTCGATTGGGTCGCGTTCTCGGAGCTGGCGCATTCGCTCGACGTGAGCAACGGGAATCTCGGCGCCCACCTGAGCAAGCTCGTCGAGACCGGCTACGTCGAGGAGGAGAAGAGTTTCGTCAACCGGCGTCCCCTGACGCGCTATCGTCTCACGAAGCGAGGCCGCGGTGCGTTCGAGGCCCACGTCACGCAGCTCCAGACGCTGCTAAAGGAAGCTCGGTAGGCGTGGAAACGATTCTCGCCTTCCACAACGTCGCCAAGTCATACGGCAAGGTCCGCGCGTTGCAGTCGCTCTGCTTCGCCGTGCGTCGCGGCGAAATAGTCGCGCTGCTCGGACGGCGTGATCGCGGCGCCGGCCGCAGGGTATAATGGAGCCCCTACCCCCAGGCTACGCAAAGGAGTTGCACATGCAACGCAACGTTCGGATCGGCGCCGCCTTCGGCGTCGCCTTGCTTTTTGGCATCGCCGGATGCTCGGGGCAGAGCGGAAGCGGAACAGCCCTTCCGCCCGGCGCCCAAGCGCCGCTTCACCAACCGTTTCCGGCGCCGAAGGCCACGCCGCCCGTGAGGGCACCGGTCACGATCCCCTATCCCTACACGAACAAGTGGGTCACCAAGACCTGGTCGGGACCGACCGCCATGCCGAGCTCCGCGCCCGGAAGCGACGACGGAGTGACGACGGTAAAGTTTGTGCTCGACCAGAAAAAGAAGAGCCTCTACAACGTTCTCGAGCGGATCGATTCGAAAACGGGATACGTTGAGAACCTTCACAGCGCCATCGGATTTCTTCCGCACGACGGCGGGATTGCGCAAATCATTCTGTCGGACGACTTTACCTACGTGCAAGGGCCGTTTAGTGAAACGGGCGCCGACACGTACCCAAACGGAGAGAACTCGTTCGACTTTCCGCTGACGACCGGAAACCATTGGAGCGCGGCCGCCGCCCACACGTCGTATGTCGACCAGGAGCTCTCCGGCAAGGGCGCATTCGACGAGAACAATGCCTATACCGAGGCCGCCGATGGGACGTATTCGGGCCAGCTGTCGTTTGCGGACCTCGGCCGTCGGAAAATCCAAGATAACTATGCGGCCACGACGCAGGTGTCGCTCGACAAGCCGTCGCGCTATACGCTCTCCGAGCGCGCGCTAGGATACAACAAGCTGACGCAGCTTTTCGAGTTGCCCAGCGGCGGATACATCGACGTTCGCTCGGAGGGCCGCGAGCCGCTGCCGTTCAAACGCGGCACCGTCAAGGTGCCGGACTGGTATCCGAGAAACGGCGCGTTGCCAAAGACGCTTTATTCCGACGATTTTAGCGTCATCGGTTCGACGACGATGCCTGCGGAATGCGGCAAGCGCGAGGGAGAGCACTCGATCGCGGTCATCGAAAAGTTCGCGAACCTCGATCCGGTGCAGGGATTCAACAACTCGTACAAGGCGTCGTATTACATGCGGAGTCTGGCCAAGGGCCAGTTCTGGTTCGCGTGCATCATCGAAGCATACAAGAACGACACTTATGCCAACGGCTGGGCAATGAGCGCGGGCAACTGGGGAAAACTCAGCTCCGAACAGATCGGCACCGAGGTCTTGATCGCGTCGGGCGTCAAGGAACCGAGTTTAGGGATCACGCCGGAAGGGATCGCACTGCCGGCGCTGACCTTCCCGTTACCGGATCGCAGTCGACGACCCGTACGTTAACTAAAACGCGCGGGCGAGCTCGTGCGCGGCGCGCAGGCCCTCGTCGAAGGCGCGCACCGCGTTGAGCTCCGCCGCGTCCTTGGCGCCGCCGACGACGCGGTACGGCACGCCGAGCTCGTGAACCGCGGCCAGGAGCACATCGTTGCGCTCCTGGCCCGCGGCGACGACGACCGTATCCGCCTCGATCGTGCGCGCGTTCCCGTCGGCGTCGCGGATGCGAACGCCGCCCGAGACGATCGCCTCGTAGTTGACGCCCGTGTGCGTCTCGACGCCCGCCGCGCGAAGCGCGCGAAGGACGGCCCAGCGCGTCGTCTTGCCGATGCGCTCGCCGATCGTCGTGCCGCGACGCATCAAGGCGACCCGCTTTCGACCGGCGACGACGATCGCGCCGCCGGACGGGGCGGCGAGGCCCTGCTCGTAGAGGAAGCGGGTGCCCTCGTCGACGTCCGATTCGCCGAAGCTCAGATAGTGCGCGACGTCGACGCCGATGCCGCCCGCGCCGACGATCGCCACGCGTTCGCCGACGTCGCGGTCGTGGAGCAGGAGATCCGCGTATGAGATCACGCTGGGCAGATCGCTGCCGGCCACGCGCGCGGCACGCGGAACGACTCCGGTCGCGAGCACGACGGCATCGAAGCCGCGCAGCGCCGCGGCGCCCCCAACGCGCCGGTTCAGGTTGACGACCACCCCCAACCGCGGGAGCTCGTTCGTGAAGTAGCGGATCGTTTCGCCGAAGTCGCGCTTGCCCGGAACGCGCCGCGCCATGCGAAACTGGCCGCCGAGCTCCCCGTCGGCTTCGAACAGCTCCACGCCATGACCGAGCGCCGCGAGAGCACGGGCGGCCTCCATTCCGGCCGGCCCGCCGCCGACGACGGCGAACCGGCGCGCGCGATGCGCGGCGACGGGGATTTCGGGAAACTCGCGCTCGTGCCCGGCGCGCGGGTTGACCATGCACGATACCGGCTCGTCGAGCAGCGAACGATCGATGCAGGCCTGATTGCACGCGATGCACGTGTCGACCAGCTGGGGCCGCGCGGCCTTGGCGACGATCGCGGCGTCGGCCAGAAACGGCCGCGCCATCGAGACGAAGTCGGCGCTGCCCGCGGCGAGCACGTCTTCCGCGGCGTGGAGGCTGTTGATGCGGTTGCTGGCGATCACCGGCACGCCGCCCACCGCGCCTTTGACGGCGGCGGCGAAGCGCACCCAAACGCCGCCCGGCACGATCTGCTGCACCGTCGGTATCGACGACTCGTGCCAGCCGATGCCGACGTTGAACGCGTCGACCCCGTCGGATGCCAGCGCCGTCGCGAAGCGCAGCGTCTCCTCTTGCGTCGTAGAGCCGGGCATCAGATCCGCGCCGGAGATGCGGAAGATCACGGCAAAGTCGCGGCCGGCTTGCGCGCGAATCGCGCGCAGCACGGCGCGCGGTAGGTTCATCCGCCGCTCCAAGTCTCCGCCCCATACGTCGTCGCGCCGGTTCGTCAGCGGCGACAGAAACTGGTTGAGCAAATAACCCTCCGACGCCATCACCTCGACGGCGTCGAATCCGAGCTCGCGTGCGCGGACCGCGCCGCGCGCGAAGTCGCCGATCGTCGCGTGGATCTCCGCGTCCTCCAGTGCGCGCGGCGGGTCGGGAGAGAAGCGCGATGCGACGGCCGAGGGCGCGACGGGCTGGAGTCCGAACGAGGCGCGCAACGCGTAGCGTCCGGCGTGAAACAGCTGCAGAGCGATCCGTCCGCCGGCGTCGTGCACGGCATCGGCAGCAGCGCGGAGCGCCGGCGCGCCGTGCGGGTCGTTGACGAAGCTGTAATTGCGCCCGCCGGCTCCGACGCGGCTAACCGACGATCCGCCCGTGACGATCAGAGCGGCGCCTCCGCGCGCGCGCTCGGCGTAGAACGCCGCGAGTGCGGGCCCGTCGGACTCGATCCCCATATGCATCGAGCCCATGATGATGCGGTTGCGCAGCGTCAGCGTTCCGATAGTGCCGGGGCGCAGTGCGTGCGCGAACGGATCGCTCGAAGGCACGCCGTAGAGATTCTCTAGGCGAGCGAGAGCGGCGGAGACGTCTCGGAGTAGAACGGCGGCGCGATTACGCTCAACCCGCCGTCCACGCAGATCGTCTGGCCGGTGACGTACTCCGACTCAGGCGCGAGCAGGAACGCGATCGTGTCGGCGACCTCTTGAGTCGTTCCCATGCGCCCTTTCGGGATCTTCGCGAGAACGGAGTCGATCGGCGCCATGCCCGGAACGTTGCGATAGAAGTACGCGCACGACTCCGTGTCGATCAACCCGCCGTTGACGGCGTTGACGTTGATGCCGTGCGGCGCGAATTCAACGGCCATGTAGCGCACCCAGGCCTCGATGGCGGCCTTGTTCGAGCCGAGATTCGCATACGTCGGGTAGGCTCGAATGCTGCCGTAGCTGGAAAGCACCGCGATGCGTCCGCCGTGCTGCATCAGCTTGACCGCGCGCTGCGCACCGAGGACGAATGCGCGGACGTTGAGGTCGAACGAGCGGTCCAGGTTGTGCGCCTTCAGGTCGGCGATCTTCTTGAACGAGCTCGCGGCGGCGTTCGAGACGAAGTGATCGAGTCCGCCGAACTCGGCCTCGACGCGCTCGAAGAGCCGGTCGATGTCGTCGGTGCTCTCCATGTTCGCCTGCACCGCGATGGCGCGCGAACCCAGCGCCTGGATCTCGCGCACGGCCTGCGCCGCCATCTCGGCGTTGCGCTGATAGTTGACGATTACCGCGGCGCCCTCGCGCGCCAGCGTGAGCGCCAGGGCTCGCCCGATTCCGCGCGAGCTGCCCGTGATGAGCGCCACCTTTCCGTCGAAGCGGCTCACGCGCGGCCCCCGTCGATGAGCTCGCGCGCGATGACGGTCTTCTGGATCTCATTGGTCCCCTCTTCGAAGCGCTGCGCGCGGGCGTCGCGATAGACGCGCTCGATCGCATTCGGCTGCCAGAAGCCGATGCCGCCGTGGATCTGGAGCGCCTTGTCGGTCACGCGAGTCAACATCTCCACCGCCTGCAGCTTCGACATCGACGAGAGCATTACGGCATCCGCCGCGCCGGCCTCCCACTGGCGTGCCGCGTGCAGCACGAGCTGCCGCGCCGCCTCGATATCGGTCGCGTTCTCGGCGAGCATGAAGCGGATCGCCTGGCGTCGTGCGAGCGTCTTGCCGAACGTCTCGCGCTTGGCGGCGTAGGCCATCGCGAGCTCCTGCGCGCGCCGCGCCAATCCGACGCAGCTCATCGCCACGGAGATGCGGCTCGGCGTCAGGAAGCCGCCGAGCGCGACCGACAGCCCCTCGCCCTCGGCGCCGAGCCGATGTGCGACCGGAACCGGCGCGCGAGCGAACGTCAACCGCGCGTGATCGGTGCCGCGAACGCCCATCGATTCGTCCATGGCGGTCACGGTGACGCCCGGCACGCCGCGGTCCACGAGGAGCGCGACGGTTCCGTCGGCGCCGCGCGTTCCGGCCGTGCGAGCGAAGAGCAGCCAGTAGTCGCAGATCGTGCCGAACGTGATGAGGTGCTTCTCACCGCTGAGGTAGTACGTGTCGCCTTCGCGCTCGACGCTGCAGCGCAGATCCGCGCCCGTTCCCGCGGTCGGTTCGGTCAGCGTGAACGCAATCTTGATCTCGCCGCGCACCGACGGGACGACGAATTTCCGGCGCTGCTCCGGCGTAGCGAAGCGATCCATGGCGCGCCAGGTGCCGTTGACGACGTGGACGATCATGCGGATCGACGCGTGCGACATCGAGAAGAGCTCGATCAGCTCCAGATACCGAACGAACGGGATCTCACGCCCGCCGTATGCCGCGGGTGCCGCGAGCGACAGGTAGCCGCGCTCGCGCAGCTCCTCCCAGAGCTCGAGCGGCACGCGTCTCTCGGACTCGATGCGCGAGGCCCACGCCTCACCGGGTCCCGCGACGTAGGCCGCGATCTCGTCCTTCAGCCGCGCGAACGCGGTTTCGTCGAAAACGCCGGCGCGCTCGAGCTGTTTCACGAAATCTTCTCCGGAACTCGCGTCGAGGGTCGTAGCGTCTTGGCGCGTTCGCGCAGCACGTATTTTTGCACCTTGCCGGAGGGCGTGCGCGGCAGATCGGTAACGATCTCGAGCCGCTCGGGCCAGTACTGTTTCGCGACTTGACAGGCGTCGAGATAGTGCTGCATCTGGTCGAAATCGAGGCGCGCACCCGGCCGAACCACGACGAAGGCGCAGGCACGCTCGCCGAGCCGCGCGTCCGGCATCGCGACGATGGCGACGTCGTCGACGGCGGGATGATCCCCGAGCAGCTGCTCGACCTCCGCGACGGGGATTTTTTCCCCGCCGCGATTGATCACGTCGCGCACGCGTCCGGTGATACGGATGTATCCGGATTCGTCCATGACGCCGAGGTCGCCGGTGCGGAACCACCCGTCGCCGGTGAAGGCCGACGCCGTCCAGTCGGCGTGACCGGCGTAGCCCTCGAACATCGTCGGCGACCGAACCTCGAAGTGACCCTCCTCTCCGACGGGCAACGAGCGTCCTTGCGCGTCAGTGATGCGCAGCCCGATGCCGCGCAGCGCGCGGCCGTCCGTGCCCCATACCTTGGCGGCCTCGTCGCCCGGCGCGGAGAGCGATCCGAGGCATGACTCAGTCGTGCCCCACGCGCCGCACACCGCGGTGCCGAGAACGCGGGTGGCGCGTTCCGCGAGTCCGCGCGGCACGGCGGCTCCCGTCGCGACGAAGATGCGCAGCGCCGCCGGCGGACGATGGCCTTCGTCGACGGCCTTCACGAGATCGGCCAAGAACGGCGTCGCGGCTTGCACGAACGTGCCGTCCCAGTCGTTGAGCGCGCGCAGCGCGCGCGGTGCGTCCCAGACGGATTGCAGTATCTGCGGGACGCCCATCAGGATCGCGAGCCACATCCCGTACAGGAAACCGGTCTGATGCGCGAGCGGCGACGGAACGAAAATGCGATCCTCGCCCGAGAGCCCCAAGTGTTCGGCTTCCATCGCCGCGGCGCGCATCAAGACGTCGTTGCGATGCAGCACGCCCTTGGGCTCTCCCGACGTGCCCGACGTGAAGAGCAGCTGCGCGAGCGCCGCCGGCACGGTCGCCCGCGCGTCGAGTAGCTTGGCGTCGATTTCGATTCCCGCAAGCGCCTCTTGAAAGCGCAGCCAGTGCACCGGCGCGTCCGAGTTGTCGGGCGCCGGAAGTGCGTGCGTCCTGCGGCCGCTGGTCGAGACGATTACGTGCTCGAGCTGCAGCGGCAGGTTGCCGCGGAAGGCCGAGGCCTCGATCAGCATCGCGGCGATCTCGGCGGCGTGCCGGCGGCCTCGTGCCTCGTCCGGAACGAAGAGAACGCGCGCGCGCGAGCGCCGCAGGCAGAAGGCGACCTCGCGCTCGCGGAAGATCGGCATCAACGGACAGCAGATCGCGCCGACGCGCAGCGCCGCCAGCGTGACGACGACGAACTCGATGCCGTTCGGCAGCTGATACGCGACCGCCTCACCGGGTCGCACGCCGAGCCGCAGCAGCAGCATGGCAGTACGGTCGACCCGATCGCGCAGCTCGGCCCAGGTCGCCGTAGCGTCGGGGCCCTCGCGTGTCTCGACGACGGCCAGCTCCGCCGGCGACGCCGCGGCCTGCCGGATCAGCAGCTCGGGGAGCGTGAGCGCAGCCGCGCGCTCCGGCTTGAGCATCGGCGCGTGCGCCTTGGGGTTGTCGCGTCGAGCGTTGGCCGGTCCGTCGGAGATCGACATCGGAACGCCGATGCCGCGCATCGCCTCCAGAAAGCGCGGATACGAGATGCGATATGCGTTCGGATACGTCAATGTGCTCTGCCCGTCGGCACGCGAGGCGGCGACGGCCAGCGACATCAGGATGCGGTGATCGTTGAAGGACGACAGCCGCGCGCCGAAGAGCTGCGGGACGCCGTGGACGACGAGGCGATCCGCGTGGAGCTCGAGCCGCCCGCCCATTCGGTTGAGCTGCAGCATCGCGGCGACGCGATCCGACTCCTTGAGGCGGACGTGCTCGATGTGCTCGAGCACCGTCTCGCCGCGCGCGAACGTGCCGAGCGTCGAGAGAATCGGCAGCATGTCGGGGATGTCGCGGCAGTCGACGCGCAGGCCCCGGAGGTCGACGCCGTCGTGCTTGACGCGCACAGCGTGCGCTTGCGCGTCGTACGCCATCGGCAGCCCCATCTCTTGGACGATCTCCAAAAACGTGCCTTCCGGGTGATCCGGCAGCTCGCCCGGCAGTTTCTGCAGACCACGGAACAGCACGTCGGACGGGTGAATCGCGGTCACGGCGAGCCCGAACGCGGCCGAGCCGATGTCGGGCGGGAGCTCGACGGCTGCGGGCCGCGCAATCTGTCCCGGCTCGATCTCGAATCGCCGGAAGTCCGGCGCGATTCGCACGTGCAGGTCGAACTCGCGCATCATTTCCGCCGTCAACGCGATATACGGGCGCTCGTTCGGCTCGCCCTCGACCTCGATCACGGTTCGCTCGCGCGCGAACGGCGCGAGCAGCAGCAGGCCGGAGATCCACTGTGAGAGCGTCCCGGGAATGACGATCGTCCCGCCGCGCGGCTTTCCGGGCTCGATCGCGATCGGCGGGCAGCCGTTGGCAGACTCGAAGCGGAGGCCCATGTGGGCGAGCGCGTCGAGAAGCGGCCCGACCGGGCGCCGACGGAAATACTTCTGAGCGGTCAGCGTAATGGGCGCGTCCGCGAGCGCCGCGAGGCCGATCATGAAGTAGAGCGTGGAACCCGAGCTCCCGACCGAGACGACCTTGCGCTTCACGTGGTACGCTCCGCCGGTCACGACCAGCGTCTGACCGTCCGCCTCGATCTTCGTGCCGAGCGCGCGCAGCACGTCCATCGTGTATTGCACGTGACGGGCGTCGGACAGGCCGCGAATCCTGCTCGTGCCTTGAGCAAGCGATGCAAGAATGAGCGCCCGGTGCGCGTGGTATTTCGAGTTCGGAACCTCGACCTCGCCGGTCAGCGGTCCGCTCGTTCCTTTGACGAGAAGATTCATCGTCGTGCTACCTTGATACGACGAGCGAAGCGTTTTGTCCGCCGAAGCCGAACGCGTTCACCTGAAACGCCGAATACGAGTGCACGCGCGGCCGCGACCTGACCAGATCGAAGCGCGTCGCCGGATCGAGGCGCTCCGTTCCGATCGTCGGGGGTATCAGGGAATCGTGCATCCCGACGATGCCCGCGATCGCGCACATCGCTCCCGAGCTCGCCATGCTGTGACCGATGTGGCCCTTGATGGAGGTAACGACGACCGCGCCGTCGCCGCCGTACACGCTGTCGATGGCCCGCGATTCCGCGGCATCGCCCACCTTCGTGCCCGTAGCGTGTGCGTACACGACGCGGCACTCCGTTGCAGCGTCGCCGGCGCGATCGAGCGCGTCGCGCATGGCGACGATCTCGTACTCCGCCGATGGATCGGGCGACGTGATGTGATAGGCGTCCGCGACCGATCCGTATCCGCGGATGCGGGCGAGAATTTCGGCGCCGCGCGCCGCGGCCTGCTCCGCGCGCTCCAACACCAGCACCGCGGCGCCGTCGCCCATCACGAAGCCGTCGCGGTCGACGTCGAAAGGCCGCGACGCGCGGTTCGCGTCGCCGTTGCGCGAAAGCGCGCCGGCGCGAACGAGACTCTCGTACACCAGTGGGCTCAGCAGCGTCTCGCTGCCGCCCGCGATCGCGGCGTCGACCTCGCCGCGCTCGATCATTCCGGCGGCGAGACCGATGGCGTCGAGCGACGACGCGCACGCGGTGCTGATCGCGAGTTGCGGACCGTGCAGCCTCCAGTGTATCGCGATCAGCGCGCTCGCCATGTTCGGTATGACGAGCGCCATCAGCTTAGGGGTGACGGCGCGCCCGCCGCCCTCGACGAATCGCGTCTGTGCGTCCGCGACCAGCGGGAAGCCGCCCATCGTATTACCGATGATCACGGCGGTGCGTCGCGCGGGAGGATCGTAGTTCGCCCGCCGCAGCGCCTCTGCGGTGGCTACCATCGCATATTGGGTGAAGCGATCGGTGTTTCGCAGCGCCGTCGCTGGCAGCCCCGTGTGCGCCAAGAAGTCGTCGGGTACCGCCGCCCACAGCGCGTTGCCCGACACCCGCGCGCGGTCACCCATCGGAGCGATCGCGCGCTTCCCGTCGACCAGGTTGCGCCAGAACGACTCGACGGTGCAGCCGATCGGCGATACCACTCCGGCTCCGGTAACCGCAACGTGCTCCACTGCCGCCCTGATTCACGCAGGGGAACAGTCGTTCCCTACGCCCCTAGTAAGAGCAGGCATGAGGCGCGCCCAGGGTTCGTCGAAGCGAGGAAGGTGGAGCGAGGGGTGAACGTACCGCAATCGTACCGCTTGGTCCGGCGCGATGCGCGTGCGGAACGGACGGTCGTGCGCTTGCGCAGCGGTGCGACGTTTGGCGGAGACGAAGTCGCGATTTGCGCCGGCCCCTGCGGCGTCGAATCGCGCGAACAGCTCGAGGACGCCGCCCGCGGCGTCGCCCAATCCGGTGCGAACGTGCTGCGCGGAGGCGCCTACAAGCCGCGCACGTCGCCGTACTCGTTCCAAGGGCTCGGCGAAGAGGCGCTCAAGATGCTGCGCAGCGCCGGCGACCGTTTCGGTCTGGGCGTCGTGACCGAGGTGCTCGATCCGCGCGACGTAGAGAAGGTCGCGCGGTACGCGGACATGCTGCAGATCGGCGCGCGGAACATGCAGAACTTCCCGCTGCTGCGCGAGGTCGGTCAGACCCGCATGCCCGTGCTGTTGAAGCGCGGCATATCGGCGACCGTTCAGGAGTGGCTGCTGGCCGCCGAATACGTGCTGCTCGGCGGCAACGAGGACGTCGTGCTGTGCGAGCGCGGCGTGCGGTCGTTCGACGTCGCGACGCGCAACCTGCTCGACATCTCGGTCATACCGTTGCTCGAAGAGATGACGCATCTGCCGGTGATCGTCGATCCGTCGCACGCGATGGGGATTGCGCGGCTGGTGCCGCCGATCGCGATCGCGAGCGTGGCCGCGGGCGCGCACGGACTGCTCATCGAGGTGCATCCCGATCCGCCCAACGCGCTCTCGGACGGCGCGCAGTCGCTCGATTGCGATCAGTTCGAGAGTTTGATGCGCCGGCTCGCGCCGATCGCCGAGTTCGCGGGGCGCAGCCTCCCGAGGCGCAGCCAGTCCAGCGACGGCGTCACCGGCGCGCTCCGATCCAGCAGGAGCGGCGTAAGGCTCGCATAGCCGGCGTGCACGGCGCCGATGTCGGTGCCGAGCGTGTCGCGATCCGTTTCGAAGGGCGATTCCCATGCGCGGTAGTAGCGCGTGGTGCCGCCGCCTTCTTGTCCGACCATGCGACCGCAGATGCGCTTGCGGCCGAGACGCGTGACGGCGACGCCGCGAATCTGCGACAGCGGCAGGTTCGGGACGTTCAGGTTGCAGTAGCGCGTCGTGTCGCTCAGGCCGTCGAAGGCTGCGGTGATGCAGCGCCGCACGATCTCCGCCGCGCTCTCCCAGTAACGTCGTCCGAGCGGCTCCGCATGGTCGCACGCGAGCGAGGCCGCGAGCGCCGGGATCCCGAGGAGTGCGGCTTCGACCGCACCGGCGACGGTGCCGGAGTAGTTCACGTCGTCTGCCAGGTTCGGGCCGTGATTGATGCCGCTGATGACGAGATCCGCGCGTGGGGAGAGTTCGGTCGATCCGAGGAACACGCAGTCGGCCGGCGTTCCGGAGCAGGAGAAGGCGAGACAGCCGCAATCCTCGCGGCGCTCGAGGGTGATCGCCTCGTCCACCGTGATCGCGTGTGAAACCCCGCTGCGGTCGCCCGACGGCGCGACGACGACGGTGGCGTGCTCGCTGCCGAGCGCTTCGGTCAGCGCGCGAATTCCGGGTGAATCGATTCCGTCGTCGTTGGTGATCAGTATCCGCATGCGCCGCGCTACGACGCGGCGGCGTTCGGCACGAAGCGCAGCGCGAGCCCGTCGATGCAGTAGCGCAGATGCGTCGGGGCAGGACCGTCGTCGAAGATGTGCCCGAGGTGTCCGCCGCATCTCCGGCAGTGCACCTCCGTGCGCGGCTCGATCAAGGCATAGTCGTTCTGCGTTCGCGTCGTGTTCGGCAGGACGCTCCAGAACGACGGCCAGCCGTCGCCGCTGTCGTACTTCGCACGGGAAGTAAACAGCGTCAGCGCGCAGCCCGCGCAGCGATAGACCCCCGCGCGTTTCTCACCGATCAGAGGACTCGAAAAGGCCGGCTCCGTCCCCCCGCGGCGCAAGATGTCAAAGCGCTGCGGTCCCAAGAGCGCCATCCACTCGGCGTCGCTGTGCGCGACCGCATAGGCCTGCTCGGCGGCTCGTCCGCGAAGCGCAAGGCCGAACCCGGCGACCAGGGCCGCGGCCGCGGTCACGAACTGCGCGCGCCTCATCGGGCGCCGCCGGGAATGACGTGACACGCGGCGCCGCCGTTCTTTTCGAAGTAGTGCTGATGATACTCTTCCGCGGGCCAGAATCGCGGCGCGGATACGATCTGCGTCTCGATCGGACGCGCATAGCGCTGCTGCTCGCGATCGCGCGAGGCGATCGCGGCGCGCTCTTGTTCGGCGCCGTGCGTGAAGATCGCCGAGCGATACTGATCGCCCACGTCCGGGCCCTGGCGGTTGAGCTGCGTGGGGTCGTGGATCTGCCAAAAGCGATTCAAGAGCTCCTCGTAGGTGACGCGTTTCGGGTCGAACGTCACGTCGACTGCCTCGGCGTGACCCGTCCTGTGGCCACAGACCTGCTGGTACGTCGGATTCTCGGCGTGGCCGCCCGCGTACCCGGAAACGGCGTCCAGCACGCCGGGGAGCTGGCGAAACGCGGCCTCGACGCCCCAGAAGCAGCCGGCCGCGAAGGTTGCAGTTTGCGTCTCCATACGCCCGTATCAACGCGCGAGGAAGCTACGCGGATGCATCCGGCCGCCGCCCGTCACGCGTCGTTGCGCAGGACGTCGTCGATGCTCTCGCGCCGGGCCAGCAGCCGCTGCGCGCCGCCGGCCACGGCGACGACGGCCGGGCGCGGGAAGCGGTTGTAGTTTCCGGCCATGCTGTAGGTGTAGGCGCCCGTCGTGCACATCGCGAGCAGATCGCCGCTGTGCAGCCCGCTAGGCAGCGTTACGATCCCGAGCTCGTCGTTTTCGCAGGATCGGCCGCAGAGCGTGACCTCGGCAGGCTCGCCGCCCGCCTCCGCGGCCGGCACGACGTGGTGGTAAGCGCCGTAGAGCGCGGGACGCGGATTTTCGGCGATGCCTCCATCGACGACGACGAAAGTGCGCTGCGTTTGACGCTTGATGGCCAGGACGCGATACAGCGTGGTTCCGGCCGGCCCGATCACGGCCCGCCCGGGCTCGATGTCGACCCGCGGCGCTGGGATGCCGCATTCGCGCGCGTCCCGCGCGACGCATTCGATCGCCGCGCGCAACGTCGCACTCACGTCGAGCGATTCGGATCGTTCGCCCGGTCGCGTCTGCACGCCGAATCCGCCGCCGATGACGATGCGCCGCGCCGGGAGGCCCGCGGCGGCGAAGCGCGCCGCGGCGGCGACGAGCTCTTGTGCGGCCGCGACGTACGGGGACGACTCGTAGATCTGCGACCCGACGTGGGCGTGGAGTCCCGCGAAGAGCAGCTGCGGCGATTCGCGCAACGCGTCGACCGCCAGTGCCTCGTCGCGCCGGTGAATTCCGAAATTTGGTATCGTCGCCGCCCGTGCGTAGGAAGTCGTGCGTGTGCGCTTCGATGCCGACGTTGAGGCGCAGCAGAACCTCCGCCGATCCGGCGTCGCGCGACAGGCGCGCGAGGCGCGCGAGTTCTTCGACTCCGTCCACGGCGACGCAGCCGGCTCGGCCGCGACAGACGGCGACGAGCTCGTCGTCGTCCTTCCCGGCGCCGTGCAGCGTCACGCGCTCCGCCGGAAAGCCGGCGCGCTCAGCGGTGACGAGCTCTCCGAGCGAGCAGACGTCGAGGCCGACGGATCGCCGCGCGAGGTAGCGCAGGAATTCGACCGTCGCAAACGCCTTCGCGGCGTAGGATATCCCGATGCCGAGCGGACGCGCGCACCCTTCGAGCGCGTCCAGCGCCGCGTCCACGACGCCGAGGTTCACGACGAGCAGGGGCGTCCCGAACTGCTCCGCGAGGCGCTGCGCGGGGATCTCTCCGAGTACCAGGTTGCCGTTTGGATCGCGCGTCTGACCCGGTGCCAGCGCGCCCTCCCAGGCCGCCAGCGCCGTCAGAACTGTTCCATGAAGCGATCGATCTGCTCTTGCGCGATCCCGGCGGCGATGAGGCGCTCGGCGAGCAGCCCACGGTTCGCGGGCGGCGTCACGAACATGAACGGCGCGTTGTTGCGCGCGGCGCGCACGGTGCACCACTGCGAGCCCGCCGCGATCAACGCGGTCTGGTAGGCGCCGAGCGTTACGACGGCTTCGCCGCTCGTCACTTCCAGCGGCGCGTCGAGCGACATGATGATCAACGGCCGTCCGTTGGTTGCCATCGTCGCGGGTTCCGCGCTCGCGATGACGCGCTCGACGACGAAATGGGCGTCCGCGATCAGCGCGGTGCGCTCGAGTCCTTCGAACGTGTAGGGAATCTGCAAGAGCGTGCCGCCGGATTCGGCCGCGTATTTCAAGACGTCGGCGGCCTTGCGCACGTTCAGCTCGCGCGGCTTACCGTCCAATCCGAGGCGGTTGTAGTCGAACATGCGATAGGTCAAATCCGACGCCTGCTGCGTCTCGAAAACGGTGACGCCGGGTCCGATCGCATGCACGACGCCGTGCGGAATGTAGACGGCGTCGCCGGTCTTCACTGGGATCTTTCGCAGCAGTTCCCCGAGCGTGCCGTCGGCGACGCGGCGTTCGTACTCGTCGCGCGACGTCTCGCGCGTCCACCCGTAGACGATCTCGGCGCCGGGCTGCGCGTCCATGACGTACCAGCATTCAGTTTTGCCGAAGGGCTGGTGCTCGACGCGCTGCGCATATGCGTCGTCCGGATGCACCTGCACCGACAGCCAATCGTGCGCGGTGATAATCTTGGTGAGCACGGGAAAGATCTGCTTCGGATCGAGATCGCCGAGCAGCGTTGCGCCGAGCTCGGCGCGCAGATCCGCGACCGTCGAGCCGGCGAGAGCGCCGTTGGTCACGGGATCGGCGTCCCAACACTCCCACGACTCTCCCAGTCGAGCGTTCGGATCGCCGTGCTTTCCATAGATGCGCACGAGCTCGTCGCCGCCCCACACCTGCGTCGTCAGTTTCGGATCGAGAAGGTATGGATAGACGCCGCCGCGCTGCATCTCGCAGACTTACGCTGGGATCGTCGTGAATTCCCATCGAAGGTGTGATCGTGCACGAGCTCTACGTTGGGATCGGATCCAATCTCGGAGACCGGCAGGGAAACATTCTCGCAGCGCTGCAGCGGTTGCGCGCCCGCGCGCAGATCATCGCCGTGTCCTCCTTCTTCGAATCGGCGGCGGCGCACGGAGCGGAGGGGCCGGCCTATCTCAACGTCGCCGCGGCGCTGCGCTCGGAGCTCGACGCGGAGGCGTTCAGGCGCTTCTCGCGCGACGTCGAGCTGGCGGTCGGCCGCGCTCGCGGCACGCGACGCCTCGCGCCCCGGCCGATCGACGTCGACCTGTTGGTCTTCGACGGCGCGATCGTCCAGCCGCACCTCGACGTGCGTCCTTACAACGTCGCGCCGCTGGCGGAGATCGCGCCGCACATCGTCGCGCCGCCGCCGGACGGAGGAGTGCGCCGCCGCGAGCGCGGGCTGCGTTTCGATACCGACCGTCAATCGGAAGAGCCCGAGATCCGTCTCGCGCTCGATCGCGCCGGCGTCGCGGGCGTGCGCCGCGTGCTCCATCTCGAGGTAGACGGCCACGCGCGGGTCTACAACGGGGAGCTCTCGATGGTCGCCGACCTTGCTCCCGACAAGGCCGGCGTGCACATGTCGCGCTTCGCCGAGATCCTCGAGGAGGCGACCCTCGACGTGCTGGCGCGCGATAGCGAGCCGGCGCGCATCGAGCGGCTCGCCGAGGCAATCGCCCGCGAGGTCGTCGGCAGCCAGCGCGCTATACGCGCCGACGTGCGGCTCCGCGCGAACTTCGGCCTAGAGCGCTGGACCCCGGTCAGCGGCAAGCGCGGCGAGGAGACCTACACGCTGATCGGCATCGCCCATGCGGACCGATCGGGTACGCGTCGAGTGGTCGGCGTCGAAGCGGAGGGCATGACGGCGTGCCCGTGCGCGCAGGCGATGATGCGCGAACACTCGCTGCACGAGCTCGTGGACGCCGGCTTTAGCGAGGCGGACGCACGGCGCGCGCTCGACACGCTCCCCGTCGCCACCCATAACCAGCGCGGCCGCGGCTCGATCCTGCTCGGTGCCGAGGAGCGGCATGCGGATGCCATCCGGGCCGAAGATCTCGTCGAGATCGTCGAGAACGCGATGTCGAGCGAGACGTACGACCTGTTGAAGCGGCCGGACGAGTTCTTCATCGTCAACAAGGCCCATCACAATCCGAAGTTCGTCGAAGATGTGGTGCGCGGCATCCTGGCTCGCGCACTAGATATGTACGCGGACCTGGGCGACGAAACGTTTGTCTTCGCGAGCCAAGTCAACGAAGAATCGATCCACAAACACGATGCGTTTGCGGAGGGCTTCGGGCTCTTCGGCGAGCTGCGTGAAGAGCTGAGAACGGGAACGTACGTCACGCCGAAGACGGACGTGGCGTCGTGGCTTCGCACGCGCCCGTCGTCCATTTTGCTGTAATGCCGCTCTAAGCTTTTTCCAGCGCGGCGATGCGCGCACGCAGCGACGGATGGGACGAGAAGAAGAGCTCGTACCAGCGCGGCGGATCTTCGTCCGCGAGGTTCTGTTCGCGCAGGCGGCGGAACGCCGCGGCGCCGGCCTGCGGATCGTTGGTCGCGGCGAGCGCGAAGCGGTCGGCCGCCCACTCCCGCGACCGGGAAAACGCGAAGAGCAGCGGACGCAAGACCTGCGATGCGGCGAGGATGACGGCATAGAGACGCACGAGGAGCAGGGCGCGGTAGCGCTCCTCCGTGCGGGACGCGTGCGACGTTGCTGCATCCGCGATCGTGAAGAGCGCCGTCGCCGCGACCTGTCCGATCCCGATGAGCCGCCACGTGTCGTGGTTGATATAATGGCCGAGCTCGTGCGCGACTACGAACTCCGTCTCGTCCTCGGGAAACGCCGCGATGAGCGTGTCGCCGAGGACGATGCGATGCGTGCGTCCGATCCCCGTGACGAAGGCGTTTGCCTTGCGCGTCTGCCGGCTCATGTCCATCCGCAGAATTGCGGCGTCACCGACGCCGAAACGCGTCGCCAGCTTCCGCAGGCGCCCCTCGAGCGATCCGACCACGGGTTCGAATGCGTTGAAGAGCGGCATGATGTAGATCGGCACGATGAGGTTGCCGATCACGAAGAGCGGAAACGCGCCCGCGCTCGCGATCCAAACCCACGCGCGTGGAGCGTGCCGCACCGCCACGCCGAGCAGCGATGCGACGAGCGTCACGAGCGCCGTGCCGACTAGCGCGCTCTTGACGTAGTCGGCGAGCCACCCCGCGCGGCTCTGGTCGCTCAAACCGAAGCGCCGCTCGAGCGTGTATTCTTGGACGAACGACGCCGGAAGGTCGACGAGGGCTGCGGCGAGCGAGAGCGGCACGACGTATGCCGCGGGGCGCAGCCACGGGGACACGAAGCTCGTGGCTCGATCGGCGGCGCGCGCGAGCGGTCCATACGCAAACGCGAGCGTGCCGGCGACGTTACGGGCGGTGTCGGCCAGCTCGAGCGCCCGGCGGGCGCGGGCGTAGGCGAGGGCGTCCTTCGGCAGCGGCGGCGAGGGCCTGCGCAGCTCGGCGGCAGCCTCGATCGCGCGCGCGAACGCGTAGCCGGCGGTCAGCCCGGCGCCGAGGCCCAGCAAGAGGTGGCGGATCTTCATGCGCGGCCGTATTCGGCGCGCAGCTCCTCCTTCGCTCGTTGCAGAACGCGCAGTCGCTTGCGGGGAAGGTTCTTCCCGGCTCGATTGATGTAGAAAGTCAGCATCGACATCGCGGAGCGATACGACGAGCTCTTCTTTCGCTTGCTTCGCTCGGCGGATCGCTTCAACGAACGCGCGATGGCCTTGGGATCGTCACTCGCGAAGACGCCGGACTCCAGATCGAGCGCGTTGCTGGTTTCGGTGACGTCGCGGGACCAATACTTGCCGGCCATGCCGGCTTGTTTTCCTAAACCGGCGCGCTCCTAAACGATGGAGATCGTCTCCTTGGGCTTAGGATGCGCGGCGACCGCATCGAGCAGCCGCCCGGCCAGCTCGTCACAAATGGCGTCGTCGAGCTCCTCGATGCGTCCCTCGTCGGCGAGCCGCGCCTTGTTCGGGTCGATCGGGAGCCGGGCCAGGACGGGGGCGCGCGCGAGGTCCGCGACGCGCTGCGCGTAGGAGGGCCCGAAGATCTCGTAACGCGTGCCGGTGTCGGGGGCGACGAAATACGACATGTTCTCGACGACGCCGAGGATCGGCTTTTTCAGCTGGTGCACGAGGTTCGCCGCCTTGCGCACGATCATCGTGGCCAGCGCCTGCGGCATCGTGACGAGCACGACGCCATCGATGGAAAGCGACTGCAGGACGGTGAGCGGCGCGTCCGACGTGCCGGGCGGGAGATCGACGAGCAAGAAGTCGAGATCGTCCCACATCACCTGCTCGTAGAACTGTCGGATGACGCTCGCAACGATCGGCCCGCGCCAGATCATCGCGGTGTCTTCACGATCCGTCAACAAGTTCGCGCTGACGATCTCGATCGCGCTGCGCGACGTCGCGGGCGTGATCAGCGGCTGCGGCTGGCCCTGCGGCGTTTTCTTGAGCGGATCGGCCACGATCGTCATCGGTTGATTCAAGCCGAAGAGTTTCGGGATCGACGGTCCCGTGATGTCCGCATCCAATATGCCTACTCGGTAATGCTTGCGGCGCAGCCCGATCGCGAGCAGCGCGGTGACGAGCGACTTGCCCACGCCGCCCTTTCCCGACATGACGGGGATCGTGTGCGCGATCGCGGCGCGCTTCGCGAACTCGCCGGGCGCGCGCCGCAGGGGTTGCCGGTCGGCATCCGCGATCGGCGGCACGCTGCCCGTCGCGCCGGCGCGCTCCAGCGCCGCGAGAATCGGTTCGATCCGCAGCCCGTGCGCGCGGGCGCCCTGTTCGATCGTCTCGTACTTGCTCACGCCGCATCCGCTGCAGCCCAACCCGAACGCGCGCATCACGTCCGCGGCGACCGGAAGGGTCGCGACGAGCTCGTCGATCTTCGTCTGAGCGGTAATCGGGCTCTGCATCTCGGGCATGGCTTCTCCGTTGAACCTGCGAACCGCGCGAGGGTATGCAGATCGAGCGTGCGCGCGCCGTGCTGGCCGGCGGTTGCGACTCGCCGGTGCGCTCGGCGTGGAGCGTCGGCGGGCCGATGTTCGTCCAGGCCGGCGCGCGGGGTGCGTACGCCTACGATCAAGCGGGACGCCGCTATATCGACTACACCATGGCCTACGGACCGCTGCTCTTCGGGCACAGCCATCCCGCGCTGGTCGTGGGACTCGACGCGCTGGCCGCCGGCGGGTTCGTCTGGGGGACGACGCACGTCGAGGAGGTCCGGCTCGCCGAGCGGATTCGCGGCTACCTACCGTCGATGCAGCGCCTGCGTTTCGTGACGACGGGTACGGAGGCGATGATGAGCGCGGTCCGCGTGGCACGCGCATTCACGGGCCGTTCGCGCATTCTCGAATTCGCGGGCGCATATCACGGGCATTTCGACCTGGCGCTGCTCGACGCTGGAGCCTCCGCCGGAAGCGGCGGCGCTCGCAGCGGGATCCCGGAGAGCGTGCGGCGCGATCTGGTCGTGGCGCGCTATAACGACCTCGAGTCGGTCGACGCGCGTACCGCAGGAGCGCGGCACGAGCTCGCCGCCATCTTGGTCGAACCGATCGCCGGCAACATGGGATTCGTCGCCCCCGATGCGGGCTTTCTCGAAGCCTTGCACGAGCGCGCGCGCCGGTGGGGCGCGCTGCTGATCTTCGACGAGGTGATAACGTGGTTGCGGTTCGGGCTGCGCGGGGCCCAAGGACGCGCGGGACTCGTGCCCGACCTCACCGCGCTCGGCAAGGTCATGGGCGGCGGCGTTCCGATCGCGGCCTTCGGCGGCCGCGAGGACGTGATGGCCGTGCTGGCGCCGGACGGCGCGGTGTTTACGGGCGGCACGCACGGCGGCAACCCTTTCTGCGTGGCGATGGCGCACCGCGTCCTGGACCTGCTCGAGGCGCATCCCGAATACTTTTCCGCGATGCGCGCGGTCGCGGAGCGGCTCGCTGGCGGCATACGCGCGCTGTTCGCCGATCGCGGGCTCGCGTACGCGGTCGTGCAGCAGGAATCGGTGGTAGACTTCAAGTTTCGCGCCGGCCCGGCGGGAAAGAACTTCGACGACGCGCACGCCGGGGACAACGCCGCGTATGCCGCCTACTACCGCGCGATGCTGGACCGCGGCATCCTGCTGCCGCCCTCCCAGAACGAGGTGATGTTTGTGTCGACCGAGCACACGCCGCGGGACGTCGACGAGACGCTCGCCGCCATGCGCGATTACTTCTGCGGCGCCTCGCAGGGCTCCGCGTAATGCCGCGCACGGCTACTCGCGCACGGCCACCGGATAGACCGCCGGGCTGCGAAGCCCGTCGGCATCCACGCTGCGCACGCCGAGCACGAAATCGTCCTTCGAGACCGGGACCGTTGCCGCGGTAACGTCTCCCACGTTACGCGCGTTCTCCCACTGCGGCGCATCGGTGCGCCGCCACACGATCTCGTAGGAAGCGGCGCCCGCTACGGGCTTCCAGCGCAGCGCCGAGTCGTAGCCCAGCCGCCGCAGCTCCATCTGCACGCCGGTCGGCGCGGCCGGCCCGAGAGCGAGCGTGGCGAGCGCCGCGACGTTGGCCTGGGTGGCGCGGCGCAGGTACTGCGAGTCGATGTATTGCGGAAGGTCGCCGTACTGGATCCCATTCTCGACCCGCACGTCTTGATGCTGATGCGTGAAGTTCTCGTGGGATTCTACGAAACGGACCGCGGCGGAGTATCCGGCGGCTTGGAACGACTCCTGGTCGCCGCCGCGCATGAAGCGATCGGCGCGAAAGATTTGACGCACCCGCAGATCCGGCACGTATGCCGGAACGACATCGGCGATGAATCGTGACAGCTCGCGCGACGGGGAGTCGTTCTCCGAACCGACGAGGTTCGTCCGCGCGATATCCGCGCCCGCGGGAAGCCCCTCGCTGAAGACCCGGATGATGTTCGGTTCCGACGCGCCGTCGCCGCCGATGGAGTTGCCGATGATGTCGTTGTTTAGCACGGCCAGAATGGGCGTCTTGCGGGCGGCGAGCTCGTGTGCGAAGTGATCGGAACCCCAGAGCCCCAGCTCCTCGCCGTCGAAGCACGCGAACAGAATCGTCCCGCGAAACCGCGTCGGCGCCATGACGCGCGCGGCCTCCAGCACGGCCGCGACGCTCGAGCCGTTGTCATCGGCACCCGGCGCGGTGCCGATGCCGTCGGTGCAGCGTCCGTCGCAATCGTCGTAGTGACTCGACATCACGTAGACTCGGCCGGGCATCGTGCCGCGCAGCGTCGCGACGACGCTCGACTCCAGCACGGGCCGCGGCGTCTTGGGCGTCTTCGCCTGGCGGTACGTGTCGAGCGCGACGCTCATGCGTCCGCCGGCCGTCGCGGCGATCGCCGCAAACTGCTTCGCGATCCAGTCGCGCGCGCCGAAGACGCCGTGGCTGGGCGTCGAGGTCGTCTCGGAGAAATCGTTGCGCGTGCCGAACGCGACGAGCCGGTCGACCGTGCCCTTGAGCCGCGAGGCTTGCACCGCGTCAACCATGACGGATATGGGCGCGTAGGGAGGAAGCGCCGGCATCGCCTGATCGGCTCCCAGCGCCGCCACCAGCAGCGCCGCGCTTGCGACGTTGAGATTCATAGTCTCAACGTTTTACGATGCGGTGCCCAGCTCCTGACCGGGGCGGCGATAGCGGCCCAATCGCACAACCGTTCCGTTTCCGGGCTCGCTGTCGACCTCGACAAAGTCCGTGCAGCGCTGCATGATCGCAAAGCCGCGCCCCTCCTCGGCGAACACGCTCGGAAACGAGACCCTGCCTTGCGGAGGAGCGGCGATGCCGCGCCCCCGATCGCTAACGGTCACGACGATCGAATCCCCGCTGACGTGCGCCGTGACCTCGATCGCCTGCGCGGTCTCTGAGTGCTGGATCGCGTTGGCCAGCGCCTCGCCGAGCGCGAAGATCAGGTTTTCCAGGTCGGCCGTCGGCAACGCGTGCAGGCCGGCGAATTGGCAGAACGCCGTGCGCGCGGTGCCGGCGAAGCGGGGCAGCGGTGGAATACTGAGACGAAGAACGTCCATAGCGTGTCGACCGAACCTATTCTTCCGCAACCGGCGCGCTTTAAACCCACGGTCTACGTGCTGGCCTGCGGGGACGGCTCGCTCTACACGGGCGCCACGCTGGACCTCGCCCGCCGCCTCACGGCGCACCGCCGGGGCGACGCGAAATACACGCGCAGCCGTCTGCCGGTCAGCCTCCTAGCGTGCTGGCACCCCGCGTCGTTTGCGGCGGCGAAGTCGCAGGAGGCGCGGTTCAAGCGGCTGCGCCGCGTGGAAAAGCTGGCCGTGCTCGGCGGCGACCAAGCCTACGGCTGCCGCCTCCACCGCTGCCCGGACGAAGGCGGGCCTATTCGAACGTCCGAGCCGCGGCGGCGTACGTGATCCGCGTGACGGCGTGTATCGCGGCGTACGCCGCATCGTAATCGTAGGCGTCGCGCGTCATGATCGCCAGGACGAACGGCGAATCGCCGTACGGTTCGACGATCGCGACGTCGTCGCGGGTTCCTTCGATCTCGCCGGTCTTGTTCGCCACGGACGTGCCGCGCGGCAGCGCGGCGGGGATACCGTCGCGATCGGTCTGACCGAGCATGATCGCGATCATCGCGCGGCAATGCTGCGGAGAGAGAATCGTTCGGGTGCGCTCGCGCGCCCCGCGTTCCATGACGTAGAGCAGGCGCGCCATATCGGCCGGGGTAGACACGTTGTCGTTATGGTGCGCGATCGCCGCGAAGTCTAGGAATTTCCGTACGAGATGCGTGCGTTCCATTCCGGCGCGGCGACCCATCGCATTGATTGCGGCGACGCCCAGGTGGCCGATGAGAAGATTCGCGGCAGTGTTGTCGCTCACTTGAATCATCGGCGTGATGAGCTCCCGCACGGTGAAAACGCGACCGTCGTCGACGTCCGTCATGAAATCGGAGCCGCCGATGAGCTCGCTGCGATTGAATGTGATTCGGGCTTGGAGCGCTCCGGGCTCGGCCTCTTCGCGCGCGTAGGCCGTCGCCATGACGAGCAGCTTGATCGTCGAGGCCGTCGGAAAATATTCGGTCGCGCCGTAGGCGACGAGCGGCGGTCCGGGAGCCATGGTGCGCGCGTACACGCCGATCCGGCCCGGCAGGTCGCGAGCGATCGCGTGAACG
Organism: Vulcanimicrobiota bacterium; assembly: GCA_963723485.1. Taxonomy (GTDB): domain Bacteria; phylum Vulcanimicrobiota; class Vulcanimicrobiia; order Vulcanimicrobiales; family Vulcanimicrobiaceae; genus Cybelea. The sequence goes on along the minus strand of CAVRQS010000003.1, from coordinate 1,041,477 downwards.
CGCCCGTTCAGCGATTCGGCGGCGGCGGCGCGCCGCGGCGCGAGCAGGGCGCCGAGCGACGCCACGAACGCGCCGCGATTCACGAACCGGTTCCCTGATAGTGACGCAGACCCACGAGCCAGAATGCGTACGACGCCGCGAGCCAGGCCAGCCCGATCGCCGGCGTCAGCAGGCCGACCGCCGGGTTCAGATGCAGCCCGGTATCCGCCTTCTGCAGAAAATACGTGGCCGGGAAGTAGTTCATGAACGCAAACGGCAGTACGAATGCCAGAACGATGCGCACACCGCGCGAATAGATGCTGATCGGATAGCGGGTAAAGTCTTGCTCGAGCGACATCACGACCCAGCGCAGCGTGTCGACGCGAACGAACCAGAACGACGCCGTGGCGACGGCGAGCGAGATGCCCAGATCGATCAAGGCACCCCCGAGCATGACCAGCGGCACGAATGCGACAAAGACCGAATCGACCCGCACGCCGGCGGCCGCCGTCGCTACGGCGAGCGTCGCGATCGCCAGAACGAGGCCGTCCGGCACGATCTGCTGAGGGACGGTGAGCACCTGGAAGAGAGTGTCGAGCGGGCGCACCAGGAAGCGGTCGAAGCGGCCCTCGCGCACGTAATCGGGGACGCTGACCACGGTGAAGAAGAGCGTGTTGTGCAGCTCGTGACCGCTCATCCAGAGTGCGTAGAGGAAGAATACCTCGCGGAAGTTCCATCCGTTCATCGATGGAAACTGCCGCATGGTCACGTACAACGCGCCCAGCGCAACCCCGTGATACGCGATGGTGAACACGAACCACATCACGAAGTTCGCGCGGTACTCGAGCAGCGTGAGAAAGTTGATGCGCCAGTATTGCAGATAGGCCTGAAGCATTGAGTCCCTTAGCGAGGCGCTTCGGTGCTCCGCTGCGCCTCCCCGTTCGCGGCCCCTTTCGCCTCGACCTGACGGTCGATGCCTTGCGCAGGCTCGCAAGCAACGTCGTCGACGTCGTCGACGGCGGCACGTACTATCGCGCTGTGACCGACGGTGAAGCGACGGCGCTGCTCGCGGTGCGCGCCGCGGGGCCTTCGGCGATCGAGCTGCGCGCGACGGGGCGCGATCCCGACCGCTGGGCGCCCACGGTCGAACGTTTGCTCGGCACTGCAGCCGACCTCACAGAGTGGTACCGGCGCAGCGACGGCATCGCGTGGCTGCGGCCGATCGCCGCGGCACTGCGCGGGCTCAAGCCCCCGCGCTATCCGAGCCTGTGGGAGGCGTGCGCGCACGCCATCGTGTTCCAACAGATCTCGATTCATGCCGCGGCGTCGATCATGCGTCGCGCGGTGGAGGGGCTGGGCGATGCCGCAACCGCCGGCGGCGTTCGCTGCTTCGCCTTTCCGCCGCCGGGTCGCTGGCTGGGCGCGGGCGACGCGGCGCTCGCGGGCGCCGGACTCTCGCGCAATAAGATCGGGCACCTTCGCTCTGCGGCGGCGGCGTTCGTCGAAGGAAGCATCGATGAGACCGGCCTCGACTCGCTCACGACGGCCCAGGCGGCCCAGCGGCTGTGCGGCATTCGAGGAATAGGCCCTTGGAGCGCGGCGGTCGTGCTGTTGCGCGGCCTCGGGCGTCTCGACGTCTTCCCCCTCCGCGATTCGGGGGTGGCGCGAAGCCTCGCGCTGCTCTCCGGGAACGCGGCGATCGATCAGACCGCGCTGCTCGAACGCCTCGGATCGGTGCGCGGAATGCTGTACTATCACCTCTTGCTGGGACGCCTGCGCAACCTCGTACCTATTTGAACGGGTCAAGGCGGCATGGAAACCGCCGCACCGGCCTTTGCCGTCGTTCGATCCGGCGAGCGCGGGCACGCCCATCACGGCTGGCTCGACACCTATTATTCGTTCAGCTTCGCGGAGTACTTCGATCCAAGCAATATAAATTGGGGCGCGCTGCGCGTCTTCAACGACGACACGATCGCCGGGGGGACCGGGTTCCCGCCGCATCCGCACCGCGACATGGAGATCGTTACGTACGTTCTGTCCGGCGGGCTCGCCCATCGCGACAGCATGGGAAATCATGGCGTCGTCGGCCCCGGGGGAGTGCAGTTCATGAGCGCGGGCACGGGCGTCACGCATAGCGAGTATAACGACAGCGCGGTCGATCCGCTGCACCTGGTGCAGATGTGGGTGATACCAGAAAGATTGGGCACGGATCCGTCGTACGGGCAAATGGCGTTTGACGTAAACGAGCGCCGCGGCCGCTGGCTTGCAGTCGTCAGCGGAGAGCCGGAGGTCGAGGCGCCGATTCGCATTACCCAGCGGGCGACGCTGCGCGTCGCGCGTGCAGAAGGCACGCCGATTGCCGTCGACTTCGCGCCGAAGCGGTACGGATTTCTCTTCGTCGCGAGTGGCTCCGTCGATGCCAACGGCACCGCGCTCGGAGCCGGAGATTCGGTGCGTCTGCACGGCGTCGCCCGACTCGAAGTCGCGGGCGCCGGCGAGCTGGTGCTCTGGGACTTGCCCGGCGTCAGCCGCCCTGAATGACGACGCGGTTCGAGGCCGCGCGCCACACGAGCGACGCGGCCGCAGCGAAAACGACCAGCCACGCGAGCTGCGCCGCGATGCTCGGCCCCCACTGCTCCGGCGGGATCACGCCGACGTAGATCAGCAGCGGCGTCGAGTAGATCGCCGCGAAGGGCAGCGCAAAGACGATGCGGCCTACGATTCCCGGAAAGAGCGTCAGCGGAATGATCTGTCCGGAAAGCAGATCGGACGCCCAGCGGACGATCAGCTGCGCCGCGAACGTTTCCAGCGTCCAAAACGCGATGCTATTCATCAGGAAGTTCAAGAAGAAGTTCACGCCGTAGCCGACCGCGAAGGCCACCAGGAAGGCCGCGAAAGTCGCCGGCGGCGGTACGTCGATGCGCACCAACAGCAGCGCGCAAAAGAGCGACGGGATCACGAGGACGGCGTGCAGGACGGTCTGGCCGAGCCCGTCGCTGAAGAAATACAGCGGCACGCTGATCGGCTTCATCAGATCCGTCGCAATCGTTCCCTCGCGCACCTTCTCGCGTATCAGCCGCGTGCCGTCCACCTCGAGGATCAGCGACATGAGCATGGCGATCGTCGCATACGTGATCATGCTATGGAGAGGCAGGTTGATGGGCGCGGCGTTCTGCGCGTACAAGGCCGTCCACAGCGATCGCAGGATATAGACGCGGAGGACGAGCGATCCGATCTCGGTGAGCACCTCCATGCGGTAGGTCGCCTCACGCGCGAACGCCTTGCGCGCAAACTCGACGTAAGGCCGCACTCGCATCAGCGGCTCTTCTGTCGCTTGATGGCCTCCTGGCGACGGTGCTCCATCTCCTCGAGCTCGAGCATCATGACGTCGACGACCTTGTCGACCTCGGTCGCCTGCGTTTGCGGCGGCTCTTCGCCCGAACGCCGCGGGGGCGGCTTGACGTTCCGGTGCTCCTCGAGCGCCGAATCCTGCGCGTGAGCCTTGCGCAGAAATTTGGAGTATGCCTCCGCGGCGCGCCCGCGCGCGTCGTCGCGCGGCTCGAGGTTGAAGACGTCGGCGAAGAAGTTTATCTTAGCGTGGATTTCCGGCGCCTCCTCGGGCGGGTAGATCGTAGCCGGATCTCCGAACGCAATGTGCTGCATCGGCACGCTTGCGCCGGCGCGCAGGCGCGATTTGACGTGGACGATCCCGCCAAGTGCGACGCCGCTGCCCGATTCCAGCGTAGCGCCGTTGAAGACTCGCGCGCCGCTCGCGATGAAACATCCGTCGCCGATCGTCGCTCCGACGACGTACGCATGTGGGCCGACGATACAGCGCGCGCCGACGCTCAGAGGAAAGGCGAGCGCTTTGCCACCGCTGGATTTCAGCACGGCGTTCTCCATGATGACGCTCTGCTCGCCGACGCGCAGCGGCGCGCCCTCGGCGGTGACGACGGCGCCGTGGAGCACCGCGCAGCCCGCGCCGATCGTGACCTCGCCGCTCACGATCGCGGTCGGTGCCACGTACGCGCTGGAGTGAATCTTTGGCCGCTTGGTACCGCTGGAAAAAATCATGAGGCGTCTTCCTGCGGTTGCCGCTCGTATCCCTCGACATAGATGCGGCGAATGATGGATTCGAGATCCGGCTCCTCCAAGCTGACGTCCTCGACGCAGTAACGCTCACTCGCTTGTCGCACGAGCAGATCCGCGCGTTCCGCATTGCGATCGAAGCGAAAACGCGCCGTGGAGTCCTCGCTGCTTACGAGCTGCGCCCCGTCCAGTTCGGGCTCTACCCGATCGCTGAACCGGACGACGAGCGTACGGAAACGTCCATACTCGCTCTTGATGCGCTCCACGTCGCCATCGTAGATCAGGGTTCCTCGATCGATCAGGATGATGCGGCGGCAGAGGCGCTCAACGTCGGCGAGGTCGTGCGTCGTGAGAACGATCGTCGTCGCGCGTTCCGCGTTGATGCGCGCGATGAATTCGCGGATGGCCTGCTTCGCGACCACGTCGAGGCCGATCGTCGGCTCGTCCAGATAGACGATCCGGGGGCTATGCAGCAGCGCCGCGGCGAAATCGCCGCGCATGCGCTGGCCCAGCGAGAGCTGACGCACGGGCGTCCGCAGGAAGGCGTCCATCTCCAGGATTTCGACGAACTCGCTCAGGTTGCGCCGATACTCGTCCCCCGGAATTCCGTAGATGGCGCGCAGCAGCTCGAACGATTCCACCAGCGGGAGATCCCAATAGAGCTGGCTGCGCTGTCCGAACACGACGCCGATGTTGCGGCCGTTCTCCTTGCGTTGTTTCCACGGCACGAGGCCGGCCACGCTCACGTGGCCCGAGGTCGGAACGAGGATGCCGGTGAGCATCTTGATCGTCGTGGACTTTCCCGCTCCGTTCGGCCCGATGTAGCCGACGAGCTCGCCCGCCTCCAGCGAGAACGTCACCGCGTCGACGGCGACCCGCTCCTCGTATTCGCGCGAGAAGAGAGAGCGCAGGGCGCCCAGGGCCCCGGGCGTGCGCTTAGGGGTGCGAAAGACCTTGCGCAGGTCGCGCGTTTCTACGATCGGCAGGACCCGCACATTCGGCCTTGCGTACTCCTTTTCCGGTGATCATAACCGTCTCCAACGAGTACGGATCGGGAGCCCTCGCGATCGCAGCGCGCGTCGCCGCGGAGCTCGGCTATGCGTACGTGGATCAGCAGCTCCCGGTCGTGGTCGCCAAGCGGCTGCACATCACGCCGCGGGACGTAGAGGCCAACGAAGACGCGCAGCCTTCGCTGGGGGAGCGCCTCCTCAGCAGCCTCGAGCGCGCCACGCCGGAGCTGGCGCAGGCGTCGGCCGAGCCGCCGTTCGACGAGGCGCTGCTGCACGCGGTTCAGGACGCGGTGCGCGAGTATGCGGCGCGCGGCGACGCGGTGATCGTAGGACGCGGTGCACATGCGATCCTCGGCGCTCGTCCCGACGCGCTCCGCGTGTTCATGCACGCGCCGCGCGCGTGGCGGGTCGATCGTATCGTCGAGGCGACCGGCGTTCGGCCGGAGGTGGCCCAGGTGGAGGTGGATCGCGTCGATCGTGCCCGCGCCGCGTACATCCACGAATGGTATGGCGTGAGGTTCGGCGACGCACGCGCCTACGATCTATGCGTCGACACGTCGCGCCTCGATGCCGCGCAGAGCACGGCGCTGATTGTCGCCGCAGTCCACGCACGCCGCGCGTGATCGAAGAGGCTGCCGGCCGCCGCACCTCGATCTTCGCCGCGCTGCGCTTTCGCGATTTCCGTCTGCTCTGGCTCGGCCTGCTCATCTCGAACCTCGGCACGTGGATGCAGTTCACTGCGATGGGCTTCTTCGTGGCGCGCATGGCCGGCTCGCCGCACCGCGCGGCGCTCGAGCTCGGCATCCTCGGCGCCGCTCGCGCCGTACCGGTGCTTCTGCTCTCGCCGCTCGCCGGCGTGGTGGCGGATCATTGGCCGCGCCGGCGCGTCTTGTTCGTCACGAACGCCACCATGGCGCTAGCGGCGCTCCTCCTGGCCGTGCTGGCGACGGAGCACCGGCTCGACCTCCTCAGCCTCGTCGTTCTTTCGGCGGTCAACTCGGCCGCAAACGGATTCGATTCGCCGGTGCGCCAGAGTTGGGTGCCGTTGCTCGTCGATCGTCAATACGTCGGCAACGCGGTCGGCCTCAATTCGATCGCGTTCAATGCGCCCGCGGTCATCGGCCCTGCGTTCGCCGGTCTGCTCATCGTGTGGGTCGGCGTTGCCGGAGCGTTTTATTTCAACGCCGCGGCGACGCTGGCGGTCGTCGTGGCGGTGATCATGATGCGTCCGTCGCCACCGTCCGCGGCGCGCGGCGAGTCCATGCCGGCCGCCATGCGACACGGCGTGGCGTTCATCGTCCGGCATCCGGCGCTGCGCTGGATCCTATTCGCGCAATTGGTCACCGCAATCTTCGCCCGGCCGTACAGCCAACTCGCTCCCGCGCTGGCCGTGAACGTGCTGCACGCGGGAGCGCGGGGCCTCGGTTGGGCCGTCTCGGCGGCCGGCATCGGCGGATTCGGCGGAGCGCTGGTCACCGCGTACTACGCGCAGCGCGAGCGCCGCTCGCAACTCTGGCTGCAATCCGGACTGTTGATGTCGGCCGGCGTGGTCGTCCTTGCGTTCGTTCCGACGCTCGGATCGGCCCTGCCGGTCCTCTTTGCAATCGGCGTCGGCACGCTGGCAATGCTCGGGGCCACCAACACGCTGATTCAAGTGCTCTCGCCCGACGACGTGCGCGGGCGCGCTCTGTCCGTTTATACGATGATCGCCATCGGCGTCGTTCCGCTCGGCTCGCTCGTCGACGGCGCTATCGCCGCGGCGATTGGGCTACGCCCGATGTTCGCGCTCGCCGGCGCCGTCTGCGTCGCGATGTTCCTCGCGACCTGGTTTTTCGCTCCGGCAGTCCGCAGGTTATAAAAGGCAGTTGTTCGAGAAAGGCAAGGACAAAAAAAGCGAGTCGCCATAGGGCGACTCGCTAATACTCCGTCGGCTATACCGACGGAGTTTCGAGGAGGCTGGACTTAGGCGGCGGCCTTCTTGCGGCGCGTAGCCTTTCGCGCACCCTTGCGGCGGCGCGGTGCGGCTTTGCGCGTGGCCTTCTTGCGAGTGGCCTTCTTGCGAGTGGCCTTCTTGCGAGTGGCCTTCTTACGCGTGCCCTTCTTGCGCGTCGCCTTCTTGCGAGGCGCCGCCTTGCGCGTGGCCTTCTTGCGACCCTTGCGCTTCGGCGCTGCAGCCTTCGCTGTCGCCTTCTTCTTTCTACGTTTGACTGCCATTGGTTGTGGAGTCATCCTTTCTCTGGTCGGCAATCGACCAGGGGCGTTGCCTACCTTATACAGTATTACGAGCATCAATGCAAGTTTTTACCGACGACGGTACATGCATCGATGCACGTGTTGATGGAAGCGCCGCATCACGCGCCATCGTTCTGATCCACGGATTTCCGTTCGCGCGCGCGATCTGGGACGCGCAGCGCGACGCGCTCGCCGGAGTCGCGCGCGTCGTTACTCTCGACTTGCGCGGCGCCGGGAATTCGAGCGCACCGGACGGACCCTATCTCATGGAGAGGCTCGCCGCGGACGTCGCGACGCTGCTCGACGCGCTCGGAGTCGAGCGCGCGGCTCTCGTCGGTCACTCGATGGGCGGGTATGTCGCGCTGGCGTTTGCGCGCATGTTTACGGAGCGGGTGTCGCACCTCGCACTCGTCGCGAGCCGGCTCGCCGCGGACACGCCGGAACAGGCCGCGGCGCGGCGCGAGCTAGCGAATCGTACCGAGCAAAGCGCCGCGATCGAGCCGGTCGTTCAGGCCTATCTGCCGCGGCTTCTCTCGCCCGTGACGCGCGAGAAGCGCGCTGCCATCGTGGAAAACGCCTATGCTATCGCTCGGCAGACGAGCCCGCGAGGCGCGGCGGCAACGCTGCGGGGCATGGCCCTGCGCGCCGCGTCGGACGACATCGCAGCGGATCTCGATGTTCCCGTGCTCGTTATCGCGGGCCAGTGCGACGAGACCGTGCCGATCGCGGAATCGCGAGACGTGGCGCGGCGTTTTGCGCGGGCGCAGATCGTGGAGTGCAGCGAGAGCGGGCATCTGCCGATGCTCGAGGAGCCGGAACGCGTGAGCGCCGCCCTTGCCGGTTTGGTTAACCCTAGCGAATGACTGGACGGTTCGAGCGGCGCCGAAACGTTGTGTAGACCCAATAACCGCCAAGCAGGACCGCGGCGATGACGGCGGCCACGATCAGGATCTTCAAAAGATAGCCGGTAATCACGAACACCACGATGACGATGGCGACCAGCGCCGTTAGCTTGAGGAACAGCGCGACCATCGGGTGCATGCCGGATCGGGTCGGAGTACGCATAGCGCCGTTATCTACCGGAGGGGGCGCCGCCAGGTTTCAACCGGCGAGCTTCCCTAGGTAGTCCAGAACGCGGTAGCCGGCGGCGATCGAGCCGCCCGCATCGATCGTCCCATCCCGCAGCATGCTGCGAAACCCCGGGAGCGTCGCCAACTCCACCTCGATGTGCTCGGTCGCGTCCAGCTGCAGTTCGCGCGTTTTCACCGCTCCGAACGCCGCGTACACGTAGGCGCGCGCCGACGAACGCACCGCCTCGGGCAGGTACTCGTTCACGAGATCGCAGCGCTGCACTTCGTAGCCGGTCTCCTCGGCGAGCTCGCGCAAGGCGCACTCGCGCGGGTCCTCGCCGGGCAGCAGCATGCCCGAGGGAAGCTCGAGGTGGATCGAATCCGATCCGTAGCGGTACTGCCGGACCAGCACGACCCCCTCGTCGCGCGTGAGCGCGAGGATCGTGACGAAACCGCTCGACTCCCGCACGTAGTAGTTGGGGACGATCGAGCCGTCGGGCAGCACGACCTCGTCGACGCGCAGCCGCATATATGGTGAGTCGACGACGTAACTCGACGAGCGCACGCGCCAGATCGGCTTCTCCATGCAGCATGACTACCGACGAAGCGTTTACGGCTCCTCTCACGAACCCCAGCGCGACATGGGAGAGGGTATGCTGGTAGTGGGCGGCGGAACGATGGGTGCGGGAATCGCGTGCGTCGCGGCGGAGGCGGGTTACGAGGTAGAAGTCGTCGAGCCGCAGCCCGCTTCGCGCGAACGGGGGCGGGCGTTCGTGCAGCGTGAGGCGCAGCGCGCGGGCGACTCCGCGATCGAAGGACGAATTCGTTGGACCGATGCGGTACCGTCGAGCAGCAATGCGATTCTGGCGATCGAAGCCGTCCCCGAGCGATTCGAGCTCAAGCGCGACGTCTTTATCGCACTTGCACGCGCGGTCGCGCCCGAGGCGTTGATCGCGACGAACACCTCGTCGCTCGCCGTAGCCGATCTCGCGGACGTCGTATCTCAACCCGAGCGCGTGCTGGGCCTGCACTTCTTCAATCCGCCGCAACGCATGCAGCTAATCGAGGTCGTCGGCGCGCCGCAGACGAGCGACGAGACGATCGAGCGCGGATTCCAGATCACCGCGCGGCTCGGCAAGCATCCCGTATTCGCGGCGGACACGCCCGGTTTCATCGTCAATCGCGTCGCGCGCCCATACTATCTGCAATCGCTGCGCGCGCTGGAACGCGGCGCCGCTTCGGCGGAAGAGCTCGACGCGCTGGCGCGCGCGGCCGGCTTCCGCATGGGTCCCTTCGAATTGATGGATCTCATCGGCCTCGACGTGAATCTCGCGACGACCGAGTCGATCTACGCACGCACGCAGGAGGAGCGTCTCGCTCCCGTCGAGCTCCAACGGCGGATGGTCGCCGATGGCCGGCTGGGACGAAAGACCGGTGCGGGTTTCTACGACTATCGCGACGGGAGAAATCGGCGGTTCGAGCCGGCGGCGGAGTCGCCGCGCGGCGATCGGGATCACGACGAGCGCGTCGTGGTGGTGGGCTACGGGGCCCTCGCCGATGACCTCGCCGACGCCGTCGCGACGCGCTACGAACGCGCCGTGCGGATCGAGATGGACGAGCTCCTCGATGAGATGGAACGCGACGCGACGATCGTCGTCGACGTCGGCGACGGCACGAGCGATCGCGGCGACGCTATCGCGCGGCTCGACGCGCTGCTCGGACCCGAGACGGTGCTGTTCGTCGACGCCTATGCCACCGATCTCGCGGCCTGCGCGCGCCGCCTTCGGCATCCCGACCGGCTGATCGGATACGGCATTCTCGGATCGCTGACCGGGCAGAGCGCGGTGGAGATCGTCGATTCTGGAGACGCCTCCGACGAAGCGCTCGAGCTCGCAGCGGAGCTGTTCGCAAACCTCGGCAAAGCGACCGTTTTGGTAGAAGACGTCCCCGGACTCTTCCTCGGCCGCACCGTGGGCTCGATCGTCAACGAGGCGATGATCGCCGTGCACGAGCGCGTCGCCTCGCCCGAAGACGTCGACACGGCGCTGCTCCTCGGTGCGAACTATCCGCACGGGCCGATCACGTGGGGCCGCGAAATCGGCGGCGCGCGACTGTCGCGCATCTTGCGACGGCTCGCGCAGGCGGAAGGCGAGGCGTTCGCTCCGCATCGGTCGCTGTGGGTGCTCGACGTCGAGCCGGAGCCCGCGGAGGCCGGGCAATGAGCCGCGAGGTTTGGGTCATCGACGCGGTGCGCACGCCGATCGGCCGCGCCGGCGGCAAGCTCGGGAACGTGCGGCCCGACGATCTCGCCGCGCTCGTGCTGCGGGCGATCGTCCAGCGCACGGGCGTCGCGCCGCCGGCGATCGACGACGTATATCTCGGCGCGGCCAATCAGAGCGGGGAGGACAACCGCAACGTCGCGCGCATGGCGGTGCTCCTGGCGGATCTGCCGATCGAGATACCGGGTGCCACGGTCAATCGGCTCTGCGGTTCCAGCCTCCAGGCCGTCAACTCGGCCGCACAGGCCATCGCCTTCGGCGAGGGCGACGTCATGATCGCGGGCGGCGTGGAGTCGATGACTCGCGCGCCCTATGTTCTTCCCAAGAGCGACGCCGCGTTCGGCCGCCGCCAGCAGCTCTTCGACACCGTCCTAGGGTGGCGAATGATCAATCCCAAGATGCCTTCGGAGTGGACGGTCTCGCTCGGCGAAACGGCAGAGCGGGTCGCGGAGCGTTACGGAATCGGCCGCGAGGAGCAAGATCGTTTCGCCTTCGAATCGCAGCGCAGATGCGCCGCCGCGACGGAGCGCGGCGCCTTCGACGACGAGATCTGCGGGGTGCCGGTGCCGGAAGCCCGCGGTCAGCAGTCCGTCGTGAGGCACGACGAGCATCCCCGGCCCGAGACCAGCCTCGAGGTGCTGAGCACGCTCAAACCATCCTTTAGAAACGGCGGCACCGTGACGCCGGGAAACTCGTCGGGGATCAACGACGGTGCGGCAGCCGTCCTGCTGTGCTCTGCCGAAGCGGCGCGGCGTCTGGGGCTGACGCCGCTGGCGCGCTACGTGGCTTCCGCGTCGGCGGGCGTGGCGCCCGACGTCATGGGACTCGGCCCGATCCCGGCGACCCGTAAGGCGCTGACTCGCGCGGGACTCGAGGTAACCGATCTCGATCTCGTCGAGATCAACGAGGCGTTTGCCGCGCAGGCTGTCGCGTGCGCGCGAGACCTAGGACTCGATCCGGCTCGGACCAACGTCAACGGCGGAGCTATCGCGCTCGGGCACCCTCTCGGTGCGAGCGGCGCGCGCATCGTTACGACGTTGCTGCACGAGCTGCGCAGACGCGGCGGACGTTACGGCTTGGCAACGATGTGCGTGGGTGTCGGGCAAGGCATTGCAACGGTATTCGAACGCGTCGAGGAGAAGCCAGCGCGATGACCACGACCTCTACGTTACCGAAAACTCAGCTGCTCATCGGCGGCGCTTGGCGCGACGCTGCGGATCACGGAACGTTCCGGAATACGAATCCCGCCACCGGCGCTCCAATTGCCGACGTTGCGGATGCGACGCGCGACGATCTCGATGCGGCCGTCGCGGCCGCACGGCGAGCATTCGACGCCGGGAAATGGCCGACGATGGCGGCATCGCGGCGCGCCAAGATCGTCTACAAGCTCGCCCAGTTGATCGCCGAGCGCAGCGCGGAGCTGGCGCTCTGCGAAGTGCGCGACAACGGCAAGACGATCGGCACGGCCAAAGGCGAGCTCGGCGCGATCGTGGACACGTTCGAATTCTACGCGGGCGCGGCGACGAAAAACTACGGCGATACGCTGCCGCCGCCGCTTCCGACGTATCTCGCCGCTACGGTGCGCGAGCCGGTCGGCGTCGTCGGCGCGATCGTTCCGTGGAACTTTCCGCTGCTGCTGGCGTCGTGGAAGGTCGCGCCGGCGCTCGCCGCCGGATGCACCGTCGTCCTCAAGCCGTCGTCGGTGACGCCGCTCACCGCGATCGAGCTGGGCAAGATCGCGCTCGAGGCCGGTGTCCCCGAGGGCGTACTCAACGTCGTCACCGGCGCGACGCGCGAGATCGGCGCGTGGCTGGTCGAGCACCCGGATGTCGATAAGATCGCCTTTACCGGGTCTACCGCAACGGGGCGAAGCGTTGCCGCAACGGCCGCGCGAACGATCAAACGCGTCACGCTGGAGCTCGGCGGCAAATCCCCCGCGCTCGTGTTCGACGACGCGGACGTCGACGCGGCGATAGCGGGGGCGCTCTACGGCGTGTATTACAACGCAGGCCAATGCTGCGAGGCGCGGACCCGCATTTTGGTGCAGAGCGGAATCTACGATCGCTTCGTGAGCGGCTTCGCCGAAAAAGCCCAACGGCTGCGGCTCGGCGATCCGGAGGATCCGCTGACGCAGATCGGCGCAATCACGAACCGCGATCAGTTCGACAAGATCAAGGCGTACTGCGAGATTGGGACGTCGGAGGGCGCGAACGCGCTGTTCGGCGCGACCGCGGCGGACGTCGGCGGCGCATTCGCCGCGGGAAATTTCTGGAGCCCGACCGCGTTCGAGGCGCAGAGCTCGCACCGCATCGCTCGCGAGGAGATCTTCGGTCCCGTCGCCACGTTCATCCGGTTCGACGACGAGGCGGAGGCGGTTGCGCTGGCCAACGCGAGCGAGTACGGGCTCGCGGCGAGCGTCTGGTCCAGCAACGTCGGGCGTGCGAATCGCGTGGCTCGCGGAATTCGCGCCGGCTCCGTCGCGATCAATACTCCCTACGCCGTCTTTCCCGGCGTCCCGTTCGGCGGTTACAAGCAGTCCGGATACGGGCGAGAGCTCGGCATGGAGACGATGCGCCTCTACACCGAAACCAAGAGCGTCTTGACCTACGTCGGCGAGAAACCGATCAATCCGTTCGGGGTATAGGCAGGGTATGGGAGAGGCTTTGAGGATCGGCGGCGTGTACAGCACGACCTACGGTACGCTCTGGAAAGATGGTACCTACTTTCCGCGCGGTACCGAGGTGGGCGTCGTCGGCCTTCACCTGGATCAGGGCTTCTGCGTTCGATTTCCCGCGACGCTCGACGGCGAACCGCTGGAGACTTGGGAAGATTGGAGCGAGGTGGACTTTCTCGCGGAAGAGGGCTCCATCGAACCGCCGCGCCGGCCGCTCTCGAACGCCGTGCTGGCCGAAGCACGCGACGTGCTCTCAGAGGCGGACGACGGGTCGCACCTCCACCTCCACGACGACGAATAAAGAGACTTTAGGTTTTACGTACCGAGCGAAATGGTTGAAGTTTGCCAGATACTCCAGGGTGCGCATTCGGATGACGTGCGCCCGCGACCCAGGATGGCGACCCAGCAGTACGTCTTGCTGGGTTTGAGGTGGTAGAAGAACGCGTTGCCGTGTTTGTTGGTGTGGCGCGTGTCGAACGGCGTTCCGGGCCGCGGGCTCGCCGTGTTCTTTGGGGTCGACTCCTCCACCGGTATCCGTGCCGCCGGCGTGCCGAGGATCGTAACGTTAACCTCCGCTTTCGTGATCTTCGGATCGGGCGTTGCCGAGGTTGACGCCGACGGCGTCGGCGTTACGGAGCCGCTGCTGTGACAGGCGGCGATTGACAGCGCGAGCGCGGCCCCGGTCAAAACGATCATCAGGCGTTTGGGCATGGGCGGGTCGCTTCGACGCGTTAGCGCCCAGCCCCGTTTGGGCCGCGCGCACACAGATGAAAGTATCGTTGTGACTTGCCTTCGAGGGTCGCGTAGTATTCGCGAAAGAGCGCCGCCGCGGCGGTTCCCGGCCAGTGCGCCGGAAGGAGCTCGCTCGGTAAGCCGGGATCGAGATAGGCGAACTTACGATAATCGTGCACGAGCCACAATCGCTCGACGAGCGCCGCCTCGTCGGTCAGATCGCCGCGCTCGCGCTCGCGCCGCAGATTCGGCGCGTAGCGATCGATGAATTCACGGTAGGCCGAGGCAATCTGCGGGACGTCCCAGCAGCGCTCCAGGAGCTCCCGATCGCTCAGCGGTCCGCGGTACTCGCTGCTGAAGAGATGGACGGCGTCCAGCGTAAGCGTCGACCGAGCCGCCTCCCATGCGGCCGCGAGCGTGTCGGACGGCGATATCCAGGTCGAGGGCGAGAGGGTCGCCCAGCCTAACGCGGCGAGCTCCTTGCGCAGCTGCTCGCGGCGCTTGCGATGACGCTCGCCGATGGCATACGTAAGCAGGCGCCAGCCGCCGTCCCACTCGATGACCGGCCCGTAGATGCGCGGGCTGAGCTCGTCTATCCGCCGCCGGCCCCTTGCCGTCACGAGGTAGTACGCTCGGCCGCCTTGACGGCGAGCGGCGAGCCATCCCTGGCGCGACATTCGCGAGACGGCCTGGCGCACAGCCGGCGCGGAAACGCCGAAGGATGCCATCAGCCGGATCAATGCTCCGATCCATAGCGACCCGTCGCCGGCCAGCCGGTGGACCATGTCCCCATAAAGGGTGAAGATGAAGGAATTCGGCCGGTTGACCGGCCTTGACACTCCGGGTTCCACTTAGTATAACGGTATTCTCTCCGCTCGACAAAAAACCGTTATATTGAAAGGCAAAGCGTGAATCGAATATCGACGTTCGATGACTGGATCGGGATGCTCGACGAGTGGCGGCGCGACATCGGACTCGACCGCGAGCTGGTCGACCGCTTCATGCCCGGCTACCACTTTGAGGCGAAGTACGGCGAGTTGCCAACGCCCGAGATCTACTTTGGCGACTTCCGGGGCGAGCGGCGCTGGGAGAAGGTCCGCGAGATCCCGGATCAGCGGATGCGCGACGCGGTGCTGAACATGGTCGTCTATCAAGGCGACACCGAGTTTGCCTCCAACGAACAGCAGCGCTTCCTCGTCAACAACGCGCCGAGCGAGTACGACCTCGCTTCGCTCGTGCGAATCATGGTCGAGGAGACGCGGCACGGCTATCAGATGTGTCACCTGATGGTGGAACACTTCGGCAGCGAAGGAAAGATCGAGGCGCAGAAGATGCTCGAGCGGCGCGCTTTCGGCAAGAAGAATCGCCTGCTCAACGCGTTCAACGACGACGTGACGCACTGGCTCGATTTCTTCGCCTACACGAACTTCATGGATCGCGACGGCAAGTTTCAGCTCACCATGCTTTCGCATTCGAGCTTCGCTCCGTTGGCTGCGTCGATGGGGCCGATGCTGCGCGAGGAGTCGTTTCACATGGGCACCGGCATCACCGGCTTGCGCCGCATCGCCAACGCCGGCGTCATTCCGGTCGACATCCAGCAGAAGTACTACAATAAGTGGTTCTCGGGATCGCTCGACCTCTTCGGAACCGATCATTCGGGCTCTGCGCAGTGGGCCTACGCGTGGGGCATCAAGGGCCGCGTCGACGAGGATAAGGTCGGCGACCAGCCCGACAAGGAGCATCTCAACGAACGGGCCCGCAAACAGTTCTACGACGAGGCGCTGGCGACCGTGGCGCGCGTGAACGAAGTCAATCCGAGCGAGACGAAGTTTTATCTCCCCGAGATGAAGTTCAACCGCAAGATCGGCGACTACGCCGGGCAGCGCTACGCGGTCGACGGCCGTAAGCTCACCGAGGGGGAGTGGGAGGCGTACGCCCCGACCGTTCTGCCGACGGAAGCCGACGAAGTCAAACTCAAAGAGTATTTCAAAGAACCCAACTGGATTGCACCTAAGGGGAAATTGTCATGAGTACAACGGTCGACGGGAAGACGCAGCAGACGCCGTTCGGGCGCGAAGCTCGTCCGTTTGACGGCAAGCGCGTCATCAACTATTGGAAGGACGGCCACATGGCGTTCATCGAGATGGACGATCCGCCGGCCAACACGTACACGCACGAGATGATGCGGCAGCTCGACGACGCGATCGTCGACGCGCGATTCGATCCCGACGTCGAGGTCATCGTCCTCACCGGCAAGGGCGAAAAGTTCTTCTCCGCCGGCGCGAACATCGGGATGCTCAACGAGGTGACGCCCGAGTTCAAATACATGTTTTGCCTGCACGCGAACGAGACGCTGGCGCGCCTCGAGCAGACGCCGAAGCTCGTGATCGCGGCGCTCAACGGCCACTGCGTCGGCGGCGGGCTCGAGATCGCGATGGCCGCGGATCTGCGTTTCGCGCGCAAGGACGCCGGCAAGATCGGCCTCCCGGAGGTCGCGTTGGGCGTCCTGCCGGGCACGGGTGGCACGCAGCGGCTCGCGCGCCTCGTCGGCAAGTCGCGCGCAATCGAGATGATGGCGACGGGCAAGACGGTGAGCTTCGAACAGGCGCTCGAGTGGGGTATGATCACCGACCTGTTCGAGGGCGGCGCGCAAGAGTTCCGCGAGCAGATCACCGATTACGCGAAGCAGTTCTGCTCGCCGAACAAGGCCCCAATGGCCGTGGGCCACATCAAGCGCAGCGTGCAGACCGGCGCGGAGCTCCCGCTGCAAGATGCGCTCGCGCTCGAGCGCGAGCTGCAGTCCCTGCTGTTCAAGAGCGAGGACGCCAAGGAAGGCCTCGCCGCGTACAACGAAAAGCGAGTCGCACGCTTCAAAAACAAGTAGCGTCAGTAGATAAAACAGGCGCCGCCGTTGCGGCGCCTTTGGTAATGCAAGCTGTGCGCCGGCTTTCGGAGCGGGACGACCGACGATTGCGGGCGTATAACTCGTGCTTCGGAAGGAGTTTTATGCGAGAACAACGCCGCTTCACGGTTACCGGGCTGGATCTCAGCGGCTACATGGTTAAGGATGCGCGGCGCGCGATCGCATTCTACCGCGACGTGCTCGCGCTGGAGCCTACCAGGGTCTATCCTGAGGATCGCGGCGCCGAATATGACCTTCCGGACGGAACGACGTTCGGTTTATGGGGCGGGGGAGGGCGCGTGATGCCGTTTCAACCGAGTAACGGCATTCTATTCGCGGTCGACGATCTGGATGCGGCGGTCGAAGCTCTGAAAGAGCGCGGTGTTCCGATCGTGATGGAGCGGGATACGCCCGTTTGCCGGATGGCGATGATCAATGATACCGAAGGGAACATGGTCACGTTCCATCAGCGTAAGGCGAGCTAGGGCCGCGCTCTGTCGTCCGCGGGGAGACGCCGCGCTACCCTTGAGACCCCGTCAAATTGTCGGCCGACCCATTTGATCACGTCGTCGCTGCACAGCTCGACGTGCGAGAGTTTGAAGGTCGTCGGACGTGATGGACGATTATTTTGCCGGGCAGTCCACAAGCCATTGGACCGCGGCACGCTCCCACGCCCGCTCCCGGGCCTTGCGGCCAGCAACGGCCAAGACGGTTGGCGTCGACGACCGGCCCAAAAGCCGCTGCCACGCTCTGACGGAACGTTGAGGCGGAAGGCGCACGAGATGAACATGGTCAACGAGATTGTTGACTTTACCTACCAGCCAGGTTATCATATCGAAGTGACGAGACTCAGGCGCGAAGCAGATGCGCTGCCCGCTGTCTTCGACGCATTGGCGAACGAGCAACGGCGTGCGATCCTCGTCCGCTTAGCACGTGGCTCGGCAAGCACGCCGGAAGTCGCAGCGCAATTCGGTTTTACGAAACAGGCGCTGAGCCGCCACTTAACGGTTCTCGAAGACGCCGGGTTAATCGAGCGCACGATCCAGGGACGAGTTCATTACCTCGCCCTGATTCCAGCCCCGCTCGACCGAGTTTCACGATGGCTCGTCGAGATTCGCCGCGGTTGGCACGCCAGTCTCGACCGGCTCAATGCACTCTTGTCGGAGGAACGATGACTGACCGATTTATCCTTGAGCGCGAATTCGCGGCTCGCCCCGAGGAACTGTTCAACGCTTGGACCGACGTGACGATGCTAAGACGCTGGTTCGGATGTGGCAACGACCAATTGTGGAACGTGCATGAGTGGGACGTACGCAAAGGCGGATCAATCTATGTAAGCCTCGATTTCGGAGGTAAGCCGTACAAGATTAGAGGCGAGTTTCTCGTCGTCGATCCTCCGCGACATTTGCGTTATCGCTGGGAGGCGGACGAGACGGTCGATGTCACGTTCGAACCGCGAGGCAATTGCACACTATTGCGACTTGAGCATCGTTGGGAACCAACTGAAGAAGATCGATCGATGATCAATGCCGGTTGGAATAACGCACTGGAGCAACTGCGCCACGCGCTAGCCGATACGGTTGCATCATGAGCGATATTCCTGCCCCGAAGTTGTCACTCTATGAAAAGCTGCTCGCGACCATCCCGAAGATCGAGCGTAAGGGAAAAACGAACCCCTACACGTCGCACAACGGCCATATGTTTACTCACTTGGCTCCGCCGGGAACGCTCTCGATCCTCTTACCCCACGCCGAGGTCGAGCCATTTCTCAAGAAGTACAAAACGAGGCTCTTCGAAGCACACGGCGCCGTTCGGAAAGACTGGGTCGTCGTACCGGATCGACTTTTAGAGAAAACGGCGGAGCTCGCCCCCTATCTCGAGGTGAGCTATCGCTTCGTCAAAACGCTAAAACCCAAGGCCACCGCGAAGAGATAACGTGCTCGGCTGATGCCTAGCACGAATCAGTGCGAGCAGGGGGGTACGCCAAGCTGTGCCACGGACCACTCGTATAGACGCTGCAGCCGCGGCTTAGCGCCGCCTTGGCCGAAGGCGAGTGCGGCGCGGCTTGCACCCGTCCGGACTCAATCCCGCAGCGCCGCTTGCACGGCGATCACATGGCCGTCGTGCATCGGCGACAAAGCTTGCGGCGGCGCGCAAGAATAGCGGTAGGGGGGCGGACGCCGGGTAGCCTAATTATGTGAGATCGGACGCTTCGCGCGATTTCACAAAATGGCTATGCCATACGGACCGCTACCCGCCTTAAACGGCGAGCCCTTCACGGGCTTCAGCGCGCCACTGCTAGCGTTGATGGTATAGGCGGAAACATTGTCGGACGTATAGTGCGCGTTGGGTACATAAGCGAACTTGCCCGTAGGATCCACGGCCACGGAGAAGGGAGAAGTGCCCGCGGCAAATGGCGATCCGCTGACCGACGTCAGCGCACCGCTGGTTGCGTTGATGGTATAGGCCGAAACGTTATCGGAGCTATAGTTGACGACGTAGGCGAACTTGCCTTTAGGATCCACGGTCACGCCTTGAGGATAGCTGCCCGCGGCAAACGGCGATCCGCTGACCGGCGTCAGCGCACCGCTGGTTGCGTTTATAGTGTAGGCGGAAACATTGTTGCCGCTACTGTTAACGACATAGGCGAACTTGCCCTTAGGATCCACCGCCACGCTAATGGGAGAGCTGCCGGCCGCAAACGGTGATCCGCTGACGGGCCTCAGCGCACCGCTGGTTGCGTTGATGGCATACGCGGAAACATTGTTGCCGCTATTGTTGACGACATACGCGAACTTGCCCGAAGGATCCACGGCCACGCCTTCGGGGAAGCTGCCCGCCGTAAACGGCGAGCCCTCCACTGGCTTTAGCGCGCCGCTGGTCGCATTTATCGTATACGCTGAAACGCTCCCATTACCCGAAAAGCTACTGTTGGTCACATAGGCGAACTTGCCCGTAGGATGGATCGCCACGTAAATGGGACTCAAGCTCCCAAACGGCGAGCCCTTAACCGGCTTCAGCGCCCCGCTGGTTACGTTGATTCTATAGCCGGAAACACTGTTGGCGGCAGAGTTGACCACGTAGGCGAACTTGCCTTTAGGTTCCACGGCCACGCCATACGGATTGCTGCCTGCCGCAAACGGCGAGCCCTTCACTGGCTTCAGCGCGCCGCTGGTCGCATTGATGGCGTACGCCGAAATATCATTGGAGCCATCGTTGGTCACGTAGGCGAAATGCTTTGTAGCGCGCGATCCGACCACGCTTTGCACAAGGCGTGTTTGCGAATCGGGGGCTACCTCAGACGGCGTAATTGGTCCTGAAACTGTCGAGCCCGAGCAGGCGGCGACGAGCGCCGCAATTCCGAGCGCCGACAACGTTCGCGCGATGACGTCCATCTGCTGCATTGAAGACCCTTCTCTTTTTTTTAAGCAAGCCAAATAAGTAGCCCAGAGGGCCGCAAAAGATGCCAACCCTTAACGTAGACAGGCAGAGCTGCGCCCATATTATTTTTCCGCGAGATCGTTTGACCTAGAGTTGGCTGGCTCGTGCAGAGATAGCTTTTGGACATCAAGCGGCTTGATCCTTCGCCGTTCGAAGTTGTTGGGTGAGATAACGCGGATGCAGATTCATAAACGTTTCGTTTTTGCGAGAAAACCCTGAATGGGCCCCTCGCATTAGGCGGGCGATTCGCTAGGGATACGAAAAACCCATACGTCGCAGATGTGACGCCCATCTCGCGGTTGTGAGGCCGTTGCTCGCTCTGCGGCGCACGAACTTGGATTTCTGGTAGCGCCAACGGGAGTCGAACCCGCGAATCGTGGTCCCGGCCAAGCCGCCGATTGCCCGAAACTTCCTTCCTTGCGGGTTTTCGTGTTTGGAGTCTTGGCTATTCCCTTCGAATCCGGCGAGTTTTGCGAAATCCGTTAGATCGCCGTTAGACGTGCAATCAGTATCTGACCGGATTTCATAATGTCACTACGCCGCGGCGGCGGTGACTTCTGGGATGAAGGGCGCCGCTATGCAACCTTCACGTTCGAGTTGAACATTTCGCGCGCAACCGATTGCGGATGTCTAGAATGACTGAACGTTGTCCATACTCGCGTTGCCGTTAGTCGACAGCACTCGTTGCAGGCTTACCCGGCGCGATCACTAGTTGTTCAAACGCGACCGTAGCGTTTACAAGTTCGCGTAGAACTAATCGCACCGTGTCAGGCTAAATGGCTCCCACGACCGCGAGCCAGAGGAAAGCCAGTGAGACCATCGTGAGTTGCATGTCCGCAATGATGATTCGTCGGCCATGTTTCTCGTAAAAGCGTTTGACCGCATCGTATCTGGGTGACAGCGGCGTCAGCGCCGCGGCCGCGAAACCCGCACCGTTGACGCAGAAAATCGCGAGCGCGAGATATAGTGAGGAATATGGCGAGCGAATGACCGGGAACCCCCATGCAAGGCCGCCGTACGTGAGGCATACAGCGGTGCCTATGGCTGCAGAGAAATACGTCTCCTTGACGCGCAGAAGGCCTAGTCCGTCCGTGGTCATGGCCAGAAGCAACGATCCGAGCAGCAGCGATATAGGCAGAAGGAGGTAGAGAATCGGCACGAGACGGTTCAGGCCGTTAGCCTGAAGCAGTGGCAGTAGCGCAAACCACGAGAGAAAGACGGTGCGGTATTCGATGGTCGTGGCGAGGCTGAAGTGGACGCGTTGCACGAAGTCACCGCTGGTGCGGGCGTGCGGTAGGTACGAAATCAAGAATGCGCTGCCAACCCAGTACAAATACGCGACGAGAAACATGAGAATCGCAGTGTCAAGCGCAACCCCCGCAGGTCCTGTTCTGTCCCGCGCAAGCGTCACCACGAGTACGACTCCTGTAAAGGCGAACCCGGCGAGACTGCCGACAGTGTTCACGTGGAGTTTCGAGACTTCGTCCAGCAGCCACGGATAGTCGTCACGTACGGCCGACCCCTGACGGCCCACGCTGAGCACCGTCGTCAGGCCGATGGCCGCGGCGACGAGAAGACCTAGAATCGCCCACATGGTTGTGCAACCTCCGGGACCGACATGCGCTGTCTTGCCGCGATCATCCTCGCAAGGCTGTCCGACGACTGGATTGAAAGGAACGCGCAGCGCACTTGGAACGTCCCCGTGCAAACGTTGCACCGGAATGACATCACCATCCGCTAGGCCCACGTTTGTGATCGTAGGAGATTTCTGGTAGCGCTAACGGGAATCGAACCCGCTGTCAGTCGACGGTAATCACGAGCTTGCCGTCAACCGAGCCGCCCTTGCTTTCACCGAGCGCCGCAACAGCTTCCGCGAGGGGGCGTTCTCCCGCGATCATGACCCGGATCGCGCCGCGCTCGAGCAGTTCGAGCAGCGCGCGCAGCCCCGCGTGCGACGAGAGAGGGCTCGTCGGCAGGGCGAGATTTTCCGCCACCGCTTTGCGTGCCGCGAACCATTCGACGTCGAGCGCGCCGATCGTCGAGACGATCCGGGCGCCCTCGCGCAGCAGCTCGCCGGTTCGCCGCGCGGCATCGGCGTTGTCGACGAGGTCGAGAATCGCATCGACGCCGCCGGGGTGCGCCGCGCGAACGCTCGCGACAACGTCCTGCTCGTCGTACGCGACGAACTCATCCACGCCGAGCGAGCGCGCGAGACTCGCGTTGGCGGCCTTCGCCGTTCCGATCACGTGCGCGCCTCGATCGCGAGCCATCTGCACCGCGAAGCTGCCGACGCCGCCCGTCGCGCCGAGCACGAGCAGCGTCGCGTCCTTGCGGACCTCGAGCGCTTCGAGACCGGCGAGCGCGGTCAGGCCGGCCGTCGGGAGCGCTGCCGCGTCGGCGTCGCCGACGGCGTCGGGTATCTTGGCGACGGGTTGGCCCAGTTGCTCCTCGGGCACCATCGTGTACTCCGCGTATGCGCCGTGTTCGCGCGCGGTTCCGAAGACGCGCTCGCCCGTGCGGTACTTTTGCACGCGGTTGCCCGTCTCACTCACGACGCCGGCGAAGTCCTGGCCGATCACGAACGGGAGCCGCTGGTCCGCGCCATCGCGCCGCTTCCAATCGATCGGATTCAAGCCGGCGGCGATGACGCGCACGACGATGTCGTGCGGCCCCGGAAGCGGCGCCGGAATCTCCTTAAGCGTTCCTGCGTCGCCGCGATGCTCGACGACCACGGCCTTCATGAGTGCCCTTCTGCCCCGGGTCGTTCGAATCGAAACGGCGAGGGTGCTTCGTCGGTGACCCCGTAATGGTGCGCCATGAAGAGTGTGTGCGAGCGATGCGGCCGGGAGCTGCGGGACGCTAGCGAAGCCCGAACGTGTTCGCACGAGTGCACGTTCTGCCCCGGGTGCGCGTCCGCGCTGCAGGGACGCTGCCCGAACTGCGGGGGCGCCTTGCTGGCCCGCACGGGTTCCGTCTGATGGTCACCGCGTTCATCTTGATGGAAGTGGAGCGGCCGCGGCTGCGCACGATCGCGGAGGATCTGCTCGCGATCACGGGGATCGCCGAGGTCTATTCCGTCGCGGGACCCTACGACCTGATCGCGGTCGCGCGCGTCCGGCAGCACGAAGAGCTCAACGACCTCGTGACCGAACAGATTGCCGCGCTCGACGGCATCATCGGGACCGAGACGCTCATTGCATTCCGCTCGTTCGCGAAGAAAGACCTCGGCCTCTTGTGGGACATCGGGAGCTAGAGAAGGCGCTAAAACACTATCACGGCAGCTCGACGCGGTAGAGGTTCGTTTCGTCAATGCTGAGCCGCTGCGGCTGGTTTCCGTCGTAGTCTTCGAAACGCACGATTGACTTGCCCAGCGCGAATTCGTCGTTGCCGAGCGGTTTGAGCTCGTCGGTGCCATCGAGCGTTAACCGATTCTTGACGATCACGACGCGCGTAATCTGCGCTGCGCCGAAGAACACGTTCTCGTACCTTCCGGTCAACGCCGGCCATTCGGCCGGACAGGTAAACGTGCGCGGTCCGCGATAGTTCTGGTCGGCGAACCACTGCGAGCCGTAGTTCATCTCGACGACGCTGCCGCTCCGGTCGCGCCCAAACGCGAGCAGAAACATCGCGTACCTGGGATCGTCCGCCCAGAAGGTGTCCTCGCCGCGGGGATAGAGCGCGATTCGCTTTCCGCCATCCATGAGAATCAACCGGTCGCGCGCCGCAACGACTTGCAGCAGCGTTCCTTCCGGTGAGGTGTACGCACCCGCATAATCCGCCGGGCGGTCGACGTGCGCGGGATCGGGCGCGGGCGGCGGCGCCGGAATCGGCTGCCTGAGACCCTGCGCGCGAAGCACCCGCATCGCATACAGCACGATCGCGCACGGATGCAGCGGCGCTTCGACGAGATTGGCGAACGCGATGACGCCGAATCCGCGCGTGAGATTTATCTGCATGCACGCCGTGTAGCCCGAGAATCCGCCGGTATGGCCGATCAGACGGTCGCCGCCGTCGTCGAAGATGGCGAGTCCGTATCCATATTGCCGATAGAACGCCGGCGCCTCCGTCAGCACGACGCCCGGCGAGCCGGCCGGCTTGCCGTTCTTGAACGTGTCCGGCGACGTCATCGCCGCGAAGGTCGCGGGAGCGATGAGCTGCGTACCGCTGCTCGTCCTGCCGCCGTTGAGATAGAAGCGCATGTAGGCGGCCATGTCCTCGGGCGTCGAGAGCACCGAGCCCGCCGGATCGACGAAGTCCAGCGGCTGCGCCGCGACGAGCGCCGGGTGCGGCGGCGGCGGCCGATCGTTGTCGCGGAATTGATAACCGACGGCGGCGTTCGCCATGTACTCCGGCGTAAACACCGGCACGCTGTGCGTCATGCCGATCGGCTGGAGTACGCCATCGCGCAGCGCGTCGGGCCACGAGCGTCCGTCGACTCGCGCAACGACGGCGCCGGCGACGGCGTAGCCGTCGTTAGAGTACGACCACGACGTGCCCGGAACGAACAGGGTTTTCGCTGCGCGCAGGGCGACGATGTCGTAGACGTATCCCGGTTCGGCGGCGTAGTCGTCGGGCAGCCCGGCCGTATGTGATAGGAGCTGGTGAACGAGGATCGGCGTCCCTCCGGAGTCGATCGAAAACCACGGGAGATACCGCTGCACCGCTTCGTTGAGGTCGATTTGACCCGCATCGCGCTGTTCTAGGAGAGCGAGTGCGGTCATCGACTTGGTGATCGAGCCGATTGGAAAGCGCGTTCTCGGCGTGATCGGCGTCCGCGCGTCGACGTTCGCGTCGCCTAGCGCGATGATGCGCAGCGTTCTCGTGCGATCGGTTATCGCGACGGCGAGACCCGGCGTGCCCTGATTGCGCATCGCGGCGGGTGCATAGGCGGCGATCGCGGCGAGCGCCGCGGAGAGCGTCGGGCTGCCGCCCGCGCTGCGAGAGGGCAGCGGCAGGAGCGCGCCCGCGAGTACCAGGACGGCGGTCGAGTACCGGAGCATGGTCGTTGATAAAAGAAAGAGGTTCCGAAAGCCTCCCGCGCTGAAACGACCCCCTTCCTCGCAGGGTTAAGCAGGTACTATGGGACGCATCTATGAGAATTTAGCCGACACGTTCGGCAACACGCCGCTCGTCAAGATTCCGCGGATGGCGCAGGGCCTTCCGGCCACCGTTCTGGTTAAGATGGAATCGTTCAATCCCGCGGGCTCGGTGAAGGATCGCATCGGGGTCGCGATGATCGAGGCGGCGGAGCGCGACGGCAGGCTTCTTCCGGGGATGACGATTCTCGAGCCGACGAGCGGAAATACCGGGATCGCGCTGGCCTTCGTCGCCGCGGCGAAAGCCTATCCGCTGATCCTCGTCATGCCGGACACGATGACGATCGAGCGCCGCAACCTGCTCAAGGCGTACGGCGCCCAGGTCGTGCTGACGCCGGGCGCCGAGGGAATGCCCGGCGCGTTGCGGCGCGCCAACGAGATACTCGCAAGCGCGCCCGGAAAATATTTCATGCCGCAGCAATTCGAAAATCCGGCCAATCCCGAGATCCACCGGCGGACCACGGCGGAGGAGATCTGGCGCGATACGGACGGCGCCGTAGACGTCGTCATATCGGCCGTCGGTACCGGCGGAACGATCACCGGCGTCGGCGAGGTGCTCAAGTCGCGTAAGGCAGGCGTAAAGATGATCGCCGTCGAGCCCGACAGTTCTCCCGTGCTCTCAGGAGGAAAGCCGGGACCG
The DNA here is from genome assembly GCA_963723485.1 of Vulcanimicrobiota bacterium. Classification (GTDB taxonomy): domain Bacteria; phylum Vulcanimicrobiota; class Vulcanimicrobiia; order Vulcanimicrobiales; family Vulcanimicrobiaceae; genus Cybelea. The sequence goes on along the minus strand of CAVRQS010000003.1, from coordinate 1,015,333 downwards.
CACAAGATTCAGGGAACCGGCGCGGGCTTCGTGCCGAAGGTGCTCAACACGGACGTTTACGAAGAAGTCATTCGAGTCACGGACGCCGATGCTATCGCGACCGCGCGCCGCCTGGCGCGCGAGGAAGGCATGCTGATCGGCATCTCCACCGGGGCGAACGTGTGGGCGGCGCTCCAAGTCGCGGCGCGTCCGGAGTCCAAGGGCAAGACGATCGTAACCATCGGATGCGACACGGGCGAACGCTACCTGAGCAACCCGGTCTTCGCCGAACAGGAGGCGACGATCGTCGAACCGGCGCTGGTTTGAATCGCCCGCTGGTCGTCCAGGTAACGCGCGGTAGTTTGGTCGAGTCCGCGCACGGCGTCGCGGCGTGCGCCGTCGACGCGCGCGGCAGCACGCTGTACGAGGCGGGCGACGTGGAGTCGCCGGTCTACCTGCGATCGACCGCGAAACCGTTCATCGCCGCCGCCGTCATCGAATCCGGCGCCGCCGAACGATTCGGCTTTGATGCGCGCGAGATCGCGGTGATGTGCGGCTCGCACGCCGGCGAGCCGTTTCACGTCGAGGCCGTCGCGTCGATCCTGCGCAAGATTGGGATCGAGCCGACCGCACTGCGGTGCGGGGTGCATTGGCCCTACGACGAGGCGACGGCCAATGCGATGCGCCGCGCGGGCACGGAGCCGACTGTGCTCCATAACAACTGCTCCGGAAAACATGCCGGCATCCTGGCGCTGTGTGAGGTCATCGGCGCGGACCCTGCGACGTACCTGTGCGCCGACAACCCCGCGCAGCGGCGGATCCTCGAATTCTGCGCGCGCCTCTGCGACGAGAACGCGGCGACGTGGCCGGTCGGAATTGACGGGTGCGGCATTCCCGTCTACGCGACGAGTCTGCGAAAAGCGGCGCTGTCTTTCGCGCGCTTAGCGTCGCTGCGCGACGTCGACGAACGCGCCGCGGCCGCGTTACAGGCGGTGCGCGGGGCGATGATCGCGCATCCCGAGTATGTCGCCGGCACGGGACAGTTCGATACCGAGCTCATGCTCGCGGCCGCGGGGAATGTTGCATCGAAGGCGGGCGCCGAGGGCGTGCACGGCGTCGCCGCAATCGCGCAACAGTATGGCTGCGTTTCCAAGGTACTCGACGGTGCGTCGCGCGCGCGCGGCCCGTCGACCGTCGCCGTCCTGCGCGGTCTGGGAGTGCTGAAGGCCCAGCAGGCCGCCGCCGTGGCTCGCTTTGGCGCGCCGACCGTGTATAATCGGGCCGGGCGCGCCGTGGGCGAGATCCGAGTATCCGCGGGCGCCGCGGAAAGGACGAGTCTCTCTCTGGATGTCTGAGTATCTGCGCCTGCTGGGCGAGCGCGTCGTGGTCTTCGATGGTGCGATGGGCACTGCGCTCATGGCGCTGGATCTTACGGACGCGGATTTCGGCGGCGCCGCGTATCGCGGCTGCAACGAGGCGCTCGTCCTTTCGCGGCCCGACATCGTCGGTGGCGTCCACGAATCCTATCTGGCGGCCGGCGCCGACGTCGTGGAGACCGATTCGTTCACGGGATCCCGATTGAAGCTCGACGAGTACGGGCTGGGCGAGCGGACGCGCGACATCAACCTGAACGCGGCGAGGCTCGCGCGCGAGGCCTGCGACGCATTTGCGACGGCACAGCGTCCGCGTTTCGTCGCCGGCTCGATGGGGCCGACCGGAATGCTCGTCTCCTCCTCGGACCCCTCGCTTTCGAAGATCACCTACGAGCAGCTGCGCGATCTCTATGCCGAGCAGGCGCGCGCGCTCGTGGACGGCGGCGCCGATCTGCTGGTGCTCGAGACGATGCAGGATCTGTTGGAGCTCAAAGCGGCGATCGCCGGTATTCGGCTCGAGTTTGCGCGTGGACTTCGGCGCGTCCCGATTCAGGCGCAGCCGACGCTCATCACCGAAGGGCGCATGCTGCTGGGCACAGACATCCGCGCGATCTGCGCGACGCTCGACGCCCTGAACGTCGACGTCGTGGGCCTCAATTGCTCGACCGGTCCGGCACAGATGCGCGATTCAATTCGCTATCTCTGTGAAAACGCGCGCTGCTTCGTCAGCGTCGTTCCGAATGCGGGCTTGCCGCTCATGGGACCGCAGGGAGAGACGATCTACCCCGAGGGACCGCAGGAGCTCGCCGAAGAGTTGGCCGCGTTCGTGCGCGACTTCGGCGTCGATGCCGTCGGCGGATGCTGTGGAACGACGCCCGAGCACATCACGGCACTGCGCGAGGCGCTGGCGGGCGTGCGGCGCAAACAGCGTCCCGCCGTAACGCGAGCGCAGGAAGGCGCGTCCGCGATCACGGCGGTCTCGCTGGAGCAGCAGCCGCGCCCGCTCCTCGTGGGCGAGCGCATCAATTCACAGGGCTCGCGCAAGATCAAACGTCTGTTGTTGGCGGAGAGCTACGACGACATCGTGCTCGTCGCGCGCGAGCAGGTCGAGGGCGGAGCGCACCTGCTCGACGTCTGCTGCGCGCTGACCGAGCGCCCGGACGAGGACGCGCAGATGCGCGAGATCGTACGTCGCCTTGCGCAGTCGATCGAGGCGCCGCTGGTCATCGACTCCACCGAGCCCAAAGTGCTCGAGGTGGCGCTGCAAAATTATCCGGGGCGCGCCGTCATCAACTCGGTGCACCTCGAGGCGGGTCGCGCAAAGATGGACGCCGTGCTGCCGCTCGCGCGCGAGCACGGCGCGGCCCTCGTGGCGTTGACGATCGATGAGAGCGGGATGGCCAAGACCGCGCAGCGCAAGGTCGAGGTCGCGCGCCGCATCTACGACATCGCCGTGGGCGAGTACGCGATACCGACCGGAGCGCTGATCTTCGACGACCTCACGTTCACGCTCGCAACCGGCGAGGCCGAGTTCCGCGATTCCGCGATCGAGACGATCGAAGGGATACGCGGCATCAAGCGCGCGCTTCCGGGCGTACTGACGTCGCTGGGAATCTCGAACGTCTCGTTCGGCCTCAAGCCCGACGCACGAGCGGCGCTCAACTCGGTATTTCTCCATCACTGCGTCGAGGCGGGACTCGATTGCGCCCTCGTATATCCGAAGGAGATCACGCCGTATTTCGAGATCGACGCCGGCGTCCGGGAACTCTGCGACGACCTTGTCTTCAATCGCCGCGCCGACGCCCTGACGCGCTTGATCGAGCATTTCGAGGCCAACGCGACCGGCCCGAGCGCGGCCGGCGAAGCGCAGGCCGAAGAAGCGGCGGGACCGATCGAGGAACGCATCCATCAGGCCATCTTGCGCCGCCGCAAGGACGGCATCGAGGCTAAGATCGACGAAGCGTTGCGAGAGCGCACGCCCGTGGGGGTGCTCAACGAGATCCTGCTGCCCGCGATGAAGGACGTCGGCGACCGGTTCGGTCGCGGCGAACTGATCCTGCCGTTCGTCCTGCAATCCGCCGAGGTGATGAAGAAGGCCGTCGCACACCTCGAACAGTTTCTCGAGCGCCGCGAGGGCGCGACGAAGGGCACGGTGGTGCTCGCGACCGTCTTCGGCGACGTTCACGACATCGGCAAGAACCTCGTGCACACGATCTTAGCCAACAACGGCTACACCGTCGTCGATCTCGGCAAGCAGGTTCCGATGAACGTTATTCTGGAGAAGGCCGTCGAGGTCGATGCGGACGCGATCGGACTCTCTGCGCTGCTCGTCTCGACGAGCAAGCAGATGCCGATCTGCGTGGAGGAGCAAGATGCCCGCGGGCTGCGCTTTCCGGTGATCGTCGGCGGCGCCGCGATCAATCGCGACTTCGGTCGGCGCATCGCGCTACTGGACGCCGGCTCGCGCTTCTTCGAACCCGGTCTATTTTATGCGCGCGATGCCTTCGAGGGCTTGGATCTCGTCGACACGCTCACGGGCGAGGATGCGCGACGCGCGCAGCTCCTCGAGCGCACCAAGCGTGAGGCCGTCGCCGCGCAGATGAACCGGCGCGCCGTCGCCGCACCCGCCGCCGCGACGCCGCTCTCGGTCGTCAAGCGCGAGCGCGTGGACGTGCCGCAGCCACCCTTCTGGGGAGCGCGGACTCTCGACGCCATAGATCTCACGGACGTCTGGCCCTGCTTCGATCTGCGCAGCCTTTACCGTCTGTCGTGGGGTGCCTCGAACCTCAAAGGGGCCGCGTTCGAACGAGTCGTCGCCGACGAGTTCGCGCCGCGTCTGCTTCGCTATCAAACCGAGGCGTTGCACAACGGTCTGCTGCAGCCGCGCGTCGTCTACGGCTACTTTCCCGCGGCCGGTCTCGGTGACGACGTGATCCTGTTCGACCCGGGCGATACGACCCGCGAGCTCGGTCGGATGACGTTTCCGCGCCAGGTTGGCGGCGAGCACCTTAGCCTCGCGGATTACCTGCGCGAGCCGGGGGAGCGCGGCGCGACCGACGTCGTGGCGCTGCAGATCGTCACGGTAGGAAGCAATGCGTCCGCGAGCACGGCGGCACTGCAGGCCGCGGGCGACTACAGCGAGTCGTACTTCCTCCATGGGTTCTCGGTGCAGTCGGCCGAGGCGCTGGCCGAGTACACGCACCGCCGCATCCGGCGCGAATTAGGTCTCGAGGAAGAGCGCGGAAAACGCTATTCGTGGGGCTACGGCGCGTGCCCCGACCTGCGCCAGCACGAGATCGTCTTCGCGCTGCTCGATGCCGGCGCGAGCATCGGCGTCACGCTCACGGAGGCGTTTCAAATCGTCCCCGAGCAGTCCACCGCGGCGATCGTCATGCATCACCCGCGGGCCGCCTACTTCAACGCGGCGGCGACGCGGGAGCTCGCGGCCTCATAGGGCTCCTCTAAGGGCCCGCGATGCTGGCGCTGCTCGCCGTCGCGTTCTTGCAGCTCTGGACGCACGCCGAGCGCGGCTGGTTCCTCGGTATCCCGACGGTGGCGGCCGGCGTCGTTTACGAAGGCACGACGCTGGGCGACGTGTTCGCGCTCGACGAACGCGACGGACGCGTGCTCTGGCGAGCGTCGCTGGGAGCCAACCCCGACGAAACGTACGGCAATCCGCGCGGCGTCATTTCTTCGGTCGTCGTTCGCGGCGGCGTCGCGTACGCCGTGAGCGGGAGCTGCGAGGCCGCCGCACTCGATGCGGCGCGCGGAAAGGTGATTTGGAAGCGCCGCATCTGCTCGATCGCCAAAAACGACGATACGTTCGCTTCGCCGGCGCTGGCCGACGGGCTCGTTCTCTTCAGCACCGACGTGATCGCCGATCGACCGACCGACGCCGGACGCGAGATCGCGCTCGACGCGGCGACGGGCGCCCCGGTCTGGTCGTTCTCTCCCGTGCGCTATCGTGGCACCGGGGGCGGCATCTCGGGGACTCCGGCGTTCGATTCGGGTCGCGGCATCCTCCTGATCGGTACGGGAAATCCAACGCCGATGAGCGATCCGCCGCCGGGCGCCGATCCGTACACCGACTCGGTCATCGCCGTCGACGCGCGCTCGGGCCGCTGGCGCTGGGCGAGGCAGCTGCTGGCGCACGACGCGAACGACTTCGACGTCTTCACCGCCCCGGATCTGTTCACGCTCACGCTTCGCGGTCGCCGAACTCCCGGCGTCGGCGCGACGCTGAAGAACTCGCGGTACGTCATGTTGGACGAGCGTACCGGCGCGGTTCTCTGGCAGCGCCAGCTAGTGGGTGCGACGCACTGGATGCAATCGATCGGAACGCCGGCCGCGAGCGCCGACACCATCGTCGTCCCGCTCTTTCATAGCCCGACCGAGGGAGAACTCGTGGCGCTGAACTGCAACAACGGCAGCATACTCTGGCGCGTCGCCACCAACGGCATCTACGAGGAGCCCGTCATCTGGCGCGGCATCGTTCTCGTTGCGGAAGCGGACGGCGCCGTCGCGGCATTCGACGTTCGCCTCGGACGTAAGCTCGGGCGCCTCTCCATCCCCTCCGAACTCTATGGCCGTGGTCTTGCGCTCGACGGCGATACGCTCTTCGTAGCAGGCCGCGGCCGCTTGTGGGCGTACCGTCTGAAGCGATGACGGAGCGGACGGTCCTGTACGTCGGGCTAATCATCGTGGCGATCGTGACGATCGTCGCTCTGATCCGCGCCTTGCCGCGTCAACGCGTGGCGCTCCCCAGCCCTCTTTCGGTTGCGATCTCGATCGCGATTGGGTTCGTTACGAACTTCTTCGATACGCTCGGCATCGGCTCGTTCGCCACGACGACGTCGCTCTACAAGTTTCTGCGCTTCGTTCCGGACGAGCACATACCAGGAACGCTGAACGTCGGACACACGCTTCCGACGATCGCCGAGGCCGCGATATTCATCGTGATCGTTGCCGTCGAACCGCCGACGCTGCTGCTGCTGATCTTGGCTTCCGTCGTCGGCGCGTGGCTGGGCGCCGGTTTCGTCGCCCGCCTGCCGCGGCGCTACGTGCAGATCGGGATGGGGACGGCACTCGTCGCCGCGGCGGTGCTGTTCGTCCTCGCCAACCTCCGGGGAAGCCACTTCGGGCTGAGCGGCACGGCGCTCGGCCTTGCAGGGGCGCGCCTCGGGATCGGAATCTTCATCAGCCTCTGCCTCGGCGCGATCATGACGATCGGCATCGGCCTGTACGCGCCGTGTATGATTATGGTGAGTCTGCTCGGCATGAACCCGATCGCGGCGTTCCCGATCATGATGGGATCCTGTGCGTTCCTCATGCCTGTAGCGAGCCTGCGATTCATCAAGTTCAACGCGTTCTCTATGCGCGCCGCGCTCGGCCTGACGCTGGGGGGCGTACCAGGGGTCCTGATCGCGGCCTATTTAGTGAAATCGCTGCCGCTTGTGTGGGTGCGGTGGCTCGTCGTCATCGTCGTGCTCTACGCCGCCGTCACAATGCTGCGGTCGGCCGCGCACGAGGCGAAGGCCGCGAGCGCAAACCGGGAAATCCCCGCCGAGTCGCTCGGCTAGACCGAGCTAGACGGCGACTTCGAGCGTGTTGTAGACGAAGCGGCCGCCGACCATCGTCCCGATGACCTGGTAGTCGCGGTCCCAAAAGGAAAGGTCGGCTCGCGCTCCGCGCGTGACGCGGCCCAGATCGGTCTCGTGCCGGATGAGACGCGCCGGAGCGTAGGTGGCGGCGACGATCGCCTGAGCGAACGGAATCTGCGCGTAGGACATGTAGTTGCGCAGGGCGTCGTCCATGCGCAGCGCGCTGCCCGCGATCGTGCCGTCCGCCGAACGCATGACTCCGCCCTCGATGTGATAGCCGGGATCCGAGGCAGGCATGTGATCCGTCACGAGGACGACGCGGTCCCCGAGTGTGCGATGGAGGATGTCGACCATGACGGGCGACACGTGAAACCCGTCGCAGATGACTTGCACCAGCGTCCGGCGGTCCTGGATGAAGGCGGCCAAGATCGAGGGATCGCGGTGGTCGAGCGGCGGCATACCGTTGAAGGCGTGCGTCAGCGAGCGGAAGCCCAGGCCGATCGCCAGCATTCCCTCGCGATAGCGCGCAGCCGTGTGGCCCGCCGAGCAGACGACGCCGTTTTCCACGAAGACACGCAGCGCCTCGCTCGCGCCCTCGACCTCGGGTGCCATCGTGACGAGGAGACACGCTCCCTTGCACGCATCCACCATCTCCTGGGCGTGCGCCGCGCCGGCGTCGAGGAGCCATTCGTGACGGTGTATGCGGCGAAACTTCGGATTGAGAAACGGACCTTCGAAGTGCACGCCGAGGCAGCGTGCGCCCTGCGGCGCGTCTTCCTCTAGCTGGTTGGCCGCTTCGACGATCTCCGAAGCCGCGTGCAGCATCGATTCCCAGGGCGCCGTCATCACGCCGGCGACGAAGCCGGTTGCCCCCATCCGAGCGTACTCGGCGCCCGCGACGCCGACGGCATTGCCCTGATCGCGGTTGAACAGATATTCGTTCGCACCGTTGGTGTGCAGATCGATCAAACCGGGAGCGATGCTCGTGCCGGGCGGCAGCGCGCAGTCCGCCGGTCCGTCGGCGGGCAGCACGCCGCCGATGCGCCCGTCTCGTATCTCTAACCGCCCGAACGTCGACGTTCCATCGCCCACGGCGACGAAAGCTGGTCCAAGAATCAGTCCGGACATCTTCAAACGGGCATTCGGCGGATCAACGCGAGAGCCTCGTCGCGGCGTTGCTCCATGAGCGCCCGTGTGTCGGCCTCGACGTTCAATCGCAGGAGCGTTTCCGTGTTGGACGGCCGCACGTTCATCCACCAGCCCGGGTAAGAGATCGTGACGCCGTCAAGGCGGTCGACGTCGCCATCGGCGTAACGGTTCTCGATTTCGCGCAGCTTCGCCGCGACGTCCGCGACCCGGCTGTTGATCTCTCCCGAGCGAAAGCGCGTGTCAATGGGCGAGATCACTTGGCTGACCGGTTTCCCGGCCTCGCTGAACAGCTCCAGGCACAAGAGCAACGCGATCATTCCCGAGTCGGCGTACCAATTGTCGCGAAAATAGAAATGTCCGCTGTGCTCGCCGCCGAAGACGGCGTCCTGTTCGCGCATCACGGCCTTGATGATCGAGTGGCCGACCTTCGAGCGCACGGGAACGCCGCCGGCCTTGGCGATGAGCTCCGGCACGCTGCGGCTGCAGATCAGGTTATAGAGAATCTTCGCACCGGGATGCTTCTTTAGCATGCTCAGCGCGACCAAAGCCGTCACCGTGCTGCCGTCGACAAGCCCGGCATTCTCGTCCACGATGAACATTCGGTCGGCATCGCCGTCGAAGGCCACGCCGAGATCGCAGCCGCGCTTGCGGACCTCGGTCTGCAAATCCAGCATGTTTTCCGGCTCGATCGGGCTCGCAGGATGATTCGGAAACGTGCCGTCGAGCTCGAAGTAGAGCGGCACGACCTCGCAGGGAAGGAATTTGAAGACGTGCGGGATCGTCTCGCCCGCCATTCCGTTGCCCGCGTCCACGGCGATCCGCAGCGGCTTGATCTTGGCGACGTCGACAAAAGAAAGACAGTGCTGCGCGAAGTCGTCCAAGACGTCGCGCTGCGAGATGCTGCCCGCCGTCGCAGCCTTCGGCGGAAGCTCGTGCCGAACGACCTGCTCGCGAATCTCCGCGAGCCCGGTGTCCAGCGAAATCGCTTGCGCCTGCGCGCGCGTGAACTTCATGCCGTTGTACTCGGCCGGATTGTGTGAGGCCGTGATCATCACCCCGCCGTCGAACGAAAACGTGCCCACCGCGAAGTAGAGCGCGTCCGTGGAGACCATTCCGATGTCGACGACGCGTGCCCCGGCGTCGCAAGCACCGCGAGCGAAGGCATCGCTGAGCTGCCGGCCCGAGGGGCGCATGTCGCGTCCGACGACGACGGACATTTGCTGCGAGCCGAGTAAGGGCACGAAACAGCGTCCGATGGCATAGGCTGCGTCTTCGTTGAGTTGGGACGGATAAACGCCGCGAACGTCGTAGGATTTGAATATCGTGGGCTCGACTAGACTGCGCACGGCTAGCCGTTCTTCGACCGGCTCCGCGTGACGCCTTTATGAAAAACGCGCCTCTCGCGAGCGTCACCGGGACGCTATTATTGACGATTTTCCTGGTATTGACGCTCGTCTTCGCCGTACAAGGCAGCTTCGAGACGCGCGGTCAGATCGCGAGCACATTCGCTCGCCAGTCACAGATTCAGCAGGCTCAGATCGACTTGGAAGAGCTGCTGCGGCTGCAGATCGACGAAGAGAATTCGCTGCGTGGCTATTCTCTCACGCGCGATCCGTTTTACGTAAGCCAGTATCGCCAGGCCGCCGCCGGATACGATGCCACGGAGAACGCGATCCGGCAGACGCTCCGCGACCAGCACCTCGCAGGCGCCGAGCAATTGCTCGGGACGTACGGGCACCTCCAATCCGAGTGGCGCAGAGAAGTGGCGGCGCCGCTGCTGCGCAATCCCGGCGAGCGGCTCGACGCGCTCGACAAACGCAACAAGCTCTTCTCGGATTACGAGACCGGCATTGTCGCCGCGATCCGCCAGGCGCTAGCGAATACCGACGCGGCTCTGGTGCGTAGCACCCAGGAGCAACTCGACCGATCGTCGTGGGTGCGCGCGTTCTGGGTCAGCGTATTCGGACTGCTCGCGATTCTTTTCAACACCTATCGCACGCGACTCAACCGCGAGCTGGAAGAGGAGCGCGCGGTCAGCAAGATCTTGCAGCGGGCATTCCGCAGCGAATCCGTGCCGCTCCCGCACTGCGAGGTCGGCAGCGCGTATCTCTCGGCGACGATTCACATGGCCGTCGGCGGCGACATCTTCGACGTCTACCGTCTCTCCGAGGACCGGGCCCTCGTGCTGATCGCGGACATCAGCGGCAAGGGCGTGGATGCCGCCGTTCTGACCGCGTTCATCAAGTTCACGATTCGCGCGATCGCGCTGCGCAAGAGCGACCCGGCGGCTATCTTGGACGAATTCAACGCCGCTTTTTCCAAGGCCGTCGGGAACCCGTACCTCTTCGTTTCGATGTTCGTAGGCCTTCTCGACACCAACACGTTCCATTTGGAGTACGGCAGCGCCGGACACGACTGCGCATACGTTCGCAACGCTTCGGGCGTCACGCCGCTGGCGATCACGGGGCCGGTGCTCGGCGTAATGAACGAGCCGTTCGGAGAGGAGTCGATCGACCTGCGCCCCGGCGACACGCTGGTGCTCACGACGGATGGTTTGACCGAAGTACGCGACCGCTCCGGCGCGCAGCTCACCGAGCACGGCGCACTGGCTCTCATCGCCCGCGCGAGTCCGCGCGCGCAGGCGCTCGCCGACGAGCTGGTCGCACAGGTGCGGGCTCGGGCCGGCAACCGGATGCGCGACGACCTGGCAGTGCTGGTGATCCGAGTCGGAAGTTCGGGGCCCGACGATGCGTAAGGCCGCGCTCGCGCTGCTGCTGCTCGTGCCGGCGACGCTCGCGTTTGCGTCCGCCGATTGCCGGCTGCACCGCGGCGAGCGCGTCGTGCTATATAGCAGGACCGACGATCCCTCGGTTCTGGTCTGGGACTCCCGCGAGCGCCTGCGCGAGTATCACGCGGCGTCGTTCGACGAGGCGCAGGCGATGCTGCCGCACGCACTGCTTGCGTCGCCCGGAACGCGCGCCGTAGTGCTTACGTGCGTCGCGGGCTACATCGAGTCGCCGATCTTCCACGAGCCCGACGATGCGATCGGCGTGGTCATTTCAAACGGGCCGCAGCGCGGCCTCACACGTTGGGTGCTGGGTTCCGACGTGCGTCTGTTGACGCACTGAACCGCTCGCGAGCGAATACGCGAAGCCGTCCGTCCGGCAGCCGCACCGGCTCCATCGCGATGCCGTAGGCGCGCTCGAGCAGCGTGCCGGTGAGGATCTCCTCGGGCGGTGCGATCGCGAGTAGCGATCCCTCGCCCAACAACGCGATCCGATCGGCGTAGGCGGCCGCCTCGTTGACGTCGTGCAGCGCGCAGACCACGCTCTTGCCCGCCTCCGCCAGCCCGCGCAGCACCGCGAGGATATCGTGAGCTACGCGCACGTCGAGATGGCTCGTCGGCTCGTCGAGCAGCACGATCGGCGTCTCCTGCGCGAGGCCGAGCGCGATCCAGACGCGCTGGCGTTCGCCCGCGCTGAGCGTCGAGAAGAGGCGCCCGGCGAACGGCTCGATTCGCACGGCCGACAGCGCGCGCGCTACCGCCGTCTCGTCGCTCGATCGCTCGCGCCATTCCCACCAGCGGTGGTACGGAAATCTGCCGATCGAGACGACGTCGCGAACGAGGAGCGCGTCGAGTAAGATTTCGTCGCTCGTTACGAGCGCGACGAGCTTGGCGCGGTCGAACGCTCCGAGCCGCGGGTTTGGCTGCCCGTCCAGCACGATCGTGCCGCGGGCGGCGGGATGGAGGCCCGCAATCGCGCGCAGCAGCGTCGTCTTCCCGGCGCCGTTCGCGCCGAGCACTGCGACGAGTTCGCCTTTCGCTATGCGCGCATCGATGCCGTCGAGCAGGTCGCGGCCGCCGATGCGCAGGGCGACCCCCCGCAGCTCGATCAACCGCGGGCCCCTGAGCTCGAGCGCACGGGCGGGCGCAGGTATAGATACAGGAACGTCGGCACTCCGATGAACGCGAGCAAGACGCCGATGGGGAGTTCCGCGGGTGCCACGATGCGCCGGCATATCGCGTCGGCGACGATGCACAGGGTCGCTCCGATGACGGCGCACGCCGGCAGCAGGACGCGCGCGTCCGAGCCGACGAGGCGCCGTGCGAGATGCGGCACGATCAATCCGACGAAACCGACGAGCCCCGCCAGAACGACGCTGCTCGCGGCCAGCAGCGAGGAAGCCGCGAGGATGATCCACTGAGCCCGATCGACGCCGACGCCGACGGAGCGCGCGCGGAGCTCACCGATGCGCAACGCGTTGAGCGGCGCCGCGACCCAGGCCGCCAGGAGCGCGCCGGCCGCCACGTAGGGCGCGACGACCTCGAGCTCGCGCCAGCCGCGACCCGCCATCGATCCCGCGAGCCAGGCCACGATCGTGCTGGCATAGTTGCCGGATTGTGCGCGAATCAGCGCGATCGTGACGATCGCGGCGAAGAGCGTCGATAGCGAGACGCCCGAAAGTATCAGGCGGTTGGCGTCGATTCCGCCGCCGCGACGCGCCAACGCCGCCACGAGCAGCGCCGCGCCGAGCCCGGCGATGAACCCGACGGCGGGCGTCGCGGCGGGTGATGCGCCGCCCAGGATCGCGACGGCGATCGCCGCCGCCGCTCCAGCGCTGACGCCGGTGAGGTACGGGTCGACCAGCGGATTACGGAGCATGCCTTGCAACATCGCGCCGCACAGCGCGAGCGATGCGCCTACCGTCGCCGCGACGCACACGCGCGGAAGGCGAAGCTGCCACACGATCGTGCCAACGACGCCGGGCTCGTGCGGGTGCGCGAGCGCCCAAACGAGCTGCGCGGCCGGCAGCGGCGTGCCGCCCACGAGCATGCCCGCCGCCGCGGCGGCCGCGAGGATCGTAACGAGCGCCGCCCCCTTCATGCCTGCCGTTTACCTGCTGCGCAGCTCCACGCGGAGCGAGCGCCCCGGCATCGGATAGCCGGCATAGAGCGCGTAGCGGTCGTTTCCGAGGTTGTAGCCGCGCAGCGCGAGGATCAGCCCCGGCGTCAACCGATAGCCGACGGAGGCCTCGACGTTGGTAAACGTTGCGGGCTGATACACGGCAAACGCCGGCGAGAGAAACGGATCGGGCTGCTCCTGGGGTCCTTGCGTTAGCGCCCGGATCGCGAAGCCGTCGAAGCGACGGTTGGCCGGAGCTTCGTACTGCAGCGCGAGCGTGACCGCGAAGACCGGGCCCCGTCCTGGGAGCCGTGTCGACGTGATGAGGTCTTGCGCGCGATACAAATTCGCGACGCCCAGGCTGGCGACGCATCCGTAGAACGTGCGTGCCTTCGCCATCAAGCTTAGTCCTTGGATCGAGGCTCGTCCGACGTTCTCGGCCACGTAGAGGGGCGGCGGGTACACGATGAGGTTCGATCCGGTCGTCGTGAACCACCCAAGCTCGAGGTCGCCCCACGGCGCGGCCTGCGCGAACGTCGCGTCGCCGACGCGCGTCCGTTCGGGCCGAAGGTTCGGGTTGGAAAATCCGGGATAGTACAGATCCTCCGCAGTCGGGGCGCGAAACGCAGTTGCGGCGTTGAGCCGCAGCGTGAGCCTCGGGAGCAGGCGCAGAATGCCGCCCGCCGACGGCGAATACGCTCCGCCCACGCCGCCGTCCCGTTCGCCGCGAAGCCCCGCGTAGAACACGTTGCCGTTACTCGCGAACCATTGCGACTGCACGTACGCGCCGGTCTGCGCGTACGCGTCGAAGACCGGAGCGTCGTCGGCGGCCAGCGGCGATCCTCCGCCGGTGCCGGCGTCGACGCGCGCGATTCCGCGCATCAGATCGACTCCGTAAACGAGGCGCGAACGGTCGTCGCCGACGACGTTGCGCAGGCTCGCCATCCAGCGCTGATCGTATAGCACCTGCGCGTAGGGAGGATTCGACGTCATGCCCGGTGCGGGCGTCGGAAAGGACGCGTTTGGGCAATTGGGGTCGACCGGCGTATTGCAGGTGTAGGAGAGGTCTTCGGAAGAGTCGCCCAGTTCGAGCGACGTCGTCGAGCGCGCACCCTTGTGCTGCACGAGAAGACGCAGATTCCGGTCGACGTTGTTCGTTTCGCTCGTCGGCGAGACAGAGCCGAGTTGGCCAGGGTCTCCCGCCTGCGCGTCGTCGAGGCTGCCGCTGAATGTGAAATCCAGCGCACCCGCGGTATGCGCGTAGCGCGCCCTTATGGCGGTGAGTCCGGCTTGAGCGTTCTGCCGGTTCGGCGCGCCTACGACGGAATAATCGTTGGCGGCATAGGTGCGCGACACGGTCAGAAAAGGTGTCGTAACTCCGTACGTCTGCTGATCGAACGATCCGGTCGAGACCACGGCCGTGCTGCGCGCGGGCTGCGCCGCGGTGATGATGTTGATGACGCCGCCGATGGATGCGGAGCCGTAGAGCGTCGAGCCGCCGCCTTCGACGACTTCGATGCGGTCGATGCCGCTTGTCGATGCGTCCCCCAGGCTGACGTCGTCGATCTGCGCGCCGGCCATCGGCAGACCATCCATCAAGACGAGGACCTGCTGCGACGAGCTGCCGCGGATGCCCACGGAAACGACCGAGCCGAAGGCGCCGTACGCCACGACGTTGACGCCGGGAACGCGCGCCAGCGCGTCCGCAATCGTGACGTCGCCATCGCGCGCGATCTGCGCGCCCGTGACGACGTAGGTCGTGCGGGCCGCGCGTGCCGCGGATTCTCCGCCGCGGTCGCTGGTCACCACGTGTGCGATCTCTGGTACGGCAGTCGGCGATGCCGACGGCGTCGGGGAGGCCGCGAGTATCGCGGCGAGTATCGGAACCATCGCAATCCTTTCCTTAGCGCGAGGCGGATTATGCTAGCAGCGTCTGCGACGGTATCCTGACTCGCGGCTCATCGCCGGTGCCCCCGCCTTCCCATCCGAGTTGGTTCAGAAAGTGGCGTTCGGGCGGCTCCCCGCATACAGTGGCGCGACCGTGCCGGCGTCAAACCGGCTTCCCGCGCAAACGTGACGGACGCACTTGCGGGAAAGCCTCGCCGCCTCCTTCAGAGGTTGGGACGCGCGCGGCTGCGTACTCGTTAGGGCTCGTCATGCGTGCGCAGATCGCGATCGTACCCGTAGTCCTGCTGCTGTGCGCCTGCGCACGCGGCGCGGACGACGTGCGCACGCGGGCCTCGCACACCGCCGGGCGCGTCGTCACGCTGATGCCGTCGTTCGCCGACGACCTCTACGCGATCGGCGCCGGCCGACAGCTCGCGGCGGTTTCGGCGTACACCGACGCGCCCGCGGCGCAACGCCTGCCGCGAGTGGCGGACGCCGGCAGCGTTGACGTCGAAGCGATCGTGGCGCTGCACCCAAGTTCCATCGTCGGAATTCCGGCGCAGGCTCGAAGCGTAGAGCCGCTGCGGCGGGCGCACTTTCCGGTGTATCTGCTGGCCGACGACACGTACGGCGAGATCTTCTCGAACCTGCGTGCGATCGGCGCGCTCACCGGACGTCGACGCGAGGCCGCCGCGACGATCGGACGCCTGCAGCGCGAGACCGCGGCGCTCGTGAAGCGCACCCGCGGCTTCGCGCGTCGTCCCAGCGTCTTCGTGGTGCTCGGCGGCAACCCGATCTGGACGGCGGGGTCAGGCTCGTACATCACCGAGCTGATCGAGCTCGCGGGAGGCCGCAACGCGGCCAGCGATCTCCGCGCCGCGTACGGCGAGTACAGCGCCGAGGCGCTCCTGCGGGATCAGCCCGATCTGCTCGTTACCGACCCGGCCGCGCACCTCGAGGCGCTGGCGGACCGCGAGCCGTGGCGCAGCCTCAATGCGGTGCGTCTACGGCACGTCTATGCGATCGATCCGGACCTCTTGGAGCGGCCGGGGCCGAACTACAACGAGGGCGTCGCGCGGCTCCTGGAACGCATCGCGCCGCTGGCAGAGCGATGACGCAGCGCGCCATTGTCGTCGCCGTGGACAGCCGCGTCGAGCACCGCTCCATCGAGCCGGAGCTGGACGAGTTCGAGGCGCTCGCACGGGCCGCCGGAGCCCGGATACTGGAGCGCATCGTGCAGCGCCGCGACCGCATCGATCCCGCGACGCTGGTGGGAAGCGGCAAGGCCCACGAGATCGCGAATCGCGCGCGCGAGGTCCGCGCGGAGCTGTTACTCGTCCTCAACGACCTTCGCCCGCGTCAGCGCAACAATCTCGAGAAGATCGTTCCGCTGCCAATCGTCGACCGCACGATGCTGATCCTCGACGTGTTCGCGCGCCACGCCCGCAGTCGCGAGGGAAAGCTGCAAGTCGAGCTCGCGCAGCTGCGCTACCGGCAGTCGAATCTCGTCGGCGTCGGCGCGGACCTGTCGCGGCTGGGAGGGGGCATCGGAACCCGCGGACCCGGCGAAACGAAACTCGAGATGGACCGGCGCCGCATCGCCGCGCGCGTCGCGGTTTTGCACCGGCTGCTCGCCGGCGTCCGACGCCAGCGGGCCGTGCGGCGCGCGTCGCCGCGCCGCGAGCCGCTCGTCGCGCTCGTCGGCTATACGAACGTCGGCAAGTCGTCGCTGCTCAACGCGCTGACGCGCAGCAACGCGCACGTCGCCGACCAACCCTTCGCGACGCTCGATCCGACGATTCGGCGCGCCTATCTCGCGCCCGGCGCGTACGTTCGGCTCGCGGACACCGTCGGATTCATCACCGACCTCCCCGAAGATCTGATCAACGCCTTTCGGGCCACGCTGGAAGAGCTCGAGGGGGCCGACCTGCTGCTGCACGTGCTCGACGCAAGCAATCCGCAGTGGCTTCGCCAGCGCAGCGCGGTCGACGCGATCCTGCACGAACTGCATCTGGACGGAACCCCGCGGATGACGGTCTTCAACAAATCCGACCGGCTCGTTCCGAATGCCGCCGGCGAGGCCGACGCGCTCTACGTCAGCGCGCTCACCGGCGCAGGTCTGGCGCAGTTGCGCGCCGCGGTGGCGCAGCTCGTGCCGGCGCCGGCATGATGCGCCACACCACCGCGCTCTGCGTAACGCTCGCCGCGCTCGCGGCGTTCGGCTGCAGCGGCCGGCATCCCGACGACCCGTTCGTCGCGGCGGCGCGGCAGCTGCGCCCCGCCGTCGTACTGCTCTCGATGAAAGTACCGCCCGAACACAAGAAGGATCGCTACGACGACGCGTACGCAACGGGTTTTGTCGTTGCGAGCGGAAGCTGGGGCAGCGATGTGTTGACGGTGCAGCACGCGATCGAAGGCGCGTGGGATCTGCGCATCACGGTCGCCAACCGCTGGTCCGCGCCCGCGCGCGTCGTAATGTCGAACGCCGATCGCGATCTCGCGTTGCTGCGGACGCCGCGCCGGATTCTGCCGGCGATCGCCCTCGGCTCGTCCTCCGGCTTGCAAGACGACGTCGGACGCCAGCTCGGGATACTCGGTTATCCGGTTCCCGACGAGTTCGACGACGAGGATCTCGGTTTGGCGACGTCGCTGGGCACGGGACCCCTCTCCTCGATTCGTAGGGACGCACTGGAGGTGACGCTCCCGATCGTACCGGGCGAGAGCGGCGCTCCGATCTTCATCGCGGATACCGGCGAGGTAATCGGCGTGGCCGAGTCGCGCTTCGACGACGAACCCAGCATCGGCTTCGCCGTGCCGATAGACGACGTCAAGCGGTTTCTCCATCGCTCGGACGCCGGTCACGGATTTTGAGTCCGCCGTGGGCCGAAACGGTGATCGCCGAGCGATCGCCGATCCATTGCAGCGGCGGAATCTGAAAGAACGCGGCCATCGCGCTGAGCTGCGACGCGTAGGACGAGCGCATGTTGGCGAAGCGCTCCCACGCCTCATCGCGGTTGTAGAGCTTATAACCGGCGGCGATCAGCCTGTCGCACGCGTGCTCGAACTCTTCACGCTCGATGCCCGCAGACGCCTCCGACGTGCCGAGGCGGAAGTATCGCGACAAGTCAATCGTCGCATGCCGGCCGACGTTGTAAAAAATACGCGCTTGGCCGTCGCGTACTCCGTCAACCGTCGTCATGAGCACCGTCGCGGCGTCCAGCAGCGTGCCAAGCGTTCCGACCCACGACTGATCGTCGTGGCTCGAACGAAAGTACGCGAGCATCGGATAGGCGAGAATGCTCTCCATGACCGCGGCGGCCCAATCCTGCGCCTGGATCATGAGCTGGGGCAGGTCTTCACGCGTTAGCGAGTACCCGGCGATGGCCAAGAGGTTGACGCCGTTGGGCGGCGTACCGGCGCGCGCGCCGACGGTGACCACAAACTTCTCGCGCTGCTGAAACGAGCCGAACGTCGCGAACAGAAACGCGGTCATGATCGAGAGAAACGAGAGGCCGGCGAGGCCCGCGAGAAGCGAAACGAGCCGTGGGGCGCCGGATCGGCCGACCACGTCCCCGAAGCCGATCGTGAGCAGCGACGTTCCCGCGAAGTAAAGCATGGTACCGAATGTCTCGTGCGCCGGCGCGACGCCGCCGCGCAAGCCCCACAGGACCAGGGCGAAGCCGAAGATCAGCAGCGCGACCCACATCGCCAGCATCGAGACGAGCATGAACGGCGCGAAGACCGCCAGAAAATCTTCCCGCCGATCGCCGTCGGCGGCGAAAAAGCGCCACGCGAAGCTGGGCCATAGGCGCCACATCGCGCGCCAGTAGTAGTAGCTGATGCGAAACCGTCTTCCGGTGGCTCGTGGTACGACTACCGTTTGAAAGGCGTCGTTGAGCGTGGACAGGATGACGACGATGCCGATTGCGATAACCACGGCGTTGAGCATGAGACGGTAGAGACGTTCGGCAGAACGGGGCGGCAAGCCGCCCGGAGTCGAAAACACTTTGCAATGGCCGTCATCTTCATCACGGGTCCGGTGCGCTCGGGCAAGAGCGCGTTCGGCGTCCGGCTCGCCGCGACGAGCGGACGCGAGGTGACGTATATCGCGACGGCGGCCGGGCAACCGGAGGACGCGGAGTGGCGCGCTCGGATGACGCGCCACGTTCTCGAACGGCCGGCGTCGTGGCGTACCGTCGAGACCGCCGGCATGACGCACGAAGCGCAGCTCGCGCTGTTCCGCGACGCCTCGCCGGATGCGTGCCTTCTCGTCGACGCGCTCGGCACGTGGTTGGCCGCAGGCATCGCGGCCAGAATCGACCTGCTCGAGATCGATTATTCCGTGCTGGCGTCCCAGCTCGACGAAGAGGCGGCGCAGTTCGTCGACGTGATGCTCGCCTCGCCGGCCTACGTCGTCGTGGTCAGCGAGCAGATCGGATGGGACGTCGTCCCGGTCGCGGCGTCCGCGCGGCTCTTTCGCGATGCGATGGGCCGCATGGTGCAGCGCCTCGCCAAGCGCGCGCGCAGCGTGTACCTCGTCGTCGCGGGATACGCGCTGGACCTGCGCGCCGTGGGCCTACCCATCGACGACGAATAGTGGCGCAGGCGTCGGTCCTCGTCACGTTCCTCGCCGCCGTGGTCGTGCTCGCGGTCCTAGCGAAGCGATTGCGCATCCCTTATCCGATTTCGTTTACCCTCGGCGGGATTGCGCTCGCATTTACGCGGCATCTGCCGCGGCCGCATATCGAGCCGGACACGATCATGCTCCTCGTCGTGCCGCCGCTGCTCTACAGCGCGGCCTGGTCGACCGATTGGGTCGCGCTGCGGCGTAACGCGCGTCCGATCGGCTTCCTCGCGGTCGGACTCGTGATCTGCACGATGGTCGTGGTCGCCGCCGTCGTGCACGCGACCCAGCCGGAGTTCACGTGGCCTCTGGCCTTTACGCTCGGCGCCATCGTCTCGCCGCCGGACGCCGTGGCCGCCGAAGCGATATTCGAACGGCTCGCCATACCGAACCGCGTCGCCGCGATCATCGGCGGTGAGTGCCTCATGAACGACGCGACGGCGCTCGTGCTCTATCGGTTTGCCCTGGCCGCCGCCGTGTCGGGGGCGTTTTCGTTGTCGCGCGCGAGCCTCGCTTTCGTCGTCGTGGCGGCCGGGGGGATCCTCGTGGGCTTCGCCGCGGCCTTCCTGCTCGAGGCTATCCTGCGGCAGATCGGGCGACTGGGCTTCGGCGACGCGATGATCGCGAGCGTCGTCTTCCTGTTGGCGCCGTTTGCTGCGTACCTGCCCGCCGAGGAACTCCACGTGTCCGGCGTCCTGGCAGCCGTCAGCGCGGGCATATTGCTCAGCCGGCGGTCGGCGGGCTTCATCGATCCCGAGACGCGCGTACTCGGCACGGCGGTATGGCGGCTGTTGACGTTCGTGCTCAACGCGTTCGCCTTTCTCGTAATCGGGCTCGAGCTGCCGGCGATCCTTGCGGCGCTCGAGCCGCACGTCCGCGACTACGCGCTGTACGGCCTGCTCGTGAGCGTGACCGTGATCCTCGTGCGCATCGCGTGGGTCTTTCCGGCGACGTATCTGCCGCGACTGCTCGACCGCCGGTTGCGCGAACGCGATCCGATGCCGGCGTGGCAGCCCGTTGCCGTGCTGGGTTGGTCCGGCATGCGCGGCATCGTGTCGCTCGCGGTCGCGCTGTCGTTGCCGTACACGCTCGGCGGCCAGCCGTTTGGAGAGCGCAGCGTGATGATTTTCTTCACCGTGTGCGTCGTGTTCGTCACGCTCCTGTTCCAAGGGCTGACGCTCGGCCCGCTGATCGAATGGCTCGGCGTCACCGAAACGAGCCGCAGCCATCGGCGCGAGACCGGCTTGCGCGTCCGCGCGCTCGAGGCCGGGATGGCACGGCTGCGCGACGACCGCGCGCAGCACCGCAGCGCGCTGGAGAGGGAAATCGCCGATCGCGTCCTCGAGGAGTACCGGCAGCGCATCGACGTGCTGCGCGGCAAGTCGGATCAGGACGGCCAGGTCGAGGAACGCGAAACGCGGATCGATCGCAAGATCCAAAAAGAAGCCCTCGCGGCCGAACGCGAGGCGATCGTCGCGATGCGCCGGGCCGGCGAAATTCCCGACGACGTCTATCGCTCCATCGAGTACGACCTTGATCTCGCCGCGCTACGTCTTAGCTGACCCTTCGGGTGTCGCCGCGGGGTTCGCGGGCGGGATGAGCGAGGCGGTCGGGGCAGGCGAGACGCTCGGCGCAGCGGACGTGCTCGGGGTGGCGGATGCCTTCGGTGTCGGAGTCGCGGGCGGCGCGAGGGTCGGCTGACCCTGCGGCGCGGCGAGGGGCACCAGCCGGATGTAGCCGACCGACACCGTCGCATCCTTATTGATCGTCGTGTCGGCGGTACTGGTGGCGTAGCCCGGGGCACGCGCTGTGACCGTCTGATCGCCGGCTACCGTGCGCAAGGTGAAGGCGCCGTTTACGTCGGCATGGCCCGCATAGAGCGAGCCGACCGAGACGAGCGCATTCGGAATGGGCCGGTTGGTCATCGCGTCGAGCACGCGTCCGGTGACGCTCCCGTAATCTTGCACGCCTACGACATTTGGCGGAGGCGAGCAGCCGTCACCCAGGGCGAACAGCAGAAGCATTCCTAAAACGGCGTACCGCATGCCCGAGTGTACGGTCCCGACGCGGCGGCGTCCCCCCGAGCCAACAGGTAAGACCAATGGTTTGTCACAACTTTCTAACGATCCATGAATCCGTACGGTCCGGTCGCAATCTTCCTCGGCGTGGCGGTCGCGGCGGCGCTGTTCTTCACCGTCCTGCCGGGGCTGCTCGCGCGCGCCAAGCCGAACGCGCACAAACGAGAAGCATATGAGTGCGGCGTCGAGCCGACCTCGCCCGTTGCCGGTCGCTTTCCGGTGCGGTTCTACCTCATCGCCATGCTCTTCGTCGTCTTCGATGTCGAGGCGGCGTCGTTCTATCCCTGGGCCGTGCAGATGCACGCGCTGCGCGTCTTCGGACTGCTCGAGATGATCGTCTTCATCATCGTGCTGGCGATCGGCTACGCATACGTGTGGAAGAAGGGCGGCTTCGTATGGCGGTAGGACCCGGACAGTTCATGCTGGCGCGGGTCGACGACGTCGCTCGCTGGGCCCAGAGCTCTTCGGTCTGGCCGCTCACGATGGGGCTGGCGTGCTGCGCGATCGAGATGATGACCGTGACCTCGTCGGAGTACGACATCGCGCGGCTAGGATCGGAGGTTTTCCGGAGCTCGCCCCGCCAGGCGGACCTCATGATCGTGTCGGGGCGCGTTTCGCAGAAGATGGGCGCGGTCGTCAAACGCCTGTTCGATCAAATGGCCGATCCGAAATGGGTCATCTCGATGGGCGCGTGCGCGAGTTCGGGCGGCATCTTCGATAACTACGCCGTCATTCAAGGCGTCGACACGATCATTCCAGTCGACGTTTACGTGCCGGGCTGTCCACCGACGCCCGACGGGCTGCTCTACGCAGTCAACCTGATTCAGCAGCAGATCCGCGAAGGCGGCCGCGGCGGCATCGTGGCCTCCGCTTGAACCCGATCCCCCTTTAGGACGCCATGCCGAGCACGCAGAATCCGCCGATCGCCGGTACCGCGATCGACCCGACGAGCCTTCGTCCGCCGATCGATGACGCGGCGATCGAGCGCGTCGAGCCGTCGCGGGTGCGCGAGCGTCTGGAGGAGCTGCGGCGCGAGGGCTTCTCCATGTTGCTGGACCTCGGCGCCGTCGACTACCTGCGCCGGACGCCGCGTTTCGACGTCGTGTATCACCTGCTCAAGCTCGCTCCAACGCCGGCGGGCATCGACGACATCGGAAAGCCCGCGCGGACGCGCTTGCTGTGCGGCGTGGAGCTGAACGAGCACCTTCCGACGGTCATGGACCTGTGGAAGTCGGCGGACTGGGCCGAGCGCGAGGTCTACGACTTGTTCGGGATCGTCTTTGACGGGCATTCCGATCTGCGCCGGATCCAGATGCCGCGCGACTGGGAAGGGCATCCGCTGCGCAAGGATTATCCGATGCGCGGCCCCGCGCGCGAGCGCGCCCCGCGCCCGGCCTTCGCGAACAAGAGCAACGTCGTCGCGGGTACGCCGCCGACGGGCCGCACGCTCGAGGCGCTGCAAGAGCAAGTGAAACGGGCGCGCGAGTCGTGAGCGTCTACGCAAAGCCGCTATCGCCCGAAGTCGTCAGCCAAGGCGACAACACCATGGTGTTGTCGATGGGGCCGCAGCACCCGTCGACGCACGGCGTGCTGCAGATCGTACTCGAGATCGACGGCGAAAGCGTCGTGACGGCCGATCCGGAGATCGGATATCTGCACACCGGCATCGAGAAGACGGCCGAGGGATTGTTCTGGACTCAGGCGCAGACGGTCATCGAGCGCATGGACTATCTGGCGCCGTCATCCAACGCGTTGTGCTACTCCCTGGCCGTCGAGAAACTGCTCGGGATCACCGATCGGATCCCGGCGCGAGCGCAGACGATTCGCGTCATGGACATGGAGCTGACGCGCATAGCGTCCCATTGCGTGTGGCTCGGGACGCACGGCATCGACCTCGGCGCGATCTCCGTCTTCTTTTACTGCTTCGACCTGCGCGAGAATATCCTGGATCTCCAAGAGGCCAACGGCGGGGCGCGTATGCACCCGAACTACATGCGGGTCGGCGGCTGCAACGGCGACCTGCCCGATGGCTACCTCGCCAAGCTCGATGGCCTGATCGAGAAATTTCCCGGCCGCATGCGCGAGTTGCGCGGCCTGCTGCAGGCCAATCCGATCTTCCAAGATCGCACGATCGACGTCGGAGTTCTCACGCCCGACGACGCGCTGCAGTGGAGCGTCACCGGGCCGAGCCTGCGCGCGAGCGGAATCGCGTACGACGTGCGCAGGGCGTATCCGTACGGCGGCTACGACACGTATGAGTTCGACGTGCCGACGCGCACGGAGGGCGACGCTTACGCACGCTTCGTCGTGCGCCTCGACGAGATGGAGCAGTCCATGCGGATCGTGCAGCAGGCGCGCAAGAGGCTGGACGCTCCCGGCCCCGTGATGATCGACGATCCCAAGATCGCGCTGCCGCCGAAGGAGACCATCGCGCTCTCGATGGAGGCGCTGATCCACCACTTCAAGCTGGTCAGCGAGGGCTTCCGCGTGCCGCCCGGCGACATCTATCAGAGCGTCGAGTCGCCGCGCGGCGAGCTGGGTTATTACATCGTCAGCAACGGCGAAAACCGCCCGTATCGCGTCCGCACCCGCCCGCCGAGCCTCTACAACTTGCAGGCGCTCAAGGGCATCGCTCCGGGCAACCTCATCGCGGACCTCGTCGTCATGATTGGTTCGCTCGATCCGGTATTTGGTGAGGTCGACCGATGACCTCGTTCCGCTCGGTCAGCGGTGTCGACATGCCGTCCCGGCGGATGCTCGCCTCGCGCATCCGGCGCTCGGCGTCGCTCGGCTTCGCGGGCGCTCCCGCCGTCCATGGCTCCGCAGCCCGCTCAGACGCCGCCGGATCGGCACGTCGACAGCTCGACCTCGCTGGCGTGTCATCGGTCGTTGAGTGGAATTGTGCAATTTTCTTAGCGAGAGCAACGCCGCAAAGTCCCAATAATCAATTGCTCCAACGCTTTGGCGAGACGCGCGACATGATGCCGAGGAAGCTCGGACCGCCGAGCGGAGCCACGGAGGGCGGGAGCGAGGCGGCCGGGCAGCAGGAGCGGAGCCCGGATGGCGGAGCGACGAGCGGTTCCGAGGCGTCACGTTGCAAGTCGAAGCCGAAGGTATCGAGAGATGGCTGAAGACTTTGCGGCGTTGCTCGAGCGGCTTCGGCCCGAATTCGACGCGCTCATCGCGCAGTACGAATACAAGCGTTCGGCGCTGCTGCCGATGATGCACGTCTTCCAGAAGCATCAGGGATTCGTGACGGTCGATGCGATGCACGCGGCGGCCGAGATGCTGGAGATGACGCCGGCGGAGGTCGAGGCGGTCGTCTCGTTTTACACGCTGTTGTATCGCCGCCCCGTGGGGAAGTACATGCTCCAGGTGTGCCGTGGCCTCGCGTGCACGATCAATGGCGCGGAAGACATCATGGCCTATTTTCGTGAGAAGCTGGGCGTGGGACACCTGCAGACGACGCCGGACGGCGTCTTCTCGTACGAAGAGGTAGAATGTTTGGCCGCCTGCGACCGCGCGACGTGCATGGAGGTTAATCTCGAGTTCGTCTACGACCTGACGCCGCAGAAGATCGACGAGATGCTCGCGGCGATGCGCGCGGGCACGTATCCGGTAGAACCGATGGCGCAGACGCGGCCGCCGGACGCGACGTGGGCGGTCGCGGCCGACGGCCAGATCTCCAAGGGCCGGAAGTCGCCGGGAGCGGTGGCGGTCGAGAGTCCCAACAACCCGGGCGGACTCGGCGATGCCAGCGGAACGATCATGCTCGACCATCTCATCAACCGCGACGTATATCTGTTCGGGCGGACGGCCGAGCGTGCAGTCGTGGATTCGCGCGCCGTCGTCGAGACCATTGAAGAACGGGTCGATCGTGCCGGTCACTAAGATACTCACCTCGGGCATCGGCGAGGCGGATCTGCGCGATATCGGCGTCTACCGCGAGCGCGGTGGTTACAAGCAGTGGGAACGCGCGGTGCGCGAGTTGCAGCCCCGCGACGTGCTCGACCTCGCCGAGAAATCGGGGCTGCGTGGGCGCGGCGGCGCCGGCTTTCCGACGGGGAAGAAGTGGTCGTTTCTGCCATCGGACAAGCACCCACGCTACCTCGTCTGCAACTGCGACGAGGCAGAGCCCGGTACGTTCAAGGATCACATGCTGCTCGAACAGGCCCCGCATCTTGTGCTGGAGGGCATGCTGCTCGGGGCCTACGGCATCGCGTGCCATCACGCGTATGTGTATATCCGGGGCGAGTTCAAGCGCGGCTACGAAATATTCGTCGCGGCGCTCGACCAGGCGCGCCGCGCAGGGCTGCTCGGCACGAAGATCTTCGGCACCGACTACGACCTGCAGATCACGGTGCAGCGCGGCGCGGGCGCCTACATCTGCGGCGAAGAAACGGGCCTGATCAATTCGCTCGAGGGAAAGCGTGGCGAGCCGCGCCTCAAGCCGCCCTTCCCGGCCGTCGAGGGACTCTACGGCATGCCGACGGTCGTCAACAACGTCGAGACGCTGGCCTATCTCGTGCCGATCATGGAGCGGGGAGCGGAGTGGTTCGCTGCGGTCGGAACGGAGCGCAGCAAGGGCTACAAGATCGTCTCGGTCTCGGGGCACGTTCGCAATCCCGGCAACTACGAAGTCCCGCTCGGTACGAGCGTGCGCAAGATCATCGAGCTCGCCGGCGGGCTGCGGCCCGGCCGCAAGTTCATGGCCGTGCAGCCGGGCGGCGGTTCGTCTGCGTGCATCTTCGAAGAGCATCTGGACTGGCCCTACGATTATGAGAGCATGACGAAGGCCGGCTCGATGCTCGGCTCCGGCGCCTTCGTCGTCTTCGACGACACGACGGACTTCGTCAACGCGGCATACAACCTCGTGCGCTTTTTCGCGCACGAGTCGTGCGGCCAATGCACGCCGTGCCGCGAGGGCGGCAGCTGGATGGAGAGCGTCCTCGAGCGGCTCGTCCACCGTCGCGGCATACCGGGCGACTACGAGATGCTGCTGCGCGTCTCGCGGTCGATCACCGGGTTGAACCTGTGCGCGCTCGGCGACTCGATCGAGCCGTTCCTTAAGTCGGTCATGCTGCGTTTTCCCGACGCGTTCAAATCGCGGATCGTCGAAGCGGTGGCGCAGTGATCAATCTGACGATCGACGGCGTGCCCGTAACGGTCCCGAAGGGGACGCTGCTGGTCGAGGCTGCCAGGACCGTCAATCAAGAGATTCCGATCTACTGTTACCATACGAAACTGGGACCGGCCGGGCTGTGCCGCATCTGCATGGTCGAGATCGAGGGCACGCCCAAGCTGCAGATCGCGTGCAACACCCCCGCGGCCGAGGGCATGGTCGTGCGCACGCGCGGCGAGCGCGTCGAGGCGGCTCGCGCGGTCGTGT
Source organism: Vulcanimicrobiota bacterium (assembly GCA_963723485.1). Classification (GTDB taxonomy): domain Bacteria; phylum Vulcanimicrobiota; class Vulcanimicrobiia; order Vulcanimicrobiales; family Vulcanimicrobiaceae; genus Cybelea. The sequence goes on along the minus strand of CAVRQS010000003.1, from coordinate 988,350 downwards.
TGGAGCTGTTCCTGGTCAATCATCCCTTGGATTGCCCGATCTGCGACAAGGGCGGCGAGTGCGACCTGCAAGATTACGCGATGGCCTATGCGCGCGGCACCTCCGACGTCGCGGATCCGAAGCTGTCCAAGCCCAAGGCCGTGGACCTCGGTCCGACGATCGTCCTCGACGAGGAGCGGTGCATCGTCTGTCAGCGCTGCGTTCGCTTCGACGATATCATCGCCGACGAGCGGCAGCTGGTCGTCAAGGAGCGCGGGGTGCGCGACATCATCGCGACTGCGAGTGGCCATCCTTATCGCCACAACTTCACCGGAAATGTGACGGAGCTGTGTCCGGTCGGCGCGCTGACGTCGCGGACGTACCGATTCAAGTCGCGGCCCTGGGACCTAAACCGCACGAAGACGAGCTGCACGCAGTGTTCGGTCGGGTGTCAGCAGTTCGTGGACGTGCGCTACGGAAAGCTGTTGCGCACGATGCTCGTGGAAGAAGACCCGATCTCCGACGGCTGGCTGTGCGATCGCGGCCGGTACAACGTCGGCTTCTACGAATCGCCGGATCGGCTGACGCAGCCGCTCTACCGCAAGGGAGACAGTTTCGTCCAGATCGGTTGGGACGACGCGATCAACTTATGGGCCGAGGCGATACGCCATGCGATCGCGGAGCGAGGTCCGGCGAGTATCGGGGCGATCGGCGGCGGAAGGTTGACCAACGAAGAGGCCTTCGCGCTGCAGCGCGTCTTTCGTGCGCTCGGGGTCGCCAATCTCGACTGGCGTGCAGGCCTGCAGCGACAGGCGACGCCGGGCGAGCAGGGCGGCCTGCTCTCCGCTCTGGACGATGCCCAAGTGATCGTCATTGCCGGCGAGTCTCCGGCCGAGCGCGCTCCGGTGTTCTGGCTGCGCCTGCGCAAGGCCGCGCTGCGGAATCGAACGCGGATCGTCGCGGCGCGCAACGCCGAAGGGGCGCGCGACGCCGCTCGCGACGCCACGCGCGTCGCGCTGATTTGGGACGGAATCGATCCGGCCATCGGCAAGGAATACGTGCGCGCGTTGTCCGGCGTGACGGAGCTTTCGACGTTCATCACCGGCGAGCAGAGCAACGCCCGCGGCGCCGAGGCGATGGGCATGCTGCCGCACAGCGGTCCGGGTTACGTACCCGTTGCGGCGGGGCGCGACACGAACGCGATGCTCGACGCCGCGCGCGCCGGCGGGATGGCGATGCTGGCGATACTCGGCGCGAACCCGGTGCGCAACGGCGCCGAACCGGAGGGCGTCGCGCGCGCGCTGCAACGCACGGCGTTCGTCGTCGTCAGCGAGCTCTTCATGACCGACACCGCCGCGCTGGCGACCCTGGTGCTGCCGGCAAAGGGGGCGTTCGAAAAGTACGGGACCACGACGAATCTCACGGGCGATCTGCTGCCGAACAACGCATCGCTGCAGGCCCCCGACGTCGCACTCTCCGACCTCGAGATGCTGAGCGCACTTGCGGAACAGCTTGGCGTGCCGCTGCCCTCGATGGGGGAGATCGAGAGTGCCGTGATCGCCGGCGTGGCCAATCCGCCACGCGACTTCACGCTCGGCGACGACCGCTTTGCGGCGCGCGCCGTCCGCACCGGCACGGCGCGGGCGAGTAAAATTCTCTCCGGCGGCGGCACGTGGCTTCACGATCCGTGGCTCACCCGTATGCGCGAAGAGGTCTCGTAACGTGCCCGTGGGATTCGTGGTGTTGATCAAGTCCGTCGTGCTGCTGTTCGTCGTCGTGACGTCGTTCGCGTACGCGATGCTCGTAGAGCGCAAGGTGCTGGGCTGGATGCAGCTGCGGCCGGGACCGAATCGAGTCGGGCCGTGGGGACTGCTGCAGCCGGCCGCCGATGCGGCTAAGCTGATGCTCAAGGAAGACTTGACGCCGGAGACGGCGGATCGCCTCCTCTATAAGCTCGCGCCGTTCATCTCGCTCGTCACGGCGTTTTCCGTCTACGCGGTGATCCCGTTCGGCGCGGGTTCGAGCGGGACGTGGGCGATCGGCAACGTCAACGCCGGCATACTCTTGGTCCTCGCGATCACGTCGCTGGGCGTCTACGGGATCTGTCTCGGCGGCTGGGCTTCGGGGTCGAAGTATCCGCTGCTCGGCAGCGTGCGTTCGACGGCACAGATGATCAGCTACGAGCTCGCGATGGCGCTTTCGTTCATCGGCGTGCTGATCCTCGCCGGAACGACATCGCTCGACGGAATCGTCCACGCGCAGAACCGCTGGTGGTTCGTGCTGCCGCAGTTCGTCGGCTGCGTCATCTACGTCATCACTGCGGTTGCCGAGACGAACCGCGCACCGTTCGACCTCGTGGAGGCGGAGACGGAGCTGGTCGCCGGCTTTCATACTGAGTACTCGGGCTTGCGGTTCGGGCTGTTCTTCATCGCCGAATACGTCAACATGCTGACGGTCTCGTGCATCGCGACGCTGCTCTTCTTCGGAGGCTGGAACGCCCCGTTCGGGCTGACGGCCGTCCCGAGCATCGTCTGGTTCGTCGTCAAGGTCGCATGCTTCATGTTCTTTTACATGTGGTTGCGCGCCACGTTGCCGCGGCTGCGCTACGACCGCCTGATGGCGTTCGGTTGGAAGGTGCTGCTGCCGGTGGCGACGCTCAATCTCATCATTACTGCCGTCGTCGTGGCCTATAGAGGGTAAGCGGAGCGCATGGCATCCCGAAAACGGCTCTACAACGTCGCGGCGATCCTCAAGGGGCTTTCGATCACCTTCGGCTTCATGTTCCGCAGGCGTCCGACCATTCCGTATCCGTCGCGTAAGAAGCAGCACGCGCCGCGCTTCCACGGCCTGCACGAGCTGCGCCGCTACGGCGACGGCAAAGAACGCTGCATCGGCTGCGAGCTCTGTTCGAGCGTTTGTCCGGCCAACGCCATCACCGTCATCGGCGCGGAGAACGCCCCCGAAGATCGCCGGTCGCCCGGCGAGCGCTACGCGGCGCGCTACGAGATCGACGAGCTGCGCTGCATTTTCTGCGGGATGTGCGAGGAAGCGTGCCCGACCGATGCGATCGTTCTGACGCCGCGCTTCGAGATGGCCGACTATCGCCGCGGCTCGTTCATCTACGCGAAGGATCGGCTGCTGGTACCGCCCGATGCCGGCGCCGGGCCGTCGCCGGACGAGCGCCCGGGAGGCATCCCCGGCGACCTCGGACGCGTCGCCGAGGTCAAGGCGACGACCGACGTCGAGCGCGGCTACGATGCGACCTGGCGCGGCGAGATCCTGAAGACGCAGCGTCAGGGCCTCACGTTGCTGCGCGTGCCTAAACAATGACGGCGGCGTTTTGGGTGCTGGCGGCGATTCTCATCGCGAGCGCGGTCTGGACGATCGCCGCGAGCAAACCCGTCTACAGCGTCGTCGCCCTGCTGCTCAACTTTGCCGTGCTGGCCGTGCTGTATCTCACGCTGTCGGCGGAGTTCCTCGCCGTGATCCAGATCATCGTTTACTCGGGCGCGATCCTCGTGCTGTTCGTCTTCGTCATCGCCTTGCTGAGTAGCGGCGTGACGTCGTTCTCGGCGGGGCCGAACCGCGTGCCGAAGATCTGGGTGCCGGGAGGAATCGTCGTCGCGACGGCCTTCGCCTTCGTCGCCTATGCCATAGCACACGCGCCGCGCGCGATGCCGCCGGCCGCCGGCGCGGTTGGCGCGCCCGGCGTCTTCGGCAGCATCGCCGACTTCGGCAAGGCCCTGTTCACCGTGCAGCTGCTTCCCTTCGAGGTCACCGCACTGGTCCTGATGGTCGCCGTCATCGGCGTCATCACGCTGGGTGGGGAAGCGATGCGCGAGGGGCCTCCCGTGAACGAACGCAAGGTCGAACGCGCCATGCGCGAGGCGATCCTGCGCGAGGGCAAGGGGTGATGGCGATCCCCATCGGCGACTACGTCGCGCTCGGCGCCGTCATGTTCTTCATCGGAGTGATCGGCGTGATCGTCCGGCGCAATCCGCTGATCATGTTGATGAGCATCGAGCTGATGTTCAATGCCGCTAACCTGCTCCTCATTGCCTTCGCGCGTTCGTGGCTGCAGAACGTCGGCCAGATCTTCGCCTTCCTCGTGATCACCGTCGCCGCCGCCGAGGCCGCAATCGGTCTTGCGATCATCGTCACGACGTTCCGTCCGCAGAAGTTTGTGGACGTCGACGATGTGAGGACGCTCCACGGATGATGCATCACGTGCTTGGGGTGAGCGGGGCGTATCCGCTCGTCGTCGCGCTGTGGCTCCTGCCGCTGGCCGGCGCCGTGCTCTGCTGGGCGTTCGGACCGCAGCTGCGCGCGCTGGCGGGATGGCTGGTCTCGGCGCTCATCGGCGCATCCTTCGTGCTCGCAGTGCTTTCCTGGGGTGCCGCGACGCAGGCCGCGGGCGGCGCGCTGGGCGCGCATCAGCCGCTGCTCGCGTGGATGCCGGGATTCGACTTCGGGCTGCTGTTGGATCCGCTTTCGCTGCTCTGGACGTTCGTCATCACCGGCGTCGGATTCCTGATCGTCTTCTATTCGATCGGGTACATGGAGGGCGACGTCGCGTTCGCGCGCTTCTTCGCGTACATGAGCTTCTTCGTGTTCGCGATGCTCACGCTCGTGCTCTCGGACAATTTCGTCGGGCTGCTGGTCGGTTGGGGGCTGGTCGGCCTCGCGTCGTACTTCTTGATCGGTTTCTGGTTCGAGCGTCCGAGCGCCGTCGCCGCGGCGCGCAAGGCGTTCGTAATGAACGTCGTCGGCGACGTCGGCATGATGTTCGCGATCTTCCTGATCGTGGCCAACGTGCATTCGATCGGCTTCGGCGATGCGTTCGCGGCGGCGGGAAGTTACGGGCCCGCGCTGCTGTTCGCCATCTGCCTGGCGCTGTTCGTCGGCGCCGCCGCCAAATCGGCGCAGGTTCCGCTCCACACCTGGTTGCCGGACGCGATGGAAGGTCCGACACCGGTCTCGGCGTTGATTCACGCCGCGACTATGGTCACCGCGGGCGTCTATCTCGTCGCGCGCTGCGCGCCGCTGTGGCAGGCCAGCGCGAGCGCGCAGATGCTGGTGGGAACGATCGGCGGGCTCACGGCGCTGCTCGGCGCGATCCTCGGTACGGCGCAGTGGGACATAAAGCGGATCCTCGCGTACTCGACGATGTCGCAGATCGGCTACATGATCATGGGCGTGGGTGTCGGCGCGTACGAGGGCGGCGTCGCTCATTTCTTCACGCACGCGTTCTTCAAGGCTCAGCTGTTTTTGGGCGCCGGGGTCGTCATCCACGCGCTCGGGGCGGAACAAGACGTGCGCAAAATGGGCGGCCTATGGAGGCGCATGCCGTTCGCGTTCTGGGTGATGCTCACCGGCGTGCTCGCGATCTGCGGCGTTCCGGGCTTCAGCGGCTTCTTTTCGAAGGACGCCATCGTCTACGGCGTCTTGCAGCACGGGCATCCGTGGCTCTACGCCGTCGGCGTGATCACGGCCGGCATCACCGCCTACTACATGTTCCGCCTGCTCTTCATCGCGTTCTTGGGCAACTATCGCGGCGACGTCGACCCGCACGCGCACCACGCGCAAGCACCCGCATGGATCATGAACGCCCCGGTCGCCGTGCTCGTCGTTCCGAGCGTAGCGATCGGGGGCGCGTTGATGGCCGGCGGCGAGAACTCGCCGTGGGCTAGATTTTTCGCGCCGCTCTTCGGCTCGACCGCGACGGCCGGCGCGCCGGCGATCTCGGAAGCGGCCACGTCCGCGATCGTCTTTGCCCTGGTCTTAGCCGGCTTTGCCGTTGCGTGGCTGCGCTACGCCACGCCGATGGCGCAGGCCGACGCCCCGCAACGGCTGCAGCGCGAGACGAACCGGATGCCCGCGCTGCTCACGAACCTCTTCTACTTTGACGACGCCATTAATCTGATCTTCGTTCGGCCGGCGCAGGTGATGGGCGCCGCGGCGGGGCGAGTCCTCGATCCGCGCGTGCTCGACGGAGCGGTGCGCGACGTCGTGTTCTGGGCGCGCTGGCTGGGCGCCGTGGTCCGATCCTTCCAAACCGGACTCGTGCGCACGTATGCGCTGATCCTCGTCTTCGGTGCCGCCTGCTTCATCGTGTACTACGCCGTCGCCGGAGCGGCGCGCTGATGCCGATCGTTCTCGTTACGATTCTGCTCCCTATCGCCGCCGGCGGGCTGCTATTTTTGCTGCCGCGGGACCCTCCGACTTCGCTCAGGGCAGGCTCCGCGGCTCGGATCATCGGCACCGTCGTCGCCGCTGCGACCTTCGGGATGCTGTTGGCGGCGGGGAGCGGCGAGTGGAGTTTTCGATGGCTCTCGCGCCCCTTTACGGCGGCGTTCCACTTCGGCGCCACGCCGATTTCGTTCTGGCTGGCGCTGCTGCTGGCGGTCTGCACGGCGTGCGCGATCGCGGCCACTCGGGTCGCGCGCACGCGCGACTTCGTGGCACTCATGCTGATGCTCGAGGGTACGATGCTCGGGCTCTTCTTGGCGCGCGATCTGCTCGTCTTCGCGCTGTTCTGGGACCTGATGCTCGTCCCGGTCTTCTTCGCGCTGATCGGCTGGGGCGAACACTCCGCGACGGCGTGGCGATACTTCATCTACAACTTCGCGGGCGGGCTCACGCTGCTGTTCGCGACGGCGGCGTTCGGCGTAATCTACGGCTCGACCGACGTCATCGGGCGTGCCGGCGCGCACTTGGCGGGCGGTTGGGCTGCCTGGATCTACGCCGGCTTCGCCTTCGCGTTCCTGGTGAAGACGCCGGTTTGGCCGCTCCACACCTGGATGCCGCCGACGTATAGCGGTCTTCCGGCGCCGATGGTCGCCATCGTCTCGGCGGTGCAGTCGAAGGCCGGTCTCTACGGTTTTCTCGCCGTCGCGCTCGCGCTGATGCCGGAGTACGTCCACGCGTATGCGCTGCCGCTGATGATCCTCGGCGCGATCTCGCTGATCTACGGCGCCGTGATCGCGCTGGTGCAGACCGATGCGAAGCGCGTCGTCGCATATTCGTCGCTGTCGCATCTCGGGCTGATCGTGCTGGCGGTCGGATCGGGGAATCGCATCGCGCTCGAAGGCGCGCTCGTCTATATCGTCGCCCACGGACTGTTTTCCGCGGCGCTGTTCCTGCTTCTGGGTTATGTCGAAGAGCGCGAGGACACGCGCTCGCTGGCCCGACTCGGCGGCCTCGGCTGGAAGAATCCGCGGCTGGCCGGAGCGCTCTGCATCGCGGCGCTCGCGGCGTTGGGACTCCCGGGCCTAGCGGGGTTCGTAGGCGAGCTCCTCATCCTGATCGGCGTCTATCAAGCGGGCTACGTGTGGCCCGTGATCGTGGCGCTGGTCGCCATCGTGCTCGCCTCCGCCTACCTGCTGCGTCTGTACCAGGACCTGATGAATGGGCCGCCGATCGCGGACGTTCCGGTCCGCCGCGATATCGGCTGGATCGAGGGACTCGCGGTCGCTCCGCTGCTCGTCGCGCTCGTGCTGGTCGGCGTCTATCCGGCGCCGCTGCTGCACCCGTGAAGGTTCCGTTCACCGCGGCCGATTGGTCCGCGATCCTTCCCGTGGGCGTCCTGGCAGCGGCGGCGCTGTGCGTCCTCATCGCCGATCTGCTTTCCGGCGAGCGCGAGGAGCGCTATACGTCGATCGGCATCGCATTGCTCGGCGTCGCGGCGGCGGCCTACCTCGCGGCGCGCCAGTTCGGCCACCATCACGATGCGTTCTTCGGCGGATTCATCACCGGAGGGTTCGCAACGGTATTCGAGGAGATCGTCTTGATCGCGGCGGCAGGCTCGCTGATCCTCTACGCGTCGCTCGGCGCGGCGCAACGCGTCGCCGGGACGACGGCGATCATGCTCTGGAGCGCGTGCGGCGCGATGCTCATGGCCGGCGCCGCAAATCTCTTGATGATCTTCCTCGGTCTCGAGCTGCTCTCGCTCGGTCTGTACGCGTTGTGCGCCGCCTCGGACCGCAAGACGGCGCGCGAGTCGGCCCTGAAGTACTTGATCTTGAGCTCGACCGCCACCGCTTTCTTGCTGTTTGGCGCCGCCCTGTTGTTCGGCGCGACCGGCAGCGTGAGGCTGGCGGATTTCGTCAGCCCATCGCTCGCATTCAATCCGCTCTTCTGGACCGGCGCCGGCATGTTCCTGATCGGGCTCGTCTTCAAGCTGAGCCTCGTGCCCTTTCACACGTGGACGCCCGACGTTTTCGAAGGCGCGCCGCTGCCCGTCACCGCGTTCATGAGCGTGGCGACGAAGGCGGGCACGCTCGCGGTCTTTGCGCGCTTTATCTACGCGGCGCTGCCGGCGACGGTCGCGCAGAGCGTGCTGCTGCCGGTGTGGATCGTTGCCGGCATCTCGATGATCGTCGGGAACGTCGGCATGCTCGCGCAGACCGACTTGAAGCGCCTACTCGGATACTCGGGCATCGCGCAGATCGGTTACATCCTCGTCGCGCTTGCGGGAAGTACGCCGCTCGGGCTGCGTTACGCGCTCTACTATCTCGCCGCGTATGCGTTCATGAACCTGGGCGCCTTTGCGGTCGCGGCCTCGATATCGGGCGATGAGGAGGAGGGCGCGCAGTTAAGCAGCTACCGAGGCCTGGGCCGCCGGCGAGCCTGGCTCGCGGCGGCGATGACGGTCTTTCTGCTGGCCTTGGCGGGACTGCCGCCGACGGCCGGCTTTCTCGGGAAAATCTTGATCCTCGCGACCGGCGTAGCGAACGGCTATCCGTGGCTTGCCGCGCTGCTCATCGTCGGCACGGCGATCTCCCTCTACGCGTATGCCAAGGTGATTCGGGCCATGTACGAGCGCCCCGAAGCGGACGAGCCCGCCGGGCTGCGGCCCTTCGTTCCGCTGGCCTGGGTCAGCGTCGCGATATGCGCCGTCGCCGTGATCGCCATGGCCTTCTATCCGCTCACCCCTAGCAACGTACTGCCCCTCGTGCAGTAGCTCCCCGGGCGTCACGGGGAGCGCCGAGGTGCGCTATAGTAGGCGTGAGGTACCTCCTAATGACTCGATGCATGCTTTTCGGCGTTTTGCTGGCGCTGCCGCTCTCGGTGATGCTCTCCGGCCCGGCGCGGGCCGACATCGACGAGACCGTCATCGTCCCCGTCGAGGCACATTCGTCCGTCGATCAGCAAGCCGCCATCACCTATGCGCGCGAGCTGATCGCCTCCGGGCACATGGACGCCGCGATCACGGAGCTCGCGGAGTACGTCGCGAGCCATACGACGGCCACGGAGGCGGCACGGTTCCTCGGGGACCTCTACTACCGCAGCGGACAGTTCGATCGCGCGGAGGGCGTGTATCGCGGAATGCTTGCCGCGCATCCCGGCGATAAGGAGACGCACAATCGTCTCGGCGTCGTCTATGCGACGGAGAATCGCATCGACGATGCGATCGCGCAGTTCCAGAGCGCGCTGCCGGGAACCGATTCCGTGCGCGACCTCGTGCTCATGCACGTGCGCAAGGGGGACCTACCTCGATACGAGGCCGAGATGCTCCGCGCCGCCGACCAAAACCCGACCGATGCCGACGTGCAAGAGGAGATGGGCGAGATCTACGGCGCGTTGCACCGTCCGTACGACGCGATGCGCTATTTCCGGCGATCCCTCGACAACGATGCGCATTCGATCGCGGCGCTCAATGGCCTCGCGATGGTATACCTCGACGTGCACGATCACGCATCGGCTGCGTTCTACCTCAACGATTGCCTCAACATCGATCCGCTCAACTATGCCTGTCTAGATAACCTGGGCGTCGCCGATATCCAGGCCGGGGCAAACGGCGACGCGCTCAACCAGTTCAAGCGCGCGCATCGTCTCGAGCCCGAGCGCCCGGAAGCTATCGTCAACTTCGGATATCTTGCCGACCTCGCCGGCGATTGGAAGCGCGCCGTAACGTACTACGTTCAGGCGATCGCGGTCAATCCATACGTTCCCGAGTCGTACGTCAACCTCGGGATCGACTACGAACACAACGGCCTCTATTCGCTCGCACAAGCCGCGCTCATCAAGGGCGTCGCGGCCGCGCCGTACGACGGCCGCGTCCGCTACCTGCTCGCTCGCGCCTACGCCGCGCAAGGGCAGAAGGCGCTCGCGCTCGATCAGCTCAAGGCGGCGCAAGCGTCACTCGACCCGGAAGTCGCGGAGATCGCCAAGGAGGAGACGGCGCGCCTTACCGGCTCGGCCTCAACCGCGCCTCAGTAAGTCGAACCTACCTAATCTCGCGCGATGCAGTCGATTTCGACGCGCGCGCCGAGCGGGAGCGCCGCGACGGCGACCGTCGAGCGCGCCGGCTTGGTCATGCCGAAGTAGCGTTCGTAGGCCCTGTTGACGGCGGCGAAATCGCGCATGTCTACCAGGAAGATCGTCGTCTTCACGACGTTCGCGCACTCGTAGCCTGCGGCGCACAGGATCGAGCAGAGGTTCTCCAGAGCGCGTTCCGTTTGCGCGACCATGTCGCCGTCGACCAGCTCGCCGGTCGCCGGATCGAGCGGAATTTGGCCGCTGCAGTAGAGCTCGTTACCCACCACGACGGCCTGGCTGTACGGCCCGATCGGCTCGGGCGCGTGGGGCGTGGAGACGTGCTCGTATTTCATCGCAGCGCCGCCTCTCGCGTCATCGTCCCCTTGAAGGCCATCGGCGGCTCGTCGATTCCGAAGTTGTCTTTGTAGAGCGCATCGATGCGCGCGATCTCCTCCGCCTCGAGCGGCGGCGCGTCCGGCGCGGCGGCAAACTCCTCGAGCTGCTCGCGGTCGTAGATGTTCGGCAATACGCTTACCACGCGCGGCTCGGCGAGCAGCCACGCGATCGCGGCCTGGCCGAGCGTTCGGCCGGGCCGTTCGAGGAAGCGCAGCTGCGCGATCTTTTCGATACCGTTGATCAGCCACTCGCGCGGCCGGTGCCGGCGATGGTCGCCCTTCGGAAAGGTCGTGTCCGCTGTGTAGCGCCCCTCGAGCATTCCGCTGGAGTGTGGAACGCGAATCATGTAGCCGGTGTCGGCGTCGGAGTCCTTTGCGGCCGCGATCTGCTCGTCGCCCGGATACTGCTCGAGGATGTTCCAGATGATCTGCAGGCTCGCGACGTTGCGCCGGCGCACCGCGTCGACGCCTTCGTAGCGCCAGCCGATCGCGGGCCCGAGCGCGACGCCGTACATGCGGATCTTGCCCTCGCGTTTGAGCGACTCGAGGAGGCTCCACAGCGCGTCGTCCTCGATCTGCGCCATGCGAGCGTTGTGCATCTGATAGATGTCGATGTAGTCGGTGCGCAGGCGCCGCAGCGACGCCTCGAGCGCCTTGCGGACGAACGCCGGGGAAAAGTCGTGCGGCAGCTCGGACTGTCCGCGCCGGGCCGCGTCGGCGTTCGAGAAGTCGTATCCGAACTTCGTCGCGTAGACGACGCGGTCGCGGCGATCGCCGAAGGCGGCGGCCAGCTGCTCCTCGCTGCGGCCGTTGCCGTAAGTGTCCGCGGCGTCGTAGAGCGTGATGCCGCGATCGTAGGCGGCGCGCAGCATGGCAACAGCCTCGGCGTCGCTCTTTTCGCCCCACCAGCCGGTCGAGGTCGTCCAGAGGCCGAAGCCCACCTCGCTCACGGTCACGTCGCTGTTCGGGTACGTCCGGTATTTCATACTGAGGGCTTCTCCGCGCGTGGCGCCAACACTCCATGCCATGGAATCCGGCGACGCGCTGCGCGACGACCTGAATCGCGTCGCGGCGTGGATCGAAAGCTACTACGAGCACCCGGAGCGCTATCGCGTTTCGCCCGACGTCAAGCCCGGCGACGTCGTCGCGGCGCTGCCCGCCGAAGCGCCGGAACCGGCCGAGTCGCTCGAACGCATCCTCGACGACTTCGAGCGCATCGTCGTGCCCGCGACCACGCATTGGAATCACCCGCGCTTCTTTGCCTACTTCGCCACCAGCGCCGCGCCCGCCGCCGTTGCGGCGGAGGCGTTAGCGGCGGCGCTCGACGTGAAAGCAATGCTATGGCGCGCCTCGCCGGCGGCGACCGAGCTGGAACAAGTGACGATGCGCTGGCTGCGTCAGCTTCTCGGCCTTCCGCCCGATTGGACGGGCGTGATCTACGATACAGCCTCGGTCGCGGGGTTTACGGCGTTGGCAGCGGCGCGCGAGGCGCTGGGCCTCGCAATCCGCGAGGATGGCATGACGGGCCGGGAACTGCCGCGACTGCGCGTGTACGTGACCGGCGAGACGCACTCACACGTCGAGAAGGCGGGCATCGCGCTCGGCATCGGTCGCCGCAACGTCGTGCGCGTGGCGTGCGATGACGAGTACCGCATGCAACCCGACGGGCTGGACGCCGCAATTCGGGCGGACGTCGCGGCCGGAATGCGGCCGCTCGCAATCGTCGCGACGGTGGGGACGACTTCGACGACGTCCGTCGATCCGCTGCCCGAGATCGCGGCGATCGCTGCGCGCCACGGTGTGTGGCTGCACGTGGATGCGGCATATGCGGGCATTGCGGCGATCGTCCCGGAGTTTCGCGCGCTGCTCGCGGGCGTCGAGCAGGCCGATTCCCTCGTCGTCAATCCGCACAAGTGGTTGTTCGTCCCGATGGATTGCTCCGTGCTCTTCCTCAAGGACGAGGCCGTCGTCCGTCGCGCGTTCAGCATCGTGCCCGAGTACGTTTTGTCGGCCCCGGAGTCCGACGCGATCAACTACATGGATTACGGCCTGCAACTCGGGCGGCGCTTCCGCGCGCTCAAACTGTGGTTCGTGTTGCGCAGTCTTGGCGCCGAGGGCATCCGCGAGCGGCTGCGCTGCCACGTCGCCCTCGCGCAGGAGCTCGCGCGCTGGATCCGCGACGAGCCGGACTGGGAGATCCTGGCTCCGCATCCGCTCTCGGTCGTGTGTTTCCGCTACGCTCCGGCCGGATTGGACGAGGCGCGGCTCGAGACGCTCAACGCCGCGATCGTCGCGGCCGTCAACGCGACCGGCGAGGCGTTCATCTCGCACACCAAGATCGGAGGCCGCTACGCGATCCGGCTCGCGATCGGCAACCTGCGAACGACGCGTGCCGACGTCGAGCACGCCTGGCGCGTGCTCGCGCGCGAAGCCGGCGCCGCTACCGCTTAATGGCTTAGCGGCTCGATGACGGTGCCGTGAAGCGTCGGTTTCAATACAGCCTCAAATACTGTTCGCGTTCCCACGGATGCACCGCGCGGCGATAGCGCTCGTACTCCTCGAGTTTCGCGTCGCGGAACGCGTGATACAAGTGATCGCCGAGCGCGGCGCGGACGACGGCATCGCCGTCGAGGTCGGCGATCGCCTGGCGCAGCGACTTCGGCAGCGTGCCGATCCCGCGCTCGCGGCGTTCGATCTCGCTGAGATCATAGGTCGATCCGACGAGCGCGGGGCCCGGCAGCGTGTGCTGCGTCACGCCGTCGGCGGCGGCGCCGATCAGCACCGCGAGCCCGAGGTACGGATTGCAAGCCGGATCCGGGCTGCGCATCTCGATACGCGGCGGCGCGTGCCCCGGCGGAACCCGCACGAGCGCGTTTGCGCTGCGCTCCGACCAGACCGTGTAGATCGGCGCGTCCCAGGCCGCGACGAGGCGCTTATACGAGTTGACGGTCGGATTGCAGATCGCCGTCGTCGCCGCTGCGTGCGCGATCAGGCCGCCGAGTACGTAGAGCGCCGTCTCCTCCTCGGCGGCAGCGGGCAGGCGGAAATCCACGTGCAGTCCGCTCCCGGCGCGGCCCTCCACCGGCTTGGGCATGAACGTGGCGTCGAGTGCGAAGTCCGCGGCGACGTGCTTGGCGATCGTGCGCAGCGTTAGCGCGTGATCCGCAGCCGCCAACGGATCGTCATGCGCGACGTCGATCTCGTGCTGGCCGGCGCCGTGCTCGTGGTGTGCCGAGGCGATCGGCACGCCCATCTCGCGCAGCGCGGCGACGATCGCGTTGCGCGCCTCCTCGCCGCGGTCGTTGGCCGAAAAGTCGAAGTACGAGCCGACGTCCGACGTTGCCGTCGACGAGCCGTCCTCCCCTCGTCGTTCGAAGAGGTAGAACTCGATCTCGAGACCGATACGCAGACCGGTCAACGCCGTCGCGCTCTCGATCGCCCGGCGCAGCGTCGTGCGTGGACAGCCTTCGAACGGGGAGCCGTCGGGCATCGCGATGTCGCAGATCAGCCGCGCCTCGGCGGCCTCGGTTCCCGCGCGCCAGGGGTAGATCGCAAACGTCGACGGGTCCGGCTTCAGCAGCATGTCGAGCTCCTCGCCGCGCACGAAGCCGTCGATCGATCCACCGTCGAACGTCACGTGGCCGTCGAGCGCGGACTCGAGCTGGTCGATCGGAATCGACACGTTCTTGCTCACGCCGAAGATGTCGGCGAAGACGAGCCGGACGAAGCGTACCTTCGCGTCGCGCGCGAGCTTGACTACGTCGCGCTTGGCCGAGGGGCGCCGCGGCTCAGTTCGAGTTGTGGAGTTCATCGATTGCTACCGCCAAACGAAGCGTTAGTTGATCGTGCGGACTTTCCAGCGACCGCGCGGTGATTTCGCCGATCTGCCGCAGCCGGTAAAACACGGTGTGACGATGGACGTTCAGGGCCGACGCCGCGGTCTTGACGTTCTGTCCGAGCCTGAAGTAGAGCTTGAGCGTTCGTTCCAGTTCGGTCTGGTGTTTCTCGTCATAACGGCGCAGCGGCGCGAGCGCCTCAGACGCGAACGCGCGCAGCCGCTCGACGCCGGCACCCTCATAGATCAGCGGATAGGCCCCCAGCTCGTCGTACGACGCGACGTGGCCCGTCCCGTACACGCGCCGCCCGATCGCGAGCGCCGCCTGGGCCGCCGCCGCGCTGTGGGCCAGGCTCAACAACGGCCCGACCGTGCCGACGCCGCCGGAGACGCGCACGCTCGGCTTCCGCCGCGCGATCGCCTTCGGCAGCAGGCTCGCCGCCGTCTTCGCGTTGCTCGCGTCGACGGCACGCGACGCGGGAACGAACACGAGGAGCGCGACGCCCCGCTGCGCGAGGCCGAGCTCTCCGTCGGCGCTGCGGAAGCAGTCGGCGACGATCGCTCGGAGTTCGCCCTCATCGGCAGGCTCGCTCTCCAGCGCGATTGCGACGTACGATGCGGCCGGCGCGATGCCGCGTGCGGCCGCGTCCTCGCGTGCCGCGGCCGAGTCGTGAAACGCCTCGGAGAGCAGCGCGTCCCAGAAGTCCTCCTTGCGTCCGCGCTGGCTCGCGGCGTCGCGCGCGAGCTCGACGCCGACCGCGGCCGCGGTCAGCCGCAGGAGAAGATCGGCGTCGGTGCCGGACTCCGCGCCGAAGACGGAGAGCCAGCCCGCGTGATTCGCGCCGGCGATCACGCGCGCGGCGCTTCCCGGTGCTCCCGACTCGACCGTGGCGCGGGCGCTAGCGGGGATCGGCCCCGCGCCCGCCGCCGCGAGGTGACGCCAATGGGTGTCTTCCAGCAGCGCGCCGCCGCCGACGGTGCGCGCCAAATGTGCGGTCAGTGCTTTGGGGCCGCCGCCCGATGCGGCGATGCGCGCGAGCGCCTCGGTGAATTCGACGAGCGCCTGCGGGGTCACGTCACGCCGTGATGCGAATTGTGCCGCGCGCGAATGTGCGGCAGCTTCTTGGCGATCTCATCGGGCATGATCGCGTCGATCGCGTCGTCGACGGTGACGATGCCCAGCATCTTGCCACGATCGTCAACGACCGGAAGCGCGAGCAGATCGTACTTGGCAATCGCGGAGGCAACGTCGACGGCCGGCGTGTCGGGCGCGACGGTCACGAGGTCGTTATTCATGATCCGGTCGATGAACGCGGTCGGCAGCTCGAGCAGGAGCGTGCGCAGCGAAAGCGCTCCCAGCAGATGGTCATCTCTGTCGACGACGTACAGATAATAGATGAACTCCGAGGTCGGCGCTATCTCGCGAATCTTGCGGATCGTGGCTTCGGTGGTGCGGTGCGGATAGATCCAGAGGTAGTCGGTGGTCATCATCCCGCCCGCCGTGTCTTCCGGATACTTGACCAGCTCGCGAAGCTCGCCGGCGGTGTACGCATCCATCTCCGCCAGCAGCTGCGTCTGCTGCTCTTCGGGCAACTCGCCGAGGAGATCGGCCGCGTCGTCCGCGTCCATCTCCTCGATGATGTCGGCCGCGCGTTCGGTTCCGATGTCCTCGATGAGATTTTTGCGCGTCTCCGTATCGAGATGCTCGAAGGCATCCGCCGCCGTCTCGTCATCGAGCTGTCCCACGACCGCCGCCGCCTCGCGCGCCGATAGGTCGCTGATGATCTCGGCGAGGTCCGACGGGTGGAGGCGCGCCAGCCGGCTCTCTTTCACCGAGAGCCGCACCTGCGAAGGATTCACGTCGCGAATCGGTGCGACCGAGTCCCAGGCGATCATCGAGCGCGGAACGTTGCCGATGCGCGACATCCAGCGCTTGCCGAACGACCGCAGGCCGAGCCGGCGCAGCAATCCCGCGAAGCCGACGTCGGCGGCGACGACGCGCAGGCGCCCGCCGGCATTGGCGACCTCGATGTCGTTGATGCGCACCACCTTGCGGCCGTCGACGTCGACGATCTGCTTATCGAGGAGGTCCGCAACGAGATAGAGCTCCTCGTGTTCCGGCGGTGCGGGCTGCGTCGGCGCGATCGTCAGTGCGACTCTGCCGTCGCGATCGACGTCGGCGACGGTATCGATCGGCGCGAAGCGCAGGCCTCCGGCGGTCTTGATGACGAGGCCGTCGATCTGCGGAAATACGGCGTCCGGCTTGCGCACGACGAAATCGGCGACCTTGCCAATCGGCGCATCGCCGATCGTCGCGTGGCGTCCAACCAGTTCCGAGATGAACCCCTCCGTAAACGCCATACCGCGCCGTTAGGCAGCCCCGTCGAAAAATCCGTTAGGCGGCAAGCGGCGCGCGGCGCATCCAGGCTCCGTCGCGCAGCTTCCACTGCGTCAGCAGCGCGCGGACGGTCCACGCGGCGATCCAGCCGACCGGGACGCTATACAGCCCGAGGTGCAGTCGCTCGATCCCGATCCAGGCCAGCGGAATGACCAGCGCGCTGCACGCGATGCCGACGGTCATCGAAAACTTCGTGTCGCCGGACGCGCGGATCGGCGCGAGCGAGAGCATCGCCCAGCCCTTGAGCGGCAGCGTGACCATGTGCAACGCAAGCGGCAGCGCGGCAATCGTCGCGACGCTCGCGTCGAGCGTGAACACGTATGCCAGGGGCCACGCGAGGAGGGCGGTGACGACGCCGGTCAGCGTCGTAGCGACGAACGAGAGGCCACGCGCGCGCTCGAAGAAGCGGCGCGCGCCGTCGGCATCGCGCGCGCCCAGGCGCTGGCCGATCACGATCTGCGTGGCGTACTGCAGGGGCCCGGGCACGACAAACGTCAGGTCCGAGACGACGTTGAGCGCGCGGAAGGCGGCGACGGCGATCGCCCCCAGTGGCGCGAGCATCGCGACGATGAAGATGTCGGGGGCGAGGACGCCGAGCAAGAAGATCGCCTCCGGCAGGCCGAGCATCGCGCATCGTCGCGCCAGGGCCCACGGCACGGACCGGTCCGCGAACACGCGGTAGTGCGGGCGGCGCGCGACGTAGACGATCGCATACGCCGCCGCGATCGTTTCCGACAGCAGCGACGAGACGCCGGCACCCACGATGCCGAACGGATGATGCGTCCACCAGCCGAGGCCGAGCATCAGCAGCAGCGGGATGTGGATAGCGTTGAGCACGAGCAGCACGAGCACGCCGAGCTGGCGGTTTCCGGCCGCCGCCAACCCGACGATCAACGTGCCCGAAATCACGATCGGAACGATCGACGCGCAGCGCAGCACGAGATAGACCGCGCTGGCATGCGCGCTGGCCAGGTCGCCGATCATCCAATGGATCGCGCCCCGCGAGCCGGCGAGGCTCAACGCGAAGCAGAACAAACCGGTGATCATCGGCACGACGACGCCGGCGCGGACGGTCCGCGCGAAGCCGTCCACGTCGCGAGCGCCGATGCGCTGCGCGGCGACGAGCGACGTGCCGCTGAGAAACCCCGAGACCGCGAACACGATCGCCAGGAAGAGCGTGTTCGCCGCGGTCGCGCCGGCGAGCGCCACGGTTCCGATGCTCCCGATGGCGATCGTGTCGGCAGTGCCGAGCAGCTGATCGCCGAGCATCTGCACCGCGACCGGAATCGAAAGGCGCCGGAACGCGGCGCCAATTCGGGTGTGGTCGACGATCATCGACGAGGAGTCCATCGGCGTTACCGCACGCGCTCCAGTGCCCGGAAGAACGCATCGATTTCGTCGTCTTCGGTGTAGAAGTGCGGCCCGACGCGGATGCCGCAGCCGGGCCGATAATCGACGAAGACGCGCTCGGCGATCAGGCGGCGGCAGGCGCGCTCGGAGTCCTCGAAGTCGATTCCGATCCAACCGGTTCGTTTCTCGGCCTGCACGGGTGAGTTGACGCGCAGCCTGCGTTCGAGCGCCATCGCGACGATCTTTTCCGTCAAGCGGACGTTGTGTTCGCGGATTCGTGCGACGCCGATATCGCCGATCATCGCGTGTCCCGGCGCCGCGGCGACGTATCCCGGGATCGTCGGGGTGCCGTGGCCGAACCGATACATCGACGCGGCGTGCACGATCGGCGCCGGTTCGAACGCGAAGGGCCGCTCGTGCGCCATCCATCCCGTGAGCGCGGGCCGAAACTTCTCGCGCAGCGCCGGCTTGAGGTAGATCCAGCCGCAGCCCGGGCCGCCGCAGAGCCACTTGTGCGAGCCGCCGGTGGCCAGGTCGAGATCGAGTGCGCCGACGTCGTACGGATAGACCCCCGTCGTCTGATATGCGTCGACGCAGAGCAGTGCGCCGACGACGCGGCAGCGCTCCGCGATTGCACCGACGTCCGCCAGCGCGCCTGAGACATAGTACGCGTGCGAGATCACCGCAATTGCGGTCTTTTCCGTGATCGCGGCGACGATGCGTTCGGTGGGAACCGTCCGGCCGTCCGGAGACTCCACGACGCGCACCGCGGCGCCGTATCGCTGCCACTCGCGCCAGACGTACGTCAGCGACGGAAACTGCAGCGATTCGTAGACGACCTCGTTGCGCGTGCCGCGAAAGTCGATGCAGCTCGCTATCGCG
The DNA here is from genome assembly GCA_963723485.1 of Vulcanimicrobiota bacterium. Lineage (GTDB taxonomy): Bacteria > Vulcanimicrobiota > Vulcanimicrobiia > Vulcanimicrobiales > Vulcanimicrobiaceae > Cybelea. The sequence continues at coordinate 969,251 of CAVRQS010000003.1, read as the reverse complement.
GCCTGCAGCACCGACACGTTCGGACCCAAGAAAACCGAGCCCGGGGCGGCGCCGATGAGCGCGCCGATACCATCGGCAATCGCCGCGATCCTCGGCAACCAGCGTTCCCACGCCTCCGGCCCGTCCGACGCCCATTCATCCCAATAGGCTTCCAGCGCGTTGCGGGCGCCGAGCGGCGCCGCGCCCATGGAGTGGCTGACGAGATACGTAGAATCCGCGAGAATCGGAAAGCGCGAGCGGTACTCCCCCGCCGTCGCTGCCGGCGTTGCGGTTTCGCTCATGCGTAGGTTCCTTCTCCGAGGTAGCTGCGTACGGCCCACAGCTCGGGAAAGAAGCGATGCGCCAGCGTGCCCTCGAGGTACTTCGCGCCGGGCGATCCGCCCGTTCCCTGCTTTTGTCCGATCATTCGCTCGACCATGCGGACGTGTCGGCCGCGCCACAGCAAGAACCGCTCGTCCAACTCGATGAGATCTTCCAGCAGCAGGTACAGGTCGTAGTGCGCGGCTTCGTCGGAATAGATCTGCCGGTAGCTCTCGATCAACGCCTCGCTCGTGTCGACAGCGAAGCCGCGTCGCCGCAGCAAGCCCTTCACCCGATCGTACAACGACGGATCGACGCGGCGGCGCTCCAGCCGCGCGCGCTGTTCCGCGTCTAGCTCGACCCATCGCAGCACGTCTGTGCGCCGCAGGCCGCACGCGAACTCGAGCTCCCGGAACTGCACGGACTGAAAGCCGCTCGCGGGGTTCAGGTGGTCGCGAAATTGATTGAACTCTTGCGGAGTCATCGTTTCCAAGATGTCCACTTGCTGTTCCAAGAGGCGCTGAATCGTGTGGATGCGTCGAAACTGTTTGGCGGCGCGCAGCAGATCGTCGCGGTCGAGCGCCGCAGCCGCCGCGTCGAGCTCGTGCAAGAGCTGCTTGAACCACAGTTCGTAGACCTGATGGATGACGATGAAGAGCATCTCGTCATGATGCGGCGGCTCCGAGAGCGGCCGCTGCAGGCGGAGCAGGTCATTCAGTTTGAGGTAGGATCCGTACGATAGCGACACAAGTCTCCCGGCTTACGGGGGGCGCGCACGTTCTCCTCGAATGCGACGCCGTTGTGAAGCAGCCTTGCCTCGCCGTGGTCGCCGCCGTCTGCCTGCTCGCGGGCTGCGCGAACGGAGGCCGCGTCAGTACGGGTGGCCCCTCGCCGTCGCCGACCGATCCGATCGAGTTTCCGCTCTTCGCGGGCGCGAGCGTACTGTCGGCGCGCGCGTGGCACACCCGCGTCACCGCGCGCCCCGGTCTCGCGGACAGCGCGGTCTTTTCGCAGGGAACCGGCAGCTACGACGGGCACGACGTCGTCGCCGGAACGCAGGCAATGATGCCTGCGCTCGAAGCCTGGCTGGGCGATCTGCTCACGCATCCCCCGGACGGCTATTCCGTCGCGCTTCGCGGAAACGGCGTGGACGCCGTGCGCGCGCACACTCGCGATCTCGGCGTGGACTTCGTCGTCTTCCAAGAAAACGGCAACGGGCCCCGCCACGGCGTCGTGGTCATGGCCGTCGACCCGCAAACGCTGGATGAAAAGGCGGGACCGATGCTCGGCCTGATCGGTAAATTCAAACTCATGCCGCGCACGCTACGCGATCCCATCGACGCGCAGGCAAGACGGCAGACCGGTTTTTCGATCACCGAGGCGACGAACCCTGACACGCCGCTCGGCGCGGCCGTCGCCGCACTCGATCAGCTGCGCGACTTCGGCGGGCGCGGCATCGTGGTCATCGACGCGGTCAAGCACTGATCGCGGAACCACATTTTTGAACGTTGCCTCGAGCCGAGCGCGCGAGATCGGCGGTTGGGTCATGCTCAACGCGCTGTGGCTGCCGCTGACGTTTCAGGACACAGCGCTCATGACCATCGCGGTCCCCGCCGCTACCGTGCACCTCGCGCCCACCGAGCACGTCTTCGTGCTCTCCGTGCTGGCGAGCGTCGCCGCGCTCGCGGCGATGCTCGTGCCCCCGCTGGGCGGCTGGCTCTCGGACGCGCTCCGCCGGCGCGGCGGTTCGCGCCGCACGTTCGTCGCGGTCGGCATCCTAATCGACGTCGGCGCGCTGATCGCGCTCGCCCACGCACACTCGCTCGTGTGGTTTGGCTTCTTCCTGGTGCTGGCTACCGCCGGTGCCAACGTCGCGCTGTGCGCGTATCAGGCGCTGTTGCCCGAGTCGATTCCGCGGCGGCACTGGGGCGTCGTGTCGGGCGTTCGCGGAGCGGTGACCCTCGCCGGAGCGGTGCTCGGGTTTGCAATCGCGGGCGCGATGCCCGATCCGAGCCTGACCTTTCTGGCGGCGGCCGCGATCGTGGCGGTCGGCGGCCTCTCGCTGCTCGGCGTCGGTGACGGCATCTACGACGGCGAAGAACACGCGCACGTGCGCGACTGGCACGACTTTTTCGTCGTGTTCGCGGCGCGGACGCTCGTCTTCTTCGGGCTGATCATGCTGCAGACGTTCGTGCTCTATTTCTTCCGGGACGTGCAGAAGGTCGGGGATCCCTCCGCCGGAACCGCGCTCTACGCCTTCGCGACCATCGCGGGCGCGGTAGCGTCGAGCCTCTATCTCGGACTACTCTCCGACCGCGTTCCGCGCAAGATCGTTACCGCACTCGCCGGCGCGGCGATGGCGATCGCGACGATCGGCTTCGCGCTCGCGCCCGGGTTGAGCTGGATCCTGCCCTTTGCGGTGCTGTTCGGCATCGGGTTCGGCGGCGTCATCTCCAGCGGATGGGCGCTCGCCATGGATGCGATCCCGAAACTTCGCGACGTCGCACGCGACCTGGGCCTCTGGGGAATCGCGACGCTGCTTCCCAACGTCGTCGCACCGCTGGTGGGCGGCTGGCTCATCGGGCTCTTTCACGGGACCCGCGCGGGTTATCAAGCGGTCTTCGGACTCTCGGGATTCAGCTTCGCGCTGGCGTCGCTCGCGGTGCTGCGCGTCGGGCGTAGGCCGATCTCGTCGCTGTGGGGCTGGCCGCTGCGCTTTGGCGCGGTCGTTTCGAATTACGTGTGGGATCACGTCGCATATCGCGTGCGCGGATGGGGAAAGATTCCGCGCCGGCGCGGTCCGACGCTGATCGTCGCGAATCACCAGCACGACCTCGAGTCGATGACGATCGTTACGGCGACGACCGTGCACAGCGGCTCGTGGCGGCACCCCGTCTTCACGGCGAGCTCGCGCCGCATGTACGAACCCGGCTTCCTGGCGGAACGGCTTCCGTGGCTGCGCGAGTTGCTTCGGCGCGTCAATGCCGGACCGATGTTCGTCACCCTCGGGATGCTGCCGATCGAGAACGAGCTGGGATCGCGTGCGGTGAGCGCGTTCGCCTGGTCGGTGCAGCGGCGCCACGGTCCGCTGCCGATCCGTGACGTCTTTGACGAACGCGTCGCGGCGCTCTTTCCGCCAGACGCGAAGACGTCCGACGTTCGAAACGCGAGCTGCTTCGCGCGATCGCGAACCGTCGTAAAGGTTGCGACGGTGCGCGAGCCGTACCGCCGCGAGATCCTCGACGAGACGCGCGCAAACGTCGAGCGCGACCTCGCGCTGATGGAAGACGTCGTACGCCGCGGCGGCACGTTCTACTTGACGCCCGAGGGCAAGTATTCGATCGACGGCCGCATCGGCCAGATGCGCGGTGCGATCGAGCGGCTCGCGCCGCTCGCGACGATCTATCTCGTCGGCGTCAGCTACGATCCGTTCGTGTCGAAGCGCCTCTCGATGCTCTATCGCATCGTCTGCTTCGGACGGCTGCGCGAAGGCGGCATGACGCTGCTCGTGGGAACGCTTGCGGCGATACGTCCGGTCGTGGCGAGCCAGCTGCTGGGCGCGTGGCTCGAGTCGACGGCGGAGTTCAGCGCCGACGAGGCGTGCGACGCGGTCGCGAAGGCGATCCCGGAGCTGCCGCCCGCGCTCTTCGTCGATCCCGAGCTGCGGCGCGACCCCGCGCGCCTGGTGCGCGCGGCGCTGCCGCGCATGGTCGAATGGCAGATACTCCAGCGCGACGGCGATCGGTATCGCGTCGCGCCGCGGCGCCGGCATCCGCAGTTTCCCTTCGTCGAAGACATCGTCGCGTATCAGGCGCGCTTCTTGGAAGAGACGCTCGCGAACGCGGCGCTCGCGGAGGCGTACCGGGAAGCGGAGAGCGAGGTTTCCTAAAGTCTCGCGCGCTCGAAGGTCGCCAGGCGCACGCGCATCGACCGGGGCCGCGCGCCTTTGATGTTGCCGTCCGCGCCGATGACGCGGTGCGCCGGCACGAACAAGTCGAGCGGACAGAGAGCCATCGCCGTCGCGACGCCGCGGTGTGCCAGCGGCCGCCCCACCGCCCGCGCGACTTCGGCATAGGATACGAACTCGCCGAACGCGAGCGTTGCGACGGCGCGCCATACCGCCACGCGGAAGGCGGTGCCGTCGAGCGCCAGCGGCAAGTCGAAGCGACGCAAGCGGCGCCGAAAGTACGCGCGGACCTGCGCCGCCGCCTCGACGAGCAGCGCGTCGCCCGCTTTGGCCGGCGCCGCGCGCGCGGGCGCCACGAAATTGCTCGCGACGATGCAACAACCGTTGCTTCCGATCAACAAATCGCGCCCCAGCGGGGTCGGAATGCGCCGCTCCATAGGTGCTCGAAGGTGCGACATGCAAGTCCTCGGGTCCCAAGCCGGAACGACCGCGACGGGCGCGACGTTCTCAATATTGAACCATCCTGAGTTCTTGGAGGTCCCTAAGTGAATCGCGGAATCGTTCGAGCCCTACCATTGTCGGCCATGCTCGTGCTCGCCGCATGTTCGGGCGGCGCGGTCAATCCCTCGCTGGTCCCGGCCAACCCCTCGTCGATCGAGCAAAACGCGGAGACGCCGCCGGACGCGCTGACCGGACCCGCGAGCCGCGAGGCTCCGTTCGTCGGAAGCAATCCCGTCCGCCGCCTCTGCCCGACGTCGGAGGATCCGCAGCTGATGGAGTGCCTCGCGATGGAGCGCACCGACGTCGCGCCGGCGCTGCAGGCGGGCGCCGATCTCATGGACGCCGCGAAACAGTGCATCTTCACGAACGCCTACTGTCCGGTCGATCTGCAGTCGGCGTATGCGTTGCCGTCGCTGAGCAAAGGCTCCGGCAGGCTCGTCGCGATCGTCGATGCGTGGGGATACCACCACGCGGCCAGCGATCTTGCATATTACCGCAAGGCGATGAGCCTAAAGGCTTGCAGCACCGGCAGCAAGTGTCTGCGCATCGTCAACCAAAACGGCGATCCGGGACCGCTGCCGCGCGAGTCGGGACCCAGCAACGACTGGAAAGGAGAGCAGTCGCTCGATCTCGACATGGTGTCGGCAATCTGTCCGAACTGCAAGATTTTGCTCGTCCAGGCCGACAACGACTACACGAGCAATCTGTATGCCGGCGTAAAGACGGCGGGGAGACTCGGAGCCAAGTATATCGGCGTGTCGTGGGGCGGCCCGGAGAGCGGCGGCGACAATCCGATCTTCCATCAACACGGCGTCGTGATCGTCGCGGCGGCCGGAGACAACGGAGGCGGTGGACGCTATCACGGCGGCCCGGAGCAGCCGTGCTCCTACACGTACGTCGTCTGCGCCGGCGGGACGCGGCTGGTGCCGGCGCACAACGCGCGCCGCTGGAGCGAGTCCGTCTGGAACGACCTTACGTACGATCGTTGCGGCTCCGGCAGCTCGCCGTGCGGCGCAACCGGCAGCGGATGTAGCCGGAAGATCGGAAAGCCGTCGTGGCAGACCGACACGCAGTGCCGCATGCGTGCCGAATCCGACGCCTCGGCGACCGCCTCGTTGCGCAACCCGGTGGCCGTGTACAACTCGGAAGAGAGCGGTCGTGCCTGCCCACAGTATTGCTGGTTCGCCTTCGGAGGTACGAGCGCGTCCACTCAGATCATCTCGGGCGTCTACGCGCTCGCCGGAAACGCGGCGACGCAAGCCGGCGCTCAGAAGATCTGGAGGCGCCACGCGGGACACATGAACGACGTGACGGTCGGCAACAACGTCGATCCGGGGCTCGGCGTCACCTGCGCCTCGACGATCCACTACATCTGCTATGCCCGAGCCGGTTTCGACGGCCCGACGGGGTGGGGATCCCCTAAGGGTATAGGCGCATTCTAAGGGAGCGATGCGAGCCGTCATTCTGAGCGTCGTCGCGGCGATCGCCGCGACCGCGTGCGTGGCATGCTCGGGAGGGCTGCAGCAGACGCCGCTGCCCGGGGTTGAGTCGCAGCCCGGCGCCCAGGCACCGGCGTCCAGCGGAGCCCCGGACACCAGCGACAGCTCCAGCGAAAGCTCTGACGATCAGCCGGACCAGCCGCCGGTCACATCGTCGCGGCCTGCCGAGGCGTCGCCGTCTGCGCACTCGCCCGCGCATTCGCCGGCACCGCATTCGGCCGCACGTCCGGCCGCGCACTCGGGCGCTCAGTCGACTTTCCATAACGTGTGCCCGAGCGCGGCACCCGGTCGCCGCGAATGCGCGCTGGTCGTGCGCGGCCAGGCGCATCACGGCTGTTCGAAGACCGCGCCCTACTGCGCGTCGGATCTGCAGGCCGCGTACGGCGTCGCGCAGGTCGCGCGCGCACGCAACCGAGGCGTACTCGTCGCCGTCGTCGACGCGTACGGTTATCCCGGCGCGGCGAGCGATCTCGCCGTGTATCGCAAGAGCATGGGCCTACCGGCGTGCGCTCCATCCGGCTGCCTGAGGGTCGTGAACCAGAGCGGGCGGACGAGCCCGCTGCCGAAGCCGAACGCGGACCCGGGCGACGACTGGCGCGCCGAAGAGGCCGTCGACGTGCAGATGGTCTCGGCGCTATGCCCAAACTGCAAGGTGCTGCTCGTGCAGGCGAACAGCAATAAGGACGCCGATCTCGCCGCCGGCGTCAATGCCGCGGTTGCGCTCGGGGCGGCGGCCATCAGCAACTCGTACGGCGGCGACGAGAGCGATGCGGTAGACGCCGCGTACGCGCATGCAGGGCGCGCTATCACGGCGAGCGCGGGTGACGACGCGGTAAATCAGCCGTGCACCTACTCGGGCGTGGTCTGCGTCGGCGGCACGACGCTTACGGCATCCGGCCGTGGCTGGAGCGAGCGCCCGTGGCGCGGCGGCGGAAGCGCTTGCAGCGCGTACGTAGCCAAGCCATCCTGGCAGCGCATGCACGGCTGCGCAATGCGCGGCGTCGCCGACGTGTCGGCGGTCGCGGATCCGAAGACCGGCGTCGCCTTTTACGAAGCGGCCGGCGGCGGATGGCAGCAGGCCGGCGGCACCGGCGTGGCGGCGCCCATCGTCGCGGCGCTGTTCGCGCTCGAGCCGAGCACGGTGCGCGCGAACGCGCCGGCGTGGCTCTGGCGGCACGGCCGCAAGGCGCCAAAGATTGGAGGTGTCTAACTATGCGCCAGCGTGCAACTCTGTTCTGCGCTCTCGCGATCGCTAGCCTCGTGGCTGCAGCACCGCGCGATAGCGCCGTGATCGTTAATTCGGGCTCGACCAACACGGTAGGCTACTCGATAACCGTCTGGTCCGACGGTCAGGCGTCGCTGACGACGCGGAATCGCGACGGCAGCTCGAGCGGTCCTGCGAAGTCCTTCACGGTTGCGCAGGCGACGGCCGCGCGTTTCTTCGCGGATCTCGCCGCCGCCAAGAGCACCAAAGCGGCGACCGTACCCTGCATGAAGAGCGCTTCGTTCGGCAGTTCGATGCACGTGACGTGGCAGGGCTGGGTTTCGCCGGATCTGGAGTGCCCGCCGAAGAGCTCCGCGGGCGATGCGCTCGTCAAGGACGTGGACGCGATCCGTCAAGCGTCCGGCCTCGCGGCGCAGCCGCTGAGGCAGCCCTAGGTTTCCCAGCCTCCTCTTAGAAGCGCGACTCCTCGCGCGCGACCGCTGCCGTCAAGTCGACGCCACCGCGCGGACGCGCTGCAGACACCACGACGCCGCGCAGCCCGCGCTCGCGGGCGAGGCGTTGCGCGTCGGCAACGATGTGCGCGACCATCGCCCGATAGACCTCGGCACGATCGCGCTGCAGATTCGTGAGCTCCGCCGACACCTGCGCGCGTGACGCACGATCCGCGTCGGCGAGTTGCGCGAAACGGCGCGGAACGTCGGTTGCGGCGGTGTCCAGGCTGCCGCGGATCGCCGCCGCGTCGGAGCCGAATCGGTAGCTCGAACCGAAACTTTTGAGGTGCGACGGCAAGTCCGGAACGACGTGAGCCGAGGCGGACGCCGCGTGAAGAACGCTTAACCGCACGGCGAGATTCGCGTCGGCCTTGGCGCGCAGCTGCGAGACCATCTGCTCGTTCGCGGTCGCCGCTTGCCCTTCTAGCTGATTCCGATAGCGCGCCAGCACGACGGCGTCTTGCGCGTGCAGCGCGGCGACCGCCGCGGACTCGCGTCTGCTCAGCGCCGCGAGTCGCGCGTCCAGCGCGGCGCGCTTCGCCCGAGCGAGACGAACGTCGGCCAGCTTTGCGCGCAGCTCGAGCCGCTCGCCGGCATTGTGCTGTGCGAGCGCATACGCCAACGCCAGCTCCTTTTCGCGTGCCTGCTGCTGCCGCGCGGCGAATGCGCGCGCGGTGCGCTGCGCGCTTGCCGCCTCATAGCCGCGCATGCTCGCGCCGGTCTCGCGATCCAGCGCGTCGGCGTAAGCAACCATGGCAACATTGTCGCCGGAGCGCGATGCAGCAATCGCCGATAGTGCGTGGGCCTCGAGCGCCCGGTAGCGCGCATCGCCGGCGGATGCGATGCGCGCAAGCTGCCGCTGCGCTCCCGCGACGTCGCGCCGCAGCGACGTCGCGGAATCGGCGGCGCGCGCTGCCGGATCGGTCAGTCCGGGAAGGGTGCGCGTGCCGCGCAGTGCCGCGATCTCGCGATCGTAAGCGTCGAGAACCTTATGCAGGGGATGCGCGGCGATCAGCAGCGGAAGGTCGGCGAAACCGGTCGGCGCGGTTCGACCCGCGACGCCACCCAGACACACGACGAGTGCGAGCGCGGCCGCTCGTTGCGCGCGGTTCGTCACGGGAACTTCACCTGGTACGAGAACAGGACGCCGTTTGTTCCGGTGAGCGGCGGAAGCTGCGTCAGCGGACTGAGATTCATGACGTCCATGCCGATCGGCGCCGGCTGCTGCAGCGCCAATAGCGTAGGACCCTGCGCGCTGAATGCCGTCACCCGCAGCCCAGTGGCCGGGTTGGGATGCGCCTCGAGCGTGATGCTCTGCGTTCTCGGATAACCGAACGTCTGCGCGAAGATCGCATTGACGTATTTGCCGAACGCCTTGACGGCGCTGACTCCGACACCCGTCTGGATGTCGCTCGTGATGCGGACCTCGTTGAAGCCGAGCGTCCCGGCTAGCGACGACGACAACGGCTCGAGCATCGTGCGCGTGAACACCGTGTTGAGCTGCCCCAACGCGACGTTCGACGCGGCTGAGGTCGCAGAGAAGCCGCCTCCTCCGCTCGATCGTACGCCTTGGACCGCGCCGAACTGCTGCGCGCCGACGAGCAACCCGAGGATCTGCTGGCGGCTGTACGATGGCTCGGAGGCCAGTGCGAGGTTCATGTTCGTCGCCGGGCCGGTGACGTGGAGACGAATTGCGGTCGGGGGATCCGAGACGAAGGTCGTGGCGACCGCGTCGACGTCGGGAATCACGCCGCCGTCCGGGTCGAATTGCACGAGGCCGCTCTCCAAGTCGAAGTTGCGATAGAAGTTCAAGGAGCCGCCCGTCGAGCGAAAGCTGCCGGCCAGCTTCGGCGCGCTCAACGAACCCGTCAGCGTGATGTCGCCGGCCGCTCCGATGTCGACGTTCTTGCTCTGCACGCGCACGTTGCGTCCCGCGGCGATCCGCACCGTGTCGAAAGCGACGATGGGCAGACCCGGACCCGGGCCTCCCGTTCTCTGTTTCAAGAACGCATCGAGCGGGATGCGCGCGTTCGAAACGGTGACGCTACCGCTCGCGGCCGGAGCTGCCGGGGGCGCGTGCTTCAGCGAAACATCGGCGTCGAGAGTCCCTTGGAAGTAACCGGGCATGTCGAGGCGTGCGTTGGTCGCCGTCAGGCGAGCGTCGAGTGTCGCGTCGCGAGCGCGCCGCAGGCTCGCGAGCGTCACGGCGGCCTCCGTGCCCAGGCTGCCGCCGCCCACGTCCGCGCGCGACGTCAGCCGTGCTCGGGTTCCGGCGAACGACAGGTCCGAGACGATACCGGTAATCGGCGAGCGTTCCATCGGCCCGCTGAATGTTCCATTACGCAGCGACAACGTTCCGTTGAGTTGCGGCACGTCGACGGACCCGTGTGCGAGCACCTGGCCGTCGATCCTGCCGCTCGCGCTCGTGCCCTTGGGAAGAAGGGCGAGGAAGTTCGACAACTCGACGTCTTCGGCGCGCACGGAACCGGCGATCGGGCCGCTTCCGGGGCTCACGTGCGGCGGTGCTATGCGGATTGGAAGCGTCGCGGACGCGAGCAGTTTGCCGCGCTCCAGATCGACCTCGCCGTTCGACACGGTAACGGCGCGGCGGTCGGCGTCGATCTGCGCCGCGACCCGCGGTATCTTCAGGTCGCGGTACCGGACCGATTGCAAGGCCAGCGCGTCGCGTAGTCGCGGGGCTGCGCGCGTCCCCTCGATGTGCAGCACGGAATCGAGCGCGCCCGTGACCGGCGCCTTCTTGCCGGTCGCCGCAAAAACGAGAGCACCGAAATCGGGGCTCGCGCTGTGCACCTGCAGCGCGAGTGAATCGCTTTCCCGCAGGCCGAATGTGCCGGACGCGGTCGTGCTCAGCGACGGCAGGTCGACGCGCGCGGATCGAATCGTTCCACGACCGTGCGACGCCGAGACGCTCACGTCGAAGAGCGAGACCGGCATTCGACCCACGGTGCCGCCGAACACCGCGGCGTGCAGGTTCAGCGCGATGTCGGGATAGCGTCCCGCGACCGCCGTCTGCGCGTCGAGCCTCCCCGTGACCGGCGCATTCAATCCCAGCATCGGCAGCCAGGTGGCGAGATCGACGGCATGCGCGTCCGCGCGCAGATTGAGGGCCATCGTCGCCGGCGTTACGGTGCCTGCGAGATCGACCTGCCCCGTCGGTCCGCCGAAGCGCACCGCGCTGTCGATGGCTCCGCCAACCGTCGACCACCGCGCCGCAAGCGTCCCAAGATCGATGCGCCGAAAGTGCGCGTTGCTGAAGGCCGCGGCTCCGCTGCTCGCGACCACGTGGGTTCCGGCGAGCGACGCGCGCAGAGCCAGACTTCCGGTTCCCGCGAAGGTGTCGCCCGTGTCGAAGAAGTCGTTGAAGTCGGCGAGATTGGCCTGAGGTGCGTCGACGGTGACGTGCGCGCCGCGCGGCGTGCCATCGCCCTGCAGCGCGACATCCGTCGATCCAACGACGATGTGGCCACTCGTCAACGAAAGCCCGCGCGTCGTGCCGCTCATGCCGCCGCGCAGATCGCGAAACGCCAAGCCGTTGACCGAGCCTTCGGGCGCCGCGATCGCGCCGGAGACTTCCGGTGTCGTCCCGGTGCCGCGCACCCGCACGTCGGCGTCGACACTTCCTTGAATCGGCCAGGGTGTCTTCGGATAGACGCTCGCGAGCAGCCCACCCACGTCGGAGGTATGCAGCTGCGTCGCGAGATCGTAGCGCGCGGCTTTCGCCCCGCCGGAAGTGAGTCCGGCGATCGTTCCGGCGACGCCCGCGAACAGCGGCCCCACGGCGACCGCGGCATCGTGAACGTAGAGCGTTCCGCCGGCGTATGCGAGTCCTGCGTTGCCGTTGACCGTGAAGTCGCGGTAGCGTCCCCCGGCGACGACGACGGTTCCGGCGACGCGCGGCGACTTCGGCGATCCGCTCAGCGAGGCACCAAAACTCGCCTCGGCGCCGACGTCGCCGATTGCCGCCCCGCGCAGCGCGCCCTTCTCGAGCGCAAGGTTCGCGCGCACGTTCGCCGCGCCGAGCTGCGTGCGCAGCCGCCCGACGAGCCCCACGCCGATTCCCGCGCCCGACTGTCCGCCGAAGAGCGTGCCGTCGAAGGTCGCTCGCGCCGGCGGAATCGCCAGGCCGCGCGCCTCGGCGACGCCGAGGCTGATGCGGCGCGGGCGATCGAGCGCGACCCGCGCATAGAGCGAGCCGCTCGTGCCGTCGTAGACGAGGGGACCCACCGTGCCCACCCCACGCTCGTCAACGTTGACAAGGGCATCCAGACGTTGCGACCCGCTTGCGCCCCACAGCGCACCGCGCACCGCGATCGCCTTCGGGTCTTCGGCCGTCGCGAGCGCTAGCGCTTGCACGCGCATTGCGGGTACGTAGGCGCCGACGTACGGAACGCGCCCCGGGGCCGCCCGTACGCCGAGCAGCATGTCGACGGCGCCGGGCCGTCGCTCGAATGCGGCGCGGCCGCGCGCGCCCAGCTCGGCTCCGTCGTACGCGGCGCGCATGCCCAAAACGTCGGCCTCGCGCCCGTCGAATCCGACGAGCCCGGCGACGTCGTCGACAGACTCGCCGGCATAATTCAGCCGGGGCGACTGAAGCGCGATCCACGCCACCGGCGTGGCGGTCGCGCCCTCGACCAGCAGCGCAAAGCGCAATGAACCGCGTATCGGCAGGCGCGCCGCCTGCGTGAACGCGGTGCGCAGCACTGCCGCGTCCGCGCTGCCGCGGACCGCCATGCGTAGCCGGGGGCTGCGCAGCCCGTAGATGCCGCCCCCGATCGTCACGGGCACGCCCGCCAGGCTCGCATCGAGCCGCGGCGTCAAGAGTCCGTCATCGTACACGTCGATTGGACCGCGGACGTCGTCGACGGTCTTCGAAAGACCGGCGATGGCGATGCGCGCATCGGAGAGCGACGCGCTTGCCGTGAGATGGCAGCGTAGGGCGCCGCGCGCGTCGGACAAACCGAAGTAGCGGGCGTCGACGCCGCGCAGCGTTCCACGTAGGAAGCGCATCGACGGCGATCCCGCGATGAAGTCGACGGCGGCGGCGATTGGGAGCTCGCGCGCCGTCCAGCGCTGATTGACGTAGCCGTTCTGCGGATCGATGTCGCCGCGCCCGGAGACCGGAAAGAGCCGGCCGGTTCGCTCGCCGTACTGCAGGGCCGCCGTGTAGCGCGAACGCGCGGCGGTCGAAATGTCCGCGTCGACGTTGAGATCGCGCACGTAGAGGTTTCGCTCGTCGCGGGAGCGGGACTTCAAATCGACCGCGTCGACCGAGCCGTTGCGAACGCGCGCCGCCAGAATTAATAGCCGACCGCCGGCGGGGCGATTCGCCTGCAGCTGCGGAATCGGAACGTTGTAGGTTCCGTCGCTGCGGCGGATGATCGTAACGTGCGGCGACTCCGCGTCGACGGCGCGCAGTCCTAAGAGCCGTTTCCCTCCGGGAAGCAATTCACGCAGGTCGTACTCCACCGTGAGGCGCGGGATCGCGGCAATGGGTTCGCCGCGTTGCGACGCGACCCGCACGTCCTCGAAGACCGCACGATTCGCGCCGAGCGTCATAGGACCAACGGAGATGCGCGTTTGAGTGAACGCATCGGCAGCGGCGAGGATGCCGAACCGCGCGACGTTCCGCCATTGCCAGAACGCAAGCCCTGTGATACAAAGAATCGCAATTGCCGCGCCCCACCAAAAGTGGCCCCGCCTGCGCTTCATGCTCCGCTTCTTCCCAATCCGGGCAGGTTGTCACCTTCGCAGGGGCTCGCTCGCTCCAGAGAGTGTCGCGTTCAGGGAGTCTTAAGCATGAAGTTGGTTGAGAGCATCGATCGGAACGTGCTCGGCCGAGCTCTCGAAGGAGCGAAATCGTTGATGCTTTCCGAGGAGGTTGGGTCGGCAACCGTAGAACACGCGCGTCACCCGTGTTGAAGATACGCTCGACAGTACTCGCGGCCGCCTGCGTCCTCACACTCGGCGCAACGACATTGCCGGCGCCGGCAGCGCTCGACATGGCCGTCGGCGCGCGCAAGGTTGTGAAGAATCAGCCCGTGAGCGGCTGCAACGCCTCGGCCAAGAGCGCGCTCAACTCCGTGCTTCAAGATGCCAGCGAAATCGGCTCCGGCGACACGGGAGAGTGGCGGGCCTACGGGCCGGCGGATTCCAGCGGTCACTCATCGGCCGCGGCGGCGGTTCACTGCTATCCGACCGATGACGGGTACGTCGTGACGTTTACCTGCGCGGTGGAAACGCCGCCCAGCACCGACACCGCGAGCGCACTATGCACGAAGCTCGCGACGGCCTTCGGAGGGGGGCCGTGAAGCGCGCGAGCCTGCGGCGCGCCGCGATGGCGGGCGCGTCGTTGTGTGTTGCCGTCGCGTTCGGCGTGCCCGCGCCTGCCGCGATCGAAATGTCCGTCGGCATCCGGCACGTGAGCCCGGACGGCTCGGCGCAAGAGTGCAGCACGAAGGCCAAGGCCGCCCTGAGCAGTTTTCTCCAAGGCGCGACCGAGTCGAGCCCGGGCAGCGGCGAATGGATTGCCACCGCACAGAACCCTCAGGCCCGTGCGGTGACGGCTGCGGCGACGGTGCGCTGCTACGCGCTTGCGCAGGGTTACGTCGTAACGTTTACCTGCGCGGTCCAACTGCCGGAAAATCCATTCGGCTCGGACGCGCTCTGCCTGAACGTCGCCCACAAATTTTATGGCGGCGCCATCACCGCGCTCGGGGCGATGCCGACGCCGACGCCCGTCCCCACCGGCTGCACCACCGTCAACCTGGTCGGTACGTGGGTCGCGGACGACAAGCCGGGCCTCACGCTCAAGGCGGAGCTCAACGGCGATATGACCGATAGCGACGGCGTCTCGGGCAACTGGATAATCAAGGGCACCACCGTCGTGCTCACGTACTATGGCGAACACACGCTGACGATGTCGTCCGATGGCAAGCACATGCGCGGCGGGGGCTACAGCTTTACGCGCCGCTGCTGAAAAAACTCTCGAGGAGTTCGGCTTCGCGTCGCGCGTCGACGGCGCAGCGTTCGCGGCCGGACGATCCATCGGATTCGCTCGATACCGATGCGGCTCGGTAGCTTGGACAGGCCGTAACGCCGGTCTCTCGTATTAAGGTCCGAGTATGAAAAGGGTGCCGGGCCTCTTCTTGACCCTTGCCGCTGCGGCCGGATTGGCCGCGTGCACGCACTCCAACTACATGCCGAACGTGATTCAACTCACGCCCCATGGTACGTCGGCGAAGCCCGCCGATCAGTCGATCGCGAAGTCGTTCGAGCTCATCGCGGTCGAGGACGGTTATACAGGCGAATTCAGCGCACAGACGACCGTCGGAACGTGCTGGGTCGTTCAGGCGCCGCTCACGACGAGCGGAGCCTGGGTCGTCGTGCCCCAGGGCAGCACGTGCGCGCACCTCGATACGGAGCAGATCCAGGTCAAAGACACCAATGGCCATTCGGCCGTCACATACATCCGTTCCGTGCAGTAAATCGTAGGCCGCCGGCTAATAGGACGGGCGACGTCCTGTACGTCAGAGGAGGTATCTATGCCCGTATATACTCGGAGCGTTCTGCTCATGTCGTTGGCCGCCGCACTGACCGCCTGCGCGGCTTCAAACCCGAGTGCCACGCCGTCGACCGGTTCCCAGCAAACATTCTCGGCACCCGCGGCCGGCGGCTACGAAGTGTTTCGCCCCCTCGCCATTCACGCGAGGGCGGGCGCGCGAGCCTTCCTGATGAACTTCGTTGCCAACGGCCCCAACCAGGGTGGCGTACCGTGCATCGGCTGCGTGGCCGGTGCGACCACCAGCGACAACATCGGCATGACCGGCCCCTCGAGCTACGTGCTTTCTCGGACGTATTGGCAGTATGCGATCTCGTACACCGATATCAGCTACGTCGGCAACTGCAAGCTCGCGTGGGACATCACTTCCGGGAAGAAGACCATCGATAAATTCTCCAAGACGATCCACCTCGCCAGCGCGGGAGGCTATGTTCTCTACGCGATTGCCAGGCCCAGGCCGAAGTATTCGGGTTCCGCCACGTTCACGGGCACGGTGACCTGCGGAAAAGACACGCAATCGTCTTCGGCACCGCTGGAGTTCCAATAAACTCGCTCGAAGGAGTCGTATCAGCGCCTATTTTAAGGATGCCGAGCATTCGCCGCCCGACTCGGAGGATCCATGACGATTGCGCAGTTTCGTAGCTGTGCGCTGGCGTTTTACGCGACGTCGTTCGTTGCAGGTTGCAGTGGTACGCAGATGGTTCCGATGGATCGAGGGACGTTTTCGTCGGTCGCTCGCCACGAAACGCGCGCTTGGATTGTGCCCCAAACCAAAACCGGCGATCTGCTCTACCTTTCGAACCTCGCGACTAACGACGTCGACGTATTTTCGTATCCGCACCTTCGACTGGTTGGGAAGCTCACCGGCTTCGGCGCTCCCCGCGCCGAGTGCGTCGACCGCAGGGGCGACGTCTGGATCGCCGACGTACAGGGGTTCGACGTCATCGAGTACCCGCACGGCGCGACGAAACCGATCGCAGCCCTGAGCACGCCCAGTGCGCCGCGCGGCTGTTCCGTGGATCCGCGATACGGCGATCTCGCCGTAACCGGCGGCCTCCGTGGAATCGTTCTTGCAGTCTACCCTCGCGACGCGCACGGTAGATGGCTCAATCCGAAGGAGTACACCGACTCGTCGATTCGCAAAGTCGCATTCTGTGGCTATGACCCGCAGGGTAACCTCTTCATAGACGGCCTCGACAAGACAGGCGCGTTCCGCCTGGCTGAGCTTTCGCACCATGCGACGGCTCTGACGGACCTCTCGGTGAATCAGAGCGTCGTCGGTCCCGGACAGGTGCAGTGGGACGGGTCGACCCTCGCCATCGGCGATACCGGCGTCACGCCGTCCGTGATCTATCGAATTCTCCGTGAGCGGGAGTGCGGCGACGCTCGTTGGATCCACGACGCTGGATCAGACGAAGAGCGTTCGCCAATTCTGGATCGACGGTGGTCGAGTGATCGGGCCAGACTTCGATGCGGCCGTCGGCGTGTGGAACTATCCCGGCGGCGGCGCGGCGGTCAAGCAAATCGGCGCGGTGCGCGGCTACGGCTCCGCGATCAGTCCGGCTTTAGGCTCGAGATCGAAGGGGTAACTGCGATGGGACGACGTTTACTCGCCGGCGGAATAGCAATTGCTTGGATCGCCGGCTGCGGCGGCCAGTCCAGCGTACCGCTCAGCCCCGTCGGCATCGCGCCGGAGAGCGTGCGCGCACCGAGTGCGCGTGTGGTTCCGGACAAGAACGTAAACGAGCTGCCTGAACCCCCGGTGGTGCGATCGGTCGACGGCGTTGCCAAAGTTTCGCTGATCGTAAACTTCAGCGGCGCGACCGGCTTTCCGCAGTTCGTGTACGACGACATGAACAACACTGCGCCGACGATTCGGGTCAATCCCGGCGACACGATCGTTCTCAACGTGACGAACGATCTGCCTCCCCATTCCGGCGACAAGTTCGACATCAACATCCACTTCCACGGAATGGGATCGTCACCGAAAGCGCCCGGCGACGACGTGCTCGGAACGCTCGCGCGGCCCGGGCAGAAGCTCCGCTACGTCGTCCACATACCGAAGAATCAGGAACCCGGCCTCTATTGGTATCATCCGCACGTGCACGGCCAGACGGCCTATCAGGTCGGATCGGGTGGGATGTCGGGAGCGATCGTTGTCAACGGACTGGAACGCCACCTTCCGGCGTTGGCTAAGATGAAGGAGCGCCTCATCATCGTGCGCGCGACCGGCGTAGGGGAGGCGATACGCCGCGTGGACCAGGACGAAACGATTGCGGACGGCGGCGAGATGTCGGGCATGCCGGACGAAGGCGCGCGACCGCAGGCGATAAACAGCGAACCCTGCGGCTCGGACTTAGGCTTGATCACGACGCTGAATGGAGCGTACCAGCCGATAGTCACGATCGCGCCAGGTGAGAAGCAGTTTTTCCGCGTTGTCAATGCGACGGCGCACAAGACCCTCAAGCTGTACGATGGCGGCGAGATGGAGCTCGTCGCGATCGACGGCTTCGCGCTCGACACGTGGCGGGGGAATCCCCCGACCGAGATGCTGAGAACGATCGTCATGCCACCCGCCTCCCGGGCCGAATTCGTCGTCACCGGTCCGGCGAGTGGAACCGGGACCTTTCGCACGCTCTGCTTCGACTCGGGCCGGACCGGAGATCACGATCCGGAGCTGAAGCTCGCGCGGCTTCGCGAGACCCACCGGGCGCCTTATCGGCCGGCGTTCATGGGCCGCCTCACGCTAGGCGCGCCCCTACCGCAAAACGCGTATACGACTAAGCTTCCACCGATCGCCGCCAAGCGCACCGCTATCTTTACCGAGGGTCCGACGCATTTCTTCATCAACGGCAGGAGGTTCTCGATGAGCGAACCGCCGCTGTTCGTGGTCCACGTCGGGACGGTCGAGGAGTGGCACGTCGTCAACAAGACCCAAGAGGTACACGACTTCCACATCCACCAGCTGCACTTCTTGGTCAAGGAAGTCAACGGCGTCAAACTCTTGCATCCCTACTGGGCCGACAGCGTGGTCATCCCGCATCGCCGCGCGGACGGGTCGCCTGGCACGCTCGTCCTGATCATGAATTTCCGCGATCCAATCATCAAAGGAACCTTCGTCTTTCACTGCCACATCCTCGATCACGAAGACTTGGGAATGATGGCGAAGATTCAGGCGATCTGACGTGGGTAGCAAACTCTTGAGTCGACTCGCCTGCAGTGTTGGCGTCGCGGTGTTGACGGCGGCTTGCGGCGGCCCGGCGTCGCTGCTGCAGGCGCCTCCGGCCGCCGCCCGTCCGGCGGCGCACTTCGATCCGCGCGGTTCGTGGATGGCGCCGGTGGCGAGAACGCAGGACCTGACCTACGTTTCGGATGCTCGCGGCGAGGTTTACATATTCTCCTACCCGGCCGAAAAGCAAGTCGGGCTTCTTCTGGGTTTCCAGTCGCCGGCGGGCGTGTGCTCCGATCCTTCGACGGGTGACGTCTACGTCGTCGATACGGCTAATGTGGCCGTGTACAAATACAAGCATGGCGGCACCAAGCCGATCAAAACGTTCAATGTGTTCGGTTACTTCCCGTTCGGCTGTGCGGTCGACCCCGCCAGCCACGACCTTGCCGTAGCGAATGTCTCAGCCAATCCGAGCGGCCCCGGGAGCCTCTCGATCTTCCGGCCCGGCGATTTTTTCCCGAGCAACTATACGAACCCGGCGTTCAACGCGTACTTTTTCTGCAGCTTCGACGCCAACGGCAACGTGCTCGTCGACGGCGCCGACGTGAACAGCTACCACGCGCTCTTCGGTAAGCTTCGCAATGGAGCGACAAGAGTCACGTCGGTGACCCTCGACAAGGCCATCGGGTATCCCGGCGGCGTTCAGTGGGACGGCACGTATGTGGCCATTCAGGACACGATGAGCCGCGTACTCTACCGGTTCGATATTACCGGAGCGCATGGCAAGTCCGCCGGCAGTGTCCGCTTCAAGACCGACCGCAGCACCCTGCTCCACGATTTTTGGATTGCGGGACACACGGTCGTGATGCCCTACGGAACGTCACCGCGCCGCGTGCGAATGGTGGGCCGTTGGCCCTATCCGGCCGGCGGCGTGCCGAGCAAGGCCATCGCGGTCGGGCACGCAACGGAACTGGTTGGCATCACCGTCAGTTTCGCAAAAAACTAATCCGCCGGCGTCAGCCGCGCATATAGACGTCGCCTTTCTTCCGCGATGCGGAAATCTACCATTCGGCCGATCAGATCCAGCGGCAGCGGTTCGTTGAAAGGAAATTGAACCGAGCCCTTCGCGAACTTGTAGCGCGACAGCTCTTTGTCGAAAGCGGCGATCGCCGCGGCTTTAGGATAGAAGCCGATGTGCGATTTGAACGCCGCGTACCAGACCAGGACCTTTCCGTTTAGCACCAATGCCGGCACGCTGTAGCTGATCCGTTCGCTCGCTTTTGGCGCGGCCTTTCGAATCGTCGATCGGACCTTTCGCAGAAGGGCCTGCACCTTCGGCGGAAACCCGGCGATATAGTCGTCGACTTCAGGCGAGCCCTTCATTGGGGCCACATTCGGACGGCTTGGGCTCGACCCTCTCGCCGCCTACGCATGCGAAGGAATGCACTCGACGAGTTCGAACAGCGGCGCGCAAATGCGCAGCCCAAGTTTTCAGCAATCCTCCGAAGTCGACGTTTTCATCGCGGGCGCGGGGCCGGTGGGCCTATTCCTCGCCAACGAGTGCGCGCGACTCGGCGTGACCTATCGCATCGTCGAAGCGAAGGCGACCCAGTCGGAGCACTCGAAGGCGCTGGCGATTTTTCCACGGACGCTCGAGATCTTCGACATGGCCGGCCTGGCCGAACCATTCTCGGTGGCAGCCAATCGCGTGACCGGCGTGGCGTTCGCGTCGCACGACCGAAGACTGGGACGCATCGAGTTCATCCCTCGAGAGACCCCATATCCGTACGTCGCGATGGTACCGCAGGACGTCACGGAGAAGCTGCTGCTCGAGCACCTTCGTAGCAGGGGCGGCGACGTGGCGTATGAGACCGCGCTCTTTTCCGCGCACGAGACCGAGTCCGGGGTCGAGGTGGCCGAGGAACGCGCCGGAAGCTCCGCGCTCGTGCACGCCAAATATCTGGTCGGGTGCGACGGCGCTCACAGCACCGTGCGCCACCTTCTCGGATTGTCGTTCGAAGGGGGCGAGTACGCGGAGCAGTTCATGCTCGCCGACGCGATCACCAACGACGTCCTACCCAGCGACGAGATGCAGCTGTGCCCGAGCCGGGACGGGCCGCTTGCGGTGTTTCCGATGAGTCCGACGCGGCGGCGGATCATCGCGACGGTCGAAAGGCTGGACGGCGACGCGCCGTCGCTCGACCTCGTCAACGATCTTTTGCGGCAGCGTGCTCCGCAGGGGCTGAGAGCCGAGTCTCTCGTTTGGTCCACCTATTTTCGGATTCATCACCGCTGCGTCTCGCAAATGCGAGCCGGGCGCATGTTCGTCGCCGGCGACGCCGCGCACATTCACAGCCCGTTCGGCGGCCAGGGTATGAACACCGGGCTCCAGGACGCATGGAACCTCGCCTGGAAACTCGCACTCGCATTGCACGGGCACGCGAGCGAGGCGCTGCTGCCGAGCTACACGCCCGAACGCTATCCGATCGTCAAGGCGGTGATCGAGGCGACGCACTTTCTCACCAACGTGCTCGGCTCGAGCAGCCCCCTGGCTGAGGGAATCCGAGACGCCGTCATCCCGGTCGTGACGCACGTTCCGCAGATCCAGCACGCGTTCGTCGAGCGCCTTTCGGGGCTGGGCAACGCGTACAAAGGCAGCCCGATCGTCGAGGGTGCGGGACGGCGATACTTCGACGACTCGCTGCGCGGCGGCCGCGGCATCGGCCATCGCTTCCTTCTCATGGTCCCTGCGGCGGATGGCGCGACGGTCACGGCGGCAAGGAGTCTCGAAGCGTCTTTCTCCGACGTCCTGGAGTTGCGAACGTATGCCGGACGCGACCTAGTGCTGCTTCGTCCGGACGGTTACGTGGCCTACGAATCCAGCGCACGCGATTCGAAGGGGTTGCCGGAAGTGGAAGACGTCCTGCGCCGACAGGTCCGCTGACGAAGTCAGAATAAACGCGGCTCGGGTGGCCGGATCGCGCCCTCCAGCTCCAGCAAGGTGCGCTTCAATGGCAAACCGCCGCCGTAGCCCGTCAAGCTGCCGTCGGATCCGACGACGCGATGGCACGGGATGACGATCGGGATTGGATTCGATCCGTTGGCGCGACCGACGGCGCGCGCGCCGTTGGTCAGCCCGAGCTGCACGGCGATCGCCCCGTACGAGGTAGTGACGCCGTACGGTACCTCCAAGAGTTCCATCCAGACCCGCTGCTCGAAGGGCGAGCCCGCAGGCTCCAGCGGCAGGTCGAAGACGCGCCGCGCGCTCTCGAAGTACTCGCGCAGCTGTCGCTCCGCCGCGCGCATGCCGCGCGCTGCGGCCGGCGGGAGCCGCCCCACGGAGGATGCTTTCGGCCTCCGGTTCGGGAGCAAGATCTCGACGATCGCGCCCGCGTCATCCACGGTGACCTGGAGCCTCCCGACGGGCGCTTCGAGCATCGCGCGAAAGAGCTCGCGGTCCATACGTCGCTACAACGTCGCCCCGAGCTGCCTGAGTTGCGCGTACCGTTCCCGCGCGCGCTCGGCCTCCACGTGGTCGTACGCCCGCGCAGCCTCGCGGGCGAGCTCCTGGAGCATCTCGACCTCGTCGGGGTCGAGCTGCGCGCCGTTGGCGTGCGCGCCGTAGAGCGTAAAGCTAACGAGCTCGTGGCGTACGGTCACCGGAACGGCGAGCGTGTAGATTGCGGCGTTCGCCGCGTCGAGATGCGAGCGTACGTCGTCGAGCCAGACGATGCTCTCGTCGGCGAGGAGCATGCGTACGAACAGATCGTTGGCGTCGAAGCCTGGCGGAGCGACCTGGGTCTGGCGCGCGGTCGCGACCCCTTCGAATCGTGCGCCGCCGGCGGAGCGCCGGTAGAGAGCCGCGGCCGCGAGCTCCAATGCATCGACCGGTACCTGCACCAATCCGTCGACGATCGCGGCCTCGTCGGTCGCGTAGGGAAGCGCTGAGGCCGCGCGGCGCAAGTGCTTCTCGGCGAGGCGGCGCCGGCGGAAGAAGACGGATTCGACGAAGTTTTCCGTAGCGCGATTGATGCGATCGAGCAGCACGCCTACCCCGATCGTTACCAGGAGCTCGACTCCGATCGCGAACCGTCCGATGGCGAGGACCCTCGAGAAGAACCAGTCTAGGAGCGAGATGAACGCGATGACGCCCAGCGAGAGGAGTCCGTAGACCAGCGCGCGGTTGAGGACGAAGTTGACGTCGAGTACGCGCAGCCGAAAAACGGCATACCCGATGCAGAGCGGCATCAACACGACCGCGAAGCCGACGACTTGCCCGACCGCAAAGGGTACGCCCGGGACGAAGTAGACTGCGTAGGCGACGAACGACGCGAGCGTCCCTATTGCCAGGAAGCCCCATCGCTGCCGATCGCTCGGCGTCGCCGTCACGAAATTCTTCGCGAGAATCAAGCCGGCGAAAAGGAAAGTAGCGAGCGGAATTACCGCGCTCGCAATCGTGTCCCAGGCCGGGATCGATTCCGCCGAGTAGTAGATGCGCCACTCGAACACGTACAGCACATACGAAAGCGCGAGGAAGATCCACACGAAGGGATCGACGCGGCGCCGCCATCCGAGGACGTCGCCGTTTGGGAAGCGCAGGACGAATGGCAGCAGCGGCAGGACGCTCCACGGACCGAGCACGGTGCTGAGCACGAAGGTGAGCGCTGCGTAGGCCGGCAGAGGAAGCACGTGCGACCAATACATGAAGAGTGGGCTCGTACCGAAATAGCCCACGGCAAAAACGTAGAACGACCACGACATGATCGACGGCCGCAAAAAGACTATCAGGAAGGCGACGATCAAGAAAACCGTCGGTGGAATGTAGGCCAAGATTCCGCCGATGCGCTGCCAGGTGCCAAAGCTGGGATTGGGTATCGCGCTCAACGTCGCCCGATACACGACGTTGCCGCGCTGAAGCTCGAGGCGCTCGCGCTCGCCGGGATAGGGCGAGCGTAAGCGCGAGGCGATCTCGCGATCTCCGCGGTCGACCAGACGATCGCCGGCGCGTATCCCGGCCCGGTCTGCCGGGGAGCCGCGATCCACGCTCACGACGGTCCCGACTCGGGGCGGGAGGGTGATGCCGAACGTTCCTTCGCCCCAATTCTCCGCGAAATCGACGTGCCCGATCGGCACGTAGTAGATCGTGATGACGAGAAGCGTCACGAGGACGAGCAGTCCGCGCGAGAGAGCCCGGCGCATTGCCGCGGAGGTTCTGCGACGCGCCGGCTCCTCTTGCGCCGCCCACGTCCGGAGCCCGCCGAAGCAGGGCAAGCGAGAGGGAGCTGAGCATTACCCCGCAGGAGACACAACCCTTTGCTACATGGATGGAGGCATATGCGAAGCTCAGCCCGTGTCATTGCATCTACCCTCGGATTCTCACTAGCCCTCACCGCGTGCGGCGGCCAAAACGCGTCCTTACCTTGGAGCGCCGGATCCGGTAATGGCGTCGCGCCGGAGTCATCGGTTCGAAGCGCGTCCGCGGACAAACCGCTGATCGCTATTCCAAGGCTCGGCGGCGAGCTGGCGTATACCGACGTCGGCCGTCGCCCGGCGAGCTCGCCGGTTCGGATTTCGATTACGCTGCGGTACAATCATCAGGCCGAACTCGACCGCTTCGTCGCAACGATCAGCGCTCCACACTCGCACTCGCTGCACTTCCTTACGCGCAAGGAGTTTGAAGCGCGCTATGCGCCGACGCTATCACAAGAAGAGCGCGTCGTGCGGGCCCTGCGGCGAGCCGGTTTTACCATCGTGCAGCGCTTTCCCAATCGCACGATCATCGATGCGATGGGCCGCAGCGCGGTCGTCGAGCGCTTCTTTTCGACCGAGATTCACAACGTCCATCAAGGTAAGTACGGCGACCGCTACACGAACCTCGAGCCGGCGACGGTGCCGGGCGACATCGCGCCGCTCGTGCGCGACGTATCGCTCAACGATTTGATCGTCGTTCGCACCGTCGCGGACCAGACCGGTGGTGGGCGCACCGCACCGCGGGTCCAACACGACGGTCAGGGCCACGTCATCATCCCGTTGGGATTAGGGGTCACGCCGGATGACTCGAGCGGCAACTTGGTCAACGGCAACTTCGCCTCCGGTTCGCTCAGTCCGGGATGGATCGACGAGAGCAACAACGGTAACTCCGTGCAGGTTACGACCGTACAAGCCTATCAGAGCACGTATTCGGCGTTCATGGGTACCCTGCAGCCGCCCGAGATCAGCGGCTGGGAATCGCTCGCGCAACTCGTGAAGGTTCCTACCAACGGCGTCCTGAGCTTTTGGGTTTACCAGGGATCCAACGAAGGGCAGTTGGGCTACGGAACGCGGTATGCATGGCAAGCGGGTTATCTGCTCAACCAGAGCGGCCGCATCCTTACCACGTTCTACAAGACCGTGAACAACACGAACGGCTGGGTGAACTATACTGTGAACCTGAGCCGATGGGCCGGACAGCTTGACTACATCTACTTCGGCTGTTACGGCGACGGGTACAGCCAGACGTACGTGTATCAATACTTGGACGACGTCGCATGGGTCGGCGCGTCACCCTCGCCGTCGCCCACGCCGACCGCCAAGCCCACGCCGACCCCGACGCCGATGCCGACCACGAGTCCGACGCCGACGGCAAGCCCGACGCCGACGGGGAAGCCGACGCCAACCCCGACGGCCTCGCCGACCGCTAGCCCGACGTCGACGCCGAGCGGCGGCTGCAACAACGCTCCGCCGGACAACGGACCTCTCACGAACAACGACGGAACGCTAGCCACGGGCGTCGCCAAGCCGTTCGACTTCCCCGTGCAGCACGGATGTAACGGCCTCGGATACACCGCGGCGGTCGTGATCGACGATCCGGTGAACACGAGCTACGTCGCGACGTATCTATCCGCGGCCGGTGTCACCCAGACCGGAACGATCAACAATGAGGCCGTCGACGGTGGCGGCAGCGGCGACGATGCCGAGACGGATCTCGACGTTCAGACCATCTCCGGGCTGGCTCCCGGCGCGAACATCATCGTCTACGACATCGGGTCCCTCGGAGACCAGCAGATCGAGGATGCCTACAATAAGGTGCTAACCGACGCCAAGGCTACGGCCGTCAACTCCTCGTTTGGCGGATGCGAATCCAGCGACGTTTCGTTCGCGGATTCCACGAACTCGATCGCCGAACAAGGCGCCGCGGAAGGCGTCGAATTCTCGGCGTCGAGCGGAGACTCGGGAAGCAATGAGTGCAACGGTTCGCTGGGCGTCAGCGCGCCGGCAGGTGGTCCGTACTTCTCATCGATCGGTGGCATCGACTTTACCGACACGAGCGGTGGAGTCTTGACGAGCGTTACGATGGGCAGCGTCAGCGGATACTCCGGCGGCGGCGGAGTCTCGACGGTCTTCGCCTTGCCGAGCTATCAGAGCGGCATCACCGGCATGATCACGTCGGGACGCAATCAGCCCGACATCTCGCTGCCGTTCTATCCAGTCGCGGTATACACGGGAGGCAGCTGGGGTGAGTACCTCGGCACTTCGTGGTCGTCGCCGGCCTCGGTAGCGCTGATCGTCGAAGCCAACGAGCTGCATTCCGCGAAGCTGGGCTGGGTAGATCCAACGATCTACAGCCTCTTCTCGCAGACCGGCTACAGCACATACTACACCCCCTGCACTTCCGGCAACAACGGCGCCTACTCGTGTAACGCGTCACGGTACAATCAGGCGGCGGGCATCGGCGCTCCGAAGGGCTGGGCCCTGGCCAACGCCCTCTAGATCTGTCGCCGATTAACGGAAATGGGGTGCGTTTCGACGCACCCCATTTTTCAATGGAAATCCTGAACTAGACGGCGCCGAGTGAAACGGCATGAATTTCTGAAGGCTGCCGCCGCGTCGCCTATTATAGCGATGCAAGGCGCCAGCGGTACGCCCAGTCCCCGTGCGTTAGCGCGAGAGATCCGCGACGAGTTCCTCCACGTTTGGAACGGTTACAAGCGAATCGCATGGGGATACGACGAGTTTCGACCGATCAGCGGAACGCCGAAAAACTTTTTTCTTCCAAATCACTCGTTCGGACTCTCGATCATCGAAGCGCTCGATACGCTCTACGTCATGGAACTCGACGCGGAGCTCGATGCGTGCGTCACATGGCTTCGCTCGCACCTCGATTTCGATGTTGACGGCGAGGTACAAACGTTCGAGGCCATCATCCGTATGGTCGCCGGGCTGTTAACCGGATACTACGCCACCGGAGAAAGCTTTCTGCTCGACGGCGCGCGTGACTTAGCCGATCGATTGCTGGTCTGCTTTTCAAAGTCACCCACGGGAGCCCCGTACCGCTACGCAAATCTGCGCACCGGGACGGTCAGCGGACCTCAGAGTAATTTAGCGGAAATTGGATCGAACGTCTTGGAGTTTGGCGATCTCACGCGGCTCACGGGAGACGCGAAGTACGTGGATGCGTCGCTCAAGGCGTATGAAACGGTGATCGCAAGACAGTCTTCGCTGCAGTTGCTTGGCACGAACTTCGACGTCGAAAGGGGCGAGTTTATCGGGAGTGACGACGTCGGGCCCGACGAGCCGGCCGACTCCTTTTACGAATATCTGTGGGGCGGCTGGCAGATGCTCGGAATAGAACGATGCCGCTTGTGGTGGGAAAAGCTCAGCAGGGCGATGCTCGCGTACAAAGTGACGCACGTCGGCGGCCTTCTGTGGTTCAAGAGCGTGGATTTTCGCACCGGTCTGCCGACCGGGGATGCCTCGATCACGGAGCTGGCATCGTTTTACGCCGAGCTGGTGGCGAAGGGCGGCTTTCGCGCCGTCGGCGAGGAGTTCTACGACTCGTGGACGATCCTGCTCGATCGCTACGAGTTGATACCCGAGGTGATCTTCTATCCCGACCTATCGATTATGGACCCGCGCTATTGGATGCGCCCCGAATATCCGAACGCTGCGTTCGACCTATGGTTTCTCACGCGCGACGAAAAGTATCGCCGGACCGCCTACCGCTATTTCCTGGCGCTGCGCGAGCATTGCCGAGTCGCCAATGGGTATACTGTGCTCACAGACGTGCGGCCGCGTCCGATGGCGCGAGGCGACTACTTTCCAGCGTATTCCTTTTCCGAGAATTTCAAATATCTGTACCTGATGTTTGCCGACGTGCCGAGGTTCGATGCAACGCACTACTATCTCAACACCGAGGGCAAGGTGATGCGTGGATTGCGTGGCGTCGGCTTCGAGCCCGCGACCAAACCGGGTTTCTTCGAATCTTTGTAAAATAGCGTTAGCGGAGACGCGGAGAGGTGGCAGAGCGGTTGAATGCGGCGGTCTTGAAATGTTTACAGCTAGCCTCGACGAGTTCTCGCAAGTCTCGTTAAGCGTCGTTAGACCGCCCATGTGATAGCTGTCCGGGCTAATCACTACTTATTCGGTGAGAAAATCCGTGAGAAGAGTTTGGATTTCTCACAAACGGCGGCGACCCGGCATTAGGGGCCGTGAAGCCGTAGCCCAAGCCCCACTGCGTGTGTGGGCCCAAAGGTTGGAGTTCCTGCCATTTTCTTGCTTCGATTTGGTTCTTTGCACCGAATGCGGCTGCTCGTGACACGAGAATGCCTGAGCGACGCTGCGACAAAGAGCCCTTGTCGAGATCAACGTGCTTCCACTGCAGCAGGAGTTTCTCGCCGCGGCGTAGTCATGTCAGCCCGGCGACGGCGATCGGCGCGTCACGTCGGTAGGGGCTATCAAGAAACGGATCCTTTCTCGGCCCGCGGGTGCGTGCTCGTGCTGCCTCTCCAATTTCTCAGCTCTACGTCAGGCGTAGAGCTGCGCAGCGGCTTTTATTCTATGAGAGGAACGCGACAGAAGTGCAACGATCTTTTGGTGCAAACGCGCGTGCGGCAATTGCCGCGAGGCACCCATTGCCTGCCGCCTGGAGCGTAAAATGTAATGGGGCCTCGCTGGAGCGTTCGGTAGTAGGCTACCACGTCGCCGCGAGGGGGTTACTTGCCAACGGCGAGAAAGTGCGCCGTCTGTCCGGATATAGATGCGCTCTCGCCCGGTGCCAGGGTGAAGCCACCTCCATTAAGGAGGTACGTATTCTGCCCGTCGATGAATACGCCGCTGAAGGTACCGGTGACGTAAAAGGCGATGGGGCCGAACCAGCCCTGCGGCGCGTTAGCCCAGGCGTACTTGTTTGTGAAGGTTCCGGTCGGCGATACGGCCGACGCCTGTAGGACCGTCCCTTGATCATTGTAACCATCGCAGTCGGTGACGCGCAGGTCGCTACCCGGGTTCGCGTAGAGAGGTCCCGTCTTGCAGTTGTTCAAATTGCAGCCTCGCACTTGCATATCCACAACGGCTCCTGTCACTGAGATCCCGTACGGTTGAGGGGCTGGCGGTGGATTTTGCGGCTGAGAGCTGTAGCTCGGTATCGAGCCCGAGCAATCCGCCCCAGTTATTGAGACACGAACCGCCGGGCCGCTCACCGAGATCCCGCCGCTCGTCGCTTGCGTCAAGGCGTTGGCGTTGGAGCCGTAGCGCCCGCCCACGATGACGATGTCCTGGCCACCATTAACTTCCAGCCCCGCTCCGGCCCAATCGTGGCTCATGCAGTTGTTGAAGAAGATATCGGAGACAGCTCCCTTCTTCGATAGGTCGACCAGGACGCCCGATTTGGTGTTTGTCGAGACCGACGTTCGTGCAAACACGCAGTCATCAAAAAACACTTGATAGACGGTTTCGCCTGATGATGGCTGAATGAGCACGGCGTTGACGCCGCTCTCGCAATGCACGTTCGAGATGCAGGCATGAGTGAGATTACCGCTGCTGGTGCCCGTAATCATTATCGCCGTGTCAAAGTCGGAGAGCTGCGTATCCGTTATATAGATTCCACCTCCCTTAGGCGCGATGAGGATCGCAGTGCAGCCGGTCGGCGCATCGGCAGCTGGCGCATTGCCATCGACGCCCTGGCGAAAAACGCATTGGGCCACGTAGTTTTCGGATCCTCCCAGCGTGACCGCTGTCGCGCCGTCGGGTCCGAGTGCGTATTCAACCGTACAATCGAAGAGACCGGACTGCAGCGCTTTGTCATCTAAATACATCGCGGTTGGGCAGTCGGCGAAAAACACTCGCTCGCACGTGACGTTTTGGCTGTGTGATACCCGGACCGCGGCGTTTCCGACGGCGCCGTCTCCGCCGTACGAGATCTGCAGGTCTTGAAAGCGAATGCCGCTCGATAGATAGCTGATCGAAAACGTATCCAGTGTACCAGTCTGAATCAGCTCCGTCTTGCTGCCGTAGCCGGCAATGATCAGGGACGCATCGGGGAATGGGTTCGGCGACGCGGTTCCGTCCATGGTAATCGTACTGCTGAACTTATACTGACCCGGCGGGATGAGCACGAGGCCGCCTCCGGCGCTCGCAGCCGCGTAAAGAGCATCGTAGAGCGCTGTTGCGTTATCAGTGATACTAGGTGAGACTCCAAAATCCGTTGCATTGAAGACCGCGCTATTGCCGCTGCCGACCCACTGCTACGTTGACCACTGCGTCAATCCTGGTGGGCTCGTGTAATAGTGAATCGAGCCGTCGGGATTCTGCACCGTTGCATAGGCCGGAAGGCTGGAATTTTGAATCTCCCACAATCCGCTGCTCGAGAAGAATTCCGCGTTGTAGACGCGCCACATCTGCGATCCGGGGCCGCCCGGGACGGTGACCTCGCGGTCTTCGTGATAGACGCCGTTGGCTTCTAACGCTTCGTAATGCGTGCCGGGGTCGGTTGCGCTGGCTATGAGATCGGGCATGATGAAATCTCCCTTTTTGTTTCTAAGCCTAGCTTGTGGCGCTTTGGCGGTCAGATTTCACGGCGCAGGCGGGCGGTTCGCATTGAATCTTAAGGTCCGCAATGACGACGTAGCCGCACTCGTCGTCCTCAAAACCGACGCCGAACAGTGGGGCGTCGGCGCCTGCCGTTTGAACCAGCGTCGCGCCGCCCAAGCCGCGAATTTCAATCGATGATCCGACTGCGGGATTGAGCGAGATCGTTCCATGGATCGCGTAGGTTCCCGGCGGGATCGCGATCGTTCCGCCGCCGGCGGCCTGCACGTCGTCGATGAGGTGCTGCAGCGCCGCTACATTGACGTTTGCGCCGTTTTCGGACGCGACGCCCGCGTCGAGGGCATTGAAGTAGTTGCCTGTCATAACTATGCTCCCGGTGAGACAATTGTCGATGGGTTTCAGAGTTTACGACGGCTCAGTCGGAAGCGCAATAACCATGCGAGTAAACTATTTGCCTAGAAAGTGAACATGCTCTCGGCAGCGTTACTCGCCAGTCGGGTGGATCGTGCGACGCTTCCGACGGCACGTAGCCAAGGCGATGGAGCCGCCCGGCTAGGGCGGGAGCAGCTGACCTTCGTTTCGCCTGGCGCCGACATGGCAGTTGCTATGCAGGCGCAAATCGACCGCAAGGACTAAGAACGTGCGACTCGGTTGGCTGCACGGCGTGAGCCGCGTCGGCAGACCCGGGTTCGCCTGGGGCTTTGGTGAACTCAACGATGCCGCCGCGAACAGCGGCTGTCGCGCTTCGGCATCGGCTCAGGGCAGCAGTGGAGGGTAATACGCCACGCCTTCCTCTCCGTATAGGCCCTTGCTGATTTGCCGCTTTGACGGCGTGACCGATCCGGGTGGGAACTCTACGACGTTCATGCTGTTACCAAAATTCGCGACGTAGAGCCAACCCTTTTTGTTAACCGCTACGCCCACAGGCGCGTCCATACCGTCCGTGATGGTTTGGAACGGATAATCTTGGTCCGATCGATATTCTTCGACGTTGTTCTGTTCTGCATTTGTCACGTAGAGCGTCGCATTCGAGTCGACGGCGATGCCAACCGGCCATGTGACGCCGTCAGTGATAGTGCGATATGGCGACTTGCTTCCCGGGGCGTATACCTCGATATTTCGCTCTGAAGCGCCCCAGCCGTTCGCAACGTACAGATTCCCAAAGTGATCGATCGCGATGCCGACCGGAAACGTCAAATCCTTCGTGATCACCGTGTGCGGCTTTTTCGAACCGGAAACGTATTCGGTAACGTTAGGCCCTGCAAGGTTCGTAATCCACAAGTTTCCCTTCGCATCGATCGCGCAAAAGGCCGGCTGAGCGACACCATCCTTGATGATCGCCGATGGCGACGTCTTGCCTAAGGGATATTCTGAAATCCAGCCGCCACCGCTTGACGGTTGATTCGTTACGTAGAGCGTGCCGTGGCCGTCGATGCAATCGCCGCTCGGGGTGTCGATTCCGTTTGAGATCGTCGCTAGAGGGGCTGGATTTTTGGCCCTCGCTCGGTACAGCCTCACGTCGTTGTAATGAAATGCGTAGTTCGTAACGTACAACAGCGGGGCGGCCGCTTTGTATCCCAGGCCGCGAAAGGAGCCATCGGGGGCCGATGCCGCCGGGCCGAATCGTGCTTGTGCCTGCGCTGGTATCGTGCCTTGCAGGACAACCGGCGACTGCGATCCGCCGCATCCCGCAAGCAATGCGCCGGCTATACTGATGTAAGACGCAAAGCGTCCATAGCCAACAGTCTTCACCCCTGCACCTCCTGAAGCTAAACGAAATGCTCCAACTAAAATGTTTCGCCGCACTGAGCGCTCGGTCCCAGCATGGCAGCAAGTGGCTCGATAATCAAGCCACAAAGAGTTTGGCAAATGCAGCGGTCGCGGCAAAGCGCCCAATGCTCCTGCAGCATGGCCCTGGCCTTTCGCTACAGCCGCGGCCTGGAAAGCGCCGACCTTTGCCCACCACGCATCTCCCTGCGCTGATCCGGCAGGTATTGATCGAACAATGCGCTTGAATGTCGTTAGCTCGAGCAGCCGCGCCACTGCTAGTGTCCTTCCCCGCGCGGTCGCGAAGCGTTCCATAGTTGTGCAGCGGTGTTCAGGGCTGAGCGAAGTGACCCCGCTGCTGTGGCTGGGGCGGACGGCGCCGCAGGCGTCGTGCGCACAACCACCGGCTTGCGTTTTGAAAATGCGTCGATCGAAGCACCACGCCGCAACGAACCACGGCACAAAAAAGTATAGCGGCAAAGTTGCACTCGTGGTATACTTGGCCTAAGAGAACGTACTCGACTTACGCCCGCATAATAATGCGGGTGAAATCACAAGTCCCGATGCGATCGTTCGCGCGGGGCTTTTTCTTTTGCCGAGGTGACGTCGTGATCTCCAAGTCGGTACCGGCGCGCAGCCATACCCGCCGCTTCGCAACGGGCATCGACTACATCACCGAGCACGCCCACGAGCGCGCTTGCCGACAGGATGGGCGTTCGTTCGGAGATGGCATCGGCTACGCCAGTGCACCGAAGAAGGCAGCCTGGGTGCAGCTGCGCGGCGTCACCTCGGTCGCGACGGCTGCCATCGAAATGGAAGCAGTGGCGGTGCTCTCACGTCGGTGCAAGGACCCGGTCTACCATCTCATCGTCGCCTATGCCAAGGGCGAGCATCCGACGCGTGAGCAAGTCGTGAGCGATGCGGAACGGCTGCTCAGAGCGATCGGCATGGAGCGCAATCAATACGTGCTGGCGGCGCATCAGGATACGGACAACTACCACGCCCACGTCATCGCCAATCGCATCGGACCGGACGGCAAGGCGAACGACCTCTGGCAAGAGCGGATCAAACGCGAGCGCACCTGTGCGGAGATTGCAGTAGAGCGTGGTTGGGAGATCGTCGTCGGCCGGCATAACCGCGACATCGTGCAGCGGGTGCACCACCTGTATGTGCCGCCGCCGGACCCAGAACGTCGGCTAAGCGATGGTGCGTATCGGCAGCTGCGCGAGCGCGGTGAGTTGCCGTGGCAAGAGAGTGCGCGCCCCTACGTGCTCGATGCAGTCGACCGCGCGAGGGACTGGAGCGACCTGCATCAGCGCCTCGCTGCTCATGGCGTCGTCGCGAAGCTCGCTCGGCGCAGCGAGCGGATACGGGGTCTGGCATTCGCCGAAGGTTTCGATCGCGGGTTGCCTGGATGCGCGGCGTCACGGATCGATGCGCGCTGCGCGCTTCCGGCGCTCGAGCGGCGTTTCGGGCCGTTCACGCCGTCGCGCGAACTCGCGAAGGAGACGATCGATGCGACACGCTGGGTGCAAAGCGCGCGCGCAACCATTCTCACCGCCGTCGATAGCGCGCGCTCATGGGACGACCTCACATGGCAGCTCGATCGTGATGGCATCGTCGTCAAGCTGATCGCGCGAGGGACGCGCGTGCAAGGACTCGCATTTACACGGGGGCGCGATCCGGGCGCACCGGGCTGCGGTGCGTCGCGCATCCATCCGCGTTGCAAGAAAGCAACGCTCGAGCAGCGCTTCGGCGCATGTCCGTTTATGCCGGAGCAACCGCCGAAGCGCAGCCGCAGCAGCCTTCGAGATCGGGCCGAGCGCGAGGCCCACAGTGACCCGCGCTGGGCGCTGCGCGACGCCCAACGCATCGTCGATCACGCCCGGACGCGCTTGGAGTACGCCCACTATCGCGACCGGTTCTTTGGCGAGCGCTATGAGGCAACGGCGACGCGTCGTGCGGCAGGGTGGGAGCGTGAGCGTGCACAGCGCCAGCGCGAGGCCAAGCGGCGCCGCGAAGCGCGCCTGCTCTTGCGCGCAGTGGCGCGGCTGGCCACGCGCGGCGCGATCGCGCGCCAACTCGCGTACGGGTTGATCGATGCGATTATCAACCGCCGGCGCACGCGCGAGTATCGACGCCGGGCGAGTGCGCTGGGAGGCAACGAAGATCGTACTGGCATCAGGGCGCCGGGTCATGCGCGAGCAGAAACCGGTGGACTATCGTTCGTTTGTGGCGCATCGAGCTCGCGCCGGTGATCTGGGAGCACAGCGGGTTTTTGCGATCCTGGAGGCTCCGGCGCGTAATCGGCACGATCGGCCCGCGGAAGCACCCTCGCAGCTGGTAACCCTCGACCAGGTGCGCGAGCGTCTGCACGTCATTCGCGCAGAAGTAGAGGCCCGCTACGAGCACGCTCGCATCGAGCGACAGGGCCTGACCCGCGTCGAGCGGCCGCCCGCGATCGAGCAGGCGCTCGCGTCGGCGCGAAAGGAGATCCAGGCGCGCGTCACTGAGGCAACGCAGTTCACGCAGGCCGAACGCGCACAGCTTGCGCGCCTGGCGAAGGAGCAGCAATCCTGGAACCCATTTGTGCGCAACGCGGCCAAGAGGGAAGCCTCGAAACTGCATACTGAGCAACGGACCCGCTATGAAGCGGAGCTCGCCAAAGCGACGCGGGACTTTGAAAGTGGCGACGCTCAGCGGGTTCAAGAACGCATTCGAGGCGACGAGCGCACCTACCGCGACTACGTCGGCGCGTCGCTCGGTCTCGAAGACCAGATGCGCAAAGCACGGGCCGTGCTGCGTGAAGACATACCGAAGATCGAAAAGCAGCTGACGGTGCTGCAACGTACTGGCGTTTCGCAGCTCGAATGTGAGGGCGCCACGTGGGGCGCGGGCCTCGACAAGCTCGCCGCCGCCGCCGATCGCGGATACCAGGCGCTGCCGCAGGAACTGCGGCGGGACGTCGAGTTCGCCATGCGTCAAGAACAGCGCGCTTTGCGTCGGAGCCGTGAATCGATTTCGATGGACCGTTAACAGTGCTAAGCTCGACCCGACGCCGAGCCCGGACATGACCTCCAGCTCGTCAGCACGCTGTATCGCACGTGGCTTTTAGGGGCGAACTTGTCGAACAATTGACCCTTCGCGATGCATGCGAGATAATCGGCGTAGAAACTGCGCCGAGCTTTCACCCGCATAATAATGCGTGCGAAAGTAGCGGCAGTGAGGAAGAGTCCGCCAGGGCTCTTTTTTGTTTTTTAGCCCGATGAGATTGGTTAAAGGCGATGGAAACGGTTGAACGATCCCAAGAGCTGGCGCCGTCCTGGGAAACGGCACCGGAGATCCTTACCGTCAAGGAGGCCGCGGCGCTGCTTCGCGTCACTCCCGGCGCGGTTTACGCGGCAATTCGCCTGGGTCTGGTGCCTGCCGCGAACTTCGGCAGGCGTCAGACGCGCATCGCCAAGCGTGCGTTGCGGGAGGAGCTCGCCGGCAGGCGCGAACTACCAGGCGAGACCGCCGCCTTCGGCCATGCACCGGAGGCGAACTCATGAAAGGCTATCTCCATAAGATCGGTAAGGTGTGGTATACCACCGTCGACCTACCAAAGCTCCGCGGCGAGCGGCGCCGGCAGAAGGAAATCAGGCTCGGCGCCGTTTCCAAGAGCGAAGCGCAGACCAAAGAGCGCCAAGCATTGCGCGAAATCGAAGAGCAGTGCGTGTTCGAGGCGCCGGACACCACCGTCGAGCAGCTGTTGCAGTCGTGGCTAGCCCATACGGCCCCGACCGCGGCTTCACAGCCCATCTCGCCAAAGACCCACGAGCGATATGCGTCGATCGTTCGCAATCAGCTCCTACCGCACTTGGGAACGATTCCGCTTCGCAAACTCAACCCGCGGCACATCACTGAGATGCAGACAACGTTACGGCAGCGAGGGCTCAGCGGCACGACCTGCCTGCACGTACATCGCGTGCTGCACACCGCGCTCAACTTCGGCGTGAAAAGCCTGCGCGTCGTAAAAACCAACGTGGCGTCGGCGGTTCGGTCGCCCAGAGCCTCGATTCGGCGGCTCGAGGTCGACGAGCTAAGCATAGCGATGCTTTTGGCGGCGACGACAGGCACGCGTTTGGAAGTTCCCGTCATGCTCGCCGCGATGACGGGCGTTCGGCGTGGGGAGCTGCTGGCGCTACGATGGCAAGACGTCGACTTCGAGCGCAAACGGCTAGTGGTTTCTCGGTCGCTCGAAGAGACGAAGGCCTTCGGTCTTCGATTCAAGGCTCCGAAGTCCGGCCGCGTGCGGGTACTGCCGATCGCCGATGCGCTCCTTGCGGCGCTCAACACGCACGAGGCACTGCAGACTGCCGATCGTCGACGCTTGGGACCGGCATACGCGGATCACGGTTTGGTATTCTGCAATGAGGACGGGTCGCCGTGGCCGCCCGACATGCTGACGAAGCAGTTCGGCGCGATCGCCAAGCGACTCGGGATGAAGGGCTTTCGGTTCCACGACGTGCGGCACGGCTTCGCGTCGATTAGCCTCAAACAGGGGACGTCGGTGAAGGAGGTGTCGGAGCTGCTCGGGCATTCGTCGCCCGTCATCACACTCTCCACCTATGCTCACACGATGGAGGGCGTGGCGCGGGATGCCGTCAACAGGCTCGCCGACTCCCTGGTCGACGTGTCGCGTGGGGAACAATCCGTGAGAAAATGTGAGAAACCGGCGGTTGCGCCGTGAATCCGTGAGAAAAGCGGATAGCGAAAAACTCCGGTAGAATAAGGCTTTGCGAGAACTTGGAGAGGTGGCAGAGTGGTTGAATGCGGCGGTCTTGAAAACCGCAAAACGTGATGAGCGTTTCGAGGGTTCGAATCCCTCCCTCTCCTCCATGAAGTTCCGCGCAACGCGGTTCGCGTATTAAGAGAGCGGCGACCCTAATGAGAGGCATTCGTCGACCGAGTGGGCGTGAGCGGCGACACGACGTAGATTTGATCGAGCACTTTCAGCATTAGGGTGTTGGCGGTCGGGACTTCGTCGAGCGAGACCGTCAAGTTAGTCCACACCACCAACGTCACTTTATTGGCTGGATCGTAGCCCATGAACGAATTGTAGCCGGCTGTCTCGCCGCCGTGGTAGTACATGGAGTTCTTTCCCCAGCGCAGGAGCGTGATGCCGTACCCGTACTCTTGCCCATAGGGCTTCTTCGGGTCCTCGGCCCGTAGGCTGTCGATCCAACGTCGTTGATACCGCGCGTCGAACAGTCGCCCGGACACCAACGCCTCGATCCAAGTTGCGAGATCGCTCGCGTTGGAGATCGCTCCTCCGGCCGCCCAGCCAAAGGTAGTGTTCAGGTTCGTGTAGTCCGTGGGCAAAAGGGTTCCCGCGCGGGCCGCGGCCTTGACCGCGGGCGAATATGGCGGCGTCCCCGTAAAGGCGACCGAGGAACTGCCGTACATGTATCCGTGGGAGTACGGTTTTGGCAGTGCGGTCACATTGCTTGGAGGCAACGCGGTGTGCCGCAAGCCGAGCGGCTCGAACAATCGGACTCGCATTGCCTCGGCCAACGTCTTGCCTTCAATCTTTTCGATGATGAGGCCGAGCAGGATGTAATTGGTGTTGCTATATTCGTAGTCCGCGCCGGGCGCAAAGTTGGGTTTGTGCGCAAAAGCTATCGCCAGCAACTCGGCCGGAGTCCAAACTTTGGTCACGTCGCGGTCGGCAGTCGCCGCGACCTGCGGGGCATCAAGGTAGTTGTAGAGGCCGCTGCGCATTTCCAGCAGCTCGGCAATGGTGATGTGGTCACCGTTGGGCACGCCCGCCACGTAACTTGAAACGTGGCCGCTGAACTTGAGCTTACCTTCCTGAGCCAGTTGCACGATCACCGCGGCCGTCATCGTCTTCGTATTCGAGGCGATTCGGAAGGAGGTGTCAGTTGTCGGCCGACTCATCGTGCCGATCTGCGTGGTGCCATAGGTGGTCGTGAACTCGCCTTGCGGTGTGCGCAGGAGCACCACGGCGCCGGGAATCAGGAGCTTGCGAGCTGTCGCGTCTACCGTCCTTTGCAGTGCGACCTGGCTGATCGGCTTGAGCGCCGCAGTCGAGGTTGACGTGCCCAGCAGCGCGGCGCCGAACAGTAGGCTCGCGACCTGGAAGGGGCCGCGTGGCCGGCTCTGTCGCGATGGCCGACCGACTATTTGCATAAAGCCATCCTCTCCTTTGATCGATTCGGAGCTCGAGACCGGAGCGGCTCGTGACGCGCTTACGTTCGGCGCGCGGCCCTCACGATAAAGTGATAGGGAAAACGCGCGTCGCGGATACGCTCGATGCATCGCAGGCCGCTGCGATTGATGCGGCTCCATCCTTCGGCGGGGCTGTGGGCATGTTCGGCCGGTGGGCCCGTTGGGCGATCGATGGTTGCATCCCAGTCGACGATCAGGACGTCGCCTCGCGGCGCCAGCAGGGGCGCGAGGGAACGAAGCGTAGCGTCGTCGATTTCGTGGAGCACGTTGAGCGCGAAGATGCGGTCGTACGGTGCTCTCGCTTGCGTCTCTTCCCAACTTGCGGCGCTGACGTTTTCGAGGCATAGGTCCGCGATCCGGCGGCGGACGATGTCGAGCATTTCGGACTGCACGTCGTAGGCGACGAGGCAGACGTCGGGGTGAGCCTGAGCAAATGAAACTCCGTAACGCCCCGTGCCGGTGCCAAAATCGAGAACTCGCGAACCCGACGGAACCTCGAGGAGCTCTAAAATCGCTGCCGTCGGAAGCCAGCCTTCTCGTTCGGGATCGTCGAGCACGCCAGCGCGCTCGTGAGAAAATATGTAGGGCTGTTTGGCTCCCTTTCCGGACCTATGCTCCACGGGTTGTAAGAACGGAAGAGACCTGGCTTCGACGCGCGATCCCTTCGTAACGAGAGAATGGACTCAAGCAGTCGCGCTTGCAGCCGTAGGCAGTCCCATCGAGCTTGAAGCGTCGATCGGAATGTATTCGTTTTTGCTGTCGACCAATGGCGCTTCCCATAAGCAGATCGCCGTCGACCGGTCGTTGCTCGTCACGGTTTGATGCAGCTTGATGTCGGCGGGGATGTCCTTCGCGGCGCCAGCCGCGGTGGCCCAAAACGCATCTGGATCGCTGATCCTATGAATGACCGAAATGAACATAGTCCCATCCTTTATGATGATCGAGTGCGCCTCACGGCTACCGGGGTGCCGTCGGGCGACCCGTATACGTGCCTTGACTATGCCATTCGCTCGTTCCTTGCACCCGCGAAAACGGGGAGCGCCGGGGTTGGCTCGCCCGACCGCTCACGTGGGCAGCGCCAGCGGCCCTTTCGGGCGCGCGTACGAACCGCCGTGCAACTCGATTCGACTTCGCGATACCCGCCTGCAGGGGCCGTCGCGGAGTCTATCGCACTTGAAAACCGCAGAACGCGATGAACGTCCCGTGGGTTCGAATCCCACGCTTTCCTCTAACGTTATGCTCCCGTCACGTTGGTTAGCACGGCGCCCGTAGAACGGCATTGGAGAATGAGAAGAACACAATTGGTCGCGGCGGGCAATCTTCTAGGTTTCGCGCTGGTTTTGAGCCTGTGTGGGTGCGCTGGTTCCAGCCTTCCAACCATCACCGGGGTTCCCGGCGGAACGACGCCCGGAGCTACGGTATTCGATCAAAGTTCGACGCCGTGCAGCGTTTCGTACGACGGGGTGATTTGGTATCAGATCCCTGCCGGAGCGTTCTCCCCGATCGACGTCAGGCACGCGCGCTGCTCGGCCGACCTTTCTGCGACCGAGACGCCGCCACGCCCAAGCTGGGCGATTCCGCATGGCGCAACGCAAACGCGATTCGTGGCGACGTCCTTGCAGCAGCTGCATTACGTGCCGGGTGGAATGCAGAGCATCGAGGCCGACGCGCGTAAGTATGATTTGTCCGTATCCTGGATGGCGGTAGCGTTGAGCTATGTGACCTCCGTCGGCGATCTGTACGACCTCTATCATGACCACAACGGTGACGACGTCGAGGGCACGAGCTATCGTCCGCTCGTTCAATATCTGAAGAAGAGCTTTGCTTGGTACGTTCCGACGGTAAGCGTCGAAGGCGCCGGCCACGAACGTAACATCGCCGGGTTGTTGGCATTAGGCGAACGCGCCTTTTGGGGAATTGCCTGGAACAGCCACGGAGTCGACGGAACCTACGATTACGGAGCGCCGTGGGGAAGCTACTGCGCCGATCCGACGTCCTATAAACGCCCGCAGCCGAACGGCCGATGCGCCTTACTGGCGCTGGAGTGGACGGCGAGAGATTTGACCCGCGCGTATTTGAGCGGGGACGAAGACGCCTTCTCGACCGATCCCGACGACTTGCAGCTACGCGGCGGATTTTCGACGAGCGAGGCAGAGGGGTACATTCGCGATGTCGCCGATGCGTACGCGGCCGCGGGGGAAACGCAACCGATCGTGATGATGTCGCAACAAGAGAGCAACTTCAACAATGTCGTTCCGGGCGACGCCGAGATTTTAGCCGCACTCTACAGTCAGGCGAAGCGTGACGGGATGAAGACCGAAACGCTAAGAGCGGTCGCAAGCGACGCCAGGCGATTCTCGGCGGCGCCGCGCGCCGTGGCGTTCCCGTTTATCGCCGGCGGCACGGCCGTGCCATCGCCAATCGTCAATGGGCAGACCGTCTACCCGGCAACCATCGACTATCACGACACGAAAATCGGCATGACGTTCTTGGCGGGGCACACCTTGCCGACCCGCGCATTTCCCTATGCGGACGATCCGCTATCGCGATTTGACGTTCCGCTCGTGTCGCTTCCGACCCACGATTTCCCGAGGCTCGAGAAGGCGGCGGTGACCAAGAGGACCTTGACGCTGGAGATCGTGTCGCCTATTCGGCTGCACTTCGGAATAGCGCTATGGGCGGCACCCGCGACGTTGCGAATCGATCAGCCGAATGCGATTCGGGCGGGCCGCGCAGGCGAGGTCGTCAGCTTTGATTTAGAGCCGGGCGAAAATGACATCGTGATTCGCTGTCAGGGTTGTACCGGCACGACGCTGCGGTATTCGACGTAAGACTTCGTCAAAGTCGAAGTACCGCTTCGATCCGTTTCCGCAATGCCGATCGCGAATTCCACTCGTCGGCAAAGATCTTGAGAATTCGCGCCGTCAGCCCCCAGATGTGGCGCCCTTCGTAGTCCAGCGCGTATAACGTCCGCTCGCGCGTGCTCCGTGATGCGTCTTTCTTCACGGCGCCGGGCTCGACGATCGCTGCGAGCGGAATCGTGAACGCTCCGATCGTTTCGGTGCCGTCGACGTTCAGCGGCGTATGCGGTTCGAGCACGCCGACGATCGGCGTGACCGCCACACCGCTCGAAACTTGTTGCTGCCGATCGAGCCGGCCGATCAAATGGACCGCCGCCGGCTGCACGCCGAGCTCTTCGTAGAGTTCTCGCGTTGCGGTCGTGGCGGGGTCGGCACCGTCGATCGGATCGGTCATGCCTCCCGGGAGTCCGATCTGGCCCGGATTGCGCCGGAGATGGCCGGCGCGCTCGACGAAAACGACGCCGTGCGGCGCGTCGGCAAAAATTACCAGCATCACCGCCGCTTCCACTTCGGTTAATTCGCCGAGGGAAGAGTCGACCTCGTCATGGTATGTGCACCGGCATCATGAG
Organism: Vulcanimicrobiota bacterium; assembly: GCA_963723485.1. Lineage (GTDB taxonomy): Bacteria > Vulcanimicrobiota > Vulcanimicrobiia > Vulcanimicrobiales > Vulcanimicrobiaceae > Cybelea. Next base: position 927,347 of record CAVRQS010000003.1, on the reverse strand, counting down.
ATCCTTCGCAATCCTTGCTTGCGCTATGCTGCTTGCCAACTGTTCGCATTCCACCTTCGCGCCGCCAATTTCTGCGGGGCTTTCCAGCGGCGCCTCCGCGATGTCGCCGGATCAAGGACCGTGGTTGTGCGGTCAGCCCCCATCCACGACACCGGGCGGCGACGAATCGCCGGATCTCGGCTCGAGCTATAAGTCGCTGTATAAATTCAAAGCCCAACCCGACGGCGCCTCTCCCTACGGCGCGCTCGTCGCACTGGGCGGCAAGCTCTACGGCACGACCTACCAAGGCGGCAAGTTTGGATACGGAGCGGTCTTTGAGCTGAGCAAGACCGGCCAGGAAAGCGTGAAATACAGCTTCGGCGGCAACAGCGACGGAGCATATCCCTGTTCGGGCCTCACGGCCGTGAACGGCAAACTTTACGGCACCACGTCGAGCGGCGGCGCGCACAACTGGGGAACGGTCTTCGAGGTGACGCCCGCGGGGAACGAGCGTCTCGTCTACAGCTTCAAGGCCAATGACGACGGCGCCGCGCCCTACGCCGGCCTGCTCTATTACAAGGGCACGTTCTACGGCACGACGGTCGAGGGCGGCGCGAACGGTGGTTGGGGGACTATCTTCGCGACGTCCGCGACCGGTCGCGAGCGCGTCCTCCACAGCTTCAAGGCCGGCACCAAGGACGGCGCTTATCCGTACGGCGATCTGATCGCCGTCAACGGCATTTTGTATGGCACCACCAAGGAGGGTGGCAGCGCGGGCTGGGGCACCGTCTTTACCACGAGCCCCACCGGCAGCGAAAAGGTGCTGTACAATTTCAAGGCCGGTACCAAAGACGGCGGTTATCCGTTCGACGGTGTCACCTATCTCGACGGCAAGTTCTTCGGCACGACGAAGGCAGGCGGCAGCACGGGTTATGGCACCGTGTTCGTCGTCGAAGTCACCCATCAGGAGCACCTCGTCCACTCCTTCAAGAGCGGTTCCGACGGAGGCTACCCGTACGCGCGCCTTACGGCGATCAACGGCGTGCTATACGGCACGACCGTGGAAGGCGGGACCAAAGGGAACTGGGGAACGGTGTTTCGCGTCGAACCGACCGGCAACGAGCGCGTGCTGTACAGGTTTAAGGCGGGTCACGACGGTGCATCTCCGTTCGGCGAGCTGACCTATCTCGACGGAAAATTCTACGGTACGACGCAGGGCGGCGGCGTCAACGGCGGCTGGGGAACCGCTTTCAGCGTCGCCCCGTAGCTCGCGGTTACAGCTCGCGTGAGCTACCTGATGTGCCGCGAGATACTCCGGATAAAATTTCGACAAACGTCACGATGCTGCTAGCCTCCGCTCATGTCCAAAAAGAGTTCGGTGGCCAGGGCGATCAAGAATCCGGCGCACATGGTCGCAGTTACGGACGCCGTGAGTCCAGTGCGCCGCAATACGCTCCACAGCTCGCCGATCACGAAGACGAGCGCGCCGACGGCGATCGCGAGAAACAGAACGGACAGGGTCGGCGAGTAGAAGCTGTAGCCGACGATCGTCCCGACGAACGTCGGGCCGCCCGCGATGAGGCCGGCCAGGCCGATCTGCGCCCACGTCGGGACGACGCGCCCGACGAGCGGCGCCGCGACCCCGAAGCCCTCCGTCGCGTTGTGCAATCCGAAGCCGACGATCAGGGCCAACGCGACCGCGGTCGCCCCCGCCGCGGCCGAGGCGCCGATGGCGAGACCCTCACCGAAGTTGTGCGCGCCGATGCCGATCGCGATGATCGCCGCGAGCACGATCGGATTTTCGGTGTGCGTCGCGGCCTGCCGCGTGAAGTGCGTCGCGGCGCTGCCGAGTCCGACCAAACCGATCAGCAAGCCGGCGACGAAGACCGCGATGAGCCCCGCGGGGAACGCGCCCGCTGAGGCGTGCCAGGCGTCGAGGCCCCGGGAGATCGGCACGATTGCGTTCTGCGCGATCTCGACGACCAGATAGAGCAGGATGCCGATGGCCAGGGCGTTGAGCAGCGCGATCGTCTGCGGCGAGAGGCGCCGCGCTCGCGCGATCGGCAGGCCGAGGAAGATCGTGAAGCCGGCGATCGCGCCGAGCAGCACCGTCATGCCGAAGCTCAGGGCGCGAGTCGTCGCGCCGGCCGCGGGCGCCATCGCCCGGTACATCGCGGTGAGCGTGTTGGGAGTGCCGGCGTAGTGGATCGCCGTGATGAGCCCCGCGGGCATACCGCTCGCGTCTTCGATGTGGTCCATGACGTGACAGTGGATCAGCCACGTACCGGGCTTGGCGTTTGCCTTCACGACGACGTCGACGCGCTGGCCCGGCGCCACCAGCACGGTGTCTTCGACGTCGCGGTAGTCGACCGGCGACGCGTCGCGCGCGACGATCTGCTGATAGTGACCGTGCGTGTGCATCGTGTGGAACTCTTCGCCCGAGATGTTGATCCATCGAATGCGAAAGCGCTCGCCGGAACGGACGTCGAGCGCGCGCGTCGCCGGGTACTCTTTGCCGTTGAGCGTGAAGTGATTCTCCGCGCCGCTCTGGATTTGCCACGACGAGATCACCTCGAGAAAGTCGTGCGCGAGGCCGCGCTCCACGGGGCGCGGCACCGCCGGCTCGACGATGATGGCGCCATAGAGTCCTGAGTCCAGCATGGCCTCGTCGTCGTGCGTGTGATAGATGAACGTTCCGGGCTCATCGGCGACGAAGCGATAGACGAAATGCCCACCGCGCGGCACGAGCTGCTGCGAGACGCCGCCGACGCCATCCATGGTAACGGGAATATCGTGGACGCCGTGCAGGTGAATCGAATCCGGCGTCGTGCCGTCGTTCGTGTAATCGAGCACGAGCGTATCGCCCTGACGCACGACCAGCGCCGGCCCCGGAACCACGCCGTTGTACGTGTTCGCCATCACCGTCAAGCCCGGCTTGAGCGTCCATGGCGCGGCGCGCTCGACGATATCGAAGACCTTCACGCGGCCGCGACGCGATGGGATGGCCTGATACGCTCCGTCGGGACGCCGGAAGACCGCCGACTCCCCGGGCGCCGGCGTCGCCTTCGCGATCACGCCGCTCAACGGCTGCAGGCCGAGGGAGGTCGAGTTCGGCGAGGCCGCCTGATCGGCGTCGGCCAAGGCGGCCCCCGGCGCGGCCGCGGCGATCAGCGCGAAGATCAGCGGGGCGCGCCAGCGCCGGACGGCGGAGTGCTGCATTGTTAGGTGCGCCTAATATTGTCGCTAGGCATGCCTTTCTCCCGCTGAGCCATCGAGTCATCGGAGCCTTGCCTTCTGCTTGACGGGCGACACGGTACCTCAAGCGAATCGGAACGATGCCGACTAAGAAAGGAGGATGACGTGCCGCAGGTACGGCTCGAACGCGCGCTACGGGTGCCGGCAGATCCCGGGGCCGCGGCGCTCGGCGATTTGCTCCAAGCCATCGCCGATCAGGAGGGTCCGTGGCGCGGCTTCGCGCTGCATATTAGCTTCGGAGAGATACATCTTCCCGACGTCGGCTACGTTGCGGTGCCGATTCGTTTGCAGGTGCGCAAGAGCGAGGACAGCGCGCGCGTGTTCGACATCACTTTCAACTCGATGAATCTGCCCGCCGCGTTCCCGACCTTCAACGGCACGATCGGGGTCGAACCCGCCGGGCTCGGCGAGTCTAAACTCTTTCTGCGCGGCGGGTACGACCTGCCGATGCAGATCTTCGGAAAGCTGCTCGACATGGCGCTTACGCCCGGTCTCGCCGATCGCTCGCTCGAGAACTTCATCGACGAGATTGCCGCGGCGACGCAGGCGCGCGTCGATCGGCGGGAGGCGGAGTTCGCGCGATACCGTTTCTACGCCGCCAACATTCGGTGAACCGAACCGAGGCGGACTGCTGCATCGTCGGGGGCGGGCCGGCCGGCATGATGGCCGGCCTCCTTATGGCACGGGCCGGCGTCTCCACCGTGCTCTTGGAGAAGCACGGCGACTTTCTGCGCGATTTTCGCGGCGACACGATTCATCCGTCGACGCTCGAGGTCATGGCGGAGCTCGGTCTCCTCGAATCGTTCCTGCAGCGCCCGCATCAAGAGGTCACGACGCTCGCCGGCAATCTGGGAGACACGTTGATCACCGTCGCCGACTTCACGCACCTCCCGACGCGCTGCAAATTCGTAGCGTTCATGCCGCAGTGGGACTTCCTCGATTTCTTGGCCGAACAGGCCAGGCGCTATCCGGGCTTCGACTTGCGCATGCGCATGCGTGCCGACGACCTGCTGTGGGAGAACGGCCGCGTCGCCGGCGTGCGCGCGCAATCGCCCGAAGGAGCGGTCGATATTCGGGCGCGTCTGGTGATAGCGGCCGACGGGCGTGAGTCGGCGCTGCGCGACCGCGCCGAGCTCGAGCCGGCCGAGCTCGGTGCGCCGATGGACGTGCTATGGCTCAGGCTGACGAAACATGCCGACGATCCGCACGCAACGTTCGGCTACATCCGCGACGGCCGCATCATGGCGCTGATCGATCGAGGCGCGTACTGGCAGTGCGCTTACGTGATTCCGAAGGGATCGTTAAGCGAGCTGCAGGGGACGGGGTTGGACGCGTTTCGCCGGAGCGTCAGCGCGATCGTGCCGTTCCTCCACGATCGCGTGCACCAGATCCACGGCTGGGACGACGTCAAGCTTTTGACCGTGCGAGTGAACCGCCTACGGCAGTGGTTTCGGCCGGGACTGCTCTGCATCGGCGACGCCGCGCACGCGATGTCGCCGATCGGCGGCGTCGGCATCAATCTCGCGATTCAAGACGCGGTCGCGGCGGCGAACATACTTTCCGGCAAACTCCTCCGCGGCGAGGTCACGGTGCGCGATCTTCGCGCCGTCCAGCGCCGCCGCGAGGGCGCGGCGCGACTCACGCAAGCGCTCCAGTTGTTCATCCAGAGCAAGATCATCGGCAACGTGCTCGTGAGGGGGCGCGCGCCGATGCTGCACCGGCTGCCCGGATTGCTGCGCTGGCTACCGTTCTTGCCGCGCATACCGGGGTGGCTCGTCGGGCTGGGATTTCGCCCGGAACACGTCGCTAGCTGAAGGCGATGCCCGCCTTCTGGACCTCTTGATAGGGCATCAGCCAGATCAGGGACTCGTCGTGCAGATCCACCACCTGAACGCGATTGCCGAACGGATCGATGAAATCGCAGCGGAACGGCGGGATCAGTTTGATGCCGTACTTTTTGGTGAGTTTCTCGCGCACTTCGTTCAGCTGCGCCTCGTCGCGAACGATTAAGCCGAAGTGACGGGTGCGGTTCGGGCGGCCGTCGCCGCCTGCGAACATGGCGAGAAACTGGTGCTCGCCGACCTTGAAGAACGCGTCGCCCTCGCCCTCGTCGAGCTTCTCCAGAGCGAAGACGTCCTGATAGAACTCGACGGCCTTCGCGACGTCGTTGACTTGGATGGCGACGTGATTGATGCCGTATACCTTGACGCTCATGCTGGTCTCTACCCGGCGCCGCGCGGGATTGGTTGCGGCGCACTCGGGAACGACATCGTGACGCGAGTACCGCGGCCGGCCCGGCTCTCCAGCGCGATGCTGCCGCCCGCGCGCTCGACCGCGCGCTTGGCGATCGCGAGGCCGAGCCCCGAGCCCTCGCCGCTGGGACGCGACGCTCCGCGATAGAAACGATCGAACGCGTGCTCGACGTCTCGCGGCGTCATTCCGGGGCCGCGGTCCGAAACGTCGAGCGTGACGCACGAGCCGCCCGAAGTCACGTCCACTCCGACGCCGGAGCCGGGGGCGTAGCGCAACGCGTTCTCGACGACGTTCTTGACGGCTTCGTACAGCTCGTTCTCATCGGCATCGATCGGCAGCGGCGCGTCCGGCACGCGCAGCGCGATGCGGCCGGACCCGGCTAACGGCTCGAGTGCGTCGGCCGCGCGGCGCGCGACCGCGCCGACGTCGACTCGCTCCGGCCGCGACGCCGCCGGACGCTCGAGACGCGCGAGCAGGATCAGCTTATCGATCGATGCGCGCATGCGCCGGCTCTCCGCCAGCATCGTCTTGTACACGCGCGCGACGCCGTCGGGGTCAACGACGACGCCCTGGTCGAGCACGTCGAGATAGCCCATCACGATCGTCAGCGGCGTGCGCAGCTCGTGGCCGGCGTCGGCGATGAACTGGCGCATCTGCGCTTCGTTGCGATCGCGTTCCGCCGTCGCCGTCGTCAGCCGATGCGCGACGCCATTGTAGGCCGCGGTGAGCTCGCGCAGGTCGTCGTGGCGCGACGCAAGCGGTTCGGGCGCGAAGTCGCCGCCCGCGATGCGGCGCAGCGCCGCCGACACGTCCTGCAGCGGAGCGATGGCGCGCCGCGTGATCGCGCGCCCGATTATCCACGCGGCGACCACCGCCAGCGCGCCGATCGGGAGCACGAAGGTGAGGTAGCGCTCGAGGAGCCGCGCGAAGCCGGCCAGGTCCGGTGCTATGACGACGGTTCCTCCGGGTACGCTCACGACCGCGGGATGCAGCCCCAAAAACGCCGCCATAGCGCGTGTGACGCGATCTGCCGCGAGCGCACCTCGCCGCGCGCTCTCGGCGAGCAGGCGGTGCTTCCCGTCGTAGACCGACACACGAACGCGCGCCCCGCCGATCTCGTTTACGAGCTTCGGCGCGTACGCGCTCGGCGGCTCGCCGGCGCGCTCGTACGCCGCGGCGCGTTCCGTCGCGCGCTGTGCGTAGGTCTCGATCGATTCGTTGAGCGCGCCGACGTAGAGCAGAAACGCGAGCACGCTCGTCGCGGCCACGACGAGCACGATGAGGCCGACCGCGAGCAAGACGTATCCGCGCGTGAGGCGCGCGGCGAACGGTGAGAACGAATTAGTGAAGCGCGACACTACGCACGCAGCGTATAACCGGCCCCGCGGACAGTCTGAATCAGCGGGCGGCCGAAGCCCTCGTCGACCTTGCCTCGCAGGTACGAGACGTATCGCTCCACGGCGCCGGTGCCGACGTCGGCGTCGCCCCACACCGCGTCGAGCAGCTCCTCGCGGGTGAAGACCCGGCGTGGCCTGCGCATCAGCGTCACCAGCAGATCGTACTCGAGCGGCGACAGGTCGAGCCGGCGTCCGTCGCGCTCGACGACGTGCTCGTCGAGGTCTACGGTCAACCCCTCATACTCCAGCGACGAGCGCGTTTCCAGATGCGGGCGGCGCAGCTTCGCATCGACGTGCGCGAGCAGCTCGGAGATCTCAAACGGCTTGCTCAAATAGTCATCGGCGCCGGCGACGAGGCCCTCGACGCGGTCCTCTACCTCGCCGCGTGCGCTCAGCATCACGACCGGCGCGTCGGTGACGCGCCGCAGCGCGGGGAGCAGCTCGATGCCGCTGACCTTGGGCATCATGACGTCGAGGACGATCAGATCGGGCGACCACTCGCGCACGAGCGCGAGGCCGGACGCACCGTCGGCCGCGCAGCGCACCGCGAATCCGCGATGCTCCAGCGCGAGCGAGAGGAGGTCGCGGATGTTCGGCTCGTCGTCGATCACGGCGATGCGCGCGCTCACTCGAATCGCAGCGCCTCGATCGGATTGAGGCCGGCGGCCTGCCGCGCCGGATAGTAGCCGAAGAAGATGCCGACCATCGCCGAGAAGCCCACGGAGGCGAAGATCCACTGCGGCGGTATCGCCATCGGCCAATGCGTCGCCAGGGCTATCGCAAGCGTGCCGATGCCGCCGGCCAGGACTCCGATCAGGCCGCCGATGGTGGCGAGCACGATCGCCTCGGCCAGAAATTGGCGCAGGATCGTTGCGGCGCGCGCGCCGACCGACATGCGAAGCCCGATCTCGCGGGTGCGCTCCGTGACCGAGACGAGCATGATGTTCATGATGCCGATGCCGCCGACGATGAGGGAGACGGCGGCGACGCCGGCGAGCAGCAGCTCCATCACGGTCCCTGTCTGCGAGGCCGCCTGCGCGATCGATTGCAGGTTACGCACCTGAAAGTCGTCGGTCTGCGGCGGCACGATGCGATGACGCTGTTCGAGCAGCTGCGTCACGCTCTGCTGTACCGGATCGATCTGCTGCTGATCCGTTGCCGAGACCATCAGCGCGTTGACCGTCGGCTGGCCCGTGAGGCGCTCCATCGCCGAGGTATAGGGAATCAACACCGTGTCGTCCTGGTCTTGACCCAGGCCGCTCTGCCCGAGCGCACTGAGCGTCCCGATCACCGTGTACGGAGCGCCCTTGACGATCACGGTCTGGCCCAGCGGCGAATCGCCGTCGGGGAAGAGCTGCGCGATGACCGTCTGGCCCAACACCGCGACCTTGGCGGCCGACGCGACGTCGTTCTCGTTGACGAAGCGCCCGCTCGCGAGCGGCCACGACCGAACGAAAGTGTAGGTCGGCGCGACGCCCGCGATGGTCGTCTGCCAGTTGTTCGCGCCGGCCACCACCTGCGTGCGTACGGAGACCATCGGGGAGACGGCGGCGACACCCGACAGTTTCGCGATCGCCAGGCCGTCGTCGGGCGTCAGCGTCGATGCGCCGCCGAAGCCGCTGCGGGCGCCGGTCTGCGTGACGCTTCCGGGCTGCACGACGATGAGGTTCGAACCCAGGCTGTCGATGCTCTGCTGTACCGAGGTGCGCGCGCCCACGCCGATCGCGACCGTGACGATCACCGCCGCCACCCCGATGACGATGCCGAGCATCGTGAGCAGCGAGCGCGCTTTGTTGCGCACGAGCGCTGCCAATGCGAGAGACAAAGTAGCCTTCAGGTTCATGCCGCATGGCTTTCGTTATGGGTATCGCTCGTGATCAGGCCGTCGCGGAAGGCGACGATGCGCCGCGCGTAAGCGGCGACGTCCGGCTCGTGCGTCACGAGCATGATCGTTATTCCCTGCTCTTCGTTGAGGCGCGAAAAGAGACTCATGATGTCTTTGGAGGTTTGCGTGTCGAGCGCGCCGGTCGGCTCGTCCGCGAGGATGAGTCCGGGGTCGTTGACGAGCGCACGCGCGATCGCGACGCGCTGCTGCTGCCCGCCCGACATCTGATTCGGATGATGGCTTGCGAGATGCGAGATGCCGATGAGATCGAGCTTAGCCATCGCAATGCGTCGGCGCTCGATCTCGGGCACGCCCGCGTAGACCATCGGCAGCTCGACGTTCTCCACCGCGCTCGTGCGCGGCAGCAGGTTGTACGACTGGAAGACGAAGCCGAGACGGCGGCCGCGGATATCCGCCCGTTCGTCCGCGCTCAGCGACGAGACGTCGGCGCCTTCGAAGCGATACGTGCCCGAGGTCGGCGTGTCCAGGAGTCCCACGACGTGCATGAACGTCGATTTCCCCGAGCCGGACGGGCCCATGACGGCGACGAACTCGCCCGCGTCGAGCCCGAGATCGACGCCGCGCAGCGCGTGCACCTGCTCCTCGCCCAGCGCGTAGGTTTTGCGCAGGCCGCTGACCTTCACGACGCGCGTCATTAGTGAATACCTCGCATCGCGCCGCCCATCGGCGATCCGCTCATCGGCGAGGCGCTCGTCTTGTGCTGCGTGTGGCTCTGCGATCCCGTCACGACGAGATCTCCTGCCGCGAGGGCGCCGGCCTCCAGCGGTTGGACGGCGGCAAGCGTTCCGTTCGTGAGCGTCACCCGCACCGCAACGGGCGCGGCCTTGCCGTTACGATCGACCAAGATCCGCGCGGCCGAGCCGGCCGCGATCGCGCCGCCGGAATCCGCGCCGCTCGTGGTTCCCCACGGCGTCGCGCCGGCCGCAGCGGACGTGTGCAGCGCGGCCACCGGCACGGTGAGCGCGTTGGAGGAGCTCGCGACGTCGATCGTCGCGTTCGCGGTCATGCCGGGAAGAAGCATTTCGCCGGCGTTCGCGGCGTAGACGACCACGTCGTACGTCACGACGTTGTTCAAGGTTTGCGGATTGATGCGAACCTGCGCGACCGTACCGCGAAACGTCGTGTTCGGGTGCGCGAGCACCGAAAACGTGACCGTGTCGCCGGGCTTCACGTTGCCGATGTCCGGCTCACCCACGTTGATGTCGACTTCCATCTTCGAGAGGTTCTGTGCGATCGAGAAGAGCGTGGGCGTCTGCAACGACGCGGCGACAGTCTGACCGACCGAGACGTCGCGCGCGACGACCGTGCCGTCGACCGGCGACGTGATCACGGCGTGTTCGAGGTTGAGCTCGTCTTGCTGTACGACGGCCTGCGCCGCGGCGGCGTTGGCCTGCGCGGCCTGCGTCGCGGCGGCCTGACTGCTCGCGCCGGACGACTGTTGATCGACCGTTGCGGCGCCGGCGAGATCTTGCGCCTGGGCCTGCGCGACGGCGGCTTGCGCGGCAGCGACATCGGCCGCATCCTGCGCCACCGTCGAGCGGTCGGTATCGACGGTGCTCTGCGCGACGTATCCTTGTGCGAGCAGCGCCGAGTCGCGCCCTTGAGTCTTTTGCGCGAGCACCAGCGCCGCCTGAGTCTTACCGGCGTTGGCCTTCGCCGAAGCGACGGCGGCCGCGTCGGCTGCGTCGGTAGCGCTTGCGACGCTCACGCCCGAGGCCGCGCCATTCGCGGTCGCGGCCGACTGTGCGACTTGCGCTTGAGCCTGAGCCAGTGCCGCATGCGCCTGCTGCAGCTGGGCCTCGAGCGTGCTGGGGTCGAGCCGCGCCAGCACCTGGCCGCGCCGAACCTTGCTGTTGTAATCGACGTAGATGGACGAGATCGTCCCGGAGACTTGCGTACCGACCGAAATCAGATTCTGGGGATTGACGGTGCCCGACGCGGTGACGGACTGTACGAGCGTCTGCGTAACGATCGGCGTCGTAATGAGCTCGTCGCGCGCACGAGCGTGAAGCAGCGCCCATGCGAGCAAGGCCGCTATGAAAAAGCCGGTGCCCAGCCAGAATAGGCGCGGCAGCCGAGCGATGGCCGCGCCGATCCCGGCGAGACCCTTCGATTGAGGAATCGTGATCGTTGACATGGCCTCTCCAGGCTAGCGGACGCGGCTGACAACGCGTGGAGAGTGCGACACGCGCCGGTTAAGCCCGGATTAGCGTCGAAGGACGCGCCTCGTGATGCGTGGAGTCGTTTTGGGAGCGATCGCGACGCTCGTCGTGCTGGGTCTCGTCGTTTATATCGGGATCGAGGCCGGGATGATGCCGGCCAACGCGGATGCGAAACCCTCGAAAGTGGAACGCTGGGCGGCGCGCACGTCGCTGCACGCGGCGCTCGCGCGCGACGCGTCGACGGCGGCGCCTCCGATCGCGAGCGATGATGCGAATCTGATGGCGGGAATCCGGCTCTACGCCGCCGACTGCGCCATCTGCCACGGCGCCTCGGACGGCGAGCCCTCAGCCATCGCGCGAGGGCTCTATCAACGTCCTCCGCAACTCGCCAAGGACGGCGTCGAAGACGACCCCGAGGGCGTCAGCTTTTGGAAGATCGATCACGGCATCCGGTTTACCGGCATGCCGTCGTTCGGCAAGGCCCTGCGCGACGACCAAATCTGGGAGGTGACGCTCTTCCTCAAACACATGAACGGTCTTCCGCCGGCGCCGCAGCGCCTCTGGAAGGCCGTCAAGAGCGTGGCGCGACCGTGACTCTACGGAGGGCCGCTCGCGGTAGGCACCGGCTCGTTTACCGGCGTCGCGGCGAAGGTGTACACGTCGACGTAACTCTGTGCGCTGCTCTGGAGCGGGTCTACCGGCACGGTTCCGGCCGGCAGCCCGACCGTCTCGGGGTAGACCTGACCGCGGAAGGAGCCATCGGTGCTCATGGTGCCGACTACATGCAACCTTCCGCCGGGACCGGCGCCGAGGCCGAGATCGACCGATGACGGGCCGATGTCGAACCACATGTAATCCCCGTCGCGTCCGCCGACCACGGGGATGTTGAGCTTGTAGTACGACGTGTGGTAGTAGCCTCGCAAATTGCCGGCGGGGAAGATCTGAAGGTCGAGCACTCCCGTGATCGGATACTGCGAACCGTAGACCTGGATTATCGCCGTCGTGAAATGCATGTCCGTCGTCGTCTGGGCCGAGGCCGCGCTGGTCAGTGTCGCCGATGCCAGGCATACGAGCGCAGTACCGCTGACGAAGCGCGAAACCAGAGACTTTACCATCCTGACTCCTCTCGATTGACCTTTCTAGGGAGTAGAGCGCTCGGCCCGGCGAGAACGTGACCGATGTGGTACAGCCTGCCGAAATCGATCTGCGGGGACTTCCCGTGTGGGAGCGCCCGGATCTCATCCGCAAAGCGCTCGACCGTCTTCCATCCGGCGCATCCCTTACCCTCATTACCGAGCAGGAGCCGCGGGCGCTCTCCTCCCGCGTAACGCAGGACCGGCCGGACCGCTTCGTGATCGAGACGCGGCGCGTCGCGAGCCGCGTCTGGCAGTTGCGCCTGACGCATCGCCCCGGCGAGGCCAGCGAGCGTACGTCATCGGCGCAGCATCTCGGGCGTTGCCCCGCATTCGCGGCACTCGACGTCGGCGTACGGGAAGAGCTGTCGGTAGCCGCAGTGTGGCAGACCGGCCGGCGCGGCCAAACTCTCGTCGCCGAAAACGTCGATTGGCCTTTTATCGGCATGGTGACCGAAGGGATCGTTGCGCGCGCGAATGGTGGGGGACGCGAGCGCGAACGGATACTCTACGAAATTTTTCCCTACGAGCTCTTCGGCGTCGCGGAATATTTCGATCGCGGCTTCAAGATGGCGCGCATCGCCGTTTTCTCGAAGACGGCGCGCGTTCTCAAGGTGCCGTGGGACGCAGTGTCGCGCGTTGCGGCGCGCTATCCCGAGCTGACCAACGCGCTCGGAGTCGTGATGGCGCAGCGCGTCCGGATTCTCGCCGACTCGTTGAGCGTTCAAGGATCGCTTCCAAATTCTGGGCCGGATCGCTCGCGTGCTGCTGCCCTACGCGATGCCCGAACGCGGGCTGGCACCGGCCTCAGCGTCGCTTTCGACGGTCACACAATCGCAGATAGCCGCCGCGGGCGGCACCGTCAAGGAGGTCGCCGCTCGCGCGATCGCCGAGCTGGAGATGCGCAAGGCACTGTGCCGCGAGCACGGTCACATCCGTTACCTCGATCGCGAAGTATTGCTGGAGCTCATTCAAGACGTATCGTAGGCACGTACGGTTCGAGCACCTTCGGAAGTAGGACCGATCCGTCCGCCTGCTGATTGTTCTCGAGCAGCGCGATCAGCGTACGTCCGACTGCGAGCCCGGAACCGTTGAGGGAATGTACGAGCTCCGGTTTGCCGGTCGTTTCGCGCCGGAACCGAATGGCCGCGCGGCGCGCTTGGAAGTCCGTGCAGTTCGAGCAGGAACTGATCTCGCGGTAGGCGTCGCTGCTCGGGATCCACACCTCGATGTCGTAGGTCTTCGCGGGACTGAACCCCGTATCGCCGGCGCACAGCATTACGACGCGATGAGGAAGCTCGAGCTCCTCCAGCAGCGATCGCGCGTCCTCGGTCAGGCTTTCCAGGGCCTCGTAGGAGCTTTCGGGGCGGCTGAGCCAGACCAGCTCGACTTTGTCGAACTGGTGCTGGCGCATCAAGCCGCGCGTGTCTTTCCCCGCGGCGCCGGCCTCCTTGCGGAAGCATGCCGTCGCGCCGGCGTATTTGCACGGCAACTCGGCTCCCTCGAGGATCTCGCCGCCGCGCAGCGCGGTCAGCGGCACTTCCGCCGTCGGGATGAGGAATAGACCGGCCTGCGTATCGGTGAACATCGCATCGGCGAACTTACTGAGCTGACCGGTCGACCACATCGTTTCGCGCGAAACGAGAAGCGGCGGTGCGATCTCGACGTAGCCGCGCGCAGCGGCTCGGTCGAGAAAGAACGCCGTCAGGCCGCGCGCGAGCCGCGCTCCTGCGCCGGTCAGCACGGCGAAGCGGCTTCCCGACAGCTTCGCGGCGCGAGCGAAGTCCAGAATTCCGAGGCGTTCGCCGAGCTCCCAGTGAGGCTTGGGGACGAATTCAAATCGGCGCGGTTCTCCCCAGCGCCGGAACTCGACGTTCTCATCCTCGCCGGCGCCGTCGGGCACGGAGTCGTCGAGCACGTTGGGCAGGTTATCGAGCAGCGCGAATAGCGGCGACCCATCCTGCGTGGGCGAGAGCGCCCGAGCGCGTTCTTCGTGTTCGGCGATGTTTTTCGAAAGTTCGGCGATCTGCGGTTGGAGTTCGCGGGCGGCCGCCGATTTATCGGGTGCCTTGCCGATCGTGACCGACAGCCGATTCTTCGAGGCGGACAGCCGTTCAACCGCGGTGAGGGCGGAGCGGTACTCCTCGTCGTAGCGCAGAAGCTCGTCGATCACCGAGCCGTCCAGGCCGCGACGAACGAGAGCGCGTCGTACGCGGTCGGGATCGCGCCGAATGAGAGCGATATCGAGCATGGAGAGCGCGCCATTATGCAGTCCGCAAATCCAGTCCTACCGGCGCGGGCGTTTACGCCCGAAACGCTGCTCCCGCCGCGTCAGGCGATCGTGGCTTTCTTCACTCGCGTCACGACCGCGCCGCCGCAGGTCGAGCGCGTAGCCCTCGATGACGCGCTCGGACGCGTGCTTGCGGAGCCGATCTTCGCGGACGACGATTATCCCAACGCGCCGCGCTCGCTGATGGACGGCTTTGCGGTGCTCGCGCGCGCCACGCCCGGCGTCCTCGAACTCGTGGGCGAGGTGCGCATGGGCGCCGCGCCGGACGGATCCGCGCCGCCCGCGTCGGCCGTGCGGATACCGACGGGCGGCGTCGTGCCGACGGGTTCGGACGCCGTCGTTCCGTTCGAAGACGTCCGCCTCCACAACGGCACCGTTATAATTGAAGCGCCGGTGAAGTCCGGCGAGAACGTCGCGGAGCGCGGCGCAGACATGCGTGAGGGCGAAACGGTCCTGTCCGCGCGGCGGCGCATCCGCGCGCCCGAAATCGGCGTCCTCGCGACGTTGGGCGTCACGGCGGTTCCAGTCTATCGGAGGCCGGTCGTCGCGGTGTTTTCGAGCGGCGACGAGCTCGTCGAGCCGGCTAGTCGCGCCCGCCCCGGCGAGATCCGCGATTCGAATCGTTACGCTATCGCGGCGTCGCTGCGCGCGATGGGTGCGCAGCCGCGACACTACCCGACGCTGCGCGACGAGGCGCAGGAGTTCGAATCTGGGCTGCGATCGGCGATCGCGCAGTGCGATGCCATCGTCGTCAGCGGCGGCTCGTCGGTCGGCGATCGCGACCGCTTGCCGTACGCGGTCGCCGCGATCGCCCGCCCCGGCGTCGTCGTTCACGGCCTGCGCGTGAAGCCGGGCAAGCCGACACTCTTCGGCGCCGCCGGGGCGAAGCCGATCCTCGGGCTCCCGGGCAACCCGACCTCCGCGCTGATGATGTTGGAAGCGGTCGCCGCGCCGATCGTCGCCGCGCTCGTCGGCGCTCCCATCGAAGCATCGCGCGTGTCCGCCCGCCTCGCCGCGCGGGCTCGGAGCCGCCACGGATGGACGTGGTACGTCCCGGTCCGCCTGCAGGATGATGCTGGTGGCCCTTTGGCGCATCCACTCGAGCTGCGCTCGTTTTCAGTCAGCGTCACCGCTCGGGCCGACGGATTCATCGTCATGGAAGAGCGCGACGAGGAATGGCCGGCCGGCACGGCGGTTACCGTTCACCGGTTTTTGGGAGCATAAAGAAAGACTCGTGATTCGTCCCACGCGCGCGGTCGAAGCAATTCCCGCGACGACGCCCTTCATCGGTCCCGAGCAGCTGATGCGCGAAACCGGCCGGCACGAGCTCGTGCGTCTGGGCGCGAACGAGAGCGCGTTCGGGCCGTCGCCGCGCGCCATCGAAGCGATGAACGGCGAACTGCCGAGACTCTCGTGGTACGGCGACCCCGAGTCGCTCGATCTGCGCGATGCCCTCGCCGCCAAGCATCGTTGCCGCCCCGAGGAGATCCTCGTCGGCTCCGGCATCGACGACCTCATGGGCTTGGCCGTGCGCGCGTTCGTCGCGCCGGGCGAAGCGGCACTGAGCACGCTCGGAACGTATCCCACCTTCAACTATCACGTCGTTGGGTACGGCGGACGCCCGATCACCACCGCGTACCTCGACGACGGCACGCCCGATTGCGACGCTCTCGTGTCGGACGCGCGGCGCGAGGCGCCGCGGATCGTCTATCTCGCCAATCCCGACAATCCGAGCGGGCGATTCATCTCGCGAGCCGATATGGAGCGCTTCTACCATGCGCTTCCGCACGATACGCTCTTGCTGCTCGACGAGGCGTACGCCGATTTTGTCGACGAGGACGAGCTCCTGCCGCCCGCCTTCGAGGATCGTCTGATCCGCTTGCGCACCTTCTCGAAGGCGTATGGGATGGCCGGCGCGCGCGTCGGCTACGCGCTCGCCACCGAGAGCAGCGTTACAATGTTTCAGAAGATCCGGCTCCACTACGGAATCAACCGGAACGCCCAGGTCGGCGCATTAGCTTCGCTCGCGGACGGAGATTTTCGGAGTTACGTCGTCACCGAGACGTCGCGAGCTCGCGAAGATTATTATCGCATCGCGCGATCGCTCGGCCGGCGTTCGATCGAGTCTCGCACGAACTTCGTGTGCATCGATTTCGACGGCGCCGAGCGCGCGACGCGAGTCGTGAACGAGCTGCTGGCGCGCGGCGTCTGGATCCGTAAGCCCGGTGCGCCGCCGCTCGACGCGTACGTGCGCGTGAGCGTCGGAACCGAACCGATGCGCCGGGCCTTCGAGGCGGCGTTACGCGCCGTGCTGGCAGAGGCGCTGCTCTGACCATGCGGTACGCGATCCTGTCGGACGTCCACGGAAATCTCGAGTCACTCGAGCGCGCTCTCTCGATCGCCGCGCCCGACGACGTGGTCGCTTCCCTCGGCGACGTCGTCGGCTATGGACCCAATCCGAACGAGTGCATCGCCCTGCTGCGCGAGCGCGGGCGGCACGCGGTCTTGGGCAACCACGATCTCGCGGCCGTGGAGAATTTCGGCGTCGATAGTTTCAACCGCGCGGCTCGAGCCGCGATCGGTTGGACGCAAGGCGTGCTCGACGAGGCGAGCCGCGCGTGGCTGAATCTGCTCCCCTACGAACTGCGCTTTGACGACTTTCTCCTCGTTCATGGAGCTCCCGTAAGTTACTTCGAATACATCCTCGATAAGGACGCGGCGGCGCGCGCCTTCGACCGCACGGACGCTCCGATCGTATTCGTCGGCCACACGCACATCGCGGAATACTGGGTGCGCGACGAAGAGAACGCGATCGGCCACCGCCACATGCAGCACGGCGGCGAACTGCAGCTCGAAGACGGGAAGCGTTACATCATCGACGTCGGCAGCGTCGGACAGCCGCGCGATCTCAATCCAGCGGCCTCCTTCGTGCTCTACGATCCCGGACGGCGACGCGTCGAGTGGGTCCGCTACGACTACCCGATCGAGGAGGTGCAGCGCAAGATGCGCGCTGCGCAGCTGCCGCCCTACCTCGTCGACCGCCTGAGGGTAGGCCGATGAGCGACGTACCGTTCGACGACGGCAATTGCTTCGCGTGCGGCCCGACCAACCCGATCGGCATGCACGTGCACTTCGATCCTGCGGCGGACTCTGCCGACGTCTACGCGCGGCTCGAGCTGGCTCCGGAATACCAAGGATGGCGCGGCATCGCCCACGGCGGCATCGTGATGGCGTTGCTCGACGAGGCGATGGCGCACGCCGCGGGTTTCGCCGGCCATCGCGGCGTGACGGCGGCGGTCAGCGTGCGCTTCCGCAAACCGGTTCCGCTCGAGCGGCCGATCCAGGTGCGCGGACGCGTCACGTGGCAGCGCCGCAACGTGCTGGGAGTCGACGCCAGCGTGCTCGACGAGGCGGGGGACGTGCTCGCGCACGCGGAGGGCAGCTTCGTCTCGCGCGGCCGGCTCGAGGCGGTCGAAGATCACCTGCGACGATGAGCAAGAGCAACGCCGCGATCGACAATCGCCGCGCGCGCTACGAGTACCATATCCTCGAGTCGGTCGAAGCCGGCCTCGTCTTGACGGGCACCGAGGTGAAGTCGGTGCGCGACGGCGGCGCGAGCCTGAGCGAGGCGTACGCGCGTTTTCGGGACGGCGAAGCGTGGCTGATGGGGATGCACGTTGCTCCCTACAAGCAGGGCAGCTTCTCCAACGCCGAGCCGACGCGTCCCCGCAAGTTGCTGCTGCGCAAGGCCGAGATTCTTCGCCTGCAGAGCCGCGTCGCCGAAAAGGGCCTCACCGTCGTGCCCTTACGGCTCTACTTCACGCGCGGCCTGGCGAAGGTACAGCTCGGCCTGGCCCGCGGCAAAAAGTTCTGGGACAAGCGCGCGGCCGTCGCAAAGCGCGACGTCGAACGCGAGATCGCCGCGCACACGCGCCGGTCATGAGAGGCGCGCATCCCGAGCGTGACGTCGAAGGCGCGATCGACCGCAGCGGCGCGCTGCTCCGCGGAGAGCGCGTGTTGCTCGCCTGCAGCGGCGGTCCCGATTCCGCGGCCCTTGCCGCCGCGCTGCACGCGCTCGCAAAGCGTCTCCGGCTGACGCTTTTTGCGGCGTTCGTCAACCACGGAGTGCGCCAATCGGCATGGCAGGACGAATGCGTAGCGCTGGAGCTTGCGGCGCGCTTCGAGATGCCACTCGAGACGATCGCGCTCGTGGCGTCGGGGACCGATGAGCAGCGCCTTCGGGCCGCACGCTACCGCGCGCTGTGCGCCGCGGCGAGGCGGCGCACGTGCACCGTCATTGCGACCGCGCATCACGCGGAAGATCAGAGCGAAACCGTCGTGCTGGCGCTGCTGCGGGGAACGGGTCCGAGCGGGCTGCGCGGCATGCCGCGCCGGCGTCGGGTCGCGCCGGCCGTCGACCTGGCGCGTCCCCTGCTCGGAGTCTCTTCAGAGGCGCTGCGCGCCTATTGTCACGTCAAGGCCTTGCCGTACGCCGTCGATCCGACCAACTCGCAACCGGGTCTGCGGCGCAACGCCGTGCGCGAGGCCTTGGCGACGCTGCGTCCGCTCTTCCCGGGGCTCGATCGAGCCGTTGCGCGGGCTGCGGATCTGCTTGCGGACGAGCACGACGCCGCGCCGCGGTCGAGTCTGCGTCGTTCGATCCGCGAGCGACTGGCCGCGGAAGACGGATTACGCGACGTCGACTTTTCACACGTCGAGGCCGCGGTGCTCGCGCTCGAGCGCGGCGGCACCGGCACGTTTCACATGAAGCCTGGGATCGCGCTGAGAATCGAGCGCGGCTCGATCCGGGGAATCAGGCACACGTGACCACGCTGGATCTCGCGTTTGGCGTTGGGCGCCGTATCTTCGGAGCTGACGCGATCGCGGCCGCGGTCGAACGCCTCGCCGCGAACATCTCCGCGGAGTATCGGGGGCAACCGCTCCTGCTGCTCGGCGTGTTGAAAGGGGCGCTGTGTTTTACTGCCGACCTCGCGCGGGCGCTGGCCCGAAGAGCCGATGGGCCTAGCGAGATCCTGGTCGACTACGTCTTCGTTCAACGCTACGGGACGGCCGGAACGGCCGGGGCCGGGGCGCGGCTCGAGGCGGACGCCAGCCTGCCGATCCGGGGTGCGAACCTGCTGATCGTAGACGGTATCGTGGACACGGGCCTCACGCTAGAGTACCTGCGAGCGTTACTAGAACGGCGCCGGCCCGCGACGCTGCGCAGCTGCGTGCTGTTCGATAAGCCGGCGCGCCGACAGGTCGACTTGCCCATAGAACACCGGGGGCTCGCCGTCCCAGACACCTTCGCTATAGGTTACGGTTTGGACTATAAGGAATGGTACCGTAATCTTCCCCACCTCGCCGAGCATCGAGAGGATCAACCGGTCTAACCGCAACGTGAGCAAACACCTCAAATCGATCATCCTGATCATCGCGGCCGTCGTGGCCCTCTTCGTCATTGTCGAACGATTCGTTCAGCCCAGCGAGGGGGAGACTCGGCTCGATTACGGCGCCTTTTACCAAAAGCTCGAAGCCGGACAGGTGCAGTCGTTCCACGCGACGGGACTCAACGCGATCGGCGACCTCTCGAACGGAGCTAAATACACGGTCGCGGTTCCGAACGAAGATCAGACCTTCGTGGACGAAGTCTATCGGAAGGTCAAGAGCGGCGCAATCAGCTTCGATCAGCAGTCAAACACCGGCCTGCTGTCGAGCCTGATGACGCTCGGTCCGCTCGCGATCACCGTGCTGCTGCTCTTTTTCATACTGCGTCAGGCGCAGAGCGGCGGAAGTCAGGCGCTGTCGTTCGGACGTTCGCGCGCGAAGATGCTCTCCGAAAACCGTCCCAAGGTGACGTTTGCGGACGTTGCCGGCGTCGACGAAGCCAAGGAAGAGCTCGCAGAGATCGTCGACTTTCTCAAGTATCCGAAGAAGTACCAGTCGCTCGGCGCGCGCATCCCCAAGGGGGTGCTGCTCCTCGGGCCTCCGGGCACCGGCAAGACGCTGCTCGCGCGCGCGATCGCGGGCGAGGCCGGGGTACCTTTCCTCTCGATCTCGGGCTCCGATTTCGTGGAGATGTTCGTGGGCGTCGGCGCGTCGCGCGTTCGCGACCTGTTCGATCAGGCGAAGAAATCGGCGCCCTGCATCGTCTTCATCGACGAGATCGATGCGGTCGGACGCCAGCGTGGCGCGGGTTTAGGCGGCGGCCACGACGAGCGCGAACAGACGCTCAACCAGCTCCTCGTCGAAATGGACGGCTTCGATCAGAACACGGGCGTGATTCTGATCGCGGCGACGAATCGCGCGGACGTTCTCGATCCCGCGCTGCTGCGCCCGGGACGCTTCGACCGCCAGATCGTCGTCGGTCGCGCCGACTACAAGGGCCGTGAGAAGATCCTCGAGGTGCACGCGCGCAATAAGCCGCTCGGCAAAGAAGTCTCGCTCGAGACGCTCGCAAAGCGCACACCGGGTTTCTCCGGCGCCGACCTGGAGAATCTACTCAACGAGGCGGCGCTGCTCGCCGCGCGGCGCAATAAGAACGTGATCGAGATGATCGATTGCGACGAGGCCATCGACCGTGTGATGGTCGGTCCGGAGCGTAAATCGGTCGTGATGTCGCAGCAAGAGAAGGAGACGACGGCATACCACGAATCCGGTCATGCCGTGATCGGCGGTCTGCTAGAGAAGTCGGACCCGGTCCACAAAGTGACGATCATTCCGCGTGGAATGGCGCTCGGCATCACGTGGTCGCTGCCGGAAGACGATCGCCATAACCGCAGCAAAGAAGAGCTGCTCGCGATGATCACGCGTGCCATGGGTGGCCGGCTCGCCGAAGAGATCAAGTACGGCGACGTCACGACCGGCGCGAGCAACGATTTCGAGCAGGCGACGGAACTGGCGCGCCGCATGGTTACGCAGTACGGCATGAGCGACCTCGGCCCGATTCAGTTCGGGCGCGGCGCGCATCAGGTCTTTTTGGGCCGCGACATCAGCGAGGAGCGGAACTATTCCGAGGAAGTCGCGAGCAAGATCGACGGCGAGGTACGCAAGATCATCGAGTCGTCCTATGAGAACGGCAAGCGAATTCTCAACGAAAACTGGGAAAAGGTCGAACGCATGGTGGCATCGCTGCTCGACTACGAAACGGTCGAGGCCGAAGAAGTGCGCGCCATCCTTGGCGGCCGGCCCTACACGCGCAGCAAGGGAACCGAAGTCGCCGAGGGCAGCGATGCCCCGACGGAGCGCCCCGCGGACGGCCCGAAGCGCGCCGAAAAGCCTTCGCGTATCCCGCCGAAAATATACCCGGAACCGGCATGACCCCGCGAGCCGCGTGCATCGTCGCGATGCTCGTGGTGGCATCGTCGTCGTTCGCTACTCCCGCCGGCGCGGCCATCGCCCGGCAGACGGGCGCGCTTCCGCGCGGCGGTTCCTACGTTCTGTATCCCGATTCGACCGTCGGCACCGCGGCGATCGGTCTATGGTTTCGAGCGCCGGCCGCGGGATACGATGACGCGACGCCCGGCATAGCCAACCTCGCGGCGACGGCCGCGGCGGTCGCGCCGCTCGCCAGCGGCAAGTCGCTGTACGCGCTCGTGCACACGGTCGGGGGCGAGCTCAACATCGAGGTATATCCGGACATCATCGGAATCGGTGCTGTCGTCCCGGCATACGCCTCGCGCCGAATCGTCGCGGCGATGACTGCTGCGTACTTTGCGCCGTCGGTCGATGACGCGAGCGTGAAGACGGCGCGCGCCAACGCCGCCGTACTCGGCGTGCAGCAGCGCTACGAATCCGATACGACGCTGCACGATCTGCTCTTCAAACAGATCTTCGCGACCGGACCGGCACACTATCCGCCGCTGCCGACGGCCGTGTCGCAGCTCACGAGCATCACCACCGCACAGGTGGATGCCTTTGCGAAGCGCGCCTTCCGCGCGCAGAACTCCGTCCTCGCGCTAACGGGCAACGTCGATGCGTCGAGCATCTCGGCCGTGACGGACGGAAGCGGCGTCGGGGCGATGGACAATCCTTACGACTCGAAGCTCGAGGGGACACCCGCGTCAACGACTGCGGCAGGCGCGGTCGACGGCGTTGGACTCGCCTGGATCGGTCCGCCGATCGCGGATCAGAAAGCGGCGACGGCTCTGGATTTCGTCGCAGATTACCTCTTCCGGGAAGAGACGGGTGTCGTAACGCGGCAGCTCGATCGCGCGGACAGCGACGCGCTGGTGGTCGGCCAGTTCATTACGCTGCACGACCCCGGCGTGATGGTCGTCACGATCGGCGGCAGCAACGAGAAGCAGACGGAGAAGAGCGTGCTCGGAGCACTCGAGACGCTGCAGCAGCCGATGGACGTGCCAACGTTCAACGCGGCCCGCGAGGCGTTTCTCTACCACGTCGCCGCCGACACGCAGACGCCGCAGCAGCGCGCGGACAATCTCGGCTGGTACTCTACCGAAGGCAACCTGGACTACGCCCCCGGGCTCGCCAGCGGAGCCTATGAACAGGCGGCCCGTGCTCTCGATCCCCAATACGTCGCGGAGACCGTCCGCCGCTACCTGCATAACCCCGTCATCGTCGACCTCGTAGCGACTACGCCGCAGAAGGAGCCGTCCCGGTGAGATCTCTGCTTACCCCTTGCCTCGCCCTGGCTCTCGCGATAGCGCTGCCTACGGCCGTCCGCGCCGCCGCGGTCCCCATTCCGACCCCGAGCGTGGAAAATGCCGGTGGAACCGTGATCGTGCGCCAGTCCGATGCCGCCGCATCTCTCGTTGGCGTCACGCTCATCGTTCGAGCCGGGCTCGATCGGCAAAGCATGCGACAGAACGGCCTGGCCGCGCTCGTCGCCGAAACGATCGTGCGTACGCCGGTCAACGGCGTCGCAATACAAGACGCCGTCGCGGCGCGCGGCGGCTCCATACGCTTCACCATCGATCCGGGCGACGTGCGCTTCTACGTCGAGGCGCTGGCCGAAGACGCGCCGGCGGTGCTCGACCTGTTCCGTACGGCGCTCGCGGCGCCGGACTTTTCGCCCCCGACGATTCGCGACGCTCGTAGCGTGCTCGTGCGGCAGATCGCGCAGGTCCAACAGGTCGCGCTCCAGGTCGGGATCGATATGCTCAACGCGGCGTCGTCGCGTGAGGCCAATGCGGGCCTGCCGGAACTGGGCACGCCCGCATCGCTCGCGCAGTTCTTCTCCGAGGACGCGCGCTCTTTCTACCGCGCATACTATCGGCGCGGCGGCGCCGTGGTCAGCGCCGCCGGTCGTCTCGACGCGCTGGCGCCGCAGTCGCTCGCCGCACTCGCCGGCGCGTTGCCCACGGGGACGACCTTGCCCGTTCCGGTGCGCGTTCCGCAGCTCAACGGAGCGACGCGCGAGATCGTAGCGCATCGCGACATTGCATCGCCCTGGCTGATTGCGCAGTATCCCGCTCCGAGCGTCAACAGCCGCGACTTCGGACCGATGCTCGTGCTGGCGGCGTTCGTGCGGCGAACGCTGTCCGACATCGCACAGGTGCCGGGGGTGGTTTCGCCGACCTTCGCGTCGCGCTCGGTCGGCACCGTTTACGCCTACGATCGGGCGCCAGCGACGCTCGTGCTGTACGTCAACGGCGGCCTGATCGGCAATCCCAGCCGCGCGTTCGCAACCGCGCTCTCGGTCGTCAGCGTGCTCGCCGCGTCGCGCCTTCAGGGCTCCATCGAGGAGTTCAGGGCCGAGGCCGCAGGTGACTTCGCGAACGACGCGACGACGCTCGAAACGCGCACGTGGCTGGCGGCGGTCTTCTCTAGCGGCAGCGCCTCCCCGGACTTCATCAATCGGGCGCTGGCCGCGATATCTTCGACGACGCCCGACGACGTACAGCGCGTGGCTCGTACCTATCTGGGGAATCCGACGATCGCCCTCGTCCTACCCCGCGGCACAAACCTACAGGACTAACAAGGCCTTTATTGCGCCCATGCCGTTGTTGCCGAAAGGCTCCTGTGCAAAGCACACAGCGCCTTTCGTCGCCTAGGCTTGGGCACAATCAAGACCTTGTTACACTATGAAGGTCGCACTGGTTCATGATTACTTGAACCAGCGTGGCGGCGCGGAACGAGTCTTCGCCTGGATCGCGCGCGCGTGGCCCGATGCGCCGATCTATACCGCGCTGTATGACAAACGCGCCGTCGGCGATCTCTTTCCCGCGTCGCGCGTCCGCCTCACCTATCTCGCCCGGATCCCGCTCGCGAACCGCTACTTTCGCGCGCTCGCGCCCCTCTATCCACGCGCCTTCGAGTCCTTCGACTTCTCGAGCTTCGACGCGATCGTGAGCTCGACGACCGCCTGGGCCAAGGGCGTCGTCGTTCCGCCCGGAGCCGTGCACGTCTGCTACATCAACACGGTCAGCCGATTCGCGTTCGCATACGACGAGTACGTGCGCACGCCGCTGGCACGCCCGGTAGTGGATCGGCTGATCGCATGGGATCGAGTCGCCGCAACGCGCCCGACCCGATTCGTCGCCAACTCGCAGAACGTCGCCGCTCGCATCGCGCGATACTATGGCCGCGAAAGCGACGTGCTGCACTGCCCGGTGGACCTCGATCGCTTCGGTATCGGCAGCGGCGCCGGCGACTACTTCATCGCGGCCTCGCGCCTGCTGCCCTATAAACGCATCGATCTCGCGATCCGCGCGGCCGCGCTCGCCGGCGTCAAGCTCTTCGTCGCCGGCACCGGGCCCGCCGAGAAGGCGCTGCGCGCGCTCGCCCGCGGCACGACGACGACACTCCTCGGACACGTTCCCGACGTGCAGCTCAACGCGCTGTACGGCGACGCGCGCGCCGCGATCGTCCCGGGTGAAGAGGACTTCGGACTCGTCCCGCTCGAGGCGGCCGCGACCGGCCGCCCGACGATTGCCTTTCGGGGCGGCGGCGCGCTCGAGACCATCCTGGAAAACGAGACCGGGGTGTTCTTCGACGAGCCGACGCCCGAATCGCTGGCCGTCGTACTGCGCGGGTTCGATCCATCTCGCTTCGATCCGCAGCGCCTGCGCGTCCACGCCGAGAAATTCGCGCCCGCGCAATTCATCGATCGGTTACGCTCCATCGTCGAGCGGGTGTACCGAAGACAGAGCGAAGTAGCAGCCGGCCCAACATGACGCTTCGGAACCGCTCGTCGCTCCGCCGTCCGGGCTCCGCTCTTGCTGCACTGCCGCCTCGTTCCCGCCATCCGTGGCTCCGCTCGGCGGTCAGAGCTTCCTCAGCATCACGTTGGGCCGGCTGCTACTTCGCGGCGTACTAGAGTAGGAAGGTGCGAGCGGTCTACATAGCTGTCGGCGTTTTTGCGGTCGTGTATATCGGCTTGGATTTGAACAAGCTCTACGCGTTGCGGTACGGTGCCGATCTGGGGACCTATCTGCAGACGCTGGTGAACCTGCGTCACGGATCGTCATGGAACTACGGCGAGTGGAAGCCGCACTTCGCGGTGCACGACTCCTGGGTGCTGGCGGCGCTCGTGCCGTTGGTCGCGCTGTTTCCGCGCGCGGAGACGCTGATCGTCGTGCAGGTCCTAGCCGTGGCGCTCGCGGCGATTCCGCTGGTGCTGTTCGCGCGCGAGATCGGGCTAGACCAACGAGCCGCTAACGTCATCGGCATTGCCTATCTGCTGACGCCATCTGCGCAGGGGTTGAGCCACGATAATTTTTCGGAGAATGTCTTCGTGCCGCTGCTGGCGTTCGGTGCGGCGCTGTTCGTTCGCCGGCGCGCTCTTTGGCCCGCGCTGATCGTGGCGCAGCTGCTGCTAGGCTTGAAAGAAGATCAAATTCTGTTCGTCTCATGGTTCGGGGTCGCGTGCGCCCTGTGGTGGGACCGCCGCGCCGGCGTCGCGCTGGTTGCGCTGGCGATCTGCAACGGCGCGGGTTTTTGGCTGATCGAGCGAGCGTCGGTCGTGGCGCCCAACCTGCCGCAGTATTCGCTCGCGGTATTCGATCCCACCGGCAAGATATCGTTGGTGCTTCTGCTGCTCGCGCCCTTCGCGTTCGCGCCCGTCACCATAGGCCGGTGGCTGCTGCTGGGAGCGCCGCTGCTCGCCGAGATCGACTTGATGCGGCCGTGGAACTACGAAGCGAGCCGCGTCGGGTCGCACTACACTGCGGCGCTGCTGGCGGCAACGGCGCTGGCGGCAGCGTTCGGCGTCGGACGCCGGCCGCGTTTCGCGCGCTACATGATTGCGGTGGCGGTGGTCGTGATGCTCGCCTTCAACGACACGGGATTGCGCCCGGGCCGCTGGCCCTACGTCGTCGACTGGAGCGCCTATGCGCGCGCGCTGGCGATACGCGACGGCGACCGGCCCGTTTTGCTACGGCGCGGCGACGAGGGCGTTTGGGCCGTCGCGGCGGCCAATCCCCGCGTGCGACTCGATCCGCATTTCGATCCGCGCTTCCCGCGCTGCCCCGCCTACGACACCGACGCGGCGGCGTTTTTCGGCAGCCTCGCCGGTCGCATGCCGTCGCACCTCTGCGGCGGCGTACCGGTAAGCCGATGAGCGCGACGCTGCGCGCGCGCGCGATGCGCGAGGATCGCGGCCGGTTTGCCGCGCTGCGCGACGAGCGCGTCTTGATCTACTGGCCGCATGGATTGGGCGACTGGGTTCATCTCGGCGCAGTGCTGCCGCTGTTGGAGGCGTCCAACGCGTATGCGATCACGCGGTTCGGCAACGACTACGTGAGCGTGATGGAGGGCAATGCGTTGGTACGCGCGCTGCCCAGCGGCACGCTCGCCCCCGGCGATGGCAGCGAGATCGGAGCGCCGCATCTCGGCCTGAGCTTGAGGCGATGCGATGGCCGCGTCGCGACGCTCGAGCTTGCGCCGCCGCTCGACGAGTCCGTGACGGACTTCGCGCCGGGTGTCGTGCTCTGGACGGATTATCCCGAAACGGAGGGCAGGACGGCGTATCCGTTTCATACCAAGGCGCGCAACCTTGCGCGCCTGCTGGTGCGTCCGGAGCGGCTGGCGGCGTTCGACTTGTCGAGTCCGCTTGCGAACTCGATCGCCTTCGACGCGCCGGCGGCCGCGTGCCGGATGGTCGACGAACGCCTGGCGGTGTTTGCGCCCCGCGGCACGCGGCTCGGCGTGATCTCGCGCGCCGGCGTGACTGCCTCGCGCAAGAACTGGGGTGACGGATCGGAAGCGCGCGAGTTTGTCGCGGCGATGCGCGCCATCTCGCCGCGGTGGCGATTCGTCTCGATGGATGACGAGGCGCTCGGAGAGGGAGTCGCGGGATTTCGCGAGCTGTTCGGCGCGGCGGCGGAGCCGTTCGCGCGGCTCTACAAGGCGCTCGTGGCGCGCGCGGGCCTTTTCGTCGGCATTCCCGCCGGGCCGCTGCATTTGACGATGGCCCGCGGCGGCGTCCCGACGATCGGGCTGTGGCTCGCCCACCACCCCGACTGGTACGACGAACCGAACCCGAACGCGATCCATCTCGTTGGGCGTTACGTACGCGAGCGCGGGTTCGACCGGCGGCCGGCGACGACGACGAAGCCGCCGTCGCTCGCGCACCGGCTGCGCTACCTCGAGACGCGGTCCATCGCGGCCGCGGCAGTGGCGGAGGCCGCCCGCGAGCTCATTGCGTGATCTTCGGCACGAACAGCAGTGCGACGATGGACAGCGAGTTGAACAGGGCGTGCGAGATCATCGATGCCCACGCGTTGCGCGTGCGGTAATACACCGCGCAGAGCACGATGCCGCCCAGCGCCAGCGGCACCGCCGCGTATGCGTCGCCGTGCGCAATGCCGAAGAGCACGCCGCTGAGCACTGCCCCTCCCCAGAAGCCGGCGTACCGGAGGCCCAGGTTGAAGAAGAAGACGCGGAAGAACGTCTCTTCCGCGAACGGCGCAAAAAACACGGCGAACGCTACGAATAGGACGATCGTGGTCGGGTCGTGCAGCTCGCGAAAGATCTGCACGATGTCTTGCTGGTGCTGGCTGTGCAGCAGATAGTCGATGAGCGATGCGCCGCCGTTGGCTACGACGGCCATGCCGACGGCTCCGAGCAGCCCGGTTCCGACGTTCGACGCGGTCGGCACTCGAAAGCCGAGCTCGCGCAAGCTGAACTTGGAGAGCGCCGGGAGCGCCGCCAGCAGCACTGCCACGATGGCGCCTTCGACGACGAACTGGACCAGGAGCAGCGCGTCGAATTCGAGCGGGCTGACCGATGGCACGCGAGTCGTTTTAAGTCCGGCGACGAACGCCGCAATAAAGAGAAACGCGATGCACCCGGCGAGCAGCCAGGTCCAAACGCTCTTGAAACTATCCTTCGGCCAGCGCGTCGGCCAGTCGCGCGAAATCGCTGAGGTCGAGTCGTTCACCGCGTAGCTCCGGAGAGATGTTGCTGAGCTCGAGCGCCCGCACGATCACCGCGCGATCGAGATCGAGCGAAAGCGCGAGACTGTTGACGAGCGTTTTGCGCCGGTACGCGAACGCGCCACGTACGACCTTCCAGAGCGTCGCGGCATCGCGCACCCGCGCGGCGGGCTGCGCGCGCCGTACGAGCCGTACCACGCTCGACTGCACCTTGGGAGGCGGGAAGAACGAGCGCGGTGCCAGCGTGAATGCGAGCTCCGCCTTCATCGCGTACTGAATCGCCACGGAGAGGCTGCCGTAGGCCGGCGTTCCCGGCGATGCGATCAGGCGTTCCGCAACGTCCTTTTGCACCGTGACCGCGAGCGTTTCCGGACCATCTCCCATTTCGACGAGGCGCAAGATGAGCGGCGTCGCGATATTGTAGGGGAGATTTCCAGCAACGCGCCACGTGTGGCCGCGCGACCACGCGCCGTAGTCGAACGTCAGCGCGTCAGCTTCGACGATCCTCGCCGCGCTGAGCTCGGGACGAGAGCGCAGAAGCGCCACGAGCTCGGAATCGATCTCGAGCGCAGTGACGTCGGCGTGCTCTTCGATGAGCGCGAGCGTGAGCGCGCCGGTGCCGGCGCCGATCTCGATGGTTGGCGTTTCCGGGGAGGCGCCGGCCGTGCTGAGCCGCGCGACGTGGCGCGCGGCGGAGGCGTTGACGAGGAAGTTTTGTCCGTAACGTTTGCGCGGCCGTATCTTTGCCTGCGCCAGGAGTTTACGGGGGCTGAGCACCCCGTTATTGTACGCTACTTCAGGCGATAGACCGTGACGTCGCGCCGCCCGAACAGCATGGCGTCGCGCCAGGAATCGAATCCCAAGTCGATGCGATGGCCGACGATAGACCCGCCGGTGTCGCCGGCGATCGCCGCGCCATAGCCCGGAATATAGAGCCGTGTTCCGAGCGGAATGACGCGCGGATCCACGGCGACGATTCCATGGCCGGCGCGCCGGCCGATCGCCGTCATCCCGCCGCAGCCGCCGCAGCTCGAGGTGTAGGCCGTCGCCACCATCGCTATCGCGTCCCGTGCAAGAAACGCCATGCGCGCGACGCCGCGTGCTTCGAACGCAGCCAGCGGCGAGTACCCGGTTCCGTCCGCGACGACGCGCGGCCGAGCGGCTCGAATGACCCTGGACCAAACGACGATGGCGCGAACCGGACCGCCGCCGCGTTGGGCATAGCGGACCTCCACTTCGCGGACGCCCGGCGCGCCATGGGCGACGGTCTTGGTGCGGCCGGGGTCGAGCGTCGGAACCAGCCGGTGGATCGTCGGCGGCGCAATCGGGCGACGCTCGACGCGTTGCCAAGTGAGAATTCCGTCCTTATGCCACGTAACGTCTGCGGCCGCGCCGCCCGCAAGCGGTGCGGCGTAAGCCGGGAAGCCGCAGAGCGCGGCAGCCACTGTCGTGGCGCAAATCACGCGTCCGATCAACCCTTGTAGTTCCTTTCGTTCCGGCTCGTCGCTAAGGTTTGCGCTGCACACCACGCAGGGAGCGAACGATGAGCGGCGAGTCGCGTTTGTTTGGAAGCGGCGCAAGGCGGCCGCTGGGCGATGGATGCTACGGAAACGCCAAGGCACTCGAGAGCCTGCCTGCTGTCCTTTTTGGCGGGCTCAATCTGACCCGGGCACTATAGCACATCCGACGCTACGCGGCGATATGCCCTTAGTCATAAGCTGCAAGGAAGGCCCTTCTCGCCGGGCGCTTCCGCGCTGCAACGCGAAAGAGCCTCGCGATGGAGTCGCTGCGCGTCGGTTTTTTCACGGAGATTTACCTGCCGGTCGTCAACGGCGTCGTAGCCTCCGTCGAGGGCCTGGCCGAAGGCTTGCGGGCGCGCGGGCATTCCGTCTACTGCTTCGCGCCGCGCATCCCGGGATACGATGAGGCCGACGGGCCCGTTTTCAGAATGCCGTCGCTGCCATTGCCGACGCGGACGCCCTACCGCTTGACGCTCCCGGTCGTAAGCCGGCGCAACCTCAACGGCGTGATCAAGCGGCTTTCCATCGTGCACGTCCACTCGCCGTTCGTGACCGGCTGGATGGGCCTGCGCTACTCGCGGCGTTACGGCATGCCGCTCGTGTACACGTATCACACGCAGCTGGAGGCTTACGCGCACTACGTCCCGTTCGAACCCAACGCAACGCGATTCGCGGCGACGCAGCTGACGCGCGCGTTTGCGAACATGACCGATGCCGTCATCGTGCCGACCCGCGCGATGGCGCAGCGGCTGATCGAGATGGGCGTCCGCACCCGCGTCGAGATCGTGCCGAGCGGCATCGATGTCGCGCGCTTTGGCGCCGGGCGCCGTGATGCGGCGCTGCGTGCGAAACTCGGAGCTCGCTCCGGCGAGCGTCTCGTGCTCTCGGTCGGGCGGCTGGCAAAGGAGAAGAACGTCGAACTGCTGCTCCGCGGACTCGCCGCCGCGCGGGATCCCTCGCTCCGCCTCGCGATCGCCGGCGACGGCCCGGCGCGATCCGAGCTCGAGGCATTAGCGCGGACGGCCGGTATAAGCGCGCAGACCCGGTTTCTGGGGCCGGTGCCGCGTACTGAGCTGCCGGATCACTATGCGAGCGCTGACGCCTTCGCCATGCCCAGCACCAGCGAGACTCAGGGCCTCGTTTTGGCCGAGGCGCTTGCCGCGGGCGCACGGGTCATCGCAGCCGATTCGGCGCAGAGCCGCGACGTTCTGGGCGGTGCCGGCATTGTCGCGGAACCGAACGTGGAGTGCTTCGCGCGGGCACTGCGCGAGATCCCGGAGCAGCCGGATCGAGCGGTCTACGCAGCTGCCCGCCAGGCCGCCGAACGGTTCTCACTCGACGCACAGACGAACCGCACTCTCGCCCTCTACGCCAGCCTCCTGGAGCCCGCCCAGATCGCTTGACTCGAACATACGTTCGCTATAAACTGGGTATGAGGCTGATGACATGCGGGTCGGGAGGTCAAGGGTGGAGGCGGCAATCGGCTATGCGGTGGGGCCGCGTGGACTCGGCCTCGCCTATGCGCTCCTGAGCGGCACGGGCGCGCCCAAACTACTGCGATCGACCTTTAGGACCGTTCCGGGCTCCGACCGAGCCGGTGGGTACGCCGCTGTGACGGCCGTGGCTCGAGCGCTGCGCGAGCGCGGTTTCGAGAATATGCGCTTCGTCTTAAACGATGTGGAGCTCGTCGAAGAGATCGCGAAGCGGCGCGAGCCGTCCGAGTCGCTCGCGCTTTCCTACGTCCGCCTGCGTTGCGTACTGAACTCGCTTTCCACGTTTAGCGTCGCCGCCGGAGCGACCGACGACCTCACGCAAAGGGCACGAGCCGAAGTAGCGCTGAACCTGGCCGCATGACCTTCACCCGGCTAGCGCCGGCGTTGTTACCCATCGAAACGGAAGCGCTTGCGCACGCGCTGCTCGGCTGCGTGCTCGTACGTGAAAGCAGCGAGGGCATGACCGCCGGAAGGATCGTGGAGACCGAGGCCTATCTGCCCGGCGATCCGGCGTGCCACGCCTATCGTGGCAAGAGCCTGCGCAATGCAACGCTCTTCGGCCCGCCGCATCGAGCATACGTGTATCAGATTTACGGGGTGTCGTACTGTTTCAACCTCTCGAGCGAACCGGCTGGAGAAGGCGCGGGCGTGCTGGTGCGCGCTTTGGAACCGATTGAGGGTCTCCGCCTGATGCAGGCTCGGTGCGCAATGACACGCGTCAGAGATCTCTGCCGCGGTCCGGGACGGCTCTGCCGCGCTCTCGCGATCGATCGCTCATTCGACGGGCTCGACCCAGTGACGCACGACCAGCTGTGGATTGCACAGACGGCGGGCGGTCGTATGCGCGTGAGGCGAAGCCGACGCATTGGAGTAACCAGAGCCGCGCGGAGACGGCTCCGCTTCTACGAGGCAGGGAATCCCTATGTGAGTGGTCCGGCTCGCTTGAGCCCGGCTTGATGGCTTGCTCCGCCTGTGTTATAGTGTGGGCGTCGCGGCGTCTCTTTTGACGGCTGCGACAGCCTTTGATATCTCCTCGCTCACGTCGCCGGTCTGAAAAGCGCAGGCAGCCTCGCCTCGTCCTCGACCTGCAGGCTTGACGTGTGCGGCTCTGAACAGCGAGAGACTCTTCTGCAAACCGAACATCGCCCCAACACCGAACAACGTTTCAATAACGACGCGCGCCAGCAGGGCGGCCGCCGCCGGCGTGCGCGGCGTCGTCACTTTCCGCAACACCCGGCGGCATATCACGAGCAGCTTCCGCAGGTAGAAGTGCCGCCGATGCTCACTGCGGCTCAGCTCGGCGAGAAGACGAAGAGCGAGCTGCTCGACATCGCCAAGGAGCTCGAAGTCGAGATTCCGACTCCGGCCAAGGTCAAGAAGGACGAGATCGTAACCCTGCTGGTCCAGGCGCAGATCTCCCGGTCCGGGATCGAAGTGGGGAGTGGGATTCTCGACATCCTGCCGGAGGGGTACGGGTTCTTACGCCGCGCGGGCTACTACGTCGGCAACGACGACATCTACGTCAGCCAGTCGCAGATCCGGCGCTTCGAGCTTCGCCGCGGCGACATGGTCGAGGGCCAGGCCCGCCGGCCGAAGGAGAGCGAGAAGTACTACGGCCTGATCCGCGTGGATAAGGTCAACGGACTCGACCCGGAGGCTATCAAGGGGAGGCCGGTGTTCGAGAAAGGAACGCCGATCTTTCCGGAGGAGCGGTTCAAATTGGAAAACCGCTCGACGCAGCTCTCGACGCGCGTCATCGATCTGTTCTCGCCAATCGGCAAGGGCCAGCGCGCGCTGATCGTCTCGCCGCCCAAGGCCGGCAAAACGACGCTGCTCAAGAACATCGCGCAGGGCATTGCCATCAACCATCCCGACGCGCACATCATCGCGCTGCTCGTGGACGAGCGGCCCGAAGAAGTCACCGACATGCAGCGCACGATCGACGGCGAAGTCGTCGCCTCGACCTTCGACGAACATCCCGAGAACCACACGACCGTCGCCGAACTCACCATGGAGCGCGCCAAGCGTCTCGTCGAGCTCGGTAAGGACGTCGTGATCCTGCTCGACTCGATCACGCGCCTCGCGCGCGCTTACAATCAGGTCGTCGCGAGCTCGGGTCGCACCCTTTCAGGCGGCCTCGACACGGCCTCGCTGCACAAGCCGAAACGTTTCTTCGGCGCGGCGCGCAAGATAGAGAACGGTGGATCGCTGACGATCGTCGGAACCGCCCTGATCGAGACGGGATCGAAGATGGACGACGTCATCTTCGAAGAGTTCAAGGGCACGGGCAACATGGAGCTCAACCTCACGCGCAAGCTGGCCGAGTCGCGCGTCTTTCCGGCGATCGACATCAAGCGCTCGGGCACGCGGCGCGAAGAGCTGCTGCTCTCGCCCGAAGAGATGCGCAAGATCTGGATGCTGCGGCGTGCGACCGCCGTCCTCAACACCGGCGACATCACCGAGATCATCCTCGACAAGATGGTACAGACCCGCACGAACGAAGAGTTCTTGCAGTCGGTCACCAAAGAGGCCATGTCGATGTCGCGCGGCTACGAAGACAACGGGAAATACTAGGCGTTCAGCTGCGCACGTGTCGTATGACATGATGCCTCGAAAGCGCTCGTCGCGCGTGACGTGACGCTGAGGAGGCTCCCGACCGCCGAGCGGAGCCATGGAGGGCGGGAGCGAGGCGGCGGGGCAGCAGGAGCGGAGCCCGGATGGCGGAGCGACGAGCGGCTGCGAAGCGTCACGTCATGCGCGACGAGCGCGTGAGGCTCAATAAGTTTCTAGCTCGTGCCGGGGTAGCCTCAAGGAGGCACGCCGACGAACTCATCGCGAGCGGACGCGCGAGCATAAACGGTAAGCGCGTGACCGAGTTGGGCATGTTGGTCGAGGCCGGCGATCGGGTTGAGGTGGACGGAAGCGTCGTCGAGATCCCGGTTGAGCACACGTATCTGTTGCTAAATAAGCCGGTCGGCGTGGTGACGACGATGCACGATCCGCAGCGGCGCTCCAGCGTAGGCGATTTTTTGGCGCAGCATCCCGGGGTGTTTCCGGTGGGACGCCTCGACTATGCGACGTCCGGCGCGCTGCTGGTTACCGACGACGGCGAGCTGGCGCACAGGCTGCTCCACCCGCGGTTCGGCGTGGAGAAGACCTATCGCGCCGCGTTCGCGGGACGACTGACTACGGAGGACGTACATCGTCTGACCCACGGCGTTACGCTGCCCGAATTTCGCGCCGCCGGCGCCAAGGTGCGCGTCGTCGCGACGCGCCGTGGCGGCAGCGTCGTCGACGTGACGATTCACGAGGGACGCAACCGCCAGGTGCGCCGCATGTTCGAGGCGCTCGGGCACCGCGTTCTTGCCTTGACGCGCACACGGTTCGGCCCCCTCAAACTCGGCACGCTGCCGCCCGGTCGGTTCCGGCGATTGACGGACCGCGAGCGCGCGGCGCTCGAGCGGCACCGCAGGCCGTCGCCGTGACCGTCGCGTACCTCCCCCGCGTGAGGTGCGCCATGAAATGTCTGAGAGTCGCCGCTCCGGCCGCAGCCGCGCTCGTCGCCTTCGCCGGATCCGCCGCGCTGGCACAGTACGCGAACGAATTTGCTCCCGCGAAGCTGCTTCATCAGGGAACCACCACGAAACCGATCGTGGGCAGCGGCAAGGTCGTCATTCAGGTCGAGGTGCACGCGGACGGTTCGCACCGTGCGATCAAGGTGATTAGCTCGACGAACCCGGGCGACGACGCAGCCGCGATGGAGATCGCGCAGAACTCGTCGTATCGTCCGGCGCGCCGCGGGTCGACCCCGATTACCGCGTTCTACGACTTCACGCTGCAATTCCACGGGAAGTCGGTGGCGAATGCTGCCGGCCAAGGCTCCGAGTCGGGTTCGGGCATGCCGGCGGGCGGATCCCTGAGCGGGGCCGCGAATCAAGTCGCCGCGCTGATTCGGAGCAAGCAGTACGCGGCTGCCAAGTCCAAGGCCCAAATGGAGCTGCTCTCGTCGCCCGGCGACGAGTCGCTGCGCCAGATGCTCGGCGTCGCGGCGTTCGACAGCGGCGATTTTGCGGCGGCCGCCGCCGCCTTCGACAAGGTCGGCGCGATCGGCCAGCAGTTCAAGCAGATCGCCGCCATGAGCTTTGCGAGAGCCGCTGTAGACGTGTCCGGGAGCGATCCGACCAAGTCGCTGGATTACGCGCAAAAGGCCGTAGCGCTCGATCCCAGCACCAACTCGAAGTACGCTCTCGGTCAGGCACAGCTGGCGAACAAGCAGTACGCGGACGCCATCGCGACGCTCAAACAGGTTCATGCCGCCGCCTTCGCGGATCCCAAGACGCCGACTAACGCCAAGGTCGCCATCGACACGGCGCTGATGAACGCCTACCTGCAAACCAAAGACACGCAAGACATGCAGGCGATGGCGGCGGAAGCGAAGCAGCTGGATCCAAGCAGCACGCTGCCGGGGCGCGTCCTGGGGAGCGGGCTGCTCAACTCGGGCGTCGCCGCGGCCAACGCGAGTAACTACAACGAGGCCTTCAAGGACTTCGATCAGGCGGCCGCCAGCGGCGATCCGCAGGTCGCCGTCACAGCCTACACGCAGGCGGCGTTCTTGGTTGCAAAGATGGACAAGCCGGATTACAAACGGATGCAGGCGTATGCCGACAAGGCCCTGGCGCTGAAGCCCGACGATGCGGCCGCGAACTTCGCCGAAGGCATAGCGTTGACGGGGCAGTGGGCGTCGAGCCACGACGATGGAACGAAGAAAAAGGCCGCCGACGCGCTCGATAAAGCCGACCAGCAAGCAAAAGCCGAGGGCAATGAAGCGCTCTCCCTGCAGATCGAGTCGTTCGCCAAAAAAAATCTCAATCCAGCGCCCAGCGGGGGGTCGGGGAGCGGTAGTTAAGTTTACCAGGACTTTCGGCCGGGATAGGCCAATCTCGCGCCCTCACGGGGCGGAAAAGCCACCGCGGAGAGCACGTTTAGTGGAGGGGTCGTAGAGCCGTGTTTTCGGGATTTATGGGTCTCATGCAGCAGGGCGGCTGGGATATGTGGCTGCTGCTGCTCATTTCAATCGTCGGTCTCGCCGTCGTGATCGAACGCCTGGTGTTCTTCGGGATGCAGCACTCCGACGCCAAGGGTCTGCTGCGCCAGATCGGCACCAAGGTTTCGGAAGACGATCTCGATGGGGCGATCGCGATCTGCAGGAAGAATCGCGGAATGCTTCCGAGGATTCTCGAGTTCGGTCTGCGCCGCGGCGAGAAGAACCGCACGGACATTACCGATGCGCTGTCGATCGCGCTCATGGAGCACCTCAACTCGCTGGAGCGCAACCTAGCCATCATCGGTACGATCGCCGTCATCGCGCCGTTCGTCGGGCTCTTCGGAACGGTCTTGGGCATCATCCGAGCCTTCCAAGACATCGCGCTGAAGGGCAACTCGACGCCTGCGGTCGTCGCCGCCGGCGTTTCGGAGGCGTTGATCACTACGGCGAGCGGTCTCATCATTGCCGTTATCGCGGTGGTTTTCTTCAACTTCTTCAAGTCGCGGATCAAGAACTACAATCAGGAAATGATCGTCGCCGCCAATCAGCTCGCCGAGATGCTGCACTTCCATAACACCGGCGCGCCGATTCCGACGGATCTCTATCAACCGGCAAAAGCGACCGCTAAGTAAGCCGATAGGGCGCGACCATGGGACTGCTCTCGGCGCAACAAGAGCAAGAGGTAATGGCGGAGATCAACATCACGCCGTTCACCGACGTCTTGCTCGTGCTGCTCATCATCTTCATGATCCTCGCCGCGCTGGTGGCTCCGCCCGGCTTCGAAAAAGAGCTGCCCAACAAGAATAACAATCCGTCGACCCAGCCCAAGAATAAGAACGACATCGAGGTCGACGTCAACAACAAGGGCGTAATCTTCGTCGATGGGACGAAGACGGATCAGACGGGCGTCTATCGGGTCATGTACGACGCCTCGAAGAAGAAGCCGCACCACCACGTCGCCATCATCGCCGATGCCAAGGCGCCGTATGGCGTCATCATTCGGATTTTGGACGCCGCCAAGAATGCCGGCCTTGAAGACGTCGGCTTCGTGACGTCGTAGGGAGGATTTAGCACGTGGCCGTTTCCACGGGCGGGGGCGAAGATGAGGTAATGTCGACGATCAACATCACGCCGTTTACGGACGTGCTGTTGGTGTTGCTCATTATCTTCATCATTTTAGCGTCGGTCACGAAAGAGCCGAAGCTGCCCGAAGCCTTTAACAAGGACAAGGTGCAGCCGTCCCAGATCGTCGTCATCATCGACGAACACGATCATGTCCAGATCGGCTCCAACCAGGTGTCGATACTGGACATGAAGGCGGCGTTCGGGCAGCTGCAGGATGCCACCGGGCATCGCTTCAAAAGCGTGATCATCAAGGCGGATCCCAAGACCAGCTATGGGGTCATACTGCAGGTGATGGACGCGGCAAAGTCCGTCGACCTCACCGACTTCGGCCTCGCGAATCACGTTCAAGGCACCCCGCAGGGAGTGACCCAGTAGGCGATGGCCAAGCGCGGATTCATCACGACCGGCGAGCGCACCCGCAACTTTCTTGCGCTAGCTTTCGTCATTTCGTTCGTGGTCCACGCCGCGATCGGCTCGGTCTTCCCGAACATCCTCAAGCACAGCGAAGAGCAGCAGACCGAAAAGGTAACGGTCTCCAAGATTCACAAGACAATCGTTCACACGCCGCCCCCGCCGACGCCCACCCCGCCGCCGACTCCGACCCCGCCGCCGAACGCGACGCCGCCGCCCAAGCAGCAGCAGCTTCCGCAGCCGAAGCTGAAAGTCAACCTCGTTCACACGACGAGCAAAGCCGCCTCCGGTTCGACCGAGAACACGGTGTCGCAGCCCAAGACCGGCAGCGAGAACGGCGCGCCGCAGGGCGTGGGAACGGGGCCTCCGCAGCCGGCCAGCACCGCGGCGGCCGGGACGCCTAAGCCGGCCTGCGCGAATCCGAACGTCGAAGCTACCGTGACAAATCCGGTGCAGCCGGATTATCCGCAATCCGCGCTCGACCTCGGCCTCGGCGCGGTGACGGTCAACGTGGAAGTCACCGTGGGCCCCAGCGGCAACTTGGTCTCGGCCTCCGTGTACAAGAGCTCGGGTAACATGTCGATCGATCAGGCGGCGCTGCGCGCGGCTCGGCAATCGACCTACTCGCCGAAGCTCGTGAACTGCGCGCCGACGACGGGCAATTATCTCTTCCGCGCGGATTTCCAGCCCGACTAATCCGCACGCGCGTCATGAGCCGTGAAACGCATCCCGCGTTTGCTGGTCGTTGCGTTCGCCTTCTCGCTGCTCGTGCACCTGATCGTCGCGCTGATCATGCGACCCCCGGTGCCCACGCCGCAGGGACAGGCTGAGGTCGTCTCGATCGAACGTCGTCCGGCGACGATCGCGGTGACGAAGGTGCGCACGCCTCCACCGCCGCCGCCCAAGCGTACTCCGGCGCCGCGCACCGTCAGCTCGGCGCCGCCCCGCAAGCCGACCGGGCTCGAGGGACCCGCCGGCACCGCCCAGGCGACGGCGCCCGCGCCCACGCCGGCTCCCGCCACGCCGACGCCGGCGCCCGCCGCGACCAGCGGCGCCGGCTGCACGCAGCCGGATGCCGGAGCGGCGATTGCCGCGTCGCCGTCGCCGCCCGACATCGCGCCCGCGGCGCGCGCTGACGGGACGAGCGGCGTCGCGCTCGTGCGCGTGCAGCTCGATCCGAGCGGGCAAGTCACGGGCACCGGCGTGGTACAGAGCACGGGCAATTCATCGCTGGACGTCGCCGCGGTCGCGATGGCGCGCGACGCGCGCTACAGCCCGGCGCTGCGCAACTGCAAACCGATTGCGGGAGCGTACACGTTCAGCGTAAAGTTCGTGGCGTGGTAGGAGCCACTCCAGGCACGTGACATTCTTTCAGGTCCTCGTTCTGGCGCTGCTGCAGGGCGTGAGCGAACTGTTTCCCGTTTCCAGCCTCGGGCACACGATTTTGATCCCGGCCGTACTCGGCTGGCATAACGTGAATCGCGCCAGCGCGTCGTTCCTCGCGTTCGTCGTCGTGCTGCACCTGGGCACGGCGCTGGCGCTGATCGTCTTTTACCGCTCGGAATGGCATGCGATCGTCCGCGCGCTCGTGAAGAGCGTCGTTCGCGGGCGCCTGAGCGACGACCGGGACGAGCGCGTCGGTTGGCGGCTCGTCGTCGCCACCATTCCGGTGGGCATCCTGGGCTTCGTGTTCGAGGTTCCGGTGCGACGGTTGTTCGGCTCGCCGGTACCGGCGGCGTCCTTCCTCGTCGTCAACGGCCTCGTCATGTTCGCGGGCGAGGCGCTGCGGCGGCATCAGCGGAAAATCGCGGGGCGGCGCGACAAACCGATCGAACGGCTGAGCTACGCCGGCGGCCTCGCCGTCGGCGTCGCCCAAGCGCTCGCGCTGCTGCCCGGCATCTCGCGGTCCGGAATTTCGATGGTCGCGGGGCTGCTCTGCGACCTCGACCATGAGGACGCGGCGCGCTTTTCGTTCCTGTTGGCGACGCCGGTAATTCTGGCCGCCGCGCTGCTCGAGATACCGAAGCTGTTCGTGCCGGCCGCGCACGTCGTGCTCGTCCAGGCCGTCGTCGGCGGAATTGCGTCCGGCGTCGCCGCATATCTTTCAGTGGCCTTCTTGACGCGCTACTTTCGGTCGAACGATCTGCGCCCGTTCGGCTGGTACTGCGTGGTCGTCGGCGCAATCTGCCTCATTCTCGCACGCGAGGGAGTTATCACATGAGAGTCATCGCGGTCGCCTTGGCGATCATCTTCTTCGTCCTGGGGATTCTCTACGGCATGGGGAAGATCAATTTCTTCACGCAGTCCGGTGCGCAACACGCGCGTCACATCACGCACCTCGTCGTTCTCTGGGTGCTGGCGCTGCTGTGCCTGATTTGGGCACGGTTTCAGAGCGCGCCGAGGTGAAGCTTTCGCACGTCGCGGCTGACGCGAGCGTCGAGATGGTGGACACCTCGGCGAAAGGCGTCACGTCTCGATTCGCTCGCGCGGAAGCCGTCGTCCGCATGAACGCCGCGGCGCGAACCGCGCTGCGCGAGGCGACACTGCGCAAGGGCGACGCGCTCGTCGCGGCCCAGGTCGCGGGAATCATGGCCGCAAAGCGCACGGCCACGCTCATCCCCTTGGCGCATCCGCTCCCACTGGACAAAATCGACGTGCGCTTCGAGTGGCGTGACGACGGCGCGCTTCGCGTGGAAACGGAGGCCCGCACCTCGGCGCGAACCGGCGTCGAGCTCGAAGCGCTGGTGGCTGCCTCCGTAGCGGCCCTTACCATCTACGACATGACCAAGGCGCTCGACAAGGGCATCACGATCGACTCGTTGCGCTTGTTGCGCAAGACCGGCGGCAAATCCGGCTCCTTCGATTCAGTCTGTGCTGAGCGAAGTCGAAGGGGCTGAAGGACAATGACGTTTAAGGCGGCGCTGATCGTGCTCTCCGACCGGGCCGCGTCGGGAGAGCGCGCCGACGAATGCATGCCGGTCATGCGCGAACGGCTCAGCCCTGCATATGCGGTCGTCCGCGAAAGCATTATCTCCGACGATCCGGCCTCGCTGCAGGCGCACCTCATCGATATCGCAGATTCACACGCCGCAGACCTCGTGTTGACCAGCGGCGGGACGGGTCTTTCGCCGCGCGATCGCACGCCGCAGGCGACGGCGGCCGTCCTCGATTACGAGATCCCGGGCATCGCCGAGGCGATTCGCGCCGCGTCGCTGCAGTATACGCGCACGGCGATGCTCTCGCGCGCTATCGCCGGCGTTCGCGACCGGACGCTGGTCATCAATCTCCCCGGCAGTCCTAAGGCCGTGGCGGAGACGCTGGACGTCGTACTGCCGGTGCTGCCGCACGCGCTCGAGCTGTTGGCCGACCGGTTACCGGACGGATGAGACGCATCGCGAGCTACGCCGAAGCGGAAACGTATCTGTTCGACACGATCGACGAGACCGTATCGCGCCGCACGTCGTACAAGCTCGACCGAATGCGTGCGCTGCTGAGCGAGCTCGGCGATCCGCATCGCGCGTATCCCACGATCCACGTCGGAGGGACCAGCGGGAAGGGTTCGACGGCGACGATGATCGCCGGTGCGTTGCGGGCGGCCGGAAAACGTACGGGACTGCACACGAAGCCGCACCTCGGCGCGATGACCGAACGTGCCCGAATCGACGGCGCGTCGATCCCGCCGGAACGCTTCGCCGTGCTGCTCGACGAGATGCTTCCCGCGATCGCGCGCGCCGCGACGCAACACGGCCGGCCAACCTATTACGAAACCCTGCTGGCGCTGGCGTTCAAGTACTTTGCCGACGAGCGCGTGGACGTGGCGGTGATCGAGGTCGGCCTCGGTGGACGGCTCGACGGCACCAACGTGATCCTGCCCGTCGTCGCGGCGATCACGTCGGTCGGTTACGACCACACGGACGTGCTGGGAGAGACGATCGAAGCCATCGCCTTGGAGAAGGCCGGCATCGCGAAGCCGCGCGTGCCGCTGGTTCTCGCGCCGATGCCGGCCGCGGCCCTGCAGACGATCGAACGCTACGCCTCCGGCGTCGGAGCGTCGATCGTGCACGTAGCGCAAGTCGTGCGCGTCGAGCGCGAACGGACGGAGGAACGCGGCGCACAGATGCTCTCTGTGTTCACCCCGCGCAGGGCGTATCGGCTCCGCCTAGCCGTCGCCGGCGCGTTCCAGCGCACGAATGCGGCCACCGCGATAGCGGTGTTGGAGCAACTGACCGACGAGCTCCGCCCGCGACCGGAAGCGATCGTAGCGGCCCTGAACGACATCGCCATTCCGGGGCGGATGGAGCTGGTGTGGACGAGTCCGCCGGTCGTCTTCGACATCGCCCACAACGCGGAGAAGGCCGAGTCGCTCGTCGCCTCGCTGCGCGAGTGGTTCCCTAACCGGCGCGTTCACTACGTGATCGCGATCGGCGAGAGCAAGGACGCTCGACGCATTGTAGAGATCCTGGGGACTGTAAACTCGACGTTTACGTTCACGTCGTTCACTGCGAGAGGGCGCGCGGCGATTCGCCCGCAGCACCTGGCGACGCTCGCCGAGTCGCTCGGCGGCTGGGGCCGCGCGATAACGGATCCAATCGAAGCGCTGACCGTCGCACGCCGCATGGCGGCGATCGACGACGTCGTCGTCGTGACGGGATCGACGTTCGTGGTGGCTGGATTACGCGAATGGTACGTGCCGACCGCGGTTCCCTGAACGTACGAGGCCGGGTCATCCGATGGGGCTGCCGGACGTACGTCATGGCAATCGTCAACGTGACGCCGGATTCATTTTCGGGCGACGGTCTCGAGGATCCAAACGCGGCGATAGCGCACGTCGTCGCGCAGTCCGCCGTCGGAGCCGACTTGCTCGACGTGGGCGGCGAATCGACGCGGCCGGGACACCGGCCCGTCGAGGAGCGCGTCGAGGTTGCGCGCGTCGTCCCCGTCATCGAGGCGCTGCGCGCGCGTTTTCCGGACACGCCGATCTCCGTGGACACGTACAAGCCCGCGGTGGCGCGCGCGGCGCACGCGGCGGGAGCCGACGTCGTGAACTCGGTCTGGGGAGCACCGGACGCGCTGCTGGACGTCGCCGCGGAGCTCGGGATGCCGATCGTCGCGACGCACAACCAAATGGGAACCACATACGAAGGTGACGTCGTCGATGCGGTGTTGCGCTATCTGGAACGGTGCGCTCGCAGCGCCGTCGCGCGCGGTGTCGCACCCGAGGCGATCGTCCTCGATCCGGGCATCGGATTCGGTAAGAACGCCGACCAGAATCTCGCGGTCTTGCGTGGCCTGGGCCGGCTCGTCGCGCTGGGCTTCCCGACGATGCTCGGAGCGTCGCGCAAGTCGACGATCGGCAGGCTGACGGGACGAGAGCCTGCCGATCGCGTCTACGGGACGGTCGCTGCGACGGCGCTCGCCGTGTGCGCCGGGATAGATATCGTGCGCGTGCACGACGTCGCCGCGGCGCGCGATGCGGTCGCCGTGGCGGATGCGGTCATCCGCGATTGGAGGCCGACGGGATGGACCGGATAAGGCTCGACGGCATACGCGCGTACGGCAAGCATGGCGCGGATGCCGCCGAGCGCGAGCACGAGCAGCCTTTCGACGTCACGATATCCGCCGAGCTCGACCTGCGGGATGCCTCGGCGAGCGACGACCTGCGCCGCACGATGGACTATGCCGCGCTGCACGCGCGAATCGTGCGCATCGTGGCAGGTACCTCGTATTCGCTGCTCGAGCGTCTCGCCGCCGATCTGCTCGCAGCGGTCTTCGAGGACCCGAGGGTAGCGCGCGCCGAGGTCACGATCGCCAAGCCGGGC
Source organism: Vulcanimicrobiota bacterium (assembly GCA_963723485.1). GTDB lineage: Bacteria > Vulcanimicrobiota > Vulcanimicrobiia > Vulcanimicrobiales > Vulcanimicrobiaceae > Cybelea. The sequence continues at coordinate 883,221 of CAVRQS010000003.1, read as the reverse complement.
ATCCTCGACGGCGCAACGCCTTCCGTCACGCTAAGCGGCGTACGATGACGCAGCACCGAGCCTATATCGGCATCGGCAGCAACGTGGGAGACCGCGCCGAAAACGTCGAGCGTGCCTTGGCGGCCCTCGGTCAGTTGGGTAGGCTGGTGGCGAAATCGTCGACGTACCGCACCGCGCCCATTGGCAAGACCGATCAGCCGTCGTTCGCCAACGCGGTCGCCCTGCTGCTGACGCAGCTCTCGCCACATCAGCTTTTGGACGCATTGCAAGCCGCGGAGAGGAGCCTGGGGCGCACGCCCGGCGAACGCTGGGGACCGCGTGTCATCGATCTCGATTTGCTGCTCTACGACGAGCTCGACGTCGCCGAAGAGGACTTGCGCGTTCCGCATCCGCGCATGCGCGAGCGTGCCTTCGTTTTGGTACCGTTGGCCCAAATCGATGCACGCTTCGCCGCGATGCGCGACGCGTTGCCCGATCGCGAAGCCAGGTCCGTTGCTCCTTGGAGCGAAAGCGTTGCCGGCATGCCCGGGCAAGGAACCCATTCCCTCGCGGAACGAGTGCGCGCGATCGCGCAATTTCTCGACGGCGACGACGCCCTTCGCGTACGAATTGCGCGTCGGGGCGATGAGATCGAAGTCGCGCGTCGCGCTGCGAAGGCGGGCGCCGCCGCCGGGGCATCCGATCGTTCGGCGGCCGCGACGCTTCGGCCGCGCGTCGACACGATCAAGGCCGATCTCGTGGGAATCTTTCACGCAAGCCGTCCTGCCCCCGCGGGGGGCGAGTTCGTCGAGGGCGATCGCGAGCTCGGATATATCGAGGCGCTCGGTATTCGAACGCCCGTTCACAGCATGGGCCCCGGCCGCGTCGTTTCGATCTCGGCCTCGGACGGGGCGCCGGTCGAATACGGACAGCCGCTCTTCGCGATCGCGCGAGCTTAGGGCCGGGCACATGTTTCGTAAGGTGTTGATCGCCAACCGCGGCGAGATCGCGCTGCGGATCAACCGCGCGTGCCAAGAGCTCGGCGTCGCCACCGTCGCGATCTTCTCGGAGGCGGATCGCGACTCGCTGCACGCCCGGCAGGCGGATGAAGCGTTCTGCGTGGGGCCCGGGCCGGCGGCGCGCTCGTACCTCAACATCCCAAACATCATCTCAACTGCGTTGATCACCGGCTGTGACGCGATCCATCCGGGCTACGGATTTCTCGCGGAAAACGCGCGCTTCGCCGAGATCTGCGGCGACCACGGCCTGACGTTCATCGGCCCAAAACCGAGCGTCATCGCGCTGATGGGCGACAAGGCGATCGCGAAGAGGGTCGTCCGCGAGGCGGGCGTCGCGACGACGCCGGGCAGCGACGTGCTCGGCTCGCCGGAGGAGGCACACGCCATGGCGGCCTCCATCGGCTATCCGGTCCTGCTCAAGGCCACCGCGGGCGGCGGCGGACGAGGCATGCGCGTCGTTCGCGACGCCTCGGAGTTGCCGCGCGCATTTGCCGGGGCGACGGCCGAGGCCGAGGCCAGCTTCAAAGACGGTCGCGTGTATATCGAGAAGCTGATCGTCGCGCCGCGCCACATCGAGGTGCAAGTGCTGGGCGACGAGTTCAGCAATCTCGTTCACCTGGGCGAGCGCGACTGCTCGGTGCAGAAACCGTCGCATCAAAAGGTCATCGAGGAGACGCCGGCGCCGAATCTGGCCGCGCGCGTTCGCGGCGCGCTCCACGACATGGCGTTGCGCGCCTCGCGCTACGTGGGATATAGCAACGCGGGGACGCTCGAGTTTCTCGTCGCCGGCGACGACGTCTACTTCATGGAGATGAATACGCGCATTCAAGTAGAGCATCCGGTCACCGAGATGGTTTACAACATCGACCTCGTCAAGGAGCAAATTCGGATCGCGGCGGGAGAACCGCTGGGATACGCGCAGAGCGACCTGGCCGCTCGGGGGCACGCCATCGAGTGCCGGATCAACGCCGAAGATCCGCAGAACAACTTCGCCCCGGCCGCGGGGACGGTTTCGAAACTCGTCTTTCCGGCCGGCCCAGGTATCCGTGTCGACACGCACGTCTATGCGGGCGCGACCATCCCTCCGTATTACGATTCGATGATCGCCAAGGTCGTCGCGTTTGGCGACACGCGCGAGGTTGCGATCGCGCGGATGGAGCGAGCACTGCGCGAAACCCTGATCGAGGGCGTCAGCACGACCGTCGATCTATGCCTCGAGGTTCTTTCAAGCGACGCGTTTCGGACCGGACGCTACGACATCGAGCTCCTGGTCAAGGAGCCGACGCGTCGATGAGTTCCCGCCGCGCCGCGCGCGAACAGGCGCTCAAGGTGCTTTATTCCGTCGTCGTAGGGGATCGCGAGCCGGGCGAGGCGCTGCGCGACGTCGTGGGCGAGAACGAGGAGGGTCAGGAGCGATCGTTCGTCGAGGAGCTTGCGCTGGGCACGCTCGAATACGCTCCGAAAGCGGATCGTATCGTTAGCCCGCTCTTGGAAGGTTGGGCGATCGAACGCCTGCCGACGATCGACCGATTGCTCTTAGAGATGGCAACATATGAACTGCGCTGCCGCCCCGAAACGCCGACCGCGGTCGCGATCAACGAGGCGGTCGCCCTCGCCAAACGCTTCTCCACCCAGGACTCCGGCCGGTTCGTCAACGGCGTACTGAGTGCCGTCGCCAATGCCAAAGAGCCGACGGACTCCTAAGCGCGGCGGTCGCGCGAACCGTGTGTGGACCGGTATCGGCGTCACCGCGCTGCTCTTGCTGCTGTTTGCGATCGGTGCTATTGCCGGGATGGTGGCCGCGTACGCGCGCAACCTTCCCGATATCAGCCGCATGGCGGATTACCAGCCCGCGAGCACGACACGCATCTACGCACGCGACGGAACGCTACTCGCTTCGGTCTACAAGGAGAACCGGGTCTGGGTTCCGATCTCGCGCATCCCGGTCATGGTGCGCGACGCGTTCATCGCCAACGAGGATCACAACTTCTATTACCACCACGGCGTCGACATCGGCGGGATCGTGCGCGCGACGTTCGCGGACCTCACGCATCAGCAGCTTCAGGGTGCGTCCACGATCACGCAACAGCTCGCGCGCCGGCTGTTTCTGACCGACCAAGTCTCGATCGCGCGCAAGGTGCAGGAGGCGCTGCTCGCCATCGAGATCGAGCGCTACTACACGAAGGACGAGATCCTCGAGCGTTATCTCAACATCATCTACCTCGGCGCCGGCGCCTACGGCGTCGACGCGGCCGCGCACACCTATTTCGGGCGTAGCGTCGATAAACTTACGCTCGCCCAGGCGGCCATGCTGGCCGGCGTGGTGGCCGCGCCGTCCGTGTACTCGCCGTTCTCGAATCTCGCGCTCGCGACCGATCGCGAGCGCCACGTACTAGACCGCATGGTCGAGAGCGGCTACGTCACCGCCGCGCAGGCCGACGCTGCCTACTCCGCGCCCCTGGGTCTCATTGCGCAGCGCGCGCCGGGCCTGCAAGGATACCGTGACCCTTACTTCACGACCTATGCGATCGCGCAGCTCGAGCGGCTCTTCGGCAAGAGCGCCGTGAACGAGGGCGGGCTGCAGGTGTACACGACGATGGATCCGCGCATTCAGCAGATCGGCCAGGAGGCGATTGACTGGGGCGTGCGTCAGGCGATCGCAGAAGGCATCGGCGCGCACCAGGCGGCCCTCGTCGCGCTGCGCCCATCAACGGGCGAGATCGTCGCCATGATCGGCGGAACGGGATTCTCGCTGCGCAATCAGTTCAATCGCGCGTGGCAGGCGCGGCGCCAGCCTGGCTCATCGTTTAAAATCTACGACTACACGGCGGCGATCGACTCAGGGCTCCCCGCCTCGACGGTCATCGACGACTCCCCCGTGAGCTACCCGATGGGCGACGGGACGCAGTGGTATCCGCTCGACGACGATCACAGTTACATGGGCGCGATAACGCTGCGCGAGGCGCTGGTCATGTCGCGCAACATCGTCGCCGTCAAGCTCGCCGAGCGCGTGGGATTGGACCGAGTGATCGACTACGCGCACCGGATGGGAGTCACGTCGCCCCTGGAGGCGAACCTGTCGCTCGCCCTGGGTTCGTCCGTGCTGACGGTGCTCGATCAGGCCAGCGGCTATTCGACGCTGGCCAATCAGGGGCTCCACGTAGATCCGACGCCGTTTCGTCTCGTCAAGGACTCGCTGGGAAGCATCGTTCTAGACGATCGTTTTCCGCAGGCCAACGACGTCGTCAGCGTCGGAACGGCGTACATCATGACATCGATCTTCGAAGACGTGATCAATCACGGCACGGGTTATCCCAACGCGATCATCGGACGCCCGGCGGCCGGGAAGACGGGAACCACCTCCGACTTCCGCGATGCGTGGTTCGTCGGCTACACGCCGGACCTCGTCGCCGCCGTCTGGCTCGGCAACGACGACTACACGCCGATGAACGAATCCTACGGCGGCAACATCCCGGCGCGAATTTGGGCGCGCTTCATGAAGGCCGCGCTCGCCGGGACTCCGCGGCACGATTTCCCGTTCCCGGCCGACGAGGTCGTCAAGGCCTGCGGCGGCGAGTACTATCTGAAGGGAACGGAGTCGTCGTGCGGAGGATACGGGACCGGCTACGATGCGACGGGCGATACCACAAATGCATACGTCGCCCCAAACATGCCGCAGCCCACGATGCCGCCCGACAACGCGACGCCGCCGGCCGAGTTGCCGACGCTTGCGCCGCCGCCGACGGAGTCTCCGACATTGCCGCCGTCCCCGACGCCGGTCCCCTGAATTCGGAGATGGCGCTCTTCGAGCGGGAATCGCAGATTCTCCAGCTCACGGTTTCGCAGTTCTCGTTGCGCCTCCAGCGCTGGCTCGAGAGGCGCCCCGAGCTGTCGCACATCGCCATCGAGGGTGAGATATCCGGTTGGAAGCCGCAACCGAGCGGCAACGTCTTCTTCAGTCTGAAAGACAGCCGCGCGATATTGAAATGCTTCGCAGGCTGGAAAGAAGTCCGAAAGTTCCCCCCGGTCCAGGACGGCGTTGCGGTCGTCGCGACCGGCGCGATCGGCATCTGGGAAAAAAGCAGTGAGTATCAATTGCGGGTCGTCGCCATTGCGCCGCTCGGAGTCGGCGCAATCGCCGCCAAGGTCGAAGCCCTACGCAAGCGCCTCCAGGCCGAGGGCCTTTTCGATGCGGAACGTAAGCGGCAGGTCTCCCGGTTTCCTCATCGCGTCGCGCTAGTCTCGGCGCGCGGTCAAGGTGCCGAAGACTTTGAGACAACGCTGCGCGAGAAGTCGCCTCACGTCGCCGTCACCTTCATTGAAACCCGCGTTCAAGGAGACGGCGCCGAAATCGACATCGCAGAGGCTATCGATCGCGCGTCGCGCTCCAAAGTCGAAGCGATCGTCGTCGTTCGGGGCGGGGGATCCTACGAAGATCGTTATCCATTCAACACGGAGGCGGTCGTGCGTGCGATCGTTCGGGCCCGCCATCCCGTCGTTACGGCGATCGGGCATACCGGTGACCGGCACCTCGCCGACGAGGCCGCTGACGCCGTTTTCAAGACGCCCACGGCGGCGGCGGAGTACATCGCCGGATCGTGGGCCGAGGTGACCGCCCGAATCACCCACCAAAAGCGCCTGCTCTACAACGCTATCGACAGGAAGGTCGTTAGACTTGCGCGCGATCGAGACGCTGCCGAACAACGTCTTCGGCGGGCCATCGATCGCCGTCTCTCGCAACAGCGAGAGCGCCTGCTGCAATTAGAGAATCGTATCGAGCGACGCAATCCAAGCCACCGTCTTGCCGAGCGAAGAACGCGCCTGGCGACGAGTTTCCTGAAACTCGATGCGGCGCGCGACCGGATCGTTTCGAAACGAACGAACGCGTTGGTGCTTGCGCGCAGCCGGCTTCTCTCTTTGAATCCGGAGGGTCCACTGGAGCGGGGATACGCGATCGTCACGCATGCCGGACGCACGCTCCGCAACGCCGCGGAAGTCTCGGTTGGAGACGTAATCGAAGCGCGACTCTTTCACGGGAGGCTCGCTGCAAGCGTCGAAGGGGTTCTCGAAGATGAGTGACGCAAATCCCGATTTTGAAGCGAAACTCGAGCGTATCGATGCGATCGTCAAAGAACTGGAAGACGAAAACACCAAGCTCGATCGGGCGATCGCGTTGTTCAAAGAGGGTAAGGTTTTAACTCGCGAGTGCGAGCTGCTTCTCAAGAACAGGCAGGCGCAGATCGACGAGGCTATGGCGGAAACTAAGCCGGACGAGCAGATACCGTTTTAGGCGCGTCAATGAACCTCCGGCTGGACTCCGCGGTCGCCGACGGCAACAGCATCACTCGCTCGCAGGCTCGCAGCCTCATCATGGAAGGTCGCGTCAGCGTCGACGGGGTCGTCGCCACGAAGGCGGGCCAGAACGTCGCGCCGGACGCACAAATCGTCGTGGCTCAGCCGCGGCGCTTCGTCAGCCGAGGCGGAGAGAAGCTCGAGCGTGGGTTGATCGCCTTCGGCGTCGACGTCCGCGGTGCCGATGCGCTCGACGTCGGCGCCTCGACCGGAGGCTTCACCGATTGCCTGTTGCAGCACGGCGCACGCCGCGTTACCTCCGTCGACGTCGGATACGGACAGCTCGACTGGCGATTGCGCAACGACCCTCGCGTTCGCGTCATGGAGCGCACTAACTTTCGGCTGCTCGGCGACGACGCGTTCTCATCCGGATTCGACGTCATCGCGATCGACGCGTCGTTCATCTCGCTGCGGACGATCTTGGCGCGAGCCGTAAGCTATCTTCGTGAGAACGGGGCGATTGTCGCGCTACTCAAGCCGCAGTTCGAGGCGGGCCGGAAACGCGTCGGCTCGGGCGGCGTCGTGCGCGACCGCTCCACGCACGCCGCCGTGCTGCGCGAGCTACGCGGGGCCGCGCTCGCTCTCGGCCTGCAGCCGGTGGCGCTCGCGGCGTCGCCGCTTCTCGGGCCCGCGGGCAATCGCGAGTTCCTGGTCGAGCTGCGGCGCACCGGTACGCCGTTCGACGACGCACGAATCGAGGCGGTGCTTGACGAAAGTACCCCGCAATGACGATGCTGCTGGCCATCAAAGAGAAGATCGTCGGCCTCTACGTCGATACGGCTCGCGAACACGCCCGCTCGATCGCTAGCCGCGTCGCATCCGACTTTCGCGCCGGCGGATTCGAGGTGGTCGAAGGAAAGGTCGCGACCGGCGTGTCGCTCCTGATCACGGTGGGCGGCGACGGAACGCTGCTGCGAGCCGCCCGCATGGCGGTCGACGAGGACGTTCCGCTGCTCGGCATCAACACCGGACGCCTGGGCTTTCTCACGGAGCTCGACGAGGATGATCCGCGCCTCTCGGATCTTCCGGCGCTCGTCGAGCGCGGCCTCTTCATGGACGAGCGAACCGCGCTGCAGGCCGAGTATGGCGACCAGCGTTTCTTCGCGCTGAACGACGTCGTCGTGCGCAAGGGTGAGGTCTCGCGCATCGTGCCGTTCGGCCTGCGCTTCGAGACCGGCGCGATAACGCGCATCGCTGCCGACGGGGTCTGCGTAGCAACGCCGACGGGATCGACGGCGTACTTCCTCTCTGCGGGCGGCTCGCTGATCGCGCCGAGCGTCGAGGCGTTCGGCGTCGTCCCGCTCCTCGCGCACACGCTCTTCTCGCGCCCTTTGATCGTACCGATCACGTCCCGCATCGAGATCACGTCCGACGCCGAGAGCGCGCAGGCGCATCTCGAATGCGATGGCGACGTTCTATCCGAGGTTGCGCCGAATTCGAGCGTCGTGATCCGCTGCCACCCCAAGCGCGTTTACTTCGCTCGAACGACGCCGCTGCATTTCCTCGAGCGGCTCGAGGCGAAGATGCTCTGGGGCGTTTCGATCAAAGATCCGCGTCGGTAGTGCTCCGACGACTGGAGATCGAGAACTACGGTCTGATCGCGTGCGCCGACGTCGAACTCGCAGAGGGCGCGACGATCTTCACCGGCGAGACGGGGTCCGGTAAGACGATGCTGTTGGGTGCCTTGGATTTCGCGCTGGGCGCGCGAGCCGGCGCCGACGCGGTTCGGCGCGGCGAGCGCCGCGCCGTCGTCACGCTCGCGTTCGATCCCGACGATGCGCTGCGCGAGCGGCTCGGTGCGGACGGCTTCGAGCTCGACGCGGGTGAACGGGGTAGCATCGCGCGCGAGATGACGGAGGCGGGACGCTCCAGCGTGCGCGTCAACGGCCGCGCCGCGACGGCGGCGTACGTCCGCGAAATCGGCGATGCTATCGCGGAGATCGTCGGGCAGCATGAGGCGCAGCGTTTGCTGTCGCCGTCCTACCATCTCCATCTGCTCGATCGTTTCGCCGGCGGTGCCGCGATCGACGCGCGCGCCGCCGTCGCCGGAGCCCATGCGAGATTCGAGGCGGCCACGGAGGCGCTGTCCGCGCTCGCGCAGGACGAGCGCCGCGCGCGGGAGCGTTACGACGACGCGTGCTTCACCGTGCGCGAGATCGATGAGGCGCGGCTGCAGCCGGACGAGGAGGAGCGCCTCGACGAACGGCGGCGGTATCTCGACAACATCGAGCGGATCGCCACGGCGCTGCAGTCGGCACGCGGAACGCTCGCTAACGACGACGGCGGCGCGCTCGAGGGTCTGGGTGCGGCCGCCGTCGCGCTCGGCAGCGTGGAACGCTACGATTCGGCGCTGCGGGAGATGGCGCAGCGCGCCGCGGCGCTGCAGGCCGAGGCAGGCGATCTTGCCGCCGAGATCGCGCGCGCGGCGGATGCTACCGAGTTCGACCCAGCGGAGCTCGAGGCGATCAACGCGCGGCTGGACTTGCTCGATCGGCTGGAGCGCAAGTACGGCTGCGGTGTCGCCGAGCTCGTCGAACTCGCGCAGCGACAGCGGCGAACGATCGATGAGTACGAAAACCGCGATCGCTCGATCGCCGAGCATCGCGCGCACGCGGATGCCGCGCAACGCGAGCTCGAGGCTGCCGCCGCGTCGCTCACCCGACAGCGCAAGAAGGCCGCCGCGGCGCTGCGCAGGCGAGTTCTCGCGGAGTTCGGCGACATCGCGCTCGGATCGGGCTCGTTCGACATCGCGTTCGAGCCGCTCGAGCGCATCGGTCCGCGTGGCGCGGAGCGGGTTGAGTTTCTCTTCGCCGCCAACGCGGGCGAGCCGGCTCGTCCGCTGGCGCGCGTCGCGTCGGGCGGCGAGCTCTCACGCGTCCTGCTCGCGCTCGTCGTCGTTCTCTCCGGCGCGCGAGACGAACGGAGTGCGCTGGTTTTCGACGAGATCGACACCGCGATCGGCGGCGCCACCGCGATGGCGGTCGGAGCGCGTATCGGTGAGCTCGCGCGACGCGAACAAGTCGTCTGCGTGACGCACCTTGCGCAGTTGGCGACCTGGGCCGACCGTCACTACGTTCTGGATAAAACGGAGCGCGCGGGCGTCACTACGATCGGCGTGCGCGAGCTGCGCGGCACCAAGCAGCGGGAAGCCGAGATCGCGCGCATGCTCTCCGGCGAGACGCACGATGCCGCGATGCGCCACGCCCGTACGCTGCTTGCCGTCGCGACGCGCAGGTCGGGCGTGCGCTAGGAGCCTGTAGGGTTATCGTGCATTCTCGTCTCCGGGCCGCCTTTTCTCCGAGTACTTTGTCGCTCTTCGCTCGCAAAGCGCTGCTTTTGTCGCTCATCGCTCCTCGTCTTCGGAGAAAATTCGGCGCCGGATACGAAAACGACCATAACCCTACAGGCTCCTAGGGAAGCCGTTCGAGCTTCGTGTCGCCGAGCAGCACCGACGTCACTCGTCCGTGCTCGTCGCGTGAGAAAACGAGCGAAGCGCCGGTGAGCGTGAAGAAGTGCAACGATGCCTCGGCGTAGAGTCGCGACGGCGAGCTGTCGAACGAACTACGCACGAAGAGCTCCTGCGCTCCGCCGCGTTTGCCGATCGTCACGGCGAGCGCTATAGGTTCGCCTCCGAGCGTCGCTGCGTACGTCCCGGCGACGTCGCGCATCGCGGCGGCAGTAAGCGGAATAGCGTTCTTTGGCTGGGGTTGAAGAATCGGCCAACGGTACGCCTTTGCTACCGAATGCACGACCTCGTCGGCGAGCCGGAGGCCGGCGTCCGAATTGGTCATGACGGCGACGCCTTTGCCGCCCTGGTCGAGGCCGATGAAGATTCCTTGGAATCCCTCGTTCGCGCCGTTGTGCTCGAAGTAGCCGGGCAGCACTTCCGGGCCCAACCCGAATCCATCCGAGGCGCGCGTGGTCATTTCTCGCGCGACGGTCGCGTCGATCGGAGGCTTGGCCCTGCCACGCAGCGCGTTTTGAACCGCGATCACGAAGGCTGCGAGATCCGACGGCGTCGTCCACAGTCCGGCCGCCGCCATCGTCGGGTAAACGTGCCAGCCGCGATGCACCGGCTTCCCGCTCACGTAGTATCCGTTCGCGGCACGCGGCCAGAGCGCTCGCGGAAGCGGCTGGTCGAAGGTGCTATTCGTCATGCCGAGCGGCGCCAGCAGCATCGTTCGCATGAACTCCGGAAACGGTTCGCCGCTGACGTCGACGGCGAGTTGCTGCGCGATCGAGGTGCCCCCGCCGGAGTATTGCGTCGCGGCGCCCGGTACCACCGTCACGCGGATCGGTTCGCTGTTCGCCGGAGGCGCGCCGTCGAGCACTTGCACGAGGCTGGGCAGCGGCGCGTCGCGATCGTAACCAACGAATCCATGGACGTTGATGCCGGCCGAGTGGCTCAACAGACGCCGCATCGTTACGCGCTCGGGTGAGTCGCGGGGTGGAGGGGGGACGTGCCAGGACGCGAGCATCGTGTTGACGTCTGCGTCCAAGTTGAGGTGTTTCGCCTCGAACAATGCGAGGATTGCGGCGGCGGCGACCGGCTTGCTCATGGAGGCCGCCTGAAAGAGCGTTGCCGTCGAGGCCGGGGCATCGGAGGCCGCGTCGCGCAGCCCGGCCGCGTAGGTCCACGCGATGCGATAATGGTCGATCACGGCGATGCTCACTGCCGGTACGCGATAGTACCGCATGCGCTCGGCCAAAGTGTGTTCAACGCGCGGCGCCCCAGCGATATAATACTTGCTTTCGAGTCCGCCGAGAATTTTCGCTGCCGTTTGATCTGTCGCGCTCGTGCCGGCTGGCGTGGCGAGCGTAGAAACAAGCGCGGCAAAGGCGACGAGTCCTGCGCCACGCGTGCCCGTCGTCGTCACGGTATCTGGTGGATCTTCAGAACGTTCGTGCCTCCCGAACCGACGGGCATTCCGGTCGTGAACGCAATGAGGTCGCCGGATCGCACCAGCCCCTCGTGGACCATCTGGCGCTCGGTCATATAGAGCAGGACGTCGATCGAGGAGTAGGTATCGATCAGCAGCGCCTCGGTGCCCCACAGGAGCGCCAGCTTCCGCGCCACCCGTCGATCCGGCGTGAGCGCGACGATGTGCGCTTGCGGCCGGAACGCGGCGATGTGATGCGCCGTGTTACCCGTGGTCGTCCCGGTAACGATGTAGGGAATCTTCAGCTCCGCGCTCGCGCGGGTCGCGGCTTCCGCGAGCGACGAGGCGATCGTGGGTTCGAAGTTCTCCAGGCGCCGATCGCGCAGCGACGCGTGCGGATAGTGCGGTTCCACCGCGCGCGCAATTTCGGCCATGGTCCGCACCGCCTCGGTCGGATACACGCCGAGCGCTGTCTCACCCGAAAGCATCACGGCATCGGTGCCGTCGAGGATCGCGTTGGCGACGTCAGTCGCCTCCGCGCGCGTAGGGCGCGGAGAGGCGATCATCGACTCGAGCATTTGCGTGGCGGTGACGACCGGCTTGCTCGCGCGATTGCACTTCGCGATGATCTCCTTCTGGACAATCGGCACCGTTTCGATGGGGATCTCGATGCCTAAGTCACCGCGCGCGACCATGACGCCGTCGGCGACGTCTATGATCTGGTCGAGATGGGCCAGCGCCTCATGCTTCTCGATCTTTGCGATCACGGGCACGCGTTGGCCGCGTTCTTCGATGAAGGCCTTCACGCGTTCGACGTCCTCCGCCGAGCGCACGAACGAGATCGCGACGTAGTCGACGCCGTGCTCGAGTCCGAACTGCAGGAACTCAAGGTCGCGCTTGGTTACCGATGGGATGTTCAGCGAGCCCTCGGAGTAGTTGATGCCTTGGGAGGGGCGCAGGTCGCCTCCGAACTCGACGGCGGTCTCGATCTCGGTGGCGCTCTTTCCCACGATCAGCAGCGCGATCTGGCCGTCTTGCAGATACAGGTGCTTTCCAATCGCCACATCCGCGGGTAGGTCGCGATACGTCGTGCTGACGCGGTCCTTCGTTCCGTCCACGGCCTCGGACGTGATGACGAAGCGTGACCCGCGCTCCAGCCGCACCGAGCCCGCGCCGCCGGCGAGCGGCCCCGTGCGCACCTTGGGGCCGGGGAGATCTTGTAAGAGCGCGGTGTGAATGCCGAGCTCGTCAGCGATGGTGCGCGCGCTCTCGATCACTCGACCGTGCTCGTCCGGCGTGCCGTGTGAAAAGTTGAGACGCAGCACGTTGGCTCCGGAGACAAAGAGCGATCGCAGGATCGCCGGGTCGCGCGAGGCCGGTCCAACCGTCGCCACGATCTTCGTGCGCTTCTGCAAAACCGATTCCATGAGGTGCCTTGCCTTGTGCGGCCGCATTGGCAGGCTCCTGCGCTCGATTAAGCGCACTTAACCCCTCGCCGTGACGTTCGAGCGCGATCCGCGGGACCGGCGCTATCCGGAGCGACTCGCGGGGAGCTTCCTAGCCTCGCTGATTATGCATGCGCTGCTTGCCGCTTTGCTCTTCACGGTTCTCGTGAGTTCGTCGCGCCAGGGCGCGACGGAGAGCGTGCAGGGCGGCGAGGTGATTACGGTAGCCCGTACGTCGCCGGTGGCGGTCGCAAATCAGCCGGCCGCCGTTCGTGCCGTTCCTCCGGTTCCCCGCGTTCCGACCATCGCGCCGCTGCAACAGGCGCCGCTCGCGCAAGTGCAATCGCAACGCGAGCCCGTCAATCGCCACGAGTTGGCGAAGATCGCCCCAACCGCGCCGCCCAACCCGCGTCCAATCCCACAGCAAACGCCGCAACCCAATCCGCAGCCGACTCAGAACATCTTCGAAACGCAGCCGCGCAACGAACTGCCCGCCGCCCCGGTCAGCGTGCCGACCGTCGCGCCAGTCGCGGTAGCTCTGAAGCCTCCGCCCACGGTCGCTCCTTCGCCCGTCCCGACGAGTGCGCCGTCGGCGCGTCCGTCCCCCAAAGCCGCTCCGCTGATCCGCGCGACGGCTCGGGCGGCGACGCCGGCCCCGGCGCTGCCGCGAGCGTCACCGGCGGCCGCGGCGATCGCACACGCAAGTCCGGCGGCGAGCGCCGCACCCGAGATCCGAGCGTCCGCGTTGCCGGCGCAGCGCGCCGGCGTGCCCAGTCCCAGCCCGACGAGTGCGACTGCGGTCGCAAAGACGGCTGGAACCGCACCGAGCCCAGGGCCGAGCGGCGGCGCCTCCCCCGGTCCGCGCACCGGTGCCGGGCCGAAGGCGCAAGCGGCGCCCGCGCGACCGATCGCCGTCCCGCCGACGCCGCGGCCCGGGCCGCGGGCGACCGCGGCGCCCAAGGCACGCACGGCGCCGAACATTAATGCGAAGCTGCGCTCGCTGCTGCCGAATAATCCGGTCCACCCTAACAGCAGGAGCTACACGCCATCGTACTCGCTGGCGGGCCGGCTCGAGCCGACGCCGCCGCCCGACGTTCTGGCGACGACGAAATACATCTACGAGGTCAAGAACACGGGCAACGAGGCGCGCGTCAAGATGTGGGTCACCGCCGCGCGCAAGTCGGGCCCGACGACGATCTGCACGGGATGGCTCGTACGTTATCCACAGCAGCTTCGCGGCGCGTATGCCGACTCGGGGAACCCGGACTCTTCGATCGTGCATAGCGACCTGCACGGCGGTCCCGCCAACGGCACGCAGATCGCGATCGGCGGGGGAGGCTCGGCAAGCCGCGCACCTCTCAGTCCGTTCGCTGCGGGCCTCGCGCCGATCGTGGACGGCATGGTGTCGCAGCCGTGCGACGGCCGCCTGCTCGTGCCATACGCACCGTCGCCCGTTTCGTCGCCATGAGCGCGCCCGTTTCCCGCTTGAAAAACGATCTTTGTCGCATTACAATTTTCTCGTGCCGGACAGGCCGGCACACTTCGTAAAGAACGAAGGAGGGCGGTTGGAACCGCAAAATCCGCCGGGCCATCGGGCCCGCGATGTACGCGCCGAGTAAGGGCGCCCTATGCGCGCCCACGGCAGCCGGACGATATTCCGGCGGCGCGCCGATCGCAAGATAGGAAAACAGAGCGAGGGGTCGCGCCCAGCGAGGGTTGCGGCCCGTCGCACTTTTCGGTATCCTAAAATGGGTCTTATGAGAGGAGCGTGGGTGTCGTCCCGCGCTTCGCTGCTTCTAGAGGCCTGCAACGAAGGAACCAACACACGCCATCATGAGCAAGGGTGCACCGAGAATCGCCGAGACATTCGAGCAGCAGCTCGACGCGATCGTGCACGATCGGCAGTTCGACGATCTCGAGATCGTCCAGCATCACGTGCGTCCGGGGCGCGGTGCGCTCGAGCTGACCGTCACGATAGATCGTCCGGGAGGCGTCGATTTCGCGCTGTGCGAGCGCGTCGCCGCGTACATCAACGCGAGCCTGGGAGCTCAGGATGGGGCGTACACTCTAGAGATCGAGTCCGCGGGACTCGATCGCCCACTCTATAGGGAGGCCGACTACGAACGCTTCGCGGGACAGAGGGCGCGGATCCTGACGACGCTCACGATCAACGGAGCCAAGACGCACCGCGGCTTACTGCGCGGCTTGCGCGGCGAAGCAGTCGTCGTGGACGCCGATGACGGCGAACTCTTGCTGCCGATCGCGGCGATCAAGTCGGCTCGCCTGGAATACGACCCGCGCCAAGATTTTCAGCGCGACAAGCTTCAACGGAAACAATTGCATGGCAACAGCAGAAAATACCGCAACTGACGATAAACTGATCGACGTCCTTCACTCCATCGCGAAGGAGCGAAACATCTCGTTCGAGATGCTGCTCGAGGCGCTCGAGGCCGCGTTGCTGACGGCGTACAAGCGCCACTTCGGCACCGAGTCCAACGCGATCGTCACCGTCGACCGTCAGAGCGGCGCCTATCGCGTCTTTCACCGGCGTACCATCGTGGATGAAGTTGCGGATCCGAAGCTGGAGATTTCGGCGAAGAAGGCCGGAGCGCCATATCAGGCCGGAGACTTCTACGACGAAGAGGTGACGCCGAAAGATTTCGGCCGGATCGCCGCACAGACGGCCAAGCAAGTCATCGTGCAGCGGATCCGGGAAGCGGAGCGCGACACCGTCTACAACAAGTACGTGCGCAAGCTCAACGACTTGGTCACCGGCACGGTGCAGCGCTACGAGCAGCGCAACATGTACATCACACTCGAGGGGCGCGACGAGGCGGTCATGTACCTCGACGAGCAGGTCCCGGGGGAGGCCTACCGCATCAACGACTTCATTCGAGCCTACGTGCTCGATGTCAAGAAGTCGCCCAAGGGACCGCAGGTGATATTGTCGCGCGCCGCCGAGGGCTTGGTGCAGCGTCTGCTCGAACTCGAGGTTCCCGAAATCGCGGACGGAACGGTCGAGATCATGGCAATCGCGCGCGACCCAGGGAGCCGGTCGAAGGTCGCGGTTCGCAGCAATCGCGCGGAGGTGGATCCGATCGGAGCGTGCCTGGGGCCGAAGTCGAGCCGGATTGCAAACGTCACGGATAACCTGCGCGGAGAGAAGGTCGATATCATCCGATACGATTCGACGCCCGCGACATTCATCATGAACGCGCTGGCGCCGGCGAAGGTCATCGGCGTCGAACTCTTCGCGGATGACGGAGTTGCGCTCGTCGTCGTTCCCGATTATCAGTTATCGCTGGCGATTGGGCGCGACGGCCAGAACGTGAGGCTCGCCGCACGCCTGACGGGTTGGCGGCTGGACATCGCAAGCGAAAGCGAGGCGTCTCAAGCGCGCGAGCGCTATCTCGCCGACCGCGCTGAGCGCGCGTCGACCGAGGTGACGGCTGACGTCGGCGAGGCACCGGAGCCGACCGGTGACGAGATCGACGCGGAGCTGATCCGAAAGCTCGAGGAGTTCCGCCGCGAGCGCCTGGGGAAGGACGGCGCGTAAGCCGGCCCGCAGCTGCGTCGGTTGCCGCCGGCGCTTCGCGCAGGGCGAGCTCACAAGGTTCGTGCGCACGCCGGCAGGCTGGCATGCCGATCCGGCGGCGGCGCGCCGCAAACAAGCGGGCCGCGGCGCCTACCTTTGCTCTCCCGAGTGCGCCGAACGCGCGCGTAAAAACAAGCGGTACCCGGGGCTTGGCGCGGCAGCGGCCGAATATGGTTTAATAATTAAGGAGCCCATGCAAGAAACGAACTCATGAAATCTCGCGACAAACGTCCCCTCCGATGAGGGCGACCCTTTGATCACCTAGCGGAGCCAAAGCCATCGGTTGGGGCTCCGCGTACCAACTGATGGGACTCGGGCGCCGCTGCGCTCGAGAGAGAATTTGGCCGGAAAAGTAAGGATCTTCGAGCTCGCAAAAGAGCTCGGACTCACCTCAAAGGAGCTGACGACGCTCTTCAACGAGCGCCTGGGCGGCGTCTTCGAGGCAAGAAATCAGCTCAGCGTTGTTCCGGATCAGATCGCAGATCTGGTCCGCAGCGTGCTGCTAAAGCCCAGCGAGAAGCCGCCGGCTCCAAAACCCGCGGCCCCGCCGGTCGCGGCAAAACCGGCCCAGGTGCGGCCGAAGACGCCCGTACCTAAACCAGAGACGGCACCCCCGGTCCAGCGCCTGCGCCCCGTCGTCGGAACGGGCCGTCCCTCGCAGCCTCCCGCGCCGACGACGTCGGCCCCGCCTCCCGCGCCGCCGCCCGAGGCCAGGCGAGCACGTCCTGCAGCCGAGGCGATACCTCAACTGCGGCCCGTGCCGTCCGGCCAGCCGTCAGTTGCGCGCCGCCCAGCTCCTCCACCGGCTACTGCCGCGTCCGCCTCACCCGGCCCGCAGGTCGGGTTGCCGGGGCGGCCCGGGGTCGCTCCGCGCCCAGGCGAGGCGATGCCTGGGCAGGGTGGTAAGGGCGGCCCGGTCCCGGGACGCCTGATCGCTCCGGCGCGCGCCATGCCGCCGCAGCCGCGCCGTCCGGCCGGTAACGGTCCCTTCCGTCCGATCGCGCCCGGTACGCGCCCCGCGCCAGGGCGGCCCGGCGCGCCCGGCGAGATGCCCGCGCCATCGACGGGCGGGCGTCCGGGCGATCGCATTCGCACGCACGAGGATAAGGCCGCCGCCAAAAAGGATCGCGAGAAGGAGCTGCTGCTCGACAAACAGCGACAACGCAAGAAGAAGGGCGAGCCAGCCGTCGTACCGCCCGCCCGCACGCTGGAGACGATCGCGATCCCGGATCTGCTGACGGTCCAGGAGCTCGCGACGTCGATGATCGTGCCTGCGCGAGACGTCATCACGGAGCTAATCAAGATCGGGACGATGGCGACGATCAATCAGAACATCTCGAGCGACGTCGCGATTCAGATCGCGAAACGCTTCGGTTTCAACGCCGTCGTCAAGGAAGCCGGCGAAGAAGTGACGGTCGAGCAGGAAGAGGACAAACCAGAGATGCTGACCGCGCGCCCGCCCGTCGTCACGGTGCTCGGTCACGTCGATCACGGCAAGACGTCGTTGCTCGACAAGATTCGGCAGGCGAACGTCGCCGCCGGCGAGGCGGGCGGCATCACGCAGAAGATCGGCGCGTACACCGTCGAGCGGAACGAGCGCAAGATTACCTTCGTGGACACGCCGGGTCACGAAGCGTTCACGGCGATGCGCGCCCGCGGAGCGAAGGTCACCGACGTCGCGATCCTCGTCGTCGCCGCTGACGACGGCGTCATGCCCCAAACGAAAGAGGCGATCGCGCATGTCAGGGCGGCCAACGTTCCCATCGTCGTCGCGATCAACAAGGTGGACCGTCCCGACGCACAGCCGGATCGCGTCAAGCAACAGCTCATGGAGCAAGGCCTTCAGCCGGTCGACTGGGCCGGAACCGTCGAGATGGTTCCCGTCTCCGCCAAGACCGGCGACGGCATCGATAGCCTTCTCGATACGGTCCTCCTCGAGGCCGATATTCGCGAGCTGCGGGCGAACAAGAACCGTCGCGCGAGCGGCGTCGTTATCGAGTCGGCACTGCACCGCGGTCGCGGCGCGGTCGCCACAGTGCTCGTGCAGAACGGGACGTTGCGCGTCGGCGATATCGTCGTCGCGGGCGGCACCTTCGGAAAGGTACGCGCTCTGATCGACGACAAGGGCAAGCAAGTGAAGAAGGCCGGTCCCTCGATTCCCGTCGAGGTGATGGGACTTTCGGACGTTCCCGCCGCAGGTGACACGCTTTCGGTCGTGAGCGACGAGCGCGTGGCTCGCGAAACCGCGGAGAAGCGCGCGACGCGCCGCCGCGACGTGCGCATGGCCGCGACCGGCTCGCAGCGCGTATCGCTCGAGACCTTCATGGCGATGCCGGCCGAGGGAAAGAAGGTACTCAATCTGATCATCAAAGCCGACGGGCAGGGCTCGCTCGAAGCCCTGCGCGCCCGCATGGAATCGCTCTCGACCGAGGAAGTCGAGATCCGAGTCATTCACGGCGGCGTGGGAGCTATTTCGCCCAACGACGTCAATCTCGCCAGCGCCTCGAACGGCGTGCTGATCGGTTTCAACATTCGTCCCGACGAGACGGCGCGGCGGCTCTCGGAGAACGAGGGCGTCGACCTGCGCTTCTATCAAGTCATCTACGAGATCGAAGACGATTTAAAGAAGGCGATGCGCGGCATGCTCTCGCCGGTCGAGCGCGAGGTCGTGCTCGGCCGCGCCGAAGTCCGGCAGGTCTTCAAGGTCAGCCGCGTCGGCACGATCGTCGGATGCTACGTGCAGAGCGGCAAGATCACGCGCAACGCAAAGGCTCGTGTGATTCGGGATGCGGCCGTCGTCTTCGATGGAGAGATCGAGAGCCTGCGGCGCTTCAAGGACGACGTGCGCGAGGTCGCCGAAGGCTTCGAGTGCGGCATCCAGATCGCGAAGTTCCAGGACCTCAAGGAAGGCGACGTCATCGAGGCCTACGCGCTCGAACGCGTCGCAGCAGAATTGGTACGCGCGTGAGCGTACAAGTGAAATCGGACCTGCTGCGCGCTCGTCGTGCGATCTGCGCCCTCGACGGCGACGTATCGCGCCGGCGGACGGTCGCCTCGCGCATCCGGCGCTCGGCGTCGCTCGGCTCATGCGCGTGCAGCAGGTTCGGCTTCCAAGCAATTGGAGCGGCAGCATGAAAGTTCAGCGCTTGGCGAAGATCGATCACGAGATCCAGCGCATCCTAGGAACGCTGATCTCGCAGGAGCTGCAAGATCCGAGGCTCGCGTTCCTGACTGTGACGCATGCCGAAGTGAGCGACGATCTGCGGCACTGCAAGGTGTTCGTGTCCGTGATCGGCGACCGCCATCAGGCGCGTCAGTCGCTGGACGCGCTCAGGCACGCGGGCCGATTTCTGCGCGGCGAGCTGGGGCGCAAGATCGACTTGCGCCACACCCCGGAACTCGTGTTCGTCGAGGATCGCTCCGCCGAACGTGCCATCGAACTCGCGAAGACGCTTCGCGAGGCGGCGGCGCGCTCTCCGGCGGAAGAGGGCGAATGATCGAAAGCACCCCCGGGGTCGCGTCGACACAAGAGGTCGTCGCGGAGCTGCGCCGGCGCAGCTCGTTCGTCATGGTAAGCCACGTGAAACCCGACGGCGACACGCTCGGGGCGGGGCTGGCGCTGGGGCTTGCGCTCAAGCGTCTCGGAAAGCGGGTCGCGTACTTCCAGCAGGACAGCGTGCCGCGCAACCTGCGTTTCTTGCCGGAGGCAGAGCTCGTGTCGCGGGAGCTGCCGGCGGATTTGCCCCAGGACACGTTGTTCGTGTTCTGCGACATGAGCGACTGGCGCCGCGCCGGTGAGTTTCTGCCGCCGGTCGATCGCGAAAATATGCTCGACATCGACCATCATCTCGGCAACTCACTTTTCGGCAAACTCAACTTCGTTCTCGAGCACGAGTGCTCGACCGGCAGCGTCGTGATGCACATCCTGCGTGGACTGGGTGCGCCGCTCGACTCGCGGATCGCGACATGCATTCTGGCGACGATCATGACCGACACCGGCGGCTTCATGCACTCGAACACGACGCCCGAGGCGCTGGAGCTCTCGGCCGAGCTGATGCGGTTGGGCGCCGACAAGGAGCACATCACCGAAGAGATATTCTTGCGCAAGCGCGTCGCGGCGACGAAGCTCCTGAGCCGCATCGTCGAGAAGATGCGGTTCGAGCACGATGGCCGCTACTGCTACTCGTACGTGGACGATGCGATGCTCGCGGAAACCGGAGCCGACGGCGAAGACACGGAGGACGTCGTCAACGCGCTGTTGGGCCAGGAAGGAGTCGACGTCGCGGCGTTGTTCAAGGCGATCGAGGGCGAGATTCGCGTGAGCTTGCGCTCGGGCGGGCGCATCAACGTTCAGGCGGCGGCTGGACGACTCGGTGGCGGCGGCCATTTCCGGGCCTCCGGATTGACGTATCGCGGTTCGCTGCCGGATGCGTTTTCCGCCGTCGAAGCGACGCTCGTCGCCGAAGGTTTGTAGCGGTCTTTCTAGGGCCGGCTTTTGATCGGTTTCGTCAATCTATTCAAGCCTGCCGGCCCGAGCTCGGCGCAATCGGTATCGCGCGTGCGCCGAATCTACGCGCTCTACGCCGGCGATCGTAAGCTCGCCGCCGGGCATCTGGGCACGCTCGATCCGCAGGCCGCCGGGGTTCTGCCGGTGGCGATCGGCAAGGCGACGCGACTTATCCCTCTGCTCGCCGACCAGCGCAAGAGCTACGTCTGCACGCTCGCGCTCGGCCGCTCGACGACGACGCAAGACGCGCACGGCGAGACGATCGAGATCGCGGCTCCTCCCAACGATTGGCCGCAACGGCTCGAGGCGCTGCTGCCGCAGTTCGTGGGGCGAATCATGCAGACCGCGCCGATGTACTCGGCCGCGCGCCATCAGGGACGCCGGCTGTACGAGCTCGCTCGGGAAGGTAAGAGCGTCGAGCGGCGGCCGCGCGCCGTCACGATCTACGGGCTGACGATGCTCGGAACGGATCCTTCGACGGGCTCTGAGCAGGGCGTCGCGAGGCTACGCGTGGCGTGCAGCGAGGGCACCTACGTGCGGACGTTGTGCCAGGATCTCGGAACCGCGCTCGGGGTTCCTGGTCACATGGGCGCGCTCGTGCGCGAGGCGTCCGGGCCGTTCGTCCTGTATGAGGCGCGCACGCTCGACGAGATCGCTCGCGCGCCGAAGGACGCGCTCATCGCGCCCGAGCACATCATCCCGTTTCCGACGATCGTCCTGGACCTGCGCGGATCGGCGGATTTTCGCGCTGGACGCGTCGTTCCGCTGCCCGAGGGCGCCACCGGGAGGCACGTGTTCGTTCGCGACGAGTCGCGGGCGTTGGTCGGCATCGGCGAGGCGCTCGGGACGCTGCTCGCGCCGCGCAAGGTTTTCGTTTGAAAGTCGGTCACGAGCTGGAGCGCAACACGGTGCGCCCGCTCGTCCTGGCGATTGGATTCTTCGACGGGTTTCATCGCGGCCACCGCGAGATCGCGCGCCAGACGCTGCGCCTGCGCCGTCCGAGTTGGCGCTCCGGAGCCTTGACCTTCTCGAATCACCCGGCGACGCATCTGCGCCCAGGCACGGAGCCGCCGCTGATCTCCACGCCGGAAGAGCGTCTCGGTCTGCTGGCATCTGCCGGCTTCGAGGAGTGTTTCTTCGCGACGTTCGACGATCACATCGCGACGCTGCGGCCCGAGGCGTTTCTCGATCTGCTCGTCGAGCGGCTCGGCATAGGCGGCGTCGTGGTCGGATCGACGTTTCGATTCGGTCACAAGCGCGGCGGCGACGTTGCGATGATGGCAGAATATTTTAGGCAGCGCGGCATTGGGTTCGTACCGGTCGCGCACGTCGCCGACGGCGACGAACGGATCTCGAGCACGCGCATTCGAGCGTTGATCGCGGAGGGCGACGTGGCGCAGGCCGATCGTCTCTTGGGCGGCACGGGGTACGAGATCCGCGGCGTCGTCGAAGTCGGAGCCGGTCGCGGCCACGCGTTGGGATTTCCCACCGCGAACGTTCGCGTCCCGATCAAGCTTTTGCCGAAAGACGGCGTGTACTCCGCCGTGGCGCGCTACGACGGCCGCGACTACGCGGCGCTCGTCTCGATCGGGACGAACCCGCAGTTCGGCGGGACGGCGCGCTCGGTCGAGGCGTGGCTGCGCGACTTCCAGCACACGATCTACGGGCGCGAGCTCGCGTTACGCGAGCTGCGCTACGTGCGCGAGCAGCGGCATTTCGCCGGCGTCGGCGAACTCATCGAACAGATGTTACAGGACCGGCGCGCGATCGGATATCCGAGCTATGGCTAGGTGGGTCGTGGCCGTGGCCGCGCTTGCCTCGCTCGCCGCTGCCGGCTGCGGTCACGGCGGAGGCACCGCGTCGCCGGCGGACTCGTCGGGCCCGGCTCGAATCGGACGCGCCGCCCCGAGCTGGAGCGAGCCGAGCCTTCCCGGACCGTCGCTCACGCTTGCTTCGCTGCATGGAAAGGCGATCTACCTCAACTTCTTTGCGACGTGGTGTCCGCCGTGTAACCAAGAGGCTCCGGCGCTCGACGCGCTGCAGCGCGAATACGGCGCGCGTGGTTTGCAGGTCGTCGGCGTAGACGTCCTCGAGAACGCGCGCAAGGCGTCGCTGTTCCGCAACGAGCACCATCTCAACTATCCCATCGTGATCGACGCCGGAACGCTGCGCGACCAATACAACGTCAACGGATTGCCGGTGCACGTGTTCATCGATCGCGGCGGAGTCGTTCGCAAGATCGTCGTCGGCGAGCTCTCACCGTCCGACATGCGCGGTAACGTCGAACGTCTCTTGCGGTAGCGTCGTGGTTGGCAAAACGGTCGCATTGCGTGCCGCCGCGGCTCTGACCGCGGCGGCCTGCGCTGTGGGCTGTGCGGGCGGCGGCGGTCAAGGCGGCGCGCTCATGCCTGCGGGCGCATCCCTTGGCGCGAGCGGAGCGGGGAACACCGTCGTGCGCATCTTCGTGCCGGCAGCGAGTCAGACGAATCCGGGGCTGTCCAAGACTCCTTCGCTGCCGGCTCTGCCGTCGCCGGTTGCGCCGCAGCCCTTGGGCGGGGCCGTTCCGGTCACGACCGCACCGCCGCCCGTAACCGGCCCCGCCGGTCCCGGTAACGGAACGCAGGTGCTCGCGATCAACGTGATCGGTCCGACGAGCATCACGCAGAGCGTGACCGTCGGACCCAACGCGACCGGCTGTTCGCCGGCGCCCGGCGGCACGAGCTGCCAGCTCGCGCTGACGCTCCCCGCGGGAACCTACACGGGAACGATCGGCGGCGCCGCGGTGGCGTTCAACGTCGCGACGAGCGCGACGAACTCGCTCAACCTCACGCTAAGCGGCGTGCCGGCGCAGCTGCAGATCGTTCCCGCCTCGTCAATGAGCGCCGTAAACGCGCAGGGCGGGATCGACCTCTACGGGTCCGGGAAGCACGCGTTACTCATCGAGATGCTCGACGACGATCAAAACGTCATCGTCGGAACCTCCGGCGCGAGCTTCTCGCTCAGTCAGGCGGGCGGCTCGCTCCCGCTTGCCGTCGGTCAGGCGGGTGCACTTGCGCCGAACGAATTCTACGTCTCGGGTCCGGCCTCGATCAATGCGAGCTCGAGCATCTTGCGCGCTACGGCCGTCTATCAGGGTCTACCGAACCTCTGCGCGCAACCGGGCGCGGTTTGCAGCGGCACGGCGCGCGTCGACGTCCGGCAGCTGCTGGGCGTAGCGAACTCCAACATCAACACCGTCACGCTCTACGCCTACGGCCAAACTACGCCCCTCACAACGATCGCAAGCGGCGTGAGCAATCCGCAGGCCCTGATCTTCGATGCGGCCGGCAACCTATTCGTCGCCGATCAGCCCGGCAGCATCACCGAATACGCGCCGCCTTATAATCAGGCACCGGCCACGATCGCGAACGGCGTGAATCATCCCCAGGCTCTCGCCGTCGATGCACGCGGAGATCTCTTCGTGGCCAACGGGAACGGCAGCAATACGGTGACGATGTACTCGTCGCCCTACGTTGGCGGCCCGTCGCAGGTCATCAGCGCGAACGTGGACGATCCCGTGAGCCTCGGGCTCGACGCGGGCGGCAACCTCTTCGTGCTCAACTCCGCCGCAAACACCGTCTGCGAGTACGCACCGCCCTACGGCGGTACTCCGACGGTCATTTCGAAAGGGCTCAATACTCCGAATTCGCTCGCGCTCGACTCGCGCGGTAATCTCTTCGTGGCGAACCTCAATTCGACGCCGAACTCCGTCGTGGAGTACTCGCCGCCGTTCTCGAGCTCGAGCGCGCCAATAGCTACGATCAGCAACGGCGTCAACGAACAGGGCACGATCGGCCTGAGCGCGTCGGCTAATCTCTTCGTGCCGAATCAGGGCGCGAACACCGTGACCGAATACGTCGCGCCGTATGCGAGCTCGCCGGCGACGATCGTCGGCGGCCAGAGCGAGCCGATCGCGCTCGCGATCGACATGCTCGGCAATCTCTACGTCGCCAATTACGGGAACAACACGGTGACCGAGTATCCTCCCCCCTACGCGGGTGCGTCGTGGACGACCGTCGCCACCGGAATCAGCGCGCCGCTCGCGCTGGCGCTCGCGCCGGCGACCAGCGCCGGTACCGCGCTAGTTCCCTAAGCCGCGCGGACGCGTAGGGCGTCGCCTTCGAGCGTGACGGCGGCTGCCGAGCCTTCGCGCAGCTCCCCCCGGAGCAGCGCCGTCGAAAGCGGCGTCGAGACGTAATGTGAGACGGTGCGCTGCACGTAGCGGGCCCCGCTTCCGGCGCCCATCGATACCTTAGCGAGGTAGAGCTTCGCCTCGTCGGAGAGGTTGAGCGCGACGTTGCGCGCGCCGAGTCGCTTCGCCAGGGCGTCGACGTGAATCGTAACGATAGCCTCGATCTGCGGCAGCGCCAACACTTCGAACGGCACGATCTCGTCGATTCGGTCGAGCAGCTCCGAACGCAACGCGAGGGCGAGGTCGTCGTCCTGCAGGTTGGTCGTCAGAATGATGAGGGTGTGGCGGAAGTCGATCGTGCGCCCCTTGGAATCGGTGACGCGCCCGTCGTCGAGAATTTGTAACAGGATCGATGCGACGTCCGGGTGGGCCTTCTCGAGCTCATCGAACAGCACGACGCAGTACGGCCGCCGCCGTACCGGCTCGGTGAGCTGTCCCGGCTCGTCGTGGCCGGCGTAACCGGGCGGCGCACCGAGCAGCCGCGACAGCGTGTGCGGCTCGGTGAACTCGGCCAGGTCGATGCGCACCAGAGCCGCCTCGCTCCCAAACAACACCTCGGCCAGCGTCTTGGCGAGCTCCGTCTTGCCCACGCCGCTCGGGCCACGGAAGAGAAACGTGCCCAGCGGTTTGCGGGGGTCGTGCAAGCCGGTACGCGCGCGCCGGATCGCGTCCGACACCGCCGCGATGGCGCGGGCTTGGCCGATGACGCGCTTGGAGAGAAGGCGCTCGAGATCGAGGAGCCGGTTGGCCTGCGATTCCGTGAGCGAATCCTGCGGAATGCCCGTCCAGCGCGTTACGACCGCAGCGACATCTGCGCGACCGACGAGAGGCCGTTCGACCGCGCCTTTGTTCGCCAGCGCTACGGAAGCGGCGGCCTCGTCGACGAGGTCGATCGCCTTGTCCGGCAAGAAGCGATCGGCGATGAAGCGGGCCGAGAGCTGCGCGGCCGCCTCGATCGCGTCTTCGCCGATCACGACGTTGTGATGACGCGCATAGCGCTCGCGTAGGCCGCTAAGAATCCCGATCGTCTCGTCGATGCTCGGCTCTTCGACCATGACGGGCTGGAACCGGCGCTCGAGCGCGGCATCGGATTCGACGTACTTGCGGTAGTCGTCGAACGTCGTGGCGCCGATGCACTGCAGGTCACCGCGCGCCAGCTCCGGCTTGATCATCGTGCTCAGGTCGAGCGGCGCGCCCTCGGCGGCGCCGGCTCCGACGAGCGTGTGCAACTCGTCGATGAAGAGCACGACGTCGCGTGCGCTGCGCTTGACCTCATCGAGAATGCGCTTGACGCGGCCCTCGAATTCGCCGCGGTATTTCGTGCCGGCGACCAGCGGGCCCAGAGATAGCGCTAGGACGCGCTTTCCGCGCAGCGACGCCGGCGCATTGCCGGCGACGATGCGTGCGGCGAGACCTTCGACGATGGCCGTCTTGCCGACGCCGGGCTCGCCGACCAGACACGGATTGTTTTTGCTGCGCCGAGCGAGAATCGAGACGACGCGGTCGATTTCGCGATCGCGCCCGATGACCGGATCCAGCTTACCGTTGCGCGCGAGCTCGGTCAGATCGCGTGAATATGCGGCCAGCGTCGGCGTACCGCCGCGAAAGCGCTTGCCGAGCTCGTCCAGCGGCGAGGCGGCTCCGCCGCCCTGCATTTTTTCGGCGAGTATCGCGCTGCCCGCGATCAGGCCGGCCGCGGCCAGCGCGGCTCCGACGAAGGGCAACGCGCTGGTCGCCGCCCGTTTTTGCGCGCAGCCGTTGCAGAGGCGGCGTCCGCCGTACGACGTGACGGCCGGACGAGCGGCGCAGGCTTCACACTCAGAAGTCATCGCCTATGTTACCAGGCTCCGCCGCGGGAGGTTTCGTCGTCCTCGTCACGGTTCGGCGACGAACACGACGCTCACCGATACGGTGACGTTCACGTTGGACTGGTCGAACTGCGTCGGCGCCGAGGGCACGGCGGCCGCGCGCATGAGCGGCACCGGGCCGAACGGCTCGTTGATGACGGCGATGCTCTTGATCCCGACGATTCTCAGGGCGGCCGCCCGCGCGATCGCCTCGGCGTTCGCACGCGCCGCCGCGACCGCGTTTGCCGTCGCGCGCTCGCGAGCGACGGCGGGATTCGATAGCCCGAAGCTCACCCCATTGATTGCCGTGGCCCCCGAGCTCATGCACGCGTCGCTGACGCGTCCGGCGTCGCCGATTTGCCGCACCTTTACGGAAAAGTTGCGCGAGACGGTGTATCCGTAACGCTCGCCGGTTGGATTCGGCGGCGTCACTTGCGGCGGCGGATTATAACTCACGTTGTAGTATGCCAGCGCGATGTCGTCGCGCGTTACGCCAGACTTCTCGAGTGCGGTGACGACGCGGTTGTACGCCGCATTGTTTTGCGAGATCGCGTCGCCGGCGTTCTGGGAACTCGTCTCCACGGCCGCGGTAACCGTCGCGACGTCGGGCGGCATCGATACGCTGCCCGTTCCGCCGGCGGTGATCTGGGTGCCCGTTGGGTCGGCAAAGGCGCCGCCCGTCGCGAGCGCAAACGCGCCAAGGAGGCAGAGGAAAGTACGCTTCATAATGTCGTATCGTCCACCGCGGGAGAGCTACCTCCCTGTGCGGCGGCAGCAAGCCGAAGGAGGAAGACGTTGGGGATTCTTGCCTGGATCATTTTTGGCCTAATCGTGGGTTTGGTCGCCCGCTGGATCGTCCCCGGGGAAGCGCCCGGCGGCATCATTACCGACATAATCGTCGGCATCGTGGGCGCGCTGATCGGCGGCTGGCTCTACGGACTGTTTGGCCACGTCGGCGTTACGGGGTTCAATCTGCCAAGCATGCTCTGCGCTTTGATCGGTGCGATCGTGTTGTTGTGGTTGCTGCGCGCGATACGCGGGCGGCCGGCGGCCTGAAGGGCACGGTTGTTCTTCGGGGAAGCTGAAACGCTATGGCCTACATCATCACCGAGCCGTGCATCGGAACCAAAGACAAGTCGTGTGTCGACGTGTGTCCGGTCGATTGCATACACGGCAAGGATGAGGATGAGATGCTGTACATCGATCCGGAGGTCTGCATCGACTGCGGCGCCTGCGTTTCGGCTTGCCCGGTAGAGGCGATCTTCGCCGATTCCGACGTGCCGGAAAAGTGGCAAAACTACACCGAGATTAACGCTGAGTACTTCAAGAAGTGATTGCGGAGATCTCCGGCAGCGCGTTTGACGCGTTCTTCGCGTGGGCGCCGTGGGTCATCGGTGCGGCGATCTACCTGACTTTCTACGTCGCCAAGCGTCACGAGAGCGCGGTACGGCTCGCTGCCGGGGCCCCGACCTACGCGTGCGCCGGATGCGGGCGCCGCGGTCCGCGCGAGCAGATGGTTCCGCAGGATCATGGCGGCGCGGTGGGCTGGTACTGCGCGGACTGTGCCGCACAGCAGGCCCCGTTGCACGCCTAATCCTTCGACTTCGCTCCGATGGCAATGTCAGGCTATTGCTGCTGGCCGTACTCCGCCAGAACGTCGTGGATGCTCGAGGCCATCGAGAGCGCCTCGTCCCACTTGCGCTGCCACATGTTGCGGCCGAAGATGAGCCCGACGCAGCCGGCGGCCATCGCGACGTGCGCCTTGTGAATGGTCGCGTCGTCGCCCATCTTGCTCCCACCGGAGACCAGGACGAGGCTCCGTCCGGCCGACTTGACGACTTTTCGCAAACCATCGACGTCGTCAAAGGCAAGGGTGTTGTACGGTTTCGGAAGCTTCGCCGCGTCGTCGGGCTTCCAGACGGGCTCGTTGAGTTTGATGACGTCCGCGCCGATCTCGCACGCGACGCGCGCAGCATAATCGACCGCGTAGAGCGAATCGATGCCGCCCTTCGCCTTAACGGCGGAGCCGCGCGGGTAAGCCCACACGACCAACGGCATCCCGTAGCGTTCGCACTCGCGGCGCACGTCGTTACACTGCGCGATGTCGACCTCTTGTGAAGGGCTGCCGACGTACAGCGTGTAGCCGACGGCGTCGGCGCCCAGCCGAACCGCGTCTTCGGCCGACGACGTCATCGGGCTAAAGGCCTCGTCGTCGGGCGGGATGTTGGTCTTACCGTTGACCTTCAACAGCAGCGGAACGCGGCCGGCGTAGTGTTTTTGATACTTCTCGGCAAGGCCGACGTGCAGCGCGACGCCGGAAAAATTCCCCTCGACGGCGAGCCGATAGATCCAGTCGGTATCGATCGCAGCGGGATTGTCGAAGAAGTCGATCGGTCCGTGTTCCAGACCTTGATCGATCGGGAGCATCATCAGCGTGCCGTTCCCCGGGCCGTGCTCGTACATGAAGCGATGCAGGCGCGTCCGTTTTCCGATGGAGAGGTTCATCTCGTCAAAAGTCGGACGCACGATCGAGGGAGTTGCGGTGGCGGTGGTCATGCGGCCGCCTTCGCCGAGTTCCGAAGGTTATCCTGAGTCCGCGCCCAAAGGGGCGGCTCGTGATTGCCCGGGTCGGATTCGTCGGGTTGGGTGCGATGGGCGAGCCGATGGCTCGGTCGTTGCGCAGAGCCGGATTCGACGTCACCGCGAGCGTCCATAAGCGTCGAGAGGCCCTCGAGCGGTTGCGCGCCGACGGGGTCGCCGAGGCGCCGGATCCGGCCGCCCTGGCGCGCGACGCGGATGCGATCGTGATCTGCGTGCCGGATGCTCCGGATGTCGCGGACGCACTCTTCGCTCCGAGCGGCGTCGCCGCGGGAGCTAAGGCCGGCTTGCTGGTGATCGACATGTCCACGATCTCGCCCGTGGCCTCCCGGAGCTTCGCGCAGCGCCTGGCGGAGCGCGGCGTCGAATTCGTCGACGCCCCGGTCAGCGGCGGCCCGGCTCGCGCGCGGGACGGCACGCTGACGATTATGGTGGGTGCGTCGTCGTCGGCGTTTTCGCGTGCGGAACCGGTCCTGCGCGCTATGGGCGCTCCGCACCATCTCGGACCGGTCGGGATGGGCGAGACGGTCAAGCTAGTCAATCAGATCATCATCGCGAACGTGATGATCGCCAACGTCGAAGGACTGTCGTTTGCGCAGCGCGCCGGCGCCGATCTGAATGCGGTGCGCGAGGTGTTAGCGTCCGCGACGGCTTCGAACTACCTGCTCGCGCAGTGGTTGCCCAAGACGTGGCTGGCCGGGACTTTCAGCGGCGGGTTCGCGCTCGATCTGCTCCGTAAGGATCTCGCCGCAGCGCTCGACGCGGCTCGCGCCGCAAGCCTTCCCATGCCCGCGACGGGGCTCGCATACCAACTCTACACCACTCGCTCCGCAGAAGGGGACGGTGCGCTGGACTACAGCGCCATTGCAAAAGCGTATGAATGGAACGTCGGAGACGCGGTCGCCGCGAGCGGCCGCCGCCAAGAGTCCGGACTTCAATAAGACGATCCTCGTCGTGGACGACGAGTCCGCGATCCTGCAAACGCTTCGCTTCAATCTCGAACGCAGCGGTTACGCCGTCGTTACAGCGGGAGACGGACGCAGCGCGATCGCGATGGCGCAACGCGAGCAGCCGGACCTGGTCGTGCTCGACATCATGTTGCCGGTGCTCGACGGCGTCGAAGCCTGCAAGGAAATCCGCAAGTTCAGTCCGGTGCCGATCATCATGCTGACCGCCAAGGACCAGGAGATCGACAAGGTGTTGGCGTTGGAACTCGGGGCGGACGACTACGTCACCAAGCCCTTCGCTCTGCACGAGTTTCTGGCACGGGTCAAGGCTCGGCTGCGCCGCCAGAGCACGCTGCCCGCCGGACACGACGAGGCAATCGTCTCGGGCAACATCGTCCTCGATCCGTCGCGACAGCAGCTCACCGTCCGCGGGGCGGAGGTCTCTCTCGCGCCCAAGGAGTTCGGCCTGTTGCGCGTGCTCATGGAGAATCAAGGCCGCGTCGTCACGCGTCAGACGCTGCTCGACAAGGTGTGGGGCTACGACTTCGAAGGCGAGCAGCAGACGGTCAGCGTGCACATTCGCTGGCTGCGCGAGAAGATAGAAGAAGACTCGCGGTCGCCGCGGCACATTCTCACCGTTCGCAGCCGCGGGTACATGTTCAAGGCTTGACCGGCCTCGAGTGGTCGCTCATTGCGCTGATCGCCGGGCTCGCGGCGGGTTTGGGCGTGGCACGCGCGCGTCGTCCGCCGGCGAACTCCACCCGGAGCGAATCGAATGCGGCGACCGCACCCGCGGAACCGGCGCCGGTTTCGGCCGACAGCGGCTTTGCGCGGCTCGTGGGCGCGCTGCCCATCGGCGTCATCCTCGTCAATCGCGAGCGGCGCGTCGAGTTTGCCAACGCGGCAGCGGGAACGACTTTCGGCTTCGATTCCGGCCGCGCGACCGGCCTCCACATCATCGAAGCGATCCATAACGTCGAACTGGAGCACCGGATCGCCGACGCGTTCCGCGGTGAAGCGTCGGTCGCGCCCTTGATGATGACGGGAGCACGGGGCCGGCGAACCTACCGGATATCGGTATCGCCGCTCTCCGACGAGACGGGAAATCCGCCGCGGGTGGTCATCTTCTCCGACGATCAGACCGGCCTCGTGCGCCTCGACCGAGCGCGTAAAGAGTTCCTTTCCAATGTCTCGCACGAGCTGCGCACCCCGCTTTCATCGATAAAGCTGATGCTCGAGACGGTGCTGGAGGCTCCGGAAGAGGAGGCGCGCGACCTCTTCGTTCCGCAGGCGCTCGCGCAGGTGGATCGGCTCACCGCGCTCGTCGGTCAGTTGCTCGAGCAGGCGCGCGCGGAATCCGGACAGCTCAAACTGGATCTGCGTGACGTCGATCTCGAGGAGGTCGCTCGTCCAATCGTCGCGTCGTTCGAGCAGCAGGCGTTCAAGAAAGGCGTCTCGCTCGAGCTCTCATCGCTGCGCCCCGTGCGCGTCGAGGCGGATCCTCATCGGCTATCGCAAGTCTTCGTCAACCTGATCGACAACGCGCTGCGCCACACGTCGGGCGGTGGGCGCATCCGCGTCGAGCTCGATGCCCGCGACAGCGACGCGCTGCTGCGTGTCCGCGACACCGGCGAGGGCATCCCCTACCGCGACGTTCCGCATATCTTCGAGCGATTCTACGTCGTCGATCGCTCGCGTACTCGGGGGAGCGGCGGCGCCGGGCTCGGTCTCGCGATCGTGAAGGGCATCGTCGATGCGCACGGAGGCGCGATCTCGGCGGAGTCGATGCTGGGAAGGGGCACTTCGTTTACGATTCGGCTCCCCATCATGCGCATTAAACGGCCTTAAGGAGGTTCCTCACGACGGGCATTTCGAATCGGGTGACGAATACCCGCCGCCGATGCTCGTGAGCACCGAGGAAGCAGTTTCGGTTTCGACGGAGCCGAAGATCAACGTTGAAAACCTCGACGTGTACTACGGCGCCTTCCACGCAATTCGCAACGCGTCGCTCCGGGTGCCCGCCAATCAGGTCATGGCGCTGATCGGCCCGTCGGGCTGCGGTAAGTCCACGTTCATTCGCGCGCTCAATCGGATGCACGACCTGACGCCGGGAGCGCGGGTGGAGGGGCGCGTCCTGCTCGACGACCAGGACATCTACGCGCCGGACATAGATCCGGTCACGATTCGCTATCGCGTGGGCATGGTGTTCCAGCGACCCAATCCATTTCCGAAGTCCATCTTCGACAACGTCGTGTACGGCCCGCGCATCCATGGCGAACGCGATCCCGCAGCGCTGCGCAAGATTTGCGAACGCAGTTTGCGCCACGCCGCGCTCTGGGACGAGGTCAAGGATCGGCTCGACCGCTCCGCAATGGCGTTGTCCGGCGGGCAGCAGCAGCGGCTGTGCATCGCCCGCTGTCTCGCGGTCGACCCCGAGGTGATTTTGATGGACGAGCCGGCGTCCGCGCTCGACCCGATCGCGACGAGCAAGATCGAAGACCTTATCTGCGTGCTCAAGAAGGACTACACCGTCGTCATCGTCACGCACTCGATGCAGCAGGCCGCGCGAATCAGCGACAACACGGCGTTCTTTCTGCTGGGCGAGCTGCTCGAATCGGACAAAACCGCGACGATCTTCACGAAGCCGAAGGACAAGCGCACCGAGGACTATATCACGGGTCGCTACGGTTAACCTCACAGCGGTTAAGCAGGCGTTAAGAACGCCTTAATGAGCGGACGGTAGACTAGTTTACGGCCCCTTTCCCTGACTCATCAAGGAGCCCGTTTCAACCTGTCATTTTCGATCGATCCGCCTCTGCCTGAGCCCGGCGATTCGTAACCCCAGAATGTTGACCCAGGTTATCGACCCGGCGACGAGAAGTTAACGCAAGTCACTTCCCTGAACAGGAGGCTCCTTCTGGTTATGCATACTGCTTGTGCTCGCGCGGCGCTCATCGCGAGCGTGGTTGGGGCGATTGGCATCGCGCTGCCGGCGCATGGCGCTACGACGCCGGTGGCTCAGGCCGGCTCCGCTCCCCCCGCGAACTTCGGCGCTCCGCCCTCTGGGCAGATTCCGATCCTCTACAACGACCGTCACGTTTACTCGCGGCCCGACGTCCTCAAGCAGGGACGCGTCTTGGCCGCGCTGGTGCGCGGCGGAACGATCCTGATTCCGCTGCGCTCGATGTTCGAGCAGATGGGCGCGACGGTGTCGTACGATCCCGCCAGCAAGACGGCCGTGGTTTCGAAGTCCGGTGCCGAGGTTCGCGTGACCGTCGGTAAGCCGGAGGTCATCATCAACGGCGAGTCGCGTCCACTCGACGTGCCGCCGATTCTCTATCAGGGCGATGTGCTCGTGCCGGTACGCGTGATCTCCGAAGGCATGGGTGCGTACGTGCAGTGGGTGCCGGATCGCCGGCTCGTAGTCGTGCGCTACATTCCGGCGACGCCGCCGCCTACCGAAGCGCCCGCGCCGCCGCCGCCGGAGGCGACGGTCGCACCGCCTCCTCCGCCGCCGCCGACGCCCAACCCGTTGTCGATTCACGGCTTCGTACGCTCTTACTACTTCACGCGCCAGAACGCGTCGAATAATCCGGGCGCGCAGTTCAACTTCACGCCGGGCGCTAAATACAGCAGTGCCGGCGTGAACCAGGCGAGTTGGAACAGCGCCGTCGCGGTCGGCGGCCAGTACGACTTCCCCGGCGGCGGTTGGGGCATCGGCGGGACATACCTGTACGCCAACCCAATCGACGGCCCGTGCGTCGTCCCCGCCAATCATCTCAAAGGCGCCGTCTGCGTGACGCAGGTGCCGCCCAACACGAATCCCGACGACACGCTGCCCGGCTACACGCTGAGCTCCTTTTATGAGGCGTATTTGAAGTACAAGGCGTACGGGTGGGACGGCGCGATGGGCAACGTCACGTTCAACTCGCCCTGGGCAAACCCGGCGGACTCGCGGCTCAAGCCGGCCGCGTTCGAGGGCGGCTATCTCGGCTATACGACGCCGGGCGGGATCACCGTCCAGGGCGCGGACATGCTGGCGTACGAGAACCGCACGAGTTCGGCGTTCAGCAGGCAAACGCTGCTGACGAGCTACCCGTCCGGCAATACGGGGCTAGCCTCCAACATCGTCGTCCCCGGTGGTGCGGGCATCTTCACCAACGGTTTTGCTATGGGCAAGCTCGGCTACGCCAACTCTTCGGGAACAGGGTTCGCCGGCGACGCATACTTCTACGGCGTGAGCGATCTCGTCAACATGTGGTGGGGCGATGCGCAGTACACGTTCCCGGGAAGCTGGGCGCCGTTTATCGCAGTGCAAGGCGGAACCGAGCAGAACGCGGGCCAGTCGTACATCGGCAAGATCGACAGTCAGGCCTACGGCGTACAGATTGGCACCACCGTGGCGAAGAACTTCCTCCTGACGGCCGGCTACGACGCGATTCCGTGGAAGACCGATACGGTCAACCTGCCGACCGGCGTGACCTGCAACAACTCAAACTACCAGATCTCGGCGAAAGCCACGCTGGCCTACTTCCTGCCGCTCAACGCCGCGCAGTGCTTCACCAACGCGGCGACAGGCTTGACGCAAGTCTACTACGGCGGCTGGGCCAGCCCGTACACCGACAACTACGATAGCGATCCGCTCTTCACGACCAGCGTTTCGCAGGGCATGGCCGACCGGCGCGCTCCGGGCACCTCGTGGAAAGTCGGGATGCAGTACACGTCGACCAACAAGAAGTGGGTCTTCATCGCGACCGACGCGTGGTACAACTACGGCAACGCGCTTGCGCCGGAGAACACCAACATCTGGGTGCTCGACGGACGCTATCGCTTCAGCCACTACTCCGGCAAGGGCCCGTATCACGGGTTGGTGCTGCGCTACCGCTACATCCAGCGTTCGCTGAGCAACACGTTCTGCGGTGCGGCCGGCACGACGAGCTGTGCGCCGGGCGCGCCCATCGGGCAATCGGAGTTCGGCGGTCTGCCCCTCTTCAAAAACAACCGCGCGCAACTCGAGTACGACTTCTAGCGCCTCTTAGGGCAAAGGAAGAATCGCCCGGCCCGTACCGGGCGATTCTTCCTTAGGATTATTGACCAAGGTCATTAATCTGCCTTCGGCGAAAGTGACTTTAGTTTACTTTTCCGACCGGTTCTAAGAGGGGTGCCCTTCTCGCCATGAGAATTTTTATGTGGGTCGCGCTTGCGGTGTTTGCGCTCGCGGGCGCCGGGAACGCCGGCGCCGCCGCACCGCCGGCGACCATTCTCAACGTTTCCTACGACCCCACGCGCGAGCTGTACGACGATTACAACGGCGTTTTCGCTCGGTATTGGAAGGCGAAGACCGGCCAGACCGTGACCGTGCAGCAGAGCAACGGCGGATCGGGAAAGCAGGCGCGCGCGGTCATCGATGGTCTGCAGGCGGACGTGGTGACGCTGGCGCTGGCATACGACATCGATGCGCTCGCGGATAAGGCGAAGCTGCTGCCGCCGAACTGGCAGACGCGGCTGCCCGACAACAGCACGCCGTACACGTCGACGATCGTCTTTCTCGTTCGGCAGGGCAATCCGAAGCGAATTCACGACTGGAACGATCTGGTGCGCCCGGGCATCAGCGTTATCACGCCGAATCCGAAGACTTCCGGCGGCGCTCGGTGGAATTTCTTGGCGGCGTGGGCGTACGCGCACGCGCAGCGCGGCGGGGACGATGTTTCGGCCAAAGCGTTCGCTGCGAAACTCTATCAGAACGTGCCGGTGCTCGACTCCGGTGCGCGCGGTTCGACGACGACGTTCGTCGAGCGCGGCATGGGCGACGTCTTGATCGCATGGGAAAACGACGCGCTCCTTGCGGTGAATAAACTGGGCCGCGGTCGCTTTGCGATCGTGCGGCCTTCGCTCAGCATTTTGGCGGAGCCGCCGGTCGCCGTCGTGGACGGCGTCGTGGACAAGAAGGGCACGCGCGCAGTTGCCGAGGCATACCTGCGATATCTCTACTCGCCCGCCGGGCAAGACGTCATCGCGCGGCATTACTTCCGTCCTCGGCTGCCCTCAGTCGCGCGCCGTTACGCCGCGCAATTTCCGCCGATGCGGCTCGTCACCATCGACCGGTTCGGGGGCTGGAAGCGGGCGCAGGCGACGTACTTTGCGGACGGCGGCGTCTTCGATCAGATCTATCAACCACACTGAGTATGCTTCGCTCGATCGTCGCTCGCCGTCAGAGCATCATCCCCGGGTTCGAGTTCACACTCGGATTTACGATCCTCTATCTGTCGTTGATCGTACTCATTCCGCTCGCCGCGGCGTTCCTGGAGACGTCGAAGATGGGATGGAGCCACTTTTGGCACGTCGTATCGACCCCGCGCGCGCTCGCGGCATACGGCTTGAGCTTCGGAGCCGCACTGATCGGCGCGACGATCAACTTCATGTTCGGCACGCTCGTCGCGTGGGTGTTGGTCCGTTACGCGTTTCCCGGTAAGCGTTTATTGGATTCGCTCGTCGATCTACCGTTTGCGCTGCCGACGGCCGTCGCCGGAATCGCGCTGACGACGCTGTACGCACGCACGGGTTGGTTCGGTGCACCGCTTGCGTCCGCGGGCCTGCACGTCGCGTTCACGCGTCTGGGCATCGTCGTGGCGCTGACGTTCGTCGGCTTACCGTTCGTCGTGCGAGCCGTGCAGCCCGTGCTCGAGGACCTCGACCAAGAGCTGGAAGAGGCCGCCGCCAGCCTCGGTGCGGGGCGGCTGCAGACGTTCGTGCGCGTGCTCTATCCCGCGATCTTTCCCGCCGTGCTCACCGGCTTCGCCCTCGCATTCGCTCGCGGCGTCGGCGAGTACGGCTCCGTAATTTTCATCGCGGGTAACATGCCCATGCGAACGGAGATCGCGCCGCTGCTGATCGTCACGAAGCTCGAGGAGTACGATTACGGCGGGGCGACGGCGATCGCGGTCGTCATGCTGGTCATTTCGTTCGCTTTTCTCGTCGCCATCAATATGCTGCAGCGGTGGAGCATGCGAACGGAAGGGCGCGAGGCGGCCGCGGCATTACCACTTCGCCCCGCACTCCAGGTACCCTAATGCAGCCGATGGCGGTGGGGGAATCGGCCGTGGTGCGAGGGATCCTCATTGGCGCGACGGTGATTTTTCTCGGCATCTTCCTCCTCGCGCCGCTCGCCGTCATCTTCAACGTCGCCTTCGGTCAGGGCATCGCCGCGTACTTCGCGAGCTTTCGCGATCCCGATAACCTGGCGGCGATCCGGCTCACGCTCTTGGCTGCCGCGATTGCCGTCCCGGCAAATCTCATGTTCGGCGTCTGCGCGGCCTGGGCCATCGGCAAGTTCGAGTTCTTCGGCAAGACGCTATTGATCGCGCTGATCGATCTTCCGTTCTCTGTTTCGCCGGTGGTGGCCGGGCTGGTCTACGTGCTGCTCTTCGGCGCTCAGGGCGTCTTGGGGCCGTGGTTGACGGCGCACGACATCCACATCATTTTCGCGATTCCTGGCATCGTGCTCGCCACGATCTTCGTCACCTTTCCGTTCGTCGCCCGCGAGCTGCTCCCGCTGATGGCGGCGCAGGGCAACGACGAAGAAGAAGCCGCGCTGACGCTCGGCGCCAACGGCTGGCGGACTTTTTTGAAGGTGACGCTGCCCAACGTCAAGTGGGCCCTTCTCTACGGCGTGATCCTGTGCAACGCACGCGCAATGGGCGAATTCGGCGCGGTCAGCGTGGTCTCGGGGCACATTCGCGGCCTCACGAACACGATGCCGCTGCAAATCGAGGTTCTCTACAACGACTACCAGTTCGTGCCGGCGTTCGCAGTGGCGTCGCTGTTGACGCTGTTGGCGTTTGCGACGCTGGCCATAAAGAGTCTCGTCGAGTGGCGAGCCGGCACACGAGGAGTTCACGTCGCATGAGTATTACGGTCAACGATATCTCTAAGCGGTTCGGGAATTTCAAAGCACTCGATCGAGTCGATCTCGAAATCCCGAGCGGACGTCTCGTCGCCTTGCTCGGACCCTCGGGCTCCGGCAAGACGACCTTGTTGCGCATCATCGCGGGACTGGAGATCGCCGATTCCGGCGTCGTGCGGTTCGATGGTGAAGACTTCAGCCGGCGGACCGCACGCGAGCGGCGCGTCGGGTTCGTGTTTCAGCACTACGCGCTGTTTCGCCACATGACCGTCTTTGAGAACATCGCGTTCGGACTACGCGTTCGCCCGAGGCAGACGCGTCCCAAATCGCAACGGATCCGCGCGCGCGTGTCGGAACTGCTCGAGCTTATCGGGTTGCAGAACCAGGCGGGTCGGTATCCCTCGCAGCTCTCCGGCGGCCAGCGACAACGCGTTGCGCTCGCGCGCGCGCTCGCCGTGGAGCCGAGCGTCCTGCTGCTGGACGAGCCGTTCGGCGCGCTAGATGCTAAGGTCCGTCTCGAGCTGCGCCGGTGGCTGCGCCAGCTCCACGACGACGTCGGCGTCACGAGCGTCTTTGTGACGCACGACCAAGAGGAAGCGCTGGAGGTGTCCGATCAGATCGCCGTGATGAATGCCGGACGGATCGAGCAGGTCGGCAGTCCCGACGACGTCTACCACCGGCCCGCAAGCTCGTTCGTCTATAACTTCTTAGGCAACGTGAATCTGTTTCATGGCCGCGTCGATAACGGGACGGCCTATATCGACGCGGAGGCGACCGGGCATGTCGTCTTCGTGCGGCCGCACGCCTTGGAAGTCGCGCGTCAGCCGCTAGGCTCCAACTATTTCCGCGCAACGACGAAGCATATCAATGCGGCGGGCCCGGTCGTGAAGGTCGAGGCGGTGACCGAATGGGGCGCGCCGGTACGCGTCGAGATGGCGCCGGAACGCTTCCGCGACCTCGCGCTGCGCAACGGCGAGGAAATCTTCATCACGCCGCGGGATCTCGCCGTCTTTACGGCGGACCAGCAAGCCGTCTAGCGCGCGGGGGTTTCCTCGCGTTCGAGTGAAATACGCGCCCGGCATGACTTCTGCTATGCGGGCGCTCGTCAAGCCGGGCCCGGAGCCCGGCTTGTCGTTGACCGAAGTGCCGATACCGTCGGTCGGTCCGACCGACGTTTTGATCCGCGTCGAGAAGGCGGGGCTGTGCGGCACGGACCTCCACATCTACGACTGGGACAGCTGGGCGCAGCAGCGGATCAAGCCGCCGCTCGTGGTCGGGCACGAGTTCATGGGAACGGTCGCCGTCGTCGGCGACGCCGTGCGCGCGGTGCGCGTGGGCGACCGCATCTCGGCGGAAGGCCATATCGTGGATCTGACGTGCCTGCTCTGCCGCACGGGCCAGGCCCACATTTGCGAACACGTCGAGATCATCGGCGTGGACCGCGACGGCGCGTTCGCCGAATACGTCGCGATCCCGGAATACAACGTGTGGCGCCTCGATCCGGCGATCCCCGACGTGTACGCGGCGATCTTCGATCCTCTCGGCAACGCCGTGCACGCTGTGATGGCCGCGGGCGTCAGCGTCAAGAGCGTGGCGATCACCGGCGTGGGATCGATCGGATTGATGGCCGTTGCGGTGGCACGGGCTGCGGGCGCGACGGCGGTCTACGCGATCGACGTCAATCCAGCTAAGCTCGAACTCGCACAGAAACTCGGCGCGGACGCGACGTTCCTGGCGATGCAGCCCGACCTCGTCACGGAAATTCACGACCGAACTCGCGGCGACGGCGTGGACGTGCTGCTCGAAATGTCCGGCAGCGGCGCCGCGATAGATCAAGGCCTCCAGCTTTTGCGTAACGGCGGCACCGCCGCCCTGCTCGGGATCCCTTCCGACCGCGTCACGATCGACCTCGCCGAGCGCATCATCTTCAAGGGGCTCAACGTGCTCGGCATCAACGGCCGGCGCATGTTCGAGACGTGGTATCAGACGGAGGCTCTCGTGAAGAGCGGGCGAGTGGACCCGCGAGCGATCATCACTCACGTGCTCCCCTACGAACAGTTCCAGCGGGCCTTCGACCTAACGAGTAAAGGCGAGGCCGCGAAGATCGTACTCGATTTCAAAGGAGACGTTGCAGAGCCATGAATCAGGCGTTCGAAGCCAAACTGCGCGACGACCTCGACGCACTGCGCAAGGCCGGAACCTACAAGCGCTTGCGTCACCTCACCACGCCGATGGCGCCCGAGGTGCACATGGAGGAGGCCGGCGACGTCATCGTGCTGTCCAGCAACAACTATCTCGGCCTCGCGGACCTGGCCGAGGTCGTCGCGGCGGGGAAACTCGGGCTCGACAAATATGGCGCGGGCACGGCGTCGGTGCGCTTCATCTGCGGAACGTTCGACGTCCATCGCGTGCTCGAGGATCGCATCGCCAATTTCTTGGGCCTCGAGGCGGCGCTCACGTACGTCTCGTGCTGGAACGCCAACACCGGGCTGTTCCCGACCATCTGCGACCAAGGCTCGGCGATCGTTTCCGACGAGCTCAATCACGCCTCCATCATCGACGGCGTTCGGCTCGCGTCGAAGGCGCGGCGCGAGCGCTTCAAGCACGGTGACATGGCCGCGCTCGAGGAGAAGCTGCGCAGCGTGCAGGGCTGCTTTCCGATCGTCATCGTCACGGACGGCGTGTTCTCGATGGAGGGCGACCTCGCCAAGCTGCCGGATATCGTGGCGCTCGCCAAGCGTTACGGCGCAATCACGGTCGTGGACGACTCGCACGGAACCGGCGTGATGGGCGAGACCGGCCGCGGCACCGTCGAACACTACGGCTTGACCGGAGAGGTGGACGTGATCACTGGAACGCTCGGCAAGGCCTTGGGGGGCGCGGCGGGCGGGTTCGTCGCCGGCAGCGCCGCGCTGATCGACACGCTGATCCAGCGCTCGCGGCCGCAGCTCTTCTCGAACGCGCTTCCCGCGACCGTCGCGTGCAGTTCCTTGGCCGCGATCGACTACCTGGACCGGCATCCGGAGTTGGTGCGGAGCCTGCGCGAAAAGACGCGCTATTTTCGCGACGGGCTCAAGCGAATCGGATACAAGCCTCTGGAGAGCGAGAGCGCGATCGTTCCGATCATCGTCGGCGAAACGGCGTTCGCCATTGCGATCAGCGACAAGCTGCTAAAGGCGGGCGTGTTCGTCACCGGATTCGGCTTTCCGGTCGTACCCGAGGGGACGGCACGCATCCGCGTCCAGATCAGCGCGGCGCTCACGCAGGACGAGATGGATCGAGCGCTGCGCGCGTTCGAGAACGTCGGGAAGGAGACGGGGTTGCTGACAAGTGCCGTTCGATAACCTGAGCTTCCGCCGCATCGGGGTCCCGCTCAAGCCCGATCCCGACGAGATGCCGTCGGAGCGCCTGGGCGTGCTCAATCCGGCCTGCGCCCGAGTGCGGGACGGCACGCTCGTGCTCTATCCCCGCATGGTGGCGCCTGGGAACGTCTCGCGGATCGGCTGCTTTCGCGCGCGCGAACGCGCCGACGGATTGTTGGACGTCGAGTTCCACGGCTATGCGCTCGAGCCGGAGGCGCCTTACGAACTCCGCAACGCGCCGGGCGGCTACGGATGCGAGGATCCGCGCGTGACGTTCGTCGAGCCGCTCGACCGCTACGTCATGGCCTACGTCGCCTTCGGGCCGCGCGGTCCCGAGGTCGCGGCCGCCGCCTCAAGCGATGGTTTGACGTGGGAGCGACTCGGCCTGATGCAGTTCGCGGATAGCAGCGCACCGTTGGCCGACAAGGACGCGGCGTTCTTTCCCGCAGCCGTTACCTCGCCGAGCGGCGTGGAATCGCTTGCATTCTACCATCGCCCGACGCTGCAGCTGCTCGACGCATCCGGCAAGACCGCGCTGCAGGTAATCGAGTCGCTGCCTCCGAGCGAGCGCGAGGGCATCGCGATCGGCTACGTACCGCTCGAGGCGGTTCGTTCCGACCTGAACGCGCTGTGCACCGTCACCGAGACGTGCCGGCTCCGGATGCCTCCCGCGAACTGGGGCAGTCTCAAGGTTGGCGCCGGTACACCGCCGATGCGTGTCGCCGAGGGCTGGCTCTCCGTCATTCACGGCGTTGACAAGCTCGCGCATCCGCGCGGAACGGAGCTGTTGCGATATTGCGCCGGCGTGCTGGTTCACGACGCGCAGCACCTGGACCGGATCGTATTTCGATCGCCGGACCCGCTCTTCGTTCCGGAACGGCCCAGCGAGCTGCACGGGACCGTCGGCCACGTCGTGTTCCCGACCGGCATCGATCGACGCGGCGAGCGCGAGTTCGACGTCTACTACGGAATGGCCGATTACGAGATCGGGCGCGGCAGACTGACGATTGCCGGTTAGCCCCCAACGGGATAGCGCGGACACGTTGACTTGGTTGCGGGGGGTGGATTTGAACCACCGTCCTTCGGGTTATGAGCCCGACGAGCTACCGGACTGCTCCACCCCGCGATAGGAACGACTAGATTACGCCGGCTTCGGTTGCGCCCCTGCCCACCGAAGTCGGCGCGGTGCTTCGCGGAGCGACGCCGAAGGCAGCCGCATGGCCCCTGGCACGCTCGCGGAGCGTATTCCCAAGATCCACCTCCATTGCCACCTGGAAGGCTGCCTGCGCGCGGCCACGTTTCTCGAGTTGGCGGCGACGCACGGCGTGCCGCTGCGGTATCGGCGTGGTGACGACGTCACCCTCCGACAGGCTCAGCCCTTCGACTCCGCTCAGGATGACAATAGCGTCGATCCCTATGCGTTTGCGGATCTCGATGAGTTCTTGCTGCTTTTTGCCGCGGTCAGTCGCGCGCTGCGCGATCCGGAAGATTACGCGCGGCTGGCGCGCGAGTTCGTCGAAGATGCGCTCGCGCAGAACGTAATCTACGGCGAGCTGTTCATTTCACCGTCAGTCTGGACGTTCTTCAATCCACCCCTCGACGTCCGTGCGACCGTGGAGGCGATCGTGAACGAGCTGCGCAGGGCGCGCCCGCGCGCGACGTTCAAGCTGGTCGGCGACGTCACGCGCAACTTCGGGGCCGACAGCGCGATGGCGACCGCGCGAACGATCGCGGACATGACGGAGCTCGACGTGATCGGCGTCGGCCTAGGCGGCGACGAGACGCGCTTTCCGGCGAGCCTGTTCGCGGACGCCTTCGCCTACGCGCGCGCGCACGGGCTGCACTGCGTGGCGCACGCCGGCGAGAGTGCCGGCCCCGCGAGCGTGCGCGACGCCGTCGAGCGGCTGCGCGCCGAACGCATCGGCCACGGCATTCGCGCCCTCGAGGATCGAGCTACCGTGGAGCTGCTCGCGACGCGGCGCATCGCGGTCGAGATCTGCCCCACGTCGAATCGCCTGACCGGCGCGGAACTCGCCGATCACCCGCATCCCTACGTTGAGTTCGACGAGTTCGGCTGCGTCGTCACGATCGATTGCGACGACCCGGCGATCTTCCGCACCACGCTCCAGAACGAATACGCGACCGTCGAGCGGACCGCTGGACCGCAGGCGCTGGAGCGCTACGTTCGCAACGCGATCGACGCCAGCTTCGCCGGGGAAGGCGAGAAGCGGGCCCTGGCGGCGCAGCTGACCGCAGCCGTTGCGGAACTCCACTCCCGTCCGCGAAGTTAGACCGAGATATGGCCGGCCGCTCCCATTCGCACTTCGCCGAGTCCTTCGAGATGTATATGAAGGCGATCTATCGTCTCGAGCGCGAGGGGCCCGGCGTCACGACCTCCGCGCTGGCCACCGAGCTGGGCGTCGCGCCCGCGTCGGTCTCCGGCATGTTGAAGAAGCTGGTCAGCGAGGGCTTCGTCGAGCACGAGGTTCGCGGCGACATTCGATTGACGACAAAGGGACTCGAGGTCGCCGTCGGCGTCGTCCGCCGCAACCGTCTGGCGGAGCGACTGCTGACCGATGTCTTGGGGATGCCGTGGGACGAGGTCTACGCGGAAGCGTGCATCCTCGAGCACGCGATCACGGATCGCGTCGAGGAGCGGCTCGTCGTCGCGTTGGGAGACCCGAAGACGTGCCCGCACGGTCATCCGATTCCGGCCAAGGACCTCACCGAACCGGTGCGCGAGGGAATTCCGCTCGCCCAGGTCGAGGCGGGCACGCGCGTGACGGTTTCGGGCGTTACCGAACAGATGCCGGAGATCTTGCGCTATTTAGCTCAGGTGGGATTGCGTCCGGGAGCGCGCCTCGAAGTCCTCGAGAAGGCGCCG
Organism: Vulcanimicrobiota bacterium; assembly: GCA_963723485.1. Taxonomy (GTDB): domain Bacteria; phylum Vulcanimicrobiota; class Vulcanimicrobiia; order Vulcanimicrobiales; family Vulcanimicrobiaceae; genus Cybelea. Next base: position 838,672 of record CAVRQS010000003.1, on the reverse strand, counting down.
CTCGGGGGACCGGTTACGATCGACGTCGGCGGCGAGCGCCACGCCATCTCCCTCGAGCTCGCGCGCACGGTGATGATCGCGTGATCACTCGCTTTTTAATCGTCTGCAACGTCGTCGGATACGTCTGGGAGATCTCGGTGGCTGGACCGGGCATGATCTCCGGCTTCGGAAACGGCAACGGGATCGAGCGCGTGCTCTACGAAGGCGCCCTGGTCCCATCCTTCGTTCTGCAAGATGGACAATGGTGGCGCATCCTCACGGGCGCGTTCCTTCACGGCGGGCTCATTCACATCGGTGTGAACATGATGTCGCTCTACTTCCTGGGGCGCTTCATCGAGTTCGCGCTGGGGTCGTGGCGCATGTTACTGGTCTACACGGTGTCGCTGGTAGCCTCGGGTCTCGGCGTCGTCTACTTCAGCCTCCCCAACGTTCCGACGGTGGGCGCGAGCGGCGCAATCTTCGGCCTCTTCGGCGCGCTCTTCGCGATCGGGTTCAAGCTCGGAAAGCCCGGCATGGATCTGGTCCGCGCCAACATCGGCATTCTCGTTCTCAACCTCATCATCACGTTCACCGTACCGGCCATCTCGTGGCAGGCGCACGTCACGGGGCTGCTGGCCGGATTCGTGCTGACCTATGTGGTCTATTTCCCGCCGCGCCGCGTCACGCCGGTCGTCATCGACGCGCGGACGGGGCGCGAGCTCGAGTCGGAGTACGAAACGCCCGGCGGCCCGCACGGCCCGCTGCAGTGACCGCAACGCTCGAACACGTCTTGGGCGCGGACGGGCCGTTCGCGCAAACCTTGTCCGGCTACGAGCCGCGCGCGGGTCAGCTACAGATGGCGCAGCTCGTCGAGCGCGGCATCCTCGAGGGGATGCACACGATCGTCGAGGCCGGTACGGGCGTTGGAAAATCGCTCGCGTATCTCGTTCCGGCGATCCGCAGCGGCAAGAAGGTCGTGCTTTCGACGGGCACGATCGCGTTGCAGGAGCAACTCGTTCACAAGGACATTCCGCTCGTCGAAGCCGCACTCGGCACGCCGGTTCGCGTCACGCTGCTGAAGGGCCGCAGCCACTACCTGTGCCGGCAGAAATTGGAGCTGATGCGCTCGGACCGGTTGATCGCCCCGTCGCGTTCGATGCAGCGCATGTGGGAGTGGGGATCGCGCACCGAGAGCGGTGACCGCGCCGAGCTGCGCTTCCAACCGCCCGCGAAGGAGTGGGAGCAGCTCGATGCGGACGCCGACGAGTGCGTCGGCGAGTTCTGCCGGCACTTCCGCGACTGTTTCTTCTTTAGTAAACGCGATGAGGCGAAGTATGCCGATCTCGTCGTCGTCAACCACGCGCTCTTCTTTTTAGACCTCGCGGGCGGCGGCGGGCTGCTCCCGGCCTATGACGTTGCCGTGCTAGACGAGGCGCATCAGTGCGAACGGTGGGCGACCGACGCGCTGACTGCCGTGCTCTCGGCGGCGACGATCGGCCGGATGCTGCGCAAGCTGCATCGCTTCTACGAACTGCCGTCGAGCTTCGATGCCGAGTTCGACGCCGGCGTCCGCGGCCTCGTGTCGGCGCTCGCGCGGGTGCCCGGCGAGCGCTATCCGATCGCGGCCAACGAGGCGGCCTGGCCCGCGCTGGAATCCCTTCGCGCGGCGCTCTACGGGCTGGAGAATTGGCTCTACGCCAACTGGCACGCTGCGCTCAAGCGGCGCGTGGAAAACGAGGCCGAAGCCGAGCGCCGGCGCGACCTCGCGTTGCGGAGCGTGCTCGCGCACGAGGCGCTGATCGACCGCGTCGAGGCCGGGACGCCCGAGACGATCGCATGGGCCGAGCGCACCGACGCCGAGGGCGGCTACTGCGTGAAGTGCGCGCCGCACGAGGTCGCCGAATTTCTACGCGCGGCTTTATTCGCACGAACGCATAGCGTCGTCCTGACGAGCGCGACGCTCTCGACGGACGAGTCGTTCGCCTTCACGCGCCGCACGCTCGGACTTGACGATGCGCAGGAGCTGATCGCGCCGTCGCCGTTCGACTACGCGAGCCAGGCGCGGCTCTTCATCGCGCCGGTGGAGCTGAATCCGAAATCCACCGAGTTTGCCCGGCGGGCCGCGCCGCTCGTCGAAGAGTGTCTGGACCGCAGCGGTGGTCGTGCCTTCGTGCTGTTCACGTCGCACGCGCGATTGCGCGAAGTGTATGCACTCGTTCGCGAGCGCCTGGCCTATCCGGTGCGGTTACAGGGCGAGATGCCGCGGCTCTATCTGCTCGAATGGTTCCGGCAGACGCCCGGCGCCGTGCTGTTCGCCACCGCGACCTTTTGGGAGGGCATCGACGTCGTCGGCGATGCGCTGTCGTGCGTCATCATCGACCGGCTGCCGTTTCCTTCGCCGAGCGATCCGCTCGTGATGGCTCGGGTACGCGCGCTCGAGGCGCGCGGCCTGGACGCCTTCGAACATTACATGATTCCGGCCGCGACGGTGCGCCTCAAACAGGGTTTCGGGAGGCTCATACGCAGCCGCAGCGATCGCGGCCTCGTCGCGCTGCTCGACGGCCGCGCCGCCTCCACCCGCTACGGCGCCACTATCCTCGCGATGCTGCCGCCCGCCACGCGGATCGCGCACCTCGACGACTTGGAGCCGTTCTTCGGCCGCTAATTTCGGGGCGCTACTCTTCCTGCGTCACTTCCGTCTTCGCGCGCTCTTGCAGCTCCTTGACGATCGAGGAGTCGGCGAGCGTGGTCGTGTCGCCGAGCGTGCGCCCCTCGGCGATGTCGCGCAGCAGCCGGCGCATGATCTTGCCGCTGCGCGTCTTGGGTAGTTCCTGCGTGAACGCGATGTACTTCGGGCGCGTGAACCTGCCCAGGCGCGCCGCGACGTGGTTGCGAAGCTCCTCGGCGAACTCGGGCGAGTCCGCGCGGTCGCCCTTGAGCGATACGAACGCGTAGATCGCCTGTCCCGTCATCTCGTCCAGCTTGCCGCACACGGCCGCTTCGGCGACGGCGGGGTGATCGACGAGCGCGCTCTCGACCTCTGTCGTGGAGATGCGGTGCCCGCTGACGTTCATCACGTCGTCGATGCGTCCCATGAACCAGTAGTTTCCGGCCGGATCGCGGCGTGCGCCGTCGCCCGCAAAATACACGTGCGGGAACTTCGACCAGTAGGTCTGGACGTAACGCTCGTCGTCACCCCAGATGCCGCGCAGCATCCCGGGCCACGGGCGAGTCAGCACGACGTATCCGCCCCCGCCGGCCGGAACCGAATCGCCGCGATCGTTGACGATGTCGGCAGCAATGCCCGGCAGCGGCTGCGTCGTGCTGCCCGGAAGCAGCGTCGTAGCTCCCGGTAACGGCGATATCATGATGCCGCCGGTCTCCGTCTGCCACCACGTGTCGACGACGGGAACGCGGTTGCCGCCGATCCACTCGCGATACCAGATCCACGCCTCGGGATTAATCGGCTCGCCGACGGTTCCCAAGAGCCGCAGTGACGAGAGGTCGTGACGCGCAGGATACTCCGTGCCCCACTTCATGAACGTTCGTATCGCGGTCGGCGCGGTGTAGAGGATAGTCACGCGATAGCGCTCGACGATCTCCCAGAACCGGTCCTTGTCGGGAAAGTCGGGGGTGCCCTCGTAGAGCACGCTGGTCGCGCAGTTGGCGAGGGGGCCGTAGACGATGTAGGAGTGACCCGTCACCCATCCGATGTCGGCGGTGCACCAGTAGGTGTCGCGCTCCTCCTTGAGATCGAACACGAGCTTGTGGGTCATCGCGACGTGCGTGAGGTATCCCGCGGTCGTATGTTTGATACCCTTGGGCTTCGCCGTCGTACCGCTCGTATAGAGGAGGAAGAGAAGATCCTCGGCGTTCATCGCGACCGGCTCGCACTCGGCGGGCTGCCCCGCGATCACCTCGCTCCACCAGCGATCGCGGCCCTCATGCATGAAGACGTCGTCGCCGACGCGCCGCGCGACGATGCAGTGCTTGATCGACGGCGTCTTCTCCATCGCGACGTCGCAGTTGCGCTTCAGCGGCACCTTCCCGCCGCGGCGCCAGCCGAAGTCGGCCGTGATCAGCGCGACGCATTGGGCATCGTTGACGCGATCGACGATCGATTCCGGAGAGAAGCCGCCGAAAATTCACGGAGTGCGCGGCGCCGATGCGGGCACAGGCCAGCATCGCGACGGGCAGCTCCGGGATCATCGGCATGTAGATCGCGACGCGGTCCCCTTTGCCGATCCCGAGGCTGCGCAGGCCGTTGGCGAACCGGTTGACGTCCTCGAGCAGCTCGCGGTAACTGATCGTGCGGCGATCGCCCGGCTCGCCCTCGTAGTAGTAGGCGATCCGCTCGCCGCGCCCGTCGCGCACGTGTCGATCCAAGCAGTTGACCGACACGTTGAGCTCGCCGTCACCGAACCAGCGCGCGTAGGGTTCGTTCCATTCGAGCGTCGTCGTAAACGGCTTGATCCATTCGAGGCGGCGCGCCCAGGATGCCCAGAAGGCCTCGGGGTCGCGCTCCGCTTCGGCGTAGATCTTCGCCGTCGCGTTCGCCTGAACGGCGAATTCGGGGGACGGCGGGAAGCGGCGGCTTTCTTCGAAGAGCGCTTCGATCGCGGGCGTGCTCATTCGACCGAGTTACCTAGGCTCCGCAGTCATGCCTGCCGAAGATTTAACGCAACGACATAACGATGTTCACCGCACTGCTTCTGGCTGTATCGACCACGCCTGCAACGGGGCTCGCAACGATCCGCTACGACGCGCCGCCGCCGAACTTCGCGATTCCCGGCGCGCGTGGCACGAGATACCTCTCCGACCTGCGCGGGAAAGTCGTCGTCATCGATTTTTGGGCGACGTGGTGCCACGTTTGCACCGAGGAGCTCGGCGACTTCGTGCGCGCGCAGCAGACGTTCGGCGATCGGGTCGCGATCGTCACGATCTCGGAGGAGTTGCCGGACGTGGCGGCCGGCTATCTGCGCGAGCGCAACATCGCTCTGCCGATCGTCGAGGATAGCGGCGGCGCGATCTCGCGCGTCTACTCGGTCCAGAAATGGCCGATCACGCTCGTCGTGGATCCAGCCGGGAACGTCAGCTACGTCTCGGTCGGAGGCCTGAGCTGGGAAGAACTCGCGGATGCAATCGAGCGGGCGGAAGCTCCCGGCCCGGCTAGCACTCCCGGGGCGGGAGTGCTACAGTAGGGCGGTGATAGATAGCACCGGGCTGGGCAAGCGCAGGGCCTACATCCTCGCGACCGTCGTCTACGAGTATATCGCCACCGCCGAGCCGGTCGGTTCGAACGTGCTCACGCAAAAGTACAACCTGGGCGTGAGCTCGGCGACCGTGCGCAACGAGATGGCCGAGTTAGAGGCGGGTGGCTACCTCGTGCAGCCGCACACCTCGGCCGGACGCATTCCCTCCGACGCGGGATACCGCACCTACGTCGATCGGCTCATGCAGCCCGAAGAGCTGACCGAGATCGAGTGCCGGCGAATCCACGACGAGCTCTGCGACGCGACCCGCGAGCTCGACGAGATCATCGACAACACGACTCGGCTATTGGGGCGTCTCTCGAACAATCTGGCATTCGTCACGAAGCCGCAGCAAGAAGCGCAGCGCTTCAAGCACATCCAGCTGATTTGGCTGTCGCCGCATACCGGCGTCGCCGTCGTCGTCACGTCGCTCGGCGTCGCCGCCCAAAGCCTGTTCGAACTCGGCGCCGAAGTCCAGCCCGACGATCTCACGCGCTTTTCCAACGCGCTCAATGCGCGGCTCGCCAACCATCCGCTGCGCGAGGTCAGCGAGGCGGAGGTCGCCCAGGCCGCCCGTGAAGCCGGTGTCTCCGACGACCTGCGCGGCGCGGTCGTGGCGGCCTGTGTCACGGCGTGCTCGAACGAGGAGCCGACCATCGCCGCGGCCGGCGCGCAGAACCTGCTCGATCAGCCGGAGTTCCAGGACCTGCGCAAGCTGCGCTCGATCCTGCGCATCGTCGAGGAGCAGAAGACGCTCTATCAGATCGTGGCGGATGCCATGAACTCCGACTCCGCGAGCGTCAAGATTGGTCACGAGCTCGGAAGCGAAGAGCTCGCCGATCTCTCGGTCGTGACGGTGCCGTACCGGTTCGGGGCGCACGCTTTGGGGATGCTCTCGATCCTGGGACCGCGGCGGATGCCCTATGGGCGTTTGCTGGCGCTGGCCAGCGGCACCGCTGAGAGTTTGAGCCAGCGGCTCTCCGACGTGGAGTTCAGTTAGAGGTTCCGCTTGCCCACCAAGGACTACTACGAGATCCTCGGCGTCGCCGCCGACGCATCGGGGGACGAGATCAAGCGGGCTTATCGCAAGCTGGCGCGCGAGCACCATCCCGATGTCGCGCACGACAAGTCGAAGGCCGAGCATCACTTCAAGGAGATCAACGAAGCCTACGAGGTTCTCTCCGATCCTAACAAGCGCGCGCAGTACGATCGCTTCGGCGTCGTCGGCAACGGCGCGAGCGGCTCGGGAGGCTTCGGATTCGGCGCGGGCGGCTTCGGCGACATCTTCGACATGTTCTTCGGTAACGTGCGCGGCGCGGCGGCGCGACGAGCGGGACCCGAGCGCGGTGCGGACCTCCGTTACGACGTCGAGATTTCGCTTGAAGAGGCGTATGCCGGCACGAGCCGGGAGATCGTCTTCGATCGGCTCGCGCAATGCGACGTCTGTAACGGCAGCGGCGCGCGGCCCGGGACCGTCGTGGTCGCGTGCGAGCGCTGCGGAGGCACCGGCATGTCCCAGACGGTGCGCCAAACGCCGCTCGGGCAGATCGTGACGCAGTCGGCGTGCTCCCGCTGCGGCGGCGAGGGACACGTGGTGCCGCATCCTTGCGACGCGTGCGCCGGACGCGGGCGGCGCGCGATCGAGACGCGCCTGACCGTCACCATTCCCGCCGGCGTCGACGACGGAGCGCGCATTCGCATCGCCGGCAACGGCGAGGCGGGGAGCCGCGGCGGTCCGCCCGGAGATCTGTATGCGTACCTGAGTATCGAAGCGCATCCGCTCTTCCGGCGCGACGGTCGCGACACGTTCGTAGACGTCCCGGTGAGTTTTCCGCAAGCCGCGCTCGGGACGACGATCGCCGTGCCCTCGCTCGGGGGCGACGTTGAGATGACGCTGACGCCGGGAACGCAGTCCGGGACTCGGCTGCGGTTGCGTGGCTACGGCATGCCGAGCGTACGCGGCACGCAGCGCGGCGATCATCACGTGACGATTCACGTTGGCGTGCCGACGAAGCTCAGCAAACGGCAGCGGGAACTTCTAGAGGAGTACGCGCGCGCGGGCGGCGATGCCGTCGAGGAGCGCACGTTCTTCGAGCGCGTCAAGGACGCGTTTCGCCCCGAGTTGTGACCGCGGCCCGCCGATTCTTCGTCGAGGGCCATGGCGAGATTGGCGGCATCGTAGTGATCGGCGGCGGCGACGCGCACAAGATCGCACGTGTGCTGCGCCTGCGCGCGGGAGATCGCCTCGAGATCATCGACTCCGCCGCGCAAACGTTCGTCGCGGCGATCGACGCCGTCGAGCCCGCGGTGCGGGTGAAGCTCGTCGAGCGCCTCGCCGAAGGACCGCAGCGTGCGTTTGACGTCGAGGTGGCACAGGCCGTGCCCAAGGGACAACGCATGGACTTCGTAATCGAAAAGTGCACGGAGCTGGGCGCCGCGGCATTTCTTCCCTTCTATTGCGAACGCAGCGTCGGCCGGCGCGTCGGCGCCGAGAAGCTCGCGCGCTGGCGCCGCCTGGCGCGGACCGCGGCGCAGCAGTGCGGGCGGCGCGACGTTCCACGGATCGCGTCACCGCTCGAGTTCCCGGCGCTAACGCAGCGCTTCGCGGAATACGCGACGGTGCTCTTCGCGTGGGAGACGGCGCAGCCGGTGCCGCTGCGCGAGCGCCTATCGTCCGCGCTACCGGGTGCGGGGCGCGTGCTCGTCGTCATCGGGCCCGAGGGCGGCTTCGCGCATGCCGAAGCGGAGCTCGCTGAGCGGCGCGGGGCGGCGTTGGTGTGGCTCGGCGCGCGCATTCTGCGCACGGACACCGCCGCGATGGTGCTGTTGGCGGTGATCGGCGCCTTAACGTCGTAGAAGCAGCGATTCGACATGTCCCTACCGTTCTCGATCGTCGTCCCTACCTACAACGAGGCTTCCGGTATCGGCAAGCTCCTGCGCGCGTTGAACGCGACGTTCGAGGCGAACGCGCTCGATGGCGAGATTATCGTCGTGGATGACAATTCGCCCGATGGCACCGGCGACATCGTCGAGGAGCTTTCAGTCCGATTACCCGTGCGCTGCCTGCACCGCAGCGGCAAGCTCGGGCTATCCAGCGCGGTCATCGACGGTTGGAAGATCGCGCGTAGCGAGTCGGTGGCGCTGGGCGCGATGGACGCCGACTTCAGCCACGACATCGCTGCGCTGCCCAAGATGGTGCATGCGTTGGAATCGGGAGGGTATGGCCTCGCCGTGGGGAGCCGCTACGTTGCCGGCGGCGGAATCGCGAACTGGCCGAAACGCCGTGTCGTGACCTCGATCGTCGCGTGCTGGCTGGCGCGCCCGCTGACCCGCGTGCGGGACGTGACCAGCGGGTACTTCCTCGTGCGGCGCGACGCGCTCGAAGGGGTGACGCTCGATCCGATCGGCTTCAAGATAGGCCTGGAGGTGATCGCCAAGGCAAGATACGGCAGGGCGATCGAGGTGCCGTACGTCTTCACCGATCGCGTCGCCGGCGAATCGAAGCTCAATCAGCGCGAGATCTTCAACTACCTCAGACAGTTGGGGCGGCTGTATGCGGCGTGGCTGTTGCAGCCGGTCAGGGAGCGCAAGGCCTGATGCGCGAGTGGCGGCGCGTCATCGGCGGATCCGCGGAGGGGCGGCGCGAGAAAGAGGAGCGCAACGATGCGGCGCTATGGAGCAAATGCCCGAAGTGCGGCGAGGTGCTCTACCGGCGCGACCTGGCGGCAAATCTCGACGTCTGCACCCGCTGCGGCTACCACTTTCGCATGAGCGCCTACGATCGCATCAGGTCGATCGCAGACGGCGAATTCGCCGAAATCGGCCAAGAAGTCGCGTCCAGCGACCCGCTCGGATGGTCGGACAAAAAGTCGTATGCCGCGAAGCTCAGCGCCGATCGCGAACGCAGCGGCATCTCCGAATCGGTTCTGTGCGGCTTTGCAACGGTCGGCGGGTTTCCCGTAGCGCTTGGCGTCATGGACTTCCACTTTCGCGGCGGCACGATGGGCCGCGTGGCGGGCGAACGCATAACGCTCCTACTCGAAGAGGCGCAGCGAAGATGCGTGCCGTGCATCATCTTTGCGGCCTCCGGCGGAGCCCGCATGGAAGAGGGGATGTTGGCGCTCATGCAGCTGGCAAAGACGACGGCCGCCGTGGCGCGCTTCATGGAGGCGGGCAATTTCTTCATTACGGTGCTCACCGACCCGACGACGGGAGGCGTCTCGGCGTCGTTCGCGTTCCAGGCAGACGTCATCGTCGCGGAACCGAAAGCGATGATCGGTTTCGCGGGGCGGCGCGTCATCGAGCAGACGATTCGTCAGCGGCTGCCCGATCAATTTCAAACGGCCGAGTTCCTGCTCGAAAAGGGCGCGATCGACATGGTCGTCGATCGACACAACCTCAAAGAGATGCTGGTGCGGCTTCTCGAATACGCCGAGGCGGGATGAGCAACAACATCATCGTCGAGCGCGAGAAGGGGATGGCCGAGTTGGAGCGGCGCATCGCCGAGCTGCGCGAGGCTTCGGCGGCCCAGCCGCTGGACATGTCGAGCGAGGTCGCCGCGCTCGAACAGAAATATCGGGAGATCCTCCAGGAGCTCTTCGGGACGCTATCGCCGTGGGAGAAGGTGCACATGGCGCGCCACCCGGGGCGTCCGACCTCGTTGGATTACATCTCGCACTTCGACCGTTTCGACGAGCTGCACGGAGATCGCCACTTTCGTGACGACCCGTCGATCGTGGGTGGATTCGCCCTGCTGCATACGCGTCCGGTCGTCGCGATCGGCCAGCAACGCGGCCGCGACACCAAGGAAAATCTGCGCCGCAACTTCGGCATGCCCGCTCCGGAAGGCTATCGTAAGGCGAGCCGGCTCGCGCGCCTCGCCGCGCGGCTGGGGCTGCCGATCGTGACGTTCGTCGACACGAAGGGCGCAGATCCGGGCATCAGCTCCGAGGAGCACGCGCAGTCGGAGGCGATCGCGACGTGCCTGCAAGTCTTCGCCACGGCGCGCGTGCCGATCGTGGCGACGATCGTCGGCGAGGGAGGCTCGGGTGGCGCGCTGGCGCTCGCAATCGCCGACCACGTGATGATGTTGGAGCACAGCACCTATTCGGTCGCGTCGCCGGAAGGCTGCGCCGCGATTCTCTGGTCCGATGCGGGGAAGGCGGAAGAAGCCGCGGGGCGGTTGAAGTTGACCGCCGATGATTTGCGCCGCTTCGGCATCGTCGACGAGATCGTATCCGAGCCGCTGGGCGGCGCCCACCGGAATGCGGCGGAAGTCGTGACGCGCACCCTCCAAGCCGTCGACGCGGCGGTGTCGCGTTTAGCTGCGCTGCCGGTGGAAAGACTCTTGGAGGAGCGTTATCGAAAGTACCGGTTATTGGGCGAATGGCAGGCAGAGGCTCTAAAACCGACAGGCAAACAGCACTGAGGTCGCGTGTGCGCCCGGTGCTTCGCCTCGCCGGCCGAATCCTGGCCGCCGCTATCGCGCTCCTCGTCGTGGGATTGGTCGCGGTGCAATTCGCGCGGGCGATCGGTGAGAACGTGACCGCCGCGCGGCAGCTCTCGACGACTCGCGCGGACATCGCGGCGCTGCAGAGGCGACGCGACGAGCAGCAGCGCGAGCTTCGCCGGCTGCGCGACCCGCAGGGTGCGATTCCTGAGATCCACGATCGCCTGCGCCTGGTTCGTCCGAACGAGGCCCTGATCTTCGTGTCACCCCAACCTGCGCCGACGCCTTCGAATCTGTGATCGACACGCTCGGCGGAATCGTGATCAATCTCAACGCTTATGGCGCGACGGTCCGCCTCGACGACGGCGACCTGGCCACCGCCAGCGCGGCGGACGTGGCGTCGCACCGCGATCAGTATCAGCGCTCGCTAGCACGTCGCAAGCGGCTGGCGTTCGAGGTGCGGCGCGAGGGGCGGCGCTCCGCGGTCTCGCTCGCGCCGCAAATCCGTGACGACGAGCTCGAGGAGCAAATTGCCGCGTACCTCAAGAGTACCGAGGAATGGGAGCCTCCCGAAGGTCCTCCGGCGGCCGAACGACACTTCTTGCGCAAAAAGCGGCGCGCCGCGCTCTTCGAAGTGAAACAATAGGAGTCACTCCTGAGCAGACGATACGCGGCCGTTTCGGTCGGCACGAACTCGACGCGCGCGCTGCTGGCGGACGTCGAGCCCGAAAAGCCGCGCGTCGAGTTCATGCGTTCAATCGGGACGCGAATCGGCGAAGGGCTAGGCGAACGCGGTCGGCTCGGCGACGAGCCGATGCAGCGCACGCTCGATGCAATTGGGCAGCTCGCGCGTGCAATTCGCGGGCACTACGTCCGGATGTTTGCGATCGCGACGAGCGCGCTGCGCCGAGCGGACAACGGCGAAGAGTTCATGGAGCGCGTGCACGAGCTGCTCGGCGTACCGCTCCGCGTACTGTCAGGAGAGGAAGAGGCGGCGGCCTCGTATCGCGGTGCGTTGACCGCGTTCGACGGCAGGCGCGGTGAACGTATCGGCGTGATCGACGTTGGGGGCGGCAGCAGCGAGTGCGCGGTTGGCGAGTCGACGTCGCCCGAGAAGGTGATTTCATGCGAGATCGGAGCTGTGCGCCTGACGGACGCGATACCCAAGCTCGCGGGACGCGACGGCCCGGTTGCGGCCGGCGACCTGTCGCGCGCGGCTGAGATCGCGCGTGAGGCGCTGCGTCCACTCGCGGAGTGCGCGCCGGTGGAGGGGGCCGCGCTCGTCGGCGGCAGCGCCACCACGACGGCCGCGATCGTGCGCGGACGAGCCGCGCCGATCGCGTCGTACCGCTTGACGCGCGCCGATTTGCAGCGAACGCTGGGGCGTCTGAGCGAGATGAACCTCGAAGAGCGAAAGAGGGTGGCGGGCATGAAACCGCAGCGAGCGGACATCCTGCCGGCCGGGATCGTCGTGCTGGACGCGGCGCTGGAAACGCTCGGGCGCGATGACGCTATCGCGACGACTTCCGATCTGCTGCTCGGCTTCTTACTGCAACAGCGCGACGCGATCGGGCAACCCCAGCGTGTCCCAAGCGGTTCGAGAGTCGCGAAGGGGATGAACTGATGAACGACACCCAGATACGCGAGCACATCGAAGAACTCGTTGCCGAGGAGCACCGGCTGCTCGAGCACGGCGAGCGCGGAGCGTTGAGCTCCGACGATCTCGAGCGCCTCGACGCAATCACGGTAAGGCTCGACCAGTACTGGGACCTGTTACGCCAGCGCCGAGCCCGGCGCGACGCGGGACAAGACCCCGGCGTCGCTCAGATGCGCAACGAAGAGATCGTCGAACACTACCGCCAGTAGCGGCGTTCCAGGAAACGTTCCGGCAACAGCGTAGCGTAGGATCGCGGCCATGGCGTGCAGGCCGAGCTCCGCGAGTTGCGCGCAGCGACGCAGTACGATTAGCTCGTAAACGGTTGGACGGCTTGGATCGCTTCGACAAGCTGGAAGAGCGTTGAACCTTCATCGAAGACCGTTGATCCCGGGATGGTGGTGGAATAGGCAGACACAGCAGACTTGGCTGGAACTCAGTTGAGCCGCGGGTTCGGGAAACCGCCCGCGGGATGCGCTCGAAATTCGGTGAACTCTCTGTCGTCCCGAGCCTTCGAAAAGCTCAGGGGAAGGGCGACGTGACGACGCCGAGCCAAGCTCCGTTAGCGGAGAAGGTGTAGAGACTGGACGGGCGCGGCCTACGTGAGCATGGGGGCTCATACGGTCGAGGCACAGTCCGGACCACAAACGCAAAAGTGCGGTGGCGAAAGCCATAGTGGTGCGAAAATCTGCAGCCCGAAAGGGCGTCCGGGTTCGACTCCCGGCCATCCCAAAAATTGTCTTATTTTACTGGCTTTTTTCGCCGCCTTCGATCCCTTTTTCTAACCGCGTAAAAAGTTCGACTGGCGGTAAAGCGAGTCCAACATGCTCGCGGCTTGGGCGTCCGGTCTGACAGACTCGGTGAGAAAACGACGCAATCAGGAACCGGAATGCACTTCCTATCAGCTGTGGATTCGGTGCTGCAACTTACGACGGCGCCTCGGCACGGCGGGGTTAAGGTCCGCGCTGCGCAACGGACCATGGCGCCTCGCACTGGAGCGCGAGTGCGATGTGTGATGGAGTGGCCGAAGAGGCCCTGTCCCTGCTTGCACAGGCAAGCGTTAGCTCGGCCCTTGTTGGATTTGCCGAAAATAGCTAGCATCCGGTGGTCGCTGGCGGCGACGCTTGCGTCTTTGCAAAGACCCGAACGACGAAACTGAATCGTGCCGCCACGCAACACAGCGCTTTTATTCCTAATTCTCGGAGGCTTGCAAATTCCAAAGCTATTGCGCCGCATCACCGCGGCGGAGTTGGCTATTCTCAAAGGCATTCTCAACGGCATGTCCAGCAAGGAGGTAGCGGCAGCGATGCACCGGAGCGTCTACACGATCGAAGACCATATCAAAGGTTTATTGAAGAAATTCGAAGCTCGTTCGCGCCCTCAGCTCCTAGGGCTGGCGATCCTGTCCGGGCTTCTGAGCGGCTCGGACCTGAGGGCTGAGCCGCACGCGCCCGGTCATAGCGGCGATGGAGTGACGACGATAAGCACATCGCGCACGTTCGACAGATTGTAATAGTCGAGGTCGCCGAAGTAGTAGGTGCCGGCGCTGAGGGTAAAGGTTTGTGAATAGCACTGCTGGCTGACCGGCGCGTCGATTCGGCCGGTCGACCAGAGGCTGCTCGTACTCACGCCGGTCGCCACCGGTGAGGCCGCCGGACTTGGAAACGTATAGGGCGTCGGCGGGAAGGCGTTACCCTTGAATCCCACGGCGGAATGCATCGCGCCGCTGTCCACATTGGTGAACTGCAGCACGTTCTTCGTCGTGATAGGAGCGAGCACGCCCCCATTGAGCCACTGGTTGATCAGCGTGGCGTGGCTTGGAAAGCTGCCATTCTGTACGACCGCGTACCCATTGATGACGCCGTACTTCGGCGCGGTGGTCGGCCCGATGTTGTTGCCGATGGCCACGACGACCAGGTTTGCGTTGGCGGAAGGCGTGCCGCAAACGCCGGGCGTGGGCGAGGATGTGCTCGATGAGGTCGGCGTCGGTACCGGTCCGTCGCCCCCAAGATCGAGCTTCGCGCACGCAGCCAAGACCGCGACAATCGTGAGCGCCGTCCAGCAGCGGTTGAGGTGTGCGTCTGTTATCATTGTGGCCTCTATGGGCTGAGCAGTGAAAGAGGGACCGGCAGGGCAACGGTGCCGCCCATCGACGTCGTCGCGGTCAGGGTGAGGTTGACTGCCGCCTGCCCGATCGGCAGTCCGGCGGCGGAAAACGCAAAGCTCCCTTGCCACTTCCCGGGACCGATGCTTTGCAGCGATGCAATCGGCAACATCGCGTTAGGACCGAAGTTGAGCTGCGCGACGTTGGTGGTCGTAATAGCGGAGATCGTCATCTCCTGGCCGTTTCTGACCACCGACGGCGAGACTTGCGCGTAGAAGATTTGCGGCGGGGCGTTGGGGGCGGCGTAATTGTTTTGCGGAGCCTGACCGAACGTGTAGACGTTGGTTTGCGAAAACGCCGTCGGCAGCGGTGCCGGCCTCGGGCCTCCGGGCGATCCGGTGGATGAGGGCTTCGCCGTCGCAATGCCGCCGGGGGGTGGCGTGTGGGAGGTCGGCGGAATCGTCGGCGTCGGCACGGTCACCGAGGGCGGTTCGGGCGCGTGTGGGAGCCCGGTCGTCGGCGGCGGGATATCGGCGGTTCGCGCCGATGGCACGTTGGCGGTCCTGCGCGGCGGCGGCAGTTGCGTGCCGGGCGGCAGCGTGGGCAGGCCTTGCGGCCGCGGGATGCCGAGCTTGCTCGTCCCGATCGCCCCGCTATCCCCGGGGCGCACGATGTGCGGCGTGACGGTCACGATGAGCTCGTTGCGCGTCTTCTGCACGTTTTGATAGGTGAAGAGCGCGCGCCCGATCAGCGGCAGATCGCCCAGAAACGGGATCTTTTGGACCGAGCGCGAGTCCAGGTCCTCGATGAGCCCGGCGATGACCATGGTTTGACCGTCGCGCAGACCCACGGTTGTGGTGGTGTCGCGCGTCTGGATGTTCGGCACGCCGGCGGCGCTAATCGCGGCGATGGAGTTGACCGACGGGTGCAAAGTGAGGGTGATGTAGTCGCCGTCGTTGACCACTGGAGTGATGTCCAGGGTGACCCCGGTCTGGAAGCTCTGTACCTGCGTCGTCGCGACGGTTCCGGTCCCGCCGCCGGTCGTCGTGAGGATGTTGACCGTCTCGCCGGCCCGCAGCGATGCCGTGCGTCCCGATACGGTGGTGATGCGCGGATCTTCCAGGATGCGTGCCTTGTTGTTGGCGATCAGGAAGTTGAGCTCGGCGGCGAACGAGATCGGGCTGCGGATCAGCGGGAAAAAGTTCAAGTACGGAATCTGCTGCCCAGCCCCGGGGTAGCTATTGCCTGGCGGATAGAGTGGGGGCACCTCGGTAAACGTCGTGCTGATCGCGGCCGTGGGAAACTGCAGTCCCAGCTGCTTGACGGTGCCTTCGTCGACCTCGAGCACTTCGGTGTCCATCGCGACCATCGTGGGCGGCTGGTCGAGCTTGTCGATGAGCTCCTTGGCCAGCTTGATGCTGTAGGAGCTCCCCGTGAGCACGAGCTCGGTGGAGTTGGGCGGCACGATGATGTGCAGATCGCCGGCCGAGCCTTGCAGCGCCTGAGTGACGGTATTGGCGATGTCCGTCGCCGTCGTGGACGGGCCGCCTTGCAGCCCGGGAACCGCCGCCTTCAGATAGACGACCTCCACGCCGGACGCTGCTGGACCGGAACCCTCTCCGCCCGGTGCGCCCGGCGGTGGTACGTCGAGCTGAGTCACGGCGTCGGCGATCCGCCGCTGTACCGTGAGGTTCGACGTAACGGTGATCGCGTTGAGATCGGCATCGACGGCCAAAGGTATGTTGGGAAAGGATCGCTGGAGGAGATCTGCGACGGAGGCCGCGTCGATGTATTTCAGGCGGTAGACCTGCGTGTACTGCGTCCCCTGCTGCGGCACGTCCATCGCCGTAATCAGGTCCTTAGCATGCGCGACGTCGTCGGGCGGCCCCGACAGCAGAATCTCACTACCCGAGATGGCCACCTTGACCCCGGGCGCCTCGTTGGCGACGGCATGGGCGAGCTGCTTGACGTTGCGCTGCGTGACGCGCACGGCTTCGGCCGGGTAGCGTGGCTTGGGCGAAGGCGTGGGAGGCGCCGTATCGATCGCGGTGACGATCGACTTGATCTGCGCCATGTCGGCCGGAGCCGCCATGATGATGATCGTGCGGTTCGGCGCGACCAGAATGCGCGCGCGCGGAAAGACGCCGCTTAACCGCTCGGCAACGCTCTGTGGCTTGAGCACCTTGAGCTGATAGGTGTCGACGGCCCTGGCCGTTGGGTTCTTCGTGTCGATGCCGCTGGCGATGGCGCGCATTCCCTGCTCGTCGTAGCCCGACGCCACGACGATCACGGCGTTGGCGTGCGCGTCGACGGTGATACGGGCGTTGGGGTAGACGCTGCGCAGAATATCCGCGCCACGCTCTGCCGGAATGATCTGGAACGTGATAACCAACGGCGCGTTCGGCGTCGGCGTTGGCGTTGGATGCGCGTGCGCATGTCCGCTCGCGCCAGCCGGCGGCATGAGTCCGATGAAGAGCGCAACGCAGAGCAACACCGCTCCGCAGACACCGCCGGAGCGCAGCACAACCAGGGCCGGTTCCGGCGCGTCGGCCGGGCTCCTACCGAAATCGCTCGCTTGGCTATCCCCCCAAAATTTGGGGGTTGTCAGACCGACCGGGGCATGCGACGGTAGCAGCCATACGCCCGGCCCGGCTTCGGTGAGTGGTCGGTGAGTAACTGAAGGCTTCGGCCGGGCACGTTGCGACTGGTAAGGAGAATCGACTGAATGCGGCGTTGTGTTGCGTTAGCTTTCCTATTGCTTCTGGCATGGCAGTCCGGTGGAGTCTCGTTCGCTGGTCCTCAAAGTGTTAGCCCGCGCTCGGGCAACCTCGGTCCAACGGTGAGCGGATCACATCCCGCAGTTGCCGTTACCGGTCCGCGATCCCCCCAAGTACGTCACACGCCGGTCCCGCGCCGACCGATGGCGGATTACGCATCCCGGCGTCGTTACGCGCGACTGATACCAAAGCCAGACGGTACGGCGAAAATAGAGCATATCGCTCGCCCTATAGATTTGGTCAAACTGCGACACGAGCACCAAATCACTCGAACGCCGGCGGCTCGCAACATATTGTTCGCAACCCCAAGAGAGTCAACGATTTCGGCGCCGGCGACCAAGCCGCAGGAATATGCGCTGCATAGACCCGGACCTCTCGGACGTCAAAAAGTCAGGCCGGCGCAGCTTAGCCCCTCCGTGACGGGGATCTGGCCATGGTGGACCTACCAAACACGCTCAATTCCCTGGGGTCGGTTCCGCGATGGTGAACGTTGTTAATCTGAACTTCCTTCTGGCCGAAAACGATGTCCACGTTCCCGCCGGGGGTGTAAGTCTCGACTTCTCTCGAGTTTATAACTCGGAATCTCAGCACGACGATCTAAACGACGACAACTCCACCCCGTCAGTGTACGGAAACCGCTGGACAAATAACCTTGATGTGCACATCGCGTGGTCTCCCACTCAAGGTAATACCGGTACGATTAGCGTTTACACGGCAGACGGTGCGCGCGACGACTTCACCTGCGACGTCAGCACGACAAATATATGCGCCGTGTCAACGCCGGGCATCTACGACCTCCTGGCGCCCACGCAGCTCGGCGGAGCGGGCGTCGCATGTCAGTTTCAACTTACCAAAAAGTCTGGAGTGAGCTACATTTTCAACGCGCCGTATCAGGGCTGCAGCTTTGGTCAGGGCTCGTATGGTCGCCTTCAGGCTATTGACGCACGTAATTTGACTTTTTCGATCCAGCTAACCTATATGTGGTCCCCGGACGACAGCAATGCGGAAAACATTACCCGCATAATCGCGACGCATGAGCCGGACGGGGCGCAGCTCACCCTGAACTTCAGCCAGGTCGCGGGCTCGAGCCCTCCCATTAGCGAGCTAAGCTCTGTTGAACGGCCGGATGGCCAGACGCTGTACTACTACTACACGACGACCGGTGAGCTCGTTGACGTCGGCAAGCCGGGAAACAACCCCATCCTGGTCAGCGGCGAGAGCTTGCCCGCGAAGTTTGCCGATGGCAACGACATCGGAACCGGCAATCTTCCCGAGACGTATGACATCGAACACGCCGGCCTTTTAGAGGTCTGCGGGCCACGGGCCGCAATCGCGATCATTAACAGCTCAAATAATCCCGCCGACGGTGCGTGTGCCGATTTCGATTACAGCAGTCACCAACTTTCGGACTGGTGGACGCGCGGTGTGCTCAATCCGACCCCCGGCGATAACATCATCGCCTCGCCGATACAAACTGGCGAAAGTACAGGGTTCGTGCAGTGGAACGACACCCAGTTCTTCAATAACATGACAGGCGAGGGGTGCGGCTATGCGGCCACGATGACCGATGCTCTCGGCCATTACGTTGTCTGGTGCTACGATGCTGACGACCGCGTCACGCAAACCGTCGTGATAACAAACACGACGTCGGGTGCGTCAGTGACAACAGCGAAAACCTGGGATTCCAACAACGATGTAGGCTCTACGACGGATGCACGTGGCTTCACCACGTATTTTGCTTATGATCCAAATGGGAATGTCGTGGAGGTTTCGCTGCCGAGTCAACTGACCTCAAAAGGTACGCTGCGGCCGACGTATTTGTTGGACTACGACCAGTACAACAATCTGGTGGACTTCTGCGATCCTACGAATAACGCCAACAATGGCTGGAATCCATCGCAGAGCGATACATTGTGCGAGAGCAGCGGCAGTAGCCACTACGCTACGTACACTTACAAGCCCGATGCCAACGAACCGTACGGCTGTCTCAAGAACGTTAGCCCCCCAAGCGCCTACAGCTGGAACGTCACGTACGGCGGCGGCCAGTGCGGCAATGGCCAGCCCACAACCGTAGCAGCCGCGAGCCCATATCCGCAAGATGACGGCTCGAACCGTCAACCGACGCAAATCTTTTCGTATTATTCCAACGGCATGCTCGATATGTACGGAGATGATAATCCGCACAATACCGTCTGGCAGTACACGTACACCAGCGATAAGATGAATCGGATTCGCTCGATTGCCGATCCGGACGGCGTTACGTCGTATCGATGTTACAACCAAGACGGCAGCATCTTCTATACTGAGACGGCGCAGCAAAACAGCCTCGATGACGTGAATAGCTGTCCGACCGTCGCCCAGCTCGAGGGAGGGATTGCCCCGCCGCCCTACGCGACCAGCTACGAATATGATCCGGACGGAAACACCGCTACGGCGCTGCATCACCATGGATGCGGTGGCGGCTTGGGTTGCACCGCCAACAATTCGTCTCCCAATAAGTGCAACAGAGCGCCCGTGCTCCTTGGGACGAGCTGCTACTTTTACGATGGCCTGGACCGCCTGGTCGAAGTACGCCAACCGCTCTCTCCCGGGGACCTGTACAGTAACCCCTGGATCACGCGATACCTGTATGATTTGAGCGGTGCGCAATATACATTTCACGGAAACTCGCTCTTGGCCTACGGCAATCTTTTTGAAACGCAGGAGCTGCTTCCAGCGACGCCAACGGTGACGGTATACGGCACGCCCAATCCGCAGCCAACATCAGTCAGCAATACGAGCTACGTGGCTCTTGCGGCATTCGCCTACGATGGTGCTGATCGTCTCATTACGAAATATGCTGCGATTGCGGGAGCGGGAAACAATTCCACGACGACGCAGACGCTGACGTGGGATACAAGTCCACTCGACAGTAACCTCGGCGGGTACCTAGGTAAGGAGTGCAATAGCGCTTCGCCTCCACCTCAAGGGCAGTGTCAACAGTTCGACTACTATCCCGACGGGCAGGAAGAGACATTTGCTTCGAACGACGGGTCGGTGCCGCAACGAAACTATACCTACGATCCTGATGGCCGCCCAACTAAGATCGGTGCCGGCTATGCGAACCCGCAAACCTACACCTACGACCTTGATGGCAATCTTAAGAAGGCGTCAGATGCTGGCGGGTCGGATTACGCGACGCTCACGTACAATCGCTACCCGGATGGCAGTGAGGAGAGCCTTGACGTTTCCTCGCAAGCGTTAAGCCAGAAACAGCTCTTCGACTACTCGTACCGAAGCGACGGCCCGCTCCACACCTATGTCATCGACGATGCCAGCTTCTTAAAGGGCAGTATCAAAAATCCCGGCCAGACGACCCTAACCTACGCGTATACCGACGCCGGCCGATTGCTCAGCCGCGCAGAGAGTGGTGCTGCCGCTAATACGGGCCTGCCGGAAACGCAGATAACCTACACGTCGAATCCCGCTACGGGCCTAATCCAAAGCGAGACGACACCTGTCACGAATCTCTCGACTTTCAAATACACCGCTGAAAGCGAACTTGCAGAAGTAACGCCAAACAATCCCTTTTGCTATTACGGCGCGGTAAGTTTTGTTTATAGCTTGCGCGGCGAACTTGGAGGATCGACCGCATGTCCGCCCCAGTACTCGATCGGTTCGAATTTCGCCAACGGCGTGGCTGTGCAGTCTGGGAGCATGCCTCAAAGCAACTCGTGGACGTGGAACGACCTTATGGCCGTCTTGACGGGTGAAAGCCTCAATGGCCAAGCGTCCGGCTGGGCGTACGACGGCGCCGGCCGGATGACGAACGAATCTGCGCCCATCCCCTTTTCAACGGCAAGTCCTCCGCCTTCCGTCGCAACCACGCGGACGTATGACGCGGAAAACCATCTCAGCCAAACGACGTTTGCATCGCCTTCGCCCAACCCATCGTACAAAACCGTACAATGGGGACCGGACGGCCACCCGATAAGCATCGGGTCGTCCTATCAAGGCGGCTCGGTGAAGGTTGAGCGGCTGCACTGGAGTGGCGGTCAACTGCTGTTTACGACTCAAAACAGTGGTGGCCAGCAGACGCTCGATGATGTCAAAGTCGACGTTCAGGGCGATATTCTGCCTGGAGACACCACGGGATACTCTGGACTCACCTTCTATGATCGCGGGCCAGGCGGTACGATCATGGGATGCCACAACGCGACAGGCACAACCTTCGAGGGGCTCGGCGACAGCTGGAGGGGATTCCCCTTAGGATCGTGCGGATCGAATAAGAGTCCGAGCGGCGCGCTGATGCCTGATTCAATACTCTGGGGCGGCAGCCCATATGGTGACTGTTGTGGAAAGCCGCTGGGCGAGGGCGGTACCTTGGGCATGTATCGGACGGACGGGTTCACCGACGGGTTTGATACGATTCAAGGAGTCCGCTCGTACGACCCAGCGTTAGGGTCGTGGACCACGCCAGACAGCTATGCGGGCAACATCTTCAATCCGAGCTCGCTAAAGAGCTACGAGTGGAACGCTAACAACCCAATAACCAATACGGATCCCACCGGGATGTACAGCAACTACACCGTCAATCAGACCCCGCAGTGGCCTGAGTGGGGACCCGATCCTACGACGACCCTTTGGGCGGACTATCTTAACGTGCTAGCCGATAACAGTGGCCTTCTAAAATACATCTGCGGAAACCAAGCATGCGGGATAGCTCATGGAATGCCATCGCAATGGGGCACGACTGCTGGCGGTGGCCCCAGTTCCGGCGGTTTGGAGTCAAACGTGTCTCCTCACTGCGTTTTCGACGCATACGGCGGTTATGTCTGTCAGGATGCCAACCTCCAGTGGGCACCGCTTCCGAATATCATGGGAGCTGGCCAGTATACTGAGTGCGGAGTGGACACATTTTTGCTTACGATTGGCGCAATCCCAGCTGTCGGTCCTAGCGTCGGCGGACCTTTAGGGCGAGCGCTCGGCCCGGCAAATGAGTATGGTGGGACGGCGTTATTTGGAGCGTTGGCCGGGTTCGTACAGTCCTACACGGGGATTTTATGCCCAAGGTAAGATCCGTCGGCTTCGGAGGAAACGCCTGACCCTTGATGGCATACTTTGAAATAATCTATACTGCTGTGGGCGTAGCGTTCGCGCTTGGCCTTCTATTTGCCCCTCGCGCCTCATCACGGCTGGCGAAAGTATGTGCCGCGGGCCAAGTTGCCTATTTCATCCTTCCCCTCATCTATCACACAGCTCTATTCAACCCATGGGTAATCTGGGGCATGGCAACGGTTCCGGCATCAATCGGCGTGTCTCTTATTCAACGAGGGCAACTCATACGCGCGAGTCTTTCGCTAATGTACACTGCGTTGTGGCTCTTCTGGGGACTGTGGATGCTACCTCGGGCGACACTCGCGTCGACGCTTTCAGTGCTCGTCATTCCGGTGCTACTTCTCACAGCCGCTCAGGTCTTTGCATCCAGCCGCGTACTAACTCGCTAGTGCTGTGTCTCCATGTTAGCTAGACAATAAGCGGGCGGCCGGTTATCACGGGCGCATGTGGCTTCCCCCTCCAAACCAATTTCGGGTAATCAAGGACGATCGCGCCAGCTTGAGGGCTGGAGCCGGGCCAAAACAACACCGCAGACGATCGTAAAGCGGATGTGGTCCGGCTATACCTCAACCCGCCCGATAAAGCCATCGCCCTGTGCGTGGATGAAAAAAGCCAGATTCAGGCCTTGGGATCGCACACAACCGACCTTGCCGATGAAACGTGGCCGTGCGGGCACCCCTCGCCACCATGTTGAGAAACCGTCGAGCTTCGTAGTTCTCAGGAGGGCAGAGGCGCCGAGTTAGGAGCGACCGACGCGACTGCACATCAGCGGCACTTCGGTACGCCGAGGCGGAGTTCTGCCTGGACCTTCGGATCCAGGCTGCTGTAGAAATGCGGATCGTGCGAATCGTTCGTCAATTTGTTCGGTAATTTCTTTATCTTCGGCGAGTACCGCTGCACTGAGTGGTGCGCCGGCCGAGCTAAAAGGCACCTCTTCGCCACCAATCCCCAGCAAAAGTATTGCGGTTGACACTTGCCCCATGTGCCTATAGAACTGCAACGAGGCGAATCCACAGTTCCGAGAAGATCTCCGAATTTTGTACCTATTGGATTCAATAGGATGGTTGGCCGGCGAAACTAAGGTGAAATGAAGGTACTCTATGTTCGCGTTCGGCGTTGCACGCCAAATCTCGTAAGAGATCGTGCTGTCGCCGGATACGATCATCCTTCGAAAAAAGCCCGGTCCGCCGTTGTTATAGTCTCCAGCTATTACCGACTGCGACGAAGCGTTATCTCCCCAAGCCGAATCGGCGGAGGCCGCCAATAGACTAAGGAACCCGAAAATTATAAACGCGGCTGTTCGCGGAACTCCCCCGAAGGCGCAGTTCTTATAGGCAACACCTAGGCGTCGGAGATCTTTCAGATTCGGCTCACTTTTAAGCATCGCTTATCTTTCGTATCGCATTATGTAATGTAGCATTCCCAATAAGGTTACGGCAAGGTCAGAGCATTTCCTGGATTTGGAGCCGAAATGATCTCCGCCTTGCAACAGAGGTCGTTTCAATTTGCGGGGGAATTATTCACGACAGCGTAACTGCGTAGCGATAGTATCTCATGCCGCACGCTTGCGTGCAAGAGATTTTTTGCGTTGAAGATTGCAGAACGACATCGTAAAGATCTCGGTAGCCGTGCAGACGTCGCCACTTGCGCGACCGCTTACCGATCAGCGCGAATACAACCGCAGTCGCGAATCGGGTCGTTCGCAGGCCGTTCATGACATCGGTACGGTGCTTGATCGGCGGTGCAAACCGACTCAATGACATTCGTCGTCTGAAGATGCAGCCACGTCGCCGGCGGGAGCTTGTAGTACGCGGATAGACGATCGACATCGTCGCGCATACACTTCGCGGCTTTGGGATACCGGCGCTCCAGAGACTTCGCTAGGCGCTCCCACCTACAGCGTGCCTCGACTTCGGTCTCCAAGTACATGATCGCGCTCATCTTGGTCTGCACGGCATCGTGCATCGACGGCGGCAGCTTGTCCTTTGACGTTTTCCATCTTGTGGAACCAGCACCGTTGTTGCGCAGTCGTCGCCCAAGCTTTGCTCGCCGCGCACAGCCCATTTGCGCCGTCGGCAACCAGCAACGCGGGCGCGCGCAAACCGCGCCCAGCCAGGTCGGCGAAGAGCGATTGCGCGCAGAAGGCGCGACAGCGGAGGGGTGGGTTCCTGATCCTTACGGCGGCCACGAGGTCTCAATGGCGCTTGTGCGGCACAGGTTGCCGCCTCGCACGTTCGAACCGTGCGAGATGCTCGCTTTCCATAGGCTCGGAATATCGCACACCGGTAAACGCCGCAGCTTGGCATGAGGCCGGACCCAGGTCACTCCACGTTCTGCTCCACGTTCTTCTTCGCGAGGTGCTGGGACCTCGGCGGCCACTTCAAACTGTACCGGGCGTGAACGCGGAGACGTGGAGAGGCGCGCGAGGCAAGGATCTCTTTGCCGGACGCTAGCTGCGCAGCTGCGCGAAAGGGGCCACGTTTTCTGATATTTTCTAACGGAGCGGTCAAGCTCGTCGAGGAGGTCACATGATGACGGGATCATTGTCTCTTGCGGCTCTCAGAAGGCCCCGGGAACCTCGGAACACCGAGGCCGTGGGGCAACCAAGGGGTGCGAAATGCCTGCTGGGCAAGGGCTTTTCGTCGCTCTACTCATCTTTTTCCGCAACCTGTTAGGGCACGTTGTCAACAGTGCTGGCGCTTTCTTTCACGCGGGAAAATCTAGGGCCCCTTGGAGCGCATCGCTGGACGATCTTGAGGTAATCGTCGATGTTTTGATGCAGCCGGCGGCTTCATCCACTACATAATGCGCCGGGAAGCCTACATTCCGCACACGAACGTTCAGAACGCCGATGAACTGGGCTTCCTCGAAGGCTACCTGCGAACGTCATTACGCGAAGATCCTGCATCCTACGCCGGCCATGACAACGCCATGCTTGACGCGTCCAGCGCGACAATCGATGCTTTCGAGAATGCCAAAGGTGCTGGCGAGACGGGCTCACCGCCTAAGCAAACACTTCCCGACGAGATCACGGACTTGCTGGATAAACGCGCTCGTGAGCGGCCCGTCGGATGGCTTTCGGCCAGCCTTCTCCTGTTCGACTTGATTCCTCGACATCAAAGGCTTCTTGCACGCACGCTTGCAAAGATCGCGGCTGGCAAGAAGATCACCGGCGTATCCTTAAAAGGCGCGGATGGCACGACGATCGCGAGACTTCGACTCGACGACCCGCGCTTTCGGGCGATACGGCCGAAGGCGTCGTGTTGGTGCTAAACCGCGAACTGGACGTGCTCGACCTTGCGTTCTATGCGCCGATCATGAGCGCCAATATCGGCCGCAAGCTCTAGCGTTGGCTTGCTCAGAGTCGATGCGCTGGATCATGAGTCGTGCGCGAGCGGTGACGCGTCTCCCCGATGGCCCCGTGGCTGCGGTGAATTCGCCAGGGAGAGGGTCATCCCGAGCGGCGCTCTCCCCGGCGGATCTGGACCACGACTGAGAGGCGCGCCCTAGGAAGTCACCGGCGATGGTACAAGCCGTCGTACGTGGCCACCCGTCAGGTATTCGTCAGCAGCCGGCAAGATCCGGAACTCAACCCGCTGCGGGACGTCATGGTCGAGGTCGCGGCGACTCCCGCGTTTTCGCCGATCCTCCATCTTTGGCGATTCGAGGATCAGCCCGCCGGGCGTGATCCCGAGTTGCTCTACCGGGAGGCGGTCGAGCAGTCGGACTTGGTCTTGTGGATTGCCGGCTGCCACGTTTCCGAGGCGACCGAACAAGAAATCGTCCACGCGGCCGAACATGGCGTCGATATCCGCGGGTTCGTCATCCCGCGCGCCAATCGTGATCCTCGCGTCACCGCGTTGATCGCCGTGGTCCGGGACCGCTCGAAAACCGTAAACGTGGATGCCGACCCTGCCACCTTTCGCGTAGCCGTGGAAGCCGCACTCACCACTTGGATCTGCGACCGGCTCGCGTTCGAGCCGACCGATAGGCGCATCGAACGATTGCGGGCGTTGACGCGGGAATCGCGCGAGCGGACGATTAGGCTCTTTACCGGTGCGCTCGTTTCCAGAGCAATTGCGGAACAGTTGGCTGATGATCCCACCGTTGGCAGGCTGCAGCCCGAGATGTTGCCGGCGGAAGGCGCGAACCTGCGATTTATCGCTTCGACGGCAGGCGGCGGCAAATCTTTGGCGCTCCAGCGCGCGCATCAGGAAGCGATCGAACGGGCGATGGAGAGCGCATTATCCCCGGCGGCGATATTTCTGCGAGCTGGAAGCATCACGGGCAGTCTGCGTACGGAGATCGAAGTAGCGATTTATGGCTTCGGAACGATCGAGTTCAATGGCGTTCACCTGGCACTCGACGATCTGGACGAGATTGATGAGGCCCGCGCTTCAATCCTGATAGAAGAGGCCATCGTCATAGCGGCCGCTCATCCCCGCTGCCGCATGCTTCTGGCCTCGCGAATTCGACCATCGGAGCGCCTCGGGCTGGACATCGTCGAATTGCCGCCACTTTCGGATGTGTCTGCTCGCGCTCTTATCGTGCGTGTCGCTGGAGAAGCTGCCGACACACGCTTTAACCATGCTGCCGGCGCCGCTCGCGAAGCGCTCCGGCTCCCTTTGTTCGCTCTGATCTTCTCTGGCGGGGCGGTCGAGGACTCCTCCGAAGCCGGAATGTCGCGCGCTCTGTTGGAGCGGGGGCTACCTCGCACCGAACGCCGCCATCTCGCAGAGGAATCGTTGCAACGGTTGGCCGCGGAAATCTTCGATTCTACCGAAGGGAGCGTCCCGAGCGAACGATTTTCTGCCGGCGAACAAGGGGATCTCGTTGCAACCCGCCTGGTATATGAGGAAGTCGGGCGCTTTCGTATCCCCCTTCGCATCGTTGCCGAAGCCGCGGCGTCAGGCTGGCTCGCGCGGCAACCGCGCGCTGCGGTCATGGAAAAACTCTCGCAACCCAGCGTCGATCGCTGGTTGCCAGCGCTGATCACGTTCTTTCGGGCCTTGGAATACCGAGAAGCTCAAGAATTCTTGGCGGCCGCCACATCACGAGACTTCTACGTCGCCCTGAAACTTGCTGAAAGCGACCAGCAAGAACCGCCCGAGCCTTGGAATCAAGAACGCTTCGAAGCGGCCATAAGGGAGACGGAGGTGCTTTTCGCGGCGGCGTTCGCCACGCTTTACGAGCGGGACAATCGAATAGTCACGGTCATCGGAGACGACGATCGACTCAGCGTTGAGCGAACGTTATATGACGACGCTGGGCGCTTACTCGTCCGTGACACGTACTCGGGATTCATTCAGAACACTCGGATGGCGCCGTTTTCGTTCTGCGTTCGCGTTCTGAGCGGCATGATCGATAAGGCTCTTGAGGACCGCGGCATCAACGAAGGAGCTGCGATGCTGGAGGAGACGTTATGGGATCAAGGACGCGTACTGCTCGGTCGAGGCAGCCTTTCAGAGGACCCCCTGCCGCTTGAGGATCTGGAACAACGGCTAGAACGATTGCCGCCGAATGTGGTAGTGGTCGGGGATGGAGGCAGACACTATCAAATTGCTCAAGCACTTCTTCGCGAGCGAATTAACCGGTTGCGTGCAACGAACCACGCCGAATGGGCGCCGTCGTTCGTAATCGGCGACGCCGACCGCGGTACGTGGATTTGGTCCCGGTATTCGCAGGATGCGCTCATGGCGCGACGCCGGAGGATTGTCGCCGAGAGCATCCCGTGCTATCGAGCGATCGTCGAACGGTGGCTCGCCCCGATTGCGTCTCGAATGCAACGATACTTGTTGACGCCGGCCCTATTGAGAGAACGCATGGAATTTCACGAACCCGTCGGGCCGGTGAGCAGCCGTTATTGGCTCCCGTTGCCAGCCGGCTCTCCCGATGAGCATGACCTCCAAATGGGGGAGCCATTTGTTTTTGCTTCCATCATCCCGGAAATCGAGGATGCGGTCACAAGAAACCGCCCAACTTTCGCTGGCAGAATTCGAATCGGCATGGCTAATGGAATCGTCCGCATGTGGGGATCGCGTCCGGTTCGCGACGAAACGTACCGTTGGCTCACGGAGGATCTGCGTATTCTAGGACTGACGAAGCACGCTCAACTCCCAAGAGACAACGGCTAACTTCTGGGCCGACCGATGCGACGAATCGAACTCGATGATCCTGCGCTCCAAAGTAAGCGCGCGCTGCCTAGGGCGTGTCTTCAAAGTGTGTGATGGAGACCGGCGCCAGGCGTAGGAATTTTTCGAAGCTATGCTTCGACATAGCCTCTCCGATGAGCAATGGGCGCTGATTCAACCGCTGCTTCCACCGGAAAAGCCCCCGATTGGAAGGCCTTCGATCAGTCATCGAAGGTTTTTCAATGCGCTCCTGTGGCTCGTGCGTACCGGCGCAGCCTGGCGAGATCTGCCCGCAGAGTTCGGTTCCTGGAAGACCATCGCGACGCGATTCTACCGATGGCGTAGGAATGGCACGCTCTTCAAGACGTTCAAGGCGCTTCAAGGGCAAGCCGAAACCCGAGGGTTGCTTGACTGGGAAATGCACGGCGTTGACAGTACCTTGATCCGCGCTCACCAGCACGCCGCCGGTGGAAAATGGTGGAGATGGGGGGACTCGAACCCCCGACCCCTTACATGCGAAATGATTCCGGCGCCGCACACCGTTCCACAAAAAAGGCCCGGAAACCGCGAAAAGGCTCATAGCCACCGAACCTTTCAGAGAGCTTGCCGTTCCAGAAGTTTCCACGGCTTTCCAAGCTTTTCCGGAAGAATGATGTCGGTCACTATGCTGGTTGCAGCTTTAAGCGACCAAGCTTCCGCAGAACCAGTGCGCCTCGTAGGCAAGATGGCGTGGTGGCAGCAAATAGTTGGATCCTGGGTTTGCAAAGTCAGGATAGAGCCGATGGCGGGTCAACCCGCTCGAACCTGGATTACGATCGCCAAAGGCTCTGTAGCTCCCGGAACTGTCTTTCACATGACCGAAATCGCACCAGGCCTAGAAACGGACCAGTACGACGGCTATTCGGTCACAAATAGACATTGGTGGGAATCCCAAGCGGACTCTTTTGGATATGCGACGGTTTTTCAGTCTTTAAATAACAAAGTCTACGTTCAGATCTCGACGCCTCCATCGTTCGAAGCCGACACCAGCAAGTATCGCGAAACGTATAAACTGGGCGCTGATTACAGGTTTTATCAGGTAACAGAAAGGTATGTAAGCGGCAGCTGGGTACCATATGACAAGTCTTCGTGCAACAAACTCCCGTCGACGTCGCCAGCGTGAAAGCGGTATCCGTGCGTCGATGCTTATTAAAAGCAGATAACGACCTGCGCGCCCGGATAAGGTGTCCTACCTACGCCATCTCGCTATAAGCGAATCGCCGGAATCCTGGCTAGGAAGTTGCAGGGTGCTCAGAGCGGGGCAGTGATTTCGTTGGCCGGCTAGCCGGTACGACCTCTGCGAAGTCCTTATCCGGGGTGGCCGCGCAATTGGCGAGATCGCTTCAACGTCGGCCGCGCCGAGTTGTAGGAGCGCCGTGCTTTCCCCGCGTGAACAGAGGACGAATTCCCGAAGTCGCTGGGTACTCATCGCCTCCGCATCTTTGCCGCGTCGCTGAGCAACAACCGTCGGCATCCGACTATAACACGGGCGCCGTAAACGCTAACCAGGTCATTAAGTTCCTTCTCGCAGTCACGCGATGTAGCATATTGGTCGGCGAAAACATACTCTGAGTTAGTGTCCGATGGCCTTCGCGTAACAGGAGTAGCAACCATGAACCACGAACTCGGTCCCGAATTAACGCGCCAATGCTCGTAGATGACCTCACCACCCCATACCAACGTGAGAGAAAAGATAATGAGAGCAGTAACTAGCAAGCGTCTTCGCCAGAGTGCCCAGGGTCTTATAATGGTGTATTCTTCGTCGTCCATTGAGGAGCTCGTTTCGATTTGCGGGGGAATTCCCCGGCTAGCTTAGAGCCGGAAAATGAAAACACGGCGGTGTAACGGTCATCCGAATCCGGCAGACGAATCAACTGAATCAACGTCACTCGGGTGAGGGCGTTTCGATTACCGAGGGCGGTCCCGTTTCGCATACCGCGCACACCCAGCGCCGCGACGATTGCGACTCCGACGAGCAACGAGCGAGTCATATCGAGCGAAGTTCTATCTGCTAACGGCCGCGCCTTCTGGAAGCCCGCCAGGCGTAGGTCAGCGAATGCGGACGATCGTTGCTGGTGCGCGGTCGCTTTGCCATTGCTTACGCTATCGGAATAGGGAACGTGCCGCTCTCATATACATGCACGTCGCGAGATTGACCAGGCTGCGACTCAGAGCCGACCGAACCGCGTTCGATTGACGCCTTTAACACCGTCGTAGACACATCGTTTTGAATGAGGTAGACCACGCTTTGATCCGGCAGCAGCCACTGCGCGTAGATTTTCGCGGTCGTCGATTCGTAGAGCCCATTTATGTCCGCGACGCGGACGATCACCTGAACATCGAACACCGCCCGTTCGCCGAGGTTGCGGATGCTGATACGCGCGCCGTTCTTAGAATCTTTGTCAGGAGGCCCTAGCAGAAGGCTCTTGTTCTCGTGCAACCGAATGGCATATGTGAACGTCGGAGGTTCTTCGCCCGTATCAACTTCAGCCAAGATAAAGGGAGCCGTTTTTACGTTGAGCGCGTCGATGGCGTTCTGTGCAGTCTGATACGCGAACTTCGCCGCGAGGCCGCCGACAATAACGAGCGCGATCGTGCCGAGTGCGATCACGCAGTTTGCGGCGATTAGGTAATCGACAGTACATGGTTCCTTGTTTGGAAGTAGCCAACGTCCGATAAGGATACCGATAGCGAGCACCAACAACGCGAGGGCGATTTTTATACTCACCGACTTCGACATGCCAGTTTGATTCGACGGACCAGGTTCTGCGGCTTCCTGAAACGTACCGGACCTTGGTGGTTCGAATGGACAGACGGGAAGCCGAGATTCAGCTTTTCAACGCGGCTTGAAGAATCGGACGCGAGCAACTTCGACAACAAGTGAACAAACGTTGCAACTTCTCTTCGAGTCAACGAAGGCCGCCGCTGCTGTTCGACCGGGCCGGTTCCTAGTGCGCCTCAATCAAATGACCGGCGAGGACGAGCAACTTCTCAAGACTGGTTCGAGCAAGAACTGAGTGCGCGAGGAGCGCGCGACGTTTATGCAAGTGCGATTGTGCTCTTCGTCGATGACATGGCTCAAGGCTGTAATGTAAACCTCTACTTCGCCTTGGGCCGCCGCCAAGCGAACCGAAACTGCTGATACCAGTCGTACTGCTCCGTCGATTCCAGCGTCGCACTCGTCTTACCCGTCAGCAGGCCGCAGTATTTGATCGTGAGCTTTTCGATGAAGTCGATGGCTGCGTCCATGTCGTTGAACGTCAGCTTCGTCTCCATGCCAATAGCCTTCAAACTCGTGTGCGCAAGTTGACTGCTGGCGAAAATCATCAGCTCTTTGGAAAGAGACTCCAGCACTTCGAGGTCCGCTTTCGGCATATCCACGTTGAACGAGCCGTGAGCAGCCGCCCAACGTTTCTTCCAATCCTCATCGACGAGTTGCGCGCGCATAAGCTCTTTCGTAGTTGAGTCAGGTAGCTCGCCATATACCGCCTCGAACTGCTTGTCCAACAGGTCGCGCGTAATACACTGCGCGTCGTCCTGAATCTCGAGCAGTAGTTGCCCGAGCGAAACGTTGTTCGGCGTACGGTCAGTCTGCCGCCGAACCGCCATTGCAGCGAAGTACATGTACCACCGTCGCACTTCCCATAGAAACGGCTTCGGCGATGCCTGCAGTTCAGGGTTCTCGTCGATCATACGCCCAACGCGCCGAATAGTCTCCCGCTGCCAAAGCAGGTCAGTAATCTCTTTCCTGACGCGCTCGATCATCACAACCCAACGTTCAAGGCGCTCCGTACAGTCCGCCATACCGAGGAGTTCGACGTATTCTCGTCCGGCCTTGGCGTCGCTGCGACCAAAGGGGGTAACCGGCAAAGGGGTAAACGCGAACCCGTGCACCCCTTAGGGGTACCGTTGACGCTTCGACGTTTTATTGTGCGACAGTGGACCGCCATGCGATACGGCATTGGTCAGTTAGCCGACTGCGATTACCGGTATCGGGCTGAGCTACAAGAGCCACAAAAAGTTCTTGCGTTCGGCTCGCCGCCGCAGTCAAGTCCCAAAGCTGCTGTAAATTCGGTTCAGCGTAGTATGGCCGTTACGCGGCCTTCGTTCCGTCCTTTTTAGCCGTCCTTCGTTCGACAACCCACTCGTGGTAGTCGCCCATGTCGAAGTAAATCTTGTCTTGCCATCCCTCGCTGATTTCGGCGGTCAGAGCGCCGACCAGACGTAATAACGATGCGTCGTTGGGAAAGACGCGAATAACCCGCTCACGCCGGCGGATCTCTTCGTTGAGCCGTTCCATCATGTTCGTCGTTCGCAAGCGCCGGCGGTACTTCTCCGGCAGCGCCATCACGGCCATCGCATCGTCGAACCCGTCTTCGAGGCAACTGACAGCCTTGGCTGCGGTCTTTGCAAAGCGTGTGACGAACTCGTCACGATGTCGACGAGCATCAACGACATCGGTCGATGCAAAAATGAGTTTGCCTGCAGCCGCAACGGCGGCTCGTTCCCGACTCGGAGTGTGGCCGAGAATATTGCGCATGAGATGGACCTGGCAGCGCTGCCAGCTCGCGCCGGCAAACTGTTTGTTGATGGCTTCGACCAAACCGGCGTGGTCGTCGGAAATGACGAAATCGACGCCGCGTAGACCCCGTCGCTTGAGCGACGCCAATAGGTCGCTCCACGTGGCGGCGCTTTCGGCATCGCCGATCGAGACGCCTAAAACATCGCGATAACCGTCTTTTCGGATGCCGCCGACAATGAGCACGGCTTTGCTCATCACGCGATCGTCGCACCGTGACTTGCAAAACAGCGCATCCACAATGAGGGATAGTCGTCATCCAGCCGACGCGACAGGAACGCGTTAACGCGGACATCGAGATTGGCCGCCAAACGGCTTACCGTCGACTTGGAAAACGACGCTCCGCACAGCGCTTCGGTGATCTCGCTGACCTTGCGTGTCGAAACGCCGTTGACGAACATCTCCATGATTCCGAGGACGAAAGCCTGTTCGCTGCGACGGTAGCGGGCGAAAATCTCGCTGGAAAAGCTTCCTTCCCGTGTCTGGGGCACACGCAACGTGACTGGGCCGACGCGGGTGTAGAGCTGCCGCTCTCGGTAGCCGTTTCGGTAGCCCGCCCGCTCTTCGGTTCGCTCGTATCGATCGGCACTCAAATGCTCGCTCACCTGGGCCTCGAGAACTTGCTGGATGACGCTTTCGACCAGCTGAGCGAGGGCGTTGGGACGCTCCAAGAGGTCTGGCATCATGGACTCGGATAGGGTAACATCGTAATCGGCCACCGTTTCGTCCTTTCGGTTGAGAAGTTCGTACAAGACAAATCTTCCGAACCGAAACGGTGGCTCCTCGCCACCGGGCTTTTACAACATTTTAAGGGACGTCATCGCCGCCGCTACCAGACGCTGGGTGGATTATAGGAATGTCTTTGGAGGATCAGCACATCGCTTTCGTGGCAGACATCGGTAACCGGCTAGTTCCGATGAACGAAAGAGCCGGGGGTCTGCCGATGGAGGTAGCGGATTACGTACTCAAGAGCACCATTTTCCCTGATAGTCACGCTTCCGATGTCTTTCGCCGTGCTTGCGGTGACGCATCGAGACTGAGCGTAGGTGATTTGGAGACCGGCTTCCGAGCAACATAAGTCGCGGTAGGTTGGGCCGGCTCATCGTGCTACTTCGACTAAGCCTTCAGCGCCGAGCGTAATCGTGCTGCCATCACTTAGCCAAACGCGAATCCCGTCGTCCTCAATGGTCGCAATATCGACAACGACGTGAAATCCGGCGAGCCGCCTGACGAGCATACCGCGCGCGATCTCGCTGACCTGCGCGAACGTTGTGCCATAAACTGAAATCATCTGGTCCTCCCTGCGGCCCGACAGATCGCCTGCCGCACGCCGGCGGAACCGCGCGCGCCGGGACCCGCGCACAAGGCCGGAGCAGAGCGGAGCCGCGTCAGCGGTCGCCTTGTGCGCGGGATGCGCCAGCGCGGTAGCCTGAACGGGCGGCAGGCGGAATGGAGGGCCGCCGTTTGACCGAGCGAGACGCTCTTCAATGGAAGAACGCGGAGTTAACCAGATCTCTGACCGAGGACGATGTTCTAACATTTTCTAACGGAGCGGTCGGGAACGGTCGGGAAGCGACGGTACCGGCCGGGAAGTTCGGAAGCGAAAAAGCCGTACAAAATAACACTTTTCGGTAGTGTACGGGACTACCCGGAACCCCCGAGTGTAGGTTCGATTCCCGTTGGCGCTACCAAAATAGTCCCCATTCTGTCGCTCCATACGGGACTGGAACTTTCCTCGGCATCGCCGTTCATCAGCTGCCGCTTGCGCAGCGCGATGTGATTGCGAAATTCGGATAATGTGCTGTCACTCAAGCGCGTGCGCTTGGTCGACCGCCTCATCCTCGGACATCGTCGCGCCAGCGGCCATTGAACGCGCGAGCTCATCATTACCGATCGCATCGCGAAGCACGGCCAGTGCGCGATCGCGCTCCTCCGGCATGAAGAACATCTCCGGGACCCCCAGTTCAGTGAAGCGAGCGGCGACGAAACCTAAGAGCTGCGCGGCGCCGGAAAAGCGCCCAGAGGAGACTTGGCCCTCGTTCGGTGGCGCGAACACCGTGATCAAGGCAAGATGCAGTAACGAGCCGGCGACCAGTACGACGATCCGGAGGTCACGTGCGAGTTCGAGCGCTTCGTTTGCACGCGCACGTGCCTCATCATATCGGCCCAGCACAATGAGGTACTGCGAAATGCTGGCGATCATATTCGGAATCTTGGGTGCCGCTGACCAGTGCAGCGACCGAAGGGCTGTGACCGCGTCGGCCGCGAGCCGCAGCGCTTCTTCGGGGTCGCCCGCGTCAGCCTTGTCGTCCGCTATAGATGCCGCTATCGAAGCCGCAAGAATCTCGGCGCCAACGGTCTTCGCCAGGCCGAGCGCTTCGGTATAGTATGCTCGCGCCCCGGAGATATCACCGTGCCGGCGGCTTGCAAATGCCATTCTCCGCAGGACCAAAGCGGCCAGCCGCCGATCGCCCAGGGTGCGGGCCGTCGCAAGAGCTTCATGCAGCAGCGGCTCTGCCTCCGCAAACCTTTCCAAAATAACAAGCGACGACGCTGCCAAGCCCTGCACGTGAGCAATACCTGGGACGTCATCGACTTCTCGATACCGCACAAGAGCTCGCTCGGCCGCCGCCAACGCGGAATTGGCATCAGAAGACTCCGAAGCAACTTCAGCATAAGCGTGGTGAAGGCGTGCCACGAGACGAAGCGGAGTGCCTTCATCCACCGATGCGAGCGCCGCCTGCACCCAACGTCTCGCCTCGGGTAGTGAGAGGCCGTACAACAGCACCGTCCGTAAAGTTGCCAGGCGTTGTCCAAGTATGACATCGCCCCGTTTGACGAGCGCCCAGGCGAGCACAGCGCGCCAGTTATCCGACTCTGCTTGGGCTAGCGGGAGCCACTCGCGGTCGGGCGTCGTGTTCCACGCGAGTTCGAGCCGCTCCGCCAGTTCGAGGTATGTGAGCGCATGACGCGATGTTATTCGCTCTTGCTCGCCGCGCGCGATCAGCTTGTTTCTCGCATACTGCCGTGATGATTCCAGAAGCCTGTAGCGCTGTTCGTCGCTGGCCAACTCGGCAACCAGCAATGACTTCGTCACGAGCGACGTAACGAGGTCTATAATCGCGATATCGTCTTCGTCATCGGCAGCGCAGACCGCCATGACGGCCTCCAACGAGCAGTCACCGGCAAAGACCGAGAGCGTTTCAAAGAACCTCTGCTCGCGCGCGGTCAAGAGGTCGTAGCTCCAGTCAATCAGGGCAGTCATCGTTTGGTGGCGCGGCAAGGCACGCGAATCTCCACCGGTGAGCAAATGGAAACGCTGGTCGAGTCGCCGCGCGATCTGACGCGGTGCGAGCACCTTCACGCGAGCGGCAGCCAACTCGATTGCCAGTGGAATGCCGTCTAGGCGGCGGCAGATCTCGGCGACATCCGGCGCGTTGCTGTCGACGAGCGCAAAGCCGGAATTGGCGGCGTGCGCACGCTCAACGAACAGATTCACCGCTCCGTAGCGCAGCGCGTCTTGTGCAGTTCCGGGTGAATCAGGTGGAACCGCCATGGACGGCAACCGATAGACGCGCTCACGGGGCGCGTCCAACGCCTCCCGGCTCGTCGTTAGGATGCGCAGCTGTGGGCACAAACCGATGATAGTAGTCGCCACCTCTCGAGCCGCATTGATCACATGCTCGCAGTTGTCTAAAATAAGTAAGAGGTAGCGCGTCTTGAGGTACGCGAGGACAATGTCTAAGGCAGACTCAGTTGTTGCGGGATGCTGCAGGGCCGCTAAAACCGCGCTCGCCAGAAGTGTTTGATCCGCCATTGGAGCCAGGTCGACCAACCAGACACCGTCCGGAAAACCGTCAAGCAGGTCGCTCCCTATCCGTAGCGCAACGCGACTCTTGCCGACTCCGCCGGCGCCGATAATCGTTACAAGGCGGTGATCGCGCAGAAGCGCTGCAATCTCTGCGAGCTCGCGCTCTCGTCCAACGAACGAGCTCAAGTCAGCAGGGAGATTGTGCTTTGGCGTCGCTTGCGCGTTGGTACGCACGATCCGTATCAGCGATGGCTTCAACGCCTCGCTGCTCGCCCGACGGCGTGGCAGATGTGGGATGTCGGCGGCGCTTTCCAGGATCGTCGTGCGCTCTGGCGTCAACTTAAGCGCACGGCTGAGCAAAATCACGGTCTCCCGACGGGGCCGCGTTCGAGCTCCACGCTCGAGCGTACTGATTGCCTCCATGCTCAGCTTTGCTCGCTCGGCGAGTTCTTGTTGTGTGATGCCGGCCTCGAGCCGAAACTGCCTCAGCAGTGCCCCGAAGTCAGCTGGCCTGGCAGCCTCCATCCCCCTCCAGCCGGGTAGCCCCGAATTGTACGAATAACTTGTACGAACGTACC
The DNA here is from genome assembly GCA_963723485.1 of Vulcanimicrobiota bacterium. Classification (GTDB taxonomy): domain Bacteria; phylum Vulcanimicrobiota; class Vulcanimicrobiia; order Vulcanimicrobiales; family Vulcanimicrobiaceae; genus Cybelea. Next base: position 801,222 of record CAVRQS010000003.1, on the reverse strand, counting down.
TGGACCTCTTCGCCCCAAGGGGACAAAATGATTGCGCGGGCCTGCGGCCCCACGATGTCGCCGTCCCCTCCGCCCGAGAAGCGCGCGATTCTCAAGCCTAGCGCAAAACGGGCGCTCACGACTTCACTGAGGAGAATTCAACATGAGAAGTTCTAACGCACCGCTTGTGCCAACCACACTCATTGCACTCGCGATGCTGGCCGGTTGTTCAGGCGGCAGCAATTCGCAGATGGCTCCAACGCCATTCGCGCAGATCCCAGGGGCCGCGATTCAGTCGGCCCAACAGCAAGTCACCCCAATCGGTCGCCTCAACGGCATTCTGGGTCCACACAGAGCCATAGTTGCCGGCCAGCAGGTCACAACTCCCAGCTTCATTGATAAGCGAGCTGTAGGCAAGCCTCTGGGCTTTGTCTCAGATGTTTTTGGCAACGCAGTCAACATCTTCCTACAGATGGGGAAGCACAAAATAGTCGGACAAATTACCGGTCTTAACGGGCCGTGGGGCCTCGCAACCGACAGCGCAGGTAATCTTTACGTCGTAAACGATCTCAGCTCGAATGTGGCGGTCTACGCGCCTCCTTACACTGGGGCACCGAAGCTAACGCTCGATGATACAGGGTATGGTCCCCAAGGTGTTGCGGTGTCGCCGCTTGGCCTAGTCGGCGTAGCGGCGTGTAACGTCTCAAGCTGCGCGTCGGGCTCAGGTAGCATCACCATCTATGCCCAGAACGCTACGTCTCCATGCGTGACACTTGCCGCTCCGGCGACCTTTGCAGGTGTGTTGAACGTTGCTTTTGACGACAAAGGGAATCTCTACGTCCAGGGCCTAGGTCCGCACAGTACGGGAGGAGTCTTGGGTGAAATCAAGGGAGGCTGCAATGCCACGAAAATCAGATCCCTCACGACGACGAACACTCTTGGCTATACAGATGGCATTCAAGTGGACAAGGCGGATCGGATTGCCGTCCTGGATGCGCAGCATGAGGTTATGTACACGTATAACCCGCCGAAGAAGGGCTCTCTCGGCAGCCCCGTGTCGACCACTCCCGTGACGAGCGGACAGTTTCAGAGTGCCTTTGCGTTTTTGTCATCGGGTCACGACTTCTACACGGTGGCCTATCCAGGGAGCAGCGGCGTCGCGTACGAGTATGACTTTCCGGTGGGCGGAACTCCGGAAAAGACTATCGCTGTTGGCGGCGCGCCGGAAGGCGTAGCGGTTACTCCGCCCCTCGTGCCATAAACACTTTGACGCCGACGTTCCGATTTCTCATGGGAGCCAGTTGGGGTCGAGCGATAGCCGCGCTCGACCTCTATTTTTGTGCGCAGATCAAGCGAAAAGCCGCTCAATCCTGAACCGTGAGCCACCTGCCGCTGTGGCGGTCCCTGAGATTGTGTGACAACATCTGCCGATGTAGGTGGATCGCATGAGCGTCCTAAGCGGAGAAGATAGCGGCTGCTTCTCTAACGGCCGTCTAACATTTTCTAACGGAGCGGTCGGGAACGGTCGGGAAGCGACGGTATCGGGCGGGAAGTCCGGGGGCGAAAAAGCCTTACGAAATAACGCTATTCGGTATTGGACGGGAGCGCCCGGAACCCCCCAGCGTAGGTTCGACTCCCGGCCATCCCAAATTTTGTCCTTATTTTACTGGCTTTTTCGTCGCTTTAGATCCGATTTTCTAACCGCCGTAAAAAGCCCGACTACCCGCGGAGGTAATCCAACTCGAGTGTGGGCTCGTGAGTTCTTAAGACGCTGCGCTTTTGTGGTACGTTCGGCGAGCGCGACCAACGTGCTAGCGGCTAATCCATCCATGCTTCAGGTACACCCAGTTGGCGATTGTCAGTGAGGCAAGGCTGCAGTCCACGGGCGCAGGGCGGGTGACCGGGCCGGTCTTGACGCCGGAGAGATACTCTTAGGAGCCACTGGGGATCGACTTATAAAGGATCGGGGTGCGACGCGTCAAGCTGATCCGGAAAAATTTCAAGTGCGGTGTATGCTCATGTATGAACAAGCCTGATCTCGGTGCTATACTCGCATCGTGACGAAGAACGGCCGGCGGAGGGGGAAATCGGCATCACTGCGGCCAGAGTTTGCCATCTTTTCAATCGGCGAACGCGCCAGCGATCAGGATCGAATGGCTCGTCGTCGTATGGCGGACCTTGGTCGGGGTGCGGCGCTCAGCCGGCCGGAAGTCGTCGCGACTTGATCGAGCGGGCCTACCGCGCAGCCAAATCGAAGCACTGCTGAAACACCTTGCGTTCTACGGAACGCTTGCCGACGAACTGGGGAAATGGCGGGCGAAAATCTCGTTCTCACTCCGGGTCGGGTTGCCAGTTTCGCCGGCAAACCCGGTCCGGGCGGCTACAAAATTTACCTGACGACTCCGGACGGAAGATCATGGGTGGAACTTGGCGGACGCGGTGTCGTCGGCAATCCCCTTGGAATGGAGAAGCAGCCGAATCGCGGCTTCGAGACCGAAGACGATGCTTGGGCGTTCGGGGATCGTCTGCTCGTAGCGCATCCGATAATGGCGGAAAAGCCTCGTAGCGTGTTCCGGTTGTACGACTACGCTCACACGGCAGAATTCTACTTGACGAGATCGCGCGCGTTGCGCGTGGACGGAGTCGTCACCGGTCCAAAGCACGAGGCCGTGCCGCTCTTCGATGATTCTCGCGACGTAAAGAAATACGAAAGAGCGAGTCGTCCGAACCAAACGGAATTCCGTGCGGCCGTATTCACGCGCTACGGCGGTCGTTGCGCCTTCTGCCGCATCGCGTCCAACGAGCTGCTTGACGCGGCGCATATTATCGCTTGGACTGAGCAGGGCGCAGACGTGGCAGAGAACGGCCTCGTGCTCTGCAAACTGCACCATTGCGCGCTGGAGGCCGGCCTCATTCGCATCGAGCCGGAGGGCCTCGATCTCCATTGCGATGAGGGCCGCAATCCCGGCGATTTGCATGTCGAAGTCGTAAATCTCCGGCATTTGCCGATTGCGCCGCACGCCGATGCCTTGCGATGGCTCTGGAAGCGAATGGAAACGTGAAGACGTACACGCTCCTGGGATCGGATGGTAAACCGTACGCCAGCAAGACGAAGGGCGCGCTCGGCGGACACGGGCGTTTGAAGATATACGGCCGTCTGGATTGTCCGAGCGCGCTTCGGCACATTGCGGCCGGCGAATACGTGAGGCACCGCGTATTCTTTACTGACGAAGCGACGGCGGTTGCTGCGGGATACCGGCCTTGCGGGATATGCATGCGAGAGCAATACCGCGAGTGGAAGGCGCGTGCCAATCCGGAGAGTTTCGCTCGCCCGTGACGGCAGATTCCATCGAACTCGCCGCGGCGCATTGGTACGGATACGGCCGATGGTCCGCGCCGTATTGGTTTGTAGGACCTGAGCCGGGCATGAAGCAGAAGGAGGGCGACAACGTCGCAGAGCGCTGCCGCGCCTGGTACGACTTATGCCACGGAAAGTATCAAGAACTGATCGACTGTCGAACCCGCCACGAGCGCTTTCATCAGATGCGGCTGTTCAAGCGCACGATCAAGATGCGCGCGCCAATCAATGTTGAGACGACGCGGCCGCCGATGCAGGAGACATGGCGCAGGTTGATTCGGCTGCTCCTCGCGTACGAAGGGAAGCGATGCGACAATGATGCGGTAGGTGACTACCAATGCGAGAATTGGGGCGCCGAAGATGGAGAAACCTGCGTCGTCGAGCTGTCGGCGCTCGCTGCTAACAGCATCCTGATCAAGCGCGATCGGAAGCGTTTTCGGGACGATCGGGTGACGACCTTGGCGCAACGGCTGGAAGAAAGCGGAGCGAAGTTCGCTGTCCTGTACGGCCTGGAGTGCCGGGACGATTTCGAGGTGATCGCTGGGGGACCGTTCGACGAACTCGGCTACCGATGGCGGGGCGGCACGCTTTGCGTGCTGGCGACGCATCCCGTTACGCATGGCGTTCCGGATTCATGGTGGATCGCCAAGGGGCAGGAGATGCGCCGCCTTGTTGATGGCTGTCGTGGCAGTATTCCAATCGCCGAAAGCGAGACTCTAAACCATTGAACAGATCGTTCAAGCAACGTTTGAATATCGCGATCCGATATACGATTGAAGATCTCAATTTGAACGAGCCACGCTCTGGACGTCTGTTCCGCCGGTCTGGCGCGATCGGCGCTATCGTTGGATCAGTCCGATGGACTCAGATGGGCTCCTCGTGAAGGAGCGGGAGGTCGTGCGCGAGTCGCCCAGGGAGCATGAAGCCAACCTTCGGATCGGCGTTATTGTGCAGTCCGAGTTCACGACGTCACTGTCGAAGCCGAACCCGTTCGGGAAGGCGTTAGTGAACATGCTACCGTTCGGCATTTGGGTCGATCTTCGCGACGAAGTCCGTATCCGGCTTGATAGGGTCTACGTACTCTTCGTGCCGCCGTTATCCACCAACAAGCGCAGCATTTCGCAGACAGCGCGGCTGCCGTGAATCGGGCGCGAAACGAAGCGATTAGCGAGAGCCAACACATCGCCGCAATCGCAGCTGGGCACGTGAGCATCCGGGCCAGCGCGACGAGGCTTGGTTCAAGCGCGAGATCGCGCCGGAGCTCGATGCCTTCACGCTCAGCGTGATCGCGGCCGCGATGGGTTTATCGCCCGCCGCGTGCTCGCGTATCCGTGCCGGTGCGAGGATGCCACATCCGAGCCATTGGGGCGCCTTGCGCGAGTTAGTGATAAGACGCTTACTCCGCTGGGAGGCCTGAGAGAGGCGGCGAACTTTGCTAGCCGCTCGTCCGTTCACCTTCGGGAGGCATCGCTCATGAGCCACCTCGGTCGCCTAGCGCTTATCGTCAGCGCAGCTGCGTTATTTTCGGGCTGCGGTGGATCACAGTCGCCGACTGGGGCGCTAGGCCCAGGTACGCGTAGCCTGTTTAACTATCGAACAAGACAATTTGTGGCTCCAGCGGTGGGCGCCCAGCCCGAGTTGATCGCCGCACCGAGCTACAAGATGTCCGATTCGTTGCTCTACGTCGTCAACTACGTAACGAACACCGATCAACTCGGCGACGTGGCGATTTACGACGCGAAAGCAAAGGACCCGAGCCCAATAGCGATCATCACCGATGGGATAGATGAGCCGACAGGTGACTGCATTGATGCTGCTGGTACACTATACGTTCCGCAAAATGGTTCTATCGCAGAGTATGCTGCTGGTCAGACGAAGCCATCTCAATATATCACCCAGGGCCGAGGGGCCCCGGCAGCATGCGCGATCGATAGTAAAGGAAACCTCTGGGTAGCGGCTCTTTTCGACGTTATCGAATATCTTAAAGGCTCAAACCAACCGCATAAATTTATCGAAAAAGGGGTGACGTGGGCCAACAGCATCGCCTTTGACCACCGCGGAAACATGTACGTCGGAAACCTTGGCGATCCTTATTACAAACTTCCCTACAACGTTCAAGTCTACGCGCCCGGCCGCAAGGCTCCATCTAGGACCATTACCAATAGGGTCACGTGGCCTGTCGAAATCACTGTGGGCGCTGATAATACACTATACGTGGCGAACTTACTCAGCACCACATCGGGCACGGGTTGCGGGAACGTAGAGGAGTACCGCGCCGGCCACGGCCGACCGTTTCGCACAATTACGGATGAAATCTCGGGGCCATCGGGACTAGCATTTGATGCAAGCGGCCGGCTTTATGAAGCAAACGGCGGAATCAATCAATGTAATTCATACATTGACCTGATCCTTGAGTTTGCGCATGGTTCAAAGACGCCCTCAAAGAGAACCATCACGATTTTCCGTAGTCCAAACGGTGTCGCGTACTACCCGCCGCAGTTGCCGTAGCAAAATGTGGTACGCAAGTCGCGCTCTTTCCGCTCTATGCATCGGCGCTGCTGTAATGCCCGCAGCCTGCGGCGGCTCGCAGCCGCCTATCGGCACGCCCGCCGCTCTACAAAGCACCGAGGCAAATGCCGCGCCGTACAGCGTGCTCCACACCTTCAAGAACAAGATGCAGGGCTATGCGCCACAGGCACTCATTACAGCGAACGGCGGGCTTTACCTCGTGGTCGGTTAATCCAGCGCCGCTACGCCGGGCGGGTGCGGCGCCCCGCAGAAAACCCCGTCCGCCGTTTGAAGCGCTGACGGCGGATTTTGTGGGGCGAACCGCGCACAGCCATAAATGAAGACAAATGGCGAGCGAGTTTCGAGGTTTGCAAGCGATGTCGACGCCGGAATCGCAAGGATAGTGTGATTAAAGCAAATGCCGACGTTGATATTCTTCGCTTTGACGAGTTGAGCAAACGCGCGGGAATTCAGATTCGCGCGGCCACCAAGGCTGATTTTCCGACTATTCTCGCGATTTCTAGACAACTCAATGGGAGAAAAGTGATTTTTTGAGCGCGAGGCAGCTAAGGCGCATTGAATTCATTGCCAACGGAAGACGATAAAGCCGTTACCCGGCGCCGCTGCTCCTCGTTGGTTCTTGGTGTTTGTCGCTTTAGGCTCGATGTAAGAGGAACCGCCGCCGCCGCCACCGCCGCCGGCGATCTTGCAGCGATTATAGTGAGGATGGCACTTTGCGCCGCCTTGACCGCCGCCGCCACCGCCGAAGTACCCGCCACCGCCTCCACCCCCTGAAGCCCAGTTGGCGGAGCCACAGCCCCCCAGGCCGCCGATACCCGTCGTTCCGGCATCACCTGCGCAAGCGCCGCCGCCTGAACGACCGCTTTTACCGCCTGCGCCGCCTTTGCCGCCCGCATTCTGCCGGCCACCGCCGCCGCCGCTTCCGCCGCTCTCAAGCCCCTTCCCCTTTTTCCTACCAGTCTCGCCTGTTGCGCCGACGGAAGCTCCGCCCTGAGCCCCCTTGCCACCGGCGTTGGGAGCGTTACCCGCGGCGCCACCACCGCCGCCGGCGGCGACGATGACGCGGTCATCCAAGGTCGCACCGTTTTGTCGCACATCTGAGGCACCGCCGCCCGTGCCGCCGAGACCGCCGGCGCCGCTCGTACCGCCGCCGGAAGCGCCGCCATTGAAGCCGCCACCCTTGCCGCTGCCACCAACGTATACTGCCAGCTTCTCACCGGATTTCACCGGTATCGTTGCGCGCACCAAGCCGCCGTTGCCGCCCTGGCCGCCGTAGCCGGAAGAAGGTCCTCCGGACGCACCGCTCGCGCCCGCTACCGTAGCGGTAAGCTCCGTAACGTGCGCGGGCACCACGAACGTTTGCGCCGCGCCTGTATAGTGGAACGTTTTTTGAGATGTTCGCCGGGTGGCGTGCATAGTATTTGATGAAAGCTGCGGAACAGCCGGGGTCGCAATATGCTGCGATTCGCCACAACCGGCGAGCATAATAACGACTGCGTAGACACTAAGCGCATAACGGCTAAAGTTCGCGATACTCATTACGTGTCTCCCGAATGCGAATACGTTGGCGGTTGATTCGGCGCGCGGCGGCGCTATCCCGGGCGAGCGAGCGTTCACAAGTCGGCGAGTTCCCGCAAGGCATCCCAGTGTCTCGGATGCGGCACCAGTCTCCCGGCCCAAATCCGCGAGCAGGTTGCGAGTGACAACCCCGTCGCCTTGGCGATCTGCCTGAGCGAGAACGAATCGAACTTCAGCGCCATTTCGTCTTGAACCACGTGCTCGTCGCGCTGGCCCGGATGCCCGCGCGCCCAGCTCCGATTGAGCCGATGCACATCTGCGATCGCTTCGACACGCGCGCGGTTTACATTGAGTATTGGCTCGTCCGAGTGCGAAAAGAAACGCTAAGCTTAAGCTAAGGAAGCGGCAACTGATGGTTCGGCCTCGTATCCACCACCGCGGCCGTAGCCCTGCATTCCACCCGCCGCCCCGCACGTTTGTGCCGGTTCGCGCTCGCGAGGCGGTTCTGCATTGCGGCGCTGAAGGGCGTTGCAGGCATCGGGCTTTGCGGGCATCGCAGTTGCGCGGGACGATGGGCATCGCCGGAAGGCGCGGTAAGCGAACGCTGTACGCAGTCACGCCTTGACCTACACCTGGCTGGCTCGCAGAAGGCACCGCCCTTAGCAGATAGAACTTCGCTCGTTATGATTCGCTCGTTGCTCGTCGGAGCTGCAATCGTCGCGGCGCTGCTGGGTCCGCCGACCGTAACCCGCAGCGCGCCCGTGGCGCCGGGCGGGCGTGCAACGCCGGTTTTCCGCCCCGCGTCGGCGCGCGCCGAAAACGCAGTGCATCCGGTCGCGCAAGATCGCTTCAAAGTTCCGTTCGACGTCGACGTGCACGCGAAGCCGCTTGCGCAAACAAGCAAAGAAGCGCCGGTTTATTCGTATACATGGCAGCCGAGGCCACGCTACACTTGGTACGCACCGTCCTGGTACCAATCCGCATGCTCCGCGAATAACCTCTTTGGAGTTCCGCCGCTCTCTCCGGCGACGTCGAGCGGCGTAGCGGATCCGGTGGCAAACTTTTCGATCGGGTCGCTCGTCGACTCTCGCTCGCGAAATCTCTTCTCCTCAACGCCCTCACATAGCCCTGGCATCGCTCCGAGTAGCAACGATCTGGCCGCGTCGAGCCCCGAGTCGTTCCAATACCAGTTTCACACCACGCCCTGCGGAACCGCGAATTCCTTTGCTTTCTAAATCGTAAGCTTGGCCTTTTCCGACGGATTATTACTAACCCGAGAAGAGTCGGTTTCTCGTTCGCATGTAAGGGTTTGATGCACAGCCGAAGCAGCAGCGGCCGAAAAAGCGAAGCGCAACCTCGTAACATTCGCGCAGCGCAGATCCCTTAGTCGAGAGAATAGCTACGCGCCGGAGAAGCGCCGACCAGCGCTTAGCGCAGACGCCAAAAACAGCCGGAGGCTTCGTTTCGCGCCAGGCAATTGAGCGACAGTCGGGACTTCCCTTCTCGGGGGCAGAAGTGGAACAGGATGGCGCCCTAGCCAGATCTACTTAATGCAGCGGAGCGCCCGCTGCTTAGCGGGAACGATTTCGTAGATGTCGCGGTAGCCTTGCAGGTGCCGCCACTTACGCGAGAGCTTGCCGATCAGAGCGAGAACCACTGCCTGGCGAACCGGCCGGCGCGCAGCCGTTTCATCGCATCGGTGCGACGCCTGATCGCCTGATCGGCGAGAAGACCACCGATTCGATGACGTCGGTCGTGCGCAGAGGTCCCGTCTAACTTGCGGAGGGGTACAATTTTGGCAAGCGCGAGGTTCAAAAGCTCGCGAGCGCTACCACGGGAGCGCATCGAACTCTAATAACTGTCCGCAGGGATGGAACGACAGTTGTCCCGTCCCGCCGTATGGCCGCGGTGGAGTTGGGACCTTGTCGCGCTCAGAAGGTGAGATCGGCCCGTTGGTCTTCACCCCTGCAAGTTTTCTAACATTTTCTGATATGTTCATCCGGCCGGTTCTCCGGTGGTGGGATCGAATGTCCCACTAGTGCTCGGTGACACCGACATTTTCTTGGGCCCGAGAGCCTGCCCGTTAGATTGGTGCCCGAGCAGCTCGTGCGGTAGGTGATGACCGGACGGAATCCAGGGCGTGCCGCGAAGGCAACAGCTCGTATCTGTCAGACTGGTCGACGCTACCGTGGTAAGGAGGTTGCCGTGGATTTGGCCGTTCTTGGCATCGATGTTGGGAAGTTTGAGTTCCATTGTGCACTGAGCGTTAAGGATCGGGTTCATACGAATCATTTCCCTCATTCCACCGCGGGTTTCGAAAAATTGCATCGCTGGCTTTCAAACCGCCATGTCAGTCGGGTGCACGCGTGTATGGAAGCGACCGGCGGTTGGAGCGAGGAGCTTGCTACGGATCTGCACGCGCACGGTCATGTCGTGAGCATCGTGAACGCGCTGTCGATCAAGTCCTTCGGCCAAAGCGAGCTCTCTCGAACGAAGACCGACAAGGCTGACGCAGCGCTGATTGCACGATACTGCGTAACGATGCACCCGGCGCCGTGGGAACCGCCTAGCCCGGTGCAGCAGCGCTTGAAACGGCTGGCACGCCGGCGTGTAGCGCTCGACGAAATGCGGGTTCAGGAGTCGAATCGACTTGGCGCACCCGGCTCGGGTGACGTGCGCTCGTCGATCGAAGCGACCTTGTCTTTTCTTGACCGCCAGATCGATGAGATCGACTCACAAATCCGCTCGCTCATAGACGATGACCCGCCCCTTCGAGGCAAGCGTGAGCTATTGACGTCGATCCCGGGCATTGGCGAGCGGCTTGCCGTCACGATTCTCGGTGAACTGCCGACCTCAGCGAGTTCCGGAGCGCCAAGGCGGTGGCCGCGTTCACTGGCCTTTGCCCGCGTGAGTTTCGTTCGGGAAAGTCGGTATCGGCTTCGTGGCTGTCAAAAGCTGGCAACGTCCATCTACGGCGTATGCTTTATATGCCGGCCGTCGCAGCGATCCGCTGCAATCCCATTCTCAAGGATTTTGCTAATCGACTGCGTTCTTCGGGCAAGCACGGCAAGCAGATCGTGGCAGCCGTCATGCGTCGCCTCTTGGTTTTGGCTTACGGCGTCCTCAAGCCCGAGCGCCCGTTTGACCCGCGTATCGGGTGTGGGCGACGTCACGGACATCCCAAGCAGCCATCTCGTCGACATTTAATCCTTGACATCGCACACAGAATCTAACGGAGCGGTTGGGAACGGTCGGGAAGCGACGGTACCGGCCGGGAAGTCCGGGGCGAATAAGCCTTGCGAAATAACGCTATTCGGTATTGGGCGGGAGCGCACGGAACCCCCCAGCGTAAGTTCGACTCCCGGCCATCCCAAATCGTGTCATCCTGAGCTTGTCGAAGGATGAGCTTGTCGAAGGATGAGTCGCTTTTTACAGGCGTTTCTGCCGCACTGGCTTCCGATTTGTCACGGAATTGTCACAGACTCCAACGGTGTCATCCTGAGCGAAGCGCCGTAGGCGCGAAGTCGAAGGACGGGACGGGTATCGAGGACCCTCGCTGCAGCAGCGCCGCTTTCCCTGTAGACGTGTAAGAGCGCTCGGCCGTGATGCGGATATCTACCTTGGCCTGCCCCTTAACTGGACCGGTGTCCTCCATATTTAGCCCGGCATCAGGTCGTACCCGGGATTCGGGATCGCGAAGCCGTTGTTGCATTGCAGCTTAGCGCTCAGCATCGTATATCGCCGACGCTTGGGCTTCGCGGCGGCTAAGGGCTCTCAAAAAAGCCCAACCCGCAGGAGTTGACGCCCACCAACGAAAGGCGCTTCCCCATGCAAGTCGCCTACCGGCGCTTTGCCCTTGTCGCGGGACTCGCATGTGCATCTTGCGCTGTGCCGCCCCAAACAGCGCCCTTCCATCCTTCCTCGCTGACGAGTATGCTCAAGGCCCGCATGCCGCCGCGCATTCGTGGCGCCACGGTACGCCATTTGTACTTCGGCGATTCGGACACCGGTTACGTGTACCAATTGCCGCTCATCAATGGCATTCCATCTCAGCATCCCTCTAACTCGTTGGCAATCGTAAACATCCAAAATTGGGGTGCGCTCGCAGTTGGTCCTGATGGCTCAGTCTATACGGGGTATTTTCTCCTCGAGAGTCACCTCATCAAATACTTCGTGGACGTGTATGCACCCGGCGCGTCCGGACACGATCCTCCTGCGCGAACCATCGAGGTGACCAACATCGGAATTAGTGACCTGTGGGCCGATCGGTTGGGGTACCTCTACGTGAGTGGATGGAGCAAGAATACTGGAGGTGCTGTGGACATCTTCGCCCCAGGCGCCTCGGGACTGGACTCTCCGGTGCAGATCGTCCACATGCCGAATTACAATGACTTTACAGGTGGAATCGCTACCGACAGCGTTGGCGACCTCTACGTCACCTCCGCAGAGTATCACGTGCACCAGGTCTACGTATTTGCGAACCCGATCACCGATCCGACACTCGTGCGTACGTTCTGCACGCACCGGAGCGCCGCCGACGTGGCGGTCGACGATCGGGGCGACGAATTCGTGGTGCCAAAGGAATACAGGCTGCCTCCGGGAACGATTGAAATTCCTGTGATGCCACCGGACGCCAACGCATGCCCGATGGCACCGCTGCGCAAAATTGGTATTCGCCATCCCGTATTTGCGATCGTTGGCGTGGCGCCATGGCAACATTTCCTGTACGCCGTTATTAGGAAAGGGCAAGAGGGCGGAACGGGGCTATATACGTTCGACTCGCGGCTCGGTATCCAGCGCCCGCTAGGAGTGTTTGACGCGAGGCGCTTTGGTACGTTCGGTTGGATGATCAGGACAGGCCCATAGCCGGCGCATTTCCGATGACGGCGAGCGATGAGGTAAGGTCGTAAGGCGAAATCGGTTGTCGCGGCAGATTTGGCGTTAGCTCCGTCCACGTGGCGAGAACGCGCGCGATGGGCACGCACACTTAACGTGTCACATTTTGTCACGGACGGGTCTGAAACGGTCGGTATTGCGAGGGATGGCTCGGGAAGTAGTGCGACGGAAAAACGTTACGGAATAACACTTTTCGGTAGCGGTCGGGACTTTCCGGAACCCCCGAGCATAGGTTCGACTCCCGGCCATCCCAAAAGTTGTCCGTATTTTACTGGCTTTTTCGCCGTACGAGCCCCGATTTTCTAACCGCCGTAAAAAGCCGACTAGCGGCGAAGGGAATCCAACGTGCTCGCGCGTGGACTCGTGAGCTCTTAAAGACGCTGCGCATTGCTGGTACGTTAGACGAGCGCGACGAACGTGCCATCCACGCTTCAGGGACATCCCGAGTTGGCGTTTGCCAGTGAGGCGCGGGCTTGGCGTAGGCGTAGCTTCCTCGTGTTTACTCTACGCAAGTCCACGCGAGAATGCGGACCTGGATCGTGGTCATCAACGAATCGAGATGTCAATTTGGGGGAAACGGTTGGAGTTTGGGAACGCCATCGCTTCGGGCGAAGTTGTGCAAAAAAATACCGAGTTCAGCTCGTAAACGTCCGCGTTGTCGCTCCGACGTAATTCGGCACCGACGCGCGCAAGCGTTGTACCGTAACTTTTAATCATCGCATTCCTCCCGCGGGGCCGACGATGGCGCCGCCGCCCCGGCGGCCGAGCCGCGCGCGAAGGGACCCGCGCGCAAGGTCGAAGCGAAGCGCAGCCGCGTGTTTGCGGACTCGTTACGGTAAGCTCCGCCGCGAGGCGCCGCTTGTCATCGAGGTCGAAGCGCCCCGCCGAGTGATAGCCGACCACGGTCAACGCAACTGCGACTGCGCACAACAGCAGCAGTGCGCCGCCGCCATCGCGTGCAATCAGCGACGCCGCGTGCGCGCGGTCATGTCGCGGATCACCGTGGGTCCCTGCACCCCAAATGTACGTGCCGAGCAAGCCAATGACGAGGGCCGCGATCAATTACTGACGTTAACCGCCAGGCCCGGGTAGCGCCGTCCCAGCCCGCGGACCGCATTCATGGCCGAACCCACGGTCGGAAACAGGAATTTCAGCACGAGAACGTACGGTGCGACCCTTTTGCGCTGACTACCCTCGATTCAAGTCTTTGTGTCCTCCCCCCTATTTCGGGTTCCGTGTGCCTTGACCGCGGCGGATGTGCGAGCTACACTGGATTTCCACCATCGCCGTTCTTCGGCGATGGCACATGCATTAGCAAACGGGTAGCCCCGAGCCGCTCGGTCGTGCGGGGCATAACGTGGACTAAAAGGGGCCGATCGGTGCTTCTGACGATTAATTATCCGATCGCGGATCTTCGGCAAGTCTTAGGCGCCGGAGAGGATCAACTCGTTAAACCGAGCTGGCCGACACCGCTTGCGGACAAGCAGTACATGCGCTTCATGGGAAGCGTTTACGACCGCCCCCGTGGCGGCCTGAATGGCTGGGGCGACGACGCATTTTGCTCGGTCGACCGCGGCATTCGTTTCGTCGGAACCGGACCGTTTCTCAAAGCACCGTTGCGGCGGCATTTTACGTTTCGCCGCCTATACTCCGACGGGCGCCTAGCGGCGCGCTTCGAGCTAGGAGTCGCGCTCGTGCCAACCGGCGACTCCACAATGCAAGATTCCATCGGAACATTCCTGTCGACACCGCTTTCAATCGCTGATGCATTGGGAAATCGAGCGGCTTCGACGGTAGCCGCGGCCGGAGGGTCGCTTCGCACGCTCTATCACCGCGCGACGACCAAAAAGAAAGCCGTGCTGGATAAAGATGTTTCGTGGCAGGTCGCGGCCGGGCAGCCCGTGCTTTACCTCGAACGGCTCGCGCAAGAAAATATCGGCTTTCCGTTTCCAGGAAGGCAGGGGCCGCCGCTACGCGATCAGTTTGGGCTGGCCATCGAGTATCGCAACCTCTTACTTGGCAAGCAGCGCTTCTCAACGTGGGTCGCCACGCTGCAGCCGGGTTTCGATCGCACCGTCGCACGACACTTGCGCTTGAGCATCCTAAGACTCCAAACGGAGTATGCATGTCTCGGCTTTCTCTTCCAGGCCGTCACTGATAAGAGGATTGACGGATCCTCGCAAACGATGACGGATTGCGTGCTCGAATCGTTTGCCCATGTGAGCCGAAGCGAATCGACCGCGCGAAAGCTGGCCGGAAAAGATCGCGAGCTTGCCGATCTCGCGCTCGCAGTCAGCGACGCCATTCTGCCCGGCCGGCGCGACGCGATTCTAGATGCGTTACAGAAGGCAGATCCCAAATTGCGCGACCGCATCGAGGCCTTGTACGGCCGGAAAGGAGATATTGTGAACAACTTTAACATGGAGGGCGCTCAGGGAGTCCAAATCAACCAGAATACTCAAGGTCCGGTTACGCAAACGAACGTCATCGACAACCTCGACCTCACAACGCTCGGCGATCAGCTCGCGGAGCTGCAGAAAGCGGTTGCGGCGCAACCCGACGATACAAACAAAGCGCAAGCGCAGAAAGATATTGCCGCCGCAAAACAGGCTGCGAGCGAAGGAAACCGGTCGAAAGTTCTCGAGGCGCTCAAGAGCAGCGGCCAGTGGTTACTCGGCGTCGCCAAGGAGATCGGCGTACCCGTCGCAATCGCGGCGATTAAGATCGCCATTGGAGTCGCCGCCGCGGCCTAACCCACCTCGGTAGCCCAAGACACGAGGTGCCATTTATGGACCCAAGAACCGCCATTGTAGCTGCGCTTGCGCTCGGCGCAGCTGCAGGTTTCAAAGACACAGCAGAACAGACCGTAAAAGGATGGGTACGCCGCGGTTAAACAGCTTATTCTTAGAAAGCGCCCGCAGTCAACCGCCAGCGTCACTCAGCTTGAGCAGCACCCATCGTCATCAGAACGACGATCGGCAGCGGGTTTGGAATTAGCGGCAAGTGGTGTCGAGCAGAATTCTGAGATCGACAAAATGCCGACGCGTTACTCGTTGCCGTTAACACAAGCGATATCGACGCCGCGCGAGCCATCGGCGTCGACCTTCGGGATATCGAAGCTGCAGGCATCACGCTGCAAGACATTCTGGTCCGAGGCGACGGGACGGGCGGAAAGGCCGAAAAGGTTAAGGCCTCGGGAGACTGTACGATTAAAAAAGCGACCGTAGAGGGCTCTCGAAAAAACCATCAACGCTATCCTACCAAATGAGCAACTGACGTAGACGAGAGAATCCTAGCCGTTCGCGCGCCGACGGCCCGCTAAGGGGTGATGGCCTTGCCATGTTCGCGTCGAGCTGAGCTTCGACCAGGCGTCAGAGCCATTGAGGTGCCTTTGCGTCACTCGCAAGAAGTCAGGGATCATTCGAAGATTATCCTCGTCCGTGAACCAGAAATTACCGCTCCTATCCAATAAGAGACCGTCGGGTTCCCCAAGGACCGTAAACTCCATGAAGCCGCCGCGCGGCGAAACGATGCTGATCCGATCGTTGCTCTGCTGAACGCTGCATCCCCGTTGGGAAGCGCGACGATTTCGCCCGCGCCGCTGTCACTTCGGGGAATGGTAAAGACGTGGTATTGCCTATTTGTGTCGAGCTAGCCCACGTTGAGGGACGACGTAAACCACAACCTGCCTTGGCCGAACGCTAAGCGAAACGGTCCGTCGCCTTTCGCGTTGAGCGGGAATGTTGTAATTTGACCTATCGGTGTCAAACTCGCGATGCTTCCACTGCCGAACTCCGCCACCCAGACATTGCGATCTTGGCCAAGTCGAAGCTCTGTAGGTTGGCTTCCCGCGGTTAGCGCAAAACTCTTTACTGCGCCCGTTCGCCTGATCTCGCTGACGGTACCATTTTCTTGACCGTACGAGAATCACACGTTTCCATCGTTAGCCGCGGCGATGCCGGGAAGTCCGGGGCGAAAAAGCCTGACAAATTAACACTTTTCGGTAATGGACGGGAGCGCCCGGAATCCCCGAGCGTAAGTTCGACTCCCGGCCATCCCATAGAAATCACCGTTATTTTACTGGCTTTTTCACTGCTCTGGACTGCATTTTCTAACCGCCGTAAAAATCCGAGCTAGCGCAGGAGGGGTCCAACATGCGCTCGGTTTGGGCGCCCCGCTCCTAATACATGTGCAGATAGCGCTTGGTCCGAACTCAATGTCAGAATCTGTGACTGGCAACTCACAGTTGATGAAAAAACGAAATGTTTGCTCGGATGGCGCGATCGATCGGGTAACGCGAAGTCATTTATGAAGCACTGCAGAGACTCAACTCGCCTCAAGCATCCTGGATCTCATCGTTAGTCGTAGGCCGGTGGTGAGCCCGAGGGCGTCTCAGTCCAATAGTGCCGCAGGGGATATTTTGAGTGGATCAGATGAAAACGCATTGGCGACTTGGAAAAGTCAAAGGCATCGCCAAAGCTGTTTGCGTGGCGGTCTCTAGTGGTGAGGCTATCGACGCGGAAAACTTGTTCAACGAACTTGAGGATACTCGCAAACTCATATTGTGTATGTGAAACATAACCGTGCTTGGCATACGGAGAAATCAGCAGAAGCGGAACGCGAACGCCCAGCCCATCGAAGTCGATTTGCGGCGGTGGTACATGATCGTACCATCCGCCTGAATCGTCCCACGTTACAAAGATAGCGGTGGAATTCCAAAACGGGCTTTGCCCGATTCCGTTGACCACGGCTGCCACCCATGATGGCCCAGCATCGCTGAGCGAGAGCGCGTGATCGGAATCCGCCCAAGACGGAACCACCCACGTCACGTCGGCAAGCCTGTGCTGCCGCACGTCATGGAGAATCTGCGTCTCGGGAGATACGATGTTAGTGGTCCATGCCGGTCCGTAGCGGACATGGGCCACGGCGTCATAGCCGTTCCAGACCTGACCGAAGTCGGGGCCTTTATGGGGCCAACCGCCACCATTGAGAAAGCGCCTCCAACGACCGGTGGAAACCGCCTGGGGCGCATAATACCGCCACGAGGATCCTATCGCGCTCAACTCATCGCCCAGCGTCTTGAAGTCGAAGCATGGGAAGACGTAGCGCGCGAACCGGCGCTTGTCGCTCAACGTGATCACCCCGGTTCCGGGAGCAGCATCGCAACCCCATGGGCGTCCATTGGGAACGTTGGCAGCGCCGCCGGCCTGCGCGCTGATGAGATATAGATGGGCGGCGAAGCTTTGGTCGATGTTGCTTTGAAACATGCGATCCGCCAGCACATACTGGCTCGCCAAGTCAAAATACGGTCGCGATTCGTCGTGCGGAACGTACGAAAACTGCGGATATTGCGCAGCGTTCAGCGGGATGACTGCGCCGGAACGTGCGGTGATGAACCGAAGGTCCCAGCCATCCATCTTGCCATGATCATATGATCGTTCAAAGTCTTTGAATCCATTACTAAGATCGTAGCGAGCGCGTAACGATACTGGGACGAGTGTGACCTTGGTTCCATCGTGTGCGTATCCGAAAGCCGCCGAGTCGGCGCCGGGATAGCCTTGAAACAAGTTATCGAAACTGCGATTCTCCTGGACGATAATCACGACATGTTTGATATGGGACCTTGCCGCTGCCGTAAACATCCCGTCGTTCGTGCAGCCAGCGAGAGCGCCTGTGACAATTGTGACAATGGCAGCCTGGACCGCTAGAATGCTAGATCGGAAACGCATGGACGACGCTATCGCCCGCGACAATGATCGTTCGGCCAAGCAACACGGGTGGGCTCACCGAGAAGGAGCGGTCGAAGATCCGCGTGTTCAGCAACTTCCCGTTGCGCACGTCAATCGTATAAAACAAGCCGGCCAGATCGCCGACGTAGAGCCGCCCCTCATTAACGATCGGACTCATTTTGATAGGCCCGGCGGAGTGGAAACGCCACGATATTCTGCCCGATCGTGCGTCAAACGCCAGCAACTGGTCATCGGAGGGAAGCGCTTGGTAATACGTGCCGTTTGAATACGTTCCCGCGATGGCCCGCTCACTGGACCCCACCGAGAAAAAAGGCGCGGCAAACGGGGTGCGGTAGCGCCATACCAGTTGCCCTGAACGCACGTCGAGCGCGACGACAGTGGTTGTGGCCCCGAAGCCGTATGGCGTCCGGTTACCTCCAACGCCGCTCAGGAAGACGCGGGTGCCGCCAAATGTGGGAGACGAATCGCAATTGCCAAAGGGCGTTGACCATCGAATTGCACCCGTGCTCGGTACGAGCGCCACTGTCTTCGCGGTTCCCGAACCAAAATCGCAGACCGACAGAAGGACGGAATTCTGGGCCATGGTCGCCGAGGCCATCGTCGAAACGCCGTTAAGGTCCAGCCGCCAGATCGGCTGTCCGGTGTCAGCTCGCAATGCATATGCGTGATCGTCTCCATTCGCAAAAATAACGAGCCCTCGAACGATCACTGGAGAGGGCATGTCTTCGCCCATCGTACGATAGCTCCAGCGCTTCTGACCGGAAGAAGTCGTGTAGGCAATGATATGGTCGCCCTCGCGTCTTCCCCAGATGTCTCGTACGCCGTGGCTGACGACGGTATCGTACGCAAAGCCTTGGTGTGGGCCAAAGAGACTTCCATTTTCTCCAGTTCCAACGTACACTAAGCCGCCGCCGACAACGGGAGTCGACATGATGACGTTGTCGGTATCGGCTTGCCACACCACATGGCCCGTACGGACATTGAGCGCGAGCACTTTTTTGCCAAACGTGTCAAAGATAACGCTGTCCCCAACCACGGCGAGGCCACTATTGATTTTAGCGCCGGCGTCATATTGCCAGTGTACGGTAAAACCGGGGCGTCGTATGACGGCGTTATGGTCAGGGCGCGCTTGATAGGTCGGCCACGGGGCGAATATCTGTGCGTGCGTTTGCGCTGTGCCACAGCCATATACACAAGCCCCGACTGCGACCATACAGCCCATCGCGAAGTGGTCACCTAACCGCATCACGTATTCCGCGAAACGATGAACAGCGTGGCGAGGTGCTGCTCACGGGCGTCGTCCGTGGCATGACCGTATCTAGCAGCTGTACTTTTTGCCTAAGTCGTTAACCAAGGCCGTTGCCGTCGGTCCCGGCACCCCGCGCGACTTCAAATAAGAAACGTTGGCTAAGCAGCCGCCGCCGCTCGATACAAGAGACCAACCGTTTTTGTTCACGAGCAGAGCTTGGCCGCCTTCTTGGCCTCCATTACCCATCCACACGGCAATTGCATAGGAATTTACCGTCACGATCGGGCTCACCGTCACTTTCGTCGGTGCAACGGCTTTCTTTACGATAGCAATGATCGCCGAGTTGTCCGCCTGTGCGAGCCCTGAGCCGCCGATCAAACAAGCCGCGAACCAAGCCAGGCCAAATGAAAGACGCTTTCTCATTCGTCTACTCCTACTAGAGGTCAGTTGTACATAGCCATGCACCGTGAAGAGACTATCCTCCGACGTGCCAGAAAGTCGACGGGGGGTCTCCAAGCCCTGACTGCCCGAATCCCGGGCCGGATTCCCAGCAGAAACAGCCATTGCTCGATGAGTTCGACCAGACTTCGGTACACCCATCATTGGCACAGATCCCCATGTGGTCGTCATTTCCCTCGATTACGATGTCGCCCTCTACTGACTGGTCTTGATTTTCTTCGCTTGCATCCGGCGAGTTTTGCAGACCTGATTCGACGCTCGGAACGTAATTTGTGTTATCTCCGAAGGTCTGGCCAATGCTGTCTTCTAATATCAGATTAACGATATAGGCACAGGCTTCTGCACCGTTGCCCGGTCCATTCTTCGAGGACCAGTGATTCTTAAACATGTACGCAGCCTCATTCCAGATCTTGTGAGCTTTCGAACAGAGCTTTCCGCAGCGATGGCTACCACTACTACCGCTGCCACTTGGACCCGAGTATCCGGGTCCCGACCACCAGCTCGATGACCCTTGCGAGTATGGGCACTTCATCGAAAAATCAGGACCGATTTGACCCTTTCGAAACTGCGGGCATTGCCCGTCCTCTGGATTCACTTTCGGCTGCCATGCCACGTACGTCGGACTAACTTGCCACGGATCAACATATCGATTCCATCGCGCGGCGAGTCTTCTGATCTCCGGCTTTTGTAGTATCAACGCGACGCAGTCCGGGCACAGATACTTCTTTGAAATAATGTCGCCGCTATGGAAATGGCCCGCCAGATCTTCCCGGGCCAATTTGTCGTACCGTGGAGCGCGAACCAGCGGTAGCGTCTCGATGTTCATCTTTTTTGAGTCGCCGCCGCCATGGAGACTCACTTCTTTTATAGCGTAGACGTAGACTCGGCCAAAGGCTCGTACGATCAAACTTTCCTTAGATCGCAAAAATTGAGAATAGACCGAAAACGTATAACTACGAGACGGCGCTTTGACGAACAGATAGGTCGGCGTTAAGCCCATTGCCTTAGCTTTGACCGCGCTCCGCAGAATCTGAGTCGATGAGTCGCCATACACCGCGACGGCGCTCGATGCGCGCGCTGTACTAGGGGCCTCACTTATTGGGGCAAACGACCCGCCTTTTGCTTGGCAGGCGGCTAAACTAAGGACTAGCAGAACGGTCACTGGTACGGTCCAGCCGGCTCGAACGCGAATACCACGGAATGTCATTGGGCTAACCTCCTCGCACTCGCGCGGGATGCGAAAAAAGTCTGGCAAACATAATTTATGCTGAGAAAGGGGCGCTGTCAACTTGTGCCCGGCTTAATCCGGCGAGGATGCGATGGGCCATATTTTTCTGCGCTTGATAGTTGCACTTCCCCGCCAACAAGCGTCAAAAGCACCCTGGTTCCTCTCGAGTCGGTGCCCGCTTTGTGGTACACCTTGGAGCTCGGCGCACGCATCGGGAGCGCCAGCCCAGGCTGCCGTGCCTTCGCTCGGATGGTCCCGGCATCGTACGTTATTCCGCCCCTCGACGCACGCGCGCGGTACCACGCCTTGTCAAGGTGGGTTGCAGTCCCAAGTGCAGGCTCGCGCGATTCAAACCTTAAGGCCAACAATCTGGGCCGGTGGAAGTGACGCGAAAAGAGGAGCCGCCTAAGCCGACGCCGGGCACCATGCTGCGCGGCGGGATGAGCGCTCGCGACCGGCGCGCAGCCGAA
Organism: Vulcanimicrobiota bacterium; assembly: GCA_963723485.1. Taxonomy (GTDB): domain Bacteria; phylum Vulcanimicrobiota; class Vulcanimicrobiia; order Vulcanimicrobiales; family Vulcanimicrobiaceae; genus Cybelea. The sequence continues at coordinate 779,786 of CAVRQS010000003.1, read as the reverse complement.
GCGTCGCTGCGCGCACCTGAGGATGAGGAGCGTCTCATTTTAGCGACGGGCAAGTACCTTGGCGGAAGAACTTCGACGACTCGCGCCTCGACGTGCTCTTCATTGCCATGCCATTTTCCTGGAAAGGCACGCTGGCGCAGTACGTCGGCCGCCTCCATCGCGGCCATGCCGGAAAGCGCGACGTGGTCGCGTATGATTACGTTGACGCCGGAGTTCCCATATTGGCGCGAATGGCAGCCAAGCGGAGGACGGGCTATCGCGCTTTAGGATACCGCCTGTCCGACATCGTTCCCGCTGCAAGCGCGCCAGCCGGCGAGCGAGCCACACGCACGCTGCGTGACGACGGTCGACCGTCGCAGGTTGCCGAACGGTATTGGCTCTACGCTGAGCGCCGCGATCCAGAGAGCTACGCCGATCACGGGCCACACGGCGGCAAGTGGCTCATCTTCATAAAGACTGCCGAGGTAGACGAATGGTGGACCAAAATCAAGGCCGCAACGGAGGCGGGTCATTTGGGAGGTAGCGCCAAGGTGTCGACGGCGAAAGAGAATCCCAATGCCAAGGATCCGAAAGGGGGGCGTGATCTGCGTGTACACGCATGACGTCGACGATGTGGCGGACTGCCGGCGCGTTCGTGAAGCCCTACGGATACTCGGGTGACCTGGAGATTCCGTATAAGACTGATGCGGATACCCATCGCCGGTCGCTACGCAAAGGACGGGAGCCGCGTGAGTAGACTTTACGAATAAGAGCGGGCGGACCGGCTTGCCTGCCGATCACCTGTATCGGCTCGTCATCGCATCGACCGATCCCGACTGGTACCGGTTTCTCCGCGCTCGTCCCGAATTGGACGAAGTGAACTTTTGGCGTCCCGGCGTTGCCTCGATGTCCATGGCAAAGGGAACGCCATGGCTCTTTCTCATTCGCGGGACGAGCGAGATTTGGGGGTGCGGCTTCTTCTCGACGTTCGACTTCATGCCCGTCGGCGTGGCATGGGACACGTTTGGCAAAGCTAACGGATTCGACGAGTTCGCGCTTTTCCTAACCAAGATTGCAAGACTTCGGCGAAAACCCGAACATGCTGTAGGAAGCATCGGCTGCGCCGTACTCTCCGATGTAGAGCATTTCGGCAGGCCTATCGATTACGCGCGCTACGGGCGAATGTACGGCCCGGTCGCATCAATAGACGTACGAACCCGTGACGGTGCGGAGCTCCGACAGCAGATGGCAGCTCGCGTGCAGCGCAATGCCGAAGCGTCAGCAATCATAAAGGGTGGCACCGCGAAACCGGTGCTCGTGATACCGCGCCTCGGTCAAGCGACGTTTCGCATCGAACTCGAAAGGCAGTATCAAATGCGATGCGCGGTCACGGGCGAGCGTACCAGGCCCGTCCTGGACGCGGCGCACATCAAGCCATTCAGTCTGGTCAAAGAGCATTCCCTTCCGAACGGACTGCTTCTGAGGAGAGACGTTCATAAGCTTTTCGACGACGGCTACGTTACGGTCACACCGGATAAGCGGTTCCTCGTGAGCAAAGCCATTAGAGCCGAATTCGAAAACGGTCGCGACTACTACGCTCTCGACGGAACGGTGATTCGAGAGCCCCTATCGCTCGAAGCCCGTCCAGCAAAGGAGTATCTCGAGTGGCATGCCGCCGAGCGGTTTAAGGGATAAGCGTGGGCCTCTGTGTCACATTTTGTCACGGACGGGTCGGAAACGGTCGGAATGAAAGGGAGCGATCGGGGAACCAGCGCGGCGGAAAAGCGTTACGGAATAATACTTTTCGGTAACGGACGGGATCGGCTGGAACCCCCCAGCATGGGTTCGACTCACCGGCGATCCCAAAACAGGGTCATCCTGAGCGGAGGCGCGGAGCGCCGCAGTCGAAGGACGAGTTCGCAGGCGTTTCCGCTTAGTCTCAACATGTGCTGTCAACGCGCGGAAGTGCGGAGGTGTAATTGACAGTCGTCACAGGGACAGAGCGAAGACGGTTCCGCAGCCGCCCGGGAAGTAGCAATGCAAACCGCCGCCAGAGGTCGTGCCGTACAGCGCACCGTTCACCTCAATCACGCTGGCTACAGGCTCCGACCCGTCAGCGCCTTCACGGAAGCTGTGCAGTACCTTTTCGTTGCCGGTCGTGCTTATGCTGTAGACGGTTCCGCAGTCATGGCGGCACCTCGAAATGCCGGCGCCCTCGGTCGTACCGTATAGCGTGCGTTCGATCTTGATCAAGCCCGCCTCTGGGTTCGCCCCGCTGGAGCCGCCGGCGAAGCGATAAAGTACCTTCTCCACGCCGCTCGTGCTTATGCTGTAAACGGTTCCGCAGCCGTAACCGGAACATCCCGAACCGCCGCCGGCTGTGGTCGTTCCGTACAGCGTGCCGGTCACATTGACTAAGCTGCTGCTCGGTGCAGCTCCGTCGGAGCCGCCGGCGAAACGGTAAAGTACCTTCTCTGCGCCGGTGGTGCTTATGCTGTAAACGGTTCCGCAGCCGTAACCGGAACATTCCGAACCGCCGCCGTAATAGGTCGTGCCGTACAGCGTGCCCTTTACGTTGACCAAGTCGTTCGGAGTATCCCCGTCCGAGCCGCCGGCGAAGCGGTAAAGTACCTTCTCTACGCCGGTGGTGCTTATGCAGTAAACAGTTCCGCAGCCGGTAGAGCATCCCGAACCGCCACCAAACGCGGTCGTGCCGTATAGCGTATCGCCCACATCGATCAAACCGCCTGGCACCGACCCGTCGGAACCTTCACCGAAGCTGTGAAGCACCTTTTCGTTGCCGCTCGTGCTTATGCTGTAGACGGTTCCGCAGCCGCCAGTGGGGCAGGGCGCGCCGCCCCCAAACGCGGTGGTGCCATACAGCGTGCCGTTCACATCGACAAGATTGCTCTCCGGCGTAGCTCCGTCTAACCCGCCGGCGAAGCGGTAAAGTACCTTCTCCACGCCGGTCTTGCTCATGCTGTAAACGGTTCCGCAGCTATCAGGGCAGTCCAAACGGCCACCGAAACTTGTCGTCCCATATAGCGTGCCGTTTACATCGATCAAACTCGCGACCGGAAGCGCACCATTGCGGCCGCCGGGGAACCGGTACAAGACCTTGAACGACCTCGGAGGCGGGACGCGACGCATAATCGTGCGGGCTGGCGCGACCACCGGGGTTTGCGGGTTCGCGAGCGACACACCGACCGGCGAGTGCGTTGGTGGAGGAGAGGGCGAGGGCCCGGGCACCATGCCGCCGTTGGTGTTGCACGCGGAGAGGCCGGCGGCAATGAGGCCGGCAAGTGCTAACGCAGGGAAACGTGCGGTGATATATTGCATAGCTCAAAAGGGCCATTTCTGGGCCCATAGGGGCTAGCCCTGCTGGAGCCGAATCTCAGCGAAAAATGATAGAAAAAGGACCTGCGCCTGCCAGGCTGCTCGAGTCGGCGGTCGACGCGTTTCATGCCGCGCGTTTTGACGAAGCTGCGCGCATTTTATCCGCTCTTGGCGGAGTGCAGTCGAGGCTGATGCTGGCACGCGTGGAGTTCAAGCGTGGCAATCCCGGTGCCGTCCTACCGCTGCTCGCACGGACTTCGGGAGCCGAAGCGGCGATTCTCAAAGGCATGGCGTTCGCGCGCCTTGGCGATCCGAAGTCTGCTCGCGCTCAGTTCGGCATCGCACAGCCTCTCGTGCGCGGTGACGACTCACTCGCCGCGGAGCTGCTCTACGCAAAAGCAGGCGCCCAATGGATAGAACGTAAGCTCGACGCCGCGAGCCGCACATTGGCAAAACTTCCAGCGAACATCGACATCGATCTCGACGTGCAAGCGCGTGTGCTACGCGGCGCGGTAGCGGCCTCGCGCGAGCAGCTCGCCGAGCAGGGCGCGATCTTACTCGATGCGCTGCAGCGCGTTCGCGCCGCAGAGTGCAGCGTGCAGCCGCGCGCCGTGCTGGTGGCGCAGATCGCCTCGCTGGCAAACGAACTGCCGAGTGCGGAGTTGCGCGATGCTGCCCTCGAAGAGATTCCGAAGGTGCCATGGACGCTCGAGGTCGGCGATTGGCACTTTCATGCCCTGCGCGCTTTAGCGTGGCGTCATGCGCTCGACGGCGACGAATTCAACGCGTTCCGACGGCTCAAAGAGGCGGTGACGGTTACGCCGTCGGCGGCCTGGCGCGTCGCGGCGCTGGCGGACCGGGCTTATCTGGCCTGGGCATTGGGTGAACAGCGCTGGGCCGCGCAGGAACTGCGAGACGCGCACGAACTGGCAGCCAGGGTCGATTGGCCGTCGTGTGACGGTGAGGAAAAGTTCGCCTTGCCGGTGCTCGCAGAGATGTTTGCGCGGCGCGACCCGGCCGTCGCGATGAGCTACGTTGCCACTTTCAAGCGCGTCGGCAAGAGTTATGCGAGCGTGCTCGCGTCGCAGCGCGACCGCCGTGTCGAAGCGCTCGAAGCCTACTGTTTCGGGCGCGTCCAATTTTATCTCGGCGAGCATGCGGAGGCCCGGCGCCTACTGGAAAGCGCGTGGAGCATTTACGACAAGTTCGGCATTCGCTGGCGAGCTGCGCAAGCAGCATTAGCGCTGTCGCAGATCGACGACACGCCTGCGTGGAAGGCCCGCGCGTCATTTGCCGCGGAGCCTTATCCTCGCAGCTGGCTCGTGCGCGCGATCGCAGGGCCGAGCACACGAGTTCGTGTTGCGCCATCGCCGCGAGCGAATGGTTTGACGCCGGCCCAGCGCGCCGTCTTCGATTTTTTGATGGAAGGACGCAAGACTGCCGCAATCGCCGAGATGCTCGGCCGCAGCGCGTACACCGTTCGCAATCACGTCAAGGTGATCTTCAAAATCTTCGGCGTCAGCTCGCGACCAGCGCTCATCGTGCGCGCGCTAGAGTCGAGAGACGACTGATCTGGGCGCTGCTACGGAAGACGAAGCCGGACGATCCTGTATTCGCGGTACAGCGGGTCGATAGCGATCGCGCTCCTTAACTCAACGGCGACAGTGTCACCTGTTGTCACGGACGGGTTGGAAACGGTCGGCATCGAGAAGGATGGCTCGGGAACGGTGCGGCGGAAAAGCCCGAGAGAATAGCACTTTTCGGTAACGGACGGGACCGGCTGGAATCCCCGAGCGTGGGTTCGACTCCCGCCTATCCCAAAAAGATGCTCTATTTTAAGGGGCGTTTATAGCGCAAGTAAAACGCCGCGGTTGCCGGCGTGAGGGCGCGACGACCAGCCCGATCGTGAAGCGAGGGGAGAAGTGGGACCAAACGAACGGAAGGCTCGCGTTCTGAGCCTGTAGACAGCGAGAGACCGCGCTCTGGGCGCCAGCGGGCCGCGGGATACGCCTAATGCAGCGACTGGCATTGGGGAAGAAACTTTTGGCAGTGTGGGATGAGCCTGTCATCTGGGGAATATCGAATCAATGGGACGGGAGGCGTATGTGGGAGGTTGTATTATGTTCCAGCGGTTCGTTTCGCTCTTGAGTGTTTCGATCGTCGCGAGCCTCGTCATTCTCTCGGGCTGCGGCGCAAGCTCGCCGGTGCTGAGGTCGCAGCCCGCAGGCGCTCTTCCCGGCGTTGGGGGCAGCAGCGTCAAGGATGATCGGCCAACGACAATGGTCATCCGGGGGAAGAGAACTGCGCTTGCTGCGCAGGTTCCGCACTTCAATCACGTTTTTCTTATCATTGGAGAAAACACGAGCGCACGCGACGTCAATCAAGCGCGCATGCCCTACTTGGTAGGAACGCTCATGCCTCAAGGTGGGTCCCTGACGAACTACGAGGCGTTGCATAGTGGGTCACTCTCGGACTACATCGGGATGACCGCCGGTCATTACACGCGCTGCGATGTCAACGACTCACTGCCGTATAATCCAAATACGAATAAGCCGACGTGCATCGATGCTGGGCCAAGCATCTTCAGCCTGCTTGACAAGGCGAAGATCTCATGGAAGGAATGGAACGAGTCCATGCCCAACCCCTGCGGCTTCTTTGATATGGGCACGGATTGGGCGTACAATATCTACACGACGCACCACAATCCTGCAGTTTACTTTACCGATATCGAGGGTGCGCGGTATTTTGAAAACTTCGACCAGGCGCCGAACCTCGAGTGCCTCCAGCGAGTGCTCCCGATGGGCTCGACCGCACCTAACGACACCTCCGCGTTTGAGGAGGCACTCTCGACCGGTGGCATTTCGAAATTCAACATGATAATACCCAATGGCTGCGAGGATAGCCACGACCACTGCGGTGCTCGTGACCGGCTCACTCAGTTTGATACTTTTCTGGCACGTGAGGTGCCGAAGATTTTAGCCTCCCCGGCGTTCGGCAGCGATGGCGCGGTGTTCATTACTTTCGACGAGTGGGGCGACTTCACGCCTCATGACAAGCGAGTGGCGTTCGTTGCCATTGGACCCCGCGTGCTTCCCGGCAGCGTCAACGCCGGCCACTACAACCATTACAGCCTGCTGCGCACGCTAGAGGACGGCTACCGCCTGCGCCCATACCTTGGCGGCGCGGCGAAGGCGGCAACGATCAAGGGCATTTGGGGCGCTTAACACCCTATTGCACGCAGAGTTCTGACGATCGCAAACGCACGGCGACGCGCGAGAGATACAACGTTTCGTTTGCGTACGCTAGAAACGATCCGGAGAAATCCGGGTACGGGAACGCAGTGAACTCAGGATGACGTGTCGGTGGAGTTTACGACTTGGTGCACGTAGTTTTGGCCGTGACCTTCCACAGGCCGCCGATCCTCGCTTCGCTGAGGTCGACCTGTTTAGTCATGGAAAGCATGGTGAACGTATCGCGAATTGGCGTCACCGTGCCGTCTGTGTCATAGAATGTGCCGACCCAATGGATCGTTTTTCCGGTTTCCTGCGTCGTCTCAGTTCCGTACTTTCCGCCGGAATCTGCGAATGGCGCGTACCAGGTCTTCGTTTTCGAAAGATACGCGTTGTAGCTGGTAACGTCACCGTTCGGGCTTGCAGTTCTGATCATGATGTTACCGTCTTTGACCTTAGTCGCCGTAAGAGTAGTCGATGCTAACGCGCCGAGCTCCGAGGGGCGCATCGAGTTCGTGCACGACCACGTGCCGACCATCCAATCGTATCCATGCGGACCCGCACCGACCGCCGACATGGACATCGCTGTGTCACCTAGCGCCGGGCCCGCAAGACCGGGGACGAGCATCGCCGCGCAAGCGGTAAGAGCAACAATCAGCCGTTTCATAGAGACACCTCCGTCGCCAGCAAGGCACAATTGGGCTCTTGGCGAAAAAGTAGTTGACTCCCTGGCCGATATTAGCGGCAGCGATCGGCAGCGCAGCGGGAGGCCATAAGCGACGATGAGTCGGCCGTGCGAATGGCGTCGCCATCACCTCGCTCTTCTCGTTGCCGATGGGTGCGGGATATCGCGGAGGCAAGGGCGGATCAACGTTCTCGCATCCTCGACCGCGATCGCAACGGATTCGCAGGGGCGGGGATCCCAAGATCCGCAAGCGCTGCGCCCGTCGTTGCCTTGACCGGTCGATGCTCTCCACAAGGAGCCACGCCGTTCTGTGCAAACGGATTCGGGCTGTGGAAGAGGAGAACCGGAACCATTTGCACGGATCCACACGTTTGCGCCGCACGCCGTCGTGGCGGATTGAGAATCTCGACACGCCTCTGAGCAACCGCGAGTTCGATGCCGGCGTACGCGTGACGCACGAGGCTATTCGCGCCTCCTTCGGTGACGCGACCTTTTACCGCGGGGCGAATTACGCCGAGCGCGGGCACGTGCTGAAGATGGACGTGAGCGAGAACGGTAAAGTGATTCATGCGCGCGTCCAGGGCTCCGTGGCGGTCCCATATGACGTGACTCTCGAATACGAGCTCTCAAAACGCGGGATCCGCATTCACTCGTACTGCGACTGCCCCGTCGAGTACAATTGCAAACACGGTGCCGCGGCCGCCATCGCGGCGATGTCATCGTTTGCGCCGCGTACCGATCCGCCGGCGCGCACGCACGATCCGCCGGATCCGGCCGCGGAAGCGTGGATTCGGCAGCTCGAAGCCTATCGCGCAGCCACCGATGCAGATCGCCGGGTCGAGCACATTCGTTACGTACTCGATCTTGCCGGCAATCCGCCGCAGGTGACGCTGACGGCACGCGTCGTCTCGTTACTCAAGAACGGCGAAAACAGCATGGGCCGCGGGATCGATCCGCAGCATCTCAATCACGGGGGCGGCGGGTACTTCGTGCCGATCGACCGCACCATTGGGCGACTCGCGGAGGCGGCCGGCCTTACCGGGCAGTACGGGTGGGCGTCGCGCGGCGCGAACCTCTCACCGCGGCTGCTGGCCGTGCTCCTCGATGAGGCCATCAAGACCGGGCGACTGCATTGGCGTTCCACTAAAGCCTCGGCGCTGGTGCGAGTCGATTTGGCGGAGCAGCGTTTCACGTGGCAGCTCGATGCCGACGGGCGGCAGCGGGCGTGCGTGGAAGGGCGACCGCCGCTGCGCTTGCTGCCGGCGAATCCGATCTGGTACGTCGATACGGATCGCAACGAGAGCGGGGTGATCGATTTCGGCATCGCGCCCGAAGTCGCGGGGCTGCTCGCGCTTGCACCGCCGCTCGCGCCCAAGCATGCGCAACGCGTGCAGGTTCAATGGAAGCGCATCTTCAGAGAAAACGGCATCGTTCCGGCGCCGCAGACCGACGTTCGGACGCAGGTCGTCGAGCGTGACCCAACGCCGATGCTGCACTTGCGCGGCTTTTCCGCGCCGCAATTACGGTTGCCCGCAATCGCGGCGCCGTTGGCGGCGGTCGCTGAATTGACGTTCGCCTACGGCGCGCATCGCGTGCGGCCCGGCGACGACGTGCGCGAGTTTCAGGAGGTTGGAGCCGGCCGCGTGAGCGTTTGGCTGCGGCAGTACGAGTTCGAGGCGGCGGCGCGAGCCCTGCTCGATCGGTGCGAGCTGACTCCGGTCGGCTGGCCCGAAATTCAGTATCTCGAACGCGGAAGCTGTGCGCTGCGCTTCTCGGGCAGCGGCGAACAGCGCTGGGCCCGGTTTCTCGACGCCAGCTTGCCGCAATTGCGGCGGCGCTGCTGGACGATCGAAATTGATCCGTCGTTTCCGTACGAGGTCGTCGAGTCGCAGGAGTGGGATGCAGCGATCGAAGCGGACGAGAACCGCTGGTTCGAGTTCGACCTGGGAATCACGGTCGGCGGCGAGCGGATCCCGCTACTTCCGATCGTCGTCGCGGCGCTGCGCGAGCTCGGGATTCGCTCGCAAGAGGAGTTGGCGAGGCTCGGCGAGCACGCGCCGGTGTACGGACGACTGCCCAGCGGCGCATTCGTCGCGCTGCCGGCGGAGCGCATCGCACCGATTCTCACAACGTTGGTCGAACTGTTCGACGCTCCGCTGACCACCGATGGACGGCTCGCGCTCACGCCCGCGCATGTCACCTCGCTGGCACAACTCGAGCGGACGATCCCCGTGCGATGGGCCGGCGCCGCGCCATTGCGCGAATTGCTCGGCGCACTTGCCGACGAAGGAGCGTTGACCGCACCGGCGTTGCCGGCATCGTTCGAGGGCGAACTTCGTCACTATCAGCAACGCGGCGTGGCATGGCTCCAGCTCCTGGCGCGCAACGGATTCGGCGGCGTCCTCGCCGACGATATGGGCTTGGGCAAGACGGTGCAGTTGCTTGCGCACGTGGCGATCGAAAAGCAGGCGCGGCGTTTGAAGCGCCCGGTGTTGATCGTGTCGCCCACGAGCGTCTCGCCGAACTGGCTGGCGGAGAGCGCGCGCTTCGTACCGCGGCTTCGCGTGCTCGCCTTGACCGGCTACGATCGTGCCGGGCGCTTCCCGCAGATCGAGCGCAGCGACGTCGTGGTCACGACGTATGCGTTGCTGCAGCGCGACATCGAGGAGCTGGTCAAACACGAGTGGCAGATCGCCGTGCTCGATGAGGCGCAGGCGATCAAGAACCCGCGTTCCAAGGGCGCGCACGCGGCTTCCCGGTTGCGGGCACGGCAGCGCCTCGCGCTGACCGGAACGCCGATGGAGAACCATCTGGACGAACTGTGGTCGGTCTTTTCGTTTGCAATCCCGGGGTTATTGGGCGATCGCGCCGCATTCGGCCGCGTCTTCCGTGCGCCGATCGAAAAGCGCGGCGACGGTGAGCGGCGTCGCGTGCTGGCGGCTCGCCTGAAGCCGTTTCTCCTTCGCAGAACCAAGGATCGTGTCGCGCTTGACCTGCCCGAGAAGAGCGAGATAGTAACACGCGTGGAGCTCGACGGCGCGCAGCGCGACCTGTACGAGACGATTCGTGTTGCAATGCACGAGCGCGTACGCAGCGAGCTTGCGCGACGGGGCCTCGCGCGCAGCCGGATCGTGGTGCTCGATGCCCTGCTCAAACTGCGTCAGGTTTGCTGCGACCCGCGGCTGGTCAAGATTTCGGCCGCGCGCGCCGTGCGTGAATCGCGCAAACTGGAAGCATTGCTCGAAATGCTACCCGAACTCATCGAGGAAGGTCGCCGCGTATTACTCTTTTCTCAGTTTACCGCGATGCTCGATCTGATAAAGCCGGAGCTGGCGGAACGGCGGATAGCGTACGTGGAGCTGCGGGGGGAGACGAAGGATCGAGTCACACCGGTACGGCGCTTTCAAGACGGCGACGTTCCGCTGTTTCTGATCAGCCTCAAAGCGGGCGGCACCGGATTGAACCTCACCGCAGCAGACACGGTGATTCACTACGACCCTTGGTGGAATCCGGCGGTGGAGCGGCAGGCGACCGACCGCGCGCACCGCATCGGCCAGCACAAGCCGGTATTCGTGTATAAGCTCATCACTGTGGGCACCGTGGAAGAACGAATCCTCGATCTCCAGCAACGGAAAGCCGAACTGGCCGCCGGGCTATTCGACGAGTCGTCGTCGCGTGCGCTCGACGCCGTGGAGATCGATCGCCTTTTCGCACCGCTATAATATCGGCCGCAGCCTACACACGTGGTCACGCTCCGGGCAGTTCGTCCGCCGGGCCCCGCCAGGGCCTCCGTCCGTTGGCCGACCCAGAGGGTCCGAGGGATCGGGCATATCGGCGGCAGAGTACGCATTGGTTATGAAAATCGGCGAGATCGTCGGCCCAAACTTCGTCTATCCGACCGAGAGCACGATCCTTCGAGTCGGCCTGCGCACGCAGAAGGCCGACGACGCCTTCCTAACCGCACGACGCCAAACACGACAGTGGATTGAATCCGTCTGCGCGCGATCCGGACTCGCGATCGAGCCGGGCGGCGGCGATGTAGTCCGATCGAACGACCGCGGCAGCATCGATCTCGCAATCCGCCCTGCGCGTCTCGTCGCGGCATTGTGCCATGACGACGAGCGATTCCCGGAACGTACCTGGCACGTCAACGTCGATCTGAGCTCCGAGGAGGGCGGAGACGTCGCAATCCTCAACTTGCGCCTGGGAGCCGAACATCCGAGCAACGCGCGCCCAGTCGAGCCATATCCGTCACGACTCGTCGGATTGCTCTGCACCGATCCGGGCCTGTACGATTTCGAGCCGCTGAAAAGCAGCGCGATCGTGGTTCGGCCTGCCGACGTCGCTGGTCTGGCGGGCCTCATCAACGCTACCGAGCGCCGGCTCCCCGTCATCCTCGCCAGCCGCCCGCCCCCGCTCGACATGCATCGTCTTGCGCACGAGGTTGCGGGCCTGGCGCACGTCTTCGATCTCGACGAGGAGACGTCGTGGGAGCTCAGCCGGCGCTATGGGCGGCCCCATTCCGCCTATCTCGGCGCGGTAAAAATCTATCCGGCGGGCGTGACGCTCGAGAGCGATCCGAAGAACGCACCGCTCTTCTTGCAACAGACGCCTGCGATGCTTGAACGCGATCGCAAGGCGGAGAGCACGGTGCGCCGAAGCATCCTCGCGGATCTCACGGCTCAGTTTGAAACCGAGCCGCTCCTTACGCCCAAAGCGCTGCGCGCGCAGGAGAAGGCCGACGTAGAGCAGCGCGCCGCGCAGGCCGAGAAGGAGCGACGAGAGCCGGCGCCGCTTGCGGCCGCCTCGATGAGCGACGAAGAGCTCCAACGCGCTCGCCAGGAGGCGGCCGCCGCGCGCCAAGAGGCCGAAGGCTACTGGCGCGAGATCCTCGAGCTGAGCGCACGCGCCGAGCAATTGGAAGGCGAGCTAGCGCAACTCCGGCGAACGGAGCTCGGCGTTTCAGTGGAGGAACTGACGCCCGGGAACCGCGAGTTGCTGCGTACGATCTTCGGCGCGGTCAACGCCGTGCGAGACGTTCTGCTCGACAACGACCGGCTTCATGGCCAGCTCGACGACCTTCGATCGGAGTACGAAGCGCTCCGCACGCGTTTGGCACCGCTCTACGACGACCACGAGGCGCCGGTCGCAATGCTCGCGCCCATTGCGCGACCGGCATGGGACGATTTCGACGCGCTGCAAGTGTGGGCGCACGCCCAGTACGGCGGAGCGCTCGCGTTCCATCCTCGCGTTCGCGACCGCTTGCAAGACGGAAACCCGCAGGACCTCAACGCGCTCTTCGACATTCTCGACATCCTCGGCACCGACTATGTTGCGATGAAGCGCGGCCTCGCCGGCGCGCGCGAGCGCTACGTCGAGCGGGTGAAGCGCTACAAGAGCGAAGGCGCTCACCGATGTCGGCGCCGGGCTCGTCGGCGAGATTTACGCGTGTGCACTCGACGGCGTCGCCTATGGCGCCGACGACCACTATCACGTTCGCGAGCGCGGCCGCAACTTCACGGGGCGCACCGTGTGCGTCTACTTCGTCTACGACGAAGAGAACGGCCGCGTGCTCGTCACATCGATGCCGCGCCACCTCGACACCGCCAACAGCCGAACATAGGCCAATTCAGGCGCAGGCGAACTCAACGGCTAAGGCGATGGCCACGGAGCGCAGCCTCCGGGCCTTTGGTTGGCCGCAACGAATTCAAACCTCCGATGGATTAGCGTTCGTGTAGGGCGCGACCCAGCGTGGTCATCGAGTAAATCAAGATCGGGGAGATTCGACCATGATACACCACAAAGGCACTCGTTTTTCCAGGACACGAGTCAATATCGACAGTCAGCGTTTTGAAGACTGCGTTTTTGACGATTGCGCGATCGTGTTTAGCGCATCGGGCCCGTATCAGCTAAGCGGCTGCACCTTCAATAATTGCTCCTTCACCTTTGAGGGGCCGGCAGCCGCAACGGTCCAATTCATGACGGCCGTTTACAAGATCGCGCCTCAAATGATCGAAGGAACGTTCGATAAGATTCGGCTCGGCATGTAGAGCTCTCGGGCTCGCGCCGATCTAGAGGCGGCGAACCTCTGGCTCCGGGACCGCATTCTCCGGCGGTAATCCCGGCGTCACATACCGATTCCCAGAGCTTCGCGTGCACATTTGTCGCGGCCGGACCGGCCTTATTTTACCGGCGCCGGCCGCCAGCTCCCAGCTCTACCGCGGAATTGCGCGCTTGCGCAGATCCCAGAACCAGCCACGGGGCTTCGGCATCGGCCGGGCCGCGGATAGCGTAACTTTACGTGCGGACGCGTCATGAGACAAACCGCGCGACCCGTCAGGCACCAGTATGAACCCGCGCTCTAAGCCCTGTTGGTTGACGGTTGCTCCGACGATCTCGCCGAGGTCGTTAATATTGGCGCCAAACAGCACGTTGAGGTTTTTGCTCGGAGGGATGAAGGTATTGAGATCGGTCATCCTGCCGTTCTGCCAGAGGTAGCCCCGGCAGTTTCCGCTCGCGTCGCATGATTGGCCGACGACCTGCCCCTCATCGTTGATCCCACCGGCAAAGCTATTGACGTCGCCGGGCAGCGTGCCAAGATCGCTCATCGTGCCGCTCTTCCAGAGAAACGTATGGGTTACCGTATTTCCGGCGAGATCTGAGTTGCCGATGATCTGTCCCCGGTCGTTGACGTCCAGCGCTTGGTTCACGCTGCCTCCGAGACTGCCTAGGTTGACTGGTGCGCCGTCGTGCCAGAGCACTGCGTGAGTTGCCGGCGCGGCGCACGTGCCCGAATTCCCAACGATGTCCCGCCCGGACTGGGTAATCGTGTACGCGTATGAGACGGTATCGCCCGAGTATGGCGGTAGGGTTGTGATCGTGCCGTTCGGCTGCCAGATGACGCCGAGGTAATCTAAGACCCGCGGCGGGCTGCAGTTCGGGTCTTGGGTGCTGGTCTCGGCGGCGCCGACCATCTGGCCGCGCCAATTCACGTCGTTGGTGTTGTCATTATTTCCGCCAAGCGTCGGAAGCGACCGCATCTTACCGTGCTGCCAACTAAATCCGAGGCAGATGTGTGACGTGCCGAAACCGCAGAAGTTTTCGTCGTTGGGATCGGCCTGCGAGGTTTCGGACCATCCCACGACACGACCCGGACCACCGTGGTTATACTGGAAGATCGCGCTGTTCGGGCCGCCGAGCGTGCCGAGGTCCAGCGTGCGCGGAGGACGCTCCCAGTTCTGGGCGTGCAAGATCGCGTTTGACCCGAGAAGCGACGTGCCGCTGGCTTGGCCAAAATCGTCGATGTTGATCGCGAAACTAACGCTTCCACCAAGCGAGTCGAGCGCGACGAGATAGTAGTGCGTACCGCCTCCTTCGGGTCGTAGGTTCGATCCGGATTGGGTCGTGCCTTGCTGCGTCGATGCCGACGGGGCGAAGCTCGATGACGAAGCGCCGCCGCCACAGCCGGACAGTAACACGCTGCCCGCTAATGCGGCCGCCGCATGAGCGGTAGTAATCGAAATTCTCATTGACAGATGCTCCTCGGCCAAAAAGTGCAATGGCGCGTTGCCGTTGATGCCAACGGAAACGCCTACGTCGCTCGCATTGTGACTGGCCGGAGGGCGGAATCGGCCGGAACCCGGAGGGTCGCAATAGTTAGCCGCGCAACAAAGGGAAATCCGGCTATGTGGCGGGGCATTCACGTCGCGGCCGATGCGCTCGCCGCGCGATTTGCGCTCGAGCAGCGAATCCACTCGACGCTCGACTCACTCGATCGTAGGCTCAATGAGGCCCTGGCGCTCCGCGCGCGCCTCGAACCGATCGCCGCCGCGCGCGCCCAGGCACGCAGCGCGCTCGCGGCACTGGATTCTGAGATCAGTGGCGACGTGCAGCTTGAAAGCACATCGAGTGAAGGCCCGCTGCTTTACGCGAAACTCGACGCCGCGATCGCTCGGGGCAAAGAGACGCTGTAGACGCCGGTTCAGACGGCCCTGACCGCTGCAACCAGCTCCGATTCGCTCGTTACTTATGTACGGGCGTGAGCGTGTCCGGGCCGATGCCGCTGACCTCGATAATCGTTACGCCTTTCGACATTGCATAGTGGTGCAAGCCGGCGGGTACCGAGACGATGGCGCCGGCGGCCAAAGGCGTCATCTTGGAGACGTCCATGGTGTCGCCGATCCCGACCAAGAGAGTGCCACTGATCACGTTCACATTTTCCGTCATGCCGTGGAAATGCGGAGGCACCCGCGTACCGTCAGGCATCTTGATCAGGTACGAATAGTATGCGCCTGGCTTGCTTGGGTCGCCGACGATAGTCGCCATCTGCGTGCCTTTGAACGCACCGGTGCCGGGGTGCCATTTCGCCGTGGTGGCCGTCACGATGGTAGGCCCTGACGCGGCGGCGGTGAGGGGCACGGCCAGCGTGCCCAACGCGAGTGCCGTGAAAATTGCTCGTCTAAGAAGCATATGCGATACCTCCTGGCGGGTATTTTTTGAGGCTGGCTGCTTACTCATTCTTTCCTTCTACCTTACGTGGGGAGCGGCGATCTCGGTCAGCATGTCCGGCGTGCCCGCGATGCGCTCCAGATGCGGGTAGCGCGTCCCCTCGTGGTAGTCGAGCGAGAGGGTCTGGTACCACCCGTTCTGCGTGGTAATCAGCGAGATCGGCGCGTTGGAGTGCTGCGCGCGCCGCAGTGCGTAGGCGAGTGAGTCGCTGGAGAACTGCTGGCCGTCGACCGCGAGGACGTGCATGCCGGGTGCGAGCCCGGCTCGCCACGCCGGCGAGTTCTCGCGCACGTCGCGGACGACGCCTTCGGCGTTGAGATCCGCGCCGTACGCGTACCATCCCGTGACGCCGTGGTCGTCGGCTTGGCCCGCCGTGATGAACTCGTTGGGCTTACCGGTGTACACGATGCGCCAGCCGGCGCGGGCGAGTTCGTCGCTCGGCGGATGCGCGGTCACGTGGTAGACGTACCGGTCGAAGAGCGCGTGCCAATCGAACGGCTCGACTTCGTTCAAGAGGCTTTCCACTTGCGCGCGCGTGTACGTGACGACGATCGGTCCGGTCAACGCCGGCTCGGTGAGGCGGTGAAGAAACGTGTCGAGCGAGCGCGCGCCGTGCGAGCGCTCGCGAACGATCGTGTCCACGTCGAGCCAGACCAGCTCGCCCTCGGAGTAAAAATCATTCGCGTTACGGCGTATCGCCGGATAAGCGCCGCTCGCTTCGTAGAAGTGCGGCGCGCCGGTGGTGAGGTCGATGAGCGGCGTCGTCGCGCGGCCGGTCTCGTAGTCCATCGAGGCGTAGACCATAGCGAGGTACTCGGGAAAGAGCTTCGGCTCGCGAATTCCCGTGCGGAACGACAGCACGTCGCCGAGATACTGGTTCATGCCCTCGTACACCCAGAGCAGATCGGTCAGCTGCGGAACTTGGAAGTTTGGCGTCGTCAGGTCGGCCGGCCGCCGGTACTTTCCGTTCCACGAGTGCGAAAACTCGTGAGTGATCAAATCGCCCGAGGCGAGCGACTGATCGGGATCCGTCAAGAAGTCGTCACCGGCGCGGTTGTCGCTCGACTGATGATGTTCGATGCCCTGGAACCCCACGGATTCGCTCAGGGTAAGCAGCGCGTGATAATCGGCGAAGTGGCGCGAGCCGTACATCGCAAAGGCCTCCGCCGGCATTCGCCGGTAGGCCCGCAGCAGGCTAGAGCCGACGTCGAGATCCTGCGGATAGTCCGCGAACGCATCGAGCTGCACGAAGGCCGCGCCGTCGCGCCAGAGGTCCCACTTCTTGACGTAGCGGCCCATGTCGAGCGGCGAGTCCACCAGCATGTTCAGGGGCGTGAGGCCGAAGTCGATCCGATTACCGTCGCGCCCGGACTCGCGCAGGGCGGTGGCAAAGTCCCAGCCGGCCGGCAGCACGATCGACGGACGCACGAAGTAGCGATGCGAATCGATGCCGTCTTGGTAGAGCAGCGCACGGTTCCACTGAAGGATCGCGAGCGAATGCGTCGCGGTAGCGTCGCCCGGCGCGTTCATCAGCACGTCGAAATCGACGTCGACATCTTGCCCGCCCGTCGGGACATTGACGTGAAATGCGTAGAGGTCGACGGAGTCGCGCCGCCAGTCCAGCGGCTTGCCGTCGGCGGAAACGCGCAGCGCCGCGAGGTTGCTCAGCGGGCCGGTGGGACCGTGTTCGCCGGGAATCCACTTCGGATACACGAGCGTGAACGACCCGGCGGTCGCGGGTATCCGCTCGTGCACCCGCAAGATTCCGTCGGCCGCGCGCGACGCGTCGACGACGAGCGTTGCGGGCCGCTCCTGCGTCGCCAGCGAAGGCTTTGCGATGAAATCGCTGCCCGAGGCGGCGCTGGGCACGAGTAACGCTAAGGAAATCAGGGGGACGGTCAGCCGGCGCATATTGCGAGCGGTTCTGGAGCGGGCGACGGACCGCCCTGCTCCGGATACGCGGGGCAGGTCCGCCGGCCGCGGACAACCAAAGGCAGGGAGATTTTGCACTCCCCCGTTTTCTGACGGAGGTCACGCGACCACGTGAAGATCGTGGTGACGGTTAAGCTCGTTCCGGAGCCGAACGCCGAAAAAAAAATCGATCCTGCGACCAAGCGGCTCGTGCGAACCGGAGTCGAGACGGTCCTCAACCCGTACGACGAATACGCGCTCGAGGCCGGCCTTCAGTTGAAAGAGCGCGCGGGCGGCGATTCGCGCGTCACGATCTTCTCGATGGGCCCCGACACGCTGAAGGAGACGCTGCGCCGCGCGCTCGCAATGGGGGCGGACGACGCGCTGGTCCTCAGCGACGCGGCCCTGGAGGGCAGCGACGTGTGGGCGACGGCATACGCCATGGCCAAAGCGCTGCGCACGCTGGAGTTCGACTTGCTCGTCGTCGGCGGCCTCACCGACGACAGCAGCACCGGCGCGGTGCCGGGCGCGCTCGCGGAGCATCTCGGCCTACCCTGCATCACCAACGCGCGCAAGATTGACATCACCGACGGGAGGCTCGAGGTCGAGCGCGAGACGGACGTGGGGTATCAGATCGTGCGCGCTCCTCTGCCGGCGCTGCTCACGACCGCGCTGACGTTCGGCGAGCCGCGCTATGCCTCGCTCAAAGGCATCATGGGCGCCAAGAAAAAGACGATCGCCACGATCGGCGTGGCGGAGCTCTCGCTGGACTCGCCGGTCGGCAACGACGGTTCGAAGACCGAGCTTCGGAGCTTCGCGCCGCCGCCCGTTCGCGGAAAAGGCAAGACGGTCGAGGCGGCGGAGGGCACCTCCGGCGCGACGGCGATCTTCGAGTTCCTTCGCGAGAAAAAGCTGGTCTAGACGTGAAGCACGTCATCGCCTACGCCGAACACCGGCAGGGTCAAACGCGCAAGGTAACCTTCGAGCTCGCCAGCGAGGCGCGGCGGATCGCCGACGCGCTCGGCGGTAAGGCATACATGGTCGTGCTGGGCACGGGCGCCGGGCAGCTTGCCGAGCAGCTCAAGGCCTATCCGGTCGACGTGATACTCGTCGACGACGATCGGGACGTCGACGCATTCTTGCTCGACCCCGTCGTCGACCATCTCGAGGCCGCGGCTAAGCACGTCGGCCCCGCGCTCGTCCTCATTCCGAATACGCTCTCGGGCCGCGATATCGCCGGGAAGCTAATGGTGCGACTCGGCGCCGGCATCGTTGCCGACGTCGTAGACCTGCAGCTCGACGGGCGCGACGTCGTGTGCACGTCGCCGAAGGTCGGCGGCGCGATCGTCACGCGCTGCGCATTGCGCCCGGCCGATTACGGCATTGTGACGGTGCGGCCGAACGCGTTCGCTGCCGCCAGCGGCGGGGGCGGTGCGCGGATCGAGCGACTCGAGAAGCCGGCCGGCAGCTACGCGGCGGCGGTCGAGAGCGACGTCGAGGAGGGCGCGGGCGAGCTGGCCCTCGAGGAGGCGCCGGTCGTCGTGGCGGGCGGGCGTGGGCTCGGCGGCCCGGAACCGTTCGACACGCTGTTGAAGCCACTAGCCCGGGCGCTGGGCGGAGCGGTCGGCGCTTCGCGCGCGGCGGCCGATGCGGGTTGGGTGCCGTACAATCTGCAGATCGGGCAGACCGGGAAGACGGTGACTCCGAACCTGTACATCGCGGTCGGCATCTCCGGTGCGATTCAGCACAAGGTCGGCATGCGCGCGTCCGGGACGATCGTCGCGATCAACAAAGACGCGGCCGCGCCGATCGCCGAGTTCTCGGACTTACTCGTCGTGGGCGACGCGTTTCGCATCGTCCCCGAACTCACGAAAATGATAGAAACTGCTAAAGGACACGTCTCTTGAAACAATTTGGACTCATCGCACTGATTTCCATAGGCTGCGCGCTCGGCGTTGCGGCGACCACCCCCAGCGCGCAAGCCGGACTGTTCGGCGGCGGTAAGAAATCGACGCCGAGCCCCTCGCCGTCGCCTTCCGCCTTACCGACGGCTAGCCCCGAGCCGCCGAGCGTCGCGATCCCGCGGTTGGTCGCGAAGCTCAAGGCCAATCCCACGGATCAGCTCGCAATGGCGCAGCTTGCCGCAGAGTACCTCCAGGTGAATCGGCCGGACATCACCCTGCAGTACACGCAGCACCTGCTGCAAATGGGCGACAAGACCGCGCAGGTCTATTACTACGACGGCTTCGCGCAGGAGCAGCTCGGTAATGCGGCAGGCGCCACCTACGACCTCGAACAGGCCTCGAATCTCGATCCAACCAATTTCGGGGTGCTGGCCCAGCTCGCCGACATTTACCTCCGTACGAATCGTCCCAACGACGCGGAGCGCGTCGCAAAGCGCGCCGTGACCTTTAACAAGACGCAGCCGCAGGCGTACACGACGCTGGGCAGCGTCTACGCGGCCGCAGGCCATTTTGACGATGCGCGCGCGCAGTTCGAAATCGCGTACGCCATGAACAAGAACGACACGACGGCGTTGTTCCAGATTGCGACGACCTACGCACAGCAGAACAACATTCCGATGGCGCTGCAGGCGATTGCCCGCGCCCTGGCGGTCGATCCGCGCAATCTTCAGGCGCTCGTGTTCAAGGCCGACCTCTACGCGAAGCAGCATGACGACGCGCACACCACCGAGGCGTACGACGACGCCGTCGTCGCCGCTCCCACGGACGACGAGAAGGTCGCGATCATGTCGCGTAAGGCGGAATACTTCGTGCAGGAGAAAAAGGACGCGCAGGGCGTCGCGATCTTACAGCAGATGGTGACGCAGTTCCCGAAGGTGCCCGCTGGCTTCGTCGCTTACGGCAACTATCTGGCCGCGCAGCGCCAGTACGCGCAGGCGGTCACGCAGTGGCAGGCCGCACTCGCCCTCGATCCCAACAATGCCGGAGCGTTGATCGGCATGGGGGAGATGGCGATGCAGGCCGGCCGTCTCACCGACAGCGTGAGTTACCTCAAGCGCTACACGCAGGTCTCGCCCGACGCGCAGGGATTCGCGCTGCTCGGACAGGCCTACTCGCGCGTCCACGACTATTCGGGAGCGCGCGACGCGTGCGGGAAGAGCTTCGAAATCCAGCGCAGACCCGAAACGCTGGGATGCGTCGCGGGCGCCGACTTCGAGCTCCACAACTATAAGGAAGCGGCGCAGATATTCGACGCGCTCGATAAGGTCGCGAAGGGATTCCTCGATGCGAACCCGACGCTGCTCTACATCGCAGCCAAGTCGTACGCGGGATCGAATCAGTGCGCGAAGGCGACGCAAACGTACAAACGGTTGTTGCCGATGATGAAGAAGGGCACGAAGGACTACAATACCGTCCACCAGGGCGCCTCTAACAACTGCCGCTCGACGAAGCACTCAGGCTGACGGTCTGAGGTTCGTCACCGACCCGCTCTACGCGCAGCATCTCCGCGGTGTAGCCCATCCGGAGCGACCCGATCGCATAGAGGTGGTCGCGGCGCGGCTCGCGGAGAGCGGCGTTCTGGCGGACCCCATCGCGGCACGCGATGCGACCCAGGTGGAGATCGAGCGCGTGCACGCCCACGGCTACGTCGAGCTCGTCGAGCGCGAGGTCGCCTCGGCGGACGGCCCGCGCTACCTCTCGACCGGCGACACTGTCGTCGACGCGACATCCTACCGCGCAGCGCGGCGCGCCGCGGGCGGCACGATCGTTGCCGTCGAGGCGGCAGTCGCGCAGCGCGGCGGCGTCTTCGCGCTCGTGCGTCCGCCCGGCCATCACGCCGAGCCCGACCGCGGCATGGGGTTTTGCCTCTTCAATAACGTCGCGGTAGCGGCGCGTGCCTATCAGGCATCGGCCGGCGATGCGCGGCGCGTGCTGATCCTAGACTTCGATTATCACCACGGCAACGGGACCGAGGCCGTCGCCGGCCGTGGGCTCTCGTACGTCTCCACCCACGCGTATCCGGCGTATCCGGGCACGGGAGCGACCAGCTACCGCCGCGGAGCGGACGTCGTGCTCAACCTCCCGCTGCCGGCAAGCGGCGTCTCCACCGAGACCTTCGTGGGCCTGTGGGAGCAGCTACTGCCGCTCGCTGCAGCCGCCGTTCGCCCCCATTTGATCATCGTGAGCGCCGGCTTCGACTACGTGGCCGGCGACACGGTCGGCGACCTGGGCGTGGGGGTCGAGGCGGCGGCGCCGATCGCAGCGGCGATCCGCCGTGCCGCCGAAGAATACTGCGGCGGCGCCGTCGCGTTCGTGCTGGAGGGCGGATACGACCTCGACGCCTTGACGCGCTCGGTCGCTTCCATTGCGGCAACGAGCGACGCGCTGCGGGTACCGGAAGCGGTCGCCGACCCAGATGCGATCCCTCAGCGCCTGCGCGAACGCCTTAAGGTTTTATCAGAAATTTCTCAAGGAGGCCTTTCAGGGACTACGAACTAGCCTGCTTAAGAACTCGTACTCTATTTTAGGAGGTTCCGACATGACCCGGAGATCGCTCCGGCATCTCGGCACCGCGCTGACGTTGCTCGTCGCGTTCTTCAGCCAGGCAACATGGACACTGGCAAGCGTAACGGGCGGCCTCACCGGTACGGTCGTGGATGCCGATACCTCTGCTCCCATTGCGGGAGCGAACGTAACCGCAAATAGTCCCTCGCAGTCGGTCACGGTCACGACCGACGCCGCGGGCCATTTCTCGTTCCTCACCTTAGGTCCGGACACGTACACCGTGACGGTGTCGAAATCGGGCTATCAGCCGACGAGCGTGCCCGGCCAGATCGTCTTCGCCGACACGGTCCAGACCGTTACGGTGAGGATGCCCAAAACCCTCAAGACGATCGCCCGCGTGACGTCGGCGGCGGGTGGCGCCCTGATCAAATCAGGTACCACTGCCGATCTCTACTCGGTCAACGCGGCGACACAGCAGACGGCAGCGGCGTTGGGCGGCGGGGGCAGCTTGAACCAAGCCTATTCGGCCATCGCCACGGTCCCCGGTGCCTACGTCGTTCCGAACCAGACCGGCTACTACGAAACGGTCAACATTCGCGGCGGCGACTACGATCAGGTCGGCTACGAGTTCGACGGCGTGCCGGTCACGCGGTCGTTCGATAACTACGGAACCAGCTCGGCGAACTCACTGGGCAACGCCGAGGTCGAGGTTTACAACGGTGCGGTGCCCGCGAACTCGGAGGGCCAGGGGCTCTCCGGGTACATCAACCAGGTCATCAAGAGCGGCACGTTTCCGGGCTACGCCACCGCGTCTCTGGGCATCGGAACGCCCACGTTCTACCATCGCGCCGCGGTCGAGATCGGCGGAGCGACCCCCGACCGGATGTTGTCGTATTACGTCGGCGTCGGCGGTTCGAATCAGGCGTACAACTACGTCAACTCGAACAACGGCTGGGAGTACTCGCCGAACTTCGGCATCGTCCAAAATCTCGGCGGCTTCACCCCGGACGCGGCGACGCTGTTCCCGCATAACAGCTTGTACGCGCCGCAATGCGAGCTCGGCAGCGTGGCCTGCTTCGGCCCGCAAGAGCTCGCCATGGGCGCTCTGAACTACGGCCTCTTCTCCACGATCTACTCGCGCAACGTCGTGGGCAACATCCACGTCGGCATTCCGCATCGCTACGACGCCGGGCGCGACGACGTGCAGTTCCTCTACGACAACGAGTCGCTGCAAAACCAGCTCTACGAATCACCCAGCGACTTTGCATCGCCGCAGTGCGGAAAGCTCGGGGGAACTGCCTGCGCCACGGCCCTCTACGGCCCGCAGGTCTATCCGAACTCTCTAACGTGGAAGTGCGGCCCGGAAATCGGCGCCGCGGCCACTGCGGCTTTGGGGAGCTGCGTAACGACTTACGCATTTCCGCACGGCGTGGACACAGGTAGCTTTTCCAACCCCGGCCCAATCCCGGCCAACGTTCGCGACTCCACGTACAACCAGACGGTGATCACCAAGCTGCAGTACACGAAGAACTTCGGCTCGTCGGCCTTCCTTCGGGTCTATGGCTATACGTACTACAGCACCTGGATGCTCGCCGGCGTGCTGGGCGATGCAGACTGCAACTTCAGCTGTACGGCTTCACCGGACTACGAGCTGGCCACGCACACCCGCGGCCTCAGCGGCGAGTTCCAAGATCAGATCAACGAGCAGAACCTCGTCAGTCTCACCGGCGATTACACGACGGCGAGCATCACTCGCGATAACAACCACTTCTACGCTGTTCCGGGCGAGATGTTCGCACCGATCGTAAGCGCGGCGCATCCGTACGCGGGCTTGTGCTACGGCGGCGCTACGGGGAGCTCCGGCAAGTTAATCCCGGTCAACTGCGCGGGAACATTCACGGCAACGACGACAACCGGACTACCCATGCCGGGAACCGGAGGACTGACCATCGGTCAGATCGGGTCGACGCCGAGTCTGGCCGGCTTCACGTGCGGCGGCTCGCCGTGCGAGTACATGGTCGCAGAAAACGGCCTCAACGGCGAAATCACCCCCGGCCTCGTGCCGAACTTCTACGGCTGGTCGCTGCAAGATCAGTTTCGGCCCAGCGACAAGTGGCTGCTCGTACCGGGCGTGCGTCTCGACACCTTCGGGTTTGCCGGCGGAGACCAACTGACGCCGCCTCTAGGAGCCCAGGGCGGGAACGTCGCCCAAGTGCGGCAGTTCTGGTGGAATGCCTTCAACAACGACAACTGCCAGAACACGAAGACCGGCGTCGTCTTCGCGAACCCGAGCCCGGGCCAACTCTGCCCCAAGGGGTCGATTAGGACCTATTTGTACAATGCGACGAATCAAAACTTCGCATTCAACATCTGGCAGCCGCGCTTCGCCGGGACCTACACTTCGGACTCGAACAACGTGATCCGGTTCTCCGCCGGACGGTATACCGAGGCGGCGAACACGGCGTTCGAGCAGTACGGCACATCGGCAAGAAGACTCGGCCGATTTCATCGGCCCGACGTTCTTGCAGTACGGCCGCAACACGCCGGGATATCCCGTTCAACCGCAGACGTCGCTCAACTACGACCTCTCGTGGGAACACCGCTTCAAGGGTACGGACCTTTCGTTCAAAGTGACGCCGTTCTTGCGGCAGACGCAGAACCAGATTCAGGAGTTCTTCCTGAACGCCAAGGAAGGTTTCGTCTCCGGTCTCAACGCCGGCAACCAGCGCAGCCAAGGCGTCGAGTTCCAGCTACAGAAGGGCGACTTCTCGCGCAACGGCCTCTCGGGACTCCTGTCCTTCGCGTACACGGACTCGTACATCAAGTACCAGCCGGTCAATCAGTTCGGCGGCACGGTGCTTACCGGCGTGAACACCCAGATACAACAGTATAACGCCTATACGAAGGCCTGCGTCGCGAATCCCAGCAATCCGAACTGCGGCTTGACGTCAAACGGCCTGACCGCCGGCCCGTGTTATAAGGCGGGAGCGCCGGTAGGCTATATCGGCGGGCACTGTCCGGGTGGATCGATTGCCAATCCGTATTGGACGGCCCCGATACAGTCGATTCTCAGTACGACGGCACCCTATCCCACCTATGACGTCTTCCCAGGTTCCACGGCGTTTCCGGGAGCATACTCCGCGTTCGGTGCGCCGTTCGTCGGAAGCGTCGTGCTCAATTACCGTGCGAATAAGCTGGCCGTCACGCCGTCGCTGCAATTCGTAGGCGGAGCTCGATACGGTTACCCGCTGTCGTCGGTGGGCGTCGACCCGGTAACCTGCGCGGCCGCTCTTCCCGGAACCCATCGCTACAACGCGGCGGATTGCGGGTCGGTGGTCAATATTCCCGATCCCTATACCGGCGGCTTTGACACGCTCGGTGCGTTCACGCAGCCCAACGAGTTCATGCTGAACATGCAGGTGAGCTACGATGTGAGCCCGCGGATTCAGCTCGTCGGCACGATGGCGAATATCGTGAACTACTGCTGGGGCGGAACGAAGGAACCGTGGACCCTCAACGACGGAAATATCTGCTCCTACGAGAACCCGACGAGCCTGCTCGACCCCGTCGCTCCCTATGGGACGCCGGGCGCGTACATCAACCCGCCGGGATCGAAGGCGGGCGCGTACATCATCCAGCGGGCCCAGCAATATCCCTACTTCCCGACCTTCGGGCCCTACCTAGCGGCGGCGTTGAACTCCCCGGTCAAGACGCCGTTCCAGTTCTACTTCACCGCCAACGTCAAAATCTAGACTCCAACACCGCGTTGGAAACGAGGAGCCTCCGTTTTCGGAGGCTCCTCTCTTTCCTAGCTTCCCTACCGCACGATCGACGCGGCGATCTTTTGCAGTTCGCTGCGACCGAGTTCGCCGACGAGCGCGTAATGCAGCGTCGCATCACTCCACGACAACAGCGCCATCGCGCCGTCCTCGGCGTATTGAGCGGCGCGGCCGCCGACCTGCGCCGGCTCGGTCTGCAGACCGGACATGTCCAGAGTCGACGCCGACGCGTTTTCGAAGAGCGAGACGGTGCGGATGCCGTCGGAATACAGCACGTGAACGGTGCGCACGCCCTTGAGGTCGACGATGCTTCCCTCGACCGGCGCGAAGCCCTCGGGTAACGCCTGCGGCGCGCGGGCGCGAAAGCCGGCGCTGCGGACGGCGCTACCGGGACTCTGCGGCGGATCTCCGAATGTCGGCCCCTGCACGAGCCGATACTGCTTCGGAAGCGCGAAATCGGCCGCCGCAATTGCGGCGTTGCAGCGCACGCTCCGGAAGCGAACCTCGCCGACCAGCGAGCCGCCCATCGCAAGCTCTTGCTTGTCGAGCACGATCTTCGTCGCTCGATCGATGCGCAGGAGCATCGCCGGCCGGCGGTTGTACCTATTGGTCAAGACGATCGCGGCGACGTCGCGGCCGTCGAACGTCTCGTCATCTCTACGCGCGATCTGATAGTTCTTGCGCAGGAGCGCGTAGTTGTCGTTGATCGCGATTCGGTCGTCGAGTGCCGCGTTGCGCGTCTCGACGATGCGATGCCGGCGGGCGTCGACGGAGAAGCTGAGGTCTCCCTTCGAGATCACCGAGTCGCCCGAGAGCGCCGATGGCGCGCTGTACGCGCGCAGCGTGAGATCCGGTGCGCGGTGCTCGATGCGGTAGACCGACGCCTCCGCGGCGTGGCTGCCGAAACGAACGACCTCGACGCTGCCCGTGTACGAGACGCTCCTCGGCGCGGCGATTGCCGCGAAGAGCATCGCGTCCGGACCGGGGGCCATCGATCCCGCGGCCGCGAGCGACACGCTGCCCGCTAGCACGGCGATCGCGGTTATCGCGCTACGGCGTCTGATCATCCGACGTCAGGATTACCGGAACCGGCGCGTCTTCTGAAAAGGGCGCCGTGACCGTTAGCGCGGCGTGATCGTTGACGTAATAGGCGGCGCCGATCGGCGTCGCAGCGGAACTGCGGTGCCCGCTCACGCCGAAGTAGAGTGCGACGGCCAGCGCGGCGGCGGCCGGAATGAGCACGACCGGACGGAGCGCTACGCGGATCCGCTTCCACGCGGGCGGCGGTGCGGCGTTCGCGACGGAGTCGCGAATGGCCAAGACTACCCGGTAAGGGAGCTCCCGCTCCTGCGCGCGCGCGTGCTCGCGCAGCACCTCGGTGAGCGAGCTCTCGGCTTCGTAGGCCTGGGCGCACGGCGAACACCCGGCCAAGTGCGCATGCACGGCGGCATCCTGCGGCGGCGGCAGCTCAGCGTAGAGGTAATCGACGAGTTCTCCCGGCGTGGGGTGCGATTGATTCATGACGGTGATTTCATGTGACGGGTGACGAGCTTGCGAAGTTGCCCGCGAGCGCGATGTAGCCGCGAGCGAACGGTTCCGACGGAGCAACCGACGATCTCGCCGATCTCTTGATAGCTGAAATCTTCGATGTCGGCGAGCAGCACGATCTCACGCTGTTCCGCCGCGAGGTCGGAGAGCGCTTTCGAGACCGGTTCGCTGAGATAGCCGTCCATATAATCCTCGATGGGTTGAACCGCGAGCGGGCGGCCGCTGCTGAATTGCTGGGGCTGATTCGCTTCCGGTATCTCTTCCTGATAACGTCCTTTGCGGCGCCGAAGTTCGTCACGATAGAGGTTTGTGACGATTCGATAGATCCAGGAAAGGAAGGAGGTCCCTGGCTTGAAGCTGCGCCAGGCGCGAAAGACGCGGATGAAGGCTTCCTGGGTCAGGTCGCTCGCATCGGATTCGTTGCGAGTCAGACGGTAGGCGAAGTTGTAGGTCGCCTTGCCATAGCGTTCCATGGCATGCTCTAGGAAAGCCCTCTGCTCCATAGCCCAGCCACTACGCTTCCTTGCCTTCCTCGAAGCGCCTGCGCTCTGGGTTCCCTCCTCTTTAGGATGAGGCGCGCGGCCAGAGCACGCGCGCGACGACCCAGAGTCCCGCGAGCGCGATCGCCGTGAGGATCGCGAACAGCGACAACTCGAGCAGGGCGATCCCCGCGAACTGGTTGCCGCCGCAGATCGCGACGACATCGGCGATTAGGGCGAGCTTGAAGCGCTCGAACGGATTGCCGGCAACGCCCGAGACGGCCCTCGCCTCGGAGATCACGGCGCGCGGGTCCCAATCGGCGGACTTGACGATATACGCGACGCGCCCCGTGGGCGCGACGACGAACAGCTTATCGTCGTGGAGAAAGTTGCTCGCGCTTACGCGCATCGAGCTTATCTCGAACGCGTCGAGCAGCCGCTGGACGATCGACCCGGTGGAGGTGAGCAGCACCCAGCCCTCTCGCCGGGCGCCGTACGCGTCCGCGTAGCGGCGCAGCACCGCGGGCGAATCGTACTGCGGATCGAGCGTGATCTCGGCGAGCGCGAAGCGCGCGGGATCGAGATGCGCCTGCAGATATGCGAACTTCGCGCTGATCGCCGGGCAGAGCGTCCTGTCGGGACAGCGCGTGAAGATGAACGAGAGCAGCAGCGTCTTGCCTCGGAAGGCGCGGTCGAGCCGGACCGGTCGACCGTTTTGGTCGACCAGCAGGCCCGCCGGCAGGGTCTCGCCGGGCACGACGGGAGCGGCCTTTCCCGAGTCCGGCATGCCCGGCGCGAATGGCGCGGCGGCGACTGCGTCCAACAACGCTTGCGGCTGGGTCGCCGCGTCGAGGAACGCGTCGACGTTCGTGCCCGGTTCGAACGTCGCGGCGGGGCGCAGCGGATAGCGGCGCGTGCGCGCCGGCTGCGTCAGCGCGACGGCGTCGGTTCGGACGATCGCCGATCCATCCCGCAGCGTGTCCAGCACCACGCCGTGAACCGGCACGAGCGCGATCGCGGCGAACGCGAGGGCGGCGATCATCCGAGCATCTCCGAAACGACGTGCGCGATAGATGCCGGGGAATCGCCCTCGTCGCGCAGGGCGCGGATCCGGCCCTGAGGATCGATCAGAAAGATCACGGAGCTGTGGGCGTACTCGTTGCGCGGCATGCGTTGCGACCACACGTGGTATGCATTTTCGACGGCCGCAACCTGTGAGATCGTGCCGGTCAATCCAACCAGCCGGCTCGAGCCCGGCTCGAATCGAGCGAGAAAGCGATGCAGCACCGGCGGCGTATCCCGCGCGGGATCCAC
The DNA here is from genome assembly GCA_963723485.1 of Vulcanimicrobiota bacterium. Classification (GTDB taxonomy): domain Bacteria; phylum Vulcanimicrobiota; class Vulcanimicrobiia; order Vulcanimicrobiales; family Vulcanimicrobiaceae; genus Cybelea. Next base: position 750,548 of record CAVRQS010000003.1, on the reverse strand, counting down.
CGTCACGAAAGCGATCTCCGCGTCGCGTGCGCGCGCACCGAGCGTGCGCGTGAGGTTCGACAGCTTTCCGAGCGTCGCCGGGCAGGTGTCGGCGCAGTGCGTAAACCCGAACGTCAGCAGCACGACCTTTCCACGCTGCGCGGCGAGGCTCCACGGTTGGGCCGCGTCGTCGCGCAGGGTGAAGTCCGGCGCGGTTCTGCCGGCGCCGCAGGCCGCGATCCATCCGATGCAAGCGAGCGCGATCAATCCGCCAAGTCTTTTGGGCACAGCGTTATTGTACGCCAGGGGTTGCGCGCGTTCTAGGGCAACGAACGCAGCATGAACGCTGCGGTCTTCATCGTCCGGGTGCTATTGGGTGCCTTGCTGTTGGCCGCGGGCGCGCTCAAGGTCGGGCACGCCCCGGAACTCGCGGCGAGCATCGCCGGGTTTCGGCTGCTTCCGGCGGCGATCGCGGGGCCGCTCGCGCTGGCGCTGCCGTACGTCGAGCTGCTGTTGGGAGTCTATCTCGTGGCCGGTCTGTTCACGCGCGTCGTCGCCGCGATCGTCGCGGTTCAGTTTCTGCTATACAGCGGCGCGATCGCGTCCGCGGTGCTGCGCCACATCGCCGCCAACTGCGGATGCTTCGGCCCGGGCGACGCCACCGTTGCGGACTGGCCCCACGTCGCTTTCGACCTCGTGTTGGCGGCTGCGAGCGTCCTCGTCGCGTGGGGAGCGCCGGGAGCGCTGGCATTCGACCGACGGCTGCGCAGCGCGTGAGGAGCCGCACGTGGGCCTTCGCGACGATCGCCGTCGTGGCGCTCATCGCGATCGCGGCCGTGCTCTACTATAATTTTGGTCCGGGACGTCGCGGCGTTCAGACCGCATCCCAGTCGCCGATCGTGGGCAAAGCGCAGGTCGGTCAGCCCGCGCCGGAGTTCGAGGTGGCGACGACAGCCGGACTGTTCGATTTGGCGACTGCCGATAAGCCGGTGTTTCTCGAGGTATTCGCGACGTGGTGCCCCCACTGTCAGCGCGAGACGGTCGTCGTTGACAGGCTCTACAAGAAGTATTCGTCGCGCGTTGCGTTCGTCGCCGTTTCGGGCAGCGACACGGCGATGGACGGCACGTCGGCATCGTCGGAGCTCGACGTCTTGAATTGGGCCAAGCGCTTCAACGCGCAGTATCCGGTCGCATACGACGCGCTGCTCAATGTGGCCAACCTGTATCTCCAAGGCGGCTTCCCGACGTTCGCATTGATCGGCAGGGAAAAGAAGGTCGCCTATCTCAACAGCGGCGAGATCTCGTACGGCGAGCTCGACGCGGCGATCGCGAAATTGCTGCGTTAGTCGTTCGGCGGAAACGCGTAGTTCGGCGGCGTAACGGGCTTGCCGATCATCAAGACGATCTGTTGGTGCGCGCCCAGCGGTATCGCGCTCAGCTCGCCGTCATACTTGCTGCCGTTGACGTACGCCGTGACGGGGCCGACGAATCCGGCAACGTCCTCCCGCTGCAGCGGCTGCCCCCAGATGTCGAAGAGCATGCCGAGCGTGTAGATTCCACCCTGCGGCGGAGTGATGTCCGGCGCCTCGAGATGGATGATGCCGCTCCCGTCGTGCGTGTGGATCCAGTAGAGACAGCCGCCGGCGACGCTGGGAGCGAAGCCGATATACTGCGGCACTTGGATCTGTTTACCATTATCGAAAATTGCGAGATGGCTGTGAACGTGCAGGGTCGCATACTCCTGCGTGCCGCAGGCGATGCCGTCCACGGTCTGGCCGCGACCGCCTTGCGCCGTGTCCGGATACTTGGCCTTGAAGAACTTCGCTCCGAGCGACTTACCTTCGACGATCTGTATCGGTTTGGCCGATGCATTCGGGCCGGGCGTCGGCGTGGCATAGGCCTGCTGGACCTTGCGGTTCTGCCACCAGTTGAGGCCGGCAAAGATCGCGATCAGGAGAACGATTGCGACGCCGATGCCGATATAGACGGCGCGCATCGGGTCGCGGCGCGGCGGGGGAGCGGCGCCCCCGCGAGAATGGCGGCGGCGTTCGGCACGGCTGGATTGTGACATGTACTCCTTCTAGTGAGGCATGGCCCGCAAGGGCGCGGCGACGGGCGGGTCGGAAAGATCGAGAGGGCGCTCGGGCACCAAGTAGTTCGTTACGTAATCGGTGACGGCATCGGCGAGCGGCGTCATTGGCCGGTCGTATCCGATCGCTCGCAAGCGCTGCATGCGCGCGCACGTGTAGTACTGATATTTTCCGCGCAGGTGCGGCGGCATCTCGATGAACTCGATGCGTTCGGGCATCTCGAGGGCGTGGAAGATTGGCCGAACGAGCTCGAGCCACGTATGCGGCGTTCCCGAGCCGACGTTGTAGAGGCCCGTGGCGCCGCATTGCGCGAGATGCAGCGTCATCTCCACGGCGTCCTTCACGTAGACGAAATCGCGCTGCTGCTCGCCGTCACGATATTCGGGGCGGTAGCTCTTGAACAACCGCACGGAGCCGCTCTCGCGGATCTGCTCGTACGCCTTCTGCACGATGCTGCGCATCTCGCCCTTGTGCTCTTCGTTCGGACCGAACACGTTGAAATATTTGAGCCCGCAGACCCGCCGATCGAGCCCCGTGCGGGCGGAGTAGAGGTCGAACAGCTGCTTCGAGTATGCGTACGCGTTAAGCGGACGCAGCTCGTGCAGGTCGATCTCGTCGGAGAGGTCTGCCTCCAGGCCGCCATACGTCGCCGCCGAAGAGGCGTAAACGAGCCGCGCCTCCTGATTTACCGTCCAATGCGCCAGGCTCTTCGTGTACTCGTAGTTGTTTCGCAGGAGGTAGTCGGCATCGTTCTCAGTGGTCGAAGAGCAGGCGCCCAAGTGGAAGACCGTCTCGACGTCGCCGAACGTGAAGCCCTGCGCGCGCCGGTCCTCGAAGTCGTCGGCATCGAGGTAGTCCGCGAAACGGAGCGGAACGAGATGCTTCCACTTCTCGGACCGGTCCAAGCGGTCAACGACGAGGACGTCGTCGATTCCTCGCCGATTGAGTGCCCATATCACGGCGCTGCCGACGAGGCCCGCGCCTCCCGTAACGACGATTCTACCGCGTTCTAAGTCGTGCATTGCTCCAACGCACGATAATCCCGCGACCTTGAGGTGGAGTCCTGCTATTGCCTAAACCGTACGCCGACGCTGAGCGTGCGGCCCGGCCCGAAATGGTTGCCCTGGGCGTTGAGCAGCGTCACGTAGTAGCGATCGTCGAGCAGGTTCGCGATGTCGAGCGTCAGTGCGGCCTTCGGCGATAACGCGATGCCGTCCTCGACGTCGAAGATCGTGTGCGGCGTTTCCTTGCAGTAGCCGGGCGTATCGGACGGACAGAAAGCCGAGGAGAGGCCGCTGCCGTAGTACGCGTCAGCGGAGAACCACCCGCCGCGCCGGTTGTTGAGCAGGATGCCGCTCGTGACGGTATAGCGCTGCTCGTGGTCGGCAGGCGTGTACCCGGTCGGCAGACCGAAGCATGGCGCCAACAACTGCGTTTCACACCCCGAGTTCAGCGACACGACGTGCGCGAAGGAGAAGTACGCGCGCCCGTTGAGCGCCAACGGCTGCGTATAGGTGACCGCCTCCTGCGACAACCGGCCCAGCACGTAATTGATGTCTTGGTGAAGAAGCGTTACGCCGACCTGTGTGTCGTCGATGAGGTCGTTGGCATTTTTCTGCCAGACGCGAAAGCCGAGCTCTCCCGGACCGAGCGGCATATGGCCGCCGAGCTCGATCTGGGTGTCGCGTTCGGGCTTGAGATCGAACTGCGCCAGCGTGCGCGTTAACGGCAGGTTGAGCAGGTAGGCCGTGTTCGGGCCGACGTTCTCGAGCGAGAACGGCTCGAAGAAGCGCCCGATATACGCGTAGACGCTGGCTCGATTTCCGAAGAGCCGCGTCAGCTTGAAGCGGGGGCTGAAGGCGCCGAAGCCCTGACCGAAGCCGGTCGACTTGATCGTGAAGAAGTCGTAGCGCAGCCCGTAGTCGGCCTGCCACAGCGAGCCCATGCGCCAGCTGTCTTGAAGATAGGCTTGGTAGGTATTGCCGAGGTTCGGCGAGTCGTCGCTGACGGTCGTCGGCGCGTTCGGCGTGTTGGGCGTGAGGATCGGGGCGAGATAGTTGTTGGGCTGGAGCGTGAAAGCGTAGTACTTGAGGACGCGGGTCAGATCGTACGAAACGCCGGCCGCTACGGTATGAGTTCCGAAGTTTTGATTGTAGTCGCCTTGCAGAATGTAATCGAGTGCGGTGCGCGTGTCCGCCAACGATAGGCCGCACATCGTTCCGAAGCCCGGCGGGTTCTTCGGCGCGAGGATGAAGGCGTTGGCGCAATCTCGCGTGCTCCCGTTGTTCCCGAAGGGCGGGGCCGTGAGATTGAGCGACTCGCCGTAGATCCAATCGTTGTAGGGATCGCCGAAGTCCTGGATGCGCGATGCGTTGACCGCCGGACCGAAGGTGAAGGCGCCGGTGTTGCCGATCGCGTGACGGAACTGCACCGCCAAGAAGCTGTCCGCCTGCGATTCGTTGTCGTCGGTGTTGCCGGGTGCGCCGAACTGAACGTCGTTGGGGATCTGAAACGCAGAGTGGCTGTTGAAGAAGGTGACGTTCGGTAAAATTGTTTCCGCCGGCGGGAAGCGTGAGGCGGGCGAATTGCCCCACGGAGCTCGCATCGTTATGCGGCGAGTTCCAGTCGGGCGGGTCGAGCCCGCGCGTGGTCGTCGAACTGCTCAGCGCGACGTCGAAGCCGCCGCCGCCTTCCAGCGGCGCGTGGTAACCCATCGTCGACTGTGCGTTGGTGTTCGATCCGAACGATGCGTAACCGTCGACCCCGGGCGGCCCGGTGCCCGCTCGTGTGGACATGTTGAAGACGGCGCCGAAGCGCAGGCCGTATTGCGCGGGATACGCTCCCTCGATGAGGTCGACGAAGGAAAGGTTGTTGATGTTGATCTCGCTGCCGATATCGCGGTTCAGTTCCTGCGGCAGCGGCACGCCGTCGATCATGTAGTTGATGACGCCGTGATCGCCATTGATGTGAACCACGCCGTTGGCGCCCTGCACGGCCCCCGGCATTTGGGTTTCCATTCGCGCGAAGCTGTTGTTGAAGGGAAGACGAGTCAAGGCCGTGCCGTTGAGCACGACGTCGCTGCCGCTGCCGTGGATCGCGAGCGACTGCGATTGAGTGACGACGGCGTGTTCGATCTCGCTCAGCTCGAGGAGGGGGATGCTGACCGTGGCTCCGCCGCTTCCCAGGTCGACTCGGACGAGCCCACGCAGGTCGGCCTGGCGCGCCTCGACGTCGTAGCTGCCCAACGCGAGCGGCGGAAACGCAAAGTGGCCCTTCGCGTCGCTGGTCGTCTTGACGGTGAGATTGTTTCCGGACGCGGTGACCGCGATGCCGCCCGCCGGCCGGCCGCCGCGCGTCACGGTCCCGCTCAAGAAGGCGCTCGCATTAACCGCATATGCCGGCCCCGCTGCCAGAAAGCTCAATGCGAGAAGAAGGGCCGAATGCACGGCTGCTCTTGCCACGCTATTGATAATAGCGTATCATTATCAAAAAGGTCAAGGGTTATGGCGGCGAACAAGGTCCGGCGGTGAGCGGACAGAGCCGGAAAACGAAACAGCGGGACGCGCTCGCGGAGATCCTAGAGCGCGCCGAGTCGCCATTGAGCGTCACCGACCTCTTCGACGCCGCGTCAAAACAGGTCGAGGGCCTCGGCGTCGCCACGGTCTACCGCACGATCGGATCGCTGCTGGACGCCGGGCTGATCGAGGCCGTCGAAATACCGGGCGAGCCGACGCGCTACGAGCGCGCCGACAAGGGCCATCACCATCATTTCCAATGCGAGCGCTGCGACCGCGTCTTCGACATCCACGGATGCCTCGACAACCTGCGCCGACTTCTGCCGCCCAAGTTCAAGCTGAGCGGACACGCCGTCACGCTCTACGGAATCTGCGCCGCCTGCGCGCGTTAGCGCAAAACCTAGTGCGCCGAAAACGGCGCCGACAACTGCACCAGGAACGTTCGCCCGTTCGCGATTTGAGTCGTGTTGAACCCGTTCGCGACCTTGATCGGATACTGGTGGTTCAGCACGTTCTGCATGATCAGCTGCACGGCTAACCCGGTATCCTGTCCGCCCCGTCCCGGGACAAGATTGCGCCCCGCGGCTAGATCGAACGTGGTGTGCGCGGGCAGACGCCCGCTGAGGCTGACGTTGGCGCTTTCGAACGCGACCGGGAAGCCGCTTCCGTAGTTCCCCTGCAGCGTCGCAAACCAACGGCGCGCTTTCCCGAAGTGCCACGTGTACGCTCCGCTCGATACGACGGTCTCGTCGTGATCCTCCGGCGAGAGCTGCGCTTGGCACGAAACGCCCTGTGCGTTGGTGTTCGGCGGAAAGAGAAACGTCGCGCCCGAGACACAGGCGGCATACGAGCCGGAGTAGGTCAGCGTGAACCACCAGAGGTCGTCGTTGCGCAGGCGATCCTGCAGGCGCAACTCGGCGCCGTTGTCGACACCGATCGCATTGTTGAACACCGCGAACAGCGGTGTGTTGAGCAGCTGCGTCGTATCGAGGATGTTCACTGCCGTCCGCCGGAACAGGTTCAACGATGCGGTGAAGTCAGGATTGACTGCGTATTCCCAGCCTGTCTCGTAATACGAATCTCGTTCCGGCTTGAGGTCGTAAACCGGAGTGCCCGTGCAGCCTTGCAGCAGCACGCAGTCCTGTCGCACGTCTTCTAAGAACGGCGCGGCATAGAAGCGGCCGTAGAAGGCGTGGAACGTGTTCTTTCCGCCATCCCAGACCTTCAGACCGAGGCGGGGGCTGAACATCCAGCCGCTGGTGTAGCCGGTCGAGTGATCGTAGCGCAGACCATAGTCCAACTCGACAAACTTCGAGGGCCGCCAGCTGTCTTCTCCATAGATGCCGATCTGCGAACCCGCCTGGGCCTGCGAGGGCGGCGCGACGAGGTAGTAGGGCTGCTCGTGCGTCCCGGACGACGCGCCGCAGCCCTGTTGGTAGTAGCACGCAAATGCCTGGCCGGCATTGACGTTCTCGCGGTTGACGTCAACGCCAATCTTCCACGCGTGGTTTTCCGTCGCGCGGAAGTCCGACGCGCGTAGGCCGACGTAGCTTGCGTACGTATTTGAAAGGAGCCCTACGCTGTGCAGCTCGCCCGACGCGCCGGAGCCGAAATTGGGCGTGATACCGAGAACGTCGTTGAAAAGGTCGCCGTCGTAGTTGATCCGTGTGGAGCGCCACCACGGAATTACCTGGAAGACGCCGTTGCCGTCCTTCGACTGGAGCGTGTAGTTTAGGTTCGAGAATCGGTCGTACTCGCGCTGCACGTCGTCCGTTCCGGCCGGCGTGAAGATCGGATCGTACGGATTGTTCGGATCGGTATTGATCGGTATTTGAAACTGCGCCAGCTGATTGGAGTAGTCGAAGGAAAGCGTGCTGCGCGGCGTCATCTGGGTGATGAAACGGAAGAATTGGTCGCTCTGCGACGAGTCGTCATGAATCGGATCGAACGTCGGCGCGTCTAGGCCGCGAATCGTAGATTGGCTGTTCGAGTCGAAGAAGGCTTCGCTCGAGCCGAACCGGGCCGCCGTGTCGAGCTGACCCGTCGCTTGGGCCTGATTGCCCAAGCCGCCCGTCGTCGTGGCGTAGAAGCCGGGCGACACGTCCGTGGGCCGGTTCGTGATGATGTTGACGACGCCGCCCATGCGGTCGCCCCCGAACTCGGCGGGTATGGCGCCGGTGTAAAGCTCCATCGAGTCGATGATACGCGGGTCGACGATCTCCGCGAAGTTGGAGGTCGTCGCCAGAGGAAGGGGCGCACCGTCGATATTGTAGGCGACGCCGTGGAATCCGTTGATCACCGGCTCGTTGTACGAGAACGGGACGACGCCCGGTAGCGTCTCGATCGTCTGATCGAGGCTGTTCTGTACCGGTGACGTCTGAATTTGTGCGCGGTCGATTTGGTGGACGGAGGGCGGGTAGTTCGAAAGGCCGCCCGCATGCGCGGTGACCGTCGTTTGCGCGATCTGTTTGAGCGTCGACAGCGGCAGATCGACGGTAGCGACTGCACCGCTCGTCACCGTTACCAGGACGTCGAGCGCGGGGGCGCCCTTGACCGCCGCGGTCGCGTGGTACGTACCGAAGGGCACCTGCGAGAAGACGAAACCGCCGTTGGCGGCACTGACGGCCGTAAACTTCGAGCCCTCACCTTCCAGCGTCACGGTGACGCCGGGTGCGGGCTTACCGTCGAGCGTGACGGTTCCGCGGACCAGTCCGGTGACGGCCGCGAGCGTTGGGGCTGCGTACGAAAACGCCAAGAACGCGGCGACGAACGCCGCAGTGAAGCGGGACATGAGATCCTCCGATCGGAGAGAGTGCTATGAGCGCGCGGTTACGCGCGAACGGTCGCGGCGATCGGAGGAGGACGAGCGAAGCGGCGCCGTGCGCCGACGAAGACGCGCCGGCGCGCCGGAGTTCTCGGCCGGCGCGACCAAAGCGGCGTCCGAGGTGAAAAGCTAAGCCGCGCGATCGCGAAGACGACGCGCGCAAGCAAGGCGATGGCGGCGACGGCGATCCGCCGGACGACGGCGGCTGCGACGACGAGCGCGAGCAGTATCAGGAGCGGTGGGGCGCCGGCATGATGGGGCTCGACGGCCTCGGCGAGACCAAACCACAGCGCGGTCGCCGCGCCGAGCGCGGGGAGGCCGGGAATGCGGTCGCCGAGACGCGCGGCGAGGACGCTGCCGTCCGGCACCCGGCCGGCGGCCGTCCACGCGATAGCGCTCATGCCGAGAAACAGGCTCAGGACCGCGGCGACCGCGACTTGCACGAACGCGGCGTGATAGCCGCCGCCCATCGCATGCTCGTTCCCGTAAAGCGCCGCATGGGCGCCCAGCGAGGCGAGCAAGCCGAGCGCCAGCGCGCCTGGAACCTTCCTCAGGGCCACGCGGGTCATTTCTAGGCCGGGGCGAGGGGAGACCTTGGGGCCGCGTCGTACTGACCCTGCCCCTTGGCGCGCGCCGGCCCAGTGGGATTGGATCGGGGGAAGAAGGCCATTATACAGTCATGAGCACGCGAATCGTCGAGCACGCCGATACCGTAAGCCTGGTTTGCGCGCTTTTGGTGCGCTTTCCGGAGCTGGCGTCGATTCGTTCCGGCCCGACCGACCGCATCGTGCGGCTGACTTTCGTTGTGCGCCAGCGCTTGGATCGGGCCGCGCAGACCGCGCTGAGTGATGGCCTGGACGACCATGTGCGCAGCTTCCTGGCGCTCGCAAAGGAAGAGCCGACGGCTCTGCGCGTGGAGTGCGAAGGCGATCGGGCGATGACCTTCGTGCACGTGACGCGCGACCTGGAGAGCTTCTCTAAGGAAGAGCTCGAGCTGCAAGTCGGGTTCTTCAACGATCGCTGCGGCGACGCGCTCGTACGCAACCCGCATCCGGACGACCACCTCGAAGCCGACCCCGCCGCCGAAGACGAAGCCGCGCTCTATGCGATTGAGGCGCTGCGCGATCCCGAGCAGTCTAAGAGTCTAGTGGGCTTTCGAGAAGAAAAACGCGTGCTCGTCTACTTCTTGAAGTCTCAGAAGAAAGCCAAGGCGTCGGCTCGCCGATAGCACCCGCCGCCCTCAACGTACTGCTCGTGGGGGATGTGGTCGGATCCCCCGGCCGCGACGTGCTGAAGCGCTGCGTCGCGTTGTTGCGCGAGCAATATCACGTCGGCGCGTGCATTGCGAACGGCGAGAACGCCGCAGGCGGCTTCGGGCTGACCGCGCAGACCGCCCAGGAGATGTTCGACAGCGGTGTCGACTTCATTACCGGCGGTAACCACATCTTCGACAAGCGCGACTTCGCGGAGTACCTGGAAACGACCGACCGCGTCGTCCGTCCGGCCAACTACCCGCCCGCGGCGCCCGGCCGGGGAACCGGGACCCTGACCGTCAACGGCGTCACGATCGCCGTCCTGAACTTGATGGGGCGGACCTTCATGCCGCCCGCGGACGATCCGTTTCGCTGCGCCGACGCCTATCTGCCCGAGCTGCGGTCCCGAACGCCGGTCGTCATCGTGGACGTCCATGCCGAGGCGACCTCGGAGAAGATCGCTTTGGGCCGCTATCTGGACGGCCAAGTTTCCTGCGTGTTCGGCACGCATACGCACGTCCAAACGGCCGACGAGCAGGTTTTACCAGGAGGGACGGCCTTCATCAGCGACCTGGGTATGACCGGTCCGACGGAGGGCATTATCGGAATGGAAGCCAAGGCCGTACTCGACCGGTTTCTGACCGGTCTTTCCGAGCGCTTTAGCGTGCAGCGCAACGGAATGCGCCAGTTTTGCGGCGCGGTCGTGACAATCGATCCGAGCTCAGGAAAGGCGAGCGAAATTAAACGCATTTTTCTTAAGGGCATCGCATGAATTCCGGCGTTACCCTGAAGGTTTCGGCCAAGAGCAATCCTAACGCGGTAGCCGGCGCGCTGGCTGCCGCCCTGCGGGAGCGCGATAGCGTCGAGATGCAGGCGGTCGGCGCGGGCGCGATCAATCAGGCCGTCAAGGCGGTGGCGATCGCGCGCAGCTATTTGAAGGGCGCTCAGTTCGATGCGTTCTGTACGCCTTCGTTCGTGGTCGTCGCGATCGGCGAGAGCGAGCGCACCGCGATCTCGCTGCTCGTCGAACGCCGCAAGATGGAGGAGAAGGTTTCCAACGGTGAAGATTGACCTGCATTCGCATACGCGAATGAGCGACGGCACGCTGTCGCCGCAAGAGCTGTCGGACTTCATGGAAGAGCGCGGCGTCGAGCTCTTTTCAATTTCCGACCACGACACGCTGGCCGCGTACGGTATGTTCGAGCCCCCACCCGGAGCCCGCGTGATCCCGAGCATCGAGATCAACACGACGTGGCGCGAGAACGAGGTCCACGTGCTCGGCTACGGCGTGCCGCTTGGCCCGTCGCCGATCAACGAGCTGCTCGAGTACAATCAGGCGCAGCGCCGGCTGCGCGCGGAAACGATGGTGGAGCGGCTCCGTGGGGCCGGCTATCCCATCACGCTCGAGGACGTGTTGCGCGAGTCCGGCGATGCTCTGGCCATTGGCCGTCCGCACGTGGCGAAGGCGCTCGTGCGGCTAGGCATCGTGGACAGCGTGGACGCCGCGTTCAAACAAGCACTGGGGCGTGGAAGGCCCGGCTACGTGCCGCAGACCTACACGACTCCCCAACGCGCCATCGAGAAGATCGCGAGCGCCGGCGGCATCCCCGTCCTCGCGCATCCGGGGCGCCTGAGGGACCGCGTGCTGATCGACGAGCTGGCCGTCCGCGGCCTGCGGGGACTCGAGGTGTTTTATCCGCTGCACGATGCGGCCGACACCGCCGAGTTTCGAGAGAAGGCAAAGCAATACGGGCTCGTGATGACGGGCGGCATGGACTTTCACGACATCCGCTATCACACGCAGGGCGTCGGCATGGAGGTGGACGCGGCCGACATTGCGCCATTCCTCGAACTCGTCGAAGTCTTTGCGTAGCGGGACGAAGTGCTGAGCGCGGCGGCGCTGGCGGCGGCGATCAACGCGCCGACGCAAACGCCGCGGCTCGCCCATACGGTTGTCGCCGGCGAAGTCTACGACCTCGATTCGCAGCGCGTCCTCTACTCGCGCAACGCGAATGTGCTGATGGTGCCGGCGTCGACGACGAAGCTGCTGACCGAGGGCGCGAGCCTCGCGCTGTTGGGACCAAACTTTCGCTGGACGACGCCGGTCTATCGCACCGGGCCCCTCGACTCGCAGGGCGCGCTGCACGGCGACCTCGTGCTCGTCGCGAGCGGCGATCCGAATTTGTCCCAGCGGATTCGACCCGATGACACGCTGGCGTTCGAGAACGAGGACCACGCCTACGACGGTTCGGCGGAAACGAAGGCCGTGCCGGGCGATCCGCTCGCCGTGCTGCGCGATCTCGCCGCGCAGGTCGCGAAGGCCGGCATCAAGCGGGTCGAAGGCGTTCAGGTAGATACGTCGCTGTTTCCGGACCAGGGCGCGGAAGGGGGCACCGGCACGACTCTCTCGCCGATCGTCGTCAACGACAACATCGTCGACGTCACGGTGACGCCGGGCGCACGCCTCGGCGACCCGGTCAACGTCAAGGTCTCGCCGCAGACGCCGTACGTTCAGTTTATCAATCGAGCAACGACCGGCACCGCCAAAAGCGATGCAACGATCGACCTGAGCGCCGATGCTCGCGATTCCGGCGGGAATCACATCGTCACGATCGCCGGTTCGCAGCCCGCCGGTCCCAGCGTACTGTACGCCTACCGCGTGGCCGAGCCGAAGCTCTTCGCGCAGGCGGCGTTCATCCTAGCGCTCCAGGGCGCCGGCGTAACGGTGGCCGGCACCGCCGACGGTATCCCGCACAGCTACGCCGCCGCGGATCTGGTCGCTAAGCACGTCTCGCCGCCGCTTAGCGAAGATGCCTATATCACGCTGAAGGTGAGCGATAATCTGCATGCGGCGCTGATGCCGTACACCTGGGCGGTATATCTGGCGAAAGCCAAGAGCGACTATCTCAAGGCCGGATTTGCGCTCGAGGCGCGGATGTTGAGTAGCGCCGGGCTCGATGTCGACCAGGCATCACAATCGGATGGTTACGGCGGAGCATACTTTACGCCCGATTTCATGGTTCGCTATCTCGCCTGGTCGCGGATGCAGAGCTGGTACCGCTTCTTGTTGCGCGGCCTGCCCATCCTGGGCGTGGACGGGACGCTTGTGGACATCCAGCGCTCGTCGCCGGCGCGCGGGAAGGTCTTTGCCAAGACCGGAACCGACGGCGGCGATAACGACTTGAGCGGCGGCTCGACGATCGAGAAAGGCCTCGCCGGATACGCGACGACGCGCTCCGGCCGGCACGTCGCCTTCGCGTTCTATCTCGGGGCGATGAACGGCCCGAAGGACGAAGACACCGGGCACGTCGCCGGCGAGATTCTCGGCGGAATGGCCGCCGCGGCTTACCAGTCGCTGTAACGCTGACGTATCTGCTCTAAGAGATTCGAAGCCGCGCCCTCGTACGCACGTAGCTCCCCGGCTTGGCGCGCGATCGTTTCGGCGTCGTGCATGTACTTGTGATTGACGCGGACGTTGTACGCGCATCCGGCCAACGAGGCGTACGCGAACTCGGCGGCGCAGCCGACGTCGCTCGCGAGCGATTTGGTTTTCGCCTCGCTCAGCCGGCGCGTCAGCTCGAGCACGCGCAACGCGAGCTCCGCAGCACGCAATGGCTCCGCCGCGGCGCGCTGCAGCGCCTCGTCGATGGCTTTGCGGCGCGCCTGGACCTGCGACTCGTCGTCCTTCGGGAGTGCTTGCGCGGCCACGACGGCGGCGAACGCCGCCTCGTCACGCAGGCGCGTCGCGCCGAGCTCCTCGCGGAGGCGGTCGGCCTTGGCGACGACGTCGTCTAGCGGCGCCGACGCGATCCGGCCGACCATCGCGGCCAACGCGGCGGCGATGGCGCCGACCAGCGCGGCGGCGCTGCCGCCGCCGGGGACGGGATCGCCGGAAGCGAGGCGCCGCAGGTACTCGTCGAGCGTTTCCACGCCCGGCAGAGTTGGCGGATGGGTTCGGCGAGCCTGCGGCGAAAGGGCGGCGTGCCATTTGCCCCAAGCTCTAGGAGTCATCTTGCCAGTTTTGGATCCCGCCCAAGGCGACGTCAAAGACCGCAGCCTCGCTGAGGCGGGCCGTTCGCGGATCGCCTGGTCGGCGGCGTATATGCCCGTTCTCGCCCAGATTCGCGACCGTTTCGAGATCGAGAAGCCGCTGCAGGGCATGCGCATCGGCGCCTGCCTGCACGTCACGACCGAGACCGCGAACCTCATGCTCGCACTGCAGGCCGGCGGCGCCCAGCTCGCGCTCTGCGCCAGCAACCCGCTCTCGACGCAGGACGACGTGGCGGCGGCGCTGTGCGACTACGGCATCCCGACCTACTCGATCAAGGGAGAAGATCACGCGACCTACTACGCGCACATCGAGTCCGTGATCGCCATGCACCCGCAGGTCTCTCTGGACGATGGCTGCGATCTCGTGACGACGATCTTCACCAAGCACCCCGGACAGCTCGCCGAGATGATCGGCGGCTGCGAGGAGACGACGACGGGCGTGATCCGCCTGCGCGCGATGCAGCGCGACGGCGTGCTGCCCTACCCCGTCGTCGCCGTGAACAACGCGCTCACCAAGCACATGTTCGACAACCGTTACGGCACCGGACAGTCGACGCTCGACGGGATCATCCGGGCCACCAATGTGCTGCTCGCCGGGCGCACGCTGGTCGTGATCGGGTACGGATGGTGCGGACGCGGCATCGCGGCGCGCGCCGCCGGAATGGGCGCGCACGTGGTCGTGACCGAGGTGGATCCGCGCAAGGCGATCGAGGCCACCATGGACGGGTACCGCGTAATGCCGATGAGCGACGCGGCGAAGATCGGAGATATCTTCGTCACGGTCACCGGCAACTATCACGTGGTGCGCGAGGAGCACTTCAGATTGATGAAAGACGGAGCGATCGTCGCCAACTCCGGCCACTTCAATGACGAGCTCGACCTCGAGTCGATCAAGCGCCTAGCGCGGGGCAAGACGGAGCCGCGTGCGTTCGTCGAGCAGTACGAGCTGCACGACGGCCGCAAGATCTGCATCCTCGCCGACGGCCGGCTGGTCAATCTCGCCGCCGCCGAGGGCCATCCGGCGGCGGTGATGGACATGTCGTTTGCCAATCAAGCGTTATCGACGGCGTATCTCGTCAGGCATCACGACGAGCTGGAGAAGAAGGTCTACGACGTGCCGCTCGAGATCGACGAGGAAATCGCGCGTCTCAAGCTCTCCTCGATGGGCATCGAGATCGACACGATGACACCGGAGCAGGTGAAGTACAGCGCGTCATGGAGCGAGGGGACGTAGGTGGCGTACACCCGGCTCTTCACCAGCGAGTCGGTGACGGAGGGCCATCCCGACAAGCTCGCCGACCAGATCTCGGACGCGGTGCTCGACGCGCTGCTCCGTGACGATCCGTATTCGCGCGTGGCGGTCGAGACGTTCGCGATCACAGGTCAGATCCATATTGCGGGCGAGGTGACGACCAGGACCTACGTGGACATCCCAAAGCTTGCGCGCGAGGTCGTCCGCGACGTCGGCTACACGCGCTCGGCGATCGGCTTCGACGCCGAAACGTGCGGCGTCAGCGTCTCGATCGACGAGCAGTCGCCGGACATCGCGCTGGGCGTCGATCGTTCGCTCGAGGCTCGCGCGGGCGATAACGACGAGTTCGAGCTCGTCGGCGCGGGCGACCAGGGGATGATGTTCGGCTACGCGTGCCGCGAGACCGCGGAGCTCATGCCGCTGCCAATCGTGCTGGCGCACAACCTCACCCGCCACCTCGCCGCGGTGCGCAAGAACGGGGACGTTCCCTACTTGCGTCCCGACGGCAAGTCGCAGGTCACGGTGGAGTACGACGGCGACCGGCCGCGGCGCGTCGAGGCGGTCGTTGTCTCGACGCAGCACGATCCCGAGATTCCGCTGGAAGAGATCCGCCGCGAGATCACCGAGAAGGTGATCGACCACGTGATTCCGGTCGCGATGCACGACGATCGCACGCGCGTGTACGTGAATCCGACCGGCCGGTTCGTAATCGGCGGCCCGAAGGGCGACGCGGGCCTAACCGGGCGAAAGATCATCGCCGACACGTACGGCGGCATGGCGCGCCATGGCGGCGGCGCGTTCTCCGGAAAGGATCCCACCAAGGTGGATCGCTCGGGCGCTTACGCGGCCCGCTGGGTTGCCAAGAACGTCGTGGGCGCGGGCCTCGCCGACCGCTGCGAGGTGCAGGTCGCGTATGCGATCGGCGTCGCGCATCCAATGAGCGTCTCGATCGAGACGTTCGGCACCGGCCGTATCCCCGAGGAGCGCATCGCGGGCGCCGTCACGTCGGTGTTCGACCTTCGGCCGGCGGCGATCATCCACTATTTGCAGCTGCGCCGCCCGATCTACCAGCAAACGGCATCCTACGGGCACTTCGGACGCCCGGATTTGGATCTGCCGTGGGAGCGGCTCGACCGGACCGACGCGCTGCGCAAAGCTACGGCGTTTAATGGAGAACAGCTTCGTGTACCGAATTTTGCCGGTTAGACTCGCGGCCCTCGTCGCGGCGTTCGCGGCGTGCGGAGCGCTCGCGCAAGCGACGACGTTCGTTCCGTCGCAGACGATCAAGTCCGGAACGCGCATCCAGTGCACGCTCGAGGAGCATCTCAATTCATCGAAGCTGGTCTACGGCGACAAGTTCAGGCTCCTGATCGTCGATACGTCGTTCCCGGTGCTGCACGGCGGATATATCGTGGGTTGGATCACCGACGTGCGGAAGCCGACGGGCTCGGACCGAGCGCGAGTCGGTTTCTTTCTCACGACGATTCACCTCCGCAACGGAGCGAAGAAGAGCATCAGCGCGTACGTCGTCAATCGGGGCGTCGTGCAAATCAATCCGGCGGCGCAGTACCAGCAGCGCCAGCGGCTTTCTCCGATGACCGGCGTTCCGTACGGCACCGTTACGCCCGGGCCGATCGCGTGGCAGATGCGGCTCGGCAGCGGATCGTCGACGGTGAAAAGGGAGCAATCGGGAACGCTCGGGGGCTACGTCTACGGCGTGAACGCGCGCGAGCCGATCGTCATCAACGCCGGCACCCCCGTAACCGTCGAGCTAGCCGAGAACCTTACGGTCCCGTAGCGACCCTAAGAGGGGTGCAGTAACTGTTCCATTGTGCACTGGCGCGGCGGCTTGTCCGGTCGCCAGCGCAGCAGCCGCGCCGCATGGCGAAAGCGATGTCCCGTGACGTGATCGAACGCCACCTCGACCACGATCTGCGGCCGGACGGGAAACCACTCTGAGGCCTCGCCGCGGCGCCAGCGGCTCGGACCGCCCGGCGCCGTTCCGGTGAAACCGGGCGGCTCGACGATCGGCTGCAGCAGCTCGTCTGCGCGCTTGCGTTCGGCGGCGCTCATCGACCCGACGAACCCCACGTGATGCAGGTTGCGTTCGTCGTCGTAGAGGCCCAGGAGCAGCGACGCGACCGCGCCGCCGGTTCCCCTGCGAAAGCCCCCGACGACGCAATCGGCCGTGTAGTTGCGCTTGACTTTGACGGCGGCGTCGCGACTGCCGAACGCGTACGGTACGTCGCGTTTGGCGATGACGCCGTCGAGTCGCGCCAAGCTGCCGCCGAGCCAAAGCTTCGCTAGCGCGCCGTCGCGCGTGGCCGGTGAAAGCCGGACGCTCGGATGTTCGGCGAAGTTTCGGGTCACGAAAAGCTCGAGCCGCTCGCGGCGCGCATGCAGAGCGCGCTCGTAGAACGCAGCGCGTCCCTCGACGAGCAGGTCGAAGACGACGTAAGATGCCGGAGTTTCCTGTGCGAGCCGGCGCACGCGACTCGCGGCCGGATGAATGCGCTGAAGCAGAGCGTCGAAGTCGGAGCCGTCATCCGTAGCGACCATCAGCTCGCCGTCAACGACGAACTGCCGCGCGCCGGCTTTGAGCAGCGCCTCGACGATCTCGGGGAAGTAGCGCGTCAGGGTCTCGCCGGATTTCGACTGCAACTCGACGTCACCGCCGTCCCGAAAGGCGATGCAGCGAAAACCGTCCCACTTGGGCTCGTAGTTCCAGCCGTCGCCCTCCGGAACGCGTGCGACGGCGCGAGTCTCCATCGGCTCGATCGGCGGCCGCAGGAGCAGCGATTCAAATCGCGGCACGAGCGCTCGTTTCGGCAAACTTCGCGAGATTGAAGCGCCCGCGGGCGTGCAGCAACGGTTGCCAGAGATCGCCGATGCTCGCGAGTCGCTCGGGAACGTTGAAGATCGTGAAATTGCCCGGCTCGCAGCCCGCCTCGATCTCGTCCCACGTCACCGGCGTGGACACGGTAGCGGACTCGTTCGGCCGCACGGAATAGATCGAGGCGAGCGTCTTGCCGAACGCGTTCTGGTTGTAGTCGACCAGAACGTGATTCGGCGGGCGATTCGCCACGCGATAGATCGCGGTTAAGACGTCGGGATGCGCCTTGGCCATGTGATGGCCGATTTGTTTGGCGATGGCCCAGACCTCGTGCTGCGTCAGGTCGCGGCGAATCGCGACGTAGACGTGCGCGCCTTTGCTGCCCGACGTCTTGGCGAACGGCGTCATCCCGAGCCCCTCGAGCACGTCGCGCACGATCAGCGCCGCCTCGCGCACGACGGCGAAGGTGGCGCCCGGCGTCGGATCCAGGTCGAAATGCAAATAGAGCGGACGATCCGGATCTTCGCAGAGCGAGTACCAAGGATTGAGATCGATGCATCCGAGGTTGATCAGCCAGAGCAGCGCCGCGCGCCCGTCCACGAGCGGGAAGTCGATGACGTTACCGGAGCTGTGCTCGATGGAACAAGTCCTGATCCACGGCGGCCGCGGCGACGGCGTGCGCTTCATATAGAAGAACTCTCCGGTGACGCCGTGGGGATAGCGCTTCATGACCATCGGCCGGCCCGCGACGTGTGGGATCAGCACCTCGGATATGCTAAGGTAAAAGCGCAGCAGATCGCCCTTGGTAAGCTTGAGCTTGGGGAAGTAGACTTTCCGCAGGTTGGTCAGCGCAACGCGCCGCCCGTCGACTTCGAGGGTCGCGTCGTCGACGTCGCTGGGGATCGCGACGGCATCGCGTTCGCGTCTGGCGCGCTCGGCCATCCCGGCATATACCCGCAAGGCAGGGTGGCGTTCCTGGCCGTGGAACCAGGGACCGCCGGCCGCGGAGCTGGCGCATCGTTCCGGATTAGCTCAGTTGGTAGAGCAGCTGACTGTTAATCAGCGGGTCGTTGGTTCGAGTCCAACATCCGGAGCCATTTGAAAAAGCCTGACCCTATCGGGCTTTTTCTCTTGCCTTGGCTCGAGCCTTCCGAGAACCGTTGGAACCAGTTGTCCCCCGAGTTGTCCCACCTAGCAGTCCGCCAAGAATCCCGGCGCCACGTCGCCCCTCTTCGGCGCCAGCGTGCGAATACACCGCCATTGTGACCTGCGGAGTGCTATGCCCGAGCCGTCGCTGCAGCAGAGGCAAGCTCAGACCCTGTTGGACGAGTATCGAGTTCCCGCTGTGCCGGAGGCTGTGAAACTTTACGTGCGGGAGTTCGGCCTTCTTGAGCAGCGGAGCCCATACTCTTCGGCTGAAGTTGCTGGCGTGTATGAACGAGCCCGCCTCATTCGGAAAGACGAGCCCCTCCGGGTTTGGCCCGGTCTGGTCCTTTCGGTGGGCCTTGAGTATTGCAACCGCTTCGGCCGACAGATCGCTCCGACGGCGTGCCGCGGGGGTTTTGGGCGACGTGATCTCTCTGCGGTATCCGCTCTTGGTTTCGTCGTCGTAGGCCGTGCCAACGCCCTGCCGTATAAACGCGAAGCCTTGCTTCAGATCAACGTCACGCCAGGTCAAGGCAAAGAGTTCACCCTGCCTCATGCTGGTCTCGATCGCCAGGTATAGGAGTGCGTGCCAGGATGGGAAGTGATCTCTGGCCGTCACGAGGAGCTTCTTGGTTTCCGCAAGCGTTAGGATATGTTGCTCGGCCTTCTCCGCGCGCGGGGCCTTCGTGCGCCCGATGGGGTTTCGGTCGAGAATGCCCACGTCATCATGCGTGGCATGGTTCAGGGCAGCCTTCAGCGTGACGAATGCGTTCTGCTTGGCGCGCGGCTTGGCGTCGAGGTCCTTCAGCCATGCGTTCACGTGCTTGGATTCCAGCGCCACGAGCTTCGCCTTGCCAAGCTGCGGATTGATATGCAAGCGGATTGCCTGTTCGTAGCCCGCGTACGTCTTGGCTTTCGCCCGTAGCTTCACCGCCGGGAGAAAGTGTTCGGTCAAGAAGTCCTCGATCCTCAACTTCTTGACGTCTGATGTTGCCGGAGATTCCTTCAGCGCAGCGAGCTTGCGGGTTAGCTCCGCGTGTGTCTTACCGTAGACAGGCTTACGGACTCGAACGCCCTTCGCGTTCTCGACCCATACTCGGGCGCGAAGATACGTGTAACCCTTACGCTTAACGGTGTCGATCGAGCCTGTTCCGGGAATCCGTGAGTACCGCTCTATGTAAATCTTCCCAAACGGCTCCCACGCCTCGTACTTGCCCTCTTCACCGGGCGCAGTAATGACCTGAGTCGGGAGCTTGCGACGCTTGGGTTTCTTACCTGGTGCCATTTGAGCCCCGTGCTTCGGCTAGGCTGCCTCGGTCTCCGTTTTGCGGTACAGCGGGGCCGCTGCTTCTCTTAGCCATAACCCTGGAGAGTTCTTCAGCCGAAGTACAGAGCCTGAATCGCTGACAGCGGACCCAACACGACGCCCAACTTACCACAGCGAGAATCAACGGGGTGAGGTTGCGGAGCTGCCCTTTAGTTAGACGCAATCTAGCGAGTCGCTTCAAGACCCTTTCAAGAAACTCGACAGGATCAGCACGGACAGCTTTTGAGCACTTGGAGAAGCTCGACAACGTCGATAGGACGCGGCGATGGCGGCATGTCATCTCAAACGGTCGAGGCAGTCTTGGCCGCCATTATGCCTGGCGACTCAAAGCCAGTGCCGGAAGCATAGTCAACGAAAAGGAATCTGCTGCGGCCCCTGCGGGAACTATGGCGCATAGCGCGGAACGATATCTTCGCTACCCGAGGTGATCTCAGCCGTTTCGTTCGGGGCTGCCCTCCTAGTTATCAGGTGCTCATTTACGCGCTTCTACTTGTTCGGTGAAAAAGGGACTTGCATTGCGTATAAACGGTGGCAGCTCGCTGTGCCTATGGCCGACACGCATCCGGCGCCCTTTATCTAGCGAGCTTGTCGCGACGAATTTTGACTTTGGAGCGCCGTGCAGAAACAAATAAATTCTCGAGTTCACTCACCTGAAGAAAAGTTAGCCGCGGATCAGCCTTCGCCTATGGAGCCGCATCCCCTCAGCCGCATTACAACAGAACTCGTGTGGGAGGGGAAATACGACGACTTCGGCAACAGACGCGAGCTTAATATTATCGGCGCAACGCTACCGCTTCAGAAGATCGAAACGATCGATGAACCTCGTAGCCGCGCCGAGGCTTCAAATGATGCGCCCACTCTTTTTGAACTCGACCAACGGGCCGCAAAACTTGGAGATTTTCGCAACCGATTGATTTGGGGCGACAACAAGCTGGTCTTGGCATCGCTGCTTCAGGAATTCAGAGGAGCGGTCCGCCTCATCTACATCGATCCTCCGTTCGACGTTGGCGCAGACTTCTCGATGCGCGTCCCTCTCGGCGACGACTCCGAAATTGAAAAGCAGCAGTCGACGCTTGAACTAGTAGCGTATCGCGACATGTGGGGGCGCGGCGCTGACTCGTTCCTCGAAATGCTTTATGAACGCCTGGTACTCATGCGGGAGCTGCTTAC
The DNA here is from genome assembly GCA_963723485.1 of Vulcanimicrobiota bacterium. Lineage (GTDB taxonomy): Bacteria > Vulcanimicrobiota > Vulcanimicrobiia > Vulcanimicrobiales > Vulcanimicrobiaceae > Cybelea. The sequence goes on along the minus strand of CAVRQS010000003.1, from coordinate 729,109 downwards.
GGACGACGGCAGCATCTATCTTCATTGTGATTGGCGCATGGCACATTATATTCGTTGTTTGCTGGATGACGTGTTCGGGGCTTCTAACTTCCGGAGCAGTATCGTCTGGGCGTATGGTCGAAGCGCTCGCGGCGCGAAAGCGATCGCGTCTCAATTTGCTCGTAACCATGATGATATTCTTTGTTACTCTAAATCCTCACAGGTCACGTTCAATGGCGATACGCTATACCGAAAGTATACTATCGATGAAGCGAAGAAAGTCGGGTTCCGCCAAGACGACGAGGGTCGGTGGTTTAAAACGGCTCCCAGAGGCGACTATACCGACGACAGTATAGCAAGGCTCCGCCAGGAAGGGCGCATATGGGAGACCCGGAACGGAAACATTCGTATCAAGTATGTTCTAGAGCAAAACGGCCCATACGTCATCGAACCTGTGCCCGTTGGCGACGTCTGGTTGGACATTCCAGACGCAATGCATCTAAGTGACGCGGAGCTGACCGGTTTCGCGACCCAGAAGCCCGAGGCGCTGCTCAATAGAATCGTGAAGGCCGCTACCAATGAGGGCGATCTGGTCGCGGACTTTTTCTGTGGATCGGGCACTGCTACGGCCGCAGCGGAACGCCACGGGCGGCGGTGGATTGGCTGTGACCTCGGCCGATTTGCAATACATACTTCTTACAAGCGGATGATCGATGTTCAAAGGGAGCGAAACGCATCGGGGCTACCATATCGCGCCTTCGACGTTTTTAATCTCGGGCGTTATGAGCGTCAATGGTGGCAGCACGAACATCTTCGGGGCGCTGATGAGGAGCACCGCCGAGTCGTTTTGCAGTTCTTTAGGGCCGAATCGTTAAGCTCAGCACCGTCGCCGCTGATCCATGCCAGAAAGGGAACAGCTCTCGTCCACGTTGCTGCGATCGATTCTGTGTTTTCGCGGACGGACCTAGACGCTGTTGCGCGTGCAGCCTCGTCCGCCGGCGCTCTTGCAGTGGATTGCCTTGCCTGGGAATTCGAAATGGACCTTAAGCTTGAAGAAAGGAAACTTGAGACTGAGCTTGGGGTCGCCATCCGTCTCCTCTACATCCCCCGCGAAATCATGGAAAGGAACCGCGATGAAGTTACCTTTTTTGAGGTCGCTGCCTTAGAGGCTGTTCCTGTCATTAAAAAAGCGCTCGGCGAAACTGTCGTCGACATTAAGTTGGTGAAGTTCCTGCCGTCGCTGTCTGAGGTTCCGGTAAATGAACTCATAGCAATGCAAGATCGTGCGCGTAAGAATGGATTTGACTTCATCGATTTTTGGGCTGTCTGCTTCGATTATTCCTACGCCATGCCGTTTCGTCATGATTGGCAGGCGTTTAGAACTATGAAGGAACGTGATCTTCCAAGGGTTAGCACACAGAATTACAAGTACAAAGAAAAAGGAAGCTATTTGGCCTGCGTCAAGGTCGTAGACACTTTTGGCTGCGATACAAGCATTACAGTACCGGTAGAGCTTCTGTGATTCAATGACCGAAACCATCAATCGTAGCGCGCTCGAGCCACTCTACGCTCCGTTCGAGGCTCCAAATCGATATCGCGTACGGGGCGGCGAGATCAAGCACGGGCGTCGTCGGACTCCAATCGCAGTGGCGCAGAACCTTCGCGCTGCAGTTGCGCAGTGGCGGGAGGGAATAAGTGGCGAAGGCCGCTATGCCGGCGCTTCTGCGACGACGATTGAGCTTTTTGATCATTGGTTTGAGAGTGACCACTTTGCGAAAAGCCGTTCTGGTGCGCGGTATCCATTCCGATATCACTTCTGCCAACGTGAGGCTATCGAGACTTTCGTGTACCTGCTGGAGGTGCTTCGAATCAATCGGTTGGCGACTCTCATTGACAACTTCGGTGGAGGAGATCGCGAAACTGCCGCTCTTGGGGTGGATCCGAAGTTAGATCAGTGGGCAAAGCAGGCTTTCAAGATGGCCACAGGCGCGGGCAAGACCAAAGTCATGAGCCTTGCTGTCGTTTGGAGTTACTTTAATGTTTTACGCGAGCAGGACAGTCCAGCCGCACGGGACTTTTTAATCGTTGCTCCAAATATCACCGTTTTTGAACGCCTCAGGGAAGATTTTGCCCCCAGTGATGGAGGGCCGAATATCTTCGACCTTGACCCTCTCATTCCCAAAACATGGAAGGGCGACTGGAATCTTCGGACCGTTCTTCAGGACGAACCATCAGCCGCGGCGACGGGAGGCACTTTATACCTAACAAATATCCATCGGCTCTATGAGAAGTCACCCCGACGGAATCGTGAAACCGAAACCTACAGCTGGGCAGGGCCACCCGCGCGAAGGCCAAGCAACAATTCCGAGACGCTTCGTGAGCGCATTACGTCGCACCGGCGTTTGATGATCCTCAATGATGAGGCGCACCATCTTTGGGACCCAGGTTCAGCTTGGAATGACGCGCTCAGTTTTATCCATACACAAATCCAGCGCAAAGGAAGCGGCGCTGACGGAGTTGTTGCGCAGCTCGATTTCTCGGCAACCCCAAAAGACAACAAGGGTCAGCTGTTCCAAGATATTGTCTGCGACTTCCCACTGGGTGAAGCGGTCGACGCCGGGATCGTGAAGACCCCGATTATCGGTCAAGCCGCAAACCTAAAGGAGCAACCGGGCAGCACGGCCGACATTAAATACCAACGCCATCTTCTGTTGGGCTATCAGCGATGGCAAGCCTCAAAGCAAGAATGGGAAAGGTCTGGACTGAAGCCGCTTATGTTTGTGCTTACTGAAAGCACCGACGCTGCGAACCAAATTACGGCCGCTTTAAACGGGTCGCCGCTATTTGAGGAGCTGAATGGCAGAACCGTCAACCTTCATACGAACTTAAAAGGGCGGTTGAAGAAGATCGGCTCCGGTCCTAACTTGTCCTATGAGTTTATCGAAGATGATAAGGCAATCTCAGATGAAGATCTGCGATCCCTGCGCAAGCTTGCTCGGGAATTGGATACGGACCCACAGCACTACTGCATCGTTTCGGTGCTAATGCTGCGCGAGGGTTGGGACGTTAGGAATGTTACCACAATCGTTCCGCTTAGACCACTTACAGCCAAGGCAAAAATCCTCCCGGAGCAAACGCTAGGGCGTGGGCTTCGCCGTATGACGCCTCCTGGATCGGCGGATGAGCTCCTGACCGTCGTCGAGCATAAAGCATTCAGTGACCTGTATAGGAATGAACTTAGCCAAGAAGGTTTAGATATCGAGGTTGTTGAGCTGGACAAGGTTCCCCGCACGACGGTAACGATCTATCCTGATCAGGCGAAGCATGGCTTCGCAACCATGGATATCGAGGTACCACGCTTATCCGTCGAATTCACGACAGCATCTTCTCTGGACCCCATATCGTTCGATGATGTGGAGAAGCGCTTTTCGGCACTCGGTCTTCCACCGCTTCAGCTTGGTACCTCGAGCACAACGGAGTTGGACTACGAGGGGAGGGCTTTGCTGACCGGCGAGATTGTCCAACAAATGAAAATCTTTATTCCGCTTCTGGAGAGCGGGATCGGCGCCATCTCATTCTATCGCGAAGAGCTGGAGAGAATGTGCGGCATTCGCGGAACGCACGATGTCTTAGCGCCCGTCATCGAGCAATTTCTCTGCAGTCTCCTCTTTGGGTGCAATGTCGATATTGAAGATGAACGGCTAATAAGCAGGGTAGCGGATGCGGACCTGGCTGAATATGTACGCGCAACTTTCGTGCTATTGATTAGAGAGCGGATCACGCAAAGGACCGTGCGGCAACGCGCCTCTTCTGGGACTAAACTAGCCACATGGCGTCCCTACCAAGCGACACACTCGGAGCGCCGCCCTACTATACCGAGCCGTCGCACACCCTTCAATCTTGTCCCATGCGATCGCGAACTAGAAGTGGCGTTTGCTACATTTGCGACGAAGGCGCCTGACGTACGGAGTTTTGCTAAAAACGCCGGCCCGCAAGCGTTGAGGATCGACTATCTATCGAATGCGAGTAGGCTTGCTTTCTATACGCCCGACTTCTTCGTGGCCACTCATGAAGGCAAGAATTACTTAGTCGAGACGAAGGGAAGAGAAGATAGAGACGTCCCCCTTAAAGCCAAGGCTGCTGTGGAGTGGTGTAAGGTTGCCAGCTCAAAGGCTGCATCTTGGAAGTACGTTTATATCCCGCAGTGGGCCTTCAACCGCCTTACGAGCAACGAGTTCGCGGCGCTTGAATCACTATGCAGGCCAGCTCTAGCGGAATTACTGCGCGAAGAGGTTTCTCCCCAACTCGGGCTCTTTACCAGGCCGGACGATGAAAGCAAGACGCTCAAGCTCGCTGAGTTTCTAAGCTCTAATGAGCTCGACGCTCTATCACAGCGCGCCGCAACAAATGCTCGCCAAGCAGTGCTGCTGTTCCGCTTCCTAGAATCGAAAGGTGATATCTCGTTTTCCCCCGCATTCACGCCCCTCTTGGGTCCTCTTGAGGACGCATGTACGGCTCTCTTAGTCGCTAGACTGTCGCCATACTTACCGCGTACGCGATCAGAACAAGAAGCTTTCTTTTCTCCAAATCTAGCCGCAGTCGACCCTAAGAAGCGCACCTATTATGATCGCGAAATAAAGAAACTTGAGCGCACACTACTCTTTAAGAGTCCCATTTCACCGATGGGACATTTGCGCTTTGCACTTGATATAGCAACCCGCTCGGAATCAGTTGATAGCCCGTTATTTATGGCGCTGCGTGTGGCATTCGGCAACGATGGTCGACTGCTAGAGATACTACAGCCGGTTTATGAATTCCGGAACAAGTTCATCGCGCACCAGGAGCATGAAACGATATCGGTCGCGTTGGCCCGAGCGCAGCTGCGGCAATGGCTGCAACTTCTCGTCCAGTTAAATGTAGCGTTGTGAACGGGGTTAGTCTCGTCCGCCGCCTTTGTCGCGTGCTATCCTCATTCTAGTCTTTGGGCCTTTCTTTTTTTCCTCCTCGGCGATCTGCGTTTGCTAGTTCGCTTCATGATCGTACGGAAGTCCGAGTCAGATATGTATCTCGGGTTGGCTCGTAGAGCCGTTCCCCAGTGGTCACCCTTATTGGTAATGAAATGAAGAAGCTTTATAAGCGGCCTTAAATCCACCGGTTGATTTAATCTCCTCACGTCACTAAGCACGAATTTCGTTCTAAAGTAGTGAGCGAGGCCATATTGCGACAAAAGCGGCACGTCTTGTTGCTGGACGGACAAACTGTGATCGATGATTGCATGAGCCATTACGCCGACCTGTTTTAGATAGAATAATGCCTTCGTTCCCGGAGATACTGTGAGCGACCGGGCGGAAAACCATACGCCTCTACTGCTTAGTTCTTCAAACAATGTCGGACCAGATACTCGATGCTTGCGATCACTCGAATCTAGCCAGTTAAGGGAACCAAAAACGAATAGCAGCACGCGAGCCGACATTGCCATGAAGTGCGCCTGTTAGAGGCACTTCCCCTGGCACGGGAAGGCGCACCGCCGCTCCGGTGGTCCCCGGGGCGCCGCGCCTTAGGTCGGCTCGCGACAAAAAGCTCGGATATTTAGGAGACAAAGCCCCCGCCGCCCCCCCCCGCCAGCAGCGCATTGAAGTAATCCCCTTGGGAGCTGGTGAGGTGACCAATGTTCGCTGATAACGAGGTCGCAGCGACCCGCATTTTTGGATAGATTAATGGCCTGAGGCAAAGGCTCATGGGACACGGGGGGTGCCGAAGAGTTACGCCCGCGGCAGAAGTAGCCGGGTGAACCTTGCGGAGTCTCTCTGGGGACTGCAGACAACGATAGACAAGTTCTTGTTAGCGCCGGAGTAAAATTGACCCACCCCGCCGGTTGAAAATTGACCCACCTGAACCCTCGGCGAACCATGTTCGCATGCTGCATAAGGAGATTCAGGTGGAGATTGAGGTCCTGCATCGGCAGGGCAAGGGAATCCGCGCGATCGCCCGAGAGACCGGTGTCGCGCGCAACACGGTCCGTGCGATCCTGGCGGGCAAGAGCGACAGCCGCTACGGTCCGCGCCAGCCCCGCCCAACCAAAATCGACGTACACAAGAGCTATGTGCAAGAGCGCATCGATGCGGCCGGCAAGACCTGGCTGCCGGCGACAGTGCTGCTGCGGGAAATCCGCGCTCAGGGCTACGAGGGCGGCATCACGCAACTCAAGGAGTATCTACGCGAGATTCGGCCGGCACTACCGGATGAGCCGGTGGTGCGCTTCGAGACCGAGCCTGGTCGGCAGTTGCAGATCGACTTCGTGGTCTTCCGACGAGGAGAGCTGCCGCTGCGCGCATTTACCGCTGAGCTGGGATTCTCGCGCTACTCGTACGTCGAGTTCACTGGCAATGAAAGCGGCGTAACCCTGGTGGCGTGCTTGGAACGCGCACTGCATTATTTCGGCGGCGTTCCCATGCACGTACTCTGCGACAATCCCAAGACGATCGTGATTGAACGAAACGCCTACGGCGAAGGTCTGCATCGTTACCAGAAGGCTTGGCTGGATTTCGTCAAGCACTACGGCTTACGGGTCAAGCTCTGCTCGCCGTACCGAGCGCAGACCAAGGGCAAAGTCGAGCGATTCCATCGCTACCTGCGCGAATCGTTCTTCAACCCGCTGCAGGCGGCGCGTACCGATCTTGTCGACGTCGCCTTAGCCAATCGAGAGATACGTTCGTGGCTCGACGAGGTCGCCAACTGCCGCATGCACGCAACGCTCAAGGAACGGCCCGTAGATCGCTACGCCATTGAACGGCAGGTCTTGCGTCCACTGCCGCTACTTTACGGTGGTCGGCAACTCGTCGCACCGGCGCCGGTCGGCATTGCCGTTCCAACGCCGATTGAATCGCTCCAGCACCCCTTGTCGGTGTACGACCGTGTTGCCCAGGAGGTTGGTGAATGATCGATCTCGAGCGCATCGACGACCTTTGCCAACGGCTCGCTCTTGGTACGATGGGCACGCAAGTGGCTCACGTCGCTGAGGAGGCAGTGCGCAAGGAATGGAGCTACCGAGAGTTCTTCGAGCGCCTGTTGCAGGCGGAGCTCCGAGAGCGGCAAGAGCGCAGCCGGGTTCAGCTCACCAAGATCGCCGGCTTTCCAGCAATCAAGACGCTCGAACAGTACGATTTCGGGTTTGCCACAGGGGCTCCGAAATCGATGATCAACGAGCTGACATCTCTTGCGTTTATCGAGCGAGCTGAGAACGTTGTGCTGCTGGGCCCCAGCGGTGTCGGCAAGACACACTTGGCTATCGCGATCGGCTACAAGGCGACGCAATCCGGAATCAAGACGCGCTTCGTCTCGGCTGCGGATCTCATGTTGCAACTCGCCGCGGCCTATCGCCACGGCCGGCTCAAGGAGTGCATCCGCCGAGCAATCCAAGCACCTAAGCTGCTGATCATCGACGAACTCGGCTACTTGCCGTTCTCTCGCGAAGAAGCCAGCCACTTTTTCCAAGTCATTGCTCACCGATACGAGCACGGGTCGGTCATCATCACCAGTAACTTGCCGTTCGCGCAATGGGATACGACGTTCGCTGGCGACGCGACGATGACGGCGGCGATGCTCGATCGGCTACTGCATCACGCGCACATCGCGACAATCAGTGGCGAGAGCTATCGCCTGCGCGAGCGCAAGAAGGCGGGAATCAGACTTCCCGCGGCAAAACTTGCACCCAAGGTGGGTCAAAATTAAACCGGCGTTCCGACCCCAAGGTGGGTCAATTTTCAGCCGACGTTAACATTCTTAGCCGGGACGTTCTTGATGCGGTGTACGGAGTCCGTATGAGAGTTCTGGTCGTTACTATTCTGTTTTTAGTCGCCGTCGCGGGCTGTACTGGTGCCAGACTCCACAGGAAATACGCGCGGAGGGTAAGGCGCGCTTCAACGCTGGGCCGCTACGTATGGCGACTCTGGAGTGAACTCCGCCCGGTCTTTTCACCGATACCGTCGCTGTAAGAAAAGATGGTACGGTATTCACTTTCACGGCCACGGGTCATTGGGACGGACTGTCAGATGACGGGCAAGAGATGGTACTAACGAATGCGATGAACGCCGTCGATGGGGCCTGGTGCTTTCAAGATGACCATAGCAGTAGCTAATATCCGGCTTCGAGGTCCAGATTGTTGACGACCAGGGGAATACCCTAAAGTGGAAAGTCGTAGGCCCCGATACCGGCTTTCCCGATTCGATTACTGGAATGGAGGCTATGGATGGGATGCTGAGCGCGCAACGGATGCATGATTAGTTGCTCATCCGGCAGCGCCGTTTCTCTCTGTGATGGCTCTGCTAATCTACCCCCGTCAAGAAACGATCGTCGCGTCGTTAGGGCAGGTAGGTGGCGCATCACAGGACCGTAGAGCGTTCGCAGCGATCGTTACCGCTGGAAGCTAAGTCGAGCTTGTTAGACCGGCTCAGGAGAGCCGAGCGTATAGCTTTACTTAGGCTTAGGTTGCCTTGTGCTGCGCATTAGCTCCGCTTCGAGTGTTGAGATACTCGACGGTGACAGAAGCCGCTCTATGAGGCTGCTTTCGCTCGCTATGATACCTTCACGCCGAAGGCGAGCCTTGAGCGATGACAAGCGATACTTCGCCATAGGCGTCACGGTGAACGTGACCTTGACTAGCTCCTCTACCATAGGCGTCAGACGTTAGTCGCAGGCGATTTTTAGCCCTTTACGGCTTCCCAGGTTCCCGGTAAACTGTAGGATAACAACTCATAGCCTACAGTTCGGAGGTCTCATGCGGGGTCGTAAGTCCAAGGTTCACCATGAGCGAATCGCCGCCGGGTACGTGAGAGTATCGACTCGCGAACAAACGACGGAGGGCCACTCCCTGGGCGCTCAGGAGTCTCGGCTGCGTGCTTTGGCTGCGGGCCAAGGCGTCGAGCTAGGGCGCGTGTTTGTTGACGCCGGCTACAGCGCAGGCACACTGAAGCGCCCCGCGGTTCGTGAGCTTCTAGCGGCCCTCCAGCGCGGTGAAGTCACGGCGCTCTATGTGACCCGGCTCGACAGATTATGCCGCAGCCTAGCCGACTTGCTCGCGATCGTGAAGCTCTGCGAGAAGCACGCTGTGGCTCTTATTTCCGCGAGTGAGGCGATCGACACAGGTTCACCTGCGGGTCGAATGATGCTCTCGATGCTAGGTGCATTCGCAGAGTTCGAGCGAGCCCGTATTAGCGAGCGTATCAGCGACGTGGCATTCGACCTGCGATCGCGGCGCCAGGCATACTGCCGTTACGAACCATTCGGCTACAAGCGCCAGGGCGCCGATCTAGTCCTTGACTCGACCGAACAGGCCGCCCTGGTCACGATGCGGCGTATGCACGACGACGGAGCCTCCTACCGGCAGATAGCGCAATGGCTTACTGAGAACGGCATTCGCCCCAAAGGGCAGGCTTGGTACGCTTCGAGCGTGAGGGACGTTCTACGATCGCGTATGAACGCCGCCGCTTAGGTACTTGTCGCCCTCGTAGTCTCATAAGAAGGGCGGCGCCGTTGTAGGCACCGCTCTGCTTTTCACTTCTCTATTGGACCACTGCCGGGTGGAGGATCGATCGGCGGGTCTTTGATGGGATCAATCGGACTAGGGTCGTCGGGTTCTGGTTTAGGCGTTGACATTGTCGTCTCCTCAAGAGCTGGGCGGATTCACACTGCGTGGTCGTACCCGCCGTGGTTTGGTGTAACACCGCTCAGTCGGGCTCGTCTTCTTCGTCGCCTTCGTTCTCAGCATCGCCGTCGGGCGGCCTCTCTTCGCTTTCTCCAGGTCTGGGTTGTGGAGTCGGGTCTTCTACACTCATGGGAGCGGTGTTACCCGCTGATGCAATACCTCAAGCCTCCTCATACTCATCGTTGAGCCTCAGCAAAGGGGCTTCGGTTTCATTGTCGGCCGTGGCCTGGGCAAAAATGTCGGCACCTGCAACGCGCTCGGCCAGAGCATGCGCAGTCGTGATGGTCGGCCTTACGGTCACCGCAAAACCGGCAGTGGTTCGGGATTCTGACCCACAACATGGGGATTCTCTCTGTTTGGGTTCGAGTAAGACACGGCTCGTATAGCCGCGTTGGGGGCGGATGCTTGGGGCGATCGTTGAGCGCGATGGATTAGAGGGACCGGCTGCGGCCAGTAAGTGCCTAAGTCGTGCTCAATCGCCGCGCACTCCGTGGTTTGAGAGCTAATCCGGCTCGGGAGCAAATCGAGAGTCCTTAGAGTCCTGGTCGATAGTAAAATGAGCCCTACGGCGAGAGTAAATCCGGTGTCCCTAGAGGCAGACTTACCTCGTCTGGGTCGTGCAGGCGATCGCCTCGATCAAGGGTACCGATACGGCGGTTTAGCTCGACTTCCAGAATCAGTGCCCTGCGGTAGTCGATAAGCCGTTCGATCTGCATCTGTTGGACAAGCTCCGCGGTGGTTCGGATGGTGATGCTCCGAGGTCCGAAAATCGGGGTTTTGTCACTCGTGGAGTGTCCCGGATTCTTGGCTTAGAGCCCCCTGTTTTTGCGATTGTGAGTAATGAGTCATGACGGGGGTTCCAAACGATTACAGGGCGATTCTCGGGCACGTTAACACGTCTACCGGAGCGTAGTGTTTTACCGTCGAAACCGTGGGATCTGTTACCCGTGGGCTCTGACGAAAATCGAGATACAGGTCGATCTGGACGGGGTCGACTTTGGCTCCCGTGTCTTGAGTCATGGAGCCGGATTAGCTTCCGCCAGAACACGTCTGGAAACTAGAACGGGACCAGGTCGCTCGCCTTGTCAGGAAGTAGACCTCACCGTTGGAAGATACCGAATACGCTGGGGATGCTTTAGAGCTTCACCAGCTTACGACGGGGGCGCTCTAAGAATCAGCGTCGGTTCGCCTCCGGCTCCACGCTGAGCGTGCTTGACATAAACAGTACAGGACAAGCACGCCTGTACTTTCGATCTTCTGCCACTCCCGAAGCGTTCGCTGGGAGCATAAGCTCAGAGCCCTTCGCTTACCACTCCCGCTCCGCTTCGCTCGCTGCGTTCGCCTCCGTCGTCACTTATCGGTGACTCCGGTGACTCACTTAAAGGTCTACTTCACGACGGCGGTATGCGGAATGGACCAATAGCGGCATGGCGTTTTGAACATTTTAGGTGCCAAGGCCGCCTTGGCGGCTATTCTCGGTTTTATGGAAAAGCTGCCTTGGCGGCTATTCCTATTCCATGAGATCGGCGTCCTCGGCTTCCCAGATGAACTCGAAGTGTGGTGGGGGCGCTACGGCGTAAATGTTTGGACGTCGTCCGGCGGCAGGTTTGACTGTCATTAACGGTCGGCCGTGTTCGTTCAGCGGGAATCCCGGCAGTAGCCGCTCCCCTCGCTTCACGTTGATCTCCCATTTCTTCCGTCGCTTTTCGGGGAACTCTTTGACCTTGACGCTCTTCCCTTGCAACAGAGCGATGAGCATTCGCACGTAGCTGTCTTTGAAGCCCATATGCTTGGTGAGGCGACCGAAGTCGATCGCCTTCGCCTCGTTCCGGCAGCGACGAACCAGATACCGGTAGAGTTTCATGGCGTGCTTGTACGTATCGGTCTTGTGCCACTTGCCGAGGTTCTTGGCGTGTTTCCCAATGCGCCTTTGATAGCTATCCCAAGAGTTCAGTCGCGCGAGTACTTCTTCGTCGGATTGTTCGACGTAGGCGTTACCCTTTGCCTCGATCTGGTCGGCTTGTTGCAGTAGGCGCTCCGCTTGAGTGCGCTTCTTGGCAGCCATCTCCAGCGCGGCGATCTGCGTGGTGGCTTTACGGTTGTCTGTTCTTGGCATTACTATCCTCGCGCTTCATGCGCTGAGTGATGGGAAGTTAGACCGGCTCGACCGAGAGCTTGTTTCCGGCGTCTTACGCAAACCTCCCCGGCGCCGATCTCGCGGGCGATCCGGCTATTGGAACCCCCGGCGACGATCGCGGCGTCGAGCTTCGCGGCAAGCTGCCACTACTTTTCGAGGACGAATGCGACGATCGCCTTGACGTGGTAAACGAGGTGCTCGCGACTTGCACGGCTTCCGAGCGGATATACTACAAGAAGAACCTCCGGCATCTCGGGGTCCGGTGCGAGGCGTACGTTTCAGGCACCCGCCGGAGGAACTTCAAGAGAGCTTCGGGTTTACGGAATGGCACCGTGCCCGTCTTGGTGATCTTGCACTCGACGCACTGACCGAAGGACTCCCAAGCCTGGCATAGTTTCCGTGATCGCTAGACCCTTGCGAAGCCCGTGGCTTAAACCCTGCGGGCTTTCGTCGTGCCCTGGCGAAGCAACTATTGCCTAACTCAGTCCCTTGTGACAAGGAGGTCTTATACTGTTACGCGCTTTCGCCTTAGCTGTGGCCATCGTCGCGGTTTCTTCTTGTAATGGTGGAACAGCCCCACCCTCAATGAAGATGCCGGAAAGCAACTTGGCCTCAAATAGCGTAGGTCACGTAAACGTGCGGGAAATGTTCGCAGCGCAGAAGCTGCTTTACGTCGCGGACTACTCTCGCGGCACGATTGACGTGTATACCTATCCGCAAGACGTGCGTATCAGGAGACTAGACTGCTGCGTTAATCCAAGCGGACTTTGCGTTGATCGTAGCGGTGATATCTGGGTTACCGACTCGGCCTCTAAAGAACTTGTAGAGTTCAAACATAACGGGACGCATCCACTGCGGACATTAAAAGATTCCGCCGGCTTTCCCGTAGCCTGCGCGGTCGATCAGAAAACCGGCGACCTGGCCGTAGCAAATCAGTACGGTCGCGTATTGATCTTTAGGCAGGCGCACAATCCACCTGTCCATGTAGTCGAGCCGTACGATTTCTCTTCTTCCTTCGTAGCCTACGACGGAAGCGGTACTCTGTTCATTGAAGGCCCGGTCTCAAAAAACTACCACCTTCAAATGCTCAGGGTAAACCTCGGAAAGCGCAGAGCGGCCATAGTGAATATCAAGCTGAAGTTCAGTCACTTTGCGCCTGCAGGTCTTCAGTGGGACGGTACAGACCTCGCTGTAGGTAACGCATACGGGATTACCCATAAGCAGTCAAGCGTAGGAACTATCTATCGGCTGCGCGTTTCAGGAACCCATGCAACGCTAGATAGCACTGTCAAACTAATCTCACCTCAGTATGGCGGCCTCACTGACTTTTGGATTGAAGGTAATGAGGTCGTCGGGTCAATCGAGAGGTGGAACGTCAGTACCACCGGGTGGGTAGATTTTTGGGCTTATCCCCGTGGCGGCCGCCTATTACGTAGCCTGAAAGGCAGTTTCGGAGAGCCTTTCGGCGTTGCGGTGAGCGACTAAGAGTTGTCCCCCTTTTGTCCCAGTAACCCCGAGGTTGTCCCCAAGGAAATGGTCTAAAAACCCTCATTATATTAGAGTTCGTGCGTACCCAGGCTGACTGTTAATCAGCGGGTCGTTGGTTCGAGTCCAACATCCGGAGAATCTTGAAGGCCTTACGAGATAAGAGTCTCGTGAGGCCTTCTAAACTGGGGCCTGGGCTATGTCCGGCTTGTATCTCATGGCACCTCTGCCTCCATTTCTGCGGGCTCGTCGATCGGCTTGAACAGGGCCTGTGCGATCGCCGTGGGGACAACCGCAGTCAAAATCACAACGGTCACGAGTGCCGTGTATTGCGCCTGGTTGATGTAGTGATGTGTCAAACCGTAGAGACTTGAAATGGTCCCAAAGGTGAGGCCGGTCGCCATCATCAGGGTCAAGTAGTTAGCATTGTTGGCGGGATAGCGGAAGGCAACTCGGGCAAGTGGTAAGACCCCGGCGATCTTCGCCATCACCTTTACGAAAAACAGTACGATGATCAGGCCCGCGCTACCGGCCGCAGCCGCAAACTCGATGTACGTGCCGGCCTTGATAAAGTAGAACGGCGCCAAGAACGTCATGGTCATCGTTTGGAGACGCTTCTTTACATCCGAATACATAATCATGACCCCCGCGCAGCCCAGCCCGAGAAAGTATGCGGGCAGCACCCCCTCGCTCTTTGCGTAAGTGGAGAGCGCGGCGAGCAAGAAGATCACGGCGAAAAGCACGCGAAGGGCCGGCTCGCTAACGTAGCGATGAGTACGATCGATGATGTGCGGTAGGACTTTCGGTACAATCGCGACGGCGACGACGATCGCTGCTACCAGGGCCACAAGCCAGAGGTTATAGTTTGCGAAGAGCAACCCTAGAGCGACCACCGTGCCCAGATCGGTAAAGAAACAAGCGGCGAGTATAAGCTGGCCGAACTCCCTGCCGGCGAGCCCGGATTCGATCATGACGGCGTAGACGACGGCCACCGACGTCGTCGACATGGCGATGCCGGCGATCTTCGACGCATCCAGTGTCCAATGGGCGAAAAGGTATGCGCATGCCATCGCTGCGAGACATGGTAGGCCGAAAGACGCCGCTCCGATCACGGTAGCGGGTAGGAGCTGCCGCCTTAGCACGGCTGGGTCGATCTCCGCTCCGGCAAGAAACGTCAGGAGTATGCTGCCGAAGCCGGCAATGAAGTCGATCCACGCGTTTGTCCGCAGACCGATGAGGTTTCCGGCAAGCGTGCCGAGGACGATCTCAACAAGCGCAGCCGGCATCTTAACGCGGATCGCGACAAAGGCGCTGATAGCGGCGAGTAGCATCCACGCACCCGCGAGAAGCCACATGTTATTGGTATTGAGGAAAAGGTGCAAAATAAAAGCCCCCGTCGAAGTTCAGTGCGACAGGAGCCATCAGCCGTCGAGGCGGCGGTTTAAGGGAGCTCCATCCCTATGCGCTGCATCTTCCGCGTAGTGAGGGAGAATACCTCGGGTTGGCGCGCCATCCCACGCGAAGGCACGGATTGCTACCGGAGGTGAAGAATCGGCGGTTTCATGAACGACGCAAAAAGGCTGGCCTCAGCGCTCAATGCGCTAACCAATTTACCGCAGTTCTCGAACAGCAAAGCGCGCGCTGCTGCGCGGCAAGACCCCTCCGTCAATTGGCCGGCGACCAAATTACTCAACGCGGAATTTAACCCCGAAGTGGACGGGTTTGAGTCCTTCGTCATGAACGACGGAAGCACGTGTGCGTGGACTCCAGGGCAATTCCGATACGTCCCAAAGTGAAGAAGGCTAAAACCCCGGTCAGTTTGTCGCCGGATTATGCTGCTTTCGGTTGAAGCACTGGAAAGACGCGATCGAGCGCGGTGACTGACAGCGTGCGGTGCACGGCGGTGCGAGTCGAACGAAGTGCCAAGTCGGCGCCGCGGGAACGCGCGAGCCGCAACAGCGTGATCAGTTCTCGCAGCATCGCGGAATCAAGACTAGGGACGGAATCAAGGTCGAGTACGACCCGCTCCGCGCCCTCGCGAAGTGCATCGAGAATTGCCGCTTCGAGCTCGGGAAGGCTCTTCGGCTGGTACTCGATCGTAACTGGCTCCATGCGATGTTGTGACCGCTTCGGGAGGCAATGGGATGCGATCATCGTGAAAACTTCTCGTAAGGGCGACGGGCATAAGGAGCGCATTGTACCGAACCGTGCCACAAAAAGCGTACGAGTGCCCACGCCAGGAAGGCGCTTGGTTGCCTGGGATCGTGGAAGACCGAAGGCGACACGGCCTGTAAGGAGGCGTAGCCAACTTCGACACCCGGGAATCTTAAGCGAAGTCGCTTTCCGCTCGTAGCCGTTTCTCTCAGCGCTTCCTGGGAAACGAATGCCATGCTGGGCACGTTACTAGAAACTCTGAAGGGAGCGGGAAAGCGGTGCGCTTCACGACCATAGCCGCGGTGGCGGCGGTTGCTACCTTAACGGCCTGCGCCGAGTCGGCGAATCCCCTTACGCCGGCGCTCTCCAGCGCGTGCCGTTCGCACGCTCAGCAAAGCATTTCGAGTGCGTTGCTCGGCGAGTCTGCCGTGTCGCAGAGTGCGCCCGCCGCGCCCTCGCGTGTGACGGCGGCGCAGTTGAAGCTGTGGCCGCGCCAGGGACCGGCCATCCGAGTCTGCGGCGACGTGGGCAGAGGATTTGCGCGCTGCCAGGCTTGGCTGCGTACCGATATCGATGGAGAGATTCAGCCGGGCACGCCCGGCGGCTACGCGCCGAGCGATCTGCAAGCGGCGTATGGTTTAGCGGCCGCGAGCCGGCAAAACGGCGCCGGCCAGACCGTCGCGATCGTGGATGCGTACGACGATCCGAACGTCGCCTCGGATCTCAACGCGTACCGCTCGCGGTTCGGTCTGTCGGCATGCACGGCGTCCAACGGTTGCTTTACCGAGCAGAAGTTCGCCTCGCAACCGAATATTGGATGGGCCGGGGAAGAGTCGGTCGACGTCGACATGGTCTCTGCTATGTGTCCCAACTGTAAGATCCTGCTGGTCGAAGCGGCCTCGCCAAACGTCAGCGATCTTAGCGCCGCCGAACGCTACGCAACCACTCATGCGGACTATGTTAGCGACAGTTGGAGCGGAAACGAAGGTTCGAAGAGCTACGATGCGGACTTTCACGCCAACTGCGCAATCGTGGCGGCGACCGGCGACGCCGGGCACAACTCGACCGCGCAGTGGCCTGCGACACTTCCGACTGTTATTGGCGTCGGCGGCACGAGCTTGACCTCGATCAGCCCGCGCGCGGAGACCGCATGGCTGCGCGCCGGCAGCGGCTGCAGCAGGATCTACGGCAAGCCGAGCTTCCAGGCCAGTTTGGACACCGGGTGCTCGATGCGGGCGGAGGCGGATATCTCGGCCGATGCCGATCCACGTACGGGGGTTGCGGTCTACGACACGTTCCATCACGGCGGATGGCTCGTCTTTGGCGGGACGTCGGTCGCCACGCCAATCGTCGTCTCAGTCTTCGCGTTAGCGGGAAGCGGTAGCGCGAATCCCGTTGCAGACCTGTACTCGCATGCCTCGAGCTTGAACGACATCACGTCGGGCAGCAACGGCTCGTGCGGCGCTCCACTCTGTGTCGCCGGCCCCGGCTGGGATGGTCCCACCGGGCTGGGCAGCCCGAGGGGCATCGGGGCTTTCTAACCGCCGGGGCTGTCGGCTCTAGCCCTGCCGCATGCTGCGATTGCGATACGAGTGAATCACTCGCCGATGATCCGCGCGCTCTTGATGTAGTCGAGGTGCGGGAAGGCGTGCTGCAGATAGGCGTTACCCTGTGCCCCGATCCGCGTCTGATCCGGCTTCTCATCGTAGCCGCCGTAGACGTGCTCGATGGCCGCCATGCCGCTGCTGACTTGGCCGATCGGAGCGAAGCCCATGGCGTCGAGTCGCGCGTTGTTGGCTAGATTGATGAACATATGCGTCGTGCGGCTGTTGGGCTGGCCGGTCGCGGCGAAGGTCACGGTTCCGAGCGTATTCGACCCCTTGACCGGATCGTCGGGAATCGTGACGTCCCACTTCTTGGTCACGGCGGGATCGGCCGCGGCGCCCCACTGCACGACGAAGCCCGGGACGACGCGGTAGAAGCGCGCGCCGTTGAAATAGCCTGCCTTGACGAGGTCGTAAAAGCGTTGCGCGCCGTTGGGCGCCAGATTCCGGTCCACGACGATGACGACGGGCCCCTTCGTCGTGTCGAGCTCGACGCGATACGTCGATGCCGGGGAGGCCGCCTGCTTCGAGCCGCCGCCGCAGCCGGCGGCGGCGAGCGCGAAGAGGCTAAAGATTGTAAACTTCTTCACGTATGACTCCATCTTCGCGCACGTTCGTCGGCGAGCCGCTCGCGTCCGCCGGCGAGGGCTTCGTCACGCCCGCGAGCGGGAGCGAGCCGCCGGTCCCGCGGGCGTTCCTGTGGGATGACCGTACGCTCACTATAACCACAGTTCTGCGGACGTGGCGCTCGACGAAGAGCGATCGCGGCGACGCATACCTCAAGCGCCACTGGTTCGAGCTCGAGACGGCGTGTGGGCTGAAGATCGAGGTCTACTATGACCGGGAAGCGCGCGGCAGGGCAGTTCGTTGGTGGCTCTACACAGTTACGGGGCTTGCAGTAAGAGCGTCGCCTGGGAACGCCGCTACCTCCGACGAACCATTGGCCGGCAAGGAGAGAAAGCGCGTTGATGACCACGTTGCATTCTGGCCGAGGTGTGTTAGGCATCTGTGCGATGATTCTGACGATCGCGGCCACGCCGGCGCAGCCTGCGGCGCCGCTCGACGCCGCGGCGGTCTTGCAGCGCAGCGAGGCCAAGTGGAACGGCCTCAGCTCGTATCAGGTGCCGGTCACGATCGCCGGCAGCGTGCGGGTCGCCTTCATCTCCGTGCCGGTCCGCATGACCGGGACGCAGTACTACAGGGCCCCGGACCAGCAGGTGCTGCACCTCAACAATCCACCCAGCTACGCGCGCGGTCTCGGCGACACGCTCTCGGCGATGGGAACGCCGCAGACGTGGCTGCGCGACTACGCGATCGCGGCGCCGGCCTCACAGCCGCACGGGCGCCACACGGCGTACGTCTTGACCGGCACGCCGAAAAAGTCGGGCAGCCGCGTGAAGAGCATCACAATGTGGGTGAGCGCGACGACCTACGTCATCGAGTCGATTACGTTCGCGTACACGAACGGCGCATCGCTTGTGGTGACATTCCTGCACCACGCCGGCATCTCGCAGTATCGGCTGGCGCGCAGCGCGACGGTGGTCGCGCGCTTTCCCGGCTACAGCGGCAACGCGACGATCACCTACGGAAACTATCAGCTGAATCAGCCGATCCCGGCATCGGTGTTCCAGCAGACGCACTGATCTTCGCCTCCGCCGGCGCCGAAACAGTACACTAGAGCCGGTAGCGCAGCCGGAGCTGTGCCGTGCGTGCCATCGGATAGCCTTGCGGCACGTAGCCGCCCGTCCCGTACGTCCACGGCACGACCTGCGACCGCCCATCGTTGGTCGGCACGCCATTGCCGAGCGTGTACAGGCAGCCCTTGCAATACTGCGCGCCGTACGCCCTTTCGTACGAAAGGTCGCCGCCGGTGTAGCCCGGAGGCCCGATGAGATACGGATTGCCTTGCATCTGGGTAGCCGAGCCGTCTGCAAAGAGGTTGGCCACGTCGAGCATCGCCGTCACGTGCTGCGACAGATCCAGTTCGACGTGCACTGAAGCGAGCGTCTGCGGCGTGGTCCGCAGCGTGTTCGGGTCGACGCCCTCGCCCGTCCCTAGAGCACCGATATATGGATTCGACGCCGCACTATAGGCAAGCGCCGGATTCTTCAAGAAATAGTAGTTGTAGCCCGGGTTCACGTGATTATCGTTGGGTACCAGTTCGGGCGCGCCGGTCTTCGGGTTCAGGATCCACACCATGGTGCCGTTACCGTACGGATAACCGCTCTCGTACGACAGCAACGGCGTGACGCGCAGCCGCCGGCGCGCGAACCCGACCTCGTACCCAAGCGTCGCGGTGAAATCCGGCACGTAGCCCGCCGGGTACAGGTGCCCGGCCAGGATCGCCGCGGGGTCGAGATCGTTGTACGCAAACTGGTCAACGCTCGAGGTGAACGTGCGGTCATAGTTTGCCGTGAGCTGCAGGCCGCCGCGCTTGGCGAACAGTTCGAGGCCGTGCGATCGGAGCAGACCCGCGTTGGTCGGCACGCCGAGCGCGTTGGGATTCTGCGACGTGGCGCGAAAGTTCACCGGCAGGACGTCGATGCGATTCTTCTCGAGCTCGGCGTAGTACGTTAGCCGCACCTGCATCGGGCCGGCGTGTTCGTATGAGACGCTATAGTCGTCGGCCGTTTCCGGGGCCAGGGCGACCTGAGTCGCGGGCGCGGCCGAGTCGCTCCGCTGAACCTCCAGCGGAAGCGGCGCCACCGATGTGTGATCGAACGTGGCGCGCACGGCGCCCGCTGCGCCGAGCGTGTAGGTCGCGGCGAGGTGGGGGTCGATCGCGTCTACGCCGTACGCTAGTCCCGTGCCGCTCAGCACGCTCTCGCCCGAGAGTCGGAGCGTCGCGCTTGCGTCGAACCGATCGTCGATCGACCACGCGTCGCCGGCATAGAGCAGATACTGATCCAGCCGCGGGTTCGACCTAACGAGCTCGTCCGCCGTCGGCACGAGCTGATTGAGGTTACTCACGTTGACCGCGTACTGAACGCCGGCTCGGAAGTCGTGTTTGGCGCCGGCCTGATCGTCGAAGTCGTAGCCGATTCCGTCTTGGCGCTGGCTCTGCCGCGACCAAAGCGATATCGCACCGTCGGGAAAAGATAGGTCGTCCCAAAACGGGCCACTGGCGATCGCGCTCACCTGTGATTGATAGACGTAGACGCGGCCCAGCGAATGCGCCCAACGATGCAGCCACTGCACCTTGGCGACGAAATACGTGCCGCGCGCTCGCGACGGCGTGTCGACCTGCGCATTGGGATCGGAGGGCTGACCCGGGAACGAGCTCGTTTTAGAATCGAAGGTAGCCCACGTCTCGCCCGCATACGGTGTGTCGTACTGATCGTAGGTTGCGACGCCCGAGAGGAACGCCGCCGAGAAGTCGTTGCGATCGTTCGGTGCAAAGTGCACGTTGCCCGACCACGCCGACGCGGCCCGCGACTGCAAGGCGAGCCCATACGTGCCCATCTCGGAGGGATAAAACGTGGCCCCGTCGCCGTAGGGGAAGTACGCGGTGGAACTCGTCACGCCGACCGCGTAACGCCAGCGCAGATCCGGCGTCGCCCACTGCGAGCTCGCGTCTAGGGCGCCGTACTGCGCGCCGATCCCGGTCGCGACGTCGAAAGTGGTGCGCGCGGGATACGTTCCGACCATCGGAACCTCGTTCACCACGCCGCCCAGCGCGTTTTGACTCGAGTCGGTGAAACCGCTGAGCGTCAGCGTTGTGGCGCCCACGCCCGCCGTGCCGAGCTGCGCGCCGACGATGTTGCCGCCGGGCTCGGCGATCAAGCCTTGTGGAATCGGAACGGAGTCGTAGTCGAAGACGGTATCCTGCACCTTGCCCCCGCGCACGATCGCGTTCGCGAAGCTGTCGAGCTGCACGCCCGGCACGCCGGCGATCGCGCCTTGAACCGAGCCTTGCGTGTAATTCGCCAAGCCGGCGGAGTTCGCGCTGGGAAATGCGGCGCGAGCTGCGTCGCCCGTCACGGTGAACGTGTCGCTCGTGCTGCCGACGGAGAAGGCCTCGCCCTGCGCCTCTACGTGCGCGATCTCTTTGAGTGCCCGCCGCAGCGCGAACACCAGCTGCTCGCGCTCGCCCGGTAGAACGATCGCGACGTCGCTCGCAGGCTGGTAACCGCCGGCGCGCACGGTGACGTCGTACGTGTCGGGAGCGACGCCGAGAATAACGAAGTCACCGGCAGAGTCGGTGGTCGCGGAGTATCGCCCGGACGCCGCCTTTGCCTCCACGCTCGCGTCCGCGATCGGCGCCCCGCCACTCGTCTGCACGCGTCCGATGATCGCGCCGGTAGTAAGCTCCGCGGCGTTCGCTCGCATGCCCAGCGCAAGGGTAACCGCGAGCGCGATGCTCAGCGCCAGGCCGGAGCAGCGATGGCCGACGCTGAACGTGCTCGGGCGTGCCGTCATTTGAGATTCGCGCGGTAGACGCGCGCGACGCCGAGGCGCTCGCGCCGCTCCTGGATCAGCTCGGCTATCCGGCGGCCGTCGAGGACATCCGCGCGCGTCTGGCAGAATTGAATGGCGACTCACAAGTTCTCGTCGCCGCGGGCGAACGCGGTCTTTCCGGATTCGTCGCCGTGGCGCTGACGCGTGACTTCATTGTCGGAACGCGCGGCATGATCCTCGGGCTCGTCGTCGCGGACGGATCGCGCAGCGCCGGCCTCGGCGCTGGGCTGCTGGCTGCCGCCGAGAGCTGGGCGTTCGAGCGCGGCGCCGCGGTCGTCGGGGTGCGATCGAACGTCATTCGCGAGCGCGCCCATACGTTCTACGAACGCAACGGCTACCGTCGCATCAAGAGTCAGCATATCTTTGAAAAACGACGGTAATCGCGTTCGGCTGGTCCTCGCAGGGATCCTGACGGCGGGCGCCTTGATACGCATCCCGGGCTTGCTGCACGACGGCCTCTGGCGAGACGAGGCGTATGTCTACGTCGACGCGATCGCTCCGACGTTTCGCGAATTCCTCCATCGCGTCATCGTGACGGAGTATCATCCACCCCTCTATTTCCTGATCGGTTACGCCTGGTTGCGGCTCGCCGGCACGAGCGAGCTCGCGCTCAAGGCGATCCCGTTTGCCTGCAGCATTCTGACGATCGCCGCGGTCTATCGGCTCGGCGCGATCGCTGCCTGCGCCGGTGTCGGGCTTCTGGCCGCCGCGACGTATGCCGTCAGTCCCATGGCGATCTCCGAGTCGGGCGATTATCTCTATCCGCTCATGGGGCTGCTGTGCACGGTGTTGGCGTCGCTCGTCATGATCGAACGGCGCGAACCGCTGCGTCCGGCGGGCTTCGCCGCGATCGCGGTCGTGACGGCGCTGACGATGTTCACGCATTACGCCGCGCTGTTTTACGTACCGATGCTGGTCGCATGGGCGCTATGCTCGCCGCGTGGAGTGCGCCACGGGGGCGCGGTGGCCGGGGCGCTGGTGCTGGGCGCGCTGCCCTTCCTCTCGTGGCTCCCGGTAATGTTGAGTCAGCCCGATCCATACTTCCTACGACGGCAATGGAGCGCGGGGAACCCATTGTTCGTACCGCCGGCGAGCGCGCTCACGAAGCTTGGCTTCTTCGCTTGGACGGTCGTGCGGTCGATGCCGCTCTGGCCGGAGAAACTGGCGATCGTGCTCTGCGCGCTTCTGGTCTTCGCGTTGGTACGGGCCCTGCTATCGCGGAGGTTCAACGCCGACGCGATCGCGATGGGCGTGATCTACGCCGCCGCCCTGGCGCTCATCTCGGTCGCGGGCCGCTTGAACATCCGATACGCCGTCATCTTCGAAGGGCTCCTGTGCGTCTTCCTCGCGTGGGTCGTCGCGGCGTGGCTCGAACGCATCGTACAAACATACCCATTGCGGTGGGCGCGATGGGGAGCCGCGATGACGGTGGTGATCGCTCTCTTCATCCTGACCGAGGACGTCGTCTTTGCCGCGCATACCGCCCGCCTGCCGAGGTCCGGCATTCGGACCTTCGTCATGGCGCAGCCGCTCGATCCTGCGACGCTGTACGTGGTCGTGCCCGACTACATGGCGGCGACGTTCGCCTTCTATGCGCGCGACGCCGGCGTTACGTACACCGCATTCCCGGAAAGCAGTCATCCCGAGATATACGAATACGGCAGAACGGTTAATTTGGACGCTCCCGGCGTCGTCGCCAATGCCCTCGTCAGGCTGGGCAATGAGGCGCGCGCTTATCGGCATCTCGACCTGATCGTAGACGATAGTGCCGACGTGCAAAGGGTGTCGCAACGCGCCGTGTACCTCTCCGCCGCGCGCGAATTCCTTGAAGCGACGGAGGCCCGGTATCCGCTCGTTGGCCGGACCCGTTACACCGGCCGGTTGGAATCGGTAACGGTCTATCGTTTTCGTACGGCCGCTCGCGTGCAGTGATGGGGCGGGCGGCGGCGTAAGGTACGAGGGGTGCTGAACGGACAGAAGGTCGTCGTCGTGATGCCCGCCTACAACGCGGCGCAGACGTTACAACGGACGTACGCGGAGTTGCCCAAGCAGGTCGTCGACGTGGTCGTCGTGGTTGACGATGCCAGCGACGACGAGACCGTTTCGTTGGCGCGACGGCTCGGCACGCACGTCGTCACCCACGAGCGCAACCTGGGCTATGGCGGGAATCAAAAGACTTGCTATCGCGCGGCACTCGCGCTCGGCGCCGACGTCGTGGTGATGCTGCACCCCGACTACCAGTACTCGCCCCGTCTGGTTACCGCCCTCGCCGCGATGGTGGCGTACGGCGAATACGACGTCGCGTTGGGCTCGCGCATCCTGTGCGGCGGCGCACGCGTCGGCGGCATGCCGCTCTATAAGTATGTGGCCAATCGAGCGCTGACGGCATTCGAGAACCTCCTGCTCGGGGCTCGGCTTTCGGAGTATCACACGGGGCTGCGTGCATTCTCTCGCCACGTCTTGGAAACGCTTCCGCTGGGAGTGAACTCCGACGACTTCGTCTTCGACAACCAAGTCCTCGCGCAGGCTTTATACTTCGGCTTGCGCATCGGCGAGATCTCATGCCCTACCCGGTATTTTCCGGAGGCTTCCTCGATCAGCTTCAGTCGCAGCGTGCGCTATGGGCTCGACGTCGTCGCGACGGCGCTCGCCTTTCGGCTGCAACGCTGGCGGTTGGCCAGATTCGGGATCTTCGACCCGGCGGCGGCGAAAGTCAGCGCCGCCGCCCATCCGGCCTCGGCTACGACAGAGGTCCAGCGTTGGGTTTGAATCCCGCGCGCCGCGGTTAGAAGCATTCGATATGGACGCCCAAGCGGCTGCTCGCGATGCCGGGCTGCGCTACGTCGACGACCGGATCGCGGGAATTCGGCGGCGCCGTCGCGGGCGCTCCTTTGCGTACCTTTACGCCGATGGAACACCGGTTCGCGACGAGGCCGAGCTGCGGCGCATTCGAGCGCTGGCGGTCCCGCCGGCCTATACCGACGTCTGGATCTCGCCGATTCCCAACGGCCACATGCAGGCGACGGGCCGCGACGCGCGCGGGCGCAAGCAATATCGCTACCATAAGCGCTGGAGCGAGGTGCGCGACGAGGCGAAGTATCATAGGCTGGCCGCGTTCGGACACGCGCTGCCGAAGATCCGCGCCGCCGTGGTGAAGGATCTGCGAGGTAACGGTTTGACGCGCCAAAAGGTGCTCGCCGCAGTTGTCGCGCTGCTCGACGCCACCGGCGTCCGCGTCGGTAACGAGGAGTACGCGCGAGCCAACGACTCATTCGGCCTGACGACGCTGCGCACGCGTCACGTGCGGCTCAAGGGGTCGGAGGTGAGGCTGAACTTCCGCGGCAAGACCGGCCGCCGGCACCTCATTACGCTCGACGACCCGCGCCTCGCGCGAATCATCAAGCGCTGCCGCGATCTCCCCGGCGAAGAGCTCTTCACGTACGTCGATGACGCGGGAGAGGTCGCGAGCGTGAGCTCTGACGACGTGAACGCCTACATCCGCGAGATCGCCGGCGACGACTTTTCTGCAAAAGACTTCCGCACGTGGATCGGCACGGTCGAGTGCATCGCGGCGCTCGCGGATCTCACCGGGCACCCGGTCGATGCCAAGAATAACGTCGCCGCGGCACTGGAGCGCGTCGCCGCCCGGCTCGGCAACACGCCGGCCATTTGTCGCAAGGCCTACGTTCATCCCGCGGTCATCGAGACCTACACGCGCGACGGACGCTTGCCGGGACGTTCTTCGAGTCGCGAGCGATTCGCGCTGCGTTTCGTCGAGAGGTGGGAGAAGCGCGCGCAGCTCAGGTCGTCCGGCCGACCGCAGCGTCGATCTCGGCGAGATACCGGCGGCGAAGCGCGTCGTCGATAAACGACGCCTCGAACGAATTACGTGCTAGCCTGACGAGTTCTTGATCGGTGAGCAACAGCGCCTCCGCCGTTTGCACGAAATTGTCGCCGACGTATCCGCCGAAGTATGCGGGATCGTCGGAGTTGCACGTGCACATCAGCCCCGCGTCCATCATGCGCTTGAGCGGATGCGCGGTGAGGTTCGGGACGACGCGTAGCCGCACGTTGGAAAGCGGGCAGATGGTGAGCGGTACGCGCCGTTCGACCAGATGGGCGACGAGATTCGGGTCGTCCAGACTGCGCACGCCGTGGTCGACGCGCGAGACTTTGAGCAGGTTCAGCGCCTCCCAGACGTAGTCCGGGCCGGCCTCCTCGCCCGCGTGCGCGACCGTGAGAAATCCCTCGGCGCGCGCCCGGTCGAATACGGCGGTAAACTTCGACGGCGGGTTGCCGACCTCGGCCGAATCCAGGCCGACGCCGATGATCTTCGCCTTGTGCGGCAGCGCGCTCTCCAGCGCCGTCATCGCCGATTCGGCACTCATGTCGCGCAGGAAGCACATGATCAGGCGCGAGGTGATGCCGAATTTCTTCTCGCCATTGGCGAGCGCGCTCGAGATTCCCTCGACCACCATGGCGAACTCGACCCCGCGCTTCGTGTGTGCCTGCGGGTCGAAGAAGATCTCGGCGTGGCGCACGCCTTGCACCTGCACGCGCTTCAAGTACGCGGTCGTGAGGTCGTAGAAGTCCTGCTCCACGCGCAGCGCCTCCATGCCGTGATAGTACACGTTCAAGAACGACTGCAAGTCGGCGAAATTGTACGCCTCGCGCAGCGCCTCGACGTTGGAGTAGTCGAGCCGGATACCGTTGCGCTCGGCGATCGTGAAGATCAACTCGGGCTCGAACGTGCCCTCGATGTGCAGGTGCAGCTCCGCCTTCGGCAGTCTGAGCGCGTCGAAGGCTGTCGCGGGTTGGGGCGAGGGCGCGGTCGACGAGTCTTCCTCCGTTATAGAATCAGCGCGTCGCACTTTGCGGCGAAGATGAAGTCGCTCTCCGTCAGTCCGCCGATCTTATGCGTCCACACTTCGACGCCGAGGCGGCCCCACGCTACCTGCAGATCGGGATGGTGCTGCTGCTCCTCGGCCATCGTCCCGATGCGCTGCGCCGCCTGCAGTGCCTCGTTGAAGTTTGCGAAAACGTACGTGCGGGCCAGCAGCTTTATGATTCCATGCTTTGCGTCGGCCCGCTCGGCCACGTGCCAGGCCGAATCCAGCTGCGCCAAGAGCGGCGCGATCTGCTCGTCGGTCAGCGGCGGCACGCCGCCTCGGCAGGGCACGCACCGACGCTGCGCTAGCTCAGACATGTCCATCACCCTCCTTCGAAAGCGCGGCCGCGAAGTCGCGGATGTGGGCTGCGATCGGTTGCGGCCGTTCGAGGATCGCGTAGTGTGCGGCGTCGGGTACGACGACGAAGCTCGCGTTGGGCAAGAGCGCGGCGGTTTTGCTCTCGGCGGCCTCGGGGGCGTCGAGCGCCGACGCGATGACGAGCGCGGGCACCGTGACGCTCTTCGCCTGTTTCGCGAGATCCGCGCACGTCCACGACTCGAGACTCTCGAGCACCGCCTCCGGCGGGCTCTGTGCGGCGACGGCGCACAGCCGGTCGAGTGCGGCGTCGTCCGGCGGATCGGCGATCGTCTTGGTAAGCCACGCGCGAAGGCGCACCGGATCCCCGGCCGTCGCGCGGAGATATGCCTCGCCTTTTTCGCTGAAGCCCGCCGGTCCGATGGGAACGGGCGCGACCAACACGAGCCCTCGCACCATTTCGGGCGCCGCGACGGCGAGGCGGAGCACCACCTTTGCCCCCATCGAGTGGCCCACCGCGATTAGCGGCCCTGCCGCGAGCGATGCGATCAGCGCTCGCAGCTCGTCGGCAAACCGATCGAGGTTATACGGGCCGGCCAAAGCGTTCGAGGCGCCGAACCCGGGAAGATCCGGCGCGATCGTCCGCACGCCGGGACCGAGCTCGGCAACGATGCCGTCCCACACCGACCGATCGCCCTGCCACCCGTGAACGAGCAGCAGTGTAACGTGGCCGTTCCCGCGATCCTCGTGCGCGATCAGGTCAGCACATCTTCAAGCCGCCGGCGTCGGGTCGCACGTCCGCGGGGCCGGCAGGCTTATAAATGCACTTATGCTTCAGTGAGTACGTGCCGTTCGTGCTCGCGGAGCACCCGTGCACGGGGCTGAACTTTCCATTCAATACGTGCTTTGTCGAATCGTACGTCGCCGTCGTCGCGAAGATGCACGCTCCGCCGGTGGTCGCGATCGTTCCGGCGAGTTTGCTTCCGTTGAGCGTCCAGACGGCGTCGTCGACAATCGGCGGCGTGCCGAAATGGAGCGTCAGGCGCCCTCCAATCGCCGTCCGATACTGGCCGACGTCGAGCGTCGATTTGACATTCGGAACCTGACTGGTGCTGACGGTGCCCTTATATTGACCGCTTAGATTTAGGGTGGCCGCATCGCTGTTGCCGGACCATCCACCCGCCTGCGGCACGCCGTCGCGTGCCGGCACGCCACCGGCGTTCCCGGCGCACGCGCTCAACAGTGTAAGGCCGACGACCATGCCGACGACCTTTCGTAAAAAGACGCTTTGCATTTCTAGCCTCCGATCGGTAGTAGCGTTGGGGATTATGCGCAACGAGCGCGAGAGCACCTGCCTAATACGCTGGGTGATCTTGGCAGCGCTCGACCGAGGGATCGTCGCTCGGAAACAGCGCGAAGATCGCCCCGCGCGGCACGACGATGTTCTTGCCCTTGCGAAAGTAATTGAAGAGCCCGACCGCAGCGCCGACGCCCGGGATCGGGATCGCCCCGAGGTATCCGGGCAGGCCGGCGTTGGGACCGGCCTTATCGAGAGCGTCGGTGTTGTGATCGAGCACGACGCCGAGCCTTTCGCCGTCCGGCAGCATGAGGAACCGCGGCTCGAGGACGAGTACGCCGGGACGCCCGTCGTGGCGGCCCGCGGGCGATGCCACGGCGACGATGCCGTACCCCATGGTCCGCTGCGGAATCACGACCTGCGCGCCGCTCGTCACGGCGTTGATGGTTTCGAAGCGGAAGAAGTCACCGGGCCGCGCGTCGTTGGAATCGACGCTGTCCATCATCTCCGCGGCGACGACGGTGCAGCGATCGAGCGCCATGGCGTGCGCCCCGTTCGTGCCGGCGGAGAGGGAGATGATGAAGACGGCGGATCCGCGGAGGAGGCGTAGCGCGGATGCCGTCATGGCTTACGCTCGCCTCGGAACGAGGCGCATCTGACCCGCCCCATAGTCGAGCTGCACGACGAACTGATTGAGGAAGGCGGCCCCGAGGTGGCCGAACGCCGTGCCTTGCAGCGTCTGCGTCGTTCCGATGCGCTGCGGGCCCGTGCGGTAGTCGCCGATTCGCACCTCCGGTATTTCGCCGATCATCTCGACGCTACTGCCGCCGATTCCGCCAACGGAGCGGCGCTGGGTGACGCTGAACAGTCCCGAGTGCTTGGCATAAAAGTTGTACGCAAGATTGACGTTCGACTCGTCGCCCGTATCTACTGCAAGCTGTGCCTGAATTTCGCCGAGTCCAACGGTCACGATCGGAACGAAGTGCTCGAACGTGAGCGGCACCGTGATCGCGTTTTGCAGCGGAGGCGCCTGTAGTCGCACGACGTGCGCCGCGCTGTCGATCTCGATCCCCGAAGCGCCGAAGAGATCGGCGCCGAGCACCGCGTCGTAACCGTAGCGGCGTAGATCGCTGAGCACGACGTAATAGGCCTCCGGATATGCCGCGTTGCCGATGCGCAGCGGCCCGGCTCGCACGACCTGCGTCGAGTAGCCGCCCAATCCGCGCACCTGATACGTCCCCACCACCGGCGCGCCGAGCCGGCTCGCGAGCTCGGAGCTCATGGAGAGGCCGGAGTTGCCCGTGTCCACGAGGCAGCGCACCGCGATGCCGCCGATGTTGCAGTCCACGATGGGTGTTACCGCCCTGGGATCGGTAGGAATCGCGTCGGGCGCCCCGCTGAACGAGGGCACCATTCCGCGCGGCGGCTGGAACGCCGACGATACCGCGGCCCGGTTGTCGTAGCGCTCGAACACGCGCCCGTTATGCAGCACCTCATAGGCAAGCACGAACGCGCCGACGCGCCGGTAGCCGCGATACTCGAATGTCTCTCGCCCGTCGAGCGAGCGGGCGAAGCGTACGAGGCCGCTCTGCGGATCGACGAACAGCCGCAACGCGATCGAGCTCGAGTCGGCGACCACGATCGTGCGATAGGATTTGCCTGCGAAGATCGCGGTCGGGGCCGCGCCGATGCGCCCGCCTCGCGCGATGAACGACGGCGTCAGAAAATCGAGCGAGGCGACGATGCGGAGCGACCGCAAAAAGGGCTCGAGTTCCTGCGAGGCCGACACCATCGTACCGTTCATGTTGAACGAGTAGATGCGCTGGCCGTCGAAGTACGTGCCGTCGCAGACTTCGCCGATGCAGTGGCGCACCGACACGCGCAGGCCCTCGCTCTCGGTCGAGACGACGGCCGCCTCGCCGTTGAAATTCAGTCGCGCCACCGAGACGATGTGCGCCTGCCAGACGGGGCCGCTCGTGGCGCGCATCTGCTCGAGCAGACGGACGACGCCGTTTTCGTTCCCGGCCGCTCCGAGCGTCGCCGCGAGCAGCACGAAGAGCAAACCCGTCCGAGCGGCGAACCCCATGCCGATGGAGTTCGAGTCGCTCGACGCCTATCTTCTCGACGGTGCGCCGTCGAAAGCGGAGGTCGTCCGCGAGCTGCTCCGGAGCCGGCCTGACGCTCCCGGTGCCGCGGCGTTTTATGAGGGCCTGCAGCGGCTCGGCGCGCGCACGCCCGATCTCTCGCTAATCGCCTTGCGCTTGGTTCTCGCGGGAAAGAAGGCCGATGACGCGGCCGTCGTACGGCTTCGCGACCTCATCGCTCGCGCGCGCGCCGGAGACGCCACTGCTCGAGCCGAGTACGCCGCGCTCGATCGCCCGCAGCATTGATGCGGCTCGCTACTCGGGCGCTCGTCGTCAGCTATGCGACGCGCGGCGCGCCCGCGTTGGACCGCATATCGCTGGAGGTCGCCGCGGGCAAGACGCTCGCGGTCGTCGGCCCTTCCGGCGCCGGCAAGACCACGCTGCTCCGCGCGATCGCCGGGCTTCTGCCAATGCGCGGCGGCGACGTGCAGCTGGGAGGCGAATCGGTCGCGAGGCTGCCGCCGCAGGAACGCCGCATCGCAGTCGTCTTCCAGGACGACGCGCTCTTCGCGAACATGACGGTGCGACAGAATCTGCGGTTTGCGCAGCGCCGCGGTGCGAGTGCCGACGCTGTGGCGGCGACCGCGACGGCGCTGCACGTGGACCAACACCTCGATCGCCGACCGCGCCAGCTCTCCGGCGGCGAACGTCAGCGCGCGTCTATAGCGCGCGCCCTGCTCTCGGATCCGCTGGCGCTATTGTTGGACGAGCCGCTCGCGCACCTCGATCCGTCGCTGCGGCGCTCGGTTCGCGACGAGGTGATCGGCCTGCGACAGCGCTTCACGGGACCGATCCTGTACGTGACGCACGATCACGTCGAGGCGATGAGCGTCGGCGACACCCTTGCGGTTCTCGTCGAGGGGCGCATCGAAGACGTCGGCGAACCCCAGCGCGTCTACGACTCGCCCCGGACGATCGCGGTCGCGAGATTTCTCGGCGAACGCCCGATGAATCTTTTAGCGGATGGTGCCGGCGTCGTAGGAATCCGGCCGGAGCGCGTCGAGCTAGCCGGGGGCGGCGCCCTGCGCGGCCGCATCGCACGGCGCGAACCGACCGGAGCCGACGCGTACCTCGAGGTCGAGACGGCGCGCGGCACGGTCGTCGTTCGAGTTGCTGCGTCGCGCGACGCGCGCTGCGGCGAGCTGGTCGGGCTCGACCTCCCGGCGCAGCACCTGCGCCGCTTCGATCGCGAGACTGGGATCGCCATCGCGTGACGACTACGGCCGAGCCGGCACGCGGCGTCGTCATGGCCGGCATCCCGGGCGCGCAGCTCGATCGCGCCTTCGCGCGTTTCGGCGGATACCTGCTATTCGCGCGCGAGGCGACGCTCGCGCAGGTTCGCGCGCTCACCGACGAACTGCGCGCTCGCGACGGTCATCCGCTCATCGCGGTCGATCAGGAAGGCGGCCGCGTCGCACGGCTGCACGACGGCGTCGAGCCGATGCCGCCGATGATGGCGCTCGGCGCGGCCAACGATGTCGAGCTCGCGCGCCGCGCGGGCGAGCAGACCGCGTTCGATCTGCGGCGTGCGGGCTGCACGATGGATTTCGCGCCGGTTCTCGACTTGGCGCTCGACCCGCGCAACACCGTGATCGGCACGCGCTCGTTCGGCGCCGATCCGCGCCGGGTCGCGGAGCTCGGCGCAGCGTTCGGCCGCGGCCTGCGCGCGGGCGGCATCTTGGCGTGCTACAAGCACTTTCCCGGCCACGGCGCGACGGCGGTCGATTCGCACCGGGCGCTGCCGGCGATCGAAGCGGACGAGGCGACGCTGCGCGCGCGCGACCTTGTGCCATTCGCCGCGGTGGCAGACGAAGCGCCGGCGATGATGAGCGCGCACGTCGTGGCGCGCGCGTTCGACGTGCAATATCCGGCGACGCTATCTCCGCGCATCGCGACGGAACTGTTGCGCGAGGAGCTCGGATTTCACGGAGCGCTCGTCACGGATTGCTTGGAGATGAACGCGGTCGCGCCGCGCGGAGCCGGCCAGAACGCCGTCGAGGCGCTAGCGGCGGGCGCAGACCTGCTGGTGTTCAGCCACGATCTCAATGCGGCGAACGAAGCCGTCGAAGCAATTGGCGCAGCGGTCGAACGTGGCAGCCTAGAACCATGGCGCTTGGAGGAAGCCAACACGCGCGTGCGCGCCCTGCGCGAGGCGGGGGCGCAGCCGGTGCCCCTCGACGAGTTCCCGCCGCACCCCGGCTTAGGCCGCGAGATCGCGCGACGCGCCGTAACGCTGCTGCGGGGCATCGCGCACGCCGATCCGCTTGCGTCGATCGCGCTGTCGTTCGGCGGCAGCGCCGAGGCTCTGGACCGCGAAGCGCCGGCGATGGAGACCCTCGACGTGGCCGTCGCGCCGAGCGAAAGTGAGATGCGCGCCCCGTTCGACGCGCTCGAACGCTCGCAGCGGCGCCCTATCCTGCTCGCGCGCCGCGCGCACTTCCATCCGCAGCAGGTCGCTGCCATCGAGGCCGTTCTCGCGCGCTATCCCGATGCGCTGGTGGTCTCTTTGCTCGAACCGTTCGACGTGGGACTCTTTCCGAGCGCGCGTCACCTCGTTGCGGCGTACGGCGACGACGCGGCGTCCATCGGAGGCCTCGCAGACGTCGTCTTCGGCGGCAGCCTCCCCGCTGGACAACTGCCGGTTTAGCGAAGCGAAAAATCCGCGCGGAACAGGTATGTGCCGCTCACCGGCCGGCAGTACGATGTGGCACAGACCTTGGCACGCCGCTGCCAATGCGCAAGCGCTGAAAACGAAGATTGCGAAGCCTCCTCAACGCGGCAAGCACTTCCCGCCCCTTAAGTTGGCCGTCAGCGTCGCGTTGTCAACGAGATAGCCTCATCGCACGACCTATACGGCAGGTCTCGTTGCATCAAACGCGGATAATCTGCGCGATGGCTGTGTGGCTGCCCTGAGCCTGTCGGATAGCATAGACCGTATTCTGCGCGACGCGTGCGGCGTCGAATTCACGGGGGCGGTCGCGCGCGTCGAACATCGCGGGGATTTGATCTTCGAGCGCGCCTACGGCCTCACGCGCGCCGACGAGCTTGGCCGCCCGGTCTACGCCGACACGCTCTTCGACCTCGCCTCGCTCACCAAGCTCTTCGTGGCGACGCTAGCGTTGCAGGCGGTCGCCGCGCGAATGCTCGAGCTCGACGAGCCGCTGTCGCGCGTCATTCCGGAGTGGAGCAAACGGCCGCACGCAGCAATTACATTGCGTATGCTGCTCGCACACACGTCGGGAATGAACTCCGGCGCGGACTATCGGGCGATCCTGGATCAGAACGTCGAAGCGTTCGCACTCGGCGCGAATCTTATCGCCAAGCCCGGCGAGCGCGTGATCTACAGCGACCTCGGTTTCAT
Organism: Vulcanimicrobiota bacterium; assembly: GCA_963723485.1. Lineage (GTDB taxonomy): Bacteria > Vulcanimicrobiota > Vulcanimicrobiia > Vulcanimicrobiales > Vulcanimicrobiaceae > Cybelea. Next base: position 695,583 of record CAVRQS010000003.1, on the reverse strand, counting down.
CGCGCTCGGCGTGGTGCTCGAAAGGACCTACGGGCGATCGCTGGCGGCGCTCGCGCGCGCGTCGTTCGCTCCCGCGCCGATCTTTCGCCCGCCCTTTCCGCGACGCGTGGACATTCCCGCAACGGAAGAGGACGGTTGGCGGGGCCGCGTCCAGGGCTTCGTGCACGACGAGAAGGCCTACCTGATGGGCGGTGTCGCCGGCCACGCGGGCCTGTTCGGCACCGCGGCCGACGTTGCGGCTCTCACGGAAGGCTACCTCGGGCCGCTACGCGGACCCCGTGCGACGCTGCTGCCGCGCGAGCTGGCGCGCAAGGCAACGTCGCTGCAGGCCGACGACCCGGTGTTGCGCCGCGGCCTCGGCTGGGCGCTGAAGACAACCGACGAAAACTCCTGCGGCCGGTGGATGGACTTCTCGTCCTTCGGCCACACCGGCTTCGTCGGCACGTGCGTGTGGGCCGACCCGGTGCGCGACCTGCAGGGCGTGCTGCTCACAAACGGCGTCTACTTCGGCCGTGCCGACACCCGCGATCTCCGCGCCTCGTTCTACGAAGCGATCGTACGATGCGTGCAATCGGACTGATGAGCGGCACATCGCTCGACGGAGTCGACGCAGCAGCGATCGGCATCGTGCCGAGCGACGCCGGGTATCAGATAAAGCTGGAGCGCTTCGAGACATATCCGTTCGATCCGAACCTGCGCGAGAAGCTCCTGGCAGTTCTACCCCCTAACGAAGGCGACATCGCTGCGGTGGCGCGGCTGCATCGGGAGCTTGGCGACGCCTATGCTCGGGCGGCATCCGGGATCGCGGGAACGGACACGATCGACTATGTCGCGTCGCATGGGCAGACGATCTGGCACGATGGGCCGGCACGGGTGACGCTGCAGATCGGCGATGCCTTCGCGATCCGTGAAGCCGTGGGTGCCACGGTTTGTTACGATTTTCGCAGCGCGGACTGCGCGGCCGGTGGACAAGGGGCGCCGCTGGTGACGCGCGTCGACGCGCTCCTGCTTTCCAGTACCAACGAGGATCGCGTCGCCCTAAACCTCGGAGGAATCGCCAACGTGACGCTGCTGCGCAGGGGCGCGTCGCCCGAGGACGCCATCGCGTTCGACACCGGTCCCGCCAACATGCTGCTCGACGCCTTTGTCCGCGCGCGCACGAGGGGCGCGCAATCGTTCGATCGCGAGGGCGCCCTTGCGGCGGCCGGCCGCGTCGACGATGCGCTGCTGACCGCGATGCTTACCGACGAATATTTCGCCTTGCCGCCGCCCAAGACGAGCGGGCGCGAGCGCTTCGGCGCACAGTTTCTCGCCCGCCATGAGCGCGCGCTCGCCAACCTTTCGACCGAAGACGGCGCCGCGACACTAACCGAGCTCACCGCCGCCACGGTAGCGACGGCGATCGAGGGCCAAGGCTACGGAAACGCGCGCGTCATCGCCGCCGGCGGCGGCGCGAACAATCCGACGCTGCTCGCGCGCCTGGCCGCACGGCTGAAAGGGGCGCGCGTCGAACGATCGGATTCGATGGGCTTACCCGCCGACGCCAAGGAGGCGATTGCGTTCGCCGTGCTCGGCTACGAAACGCTGCGTGGTCGCCCGGCCAACGTACCCGCGGCGACCGGAGCGCGCCGTGCCGTCGTTCTCGGAGCGATCGCCCCGTTGCGACTGAACGAGCTGCTCGAACGCGTCGCGGCGGAGTGCCGCGCGCGCTGACGAGATGACCACAGATCGGCCCCCGACGGAGGACGTCAATCCGCAAACGGCCGGCCTCGACCAACTCGGCACGGGCGCTCTCGTCGAGACGCTCGTCGGCGATCAACGCACGGCGGCCGACGCCGTGCTCGCGCAATCCGACGCCCTCGCGCGCGCGGTCGAGGCGATCGCGGAGCGGCTCGCGCACGGCGGCCGGCTGCACTACGTCGGTGCGGGCAGCAGCGGCCGCATCGGGACGCTCGACGCGTCGGAGATTCCGCCGACCTTCGGCAGCGCGGCGGAGTTAGTCCAGGCACACGTTGCGGGCGGCGAGGCCGCCCTCGTTCGCGCGGTCGAGGGCGCAGAAGACGACGCCGCAGCCGGGGCGGCGCTCGCGCGCGAGCGCTTCGCTGCCCAGGACGCGGTCGTAGGGTTGTCGGCGAGCGGCAGCGCCGACTTTGTCGTGGCGGCGCTCGAAGGCGCCCGCGCGATCGGCGCGCTGACTATCGCGCTCACGAGCGTCGCGGACTCGGCGCTGGCGCGTACGGCGGAGATTCGCGTTGCGTTCGCCACCGGTGCCGAGGCGCTGGCCGGATCAACGCGGCTCAAGGCCGGAACCGCGCAGAAGATCGCGCTCAACGCGCTATCGACCGCGGTGATGGTGCGCCTCGGCAAGGTGCACCAGAATCTGATGGTGGACGTGGTTGCCAGCAATCGCAAATTGCGGCGCCGCGCGCTGCGGCTCGTGCGCGACGTCGCGGAAGTCGGCGAGGAGCGAGCGCGCGAACTGCTCGAGGCATCCAGCGGACGCGTGAAGATCGCGATCGTGATGCAACGGCGCGGCGTCGACGCGGCAAAAGCGCAAACGCTGCTCGACGGCTGCGGCGGCATGCTGCGCGAGCTGATCTGATGCACGTTCTCGCGCTAATCCTCGCGACGATCGCATTCGTGCCGATCGACGACCGTCCCGTGACAGCGCAGCTTCCGGTCGTGCTCGGACGCGTCGCCGGCGTGACCGTGGAGGCGCCGCCGCGCGAGCTGCAGGGGCGCTTTCTCACCGCCGGCCGCTCCGACGCGATCGTCGCGTGGCTCAATCGCGAGGCTGCGAAGCGGGAGACGAACGCGTTCGTCGTCTCGACCGACATGCTGGCCTACGGGGGATTGACGGCGTCGCGTGTTCCGGGCCCGACGTATGCCGACGCCGCGTTCCGGCTGCGCGAGCTTGCGCATCTGCGCGCCCGCCGGCCGCGCGCGTGGATCGGCGCGTTCGGCACGATCATGCGCCTCGCGCCGACCGGCATTCCCGCCGGTACGCCGTTCTTCGCGGCCTATCCGGTCTGGTCGTACCTGCAGGACTATGCGAACCTGCACGACCCCCCACTGCCGAGCGAGGCCGCACGCGCGCAACACCTGCGTCAGCTGATCGGCGAGCCGACCTTGGACGAATACATGGCGACGCGCGGGCGCAACCTCGCCGTCGATCGACTACTATTGAAGCTGACCGCGAACGGGGCGATCGACCGGCTCGTACTCGGCCAGGACGACGCCGGCCCGGTCGGGCTGCACGTCCGCGACGTGCAGCTTTTGCAACAGGACCTCGCAACGGCGAATCTCGCGGGCCGGGCGTCGATCGAGCCGGGCGCCGACGAGCTGGGTTCCGCGCTGGTCGCCAACGCGATCGCGCGCGCCGCGAACTGGACGCCGCGAATCGCGGTGCGCTACTCGACGCCTGAGGGGGCGGCATATCAGGATCCAATCGAGTATGCGCCGGTCTCGACCGCGATCGACGCGCTGATCGGCGTGTGCGGCGGCGTGCGTGACGACGAGCGCCCCGACATCGTGCTGTACGTGCGCGTACCGGGAACGACACCGGCTCAAGATTCGCAGCTCCTCGGCGACATGGCAGCCGCGATCGCGCAGGGGCGCTCCGTCGCCGTCGCCGACCTAACCTATCTGAAGTCGTATCGGGATCAGGCGGCGTTCGCGCAGCTGCTGCTGGCATCCGACGTGTCGCGCGAGATCGACGCGTACTCGGCGTGGAACACCAACGCGAATACGGTCGGCACCGCACTAGCGGAAGCGATCGCGGCCGGCGCCGGGCGCCGCATGGGCACCTACGACGACCTCGCGCACCGGACGTACACGTTCACGATGTTCCTCGACGACTACGCCTATCACGACTTCGTGCGCCCGGACCTCAACTCGACGCTCGCCGCACAAGGCATCCCGGATCACACGCTTCTCACGCCCGACGTCGCGGCCGCGATGTCGCAGCGCGACCGCGCGCTGCTCTGGGGCTACGCGGAAAAGATCCTGGCGCAGCTCGACCCAGGATACCACATCGCCGCGATGCAGCTGGGGCTGCCGTGGGGCCGCACCTTCGAAACCTCGATCGACGTCGGCCTGGCGCCTAACCTTTAAGCAGAAGCAAGGCCGCACTCACGTCAAACGGCAGCGGCGTTGCTCCCTCCGCGATGCAGACCACATTGCCGGCCCACTCGGCCAAACTCTCCGCGCCGGCGGGAGGCATAACCGCAAACCGCGGCCGCCCCAGCTCGCGAGCGAACTCGATCGTGTGCATGGCGCCGCCGCCGTTCTCGGTGCAGACGAGCACGACCGCGCGCGAATGCTCCGCCTGCATCCGATCCCGCTCGATCAAAGCCTCGTCCGATACCGGCACACCGGGAGGAAGAAGCGTCGAGATCGCGCCGCCGGCGCGCAGAATTTGCCGTTCGAGCTGGGCATGCTCCGGCGGATACGTGCAGCCGAATCCGTAGCCGACGATCGCGACGGTGGGAACGCCCGCGGCGAGCGCGCCGCGGTGCGCGGCGGCGTCGACGCCGAAGGCGAGGCCGGCAACGATCGGTTCGCGCAAGCGAAATGCGAGCTCGTATGCAAACGCGGCGGCTTCGGGCGGTGGCGTGCGGCTTCCGACGATCGCGACGCCGCCCTGCGGCATCGCGCCTCGCACGTACACCCTAATACTCGACGTAGGTACGGTCGAGTGCGCTGACGTCGAGGCAGCCTAGCAGTCGCAGCGTGCGAACGATATCGCTGCGCAGGATCTCGGCGGCTCGCGCAACGCCCGCAGCGCCCCCGGCGCCCAGACCGTACGCATACGCGCGGCCGATCAGCACCGCGCGCGCGCCCAAACAGAGTGCCTTTACCACGTCGCTCCCACGGCGGATGCCGCCGTCGAGCAGCACCTCGGCGCGTCCACCCACGGCTGCGACCACCTCCGGCAGCGCGCGCAGCGTCGCCGAGACGTAATCGAGCTGACGCCCGCCGTGATTCGACACGACGATCGCCTCCGCGCCCACGTCGAGTGCGCGGCGCGCGTCCTCGCCGCTCAGCACGCCCTTGATCACGATCGGCCCCCGCCACGCGTCGCGGATCCAGGCCATGTCGTCCCACGACACGGTCGAGCGCTCCAGCGCGGCGGCGATGTCTTCGTACGCCATCACGCCCTCGCCGGGAAGCACGACGTTGGGAAACCTCATCAATCCGCCGTCGCGCAAAAAGTCGAGCAGCCAGCGCGGACGCGCGAGCAGCTGCGGCACGTGCGGCAGCATGCGTAAAAGATTGCCGCTGACCAGCTCCGAGCCGCCGTTGCGGACGTCGCGCTCGCGCTGGCCGGCGACGGCCGTGTCGACGGTCACGACGAGCGCGCGATAGCCGGCAACGCGCGCGCGCCCGATCGCGCCGGTGGCGGCCTCGCGGCCTCCGAGCAGGTAGAGCTGATACCACACGGGTCCCGTCGCGGCCGCCTTCACATCTTCGAGCGCGCAACCCGACAGCGTCGACAGCGTGTAGATCGTTCCGGCCTTCCCCGCCTCCGCCGCGGCGACACACTCGCCGCGCGGAAAGAACATGCGGCTGCTGCCGACCGGCGCGAACATAAACGGCAGCTCGATCGGCGTTCCCAGCACGGTGGTCTGCAGGCGGCAATCCGTGCGCGCGACCGCATTGCGCGCCCGGAACGTCACCGTCTCGAAGACGCGGCAGTTCTCGCGCATCGTGAACTCCGCGCCGCTGCCGCCATCGATGTAGTCGAACACGACGCGCGGTAAACGGCGCTTCGCGAGTCGGCGCAAATCCTCGATGTTTACGGCTCGAGCGATGGAATTCACGCGCGAAGGGTTTGACTTCTCAAGCGGGGTCGCCTTTCCGTATTGACTAGTTAACTAGTTCATGCTATGCACCGAGAGGTGAAGACAGTGACGGCGTTCGAGGCAAAGGCGCGTTTTTCGGAGCTTCTCGCGGAAGCTTCGCGCGGTGAGATCATCGTGGTGACCCGCCGGGGTGAGCCCGTGGCGCAGCTTGGGCCCCTCCGAGAGGCGAAAGACGAGGCGCGCGACGCAATGCGCTTCTTGCTCTCCCAGAAGATCAAGATCGGGATGCCGGCGCGTAAGGCCATCGAAAGCGGGCGGCGCCGTTGAACCTCGTGCTGGACGCCTCGGCGGCCATGTCGTGGATGCTTGAGGACGAGCGCGACAAGACGGCTCTGTCCATGGCCGCGGCCGTACTGACGCACGGCGCGTACGCTCCGCCGCTTCTTACAAGCGAGATCCATAACGTGCTTTCGGTTGCAGTCGCGCGAAAGCGAACGACGCTCGCGAAGGCGCGCGAACTCCTTGCGGCGCTGGGCCGGTTGCCCTTGAGGTTGGAAACTCAGGGAATCGAGCTAGCATCGATTCGAGTCGTGGAAACGGCGGAACGCTGGAGCATTTCGGCATACGATGCCACCTATGTGACGCTCGCGCAGGAGCTCGGGGCGCAGCTGATGACCCGCGATCGAAGAGTCCGCGCGGTCGCGGAGTCGCTGGATTTATTGTGGACTCCGTCGCCGGCTGACGGCAAATAGGCGCGAGCGCTATGGACTTCCGATTCGTCGCAACCGCGTTCGCGACCGCGTTCACGATCATAGATCCGATCGGTATGATCCCGATGACGCTGGGCTCGACCGCGCGCATGTCGCCCCAGCGGCGCAACCAAGTCATCGATCAGGCCGTGCTCGTCGCGACCGGCGTGATCCTGTTCATGGGCGTCGTCGGCCGGCTCATCCTCGACTATCTCGGCATCACGCTGCCGGCCTTCACCATCGCGGGCGGGATTCTGCTGTTCTTGATCGCGATCGACATGCTCTTCGCCCGACCGACGGGCGCGAAGCGCACGGAGGCCGAGGAGCGCGAGGCGGCCGAAGGCGAGAATCCAGCGGTCTTTCCACTTGCCATTCCGATGATCGCGGGCCCGGGCACGATCGCCACGGTCCTGCTCCTCGTCAACCTCTCGCGCGGCGACCGAGCCGATCTGCTCGTCGTCGTCGCAGCCTACATAGTTGCGCTTGTCGTCACGTGGCTGGTGATGCGCGCCTCGTCGCTGCTGATGAGGGTGATCGGCAAGACCGGCATCCACGTGATCAGCCGCATCCTCGGCATAATTCTCGCGGCGCTGGCGGTGCAGTTCGTGCTCAACGGAATCGCGCAGTCGCCGCTGCTACGGCACTGACGGCGCGCCCGTTTCGCCCGCCCACTGCCGATACACCGACTTCTCGATCGGCGGCAGCTGCTCGTCGGAGGGGAGCTTGAATCCGACCGGCGGCAGCGGGAATGGTATCGGGTGCGGCGGCTCTTTGAACGGATCGGCGCCGGGATCGAAACAGAACGGCCACACGATATTGCCGCTCTCCATCGCACCGTCCGGATACGTAAACTCGTAGCGTCCGTAGTAACAATCGCGGCCATTGTCGTGCCAGGCCTGCGTCGGCGTGATGATCCCATTGCCCTGATCCGAGCCGCGTAACGACGAGGGAACGTTGAACGCATAGCTCTTCATCGTCGATCCGCGCGTGGCGGGATCGATCGTGGGGATCGCGTGCGGGTCGTCGAGCGCGTTGAGCTTGGCGACCTCCTTGGCATAGCCGGCCGTGTCGCGCTCGATGTTGGAGGGCGCGCTCAACCGTTGCGGCGGCTCCGGCGAGGCGGCGGTCTTGACCACGCGCGCCAGCTCGTGCGGCTGGATCTTCGCGGGGGCCGATTCTTGCCGCTTAATCGTCCGGTGCGGCCGTGGCTTCGCCGTCGTCGTCCTCGGATGAACGAGCCGCTCGATCGTCGTGACGTTGGTTTGCGAGACGAGTTCTTTCGAGCCATGGGTTATCAGGATCCGTGACACGGCGTAGAAGAGCAGCGTCAACGCGATGAGGTGGATCGCGGCCGACGCGAGCGTCGACCAGAACAGCGCGCGCCGGCGCCGATCGAGGCTTCCCGAAATCAAGCAGTCGTTAGGCTTTCCCGCTTAGGGGTGAGGACGGAGCGGATGCGGCTGACAGAGTTCGATGAGCACGCCCGCCGTCGCCTTCGGATGCAGAAACGCGATCCTGCTGCCGTTGGCCCCTTTGCGCGGGCGCTCGTCGATCAGTGCAACGCCCTTCGCCTTGAGCTCCTCGAGCGCGTGCTCGATATCGGCGACGCGATACGCCGTGTGGTGCAGCTTCGTCTCGGCGTCGCCGCGGTAACGCGCGATCGGCGATCGCTCGTCTAACGGAAGCAGCAGCTCGACGTGCGACTCGCCCGCCTCCAGGCCGACCGCCTCGACGCCTTGATCGTAGACGATCTCGCGATAGATCTCCTTGAAGCCGAGCACGTGCGTGTAGAGGCGGAGCGTTGCCTCGAGGTCCTTGACCACTATCGCAACGTGATCGATCTCCACTACTATGCGACGATCTCTTTGGAGCGATACGTCCCGAACACGCCGCGCAGCACGTCGCAGAGCTCCCCGAGCGTGACGCCGGCGTCGACGGCATCGACGAAGCGGGGCATGAGATTCTCACCGTCGACCGCCGCGGTGCGCACTGCCGCGAGACCGGCTTCGACGGCTGCGGGATCGCGCTCGGTGCGGAAGGCTTTCAACCGCTCCACCTGCTCGCGCTCGACGCGCTCGTCGACTCGTTGCAGCGGAATCGTTGCTCCGTCGGAGACTTCGGCGAAGCGGTTGACTCCGACGACGACCTGCTCTCCGCGCTCGATGGCTTGTTGCGCGCGATAGGCGGACTCGGCGATGCGCCGCTGCATCCAGCCTCCCTCGATCGCCGCGATGCTTCCGCCGAGCGCATCCACCTCGCCGATCAGCTGCCCGGCCCGCTCGATGAGCTCGTTGGTGAGCGTCTCGAGATAGTACGATCCTGCCATCGGATCGACTACGTCGGCCACGCCCGACTCGTACGCGATGATTTGCTGCGTGCGCAGCGCCGTCTTAGCGCTGTCGGCGGTCGGCAGCGCAAGCGCCTCGTCCTTGCCGTTGGTGTGCAGGGACTGCGCCCCGCCCAGCACCGCAGCGAGCGCCTGCAGCGCGACGCGAACGACGTTGTTCTCGGGCTCCTGCGCCGTGAGCGTCGACCCGCCGGTTTGCGCGTGGAAGCGCAGCGCGTGCGAGCGCGGGTCGCGGCAGCCGAACTCATCGCGCGTGATGCGCGCCCACAGATAGCGCGCCGCGCGGAACTTGGCGATCTCCTCGAAGAAGTCGTTGTGCGCGTTCCAAAAGAACGAGATGCGCGGCGCCACGTCGTCGAGCGCGATGCCGGCGTCGCGCGCCGCGCTCATATACGCCTTGGCGTTGGCCAGCGTGAAGGCGATCTCTTCGACCGCCGTGGAGCCGGCCTCGCGGATGTGATAGCCGGACACGGAGATCGTGTTCCATTGCGGCACCTCGCGCGCGCAGTAGGCCATCACGTCGGTCACCAGGCGCATCGACGACGCGGGCGGATAGATGTAGGTGCCGCGCGCGGCGTACTCCTTGAGCACGTCGTTCTGCACCGTGCCGCCGAGCTCGTCGAAGGGAATACCGCGCCGGCGTGCGACCGCCAAGAAGAGCGCCAGCAGGATCGCGGCGGGCGCGTTGATCGTCATCGACACGGTAACTTTATCGAGCGGCACGTCGGCGAGCAGCATCTCCATGTCGTCGATCGAGTCGATCGCGACGCCGACCTTGCCGACCTCGCCGCGCGCGAGCGGCGCGTCGGAGTCGAGGCCGAGCTGGGTGGGCAGGTCGAACGCGACGGAGAGCCCCGTCTGTCCGCGCTCGAGCAGATAGCGATAGCGCGCGTTCGATTCCGCCGCGGTGCCGAAGCCGGCGTACTGACGCATCGTCCACAGGCGTCCGCGATACATGTCGGCGCGAACGCCGCGGCCGTACGGAAAGACGCCGGGCTCGCCGAGCTCGTGCGGCGTCCCCTCGACCTCGTCGTAGACCGCCTCGAGCGGAATCCCCGAAGCGTTGACGTCACGCGCCATCGTTGGCGTACTACGCCGTGCTCGGGCAGGGCGCCCGCCTGCGGGGCGCCAAGGCGCACGCATGTTTGCGTTCGTCGCCCCGCTTCTCGCGGTGCTGTCGCTGCAGGCCGCGCTCGACACGCGCGCCGCGGCCATCCCAGGCACCGGCATCGCCGTCGGCGTGATCGACCACGGCGTCACACGCGTCTACGTGGCGGGCAGCGCCGGAAACGGCCGCGCCGTCGACGCGCACACGCTCTTCGAGATCGGCTCGGTGACGAAGACGTTCACCGCGACAACCCTTGCCGCGATGGTGCTGCGCAACGACGTCCGCTTGAGCGATCCCATCTCGAGGTATCTGCCGGCGGGCGTTCGCGCTCCGAGCAGAGACGGCAAGGCGATCACGCTGCTCGATCTGGCCGAGCAGCGTTCCGGGCTGCCGCGCCTTCCGTCGAACATGCACGACGTCGGGGGAGACGATCCCTACGCGGACTATACCGCCGCGGACATGTACGCGTTCCTGAACGGCTTCGCGCTCGACCGCGATCCCGGCGCCAAGTATGAGTATTCGAACTATGGGATCGGTCTGCTCGGACAGCTGCTTGCGAACCGCGCGAAGGTGCCGTACCCGACGCTCGTGCGCGACACGGTGTTGAACCCGCTTGGCATGAACGACACGACGTTCGCCGTGTGGCCGGCGCAGGATCCGGCGACGCTCGCAACGGGTCACCTGATGGGCACCGGCGATCCCGTGCCGACCTGGCACTTCCAATCTATTCTCCCCGCCGGCGGAATCGTCTCGAGCGTCAGCGATATGTTGAAGTACCTACGCTGCAACATGGGTATCGGCCCGCTCGCGGGGGCCTGCCTCTTCGCGCAGCGACCGCGCACTCAAGGAATGCCGGGTCATGAGATCGGCTTGGTGTGGAATATCGACTCGACGTCGGGCGTGATCGGTCACGACGGCGATACGCGCGGCTTCCACGCCGACGTAGCGGTCTCGCGCGACCGCAAGGTCGGCGTCGTGGTGCTCAGCAGCGGCCCCGGCGTAACCGATATCGCGGCGCACGTGCTGATGCCAAGCTATGCGATCAGCCTATGCCCGTCGTCGGTGCCCGCGTCGGATACGGACTCGAAAACCTACAATGGAATCTACTGCAACGCCGGCGCCGGCATGACGTTCACCGTCGCGGTCGCCGCGAGGCCCGACCAGTTGGCAATCGCGCTGCTTCCGCAACCGACGCTTACGTACACGCGCATCGGGACGGATACGTATTACGCGGCACGGGTGCGCGCGACGTTCAAATTCCTGCGCTCGGGCGATGCGATCGTAGGGCTGCGCCTGTCGCAGGCGGGGATGGTAGTTCCCGCCGTTCGCCTCGATGCTCGAGGTCAACCGGTCGTCGCGCAGCTGCCTCCGCCGTTTCCGTCCGAGATCTCGCTCGCTGCCGGGACGCTTGCGCAGTACGTCGGCTCGTACCGAATCGACGGCGGGACGTTCGCGGTGACCCTACGAGGCGACACGCTCTACGTCCAACTCACGGGTCAGCCCGCGGCCCCAGTGTACGCCTCGGCAAAAGACCACTTCTTTTATAAGGCGGTCGATGCCCAGATTACATTCGACCGCAACGCCTCCGGTGCGGTGAGCGGACTAACGCTTTACCAAAACGGCCAAACGATCCACGCCACTCGCGCCGTGTCACCGTAATCGCGTTTACGATAACGTAATCAGCCGCGAGCCGCTCTCGACGCTCGAGCCGGGGGCGGCGTGGATCGCCGTTGCCGTCCCGGTGCGATGCGCGCGGATCTCGTTCATCATCTTCATGGCCTCGATGACGGCCACGACCTGACCTTCGGCAATCGCGTCGCCCACGGCGACGTCGAGCTCTACGATGATTCCGTGCATCGGCGAGATCACGTCGTTTCCGCTCGCCGACGCGGTGCGCTTGCGCATCGCGCCCAAGCGCGGGGCGAGCCGGCGCGAGGGCCGAGCCGGGATCGATGCCGTGCCGTGCTTGCGCGCTGCGGGCGCAAGCCCGTTGGCGACCGCGAGGCGCCAGGTTTCCGCGAAGGCCTCCAGCGTCGCGGTGCCATACGTCGCGCCGGCGACCGGCGCGTACTCGCACAGCCCGCGCAGCAGCGGCAGTGTCGTCGGCACCCCCTCGATCGTGTACTCGTCGATCGCCCGGCGCAGTCGCGCGATTGCCCCTTCGCGATCCGGCGCCCACACGACGAGCTTGGCGATCAGCGAGTCGTATTGCTCGGGGATCGTCCAGCCGGGATAGGCTGCGGAGTCGACGCGAACTCCAATGCCGCCGGGCTCGCGATACGCGGTGATGGTTCCGGGAGCCGGCCGGAAGTTTTGCGCGGGGTCCTCGGCATTGACGCGCGCCTCGATCGCGAACCCACGGAAGCGCACGGCGCTCTGGCCGTAACCGAGCGGCTCGCCGGCCGCGACGCGAATCTGCTCGCGGACGAGGTCCAGGCCCGAGATCATCTCGCTGACGGTGTGCTCCACCTGGATCCGCGTGTTCATCTCGAGGAAGTAGAACGCGTCTCCGGAGACGAGGCACTCCATCGTGCCGACGGAGTCGTAGCCGATGGCCTTCGCGGCGCGCAGGCCGGCCTCGCGCATCGCCGTGCGCACCTTTTCTGAAACGTCTGCCGGCGTCTCTTCCCACAGCTTCTGGTGCCGGCGCTGCAGCGAACAGTCGCGCTCGCCCACGTGCACTGCGCGACCGTGTTTGTCCGCGAGGATCTGCAGCTCGACGTGCTTGGGGTTCTGGAGGTAGCGCTCCGCGTAGATCGTGCCGTCGTTGAAGTACGCCTCGGCCTCGCGGCGCGCGGTCTCGAACGCCGGCTCGATTTCGTCGATCGAGCGCGCGATCTTCAGCCCTTTGCCGCCGCCTCCGCCCGCCGCCTTGAGCGCGAGGGGCAATCCATACGTCTGAGCCGCCGCGCGCGCAGCTTGCGCGTCCGGCACGCTCTCGCTTCCGCCCGGCACGATGGGGACGCCGGCTCGATGCATCAGCCGACGTGCGCGCAATTTGTCGCCCATCGCGTCGATGGCGTCGGCGTGCGGCCCGATCCACGCGAGGCCTGCCTCGACGACGCTGCGCGCGAAAGCGGCGTTCTCGGCGAGAAAACCATAGCCGGGATGGATCGCCTCCGCGCCGGAACGGCGCGCGCAATCGATCAGCTTCTCGACGTTGAGATAGCTATGCGCCGGCGCCGCGGCCCCGAGCGCGTACGCCTCGTCGGCCAGCTCGACGTGAAGCGCGCCGCGGTCGGCATCCGAATAGACCGCGACGCTCTCGATGCCCATCTCGCGCGCGGTCCGAATGATCCGAACCGCGATCTCACCCCGATTTGCAATCAGGATCTTGCCAAACATTTAAAGAGCGAACAGTCCCATCGCATGATAGCCGGCGTCGACGAAATGCACGTCGGCCGTCACTGCGCTCGCGAGATCGGACGCGAGAAACACCGCCACGTTGCCGACGTCGTCCGGGGTGACGTTGCGGCGCAGCGGTGCGACCCTGGGCACGAGGTCGAGGATCCTCGAGAAGCCGCCGACTTGCCGCGAACTCGCCGTCTTGATCGGCCCCGCGGAGATCGCGTTGACGCGGATGCCGCGGTCGCCGAGGTCGAACGCGAGGTAGCGCATCGCGGCCTCGAGCGCGGCTTTGGCGATCCCCATCAGGTTGTAGTTGGGAACGATTTGCGTCGCGCCGAGATAGGTGAGCGCCATGATCGAGGCGTTGTCGTTGAACGCCTCGCGCAGCGCGTGCACGAGCGCGATCAGCGAGTACGACGAGACGTCGAGCGCGAGCGAAAAGCCGCCGCGCGACGTGTCGAATACCTTGCCCGCCAGATCTTCCTTGTTGGCGTACGCGATCGAATGGACGAGAGCGTCGATCTTGCCGAACCGCTCGAGGAGTGCCTCGCGCATCGCCGCGAGCGAGGCATCGTCGGAGACGTCGCACTCGAACGCCGGAGCCCCGCCGAGCTCGGCGCCAAGCTTCTCGACCTCATCCTTGACGCGGTCGCCCTGATACGTCAGCGCGATCTGCGCACCGTTCTCGTGCAGCTTATGCGCGATGCCGGTCGCGATCGACCAGCGATTGGCGACGCCGGTAACGAGGACGCGCTTTCCATCGAGCAATTTCACAACATGAATCCCCTAATAAAGAAGACGATACCGACGCCACCGGCGACCAGGCTGACGCACCACGCGAGCCTCGAGCGCGCGAGCGCGCCGACCGCGCCCAGGGCGATTGCTACCTGCAGCAGCGCGACCGCGTACTCGAAGGCGTGGTGGCGGCCGATCTCCGCGACCGAGTCTTCCTCCAGCCGGCGCGCCTCGGCCTGAAGCTTCTTTTCTTTCGAGACCTCGCTAGCCACCTCGCCGCGATAGGCGCGCACGCGGACCGCGTTCTTCGATCCGCCGTCGCTCAGGTTGTCGATCGCGATCGAGTACATGTGCTCTTTCCCGCGGGCGGCCTGATACTCGCCCCACGTGTCCGACGCCTTGATCTGGTCGATGGTCGCCTCATTGATCAGATCGCTTGCGCGCAACGCCGAGACCGCCGCCACCACCGCAAAGATCGCCGCACCCAAACCGACGTAGCGCAGCCACGGCGCGCCGTGTTCGCCGCCTGCCTCCTCCCGCGCGTCATCCACTTGCTCGCGCAGCTTGTCGGTCTCGACCTCGATGTCGTCCGGCATCGCAATCTCCTCGCGTTACAACGGGATGTTGCCGTGCTTGCGCTCGGGCCGCGGCACGCGCTTGTCGCGCAACATCTCGAGCGCCGTCGCCAGCGCGCTCCGCGTCTGGCTCGCCTCGATCACGTCGTCCACGTAGCCGCGCTGCGCGGCGATGTACGGGTTGGCGAAGCGCTCCTCGTATTCGTCGACGAGCTGCTGCATCTTCGCGTCTTTGTCGCTCGCCGCGGCGAGCTCACGCCGGAAGATCGTCTTCACCGCGCCCTCCGCGCCCATCACCGCGATCTCTGCGGTCGGCCACGCGAGGTTGACGTCGGCACGGATGTGTTTGCTCGCCATCACGTCGTACGCGCCGCCGTACGCCTTGCGCGTGATGACGGTAATCTTCGGCACGGTCGCCTCGGCGTAGGCATAGAGCAGCTTCGCCCCATGCAAAATGATGCCGCCGAACTCCTGATCGATCCCCGGCAGGAATCCCGGCACGTCGACGAACGTCACGAGCGGGATGTTGAACGCATCGCAGAACCGCACGAACCGCGCTGCCTTGACGGATGAGCGCGTATCGAGCACGCCGGCGAGCACGTTCGGCTGATTCCCGACGATGCCCACCGTCTCGCCGTCGATTCTAGCGAATCCGCAGATGATGTTTTGCGCGTAGAGCGGCGCGATCTCGAAAAAATCGCCGTAATCCACGACGCCGTCGACCACCTCGTGCATGTCGTAGGGCTTGTTCGGTGAGTCGGGGACCACGCCGTCGAGCGCGCTCGCGACGCGATGCGGATCGTCGTCGCAGTCGAAGCTCGGGGGTTTCTCGCGATTGTTCTGCGGCAAGAAGGAGAAGAGGGCGCGCGTCACCTCGACCAGATGGTCCTCGTCGGCCGCGACCAGATGGGCGACGCCGCTGCGCGTTGCGTGGGTCGTCGCCCCCCCGAGCTCCTCAAACGACACCTCCTCGCCGGTCACCGTCTTGATGATCTCGGGCCCAGTGATGAACATCTGCGAAATCTTTTCCGTCATCAAGATGAAGTCGGTGATCGCCGGCGAGTATACGGCGCCGCCGGCGCACGGCCCGGCGATCAGGCTCAGCTGCGGGATCACCCCACTCGCCTGCACGTTGCGCCAGAAGATCTCCGCGTAGCCGCCCAGCGAAACGACGCCCTCCTGAATGCGCGCGCCGCCCGAGTCGTTGATGCCGATCAGCGGCGATCCGGTGCGCAGCGCAAGGTCCATCACCTTGCAGATCTTTTCGGCGAACGCCTCGCCGAGAGAGCCGCCGAGCACGGTGAAGTCTTGCGAGAAGAGGAAGATCTGACGGCCGTCGAGCGTGGCGCGCCCGGTGATCACGCCGTCGCCGAGAAACTCCCTTTCGTCGAGCCCAAACGCGTTGGTACGGTGGACGACGAAGCGGTCCAGCTCGTCGAAGGATCCCTCGTCGACCAGCGCCTCCACGCGCTCGCGCGCGGAGCGCTTGCCGCGCTCGTGCTGCTTCTCGACGGCCTCGCGCCCGGCGGGTAACGCCGCTTGTTCGGTCTTCGCGCGCAGCTCGGCGTATTTTTCGGCGCGGGTCTTCACGCGCTCACCTTGCACACTCCGCTCCCCTTGTCATCCTTCAAAAAGGGCAGCGCGAGCCGCGCCAACAAATACGGCCTCCATGTTGCGTTGCGTTCTTTTCGTTTTTGTCTGCGCCCTCGGGCTCGCCGCAGTCGGCGCACTCCACGCGACAGCGCCTGCGGCCCAGAGCTTTCCCACCCCGCCGCCGGTCCCGCCCACGCGCCCAGTGGCGGAGACGATCTACGGCACGTCGGTCACCGACCCGTACCGGTACTTCGAAAACATGAAGGATCCGGTGGTCGTCGACTTCTTCAAAGAGCAGAACGCGTACGCGCGGGCGGTGCTCGGCCGGCTCGGCCCGGCGCGCCAGCAGCTCTTCGATCGAATCAAGGTGCTCGACAACGCCGGCGCCAGCGTGACGGGCGTGACGATCGACGGGCCGTACTACTTCTACGAAAAGCTCAATCCCGGCGACAATTCGCCGAAGCTCTACGTGCGCAACATCGCGGGCGGCGCCGAGCGCGTGCTGGTAGATCCGCAGGCGCTGGCGACGACCGGCAAGCACTACACGATCAACTACTTCCTCCCGTCGCTCGACGGCAGCCGCGTCGCCTACGGCATCTCGGAGGGCGGCTCCGAGGCGGCGGTCATCCACGTCGTCGAGACCGCGACGGGTCAAGTCCTTCCCGACGCGATCGACCGCGCGTACTACATCGGCGTCACGAGCTGGCTGCCCGATAACAAGTCGTTCTATTACGTGCGCTTCCCGAAGCTGAAGCCGGGCGAGTCGGAGAACGACAAGGAGACGCGCGCGGTCGCCTACCTGCACGTGCTCGGCCGGGATCCCGACAGCGATCCCCCCGTGTTCGGATATGGGGTGAACCCGAAGGTACCATTCGGCCTCACCGATTTTCCGATCGTGGTCTACTCGCCCGCTTCGGAGTACACGCTCGCGGTCATCGCGCACGGCGTTCAGAACGAACAGACGATCTACGCCGCACGCGTCGCCACGGCGGACGCCGCCACTGCCTGGGAACCGGTTGCGACC
Organism: Vulcanimicrobiota bacterium; assembly: GCA_963723485.1. GTDB lineage: Bacteria > Vulcanimicrobiota > Vulcanimicrobiia > Vulcanimicrobiales > Vulcanimicrobiaceae > Cybelea. The sequence continues at coordinate 678,300 of CAVRQS010000003.1, read as the reverse complement.
ACCGACGACGACGTCACCGGTTACGACCTCGAGGGTTCGACGATCTATCTCCAGACGCATAAAAACGCACCCGCGTTCAAGGTCGTCGCGACGTCGCTCGCGGCGCCCAACATCGCCGCGGCGCAGCTCGTCATCCCCGCGAGCCGCTCCGTCGTCGAGTCGCTTGGCGTCGCCTCGGACGGCCTATACGTTCTCTCGCGCGACGGCGGATTCGGCCGGATCACGCGGGTCTCGCTCGGCGCCGACGGCGCGCCGGGCGCCTCGACCACCGTCAAGCTGCCGTTCCAAGGCTCGATCAACGCGATATCGACCGATCCGCGCGTTGCCGGTGCGGTCTTCGGGCTGACCGGCTGGACGCACTCGCTGCTCTACTACGTGGTCGACGGGCAGGGCAACGTTACAGACACGCACCTCAAGGAGATTGCTCGCGTCGATACGTCGCCGTATACCTCGTCCGAGGTGCAGGCACGCAGCGCGGACGGAACGATGGTTCCTCTGTCGATCGTGTACCGCAGAGGGCTCAAGCGCAACGGCTCGCATCCCACGTATCTCGAAGGTTATGGTGCGTACGGGATCGAGATCAACCCCGGGTTCAGCGCCACGCGCATCGCGTGGCTCGAACGCGGCGGCGTGTTCGCCGTGTGTCATCCGCGCGGCGGCGGCTGGTACGGCGAAGCGTGGCACCAGGCCGGAATGATCGCGACGAAGCCGCATACGTGGCAGGATTTTATCGCCTGCGGCCGCTGGCTGATCGCGCACAAATACACGTCCTCGGCGCACCTCGCGGGCGAAGGCACCAGCGCGGGAGGCATCACGATCGGCCGCGCCATCACGGCGGAGCCGCACCTCTTCGCCGCCGCACTCGACGTCGTCGGCGCTAGCAACGCGCTGCGTCAGGAATTCTCGCCCAACGGACCGCCGAACACGCCCGAGTTCGGCACGGTGAAGAACGAGGTAGGCTTCAAGGCGCTCTACGCGATGGACGCGTACGAACACGTGGTTCCGGGCACGCCCTATCCGGCCGTCATGCTGATCACGGGCTACAACGATCCGCGGGTTTCGTCCTGGGAGCTCGCGAAGATGACCGCGCGCCTGCAAACGTCGACGACCAGCGGACGCCCGATTCTATTGCGCGTCGACTACGACGCCGGCCACGGATTCCTCGCCGCCTCACGCACGCAGAGCGAACAGCTGCTTACGGACGAGTACGCGTTCTTGCTCTGGCAGTGCGGGGATCCGGCATTCCGCGAAATCCCAACCCGCATCTTCCCACGCCGCTTCGTATCACAATAATTTCCGTATTGGGCGCTTCGAAATCACCAGATCCCCAGCAGAGCCTTGACGTCGTCGGACGCCATCGTGTGCGGATCCCAGGGCGGCGTGAAGGTGATCTCGACGTTGGCGTTCGTTACGCCGTCGATCGCGAGCACGTGATCTTTCACCGACTGCATGAACATCGGGCCGACGGGACACATCGGCGAAGTCAGCGTCATCATCACGGTGACGTTCTCACCGTTTGCTCCCTCGGCCGTAATGTCGTAGACCAACCCGAGCTCGAGGATGCCGAGGTTGAGCTCCGGATCCTTGACGTCGGCGAGCGCTTCGCGAACCTGTTCGACGGTGGGCATGGCTGCGAGGTTCCGCGGCCCGTGTGGCAAACCTCCGCTCCAACGGGGCCCAAGCCCCCTGTCACGAAACTGCTCTGGGACGGGTAGAGTCTATATGTAAGGATAGGAAGGAGAAGAGCCAGAGCGATGTCGATGTGGGAGCCCTTCACCGAGCGAGCGCGGCGCAGTATCGTGCTTGCTCAAGAAGAAGCGCAGCGTCTCGGCAACAATTACATTGGAACCGAGCATATTCTCCTTGGCATCATCTCCGAGGGCGAGAGCCTCGCGGCTAAGGTCCTGGAATCGCTCGGCGTCAATCTCTCTAAGGTCCGTCAAGAAGTCGAGGCTATCGTCGGACGCGGCGGCCAGACCGTCCAGCAAGAGATGGTCTTCACGCCGCGCGCCAAGCGCGTGATCGAGCTCGCCTTCGAAGAGGCGCGCCAGCTCAATCACAATTACATCGGGACCGAGCACTTGCTCCTCGGCTTGATTCGCGAGGGCGAGGGCGTAGCCGCCCGCGTGCTTACCAACCTCGGCGTCGATCCCGCGAAGGTACGCGTCCAGACGACGTCGCTGCTCGGAGCCGAAGGCCAACCCGCCGCCCCCAAGGGCAAAAGCAAAACCCCAACGCTCGATGCGTACGGGCGCGATCTCACGACGCTCGCTCGCGACAACAAGCTCGACCCGGTGATCGGGCGTAACTCCGAGATCGAGCGCGTCATTCAGATTCTGTCGCGCCGCACGAAGAACAATCCCGCGCTGATCGGCGAGCCCGGAGTCGGCAAGACGGCCATCGCCGAGGGCCTCGCGCAGCGCGTCGTCAAGGGCGACATCCCCGAGCCGCTGCGCGACCGCCGCGTCATCACACTCGATCTCGCGGGCCTCGTCGCCGGCACGAAGTATCGCGGCGAGTTCGAGGAGCGCATGAAACGCGTCATGGACGAGATCCGCGGCGCCGCAGGTGAGATCATCCTTTTCATCGACGAGCTGCACACGCTCGTTGGCGCGGGTGCGGCGGAAGGCGCGATCGACGCCAGCAACATCATCAAGCCGGCGTTGGCGCGCGGCGAGCTGCAGTGCATCGGCGCGACGACACTCAACGAGTTTCGCAAGCACATCGAAAAAGACTCCGCGTTAGAGCGGCGCTTCCAGCCCGTTATGGTAGGCGAGCCGACCGTCGCGGAGACGATCGAGATTCTCAAGGGCCTGCGCGACCGCTACGAGGCGCACCATAAGGTGCAGATCACCGACGAGGCGCTCGTCAGCGCCGCGCGCCTCGGCGATCGCTACATCACCGACCGGTTCTTGCCCGACAAAGCCGTCGACCTGATCGACGAGGCGTCGTCGCGCGTGCGTTTGCAGGCGACCCTGCCGCCTCCGGCGATTCGCGAAGCCGACGCACAGCTGCGCCAGCTGATCGCCGAAAAGGAAGCCGTCGTCAAGAACCAAGAGTTCGACAAGGCTGCCTCGATCCGTGATAAAGAAGAAAAGCTGCGCCTGGAGAAGGCCAACCTCGAGCAAGAGTGGCGCGATCGTAAGACGCAGGGGGAGCGGACTCTCAAGGTCACCGCGGAGAACGTCGCCGAGATCGTCGCGTCGTGGACGAGGATACCCGTGCATCGTCTCGCTCAAGCCGAGACGGAGAAGCTGCTCAAGATGGGCGAGCTGCTGCACGAGCGCGTCGTCGGGCAAGAAGAGGCGATTCAGGTGATCACGCGCGCCATTCGGCGTTCGCGCGCGGGGTTGAAGAATCCGAATCGCCCGATCGGCTCGTTCATCTTCCTCGGCCCGACGGGCGTCGGCAAGACCGAGGTCGCGCGCAGCGTCGCCGCGTTTTTGTTTGACGACGAGGAGTCGATGATCCGCATCGACATGTCGGAGTACATGGAGAAGTACTCCGTCAGCCGACTCGTCGGCGCGCCTCCCGGATACGTCGGCTATGAAGAAGGCGGCCAGCTCACCGAAGCCGTGCGGCGGCGTCCGTATTCGGTCGTGCTGCTCGACGAGATCGAGAAGGCGCATCCGGACGTCTTCAATCTGCTGCTCCAGGTTCTGGAGGACGGCCGACTGACCGACTCTCAGGGGCGCCAGGTCGACTTCAAGAACGCGGTCATCATCATGACGAGCAACGTCGGAGCGACCGGCATGACGACGACCACCGACATCGGCTTCCGTCCGCAGAGGCTCTCGACCGAGGACGAAGCCAAGGCGTACGAGCGGATGAAGAACCGCGTGCTCGAGGAAGTGAAGCAGACGTTTCGTCCGGAGTTTCTCAATCGCGTCGACGAGGTGCTGGTCTTCCACCAGCTCACGCGCGAACAGATCGAAAAGATCGTGACGCTCGAGCTCGAGAAGGTCATCCGCGAGGTCCGCGCCCAGGAGATGGAGCTGAAGGTCACCGACACCGCGAAATCGCTGCTCGCCCGCAAGGGCTGGGATCCGCAGTTCGGCGCGCGTCCGCTGCGCCGTGCGATTCAGCGCATGGTCGAGGACGAGATTGCGGAGGAGATGCTCAAGGGCGAGTTCAGCTCGGGCGACCACATTCTAGCCGACATCGACCCCGACGATCCGGACAAACTGAAGTACGCCAAGATTCCGTCGGTGGAACCGCCGGCCGCGCCTCCGCCTCCGGAACCCGCGGTAACGTAATAACGCCGACCGTCGCCGAGCGTTGACGTGCACGCGCTGCTTCTAGGAGTCGTCCTGGCGCAGCTCACGCCCGGTCCCGCGCTGAACGTTTCGGCGACGAGCCTCAATCTCAATCCCGCGCAGCAGCAGGTCCTCACCGTGACGGGAGCGACCGCGCCGCTGCAGGCAACGCTCGATCGGCCGCTCGTCAACGTGGCCGTCAGCCCCGACTCAAACACCGTCACGATCACGGCGACGCAGGCGACCGGCAGCGACGTCCTGCACCTCGCCGACGCGGCTGGCGCACAGGCCACGATTGCGATTCGCGTCGCATTCAACGCCGGCACGATCGTGCCGCAGACGACGCTCAGCGTCACGGGCAATCCGTTGGATCCCGACTGGCTGACTGCGGCGGCAACGCGCTGGGTCAAAAGCATCACGCAAGCGCAGCCCGGGGCCCGCGTGACCGTCGGAGCGCCGGACCTCGCGCCCTCAGCGCCCGCGCCCGGCCAGAGCGTACAGCTCTCGGTGCCGGTGCAGATCAGCGGCAACGGCGAATACTTCGATCAGACCGGTACGACGGTGGTCACGCTGCAGGCCGTCGCGCAGCCGCCCTTTCAGCCCGGTGTGCTCTTCTACGACGACGATCCCGAGCACGTCGCGCAAGACGGCGTACTGTTCCGCGGCACCGTCTCCACGACGCCCGCGCGGCTCTTCTATTACCACGACGACGTCGCCGACCCACGCCGCTTACTGGTCGTGCTGACCGCCGAGTCGGCCGATCCGGCGTCCGTACAGCTCGTCGAGGCGACGGCAGGCCCGAACATGGACGTCATGCACGTCGGCCAGACGCTGACGAAAAACTTCATGCTGACCAAGGCCCGCGGCGAGGGCATCGTCGTCACTCTCCCGCAGGCTCAACCCTACCTCGTGAGCGACATGCCGATGACGGCACAGCAGCTGATTTCGGGAACCGTCGACCTGCGCGTACTGTCGGGCGGACCGGTCGTCGTCACGGTGCTGGCGGCCTCCTCGGGCATCGATCCGCGCACGCTGCTCGACGGCCCAGTGCTGCCCGGAGACGGACATCACAGGACCGGCGTCTATGCGATCGGCGGCTTCGGCACGGAGAATCTGAGTTACGTCGCGGGAGGCGCCGATGCCACGGTCGTGATCGGGGACACCGAGCCCACGCCGCCCAGCGTCGACGGCCGCGCGACCGGGCACGATTATGGCGACTACGGCGTCTCGCACACGATCAACCTGACCATGACCAACCCCGGCACCTCGCCCGCGCCCGCGTACCTCTATTTCAAGCCGCTCGCAGGCCCCGCGCGGGGCGCGTTCCTCGTCGACAACGATCTCGTCGAGCTCGGCTGCGTGCGCGAATCGGTGCCGTACCAAGTGTCGGCCTTCGATCTGGCGCCGGGTCAGACGTACCACACGGTCGTGCAGACGATGACCGACGGCGGCTCTTTCTATCCCGTCGAGATCGGCCTCACGGCGACGCCGCCGCGCGCCGGCGCGCCGCCGATCAACGCGCCCGACGGCTGTTTCCCGAAGCCGGCGCCCGACACGCAATCGCGATGACCGGAGAGGGCGAGTCGAAAGTCGTCTTGCTCGTACGCTTGCTCAACGCGATCGATCAGGGACGTCACGCCTTCGAAGACCTCAAGGACCGGGTCGCGGAAGGCGGCAGCCGGCCGAGCACGCGAAGCCTGCGGCGCTACCTCGCCATTCTGACCGACGCGGGTTTTCCGCTCTACTTCGATCGCGGGGCGAACGCGTATCGCTTCGCGGCCGGCTACAGCCTCAAACGTCTGGACCTATCCAGCGGCGAGCTCTTCGGGCTCGTTGCATTGCGCTCGCTCGGGGCGAGCATAGGCGGCACGATCGGCGCGTCCATCGACGACGTAGCGGAGAAGCTCGTCGGCAGCGCGAGCGGCGGGGCGCGCGCGCGGATCGAGGCGGGCTCGCCGGTCGCCTTTCGGCTCTCGGAGATCCGGCTCGACAAGCGCGGCGAGCGCGCGTTCGCGCTGCTCTCGTCCGCCGAGCGCAACTCGCGCAGCATGCGTTTCCGATATCGCGATAAGGACGGCAACGCGACCACGCGTACGGTCGATCCCTACGGGTTCATCATCAACGCCGGTCGCGTCTACTGCGTCGCCTACGATCACAAGCGCCGCGATAAGCGCACGTTCGCCGTCGACAACGTCAGCGAGCCGGTCGTGCTCGCGCGCACGTTCGCTCGGCCGGCCGACTTCAGCGTGGAGGCCTACGCAGCCGCCTCGATCAGCGGCGTGCTGCACGGCGACGGGACGACCCAGGTGCGCGTGCGCTTCGCGCCGCGCGTCGCTAAGGCCGCGGCGGCGGCGCGGATCGTCGCCGAGCGCGAGGTGGAGCAGCTCGCGGACGGATCTGTCGAGATCGTCTACGGCGTCGCCGACATCGACGAGCTCGTGCGTTGGACGCTCGGCTGGGGCGCGCAGGCCGAAGTCCTCGATCCGCCCGAGGCCCGAACGCGCATCGCCGCCCTCGCCTCGGAAATCACCGCCAAATACAAGCCAAACCAGAGTGAGACCCGCTGATTTTTCGGCGAGTGGTCCAAACAATAACGAAACCCGTCGATTGCTCGACGGGCTCCGACGTATTCACTCACCTTTGCCTCGCCTGTTTGGCTCCTCGTTAGAGGGACCCCACCGACGCCGGCTGGCGGTTTGACCGTTGCTGCGGAACGCCGCTCATCGCGGTGTGTCACGCATTTTGCATTGGTCACGAACGATACGTTCGTCGCACTTCGATGAAGCTCGAAGCTCGTGCATCGTAGCACGCTGACAAAGCGTTGGACAAGCGCGCGGCGAAGGCAATTCACAAGCTGTCCACAAGTTTTTTCCGTTATGCACACGAAGACGACGGCCATGCATTTTTTGATCGCGCCCCTCGTGGTCGCGCAGAGTTTTTTCGGAGGCTTGCCGATTGACGGCATTCACTGCGACCGGCAGGAAGGCGCAGCCGAGCATGTTCACACGTACTTGGCACTATTCGATCGCGGACGGCAGATCACGCTGCCAGCCGGAATCGGTATCCCGCAAGGAGCGGGCTGCCTCTATTGGCTGCACACGCACAACGCCGACGGATTCATCCACATAGAATCGCCGGTGCGAGGCAGTTTCAACGTCGGCCAGTTCTTCGACGTCTGGGGGCCGGAGCTGAGTTGGACTCAGGCCGGCCCGCTAACGGCCTCGCACGGGCACCGTCTGGCGATCTGGGTCGACGGAAAGCGCTGGCACGGCAGTAACCCGCGGGCGATCCGGCTGCAGGACCACGAGACGATCGTGATTCAGAACGGGCCGCCCTTCGCACCGATGCCGCACCCGAACTGGGCGAACTTGTGACGGTCGAACTGGATGGCCATCGCCTCACGCTGGAGGCGCTCGAGGCGATCGCGCTGGGCGCGCCGGTGGAGATCGCTGCCGCGGCGCGGGCGCGCGTGGTTCGCGCACGCGACTTCGTCGAAGCGCAGTTCGCCAGCGGCGAGCCGATCTACGGCGTTACGACCGGCTTCGGGCGGCTGGCGAACATTTCGATCGACCCCGCCGACGCGGTCCAGCTGCAGATCAACCTCGTGCGCAGCCATGCGGCGGGGACCGGCGACCCGCTCGCGATTCCGTTCGTGCGCGCCACGGGAGCGCTGCGCGCCAACTCGCTGTCGGCCGGTCACTCCGGTGTCAAGCCGGACACGCTCGACACGATCGTCGCCATGCTCAACCGCGGCGTCACGCCGGTCGTGCCGTGTCAAGGCTCCGTGGGAGCGAGCGGAGACCTTGCGCCGCTCGCGCACATGACGCTGGTGCTGATCGGCGAGGGCGAGGCGTTCTACCGCGGCGAGCGGTTGCCGGGTGCCGCCGCGCTGAAGCGCGCCGGACTGAAGCCGATCGAGCTCGGTGCGAAGGAAGGGCTGGCGCTCATCAACGGCACGCAGGTGATGACCGGCATCGCGGCGTTGTGCCTCTTGCGCGCCGAGCGGCTTGCGGCGGCGGCCGACGTCATCGGGGCGCTCTCGTTGGAGGCGTACCTCGGCAGCGAGCGCGTCTTCGACCGGCGTATCAACGACCTGCGGCCGCATCCCGGGCAAGAGCGCGTGGCCGGCAACCTGCGCGCGCTGCTCGCCGGTTCGGAGATCGTGCAGTCGCACGCGGAGTGCGAGCGCGTCCAGGATCCCTACTCTTTTCGGTGCATTCCGGTCGTGCACGGCGCCGTGCGCGACTCGATCGCTCACGTGCGCCGCGTCACCGAGATCGAAGCCAACTCGGTCACCGACAATCCGCTCGTCTTTCCGGAGGACCGCGAGTTTCTCTCCGGCGGCAACTTCCACGGCGAACCGGTCGCGCTCGCGATCGATTTCCTCAAGCTCGCCGTGAGCGAGCTGGCGTCGATCGGCGAACGCCGGCTCTACCTGCTGCTCAATGCCGAGGATCGCGGCCTGCCGCTCTTCCTGACTCCGCGCTTGGGCCTGCAATCCGGGCTGATGCTCGTACAATACACCGCCGCCGCGCTCGTCAACGACAACAAGGGCCTCGCGTGGCCCTCGAGCGTCGATTCCATCCCAACTTCGGCGGGCCAAGAAGACCACGTCAGCATGGGCATGACGTCGGCCAACAACCTGCCGCGCGTGCTCGACAACGTCGAGGGCGCGCTGGCCTGCGAGCTGCTCGCCGCATGCGCGGCCACCGATTTCCGCCGCCCGCTACGCTCGGGAGCGGGGACGCAGGCGGCGTACGCGCTCGTCCGCGAGCGCATCGCGCCATGGACCGCCGATCGTACCCCCGCGCCGGACATCGCCGCCGCACGCGCGCTGATCGCCTCGGGAGAACTGGCCGATGCCGCCGAGGCGGACATCGGCCACCGCCTCATAACGTGATGCTGAACTGCAGGTATGCGTTGAACGGGTTCGGCAGCACGAACGAGTTCGTGTCGGCATAGGCGGGAATGAACGGCTGCACGAACGCCGGATTGAGCGGAACGCCGTTCGCCTTGCGGTCGTAAGGCGAGCTGCCGTTGTAGAAGTTCGAGACGTAGTACGACGTGCCGTACGGGCCGTTGCTGACGTATCCGCACGTATAGTTGTTCGGCGGAAACTGCTTCGTCCACGGTTCGGACGATCCGCCGAAACACGCGTTGACGAGGTTGGTCAACACGAAGTTCAGCTTGATCCGCGGCGTCATCTGATAACCGACCTGTAGGCTCAAGTTCGCCTGGTTGGGTTGACGGAACGAGCCGAAGCCGTCGAAGGTGCCGGTGATCGGGTTGGGGATGTACAGCACTCCCGGCGTCGTCCCGTTCTGTGCCGCGGAGAGTCCGCAGGTCGTGTAGTCGGCCTGCGTCGGCCGTTTTGCGGTGGGAATGTGTTCGGAGTTCCCGGTGCAGACTCGCGGATCGAGCCCTTCGACGTCGGAGGGATTTCCGTAGAGCTGGCCTTCGTTGAGCGTTATGGCCGGTGTGATCGAGAGTTTGTCGCGCTTATAGTTTATGAGGAGATTCGCGACGTTCGGCGAGAGGTACGAGAAGTCCAAGCCGACCGGGTACCAGCCGTTGCGATCCAGCAGCGGCTGAGCCGGCATCGCATAGTAGGGATTCCATATCGGCGGATTATAGCGCGGTTTGAGCTTAATGCACTTCGGGTCGGGATAGACGTTGCCGGCATGGTCGTTCTCGTAACATTGCGAGCCGCCGCCCGCCTTGGTCAGGCCGTCGTAGTTGGCGATGTCCTGGTTATAGGGATCGATGGGGTTGATCGTCGTCCCGGGATAGTTCGCCCACTTTTCGGCAGCGTTCGTGTAGGTGTACGAGAAGAGAAACGAGAGGCCGTTCTTGTCGAAGTCGCCCTTGGTGAACTCCAGCTCCACCCCATCGACCCGCTCGATGCCGGAGTTCAGCCCTCCGGTCAAACCGAACGGCAAGCTGACGTCGTAGACCTGATTGGTGGCGTAACGGTAGTACGGCGTCACCTTGATCGACATGTCGGTTCCCTTGAACCGCCGCTCGTAGGACGCGTCGTAGTTATCGGAATACTGCACGAGCGGATCGTGCCTCGGCGTCGTGTAGCCGTACTGCCACCAGGCCTGGAAGAGATCGTACGCGAGGTTGTTGTCCTTGGCGTTGTACTGCACTTGGTAGGTCTGCGGCTCTTGCGCGTACCGCCCGGCCGAGAAGCGCAGCACGGTATCAGGGTTCAGCGTGTAGGTTACGCCCGCGCGCGGCGTAAAGGCGTAGTCCGCGAGCGTCGGCGCGTAGTCGTTGCTGAGCAGAAGGTTGCCGCCCTGACCGTTGGGATGAACGGTCTGCACCGGATGCGCCGGAACCGAGTGGTCGATCGGGCAATCGAAGCCGATGAACGGCTTGGGCGGCCGGCCGCTGGCCGGTGGCGAGGGGATGAAGTACGGCGCCAGCGTGATCGGGTTGTAGCAGAATTCGCGCTGCCCCGCCAGGAACCAGAAGTTCTGCCCGTTGTTCGACGTGTTGGCGAGATTGTATTCATAGCTCTCATAGCGTAGGCCGAGATCCACGTTGAGCCTGTCCGTGGGATTCCATAAGTCTTCGAGGGCGAACGAGGTAAAGTTCGGGACGACGTTGTTCACGAATCCGGAGTTGCCGGTATAGGTTATCTGCCACGACGCGTTTCCGAAGGCGGGGGCAGGTTCCGGATCGACGAACGTGCCGCTCGTCACGGGGCTATTGCATGGCGCGACCGCGTGCGTGGAGTAATTGAAGCACTCCTTCCCGTTGGTGAGATTCGTAGCGATCGTCGTCAATGTGTTGTTGAAAGTGTTGTTGTTATAGCGGTTGGTCGTGGCGGTCGTGTAGTTGGTATCGAACGTGAGAAGATGCTGCGAGTTGAGCTGATCGGCAAACGTGAACGATAGCCCGCGCGTGTGCGATTCCAGCTCGTAGTCGTAAGAGTTCACGCCGAAACCGAAGAGATTTGTGCCGTAGCTGAGCGGACTCGTCTGCAGCCAGTCGGAGTAGAACGTGTAGCCGTAGATGCGGAAATACGCGTTCGACCCTATGTTGTGCTGATACTGAAGCTTGGCGATGGACGCGTTGTTCCAGAAGGCATCGCGCGCGTCGAGTGGCACCGTCGACCACGTGCCGGGCGCGCATTCGCCGGCGATGCGCGGCAGGTAGGAGTAGGAGCCGTAAGGATCGATGTTGGCACAGCGGTTGCCCGGCGAGCCGGGGGCGAAATACGGCACCGGCGCGACGCCCCTCGGGCTCTGGCCGAAGCGCGTGTTGGTCGGCCACGTGATGAAGTCGCCCCAGTACCCCGGAACCGGCCCGTTGCCGAGGACTTCATTGAGCTGCGTGATGATGTGCGGCCCCAAGTCGTTCAGGGAGCTGTAGTATGTGCTGTGGATGGCTACGACGTTGTAGAGCACCTGGATGTCGTCGCGCCCCGCGTCGTGCCGGTGCGGCACGCCGATGTGGAGATTGATCACGCTCTCGCGGTCCGCGATGTCCGAGTAGTTGGTATACGCGGGCGATACCGTTTGATAACACCCGGGGTCCTGAGCGACGCCGGCGGGCAGCTTGACGTAGCCGGGCTGGCCCGGCTTGAGCGCAAACGGGTCGTACACCGGCGAGGCGTTCGGTCCGCTATAGTAGCCCGATCCGCTGGGCGGAGTGGATCCGCACGTGGGGAAGACGCCGCCGAAAAACAGGTTCGCCGTATTGAAGGCGATCGTCGGGTAGCCCCAGACGTCGCCGAGGCTGCTGCCGTTGAACTGATCGAGGTAGCGGTAATCTTGATTGTAGCCGCCGATGCCGAGGTAGTACGAGAACATCCGGTCCGGCGTCGCGCCGCCAACCTCGAACTGCAGGCTGTGGTAGTACGTGGGCGTGCCGATGCCGCCGCTGACCGTACCGTAACCCGGGTAGGTTCCGGTCTTGATGACCTGATTGATGAACCCGGCGAGACCACTCGTGCTCTGCCCGACGGTACCCCCACCGGCGTACACCTGCAGTTCCTGTTGCCCGAGGTTTCCCGCCGTGCTGCCGGGGTAGTTGTCGAACGAACGGTTCACCGGCACGCCGTCGAACTCGTAGCCGACCTGATCGTAGTTGCCGCCCCGGATATAGACGGTTTGGTCCCAGCCCTGCTGATTCGGCGGCACGAAGACGCCGGGAACCGTCGCGATCGCCGAGTAGGCGTTGTTGAGGTTGCCGCCGCCGCCCACGCCCGCCGCGGCCTGCGCCACCGTCGAGTTGACCGAGTAAACGTCGGTGACCGTTCCCGGCTTGACTAGGTCCATGGTCGAGCGAGCCGTTACGCGCGCGATGGTCTTGAGCGACGGCGCGAGCGTGACGCGAATCGTCTGCACCTGATCGGCGAAGACGGAGATACCGGTGATCGACGCGGACTCATAGCCTTGCTTCGCGGCGCCGATCGTGTAGGTATCCGGCGCGAGCGAGAGCATAGCGAACCGGCCGGATGCGTCGGTGGTCACGGTAGCGGTCTGCGATGGACTCGTGGCGGTCACAAGCGCGCCGGCGAGCGGCGCCCCCGCGGTTGTCACGACGAGTCCCGTGATCGCGCCGGTCGTTCCGGCTAGAAGCGGTGCCGAAGCGAAGCCAAACCCGCCGGCCACCGCAAGAAATACGAGATAATTTTGCAGCGCGCTTCTCATGGACTTCTCTTCGTTAGCTTCAAACTTTGTCATTCTGAGCGAAGCGCCGCAGGCAGCTCTCCACTTCGACAGGCTCGGTGTCGCTCAGGACAGGCTCCGTCGAACGGCGAAGGGGCGTCCCATGAGCACCGTCGTTAGACCTCGCGCGGTGCGCGCGCCGCGCGGCACCGAGCTTTCGTGCCAAGGATGGCCGCAAGAAGCGGCACTGCGCATGTTGATGAACAACCTCGATCCGCAGGTCGCCGAACGACCCGACGACCTCGTCGTCTACGGGGGTAACGGCCGCGCTGCACGGTCGTGGGACGCGTTCGACGCGATCGTTCGGACGCTGCGCCGACTCGCCAACGACGAGACGCTGGTCGTCCAGAGCGGTAAGCCCGTCGCCGTCTGGAAAACGCACGCGCGCGCTCCGCGCGTCCTGATCGCCAATGCAAACCTCGTGCCGAAGTGGGCCGACTGGAACATTTTTCGCGAGCTCGAGGCAAAGGGGCTCACGATGTACGGCCAGATGACGGCCGGCTCGTGGATCTACATCGGTACGCAGGGGATCGTCCAAGGAACCTACGAGACGTTTGCGGAGCTCGCTCGCCAGCACTTCGGGGGATCGCTGGAAGGACGCGTGACGCTGACCGCCGGCGTCGGCGGGATGGGCGGCGCGCAGCCGCTCGCGGTGACGATGAACGGCGGCGTATGCCTCATCGTCGACGTCGATCGCGCTCGCCTGGAGCGGCGTCGCGAACTTCGCTACCTCGATCGCGTCGCGGCATCGCGTGACGAGGCGCTGCGCGAAATCGAGCGTGCGCGCCGCGCACGCGAACCGCTGTCCGTCGGCTACGAAGGGAACGCGGCGGCGGAGTTCCCGCAGCTGTACGATCTCGGCTTTCGTCCCGACGCCGTCACCGATCAGACGTCGGCGCACGACCTGCTCGACGGCTACGTGCCGGCCGGCCTGAGCTTGGACGAGGCGCATTCGCTGCGCACCCGCGATCCCGACGAATATCAGCGGCGCGCTCTCGAAAGCTGCGGCGCGCACGTGCAGGCCATGGTGCGGTATCTCGACGCCGGCGCGATCGCGTTCGACTACGGCAACAACATCCGCACGCAGGCACAGCGCGCCGGCTTCGCCCGCGCCTTCGCTTTCCCGGGCTTCGTGGCGGCGTTCGTACGTCCGCTGTTCTGCCGCGGCTCGGGTCCGTTTCGGTTCGTCGCGCTCTCCGGCGACGAATCGGACATCGCGCGATGCGACGCCAAGCTCCTCGAGCTCTTCCCGAACAACGCATCGCTGGCGCGCTGGATACGCCTGGCCCAGGAGCGAGTCTCTTTTCAAGGGCTGCCCGCGCGCATCTGCTGGCTCGGGTACGGCGATCGCGCCAAGGCTGGCCTTGCGTTCAACGACCTCGTGCGCAGCGGCGAGATCACGGCGCCGATCGTGATCGGACGCGATCACCTCGATGCCGGCAGCGTGGCGTCGCCCTATCGCGAGACCGAGGGCATGCGTGACGGAAGCGACGCGATCGCCGACTGGCCGATCCTCAACGCCCTGCTCAACACCGCCGCAGGCGCGCACTGGGTGAGTTTTCATCACGGCGGCGGCGTGGGCATCGGGTACAGCCTGCACGCCGGGATGGTCGTCGTCGCGGACGGCACCGACGACGCACGCGAGCGGCTCGCATGCGTTCTCACGACGGATCCCGGGATGGGCGTCGTCCGTCACGCCGACGCGGGGTACGAGATCGCGATGGAGACGGCGGACGAAAAAGGCCTCGACTGGCGCCTGTAGTTAGTCCTTGAACAGTCGGTTGATGTCGTCGAACGCGTAGACGACGTCGTCGAACGTGCCGGCGCGTCGAGGGCGAAGCCGCTACGAACGAGCCGCGCGCCGAGTCGCTCGTAGAAGCCGCGCGCGTTGCCGAGTCGCAGTGTCCGCAGTACGAGATTCTTGCAATCCCGTTTGACGAGCTCGGCCGCAATCGCGCGGATCAGCGTCTTGCCGGCACCGTGCGATTTCGACTCGGAGCGAACATAGATTGCCTGCAAATAGGGCTTCTATGAGGCCATCGACGGCGGCTTCGCCACGGCGAGGAGTTTCGGCGCCACGCGACAATCTCCACGAAGGGATGGACCGGAGCGCGTTTTTCAACCTGCTCGCGCTGGCGTTGGTAGGCATTGCGTCGCCGTCGCCGACCTCGTCGGCAGCACCAGCAGCCAACAAGTGGGACGAGTGCGACGTGAGCCCAGCCCTGCCGTACGACCGGCCCTTGGGTCTGAAGATGCGCGTGCTGGACGGCCCGGCCTTCGACCTGTTGAATTATCGCGGCCGGCCCGTGTTGCTGAACATCTTTGCGACGTGGTGTGGACCTTGTAACCGCGAAATGCCCTACGTCGTCGGAGCGGCGGCGGATTACGCGGCGCGCGGCCTCGCCGTTATCGGCATCAACAGCAGCGAAAAGGACGATACCGTGCGCGCTTTCCGCAGACGCTACGGCATCACGTTTCCGATCGCGATGGACGCCGACGGTTCATTCGTTCAGGTGTTGGAGGCGGGAGCAAAGAGCCAGTCAGACATTAACTTTCCGGTGACGCTCTTCGTCACTCCCAAAGGCTACCTCTATTGCGACCTGGTCGGAGGCGTCGGACGCTCGGAGCTGCGATACCGTATCGAACGGTTTCTGGCGCAAAGCAGCTGAAGTTGAGAGGGCGCGGAGACCGCCGCGGCGGATGCCCGCGATGTGCCTCGGCCTCACCGTTTAGTGGTCCGCGCGAAGACGATCATCACCTGCGACAGCGCCGCGCCGCAATGCGGCGTAACGTTTGACGCACTGGGCCGCATCGACGATGGCGCAATCGTCGTCGAAGACGGAATCGTCACAGCGGTGGGACCGGCCTCTGTCATCCTGAGCGAAGCGAGCGATAACGAGCAAAGTCGAAGGTGTGCGCGATTGCGTGATCGTGCCCGGGCTGGTCGACGCGCACGCGCATCCGCTCTTCGCGGGCGATCGCGAGCGGGATTTTACGGCGCGACTACGCGGCGAGCCGCCGCCGCTCGGCATGGCGTACACAATCGAGCGGACGCGCCAGGCTTTGCTCGATCCGGCCGAGTTCTATGACCGAACCATCGCGCCGCGCCTGCGCACGATCCTCGCGCACGGCACGACGACCCTCGAGTGCAAGACGGGCTACGCGCTGCACAAGCCCGGCGAATCGGCGCTGCTCGACCTGATCGCTCGGCATCGCGACGATCCCGATACGCCGCGCCTCGTGGCGACGTTTCTCGGCGCGCACGCGCTGCCGCCCGAGTTCACGCGCGAAGAGGCGTTCGTCGACTATCTGGTCGATCAGGTGGTTCCGGCTGCCGCGGCCCACGGTGCGGTCTACGCCGACGCATTCTGCGAGCCGGGCTTCTTTTCGCCCGAGCAGACGCGCCGCTATCTGGCCGCGGCACGGCTGCACGGGATGCGGCTGCGCGTGCACTGCGACGAGATGGCCTACGGCGGCGCCGCCGAGATGGCGGCCGCGCTCGAGGTCGACGCCGTCGATCACTGCAACTACATCCGCAAATACGACGTCGGCGTCATAGTCGAACGCGGGATCGTGACCGTCGCGTGCCCGGCCACGGTTGCGTACCTCGACCTGCCGCGCCACGCCCCCGTGCGCGAGCTGCTGAAGGGCGGCGGCATGGTGGCGCTCGCGAGCGACTACAATCCCGGAACGTCGCCCTGCTTCAACCTGCAGACGGTGGCGTATTTCGGGCGGAAGATCTTCGGTGTCAGCGCCGCAGAAGCGCTGTACGGCGTGACGCGCGCGGCGGCGCATTCCTTACGCGTCGATGCCGGCTGCATCCGCGCCGGTGGACCGGCCGACTTCGTCGCCCTGCAAATCGGCTCGCCCGACGAGTTCGGCTGGCAATTTGGCGGCAACCTCGCCGCCCTGGTCGTGAAGAACGGCGTCGTCCTTCGACAGGTTCAGGATGGCAGTTAGCGAGCTCGTGCGCTGCGCGCGCGCGCTCGTCGGCGGCGAGTTGCGCGAGGACTATGCCTTCGTCGTGCGCGAGGGTACGATCGTGGCGGCCGGCGACTCTCTCGACGTGCGCGACGCCGCGCGCGACTTGGATGCGCGGTCGTTTCCGGCCGATCGGCTCGTCGTGCCGGGTTTCATCAACGGCCACAGCCACGCGTATCAGATCCTGTTGCGCGGCTGGGCCGACGACTGGCCGTTCGAGAAGTGGCGCAGCGACGCTCTCTATCGGGTCGTGCCGCGACTCGGGCCCGACGACGTCTACTGGACCTTCGTCGCTGCGTTCGGCGAGATGCTCGCAGCCGGCATCACGGCGGCCGCGGAGTTCTTCTATCTCAATGGCGCGGGCAACGCACACGCCGAGGCCGCGATCCGTGCCGCGTGCGACACCGGCATCCGCCTCATTCTCGCGCGCACTTGGATGGATGCCGAGTATGCGCCCAAGCAGTTCCGCGAGACCGTCGACATCGCGGTCGAGCGGACGCGCGAGCTGATGGATCGCCATCCGGAAGCCGACATCTGCGTCGCGCCGCATTCTCTGCACGCCGCGTCGCACGACATGATCCGCGCCGCGGCCGAATTCGCGCGCGAGCGCGACTGCATGCTGCACGTGCACGTCGCGGAGGCGCCCTACGAGGGCGGCGCGACGCAGGCCGCGACGGGCCTCAGCCCGGTGCGGCTGCTCGACGAGCTCGGCGCGCTCAACGAGCGCACCGTCGCAATTCACGCGATTTACATCTCGCCGGACGATCGCGAGCGCATCGCACGCAGCGGGGCACGCGTTATCCACAACCCGATGACCAACCAATATCTCGGCGACGGCATCTGCGACGTCACGGCGTTGCAGTCGCTGGGCGTGCCGATGGGCTTGGGAACCGATGCGGACGTGCGGCTGTCGCTGATCGACGAGATGCGCGCGGCAACACTGCTGCAGAAGATCCTGTACCTCGACGGCGCGGCACTCGGCGCGCGGCAGGCGTTCGCGCTCGGTACCACGCAAGGCGCGAGCGCGCTGCGCGTCGCCGGCGGCGATCTCGTCGCGCACCAGCCGGCTGACTACGTCGTGCTCGATGCCTCGAAGATCGATCCGTGGTCGCCGCCGGTTAACGCGCTGATCTATCGCGGTGAGGATTCGTGGGTGCAGGCGACCTTCGTCGGCGGCCGGCGCGTCTACGTCGGAGAACCGTCACCCCTCGTGCGGCGCGCCCGGGACGAGGTCGCCGCCATCGCGAAGCGCGTCGTATGAAGAGAGGCGCCGTTGCAACCTTATCGCTAATCGCCGCGGCCTTCGCACTCGCGGCTTGCGGGGGCAACAAGTCGGGCGGCGGCAGCGCGATGCGGGCGAATGGCTCACCGGCGCCGGGGGCGTCGATGGATTGCAACGGCGAAAGGCCGGTCTGGGCGCTGCGCAACCCAAAGCTCTATCTCCTTTCGGACGACCGGCACTACGGCAAGACCAAGCACGGCCGGTACGTCTGCCTCTCGCAGGCCCAGGCCGAGGGCTACCAGCCCGCCCGCCACCCGTTCCGAGAGCATCGCCGGCACCACCACCGGCGGGAGCGCTGATCGACTGAACCAGGCAGGTGCGTGCAAGCACTTGCATTCACTCCTCGGCCGTGGTAGGCTCTGCGTGCAAGTACCCACTTGCAGAGCGATGATGCATCTTTTGAGGCTTAGCGGCGGGCTCGCGCTCGCCTTGACGGTGGCAATGGCTGGCGTGGGGGTCGCGGACGTGGGTCCTGCGCCGGAACAGCTCTCCAATCCCTGGACGGTCATCCAGCACATGACCCAGCGGAACCCCTCGCTGCGGTCGTACCGCGCCCGGGTTCACGTGGACGTGCGGATGCTGAACTTTCCGTTCCTCGCCCCCAAGCTGGACGGCACCGAGTACTACAAGCGGCCGGACTTCTACGTCGTCGCCTTCGACCGCATGCCGAGCTATGCGCGCGGCTTCGCGCGCCTCTTCGACGACGTCGGCAACCCGCGTGCGTGGGAGAAGGATCAGAACATCACCGTCGACGGTACGAGTTGGCTGCAGGGCCGTCCGGCCATCGTTCTGCGCCTGACGAAGAAGATCCACAGCGACATCCTCGACCACACGCTCGCATACGTGGACGCTAACGACTACGCGCTGCTGCAGATGGAGTGGTACTACACGAGCGGCGGGAAGATCACGATGACGGAGTATTACCGCACCGAGGGGCTCTATTCGGTGCTGGCGCAGCAGCACGCCGCGATCGACATCCCGCACGTGCACGCCGTTGCCGATGCGTCGTACGGCACGTATCAGACCAACGTCCCGATCGGCATCACGGGAGCCGGCGCGAGATGATCGAGACCCGCAAGTACGCCGAGGCCGGGCGCTCGGCCTCGCCGGAGGAGACGCGCGAGCGCATCCTCACGGCGGCGCGCGAGGTGATCGGGCGCAAGGGCAAGCGCGGCGCTACGACGCGCGAGATCGCCGACGTCGCCGGCGTCAACGAGGCCACGCTCTTCCGCCACTTCGGCACGAAAGAGGCGCTGCTGGTCGCCTGTGCGCAGCACTTCTGCGGCTACGGGCAGCTGGCGGACGTCGCGGCGCAGCTCACCGGTGCTATAGCCGACGACCTGCTCGTGATCGCGCGCACGATGTTCGCGCGCTTCGAGGCGCTGCAGGACATGATTCGCTGGTCGCTCGTGGAGCAGGATTACGAAAAGGACATCTTCGCCGAGACTGCGTGGCGGCCGCAGCTCGCGATCTTGGCCGTACTCACCGAGTTCATGCGGCGTCGCGTCGACGGCGGGCAGCTGGTCGGCGAGCCGCCGAAGCTGGCCGCGGTGTTCCTGGGGCTCGTCTTCATGCACGCGCTCGGCCGCAATAAATTTCCCGGACTCGCTGCTGCACAGCGGCGACGCCGATACGGCGTTGCGCTTCTACATCGACGTATTTCTCAATGGAGTAAGGAAACGGTAATGGATACCCGCGAGCAAGATCAGCAAAAGACCATCCCACGGCGGGAAGCAAACGGGCCGTCGCGGGTCGACCGCCGAGAGCCCGAGCCGCCGGAGGCGGAAGATCGGTCGCGGCCGCGCAAGCGCATCATCTTCCTCGTCGTCGCGGCGATCGTTATCGTCGTCGCGATCGTCTGGGGCGTGCCGTGGCTCAACTTTATGCTGTCGCACGAGGGCACCGACGACGCCCACGTCGCGGCGGACGTCGTCGCCGTGACCAGCAAGATCCCCGAGCGCATCGACCAGATCTTGGTCGACACCAATCAGCCCGTGCACCGCGGGCAGCTGTTGATCGTCCTCGACAATAGGGACGAGATTTTGAAGCTGCGGCAGGCGCGGGCGCAATACGATCTCGCACTTGCGAACCAACACGCCACGACGCAACAGGGACAGGGAGGGGTATCGCAGGCCAGCGGCGAGATCGGCAACGTCCAAGCGCAGGTGCCGATGGCGCAGGCGGGCGTCGCGCAGGCCGAGAGCCAGCTACACGCAGCCCAGGCCCAAGTGCCGGCGGCGGCACAGGCGTACCAAAAGGCGCAGGCGGACCTCTCGCGCGCGACGTCGCTCGTGAGTACCGGCGACGTCGCCTCGCAAACGCTCGACGCGGCGCGCGCGCAGAACGCCGGCGCGGCCGCGCAGCTGCGCGGTGCGCAGGATCAGGTCAGCGTCGCGGAGGCGAACGTCTCCGCCGCGCAGAGCCGCGTCACTGCGTCGCAGGCGGGCGTAGCGGCGGCGGGGGGCGCGCTGACGACCGCGCAGGGTAAATTGGCGCAGGCGGCCGATCCCAGCCAAGTCGAGGGCGCGCAGGCGCAGCTCTATCTCGCGAAGCAGAATCTCAACTACACGCGGATCTACGCGGCCACCGACGGCTACGTCGGACAGAAGAGCGCCGAAGTCGGGCAGACGATCGGCGCGGGCATGACGCTATTGACGATCGTCCCGAACAAAGTCTACATCACGGCCAACTACAAGGAAACGCAGATGGGCCGGATGCGAGTCGGGCAGCCCGTCGACGTCCACGTGGATGCCTACAAGGGCGTGACGTTCCACGGGCACGTCGCTTCCATCAACCCCGCGTCGGAGAACACGTACGCGCTCGTGCCCGCGCAGAACGCGAGCGGCAACTTCGTCAAAGTGACGCAGCGCATCCCCGTGCGCATCGACGTCGACGACCAGCGATCCGACAGGCCCCTGCGGCCCGGGATGAGCGTCGAGACCTACGTCCGCGTGAAGTAGGGCGCAATGTTCGGGGGTACGTTCGAAAGCCCGGTCGTCGAGCACGGCGCACGCAGGGTAATCATCAGCATTGCGGTCATCACCGCGACGCTGCTCGAGATCATCGACGTAACGATCGTCAACGTCTCGCTGCCGAACATTCAGGGCAACTTCGGCGTGGGCGTGGACCTCGGGGCGTGGGTCGTCACGGCCTATCTGATCGCCAACGTCGTCGTCATTCCGCTCAACCCGTGGTTTGCCGCGCGCTTCGGCCGGCGTCAATACTTCTTTGGGTCGATCTGTCTGTTCACGGCCGCGTCGTTGATGTGCGGTCTCTCGAACAGCCTCGGGCAGCTCGTCTTCTGGCGGCTGATTCAGGGCCTGGGCGGCGGCGGACTCATCGCGACGTCGCAGGCGATCCTGCGCGACACCTACGGCATCAAGGAGCAGGGAAAGGCCCAGGGCGTTTTCGCGATGGGCGTGATCGTCGGTCCGGCGCTCGGCCCGGTTATCGGCGGATGGATCACCGACAACTGGAACTGGCACTGGATTTTCTTCGTCAATATCCCCATCGGGATCGTGGCGGCCACCCTGATCTATAACTTCCTCCGCAATCCGAGCGAAGGGAGATATATGAAGCTCGACTGGGTCGGCTTGATCCTGCTGTGTATCGGCCTCGGCTCGATGCAGTTCGTTCTCGAGAACGGTCAGCAGTACGACTGGTTCGACGACGCTCGGATTCGCTTGTTCACGTTCACGTCCATCGTCGGCCTCGGGTCGTTCGTGTGGTGGACGCTGCGTTCGAAGATACCCGTCGTCGACCTTCGCGTCTTGCGGCTGCGGCAGGTGGCGGCGGGCAGCATTCTCGGCGCCGTCGTGGGCGTGAGCCTCTACGGATCGATCATTATCCTGCCGCAATATCTCATCAACTCGCTCGGATTTACCGCAACCCTGTCGGGAGCCACGATGATGATTCGTGCCGCGGCGGTGTTGTGCTTCACCCCCGTGACGGCCATCTTGACGCAACGCGGTCTCGTGGACGCGCGGCTGCAGGCGGCCATCGGCTTTGTGCTGCTGGCGGTGTCGAACTGGTGGCTCGGGAGCATCACGACGCCCGTCTCGGATTTCCGCTCGCTGGTTTTTCCGCTGCTCATTAGCGGCATCGGGCTCGCCCAGATCTTCGTGCCGCTGTCCGTGGCGGTCGTGGGCAGCGTTCCGGACAGAGAAGTTCCGGCGACGGCCGCATTCTACAACCTGTCGCGCCAAATCGGCGGCAGCGTCGCGACGGCCATTCTGATCACGCTGTTGGTGCGCGGCTTTACTATCCACCAGACGGAGCTCGCGTCGACGCAGACGCTGGCACATTTGCCCACCGCTCAATTCGTGCTCGGTCAGGGCGGCGAGCAGAATCGCGTCACGATGGAGCGGCTGCGTATCCTCGTATCGGCGCAGTCGGCCGTGCAGTCCTACGCGGACACCTCCCGCTGGACCGCCGTGATCACGCTGGCGCTGGCCCCGCTCGTGCTCTTACTGCGCCGGCCGCGCATCGGCGTCGCCCTGACGGAATGAGACGGGGACGGCATCGCGCGCTGCCGGCGCTCGTCGGCGCCGCGGCCTTAGCGGCAGCGATCCTGCCGGCGCATCCGAGCGCCGCGCAAGACGACGCGCTGCCGACCCGCGCGGTCGTCCCGACCGCAACGCCGACGCTGCTGCTGCCCGTCGTGCCCAGCGTGGCGCCCGGCTATGCGGCGCCGCGCGTCACGCCGGGCTCGCCGGCCATCGTCGGCGTCACCGCGCAGCCGTTCGTCGGCATCGCGCTGCAAGACGCCATCGCGATGGGGCTGCTGCGCAATCCGAACCTGGCCGTGTCGGCATCGAACTTCAGGGTCGCGCGCTACAACGTCGTTCAGGCCAAGGGCGCGTTCGACGTTGCGCTGCATCTGCAGCCGTCGTCGAGCTACTCCGACAATCCGCCGGTCAACTTCCTCGAGGCGGGTCCGGGCGTGCAGGGCGAGTACGGACCCTCCGCTGCACCCCAGTTTACCAGCGGGCCCGGCAACATCATCCAGCACCAGTCGACCTTTCAATACGGCGCCAACGGCCAGACGGTCAACGGCACCACCTACAACGGCTCGATTACGCAGCAGCGCACGTACAACAACACCGTATTCAACGCGTACGATCCGTACTATCTCGCATCGCTGAACCTTTCCGTGACGCAGCCGCTGCTCAAGAACTCGGGCATGAACTCCGCAAAACGCCAGCTGAAGCTCGCCTTCATCAACGCCGATGCCGCCACCGCGCAGACGTTGGTCGACGCGTCGACCACGATCTCGCAGGTGGAGAACACCTATTGGGATCTGGTGGCTGCGTGGCGCAACGTCGCGATCCAGGAGGCTGCGCTGAAGGAAGCCGTCGCGCAGCAGCAGAGCAACATCCGGCTCGCGCGGCGCGGCGCCGCGGCGCCGATCGACGCGGTCGAATCGCAGACGCAGGTGTCGAATTTCCAAGATGCCGTCTACTCGGCGCTGCAGACGGTCTCACAGCTGCAGAACCGGCTGAAGAGTCTGATCGCGTCCAACGCGCGCGATCCCCTGTGGGACGCCAACCTCGTGCCGTCGACCTCCGTCGAGCAACTACCGCGCCTGGGTGACCTTGCGACCGTGATCGCGCAGGCGCGGCAGAATCGTCCCGAGGTGCGGCAGGCGGAAGATAAGCGCTTCGCGGCCGGCGTCGACGTCGTCTTCGCGCAGAATCAGTCGCTGCCGCAGGCCGACGTCCAGGCGCAGTATGAGAGCAACGGCTTCGCCGGACTTCTGACGCCGGTTCCGCCGTTTATCTTGAGCTACTGCACGGGAGCACCACCGGGCGGGCTCGGGCTGCAGAGCTGCCCCACGCCGCCGCCCAACACGCAAGGAAAAATGGCTTTCGCCTATCACAACATGTGGGCCGGCTACTTTCCGACGTTCAACATCGCCTTGATCGTCGGCTATCCTATCCAGGGGCACGTGGCGCGCGGCCTGCGCGGCGTCGCGAGCGAGGAAATGACGCAGGCGAAGGTAGCCATGGCAAGCGTCCAGCAGCGCATCGGCAGCGAGGCGCGCAACGCTCTGCAAAGCTATCAGTCCGCGCTCTCCAAGTTGAACGCATCCCGTCGGGCGCGTGAGGCGGCCGAGATCGTCTATGCGAGCGAGCTGCGCAAGTTCCACAACGGCGCGTCGACGACGTATCTCGTCCTGCAGCGTCAGGTTCAGCTCGCGCAGGCACGCGGTGCCGAGCTGCAGGCGCAGACGCAGCTGAACCAGGCGATCGTCGAGCTGCAGCGCGTCGAAGGAACCATTCTTAGTGCCAACGGCGTCAACGTGCAAACGATCGGCACGCACGCGCTGGGGCAGTAGGCATCGGGATCGTGAAACGGCCGGCCAGCTCAGCCTTCGTCGCAATCGCCGTCACCGCGCTCGCAACGCTGCCGGTGCCGCCCACCTCGGCGCAGGTCGACCCGCTTCCGCGCCGCGCAACGCTGCCGACGGAGGTACCGTCGCCGCGGCTGCCGATAATACCCAGCGTCGCGCCCGGCTATCGCGCGCCGAACGTCGAGCCGACTGAGGCGCACATCGTCGGCGTGACACAACAGCCGTTCGTCGGCATCTCGCTCCAGGACGCGATCGCGATGGCGCTGCTGCGAAATCCCGACCTCGCGGTTTCGGCCTCGAACGTGCGCGTCGCGCGATACACGATCGTGGAAGCCAAGGGTGCATACGACGTCCAGCTGCAGCTCAAGCCCTCGTCGAGTTTCTCGGTAAATCCGCCGCAGAACGCCTTCATAGCCGGCCCTGGACAGGTTGGCAAGTATTCGCCTGCGCCGGGGTCTTCGCCGGGACCGGTCTTCACAACCGGGCCGGGCAACATCATCCAGCACGAGTCGGCGTTTCAGTACGGCGTGGGCGGCCAGACGGAGAACGGCATGACGTATCAGGCCGGCATTCAGCAAAGCCGCACATATAATAATACCGTTTTCGACGCATATAACCCGTACTACATCGCGACCCTCAACCTCGCCGTGACGCAGCCGCTGCTCAAGAACGCCGGCATGAACGCCAATAAGCGCCAGCTCAAGTTGGCCTTCGTCAACGAGGACGCGAAGGCGGCACAGGCGCTCATCGACGCATCGAACACTATCGCGCGGGTCGAAGACGCATACTGGCAGCTCGTCGCCGCATGGCGCAACGTGGCGATCCAGGAGGATGCGCTGGGAGAGGCCATCGCCCAGCAGCAGAGCAACGTGCGGCTCGCGCGGCGCGGCGAAGGCGCCAACGTCGACGCGGTCGAGTCGGAGACCCAGGTCGAAACGTTCCGCGACGACGTGTATTCGGCGCTGCAGAACGTCTCCGACCTGCAGAACCAGCTCAAGAACCTCGTAGTAACCGATGCCGGCGATCCGATCTGGCGCGCCAACCTCGTCCCGTCGACCTCGGTCCAGCAACTTCCGGCCCCGTCAGATTTGGATACGATCGTGGCCGAGGGACGGCAGCGTCGGCCGGAGGTGCTGCAGGCGCAGGCCAAGTCGAATCAAGCCGACATCGACCGCGCCTACGCCAAGAATCAGTCGCTGCCGCAGGCCGACCTCAAGGCGCAATACTTGAGCAACGGCTTCGCCGGGTTGCTGACGCCCGTCCCCGCCTTCTTGACCAGCATCTGCACAAACTCCGAACTGAGTGCGTGTCCCACGCCGCCGCCGCAGACGCAGGGCACGATGGCGTTCGCCTATCACAACATGTGGGCGGCATACTTTCCGGCGTTCAACGTCGCGCTCGTCGTCGGCTATCCGCTTCAGGCCAACCTCGCGCGCGGCGAGCGCGGCGTCGCGGCCGAGGAAACGCGCCAAGCCGCGATCCTCTTGCAGGGGGTCGCCGTGCGCATCGGCGCGGAAGCGCGCATCGCCCTGCAGGCGTATCAATCGGCGCTCGCGCGCCTCGACGCGGCGCGGCGCTCGCGCAAAGCGGCCGAAGCCGTGTATGCGAGCGAGGTGCGAAAATTCCACGCGGGCGCCTCGACGACGTTCCTCGTTTTGCAGCGCCAGGTGGAATTATCTCAAGCCCGTGGCCAGGAGCTGGACGCACAGACCGATCTGAATCAAGCCATCGTCGAGCTGCACCGCGTCGACGGTACGATCCTCACGGATAACGGCGTCAATTTGCGCACGCTCGGAAGCCAGGCCCTGACGCGGTAGGCGAGTGAGAGACCATAGGATTCGGGCGCTCTCCGCCTCGGTTGCGCTAGCGGCGCTCGTGGCCGCCGCGCTGCCTCTGCAGCCGACATCTGCGCAGGTGGACGACAATTTGCCGAAACGAGCCCAACTGCCGACGCCGATGCCGTCGGCGGGCCTGGCGCCTGTGCCGAGCGTCGCACCAGGGTATCGCGCGCCGACTGCGGGGCCTGATTCTGCAGCAATCGTCGGCGTCACCCAGCAGCCATTCGTCGGGATCTCGCTGCAGGACGCCGTCGCGATGGCGCTCCTGCAGAATCCCAATCTGGCGATCTCGGCCTCAAACGCGCGCATCGCGCGCTACCGCATCGCCGAGGCGAAGTCCGCATTCGACACGCAGCTCCAGCTCGAGCCGTCGTCGAGCTTTTCCGTCACGCCGCCGGAGAATCTCTTCTTCGCCGGCCCCGGCAACCCGGGATTGTATACGTGCACCAACCCGATCACCGGTCAACAGATGCCGTGCGAAACCGCAGGGCCCGGCAACGTCATCCAGCATCAATACAATTTCCAGGGCTCTTTCTCTGGGCAGCTTGTCAACGGCGCGACGTATACCGCCGGGATCACGCGCACGCGCACCATCAACAACACGATCATCAACACGTTCAACCCGTACTACCAGTCGTCGTTGAATCTAGCGGTGACGCAACCTTTAATGCGAAACTTCGGGATGAACGAAGCGAAGCGCGCTCTCAAGCTGCAGCTTCTCACGGCCGACTCGGAGGAGGCGCAGGCACTCGCCGATGCCTCGAGCACGATAGAGCAGGTCGCGGACGCCTATTGGAACCTCGTCGCCGCCTGGCGCAACGTCGCCATCCAGGAAGAGGCGCTGAAGGAGGCCGCAACGCAGGAGCAGAGCGTCGTGCGAATCGCGCGGCGCGGCGCGGCGCCGCCGGTGACCGCCGTCGAGGCGGAAAGCCAAGTGGCGAAGTTCCAGAGCGACGTGTTCTCGGCGCTCGAGACGGTTTCGAGGCTCCAGAATCAGCTCAAGAGCCTGATCGTGTCCGATGTGGACGATCCGATCTGGCGAGCCAACCTCGTGCCGTCGTCGCCGGTGCAGCAGCTTCCCACGGTTGAGGATCTGTCGGCGATCGTCGCCTTGGCGGCGAAGTATCGCCCGGAGGTGCGACAGGCGCAAGACGCGGTCCGGCAAGCCGACGTCGACGAAGCCTACGCGAAGAACCAGCTGCTTCCGCAGGCCGACCTCCAGGTGCAGTACCAAAGCAATGGTTTCGCGGGTCTGCTCGCGCCGGTACCTAGTTTCGAGTCGCAAGCGTGCAACCTTCCGTTCCCGCCGGGTGGCTGTCCGACGCCGCCACCGCAGACACAGGGCAAGATGGGCGCGGCGACCGCCAACATGTGGGCGTGGCGCTATCCGGCGTTCAATATCTCGTTCAACGTCAGCATTCCGCTGGAGAACAGCTTCGCGCGCGGGCTGAAACAGGTCGCCAACCAAGAAGAGCAGCAGGCTGCGATCGATGCGCAAGGCTTGGGCCAGCGTATCGCTTCCGAGGCACGCGACGCGCTGCAAAGCTATCAGTCGGCGCTCTCACGGCTCTACGCAGCGAGCCAGTCGCGCCAATCGGCCGAGGCCGTATACGCGAGCGAGGTGCGCAAATTCCACAACGGGACGTCGACGACGTTCCTGGTGCTGCAGCGCCAGGTCCAGCTGGCAGCGGCGCGCGGCCGTGAGCTGCAGGCGCAAACCGATCTGAACAAGGCGGTGGTCGAGCTGCAGCGCGTCGAGGGCACGATCCTCGACGCCAACGGCGTCAACCTCAAAACGCTCGGCTCCAAAGCTCTCCCCGCGTCACACTGATGAAGAATTGGCTCGCGGATCGGTTCGAAGAAAACCGGTCGCACTTAAGAGGCGTCGCGTACCGGATGCTCGGATCGCTCGACGATGCCGACGACGCGGTGCAGGAGGCGTGGCTGCGTCTGAGTCAGCGAGAAACCGGCGGCATCGAGAATCTCGGCGGCTGGCTGACGACGGTCGTGGCTCGGATCTGCGTCGACATGCTGCGTGCTCGGCGGGCGAAGCACGAACAACCGCTCGAGCCGATACCCGACTTCATCGTGACCCGCGAGGAGAGCCCGGAAGACGAAGTGCTGACGGCCGACTCGGTGGGCCTGGCGCTCCTCGTCGTTCTCGACAGTCTCACTCCCTCGGAGCGGCTCGCGTTCGTTCTGCACGACATGTTTGCGATGCCGTTTGAGGAGATCGCACCGATCCTGGACCGCTCGCCCGCCGCCGCCCGGCAACTAGCCAGTCGCGCGCGGCGCCGCGTGCAGGGTGCCGCGCCGCCGGACGCAGGCTTTGCCCAACGGCGCGCGGTCGTCGACGCGTTCGTCGCGGCGGCTCGCGAAGGCGACTTCGAAGCGCTGGTGGCGGTGCTCGATCCCGACGTACTCCTGCGCGCCGATCGCGAACCCGCGCACAGGGGAATCCGCGGCGCGCAGGCGGTCGCCGCATCGGCGGTCGGCTTCTCCAAGGTGATCCAAGGTACCGAGCCGGTGATCGTCAACGGATCGCCGGGGATCGTGTCCTGGCTCCCGAGCGGCGAACCGTTGTCGGTGCTGGGATTCGTCGTCGCGGGCAAGCGGATTCGCGAGATCTACGTGATCTCACGCCCGGAACGCGTGCGCCAACTCCTCGGACACTAAAGCGATTCGGCATCCCCGTCACATCCGGTCGCGGGCTTTCGTCACTCTGGCAAATCCCTTCCGAAAAGGAGATACAATGAACGCGGTCAGCCTCGTCATCTACCCCGCCTCGGACGTAGCGAAAACAAAGGAGTTCTTCGCTACCTTGCTCGATACGCAGCCGTACGC
Source organism: Vulcanimicrobiota bacterium (assembly GCA_963723485.1). GTDB lineage: Bacteria > Vulcanimicrobiota > Vulcanimicrobiia > Vulcanimicrobiales > Vulcanimicrobiaceae > Cybelea. The sequence goes on along the minus strand of CAVRQS010000003.1, from coordinate 649,066 downwards.
CGACACCCCGTACTACGTCGGCTTCAAAGCCGGGGAAATGGAAATCGGACTCGTGCCGCAGGCTGCGCAGCCCAATCAATCGGGAGCAGTGGCATACGTGACGGTCGGCGACATTCACGCGGCGCTGGCGACCCTCGTCGCGGCGGGCGCGGAAAAGGTGCAGGACGTCAAGGACGTCGCCCAAGGGCTGTTGGTCGCAACTTTCAAGGATCCGAACGGAACGGTCATCGGCCTCCGTCAGTTCCCGAAGTGAAGAGTCCGGCGCAAAAGATCGACGCGCTCATCGCAGAACTGGATGACTGGCGTCACGACACGTTCTCCGAAATTCGCGAGATCATCAAGGACGCCGACCCGGCGGTGATCGAGGACTGGAAATGGATGGGGACTCCCGTCTGGTATCACGATGGGATACTCGCGTGCGCCAATCCGTTCAAAGGGAAGGTGAAGCTGACATTCGAGCAGGGCGCATTTCTGCCGGATCCCAAGAAACTCTTCAACGCGAGCCTCGACGGGAATCGGCGGCGCGCCATCGACTTCTTCGAGAAGGACAAGATCGATAAAGCGGCCCTACGGGCTCTCGTGCTGGCCGCGATTTCGTTCAACCGCGAAGCATCGAGGAAATCCGAACGCAAACCGAAGTCCACTCGCCCGAAATCATCCGGCAAGTCTAGATCCGCTTGATCGCGGCGAGCCAGCCCGGCGCGCCGTGCTCGTCGCAAAACCTCGTCTGAATCCGCTCCGGATCGATCGCGGCGACAGTCCACCCGGTCGCGGAATCAAACGCCGCGCCGAGCTCGGCCCGACCTACCGGGTGCGGCCCGGTATTCGGACCGACATCGCTAAAGCACAGGACGTGCAGCGTTCCACCGGACTCGGTCACCGACGCAAGACTCGCCACGTATCGTAGCCGCTCCTCGCCGTCGAGCGTGTGAAACAGCCCACAGTCCATTACCGTATCGAACCTGCGCCCGAAGCGCTCGAGTCGAAGAGCGTCGGCTGCCGCAAACTTGACGTCGATCCCGCGTTCGCTAGCCTTGGCTCGCGCGATCGCGAGTGCCGTTTCGGCGACGTCGACGCCGAGAACCCGCAAGCCCTGCGAAGCAACGAGAAGAGCATTCTCTCCGGTTCCGCAGCCCGCATCGAGCACCGCACCGGAGAATCCGCCCCGGGATGCCAGACGGACGATCGCCGGTTGCGGTCGACCGATATCCCAAGGCGCGGGCCCGTCGTGATACGACGCATCCCACGGCTGTCCCGCGTGCCGTTCGTGGCTGGTCGGCTCGCGCCCCGACTGACCGCTAGCGATCGGCCAACCTCATCGCGTTGCCGATTCTTCCGTCATCGCACCACTGATATTCTGCAGCCCCATGGATCTAGCCATGCTGCAGAGTCGCTAGAAGCCGGGCCGCGTTGGGCGCCGGGCGGTCCGGGATGAACAGGAACAGATCGCCGTTGGTCGTCGTGATACCGTGTGCACCGGTTACGCGGACCCACCGCACAACCTTATCCTTTCCGCCCTCGGCCGCCCAGCGGACGGGCGACGTCCCAAGCCGACCGCCGTAATGGTAGTAGTCATATGGCGCGTCGAACGGCACGCCGGCGACGCGCTCATCCGTGTCGAAGTTTAAATGATAGACCCAGACGTAGTTGCCGTACACCATGCGAATGCCGCGTTGGGCGATCCGGGCCCGAAAGAGCTCATCATTGCGTAGTTGCGCGGTGAGGCCGGCGCGCAGCGCGCTGCCCGGCAGACCGTAGAGCAGCAGGTTAGGGACGATCAGCGCCGCCGCGGCCGCGACCGCGAGCCACTTTGCGCGGCGCCATAGCGCGGCGACTCCAATTGCGCATGCCACGGGCGCCACGACGTAGAGCGGCGCGACGTAACGAACGGTCCAGCCGCGGACTGTGCCCGCGTCCGAGAAGGTGAAAATGAGGACGACCGCTGCCGGCACCAAAAGCAGCAGCTGCGCGAGCTCGCCGAGCGAATAGGGAGCATCGGGCCGCCGAGCCCTCCCGCGCACGGCGATGAGGAATCCAACCGCCACGACCACATATGCAAGTGCGAGCAGCGCCGGCAACGACCACCAGCCCGCATACTCACGGATGAAGAGTTTGGGAATCAGGTACGTCGTAAGCCACACGAAGTTGTCCCCGGCTTGCCACCAGTTCGACACGGGCCACGAGGCCCAGTTCTGCGTAAGCGATGGGAAGCCGCGCGTGACATTGCCGAGAAGATATGGCAGGAAGCCCACGACGACAGCGGCCAAAGCGGGAATCGCCTCGCGCAGCGTCGCACGGCGGCGTTTCAGAGCAATCCACGCGATCGCGGGCAGCGCGATCATCAGCGTCTGAATCGAAAACCAGAGCCCCAGCCCGATGCTGAATCCGAACGCGACGCGCTGCCACAGCGCGCCGCCGTTGCGCCACAGCGCCGCGAGCCACAACGTCGCCGCGCACGACGCCACGATCTCGCCATAGCCCCACGGTGCGTACGTGACGGTCATAAACTGCTCCGGCGGCACGATCGCGAATACGAAGCCGAGACAGGCCAACTTGCGTCCAAGCGCAGCGCGCAGGAAGAGCAGACTGAAGGCGAGATAAAGCACTCCCCACGTCAGCCCCGTCAGCGCCAAACCGACCCTGCCGGTCCCGAAGAGATGGAAGTATGCCGCCGCGACGTAACAGCTCGCCGCTCCGACGCGCGTGCCGCCGGGCATAAACGCCGGAAATTGGCCGTCGGCCACGCGAAACGCGCACAACCCCGCTATCACGGCGTCCGAATCGAGCTGATACATCGCCGGCGGAAAGTACAATGCGGCTCGTACCAGGATCCCGACGGCGAAGAGTCCGAGTGCCAACCACGACCAGCGGTCCAGGCGCGGCATCAGCGATTCGCGCGCCGCAGCACGACGATTCCCGCCCCATCGTAAATCTGCTCGTACGCCCGGCTCTTCGTCAGACGCGCTATGGTGGGGCGATCCGCGGCGATCCAGTACGAAGGGTCGGTGAAGTGGTCGAACACGAGGTACTCCTCGCCTTCGGTCATCGCCACCGTGGCCAGCGGGTTCATCGCGACGTGTGGCAGCACCCACGGACCGCTTCCGAGGCTGGCGTCGCGCGGCAGCGCCGACAACGTGCGCTCGCGGATAGCGTCTGCCGCATTCGGCTCACGGTAGAGCGCGAACGTAGGGTCGATCGGGCTGTCATACCTCGACGTCCAGGCCGACGCGCCGAGGGCAAACGCGAGCAGGCCTTTTGCGGCGACCGGCCGGCGCCGATAGACGAGCGCCACGCCGTCGACGAACGCGCACAGCAGGTAACCGCTCCAAGTCGCCGTGTAATGCGCGCCCAGCGACATCGTTACTCCCTCGTGCGAAAGCAGGACCTCGGCCAAACCGGGCAGCGCGAAGAGCACGTACCGCGAGAGGAACGGAAGAAACGCCAGCGGCAGCAGAGCGCCGAAGAGGTATTGCGCGCGTACCGGCGACCACGGCGCCACGAAACCCGCCGTCGTCGCGGGGAAGCGCCACCACTCGTAAAAGTGCAGCGAGAAGTACGGAAAGTGCGGGTTGATGAGGGGACGCACCGCGCCGAAATAGAGCAGCGCCGCGATCGCGGCGATCGACGCGATCCACACGCCGCAGCTTCGCATTGCGCGGTCCTTTCGTCCGATGGCGGCGACCGCAAGGCCGATGAACGCCAAGGTGACGAACTGGTCTTCCTTGACCGTGGCGAGCGCAACGGCGGCCGCGATGGCGATGCGCCACGCCTTGCGATCCACCGCCCAAACCAGCGTCGCGGCGAGTGGAGGCGCAAAGGCCAGTTCGTGAAAGTCACCGACGGCCGATGCGCTTAGGGGCGGATACGCCGCCGCTACGAGCGTCGTCGCAAACGCCAACCACTTCGGTAAACGGGACGCCGCCATCGACCATAACGGGAAGATCGTCGCGGCCGCGAGCAGGCACTGCAGCACAACTAACCCGCGCGCCCCGTCGAAGAGCTTCACGAAGGGCGTCGCTATCGCCAAGATCGGTGAGAAGTGCACGAGGAGATGATTGACGGAACCCTCGATCGTCGAGGAGAAACCCGTCAGCAAGCCATTCGCGACCTGCGTGAATATGCAGTCGTCCACTCCCGCGCGAAATATGTCGTAGCGCCAACTTCCCAAATAGATGTAGATTCCGGCAAGCAGAAGGAAGAGAGCGGCCACGGCTAACTGCCAGCCGGCGCTCAAATCCGGCCGGCCGGCCCGGGCGTCGGCGCTCACGTTACCCTCGGATACTCTTTGTCGCGCCAGCGCACCGCTCGGCCCAGCAGGCTCGCGACCCAGACCGCGAGGCTGAGGAAATCGCGAGCCGGGATGAGCCAGAGGTCGTCGGATCTCCGCACGCACAACGCCGAACGAGCGAGATAGTGGAGCGCGACGCGCAGCCCCGCGACGAGGGCCAGCAGCGGAATGCCCCAGGCGAGATTGCGCGACGCCGCCAGGTAGATCAGCGCGAACGGCAGCGCATACGTGAGGAAGGAGAAGAGATAGCCTGCCGGCGCCAGCGCGAGATTCGTGCGCGCCCAGCGCAGCTCGTGCGTCCAGAGGTCGCCCAGCGTCGTCTCCGAAACGGCCGTCCGCACGACGTAGCGCGACAGTTCGACGTCGCGCCCGCTTTCGGCGACGAGCTCGCCCAGCCGGTGGTCGTCGGCGATATGCTGCCCCAGCGCGGCGAGTCCGCCGAACGTTTCGAGCACGCGGCGGCGCACCGCCATCGACGCTCCGAGACAGAAGCGGAGCTTGCCGATGGCGAGTGCCACCAACACCGACGGCGCGAAGCCGTCCTCGATATAGAGCGCGCCGAGCCGCGCGACGACGCCGATGCCCGGCATCGCGGCGTAGAGGCACGTCGTCGCCCCGACGCGCTCCGAGGCGAACGCCGCCGCGAGCGCGCGCAGATAGCCGGCCCCGACGCGCACGTCGCTGTCGGCGATGACGATGATCTCGCCGCGCTGCTCGACACCGAGCTTAGCGAGATTCGCGATTTTGGGATTAAGCATGTCCGGCGCCTCGCCGATAGCGACGATAGCGCGCGATGGGAAATCGTGCGCGATCCGCTCGGCGACGGCCAGCGCCGCATCCTCGCGTGAGTGTAAGCACAGCACGACCTCGTAGCACGCGTCATAATCCTGTTCGCAGAACGACGCGAGGTTTTCGTATAGCTCCGGCTCGAGCCCAGCGATCGGTTTGAGGATCGTAACGGTCGGGAGAAACTCGATCGCCGTCTCTAGCGGTCGTCGCATGAACGCGACGAGGCAAAGCGCGGCCGTGGCGAGATACCCCGCGCCCGCGATCGTGATGATGAAGAGGATCAATCGGCGCTGCCGGCGACTTCGCCGTACGTCGTGCTCACGAGGCCGTTACGCGCGATGGCGTCGCGCACGAGCGGGCTGGTGAGCGCGGCGAGCTCGCCCTCCCACGCGTAGCCTTCGGTGCCTCGGTCTGCGCCGTCGAACGCCTGGGTGGCGGGATGAAAGAAGATCTCGGTCACGCCGTCGGGCAGGTTCTCGAGCAGCTGCAGGACCCGCTGCTCGGTCAACGCGCCGGCCTCGGTAACGCCAAGCGCGTAGTCGTTGCACGCGATCCCGGCGCGGCGCGCACGCACCCGCATGAGCCACAGCCACGGCGCGATGCCGCGCGTCGTTCCGAAGGGTTCGCGCGGGATGCGGATCGCATGCATTCCGTACTCGCCGCCGATGCGCACGATCAGGCGAAAGACCGTCGGGTGCACGTGCATGTGCGATTGCGCGTCCACGTGGTCCAGCCCGAGCCCTGTCTGTGCGAAACGCTCGAACTGCGCGCGTATCTCCGCCGCGAGTTGTGCGCGTATTCCGCGGCGCAAGAAGAAGCGAAATCCCGCGCGCACGAGATCGACGAGGAATTCGCCGCGCGCGTCCACCAGGTCGGGAACGTGCTCGGGCGGCAGCACCGGGCGACCGTTGACGAGCACGACGTGCAGCCCGACCGCGAGGCCGCGCATCCGCCGCGCGCGCTCGATTGCGTCGTCGGCGGCGGCAGCACCGACCATGAGGCTCGCCGAGCGCAGTACGCCATTGCGATGCGCCCGCTCTACCGCCTCGTTGACCTCCGGTGCGGCCCCGAAATCGTCGGCATTGAGGATCAGACGCTTCAGTGCGTGTTCTTTCGGAGCATACCCGAGGCGAGCTCGTCGACGAACCACATGAGCCTCCCCGGCTCGGGCCGCACGATCTGCGCCGGATACTTTACCGGATCGGCCGGTCCCTCGTACACCTCCGCGAGGATCTGGGCCTTGTCCGAGCCCTGCACGGCGAAGGCGACCCTGCGCGACATGTTGATGACCTTCGGCGTCACCGTCACACGCCACATCGCATCGGGTTCGGCATACACCGCGCGCACCAAGGCCTCGTCGTCGGTGTCCGGTGCCATACCGGGAAAGAGCGACGCCGTATGTCCGTCCTTGCCGAGTCCCAGCAACATCAGATCGTAGCGTGGCGCGTTGCCCAGGTCGGCACGCAGAATCGAGGCGTACTCGTTGGCGGCCAATCCCGGATCGATCTCTCCGCGAATGCGGTGCACGTTTGCGGGCGGAACGGGCACGTGCTCAAGCAGCGCGCGCTCCACCATCCGGTAGTTGGACTGCTCATCGTTCGGCGGCACGCAGCGCTCGTCGCCAAAATAAATGAAGGTGTCGCTCCAGGAAATTTCCGTGCGGAGCGGCTCACGGCCGAGCAGCTCGTAGGTGGTTTGGGGCGTATGGCCGCCCGACAGCGCGATCCGGAAAGCGCCGCGCTCGGCCATGGCGAGCCGCGCCGTCGCGACGACGAAGTCCGCCAACGCACGCGCGAGAGCCGCCGGATCGCGATAGACGTGCATCTCACCTCGAGGCGACACCGTTACCTCCTTACGCAAGCGAGAATTTCGCCCGCCGCATCGAGTGAATCCGCGAAGACACGATCGTTCTGGCCCCACAGGATGGCTCGTTCGAGCAACGCTGCTATGCCGGGATTGCTGATCGCGCGGTAACGCCGCGAGTTCTCGCTGGGGCCCGTCACGCTCAACTGGATGGTCTCGGCTTTTTTGTCCACCTCGGCGACGAATCTCGAGCGCGACGAACTAAGCGCGACGCACGAGATCCTGCGCGGCTCGCCCGCGCGCCGGATCTCGAACTCTACCTCGTTGCCGCGACGCGTGAGAAGCGAACGTTCAGAACACGGCCTCCAGTGCAGGCGGCTGGCCAGCCACCCCAGCAGGTAGAAGCCCTCCGGTTCGGAGCCGCATGCGATCTCGACGCGACGCAGATCGAAGAGCTCGCTAACGTCCTTTCCATCGAAGAAGATGGCGACGCTTTCTTGCCACGGAGCCAGTCGCAGATACGCGATGTCGGCCAGCGGAAGTTGCGGGTGATGCCGCACGTAGTCGACCAGCTCGCATAGCGCGGCGTGCCCCTCGTCCACCAGGGAACTGTTATAGACGACCGTCTGCACGTTTTCGGAGAGCATGGCAAAACGGGGGTCGTCGCCGATGCCGGGTGCGATCCACAGCAGCACGAGCGGCGCCTCGGCCAGGCGCAGCGCCGCGATCGCGGAGCGCAGCGTCTCGGGCGAACATTGCTTGGCCCCGAGCTCGACCCAGTCGCCCGCCTCGACGCGCGTCACATCCGGGGATCGCGTTCCGTCGAGGACGATCACGCGTGAGGGATGCTTGGAGGCGAGCGTGTGAATCCGGTCGCGAGCCAGCTCGCCGATCGCGGAATCCTCGAAGAACACGACCAGCGACATGACGGCCCCGTGCACGTCGCTGCCGCGTTCGCGCGAGCGCTCGTTGAGCTGGTCGAGCACCGGCGCGAGTTCGATGCTCACAAGTGGCGCCAGTCGGGAAAGAGCGCGTGCGCGCTCTCGGGGCCCTGACTTCCCGCCGCGTAGTTCGGGAACGAGAAGTCTTTCGTGTTCTGCCACACCTCCAGGATCGGCGTCACGATCTCCCACGCGCGCTCCACGGCGTCCCAGCGGGTGAACAAAGTCTGATCGCCGAGCATGACGTCGCCGATCAGCCGCTCGTACGCCGGCGGCGACTGCACGCCGAAGCCGGTGCCGTAGCTGAAGTCCATATAGACGCTGCGCACGTGCTCCTTCGGGCCGGGGACCTTCGCCTCGAAGCGCATCGAGATGCCCTCGTCGGGCTCGATCTTGATCACGAGCACGTTCGGCTCGATCCGGTCGGTCGATTCGCCATAGAAACGATGCGGGATTGGCTTGAACGTGACCACGATCTCGGATACCTTGCGTGGCAGTCGCTTCCCCGAGCGCAGATAGAATGGAACACCCGCCCAGCGCCAGTTCTCGATGTACAGTTTGGCGGCTGCGAACGTCTCCGTGTTTGAGTCGGGCGCCACGTCCTGCTCCTCGCGATAGCCCTTGACGGCGTGCCCGTCGATCGTTCCCGGCCCATACTGCCCACGGGCGGACATCGCCCACACCCCGGCGTGGGCCGTCGGCATGATCGCGGACAGCACCTTGTACTTTTCGTCGCGGATGTGGTCGGCGGCCGCCGAGATCGGCGCTTCCATCGCCACCAAGGCCAGGAGGTTGATCACGTGGTTCTGGATCATGTCACGCAGCGCACCGGCGTGATCGTAATATCCGCCGCGCTGCTCGACGCCGAGCGACTCCGCCGACGTGATCTGGACGTTCTGCACGTAGTTCCGATTCCAGATCGGCTCGAAGATCGTGTTGGCGAAGCGCAGCGCAAGGATGTCTTGCACCGGCTCCTTGCCGAGATAATGGTCGATGCGGTAGACTGCGTTCTCGGGGAAGACCGCCTCGATCGCGCTCTGCAGCGTGCGCGCCGACGCGAGATCGGTTCCGAACGGCTTCTCCACGACTATCCGGGTCCAGCCCTCGGCGTTCTTATCGAGCCCGGCGAGCTTCAGATGTTTGATGATCTCCGGGAAGACCGGCGGCGGCGTCGCGAGGTAGAAGATGTGATTTCCGGCCGTGCCGAACTGCTTGTCGTTCTCCGCGAGGCGATCTTTTAGCGCGCTGAAGTGGCGCGTGTCGTTGAAGTCGGCCGTGACGTAACCGATTCGTTGGGCGAAGTCGTCCCAGAGTGCGCCCTGCGGCTTTTGGCCGTCCGGCATGAAGAGCTCGAGCTGCTTGCGGCAGTACTTGCGGAAGCTGTCGTCGTCGTACTCCGTGCGCGCGAAGCCGACCAGCGCGAAGTCCGTCGGAAGCGTCCCGTTGAGTCGCATCGCATACACCGCCGGCAGCAGCATGCGCTTGAACAGATCGCCGCTCGCGCCGAAGAAGACGACACTGCAGGGATTCGTGATGCGATCGGACGCAAGGCCCTCGCGAAGCGGATTGACGGCTGCGCCGTCGCCCGTCCCGTGGGCCTGCGCCGCGAGCGTGCCGTCAGGCATGGGCCTCGCTCTTGACGGCGTGCCCGCCGAACTGGTTGCGCAACGCCGCTACGACTTTCGCGCTGAAAGACTCATCCTGCCGCGAGGCCATGCGCGCGAGTAGGGAGAGCGTGATGACGGGCGCCGGCACGTTTTCGTCGATCGCCGCCTCGACCGTCCAGCGACCTTCGCCCGTATCCTCGACGTAGCCGCGGATGTCTTTGAGCCCCGGGTCCTCGCGGAACGCCTGGACCAGCAGCTCGAGCAGCCACGAGCGCACGACGCTGGCGTGCGTCCACAACTCTGCCAGCTGCCCCAGGTCGTAGTCGTACTGGCATTCGTTGAGGATCTCGAATCCCTCGCCGTAGGCCTGCAGCAGCCCGTACTCGATGCCGTTGTGCACCATCTTGGAAAAGTGCCCGGCGCCGGGTGGACCGACGTGCGCGTAGCCCTTCGGCGGAGCGAGGGTAACGAAGATCGGCTCGCAGTGGCGGACGGGGACGTCGTCGCCGCCGACCATGAGGCAGTAACCTTCCGTCAGTCCCCAGATGCCGCCGCTCGTTCCGGCGTCGATCAGCGAGACGCCCTTCGCCTTGCAGTCGCCGTACAGGCGCAGTCCATCTTTATAATTCGTATTACCGCCGTCGATGACGATGCCTCCGCTGCCCATCGCGTCGGCGAGCGCGTGGATCGTGTCGTCGGTGGGTGCGCCGGCCGGCACCATGACCCACGCGACCTTCGGTGATTCCGTCAGCTTCGCCACCATGCCGGCGAGGCTGTCGGCACCGGTTGCGCCGTGCGCGACCGTGCGCGCAACGGCTTGCGGATCGCGATCGTATGCGACGACTGCATGGCCTCCTTTGATCAGGCGCTGCGTCATGTAGTCGCCCATCTTGCCGAGGCCGACCATTCCAAGCTGCATATTTAGTTCGTTCGTCCTTTCCGTTTCACGCGCGGACGGCGAGTGCTTCGTCGACTGCGTCGATGAGCGCGCGCAGCGCCGGCTCCACGGGACCCTTGAGATGCACGCGTACGCCCCGGCGCTTCCGCTTGTCCAGGGAGATCCAGTCGCCCAACGCCTGTGCCGCCAGAAGCGTGCGGAAGCCGACGTTCATGCCCGGAATCATCGGATCGTCGGGGTCGTCGGCGGTGATCTGGAGCACGACGCACGTGTCCGGGCCGCCTTTGTGCAGCTGCCCGGTCGAGTGCAGGAAGCGCGGTCCGAAACCGACGGTCGTCGCGACGCGCTGCGCGTCGCGAATCTTCAACCGCAGCTCTTCCAGCAGTTTCGCGTGCGTTTCGTTGCGCGCGATGTACGCGGTGATCGCGTTGTAGTCGTGCGGACGCAGCTGCCTGAAGAGCCTCGCGAAGGCTTCTGTCGGATTTCCGGCGGAAATGGAGCGGCTTCCGGACAGGTAGGTGACGTCGAAGGTCGCCCCTTCGACGTCGGCCTTCGGCTCGTCGAAGGCGCCGTTCTTCGCGTACTGCTCGAGGAGCGCTACCGTGTTGTCTTTCGACTCCTGCACGTTGGGCTGGTCGAACGCGTTGATGCCGAGAATCACACCGGCGGCGGCGACCGCGATCTCCCACAGGTAGAACTGCTCGCCGACGTCGTATCGATCGTTCATCGCCAGGCGGATCACCGGATGGCCGGCCGATTCGAGAGCCTCGAGCCTCTCGGCGATCCCGGCCTCCGGATCCGGCAGATTCGCGCCGACGTACACGAAGACGCGGTCGTCGGAGTAGGCCTCGGGCTTCGCGAGCGGCTCGCCCTCGATCGGAACGATGCCCTTGCCCAGCTTGCCCGTCGACTCGGCGATGAGCTGTTCCGCCCACGCGCCGAAGGCCTTGACGTCGGGATGCGTGACGATCGTGAGCTTATCGCGCCCGTCGGCCGCGAGGCCGCCGATCGCGGCGCCGAACCGCACGCCGGGTGCGCTGCGCGGATCGACGCTGCGATCGTTCGCGTGCATCGCGCCAAGCGCGCGGTCGAGCAGCAGGTTGACTTTGTAGCCGGCGATGGCGGCCGGCGCGATGCCGACGAACGATAGGGCCGAGTAGCGGCCGCCGATGTTCGGATCGTTCTCGAAATCCGCGCGGAACGACGCCTCCTGGGCCTCCTTGTCGAGCGTCGTTCCGGGATCCGTGATCGCGACGAAGTTACGACCTGCGGTGGCAGAGCCCACCTGCTTCGAGACCTTCTCGTGGAAGTAGCAGTAAAATGCGTTCGGTTCGGTCGTCGTGCCGCTTTTGCTGGAGATGACGAACAGCGTGTGCGGGATGTCGATCTGTCCTTCCAGCTCCTTGATCTGTTGGGGACAGGTCGAGTCCAGCACGTGCAGCTCGGGATAGCCGTCGCACGAACCGAACGTGTCGGCGAGTATGTCCGGCGCGAGCGAGCTCCCGCCCATGCCGCAGACCACCGTGGAGCCGAAACTCTCCCGCGCATCATTCGCGAACGACTTGAGCCCCGGAACCTCTTCCAGCATGTGCTGCTGGATGTCGAGCCACCCGAGCGACTTCTTGATGATCGCCACGGCATCCGGATCGCTCGACCAGAGCGTCGCATCGTGTGCCCAGATCCGCTTGAGGAAATCGGCGTCGGCCAGGCGCCCCAGCGCCGATTCGTAGGCGGGTTGCGACGCATTCAAGGAGAGCCGCACGCGTTCTGCGCCGCCGGACTGGAGCAGCTTCTGCTTGTAGACGATCGCGCCGAGCAGGGCCGCGAACGAATCCGAGAAGAGCGTGACGCCTTCGACCTGGAGCTGATGCGTTACGTCGAAGAGCGAGATCTTCGCGTCCTGCAGGGCGCGCATCACGTCGGCCGCCCCGGGCAGGTCGCTCTCGACCGTATCCGGAGCGATCTTGCCGTGATCGATCAGCGCGTCGAACGTGGGAGGAGGCATCGTGTTGACCGTGTCGCGACCCACGACGTTCTCGACGTACATGAGGTCGGGGTAGTGCGGGTTCTTCGTGGAGGTCGAGGCCCATAGCGGCCGCTGCACCGCCGCGCCCTTGGCGCGCAGCGCCGCGAACTCGTCGCCGAAGAAGATCTCCTCGAACTTCTGATAGGTGAGCTTGAGTCCGGCGATGCCCGTCTTGCCGAGCAGAGGCTCGAGTTTCTCGCCCTTGGCGATGCGGTCTTGAAGCAGCTTATCGATCGCCGTGTCGATCCGGCTGACGAAGACGGAGTTAACCGAGCGAATCGTGTCGATCGGCTTGCCCTCCGCCACGCGGCGTTCCAAGCCCTTGACGTATGCGCGCGCCGCGCGCTCGTACATCTCGACCGAGAAGACCAGCGTAACGTTGATGTTGTATCCGCGATAGATCGACTCTTCGATCGCCGGCAGGCCCTCCTTCGTTCCGGGGATCTTGATCATGACGTTCGGCCGGTTCACTCGCTTCCAGAGTTCCTCGACCATGGCGATCGTGCCGGCCGTATCGTTGGCGAGCAGCGGAGAGACCTCGAGACTCACGAAGCCGTCGTTTCCGTTCGAGGAGGCGTGGACCGGAGCAAAGGCATCGCAGGCGCTCTGAATGTCCGCGACCGCGAGGTCCCAGAACAGCGCGTCGGCGTTCTTCTCCGAACCGATCAGCGTCGCGAGCTGCTCGTCGTAGTCGTTGCCGGCGCCGATTGCCTTCTCGAAGATCGTCGGATTGCTCGTCATCCCGCAAACGCCGCGATCGATGAGGCGCGCGAGCTCACCGGAGGCGAACATGCTGCGCCGCAGGTTGTCGATCCACACGCTCTGACCGGCGTCGAGCAGATCTTGGACTGGTTTTTCCATGTTCGTCTCCTAATGAGCGGCTAAAGCGAATTTTTGCAGCGCGACGTCGGCGACGTGCTCCGGCGTGAAGCCGAACGCCGTGGCGATCGCCGCGGCCGGTGCCGACCGGCCGAACGAATCGATCCCGAACGCGAAACCCCGGTCGCCCACGTACTTCGACCAGCCCAGCGTCGCCGCGGCCTCGATGGACATCCGCGCACCGATGTCCGGGGGCAGCACCTCGTCTCTATACGCCTGCGGTTGTTCGTCGAAGAGCCGCCAGCAAGGCATCGAGACGACGCGCGTCCGGACGCCCTTTCCGTCGAGAATTTTTTTGGCATCTATGGCGAGCGCGACCTCCGACCCCGTAGCGATCAAGATGAGATCGGGCCGGTCGGGTTCGGCGTCGGCGACGACGTATGCGCCCTTGCTCACGGCCGCATCGCGCGCTCCGAGGAAGGGTACCTTCTGGCGCGTCAGCACGAGGGCGTAGGGCGCCTTCTTGCTCGCGATTGCGAGCTTCCACGCCTCGAGCGTTTCGAGTGCGTCGGCCGGTCGAACGACGTAGCAGTTGGGCGTCGCCCGTAACATCGCGAGCTGCTCGATCGGCTCGTGCGTCGGACCGTCCTCGCCGAGAAAGACCGAGTCGTGAGTGAACACGTAGATCGCGCGGACTTCGGCGAGGCACGCCAGTCGCACGGCCGGCTTGCAGTAGTCCAGAAAGTTGAAGAACGTCGCCGCGAACGGCAGCAGGCCTCCGTGCAGCGAGATGCCGCTCGTCGCGGCCACCATCGCGTGCTCGCGCACGCCGTAGTGAACGTTGCGGCCCGCGTAGTTGCCGGGCTCGAAGTCGCCGCAGTTTTTGAGGTAGGTCTTGGTCGACGGATCGAGGTCGGCGGAGCCTCCCACGAGCTCGGGAAGGGCCGTCGCGATCGCGTTCATCACGGTGCCGCCGGCCTCGCGCGTCGCCACGTTACCGTTCTCGGCCGTGAACGTAGGCCACGAAAGGCTCGCCGGAATCTCTTCGCGCAGCGCGCGCTCGAGCGTCGCGGCGAGGTCGGCATTCGCGCGCTTCCACGCGTCGTACGTCGCTTGCCACTCGGCCTCGACCTGCGCGCCCTTCGCGCCGATGTCGCGGTAGAAGCGCAGCACGTCTTCCGGTACGTAGAAGTCGGGTTGAAGCGGCCACCCCAGCACTTCCTTCGACTTCTTGACGTTCTCGGGGCCGAGCGCCTCGCCGTGCGCGAGATAGTTGTCTTGGCGCGGCGAGCCGTACCCGATGTGGGTGCGCACCGCGATGAACGACGGGCGGTCGGTGACGTTCTTGGCGACCGTGATGGCCTGATCGAGCGTTGCGACGTCGTTGCCGTGGTCGACATCCACGAACTGCGTGTGCCATCCGCTCGCGTCGAAGCGCGCCACGGGATCGTCGGTGAGCGTGACGTCGGTCGGGCCCGCGAGCGAGACTAGGTTGTCGTCGTAGAAGACGATGAGCTTGCCGAGCTTCAAGTGCCCGGCGAGGGAGACCGTCTCTTGACTGATTCCTTCCATGAGATCGCCGTCGCCGCAAATGCAGTACGTGAAGTGGTCCACGATCGGCTGATCGGAGCGGTTGTAGACCGCGCCAAGGTGCGCCTCGGCGATCGCCATGCCGAGCGCATTGGCGATTCCCTGGCCGAGCGGGCCGGTCGTCGCCTCGACGCCGGGCGTTCGCTCGGCCTCGGGATGTCCGGGCGTTTTGCTGTTCAGCTGACGAAAGCTCTTGATGTCGTCGAGCGTCAGATCGTAACCGGTAAGGTAGAGCAGCGCGTAGAGCAGCATCGAACCGTGTCCGGCGGATAGCACGAAGCGGTCGCGGTTGAGCCAGCTCGGGTCCTTGGGATTGAAACGGAGGTGGCGCGTCCACAGAGTATAGGCCAACGCGGCGGCGCCCATCGGCATGCCGGGGTGGCCGGAGTTGGCCTTTTGGACGGCATCGACCGCGAGAAAGCGGATGGCGTTGATTCGTTGTTCGTCGCTCGGCGAGTTCGGCACGGAAACTCCTTTCGTGCTGCAGGGCTAGGATAATGCGCTTCGCGGCGTAGCCGCCCCTGTAGCCGCCGTAAGCGGCGGGGGCAGGCTTACCGGGTGCCGTAGCACTGGCCCGGTGACGCTAAAACATCTGCAATCGCAAATCGCCGCATTGGAACGTGGGGATGCAGACGTGCGCGGCCGGAGCGGACGCGCCGTGGAGCAAGCGATCGCGCTGCTGGACGAGGGCGCGGTTCGCGTGGCCGAGCCGCGGGACGGCGACTGGGTGACGAACGGGTGGCTCAAATCGGCGATCCTCTTGTACTTCCGGCGGCGCCGGATCGAATGGATGGGCGATCGCCGCGGCGAGGGCCCAGTCTTTTACGATAAGCTTCCCCTCAAACGCAACTACAAAAAGCTCGGAGTTCGTTGCGTTCCGCCGGGAGTGGCGCGCTACGGCAGTTTCCTCGGCCGCGGCGTGATCTTGATGCCGGGGTTCGTTAACATCGGCGCCTACGTCGGCGACGACAGCATGATCGACACGTGGGCGACCGTTGGGTCGTGCGCGCAGATCGGGCGCGGCGTGCACCTCTCGGGCGGCGTGGGCATCGGCGGTGTCCTCGAGCCGCCGCAGGCGGCGCCGGTCATCGTGGAAGACGGCGCGTTCGTCGGCTCTCGGTGCATTCTCGTGGAGGGCGTGCGGGTCGAGCGGGAAGCCGTGATCGGCGCCGGCGTCGTCCTGACGGCGAGCACTCCGATCGTCGACGTTCGCAGCAGCGAACCAGCGGTCACCAAGGGTCGCGTGCCCGCGCGAGCCGTGCTGATCCCGGGCGCGCTTCCGAAACAGTTCACGGCGGGCGAGTATTCGACGCCGTGCGCCCTCATCGTCGGCACGCGAAATGAAGCAACCGACCTCAAGGTATCGCTCAACGCCGCGCTGCGCGAGTACGGGCTCGCCGTATGAACCCGCGCGTCCTCGACATCGGCGTTTCGCTGATCCGCGAGATCGCTGCGCGCAAGCGCGCGACGTCGATCGACCTAGGTTTGGGCGAGCCGTCGTTGCGGCCGAGTCCCGAACATTTGGAGCATGCGTTCCGCCACGTCACGCAGCACGGCGTGAAGTACACGCCCAACGCCGGCGATCCGGCGCTGCGCGACGCCATCGCCCGCCACTATAGGTACCCCGGAATGGATCACGGGCGAAACGTCTGCGTCACGGTCGGATCGCAAGAAGCGATGTACGTGACGCTCAAGACACTTCTGGATCCGTCAAGAGACGAGTTGCTGATCGTGGAGCCGGCGTTTCCATCCTATGCCAAGATGGCGACGCTCGAGGGTGTCGCCGTCCGAGCCGTCCCCATGCGCCGCGACGACGATTTTGCGTTCGATGCGGAGCGCATTGCGGCCGCGGTCGGCGAGCGGACGCGCGCCATCGTACTCTGCTCCCCGTGTAATCCAACGTCGCGTGTCGTCGACGCCGCCGCCGCCGAGAGGCTCGTGCGCGCGCTGGAACGCCGCGGCGGCGAACCGGTCTGGATCGTTCACGACGAGATCTACCGCGAGCAGACGTTCGCGCCAAACCCCGGGTACTTCGCCCGGATTTATCCGCACACGATCGTGACGAACTCGCTGAGCAAGAGCAACGCGCTCACGGGGCTGCGGCTCGGGTGGATCGTCGGGCCGGCCGATTTCGTCGCACAGGCGATCAAAGTACATGCCTGGGCGACTTCCTGCGCGGACGCGTTCGCGCAGCAGGTCGCGCTACACGTCTTCCATACACCGGGCGCTCTGCAGGAGCACGCCGCGTGGTACCGCGACCGCCGGGGCGAGCTGCTGACGGCGCTGCGCCCGTCGGGCCTAAGGTTCATCGCGCCGGAAGGAACGTTTTACTTCTGCGCGGAGCTGCCGGAGGGTACACCCTCGCTTCGTGCGGCGGAGGAGCTGATCGAAGACTACGACGTCGTAGCCATTCCGGGCATCGCCTTCGGTCAATCCATGGAAGGCTGGCTGCGGCTCAGCTGGGTCGGGGCCGCTGAGCAGGTGCGCGAGGGCATTCTGCGTATCGCCGAATACTGCCGAGGCCGCGCGCTTTTCAACAACTACGCAGTGCCGCCCTCGACGCCCGTTTGACCGGCTCCCAGCTCGGAGAGTTTCGCACGAATCAGCTCCGGCAGCGACGCGTCTCGAGACAGGCCTTCGAGCTCGAGTTCGACCGCACGAACCCGGAGCGAGTCGAGCGCCATGCCGCAGCTGTTGGCGAGAGCGCTCAGCGCGTCGCGCTCGTCGGGCGCGAGCGTTTCGTGCGTTTCCTTCTCATCGCAGAGCAGAAAGCCGCTGAGAGCGCCGCGCACCATCATTGGGAACGCGACGTCGCCGTGTAAATTCGACCGCCGGGTCGCCGGCTCGACCGGAGCGTGCCACGCGCGCATCTCGAGGACGGCATAGTCGTTTTCGTCGACGATGAGCGCTGCGCGGGGAATCGTCGAGTAGAGCGCCGCAAATGCGCCGTTGCGGCGCGCGTAAAAGGCGGCCCCCTGCAGACGCATGTTTTGCTGGGCTACTTCCACGGTCTTGGCGACCAGGTCGCCGACGGCAGTAATCAAGCCGGCCTCGTGCGCGAACCGGCGAACGGCGGCTTCGGCAGCCTGGCGCTCCCGAAAAAAAGGTTATCGACGAACTCGTCGACGCGGCCATGGATGAAGCGCGTCGAGAGGCCCAGCGCGAGAGCGGCGAGGAGCTGCAAGACGATCGACGCACGGCTATTTTGCTCGACGACTAGACCGAGAAGCCACTCGAAGAGGATGAACGAACCGACGATCACGACCGAAACGCTCGTGTAAACGACGGCGCGATTGATGACGAATGTTATGTCGAGCATGCGATGACGGAAGATCGCATATGCGAGTCCAAACGGGATGACCAGCGTCGTCAGCACGAAATACTGCATCGTGGCGGTGCCGCGGCCGGTTGCAGCCGCGACCAGGAAGACGAGCATGCCCGACAGACCGAGGGCGATGGTGCCGAGCGCCCAGCGGGCCCGAACGCGGTCGGCGCCAGACAGCGTACGATACGCTTCGCCCAAGGCGGCGAACGTCCCGATAATGGCGCCGATGTAGAACAAGATGAACGGGAGGCCGACGAGCAATCGGTCTAGCCGCGTGGCGACCGTCACGGTGAAGAGCAGGACGGCCGTGAGCACCGAAAGGGCGACGCCGCCGATCGCGATGGCCGGCATGCTCCGATCGATCCGCCCGCGGATTCCTCGCGAGGAGATGGCGGGGAAGCGAGACGCGAAGGCGAGCGCGCCCAGCGCGCCGACGAGAAAGAGCGTCTGCACCAAGATGAGCAGGGCAAACCGCGTCCACATCCACGGTAAGGCGGCCACGTCGAACGTGATTCCGATGCCGAAACACACCAAGAACACCGCGAGCGCGCGCGCAGCCGCGTCTTCGGGGCGCCGCCACGCGATGAGCGCCGCCATCGCCAGGAACGTGATCCGCGCAAGTTCTACGACGGCGATGAACGCCGCCGGCGGCGCCGATGGGCTGGCCGATGCTACCAGAACGATGGCGCGGGTGCCGTCGCGCACCGCAATGCGATCGCCCGGAACCGTCGCGTAGAGCACGACGCGATTCGCAAAGGTCGGAGCGATCCGCAAGCGGTCTTCGGGGTGAATACCTGCGCGTTGCGCCGGCGATCCGGGCGTGACGGCGGTAACGACGGACGAAGTCGCAACGTTGGGTTGGTCCGAAAACGCAAAGCCGAACGTGCCCGGCTGGTTGTGACCGAAGACACCGTTGAGGAAGGATGCGAAGCCGACGATAACCAGCAGGGCGATGCACGCCTGCCACCAGCGCTGCATGGCAGCCCGATTCGACAAGGAAAGCGCTTTTAGTCTCCCGCGGGAGTCTTTGAGCCGCGGCCCGCGCCTAGCGTCAAAGCGCTCCCTCGGTAACGATCGCGCCGGAACGCTCTACGTCATCAACTCGGGCGGGAGCAGCCCGAGCATCGCCGAGTATAAACGCGGCGCGAAGTCAACCTTAAAACGGCCGCCGGCGGTCTGCGCACCGTCCTAAACCTCAGCCGCGCCGATCCAGACGGTTTGGATATTGACGAACTCGTGGATGCCGAAGGCGGAGAGCTCGCGGCCGTAGCCGCTCCTCTTCACGCCGCCGAAGGGTAGGCGCGGGTCGCTCGCGACCATCCCATTGACGAAGACGGCGCCGGCCTCGATGCGCGCGCCGAAATCCTCGGCCGCCACGACGTCGCGCGTCCACACGCTCGAGCCGAGGCCGAACGATGACTCGTTGGCCAACGCGAGTGCGTGGCGGCGATCGTCGGCGCGCACCACGGCCGCCGCCGGTCCGAAGACCTCCTCGTCGAACATCCGCATTCCCGGCACCACGTCCGCGACGACGGTCGGCTCGTAGAAGAAGCCGCGACCCTCGCGCGGCGTGCCGCCGACCGCGAGGCGCGCGCCGCGGTCGATCGTTGCAGTCACCTGCTCGTGCACCGTCTCGCGCAGGTCGGCACGCGCGCACGGCCCGAGCTGCACGCGTTCCTCCATCGGGTTGCCGACGATCTGTCCGGCGGTGCGCTCGACGAAACGCTCCAGGAACTCGTCGTAGACCGGCGCTTCCACGATGAAGCGTTTGGCAGCGATGCAGCTCTCGCCGTTGTTCTGAAAGCGTGCCTTCACCGCCGTCGTCACGGCGGCGTCGAGATCCGCGTCGGAAAAGACGACGAACGGATCTGAACCACCCAGCTCGAGCACGCACTTCTTGAGTGCCTCCCCGGCGGCACTCGCAACTGCGGCACCCGCGCGTTCGCTGCCGGTGAGCGTCACCGCCGCGATGCGCGGATCGGCGACGAGCCTATCGACCTCCTCGCCGCGCGCGAGGAGTGCGCCGAACACGCCGTCGGATGCGCCGGCGTCGCGAAACAGCCGCTCCATCTCGAGCGCGCAACGCGTCGTATTGGAGGAATGCTTGAGCAGCACCGCGTTGCCGGCCATCAGCGCGGGCGCGGCCGCGCGAAAGACCTGCCAGTACGGAAAGTTCCACGGCATGATTGCCAGCAGCACGCCCAGCGGGCGAAAGGCGACGTAGCTGCGCGCGGCGTTCGACGGCGCGTCCTGAGACGCGAGCATGGCGGCGCCGTGTTCGGCGAAATAGTCGAGTGCCCAAGCGCACTTCTCGACCTCGGCCCGCGCCTGCACTATTGGCTTGCCCATCTCGCGCACGGCCGTTACGGCGAGCGAGTCGTTCTCGTCGCGCAAGCGTCGCGCGACGGAGCGCAGGAGTTCCGCGCGCTGCTCGAACGTTTCCAAGCTCCACGCCCGCGCGGCGCGCGCGGCCGCATCGAGCCGCGCGTCGATCTGCGCCGGATCCATTGGAGGTATGCGCTCGATCACGTCGCCGGTAGTGGGATCGATCGTGACGATCATATCGTGTGGTACGCCCAGGGGCCGGACGGCCCGGCGTAGACTTCGACGAGTCGGTCCGGGCGCAGATACGCGCGCGCGATGCGCTGAACGTCCGCCGCCGTGATCCGCGAGAAGCGGTCGTTGAGCGTCCGGTAATAATCCAGCGGAAGATCGTTGACGGCGATGTCGATCAGCTGCTTGGCCTGACCGCTCGACGACGCCTCATCGAGGAGCGCGTTGCCGACGAGGCGCGCCTTGGCCTCTTGGAGCTCGGTCTGCGATACCGTTTCGTTCTGGAGACGCTCGAGCTCGCGGCGCACGAGCCCGACGGCCTCGACCACGCGCCCGGGTGAGGCGTTGAGCTCGACGCGAAAGTCGCCGCGATCCGCATCGGATTCGAGCGAGCTGTTGACGCTATATACGAGTCCGCGTTTCTGGCGCAGCTCTTGCCACAAACGCGATTCGAACGCGCCGGCACCCCCGAGAATTTGATTGAGCACGACGAACGTGTCGTAATCGCGATTCGAACGCGAGACCGCCGGTTGGCCGAGGCGAATAAAAACCTGATTCGCCGCGGTGCCGATGTAGTCGTGACCGGTCGACGCGGGCGGAAACGGCATCAGGTGCGGGTTCGGTCGCGGGCCATTGGCCGGCCACGAACCGAGCGCCGATTCGAGGACGCTGCGCACGCGCTCCGGTGTCACGTTTCCGACGACGGCAATCGTGGTCAGATCGGGCCGCCAGTATGTTTTGGCGTAGGCGAGCAGGTCGTCACGCGAGATCGCACCGACGGTCGGTGGAGTCGGCTGGCGCAGCGACGGATCGTCGCTGGCGAGCAGCAGCCGGTCGTACGCGCGATCGATCAGGACGCCGGAGATTTGTGACTCGGATTGCAGGCTGTTAGCCAGCTGCGATCGTTCGATCCGCAGCCACGGGTCGGCGAAGGTTGGATGCTCTTCACCATCTGCGATGATCGCCACGATCTGCTCGAAGTCGCGCGTCTCGCCCTGCGCGGAAAAATCGCCCCCGGTCTCGACGAGTGCGCCCATCTCGTCGGTGAGCTTCCGCCGTTGCGCGAAGGGATAGTTCGCGCTGCCGTAATCGGCGACCGCCGAGGCGAGCCGGATGATCCCCTGTTTTCCCACGGGCTCGAACGCCGGCGATGAGGCGATCTCACCGCGCAGCACGAACGTCGGCCGATCCGTCTTCGTTTGAACGATCACCCGCACGCCGTTGGACAACGTGAACGACACCGGTTGAAGTACGCTGCGCGCGACGGTCGGCGTGCGTACGGCCTTGGCAATCCATGCGGGCTGGACGATAGGACCGTTCGGCACGCGCTTGGAGAAGTCGTCGCTGGCCGCCGCGTCGCTCTTCTCCGAGTTGCCGTGCGGCGGGCTCTCGTTTGGGGTGAGGTGTCCCACGACGGTCGGGCGGCTGAGATAGGTTCGCGTCGCGGCCAGCAGGTCGCTGCCGGTCAGGGCGGCGAGCCGCGAGTCCTCGTCCGCGAGCTTCTCGCCGACGATGCCGTACGTGTAGCCCGCGAGGTCGCCGATGCCGCCGATCGAGTCGCCGGCGAAGAGCCGCTCCGCGATGGTCAGCCGTTTTGCGGCGACGACGAGGTCCGGGTCAAAACCATTTTGCATCACCGAACTCAGCGTCGACTGAAAGACCGATTGCGCCTCGGCGCCGGTATGACCGGGATTGAGCACGATGAACACGTGGAGGAGGCCGCCGCGCAACTGCGTGTCCGCGTATGCCTCGATGGCCAGCGCGACGTTGCTCTCCACCAGCGCGCGATAGAACGGGGAGCGCTGATTTTCGATGAGCGTGGACAGAGTGCTCACCGCGGGCTCGCCGCGCTGCTTGTCCCCGGGAATCGAATACGCGAGATCGAGTATTTCGAACGGGAACGGAAACTGCGCTTCGACAATTTGGCCGCCCCGCGCCGGAATTGGACTCGCCTTGGTCCACTCGGGTAGTCGCTTCGATGGAATCGCCCCAAAGTAACGTTGCGCCTTCGCGAAGGCGGTGGCGTGATCGACGTCGCCGGCGATGACGAGTGCCGCATTGTTGGGTGCGTACCATTCCCGATAGTAGCGCGCGATGTCGGCGACGGTCGCGCGCGCGACGTCGTCGCGACTGCCGAGCGGCGTTCGCCCGCTGGGCTGACCCGGGAACGCAGCCGCGCGCACGCGCGCGAGCAGGTTGAAGAACGGAGAGCTGGCATCGCCGTCGATCTCGTTGAGCACCGCATTGCGTTCGATGGCCCAATCCGAGGCACGCAATGCCGCGTGTTGCATGCGATCGGCATCGAGGTACAGCCCGACGTCGAGCTTGTCGGCCGGCATTATGAAGTAGAACTGCGTGTAGTCGTAGTTCGTCTCGCCGTTCATTTGCGCGCCGAGCCGCGCCACGACGTCGTCGAGTCCGCCTGACGAGACCTCCGGCGTGCCGCGAAAGAGCATGTGCTCGAGCGCGTGCGCGAGACCCGTTCTTCCGGGCGTCTCCTGCAGCGACCCGAATCCGTACCAGACGCTCGTCTGGACGACCGGAGCGGCGCGATCCTCTACGACGATGACGCGCAGACCGTTGTGGAGCGTCGTCGTAAAGACGCCGCCGTCGCCCGGTCCGTTCTGCGCCCTCGCCGCCGGCGGCAACACGAGCGCGATCGCCAGCGCGATGAACGCCGTTACTCTCGGCAGAAGAGACATCACAGTTTCGAAACTCCCAGATAGTATGCGGCGGCCGACTCGACCGCCGCCCACGGAATGCAGCCGACGAGCTCGCAGCCAAGCAGCTCGATGCCGCGATCGGCGGCCAACCCCCGAATCAACTCGACGACGCGGTAGAGCGGCGTTGCAGCATAGTCCGTCACATTGAGCGAGACCTGCACGCGCCCTTCTCCGCGCGGAAAGGCAAGCGCGCGCAGCGAGCGCAGGCCGCCGTCGCGTTCGCGCATGGTTCGGGCGATCTGCACGGCGGCCTCGAGGTCCCCGCTCTTGATTTCAACGTTGAACGCGATCAAAAGCTCTCGGGCGCCGATTGCGATCGCGCCGGCGCTGTGGTGGCGCTGCACGTCGCCCTCGTCCGGCGGCCATTCCGCGTTGCGCCGTATGTCCGGCAGCAGCGTGCGCTCGCTCTGCCGCGCGGCGGCCCCGTAATAAAAAGAAGGAACGCCGTACCGTTTCCAGATCTCGGCTCCCGCGCGATGCGCGAGTGCGGCCGCTTCGGACAGCCCAGCGCCCGCCAGCGGCACGAACGGGAGAACGTCGAGGGCGCCGATGCGCGGATGCGCGCCGCGGTGTGCGCGCAGATCGATGCGCTCGAGCGCGACGCCCGCGAGCGCCACGGCGGCATCGAGCACGTGCTCCGCGCTGCCGACGATCGTCAGCACGCTGCGGTGGTGGACGACGTCGCTGCTGCAGTCGATCAGGCGTGCCCCGCTCCGCCGGACCGCCGCGGCGGCCGCGTCGATCGTAGCCGCTTCGCGTCCCTCCGAGAGATTTGGGACGATCTCGAACAGCTGCGAGGCCCTCATCCCAGCGTCCGCGCGATGGCCTCCGTGAGATCGCGCGTATTCTCCGGCGAGATGACGTGGCGGTAACCGTGTTTCCGCGCCTCCGCGGCGCGCCGCTCGCCCCCGCTGACGCCGCGCACCTCGCCGGACAGACCGAGCTCGCCGAACACCGCGGTTGCCGGCGCCATTTCGACGTTACGAAAGGACGAGGCGACGGCGAGCGCGATGCCGAGATCCGCGGCGGGTTCGCTGACGCGCAATCCGCCCGCGACCGACACGTAGACGTCGTGCGAGCCGAGGGCGAACCCGGCGCGGCGTTCCAGGACTGCGAGGATCATCGCGAGACGCTGCTGATCCAAGTTATTGGCGAGCCGGCGCGGCATGCCGTAACTGGTTTCGCCCACGAGCGCCTGCACTTCGATCAGCACGGGACGCGAGCCGACGATCGAGGCGACGACGCAGGTTCCGCTCGGGCGCCGTTCGCGCACGCCGAGGAAAAACTCGGAAGGATTCGGGACCTCGCGTAAGCCGCGGTCGTGCATCGCGAAGACGCAGATCTCGTCGATCGAGCCGAAGCGGTTCTTGTATGCGCGCAGGATGCGGTGCTCTCCGCTCGTCTCTCCCTCGAAGTACAGCACGGTGTCGACGAGATGTTCGAGCAGCCGAGGCCCGGCGATGGCGCCGTCCTTCGTGACGTGGCCGACGATGAACGTCGCGCACGACGTGCGCTTGGCGTATTCCATCAGCGCCTGCGTGCAGTCGCGGATCTGCGTTACGCTCCCGGCGTACGCCTCGGACTCGGGCAGCGAGACCGTCTGAATGGAGTCGACGATCAATGCGAGCGGCACGCTGCGTTCGAGGTGGTCGAGCACCGCTCGGAGATTCGTCTCGGGATAGACCAGGAGCCGTGGGGCGACCCTTCCGGCCAGCGTGCGCTCGGCACGAAGCTTCAGTTGTGCCGCCGACTCCTCGCCGCAGACGTACACGACGTCGCCGCGATCGGCCAGTCGCGCCGCGATCTGAAGCAGGAGCGTCGATTTGCCCGCACCCGGTGGACCGCCGACGAGCGTGAGGCTGCCGCGAACGATGCCGCCTCCCAGCACGGCGTCGAACTCCGGCATCGCGACGGAGAGACGCTCGATGCCGGCGGAGCCGATCTCATGCAATCCGACCGGCCCCGCCGATCGTGCCATCGCCGGCGCGCGCGGCGCGACGCCGAGGGGGCGTTCGTCGAACGAGTTCCACGCCTCGCACTGCGGGCAGCGCCCGAGCCAGCGCGTCGATTCGAACCCGCACGCGGAGCAAAAATATGCGCTGCGCGCCTTCGCCATAGTGAGCAACATGAGTTCGCTTGGAGGGCAACGCCATCATTCCGAGGGAACGAAGCGCCGTGCACGTGCAGATCGCGATCGACGGCCCGGCGGCATCGGGAAAGACTACCGTTGCGCGCGCGGCCGCGCGGCGCTTGGGCGTGCTGTATCTCGACACGGGCGCGATGTATCGCGCGCTGGCCTACCTGGCGCTGCGCACCGGAACCGACGTCGACAACGGCGCTGCGCTGGCGCGGCTGGTAGCGGCGATGCCGATCGAGGTACAGCTCGACGAAACCGCTCCGCTCGGTTTCCGGGTCTTTGCGGGCGGCGCCGAGCTGGACGAGGCGGACCTGCAAAGCAACGAGGTGACGGCGATCGTTTCTGCCGTCGCGGCGCACGCGGAGGTTCGCTCGGCCATGGTCGAGGCCCAACGACGCATCGCTCGCAAAGGCCCCGTCGTGATGGCGGGCCGCGACATCGGCAGCGTCGTCCTACCCGATGCCGCGGTCAAGATCTATCTCACCGCCTCGCTCACGGCGCGCATCGCGCGGCGGCGTCAACAGCTCGAACACGCCGGCGTGAACGTTGACGCGCATCGGCTCGGCGCCGAACTCGAGGAGCGGGATCGCATCGACAGCACGCGTGCGGTGTCACCGCTCTCGCCGGCGCCCGACGCGCTCGTTATCGACTCGAGCGACATCGATGCCGACGGTGTCGTCGAGAAGATCTGCGCGATCGCGCGAGCGGCGGAATGAACGTTCGGTTCTATGACTTCGCGAAATTCGTCGTGCGTTGCCTCGTCCGTGTGGTGTGGCGCGCACGCGTACGCGGAACGGAGAACGTGCCGCTTTCGGGCCCGCTGATCGTCGCGTGCAATCACGCCTCCTACCTGGATCCCCCCGCGATGGGCTGCCTCTGCCCCCGGCGCATCTGCTATATGGCGAAAAAGGAACTCTTTGAGATCCCCGTGCTCGGGCCGGTGATCCGCGCGCTCGGCGCGTACGCCGTCGATCGGCGGGGGAGCGCCGCCGCCGCGATCAAGCGTTCCCTGCAGGTGTTGAAGGATGGCGGCGCGGTGGGAATATTTCCTGAAGGCACGCGCAATCCCAGCGGCGGGGTGCAGCCCCAAACGGGCGTTGCGTTGCTGGCGGCGCTGGCCGGCGCGCCGGTGGTTCCGGCGAGCATCCGGGGCACGGCCCGCGCGTTGCGGCTGGCCCCGATCGAGGTCGCGTTCGGGCCGCCGATCGAGCCGCCGGCCGGGCGGAAAGCAACCCGCGACGATCTGGCGAAGTTCACCCTTGCAATCATGAATGCGATAGAGGCACTGACGGAGACGAGTGGTGGAAATACGTAAAGCATCCGTTCAAGGATTTTGCTTCGGCGTTGCGATTACGGTGAAGAAGGCCGAGGAGGCGATCGCCGCTCGCGGCGACGTGACGACGCTCGGACACGTCGTCCACAATCCTCAGATGGTCGAATCGCTCGAGGCACGCGGATTGAAGAACGCCTACAACGTAGACGAGGTCGACGCGGGCGCGCTCTTCGTGCGCGCGCACGGCCTGCCGGTCGAAGTCTTCGATAAAGCGAAAGAGAAGAAGCTCGAGATCATCGATGCGACCTGCCCGATGGTCACGAAGATTCACGTGCAGGCCGAGAAGCTCAAGGCCGACGGCTACAAGATCATCGTCATCGGCGACCCGAACCACCCCGAGGTCAAGGGCACCCTCAGCCACGTGCCCGGTGCGTGGTGCATCCAGACGCCGGGCGACGTCGACAAGCTGCCGCGCTCGAGCCGCGTCGGGGTCGTGGTCCAGTCGACCTGGTCGGGCGAAGGTTTCACCGACATCGTCCGCGCGCTCTCCTCGAAGTATTACGAAGTGCGAGCCGTCAACACTATCTGCACGGATACGCACAACCGTCAGAACGAGGCGCTGCGGCTGGCTAAGGACGTCGAGGTCATGATCGTCGTCGGCGGCAAGACGTCGGCGAACACCAAGCATCTCGCCGATCTCTCCGAATCGCATGGGGCGCGGGCATATCACATCGAGGGGCCGGACGAGCTGCGGGCGCAGTGGTTCGACCGCGTTGAAGTCGCGGGGCTGATGTCGGGCGCATCGACTCCGGGCTGGCTCGTCGACCAGGTCGAGGCACGAATGGAGGAGCTCGCCGCTTCTGCTTAGCGTCGTCAACTATGTCGAGCGTTTCGAAAACGCCCTCGAAGAACGGATTACCGGATATCGGGGATCGAAAGAGATCTCCGATATGCTTTTGCGCCATTTCGGCTATCCGCCGTATGGCCCGGCGCGGCGCGGCAAGCGCCTGCGGCCCCAGATGGTCTTGCGCGCGGCGACCGGCGAGGGCGCGCCGATCGATCACGCGCTCGACGCGGCCGTCGCCGTAGAAATCTTTCACAACTACTCCTTGGTTCACGACGACATCGAGGACCGCGACGAGCTGCGCCACGGCCGCCGCACGTTGTGGAGCACCTACGGGATCTCTCGGGCGATCAATGCCGGCGATGCGATGTGCGCGTTGAGCTTCCTTAGCCTAGAGCAGGCGGCCGCGCATCTGGATGCGGGCCGCGTGCTGCAGATGCTGGCACTCCTGCACGAGGCGCATGCCGTGATGTGCGAGGGGCAGTCGCTCGATCTGCAGTTCGAGTCCGAGCGGTCGGTCGACCTCACCGGTTATTACCGCATGATCCAATGCAAGACGGCGCAGCTCTTCGATGCGTCGTGCCGTCTCGGCGCGCACGCCGCCGCGTGCGACGACGCTACGATCTCGGCGTACGGCGACGTGGGGCGTTCCTATGGGATGGCGTTTCAGATACGCGACGACGTCGCGGGGATTTGGTCGAGCGTCGGTGAGACCGGGAAGACAGCCGCGGGCGACATCGCGCGGCGCAAGTGGACCTTTCCCGTGGTGTGGGCGATCGGACGGCCGGCGTCCGCGGCTCGCGCGGCAGTCGCCGATGCCTACGCATCGGGCCGTGAGCTCGACGCCGCAGCGACCGGGCGCGTCGTCGACGCGCTCGACGCGCTGGATGCAAGGGACGCCGCGCAACGCGCCGCGGCGGAGCATCTGGCGGTCATCGAGCGCTGCCCCAACGCCGAGTTTCGCGACTATCTCTTGAGCACGCTCGACCTCAGTTCGGCGCCTTCCAAGGCCGTGCCGTGAACGGAAGCGGCGCGGTCCGGGTTGCGGCGCGCGAGGCCACCGCCGGGTGGGCTCTACCCGCGCTGCTGTTGGCCGGATTCATCCTGCGCTTAGCGTTCGTCGGAAGTGAAGGGTTCAAAACCGACATCTCCACCTACTCGGCGTGGGCGATCGCGCTCGGCCAGCATGGGTTCGGCACGTTCTACTCGACGATCGGATTCGCGGATTACCCGCCGGGCTATTTCTATATCCTGGCGGTCGTCGGACACTTCTGGCAGATCTTCTTTGCGGCGCACGATCACGGATACGCGGTGCTGGGCGCGCTCGTCAAGGTTCCCGCGATCCTTGCCGACCTGTGGGCCGGCGCGCTGCTGTACTGCGTGGTCCGCCGCTTCGCGGGCGCCGGATATGCACTCGGCGCGGCCGCGCTCTATTTGCTTAACCCGGCCACGATCTACATCTCGGCGCTGTGGGGACAGGTCGACTCGATCTCGGGCGCGCTGGCGCTGTTTGCGATTTACGCGCTCCTTCGCAGCGAAGACCCTTCGACTCGGCCTGTCCCGAGCGGAGTCGAAGGACTCAAAATAAACTCCGAGACGGGCTGGATCGTCGCGGCGTGGCTCTCGTTCGGGTATTCGCTGCTCATCAAGCCGCAGGCCGCGGTGCTGCTCCCGCTGATGATCGCGTTCGCCTTCGTCGGCGAGCGGCGGCGGCGGGAGCGCCTCGTCGCCTCGGCGATCGGCGTCGCGGCGGCGCTGCTGCTGGCCCTGCTGCTGACGGAGCCGTTCCATCCGAGCAATCCGGTGGCGGCCTTCGCTTGGCTCGTCGAGCGCTATGCGTACGGCGCCAACGTCTATCCCTATAACAGCGTCAACGCGTTCAACCTATGGGCGGTGCGCGGAACGCTGTGGCTGCCCGACAGCCAATACATCTTCGTCTTGCCGCAATACGTCTGGGGCATGCTGCTCGTCGCTGCTGCGCTCGGATTGGTAACCTGGCGCTACGCGCAGGAGCGCACGCCGCGCGCGCTGTTGGAAGGCTGCGCCGTCGCGACGATCGCCTTCTTCGTCCTCGCGACCCGGATGCACGAGCGCTACCTCTTCAACGGCGTGCTGTTTTCGATCGCCTGTATCCCGTTCGCGCGACGCTACCTGTGGGGCTCGGTCGCGCTCTCCGGCGTGCTGTTCTTCAACCTCGTTTACAGCCTGCAGTACCTGCACGTCGTCACGAACAACGTTGCGGGTGCAAATTCGCAGAATCTATGGGGCGCGTGGACGTCCGTCCTGTCCGCGGTCGCCGTGGCGGCGTTTTTCTGGCTCGGCTACCAGTATCTCGGGACCGCCGACGCCAAATCAGTTTCACCGGAGCAAGCGCGGGCGGCGCCGGGGGAGGCGCCGGCCTGGATTTCCGCGGTCCGCGACTGGTTCAACCCGCGCGAGGGACTCGTGGCGATGCGGGCGGTCGACTACGCGATCGCGGGAGCGTTGGGCATCGCAAACTTCATCCTTTCGTTCATCGGCTATTGGTGGCCGAACGGCAGCTCGTGCTGGGCGGAGGCGGGACTTCAGCGCTGCGGCGTGTTTGACGAAACCTACTTTGCGCGTGCCGGCGAAGAGTATCTGCAAAACCTGCGGATCTATGAGAACACGCACCCGCCGTTAAGCAAGCTGTTGATCACGTTCTCGATGATGCTCTTCGGAGGAATGCCCAAAGGGCACGGCTTGGGCGGCTGGACCTTTCTCAACGCAATTATCGGTCACGTCGGCAACGGCGACAACCCCTACGGTTGGCGCTTTCTCGATTTGATCTTCGGCGCGCTCGTCGTCATGCTGCTCTACGCCTTTGCGAAGCGCATCACCGGATCGACGGTGTTTTCGACGATAGCGGCGCTGCTGCTTACCTTCGACGGCATGCACTTCGTGCAGTCGCGCACGGCCACGCCGGAGGGTTTCGTCATCTTCTTTGCGACGCTCGCCGTCTACGCGTTCTATCGCTTCTGGATTAGCTCGCAGGTCGGCGACCGGCGCCACGTGGAGGTTCCGCCCTGGGGCTTCGCGGGAGGCGCGGCCGCTGCGCTGGCCGTCGGCGTCGTGATCGCGTTCGCCGGACGAGCGTTGTTCGGTTTTGACACCGCTTCAACCGTCCTGGTCGCCCTCTACATCGCGTGTGCCCTCTACTTGATCGTGCGTTACGTCGCTTTCGCGCGCCTTTTCGGCGGTGCGCGGCGCGAGCTCAGCTTCGGCGAGGGCTCCTACGCGCTGCGGGATGCGGGATCGACGATGCTTTTCTCCGCCGACGGTGGAACGATCGACGCGCGCGGCAAGGTCCAGCGCGGAGCGGTCTCGCAGGCGAAGGGCGGGGCACTCGTCTACGACGACGAGCCCTTGCGGATCGAATACCGGCGGGACGCGAGCGTCTCGTACGCCACGCCGGAGGGCGCCGCACGGTACGCTGCCGACGAGATCCACGCGGACGCGCCCGCCGCGGTCGAGAACGGACGCTCATCGCGCCTTTGGCTGATCCTGTTCACGGTCGCGCTGGGCTGCCTGGTCAGTACGAAGTGGTACGGCGTGATGGGCTTCGGCGTCAGCTTCGTCATCCTGATTTGGATCGCGGCTTCGGGGGTCTACTTCAGAAAGAAATTCCTTCCGGCACTCTGGGGCAATCCGCGCGGCTTCCGGCTCGACGGTGCGCTCGTGACGATCCTCTTCGTGAGCGCGACGGTGTACGGCCTCGTATGGGTCCCCGACTTGCTGCGTCACTCGCCCGACCCCAACGAGGTCCACAACCTCAACGACGTCGTCGCGCGCCAAAAATCGATGTACGACTACCACGACACGCTCAAGGCGACGCATCCGTACTCCTCCAAGTGGTGGGAATGGCCGATCGACTACGTTCCCGTCGCCTACTTCTATGAGGACCATCGCAAGGACACGAACGACCCCAACGGCTGCTGCGTGTACGAGATCACGTCGATGCCCAACCCCGCGATCTTATGGTTCGGGCTGCTCTGCGTACCGTGGGTAGCGGTGCTCGCGTGGCGCGAGCGCAACAAGGGCTACGCGTTGATCGTCATCACGTATCTGCTGCAATGGCTGCCATGGATGCGATCTCCGCGCATTACGTTCGCCTACCACTTTTATGTCGACATCCCGCTGATTTGCCTCTGCAACGTCATCGTATTACAGCGGCTCTGGCAGTGGTCTCGACGGCGCGAGAGCGCCCGCTGGGTTGGGCCGGCGGGGGTCGCGGCGTATGTCGCCGTCGCGGCCCTTGGGTTCGCCTACTTCTATCCCATACTCGCGGCGCACCCGATCTCGTGGAACGCCTGGCACCAGCGGATGTGGTTCCCGACCTGGGTTATCGGCCCGGGTTAACGAAGGGAGTTCTTCATGTCCGGGCATTCGAAATGGCATAACATCAAGCTGAAGAAGGGCAAGGTCGACGCGCAGCGGGGGGCGCTTTTCACGAAGCTCAGCAAAGAGATCATCCTGGCCGCAAAGGGCGGCTCCCCCGATCCCGAGGCCAACTATCGCCTCAAGATGGCGGTGGAGAAGGCGCGCGAGTTCAACATGCCGGCCGACAACATCAAGCGCGCGATCGCGCGCAGCACCGGCTCGAGCGGCGCGGCCGAGATCGAGGAGATCCGCTATGAGGGGTATGGCCCGCACGGGTTGGCAGTCGTCGTCGACGCGGCGACGGACAATCGCAACCGCACGGCCGGGGAGCTGCGCTTTCTGTTCAGCCGGCACGACGGCACGCTCGGTGAGAGCGGCAGCGTCGCATGGATCTTCGACGCCGTCGGCGTGATCGAGGTCGATCCGGAAGCGAAGAGCGAGGACGCGTTCCTCGAGGAGCATCTGATCGAGGGCGTCGAGGACGTAGAGTTCGACGACGAGCTGGCTGCGATCTACACCCAGCCGGCGCGGCTCGCCGACGTCCGCGACGCGCTGCGCTCGCGCGACGCAAAGATTTCCGATGTCTATCTCGGCATGCGCGCGAAGACTAAGGTTGAGCTACAGAGCGGCGAGCTGCAGGCCGCGCTCGCGTTCCTCGAGGGGCTCGAGGAGCACGAAGACGTGCAGCGCGTCTTCAACAACCTGGACTTTAGCCGCGTGCCCCTGGAGGCGCTGGCCTGAGGGCGTCGTTCCAAGAGTATCTCCCGCGCGATTGGATCTTTTCAGTCGTCCTGGTGATCTTCGTGGCCGTCGTCGTTTGGTTCGGGCGGCAGATCTACGACTTTCTCCTGCCCTCGTCGTCGGTCGTGACCCTACCGTCGTTCGTCGGTCAGACGCTCCCCGACGCCAACGCGGAGATCGCGCGCCTCAAACTCAGCTCCGCGGTGGTCGACCACACGACGAGCGATCGGTATCCGCAGGGCGTCGTCATCATGCAGCAGCCGGAGTCGGGAGCGCAGGTGCGTCAGGGGCGGCAGGTCTCGTTCGTGATCAGCGACGGCATCGTCGCGCGCCTCATGCCCGACCTGCGCTATCAGTCGATGCGCGAGGTGCAGCTGGATCTCTCGCGAGCGCACCTCCAGCTGGGCAAGGTTGCGTACGCTAAGAGCGATCTGATCCCGGAGGGCCACGTCGTTTCGCAGAATCCCGCGCCGCTGATAAGCGTGCACGAGGGCGACGTCGTGTCGCTCGTGGTGAGCCGCGGGGCGCGGCTCACGGTGCCGGTGCCGGATTTCGTCGGCCTCAGCATCGATCAGGCGCGCGATCTCGCCGCGAAGGCCGGGATCAAACTGGGTCAAGTCGTCTGGACGCCGCTGGGCAAAGCGGGCCCGCCGCACGGCATCGTGGCGCGCCAGGTTCCGCCGCCGAACGCGAAGATCGCGTCGTTCGATCCGGTGGCGGTGCAGGTGAGCGCGGGCCCCAACGAATCCGGATACCTCATTCGCCAGGCGCACGTTCTGGTATCGGTTCCGGAGCCGGACAACGTCCAGAACGGCCAGCAGCTCGACGTGCGGCTCTCCGTCACCGACGCCACGGGCCGCTACGACCTCTACCACGCCTTTGCGGAGCCCGGACAGAAGCTCGACTTTACCGTAACCACGCTTGGGACGTCGCTACTCGATATGTATGTCAACGACACGCTGGTGGGAGAGACGCGCCTGGGCACCGAGCCGCCGCGGGTCTACAATACCAAGGCGTCGCCGACCCCCGGAGCGGCGTTCTGAGATGACGATTATCGCACCGTCGTTGTTATCCGCCGACTTCGCCCACATCGAGCACGAGATCGAGCGCGTGCAAGAGGCCGGCGCGGAATGGCTGCATCTCGACGTCATGGACGGGCGTTTCGTCCCGAATATCACGTGGGGCCCCAAAATCATCGGCGATCTGCGCAAGCTCTCGCCGCGAGTCTTCGACGCGCATCTCATGATCGTTGAGCCGGAACGGTACGTCGACGACTTTCGCGAGGCGGGCTGCGATCGCATCACCTTCCATCTCGAGGCTACGCCGCACGCGCAGCGGCTCCTCGCGCATCTACGCGACGTCGGCGCGAAGGCGGGCATCGCGCTCTGCCCTCAGACGCCGGTCGAGATGCTCGAGGACGTGATTGAGGATTGTGACACCGTGCTGGTGATGAGCGTAAACCCGGGATTCTCCGGACAGAAGTTCATCCCGCGCACGATCGAAAAGATTCGAGAGGCGCGTGCGCTCGTCGATCGGCGCAATCCGGCGTGCCTGATCGAAGTAGACGGCGGGGTCGGCGCCGGCAACGCGCGCGAGCTCGTCGCGGCCGGCGCGGACGCGCTCGTGATGGGCGCGGCAGTGTTCGGCGCGGCGGATCCGGCGGCGGAGGTGCGCCGCGTCCGTGCGTTGATCGCGTGACGGAAGACGAGATCGTCGCGGCCCTCCGGCCGCTCACGCGAGATATCGGCGACGACGCGGCGCTATGGCAACCTTCGCGTTCGCATCGCAGCGCCATCTCCAGCGATATGCTCGTCGAAGACGTTCATTTCACGCGCGACGCGATGACGCTCGAAGACACCGGCTGGCGCGCGATGGCGGCAAACGTCAGCGATCTCGCGGCAATGGGCGCCCGTCCGGTGCTCGCGACGGTCGCGCTCGGCCTGCCTTCGGGGTTTGCGATGGCCGACATTTTAGAGTTGTACGGCGGGCTCGCCGCATGTGCCGCGGATGCGAAACTCGCGATCGTCGGCGGCGACTTGTCGCGATCCGGTGCATTGACGATCGCGGTCACCGTCGTCGGCGAAGTTCGTGCTTCCGACGCGAAAACGCGGACCGGCGGGCGGCCTGGCGACGTGCTCGCGCTGACCGGAGCCTTGGGCGCGGCTCGCGCGGGGCTCGAACTGACGCGCCGGCGTTGGCCGATCGGCGGGGCATTGGAGGCGGCCGCGTTGCAAGCGTTTCGGCGGCCCCGGGCGCGCGTCGCCGAGGGTCGTTTCCTGGCGGCGAGCCGGAACGTCGATGCGATGATGGACGTGTCGGATGGGCTCTCTACCGACGTCGAACGCCTCTGCCTCGCGAGCGGCTGCGGGGCGATGCTGGAATCGGTTCCGGTGGCCGAGCCGGCGCGCGCTCTGGCCGCGAGGCGGGGCGAAGATGCGCAGCGATTCGCGCTGGCCGGCGGGGAAGATTTCGAGCTGCTGGTGGCGGTGCGCCCGCGCGCGTTTGCGTACCTGGCCGGGCGCTACGGCGCGCGCTTCGGACGCGCGTTGCAGCCCATCGGCCTCCTGCGGCCCGAACCCGGCGTAAATTGGAACGGAGCGCCTCTCGAGCGCTC
Organism: Vulcanimicrobiota bacterium; assembly: GCA_963723485.1. Lineage (GTDB taxonomy): Bacteria > Vulcanimicrobiota > Vulcanimicrobiia > Vulcanimicrobiales > Vulcanimicrobiaceae > Cybelea. The sequence continues at coordinate 613,697 of CAVRQS010000003.1, read as the reverse complement.
CGGCTGGGATCACTTCAGCGAGGAGAGGCCCGCTAGGCTCGGCGAGTGACTCGCTTGGAGCGCAGGCAACCGGTGCAGACCCGCGCCGTACGGTGGACGCCGCGATCGTCAATTCGCACCGATTGGAGGTTGGGCAGCCAGCGCCGCTTGGTCTTATTCATAGCGTGGCTAACGTTGTTTCCGGACTTGGGCCCTTTTCCACAAATTTCGCAGCGCTTAGCCATAGCCGGCAGATAGTACCATGCGGCGCGGCGCCGTAGCAAGCCCGAAATGTTGACGCTAGGCAAGGATTCGCAGGATGCCTCCCAAAGACCGGCCGCCGTGGAGTTTAACGCGCGCATCGCGGTCGACGCCATGGGAGGGGACCACGCGCCGGAGGAACCCGTCGCCGGCGCGCTGCTCGCTGCGCGTGAATTCGACGCTCATATTCTGCTGGTCGGAGACGAAGCGCGGGTTCGTCCGCTTCTGCGCGGACCCGGAGCCGAGCGCGTACGCATCGTGCACGCGCCGGGTGCGATCGCGATGGACTCGTCGCCCTCTACCGCGGTCCGCTCCTGTGCCGGCACCTCGCTCGGAGTTGCGGTAACGCTGGTCAAGGAGGGCGAGGCCGATGCCGCCGTATCGGCCGGCAACAGCGGAGCGTTTCTGGCGATCGCGCTGATCAAGCTGCGCACGATCGAGGGGATCTCGCGACCGGCGATCGCGACCGTGTGGCCCGCGCTCAACGGACCGACCGTTTTGCTGGACTCGGGCGCGAACGTGGATTGTCGTCCGGAGTGGCTGGAGCAGTTCGGCATCATGGGCTCCGCGTATGCGAAATCGGTGCTGAACGTGGCAAAGCCGCGTGTCGCGATTCTCTCGGTGGGCGAGGAGCGGAGCAAAGGCAACCAGCTCGCGCTCGAGGCCGCGCGCCTTCTGGAGGCGGCTCCGGTGCATTTCATCGGCAACGTCGAGGGGCGCGACCTCTTCCATAACGTGGCCGACGTGATCGTCACGGACGGTTTCGTGGGCAACGTGGTGCTCAAGGTCGGGGAAGGCATGATTGCGGACCTCGCGCGCGTCATGCGCGACGCGCTGCTCGGCGGAAACCCGCTGACGAAGCTGGGCACCGCCCTGCTGGCCCCCGCGCTCGGACAACTGCGCAAGAAGTTCGACTGGGAGACTTACGGCGGCTCTCCGCTCTTGGGGCTTCGCGGCAACTGCATCGTCACGCACGGACGGGCCACCCGGCGAGCGATCAAACATGCGATCAAGGCCGCAGTGCAGGAAGTCAACCACGACGTCGTGGGCAAGATAACGGAGATGACTGCGCCGCATCTCGCGGCGACGTGACCGGACCCGCAGGCTCGAGATGCTGGGCGTCTACGTCCATCTTCCGTTTTGCCCGTATCTGTGCCCCTACTGTGACTTCGCCAAGTGGCCGGTGCGCAGTTCGGCGGCACAGCGTTATCTAGCGGCGCTTTTCGCAGAGATCTCACGCGAGCCGAGCGTTGCCGCCGACACGATTTATCTCGGCGGCGGAACGCCCAACGCATACGACCGCGAAACCGTCGCCGCACTGATCGCACGGTTGCTCCGGCGTTTTCCGGGCGCACGCGAGATCTCGATCGAGGTGAACCCGGAGCTCGTACGCGATGGCGACCTCACGCGCTACCGCGAGGCCGGCATCACCCGGCTCTCGCTCGGCGTGCAATCCTTCGAACCGGCCGAGATGCTGACGCTCGGTCGAAAACATACGGTCGAAGAGATCGACGCGGTGGTTGCCGCGGCGCGCGCCGCGCGGCTCGATTCCGTTTCACTCGACTTGATGTTCGCCGTTCCTGGTCAAACGCGGGCGAGCTGGCGGCGTTCGCTTAGCGCCGCCGTCGCGCTCGGCGTCGATCACGTCTCCGCCTATGGACTCACGGTCGAAGACGGCACGCCCTACGCGGCGTGGCGTGAGCGCGATCCCGGCGCCTTCGTCGACGACGCGCGCGAGGCCGAGCTCTACGCGATCGCGATCGAGACGTTGGAACGCGAAGGTTACCGCCAGTACGAAATCAGCAATTTCGCTCGGCCCGGGCATGAGTGCGCCCACAACCTCAACTATTGGGCCAACGGCGCGTATCTGGGCCTAGGGGTTGGTGCGGCCTCCTACCGCGACGGGGTGCGGTCGACGCATACCCGCTCGCTGGAAAGCTACATGACGGCGGCACTCGCCGGAGAGGCGATTCCCGCCCAGAGCGAGCGGTTGGAAGGCCGTAGGCGCGCCGGCGAGGCAATGATGCTCGCCCTCCGCACGTCGCAAGGTGTTGGCCTCGGGGACTTCAAAGACCGTTACGGAATCGATGTGATGGAAGAGTATGCTCCCGTCGTTCATCGCTTTTCGCGGACGGGACTGCTCGAGCGTGTCGGAGATGCGGTGCGCTTGACGCGGCGGGGGCGATTCTTTGCCAACGATGTTTGCGGAGCGTTTTTGACATTCGAGTAGCATCAGGCAACCTGTCCGAGACCGTACTGCGCGTCGCCTTCATCCTCGTCTTCGGCGTGACGGGCTTCTTGTTGGGACGGGAGGCGTATTTCAGCCTATTCTCGCCGCATTTTGCGAACGAGCCGCTGCAGCTTGCCTTCCTGATTCTCTCGCCGGTAGCGGGAGCGGTAATCGGCGCGCTGCTGGCGCCGCCGGCGCAGGCGCTGTTCGAGGGTCAGCTGCGTCAAACCGAAGGAGCGATGGAGCGCCTCACCCCCGCCGAAATCGCGGGCGGCGCCGTCGGGCTCATCGTGGGTTTGCTGATCGCTTTTCTCATCAAGGGAATCGTCTTCGAATTTCTCTCGGACGTCGGACGCGCCGGCACGTACATCGCGATCGTGCTGTATCTCATCGTCGCCATCTTCGCGGCGTATTTAGGCGCGCGCCTCGGCGCAAAGATTCGGATCGTTCCCGTCCCGCGCGGTGCCGTCACGAGCGGATCCGGAGGCGCGGCGAAAATCATCGACACCTCCTCGATCGTAGACGGACGCATCGTCGAGATCGTCGAGAGCGGATTTTTGGAGGGTCCGCTGGTCGTTCCTCGTTTCGTGTTGCGCGAGCTGCAATCGATCTCGGATTCCGTCGATCCGCTCAAACGCACGCGCGGCAGGCGAGGATTTGACGTACTGAGCCGTTTACAGGAGCTCGGCGTCTTCGAAATCAGCGAGCGCGACTTCGACGACATGGCGCCGGGCAACGTCGACGCGCGGCTCGTTCGGCTGGTGCAAGAGCTCGAAGCGAAGCTGGTGACCAACGACTATAATCTCAATCGCATCGCGCAAGTCGAAGGTGTCGCGGTGCTGAACGTCAACGAGCTGGCCAACGCCGTGAAGCCGGTCGTTCTGCCCGGTGAGGAGCTGCACGTGGCGGTCATACGCGAAGGCAAAGAGTTTCATCAAGGCATCGGCTATCTAGAGGACGGGACGATGATCGTCGTCGAGCACGGCCGGCGCCTGATCGGCGAAGAGACCGACGTGATCGTCACCAGCGTGTTGCAGACCGTGGCGGGCCGCATGATCTTTGCGCGGCCGAAACGCGAGGGCGTGGCGTCGTGAAGTGGGCCGCGGTCGTAGTCGCGGCCGGCCGCGGCGCGCGCATCGGGCGGCCGAAGCAGTTCCTGGAGCTGGCGGGCCTGCCGATGGTCGGATGGTCGATCCGGCGGTTTGCGGAAATGTCCGAAATCGCCGAGCTCGTGGTGGCGACGGAAGAGGAGTGTCTCGGTCAAATGCGCACGCTGCTGGCGCGGCTGGCGCCCGAACGGACCGCGCGCATCGTGCGCGGCGGCGCATCGCGCCAAGGGAGCGTCTACGAGGGGCTGCTGGCGGTGTCGGCGGGGATCGAGGCCGTCCTGGTGCACGACGGCGCGCGCCCGCTGGTCGGCGCATCCGACGTGCGCGCGGGGATGCGCCAGGTGCGCGCCGGCCGCGCCGCATTGCTCGCGGCGCCGGTCGTCGATACGATCAAGGTCGTCGATGCGCAATCGCGCAGCGTGAAGACGACGCTCGACCGCCGCACGCTCTGGGCGGCGCAGACGCCGCAGTTCGCGCTCGCCGCGGAGCTTCGGGACGCGCACGAGCGCGCGCGCCGCGATGGCGTCGCGGTGACCGACGATGCCGCGCTGCTGGAGCGATGCGGAATCGAAGTCGTCATCGTCCCTGCGACCGGCGAGAACTTCAAGGTGACGCTACCCGCCGACGCGGCGCGCGCGGAGCTCATCCTGCGGGAGCGCACGCCTACGACGGGCGTGACGTAGTGCGGATCGGTCACGGCTTCGACGCGCACCGCCTCGTCGAGGGGCGCGCGCTCATCCTCGGCGGCGTGCGCATCCCGTTCGAGCGCGGGCCGCTCGGTCATTCCGACGGCGACGCACTCGCGCACGCGATCGCCGACGCGCTGCTCGGCGCAGCGGCGCTCGGGGACCTCGGGTCGCGCTTTCCCGACACCGATGCGCGTTGGAAGGACGCCGACTCGATGCAGCTGCTCGCGGAGTGCGCCAAAGCGGTGCATGACGCGGGTTTCGCGATCGTGAATCTCGACGCGACCGTCATCGTCGAACGCCCGAAGCTCGCGCCGTTCATCCAGCCGATGCGCCAGAACGTCGCGGCCTGCCTTGCGGCCGACGCCGGCTGCATCGGCGTGAAGGCTAAGAGCAGCGAAGGCATGGGTTATACCGGTGACGGCACCGGCATCGCGGTCCACGCAATCGCGTTGCTCCGCCCCGTATCCTCGTAAGCCACGACGCGATTCCTGGCTCTCCGGCCGGGGTCGGACCCCGCAAACATTAGAGCCTCCTCCCGTCACCTCGGGCCGTTTCAACCCTCGTTTGACGGGCCGGGTTAAACTGTTGCAGATGGGCAGCTTTTTCGAGGGCGTCCTCGCGGATCTGAAGGCCCCGTTGGAGCGCGACCCGGCCGCCCGCGGCTGGCTGGACGTCGTGCTGTCTTATCCCGGCTTCCACGCGCTCGTTGGACACCGTTTGATCCATCCGCTCCATCGAGCCGGCATTCCGTTGCTGCCTCGCTTTCTAGCGCACGTCGCGCGGTTTTTCACGGGCATCGAGATTCACCCCGCCGTGAAGATCGGTAGGGGCATCTTCATCGATCACGGCATGGGCGTGGTGTTCGGGGAGACCTCGGAGATCGGCGACGGGTGCACGATCTATCAAGGAGTGACCCTCGGCGGTACGAGCTTGTCGCACGGAAAACGCCATCCGACGCTCGGCCGCAACGTCGTCGTCGGCGTGAACTCCAGCGTGCTGGGCGCGATCGTGTTAGGCGACAACGCGAAAGTGGGCGGAGGCTCCGTCGTCGTGAAGGACGTGCCGGCGAACGCGACGGTCGTCGGCGTGCCCGCGCGCGTCGTCGCGCAGGACGGCAAGCCGATTCGCATCGTGCCCAATCGGCCGCAGGTCGAGATGCCGGACCCGACGACCGACGCCATCACGCGCATGCAGCGCCGGCTCAACGGGCTCGAGCAGCGTCTTGCCGCGTTGGAAGTGGGCGAAGCCGGCGAAGAAGAAGCCTGGAGCTGGGTTATCTGACGTCGACGAAGGTTACCCCGAGCGCTTCGACCCCGCTCAGCAGAGGCTTCGTCGAGGGGCTCAGGATGACACGTAGTGAAGCTGTATAATACGCGGACGCGCAGCGTCGAGCAGTTTACGCCGTTGCGCGACGACGAGATTCGCATCTACGTGTGCGGTTTGACCCCCTCGGCACAGGCACACCTTGGCCATGCTCGATCGTTTCTGTTCTTCGACGTATTGCGCCGCTACCTGAGGCACCGCGGCTACAAGGTCACCTACGTCCAGAACGTTACGGACATCGACGATCGCAGCATCAATGCAGCGAAAGAAACCGGCGAGGACTATCACGCCATCGTCGACCGCTATTACGCGGAATTCAAGGACTCGATGCGCAAGCTCGGCGTGCTGGAATACGATCGCGAGCCATACGCCACGCATTTCATCGAGCCGATCCAGGCCATGATCCGCCGGCTGATCGACGGCGGCCACGCGTACGTTGCGGAAGACGGCATCTACTATCGCGTCTCGACGTTCGCCAACTACGGACGCTTGGCCAATCGGAAGATCGACGAGCTCGAATCGGGCGCGCGGATCGAGGTGGGCGAGCACAAGGAGGACCCACTGGACTTTGCGTTGTGGAAGTTCGCCAAGCCGGGCGAGCCGCGCTGGGCGTTCGAGCCCTACGGCGACGGACGCCCGGGGTGGCACATCGAGTGCTCGGCGATGGCAGAAGAGTTGCTCGATCCGGACGGGACCGGCTTCGACATCCACGGCGGCGGCGCGGATCTGATCTTCCCGCATCACGAGAACGAGATCGCGCAAAGCGAGCCGCTGATGGCGCGGCCGCCGATGGCCAACTTCTGGGTACACGGCGGGCTCCTGCTGTTCGACAATCGCAAGATGGCCAAGTCGCTCGGCAACTTCGAGCCGTTGTCGGCGTTGCTGCAACGCCACGATCCACAGGCGATTCGCTGGCTGTTTCTGCAGACCGGCTACCGCAAGGTGATGAATTTCACCGAGGAGTCGATCGCCGCGGCGGCGCTCGGACTCGCGCGGATCAAGGCGGCGTACCGTCTCTTGGCGCAGGCGAAACGCCACGAGCCCGGCGGCAGCCTGGATCTCGACGCTCGCATCGAGGCGGCGTGCGACGACGATCTGAATACCGCGGCGGCGCTCGCCGCGCTGTACGAGTTCGCCGGAGAAGCGCCGCGCTATGCCGAGGATCCCGCCGCGGCGGCGTTCGCGTTCGAGCGGTTTGGGTACTGGCTCGACGTGCTCGGGGTCGCACCAAACGACTCGTGGCTGGAAGAGCCGCACGCGGAGCTCGCGGCAGACTTTGTCGAACGGCTGGAGGATGCTCTGCGGGAAGCGCGCATCAACGGCGCCCCCAACAGCCTCGATGGCGTGACGCCGCAAGAAGCGATCGAACGGATCGTCGGGCTGCGCAATGAGGCGCGCCGCGCCAAGGATTGGGCGGCCTCGGACCGGCTGCGCGACGCGCTGCAGAGCTGCGGCATCGACGTGAAGGACTCGAAAGAAGGCACGACCTGGAGCGTCGCCGGCACCCCGTAAAAGCGCAGCGGCGATATGCCGTGCGCAAGGAACTCGATTTCGACGATCTCGTCTACGGGATGCACGCGGTCGGCGAGGCGCTCGCGGCCGGGGACGGGCTTCGGCTCATTCGCGTCGCGGCCAACCGGACGAAGGACGCCGCGCTGCGCGCGTTGCTCGCGCAGGCCGACGAACAGAACGTGCCGGTGCGATTCGAACGGCGTGATTTCTTCGATCGGCTTCCTTTCAAAGCGCACCAGGGCGTCGTTGCGACCGCGCCGCCCTTTCCATATGCCGCGCTCTCCGATTTGCTCGGCCGTAAAAGGAATCAACGCCGGACGTTCGTCGTGCTCGATCATCTAACCGATCCCCACAACGTCGGCGCCATCATCCGCACCGCGGAAGCGGCCGGCGCGGACGGCGTCGTTCTACCCTCCCGGCGCTCCGCCGGCGTGAACCCAACGGTGCGCAAAGCGGCGGCCGGCGCGGCGGAACACTTGCCCATCGCGCGCGTGGCAAACGTCGCCGATGCGATCCGCACGATGAAGAGGGTGGGCATCTGGGTGGTCGGCGCCGACGCCTCCTCGCAGGCGACCGATCTGCTGAAGACCGACCTCGACCGCGACCTGGCGCTGGTGATCGGCGCGGAAGGCGGCGGGCTTTCCCAACTCGTCAAGCGAGAGTGCGATTATTTGGTAAGAATACCCATGCGAGGCCGCGTCGCCTCCCTAAACGCCTCGGTGGCCGCCGCCGTTCTCATGTACGAGGCCTTAAGGCAGCGGGAGTGCTCGCTCCGTCCTTGACGGGGGAGGGGGACCCTCCTATATACTAGCCTGGATGTGCCGCGCCCGACGGGCTGCGGCCTGCGCATGCGGCACGTCGTCCCACGAGGCAAACAAAATTATGGCAATGACCCATCCAGTGTCGGATGGAGTGGAGTACCAGCAGCGGGTCGACGAAGACCTGGTGGCCATCGCAAAAACCGGCGACAACCTCGCGATGGAATATCTTCTTAACAAATATAAAAACTTCGTTCGCATCAAGGCCAAGAGCTACTTCTTAATCGGGGCGGACCGCGAGGACATCATCCAGGAAGGTATGATCGGCCTCTACAAGGCCGTGCGCGACTTCAAGGCCGATAAGCTTTCCAGCTTCCGGGCCTTCGCCGAGCTCTGCATCACGCGGCAGATCATCACGGCTATCAAGACCGCGACCCGGCAGAAACACATTCCGCTCAATCAGTACATCTCGCTCAACAAGCCGATCTATGACGAAGACAGCGAGCGCACGCTTCTCGACGTGATGGCGTCGCAGAAGACGTCGGATCCCGAAGAGCTGGTCGTCACGCAGGAAGTCTCGGATGACATCCGCCAGCGCATCCGGCAGAATCTGTCGGAGCTCGAGTCGCAGGTGCTGGAGTCGTATCTAGAAGGCAAGAGCTATCAAGAGATGGCGCGCGACCTGGGGCGCCACGTGAAGTCGATCGACAACGCGCTGCAGCGCGTCAAGCGGAAGATCGAAAAGAACCTCGCCGAGTTTGAGTTCCAGTAGACGCCTTTGAGCTTCCCTTGCCATGCTGACCCTTCGACAAGCTCAGGGGAAGCATGACCCAGGCACTCACTAACGCCGCACTCGCTTTCTTCGTGGCCGGCTGGACGACGGGACCGCCGCTGCCCGTCGCGCGCAGCGAGGTGGCGGTCGCAACGGACGGCCGCGCCGTCTACGTGATCGGCGGCTACGCCAACGGCAACGTCGATCAGACGCTGGTCGAAGTGTTCCATCCGACCGCGAGCGCTGCAGGGCAAGTTCGCGGAGCGTGGCAAGACGTGGCGCCGTTACCTCGTGGCCTCAATCACGTGGGCGCCGTTGGCTACGACGGCAAGATCTATACCTTTGGTGGATTTTCGGCGCAGAACAGCTCCGCCGTCGCCGACGCTAACGTCTACGATCCCACCCAGAATACGTGGACGCCGATTGCGCCATTGCCGCGGGCGCTCGGCTCCGTTTCGGTGGCCGTTCTCGGCAACGAGATTCACCTGGTGGGAGGCCGCGACGTCCACAGCGTCGCGACGCATTACGCGTATGACCCGGCCAGCAACAGCTACGCCACCCGTGCAGCGTTGCCGGTGGGGCGCGACCACATGGGACTCGTTGCTTACGGCGGGCACCTCTATGCGATTGGAGGGCGAATCGACACGCCCGCGGACAACACGTCGTTCGTCGATATCTACGATCCGAAGAGCGACGCTTGGACCAGCGGCACTCCGCTGCCCGCAGCGCGCAGCGGCATGGCCGTGGCGGCGTATCGCGGCAAGATTTTCGCGATGGGCGGCGAGCAAGCCGGCATGAGCGCCGCTTTCAACAGCAACTTCACGTACGAGCCCGACACGGACTCGTGGTCGATTGACCAGCTGACCTTGCCGGAGGGCCGGCACGGAACGGGCGCCGTCGTGCTGGACGACGAGCTGTTCGTTCCGGCAGGCGCGCCCGTTCCGGGCGGTAGCCGTCAGAGCAACACGCTGTTCGTGTTCTCCTGTGCCGCTCCGTCTCCGTGCTAGCCCAGCACTCCGCCCTCTCCAGCCGAGTCGACGGGTGACGACGCAACTCCCGAATCGCCCAACATCTCGACAATCGCGCGATAGACTTCCTCGCGATCGTTGACGGGATCGACCACGAAGACGGCCGGCTCTCCATGGTGCGGTTCGATACAGACGGTCACGCGGCCGTGCGCGCAGACGTCCATGCAGCTCGTATTGACGGCGCGAATGGCGCCCCATAGGCCCTCCGCCTTGAGCCGCTCCTTGAGCCAGTTGCGCAGATGGAAGTCACCGATGCGCGCGGCGACGTCGGGATCCTCTTCGGGAATCCGTTCTTTGAAGCAGCGCTCGCACACCAGCACGAGTCCGCCTGACTTCCACTTAGGATTGACGGCTTGCATATATAGCACTTGAGAAAAAGCCGACGGTGGGATTCGAACCCACGTGCCCTTTCGGGTCCGCTTTACAAGGGCGGTGCCGTCAACCACTTGGCTACGTCGGCGGCAGCAACGTTTGTTGCAGCGGCGAGTGCTCTGAAACCTCTCGAACGACAGGAACCGGCATGACGGCTGGCAGCGGACTCTTTGTTGGGTTGGTGCTACCGCCAAGCCGGTAGGCTCTGCCTCGCCCACGATCGAGGCCGGGGAACCCCACCCGCCATCGATGTACTCGACTTCGATCGGAGTCCTTCCCGTCTTCGCGTGCCGCTCGTATTAGCTGCGACTTGAGTTTATAGTCGTGCCGATGTTGCACGCGGAAGAGCAATACTCGGTCTACGCATGGCATCAAAACTGAAGGTTTATACCGTTGCATTGCGCCTGCGTTCCCATAACGTGCGTGTATACAACGCGGTGAAGCCGCAACGATGGAAGTTCCGCTCCGAAGTGCTGCCGGGCCGAGCGGTGGCACGCATGAAACGCGCGCCGGCGTCGCGGGCGCGCGCGATGCGGTCGGCAATCAGCGTGAGATGCCAGCCTCGCCCGCGGAACGCAGGCAACGTCGAAGCAGCGAAGAGCGCCGAACACTCGTCGCGCACGTCCATCGCGCTCGTAGCGACGATAGCACCGTCTTCGATTGCTTCCACGGCGATCACGCCGTCGGACTCGCCAAGCGTGAGCGCCAGAAGCTCATCGTCCGGCGTGACGGCGCCGCCGTCTAGGAATCCGCCCGCCGACGCGCGCGCCCACGAGTGCAGGTCCGTCGCCGCGCGAATGCGATCGTCGTGCCGCGCGTATGCGTCGAACGCGTCGCTTGCGAGCACGTTTTCGTACTCTGCCGGCGCATAGCCGGCCGCTGCTAAGCAACTGGCGAGCGCGGGATGCGCCAGCGGAGAAACGAAGACGCGCGGCGTGCCACCGCGCGACTCGTAAAACTCGGTGATTTTATCGATCTCAGCGGCCGCAACCGGCGCGCTCGCTCCTACGCCGAACGTCTCCGACAAGGGGGACTCGGGCCCGAAGAATGCTGCGAACCCTCCTGCAACCTCTGCGCCGGCGACGCCGGCATCGGGCAGCAGCCGGCGTGCGGTCTTCAGCCCGCTGCGGATGCCGGCAATCTCCGCGCGCCGGATCGATTCGGCGAGCTCGGGCGTTAGAAGCACCGGCGTGCCTTCGCGGAGCGAATCTACGCTAAGTACTAACGACGATCCAGTCGGCGATGACGTACTGCGCGCCGCTGCTGGTAATCGTGAGCGTGCCGTTGCCGGACGCATTCGTACGGAACGTGGCTAGGCGGGTTCTGCCGTTACGGATGACGCCGCTTACGATCGTGCCGTCGCGGCGCGCTAAGCTCGTCATGTCCAAGCTCTCGCCATTGGCGAACGTGCCGTTTGCGACGCTGAGGCTGGAAAGCCGGCCGCCGTGAAACGCGATTGAGATAGGGATCGAAAAGGCGTTGGCGGCATCCGCGCCGTCGAGCAAGAAATCCGGCGCGCTCAGGGGGCAGATGCTACCGCCCGTGGCCCGCTTGATGGAAAGGGCGCCAATCGCCCCTTCGACGACGTCACCCGTTGCCGTGGCGTACCAAGTTGCAGAGCCGCGGCCATCGCTCGCCCGGGTGCCGTCCGAGAAGGCACCGCTCTGCCAGCCGAAGGTCACGTCGAGCGATGGGATGCCGGCGGCGGTGAAGCCGGCCGAGCTCTGGCAGAAGTCGGTGACGCTCCCAAATGTGCGCTCGAGGCGCATATAGGATGCTGAAATGATCCGCTTATCGCGCGCTGCCCACAACTGCGCCGGTCCGATCGCCGGTCGCGCGCCGATCGTGGCACGGTCGGTGAAGCTGCGTTCGGCGCGGCTGATGTCGCGCACTAGGGATCCCGCGGCGTCGGTCGCACCGATAGCAGCCTTGGCATTTTCGGAGGCCGAGGTGCGGTGAACGTCGAGGGCATCGGCAGCATCGCTGACCGTCTGAAGCCCGTCGCTCGCGCCCGTGGGCAGGGAGACTCCGGTCTGCCCAAAGCCCCCGCCGGCGCAACCGGCGAGGAGCAGTCCCATGAGGGCGGCGACCGCTATGGTCGCTGGGCGAGCCATCCTGCACAGACTCCAAAAGACGTAGGCGAGTTTGCTACAGCTTCCATGGTACGGTCCCCACTTAGGGGGCACATGAGAAGAGGATGAGGACGGGTTTCGGGGTTGACCGCCGTCACCTTGCCGGGGAGCCTTCGCTCCTCTATGGTACCCGGAAGCCGGGAGAAAGATACGGGCGAGGTCACACCAAGCGAGTATGGTTTTTGGACGTCCGTCGAGAAAGCGCGGCGTCCTGGCGCATCGAGGGTAGGTGGCCGAGTGGTTAATGGCACCAGACTGTAAATCTGGCGCGCGAAGGCGCTACGCTGGTTCGAATCCAGCCCTGCCCAGTTACGCGGGCGTTGCATAGTGGTAATGCCCCTGCCTTCCAAGCAGGAGTCGCGGGTTCGATTCCCGCCGCCCGCTCCATGAAGACTTAGCGGCCAATGACCACCGCATCGTTGAACGTCTTGTGCGGACCCTTGAAAGTCGTGTGAAACGTCCCGGTAACGGTCGCGGCGCTGCCGTTGCTGCGCGCGTGATTGGTTTGGTCAATGACGACCACGCATTTGGAATCGCAGAGCTGGAAGCCGGCAACGGTGCCCATCATCGTGCTCGAGGTCTGGAAGTTGCCGACCTTCCCGGTCACGGTGACGGTCTTGCCGTCATACGACGACGGGGTCGCCACGATCGTCGAGGGGCTCAGCGTGGCGGCGGCCGCGGCGATCGGAGCGAGCGCAAAAGCGAGGGCTAATCCAAAGCGGCGCATTACATCCCTCCCGGCAGCATGTCGCAGCTGATCATCTTGTTGAGCAGCGGCGCGGCGACGATGTTGACGAACTGCGTCCGCGCCTCGGTGTTCGCCTTGAGCTTCTGCGACATCGAGCTCGAGCTGCTGCCGCCGCTCGACTTATGCTTCATCTGTGACATAGTTCCGGCGAAATCGCTGCAGCTCTCACCGTTGATCTTTTGGACGAACGCGTTGCCCGCGCTCACGGCAACCTTGTCGGCCATCTGCTGCCGCATCTGCTGTGCCTGGCCGGGGATCGCGGCGATCGCGAACGCGACAACGAGTATCGCGCCGACCCCAGTGCGGCGCTGTAAAAGAGAAGATGACATTGAACGTCCTCCTAGCCGCGTAACCTTCGCGAGCTAGCGGCAGAACCCTTGGCAGCTGGGCGTTGCTCACGCCTATGAAGAGCAACACTTCCGCAACTGCAAGACGACGGGCGGAGGCTTTTCGCGTGCGATCGCGGTGCGGTCGAGTTTTTCGGAAATGGATCCCCGAATGAGCAACGCTCGCGGGTTAGTCGTGCGCATCTGTTTGTAAGCCGTCATCGCCGCAAAGTGAGTAGGTCTTTGCGCGCACGGTGGAGTATCGGCCCCGGGCTAGGACCGCCGTCGTAGCTCAGTGGTAGAGCACCCCCTTGGTAAGGGGGAGGCCACGGGTTCAATCCCCGTCGACGGCTCCATCACGAGCTGTGGCTTGGGCGGTAGCCGAGAGCAGCTTTTTGCGCGATTTCTAACGCGGCGGTTCGGAGCTGGGAGTATAATAAAGCTCAACTATGCGCTTCCCAACACTCTCTAATGCTACGAAGCTGGCTGCTGCCATTTGCGCGGCCGCTTCGCTCGCCCTGCCGTCGCTCGCGGGGGCTCAACCATACCCGAGCTACTCGACCGCTTCCCAGCAATCGATCAAGGGCTCGATCACCGGCTTCAACGGAACCTACACGGTCTATCTCCAAGACGACAAAGGCTACGGCGATAACGTCGAGCTTCACGATGGCACGGTCATCAACCCGACCGGCATCAAGCTCCAAGAAGGCATGCGCGTAACCATCTACGGCTACGCCAACGGCTCCGTCTTCTCGGCTTATCGGGTCGACGTGGCGGCTCCGGCGTATTACGGCGACTCCGGCTACGGCGGCGGCTACGGCTACGGCGGCGGCTACGGTTACGGCGGGGGGTACGGCTATCCTTACTATGGTTACGGCGGCTATCCGGGCTGGGGAATCGGCCTCGGCTTCGGCTGGGGCTGGCCATGGTGGAGCGGCGGCTACTGGCCCGGATACGGCGGCTATCCCTATTACGGCGGCTATCCGTATCCGGTCTACATCAATCGTGGCGGCGGGCGGTTCTTCCGCGGCCCGGTGCACGGCGGCGTGGGCGCTCCGGTCCGCGGCGGGAGTGTGGGCGCTCCGGTCCGCGGCGGGAATGTGGGCGCTCCGGTCCGCGGCGGCGGCGGCGCACCCGTGACGCACGGCGGCGTCAGCGGCGGCAGGCCCCCAAGATAACGCTCGAAATCAGAAGGCTCGCTACCACAGCGAGCCTTCTGCTACCAAGACATAAAGAATCGGTCCCAGACCCCAAACGACGCTGACGACGAACCATACGACCTTCTTGTAGGTCGCCATGTCGCCGCGCGCGATGAGGTTGATCCACATCAGGATCATCGCGATCGGGTGCAAGAGGATCGAGATCAGTATTTCGAAGAGGAGCTTCATGCCGGGCTATTCGCTGCATCGTTTTGGCCCCTTTTCCCGTTATGGCTAGCGAGAGCATGAAGCACGACGTCACGCCCGAGGTCCAAAAAAGCGAGCAGGAATGGCGCAGCCAACTCGGCCCGGAGCGCTACCACATCTTGCGCGAGGCCGCGACCGAGGCACCCTTCTCCGGATCGTTGTTGAACCTCGACAATGACGGCGCGTACGTGTGCGGAGCGTGCGGTCAGCGACTCTTCGGATCGGATACGAAGTTCGAATCGCACTGCGGTTGGCCCAGCTTCACGCGTCCCGAGCAAGAGGAGAACGTCCGGCTGCTCGACGATTACAGCCACGGCATGCACCGCACCGAAGTCCGCTGCAAGCGCTGCGACTCGCATCTCGGTCACGTCTTTGACGACGGGCCCGGCCCGGAGGGGACGCGCTATTGTATAAACTCGCGCTCGCTGGACTTTGCGCCCTCGTCGCAGCCCTGACGCCGCCGAGTCCCGACCCCGCCAACGTTTCGGTTCTCTACGCGGGCTCACTGGTCACCGCGATGGAGGGACCGATCAAGAGCGCTCTGCTCGAAGAGCACCTCGTCTTCGAAGGCGAGCCCGGCGGCAGCAAGGCACTCGCGAACCTCATCCTCGCCGGCGTGCGCTCTCCCGACGTCTTCATTAGCGTCGATCCGCGAATCGTCGCGAACCTCGGCTCGCGCGTCGCATCGGCGACGACGTTCGCCGGCACGAGCCTCGGCATCGCCTGGGCGCCCACATCCAAATATGCCGAGCTCTTCGACGCCGTCGCCGCCGGCGCGACGCCGCTGCAGCGCGCGCTCGAAATGCCGGGATTGCGCATCGGGCGCACCGATCCGCAGCTCGATCCCAAGGGCGCCTACACGCTGCAGGCCGTAACGACGTGGTTGGGAAGTGCCGGCGAGCGGCGCCTCCTCGGCGACGACCAGAATCCCGCGCAGATCTTTCCCGAACAAGATCTGTTGGCGCGCGTCGATACGGGGCAGGCCGACGTCGGATTCTTTTATCGCATCGAGGCGATCGCGCGAGGCTACCGGTTCGTGCCGCTCCCCGGCAACGCGGCGCTCACCGACCACATCACCTACACGCTGGCCGTCATGCGCTCCGCGCCGCATCCGAAGCAGGCGAGGGCGTTTGCGGACTTCATCCTCAGCGGCCGCGGCCGAACGATCTTGGAGCACGCCGGCCTGATGTATCTCAATCCACCGCGATAGGTTGTGAGCCATGACCGTCAAGGCGCAGTTCCCGCACGAGCAAACCGACGATGGAAGCTTCCAACGTCAAGACGACGCATTTCGCAGTTGGGTGAGAGCGGACACCGCTTCCCGCCATCCCGCGGAAGCGGGACGTTACCACCTGTATGTGTCGCTGGCATGTCCGTGGGCTCATCGCACGATCATCGTACGCAAGCTCAAGGGCTTGGAGAACGCGATCGGTGTGACGGTCGTCGATCCGATCCGCGACGAACGCGGCTGGCGCTTCACAGCCGACGAACCGGATCCGCTCAACGGCTGGGCCTTCCTCAGCGAGGCGTATTTCGCCACCGATCCGGGATATCGCGCCCGCGTGACCGTCCCGGTCCTCTGGGATAAAAAACTGCGGTGCATCGTCAGCAACTCTGACGATGACATCCTGCGGATGTTCGAAAGCGAGTTCGACGCCGTCGCAACCAATCCGCAACTCGATCTCTACCCCCGCGAACTACGCGCCGAGATCGACGAGCTCAACGGCCTCCTCTACGAAACGATCAACAACGGCGTCTATCGCGCCGGCTTCGCGACGGCACAGGCTCCCTACGAGCGCGCGGCGCGCCGCGTCTTCGAAACGCTCGATGCGATGGACGCGCGCCTCAAAGACCGGCGCTATCTCTTCGGAGCCCGGCCGCTCGAGAGCGATTGGCGTTTCTTCGTGACGCTCGTGCGCTTCGATCCCGTCTACTACGGCCACTTTAAGTGCAACTTGCGCAGAATCGCCGACTATCCGAACCTCTCCGGCTATCTGCGCGATCTCTATCAGGCCGACGGCGTCGCGCAGACCGTGAACTTCGATCACATCAAGCGGCACTATTACGGGACGCACGACGACATCAACCCAACGCGCATCGTCCCGATCGGGCCGCTGATGGACCTGACCGCGCCGCACGGGCGGGAGCACCTAGCCAACCAAGCAACCTAGAACCGCCGCTACCCCAATCCCCCCTGCACTGAGCCATTTGACTTCGGTCGAGGCAAGCTCGTGGCGAAGGATTGACATCGAACATATGTTCGATTAGGATGAATCTCCCATGGCGGCCCTAGCATCCCCCTACGGAGCCTGTCCTGAGCGAAGTCGAGGGGCTCAGGATGACACGAGTAAGGATCGCCGGAGGGCCTTCGAGGCGCTCAAAGGCCGCCTGAGCGCGGAGCTCCCGCTTCCTTCTTTACCGGCCGACGAGCTCGTTCCGAGCGCCATTCCGGAGCTCGACCGGCTCCTCGGCGGCGGTCTACTCCGCGGAACCGTGGCGACGCTCGAAGGGTCCACCGGGCGCTGGAGCCTCGCGGCGGGGTTGATGGCGCGCGCGACGCGCCGCAGCTTGGTCGCAATCCTCGACGACGGCGCGCTCTATCCGCCCGGGCTGGCCGAAGCGGGAGTCCGTTTAGAGCGCGTGCTGGTCGTGCCCGCCCGCAAGACGCTTGCGATCGTACGCGCGGCGGACATCTTGCTGCGCGCGCGGATCTGCCGGCTGGTGCTCATGCCGGCGATCGCCCTGCGCGATTCGGTCTGGACGCGGCTGGCAACCCTCGCTCACCGCAGCGGCGGAATCTTGATCGTAATGGCCCCGCATGCCGGCGCGGCGTTGAGCGCCGCGGCCGGCCTCCGGCTGCACTGCGAGCTCGAGCGCGTTGCGATGCACGGCACGCATGGTCTCTGGGGCACGTTCGGCGGTTTCGAGCTCCGCATCGACGTCCGTAAGCACAAACACATGGTTTCCGGACGTCATGCTGCTCTGCGTTGATATCGCCGCGAACTGGGTCGACAAAGAGCCGCAGAGCCTTGCGCTATGGGAAGAGATGCTCGACGCGCTCGATGCGGTCTCGCCGCTGATCGACGACGCGGGGCTCGGCCGGGCATTTCTCGACATGCACGGCATCGGCGATGGCGCGCGCGCGTGGATGGCGCAGACGCGCGGGGTGCTGGCTCACTTCGGACAAGCGTTGCGGCTCGGTGCGGGGTCGAATAAGATCGCCGCGCTGGCGGCCGCGCACGTCGGCGACGGAACCATCTGCGAGCCCGGCAGCGAGAGCGAAATGCTGGCTCCGCTGCCGCTGGAGCTGCTCGGCATCGAGCCGGAAACGATCGAACGGCTGCGTTTGTTAGGCATCGAGCGGCTGGGTGAGCTGGCGCGATTGCCGCACGGGCCGTTCGTGCGCCGCTTCGGCGCTGTGGCCGCATCTTGGCACGAGCTGGCGCGCGGCGTCGATCGCCGGCCGTTCACGCCGCGCGCTCACGCCGTCGCGATCGAGGCCTCGATCTTCGGCGAGGGGCGCGCGAGCGACGAGACCCAGGTGTTCTTTGCCTTGCGCATGCTGCTCGCACGCATCTGCGCCGATCTCGATTGCTGCGGCAAGCGTGCCGGGGCGTTGCGACTTTCGGTCGAGCTGGAGGACGCCGAGGCGTGCGATTTCGACGTGCCGCTTGCGATCCCGACGGCGCACGGGCGCACGATGTTCGACATGCTCCGCGCAAAGCTCGAGGGCACCGCGTTCGGTGCCGCCATCGTGGGGCTGCGATTGCAGGCGCTCCAACTCGAGGAAGGAGGAGAAGCGCAGGCATTCTTTTCGGCCGACGACTTCGATTCGCAGCGCGTCGCGGTGACGATCGCGCGGCTCGAAGGGGTGCTCGGCGAAAAGATCGCTTCCGCCACGACGCGCGAAGCGCATCTGCTCGAAGAGCGCTTCGTCTACGAACCGTTTATGTGCGGTCGGACTCGGGGCGTACCCCCTCGTCCTTCGGTTCGAGCCTCGAATGAACTCGTTCCTCAGCTCCGATTGCTCGAAGTGCGGGAAGTGCCGGTGCAGTTGCGTGGCGGCGAGCCGGCGACCGTCGATCGCCAGGCGGTGCGGCAGTGCGCGGGCCCCTGGCGCATCGCCGAACGCCCTTACACGGCATCTCCGGTAACGCGCGACGAGTACGACGTCGTGCTGGAAGACGGAACGTTTGCGCGCATCTACCGCCAAGGCTCGCACTGGTATCTCCGCGGCGTGTACGAGTGAGCCATGCGTTCGTGCAGACGCACCGTGATGCTGAGGAAGCTCCAACCGCCGAGGGGAGCCATGGATGGCGGGAGCGAGGCGGTGGTGCAGCAGGAGCGGAGCCCGGATGGCGGAGCGACGAGGGGTTCCGAAGCGTCATGGTGCGTCTGCTCGAGCGTGTGAGCGAATATGTATGCGGAGTTGCACGCCTGGTCCAACTTTAGTTTTCTACAAGGCGGCTCGCATCCGGAAGAGCTGGTAGAGCGCGCGGCGGAGCTGGGTCTGGCGGCGCTCGCACTGACCGACCGCGACGGCCTCTACGGAGCGGTGCGCTTCTCGACCTACGCGCGTAAGCGCGGCCTCGCGGCGATCGTCGGCAGCGAGCTTACGTTTGAAGACGGCGCGCGGATCGTGCTCTTGGTGGAAGACGAGCGCGGCTACGCCAACCTCTGCCGGCTGATTTCGACGGCGCAGATGCGGGGGAGCAAGGGTGACTCGCGCCTGCGCGTGGAGGATCTCGAGGCCGGCGTCGCGGGATTGGTCGCGCTGTCGGGCGGACCGTTGGGCCGCGTGGAGCGCGCCCTCGTGCACGGCGGGCGGGAGGCGGCCGCGCGGGAAGCGAGCGTCCTGAGAGCGCTGTTCGAGGGGCGCTTCTATCTCGAGCTCCAGCAGCATCTCACCCCGCAAGAGACGCAGCGCAACGTAGAGCTCGTGCGGCTCGCGCGGGAGTGCCGCTTGCCGTACGTCGCGACCAACGGCGTGGTGTACGCTATCCAGGACGACGCCCTGGTGGCCGACGTGTTCACCTGCGTACGCGAGGGCACGACGCTCCACGCCGCGCGGGCCGCCAACCTGTTGCGCCCCAACGCGGAGTTCCATCTCAAGGCTCCCCCGGCGATGCGCCGGCTCTTCGCCGAGTATCCGGAGGCGATCGAGCGCGGCATCGAGATCGCGCGGCGCTGCCGCTTTCGGCTGGAACGTCAGACCGGACAGTTCCCGCTCTTTCCGGTGTCGGAGGGGAGCTCGCCGCAGCGCTATCTTCGCGAGCTCGTCTACGAGGGAGCCGCGCGGCGTTACCCTATGCCGTTCGAGACCCGCATGGAGCGGCAGCTCGAATACGAGCTCGGCTTGATCGCCAAGATGGATCTGGCCGGGTATTTCTTGATCGTCTGGGACATCGTGCGCGAGGCGGCGCGGCTGGGCGTGCTCTGTCAGGGCCGCGGTTCGGCGGCGAACTCCGCCGTCTGCTACGCGCTGGGCATCACCGCGGTCGATCCGATCGGGATGAACCTGCTCTTCGAACGGTTCATGTCCGAAGAGCGGCGCGAGATCCCCGACATCGACATCGACTTCGCGCATCAAGACCGCGAACGCGTGATCCAGTACGTCTACGAACGCTATGGCCGCGCGAACGCCGCCATGGTGGCCGAGGTGATCACCTATCGGACGCGTTCGGCGATCCGCGACGTCGGAAAGGCGCTGGGCCTGAGCCTCGAGCAAGTCGATGCGATTGCGCGCGAATTCGACGCGCGCGAAGAGCTTCCCGAAGAGGCCGGCCCCGAGCTTCTCTTTGCGATCTGCCGCCGAATCGCCAACTTTCCGCGCCATCTCGGAATACACTCCGGCGGCATGCTGATCACGCGCGATCCGCTGGTGTGCGTGGCACCGGTCGAGTGGGCGACGATGCGCGACCGCACCGTCGTTCAGTGGGATAAGGACGATCTGCAAGATCTGGGTCTGATCAAGATCGACCTGCTCGGCCTAGGTATGCTCTCACTTTTGCGCGAGGCGTTCACGCTCTATCGCGGCTGCGTCGAGCGCGGCGACGGCTGGCTGCCGTCCGCGGTCGCGCGCGATCTCCAGCTGCACACGATTCCGGCGGACGACGCAACGACGTACGAGATGATCGGGCGCGCCGATACGATCGGCGTCTTTCAGATCGAGTCACGCGCGCAGCAATCGATGCTGCCGCGCATGAAGCCGGCCTGCTTTTACGACATCGTCATGCAGGTAGCGATCATCCGTCCGGGTCCGATTCAGGGCGAGATGGTCCATCCGTTTCTCCGCCGGCGCTCGGGCGTCGAAGCCGTGACCTATCCGCATCCGAAGCTGAAGCCCGTCTTGGAACGGACGCTCGGCGTGCCGCTCTTTCAGGAGCAGGGAATGCGGCTGGCCATCGAGGCGGCGGGCTTCTCCGGCGGCGAGGCCGACGAGCTGCGCCGCGCGATGGGCCACAAACGCTCGCGCGAGCGCATGCAGGCGATGCGCAAAAAACTCATCGACGGCATGGTCGGCAATGGCATCGACACCCCCGCGGCGGAGCAGCTCTTCCACATGCTGGAGGGCTTCGCCGACTACGGCTTTCCCGAATCGCACGCCGCGAGCTTCGCGCTGCTGGCATACGCGTCGGCCTATCTCAAGTGTCATATGCCGGCCGTGTTTGCCGCGGCGATCCTCAACGTGCAGCCGATGGGCTTTTACTCGACCGAAGTGCTCGTCAACGACGCGCACCGCCACGGCGTACACGTGAAGCCGATCGAGGTCAACGCCAGCGGCTACTGGTCGCACGTGCAGAGCGACGGCGCGCTGCGGCTGGGATTCCATCTCGTGCGCGGGCTCGGCGAAGCGCAGAAGAAGTGCCTCGAAAGCGCCATCGCGCAGGGGCCGTTCGCGGACGTGCTCGCATTCGCGCAGCGAACGCGCCTCCAGCGCGAGACGCTGGAGAACCTCGCGATCGCCGGGGCCTTCGCGCCCTGGTATGGATCCCGTCGCGAGGCGATGTGGGCGCTGCGCGGGATCGACGAGCGCGAGGCCCGTGGCGAGCTCGGGTCCCTGATGGACGTGGACGAGCCGTCCGTCGAGTTCGAAGCGGTTGCACCGAAGCGGCTCGCGGCCTTCGACCTATGGTCGACCGGCGTGACCGCCGGCGGTCAGGTGATGGGGCACTTTCGCGAGCGGCTCGCCGCGCAGCGCGTCGTCCCCGCCGCCAAGCTGCGCGAGTTGCCTCGCAATAGCGCGTGCCGCGTCGGCGGGCTCGTGATCACGCGCCAGCGCCCCGGCACGGCCAAGGGCTTCGTCTTCCTGACGCTGGAAGACGAGACGGGGCTCGTGAACGTGATCGTGCGCCCCAACGTCTATGAAGAATTTCGCCGCCCGATCCGCTCGTCGCCGACGCTGATCGTCGAGGGCACGCTGCAGAAGGAGAGCGGCTGCATCGACGTCATCGCGAAGAAGATCTGGAGCTTCAGCGACGAGGGCATCACGCGAACCGTCGCCATACACAGCTTCCAATAATGCGGCGTGCGCCCCGCGAACGGGGCGCACGCGTCGTTACTGCTGGGGGCAGGTTTCCTAGAAGACGGCGTTGGGCGACTCGCCTACGCCCTCCGCGCCGTCGATGCCGTCGCCCGACGTGATCGTGTGCAACAGCGACATCGCCGGATAGCTGTAGATCGTTACCGTCGTCGAGCCGTCGTTGGCGTTGAACAGGAGGTTCTCTGCAGAGTTGAGCGAGTCGTGGAACGGATCCGACAGGCCGCTCACGAGCACCGTAGCCGACGTGTACGGCGGCTTGATCAGATCGATCGAACCCTCCTGATCGTCGGCGATCAGGTCGCCCTTGTTGTCGAGAACGATGCCGGCGGTCGAGCCGACCGTCGCCCCGAGCGTGGTACCGGTCCCATTGGTAAACTCCTCGAAGCTGTTACCGCCGTACGAAACGAAGACGTCGCCCTTGGTGTCGACCGCGACACCCTCGGGATTCGAGAGGGAGAACGTTGCCTTCACCGTGTTACTGCACTGCGCATATTCGCGAACGGCGCCTCCCTCGAAGTCGGTGACGTAGACGTTACCGGCGCTGTCGGTCGTGCCGTTGATGGGGTCGGTCAGGCTCGCGGAATACGTGCAGATGGGCGATCCCGCACCTTTCTTGTATTCCACGACGTTGCTGGACACGTTCGCGACGTAGACGTTACCCTTCTTATCGACCCAGACGCCGTCGGAGGCGGTGATGCCGTTGGTGATGTCGCCGATCTTCGCATAGGTGGAGTTCTTGAAGACGAACACGTTGCCGCCGGTGTCCGAGATGAAGAATTCCTTCTCGATCCGCTTCTTGTGATGGTCCGGAGCGAGCGCCGGTGAGAAGAATCGCGCCGACAGGCGGGACTCCCCGGCGAAGCGGCTGTCCACGCCTGAGGGAAGCATGTATCCCGGAGTTCCGTGCGCCGCGGGCGGGAGCGGGCCGTTACCGGCATTGGAGCTTTGCGATCCGCCGGAACAACCGCCGAAGAGAACCGTTGCGACCGCTAAAGCGGTCGTCAAAGGGGCTATTTTCACGTGTGACTCCTCAAAGGTGGCTTAAGTGGGGCGTGACACATTCGCACGCCCGCTCGCTAGCACCTAGGCGGACTCAAAGGCCGAAAAAGAACGCGTGCGCCCCGCGAACGGAGCGCACGCGTCATGCTACCGAGGGTAGAGGTTAGAAGACCGCGTTGGGCGACTCGCCGACGCCCTCCGCGCCGTCGATCCCGTCGGCCGTCGTGATCGTGTGCGTCAGCGATCCCGACGGATAGCTATAGACCGTCACCGTGGCCGATCCATTGTTGGCGTTGAAGAGCAGGTTCTCCGCGGAGTTCAGCGAGCAGTGGAACGGATCCGAGAGCCCGCTCACGAGCACCGTCGCCGAGGAATACGGCGGCTTGATCAGGTCGATCGAACCGGTCTGGTCGTCCGCAATGAGATTACCATGCTTGTCGAGGACTAGGCCGGCCGATGCGCCGACGGTGGCGCCAAGCAGGTGTGGCGTGCCGCTGATGAACTCCGTGAATTGGCCGTTGGCTGAGACGAACACGTCGCCGCTCGCGTCAACCGCGACGCCCTCGGGATTCGAGATGGAAAACGTCGCCTTCACGGTGTTGCTGCACTGCGCGTATTCGCGGACGGCACTGCCCTGATAATCCGTAATGTAGACGTTGCCGGCGCTGTCCGTCGTTTCATTGATGGGGTCGGTCAGGCTCGCCGTATACGTGCAGATCGGCGATCCGGCGCCTTTCTTATATTCCTCCACGTTGAGGCTATAGTTGGCAACGTAAACGTTGCCCTTCTTGTCGACCCAGACGCCGTCCGACGAGCTGACGCCGCTGGTGATGTCGCCGACTTTCGCGTAGGTCGAGTTCTTGAACACGAACACGTTGCTTCCCGCATCCGATATGAAGAAGTCCTTCTCGATCCGCTTCTTGTGATGGCGCGGAGCAAGCTGCGGCGAGAAAAACCTCGACGACAGACGCGACGGTCCGGCGAAGCGGCTGTCGACGCCCGAGGCGAGCATGTAGCCGGGCATGCCGTGGGCCGCCGGCGGGATCGCGGACGCTCCGACGTTGGAGCTTTGCGATCCGCCGGAGCACCCGGCGAAGAGAATAGCCGCGGCGACTCCGAGAGTGGCCGCGAACGGGGTGGTTTTCACGAATGATTCCTCCAAGGTGGCTTTAGTGGGGCGGGAAACATTCGCATGCCTACCTTGCTCGACCTACGGCCCGTTCAAAAAACCGCGTCAGCGAAGTCTTTCTTCACTTCCAAATACCACTGAGAAGCGGCGCCCTGCAGTCGTGGTCGATGCAGGCGACGTCGAGGATCTTTTCTATCGTGCGGAGCACCGAGTAATGATTGACATCCTGCGTGTCGTCGACGCCGGACCGAATCATCGGGCCGACGAGCACCGTTGCGATGTGATTCTTCCCGTTGTTGTCCGGAGCAGCTTCGTCCCACGTTAAGATCAGCAGTCCATCGTGCGTCTTGTCCCACGAGATGATCTGCGGCAGATTCTGCGAGAGCCACCGGTCGCCGACCTTCACCGCGCAGTCGTGGGTGTCGTGACACAGATTCGGCGTGATCCATACGAACGAAGCGACGGTCTTCGGAAAGCCGTGATAGACCAGGTTGTCCTTGTCCGGCACATTCTTGAACTCGACCCATGGGTTGTGGTTGCGGTCGTAGAGCCCGTGGTAACAGCCCTTGTAGCCGTCGTGCGGCATCGACTCCGAGTAACCGGCGAAGGTCTTGACGGCTGCAATCAGCTCGGAAGCCACGTTGGTCGACGTAAAATAGACGGGACATCGGTCACCTTTGATCCCCTGTTTCGAACCGGAGAAAAGCGCGAGATAGTTAGGTTCGCTTGGGTGGCCGATCGCGTGGCTGTTGCGCAGCAACACCCCTTGCGGGATCAGCATCTTGTTGAGATATGGCGCCTCGGGATTGCGCACGACCCGATCGTAGTCTTTGTTCTCCATCAGCACGATCGTCACCTGAGAACCGTGCGGACCTGCGAGCGGCGTGGCGTCCGCGGAAGCGATGCTCGGCATGTGAACGCTCGCACTCGAGACGCATCCGGTAAGAAGCATTGCAAGCATCGGTGTCGTGCGCGACCGTATCGTGAGCATGGTAATCTCCCCTGTTTTGCGAATTCGCGAGCGCGAGGAAGCGGCCCTTGCCGGCACACCGGCGAACGACGGCGGCGAGGACGCAAACGAGCATGCTGATCGTCAACACGAAAAAGATCGAGCCTATAAAGTGGTCTTCGCCAAAGGGAACCATGGCGGGCGAGGGCATCGAGGTGTCGGAAGCGCTGGGCCGCATGCCGCGCTCGACCGACCTGCGCGAGCGTCATCCCTTTGACGTCGAGATACTCCGCATCCCCGCCGGCAAGGCGCCCTATCCGTACCATTCGCACAGCGCGCAGTGGGAATTCTATCACGTCATCTCGGGACGCGGCTTGGTGCGGCACGAGGGCGGAACGGCGCCCGTGGCCGAGGGCGACGCGTGCATCTTCGAGCCCGGCCAGGCCCATCAGTTTTTCAACGACGGCACCGAGGATCTCGTTCTTTACGTCGTTGCCGACAATCCGATCGGCGAATGCTGGCACTATCCCGACAGCGGCAAGTGGGGCGTACCGATACCCGAGCGCCGCAACATCCGCTCGGAGCCGCTCGATTATTTCGACGGCGAGGAGTGACGCAGCGCAAGCGCGGCGGTCCACGTTCCTGCTACAAGGCCAACGGCGCACCGAAGGCCGCCTTCGCGACCCGGCAGCTCGCTCAGCGTGCGGTACCTGCTACGTCGAAGGGCCTGCGGCCCTATCGCTGCGAGCAGCACGGCTGGCATTTGGGCCACTCCTAAACGCCGGAGGGCCGTCGTGCGGCCGTGAGAAAGACGCCTGGCGATGACTCGCCGTCTTCCCATACCGCTAGTCCTAACGCTCGGCTTCTTGGCGTTGCTGGTCGGCGCGCTCGTGGCGGGCGGAGTGCTGGTGCGTTCGATCCTGACTTCGTCGTACGCCGATGCGCAGCAGGTTTGGGCGGCGCGCATCGTCGCGGCAGACGCAATGCGCGCGCAGCTCGACGAAGAGACGGGAGTGCGCGGCTTCGCGACGGTGCGCGACCCGCTGATGCTCGAGGCCTACTTCCGCGGTCGAGCCGCCCTGCCGGTGCTGCTGCCGCGCCTGCGCTCGGCGGTTGACGACCTTAGGTTGCCGGATGCGGCGCGGCTCGTGGCCGACGCGCAGCGCACGAACCGCCGCTGGCTGCAGCGCGTCGCGTTTCCATTGATGCTCGTCAAGAGACGCAACGGACACCTGATCGAGTTGCACGGAAAGATTCTCATGGATCGCTTTCGTGGCGACTTCGCCGCGATCGATGCCGCTCTCGTGCGCCGCGAGCGCCGGGGCGACGCTCGCGCCGTCCGCGCGATCGGCCTGGCCAATGCCTTCGCCATCGGCGCCGTGGTCGCGGTGATCGCCGCCGCCGCCCTTTTCACGATTCAGCAATACCGGTTGGCGAGCCGGCTCGAGCAGGAACGCATCAACTCCGAGCAACAGCGCCGCCGCGCCGCCGAGATTCGCGCCGCGTACGAGGCGGAAAAGCGCATCGCGGATACGCTCCAGGAGGCATTCGAGCAAACGGTTCTGCCCGAGCTACCCGGCGTGCGACTGAGCGCGACCTACGTGCCGGCGACCGAAGAAGCAAAGATCGGCGGCGACTGGTACGACGCCGTCCCGCTGCCGAACGATCGCGTTCTCCTCGCCATCGGCGACGTCGCGGGTCACGGCATCGAGGCGGCAGTCGCGATGAACAAGACGAGGCAGATGCTGATTTCCAGCGCGCTCGCAGATCCGTCGCCGGGAAGCGTCCTCGAGCGTGTCAACGCCGAGCTGCTCGCCGCCCGGTTCCCCATGATCACGGCCATCGCGGGCCTCGTCGACGCGCGCGCGTGCGAGGTTAGCTATGCCATTGCCGGTCATCCCGCGCCGGTGTTGTTCGAGCCGGGGCGCGAGGCGCGATTCCTCGAAATCGGCGCCCTTCCGCTGGGGATCAACCCGGGCGCGGGCTATGTCACGCACCGCGTCAAGACCGTGCCCGGAGCGATGCTCGTGCTGTACACCGACGGCGTGATCGAACACTCGCATGACGTGATCGAAGGCGAGACGCTGTTGCTGCGAGCGGTTGAAGCGGCGGCGGCGAAAGCCTGCGAAGATCCCGCCAGGGCCATTCGAGAGGAGATCTTCGATCATCGTCAAGTCACCGACGACATCGCGATACTGACGGTTCACTTCTTGGAGCCTGCGGCAGCAGACGTCCCGGATGCGGTCGCGCTGCGGAGAACGGCGTGAGCCAAAACGCCGTCAAGACGATCCGCGACCCCGACACGGCATTGACGCATCTCCGTCAGCGCGGCGTGGAATGAAGCCAGCCTCCGAGCTGCGACTGCACTGTCCCGCGCAACCGCAGTACGTCGCTCACATTCGGCAGGCGCTCACGGCATTTTTGGAGGCTCTGCAGTTCGACCGCGCCGTGCGCGACGACGTAACGACAGCGGTGGGCGAGGCGCTGGCCAACCTCGTGGAACACGCCTATCCGGGCAGGCCGGACGCGGCGGAGCGTGACGTCCAGCTGCTCGCACGCCTCGATGGCGGCGGACGGCTCGGGGTCGACGTCTCGGATCGCGGCTCGTTCATAAGGCACGAGCCGCTTTCCGGAAGGGGCTTCGGCTTGCGCATCATTCGCGCGATCGCGCAGCAGTTTCAGATCGACATGATGCGAGGCAGGTGCGTGAGCACGGGGTTCGACGGTCCTCCATTCGACCAAAAAAGATGATTGACGTCATCATCACAGCGGCGGACTTTCTTTTTTCGCCGTCGTAACGTGCAGCAGCCTGACTTTGCTGCAAGGAGCACACGTCTCATGCAATCCATCTTGCTCGCTTGCCGAACGTTCTGCGTTGCGGCCGTCGTGCTCTTCATATCGGCCTGTAACGGCGCCGGCGGCGTCGTATCGCCCGGCCTGCCGACAGCGAACCGGCCGGCCGCGCACGTAGCGTCCCCCGCGCGGCGCGTCCTGCACGGCCCGTCGAGAGGCAAGATCAAGCACATCGTCATCATCGTTCAAGAGAATCGCAGTTTCAACGACCTGTTCAAGGGCTTCAAGGGCGCGAAGACGGCTAGCTCCGGCTACGACTCCTACGGCCAGAAGATCAAGCTGCTGCCGATTGGCCTAGAGACGACCTGGGACATCGACCACAGCTCCGGCGCGTTCTTCGCCGCGTGCGACGGATCGGGAAGCATACCCGGCACCAACTGCAAAATGGACGGCTTCAATAAAGAGCGCGCCTACTGCTATAGCCACTGCCCGATCCCGCACCCGCAGTACGCGTACGTCCCGCGCAGCGAGACGAAGCCGTACTTCGACATGGCCAAGGAGTGGGTGTTGGCCGATCAGATGTACGCGTCGAACTTCGACGCCAGCAGCTTCATCTCGCATCAATACATTATCTCCGGTCAAGCAGAGTCGGCGGTCAACTACCCCGCGGGTCCTTGGGGTTGCCCGGGCGGTCCCAGCGACACGATCTCGGAGGTCGGGCCGCAGCGTCAGATTCCCTACGGCTACGAGGTGGTCTGCTGGGATCCGACGACGCTCGGCGACGAGCTCGACAAGGCCAACGTCTCGTGGGCCTTCTACGGCGAGATCTATTCCGGCTACCCGTTCCTGTGGGTCGCGTATCAGGCGATCAATCACATCTACAACGGCCCGGACTGGAGCAAAGACGTCATCAGCCCACCCAAGCAGGTCATCACCGACGTCGCCAACGGCAAGCTGCGCTCGGTGAGCTGGGTGACGCCGAGCTGGGGCGATTCCGACCACGCCGGCAGCGGCTCGAAGACCGGGCCGTCGTGGGTCACCTCGGTCGTCAACGCGATCGGCGAATCGAAGTACTGGGATTCGACCGCGATCTTCCTCTTCTGGGACGATTACGGCGGCTGGTACGATCCCGAGCCGCCGGCATATAAGGATTACGACGGCCTCGGAATGCGCCTGCCGATGGTGGTCATCTCGCCCTACGCGCTGCCGGGGCGCGTGTCGCACGTGCACTACGAGCACGGCAGCATCCTGAAATTCGTCGAGGAGACGTTTGGTTTGAGTACGCTCGCGGCCAGCGACAAGCGCGCGAACTCTCCCGATCCGTGCTTCGACTTCAAGCACGGGCCGCGCGCGTTCGTGCCGATCCAGGCTCCCTACGACCGGCAGTTCTTTCTAAACGAGCCGCCCGACAACCACGTCGTGGACGCGGAATAGATAAGGAGACATCTCATGCACTTCAGCCATCGCGCCGGCCGGGCGCTGGCGCTCGCGACGGCGGCGTCTCTCTTGTCGGGGTGCAACGGCGCCGGCGCCGGCGTCTCGCCCGGCCTGCCGATCGCCAATGCGCCGAACTCGCACGTAGCGCCGCTCGTGCGGGCCATCGGACACGGGCCATCCCGCGGCAAGATCAAGCACATCGTCATCATCGTTCAAGAGAATCGCAGTTTTAACAATCTCTTTTACGGCTACAAAGGCGCCAGGACGGCCAGGTACGGCTACGACTCCAACGGCGACAAGATCAAGCTGCTGCCGATTCCCCTCGAGACGACCTGGGACATCGAACACGATTCCTACGGCGACATCGCGGCCTGCAATGGAACGGGCAGTCTTCCCGGTACGAACTGTAAGAACAACGGCTTCAATGAGGAGACGGCGACCTGCTACAGCAACTGCCCTATTCCGCATCCGCAATACGCCTACGTGCCGCACAGCGAGACGAAACCGTACTTCGCCATGGCCAACGAGTGGGTGCTGGCCGACCATATGTTCGCTTCGAACTTCGACGCCAGCAGCTTCATCTCGCACCAGTACATCATCTCCGCTCAGGCGGAGAAGGCGATCAACTTTCCTGGGGGCCCCTGGGGCTGCCCCGGCGGAAAGTATGACACGATTGGCGAGGTCGGGTCGCAGCGCCAACCGACCGGGTCCGAGGTGGTCTGCTGGGATCCGACGACGCTCGGCGACGAGCTCGACAAGGCCAACGTCTCGTGGGCGTTCTACGGCCAATTCTACTCCGGAAGTCCGTGGCTGTGGATCGCGTATCAGGCGATCAACCACATCTATTATGGTCCGGACTGGAGCAAAGACATCATCAGCCCGCCGAAACAGATCCTCACCGACGTCGCTAACGGCGACCTGCGCTCGGTCACCTGGGTGACGCCGACGTGGACCAACTCGGATCACGCCGGCAGCGGGTCGAACACGGGGCCGTCGTGGGTGGCGTCGGTCGTCAACGCGATCGGCGAGTCGCAGTATTGGGATTCCACGGCGATCTTCGTGATGTGGGACGACTACGGCGGCTGGTTCGATCCCGTGCCGCAGCCCTACGCCGACCTCGACGGGCTGGGCATGCGCATCCCGATGCTCGTGATCTCGCCGTACGCTCTTCAGGACCGGGTCTCGAAGGTTCAGTACGAGCACGGCAGCATCCTGAAATTCGTGGAGGACACGTTCGGTCTAGGCAGATTGGCAGCCAGCGATACCCGCGCCAAGTCGCCGGCCCGCGACTGCTTCGACTTCACGCAGTCGCCGCGAGCGTTCGTGCCGATCCAGTCCCCATACGATAAGGCGTTCTTCCTGCATCAACCGCCCGACAACCACGTCGTGGACGCGGAATAGAAAAGGAGACAGCTCATGCACTTCAGCCATCGCGCCGGCTGGGCGTTGCCCTTTGCGGCGGCAGCTTTGCTTCTGTCGGCGTGCAACGGCGGCGGCGCCGGCGTCTCGCCCGGCCTGCCGGTCTCTAATGCGCCGAGTTCGCACGCAGCGCCGCTCGTGCGGGCCATCGGACACGGGCCATCCCACGGCAAGATCAAGCACATCGTCATCATCGTTCAAGAGAATCGCAGTTTTAACAATCTCTTTTACGGCTACAAAGGCGCCAGGACGGCCAGGTACGGCTACGATTCCAACGGCGACAAGATCAAGCTGCTGCCGATCCCGCTCGAGACGACCTGGGATCTCGAACACGATTCCTACGGCGACATCGCGGCCTGCAACGGCACCGGCAGCCTTCCCGGTACGAATTGCAAGAATAACGGTTTCAATAAGGAACGGGCGTACTGCTATAGCAACTGCCCTATTCCGCATCCGGAATACGCATACGTGCCGCACAGCGAGACCGCGCCGTACTTCGCCATGGCCAACGAGTGGGTGCTGGCCGACCACATGTTTGCTTCGAACTTCGACGCCAGCAGCTTCATCTCGCACCAGTACATCATCTCCGCTCAGGCCGAGAAGGCGATCAACTATCCCGATAACGCCTGGGGCTGTCCCGGCGGAAAGTATGACACGATTAGCGAGGTCGGATCCCAGCGCCAGCCGACCGGCTCGGAGGTCGTCTGCTGGGATCCCACGACGCTCGGCGACGAGCTCGACAAAGCCAACGTCTCGTGGGGGTTCTACGGCGTGATGTATTCGAACAGCCCGGGGATCTGGATGGCGTACCAGGCGATCAACCATATCTATAACGGCCCGGACTGGGGCAAAGACATCATCTCCCCGCCGCAGCAGATCATCACCGACGTGTCCAACGGCAACCTCCGCTCGGTCAGCTGGGTGACGCCGACCTGCGCCAACTCGGATCACGCGGGCTGCGGCTCGAACACGGGACCGTCGTGGGTGACCTCGGTCGTCAACGCGATCGGCGAATCGCAATACTGGGACTCGACCGCGATCTTCGTGATGTGGGACGACTACGGCGGCTGGTTCGACCCCGTGCCGCAGCCCTACGCCGACCTCGACGGGCTGGGCATGCGCATCCCGATGCTGGTCATTTCGCCCTACGCTCGGCACGGCCGCGTTTCGCACGTGCAGTACGAGCACGGCAGCATCCTGAAGTTCGTCGAAGACACGTTCGGCTTAGGTCGCCTGACCGCGGTCGACACGCGAGCCCACTCGCCGGCCCGCGACTGCTTCGACTTCAAGCAGTCGCCCCGCGCGTTCGTGCCGATCCAGTCCCCATACGATAAGGCGTTCTTCCTGCATCAACCGCCCGACCAGCGCATCGTGGACGCCGAATGATGCGGTCCGCGAGGTCACTTGTCACCGTTGCGGCGCTGCTGCTCGCGGCGTGCAACGGCGGCGCCGCCGGTGTCTCGCCCGGGCTACCGGTCGCTAATGCGCCGAGTTCGCACGCAGCGCCGCTCGTGCGGACCATCGGACATGGGCCGTCCCACGGCAAGATCAAGCACATCGTCATCATCGTTCAAGAGAACCGCAGTTTTAACAATCTCTTTTACGGCTACAAAGGCGCCAGGACGGCCAAGTACGGCTACGATTCCAACGGCGACAAGATCAAGCTGCTGCCGATCCCGCTCGAGGCGACCTGGGATCTCGAACACGATTCCCGGGGCGATATCTACGCCTGCAACGGCACCGGCAGCCTTCCCGGCACGAACTGCAAGAATAACGGCTTCAACAAAGAGGAGGCCAACTGCGGCAGCAATTGTCCGATCCCGCATCCGCAGTACGCCTATGTGCCGCACAGCGAGACGAAACCGTACTTCGCCATGGCCAACGAGTGGGTGCTGGCCGACCACATGTTTGCTTCGAACTTCGACGCCAGCAGCTTCATCTCGCACCAGTACATCATCGCGGCTCAGGCGGAGAAGGCGATCAACTATCCCTATGGCGCCGCCTGGGGCTGTCCCGGTGGACCGAGCGACATGATCGCCGAAGTGGGGCCGCAGCGCTCGCCGCAAGGCTCCGAGGTGGTCTGCTGGGATCCGACGACGCTCGGCGACGAGCTCGACAAGGCCAGCGTCTCGTGGGCGTTCTACGGCGAGATCTACTCACATAACGACCCATGGCTATGGGTCGCATATCAGGCAATCAATCACATCTACCACGGGCCCGACTGGAACAAAGACATGATCAGCCCGCCCTCGCAGATCATCAACGACGTTTCGAACGGCAAGCTGCGCTCGGTCAGCTGGGTGACGCCGACGTGGACCAACTCGGATCACGCCGGCAGCGGCTCGAACACGGGGCCGTCGTGGGTGGCGTCGGTCGTCAACGCGATCGGCGAGTCGCAGTATTGGGATTCCACGGCGATCTTCGTGATGTGGGACGATTACGGCGGCTGGTTCGATCCCGTGCCGCAGCCCTACGCCGACCTCGATGGGCTCGGCATGCGCATCCCGATGCTGGTGATCTCGCCGTACGCCCTTCAGGACCGAGTCTCGAAGGTTCAGTACGAGCACGGCAGCATCCTGAAGTTCGTGGAGGACACGTTCGGTCTCGCCAGATTGTCGGGCAGCGACACCCGAGCCCACTCGCCGGCCCGCGACTGCTTCGACTTCAAGCAGTCGCCGCGAGCGTTCGTGCCGATCCAGTCCCCGTACGATAAGGCGTTCTTCCTGCATCAGCCGCCCGACAACCACGTCGTGGACGCCGAATGATGCGGTCCGCGAGGCCGCTTGTCACCGTTGCGGCGCTGCTGCTCGCGGCGTGCAACGGTGCGGGCCCACGCGTCTCGCCCGGTCTGCCGGTTACGAGTGCGGCCCTTCCCGGGATCTCGAGCGGCAAGATCAAGCACATCGTCATCGTCGTTCAAGAGAATCGGAGCTTCAACGACTTGTTTCACGGCTTCCCCGGTGCGAAGACCGCGGATTACGGCTATGACAGCTATGGGACGAGGATCAAGCTCCGGCCGGTCGGGCTCGAAACGTACTGGGACATCGACCACAGCTCGTCCGCGTTCTTCGCCGCCTGCAACGGGACGGGCAACATTCCCGGGACGCATTGCCGGATGAACGGGTTCAACTTGGAGAGCGCGGGCTGCGGCAGCAGATGCCCCCCGCATCCGCAGTACTCGTACGTTCCGCACAGCGAGACGACGCCGTACTTCGACATCGCCAAACAGTACGTGCTCGCCGACCGGATGTACGCGTCGAACTTCGATGCGAGCAGCTTCATCTCGCACCAATACATCATCTCCGGTCAGGCGGAGTCGGCGGTCGACTATCCCGACAGCAACTGGGGCTGTCCGGGCGGACCGGACGACATGATCGCGAAGGTCGGTCCGAGGCGCCAGATTCCGCACGGCTACGAGGTGGTGTGCTGGGATCCCACGACGCTCGGCGACGAGCTCGACCAGGCGCGCGTGTCGTGGGCGTATTACGCGGTCGGATACGGAAGCGGCAGCCCCGGCATCTGGAGCGCGTACCAGGCCGTCAACCACATCTACAACGGTCCGGACTGGACGAAAGACATCATCACGCCGCCGAAGCGATTCCTCAGCGATGTCGCGCACGGCAGGCTGCGCTCGGTCAGCTGGGTCACGCCGACGTGGCCGAACTCCGATCACGCGGGCAGCGGCTCGAACAAGGGTCCGTCGTGGGTCACGTCGCTCGTCAATGCGGTCGGCGAGTCGAAATACTGGGACTCGACCGCCATGTTCATCTTCTGGGACGACTACGGCGGCTGGTACGATCGCGAGCCGCCGGCATATAAGGACTACGACGGCCTGGGCCTGCGCTTGCCGATGCTGGTCGTGTCTGCGTATGCGAAGAGCGGCTACGTCTCGCACGTGCACTACGAGCACGGCAGCATCTTGAAGTTCGTGGAGGATACGTTTGGCTTGGATCGATTGGCCGCAAGCGACAAGCGGGCTGAGT
Organism: Vulcanimicrobiota bacterium; assembly: GCA_963723485.1. Lineage (GTDB taxonomy): Bacteria > Vulcanimicrobiota > Vulcanimicrobiia > Vulcanimicrobiales > Vulcanimicrobiaceae > Cybelea. The sequence goes on along the minus strand of CAVRQS010000003.1, from coordinate 578,800 downwards.
CGCCCGCCGGCGACTGTTTCGACTTCAACGCCCCGCCGCGGAAGTTCGTGGAGATCCACGCGCCGTACGGCCGGGCCTACTTCCTGCACCAGCCGCCCGACCACCATGTCGTCGACGCGGAGTAGATAAGGCCAAGCAAACAGCCGCCAAGCGCGAGGGGCACGCGCCGGAAAGGAACCGCGGTCATCTACGCCGAGCGCTTTCGGCTAGGAAAGCTAAACGGCGTCTGGGAATGTAACGTGCATTCCCAGGTCACGTTAAGGAGACACAATGCGTTTCGGTCGTCTTGTCTTCGTCGCTTCTTCGCTTTTGATTTTAGCCGCGTGCACGTTCGGGAGCGGGTCGGGCTCGGGAGCCATCGGCGCGCCGGACGGCGGATTGCGCTCGATGGGCCTCCCGCGGAACGACACCGCCGGCCAGCATATCTCGCACATCATCGTAGTCGTCCAAGAGAACCGCACCTTCGAGGACTTTTTTGCGGGATACCCCGGTGCGAACGCGCCTACGAGCGGCTGCGGCAAGCCGACGACCGGCGAAGCATCTCCACGCGTCTCGCCCGCCACGACGACCATCCAGTGCCCTTCCGGTGACGACGTGATTCCGCTACACCAAATTACTTTTGAACAAGGGCCGAATCTGTCGCACGAATACGAATCGGGTATCCTCGACTGGGACAACGGCAAGATGGATGGTTTCTCGCATTGGGGCCTGAACCACGACGATGCAGCCTATGCCTACGTCGAACGGTCCGAAGTGGCGACGTACTGGTCGATGGCCCAGCAGTACGTCTTAGCCGACGCGATGTACCCGACCGAGTTCGGTCCCAGCTGGACCGCGCACCTCACGCTCGTGGCCGGCACCGACAACCTCAACAACAGCGACGATCTCGCGTTGGCGGATTTTGCCGACGCCCGCAGCAATTGCGGCGCACCGCCGGGCACGAAGACGACGACGGTCAACAAGAAGCGGCACGTCAAGCCTGAATCGGGACCGTTTCCGTGCCTCAATCAGTTCAATACGATGGCCCAGGCGCTCGACAACGCCGGCGTCTCGTGGAAGTACTACGTCGCCGACAACTACAAAGGGTTCATTTGGTCGCCGTACGCTTCGATTAGCTACGTACGCCACGGGCCGGATTGGACGAACAACATCATTCAGCCCGAGACGACCGTTATCAGCGACATCCAAAATAATACCCTCCCGCAGGTGAGCTGGGTGACGCCAAACAGGCTCGACTCCGACCACCCGAACAGCCATAACGACTCCGGGCCGTCGTGGGTCGCGTCAATCGTCAATACGCTCGGCCAAAGCCAGTATTGGAGCTCGAGCGCCGTGATCGTGGTCTGGGACGACTTCGGGGGATTTTACGACAACGCGCCCCCGCCGCAGCTCGATTTCCGCGGGCTGGGCATTCGCGTACCCTGTTTGATCATCTCGCCCTACGCGAAGACCGGCTATGTCGACCACACGCCGTACGAGTGGGGCAGCATATTGAAATTCATCGAGACGGTCTTCCCGCAGGTCAAGCCTCTAGGAAAGACGGGGCAAGGCTATACCGACACGCGCGCCCACGGTCTCAACAACGCCTTTAATTTCTCGCAGGCCGCGCGCAAGTTCCACAAGATCAGGCAAAAGTATCCTCTCGCGCACTTCCTCCACATGCCGGTGAACGAACCCCCGGATAGCGACTGAAATTTAAAAGATCGGAGCCTTTCATGGATTGGAGCCTTTCGATGAAGACGACGCCCGTTTTGACGCTCGCCGCCGTGGGTTTATTGGCGGGGTGCGGCGGGAGCGGCGCGGCCGACGTGCCGCGCGTCTCCCCGGCCTCCGTGCCCTTTGCGGCCGTATCATCGACGACGGCCAGCAAGTATATTTCGCACGTGGTCGTCATCATTCAAGAGAACCGCTCGTTTGAAAACTTCTTTGCCGGGTATCCAGGCGCCAACGCCCCGATGTACGGCTGCGCCGAAGGAAGCGGTCACGCCGGTTCGAGACTTGCGCGGGCGCATCGGCAGACCTCGTCGGGTTGCCCGATCGGCGATAGCGTAGTGCCCCTGCACCCAATCGACTTCAACTATGCCGACTTGCAGCATTTCTGGCGTCCCGCCGTTACCGACTGGCACAACGGGGCCATGGACGGCTTCGAAAAGGGCGATGGTTCCTTGAAGTACGGCCCGACGGCCGCATACTCATATGTCGAGCGTAAGCTCATAAGGCCGTACTGGGAGATGGCTCGCCAGTACGTTCTGGCCGACGAGATGTTCCCGACCGAGTTCGGCGGCAGTTTCACCGGTCACCTCACGCTCGTCGCCGGCACCGACAACCTCAACGATCGCGACAATAAGGCGGAGGTCAACTTCCCCTCGGTTCCGCCGAGCGACTGCGACTCGCCGCCCGGAACTACGACCCAAGTCCTCAACGCGGACCGGCACATTTCCCTGCATGGACCGTTCCCCTGTTTCGACCAATTCCGCACCATGGCGCGCGCGCTCGACGTCGCCGGCGTCTCGTGGAAGATTTACGCGACCAAGCGTCTGGGAGCGGGACAGTGGGAGCCCTTCGAAGCGATCAAGTACGTTCGCTATGGCAAAGACTGGAGGCACGACGTAATCGCGCCGCAGACCACGGTTCTAACCGATGCCGCCACCGGAAACCTAGCCTCCGTGAGTTGGGTGACGCCGAGCAAGCCGGACTCCGACCATCCCGGTGATCATAGCCCGCGCGGGCCGTCGTGGGTTGCGTCGGTCGTAAATGCGATCGGGAAGAGTTCGTATTGGGACTCCACCGCGATCATCGTCGTCTGGGACGACTGGGGCGGATGGTACGACAACTCGCCGCCGCCGCAGCCGGACTTCCGTGGTTTGGGAATCCGCGTGCCGTGTTTGATTATCGCTCCCTATGCGAAGCAGAACTACGTGTCCCACGTTCAGTACGAGTTCGGGAGCATCTTGAAGTTCATCGAAGAGGTCTTCCCGAACGTTCAGCCGTTGGGTCCCACGGCCGCGGGCTATACCGACCGGCGCGCCGCGAGCCTGGATGACGCATTCGACTTCACGCAATCGCCCCGTACGTTCGAGCCCTTTCACGTAAGGTACCCGCCGTCGGTCTTTCTTCACGAGCCGCCCTCGGACGAACCGGTCGACGACCAATGAGCGCCGTTCTTCAGAGGTTCCCTAAGGCTTAAGCGTGCCGAGGGCTCGGACAAAAGCGTCAAGCTCGCGGCACGGCGTAGTAGAACCTAGCGCGTGGTCGTCGCGACGAATCCGTGCGTAACACCGCCCGAATCGACGTACCAGCCGGCGATCGTGCTGAAGTTGTTGAGGGCGGTAATCACGCTTGTTCCGGCGGCTGAGGGATCGTCGAGAGGGTACTGCCACTGTGGGTTGCCTACCGGCGTGGAGACGAGGAAGCCGTGGGTGTTACCGGACTTGTCGACGTACGAACCGACCACTTGGTCCTGAAAGTTCACGCCGTTCGCGATGGTCTCTTTTGCCCCAGGAACCGCAATGTGATAGTAGTTGGTGTTGCGAAAGAGCCAACCGACCGTAGTGCCGTCCTTGTAAGTTTCGGAGCCGACGATATCGCCATGCGCGTTGATGCCGTTGGCGGTGGCCGAGACCGCCGCGCTGTCCGGCTCCAGGGTGACGAAATGATTGGCGGTCGCATTGAACTCGAAGGGAACGTTGTAGCCGGTGTTCGGGTCGACGTAAAAGCCGGTCACGAAATTTTGGTTGTTGAGGCCCGTGAACTCCGTGACTCCGGCGCTGCCGTGTATGCCGTCTCTCCGATCCTTGGTGATAGTCCAAATTCCTTTGGAGATCAAGAATCCCCACGTGCCTTGGAGGCTGTGGGGCTTGATCACGGCCCCGACCGACGAAAGATCCGACGTGGTGCCCATGCCGAGCGTGCCGTTGGCGTTCGGATAGACGAACGTATTGAGCTGTGAGTATGGAGCGTGGCCGTGAAATCCCCCGTAGGGATCGCTCGGCGTTCCAGTGCCATACGTGCCGATGATGTGGCCCAGCTGATTGATCCCCATGACCTTGTTTGTGGTCGACGCCGTCGTATCGACGGTGGTGAACACGTAGGGATAGTTCAGCGAAAGGGGGTGCGCTCGTGACGCAGCGTGGAGGGAAGGTCCGAGAGCCGACGGTCCGCTACAGGCCGCCAGGATGGAAGCGGAGATCACGGCTAGGGCAACGGTAGACCGCCCCTTTCGCGTCTTGGAAAAGGAGTAAGACATATGAAGATCCTCTGACGAAAGTAAAAGAACGGATGGGGACCCCTCGACCTAGGGCCACGCTTATTCCGGGGAATCTCCGAGAGGCAAAGAGCCCCTCGCCTTGTTCAATGACACCTGATCGCCCCGCTAGGTCTGTAGGGAGCAGTGCAAGGTTTGCCAAGCGGCCCTATCCTTGGAGGCGTTTTGGTACTAGTATATTCGTACTATCACTTGTGCTTCCTGGCGTCACCTGGCGTTGAAAGGTAAGGCGAATGCGTAAGACGATTGTGGCCGTCTCCCTTGCGATATGTGCGGGCTTCCTGGGCGGATGCGCCGGCGGCGGTATGAACGGCGGGTCTCTCCTGCCGGCTGCGAGCCGGCTCCACTCAAACGACTCGACGGGCGGCGGCATCATCCTGAAGGATTCGAGGATGCGCCAGCTCGACTCGACGGGCGGGGGGATCATTCTCCTCAAGCATTCGAGGATGCACCGGCTCGACTCGACGGGCGGCGGCATCATCCTCAAGGAGCAGAAAGGCTAACTCGGACGTAGAATAGAAAAAGCCGGCGTCCGGCGGGTTACCACCGAGCGCCCTGGCATCACGCTCTGGATCCACTATGCGGGGACTAATGCTGACAACCGTTAGAAAAGCTCGTCCGACCTTCGACCGCGACGAATTCACCAGCGCACTGAGGGCGGCGGATTATGACCGCTGTCGCGAGCTCATTGGCGCCGGCGACACGCTCGAGGCTGCGCTGGCGGCTGCCCGCCTCGCGATCCGCGAGCGCCGGTTCGTGGACATCATCGGATCGCTCTCGGACTTTCCGGCGGCTACGGCGGCGATGCGGGCGGAGCGCGACACGCTGCTGGGCACGGCGCTCGGATCGACCAGGGATTACATCGCGGGTCGGAGGCTGATCGACCGTGCGCTCAACGATCTCGCGCCGGGCGACCCGCTCTACGAGGAGGCGCTCTATCAGAAAGCGGCCATCGCGTGGATGCAGCACGAGCACCATGAGGCCGAAGACGTCGCCATCGCACAGGTCAATTCTCCCGACCCGAACAGTCGCGCGCGGGCTCGAGTCCTTCTCTCGTGGATAGCGCTGCGGCGCGGCGAGGTTCTGAAGCAGGTCGACGAGTTGCAGAAGGCGCTCGACGAGCTCGACGTCGCGCCCGAGCCGGATCAGTACTACCGCGCGAACGCACTCTACACGCTGGCGTTGTTGTGTCGCGAGCTGCCGCTATGCGACGTCGCCCTGCGCGTGCGGAGCATCTTCGACGCGATGCCGTGGATGCCGGGCTTGCAGCTCGCGCGCTTTCAGATCACGCGCTTCATCGCGGGTACGGAGGAGCTGGAGGGCAACGAGCTGGCCGCATTCGCAGGCTTCAAGCGTGCGATGCGCCTCGCGCCGTCCGACCACTGGAGCGTCCTGTGCTTCCTCGATCGCGCGGCCCTCGCGAAGAACACCGGGGAGATCGCCTTCGCCGCTGAGCAGCTCCAGGAGGCGCACGAGATCGCGCAGAGGCTCTCCTGGAACGACGTCACCGGTGAGGAGCGTTCGGCATTGCTCGTGCTGGCCGAGCTGTTCGCACACGAAAATGCGGCGATCGCCGAGCAGTACCTCGCGCGGTTCCGGTCCCTGGGCTCAACGGTGATCCCGATGCTCTCGTACGGCACCGACCCGCGCGTCCGCGGCTTCGAGGCCTACTCGCAGGGCGTCGCGTGGCTGCGTCTCGGCGACGCGCAGGAGGGCAAGGCCGCGCTGGCCGAGGCCTGGGACGTCTTTGAAGACTTCAATTACGCGTGGCGCGCCGCGCTGTGCGCGCTCGGTCTCTTCGAGGCTACGCGAGATCGACAATGGGTCCATCGCGCGGCTCGGAAGATCGACCCGTGGCCGCGCAGCTGGATCGCGCGTCGCATCGCCGAGGCGAGCAGCGCGGCAGCGCTGCCGTTGGAGCGCATTCCGCCCGCAAAACGTGAGGTGTTGGAGCTCGTGCGTGCGGGCCGGCGAAACTCTGAGATCGCGCAAGTGCTCGGGCGAAGTCCGCACACCGTGCGCAATCAGCTCGCTCAGCTCTTCCAAACGTTCAACGTGAAGAGCCGCGCGGAGCTGGTGGCAGTGCTTTCCCGGCCCGTCGTCCCACTGATCCGACGCAGCAACTAAGCGCGAGGGTCGCGGCGCGTTAGGCGACGCTCCGTTCGCGCCGCGTGAACAGCGCAATCATCGCGTCGTTGAACTGCGGGATGTCGTCGGGTTTTCGGCTCGATACGAGCAGCTGGTCGGTCACCGCGGCGCTATCGACCCAGTCTCCGCCGGCGTTCAAAATGTCGGTCCGCAGGGAGGGCCACGACGTCAGGCGCCGTCCTCGAACGTAATCGGTCTCGATCAGAAGCCACGGCCCGTGGCAGATCACGGCGATAGGCTTCTTCGCGATCTGCATCGCGTGCACGAAAAGTACCGACTTGTTATCGATGCGCAGCCGGTCGGCGTTCTGCACGCCGCCCGGAAGGAGGAGTGCGTCGTAATTCAGCGGTTTTGCATCGGCGATGGTCACGTCCACCTCGAAAGAGTCCGCCTTTTCGTCGTGATTCCATCCGCGAACGGTCTTCGTCTGCGGAGAAACGACCGTCGTGACCGCGCCGGCCTCGCGAAGCGCGTCGCGGGGCTGCGTCATCTCGATTTGCTCGAAGCCGTTCTCTACGAGTATGGCCACGCGGATTCCCTGGAGCGGCTGATGGTGCGTCATGCGCGTCTTCATTCCCGCCTGTCGCGCGGCCAAACGCCGAGCGGGGTCGGCGGGTAAGAGAGAGCCGATATGGCACGGAAGGTGATTGCGGCCGGCAAGCCGTCGATGGCTCAGAAGCTCGGCGTCGAGGTCCTCGGAACGTTCTTCGTGACGATCGTAGCGATCGGCGTCGACATCGGTTACTATGCCGGCGGAAACGTCGATTACGTTTCGCGCTGGCTGGCTCGAGGTTTCATCACCGCCGCCATGATCTACGCGTTCTCGGGGATCTCGGGCGCGCACATCGACCCGGCCGTCTCGCTCGGTTTCGCCCTGCGGCGGGCGATGCCGGTCGGACAGATGCTGCTCTATTGGATCTCGCAGTTTGTGGGCGGATTGGTCGCGGCCGCTCTCGCGGCGGCGCTTTGGAAGTCCGACCTCCTTTTCGGCGCGAGTCGTCCCGGCCCGAAATACACGCAGTTCGACGCATTCGTCGCCGAAGTCGTGCTGACGTTCTTGCTGATGATCGTGATCCTGGCGTGCGCGCGCGAGGAGCCGGTGATCGGCAGGCAGGCCGCGCTCGCCGTCGGGCTGACCGTCGCGGCGGCGGGCTTCTTCGCCGGGCCGATCAGCGGCGCGTCGATGAATCCCGCGCGCACGATACCCGCTCTATTGCTCGCCGGAGCAGGCGGGTTGAGCTGGATCTACGCCGCGGGCCCGTGCGTAGGCGCCGCGCTCGCGGCGGCCGCGATGCAGTTCCTATCGGCGCGCCCGCGTCGCGGCGAGCGTAAAGCCGCACGCGGCGATTAGCCGTCGTGCAGCGTAAGGCGCTTCCTACGGGAACGATCGTCTTCTTGTTTTCGGACGTCGAAGGCAGTACGCGCCGCTGGGATGCCGCAGGCGAGGCGATGCGCGACGCGTTACGACGCCACGACGAGATCCTGCGCGAGGAGATCGAGCGCCGGCGCGGCTACGTCTTCAAGACGATCGGGGACGCATTCTGCGCGGCGTTCTGGACGATCGGGGAAGGCCTAGAATCGGCCGTCGAAATCCAACGGCGGCTCGCGCGCGAGGACTTCGCTGCCGTTGCGGGGCTCGCCGTTCGAATTTCCATCGGGGCGGGCGAGGCCGACGAGCGTTCCGGCGACTACTTCGGACCCGCCGTCAACCGAACCGCGCGGCTGCTCTCGGCGGGAAGCGGCGGCCAAATACTACTCTCGGAATTCGCCGCAGAGCTCGCGTTTGCGGCGGCGCCTGCGGGAATAACGCTGCGCAATCTCGGGACGCTTCAGCTGCGTGGACTGCGCGATGCCGAGCGCGTGTATCAGGCGAACGCTGCAGGATTGCGTACCGACTTCCGGCCTCTGCGCGCGCTGCAAACGCCCCCGAACAATCTTCCGCGCCAAAGCACCAGCTTCGTCGGCCGGAGCCACGACGTTGCGCGTATCGAGGCGCTGCTCGACGCCGGGGCGATCGTGACGATCGTCGGCGCCGGAGGCATCGGCAAGACGCGTTGCGCGCTCGAGGTCGCGGCCAGTCGCCTGACCGACGAACGCGACGGTGCGTGGTTCGTCGACCTGTCCGCACTCGACGACGCGGCGCTCGTCGCGCCCACGATACTCGCGGCGCTGGGCGCGCAGGGCCCTTCCGGCGCGGAACCGATCGACGACGTCCTCGACTACCTCGCAAATCGCGAGCTGCTGTTGGTGCTGGACAACTGCGAGCAGATCGTCGCCGGCGCCGCGCCCATCGTGGCGAAGCTGATCGCGAAGTGTAAGGGGATACGCGTGCTCGCGACGACCCGCGAGCCGCTCGATATCTCCGGCGAACGCCTCTATCGTCTGTCGTCGCTAGAGCTCGATTCGGGAATGGAACTCTTTACAGATCGTGCCCGCGCTGCGCATCCGGACTTTGACGCCCGCGGCAACGCGGAGGCGATTCGGACGGTTTGCGAGCGTCTCGACTGCATAGCGCTCGCGATCGAGCTCGCCGCGGCCCGCGTGCGGACGATGCCGCTGCGGGATCTCGTGCAGCGCCTGCAGCTGCGGATGCTCGCGGGCGGCCGGGACCGGCGCCCCAGTCAGCAGACGATGCGCGCGACGATCGACTGGAGTTATGACCTCTTATCCGCCGACGAGCAGCGCTGCCTGCGCTGCTGCGCGGTTTTCGCCGGCAATTTTTCACTGGATGCCGCGAGCGCGGTATGCGCCGGCGGCGACGATGCGTGGGCCGTCACCGAGAGTCTTTCGTCGCTGGTCGATAAGTCGCTCGTCGTTCTCGAGGCGGCCGAGCCGCAACACCGGTATCGCTTGCTGGAACCAATCCGCGAGTATGCGCAAGAGAAGCTGAACGCATGCGACGAGGCCGACGAGGTTGCGCGGCGCCATGCGGCCGCATTCGCGGAGCTGGCGCGCGCGGCGTACGACGAATGGGATCAAGGGCCGCGGAGCGACTGGCTCGCGCGCCTGCAGCAAGATCTCGCCAACCTGCGCGCCGCTCTCGACTGGGCAGTCGAGGAAGGAAACGACCGGGACACCGGCGCTCGCCTCGCGGCGGATACGGCGCCGATGTTCCTGCGGCTGGCATTGCTGTCGGAAGGATGCGCGTGGTGCGAGCGCGTTCTGGCGACCGAACACCGGCTGCCCAGTGCGGTTGAGGCGCGCCTGCGCTACGGGCTGTCGATGCTCTACAGCAACATCGGGGCGAACAAGAAAGTGCTCGAGCAGGCATTGCGCGCGGCGTCGCTCTACCGGGAGACCGGCGACACCCGCGGGCTTGCCTGCGCGCTCTCGCAAGTCGCGGCACGCTACGCCCCGCTAGGGCGGATGGATGACGCGCGCGCCGCCGCCGAAGAGGCGCTGCGGCTTGCCGAGGAGACCGGCGATCGGCGCCTGCTGGCCGATACGCTGCGGCGCTGCGCGCAGGCGTTCGACGGCGAAGGCCACGGGGCGGTGCGCGCGCGCTACGAGCAGAGCGTCGCGCTTTTTCGCACGCTCGGCCGGGACTACGAGACCGCGCGCGCACTGGAGTGGTGGTCGCAGTGGGAGGCGGAGAGCGCCGGCGACCTCCGTGCCGCAGCGGAGCTGATGCTCGAAGCCAGTCGCCTCGACGATCGCGACGTCGTCAAGATGTTCACGTTGAACGACGTTGCCGGCTACCTGCTGGCCATCGGCGACCCGGCGCGGGCCGAACCGGTCGCCCGCGAGGCGCTCGCGACCGCGGCCAAGGCCCATCATCGCGTCCTTACCGCGCTCTCGATCGCCTTTATCGCGGTCATCGACGCGCGCCGCGACGCGCCTCGCGCCGCTCGATTGATCGGCTACGCCGAGGAAGCGCTGCGAGCCGCGGAGTGGCAGCTCGTCCCGTACGAACGGAGAGTGGTGGATCAACAGCTCGAGCTGCTCTCGAGCAAGATCGGCCAGCCCGAGCTCACGCAGCTGCTCGCGGCCGGCGCGGCCTTGAACGAAGACCAGGCGGTGGCCGAAGCCCAATCCGGGTCCGGAAGGAGCGTCGCGCGTTGAACCGCTAAAAGCCGCGCAGGGGGCGTTTCTCCTTCGGAGGCTTCATGAAATACGCGTTGATAATTTGCGCCGCGCTGTTGCTGTGGCGCCAAGACGTGGTTGCCGGCACGACCGGATCGCTAACCGGCACGGTCTCGGACGCCGCGACGAAGGCGCCCCTCGCCGGCGCGCAGGTGACGGCAACGAGTCCCTCGCAAGTCGCGCGCGTCACGACCGATTCCGCCGGCCGCTTCACGTTCATTTCGCTGGCACCCGATACGTACACGATCCGGGCCGAGCACGCGGGATTCGAGGTCCTTTCGATCACCGGCATCTCGGTCTTCGCCGACCAGAGCCAGACGATTCCAATCGCGCTGCAGCACTCGCTGCGGACTATCGCGCGCGTCGCTTCACGCTCGTCGCTGAGCCCGGTGCGGCCGGGGACCGGCACCGACGTATATTCGGTGAACCCCGGGCTCACCAGCGCCGCGGCCACGCTGGGTGGGGGCGGCGGGCTGAACAACGCGTACTCGGCGATCGCGGCCATGCCGGGCGCGTACGTGCCGCCCAATCAGGTCGGAGTCAATCAGACCGTCTACATCCGCGGCGGCTACTACGATCAGATCGGCTACGAGTACGACGGCGTGCCGATCAATCGATCCTTCGATAACTATCCGGGCAACGCGGAGACGACGCTGGGCCAACAGGAGCTGCAAATCTACACCGGCGGCGGTGAGGCCGACGCCAACGCCACCGGTTTGGCCGGCTTCATCAACCAGGTGATCAAGACCGGTACGTATCCCGGCTACGCCGTCGGCGGCTTGGCCGTCGGCACGCCGACCTTCTACCACGACGCACGCGTCGAGGCAGGCGGCTCGACGCCGGACCGCATGTTTTCGTACTACGTGGGCGTGAGCGGAACGAACCAGGACTTCCGCTACTTCGATCAGTATAACGGCGCGAGCCTGACCGACACGATCCCGTACGGCTATTGGCCGGCGCACATCACGACGTTCCTGCCGTTCTATCCGGCCGTCTATCCGACGTGCAGCAACGACTTTACCTACACGAATCCCGCGGTGTCGAAGTACAATATCCAAGACCCGGGCTGCTTCGGGTCCTACCCGTCGAACTACGGGCAGCCCTCGAACATCTCGAGCCGCGACGTCGTCGCCAACTTCCACGTCGGCGTTCCGCATCGCCGCGACGCGGGGCGCGACGACGTTCAGCTGCTCTACATGTCCTCGGCCAATTTCCAGCAAGACTACTCGAGCCTCGACGACGCCGGCGCGCTCGGGCGCGGCATCGTCAACGACGGGCTGTATCCCACGCCATATCAGTGCACGCCGCCCGACTTCTACTGCGGCAGCATCAATCAGTGGCCCGACTACTACACCTATCCCGGGAACACGCGCTGGCTCGCGTCCGCCTCCACGACGCCGATCCCATACATGTATCCCGGATCGCCGGGCGCGCGTTGCGCGAACGTCGCGCCGATCACGGGCTTCGCGGTTCCGAACACCTGCCCGATCGACGCTAACGGCAATCAGATCGCGTCTCTAGTCCCCAGCAACTACCGCGACGGCCGTTGGGACACCGCGAGCATCGGCAAGCTGCAGTATCAGAAGAACTTCGGCTCGTCGGCTTACGCCCGCGTGTTCGGCTACATCTTCTACTCGAACACGAACCGAGCCACGGCCAACGGCTACGGGAGCAACACGTCGCTGGGTGTGACGAACTATCAGTACTCCGTCGACGCACACACCGGCGGCCTCGAGATGCAACTGGCGGATCAGCTGTCGGGCGAGCACCTCCTCACGGGCATGGTCTCCTACATCACGTCGAACACGCTCCGCTACTACAACTACAATTTTGACAACGGGAGCTCCCAGCAAGTAAGCAATTTCACGAACGGTTCCGAGTGCTTCGCAACGTACGCGACGCGCCGTTATAGCGCGGGCTCTCCAGCGCCGTGCAACGCCGTCATTTCGCAGGGGACGTTCGCCACGCCGTATGGCAGCTTCAAGGCCGGGGATCCCTGTGCTGACGGCGAGCTCGCATCCAGCGCGCCGGCCTGTGTCGACGGCGCGTCGATGTTACTGACGTACCTCGGGAACACGGCCGACATCAACGCGGTCGTCCCCAAGTTGACCGACGCGTCGATCGCCGACCAGTGGCGCCCCAGCGACCGCTGGAACGTCAACGGAAGTTTCCGCTTCGAAAACGACACCTACGGCCTCGCCGACACGAACAATCCGGCGACCAACTTTTGGTTTGCGGCCGCACAACGCGAGTTCTGCGTAAATCCGGTGACTCGGCAGCCGATCTTCATCCCGCAGCCGCCGCAGAGCATCTACCTCTTTACCCCGCTGGTCGCGTTCAAGTGCCCGATCGATCGCTCTACCGGTACGCCGATCCAGACGGTCCATCCCAACGGGACCGACGGCATCCTCCTGACCAACGTGTATCCGTCGTCGTACACGCAGTCGTACGTCGAGCCGCGTTTCTCGGCCACCTATACGGTGAGCCCGGACACCGTGCTGCGTGCGTCGGCCGGCCGCTACGCGCAGCAGCCGCAGAACTACGAGATCCAGTACAACACGGTGGAACCAAACCTCGCGGCGACGCTGCTCGGCTTCATTCCCTTCGGCTTCGACTCTCCGCTTCACGAGGCGCAGGCGCAGTTCTCCGACAACTACGATTTCTCGCTCGAGCACCATTTTCGCGGCACCGACCTGGCGATGAAGCTCACGCCGTTCTACCGCTGGGGAACTAACCAGCTGTACGAGAGCGTCAACTTGCCGAGCCTAGGCGTGTCGCCGGCGTTCAACGCCGGCACCCTGCGGGTGGACGGCGTCGAGCTCCAGATCACCAAGGGCGACTTCGAGAAGAACGGGCTCTCCGGCGTGCTTTCGTACACGTACACGAACGCGGCCGAAAAGTGGAGCAACTATCCAAACAGCACGATCGGCCCTGTCGATCAGTACGATCAGGACATCGAGGAGTTCAACGCGCTGACGAAGGCCGGCGGCGGGGCGGCCTGCTATCGGCCCAATGGAAAGGGCCTTCCCGCCCCCAACTGCGGTCAACGCTCGATAGCCAACCCGTATTACGCGATGGCGCCGCAGGCGCTGTTGGACCCGCACGGCTGGTACACGCCGGGACTCGACTTTCCGTATATCTCGCCGAACACGTTCGCGCTCGTGGTCAACTACCGGCACGGCAAGCTGGCGGTCACGCCCGCCATGTCGCTCCAGGAGGGCACGACGTACGGAAACCCGGCCGACGTTGTGGGCTTGGATCCGCGGGCCTGTTTCGCCAACCAAATGAAGCGCAACATTCCGACCAACAATCCGCTCGCGCCGGACTACACGTCATGCACGTCGGCACTGACCAGCGACGGGAGCAGTCCCGGAACGCTGTACATCCCGAATCCGCAGACCGGCACATTCGATACGTTCGGGGAGTTCCGCCAGCCGTGGCAGTTCAACCTCGGGGTGCAGGCGTCGTACGATTTCACGTCGCGAATCTCCGGGCGCGTCATCGTGACGAACTTGTTGAACCGCTGCTTCGGCGGCTCGTCCGAACCCTGGAGCCGGGCGTATCCTCCGAGCTCCGCGATCTGCGGTTACGTCGCCAATACGTTCTACAACGGCGGACACTATTACAACGGGTCGAGCCCGTACGACGTCGCCGCCAACGGCGTCCCGGAGAACCCGTACTTTGCCCAATCCTTCGCGCCGTCGTACGGCGATTCGAGCTCGTCCAACTATCCGCTGGCGCTCAACGTCTACTTCTCGGTGCAGGTAAAACTGTAACCGCGTAGGATCGGCGACTTTGAAAGGAGATCAGACTATGCGATTTCTCATAACCGGCTGCGCGCTCGCGATAGCGGCGTCGGCTACGTTGCCCCTGGTGGTCCGCGCTCAATCGCTCAGCGGTCAGATGGCGCCGTTTAGTTACCTGGTCGCTGCGCCCTGGAACTGCACGACGAACGTGCCCGCCATGGGCGGACAGCCGGCGCACACCGACCAAGGCACCGCGACGTTTGAGATCGTACCCGGGAACGTGGTTCACAACCACGTTGCGACGCCGGCCTATGTCGGCGACTTCTACTTTGGCTACAGCACGAGGATGAGCTCGTTCTGGCAGGCCGATGCGGACAGCGTGGGAGGGCATGGATTCCTGACGTCGACGGACGGCAGGGTCTACACCGGCACGACCTCGATGGGCCCCATGAGCGCGCAGGATACCGTGACCTATACGAAGGTCGCGCCGAATAAGGTCACGGTGCACGAAGTCGTGGCGGGCTCCGGGCCGCAAACCGTGATCGACAGCGTCTGCACGCGGTAGTTGAAGGCTCTCCGAGCACTCGTCGCCTTCGTCTGCGCGCTGGCGTTCGCCGTACCGGCGCCGGCGCAGGTCCTCAACATTCCGGTCGAGTCGCGCATCCGGCCGATCGACACGGCCACGCTTTTTCACGAGTTCTTCGCGGACTTCTTTCACGAGAGCGACGGCACGACGTACGTTCAGACGGGCGACATCCCGGCCATGTGGCTGCGCGACTCGGCCGCGCAGACGATCCCCTACATCCGCTTCGTCTCGACGTACCCGCAGCTCCATAGGATCTTTTTCGGCGTCATCCAGCGCGACGCGAAGAACATTCTCGTCGATCCGTACGCCGAAGCGTTTAACGCCAACTATCACGTCTGGGAAGACAAGTGGGAGATCGATTCGCTGGCCTGGCCCGTGCTGCTGGTCTTCGTCTACTATGCGAACACGCGGGACCGATCGATCTTCACTCCGACGCTTCACGCCGCGCTGCGCAAGATCGTCGCCACGCTGCGGTGCGAGCAGCGCCACGCCTCCTGCAGCCGCTACCGCTGGGCGCAGCCGGTTCCGTCGCACTCGGGCTACAACCCGTACACGGGGATGATCTGGGACGCCTTTCGACCCTCCGACGACCCGGTCGTCTACCACTACAACGTCCCGCAGAACGCCATCGCCGTCGTCGCGATGCGCCTCGTCACGGCGTTCGCGCGCGACGCGTTCAAGGACGGCCGGCTCGCGCAGAGCGCGACGACCCTGGCCTCGCAGGTGCAGGGCGGCATCCAGCGCTACGGCCGCGTGTTCAGCCGGCGCCACGGCGGGTGGATGTACGCCTACGAGACCGACGGCTACGGCCGCTCGAAGCTGATGGACGACGCCAACATCCCCAATCTCACCGCACTGCCGTATATCGGCTGGTGCGCGACGAACGATCCCGCGTACCTCACGACGCGGCGATTCACGCTGAGCGTCGACGATCCGTACTACTACACGGGCAGATATGCCACGGGACTGGGCAGCCCGCACACGCCGCGCGGATGGGTCTGGCCGCTCGGCATCATCGGCGCGGCGCTGACCGCCACGACCCAACAGTCGGTCGAAGGCGCGATCGCGATGCTGGAGGCGAGCGACACGCTCAACGGACTGATGCACGAGTCGATCGATCCCAACGACCCGCAGCAGTTTACGCGCCCGGAGTTCGGCTGGGCCAATGCGTTCTGGGCCGACCTCTTGTTTCGTACGGTCGCCGGGTATCCGGCGACGCCGCTGGGATTGTTCAGCACGATGGTCCCGGACGAACGGCAGAGCCAAATCCCCACGATCACGCCGGTGTGGACTCAGGCCACCGACCGGTTCAAACTCGTCTACGCGTTAGGCCGCCTGCTTTCGCGGGATCCCGCGCCGTAACGGCACCCAGCCGGCGCGATGAGGAAGAAGGGACGTTGCCTTCGGCCTAGCTTTGTGATACAAAGTCACTGATGGAACTCCAGCGCGCTCTCTCCGATCTCGCAGAGGTTCGCGAACGTCTCGCGCACCTTCAGCGTTTCGAGGGGTACTCGGGACCGGCGGCCGCCGCGAGTGGTTTGGCCGCGCTCGTGGCCGCGGCGGTTCAGCAGCGGCTCGTTCCGCTGCCGAAAACCGTGGATGCGTTTCATACGTATCTTTCCATCTGGCTCGGCTGCCTCGCCGTCTCGCTCGTGTTGAATTACGGCGCGGCCGCAGCTTGGTTGCTCGAGCATCGCGCGCCGGGCGAGCGCAGCCGCTTTCGCACCGCTGCGATCTCAATCGTGCCGAGCATCGTGCTCGGAGGCGCGCTCAGTCTCGCGCTAATCGACCATGGCACATACGCTTTGCTCCCGGGAACGTGGTTCGCGTTTTATGCCATCGGGCTGTTTGCTTCGCGCGGCGCGATACCGGCCTCTACGATGGCGGTCACGCTCGGGTTTGCGGGGCTCGCGCTGGTCTTCTTGGTGACGCCGCTGGCCGCAGGCGCGCTGGCATGGTGGGTGATGCCGATCGGCTTCGGGATCGGCCAGCTCGGCATCGGCTATCTGATTTGGCGCGAGCGATGACCAACGCGAATCAGGCGCCGTTTGCATATCCAGGTCTCGAGCGCATCTTTCACGAGCGCGGCCGCCTCGCGATCTGCACGTGCTTGATCGCGCACCCCGACGGCTTGAGCTTCACCGAGCTGCAGGGCGCGTGCGACTTGACCGACGGGAACCTGAACCGGCATCTGCATGCGCTGGCCGAGGTCGGCATCGTCGCGACCGACAAGCAGCGCGGGGCCGGCCGGCCGCTCACGATCTATCGCATCAGCAAGCGCGGGCGCCAGCGGTTCCTCGCGTACGTGGACGAGCTCGAGTCCGTCGTCCGCGACGTTCACGAGCGAACTTTGGATGCGCCGCCGAAGGCACGGCTGGCGACGACGTGATCCCGCGGCACGTCGCGATCATCATGGACGGCAATCGGCGCTGGGCGCACGAGCGGAGCTTGCCGGTCGCGTGGGGTTACCGGCGCGGGATCGGTGCGCTGCGCCGAACGCTGCGTGCCGCGCGGCGGGCGCACATTCCGATCGTTACCGCCTATGCGTTTTCCGAAGAGAACTGGAACCGCCCCGCGGCCGAAGTCGACCTCTTGATGTCGTTGTGCATTCGCGCGGCTCGCGGCGAGCTGCGCGCGCTCGCCGACGAGGGCGTGCGCGTGCGGCTCTGCGGGCGCGGGGACCGCCTGCCGGCCGCCGCCCGCGCCGCACTCGCCGAGCTGGTCGCGCGCACGAGGCGCAACACGGCGGTGACGCTCAATCTGGCGATCGACTACGGCGCCCGTCGCGAGATCGGCGACGCGGTGCGCGCCTTGGTGCGCGAGGTTAGCGCGGGCCTGCGCGACGTCGACTCGATCGACGAGGACGCCGTCGGCAGCCGGCTCTACACGGCCGGTCTGCCCGATCCGGACCTCGTCATCCGCACCGGCGGCGAGCTGCGTCTCTCGAACTTTCTGCTGTTTCAGGCCGCGTATGCGGAGTTTTGGGCGACGGAAACGTATTGGCCGGACTTCGGCGAGACGGAGCTCCAGGCGGCCCTCGCGGATTTCGCCGCGCGCCAGCGCCGCTACGGCACCTAAAATCGCCCTCTTTACTCTCCCGCGGCGGACGGCAAATCGGGGGCGCCGGAGAGCCCCACCGGGAGACGCACGACGCCGCGCTCCATGTCGGTCCACGCTCGTGAGAGGACCGACCGAAGCGATGAAAGCGCGTGCGTTCCGTCGGGTTCGGAGTAGAACGTCACCGCGAGGCCGGAATCGCGCAAGAAGATCGCCGTGGCTGTCGAGTATGCGGTCGGCACGATGCCGTCGCGCGCGCCGGTGAGCACGTAAAATCTGGCGTGCCGCATCGCGCCGAGCACGCCGGCCGCGCGCGCGGCGAGCAGCGACCCGGAAACGCACATCACCGCCGACCAGTCCGCGGCGCGGATCGGAGCGATCGCAAAGAGCGAAAAGCCGCCCATCGAGTATCCGGCCAGATAGCGCTGGTGCGGATCGACGTTGAAAGCTTGAGTCGCGGCGTCGAGCGCATCGTACACGTCGCTCTCCGACCCGCGGTAGTCGTAGTAACCGCGTCCGTACGGTGCGACGACGATCGTATTCGTCCCGTCGGCCAGATCGTCGATGATTTGCGACGTGATGAGGCGGGACTCCGCCTGCAGGCGTCCGTGCAAGAACACGAGCAGCGACGCGTGCCGAGCCGCGGAGTAATTGTGCGGCACGTAAACGGCTATCGGCTGCATAGTGCCGTCTTTCGAGGAGCGCACGAACGTCTCGCCCAGTCCGCGAATCGTGCCCATCGGCACAAACGACCTGCGAAGCAACTGCGTAGCGAGGCTGAGGTCGAGCCGTGCCGCCGCACCGGTCGGTGCTTGGTCGGCATCGGCGAGCAGGCGCTGATAGTAGTCCATCGCTGTGTCGCGTCCGGTAAGGACCGCAAGCTGTCGCAAATTTGTGTAGTAAACGGCGGCAACGTCGCGCAGCGCATCGGCCGGGTCGGCGGCGGCACCTGCGAGCGCCAATACGGCCCCCGCCGCGAGGAGCGATCGCGGAACCATACACGCTATAACGCGTTCGCGGGCGCGCGCGTGCCGCTACCTAGCGAAAATGCTGCGCGATAAAATCGATCCAATAGTGAAAGACGTCGGCGGTTCGCACGGGATCGCTCGGAAAGTGTCCCTGCACCGGCCAGACGCGCAGCGTTGCGGGCTTCCCGTTGTCGCGCAGCGCGCGCCAATACATGGAAGACGTCGCGAACGGATCGCGGTTGTCGCCGATATCGGAAAGGATTAGCACCGGCGTCGTTACGTCGCGGGCGTACCAGATGGCCGACGCGCGCCGCCACTCGGCGGCGTTATTGCCGAGGAACGGCGATCCGTGGAAGAGATCGGCGTCTGCGAGGCTATCGTCGGCGGTTCCATAGTCGGTGATCCAGTCGTTGACCGAGGCGCCGGAGACGGCCGCACTCCAGATGTGATAGCGCGAGATCATCCAAGCGGTCATGATGCCGCCGTACGACCAGCCCGACACGGCGATGCGCGACCCGTCGACGATGCCGCGCGCCCGCACGGCGTCGAGTGCGGCCATGATATCCTCGCCGGGCCCCCGTTCCGGATCGTACAGGATCGCGCGCTGATAGCGCAGACCCAGGTTTGGGCTGCCTCGATAGTTCGGACGCAAGACGAGCCACCCGCGCGCCGCCATCGCCTGCGCCCAGAAGTCGAACTCCAGCATCGAGGGATCCGACGGTCCGCCATGGATGAAGAGCACGAGCGGATACCTTCGCTTCGCCGAAAAGTCGGGCGGCAGGTAGAGCACGCCGTCGCCTTCGACGCCGGTGGTCGTGGGAAACGTCACGCGTTCCGCGGACGACCACGCGAAGCGGATCAAGTCCGCGTTGAAATCCGTCATCTTGACCGCTCCGCGATCGGGCGTATAGCGGAAGAGCTCGGGCGGCTGAGCCACCGACGTCGCGATGAAGACGATCGTTCCGTCCGCCGCGATCGCGTTACCCAGCGCCGGTGCGTCCGCGCCGCCGGTGGTCGTTAGCGGAACTCCCGGCGTTACGTTGCCGAGATCGATGCGCCGCGGCGCGCCGCGTAGCGGAAGCCGGTAGAGCGCGTTGGTCGTCCGGTCGGGGACCGCCACGATCAGACCGCTGGAATCGGAGGACCAGGCGGCATCGCCGATCGGCCGGTCGATCGGCGCGGACAGCGGCGAGCCCGCACCGCCGTCCGGCGTGGTAACGTACAACCGCGTCAGGCTGACCTGCGGGTCGCCGTCGCTGTAGGCATACGCGATGTGTTTGCCGTCCGGCGAGAAGCGCGGGTCGGCCTCCCAGCTCGTGCGTCCGGTCAGCGCGCGAACGCGCTTACTCTCGACGTCGATCAGCGCGACGTGCGAATAGCTCTGGTCGTTGAGCGTTGCGCTGCGGCACAGGGTAAACGCAACGGTCTTTCCGTCCGGCGACCACGAGATCGTGGATCCGTCCGCGACGCTGGACGGCCCGAAGGTCAGCTGCGTCGCGGTTTCCTCGTCGAGCCGCTCGACGAATAGGTGAGCCGGGCGCGAGGCGGCGCGCGCGACGATGGGCTCGGTGGTGAAGACGAAGCTATTACGAAACCGATCGACGCCGCTGCGTTGCGGCTGCGCGTCCTCGGCGGCAAAGGCGATCGCACGTCCATCGGTGCGCCACGCGAACTGCTTGACGCTCGCCTTGGAATGGGTGATCGCCGTGGCCGTACCGCCGCCGCGGGGCATGACGAAAACCTGCGTCACGGCGCCATCCCCGCTGCCTTCATCCGCCAAGAAAGCGAGTCGCGTTCCGTCCGGCGAGAACGCGGGATCGGAGAGTCCCGTGCGGTTCGATACGAGCGTCTGCTGCGCGCCGTTCGCGAGGTCCACCGCCACGAGCTCGTCGGCGCGCCGGTTTTCCTCCCAGACGACGCGTGAGACCACGAGCGCGGCCGTTTTTCCGTCGGGTGCGATCCCCGGCGCGTGCAGCGTCACGAGGAGCCGAAAGTCGTCCTCCCCCACGCGCGGCGGCGCGGCGGCGGCCGCGGGCAACGCGTTCGTCGCGCAGAGCAGCGCGATGGCGATCGCTCGAAACATTTTCCCATACTCCGTTCCTTTAAAGAAGAAAAGCGTCCCGCCGTTGAAGCGGTGGCTATGATCGATCGCCGGCGTTTTTTGTTGGCGCTCGGAGCGTGTGGAATCGCACCGCCGCTGCTGGGGGCCCGTCCCGCGGCTGCGGGGGCGCCCTTAGAGCCGCTCGAGGGTGCGCTCGTTTTGAGCGGCGGCGGCGCGCGCGGCGCATACGAAGCGGGCATCGTCGGGGCCCTGGTGGCTCGCAGCGGTGTGCGCGACGGCGAGCCGCTGCGTCCCTACGAAGTCGTGTGCGGGACCTCGATCGGCGCGCTCAATGGCTGGTTCGTCGCGACCGGCCAGTACCAGAAGTTGCGCGAGCTCTGGTACGGCATCAGCAGCCAGAGGCTGATCCGGGCGAAGTCGCGATACGCTGCGGTGCGCGACGAGCAAAGCGGCGTCTTAGACCGTGCCGTCTCGGCCTTAAGCCTGATCGGCTTAACGCTCGATCAGCGCGGTCTCTTGGAGAGCGAGCCCGTCCGCGACTGGATTGCGCGCAACCTCGATCCAACGGTCCCGCTGCTCGCGCCGCTCGTTTGGGGCGTGACGAACCTGGCGCAGCAGCGGCCCGAGTATTTTTACGTCACGCCGCAGCGTGGGGGCGCAGAGCTCCCGAGCAAGGTCGTCAACTCGCTGCACCTGTTGCTCGGGCCGCACACCGTCGTGCGGGAGGCGACCCCGGACCTCTTACACGATGCGATCTTCGCATCGGCGGCGATCCCGATCGCCTTCGATCCCGTGATCATGCCGGGGCCGGATGGTACGCCGGCCCCGTACTGCGACGGGGGCGTGGCGACGAACTCGCCGGTCGGCATTGCGCATGCCGTGGCGAAGGCCGCGGACGTCGTGCTGCTCGACCCGCCCTTCGAGGTCGAGACGGACTATCACGACGCCGTCGAGATTGCCTTCGGCGCGTACGGGACGATGCAGCGCAAGATCATCGAGGTCGAGATGCGCAACACGTACTTCCAATCAGTGGGGAAACGGGCCGTCGAGGATCTCTCGCCCTCGGAGGCGGCGCGCGCGGCCCAAAACAACGCGCTGCTGGCGACCTTCATGCATTCCGTAACGGCGACGCAGCTCCGCTACATCCGACCGGAGCGGACGCTTCCGGTGGGCGTCGTCGGATTCAACGACGAGGTCGGCATCGGCAAGGCCTATCGCCAGGGATGGCAAGATGTCGCGGTGCCCGGGTTCGCCGATTATGATTGGAGGACATTTCAGCTATGAAGGCATCGTTACTGACGACCGCGGCGTTCGAACACGAGTTCTACGCTGCGGCGTGATCTATCTCGACGAAGACGCCGTTCGAGCGCGCCTGCGCTGGGACGAGCTGATCGACGCGATGGAGCGCGCTCTGGCGGATTTCTCGAGTGGTTCTGTCATCCAGCCGGTGCGCAGCATCCTCACGATCGAGGAGCGGGCGCGGTATCTCGGCATCATGCCGGCTGTGGTCGGCGACGTGATGGGCTTGAAGGTCGTTACGTTCTATCCGGTCAACGCCGGCACGGGGCGGCACACGCATAACGCGACGATCGTCCTCTACGACACGCGCACGGGTCTGCCGATCGCCGTCATGGACGGCCGCGTCATCACGGAGATGCGCACGGCGGCGGTCTCGGCGGCGATTACGCGGCGGCTGGCGCCGGCGGAGTGCCGGGTGCTCGCGCTGCTCGGCAGCGGCGTGCAGGCCCACGCGCATAAGGAAGCGCTGTCGCGGGTTTGCGCATTCTCGGAGGTGCGCGTCTGGAGCCGCACCGCGGCTCACGCCGAGCGCTTCGCGCGCGAGCACGGCGCGATCGCCGTCGATCGTCCGGAGTCGGCGGTGCGAGGGGCGGATGTCGTGGTGACGGCCACCGCGGCGCGCGAGCCGATTCTCGAGGGCGCCTGGCTCAAGCCCGGCGCGCACGTGAACGCCGTCGGATCGTCGCGACCGGACTGGCGCGAGCTCGACGACGAGGCGACGCGCAACGTCATCGTGGTCGATTCGCGCGAGGCCGCCGCGGTCGAAGCCGGCGACGTGCTGATCCCAAGCGCGCCGATCTACGCGGAGATCGGCGAGATTTTCAGCGGCACAAAATCGATCTCGCCCTCGGCGACGACGATCTTCAAGTCGGTCGGGCTCGCGGTCGAGGACGTCGCGGCGGCGAAGCTCGTGGCGCAGGCCGCCGCGTGACATCGTTGTACCTCCCAACGATTCAAAAAGGAGGGTCGTCAAATCACGTCCCACGTTTCCGCGTCGACCGGAATCCACAACATGTTGAGCCGGTAACCCGAGACGCGACCGTCCACACCGATCAACCGATCCTCGTAATAGAGAGGAATGACCGGGACGTCTTTGTGGATCAGGACCTGCATGGCGTCGAAGTCGCGGTCGCGCCGGGTCTCGCTCGGGGTGCGTGCCTGATCGTCGAACAGGGCCTCAAAGCGCCTCGAACAGTATAACGAGTGATTGTCCCCGCCGTGGACGGCCTCCACGCAACGCAGGTTGAGTGACTGTTCGGGATCGCTACCGCCGACCCACGACTCGCCGACGATCGTGGCCTTTCCGTTACGCAGGAGGCCGTCGGGACTGAACCATATGCGCGTCGGGTTGGCCTTGATCGACATTTGCATGCCGATTACGGCGAGCTGCGCCTGCACGAGCGTTGCGATCCGAACATTGATCGGGTCCTCGGAGTTGACGCCGATTAGACCCGCGAGCGGCGCACCGTTTTGGGAGCGGACGCCGTGCCGCATGGTCCAGCCGGCGGAGTCGAGCTCGTGCCCGGCCAGGACCGGATCGTACGGATAGGCGGGGATCGCGACGCTGTTCCAGCGCACGATCGGCGGCGGAAGAAACGAGGTCGCCGCGCGAAACTCGTTCCGCCACGCCGCGGAGAGCGCGCCGTAGTCGAGGGCGTGCGCGATCGCGCGCCGTACGCGAACGTCGCGCGTCGGAGATGCCTGCGTCTGCAGGTAGACCATGCGGGTGGCATTCTCCGGGAAGCGCAGCACCTGAATTCCGGGCGTGCGCCGCGCCTGTTCGACGTTTTCGGCGGTTAGCGTTCCGACGTCGGCTGCGCCCGACCGCAGCGCGACGAAGTTCGAGTTGAGGTTCGGTACGATCTGCAGCACGATCTGCGCAAGCTTGGGCCGCGGCCGATAGTAGGGGTTCGGCTCCAAAACGATCCGGTCACCGCGCAGCCACGACTTGACGCGAAACGGTCCCGTGCCGAAGGGCGCGTTCTCCCAGGCCGATCCGACGATCTTGGTGTCGGCGAATGCGTGTTTCGGCAGGATGCCGTACGCAAAATCTGCCTGTGCGAACAGCACGTGCACGGCGGCGTTCCAGGGCCCGCGCAGCCGCATGACGACGGTGTGAGCGTCGGGCGTCCGCAGCGCGACGACGCGGCGATACGGCTCGACCGACGTCGCCCGATTGCGCGGATCGAAGATAGCTCGATACGTGAACGCGACGTCGGCCGACGTAAGCGGGACGCCGTCCGCGAATCGCGCGTCCGGCCGCAGGTGGTACGTGATCTGCGTGCCGTCGGCGGATACGTCGCCGTTGCGCCGCGACGGCAAGCGCGTGACGAGGATTGGAACGTCCCGGTTCGCGGCCGAGAGTCCGACGAGCGTTTGGCAGAAGAGCGTGTCGAGGGCGATGATCTCTTGGTCGATCGCGGTGAATGGGACGAGCGATGCGGGATCGCCCGCGTAGGCGATGCGCAGCACGTGCGGCGGCCCGCCGGCCCCGCCGCGCGTGCACGCCGCGAGAAGCGCGATCAAAGCCGCGGCGCGCCGCCACCCCCGCGGGATCATGCACATGCGTGAATTATAGCATTACGCGGAGAAGGCGCTTCGCATGCTGACGTACTTCGGTGCCGGCGCGGTCGGTTTCATGATGCTCTGCTACGCGCTCGAGAAGCGTGGCGCGGTATATACGCTGCTCTTCGCCGTAGGGTGCTTCGCCGCATCGGCGTATGGCTGGCTCGCGGGAACCTGGCCCTTCGGCGTGGTCGAGCTGGTGTGGGGCTTCGTCGCGCTGCGAAAGTGGCGTTCGAGATTCGGTCCGGCTTAAAGCTGCAACGCCTACGGGCTGTTGCTGGGCGCGGTCGTCGGCGGGAGGCCGGTCGCGGCAGGCGGAGAGGGCATGTGGATCGGTGTCATCGTCTGTTGCGATGACGACGTGGGGCCCGGCGGCAACGTGGGATATGGCCCCTGAATAGGCTGCGTCGACGTCTGCAGCAACGCCAGCGCGCAGAGGATCGCGATAAACCCTAAGCCGTAACGCATCGCCGCTCGCATTCGCGGACGTGCAGGTGAAGATACGTGATGTTCATGCTCAGCGGCAGTTTTTCGGCTTGGGTTCGAGCTGACCTTGCCGGCCGGGCGTCGCGATCACGTACGGGGCGCGGGCGAACGTCGCTTGGCGCGCGCCGTCGATGTAACTGCAGGCCAGCAGCGTGCCGTCGTCGTCGAGCGGCACGCCGTTCCAAGTCATCCAGTCGACGTTCACGCGGGCGCCGTGCGGGTCGGTGAGATCGTAGGTCACGCCGTCTTGGTCGGTCGTGGAGGCGCGGGTCATCTCGACGGATCCGAAGTCGTCGAGCGTGTTCGGCCACGAGCGATGGCCGTAGTCGTAGAACGTCGCCTCGACGATCCATTCGGCGGTGTTACCGAAGAGGGTGGCACGGCGTTGGAACGGCGTTCCGCAATCGATGCAGCCGGCATGGAAGGTGCGCGGCGGGAGATAGTAGCCCGTCGTCTCGTCGACGAACGACAGCGTGGCGTCGCGCCAGGCGTGCGGTCCGGTCGTCGCGGCATCGATGCGGACGTAGATCTTATCCCCCGGGCGGACGACCAGGTTGCGGTGATGGTGCGGCGCGACCGCGATGTTCTTGTTGCCGGCCCATTCTATCCAGAAATAGGCTGACGTCGCATATTTCCGCAGCGGGCCGCCGTGATAGCACGGGACGTCCGACTCCGATCCGGCCTGGAGGATGTCGGTCGAGGGATAGGTCTTCCACTTACCGCCCTTCGTCTTGTAGTGCGCCTCGAACGTCGCCGACCAGCCGTCCAGCGCGATCCATAACGATGATCCGTCTTCCTGCTCGTGCCGATTGGAGCAGTTGATCGTCGGCCGCGCCTTGGGAACGATCCACTCGCCCTCCACGATGTGGAAGCGGCGGGCGGGCTTTTTCAGCGGCCTCTCGCCGGGAGAGAACAGCACCGGTCCGGCCCAGTCGGGCTGGTAGACGCGACGCGCGCCGGGTGCCGGCACCGCGATAAACGTTACGTCGA
Source organism: Vulcanimicrobiota bacterium (assembly GCA_963723485.1). Lineage (GTDB taxonomy): Bacteria > Vulcanimicrobiota > Vulcanimicrobiia > Vulcanimicrobiales > Vulcanimicrobiaceae > Cybelea. The sequence goes on along the minus strand of CAVRQS010000003.1, from coordinate 552,546 downwards.
GCGGATGCCGCGCCGCTGCCGCGGCGCGCAGCCAGGCCTGGTCGGACATCGCGGGCGCGAGCGCCGCGTTTCCGCCACATGCCGTCAACGTCGAGAGGCCGGCGAACGCGGTTGCCGCGATTCGCAATTGCAATGCCGGGCGGCCTTTTGCTCGCATGTCGCTGCATGCAGCTTTCGGTGCGGACGTCCTGCGCTCGGCGATGAATGCGGAGTTAGGATTCCGGCTCGCGTTGCCCAACGCCTTAGCAGGCGGCTGCCATGGCGGCCAAGTATTAGGCCGGTAGCTACTTTGCCGTGGGGAAGGAGCCCGAATGATTCGTACGACCGTCCTAGCCGTCTTCGTCGCCGCGCAGCTTCCCGGAATAGCCGTCGCGGCATCGTGCGGCGGTCCAAGCGTCACCGCCGTTACGGTGCAGGGTAAGGACTCGACGCGATACCTCAACTACTATCACGTGACCGCGACCGTAACCAATCGGGGCGACGCTCAGCCGGGCAACGTCTTGCAGTTCATCGACGTCGATCAGTACGGTGACCGCCTCGACGATCGCGGCGTGCCGCCGTTGGCGCCGGGTCAGTCGTACACCATCACCTACGTTTGGAAACGCGCCGTAGATGCCGGTAAGGGAACGACGCCGCTGGATTTTCGCGTTCGGCCCGTGGCGCCGTCGTCGTCGGCCGAGTGTGTCGCTTCGAGCTCGGGCATAATTTTCTAAAGCGCTTAGGTGCGCCAATGCGACGCCGGAAGATGGGCTGGTTTTTCCATTCCCCGGCGAATATTACGGGCATGAAACGCATCGCAATCGCGGCCGTTGCCGTGCTGCTCATGGCCGGCTGCGGCGGTCGCGCCAACCCGTTGCCCGGGGGCTCGGCGGTAGCCCCGACGCTTGCGGCGTTTGGTCTCGGCGACGAAACGTCAATCTTGAAGTTGGACAAGAAGCAGGTCGTTATCGGATCGACGATCGACCCGAAGTACCACCAGCTCAATCCATACGGTCTAGCGGTCGCGTCGAAGACCTCGGGGCATTTAACCAAGGGCGATCTCGTCGTCTGCAACTTCAACGATAAACAGAACGTGCAGGGCACGGGATTTACGATTGTCGCGCTGCATCCGGCACCAGGGTCGAAAGCGCGGTTGATTGCCGCGGACGAAAAATTAACGGGCTGCGCCGCGCTCGCGCTCGAGAACCCGGACATCATTTGGGCGACTGCATTTTCCGCCAACGACGACGTGGCTTTTTCTACCCAAGGCGTGCTCCAATGGGATAACCGCGGCAAACCGTTCGATCATCCGTGGGGGCAAGCGGGCGCACCATATCCGCACTTGCCTGATGAGACATTTTACGAAAGCAACGCCGCCAACGGAGCGATCCTGCGGGTTGCCTTCGATGACGGCTATCACGCGGTCGGGATCGCGAAGGGCTTTGCCGTCAATCGCGGTAAGCCGGGCAGCATTTTCGCACCAGCCGGCCTCACCTACGATCGGAAGGGCGACGTACTCTACATCGCCGACGGCACCAACAACACCATCGTCGCATTCTCGAAGGTCGGCACGATCAAATCCCACGGCATCGTCGTGGAAGCGGGCGGCAAAACGTTCGAAGGCCCCGATGCATCGCACGCGCGCCTGGTCTTCTCGGGATCGCCGCTGAACGGTCCGATCAGCATGGCGCTGCTTCCGAACCATAACCTCGTCATCGGAAACACCGGCAATGCCAGCGGCACGAACCTGATGGTGGAGATCACGCCCGGAGGTAAGCTGCTGGCCACGCGCAATGTCGACAAGGGCGCGGCGGGCGCGCTCTTCGGCATCGTCGCCAGCGGAACGACCGACGCCGATACGAAGATCTACTTCAACGACGACAACGACAACGATCTGCAAGTGCTCGAAAGGTAGCCTCCGGCGGCGCTTTAGGTCGTGCCGACAATTCGCGTGTTTCCGGTCATCTGCGCGACCGACTTTGCGTGTCGGCTTCGACGTCCGCCCCCATCACGCACACAAGCGTCGTACGCTACGCTTCCTGGTCCTCCAGCGGACTTCGGCATGGGTTCATTGTCTCGGAGAAGTTCAAAGGCTCATGCTGGTTGCACTCGCTTGCCTCAGAGCGGGCCGACGCCTGGCGTTGATCGGACCGCTCGCCCGTGCCGTGCTGACCCCGCTGTACCTTCACGAAGCCGGGGCAGAATAAGCGCGAGACGCGCCGATTCGTGCGCCGGGTCGCCGGCTTACCGCAGGCCGTATGCGGTCAGCCGGCCATTTTCATCGGAGCAGTAGACCGCGCCGTTGACGACGATCGGGCTCTCCCAGTGCACGGGACCGATCGTTCGTCCGCCGCGCGTCGCGCTGCTCCATAACTCTTTGCCGGATAGCGCGTCGAGCGCCACGATCGCGTTGTCGAACGCGACGAAGACAATGCCGTCGGCGACGACGGGCGACGTGCCTTCTCCGCCGGTTGAGCCCGGGCTAGACTGCCACACGAGTCGCAGCCGGCTTGCGCCCTTGCCGTCGGTTTGCAGACGGTATGCCTCGACCACTGAGGGAAATCCGAGGAAGATCCACGCGTGCGAGCCGTCCGTCCATACCGCCGGGGTGGAGAACAGGCCGCCCGGCAGATCGATCAGCTGCAGCTCGTTCCCGACGCCCGGAAGCGCGGCGCGATTCACGAGCTTGAGCACCGCGTCTTTTCCGCCCTGAACGAGCATCCACGGCGTCTGACTCGACGCCTGTTCCGGCAACATCACCGGCGACGTGCTGCCGAGATCGGTGTCACCTTGTTGCAGTTGATCGTAGTTCACGGGCGTATAGCTGCCGAGGAGCGACAAAAGGTCCGCGGAGAGCGAGATGACCGAGTCGCCGTAGTTGTGGCCGCCCTTGTTGGCGCTGAAGTCGCCGTTCCCGGTCGCGGCGTATATCCGGCCGTTCATTGACGAATCGGGATCGACGACGGCGCCGCCGCGCGCCCAGATTCCCGAGCGCTGTTGCGCACAGGATCCCGGGCCCGGAAGCCGCCGCATGTTGCTGCACAGCGAGTTGAACACGGCGGTCGCGCCGTCGCTGAGCCGGACGCTGACGACGTGACCGTCGTACGGCGGTGCGTCGCCCAGATAGCCGGACGTCACCGCGTACAGGTAGCCGTTAGCGACGTTGAGCGGCGACGCATCCTTCTCTGAGTTCGGCATGCGCGTGATGCGTGCCGGGAATCCCGGCGCACGTTCCTCGCGCCCCGTCGAAGCCGACAGTTTATGAACCAGACCGTCGATGCCGGGTACGTAAATCGATCTGCCTGACGGATCGGCGGCGGGCGTGGAATCGGTGATTTGCGAGCCATGCGTCGCAAAGCGCCACATGATGTGCCCGGCGGCGGCGTCGATCCCCAGCGTGACGCCGTCCTTGGTCGTCTGATAGAGCATCGAACGATACGCGCGTCCGACGCGAACGCGCTGGAGCAGAATCGGCGTGGAATCCGCTACGGCGCCGAGCGAGATCTGCCAGCGCTCGCGCAGGCGATGGACGTTGCTGACGGTGAGGGCGCGTTCCGCGGAATTGAAGCTGCTGCGCGACGGATCGTAGCCGAACACCGGCCAGTTCGCGGCCGGCGCGTGCGATGCCGTGGCGGCTATGCCGAGTGCGGCGACGAGGCCGGCGACGTGCCCGCGCATGCCTTGCGGTTGGCGGAGGCCGCAGGACGCACCTGCCAACAAAGGGTAAGACAAACCCGTGTTAGGCCGATATCAAACTGCGATCTGCTCGCTCGCGCTCGTCGCGATCGCCGGTTCCGGATGCGCGGGGCGATCGGCCCTCGACAACGGGCGCTCGATCTTCCTCGAGGGCAAGGACTCCGACGGCGTTGCGATCGCCGCCGCGACGCCGCCGCTGCGCCCCTACTGCGCCGCCTGCCACGGCGCAAACGGCGCCGGCGGGGTGCACTTCCCGGACGGCGCGGTCAGCGCCGATTTGCGGCACGGTGCGCTCGTCACGCAGCAGCGGCACCCGTACACGCTCGCGCTGCTCGAGCGCGCGATCACGACGGGGATCGACAACGATGGTAAGCCGCTCGATCCGGTCATGCCGCGCTGGCGGCCGAATGCGCGCGATCTGCACGACGTCGCGTGGTACGTGCTGACGCAGCTCAAGTAGCGCCGGCATGCCCGATCAGAACGAGCCGCCCAACTCGCCGCCGCCGCGCGTGCAGGAAGTAGTCGTGGACGTTCCGGGCTGGCAGCAGGTGCGTCCGCGCATACCCGACACGCAGCAGCGCCGCACTCTGGAGAGGCGCCGCAGCGTTCGCGAGATCGTCTTCGGCCTGCAAGACGGCATCCTGACGACACTCGGGATCATCACGGGAGTCGGCGTGGCCGAGGGGGCTCGTTCCGCCGTGTTCATCAGCGGTTTCCTGGCGTTGCTCGCGGGCGCGCTGTCGATGGGCGTCGGCGAGTATCTGGGGCGCAAGTCCGAGCGCGAGGTCGTGCAGGCGACGATCGACATGGAGAGGCGCGAGATGGCTGAGGACCCGCAGGGCGAGTTCACGGAGCAGGTCGCCTACTATAAGCTCAAGGGCTTCAGCGCGCAAGAGGCCGAGATGATCGTCAAGCGGCTCACGCAGATGCCGGAGATCTACCTGTACGAGATGGTGCGCGACGAGTTTGGGATCGACCCGCGCGAAGCCGAGGATACCTCGCTTCGCGCCCCGTTCGCGATCGGATTCTCGTTCGCCGGCGGCTCGCTCATCCCGATACTGGCCTTCATGCTGCCGCTGTCCATGTTCAACTCGACACTCACGTCGCTGCTCTTTGCGGTCGTCGGCTTGTTTTGCGTCGGCTACTACGCGGGCACTTTGAGCGAGCGGAATCCGATCGGCAAAGGTGTCGAGATCGTATTGTATGGATGCGCCGTATTCGTGACGTCGTATCTGGCCGGACACTTCATCCCGCCGCTCTTCGGCCACGCGCCCGTTTCTGTCGGGGGCTGACGCTGATTACGGTCGCGCACGCCCTCGCCGCCGGCATCGCCGCGGCAGCGGGGTTCTTCTGGGACAGCCTGTTCGGGCTGATCTTCGGCTTTCTAGTTTCGGCGATCGTCCAGGTCATGCTCACGCCCGCCACCATGCACCGTTACCTCGGTCCGGGTCTGCGCGGGCTGCTCTATGCGACGGGTTTCGGCGTCATCTCGTCGGCTTGCTCGTACGGCGCGGCGGCCGCGGCCCGTGGATTCTATCGTAACGGTGCCGATGCCCGCGCGACCTTCGCCTTTCTCATCTCGTCGACCAACATGAATCTCGCGATCGTCATTCTCTTTTGGTCGCTCCTGGGTTGGCGCTTCGCGTTCGCCGAGTTTTTCGGCGGCGTCATCATCATCGTCGTCGTCACGGTCGGGCTCTCGCTCATCTTCCGTACGAGCGGACTAGCGCAGCTGCAACGGGCGTACATAGGCAGTCGCGATAAAAGTGTCATGCTGAGCGGAGTCGAAGGAGAGTGCGAGCGCCCCCATTCGGTCGAGCACGACGGCAATCGTTGGGCGGACGTCGCATCGACCGCGCTCGCCGACGTTCGCATGCTGCGCACGGAGCTGATCGTCGGATATCTGATCGCGGGGTTCGCCGCGGCGCTGATTCCGCCGGGATCGCTCGCGGAAGCTCTGCACGCCGTCGGGACCGTTCCGCTGGTCGGCTATGTCCTGCTGCTGATCGTGGGCCTGCTCATTGCGGTGGCGACCTTTGTGTGCTCGATGGGAAACGTGCCGATTGCGCGCTATCTCGTGAATGCGGGCATACCGCTCGGCGCGAACACGACCTTCATCTACGGCGACCTGCTGATTCTGCCGCTGATCGCCATCTACCGCAAGTCGTTTCCGGCGAGGCTCGCGTGGGCGTTCGTCGGGCTCTTCGCGCTAGGCGCGCTGCTCGCCGGCGCGCTGATGGAACGCGTGGTCGGCGCGACCGGCGGAGGGATGACCATGCCTTCGATGGCGCTCAACGATCGGTTCACCCTGATCTCGAACGTCGTCGCGCTTGCCGCGGTCTTTGCGGTTGCAATCGCAGGCCTTTCCCGCAAGCGCGAGGCACGAGGTTGACTATTCATCCGAAAGAACGGCCTTAACGGGACTCCGTATAGTTCAAAAAAATGGGTGCCATGCCAAGCGGATCGACGATTGGGAACGGGGGCCGGCGCCGCGAAAAGAAGCCCGCCCGCTAGCGGTGCAGAAGCACCGTCACGATCGTCGAGATCCAGCTCGTGACGAGGATTCCGGTCAGCCAGTTGAAGCGCTGATCGATGATCGAAAAGCGCGTGTCTAACTGGTTGAAGCGCGCCTCCAGCATGCGCTCGACCGACTCCATCCGGCGGTCGAGCTGTAAGAAGGCCCCCTCGATATGAGCCATGCGAACCTCGAGTGGTTGGGCGCTCATGACATCTCCAATCTTATCGGCGGTAAGGGCAATGCCTCCCATCACGCGCAGCGCCGCGCGAGCCAAGGTAGAAAACGAGCAGTTGACGGCCGCCCGCTCGCCGAAAACGTTGGGCGGAGGATTGAAGCACGTGAGATCGACTGTACTATTCATAACCATACTGGTCGCGCTCAGCGGCCAGACGCCCGCGGCGCACTCCCAGCGTCACCTCGTGTACGAATTCGGCTTCAACACGAAGGTTGCGAGCTCCGGAAACGGCACCGGGACGACGACGATCGATATTCTCGGCCCGGCGCACGACGGCGGCGTCATGATCAGCGGGACCGACTATTGGTGGAATACGGCTCGCCCCCGCGCGACGAACACCTGTGAGGTGTACTCGGACGGCGGTGTCTCTTGTCAGCGGCCGGCTTACGCGATATCACCGATACAGTTCACCCTTTTCCCGCTGCTCGGCCGCAATTATTTCCATCCGTTGTCTACGAGTGGAGGACACGCTAGCTGGTCGCGCACGTACGAGGTCAAGGCCGCGATACTGCCGGGAGCCTCTGGCCTCGCGAGCCAGCTCACGACGTTTAAGAGCGTCTACGCGCTGCAGGGAAAGGGTAAGATCGCCAACGCCGCCGGCACCATTTTGGTCGAGGCGACCGGCAAGCTCACGCAGCAGGGAGGGCGCTATCTAACGGCGTCCTCGAAGCAGCGGATCGCATACGACCCGGCGGCGGGGATCCCGGTGGTCGTCAGCGACGTCCGGACGCACCTGCCGATGCGCAGCGTCTACAGCAACGACGTGGTGGAGTTGAAGCTCAAGAGCGATTCGCGCTAGGATACTAAAAGTCGTACTCCAGCTGTGCGCGGTTGTACTTAAACAGCGGCAGCCCGCCGAGGGTCTGCGTGTTTGACTGCGTTCGCTGCGCGTAGCGGTAGCGCAGCAGGAGCCCGCGATATCGCCCCCGGCCGACCGGGCTCAGATGGTAGCGCCCGTCGAGCACCCAGACATTCGTGCTCTGTGGGGCCAACGCGTTGCCGTAGTCGTACCAGGCGTCGGTCGCGATGAAGACCCAGCGCTTGTCGTCGGAGGTGAACGTTAGAGCGACCTTCCACGACGTTCCCGGCGCGCGCCGGTCCGCCATGCCCTGCGTGACGCTGGTCGTAAAGAACGGGTCTGTCGAGTAGCTGTCCGTATACGGACTGGCCCAGCCGCCGTAGTAGATCTGCGTCGTCCCATTCGGATTGGCGAAGCACTGCGCGGCATTCATCGGAAGGAAATACGCCAGCGTCGCCGCCTTCGTCGCGATCTGATACGAGCCGTCGCACGTCACGTTTTTGGGCAGGAAGATGGTATCGCTGCGCCATGGGATCGAATCGTATGCGGCGGTGATGCGAAAATTCTTGGTGACGTCGGCTCCGATCTGCACGCCGACGTCCTGGCTCGCGATCTTCCCGAGATACGAGCGGCCGGCGTTGCTCTCGAAGCCGCCTTGCAGCGCGACGAACGGCGCCCAGCGCAGCTTCTGGAACGTGTAGTCTCCGTCGAGCCACCAGACGTTCGCGAGATCGCTGATCCCGTAGAAGAAGCCCGTGGCCGAGAAACCGTTGGCCGGATCGGCGTAAGCCGCCTTGCCGAAAGCAAACCCGTTCGTTTTTACGCCTTGCCCGCCGGGGATGTCGATGTTACTCGGAAGTCCCTTGGCCCCGGCGGGATAACTCGTGAGCAGTGTCTGTTGGCTGAAGTCGGAGCTGGTACGGTTTTCGAACGCAAGCATGTCGGCGGCTTCGAACGTCCAGTGTGCCATGCCCGAGTACGCGACGTCGCCGCCCGAAAACGCGGCCGGCTTGAGCCGAGAGTCCGACGGATTGGCCCACGGAGAGCGGAAGAGCTGGTTGCCGAGCGTCCCGGTAAAGTTGTACGCCTTGTACGCTAGGTACGTCTCGTAAAACGTGCTCATCGTGAAGCCGGGCAGCGTGTCGTCGGAGTTAGTGCGCGGCGGGATCTGCGTCACGCATTCGGCGCCCTTGGCGTGGTTGGCCGCAACGACGCATGGGCCGTCCATCGGGTTGGCGTAGAAGTAAGACGCGCCGGCGGTCCATTGGCTGCCGGGAAAACCGTAATCGGCGTCGATCGATATCCCCGTGTTCCATGCGGCCTCGTTGACGCCGTTGGAACTGTATTTTGCTCCCGGGCTGTAGTCGAATCGCGCTCCCGGATTATTGGACGCGTTCTGACGCGTGAAATAGAAGGATCGGACGTACCCATGATAAGTCAACGCCTTTGGCGCAGGCGACGGCGTCGCGCTCGGCGCTGGGGCCGTGTTCTCCTCGTCGCTCTCGGGCGTCTGAGCGCCGGCTATTCCTGCCCCGGCGACGAATGCCGCCAGCGCGAACGCCGCGGCGACTATCGATTTCAATGCAGGTGCGCGAGCGCTTCGCCCAGCGGCGCGGTTTCGCCGAAGAGGCAGGCGAACACGAGCATGCCGATCTCGAGAAGGTTCATTTCAGGCGCCCAAGCGGCGGCCCGTTACGGGTTTTGCGATACGATCGTCAGCGTCTGCGAGTTGACGCTGTAGTTACCGGCGGAGACGAGGTTGTTCGGGTACGCGCAAATCCTGCTGTTGTTGGGTCCGTAGATGACGACGAGATTCGGGCGCTCGCACGCCGCCTGCGTGAGGTGATAGCTGGCGAGAAGTTTTGCGCCGGGACTGCTCGGAGCGACCTGGTACGCGGCTACCGCCGCCGTCGTAGCTCCGATCGCGAACGCGCCCCAGAAGCCGCCGCCCCAGTAGGCGGGCGCGGCGTACCAGGCGTAGCCGCCGTTCCAGCCCCACGCGGAATAGCCGCGATACGCCGGGTTAGTGACCACGGCGCCGTGATACACCGTCCCGTTGTTGGCGTAGGTGCCCGCGCGATAGGTCTGGCCCCAGGCGTTCGTGGCGGTCGTCGAGCCGCTGTACGTGCGATTGTACGCGTTGCCGCTGCCGTAATGGCCGTACGAGCCGTTGGGACCGCTGCCCGTGCTCCCGTGGTAGTAGTTGCCGTTGCTGTTCGCGCCGCCGGAGGTCGTGCGAGAGTAGTTCCCGTTGGTCGCCGTCGTCGTGCGGTTGTAGCCGTTGCCGGTGTTGTGGACCGTCGTGGAGCGATTCGTGCCGTATGGCCCGGTGCTCGAACGGCTGGCACTCTGCGGCGGACGCGCCGCGCCCTCGCTATGAAAGTCGAATCCGCCCGCCGGCCGCGCGTACCCGCCGCGGCCGCCGGCCGCGGCGCTCAGCGGAACGAAGGCAACGAGCAGAGCGATGACCGCGGTGCGTTGAACTTTCACTTTTGCACCTCGTCGACGACGCCGGTGAGCGTCACGTACGTTCCCCTCTTCGTGCGAACGGCCAGGAGCACGCCGCGCGGCGGAAGCTCCGTCGAGGAATGGCTCAGCTGCTGCCTCGTCTTGCTCGGATTCAGCCAAACCGTACCCGACTGCAGCGGAATATGCGTTTTACGACCGTATTGCAGGAGCGTCGCGTCGTAGGGTAGGCACTCGAGGAGCTCGCCGACCTTCGTGCATGCTGCGTCGCCCAGAACGATCGTTCCCTGCCCGTCGGCCGACGTCATCGCCATGCTTCCGCTTTTGATGCTGATCCGAACGTTGGTGTAGGTTTTCTGAGATCCGTCGCGCTGCACGACGCGAGCGATTCCCGTGGCGCCAGCCGGGCCAAATGGCGCGGCAACGCCGAGCGTCGCGGCGAGAGCGCCTAAGAGAACGCGACCCAGGAGCGTTTTCATGGTGCTCATAGTGTACGCCCGGCAATCGTCTCGGCAGTATCCCAAAAACGCAAGCCCTGCCGTTTTGGGATAGAGCGCCGGGCAGGGAGTTGCTATCATGGTGCGATGGCGGAGGCGGTGGCGGCCTCGAGACCCAAGGCCGTATCGGCGCTCGAACTCTTCGGCGTCTTTCTGCAGATCGGCGCAACTAGCTTCGGCGGCGGCGTCGTCGCCTACTTGCGCAGCGCGCTGGTCGCTAAGAAGCGTTGGCTGGACGACCGCGAATTTCTGGAGCTGATGTCGTTGAGCAACACCCTCCCGGGTCTCAACGCGACGAACATGGCGATTCTCGCGGGCGATCGCCTCAGTGGCACGCTCGGCGCTGTCGCGGCAATGACCGGGATGTGCCTCCCGGCATTGATTCTCATGACCGCCGCCGGCGTCGCATACGGGATGAACGGGAATCGGCCGATCGTTACCGCGGCACTCCACGGCGTGGCCGCTGCGGCTACCGGTCTGATCGCGGCCACCTGGTTTCAGATCGGAAAGAAGACCGTTAAGGGGTTCTGGGACGCATTTTTCATTCTCGCCGCCGTGCTGGGCATCAACCATTTCAAGCTATCGGTGCCGGTCGTGCTGCTCTCGGTCGGCGCGCTCGCGATCTTCGCGTATCGCCCGGTCAAGAAAACGGATCACCCCCACGAGGACTCACACGCGTGGATCAGGTCCCTGCAATAGCGCGCGTCTTCGGCTACCTCTCGCTGCTGACGATCGGCGGCGGCATGGCCGCATTTCCGGAGATGAAGCTCCTCGTGGTGGGCGTGCACCGCTGGCTGACCGATGCGCAGCTCATCCATATCTATAGCGTCGGTCAGTTATCGCCCGGACCGAACATGATGATGGTGGCGACGATCGGCGAGCGCGTGAGCGGTATTCCGGGCGCGCTGGCCGCCGCGTTCGCGTTCTTCGTGCCTACCGGAATCCTGACGTTCGTCGTCGGAAGGGTCTGGAATCGGCTCGCGGCGTGGCCGTGGCGCGCCTCGATCCAGCGCGGGCTCGGGCCAGTCGCGATCGGGCTTGCGGTGGCGGGCCTGATCACGTTCGGCAAGGGCGCCGTGACGGGCTGGCTAACGGTGCTCGTGGGGCTGGCCGTTTTCTATGCATCGCTGCGCACGCGCGTCAATCCGGCTCTGCTCATCCTGGGCGGAGCGGCGGTCGGCGCGATCGCGCTCCGCTAGGTCTTCGTATGCCGACCGCCACCGAATTCGCGCTGCGTGTGCTGGTCGGCGGCCTGCTCGGCGCGTTGATCGGGTTCGAGCGCCAATGGCGGCAGCGCGGAGCCGGAGTGCACACGAGCGCGCTCGTGGCGATCGGGGCCGCGCTCTTTACGCTTTTGGGACCGGTCGTGGGCTCCGACAGCGAGACGCGCATCTTAGCGAACATCGTCACCGGTGTCGGCTTTCTCGCTGGCGGCGTGATCTTGCGGCAAGGCGCGAGCATCAGCGGCCTGAACACGGCGGCGACGATCTGGGCGACCGCTGCCGTGGGGGCGCTCGCCGGGGTCGGCCAATACGCTCATGCGTTCATGGGCGCGGGCGCGATCGTCGCGTTCAACCTCGCGCTGCAGCCCCTCGTCGAAAAGATCGACTCGCAAGCCGCCGTCTATCAAGAGCGCCACGGTGAGAAAACTTATCGGGTCCACGCCGTGTGCGACGACGCCGCGATCGACGACGTTCGCGCTGCAGTCATCGACGTCGTCAAGGCGAGCAACCTGATCCTTCATGGCATCTCGACCGGATCGACGGACCAAGGGCAGGAAGTAAAAGTCGAGTTGCGGCTGGCGCGTCGGGATGATCCAGTGGTGGAGCGATTCTCGAGCGGGCTTGCGCAGCGTGCGGGCGTGCGAAACGTCAGATGGAGGATGTTGGATTCATGAACCCGGCTAAGATTATCGCGATCGTGCTGCTCGTGTCTCTGATGTTACACACTGGGCTGCAGGTCAACGTCGCCCACTTGAAGGCCGTCTTGCGAGACTACGGGCTGCTGGCCCGAGCGTTTCTGGCGAACTTCATCATCGTCCCGCTGTTGGGCGTGCTGTTCGTGCGCGTCGTATTTCATCTGAGCGAGCCAATCGCCACGGGAGTTTTACTGATGGCGATCTGCCCGGGCGTCCCGTTCGTCGTCCTGTCGGGCGGCCGAAGAAAGGGCGGAAGCCTCGGACTCGCGGTCAGCCTAGCTTTCTTGCTGCCGGCGCTGTCGATTGTCACGGTCCCGATCACGGCGAGCCTCGTGCTCCCGGGGAGTGAAATCTCCGCAAACAGCGTCGTCGTGTCGCTGGTCGTGTTTCAGCTCGTGCCGCTGCTGCTCGGCATGCTCGTCAGCGCGCGCGCGCCGCAAGTCGCGGCGCGCCTATTACGGCCGCTCCTGCTCATCGTACTCGTCGTCGTCATCGCATTGCTGGTGGTGCTCGGCGGACCGATCGCACGTGCCATCGGCACGGTGTACGGATCGCTCGGATTGCTCGCGATGGCCTGCATCGTGCTGCTCTCTCTGCTTACCGGCTGGATCCTCGGCAGACGCGAGCGCGCGTACCGCCGGACGCTGAGCATAGGGACGGGGCTCCGCAACATCGGTCTCGCCGCGCTGCTCGCGACGAGCGCCTTCGGCCGAGGCGACGTCGCCGCAGCGGTTCTAACCTACTTCATCATCCAGATGATACTGGCAACACTGCTCGGCGTGTTCTACACCCGCACGAAGAACGAGGTCACGTGACGTGACCTCCCGGTGTCATCCGGAGCGAAGCGTGGAGCCCGGAATCTAGTTCCCTTGGTCGCCGTAGATCAGCGCGGTCTTCGTAGTGCCGGATGTGATCCAATCGCGGAGCGGAAGCTGGATGTCCTTGAAGAATTGGTCGGCGACCTTGTCCGCTTCTTTGCCCTTCTCGTCGTGAACGGGGTGGTACGACCAGCCGAACTCCGCGATCAGCGGCTCGAACTTGTCCGGAATGGGCCGCGCCCAGACGGCCAGCGTCGCGGTGGCCGTCGTGTGATGGCCGAAGAAGAAGTTCCCCAGCTTGGCCTCGATCTCGAAGACCTTCGCGCCGTTGACGATCGTCATCGTCTGGTCGAAGTTGATGTTCAACGTCTTCAGGTGCGGGAAGGCATCCGCTAGTTTGTGCAGCGGCAGCTCGACGTCGAGCTCGGGCGACTCGAGGATGCAGTTGTTAGAGTAAATGGTCGTGATCGTGCCGGGCGATTCACCGCGCAGGATCTCTTCCTTGAATTTCTGCTTCTGTTGTTGCGGGAAGGTCGACGTGCTGTCGAACGACTCGGCCTTGTCGCGATCCCCGTGGCGAGCCTTGAACGTCACCTCCCAGCTCTCGTCAGGCCAGAGCGCTTGGCGCAGTTGGCGGATTCGAAAGATCAAGCGATTCTTTCGGAGGGTCTGATCCGAAGTATCGTAAAATTGCACGATCCGGAGCTCCGCTTCGATCGGGTCGAACGGTTCATACCGGATGTGAAGCTTAGCGGCGATCTCCTCGAGCAGCTTGTTGAAACTGAGCAGCGCTTGCCGCGTCGGGAAGCGCTCCGCCTTCAACAACAGTTTGAACTCGCGATGCGTAATGCGTGCCGCGACCGCGGATTCCGAGCCGGCCATAATTGTCTTCTCCTTGCCGCGCAAGTGTACCGCGCGGGCGGTAGAGCCTTCTATCCCAAAAATGCAGACTTGCGCGGGCCTCCTCCCGACCGTAAGATACTGACGGATGATCGAGACGGCGCGCGAGGGCATGGTTCGGATCGAGGGCGGGACGTTCCGCATGGGCTCCGAGCGGTTCTATCCGGAAGAGGGCCCGGTGCGTGCGGTGGCCGTCGGCGGCTTCTGGATCGACGCCTACGCGGTCACCAACGCGCAGTTCTCGAAATTCGTCCGCATGACCGGCTACGTCACCGTCGCGGAGAGGCCGTTGAACCCGACGGACTATCCCGGAGCGCTGCCGGAAAACTTGGTTCCAGGCGCGTTGGTCTTCCACATGACGGCGGGTGCTGTCGACCTGAGCGACTTCTCGCAGTGGTGGTCGTGGCTGCCGGGCGCGTGCTGGAAGCATCCGGAGGGCCCCGGCAGCTCGATCGACTCGCGGCCGGATCACCCCGTCGTTCACGTTGCGGACGAGGACGTCGAGACCTACGCGCGCTGGGCTGGGAAACGGCTCCCGACCGAGGCCGAGTGGGAGTATGCGGCGCGGGGCGGGCTCGACGGCAGAGACTTCGTCTGGGGCGACGAGATGGAACCGGGAGGAGAGCCGGCGGCGAACACGTGGCAGGGCGAATTCCCCTACAAGAGCACCGCGCGGCACGGGCCTCGGACGATGCCGGTCGGCAGTTTCGCGCCGAACGGTTACGGCCTCTACGATATGGCCGGTAACGTATGGGAATGGACGAGCGACTGGTTCGTCAGCGACCGCCCAACTGCGGAATCTCCCTGTTGCGGAGGTGACGCGCGTGAGCGCAGCTACGATCCCTGCCTGCCGCAGATACGGATCCCGCGCAAGGTGCTCAAGGGCGGCTCGTTCCTCTGTTCGCCCAGCTATTGCCTGCGTTTCCGGCCGGCGGCGCGCTCGCCACAGACGATCGACACGGGCATGTCGCATCTCGGCTTTCGCTGCGTCCGGGACTAGCGACCATCGATAGACCAAGCGTTGACCGCTTCGTCGACATCGCGTCGGTTGTGTTGATCTCGATTGCTGCCGTCCTATCGGCGGTCTGCGGCTATCAATCCGGGCGCTGGAGCGGCCAGCAGGCACGCTCCTATAACGTCGCCAACGCCGATCGCATTCAGTCCGCCGAGGCGGCGGATCGCGCCAACGTGCTGACCGCCATCGACGTCGCGCTGTTCCTGCAGTACGTCGATGCGGTCGACGCCGGCAACGCTCCGAAGGCGCAGTTCATCTATCAGCGATTGCGCCCCGAGATGAAGACGGCGATGGTCGCCTGGCTCGCCACGAAACCCCGCAAAAATCCGAAAGCGCCATCGTCGCCCTTCGTGATGCCCCAGTACTCCCTGGCGACCAAGGCCGAGGCGAAGCGCTTGGAAGACACCGCGGGCGTGAGCTTCGCCGAGGCGCAAATCGCCAACCAACACGCGGACGATTTTCTGCTTCTGACGGTGATCTTCGCGGGCGTCTCGTTCCTGGGGGGGATCAGCACGAAAATGGTCTACCCGCGGCACGCGTTCCTGGTGAGCCTCGGTGTCATCGGGCTTATCTACGGCCTGGTCCGCCTCGTGGAGCTTCCCTTCCTGTGAGGCGTGCAATTCCCGGATAGACGGTCTCGCAATGCGGTGGTACGCTAGCGGTTCATGACGCCGCTGATCCTCTCGAAGTTCGGGTTTAGCACCCTTACGCTGGTCGATTACATCTCGCTGATCGCGGCCACGACGAACGCATTCAACGGCGCGCTTCTGGCGCGCCGTCCCGATCACTACAAGCACTTCACGATCGCGGGGATCATCATCCTGGCCTATGCGGGCGGCATCGGCGGCGGCATCGTGCGCGACGTCCTCGTCAATAGGATTCCGTCGCCCCTGATCAACCCGTGGTATCTGTTCCTGTGTACCGCGGCGGCGGCGCTGGCGCTCCTCATCGAATTCAAGGCAGCGCAGCGCTTCAAGGATGGCCTCTTCCAGTTCATGACCGCGTTCTCGCTGCCGTGGTACGCGATCGTCGGGGCCCAAGCGGCGCTTTCCGTCCACCTTGGGTACGCCGCCGCGGTGCTCATCGGCATCATCGCAACGACGGCCGGGCGCTGGATCATCGACGTCGCGTGCAACGTCATCCCCAAGCAACTCGTGCGCGGTGAGTTTTTCGTGACGGCGGCGGCCCTGACCGGCATCGCTTACGTCGTCTGCAACGCCGCGCTCGGCTGGTCGGTACTGACTTCGACGGTGATCGCGTTCGTCGTCGGCTTCGGCTTCCGCCTCGCGTCTCAGGCGCTGGGCTGGGAGGAATGGGAGCCGTGGGAGCCCGAGCCGCTGACCGAAGGCGAGAAGGCGCGCAAGCGTCTCGGCGAGGGTCTGCGAGCAGAACGCTCTCACGGCGATTCGGACGCCAAACGCTAAGGGTTTACGAGATTCACGTTACGTGGCGCGGCGCCGGCAAGTCGCGTCTGCAGCTTTGACCAGACCCGCGGACGCCGTCGATGAATCGACGCTTCGGGATCCGCTCGAGCGGCCGGTATTCATCGCGTCGGTTTGTTGCAACCTGCTGCTTATGGCCGTCGCGCTCGCTCTGATCTTCTACGAGCCCACGTGGCTCAAAGCACACCCGGTGCTGGCGAAAGACGTCGGCTTTCTCCGCGTCTTGGCGATCACCGCGCTGATCGGCATTCCGTTCCTGGTGCTCGAGCGGAATCGGCGCGAGGCGTCGATTCGCGGGAATTCCGTCCGGCTTTCGGATCGACAGTTCCCCGAAGTATACGCCGTCCTGAAGGAGCACTGCCGCCGACTCGATATGGCGAAGATGCCCGAGCTCTTCATCACGAGTGGATCGATAGCGCCATTTTCGCAGACGTTCTCATCCTGGCGCGAGAATTACATCGTTCTGCACCAGGTCGTCTTCGATATCAACGATCTAAAGACGATGGATGTCATTTCATTTCTTCTCGCGCACGAGCTCGGTGCCATTCGCCTCAACCAGACGGCCGTCTGGAACGAGATGCTGCTGACCTACGTCACGGCGATCAAGTGGCTGCGCAACCCACTGGAGCGAGTGCGCACCTTCTCGCGGGATCGCTACGGTGCCACGCTTTCGCCAACCGGTTTTCGCGGGCTTTTGATCAACGCCATAGGGCGCCGGCTAATGGATCGGGTCGAGGTCGAGGAGTACTTTGCGCAGATGCGGGCCTACGGTGGATTCTGGTCTGGGCTCAATATCTTTTTCGAACCGAAGCCGCAGGTATTCACGCGCCTTCGCCGGCTCCGAGCGGCCGGCTATCGCTATCAGCCGCGGCCGAGCCCGGACACCGCCAAGAACTAACGGCATCCCATGCAGGCTTGGAACACCTGGACCGCCAGCTGGCTCGGGACGGCATCGAATCGCTGAGCTAAGGTGAGCCCGTAGCCAGGACGACCTGATCCCAGCGCCAGAGCGTCTGGAAAAAGTCGCGCGCAACGTTGCGGTCGGCCGTCGCTCGACCCATATCGCGGATGCGGCGCGCGCCGTCGATCGCCTCGAGCAGACGGTCTTGTCGCGCGTCGATCGGGAGATAGAGGTCGGTAAAGCTGTGATCGCGGTTGATCAGCACGGCTGATGCACCCACGGGCAGGCGATCGCGCACGACGACGGTGTTCGGCAACCGTATCGGGACGTACTCGAGCCAATCGTCGCCGTCGAACGTGACCGCGTGCTTTCGCGCGACGTCTAGGCCCCCATAGACGATGATGCTATGGCGTACCATCGTGCCCCGAAATAGCTCGATGGCCGCGTACTGTTCGCCCTGTTCCAGTTCGGCGAGCCGAGCGCCGTGTGGCGACGAAGCGAGAGCGCCGCACCACGGCAGATAGGGCGCCTGGCGTAGCCAGCGCCCGAAGATCAAACCGGCGCCGCCCAGGAGCTCCATCAGCTGTGGCACCGAGTAGGCGCGATCTCGTGGGTGAAGGAGCGCGTCGGCGACGCCCGCGCGCGTCGCGAAATCGGGTGAGCTGCGTAGGAGCGGCACGAGCGGATGCTCTGGCGGGAGCGATTTCAGGCTCGCGACGAGGTCGTCGACCTCGCTCTCGCTCCAGCCGATGCCGATGCGCCGGCAGTACTCCTGCAGCATGTAGATACCGGCGCGGCCGTAGGGCGCGTACACCATTAGGTGCATCGCGCCGCCCGGTGCGAGCACGTCACGCAGTGCGCGTAAGCCGGCGCCGGGATCCACGAGATGGTGCAGCACGCCGGTGCAGGTGACCAACTCGAAGGTTTCTCCGAGCGCGGCAACTCGTTCGACGGGGAGCTGGTGCAACTCGAGATTGTTGAGCGAGTGCCTGCGTTTGAGTTCTTGGGTGAACGCGAGGCTCGCCGCGCTCACGTCGACGCCGACCACGCGAGCGTTTGGCCAGCGTACGGCATAGCGGGCGGCCTGAGCCGAACCGCAGCCTGCAACGAGTATGCTCCGGTCGTCGCGGTAGGTCTCGGCCGGCCAGAAAAGATGCGAATCCGCGCGACGGCGGTGGTCGTCCCAGCGCCGGCGATAGTTTTCTAGGTCGTCAACCCGTGGCGGGTATGGGTGACTCTCGTAAAAGTCACCCACCCGCGAATCCGATGGGTTAGCCGTGCGGCGTTTTCACCTGTTCCATTACAGAGTCCAGGTTGAACGACGCCGGTTTCTGGCGCGGCGGGAACTTGACGAAGTCCGCGATCTGCTGCGCCACGACAGCCTGCATCAGGTACAGCTGAGGTGCGTGGTCGACCACCCAGTCCCAATAGGTATTCGAGTTGAAATCTGCCCGCTCGAACGGATCGCGCCGCAGGCTCACGATATGCGGCAGCCGCAGCTTCACGAACGGCTCCGCCCATTGGTTCATTTGGTTGGCGCGTTGCACGGACAGATTGAACTTCCAGTCGCCGACGCGTACCGCGATGACGTCGCCGTCGTCGCTAAAGTACACGATCGCGTTTCGCGGGCTTTCCTTGGTCTGGCCGCTGAAGTAGGGGATCATGTTGTAGCCGTCGAGGTGAACGTTGTACTTCATGCCGTTCACCGTGCAGCCGTCGAGGAGCTGCTTCGTAACGTCCGGATTGCCGGCGGCGGCCAGGAGCGTCGGGAACATATCGATGTGTGAGACGATGCCGTTGTAGACCGAACCCGGCTTAATAGTACCCGGCCAGCGGATGAAGCACGGCACGCGCCACCCGCCCTCCCAGTTGGAATCCTTCTGCCCCCGGAACGGCGTGTTGGCCCCATCCGGCCAGGTATCGTTCTCCGGGCCGTTGTCGGTCGAGTACATCACGATCGTGTTGTCGGCGATGCCCAGCTCGTCGAGCTTGTCGAGCATCATGCCGATCTGCTCGTCGTGCACGACCATGCGGTCGCTGTATGGGTCCTGACCACTTTTGCCGAGGTTTTTTTCCGCGACGTGCGTGCGGAAGTGCATCGCCGTGGCGTTGTACCAAAGGAAGAACGGCTGATCGGCTTTGGCCTGCTTCTCCATCCACGCGAGAGCGCGGGCCGTGATCTCTTCGTCGACGGTCTCCATGCGCTTTTTGGTGAGGGGCCCGGTATCTTCGATCGTTTGCTTTCCGACGCGGCCCCAGCGAGGGTCGGTGGTCGGGTCGTCTTTGTCGGTCGCCAAACAGTGCATCACACCGCGCGGCCCGAACATCGCCTTGAACTTCGGATCCTTCGGGTAGTCGGGCAGCTCGGGCTCCTCTTCGGCGTTGAGGTGGTACAGGTTGCCGAAGAATTCATCGAAGCCGTGCACCGTCGGCAAGAACTCGTTGCGGTCGCCGAGATGATTCTTGCCGAACTGGCCGGTGGCGTAGCCCAGCGGCTTGAGCATCTCGGCGATGGTCGGATCCTCCTTTTGAAGACCGACCGTGGCGCCAGGCATCCCGACCTTGGTCAGCCCCGTCCGAATCGGGTTCTGGCCGGCGATGAAGCATGCGCGACCCGC
Source organism: Vulcanimicrobiota bacterium (assembly GCA_963723485.1). Classification (GTDB taxonomy): domain Bacteria; phylum Vulcanimicrobiota; class Vulcanimicrobiia; order Vulcanimicrobiales; family Vulcanimicrobiaceae; genus Cybelea. The sequence goes on along the minus strand of CAVRQS010000003.1, from coordinate 532,744 downwards.
CGTGCAGCTTTGCTGCGAGTAGTAGTCGGTAAAGAGACCCCCCTCGTCGGCAACGCGGTCGATGTTGGGGGTCCGGTATCCCATCATACCGCGGCTAAATTTACTGATGTTCCAGATGCCGATGTCGTCGCCCCAGAGTATCAGAATATTCGGCTTTTTGTCGGGCATGGCAATATTGCTCCCTGTTCTCGGTGAGAACAAGAGCGTATCGAAAAACTACCCTGTCCGCTATCCTAAAAGTGCACGGCGAGCACCCAAGCGCGTTGCGCCGGCCGTTAACAGCGCTTAAGATACCGACATATGTCGCCGCGTCGCCGATTCGTCCGCGGCCTGGGCCCCGGCCTCGTCTCCGGAGCCTCCGCGAACGATCCGACGACGGTGGGCTCGATCGCCGCGGTCGGTGCGGCGACGGGATACGGGATGGCTTGGCTGGTCGTCCTATTGCTTCCGATGCTGGCGCTCGTCCAGGCGATTGCCGCATCCGTTGCGACGATGTCGCAAATGAGCCTACAGCAGGCCATTTACCGAACGTTCGGCCGCGGACCCGCGATTGTCGGCGCGGCGGCGGTCGTAGCGATCGGTTTGCTCACTCTCGGTGCCGATGTGCAGGCCGGAGCGCAAGCCTTGAGCATGCTCTCGGGTGCGCGGTTTTATTATTTCGTGATCCCGCTCACGGCCATCGCATACTGGTTGCTCGCGACGAAGTCGTATCTGCGTATCGAGCGAATCCTGGCGTGGCTAACGCTGATCTTTCTATGCTACGTCGCGAGCGCGATCTTGGCGCGGCCGGATTGGGCTTTGGTACTCCGCAGCATAGTAGTGCCTCGCTTCGAACTCTCGCCTGCATTCGCGACGGGCGCGATTGCATTGCTCGGCACGACGCTGACCAGCTACGTGTACTTCTGGGAGTCGATCGAAGTCGCCGAACGGCGTCCGGCGATTTCGCAGCTTCGTGCCGTGAACGCCGACGCGGTCGCAGGAATGCTCGTCGCCGGTTCGAGCTTTCTGTTCATCCTGATCGCGACGGCGGCGACGGCGGGGAAGCATCACGCGCATATTCAGACGCCGGCGGAAGCTGCGATGGCATTGCGCCCGCTGGCGGGGACGCTCGACCAGATGCTGTTCGGCGTGGGTCTCCTCGCGTCGGCGGCGATCGCGATTCCAGTGATCGCCGCCACGAACGGTTACGTGGTGGCGCAGGCCTTCGGTTGGCGGGCGGGACTAGCGAACAAGCCCGGTGAGGCGACCGCGTTCTACGCGGTGATCTTTCTATCTTTGATCGTCGCCGCCGCTTTCGCTCTCGTTTCGGTGCCGACGATGTTAATGCTGTATTGGGTTTCCGTCATCGCCGGGCTAGCGACTCCGATTACCTTGGCATTTACGCTATTGGTCGCGCGCGATCGAGCCACGATGCGGGGACGGCCGATCGGCTTGCCGCTAGCAATCGCGGGCTGGGTTGTGACCGCGATGGTAACGGCCGCTGCGCTCGCCTTCATCGCCGCAAACGTATTGCGTTAACGGCACTCTAATTCATATTTGCGTTTGGCGCGGTAGGCTACGGTGGAAAGGACCGCCATGGCCGGACTCTACCAGTGCACGCGTTGCAACTCACCCTTCGTCGCCGACGACGACGAGTTGATTGCGCGCCGTGGCGGTTGGTGCCTGGACTGCGCCAAGGTCGAGGTTCTCAAGCGTATGGGGCTGCCGCCGGACTTCCTGACGCGATATCCGTACGCCTAGACCTACAGGCTCCTAGTCGACCGTAAACGCGACGACGTCGTTCTCCTCGCGATAGCTCGTCCACCACAGCTCTCCGTCGAAAGTGAGCGCGCGCGCTTCGGCGTTGATCGGCGCGATGGGTTCGGCTTGCGGCGCGTCCTTGCCGAGGTCGACGCGCGCGAACGTGAGGTTGTCGAACTCTTCGTCGGCCGACAGCATGCGGCAGCTCGCCCGACTTTCGAAGGCGAAGCCGCCGCAGCGCGTCGGCAGCGCGATCTCGCGCCGCACGCCGGCCTTCGCGTCGAGCTCGAGGATGCGCCGCTCGCCCTGCTGGCAGAGATAGAGCGTCGACGCGTCGGCGGCGAGGTGCGACCCAGTGAGGTCGGGGCACGGCGTCTTGCTCTCCTGATCGAAGCCGTTCTCGGGAGTGAAGCGCAAGAGGTAGCGGTCGTCATCGTCGAGCGCAACGACCACGTGGATCGCACCGTCCATCGAGACCATGCCGAACGGCCTTCCCGGTGCCGAGACCTCGAGCGAGGGTGTCCAGGACCGCACGTCCATCCCGTAAATTTTGCCGGTGTCCCACGACCCGATCCACAGGAGCCCGGCGTGGTAGGCCAGGGGCTGCGGCCGGCCGCCCGGCGACCGGTGACGTCGTACTTCTCTAATCGTCTGCATGCGTCGTAAGATTCGCCCCCGGGCCGCGCAGTTGCATTTCATCCTGAGCGGGGTCGACGGAGGAATCCGATCGACGCTCGCCCGCGTTTAGCGGGAAGTGCGGAGTGAGGATTGCAGCGAAAACTGGCGCCGTGGAAGACGCGAGCCGCCTCATGGAACGCGTCCGCGCGCGTGACGCGGCCGCATTTGAGGTCCTCTACGACGAGTACCATCGGCTCGTCTACGGGTTGGCGTTGCGCGTGCTCGCCGATCCGGGCGCGGCCGAGGACGTTACGCAGGCCGTGTTTCTGAAGATCTGGGACAGGCCGGCGCTCTTTCGCGGCGGGAATTTCGCGGCGTGGATCGCGCGGGTCGCGCGCAACCGGGCGTTCGACGTCATCCGCGCCCGCAGCGTGCGCGCGGAAGCGGAGTTTCCCGCCAGCCTGCCGCTGGACGACGATCCCGAAGAGACTGCGATAGCCCACTTGGACGGCGCGCGCGTGCGCGAGGCGTTGGCGCGGCTGCCGCCCGAGCAGCGCGATCCGATCGAGCTCGGATTTTTCGGCGGCATCACGCATCAAGAGATCGCGCGCCGAATCGGGCTGCCGCTGGGAACCGTGAAGACGCGAATTCGAACCGGACTGCGCCGGCTGCGCAGCGTCTTGGAGGGAGCGATCACCGTATGAGCTCGCACGAGGAGATGCTCGACGCCGTGGCCGCCTACGCGCTCGGTGCGCTTCCGCCGTACGAAGCCTCCGCGGTGATGGAGCATTTGCGCGATTGCGCGGAGTGCCGAGCCGAGTACCGACTGCTGCAGCCGGCGGTGACGGCCGTCGCGTACTCCGCGGAGGCTTGCGCCGATGCCGCGGCCGGCGCGGCGGTGGCGAGCCCGCTGCTCAAAGCGCGGATCATGAAGCACGTCCGGGGCGAGGTACGGCGCCCACGGGTGAGCCGGTCTTGGCCCGCGTATGCCGCGGCTGCGGCCTGCCTGGCGCTCGCGATCGTCGCCGGCCTCTTCGATCTCTCGCTGAACGATCGGCTCAATAGAGAGCACGCGCAGGTTGTCGAGCAAAACCAGACGATCGCCGATTTTATGGCCCCCGATTCCCAGCGACATCCGTTCGGGCACGGCGAAGTGCTGATGCACGGTCAACGGCTCTACATCGCCATGCACGACATGCCGATGCCGCCGCATGGCAAGGTCTACCAGGCCTGGACCCTGACGAAGGGCGCGAAGACCGTCGCGCCCTCGAAGACGTTCATGCCCGCCCCGACGGGCATGACGGTGGTGCGGCTCCCCGAGGCCGCCACGACGCTGGCCGCCGTCGCCGTCAGCATCGAGCCGGCGGGCGGCTCGCAGCAGCCGACCAGCAAGCCGATCGCGATGATCAGCCTGCAATAGCAATCCGGAGAAGCGCCTCGGCCGTTTCCTTCGAGTCTTATCTCTGCGAGAGCTACGGCTCGGAAAGGAACCCATGAAGAATCTTCGATTGACCGCGATTGCGGCGGTCGCCCTCGCCACGACCTTCACCGGCATCGGCTTGGCGAAAATGATGCCCAACATCGTCGATCAGCCGACCCGCTTCAGCGGCTCGTGCTGCGTCTACACTGGAGCGCCGGCGCTGCAAGTAACGCTTTCGATGATCGAGGCCGGCGGCGGGCCGAGCGGCTTCAGCACGGCCACGCTGCTGAAGGTGCTCGCGGGCTCGCACTTCGACGCCGAAGTTGCCAAGCTCACGAAGCAGTATGGCAAGGATCAGGTAGCGCAGTTTCTCAAGACGTTCGACTTCGTCGTCGCCGACTCGCTGAAGATCGTCACGGCGAAGAAGGTGGAGCTTCCGAGCAAACCGAGCCCGGATCCCAAGGACGGTGAGGCGCTCGCGGGCGCGCTCTGGGCCGCCGGCCAGACCGGTGAGGGCTACAATGTCGAGGTCATGCTCGATCGCGCCGTCTCGCACCCGATCCACGTTCAGGTGATGCTCGACATCGACAAGAAATACGGCCTGGCGTCGGATGCCCAGTATCACGCGATCCTCACCACGGCGATGAAGGACCTCGCGGCGGCGTATCATCTGAACGCGATGGGCCAGATGCAGAGCATGTAGAGCCCGACTCTCGAGCAGGGTGGCGCGGCGCAGTCCAACGAAAGCAGGCGCGACGATGCATCGAAATCGTCTCCGCGGCGCCACCCTTGCGGCCGCGCTCGTGGCCTTTGCCGCGACGCTGCAGCCCGGTTCGTTCGGTCAAGCTTACGCGCAGGCCGCAAGATGAAGCAGGCCTTGGCGATGGCGCAACACCTGCAGGCTCCGCTGCAGAACGGCTTTGCGGAGCGGCACTTACGTCGCGTGCGCCCCGTCTCGGCCGACGATCCCCTCTTCAGCGTCCCGAGCGACTTCACGCGCGAGCAGTAGCGTGAAATACGTGCTCTACTATCAGTCGTCGCCCGACGTGATCGAGAAGGCTCCGCTCCACGGCGCAGCACATCGCGCCCACTGGAAGGAGTTCATTTCAACAGGCTCGCTGCTGATGATCGGCCCGTTCGCCGATCCGCGGGAGGGCTCGATAGGCATCTTTACGACGCGCGAGGCGGCGGAGAAGTTTGCATAGGAAGATCCGTTCGTGATCAACGGGGTCGTCTCGCAGTGGGTCGTCCGCGAGTGGGCCGAAGCCCTTTCACCCTGAACCGTTGTCGCCCCAGAGGCCCCTCGTCTCCGCTCGGGATGAACTCAATCGAATGGCATGGGCGGCGCGACCGGCGCCGGCGCTTGGCGCGGCGGATGGAGCAGCGACATCGAGAAATACGCGCCGATCCACGATCCCAGCGCGGCGAAGATCACGTACGTCCAATCTCGCGTGTAAGTGATCACGGCGAAGGACGAGAGCAGATACCACACGCTGCTCCACGTCGCCGCCGAGATGCGTCGCCGGCTCGAAACGGACGCGGTGAAAAAGACGTAGACGGCGTCGGTGGCCGCGGTGCTCGCGATCACGCCGAGCGCGAGCCACGGGTGAAGCTGCGTCAAATGCTGCAACATGGCCCGCTTTTCGCAGGACTTCCGGCGATGTCATGCCGAGCTTAGCCGAAGCACGAAGGGCTAGGAGAGCAGCGTTTGCGAGGGCGTCTGCCCGAACATCATCCGATAGTCCGCGGTAAAATGGCCCATGTGCCAGAAGCCCCAGTCCGTCGCTACGTCGATGATCCGGAGCGCGTCGCGATGCTGTCGTTGGAGCACCCGGTGAACGCCGTTGAGACGGATGCGTTTGAGATAATCCATCGGGCTATAGCCCGTGACGGCTTCGAAGGCGTTGATCAGCGAGCGCGAACGCATGCCGGAAACCTGGCTCAAGTCGAGCAGCGTCAGCGTCGCGTCCACGTGCTCGTGCATGTAGGATTCGCAGATGCGTACCGCGGCGAGTCGCCGATTGAGACACTTGGACGACTCGACGATGTGCTCGTCGCAGCGATATATCATGGCCGCCAGCAGGGGGATCAGCGTGCCGTAGACGGCTTTGCTCGGAAGGTCGCGCGAGCGCCCCTCGCCGCTCAGCGAGAAGATCCGATGCATCGATGCTCGCAGCCGGGCGGCGTGGATCGGTTCCTGGGCCAATCGAGGAGGGCGTGGCATGTCCAGCAGCGCCAGCGCGTCCGGTGCGACCGGAAACTCCTTCGCCAGTGACGGCTCGTCGACGCTGATCGTATAGAACGAAGCGGGGCCCGCAGTCGAGAGTTCGGCGATGGTGCGGCTCGAGAAGACGCTCCCCGCGTCCATCTTGGCTCCGAACCAGCGCGCTTTCGTTTGCGGATCGGCGACGAGGCCGATAACGGTTCTTAGTCGGGCTACCTGCGCCTCGCCCTTGAACCCGACGTTGACTTTGCGCAGCGAGAGGCGTACCGGGCTCGCATCCACGAAGCCGTAGCGCACTTTGAAGTTGCCCGGCTCGAGCTGTGCCCACGACAGCGTTTCCGGCGCATAGGTTCCTTCTGTCGTATGCTCGAGAAGGTCAGAGCACTCCAAATTCACGATACCTAGCCTACGGGCGCGAAGATGTGTACGGGACGGTAAATAGGAGCTTACTAAGGTCCGGCCGAAAGCTCCCTGAGCAGCTCGCCGACCAAGCTCTCTCTTGCAACTTCCGCGCGTTCCGCTGCCTCCCTTTCGAGTTCGGCGAAAATCTTTTTCATGTCATGCGCGAGGCTCGGTGTCTGGTATCCAGCAGCACGCCAGCGCGCTCGTAAGTCCTCGTCGATGCGCTCGTACAGCGCCGGGTCGGCCTCGTTTGCGTGTGTGAAGCGGTCCGCGACGTGCTCGCGTCGGGCTTCGGCCAGTTCCTGTTCGAACAGCGACGAATCCGACCAGACTGCTTTAGCATCATGAAAGATTTGGATCGCCCCGATCCCTCTGCGCCGCAGCTCGTCGTGTTCCCAGTCGCATTGATCGACCGACCTCGCGAGGGCCGCGCGGATCGTGAACTCCATGATTCGATTCAGGAGCAGGACGTATGACGCGTCGTCGGCGATGTGGTGCGATTCGCCAATTCGCGCGGAATAGAGCGGTGTATTCACACCAAATCACATTGTATCCGCTGTCCACGAAGGACCTTATCCCAGAAATGCAAGAACCGGACTTTTGCGTCTTTGGGATTGACCGTCCGAGCCGCCCGCCGGTACAATCGAGCCCGATGAAGCGTCTTTTTGTCCTCGCGGCGCTGCCGATATGCGCAAGTCTAGCGATCGCAGCGCGCGCCGATGCCCAAGAAACCCCCGCTCCGGCAACGCCGGCGCCGGCTGCCAGCCCCACGTTTATGGACCGGGAATACGACGGACGGCTCCACGTCTTGGCGGCGCCGTATCTCTGGGCGCCCACCGTCGGCGGGACCTTTCAATACACGATCCCGAACCTGCCGCGCCGGCCGGGCGGAACAAGCCAGACCAGCGCGGCGGTGGCGCCCGTGACCTATCTGCCGAAACTCAACTCCGCCCTGATGTTCGCGTTCGATGCGCGCAAGGGCGGGATCGATCTCTTCGGCGACTACATCTACGTGAACGCCTCGTTGAGTGCGTCGGCCTCGGCAACGCTCACCGGCCGGTTCGGGAGGCTTCACGTCCCAGTAAGCCTCAGCACCGACGCTCACCTGCGTCAATCGATTTGGGAGGCGGCGGCGGGCTTCACGGTCGCTCGTGGCCACGACGCCGATTTGAGCATCTTCACCGGCATGCGCGAGTATCCACTAAACGTGACGGTCGACTATACGGCCACCATCGGACGGCGGCGTCCGTTTACTAAGTCAGGCTCGGTGCTGGCCGCGGACATCGCCCAGGACGTCGTCTTCGGCCTGCGCGGCAAGGCATACTTCGGTGACGGCCATTTCTACGTGCCGTACTACGGCGACGTCGGAACCGGCATCGGTCAGCTCGGCAATCAAACGTGGCAAGCGTATTCCGGTGCGGGTTACACGTTCAACCACGGTCAATCGCTGCTCGTGGTATATCGGGCGCTCTCCTATTCTGGATTCGCGCCGATCTCGCACGTTCAGAAGCTCTCGATGTACGGCCCGCTTCTGGGTTATACGTTCAACCTGTAGACGGCGGCCGTACCCCTTGAATCAGGTGGGCGCTGCGCTCCTCGTCACCGGTGCGATAACCGCGGGCGCCGGCATCGTGGCGATCGCGCCTAATTCGGCGCTGAAACTCGTTTTTGGAACGGACCGCGTCGATGCGCTTACGACGGTGATCGCGCGCCACTGGGGCCTGCTCGTGGCGCTCGTGGGCGGTCTATTGATGTACGCGGCGTATCATCCGGAGGTGCGGGTGCCGGTAATGGTCGTGGCCGTCGCCGAGAAACTCGCGATCGGCGGACTCATCGTCGCTAGCCGCTTTCGAACCAAGCCGGGGGCGGTGATCGTCGCCTGCGCCGACAGCGCGATGGCGCTGTTGTACGTCGCGATTCTCGCCGCCCGTAACGCGTAAAGGTCAGCCGCCCAACGAACGTTGGCCCACGACGCGGCCGACCGCCGGGGTCGTGTCCTTCCCGTGGCCCCAAGTGCCGTTGAAGCTGTTGTTGTCGCCGTTGAACCAGAACGAGAACCAGCCGCTGCCGTTTGGGCTCGTCCAGGTGGCGCGGACCTTATCCTTCGTCCGGAACTTCCCATTGATCAGGATCAGGCCGGCGTGGCAGACGACTGACGGACCAGACTGCGTGCAGCGCATCCTTCCGACGAAACCGGTCGGCCCGCCCGCACCGGTAACGTTCCAGGTTCCGGCCGCGGTGATCGGCGACGGCGGCAGGACCTTGTTCGCGGTGAATGACCCGTTTGCCGCGCGCCCGTTGTAGCCCCACGTCCCGTTGAAGCTGTGACCGTTTGCGCTGACGTAGACGGTCAACCAACCGGCGCCGCCTGGGCCGTGCCATTTGCCGTTGATCTGCGCATCGGTGACGAACGTGCCCGTGAAGCCGTTACCGTTCGACGCGTTGCTTCCGACGACGCCGTTGCCCGACTGGCTCAGCGTAATCGTCGAGGTGGTCGTGCCGTTGAGGCCGGTCTGCTGCACGTTCCAGGTCCCGGTCAGGTTCGGCGGGCTCGCAACGGCGGCGGCGATGGACATCGTGGCGATCGCGAAGCCGCAGGCGAGTGAAATAGCAAGACGTTTCACAAATGATATCCTCCCAGCGTCTAGTGTAGGAGGAGCGGAGCCCGCCTGCTATCCCGAAATTGCAGGTTACACGATGTCGTCGACCTGGCCGTGATGCTCGTCCCTCTGGTCGTCGCGGTTCTCGTCCAGGCTGCTCTCGCCGTACTTCCGCCGCTCGCCCGCAAGGGCTTCCGCGGGATCGACCGGCTGATCACGGCGCGGCGTGACGTCGGGCGCGATGGCGTCGTCATCGTCGTCTGGGTACGGGAATTTGTCGTTATCCATGGATGACATTCTTTCCCAGAACGATGAGGCGTCTATCCCCGCAGCATCACGCGCGCGGCATTCCATCCGGCGGCGCCCATCACGCCGCCGCCCGGGTGCGCGGCGGCGCCGCAAAGGTAGAGCCCGCGAACCGGCATCGCGTAGCCCGCGAACCCCGGCACCGGGCGGAACGCGAACAGCTGGTGCAGCGGCATCGCGCCTTGAAAGATGCTGCCGCCCGTCAACCCAAACGTCGCCTCCAAATCCACCGGCGTCAGAATCTGGCGATCGATCACGGAATCCTTGAATCCCGGCGCGTAGCGTTCCACGACGTCGAAGCAGCGGTCGGCGTACTCGTTGCGCAGCGCGTCCGTCCAAGGTCCGCCGGCGAGCCGGTACGGCGCGTACTGCGTGAACATCGACATCAGGTGCTTGCCCGGCGGCGCGACGGTCGGATCGAGGGAGGAGGGCATCGTGCACTCGACGACCGGCTCGCGCGAGAAGCTTCCGTACTTCGCGTCGTCGTAGGCGCGCTCGATGAAGTCCTGATCCGGACAAAGATGGACCGTGCCGAAGTGCTGCGGCCCCGGCTCGTGCCCCGGAAGCGCACTGAAGCTCGGGAGGCGCTCGAGCGCGACGTTGATCTTGCACGACGCGCTGCTGTACGAGATTCGATCGATGGCCGCGTTGAATTCCGGCGACAGCTCCTCTGGATCGAGCAGCTTCGTAAACGTCACGTGGCAGTCGACCCCGCTCGCGACGCGCCGCGTCCGGAATTCGTCGCCGTTGGTCAGCGCGACTCCGGTGACGCGTCCGCGGCGCGTCAGGATCCTCGCGACCTCGGCGTTCGTGCGAATCTCCACCCCGAGCCCCGTCGCCGCGGCCGCGAGCGCCTGCGTGAGGCCGCCCATTCCGCCGCGCACGTAGCTCCACACGCCGCGCTTGCCGTTCGTCTCGCCCATCACGTGGTGGAACAAGACGTACGCCGTCCCGGGCATCGAGGGCGCCATGAAGGCGCCGATGATCGCGTCGGTCGCGATCGTCCCCTTCAGCTCCTCCGACTCGAACCAGCGATCGAGGATCGGACGCGCGGCGCCGGTAAGCACCTCGACGGCCTCGCCCATGCCCGCACCGAGGCGCTGCAGCGCGCGGCCCATCTTGCCGGCCTCGAGCAGTTGGCCGAGGCTCGGATGAACCAGATTCGGCGGCACCTGCGTGAGCGTCGGCTCGACCACCGACGCCACGCGTTCGAGCATTGCCTCGTACTTCGGATAGTTCTCGGCGTCGCGCCGGCTGAACTTCGCGATCTCTTCGACGTCGTTCGCCACGCCGGCCCCGAGCATCAGGTAGCCCCCGTCCAGAAAAGGCGAAAACGACGCCGGATTGCGTTCGATCGCCTCGAACCCGAACTCGTGCAGCCGTAGATCGGCGACGATCTCCGGCCGGAACAGGCTGTTGACGTAGGCCGCCGTCGAGACCTTGAATCCGGGGAAGATCTCCTCGGTGACGCAGGCGCCGCCCGCGATGTAGCGGCGCTCGAGAACGAGCACGCGCCAGCCGGCGCGCGCGAGGTAGCAGGCCGCGACCAGGCCGTTGTGGCCGGCGCCGATGACGATCGCGTCGTACTTCACGCTAAATTTTGACCTTCACGCTGAAGTATGCGTTAAACGGGGTGTTCAGCGAGCTCGTCTGATCGTTGTAGGTGCCAAAATACGGCTCGTACGGATAGCGCAAGAAAGTCTGCACGTTCGCACCGGGATTGTAGGCGTTGCCGACGGGCGGCGTCGTGGGGCCGCCGATGAGGTTGGTGTACAGGCAGGTCTGATTGCTCCAGTAGTACGTGAACGCCGTGTGCTGGCCGCCGAAACAGGTCTGCAGCAGGTTCGCCAGCGTCACGGAGAGGCTCACGCGCGGCGACAGCTCGTAGCCGATCTGCAGGTGGCCGACCAGCTGTGCCGGCTCGCGGAACGCGCCGATCGCGTCGAACTGTCCGGTGTAGGGATCCGGAATCGAGAGCGTCGCCGCGCAGCCGGGGTCGTCGGCGTTGAACGGCTTGCCGCCGGCCGCGCCGTAGGGATAGCGCGGATCGCCCTTGGTCGAGCCCGGCAGCGGCGCACCGCATCCGGCGGCCGGATCGATGCCGGGCGTCGTGAGCGGCGCCCCGTAGCGATTGCCTGCGACGAACTGCAACGACGGCGTGATCGTGAACCGGTTATGTTTGTAGTTGAGCAGCAGCGTCGCGACGTAGGGATAGTCGTACGCGTTCACGCCCGACCCGATCGGACCCGGAAAGATCGAGAACGGCAGATACGACGCCGTCGGATCGAACAGCGAAAACGCCGGCGATAGCCAATACGGGTTGGCGACGTCGCCGGCCTTGCACAGTGGATCGGGAACGCCGGTCTGCGTGTAGCAGGGTGCCGGCGGCTTCCCGTCGCTGGTCGTGCCGCAGATCGGCTGGCCGAACTGCCGCCTGCCGAATGCATTTCCGCCGGGAGCGCACGCTTCAGTGTACGCGTTGTACCCCGTGATGCCGGCGTTGATGGGCGAGAGCACGGTGGTGCCGTTCGGCAGCGTGTTGTACTTCACGGTCGCATAGGTGTACGCGAACGAAAGCTGACCGGAAAAGCCGTTTCGGCTGAAGTCGCCCTTGTCGAACTGAAACTCGAATCCCGATGAGGTCTGATTTCCGGCGTTGAGCCCCGACGTGATGCCCGCGACGTAGTTGATGTAGAAGTTCTCGACCTGATTTTGCGTCTGGCGCAGAAACGGCGTCAGCTTGACCGACATGTCGGTGCCCTTGAAGTGGTGCTCGATCGAGAGGTCGCTGTTGTACGATACCGATGGCGCAACCTCGTGGCCGGGGCTCGTGAAGCCCAGCGAGTAGAACTGCGCGAGCGTGTCGGGCAAGTTCTGTTCCAATCCGTTGTACTGCTCGTAGGCGGAGCTGGGCTGCTCGTTATAGCGCCCGTAACTCGCGCGGATCACCGTGTCCGGGCTGAGGGTGTAGGTCGCGCCGAGCCGGGGCTGAGGAATGTTGTAGTCGAAGCTGCCCGGGATGTTCTGCACGTTGGCGTTCACGTATTGCTTGCCGAACGTCGAGCAGGGCTTCTGCGAGTTCGTGCTCCAGGAGCCGCCGATGAGCGCGCTTCGATCGACGAGCGTGAGCGTCTGCGTGTCGTAGCACGTGTCCTGGTTGAACGCGTCGAACCAGAAGGCGCGGGCCGGTCCCGTGACGGTGTTCGCGCCGACGAAGCTGTAGTTGTCGACCCGGACGCCGGCGTTGAGGAAGAGTCGGTCGCTGGGACGCCATTCGTCGTTGATCGAGTAGCCTGCGAAGTACGGCGTGACCGTATTGTTCAGCCCGTAGGCGCCGTTCTCGACGACGTAATATCCGCAGGGGCCGCCGCCGCACGTCAGCCCCGCGACGGATGGCGGCGGCGAGCCGTTGTATACGCCGGACAGCGAGGCGAAGGTCGGGAACTGGCTGCCGTACACCACGCCGCCCGCGCCGCCGTCGCTGCATGTCGTCGGAACGGTGTAGGGATGCTTGATTCCCTTGACGGCGTAGCAGGTGCCGCTGTCGGGGTTGTTCCGGTTCACCAGCACCGCAAAGCTATCGGCGTAGCCGAACATCTGCTCGTTGTAGATCCGGGCGCCGGTCGCCGTCGTGTACGACCCCTCGACCTCGATCAGGTTCTGCGGGCTGAGCTGATCGGTGAAGGAGACGCTGACTCCGCGCGTATGGTTGTTGATCTCGTAATCGCCCGAGTCGTAATAGGCGTAGGGCTGGAGCGACATCATCGGGCCGTTCTCGATCCAGTCGGAGTAGTACGTATAGCCGTAGACGCGCAAAAACGCACTTGAGCTGAAGTTCTTCTGGTACTGCAGCTTGACGATCGCCTGGCCGTTGTAACCCCGATCGCGCTGGTTCCACGGATCCGGAATCGCGCCGAACAGCGGATGCGGCGGCGACGAAGGATAGAGGTACGGAGTGACGAGCGGCGCAGGGTTCGCGGGCAAGAACGACCCCAGCGTTCCCCGATACTGGTAGCTGTCGAGATAGTAGGGCGGGAAAGCGCCGACCGTGTTGATCCAGTTGGAGTACCCCTCGTCGTTCACCGAACTCAGGAAGGTCGTGAAGATCTCGTCGTTGTCGTACAGCAGCTGGACGTCGTCGCGCAGGCCGTCGTTCTTGTGCGGGATGGCAATGTGGAAGTTCGCGACCGCGGTGCGCGTCGCGACGTTGGCCGCATTGATCGTGCCGAAGCCCGTGGGGCCGAGGATCCAGCCGGGAGTCCCGTTGAGGCCGACGTTGGGCGAGCCGTTCGTGTAGCACGATGGAAGAAACGTCTTGCCGAGCGCGGGCGGACTGGGGCAGTTGCCGACGAGCTGCCCAAACTCGTTCGTATAGACGGCGCCGCCGAACTGGTCGATGTAGCGATGGTCCTGGTTGTAGCCGCCGATGCCGACGTAGTAGGAGAAGTCGCGGTCGGGCGTGGAGCCGCCCGTCTCCACGTTGAGACTGTGATAGAAGGTTGGCGTCCCGGCGCTCGCGTTCAGCGTCGCATAGCCGGGAAAGGTTCCCGTCTTGATCACCTGATTGACGAAACCGGCCAACCCCTGCGCCTCGGCGTTGGAGGGCGTGGCGCCGGTGTAGACTTGCAGCTCGAGCTGTCCCAGCGACGAGAGCGATCCCGAGGGAAAGTTGTCGAACGCGCGGTTGACCGGGATGCCGTCGAACTCGTACCCGACCTCGTAGGCGTCGCCGCCGCGCACGTGCACCGCCTGCAGGTAACCGTTCTGGTTCGCCGGCACGTACGCGCCCGGCACCGATGCGATGGCCGAATACGCGCTGTTCAACGAGCCGCCGCCGCCGAGCACCGCGGTGCGCTCTTGCTGCGCGGCGTTCACGGAGTACAGGTCGGCCGTCGTGCCCGGCCGGACGAGACTCGACGCGCTGCGCGAGGTTACGTTCGCGATCGTCTTGAGCGCGATGCGCATCGAGAGGTTCACGGTCTGCTGCGCGTCCGCGAACACGGAGATGCCCGCGTATGAAACCGGCGTGTAGCCGGCTTTTTTCAGCGAGATCGTATATTCGTCGGGGGTCAAGGAGACGAAGGCGAAGCGCCCGCGCGCGTCCGTGGTCGTGCTCGCGTTCTGCGAGGGACTCGTCACGCTCACCGCGACGCCGGCGAGCGGCGTCGCCGTGCCGAACTCCGAGACGGTGCCGCTGATGCCGCCGGTCGTCCCGGCCCGCCCGGGTACGCCCATGGCGGCGCTGAGCGCGATTACGATCGCGACGTATTTGGTTTTCATCGACAGTCACCCGTGCCGGCATCCGGCGGTAAATGGCGCGCGGCCAAGAACGCCCGATAGGCGGTCATAGCCGCGTCGAACTGCGCGTGAATCGCTGCGGCCTCGCGGTAATGCGGCGGCAGCGGCGGCCCCTGCGAGAGCGCGATCACGCCCTGCAGAACCGTCAGGCGCTCGCGTAAGCGATCGGGCATGAGCTGATCGTCCTCCGAGTTCACGACGCCCGAGGTGAACGTCCGTGACATTGCAGTAGCCTTCAACGAATCGAGGCGGTTGAGCGCGACGTCGATCGCCGAGAGCTCGTCATCGAGCGACTTCACGAACTGATAGCGCGCGAGGTACTGCGCCTGTGTCCAGGCGGCGCGCGGATCCGGCCGCACCTCGAGCGCCTGCTCGGCCACGACGTTATCAGCGTGGAGCCGCACCGTGTAGCGGCCGGGCACGACGGTGGGGCCCGTGCCGCCGCGGTTCCATTCGCGCGCCGCCAGCCACGCGACGGGCGGCGTCTCGGTGAGATCCCACGCGCTTCGCTGCACGCCGGCGCCGCCGGATACGCCGAGGCAGCGAACGCGCCGGCCGCTCGAATCCACGACGTCGATCCACACGTGGGCCTGCGACGGCAAATAGTAGGTGATCAGGGCGCCCTCCGCGGGATCCTCGCCGCTAAAGGCTCCCGCGCCCACGCAGCACTCGTCGGGATGCGTTCCGTAGGCGCTCGTCCACCAGCGGTACCACGTGTAGGCGCTGCGCAGCGGGAAGATCGTGGGCACCGCCGCGTCGATGGTTTTACGCAGTTCCGCTATGGCCGCGGCGTCGTCGAGGATCCAGAACCCGCGGCCGTGCGTCGCCACGAGCAGATCGTGCCGCTGCGGCTGCACGCGCATGTCGTGCACGGCGACCGACGGCATATTCAACTGAAGGCTGCGCCACCGCGCGCCGCGATCGAGGGAAAACCAGACGCCTTGCTCGAGTCCGGCATACAGCACGTCGGGGTTGACCGGGTCTTCGCGCACGACGTGCACGTATTGGTCGCTCGGCAGACCGTCCACGATCGAGCGCCACGTGGTGCCCGAGTCGTCGGTCACGAGCACGTACGGACGCGGGTCGCCCATGACGTGACGATCTATGGCGACGTAGGCGCGGCGGGCGTCGAAGCTCGAGGCCTCGACCGTGTCGACGCGCCCCCACGGCGCGAGGTGAGGCGGTGTCACGTTCTGCCAATGCGATCCGCCATCGGTCGTCAGCTGCACGAGGCCGTCGTCGGTACCCACCCAGATGCATCGCGGGTCGCGCCGTGACGGAGCGATGTCGAAGATCGTGTCGTAAAACTCTGCGCCCGACACATCGGTGTTGATCGGTCCGCCCGCGACCTGTTGTTTGCTCGCGTCGTTGCGAGTCAGATCCGGACTGATTCGCGACCAGGTGCGGCCGAGGTCGTCCGTCTCGAACAGCACGTTCGCACCATAGTAGGCGGCCGGCGCCTCATGTTGAGCTTGTCGAAGCACGGAAAAGGCGATCGGCGCCTCCCAGTTCGCGCGGAAGTCCAGGCCCGCCAGTGCGCGCCCGTTGGTGTCGGTGACGTCGGGCGAGATGTCGTAGTTTTGGCGCGAGCCCATGTCATAGATGCCGAGCTGGCCGTTGAGCTCGTTGACTCCGACGTTCCAAATCGAGGAGGGATCGCCGGGCTGCGGCCACACCCACGAGCCGTCGCCGTCGTTGCCGACGTCGCGCCAGTCGGAGTTCTCGATCCCGAGCGGGCTGAGGGAGTCCGACGGCCCGCAATACGAATCGTTGTCTTGGATCCCGCCGCAGACGCGATACGGGTTCTGCTCGTCGTAACCGATCCGGTAGATCTGCGCGATCGCGACGTTATAGCGCCAGTCCCACGTCTTTCCGCCGTCGGTCGAGATCGGCGCGCCGCCGTCGTCGGCCTCGATGATGCGGCGTCCGTCGCGCGAGATCCATAGACCGTGATGGTCTTGGTGCACGGCGGTCTCGACGTCGGTGAACCTCCTCCCCCCGTCGGGCGTTTGGATCAGGTCTTCGGAAGAGAAGAAGACGCGGTTGGGATCGGACGGATCCACGGCGAGGCGGCTCATATAGAAGGGCCGCTGATTTACGAGCGTATCGCGCGTCATCAAGCGCCAGTGCGAGCCGGCGTCGTCGGAACGCCACAGCACGCCGTCTTTCGATTGAATCACGGCGTAGACGCGCCGGCCCGCGACGGCGAGGCCGATGCGGCCCATATCGCCGCGCGGAAGCCCGTTCCCCCGCAGGCGGCGCCACGTCGCTCCGCCGTCCGTCGACTTGAACAGTCCGTCGCGGGCACCGCCGCTTTCGAACGTCCACGGCTGCCGTCGAAACTGCCAGAGTCCCGCGAACACGACGCTCGGATTGCGTGGATCGATCGCGACGTCCGACGCGCCGCTCGACGGACCGAGATACAGCGTGCGCCGCCAAGTGCGGCCGCCGTCGGTCGTGCGATAGACGCCGCGAGCGGTGCTGTCGCGATAGGGATTGCCGACGGCCGCAACCCAAACGCGCCGCCCGTCGCGCGGATCCACGACGATCTGCGCGGTCGCCCATGTGTCGCGCAGCCCCGCGTTGCGCCAGCTCTTTCCGCCGTCGTGCGTGACCCACACGCCGTCGCCGTATGAGACGTCGTTGCGCACGTTCGGTTCACCCGTGCCGACCCACACGGTGTTTTCGTCGTGCGAATCGATCGCGACGGCGCCAATTGCGCCGACGGCGGCGCGCGGCCAGACGTCGCCCCAGGTCAGGCCGCCGTTAGTGGTCTTCCACACTCCGCCACCGGCGGCGCCGAAATAGTACAGGTTCGGGTTCTCGTCCGTGCCCGCGACGCCCGAGACGCGACCGCCGGCTATGGCCGGCCCGATGTTGCGCCAGGTGAGACTCTGCAGCGACGGCAGCGCAACGCCCGCGGCGAGCAGCAGCCCGAGAGCCGTCTTAGGCCTCCATCCTGCGGCGATAGTGACGATCGAACGCGCTGAGCAGGCCTTCGGCGTTCGAGTATGGGCCCGGCGAGTAGGCGCGCGAGCTCAAGCCCAGCTGCGTGAGCTCGTTGACGTGCCAATCCTGTCGGTTCGTGACGTCCCAGAACTCGACGACGTCGCTCGCGTCGAACCCCGGTTCCGCCATCGCGGCCGGATCGAAGAGGAACGCGCAAACGACGCGCGTACGGTCGGCGCCGAGCGGCGCGACGTAGTGCACCATTACGTAATCGGGATGCGTGCTCAACATGAACGACGGAAAGATCGTGTAGTAGTAGACGCGGTGCAGTTCCTCGCCGGCGACGCCGCCGAGCGGCGGCCGCGAGCTGTGACCGCTCGCGGTGAGGCTCGTCCCCGGCTGTCGCATCTCCGAGTAGCCGCCGAGGAACGGCCCTTCCGCGAGGTCGTTTCGTCCGCTATCCGACGGGGAGAGCTTGTCGAGCTGCGGATGCACGAGCGGGCAATGGTAGCACTCCGAATAGTTCAAGAAGATCAGCTTCCAGTTGCACGCGACGTCGTATGCGACGCTGCACGCGGTCTTCAGTACGCCGACGTTCCAGCGCGTAAACCGCCCGATCAGCGGCGCGAACGCCGTATCGAAATCGGCGCGCGGCTCGAGAGCGACGAATATAAAGCCTTCCCACAGCGCGACGGCGGCCTGTTTGAGCGGATACTCGCTGCGGTCGAAGCTCGGCACCTCAGCCATGTTGCGCGCGACCTTCAGCGTGCCGTCCAGTCCGTAGGTCCATCCGTGGTACGGACACTGGATCGAGCCTTGAAAGTGGCCGGAGTCGCGCTCGCAGATGCGCGTACCGCGATGCCGGCAGACGTTGAAGAACGCGTGAATTGAACCGCCGGAGTCGCGGGTGACGATCAGGCTCTCTCCGGCGCGCGCGACGGTGAAGAAGTCGCCGGGTCGAGCGAGCGACTCTTCGCGGCCGACGCACAGCCACTCGCGGCTGAAGATGCGCTCCTGCTCCGCAGCAAAGATCTCGGATGAGGTGTACCACGAAGCGTCCAACGTTTTTGCGCCGGCGCGCACATTCGGCTTGGTGAACGTTTGCATGGCAAGGGGTTCCTCAACGTTTGTCGGAATGGCCCGCTAGGCGGCGATTTATTTGGTTTTTGGCGAATCGGACGATGAAACCTTCGGAAAATGGTGCTCTTGAGCCGTCGCTTTCCCGCGCGGCGTACTGGGATGCGGAGTTCTACGCCCGCGAGCAGCGCGCCATCTTTTGGGATCAGTGGTTTTACGTGGGCCGTTCGCAGAGCCTCGCTGCGCACGGTGCTTACCGCGTGCTCGACGTGGCGGGCGAGAGCGTCATCCTGATTCGCGATTCTGAAACGCTGTGGGCGCACGTCAATCTCTGCCGTCATCGCGGAAGCCGGTTGCTGTGCGGCGATGGCACGGTGCGCGGTGCTATTCGCTGCCCGTATCACTCGTGGGCTTACGCACTCGACGGACGGCTCGTGGCGTCGCCCTTCGTAGCGGCTGAAGACGTGCCGCTCGAGGCGCGCCGGCTGCACCGCGTAGCCGTTGCCGAGTGGGGTGGCTTCGTCTTCGTCCGCGTCTCGCCGGAGACGGCGGAGAGCGCCGGGGCGACGCTCGCCGCCCAGCTGGGCGCGATTCCGCGACGGCTGTCGCGCTATCCGCTCTCCGAGCTGCAGACGGCGCGCTCGCTTTGCTACGATGTCGCTGCGAACTGGAAGGTGCTCCTCGAGAACTACAACGAGTGCTACCACTGCGCGGGCGTTCACCCCGAGCTCTGCCGCGTCGTCCCGGCGTTCAAGCGGCACGGCGGCTCGCGTCTCGATTGGGACGACGGCATTCCGCACCGCCAGGGCGCATGGACGTTTACGGCGAGCGGCACGAGCGATCGAGCGGCGTTCGCGATGCTCAGCGCCGACGAGAAGCGGCGCCACAAGGGGGAGCTGATCTATCCGAACTTCATGCTGAGCCTCTCCGCCGATCACGTCGCGGCGTTTTCGCTCTGGCCCCGCGGGCCCGCTCTGACGACGGTCGTGTGCGATCTCTTGTTCCATCCAAGCGAGATCGCAAACCCGGGCTTCGACGCGTCCGACGTCGTCGAGTTTTGGGATCTCGTCAACACGCAGGACTGGCGCGTCTGCGCGGGCGTTCAGGCCGGCATGCGGTCGCCGCGCTTCGAGCGAGGTTACTACGCTCCGATGGAAGATGCGAGCCTCGACATCCGCCGCTACATCTCGAGCCGGTTGTCACGCTGAGCCATGTCATCTGAGCCAAACGAGCGATAGCGAGTGAACTCGAAGGACGAAGCATGAAGGAGTACGACGTCGTCGTCCTCGGCCTGGGCGGCATCGGCAGCGGCGCGGCCTATTGGCTAGCGAAGCGTGGGGCGCGGGTGTTGGGGCTCGAGCAGTTCGAGTTCGGCCACGCCCGCGGCGAGTCGCACGACCACTCGCGGATCATCCGCTACTCGTACTTTTCTCCCGCGTACGTGCGACTTGCCAAGGAGGCGTATGCCGCGTGGGATTCGCTCGAGAGCGACGCCGGGGAACGCGTGGTTTTCAAAACGGGCGGTCTGGACATCCGTCCGCGCGACGGCGCGATCCCGCTCGATCCCTACGCGGAGTCGATGCGTTCGTGCGGCGTACCGTTCGAGCGCCTCGACGCCGCGGAGATTCGCCGGCGCTGGCCGGCGTGGCAGATCGACGACGATATTCACGGCCTGTTTCAGCCCGACGGCGGCCTGGTGGCGGCGATGCGTGCGACGGCCGCGCACCAGCGCGTCGCGGCGGCGCACGGAGCGACGTTGCTCGAGCGCACGCCGGTAACGAACGTCCGCGCCGCGGATGGCGAAATCACCGTCGAGGCCGGAGGCGAGTGCTATCGAGCCGGCCGGCTCGTGATAGCCGCAGGACCGTGGACCGCGCAAGCGCTTTCGTACTTCGGCATGCGCGTCCCGCTCGACGTGACGAAAGAGCAGATCATCTACTTCGCGTCGCGCGATCTCGATCGCTTCGCGTTCGGGAAGTTTCCGATTTGGATCTGGATGGACGACCCGGCGTACTACGGCTTTCCGGTCTTCGGCGAAGACGGCGCGGTGAAGATCACGCAAGACGCCGGTGGCAAAGCCGTAGACGCCGACACGCGCGGATTCGAAGAGGATCCGGACATCACGGCGCGCGTCACCGCGTTCCTCGAGCGCTATCTCCCCGGGGCGCTCGGGCCCGTGCGGCTCGTCAAGACGTGTCTGTACACCTTGCCGCCCGATCGCGATTTCATCCTGGACACGCTGCCCGAGCATCCCAACGTGAGCGTCGCCGTGGGCGCCGGACACGCGTTTAAGTTCGCGAGCGTCATCGGCCGCATCCTCAGCGACTTCGCCCTCGACGGGACTTCCAATGTCATTCCGAGCCGAGCCTGCCCGGAGCGAGCGCAGCGAGTCGAAGGAAAGGATGACCAAGCCGTTTCCTTCGAAATCGACCGCCCTATCTTGCATATGGATTCGCCGCCGAAGACGTATATGGTGTAATGGCGTGCGTAAACTGATGGCCGCCGCGATCGCCGTCTCTTCGTGGCACTGAGCGCCGAGCGCCACGCGATCGGCGCGGCCGTAATCGTGCAGTTACGACCGTGTCAGGAAGTGTGAGACAAAGTGTGAGAGCGGCGCTCGGCAGCTCGGCGGCGTCCGGCGAGATACATGGCGGCGCCGCCCAGAAGCACGACCGCCGTGAGCCCGATCACCTTTCCCACCGCGAGCGTCTTATTCGGGTCATCGTCGGCCGGGAATCCGGCAAAGACGATGGCGACGAGCGTGGTTACAGTCCCGACGACGGCGGAGATCAGTACGGTGCGCTTGCCGCCCCAAATTCTGATGGTGAGCGGCCTTGCGGGTTCGGCGTGCATCTTGATCGCCGAACCGAACAAGAACACAAAGGGAATGAGCGTCGTGATGACCGTCGCGCTTACTAGGACGTTGTACGCTCCGCGGACGCTCGTCCCGCTCTGACCGAGGAAGATCAGGATAGCCGAGATGACGGCTTGCGTAATCAGTGCCGCGACGGGCGAACCCCAGCGCGGATGCATGCGGCCGAACGCGGCCGGCAGATAGTCGTCGATCCCCGCGACGAACGGAATGCGCGCGATCGCTCCCGACCACACGCCGGCGCTTCCGAGACAACTCAAGCCGACGAGCAACGCGGCGATTGGCGTCAGCGCGCCCCAGCCGAATCGCGACGCGATTTGGCCGATCGCCTGCATGACGCCGGAAGACGGATTGACGTCTTGCGGCGCCACCGCCGCCAGTACGCTGACCGTCCCCGCTATATAAATGAGGGCGACGGCCGGCGCCGCAAGCGCGAGCCCGAGCGGAATGTTGCGGCGCGGATTGCTGACCTCTCCACCCATGAACGATGCCGCTTCGGGCCCGGTCCACGCGAATGCGATCACGGACCAAAAGATCAGGTCTTTCAGCTGCAAGCCGGGCCGTATCGTTTGCGCCGTTATCGGCGTCGCCGGGCCGAATCGCCACAGCGCCGCGGCACCGAGCGCGATGAGGAGCAGCGTGATCGTCCAGCGCGCAATGCCGCCTGCGTTGTTCAACCACTTCCCGACCTGCAGCCCGTAGACGTTCACGATCGTAGCCAGCGCCAATCCGCCCAACGCGAATACGATGAAGTACAGCGGAGTGCGCGTCAGCGCGCCCGCGTGCGAGCCTGCGGCAAACGCGGCGTTGCCGGCGGCGAAATATAGGAGCGCCGGAAAGTAGGGCAGCGTGCTGGCCCAATACGTCCAACCCGTGAGAAAGCCGGCGAATGGCCCGAACGCGCGCTTGCTCCAGACGTAGAGGCCGCCTTCATCCGGATGATGCGACGAGAGAAACACGACGGCGATCGAAAGCGGCGCGAACATCGCGAGGCCCCCGATGACCCAGACGACGACGGCACTCGGGCCGCTCGCGGCCGCCGTCGCGACCCATTGCAGATTGGAACAGGCGACGATGAAAAAGAGCGCGACGTCGAAAAGACCCAGCGTCCGCCGAAGCCCCATGTTGCGACGACGTTCCACACCGGAATAGGAGTCGCCCACCGGCGGCTGCTGCTCGCCGGTGGGCGTTGCGTCATGAGTCTACGAGTCTAGTAGGGGTGAGACCAGTGACCCGGCACCCAATACCAGCCGTTAGGTCCCCGGCGCCAGTGTCCCGGGCGCCAGACGGCGCCGGCGTACGGCGCGACGGCGTAGTGACCGCGGACCCACACATAGCGGTAGCCGTTCCATTGCCAGTAGCCGCTCTGCCAGTAGTAGTTCGACCCCGGCGACGCCGGGACGGTCTCGTAGATGGGCGCCGGAGGAGCCGTCTGAACGTAGACGCCGCCATAGACCTGCGCAACCGCCGGAACGGCCGCGAAGAGCGTCGCGACGCCGAGTGCACAAGTTAGGACGAAGCTTCTTAGGTTCATCATGCCTCTCCCTTACCACGCGGGCGGCCGCGCTATGCGGTGCCGTGGATTAAAGCACGATTCAAATCTCGTGAGAAGCATCGGCGCCGAGTGGCTGCTTCCACAACGCAATCGCGCGGTCGACGCACCGTTCGCGCTCCTGCTGGAGGCGTCGCTGCGTTTTCCCCATCGTCGGCGGGAGGATGCTCAGCAATACGTCGCGATCGTGCGCTTCGCCGAGCGCGTCTTGCAGCGCTTTGAAACGCTCCGCTGACGATTCAAACGAAGGCTCCAAGCCCGCGAAGCGCTCGAACGCGTACCGGAGCCGTTTGCAGGCGATGCGAAAATCGTGCAGTCCCTGCTTGTCGCGACGCTCGAGTCCGGAAGCGAGCGCTTCGACCTCACGCCGGCGGGTTTGGACCACGCGTCGTACGACGTCGTGGAGCTCGTCTACGCCGCACAGGTCGACGCGCTCCGGCTTCAAAGGAAACTTAGGCGCCGTAGCCGCTTGCGCGCCAGGCGAGTCGCGAGTTTTTCGTGCTCGAGCAGTTGGTCGACGAGCGGACGCGCGACGTCCACCTCGCCGGGATCCGTGCTGCTTTCCAGCAGTTGCCGGATGATTGCCGCGTCGCGTGCCGTGTCGGTCGCGGCCGCGGCACGCTTCACGCGCCGCAACAGGCGTGGACGCAGGTCGAGATCGGTCACGTCTTCGAGCAGCGACCGAAACCGTCTGCCATGGGTTCGCACGTCGTGCAAATGCTTTTCGTTCGGCTCGGCGACGAAGCGCCGGCGCGCGCGTTCCAGTGAGCGGCGCTCGTGACGGATCGTCTTCTCCAGCCAGTTCTTTTTCAATGCACGGCTCGAGTTCGACGAGGGTATTTTGGCCGACCTCCGCGAATTACGGATTCAGACGTGAGATCGCCGCGCCTACCCATCCTCATCGTGCTTCTGGCAATCGTTGCCGCCGGAACGTGGTATTCACTCTCCCATCGCGCGGCGCGAAACGGCGAAACGATCGCCGTGTACTACACCAAGGAAAACGGTACGACGCTCGGGGGCGTTCGCGTATCGGTTCGGCCGCGACAACCAGGTGAAAGCGCGGCCGAACACCTGCACAATACCGTGCTCTACGCCGCCGTCGAGGCCGTGGCAGGCCCACCCAACGACGTGCCGGCCATTCGGTTTCCACCGGGGACGCGCGTCCTTGGCGTCAGCGTCGAAGGGTCGACGGCGACGGTCGATCTCTCAAAGGAAGTGGAACGCCAAGCCGGTGGGACGTTCGGAGAGAACGGCGAGTTCAAGGGACTGGTCTATACCGTTACGGGAGTGCCCGGCATCGACGCCGTCGCAGTGACGGTCGAGGGCGCCCGGCTCGAAACGCTTCCAGGAGGACACTTGGAACTTGATCAACCGCTGCATCGCTCGGACTGGTAGCCTCGCCGCGTGCGCGTTGCTCGCGCTC
Organism: Vulcanimicrobiota bacterium; assembly: GCA_963723485.1. Taxonomy (GTDB): domain Bacteria; phylum Vulcanimicrobiota; class Vulcanimicrobiia; order Vulcanimicrobiales; family Vulcanimicrobiaceae; genus Cybelea. The sequence goes on along the minus strand of CAVRQS010000003.1, from coordinate 508,263 downwards.
GCCCTACTCGCGTTCGCGGTCCCCGCGCTCGCGGAGGCTCCCATCGACGCGGTCTACCAACAGCAGGCCATTCGTTTCACGCATCTGTCTTCGGCCGACGGCGCGCCGGCGATCGGCGTGCAGGATCCCGGATTCAAGGCCCTGCTGAAAGCGACCGGCGCGCTGCTGACGTGGAAGCCGGGAGAACGTTACGTCCTCATCACGACGTCGGCGCCGCTCGTCGTGAGCTTCGCTCTGGGCGACCGGCGTTACGACGTCGGGCCGATCACGCTCCAGGCCGCCTTCGCTCCGTTCGCGCGCGGCGACGAGGCATACCTGCCGCTGGATGAGGTGCTGCGTTCGCTCGATCTCGCGTTGCGCCGCGACGGCGCAGTTCTCGTGCTGCAGCCGCAGCTCGGCGGACTCGACGTACGGCAAGACGGCAACCGGACGACGCTGCTGGCACACGCTGCGGCGCCGCTCCATCCGCGGATCGTGCGTGAGAGCGATGCTACCGTGACTTACGCGTTCGACGGGGTCGGCACGGCGCTGACGGGCACGCGTCAAATCAATGCCGGCGGCGTGCGCAGCGTCCAGATCGAATCGAGCGGAACGATGCGCGAGCCTCGCACGCTCGTTACCGTGACGCTCGCTCCCGGCGCGGTTGCCGAGGCGCCGCGCGAGGAAGAGCGCGACGTGGCGCTCGCGTTCGACGGCGTCGCGCCGGCCGCTCCGGTCGTGGCCGAGCAATCGCCGACGCCGGAGCCGATGCCGACGACGCAGACGACGAGCGGCGCCACGCTGGTCACCGGTGTGACGATGCAGCCCTCCGACGACGGCGTCTCGGTCGCCGTTGCAATCTCGGGCAACGCTACGTATCAGTGGCACCGGCTACGCGATCCGGACAACCGGTTTTGGGTCGACATCGAGGGTGCGCAGCTTGAGGGACCGCCGCTGGAAGAGAGCGCGCCGGCTCCGTTGATCGCGTTGCGAGTGCGGCAAAACGACCCCATGACGGTGCGGGTGGCGCTGACGCTCGCCGGTTCCAAGGCCATCTCGGTCTCGCCGTCGGCAACCGGCCTCCAGATCATCGTGCAGGCGCAGGACGTCGCGGAAGCGCCCCGCTCCGGCGGCGGAAGCGTCGGGAGCGTCGTCTCGGAAGGGCAGCAAAACCCCGTGCTCGTGACCCCGGCGCCGCTCGAGCCTGGCGCATCCGCAAGCTCCGACGGCACGTGGAAGTTTGGCGGCCGAAGCGGTTACGTCCCGACCAATCCACGCTTGATCGTGTTGGATCCGGGTCACGGCGGCAGCGATCGCGGCACGATTCACGGCGGCGTAGCCGAGGCCGACCTCACCCTCGACATGGCAAAGCGCCTGCGCGACATCCTCGTTGGCCGCGGCTGGGAGGTGAAGATGACGCGCGACACCGACGTGGACGTCTACGCACCGGGCGACAGCGCGCGCGATGAACTGCAGGCCCGCGTCGACGTCGCGAACAAGGCCGGGGCGCGGCTGTTCGTCAGCATTCACGCCAACGCGTTCATCAACTCCGGACCGTACGGCACGACGTGTTACGTCTCGAAACCCGAAGATGTCGGACTCGCGCGGATCGTCGAGGCGCAGCTCGCCGAGGACGGAACGAAGGACGACGGCATCGTCAAGAGCCACCTCTACGTGACGTTGCACACGCGCATGCCGGCCGTGCTGATCGAGACGGCGTTCCTCTCCAATCCGAGTGACTACGCGCTGCTGACTTCGGCCGCGTGGCGGGAAAAGGTCGCACAAGAGATCGCTAACGGCATCGGAAAGTATACACGCGACAACCCCGTTCCCAATCAGTCCGCGCAATAGCGCCGATGATCGGATTGTTCGACTCGGGTCTCGGGGGACTGACCGTGCTCGCCCGCGTGCGCGAACGGATGCCGCTCGTGGACACGGTGTTCTTCGCGGATCAGGCCCACGTCCCGTACGGCGATCGCACGCACGCCGATCTGCTCGGTCTGCTGCGCGCGAATTTAGCGCGCCTCGACGCCTACGGGGTCGACGGCATCGTCATGGCGTGCAACACGTCGTGTGCGATCGCCGAGCGCTATGGCTGGCCGCCGTCGCGCGCGCCGGTCCTCGACCTGATCGAATCGGCGGCCATCGCGGTCGAGCGCGGCGGGTTCCGGCGCGTCGGCGTCGTGGCGACGGCCGCGACGGTCGGAGCGGGATCGTATGGCCGCACGCTGCGCGCGCACATCGGCGGCATCGACGTCGTCGAGGTGCCCGCTCCTGCGCTCGTACCCCTCGTCGAGGCGGGCGAACTGGATGGCCGGGTTCCGCGCGCGGCGGTCGCCAACGTGTGCGCGCATCTTCCGCTGGATCTCGATGCGGTCGTGTTCGGGTGCACGCATTATCCCGTGCTCGAGCGCCACTTTCGAGTCGCGCTCGGCGCGGGAATTGCGCTGGTCGATCCGGCGACGATGCAGGCCGAGCGTGCGGCCGCGCTGCTCGGAGAACGTGCGCGCGGAACCGGCCGCTCGACCTACGTCACCAGCGGCGACGAAACGGCGTTCCAAGCCAACATCGCGCGCTTCATGCGGAGCTCCAACGTGGCGTAGGCTCGGCGGGCTCGTTAGCGCGTCGACAGTAATCCGACGTGGAACAGTGAGAAGAAGAACGCCGTCGTGGCGACGGCCAGCGCGACGCCGGCCACGACCTGCATGATCGTGTGGGCACGCAGATAGACGCGCGCCCAACACACCATCGGGATCAGGATCATGAACGGAAGCGGCTGCCGGCCGTAGATCAGCGTAAGAGCGGTGAGCGGCGCCGTGATTCCTAAAGCGTGCGTGCTGATCTTCCAGTAGCGCGTGATGTACTGCACGACCAGCGCCGAGACCAAATACCCAAGCATGGCGGCAATCATCAGGCGCGGCGCGTGTGCGATCCATAGCGCCGCGGCGCCGAGGCTATAGAAGACGACAAACGCCGTAAAGACCATCTCCCGCTCGATACGAACCGACATCTCCAGGTCGGAAATGCGGTCGGTTGCATAGAGCCAGAAGACGTAGAGCATGGGTCCGAGCGACGTGAAGAACGTCGAGATGAAGAGCAGGCGCCAGAAGTCCCAGGTGTCCTTCGCGCCGATCAACGCCAGGATGACGAACAGCGCGAGGGCCGTCAGGAACGGGTTGAAGATCGTGGAGAGAATCCGCGCCAGGTCGCGCCAAACTCGCCGGTTCTTGATCGGAACCACCGGGCGCAGCGGCTGCGCGAGCTTATCGGATTCGGACACGGCGGGGTATTGGTCGGCAGGCTCGCCCGAGCCTGCGGTCGTAGAGAGCATGCCGCCAAAAGCTTTTCTATAAGGAACACGACGCAATTTCGAGCCCGCTCCTATTAGCCGCCGCCACCGCAGCCAAGGCCGTTCCCGCGGCCGCCGCGACGATATTGCCCAACGCCGTCCCGCCGAATGCGCCCGCGCCGACGCCCGCGGTTGAGCCCAGGACGTGGATGGCCCAGCACTGGCCGTGGCTCACGCACGGCTTCGCCGGCATCTTCATCCTCTCGGCGCTCCTCCTGATCTTCTTGCTGGCGATTCAGACGACGAAACAGGAGGGGCTGACGGGCTCCATCGGCGGACGCGTCGAGAGCACCTATCGCGGCCGTCTCGGCGCCGAGGAACAGCTCAAGCGCCTGACCGGAATGGTGGCGGTTGTCTTCGTCGTGGTCGGATTCGTGCTCTCGTTGACGGGAATTTAACCGGCGTTGCTACTCGAGGTCGGTAATCTCCGAACGACGTTTCGGACCGAAGACGGCCTCGTTACCGCGGTCAACGGACTCTCGTTCGGACTGAAGGCCGGCGAGACGCTCGGCATCGTCGGCGAGTCCGGCTCGGGCAAGTCGGTCACCGCGCTCTCGGTGATGCGCCTGTTGGCGCGCACCGCTACGGTAACGGCCGATCGGATTCTGTTCAACGGAGAGGATCTGCAAAGCAAGAGCGAGGCCGAGATGCGGCGGATCCGCGGCTATGAGATCGCGATGATCTTCCAAGACCCGATGACGTCGCTCAATCCGGTGCTGACGATCGGAGAACAGATCGCCGAGGCCGTGCGTCTGCACCTCGGGCTGGGAAAGCGCGAAGCCCGCCAGCGTGCGATCGAGATGCTGCACAAAGTGCGCATCCCTCGCCCGGAGAAACGACTCGGCGACTATCCTCATCAGTTCTCCGGCGGCATGCGGCAACGCGTGATGATCGCTATGGCGCTGTCGTGCAACCCTCAACTATTGATCGCCGACGAGCCGACGACAGCCCTCGACGTGACGATCCAGGCGCAGGTACTCGAGCTCATGAACGACCTCCAGCGAGAGACCGGCGCCGCCATCATCTTGATCACGCACGATCTCGGCGTGGTCGCGGAGTTTTGCAAGAACGTCCTGGTCATGTACGGCGGCAACCTCGTCGAGTACGCGTCCGCCGAACAACTCTTCGCGCAGCCGCGCATGCCGTACACGCAAGGCCTTCTCGCGTCGCTGCCGCGGCTCGACGACAGCGAGCACCGCCGTCTCGAGCCAATCCCCGGTCAACCGCCGAATCTTCTGCGGCTGCCGCCTGGGTGCGCGTTCGCGCCGCGTTGCGCATACCGAATGCCGATCTGCGACGAACCCGTGCCACTGTACGATTTCGGCGGGGGCCACGTGGCGCGCTGTTATCTCTACGACGAACGCGCTCGCGACCAGCGTCCGGAATCGGCGGCGACCCTCCCCATCGTACCGGCATCGTGAGCGACGGCACGCTCGTCGAGGTCAAAGACCTCTTCAAGTATTTTCCGATCCACGCCGGGCTGATGTCGCGGCACGTGGCGGACGTGCGAGCCGTCGACGGCGTCAGCTTTACGATCGAGCAGGGCGAGACGCTCGGACTCGTCGGTGAGTCGGGCTCCGGCAAGACTACCATCGGACGCCTGCTGCTGCGGCTTCTCCCGGCCACTCGGGGCGAGATCCGATTCGAGGGCGCGAACGTACTGGCCATGAAACGCGGCGAAATTCGCCGCCTGCGCCGCTCGATGCAGATCATCTTTCAGGATCCGTTCGCCTCGCTCAACCCGAGGATGACGATCGGCGACATCATCGCCGAGCCGCTTCAGATTCACGGCATCACCAATGGCAAGGAGACGCAGCGGCGCGTGCGCGAGCTGCTCGGGCTAGTGGGTCTTCAGCCCTATCACGCCAATCGCTACCCGCACGAATTCTCGGGCGGTCAGCGTCAGCGCGTCGGCGTCGCGCGCGCTCTCGCGGTCAACCCGAGGTTCATCGTGTGCGACGAGCCGGTATCGGCGCTCGACGTCTCGATTCAAGCCCAGGTCATCAATCTATTGGAAGAGCTCCAGGAGAGGTTTGGCCTGACCTACTTGTTCATCGCGCACGATCTCTCGGTGGTGCGGCACATCTCGACGCGCGTCGCCGTCATGTACGTCGGTAAGATCGTGGAGCTGGCCGACCGGGAGGCGCTCTATCAGAATCCGCTGCACCCGTACACTCAAGCGCTCCTCTCGGCAATTCCGATTCCGGATCCGGTGTTGGAGAAACGACGTAAGCGCGTCGTATTGACGGGCGACATTCCGTCGCCGGTTAATCCGCCCTCGGGATGCCGCTTTCACACGCGTTGCCCGGTCGCGTTCGACCGGTGCGTTACCGAGGAGCCGCCCCTGCGCGAATACGAGCCCGGACACTTCGCCGCGTGCCACTGGGTCGAAGAGCACGGCGGACGGGCCCCCGAGCTCGCGCGATAAAAATAGCGGGCGACCGCAATCGCGATCGCCCGCTTCGACTGTTCTCAGAGATTAGGCTTTCGTCTTACGCCCGCCCTTTTTCCGTCCGCCGGCGCCCTTCTTGCGGCCGGCTTTTTTGCGTCCCCCGGCGCTCTTCTTGCGTCCGCCGGCGGCCTTCTTACGCCCGCCCTTCTTGCGTCCGCCGGCGGCCTTCTTGCGGCCGCCCTTCTTGCGTCCGCCGGCGGCCTTCTTGCGCCCGCCCTTCTTGCGTCCGCCGGCGGCTTTCTTGCGTCCGCCCTTTTTGCGGCCGGTGCTCTTCTTACGCGTGCCCTTGCGTGCGGCTTTCTTGCGCGCTCCGCCGGCCTTACGCGCGGCCTTCTTCCGGCCTCCGGCGGATTTCTTGCGACCGTTGGTTGCGGCAGCCTTACGACCGTTGGTTGCGGCGGCCTTACGACGGCGTGCCTTGCGACGGGGCTTTGGAGCCTCCATCGGCATGTCGCCGCCAAGTATGGAATCCGAGTCCATTCATTCCTCCTCGTCCCCGGGGACGATTAGCGTTAGTGGACAGCGCCGTTGCAGCGCTTTTGAGCGCATCATAGAGGATTTCTCCAAATGATGCAAATTCGCACGCGCGCAAATATTCGACAATTTGCGGAGCCTTGACCCCGGCGGTATACTAAGGCCCGTGAAAAAGCCCCTGATCATCGTGGAGTCGCCCACGAAAGCGCGGACGATCAAAAAGTTCCTGCCCGCGCGCTACTCCGTGAAAGCATCGGTGGGGCACGTACGCGACCTTCCCAAGAGCACGTTGGGCGTCGACGTCGAACATGATTTTGCACCAAAATACCTTACGATCAAGGGAAAAGGCGACGTGATCAAGGAGCTGCGCGGCGCCGTCAAAAGTGCGACCGACGTGTACCTCGCGACCGACCCGGATCGTGAGGGCGAGGCAATCGCCTGGCATCTGAGCGAGCTCCTGCGGCTCTCCGACCCGAAGCGCATCGAGCTCCACGAGATCACCAGAGACGCCGCTCTGGCCGCTCTCAAGCACCCGCATCACATCGACATGGACCGCGTCAACGCCCAGCAGGCGAGGCGCATTCTGGACCGTCTCGTCGGTTATAAGATATCGCCGTTGCTATGGGCAAAAGTGCGCGGCGGGCTGTCCGCGGGCCGCGTTCAATCCGTCGCCGTCAAGCTCATCGTCGACCGCGAACGCGAGATCGCAGCCTTCGTTCCCCGAGAATACTGGACCATCATTGCGCTGCTGGCGCCCATCGGAGCGTCGGCGGACGCCGGCTTTTCGGCGGATCTGATATCGCATCGCGGTAGTAAGCTCGAGATCGCCACCCAGGCGGCCGCCGACGCCGTCCTGCGCGACCTCGAGGGCGCCGCGTTTCGCGTTGCAGCCGTCAAGAAACGCGAACTGCGCCGGCATGCGCCGCCGCCGTTCACGACGTCGACGCTGCAACAGGAGGCGTCGCGAAAACTCAAGATGCGCGTACGCCGGGCGATGCAGCTGGCGCAGGCGCTCTACGAGGGCGTCGACCTCGGCGGGAGCCAGGGAACCGAAGGTCTGATCACCTATATGCGCACGGATTCGACGCGAATCAGCGACCAGGCGCACGCGGCGGCCGAGCAGTTCATCGTGAGCACGTACGGCAAAGAGTTCCACGGCGGCACCCGTCATCGCGTGCGGGAGGGCGCGCAAGACGCCCACGAGGCGATTCGCCCGACTTCGGTGCTGCACACCCCCGAGAAGCTTGCCGGGGTGCTGAAGCGTGACGAACTTCGCCTCTACACGATGATCTGGGAGCGGTTCGTTGCCTCGCAAATGGCGCCGGCGCTGCTCGATCAGACCGTGGTCGACGTAACGGCGAACGAATACGGATTCCGGGCCACCGGGACCATCGTGCGGTTTCCGGGGTTCACGCGAGTCTACGAGGAGAGCCGGGACGAGGAGGCTGCGGGCAAGGGGCGCGTCCGTATCCCGCAATTAGAAGAAAAACAGGAGCTGGATTGCCGGAAACTGGCCTCCAAGCAACACTTCACGGAACCTCCGCCGCGCTACACCGAAGCCGCCTTGGTAAAGGCGCTCGAGGAGAACGGCATCGGACGCCCATCCACCTATTCCGCCATCGTCGAGACCATACAGGCGCGCGGCTACGTCACGCAGCAAGACCGCCGCTTCGTCCCGACCGAGATCGGCGCGGCAGTCAACGACTTGCTGGTCGAGCACTTTCCGAACATCGTCAGCCTGCACTTCACCGCGCAGATGGAAGGCGACCTCGACAAGATCGCGGAGGGACACGAGAACTGGATCGCCCTGCTGCAGCGATTCTACGGCCCCTTCGAGAGCGACCTCGACACGGCCGAGAAGAAGCTGCCGCGGCTCGAGCTGCGCGACGAGCCGACGGACGAGATATGCCCGAACTGTGGGCGTCCCATGGTCGTCAAGACGGGCCGTTTTGGAAAGTTCATCTCGTGCACCGGATACCCCGAGTGTAAGACCACCAAGCCGATCGTCAAGGAGACCGGCGTCGATTGTCCCAAGTGCGGCGGCGCCATCGTCGAGCGTCGGTCGAAGAAGGGACGCCTATTTTACGGCTGCGCGAAGTATCCGAACTGCGACTTCATCTCCTGGGACGCCGTAGCACGCGAACGGTGTCCCGTTTGCGGATCGTACGTCGTCGAAAAAACGCGCCGCGGCGGCGCCGTCCAATTGCAATGCGCGGCCGACCGCGGCCACGACGTCAGCGCGCTCGCGACGAGCGAGGCCGCCGCAGCGGAGCGCGAACCAATCGAAGCATGACCCCCCGCTTGACCGTCGTCGGCGGCGGGCTCGCGGGATGCGAGGCGGCATGGCAGGCGGCGCGCTATGGCGTCCACGTGGACCTCTACGAGATGCGCCCGCGGCGCAGCGGACCCGCCCACCACACGGGCACGCTGGCGGAGCTCGTTTGCAGCAACTCGCTGCGCGGCGCCGCGCTCGAAAACGCCGTTGGACTGCTCAAGGCGGAGCTGGCGCTCCTGCGTTCGCTGATCGTGGGTTGCGCTCGCGAAAGCGCGGTTCCGGCCGGCGGCGCGCTGGCGGTGGATCGCGATCGCTTTTCGAGCCTCGTCGAATCGCGCATCCTGTCCGAGCCGCGGATCCGGCTGCATCGCGAGGAGGTGCGAACCCTTCCCCTGGATCGCCCGGCCATCATCGCCTGCGGCCCGCTGCCCAGCGATGAATTCCTGGCGCAGCTCGATGCTCTGCTCGGAGCCCGCACCGGAAACAGGCCGAGGCTGCATTATTACGACGCGGCGTCGCCCATCGTCGCGGCCGATTCGATCGACGAGTCGCAGATGTACCGAAAATCGCGCTACGACAAAGGTGAAGGAGACGACTACCTCAACATTCCGCTGGACCGCGCGGCCTACGAAGGGTTGCTCGCCGGTCTTCGTACGCTCGAGCGCCATCCCGCGAAGGCGTTCGAGGCGACGCGCTATTTCGAGGGATGTCTGCCGATCGAAGAGATGGCCGACCGCGGCGACGACGTGCTGCGCTTCGGGCCGCTGAAACCGGTCGGGTTGCGCGATCCACGCACCGGCCGCGCGCCGTACGCCGTCGTGCAGCTGCGTACAGAGAACGCCGACGCGAGCGCCTACAATCTCGTCGGATTTCAGACGCGCCTCACCTGGCCCGCGCAGCGCGAGGCGTTCGGGAAGCTGCCCGGCCTGCAGCGGGCAGAATGGCTTCGGCTCGGCGTAATGCATCGGAACACGTTCATCGACTCGCCGCGGCTGCTCGACTCGCACTTGAAGTTGCGTGGAAGCGAAGCGCTGTACTTTGCCGGACAGATCACCGGAGCCGAAGGCTATGTCGAAGCGGCGGCATGCGGCGCCATGACGGGCATCCACGCCGCGCGCGCGATCGCGGGCCTTGAGCCGATCGATTTTCCGCGTGAGAGCGCCTTGGGTGCCGTCGTCGCGCACCTGCAAAATCGGCAGACGCCGGACTTTCAGCCGGCGAACGTGACCTGGGGCGCGTTTCCGCCCGCGCCGGTGCAGGATGCGCAGCTCGGCAAGCGAGAGAGGCGCAGGATGTCGGCGCAGCGCGCGCTGGCCGCGATCGAATCCCTGGCCGTTGAAACCCTCTTTGCGCCTGCGGGGTAGTCACGCTAGCATGAAGCTTCGGTCCACGACGATTCTGGCGGTGCGGCGCGACGGCAAGCTCGCGATCGCGGGTGACGGGCAGGTTACGCTCGACAAGACCATCGTCAAACACGGCGCGCGAAAGGTCCGCAAGACGTCGGGCGGCAAGGTGCTGGCCGGCTTTGCCGGCTCGGCCGCCGACGGCATCACGCTGCTCGAAAAATTCGAAAGCAAATTCGCCGAGTTCAAGGATCTGACGCGCGCGGCGGTCGAGCTCGCTAAGGACTGGCGGCAAGATCGCGCCCTGCGACGCCTCGAGGCACTGATGATCGTCGGCAACGCCGAGCACCTGTTCGTCCTCTCCGGAACCGGCGACGTGATCGAGCCGGACGAGGGGATCGCCGCGATCGGCAGCGGGGGCGCCTACGCGCAGGCCGCCGCCGCTGCGCTACTGCGCAACACGCAGCTCGGCGCCTCCGAAATTGCCCGCAAGGCGCTCGAGATCGCCGGCGAGATCTGCATCTATACCAACGACGACATCATCGTGGAGAACTTGCCGTGACAGCGATGACGAGCGTGGAACCGACGGCGCTCACGCCTCGACAAGTCGTCGCCGAGCTCGATAAGTACATCGTCGGGCAGGCCAAGGCGAAGCGCGCCGTCGCGATCGCGCTGCGCAATCGGTATCGGCGCGCGCGCGCGCGCGAAGACCTGCGCGACGAGATCACGCCGAAGAATATCCTGATGATCGGCCCGACGGGCGTCGGCAAGACCGAGATCGCCCGGCGCCTCGCCGCGCTCGTTGGTGCGCCGTTCGTCAAGGTGGAGGCCACGAAGTACACCGAGGTCGGCTACGTCGGACGAGATGTCGAGTCTATGGTGCGCGACCTCGTCGAGGCGTCGATCCGGACCGTGACGGACGAGCGCCGCGAAGAGGTACGCGAGCTGGCGGAACGGCACGCCGTCGAGCGCGTCATTGACGCGCTCCATCCCGAGACGCGTCCGCCGGGCCAGTCGCCGGCTAATCCGTTCGGCGCGGCGTTGGGATCGATCTTCGGAAGCAGCCTCCCGGGGCAGGCGTCGCAGGCGGGCCCCTCGGTCTCGGTTTCGCCCGACGCGCAGCGCGTTCGAGATCAGACGCGCGGTGAGATCGAACGCGGGTTTTACGACGTTCGGCTAATCGAGATCGAGGTCGAAGAGACGCCGAGCCTGCCGATCGGCGTCATCGGCGGGAGCATGGACCAGGCCGGCGACCTCGGCGAAATGCTCGGCGGCATCCTGCCGAAACGCCGCACGCGTAAGCGCGTGACCGTCGCCGAGGCGCTGAAAATCTTCAAGCAGGAAGAGGGCGCCAAGCTGATCGACATGGATGCCGTCAAACGCGAGGCGCTGCGCCGCGCGGGCGAAGACGGCATCATCTTCATCGACGAGATCGACAAGGTCGCGGGTTCGCAACAGCAACGGGGCGGCCCGGACGTATCTCGCGAGGGCGTCCAGCGCGACATCCTGCCGATCGTCGAAGGGTCAACCGTGAATACGAAACACGGCACGATCAAGACCGATCACATCCTCTTCATCGCGGCAGGCGCGTTTCACATAAGCAAACCGTCCGATCTGATTCCCGAGCTTCAGGGACGCCTGCCGATTCGCGTGGAGCTGGACTCGCTGACCGCTGAAGATTTCAAGACCATCCTCACGCAACCCAAGAATGCGTTGGTCGAACAATACAAGGCGCTGCTTGCTGCGGACGGCGTCACGCTCGAGTTCCAGGGCGATGCAATCGAGCAGCTCGCGACGTTCGCGATGCGCGTGAACGAGCAGACCGAAAACATCGGCGCCCGGCGACTCCATACGGTCCTCGAGCGGGTGCTCGAAGACGTCAGCTTCGCCGCGCCCGAAACGACCGGCGCCGTCGTCATCGACGGCGAATACGTGCGCGGACGGCTCGCTGACGTGGTCGAGAATGCCGACCTTTCGGGGTATATTCTTTAAGGATATTCACATTACGGCCGGCAGGGCGGAGAAGCCGGCGGAGAGGATGGTTCCGCATGAACAAGTCGATTGGCGCGCTATCCGCCATCCTTACCGCAGCGACACTGTTATCCGCTTGCAACGGTAGCAACAGCAGCCCCGCTCCGGGTCCGAGCAGCAACTGCGGCGGCCCCCCGAATCAGCTCGAGGTGCTGTATCCGATCCCAAATAGCAAGAATGCTCCACCGGCATTAGGCAACGTCTACGTCTCCACCAAGGGCGCACTGCCGCCGAGCAATAGCTTCAACTTCTACCTCGTGCAATCGAACGGTAACTCGACGTTTACGGGCAACTTCGCTCAAATCAGTAAGTCGCAGATCCCAACCCCGCACGCGAACCCGACCTACTCGAATCCGGTATACTACGCCTCGTCCTTGCCGCCGAGCTATTCCATCGGGCCCGAACAGGCCGTCAGCCTGCTCTGGAACGACGGCGGAGTTAACTGCAGCCCGCACTTCTTGGTAGCGTCTTTCAAGACGAAATAGCGATCGCGGGTTCTCATCCTGAGCGCAGCGTCCCGAGCGAGCGTAGCGAGTCGAAGGGCGCGTAGTCGAAGGACGGATGTTCGGCAAAAAGTAGCGGGCGGCGCCCACGCAGAATAGCCGCCCGCAATGCCGTATATTCGCGAGATCCTCGCCGAGGGTCATCCGACGCTGCGCAAGATCGCGAGGAGGGTCGATCCCCGCGAGATCGACGATCCGCTCTTTCAGCAATTGATCGACGACATGTTCGAGACGATGTACGCGGCTCCCGGAGTCGGCCTCGCGGCGCCGCAAGTCAACGTTTCGAAGCGCGTGTTCGTGATGGACGTCAACGACGACGAACATCCGCCTGCGGTCGTGATCAATCCGAAGCTTGAGGCTCTGACCGAAGAGGTCGAGCTGCGAGAAGGTTGTCTCTCGGTGCCCGGAATGGTCGGCGAGATCGCTCGCTATAAACGCGCGGCCGTCACGGGCCTCGACCGTTTGGGGCGCAAGGTTCGCATCGAGGGCGAGGGGCTGCTGGCGCAATGTCTCCAGCATGAGGTCGATCACCTCAACGGCGCGCTCTACATCGACCGGGCGAAGAACGTCCGTCCCGCCGTCTCCGAAGAGGACAAGGAAACGGCCGAGGCGTGAGGACGCTCTTTCTCGGCACCGCCGCATTCGCGGTGCCGAGTCTGCGCGTGGTCGCGGCCCGTACGCAGCTCGTCCGCGTGGCGACCCGCCCCGACCGCCCCGCGGGACGCGGCCAGCGCCTCACGCCGAGCCCCGTCAAGCGCGCCGCACTCGAGCTCGGTCTGCATATTGACGAGCCGCTCGCGCTGCGTGCGTACGCGGCGGAGCTGCAGAACGATGGGATCGACCTCATCGCCCTCGCCGCATACGGACGCATCTTGCCGCGAGAGCTGCTCGGCCTGCCGCGCGTCGGCGCGCTCAACGTTCACCCGTCGCTGTTGCCGAAGTACCGCGGCGCGACGCCGATTCAGGCCGCAATTCTCGGCGGCGACAGCGAGACGGGCGTCAGCATCATGCTGATGGATGCCGGCCTCGACACCGGCGACGTCGTTCTGCAGGAGCGCGTCGCGATCGCTCCGGACGAAACCTACGGCGAGCTGCACGACCGGCTGGCCTCGACTGGCGCCGACGCCCTCGCAAAAGCCATCGAGTTGGCTGAACACGGTAAGCTCGAGGCGATCCCGCAGCGCGGCGAGCCGAGCTGGACGCGGCCGATCGCGCGCAGCGATCTGGACGTCGACCTCGGATGGCCGCCGCAGCGCGTCGTCAACATCGTCCGCGCCTACTCGCCGCGTCCGGCGGCGCGGGCCAACGTCGACGGCGAGAGCGTCAAGATCCTGCGCGCCCACCTCGCGCCGGACGACGGGCTCGTGATCGACGAGTTGATCGCACCCAACCGTGGAAAGATGAGCGGCGCGGCGTATCTTCATAAAATCCATCGAAGGACGCGATGAACGCCCGCGAGCTCGCGCTCAGCGTCGTATGCGACGTGTTTCCCGAAACGAGGGGAGTGGAGCGGGGAGCGCAGGCGTCGTTCGATTATCGCGTTCGCCGCGCACAGCTCGGCGGACGGGATCGCGCGTTCGCCGCGGAGCTCGCCTACGGCGCGATCAAGATGCGGCGCACGATCGACTGGTACCTCGAACCGTTCCTCGCCTCCCAGCGCGGACTGCCGGGGGTGATTCGCGAGCTGCTGCGGCTGGCGACGTACGAGCTGATCTACACGAATGCCGACGAGCACGCGACCGTCTTCGAATTCGTCAACCTCGCCAAGCGGCACGGGCATCGCGGGCTGGGCAACTTGGTGAATGCCGTGCTGCGGAGCTTTCTGCGGCAGCGGCCGCCGCCGCCGCAGCGCGAGCAATTCGACAACGCGCAGGAGTACCTCGCGACGCTCTATTCGCTGCCGACGTGGCTCGTGCGTCAGTGGCAGCACGTCTTCGGTGCGGACGCGGAAAGGATTTGTGCGGCGGTCGACGAGCCGGCGCGAGGTGCGCTGGTTATCAACGCGTTCAAGGCCGCGCCGGACGAAGCGGCGCGGCGACTTTCGGCGGCGGGAATCGAGACGCGCGGCTCAGGGATCGTGCCGGAGGTACTGTTGATGGAACGCGGCGGCCTGCCGCCGATCGGCGAGGGCGTCTGGTGGGCGCAGTCCGAGAGTTCGGCGATGGCCGTGGACGTGCTGGGCCCGCAGCCCGGCGAGGCGATTCTCGACGCGTGCAGCGGTCGCGGCAACAAGACGCTGCAGATCGGCGCGCGTCTCGCCGGACGCGGTAGCCTGACCTGCGTCGAGCGAGATGCGCGTAAGGTCGCGACGCTCGGCCGCCGGCTGGAGGAGGCCGGAGTCGTCGCCGGCGTCGTGACGGGTGATGCCGCGGCGTGCGAGCTGCTGGGAGAGCAGCGCTTCGATCGCATCCTCCTCGACGCGCCGTGCTCGGGAATCGGCCTGGTCGGCCGGCACCCGGAGACACGCTGGAAGAAGCAAGGCACCGACGGCGAACGGCTGTCGCTAACGCAGCGAGCCTTGCTCGAGCGGATGGCCCGCCATGTTTACCCGGGGGGCACGCTGGTCTACGCAGCCTGTTCGACCGACCCACGCGAAACGACGGAAGTGATCGACGACTTTTTGGCGCGAGAGAACTTCGAGCGGGGCTTGATCCCAGCCGCGTACGAGCCGCTGCTGACGGAGGGCGGCGACGTGCTCGTTCCACCCGGCATAGACGGACGCGACGGCTTCTATATCGCCAGGGTCGAGCACCGTTCGTGAGCGTACTTTCGAAAATCGAGCAGCTTTGCGCGACGTTCATCGAGCGTGCGTTTGCGAAGTCTTTTCCGAGTGACCTGGAGCCGGCTCAAGTCGCCCGTAAGCTCGTGTCCACGATGCAAGCCCAAACCCGAGGCGACGACGGGCGCCTGAACGCACCGGCTGCATACGTCGTCTTCGTGAGTCCGGATGACTTCGAGCGACTCGCCGAGCACAGGGAGTACCTGGAGCGTGCATGGGCCGACTTGTTATGCGATCTCGCCGCGCGCGTCGGGATCGCCTTCCGGGACGGCGACGCGCGCGTGACGATGACCGCACGGCCCGGCATTCCGCTCGGCGCGATCGCCGTCCAGGTCGGCGACGCGGCGAGCGCTCCCGAGCGATTTTGCCTGCGCATGCTCAAAGGGGTCCCGCCAGACGGGGTATATTCGATTGAAGGTAAGGCTCGAATTGGCCGCAGTGAGGAGAGCGAAATCGTCTTAGTGGATCCCAGCGCTTCACGGACGCACGCGGTCGTGGAGGTACGCGGCGGCGAGCCGGTCGTCCGCGACATGGGATCGACGAACGGAACGTACGTCAACGGCCGCCGCGTGCACTCGCAGACGCTGCGCGACGGGGACGAGCTGCTCTTCGGTGACACGAAGATGCGGTTGGAATCCTCGTGACACTCGAGATCGCCGCCGCCGGCTTCGAGCGGCAAATGCGCATCGGCTCGCTGGAGATCACCGCGGCGCTCGCGCTCGTCGCGGCGTTGAGTGCTCGGCTCCCGGCGCGCACCGCCGCGGAAATCGGCCGCGTCACGCCCTTGCGCTTGCGGCTCGAGATCCTCGAGCGCGGTGCGAACCGTTCGTTCGAGGGCCGCCCGCCGCTGGAGGTCGGGCGCGACAGAGGGACGGAGATCGTTCTGCGCGATTCCGAGGTGAGCCGCCGTCACGCGCGCTTCGAGAGCCAAGACGGCATCGTGTTTATCGAGGACCTCAAGAGCAGCAACGGCACGTTTCTGAACAGTCGTCGGGTAAGCGATGCCATCGAGGTCCGTCCGGGCGACGAGATCGACGTTGGAGGGACGCGCATCGTCGTCAAGTCGGTGCGCCCCGGATGACGCTTGCGATCCGCGGCGACCGCGCGTCGTGCCTGAGCCTTCAGCTCGGGCCGCACACGTGGCTCTTGGCCATCGCGCGCGGCTTCGGCAGCATCGGCGGAGTCTCCACCGAGACCGCGCTGCTCGCACGGCTTCGCGCCGAATGCGAGCGCCGCACTCGCAGCGCACGCTTTCGGTCGGCAGTCGATCGCCCCCAGGCGGCGGCGACCGCGATGCACGGCGTGCTGGCGCGCGTGAACGGCGACCTCTACGCAGGCACCGCGAGCCACGAGGATTACGTTACGGCGGCAGCGTCGCTGACCGCCGTCGTAATCGCGCATGGCCACGCGTACGTCATGCACGCCGGTTCGACGGCTGCCTATCTCGCCCGCGATGGCGAGGTCATGCCGCTATCCCGCGACGACGTCTTCGAAGAGCGCGGCGGCCCGCTGCTCGTCCGCGCTTTTGCGGTCGCGCCGGTTCTCGACGTCACCATATCGAGTGCGATGCTTGCGCCGGGGGATGCGATCGTGCTCCTCGGGCGGCGGATGCGCGGCGATGCCGAGCGCCGTGCCGTGCTCGCCAGCCTCGAGGCCGGCGACCCGGGCGAGCGCGTACTCATCGCGCGATTCGAACGGGACGACGTCACGCCGCGCGATGCGTGCGCCGGCGCGCCGCGTCCGCCCGGACGCCTCGCCGCCGCGATCGCATTCCTCGTCGGGGCGGTCACCGGCCGCTGGTAATCCTACGGCGCGTCGCACCGATGGCGGGCGCGCTTGGCGTCGCCGCGCTGATCCTTTCATCCGCGCCGCGCAACGCGGTGGGACCGCCCTGGGTCTTCGTGCTCCTCGCGGCGCTTGCCGTGATCTGGGTGCTGTGGCAGCCGTCGAACGGCGTGCGCGACGACGCGCTGCCGGCGCTGGCCGTGGTGCTCGCGGCGCTCGGATTGGCGCTCGTAGATCGCCTCTCGCCCGAGCTCGCGCAACGCCAGCAGGCATGGCTGGTCGTGTCGCTCCTCCTCGCAATCGGCCTCGGTCCCGTATTCTCGAGTTTTCGCCGCTTCGCCGCGTTCAAATATCTCTGGGTCATCGCGTCGCTGGTGCTGTTCGCGCTACTGCTGTTCTTCGGCGAAGAGATCAACGGCGCGCGCCTCTGGATCCGGCTGGGTCCGATCGAGTACGAGCCGATAGAGCTGATCAAGCTCTTCATCGTGCTCTTCTTGGCCGCGTACCTCGCCGAGACGGCCGATGTGATCGGCAACGCACGGCCGTGGTCGCTGCGCGCCAACGTCAAGCATCTCGGGCCGCTCTTCATCGGCTGGGGCGTCTCCATCGCGATACTCGTCGTTCAGCGCGACCTCGGGATGGCGACGCTGCTGCTCGCGACGTTCGCGACGATTCTCTACGTCGCGACGCGCCGCGCGGACATCGTGCTGTTCGGGGCGGTGCTCTTCGTCGTGGGCGCCTTCTGGGCCGTCCATCACTATCCGTACGTGCACGCGCGCATCGCCATCTGGCGCAACCCCTTCTCCGATCCGTTCGGCGCGGGATACCAGTCGTCGCAGGCATACTATTCGCTCGCGGCGGGCGGTCTGTTCGGGAGCGGGTACCGGCTCGGACATCCCGGAATGATCCCCGACGTGGCAACGGACTATGTGTATGCAGCGTTCGCGGAAGAGTTCGGCGTGATCGGAGCGCTCGTCGTGCTGGTGATCTTCCTGAACGTCGTACGAAGGATCTTCGCCACGGGTCTGCAGCAGCCGGATCTCTACACGAAACTGCTCGCGACCGGGCTCGCCGCGACGCTGGGCTTTC
This sequence comes from Vulcanimicrobiota bacterium, assembly GCA_963723485.1. Taxonomy (GTDB): domain Bacteria; phylum Vulcanimicrobiota; class Vulcanimicrobiia; order Vulcanimicrobiales; family Vulcanimicrobiaceae; genus Cybelea. The sequence goes on along the minus strand of CAVRQS010000003.1, from coordinate 490,204 downwards.
AGGTCGTCATTATCGTCAGCGGCGTGATCGGTCTGCTTCCGCTGACGGGAATAACGCTGCCCTTCATGTCGTACGGCGGCAGCTCGCTCGTGGCGAACTTTCTCCTCGTCGCGCTCGTCTGGGCGATGAGCTCGCGTCCGCGCAAAACCGCATGAGGATCGCGTGCGCGCTCGCGGTGGCGTTGCTCGCCGCCTGCGCAAAGGGCGCGCACGGCGCGGCCGCTTTCGCCTCGGCATCTGCCGAGGCGGCAAATCCGGCGTCGGCCAGCGATGGCGCGGTCGTCTACATGGCGAACTGCTCGAGTTGTCATCAAGCCGACGGCGAGGGAGTAAGCGGAGCGTTCCCACCTCTGGCCGGCAATCCGGTGGTCACGGGCAACCCCATCGCGGTGATCGCCATCGTCAAGGACGGTCTCGATGGGAGAGTCGTCGTGAACGGCCACGCATACAGCGGAATCATGCCGCACTGGGGCGGCGTGCTTTCCGACGAACAAATCGCCGCGGCGATCACGTACGTGCGCAGCTCGTGGCACAATCGCGCATCCGGCGTCAGCGTCGCGCAGGTGCGCGCAGTCAAATAGAGACGACGCCGCAGTCGCTCGTCTCGCGGAGGGCGGCTCCGAACTCCCGCTCGAACAGCGCTTCCACGAACTCGAGCATGGCCGGATCCGCGTGACGCAGGCGCGCGCGCGTCGCGCGCGGCCACGGCGACGCGGGATCGTTGGCCTCCACGTAGGCGCGGAGCGATTCCGCGAAGTACTCGTCGACTCCGGTCGCCGCGTACGGCGTGACGAAGCTCACCGCATTCGCGAAGAGGGCTCGAAGCCGCGGATCGATGCCGCTGCGATAGACCCCACCGCCGAGCGCGCAGTCGAGCGCGTGGCCGAACTCGTGCGCCACGGTCATCGGGCTGCGCGACCGCAGGAACAGCGCTCGTTCCTCGACCACGAAGAGCCCCGCGGGGGGCGCCGGCCAAGCGTCGACGTCGATGCCTAGCCGAGCCAGAGCCGGCGACGCCTCGCGGTAGCGCTCTGCAGGACGCAGGAGCACCACGCGAATACGGCTGCGCAGCGCGTATGCGAGCGCGCCGCCACCGAAGCGCAGCAGCGCCTCGATCACGGTGGGTTCGGGCGGACGGCGGCGATCGCCCGCGAGGAGGCGCCGTGCGATTGCGGCAGGGTCCTTGTGCATCGGCGCCATCGTCGCGCAGCGAGGTTGCCGCAACGTAGCACCCTGGTTTTCAGAATTTTTTCATGCCTGGGTCATAGGGTGGTGCCACCGTACCCCGCCCCTCGCTCATTCTCTGGAGGTTTGTATGATGAGTTCACCCATGCAACGAGTTGCCGTTGCGGCAATCGCCATCTTCGCGATCGCAGGCTGCCGCGGCGGCGGCGTCGTTCCCCCGCAGGCGACGGGTCTAATGAACCAATCGACCGATCGCGCGCTGCCTGACAAAGAGCGCTCGATCCTCAAGCTGCTCAAAAAAAAGGTCGTCATCGGGTCGACCGTCGATCCGAAGTACGGGCAGCTGAATCCCTACGGTCTGACGGTCGCACCGTCGACAACGGGGGACTTCACGAAGGGCGACCTCGTCGTCTGCAACTTCAACGACAAGAAGAACGTGCAGGGCACGGGTTTTACGATCGTGGCGCTGCACCCGAAGCCGGGCTCTAAGCCGACATTGGTATCCCACAACAAGACGCTCGTCGGATGCGACGCCCTGGCGCTCGGGCCCGCCGACGACATCTGGGCCGCGGCGTGGACCGCCAACGATAATCCCGTGATCTCCGCGACCGGAAAGCTCGAAACCAACATCACGGGTAAGCCCTTTAATCATCCCTTCGGTCAGATCTTCGCGCAGCCGACCTCGGGAAGCCCCGCATTCTACGAGAGCAATGCGGGCGTCGGGACGGTAGTGCGTATCAACCTCGGCTCGAAATTCACGTACGACGTGATCGCGAAGGGCTTCGCGGTCAACCACGGCAAGCCGGGCAGCATCTTCGCTCCCTCGGGCCTCGCGTACGACGCGAGCATCGACACGCTGTACATCGTGGACGGGACCAACGACACGGTGGTGGCGTTCGATAAGGTCAGCACGATTCCGAACGGCGGCATCATCGTCGAAAAGGGCGGCCTGAAGTTCAAGGGCCCCGCGGCCGGCCAGGCGCGCGTGCTCTTGTCGGGCCCGCCGCTCAACGGGCCGGTCAGCTCGGCGCTGCTCTTCAACGGCAACCTAGTCGTCGGCAACACGTCGAATCCGAGCGGACGTAACATCATGGTAGAGATCTCACGATCCGGAAAGGTGCTGGACACGCGCAACGTCGACGAGGGCGCTCCCGGGGCGATCTTCGGGATGGTCGCAACGGGGCGGTCCGCCGCCGACACCAAGCTCTATTTCAACGACGACAACCATAACGATCTACGCGTCTTAGAACAATAGGAGAACATGAACGGGTTGAACGTCAAGTGCGCGCTGCCCGCGTGGGCGGCGGCCGCCGCCTTGGGGGCGTGCAGCAGCGGGGCCTCGGCCCCGCTGCTCGCTCCAGTCACGTCGCTCACGCCGTCCGGTTCGCGCGCCCTGGAAACGAAACACGCGGTCGGGCTCGGCAAGGTGCTAACGACCAAGAACGGCGGACAGGTCTTCGGCTTCGACGTCGATCGCAACGGCACCGCCGGCGTACTCGCGACGGCGAGCGACGTCGAGACGTTCGATCAGAACAGCGGAACGATCACGAAATCCTTTCCGAAGAAGCTTCCTCCAGGGACGTCCTATGCCGTGGACGCCATATTCGCACGGGACGTTGCGCTCGTCACGCGCTTCGTCGTGCCGCGGGGCCAGATCTACGCGAAGCGCTTCTATGACGTGATGAATCCCGTCACGAAGGGCAAGTTCACCAACGCCTGGACCTCTCCGATTCGGGACGTCAACGTGCAGGCTGCCGGCCCCAACCAGGTAACGTCGACGGACGCGCTTTTTGCCATCGAGCTCAAGAAGCAAGACAAACCGGTCATCATCGTGTCCGACGTCGCGAAGAACACCGTCAGCAAAGTCATTCACCTCGACCCCAATCTGTTCGGCGTCGGTAACGATCCGCAGTTCGGCCAGGACACCACGACAAACCAAGCGATTATTGCGCTCTCGCCGGACGGCGGCGCCGTCGGCGGAGACCCGCCGCTCAACGTGATCGTCGACCTGACAACGGGCAAGGAGACGCGCTTCGACGGTCTCAACAACGGCTTCTTCCACGCAGGCGACGTCAACGGTTTGGCGGTGGATCCCACGACCGGCATCGCGGCCACCACCACCGAGCTCAACGCTCAGGTCGAGTTCTACAACCTCGCGCAGCAGACCGGGACCTTCGCGCAGCTCCCGTGCACGAGCGACACGTCGCAAACCAATAGCGGCTCGGGCGTCGCGAACGATCCGGTCAACGGTCTCTTCCTCGTCACCGAGACGTACTACGCCTGCGGCTCGGGCAGCGCGCTAATCGTATACGACGAGAAGGGCAACAACATCGAGACGATCACCGGATTCAAGTTCGCGATCGGCGAGCCGGCGCCGGTGATCGACCCGGCGACCCGCACGGGATGGGCCTTCGGACCGGGCTTCAGCCAGCTCCAGCAGTTCTTTTACTAGCTTATCGACCTGGGGAGGTTGTCGAGCGCTCGCGCCAGAGCTCATCGTGATAAGACCGTAAACCCCGGATCCTTTGCGTGCGGCGGGGGCACGACGCGGATTGTCACGCGATCGCGTCGTGCCTTATCGGCGGCTTCGATCCGCCACGTGCCCAGACGCAGCGGCCAGAACGCGGTTCCGGTCGCGTCGAGCGCGAGCGTCTCGCCGCCGACGCGCCAGCGCACCGGTCCGCTCGAACCGACGGCGCGCAGCGCCAGCTGCTGTTCCCGCGCTTGCACGGCGTTACCGCCCTCGGTGCGGACGAACACGTCGCCGTCGTGCGGAAAGACGATTCGCAACGATCCCGGCGCGCCGGGCGGCTGCAGGGCGAGCCACGAATCGTATTGGTCCCGCGACGGCGCGGCCGGACGCCGCACCGCGGCGAGATCCTCGGGCCGCACCCACTCTTCCACCACCGCCGGACAGCCGGACTCCGGCGCGTGCCCGGTCGTCGCGCAGATCGGCGCGCGCACGAATCCCCGCGGCGGCGCGAAGGGCGGGGGTTCGTCGCGCCGCTCGTAGAGATGGAGCATGATGCGGTTCCACAGCGGTCCCGCGCCGGTGACGCCGGAGACGCCGCGCATCGCGCTGCCGTCGAAGTTTCCTACCCAGACGCCGACCGTAACGTCGCGCGTGAAGCCGACGGCCCACGTGTCTCGAAAGTCTGACGACGTTCCCGTCTTGACGGCTGCGGGGAAGGGCATCTGCAGCACCGAGCCCACGCCGAACGACTTCGCGCGCGCGTGTGAATCGGCGAGCATGTCGGTCACGAGCTGCCAGTCGCTCGAGTCGCCGACGCTGGGCGCGTCGCTCCCTCGGTCCAGGAGGCGCAGCGGCACGGCCGCGCCATCACGCGCCATCGTCGCATACGCCTGCACGAGCTCCCAGAGGCTCACCTCGCCACTGCCCAGCGTGAGGCCGAGCCCGTAGTACGACGCGGGGTGCGTCAGGTGCGTGAAGCCGAGCGCGTGCAGACGCTCGAGAAACGCGCCGACGCCAAGCCGCGCCATCACCTGCACCGCGGGGGCGTTGAGTGAGTTCGCGAGAGCATAGCGGACGCGCACCGGCCCGCTGAAGCGTCCGCTGTAGTCGGCGGGCTGGTAGAGCTTGCCGCCGGGGATTGCATACGAGGCGGGAGCGTCCGCGAGGATCGTCGTCGACTCGATCGCGCGCCGCTCGAGCGCGAGCTCATACGCGAACGGTTTGAGCGACGACCCGGGCTGGCGCAGCGCCTGCACGCCGTCGTTGCTCCCGAGCGCCTCGAGCGAGAAGTAGTCCGGCGAGCCGACGTACGCGAGCACGTCGCCGGTGCGGTTGTCGACGACGAGCGCTGCGCCGTCCGTGACGTGATAGCGCTGCAGCGCCGCTATCACGTCCTGCGTCTGCGCCTGGACGAAGCGCTGCAGATCGCCGTCGACGGTCGTGCGCACGCGGCCGGCTCGCCCATCGGAGTGACGGTAGAGGAGGAAGAGAGCCTGCGCCGCGCCGTCGATGCCGTAATCGTGACGGCGAATGGCGAGCGTTTCATCGAACGCCTGCGCCGCACGCTCGGGCGCGATCTCGCCGAGCTCGGCCATGCGCCGAAGAACGAACCGCTGGCGCGTGCGAAGGGCGGCGTAATCGGCCTCGGGCGCGAGACGAACCGGGTCGTTCGGGATGGCCGCGAGCAGCGCGGCCTGCGCGAGATCCAGATCGCTCGCCGGCTCGCCGAAGTAGGTCCGGGCCGCCGCCTCGACGCCGTAGAGGTTCCCTCCCATCGGTACGTGATTCACGTAGGCCTCCAGCACCGCGCTCTTGCTCGACGCGATCGCAATGCGCTGCGCCGTGACGATCTGCGCGAGTTTGCCGCGGAGCGCGCCGGGCTCGCCGCGCAGCAGGCGCGCCAGCTGCATCTCGATCGTCGAGCCGCCGCTGCGCGCCTCGCCGAAGATCGCGTAGTCGCGCGCCGCCCGCACGAGCGCGGGTACGTCGACCGCGCCGTGGTGCCAGAAGCGCGCATCCTCTGCCGCGACGATCGCGTCGAGAAATTGGGGCGAAACCGACGTCAGCGGCACGCTGACGGCGTGCAGGGCGTCGGTACCGAGAACCGTTCCGAGCACGCCGCCGCTGCGGTCGGTGTAGGTGACCGAACCGCGCGGCACATCGAGTCGCCCGACGTCGATGCCGCCGAGGCGCAGCACGACGATCGCGAGCAACGCGCAGATGGCCAGCGCCGGCGCAAAGAGTTTCATGACCTCTGCACGGAATGTACGCCCCGTTGCGCTTCTTTGGCCTGCTCTTTGGCATTTTTGCGTCGATCGTGATCGGCGCGTGCGGCGGTCCCGCGCAGAACGCGAACCGCCTAGGAACGGTCGCGGCGCTTCCACAGCCGCAGCTGCCCGCATGGATCGCGTCGATCTCGCCGACCGGTAAGGCCGACACGCTCGCGCAGATTCGCATCATCTTCAACAAGCCGGTGGCGCCGGTCACGGCGCTCGCGGGCCCCGGACCGCAGGACGTGGTGAGCCGCGTGGGCGTCGCGCCCGCGCTGCGCGGGCACTTCGTCGTGCTGACGCCGAAGATGATCGGGTTCGTCGCGGAGCAAGCGCTGCCGCTTGGAACGCGCGTGCGAATCACGCTCGCCGCAGGCCTGCGGGATCTGCAGGGCGACGCGCTTGCCCAGGATCTCGTGTGGACGTTCGAGACGAAGCCGGTGGAGTTTACCGGCCTGCCGCAAACGCAGGCCTCCGACGACGAATCTACGCCGCCGCCGGTGGGACTGCACCCGACGCTTTCGGTGACGTCCAACGCGGCCGTCGACGCAGCGTCCCTGGCGCAACACGCGGTGCTCGTGGCCGGCGACGACCGCGTCTCGGTTACGGCCGCCATCAAGGCGCAGCCGACGCCCTATCCCGGCAGCAACGCGCAAGAGCTGTTCGATCCGTCGCTCAACCAGTGGGCGTACGAGCTGCGCCCGGTTCACGACCTGCGGCGCGCAACCACGTACGCGCTGCAGATCGATCCGGGCGTCGCACCGCAGTACGGCAACGTTCCGACGACCGGGCGCTTCAGCGGCGAGATTCGCACCTACGACGCGCTCGCGGTCGTTCCGACCGCGGCGCCGAGTCCGAACTCCGGCGGCCGCTTCGCGCGCGGCGACCCGGTCATCGCCTTTTCCAATCCGCTCGATCCGAAGTCCATCGCCGGCCAGGTGACGATCTCGCCCGCGCCCGCCGCGGTGAAGGCGCTCGTCACCGTGCCGGATCAGTCGAACCAGATCGCGATCGATCCGTACGCGCTCGATCCGAACGCCACGTACGCCGCCACGATCGGCGCCGGCGTGAAGGACACGTTCGGTCAAACGCTCGGCTCTGCGCAGCGGGTGACGATTCACACCTCGGACTTCGCGCCGGGCGCGTGGGCGCCGACGGGCACGACAATCATCCCGGCGGGCGCACCCGTCGCGTTGAATTTTTACGCCACGAACCTGCCCGCGAACGCCTATCAGGCCGCGTACGCGCGCGTCGATCCGCAAGAGCTGCTCGGCTTCCCAGCGCCGCTTTCGATGCTGCCGGCGTGGAGGGGCTGGCCGTCGCGCACGCTGGCCGGCGCCCGCACGAACGCGCAGAGCGTCGTGCGCGTGCCGCTGCGCGACGAGGCCGGCGGCGATTACGGCGCGTTCGCGTACGGGTTTCGCACCGCGCTGGATTCGCCGGCCTCGGATCCCTGGCTGACGGGCATCGTCCAGATCACGAACTTGGGCGTGTTCGCGCAGTGGTTCCCGGCGCACGGCATCGTACTCGTGCAGCACTTGAGCGACGGCGCACCGGTACGCGCGGCGGCGGTGACGGTGTATCGCCTCACCGAAGACAGAAAGGCAGCGCCGCAGGCGTGTGCGACGGGGGCGACCGATGCGAGCGGCGAGCTCGATCTGACCGGCGTCGACGTGGAGCGCTGCTCCGCCGGCGCGCAGGACGACAACGCACCCAACGTCGGCGTCGTCGTGAGGCAGGGGGCCGACGTCGCGACGGTGACGGCGTGGAACTACAGCGGCGTCTCGCGCTTCGACGTGTACGCCGGATGGGCGAGCGGCGCGCCGCTCTCGCGCGGCACGATCTTCACCGACCGGCAGATGTATCAACCCGGCGAACGCGGCGAGCTCACCGGGTTGGCGTACTACGTGAAGGGCAACCAGGTCGTCGCGGACACCGACGCCATGTACAAGGTCACGTTGACCGATCCGAGCAACAACGCGTCGCCGCTCGGGCAGGTGCGCACCGACGCGTACGGCGTCTTCTCGCTGCCGATCGTCTTTTCGAAGCAACAGGCTCTCGGGTACTACGGCGTCAAGGGCGTGGGCGCGAATGGAAACAAGATCGACGGCTCGCTGCGCGTTGCGCAGTTCAAGCCGCCCAACTTCAAGCTGACGCTGACGCTAGGAGCGACATCCGCCACCGCGGGCTCGAGCGTGCGCGCCGGCGTCGCCGCTGCGTATCTCTTCGGCGCGCCGCTGCAGGGGGGCACGGCGCACGCGTACGTCACGCGCGATGTCGCGACCGTGCAGCCCAAGGGCTGGGACGACTTCTCGTTCGGTCCGCAGTGGTTCTACCCGGAGCAGACGCCGTCGTTCGATACCGACGTGTTGCAGAAGGATCTTCCGCTCGACACTCAAGGCAACGCGTCGGTGGACGTGGCGGTGCCGGGGAACTTGCCGTTTCCGATGACGTACCGCGTCGACATGGAGACGAGCGACGTCTCGAACCTCTCCGTCGCCGACTCGAAAAGCTTTCTCGCGCTGGCATCCGGCGCCGTGATCGGCCTCACGTCCGGCACCGTCGGCAAGGCCGGCACGCCGCTGCCGATCCGCACGGTCGTGACCGACGCCGACGGCAAAGCGATCGCGGGCCGCGGGGTGCACCTCGAGCTGCAGAAGATGACCTACACGTCGGCCACGCAGGAGATCGAGGGCGGCGAGAGCGCGCAGCAGGCGATCAAATACGACACGGTCGCGACGGCGGACGTGACTTCGGGCGACCAGGCCGCGATCGCGTCCCTCACGCCGCCCGACGCCGGGCCGTACCGCGTCCGCGCTACGTTCCCGGACGCCAAGGGCGAGGCGAGCGCGAGCGAGATCCAGGTGTTCGCGTTCGGCGCGGGCGAGGCGGATTGGGGCCTCACCGATCCCGACGCCGTTGCGGTGAAGCTCGACAAGAAGCAGTACGCGATCGGCGACACCGCCGCGGCGCTCATCGCGTCGCCGTACGCGCACGCCGACGTATATCTCGCGGTCGTGCGTAACGACGCCATCTATCGCGCGACGCTGCACGACGTCGGCGGCGCGGTACACGCCACGTTCAAGGTCACCTCGCAGATGCTGCCCAACGCGGCGGTCGAGGCGGTGGTCGTGCGGCGCAGATCGGTTTCGGAGGCGAAGGGTCCGGACACGCTGGCGCTCACCGGCATGGCCGGCTTCAACGTCGATCTCGCCGGCCGGTATCTGAAGCTCGCGATCGCTCCGCAGAACGCGACGGTGCACCCGGGCGGGCCGCAGCGCGTCGACTTCCGCGTGACCGGACAGAGCGGCGCGCCGGTGCGCGGCGAGGTGGTCGCGATGGTCGTCAACGACGCGATCCTGCAGCTCTCCGGCTATCGCCTGCCCGACGTCGTGCAGACGGTCTTCGCCCAGCAGCCGATTGCGACGATCTTCGCGGACAACCGCGAAAACGTCAGGCTCAAGACGCAGATGCCGCCGCTGGAGAAGGGCTTCGGTTACGGTGGCGGCTTTCTGGCCGGGGCGGCAAGCACGCGCGTGCGCGCGAACTTCCTGCCGATGGCGTATTACGGCGTGCTGCCGACCGACGCCCAAGGACGCGCGAGCGCGGCGTTGCGCATGCCCGACGATTTGACGACGTGGCGCGTCATGGCGGTCGCGCTGTCGCAAGACCCTGCGACTCCGCTGCGGGCAGGCTACTTCGCGACCGCGGACACGACGTTCGTCTCGAACCAGCCGCTGATTGCGAACCCTCTGCTGCCGCAGTTCGCCCGGCCCGGCGATCGCTTCGATCTAGGCGTCTCGATCGCCAACCAGACCGGCGCGGCCGGTGCGCTCGATTTGATCTTGAAGCTCACGGGCGCGCTGAGCTTTGCGCAGGGCGATCCGCGGACGAACCACGTCTCGGAACAGGCCGCGACCGGCATCTCGGCGTTTCGCTTCCCGGTGAACGTCGGCACGCCCGCGCCGTCGACCCTCGCGGCCAACGCCGCGCTCGGTGGGCGGTCGGACGCATTCAACGTGCCGTTCACGGCAAGCGATCGCGCGGTGACCGATTCGGTGATCGACACCGGCGTTGCCCACGGCGAGGCCTCGGTGCCGATCGATCTAAGCTCCGGCGGATCGCTCCAGATCACGCTGGCCAACTCGGTCGTGCCGCAGTTCGCCGTGCCGGCCGAGCGCGTGATGGCGAGCGACGCGTTTCTACTCGCGGACGAGGCGACGGCGCGAATGACGATCGCGAGCGCGCTGCAGCGCCTGCGCGGTCCGTACAACCTCAAACTCTCCTTCGATCCGGCCGCGGCCGCTGCGACGAGCCTGCAGCGGCTGCTCTCGCTGCAGCGCGACGACGGCGGTTTCGGCATGTACGTCAACGCGGCCGACAGCGATCCGTTCGCCACGGCGGCGGCGCTCGAGGGCCTTGCCTTCGCGCGCGCACACGGCGTCGCCATCGACGCCGGTGCCGTCAGCCGCGCGGCGAATTTCACGGCGCAAGCGCTGGCCAATCCGGCGCGTTTTAAGTGGTGCGCGGATGGGTTGTGCAAGGCCCAGCTGCGGTTCGAGGCGCTCTGGGCGCTCGCGGCCGTAGGGAGCCCGCGCACCGATTTCCTCGCAGACATCGTCGCGCAGTCGGACCGCTTCGACAGCGCGACGCAAATTCGACTCGCGCGGTACCTGCTGCGCACGCCTGGCTGGCAAGCGCAAGGAACGGCGATGGCCTCGCGCCTGCAGCAGATCCTCTACGTGACGGGCCGCTACGCGGTCGCAAATCTTTCGTACCGCTGGTCGTGGCGCGGCTCACTCGTTGAGGCGCAGTCCCAGATGCTGCAGCTCATGCTCGAGCGCCGCGCGCCTGCCGATCGCATCGACGGCGCCGTGCGCGCATTGATGGCGCAGAAGTGCCGCTGCGGCTGGGGAACGCCGGACGACGCCGCGACGGCGCTCGTCGCGCTCAGCGCATATGCTGCGACGGAGCGTCTCGTTCCGTCCACGGCAATCGCTACCGTCGGAGGCGCGACGGTAGCGATGGCGCGCCTCGGCGCGACGGCGTCGTCGCAGACCGTGACGCTGCCCGTTTCGAACCTACAGGGGAAGAAGATAAACATCAAAGGAGCGACGGTGCACTATACGGTGCTGTACACGTATCCGGTGCCGTCGAACGCGCCGGGCGAGCTCGCCGCATTCCGCGTGGTGCGCACCCTGAACGATCCGTCGAGCTCGGCGTCGACGGGCGCAGGCGTGGCGCTCGCGACGATGGACCTCGCCGCCGTGAGCCCGGTCAGCGTCGCGGCAGGGCGCGTGTTCGATGTCGGCGTGCGCGTGATCGCGGACCACCCCGTCGACCGATTCACGATCGAGGACCCGCTGCCGGCGGGCTTCGAGGCCGTCGACACGAGCTTCCGAACGGCGCTGCAGGCAGTGGTGCCGCAGAGCAACAGCTGGCAGATCGACACGAGCCAAATCTATAGCGATCGCGTGATGGCGTATGCGTCGCACGTCGATCCGGGGGTTTACGAACTGCACTACCTCGTGCGCTCCGTGACGCCGGGAACGTTTACCTGGCCCGGCGCGCGCGCCTATCTTCAGGATGCACCCGAACAGTTCGGCCGCAGCGCCGCGACGACGCTGCGCGTCGGTCGGTGAAACAAAGGTTCGTATCGCGCGTGCGAGCAATAGCATGGCCGCATGGAATGTAACCGCGCTGCGTTCTTGACCGGTTCGCTTGCGCTTGCGACCGGAGCTCTCGCTCGGCCCGCCGACGCCGCAACGGCGCCGCCGGCGAGCGCGACACCCGAGATGCTCCTCGGCCGGCTGATGGCCGGCAACAAGCGCTTCGTGGATAATGATTTTCCGACGATGAGCCGCGTCGCCGAGAAACGGGAGCTGACCGTCGAAGGCCAAGCGCCGTTCGCGGCGATCCTGAGCTGCGCCGATTCGCGCGTCATCCCCGAGCTCGTCTTCGTTCAAACGATCGGTCAGCTGTTCGTGACGAGGGTGGCCGGCAATTATCCCGACGCGCTCGTCACCGGCTCACTCGAGTACGCGATCGCGCCCCTCGGGACGACCGTCGTGTTCGTGCTCGGGCACGAGGGCTGCGGCGCCGTCAAAGCGGTGTACTCAGCGCTGCAGAAGAAGCAAGAGTTGCCGAAACACCTCTCAGAAATTCAACGCTTGATCGCGCCGGGCATCGCCGGCGTCGTGGCGGGGCGCGGCAGCATGGACGAAGCGATAGAGGCGAACGTCCGAGCGGCGGTGACGGCGCTGCGCAACAGTCCGCCGGTCATTGCAAAAGAAGCCTCCGCCGGGCGCATACGCGTTGCCGGCGGCGTGTATCACCTACGCAGCGGAGAGGTCAAGCTAATCGAATAGAGCGGCCCAAGTTCTTTGAGCGCGCTCTACTCTTGCGATTAGTAAACGAGTCGAGGGCTGTTAGACGCAGACGAACTTCGCTTTCGCCGTCCCCCCGAGGATTTTGATCGTCTTGTTGGTTGCGTTGACCCAGTAAATATAGGTCGGGCTGCCGCTGCCGCCGGTCTGCGTGACGTCGATGGTTAGCGGAGTGCCGCCGACCGATCCATTGTAGAAGTTACTGTAGAAACAGCTGTTTTGATGGAGCGTGGTGGAGGCGCAAATCGCGCCCGGGGCGCAGTTCGAGTCAGGCGAGACAGCCCGGGCCTGGACGAATCCCTCGTTGGCGCCGAGCGGATGGGGCGCCATCGCGGGAGCGAAGCTGAGCGCAGCTAAGAGGAGTGACATCAGGATCATGTGTTCGTGTAATCTCCTTGCGATAGTGGCGATGTTGTAACGAGTAGCATAACCGCAAGCGTCTCGGTCGCTCGCAAGCAGGCGGTGCGTTTTGTACAACTTTTAATGCCCAGGTTTTAGTATGAACGCGTCCTCTGCTTGAACTATTATTTTTAATAATGTATCATTTATCGCCCGGCCGGCGGCCCCAAAAAAGCTAGGATGTTATGAGGAAAGAGGAGAGCACATGAGCACCTATCGAGCTCCGCTGCGGGACATGCAGTTCGCCGTGCGCGAGCTGGCCGGGATCGACGGGGTCGCGGCCCTTCCGGGCTTCCAGGATACGCTGGACGTCCTGGACTCGGTGCTGGAGGAGGCCGCGGCGTTTGCCGCGGGCGTGCTCGACCCGCTCAACCGGGTCGGCGACAAAGAGGGCTGTCTCTGGAACGACGGCGCCGTAACGACGCCCGCCGGGTTCAAGGAAGCCTATCAGAAATTCGCCGAGGCGGGCTGGATCGGCTTACCGGTTCCGGCTAAGTACGGCGGTCAAGGCTTGCCGCAGCTGCTGCTCGGTCCGACGCTCGAGATGTGGAACGCGGCCAACATCGGCTTTGCCAACGGTCCGCTGCTCAATCAAGGCGCGATCGAGGCGATCGAGCTCGTCGGCTCCGAGGAGCAGAAGCAGCGCTTCATCCCCAATCTCGTCTCCGGCAAGTGGACCGGCACGATGTGTCTCACCGAGCCGCAGGCCGGCTCCGACCTCGCGCAGGTGCGCGCGCGCGCCGTACCGGCGGGCGACCACTACAAGATCTCGGGTACGAAGATCTTCATCACGTTCGGCGAGCACGACATGGCGGAGAACATCATCCACCTCGTGCTCGCGCGCTTGCCCGACGCGCCCGAGGGCACAAAGGGCATTTCGCTCTTCATCGTGCCGAAGTTCCTCGTCAGCGCCGACGGCAGCCCGGGCGAGCGCAACGACGTCGTGTGCTCGGGTATCGAGCACAAGCTGGGCATCAACGGCAATCCGACGTGCACGCTCAACTACGGCGAGCGCGGAGAAGGCGCCGTCGGCTACCTCGTCGGCGAGCCGAACCGTGGGCTCGAGTACATGTTCGTGATGATGAACGCCGCGCGCTTCTCGGTCGGCGTGCAGGGTATCGCGCTCGCCGATCGCGCGTATCAGAGCGCTCTCGAATACGCGAAGGAGCGGATCCAGGGCCGCGACCTCAAGCCGGGCTCGCGCGCGCCGGAGCCGATCTTCAAACACCCCGATGTCCGCCGCATGCTGATGTGGCAGAAGGCCACGATCGAGGCGATGCGCGGGCTGGCCTACGTCACCGCGGCTTCGCTCGACTACGCGCAGCGCCATCCCGACGAGCGCATTCGCAAGGAGCACAAGGCGTTCGTCGAGCTGATGATCCCCGTCGTCAAGGGCTGGTGCACCGAGAACGCCGTCGAGCTCTGCTCGACTGCGCTGCAGGTCTTCGGCGGCATGGGATACATCGAAGAGACCGGCATCGCCCAGCAGTACCGCGACGTGCGCATCCTCACCATCTACGAGGGCACGACGGGAGTTCAGGCGCTCGACCTGATCGGGCGCAAGCTGCTGCGCGACATGGGCGCGACGGCGCGCGGCGTCGGCGCGAAGATGGAGACGGTCGCGAGGGAATGCGCCGCGCACGCCGATCCGACGGTGAAACGCATCGGTGAGCTGCTCGGCAAGGCGCTGCTCGTGCTGCGGGAGACGTCGCAGTGGATTGGCATGAACGCGATGGGCGATCTGCACAAAGCCTTCGGGTGCTCGGTGCCGTACCTGCGCCTTTGGGGCACCATCGCCGGCGGCTGGCAGATGGCGCGCGCGGCGCAGATGGCGGCGGCGAAGATCGCCGCCGGCGACGCCGATGCGGAGTTCTATCGCGCGAAGCTCGCTACGGCGGCGTTCTATGCGACGCACGTGCTGACGCAATGTCCCTGGTACGAGCGCCAAATCATGGATGGTTCGGGCGACGTGATGGCGCTGGACGAGACGCAGTTCGATCTGGACCGCAAGAGCATGGTGACGGCGTAGGATGGAAGGCGTCCGCGTCATCACCCTCGACAATCCGCCGGTCAATGCGCTGTCGTTTGCGTATTGCGCGCAGCTGCTGGCCGTGGTTGAAGCGGCGGAGCGCGACCCTGAGATCAAAGCCGTCGTGATAACCGGAGCCAACGGTCTCTTTAGCGCCGGCGCAGACGTCAACGATTTCAAGAACGAGCTGCCGGCGGATGCCATAACGATCCGCGACGTGATACATGCGGTCGAGGGGAGCGGTAAGCTCCACATCGCGGCGATCGACGGCAACTGTTTAGGCGGCGGACTCGAGCTCGCGCTGGCCTGCGACTACCGGCTCGCGACGGCACGCTCGAAGCTTGGCCTGCCCGAGATTCGGCTCGGCCTGCTGCCGGGCGCCGGCGGCACGCAGCGGCTTCCGCGGCTGATCGGCGCGCGTGCGGCGCTCGAGTTCATGCTCAAAGGTTCCTCGGCAAACGCCGCGCGCGCGCTGGAACTGGGCATCCTCGATGTGGTCGTCGAGGGCAACGTCGTCGAACATGCGGTCGCTAAGGCGCGCGGCCATCCGCCGAAGCGACGCGTCTCGGCGATGCAGACCACCATCGCGCCGGGCGTTCCCGACCAAGCCGGGCCGTACGTTGTGGCGCAGGCGCACAAGATGGTGCCGCCCGAGAACCGCGGCGGCCTCGCCGCGCACAAGCTGATCGACGCGGTCCAGGGCGCGGTCGAGCTGCCGTTTGCGTTCGGGCTTGCGCGCGAGGCGCGCCTGTTCGACGAGCTCGTGCGCTCGGAGCCCTCCCTTGCGCTGCGCCACCTCTTCTTTGCGGAACGCGAACTGTCGAAGCTGGATGGCGTGGACCTATCGCGCGCCGCCGCGTCCGAGGTTAAATCGGCCGGCGTCGTCGGTGCCGGCACGATGGGCAGCGGCATCGCAATCGCGTTCGCGCAGTCGGGCATCCCGGTGGTCGTCGTCGACAACAACGACGAGGCGGTGGATCGCGCGCGCCAGACCGCGATGGGCATGTTCATGTATCAGGTGCAGAAGGGACGGCTCACGCAAGAGGAGGCGTGGAAGCGCGGGCAATCGATCGAGTTCACCGACGATTGGAACCGCCTCGCCGACGCCGACGTCATCGTCGAGGCCGTCTTCGAGGACCTCGACGTCAAGCGCGACGTCTTCGGCCGCCTCGACGAGATCGCGAAGCCCGGCGCCCTGCTGGCCACCAACACGTCGACGCTCGACGTCGATAAGGTCGCCGCGGCGACGAAGCGGCCGGAGGACGTACTCGGGCTGCACTTCTTCGTTCCGGCGAACATCATGCCGCTGCTCGAGATCGTGCGCGGGCGCGCGACGTCGGAGGAGAGCCTCGCGACGGCGTTCCGTCTCGGGAAGGCGCTGCGCAAAAAGGCCGTGCTTTCCGGCAACGCGTTCGGTTTCATCGGCAACCGCATGATCTTCGATTACCTGCAGGAAGCGACCGCATTGGCCGAAGAGGGCGTTCCGCCGGCGCGCGTCGATGCCGCCATGGGGGATTTCGGTTTCCCAATGGGTCCATTCGCGATGAGCGATCTCTCGGGACTCGACGTCGGCGCCGCGATTGCGCGGGCGCGCGGCGGCTCGGGTGCGCGCACCGACGTGCTCGAGCGGCTGGTCGCCGCGGGCCGGCTTGGACAGAAGACGATGGCCGGTTACTTCAAGTATGACAAGTCCGTCGGCAAGGGACGCGAGCCGATTCGCGATCCGGAGGTCGAGGCGATGTTTGCCGACGCGGCGCGCCAGGCCGGCATCGCGCCGCGTGACGTCTCCGATGACGCGATCCGCGAACGTCTGCTGCGCGCACTCGTCAACCGCGGCAAGCACCTTCTGGAAGAGGGCGTTGCGCTGCGCCCGGGCGACATCGACATCGTCTACGTGTACGGCTACGGTTTCCCGCCGCACCACGGCGGACCGATGTGGTACTCCGCGCATGCCTGAGGCGGTCATCGTCTCGGCCGCGCGCACGCCGATCGGCCGCGCGTTTCGCGGCGCGTTCAATCAGACGCCCGGCGCGACGATGGCCGGACACGTCATCGAGCACGCGATGCGGCGCGCGTTCATCGATCCCGGCGAGGTCGACGACGTGATCCTCGGTTGCGGCCTGCCGGAGGGCGCGACGGGCAACAACGTCGGGCGCACGGCAGCGCTGCGCGCCGGCTGTCCGGTGAGCGTGCCGGGCCAGACGATCAGCCGCTTCTGCGCGTCGGGACTCGATGCGATTGCCGCGGGGGCGAAGCGCGTCGTCGCCGACGGCGCGCGAATCGTCGTCGCCGGCGGGGTCGAGTCGATCAGCATGGTGCAGAACGAGCTGCACATGCACTTCATTACCGAGGAGTGGCTGCTGCGCCACGCGCCGGATCTCTACACGCCGATGCTCTTTACCGCCGACTTCGTCGCGAAGAACTACGCGATTTCGCGCGAGCGTCAGGACGAATACGCGCTGCAGAGCCAGCAGCGCACGGCCGCCGCGCAGGCCGCGGGCCGCTTCGACGCCGAGATCGTGCCGCTCCCGTCGTGGAAGTACGAACAAGACAAGACCACGGGCGACGTGAGCGAATGCCGAGTGGAACTGCAGCAGGACGAGGGCAACCGTCCCGACACGACGCTCGAGGGTTTGGCTGCACTCAAAAGCGCGGTTCCCGGCGTCGCCGACGCGAGCGTAACCGCCGGCAACTCGTCGCAACTCTCCGATGGCGCCGCGGCCGTGGTCATCCTGGATGCAGCGCTCGCGCAGCAGCGCAACCTAACGCCGCTGGGCATCTACCGCGGGTATGCCGTTGCCGGCTGCGAGCCCGGCGAGATGGGCATCGCACCGATCTACGCCGTGCCGAAACTGCTCGAGCAGCACGGCCTGAGCGTCGGCGAGGTGGGACTATGGGAGCTCAACGAGGCCTTCGCGGTGCAGACCGTCTACTGCCGCGACGCGCTCGGAATTCCCAACGAGCGCTTCAACGTCGACGGCGGCGCGATCTCGATCGGTCATCCGTACGGCATGAGCGGCGCGCGCATGACGATGCACGCGCTCATCGAGGGCAAGCGCCGCGGCGAAAAGTACATCGTGGTGACGATGTGCGTCGCCGGCGGCATGGGAGCCGCAGCGTTGTTCGAAGTCAGTTGAATGTGAAAGATAGACAAAAGTTAGCGCTTCTTCGATCTTGCTATTGACATTCTCCGGGGGGGGGGGCGTACGATTCATGTCTAGGCGCTAACGGAGGCCAAAAGCATGAACACGATTGTTATCAACGCGTGTGATTACGGTCTTACTTCGCAACCCGGCAGAGGCCATGAAAATCGCGAGGCGTTACAGCTCGCCGTCAACGCTGCAGCGGAGGCAGGCGGCGCCACCGTGCGCATCGAGCGAGGAACGTACGAATTTTCGGGTGCGCCGGTTGGCATCGAGGTCAGCGCTGCGCCCGAGTGTGCGGACTCGATGGTGATGATCGACGGAGGCGGCGAGGCGAAGCTGGTCGGCCCCGGCGAGGAAAATGTATTCGAGGTGACTTCGAGCGATGAACCGGGGTCTATTGGAAGCGTGGTTTTTCAAGGACTGTGCTTCGAGGGCAAATGGAAGGCGCCTGATGCAGATCAAAGGCTTTAAGCCTTAACTTCCGGAGGCGAGAATGAACGATGAGTCAGGCGAGAGGGAAGCAGCAGTGCTCGACGTGAGTCCATTCTCGCTCGACCTAGCAAAGGGCGGTGCGGATAACCGAGCTGTTTTCCAACCGGCGTGTGAAACGGGTTGCCCTCCCGGAAGCGCGGTCGTTCGGTTTCCGGCAAACGGTAATTATGAAACCGCCGCGGAGGTCACGGTCGTGGCTCCGTCGTCGTGATTGTGGAATCTTTACTTATGAGGGAGGCCGTATGAACCGTTCGCTTCGTTTAAGGCACGTCGCGTTGGCCGGCGCGGTGTTTGCTGTCGTGGGGTGCACTGCCCACGCGGGCTCCTTTTCGCCCACTGCGAGTTCGAGCTACCGTGGGGCGACCAGTAACGTTCTTTCCGGCGATCTTCTCTATGCTGGCGATCCCGCGGGGTTGAGCGTCCTCGTTTTTTCGTATCCACAGGGAAGTCTCGTGCAAACGCTGACTGGCTTTGCCGCGCCACCATTCTACATGTGCTCAGACCGCCGCGGCGACGTCTTCGTCCCAACGACGAATTTTTCGTCACCGGGTTACATCTACGAGTTTGCCCACGGTGGGACTCAGCCGATCGATATATTGACCGACCCGGGCCCGGGGTATGCTCGGGGGTGCTCGGTCGACCCGGCGACGGGCAATCTTGCAGTAGCGAATCAGAAGGACGTTGCCATATACCCGAACGCTCAAGGCAACCCCACGGTCTACCCGGCGACTGACGTCGGCGCTTGGGATTGCGCGTACGACGATTCGGGCGACCTCTTCGTGGACGGCGCCTATTACGGTAACAAAATCGCCGAGTTGCCGGCCGGCGGTACGAGCTTTGCCGATATCGGCCTGAGCAAAACGATACGCACCGGTCATCTGCAATGGTGGCACCGACATCTTGTGCTTTTCGGCGGATGGAAATCCGAGCATGGCCCCTACGAGCTGTTTCAGGTCCGCATCTCCGGCTCCAGCGGCATCGTAACCGGGCCAACCCTCCTTTATGGCGAATCGACGCGCCGCGCCCTCTCCGGTGTCGAGTTCACACTGTCGAGCGGCACGATCGTCATGCCAAAGGGGGCTGGTGACTCTCTGCTGGACCTGTGGCACTTCCCAAAGGGCGGAAAATCGTATGAGGTCATCGGGCGACATGACGGCGATTTCTATGGAGTCGCGTTAAGCAAATAACGGCCGGCCCCGGGTCAAGGGTTGACCGATTGAAGGCGAGGTGAAGTGAAGCGCGGGCAATGGAGCTATCGACACCGTGCGCTTTACGAGTTGCGCGGTCGTAGGGTACCCAGCACCTTATTATGGGCTGGAGATCGACGGTGGGCAGAATATCCAAATCACCGGGGGCGACTACTCCGGTAATGGCGGTGGCGGGATCGCGATCCTGGGCGATGCTACTGAAATCCAGATTAACGGAGCCAACTGTGTCGGCCTTTCCTACGCGGGCGCTCCAACGCCGACGACGCAGCTGTACGGCATTTACGCGACCGCCGGTCAGGACATCCAAATCGTTGGCGTCAACTGCTCGGGAAATGGGGTCTCGAGCGAGGATTTGGGTGCAGGTATCTATCTCGACGCTGGATCCGTCGGCGGAGTGTCGGACGTGAAAATCGTCGGAGCGATCTGCTCCGGACCGAGCCTCGGGGCAACTACTTCAGTGCAGCAATACGGAATCTTCGCGAAAAACGTCGTCGGGCTGCTCATCGGCGGATGCTCGCTGACAAACAACACCGCGTATGGCGCATACCTCTACGGGGTGCAAAGCGTTACCGTCACCGCGTGCGACGTTTATTCCAGTACGAGCGGTTCAATCGGAATCGCGGTCGAAGCCTCCGACCCATTCTTTACGACCGACGTATTTATCCGCAACTGCAACGGCGCTCAATACGGGCCCAACTACGCCAAGGTGGTTAACGTCTCCGGCGACGCGGTATCCTTCGTCAGGGTAACCAATTGTGCCGGCTATAACGATGTTAGCGCCGAGCTGACCGCGGCCGCTCCTACCGGGTCGTTCAGCGCCGTCACGTATGGTTACTATGGGCCGGCGGTATTCTACCTCGTAGCGCCATCCGCTACCAGGGTGCATATCGCCGGCAAAAACACGAACTTATCGCAGGGCGCGTTTACGCTTGCGCCGGGCGAGAGCGCAAATATCAGCGGATCCGTGACGGACTTTTTGATGCTTGGCGCGTAGGCGCGCTACTTGTGCGAAAACGCCGTGCACCAGCCTTTGGGACTGATCGATCCGTCCACGATGCTGCAGGTTCCGTTCGCCGACGCCGAGCTGCCCGGCTTGAAGAAGCGGCACTGCGAGCACTGCTGTCCGTGATTTGGCGTGCCTTGATATTTGAACTGCGCTTTGGATCCGCCCGCGTCGGCCGCCGTCGTTTCGGCGAGCAGTAGACCGGCTAGCGCGGGCAGCACCACCGCACCGGCGACGAAGCGACGGCGGGTCATGCTGGAGCTGGACTCTTTCATTCAGACGGTACCTCCTACGAAGCATCCTTTTCCCCAAACGGCGGCATTTCTTGCCTTTCCGGTAACCGGGCAAGCATCGCGCTCTCACTCCCGCTTAATGGTACGCTAATCGTGATTCGATGCTTTGCCCGGCAGATTCGGTTTCAATGGGCGTGAGGGGAAAAGACACAACATGACAAGCAAGTGGTTCACTAGCGTGATCGCTGGGGTTGCCCTCGTGGGGGTGACCTTGACGAGCGCATTTCCGGCGGCAGCGGCCGAGCAGGCGCCCGACAAAAACGGGCCCGGCGTCGCCAGGGTCAGCATCATTCAGGGCTCGGCGGTCGTCCAGCGCGGCGACAGCCACACCCAGTCGGCCGCGGTGCACAACACGCCGCTGCTCCCGGGCGACTACATCTCGACCGGCCAGACGTCGCGCGCCGAAGTTCAATTCGACGGCGTCACCGCCGTGCGGCTGGGCGGCAACGTTCAGGCGCGGGTGACCGACAACGATCCGAACAACCGGCGCATGCAACTCGCCGACGGGACGATCGAGGTCGGCATGGTTCGCGGTGGACAGAGCATGGACATCGACACGCCGTCGGTCACGGTGCGCGCCCACGCGGCCGGCGATTACCGGATCTCAATCGGCAAAGACGGCTCGAGCTGGGTGACGGTCCGGCGTGGCAGCGTCGACGTCGTTACGCCGCAGCAGACGCTTACGCTGGATCAGGGTCGCACGCTCGTCGCGCGCGGGTCGGCTTCGAACCCGTCGATTAGCTATACTTCTCCGGTCGGATTCGACTCATTCGATGACTTCAACGCGCAGCGCGACCGCACGATGGTCGCCGCGCTCAACGCGAGCCCCAACCTCAATCCGAGCATCGCGGGCTACGATAACCTCGATGCCTACGGACAGTGGCAGGACGTCTCCGGTTACGGGCAAGTTTGGGTACCCGATCAGCAGTCTGGCTGGGCCCCGTATCGCGATGGCTCGTGGACCTGGGAAGGCGGCTACGGTTGGACGTGGGTCGGCGCCGAGCCGTGGGGCTGGGCTCCGTATCACTATGGCCGCTGGTTGTGGGCGAACGGCTACGGCTGGGCTTGGTATCCGCCGCCGTACTACGGCACGCCCGCATGGTCGCCGGCGCTCGTCGGATTCTACGGATTCGGCGGAGGCGTAGGCTTCGGCGTCTCCTTCGGCTTCGGTTACCCGTACGTCGGCTGGTGCCCGCTCGCACCCTTTGAGGCGTACTATCCGTGGTATCCGGGCTGGGCCTGGACCGGCTTCGGCTGGGGCTGGCCGGGCTGGGGCTATGGCGGATACGGCGGATACGGCGGATTCTACGGCGGCACGCGCATCGTCAACGTGACGAACATCTACAACGTCTACCGTAACTTCCGTCACGGCGGCGGCAGCGGAACCGTCGTCGGCCGCTTCCAGCACGGAACGATCTCCGGACACACGATCGCCGTGACCTCGCGCAACCTCGGGCGCGTCGGCTCGATCCGCGGCGCACTGCCGATTCGACCGACCGCGGCCAACGAGCGTTTCTCGGGGAGAAGCGTCGCGGGGACGCACTTCTCGCGCGCCTTCGATTCACCGCGGTTCGCGTCGAATCACGCAGTGGCCACGCGCAACACGTTCGCCGCACAGCAGCGCGACGTGGCTCGCGCGATCCACGGCACCGTGGCGACGCATCAGGCCCCGCCGGTCTCGCGTGCCAACGGGGCGACGAGGCAGCAGGCGACGCCGGTGACTCGCGGTAGTGAAACCACGATGCGTGGGACGCCGGTAACCCGCGGCAGCGAAGGCACGGTTCGCGGCAACGCGGCGAGTCGCAGCGAAGCCGCTCCGACCACCTCGTGGGCGCGTTTCAACTCGTCGCGCGGCGAGGCGCGCTCCAACGGCCTCTCCGGCAAGCAGCGCTCGGCGGGCCAGCAGCGCGCGACCTCCAACATGGGTGCGCGCGAAAACTCCGGGTTCAATCGCGCGAGTTCGAACGGACGCACGATGGAGTCGAGCGCCGCGATGCGCGGCACGGAACGGGCACCGGCCAATTCGTGGGGCAGGTTCTCGCAGTCGCGTGGTAACGGCTCCGCTCCGTCATACGGGGAACGCGGCACGTACTCGCGCGGCTCGTACGGCTCGACACCGTCCTACTCACGCGGCTCGTATCCGTCGTACTCGCGCGGATCATACGATTCGACTCGATCGTATTCACGCGGCTCGTATCCGTCCTACTCACGCGGCTCGTATCCGTCGTACTCGCGCGCCTCGTATGGCTCGACACCGTCCTACTCGCGCGGAGCCTACTCCCCGCCCCGTCAATCGGGCGGCGGCGGTGGTGGCGCTCCGCGCGGCGGAGGCGGCGGTGGCGGCCGCAGGCCGCCCAAATAACTCCCAGCTCCGCAGGGAAAAGGGGGCGGCGCCAAGGCGCCGCCCTTCTCGTTGAAGAAAAGCGAGCGATAATCTGCTTCACCGTACTGCTAAGGAGCCCCACTTCTGATGAACACAGCGCGCTTTTCGCTAGGCGTTGCGGCACTTTGTCTCCTCTGTTCCGCTCCCGCCTTGAGCGTTATGGTGCATACGCCGCACCCGATCAAGGTCAACAAATGCAATCCGCAGCGCGGCACCTACACCCAAACCGGGTTCGTCCCCGCCTACTATCCCATGGGCGTCGGCCCGTACTGGGGCTGGCCCTCGGTCTACGGTTACGGTTACCGCTATTACCAATCTCCGGTGGCCGGAAATCCAACCCTGGCGATTGATTATGTGAACGCCACCGAGACCGTCATGAAGGACGTCGAGTTTGGCCTGGTCGTTCGCGGCACTCTCGTCGCCGAAGTCCGCGACGTCGGCACGTTCTCGCCGGGCGCCGAGATCAAGCACGAGTTCGGAATCAGCCGCAACGTCTTTCCGATTCAGACGAGCTTCCCGGAATGCGTTCCGCTGAAGATCACGTTTGCCGACGGATCGAAGTGGAAGAATCCGCATCTCCCGGCCTTGCATCGCTCGATCTACGGACATCCGCCGCACTGAGTGGTTGCGCAGACCGGCCGTACCAAACGGCCGGTCTGCAGCTTTCTTCACGAGGCCGGAGTCCATCCGGCAATGCGGTAAATAGGAAACGGTCATGATTCAGGATCTGTCTGCTCTTCAGGCCAGCGATAACGTCTGGGAGATGGCGCAGCGCCAGCTCGACGAGGTCGCGTCGCTGATCGGCCTCAACGAATCGCTCCATGGTTATCTGCGCCAGCCCAAACGCGTGCTCGAGGTCTCCGTTCCCGCGCGAATGGACAACGGCGGCTTTCGGATGTTCACCGGCTATCGCGTGCAGCACAACATGGCGCGTGGACCCGGCAAGGGAGGCATCCGCTTCCACCCCGACGTGACGCTGGACGAGGTCAAGGCGCTCGCGATGTGGATGACGTGGAAGTGCGCGCTCGTGAACATTCCCTTCGGGGGGGCTAAGGGCGGTGTCATCTGCGACCCCAAGCACATGTCGATGCAAGAGCTCGAGAATCTCACGCGCCGCTTTACGAGCGAGATATCGATCATCATCGGCCCGGAGAAAGACATTCCCGCCCCCGACGTCTACACGACGCCGCAGATCATGGCCTGGATCATGGACACGTTCTCGATGCAGCACGGGTATTCGATCGCGGGAGTCGTGACGGGCAAGCCGCTCGCGATCGGGGGTTCGCTCGGACGCGACAAGGCAACGGCTCGCGGCTGCATGTACGTCGTCGACGAGGCGATGGAGGCGCAAGGCAAGACCATCGAGGGCGCGCGCGTCGCTATTCAGGGGTTCGGCAATGCGGGGATGTACGCCGCCCAGCTGATGGCGGAGCGCGGCTATCGCGTGGTCGCGGTGTCAGACTCGCACGGCGGCGTCGCGAACGAACGCGGCCTCGACATCAAAGGGCTGATCGCGCACAAGTACGAGACGGGCTCGGTCGTCGGGTTCACCGGCGGGGAGCGCACCGATAATCGCGAGGTATTGGAGTTCGACTGCGACGTGCTCGTGCCGGCGGCGCTCGAAAAGGTGATCACGCGCGAGAATGCGCCGCGCATTCGTGCGTCGATCGTAGCCGAGGCTGCTAACGGTCCGACGATGCCCGACGCCGACGCCGTCCTGTTCGACCGGGGCATCGTAGTGCTGCCGGACATCTTGGCCAACGCGGGCGGCGTCACCGTGTCGTACTTCGAGTGGGTGCAAGACCTGCAAGCCAACTTCTGGGAGGAAGAGGAGATCAACGAGCGTCTGAAGCGCGTGATGACGCGCGCGTTTCGCGAGGCGCACGAGCAGGCGAAGCGTCACGGCGTTTCGATGCGTCTGGGCGCCTACTGCGTCGCCGTGGCGCGCGTCGCCGAGGCGACGAAGCTGCGCGGCCTCTATCCCTGACGCAGCTCGGGCTCTTCGGCGGCAGCCGGCGCACGGTGGTCGACGACGAGACCGGCGCCATCGTCTACGTGCCCGGTTTCATCGATGCGCCGACCGCGCAGCGCTGGTTCGACGTTCTGCGCGACGCGGTACCGTGGCGGAGCGAGCGGCGGCGCATGTACGATCGCGACGTTGACGTGCCGCGGCTGGTCGCCGGCTACCGGCTCGACGAGGAGAAGCCGCCCGCCGAGCTGATCGACGTGGCCGAGCGGGTTGAAGCCACGACCGGCGCGCCGTTCAACTCTGTCGGGCTGAACTACTATCGCGACGGACACGACAGCGTCGCGCCGCACAACGACCATCTGTACGAGATCGTTGACGGGCATCCGATCGCACTGATCTCGCTCGGCGCAACGCGCCGCATGACGATCCGTAGCAAGAGTAGGCCGCGGCGCATGTTCGACCTCGACCTCGAGGGCGGCAGCCTGCTGCTGATGAGTTACGAAACCCAGCGGCACTACGATCATGGCATACCGAAGAGCCGCGTGCCGCTCGGGCCGCGCATCAGCGTCGCCCTGCGCGTGCGTCCGCGCTCGTAGGGGAAAGGTTTCCGCGGCTCGGTTCGTCCTCACGCCGTCGGGGGGACAACGCCGCGCTGCTCGTCAACGGCGAGCTGGGTCTTTCGCTTTTCCGCGCGAGCCCACGGAGCTTGACCCCAGATGGGGTCAAGCGGTAGCATTAGCGGGGTGGCAGAGTTAAAGGTTCGAAACCTCGACGACGGTGTGGCGGCAGCCCTGCGCGCTCGCGCGCGGCGGCATGGAACCTCCGTCGAAGAGGAAGCTCGCCGGGCCCTCTCGTCCTCGGTGGCGCGCAGGCGCGACGCGTTTGCCAGGCGCGCGGCGGCACTTCGTGCTGCGATTGGTCCCCTCCCGAAGGCATGGATGAACAGCGAGGCAATCCTTAGGGAAGAACGCGATGCCTGGGGCTGAGGAGGCACGGTCAGCCGTCCTCGATGCCTCCATCGCTGTTCGCTGGCTCGTCCCCGAGCCTGGAAATGAAGCAGCCGCCGAGCTTTTTAGGAATCCGATCGCTTGGCTCGCTCCGCGCTTGCTCGCCACGGAAGTCGCCGCAGCACTCCGCCGCAACGTGGTCGCAGGGAATCTACGCGCCGAATTCGCGATGGAGGCTCTCGATGTGCTCTCGCAGATGACGCGCGACGGTCTGCTTACCTTCGCCGATGATGAGAACCTCGTTAGCAGTGCGCTATCGCTTGCGCTGACGATGAATCACAAGCTGCCGGATTGCCTTTATCTCGCGCTGGCGGAGCGACAGGGTGCGGCCCTGGCGACGGCTGACCGCGCGCTCGCGCGCCTTGCCGAGCAACGGAAAATCAGCGTGTTTTTCGTGCTCTCAGGGTGAAGTGGATGGAGAAGCGGACGGCTCCGGCGTCGGGCCGTAGATCGCTGCCGCGGCCGTGCAGATCGTCCTCGAGCCAAGCTTGAAGTCGACGAGCGCCTCGCCTTCCGCCGTCGTCGCGGTTCCGCCGATGGCGACGGTCGCGTCGACCGGCAGCGCGACGCGGTTGTAGAGCAGGTCGGTCTGTCGCGTCAGCGCGCCGATGCTGCGGTCCGTGGCGTTGTCGTCGAACCACTTGCACGTGTCCGACGCGCCGCCGGGCAGCCCGGTAAACGAGTACATGATGGTTTGCGCGGACGCAGCCGCGCAAACCAGCGCGGCGATCGCCGCGAACGCCGCCGCCGCGGCCATCGGACGCTTCATGTTCTCCTCATACTACGCGCTGGCGCGCCGCCCTGTTTCGCGGCCGGCATCGGCCAGCAGACTGCGCACCTCCTCGTCGCTCGTCTGCTCGAAGTTCGCGTAGTACAGTCCCACGGCGTGAAACGGCTCGGGCGTTCGCACGCACACCACGCGGTCGACGACGCCGCGCAGCGCCGCGACGGTGCGCGGCGCGGCAACCGGAACGGCCGCAACGATCGCCGCGGGCGCGCGCCGGCGCAGGGCCTTCGCGGCCGCACGCATCGTGGCGCCGGTCGCGAGGCCGTCGTCCACGACGATGACCACCTTGCCGCGGAGGTCCGGTTCCGGGCGCGCATCGCGATAGGCGATCTCGCGACGCTTCAACTCGTCGATCTCGCGCCGTACGACGTCGTGCAGCGCCTCCGGATCGATCCGAAGCGTCGCGATAAGCTCATCGTCGAGGACGCTCGTGCCGTCCCCGGCTAGGGCGCCCATCGCGAGCTCTTCGTGACCCGGAACGCCGAGCTTGCGGACGACGTAGACGTCGAGCGGTGCATGAAGCCGGCGCGCAATCGCATGACCGATCGGGACGCCGCCCCGGGGCAGCGCCAGGACGACGACGCTCGGATCGTCAGCGAACTCTGCCAGCAGTTCGGCGAGTTGCCGACCCGCGTCGGCGCGATCGGCGAAGAGCTGCATAGTCCAGTGTTTCCCGCAGCGGCGGTCGCTCTTACTCAGGCACCCCGTTGTCGTGGTCGATGATCTGTTCGAAGTTGGGCGCGTTGGCGCTTCCGCTGCCGCAGTTCCGCATCGCCGGCAACGGCTCTTTATGGAACACGTTCGGCGATTGCGACAGATTGAACATGTCGCCGATCGAGTTGGCGCCCACGTCGCTCGTCCCTAACGAACCCAGGCCGAAGGTCTGCTCGATGAACTTCAGGATGCTGCCGAAGTCGTACTGCGTGTGCCCGACGGAGTGCGGCTTGGCGTAGGGTGAGATCACGATCATCGGGACGCGGAACCCTAGGCTGGTGTAGTTCGTCTGCGGTGCCGGGACGGGGTCGAACCAGCCGCCCCAGTCGTCCCAAAGGAGAATGATCGCGGTATCGTTCCAATACTTGCTGGTGCCGATCGCGTTGACGACCGACGTGACCCAGTGCGGGCCGTGGTTGCAGCCGCTGGCCGGATGATCGGACTCGTCGAGGTTTGGGATGACCCACGAGACCGATGGGAGCGCTCCGTTGTTCAGGTCCTTGAACACGGTGGTGTTGGGGAAGCTCATGTGGGCCTTCCAGTCCGCGCCCTTACCGTGACAGCTTTCGGGCGGCGTAAAGCTCGCGCAGCGCACCTTCGCAATCGCATCGAAGCCGTTCCAGACTCCCCCCGAGAACTTGGGGCTGTCTACTGACGCGATGTAATACTTCCATGACACATTGGCAGCGTCCAATAGATCGGCCATGGTCCTATACTGCGTAAAGCACGGGAACGGGCCGCCGAACTCGTCGACGTGCCCGTTCCTCTTGATGATCGCGGTGACCGTATTCGGCGGCGCGTCGCAGCCCCACGGCGAGGCGTCGGGCTGGTCGGTCAACGATTCGTTCGCATTCAGTCGCGTCGTTCCGGCAATGATCTGCTGATGCGCGATGAAGCTGCTCGCGGTCGCGGTGAAGAACATGTCGTCCGCAAGCCCGTATTGACTCGCGAAGTCCCAATACGCCTTGGTCTCCGAGCGTTCCACGGCGCGATACGGATAGAGTTTGGCCGACGGTCCGTAGAGCGCCTGACCGAACGTGATCAGGTCGAAACCGTCGTTTTGACAGACGTTCGATGCATTGGGATCGCACTCTACTTCAAACGCACCGTGGCTGTGACTGATGTCGGTGCCCAGCCCATACTGATTGGTGCTCTCCAGCGTTACGGATTTGACGGCCACCTTGCGGCTCGGCGGGCACCACTTGGCGGGTTTGCACAGTCCGGTCGTCGCCGTCGTCGCGCCCGGAAAGCCCATGAACAAGTTGTTGAAGCTGCGGTTCTCCTGCAGCAAGATGACGACGTGCCGAATCGCGTGCAGCGGCTGCAGCGTCGGCGGCGTGGAGACGCTGCTCGAGCTGTTGCAGCCGGCAGCGCCGGCGAGCATGGCGAATAGAACGAAAAGACCGAAGCGTTGCATGGAACCTCCGAAAGACTCGACTCATATTTATCTGTTCGACGTAAGCAAGGCGAGTCTTGTGCGGACCAGCGGTGACTGTAGTTAACGTCGTCTTTGCATTCGCCCTGATCGTCGCGTCCCGCTAATGGCGTCCTTTGGCTTAGCTTTGCCGTATATGGGGAAGACGATCGACAATATCTGGCCGCAATCAGCCATGAAAACGACGTAATGAGGGGACTTTTACCGCGCAGGTCGCGATGATGTTTCCACCGTCTAATCTCGGCGCAATAAGCTGCGGCTTGCTTGTTTTCTTAGACGGAGACTATTCCACAATCCCGGCGCCGAAGTAGCGGGTCGGACAGATCGGTTAGCAAATAAAGCGCACGGCAACAACATTAGTTAGTTTAGGAGAGCGACCGCATGCTTCCTCGCTATTCACCCGCACAGATATCCCTTGTACTCTTAGTCACCCTAACGTCGTGCATGTCCAATACGGCTCAAGTCCAGCCCGCGGCTCCCTTTTCGGAAGGTACGCGCCCCTCAATAACCACGCGGTTCGCAACAGCTCTGCACCGCGCGACGTATCCATATGCGGATGACGTCTTTGTCGTCGGCGTCACCACCGCTAACCCTCGCGGCGCGATTCTGGTTTACGGCAGTGGTAAAGACCCGATTCAGGTCATCGCCGGCAAAAAGACGGAAATCGATGGCCCACTGCAGATCGCTGTCAATTCCACGGGGAAGATGTGGGTAACCAACCTCGGATGTCCGTCCTACACGACGACCGATTGTGGGTCCTACATGTTAGCATTCCCCCCGGGGGCAAACGGTAACGTGCCTCCGAAGGCTCTTATTACGGGATACCTATGGACCGGACCGGCGTTCGCCGTCGGAGTTAACGATGACGGGGACGTTGTCGCTGGCATAGAGGGAAATTTTCTTAGTAGTAACGTGTTTGGTGAGGTCGCGACCTACGTCCCTAGCGCGAGTGGACGCGCTCCGCCCGCACGATACTTTGAGGACTTCCCAACGCTGCATGAGCCTTATGGCATCTCATTTGCGCCGTCCGGAAGATACTATGTTGGACAATATTATGATAACCCAGAACTGCAGGTATACGGCAAGGACGCGGCCGGGACGGGCGTCACGCCGATCTCTACGCTATCATCACCAAAGAGTATAAACAAATATTATGATGATTGGTTCATAACGGGCGTCGCTGTAGATAATACGAGTACTTCTTGTCGAATCATAACCGTTGGCGGCTGGCGTAAAGCTGGCAGCAACTCCCGGCGACATTTTGAAAGCAAGAAGCCGGCACGATATCCAGCGGCGTTCGTATCTTGGCAGGGATATAAGGGACGCATCAATATCTGGAATTCCTGTCCTCCAAGCGGTACGAGCGATCCGGATACCTACATCTCTTCTTCAGTTCTTGAAGAGCCCAATGGGGTAGGGCTTGACTCCTCTGGGAACATTTACGTCGCTGACCCAGCAGCAGAGGCGGTGTTCGAGTTTGCTGCTAGCGCGAGCGGCGATTCCACTCCAATACGAACGATCGCTAGCGGTGTTACGGTTGATGGTGTGGCGATCGGACCGTCGTCATCTTATTAGGGCGTGTTTTCAAAGTAGCAGACTCACAAAATGCATGCTTTGCTGCGATGAGGATCACAGCAGCGTAGTTGGCAGCGAGTTTTGCGTATCTAGTAGCCACGCGTCTCCACTGCTTGAGCCGATTGATGCAGCGCTCGATCACATTGCGCTCGCGGTAGCGAGCATTGTCGAAAGTTATGGCGCGTATCCGGTTCGAACGCGAGGGAATAATCGGCTCGATGCCGCGTTGGCGCAACGCGGGTCGTAAAGCCGCGCTGTCGTAGCCTTTGTCGCCGACCAAGCTTTTTGGGCGCAGCCCTGGGGCGACCGCGATGGACGCGCTTGATCTCACCCGAGCCATGGCTTCCGCCACCAGCTGAAATCCGTACTCTACAAGCGCTTATGCGCCGCTACGGGCCACGCCGCTACGAGCACCTCAAGACCACCCGCGCGCAGCAATCGGTGTAGGCGCAATCCTCGGAGGCAGCCATCGTCACGGCTCCCATTCGGGAGGTCATTGCTACGCTCGACGAGCCAATCGCGCAGGTGGAGCGCAAAATCCGCCAACGCTTCGACGATCATCCCGATCTCAAGCGCCCACGCGACCTCCTGACGTCGATTCCCGGAATAGGCGAGACAACCGCGGGATCCATTCTCTCGGAAATCCGGCGTCTCGACCTTCCAGTCCGCCAAAGCTGTCGCCACGCTTGCCGGGCTATCGCCCCGAGAACGACGCTCTGGAATGTCCATCCGCGGCCGCGCGGCCTATGCAAGACTGGCTACGCTCGCGTGCGCAAAGCCCTTTATATGCCGGCGATGGTATCGCTTCGCTTCAACCCGACTCCCCGGATCTTCGCAGAGCGGTTAACGGCTGCTGGAAAGCATAAGCGGCTCGGCATCGGCCCCGTCACGCGTAAGCTCTTGGTTCTTGCCTACGGTATCATTCGGTCCGGCATCGCCTTTGATGCGAATTACGCTTGAGGCGAAACGCGGTATCTATCCCGACCCAAGCGTTTCATGGAACCTCCAAGCGCGGTGTTCGTGCCGGCGTTTATTCGATGCAGGAGATGCGAAATTCTTGTCGCAGCCTGATTGGTGACTATGGTTACCGTTCGCTTCGCCGCGCTGACGTTCGCCGCCGTTGCCTTATTCGCACCGGCAGTCGTGCGCGCCGTCGACACGGTCCCATTTTCCGAGGTCAAAGGCGGCCTTATTCAGGTTCAGGGATCCGTCGACGGGCGGTCGCCGGTGCCGATGCTGATCGATTTGGGTGCCGGCGTGGACGTGCTGTCGACGCAGTTCGGGCGGCAGCTCGTGCTCGTGAACGGCAAGTACGTCAGCCTGCGTCTCACCGGCCAGCGCGTGGATCTGCCCGTCGGGACGATCGTTTCGCTCGCGGTCGGCGGCGTAAAACTCGATGCGCCGCGCGTCGGCATTTGGAATGGTCTCGACGGAACCGGCATCGACGGGCTCATCTCCGCGACGGCATTTCGAAACATCGCGACGACGTTCGACTTTCGCAACCATCAGCTCATCATCGAGGATGCGCAGACCTTTCCTGAGCGCGTGCGCGACGGCATCAAAGTGCCGCTGATATTGCAAGACGATCTCGGCGTATCGCTCGGGCTCTTCGCGCGGTTCAATTTCGGCAACGGTAAGACGGGTCTGTGCGAAATCGACACGGGATCGGTGGGCATCACGGTCGACCGGAGCATCGCGCCCTCGCTCGGGCTGAATCCCGCCGGCGCCACCGCGAATCTGTCGTCGATCTCGCTCGACGGCGTGCCTCAGTCGACGATCGAGCGGCCGACCGTAACGTTCGGCAACCTCATTTACGACTGCAGCGTCGGCAATTCGTTCTGGGCCGGCAAAGCGTTCACGCTCGATCTGCCCAACCGCGTGCTCTACGTGGCGGCGGCGTCTTAGAGTTTCCTTAGTGGAGGGTCCGGCGGTTAGAAGTTCGCGGACGGCGGGTATGAGCGCGGCGTGGTAACTCCGCCGGGCGCGCCGCCGGCGCTGACGCTCGTCGTTCAAAAGTTCGCCGAGACGAATCGCGGCATAGCGAGCTTTCACCTGCACCGGGTCTTCGACGTGCACGCCGGGCCGATGAAGCGCCACGAGGAGCTCGTGCTGGACGGCATCTACAGCGACGGTGCGGTCGTGAAGGTTCACGTGTCCAGCTACACGATCGACGGTAAGCCGGCGGACGCCGCGACGCAGGCGACGCTCGTGCAGGCGTACGAACATCCCGAGCCGGGCGCGGTATTCAACCTTCCGTTCGATCAGCGCTACGTCGCGGCGTACCAGTATCAGAACGCGGCGCCGCAGAAGATCGCCTTTACCTCGAGCCTGCGTGACGCCGCCCACGGGAACGGAAACTTCTCCTTCGACGCTAGCGGCCACGTGCTCAGCTACACGTATCAACCCAACGTCCTCCCGCCGCACGCGACCTTCGGCGAGGTGACCGATCGTCGCTCGGAAGTGCTGCCGGGTTACTGGGCGGTCGTCGAAGAAACGCAGCAGTATAAAGGGAGCTACGGGCTCTTCCCGGGTGCAGGAACAGTGGAGGTTACATTCTCAGACTTTCATCGCTTCAACGACCTTCAAAGCGCGCTGCGCTCCCTGCCCGGTTCCTAATCGCCGGCCTTCGGCTTCAGCAGGCTTTGGCGTCCGTGCAGAAAACCGTCACGGCGTACAGGGGGAGCAGATGACAGGGCGCAGGACGCTATTTTTGAACCCGCCGAGCTTCGAAGGGTACGACGGAGGCGCGGGTTCGCGCTATCAATGCCGTCGCGAGGTGCGATCGTTTTGGTATCCGACGTGGCTCGCGCAGCCGGCTGCGATGGTGCCGGGCAGCCGGCTCGTAGACGCGCCGCCGGACGATCTGACGATGGATCAGGTGGCGTCGCTGGCCAAAGGCTACGATTCGATCGTCATGCATACGAGCACACCGTCGTTCAACAACGACGCGCGGGTCGCGGAGCGCCTCAAGCAAGAGAACCCGGACCTCCTCATCGGCATGGTTGGCGCGCACGTCGGCGTCCTGCCCGAGCAGTCGCTGCGCGGGGCACCGGCCGTCGACTGGGTCAGCGTCGGGGAGTTCGACTACACGTGCGTCGACGTCGCCTCCGGAAAGCCCATTACGGAGATCGACGGCCTTGCGTATCGCTCGGACGGAGAGATCGTACGCACGCCCGAGCGCCCGACGATCGTGGACATGGACGCCTTTCCGTCGGTGCTCGACGTCTACCGCCGCGATCTCACGATCCCGAACTAT
Source organism: Vulcanimicrobiota bacterium (assembly GCA_963723485.1). GTDB lineage: Bacteria > Vulcanimicrobiota > Vulcanimicrobiia > Vulcanimicrobiales > Vulcanimicrobiaceae > Cybelea. The sequence goes on along the minus strand of CAVRQS010000003.1, from coordinate 456,195 downwards.
TTCAACGGCTACCTGCAGCACCCATATCTCTCGTTCTACACCGGGCGCGGCTGCAAGTCGCGGTGCACGTTCTGCCTCTGGCCGCAGACGATCGGCGGACATCTCTATCGGGTGCGCAGCGTGGAGAGCGTCGCCGCGGAGATGGCGCGGGCCAAGGAACTCTTCCCCGAAGTGCGCGAGTTCTTCTTCGACGACGACACGCTCACCGACAACATCCCGCGCGTCGAGGAGGTGGCACGCCGGCTCGGCCCGCTGGGGATCACGTGGTCGTGCAACGCGAAGCCCAACGTGCCGCGCTCGACGCTCGAGATCCTGAAGGCGAACGGGCTGCGTCTACTGCTGGTCGGATACGAATCCGGCAACCAGCAAGTCCTCAACAACATGAAGAAGGGCACGCGGCTCGACATCATCCGGCGCTTTTCGAAAGACTGTCGCGAGCTCGGCATCAAGGTTCACGGCACGTTCATCTTGGGCATGCCGGGCGAGACGCCGGAGACGATTCGCGAGACGATCGACTTCGCGTGCGAGATGGACCCGGAGACGATCCAGGTCTCGCTCGCCGCGCCCTATCCGGGCACGTATCTGTACAAGCAGGCGCAAGAGAACGGCTGGCTCGAGGCGCAGAGCGGCGACCTGGTCGACACGCACGGCGTCCAGCATGCTGCGCTCAACTACCCCGGCCTGACCTCGACGATGATGTTCCAGTCGGTCGACGAGTTCTATCGGCGTTTCTACTTCCGTCCGCGTAAGATGTTCTCGCTGCTCGGCGGCATGATTGGGGATCGCCAGGTGATGAAGCGCCGGCTGCGCGAGGGTGTCGAGTTCTTCCAGTTCCTGCGCGAGCGCAAGCGCGAACAGACCGACGAGCGCCGCGCCGCCGCTGCGTCCTGAATAGGCTCCGTCGACGACGAGGCGATTACTTCAGCGTTAGCACCGAGACGCTATAGGGCGGAAGCGCGAGCGGCACGGACGCGCCGACGCTGCCGAGGTCGCGCCTCCGCGGGCCGATCCACTCGTTGTCCTTGGACTTGTCGTACTGAGCCTTGCCATAGGTCGCGAGCGCGGCGGTGAAGCGCGTCTTGATCGATCCCTTCACGCGCGCCTCGACGTCGATCGTGCGCAGCGTGTTGTTGAAGACGGCCAGCGCATAGCCGCCGTTCTCGGCGAAGCCGTAGGCGCGAACGGCCGGGTGCAGCGCGGGCGGAACCGTCGTGGTTCGAACTTGGGAGCCGCCGGGAACCTCGCCGGCCAGCAGCGCCATCACCCGCGCCGTCGGGAAAGGCGTGCCGCCGGGAATCGTGGGCGCACCCCGACATCCGTACTCCGGCAAATCGTCCGAAAAGAGCGCTTCGGTTCCGAAATCCTGCCAGCCGTAGAGCTTCTTCGAGAAATCGCCGTTTTGATCGCAGCTGCCGTAGGCCAGCCAGAACGTCGACATGGGCACTCCCGCGTTCGCCAGCGTGCCGAGCATCTGCCCGACGTAGAGCCCGTTGACGATCGAGACGGACTGCTTCCCCTCGTTGCCGGCGTCGTTGTTGTACTCGCCCAGATAGATGGGTGTGCTCTCGGGAACACCCGCCGCCGTCATCTCGTCGCGCAGGCCTTCGAGATCGGAAGCGAACGTATCGATCGCCGCACCCAGCAGAAAGCGGTCGCTGTCATTGTTGTACTCGGGATAGTAATGCACTTCGACGAAATCGAATGGCTGCGCCTCGCGCAGCACGACGTCGTTCCAGGTGCGATCGGAAGGCGTGTCGACCACGACTCCGAGCTTGACGCTCGGATCGGCCTTCTTCACCGCCGGATAGTAGCCCGTACGAACCGCGGCCGAGTAGGTATGCGGATCGTGCGGATGCGCGTGCAGGTCGTACTCCCACGAGCCGTACACCTCGTTGCCGACCGTCCAGAACGCGACGTGATATCCGCGGCTGCGGGCATGCGCGACCCACGCGGCGGCCTCGCTGGGCTGACCGCCGGCATTGCAGGCGCGATTGCTTCCGTAATTGAGCGTGATCGCGATGTCGATCTTCAACGGTTGGGCGATGCGCTTGACGAGATGATCGAACGTCGACGGCGGCGTGATGTAGCCCTGATTATCGCAGAGCGATCCGCCCTCTTCCCAATGGTACGCGTCCGATTCCGATCCGCCGGGGAAGCGAACGAGATGAATTCCGGTCGCATGCAGCGATGGGTTGACGAAACCGCGGAGGAAATCGTACCACGTGTCGAGCGAGGCGCCGTAGAGGTCGCGCGACACGGTCGCTCCCCGCGAACGCGTGTCGAGCTCGATCACCGGCGTCTGCATCGCGTTTGGCCGTAGTAATGCCGGTAACGCTGGCGAGGGCGTTACCGAAAGGCCGCGGTTGCCGCCGCAGGCCGTCGCGACGGCGAGGATCAGCGTTGCTCCGAGGATCGATCGCTGTTGCATCGCGCCCTCCAGAGGCAAAGTATAACCGATGGATGGGCGGGATTTGACGAACATACGTTCGCATGGTAGAGTCGGTAGCGTGACCGCGGCGGTACTCACCTGAGCTGGCTTTCACGCCTGCGCACCTCGCTCGGCAGGGCGCGGGAGGCATTCTCCGCCGTGTCGCGGCTAGGCCGCCCCGAACGTCCGCTGACGCCCGAGTTCTGGGATGAGTTGGAAGAGACGCTGATCCTGGCCGACTTCGGCGTGCCGACGACCGCGAAGATCATGACCGGACTGCAAACCGTCGCGCGTCAGGAGGCGTGGACGACGACCGATCGCGCCGTCGCGCGCTTTCGCACGGACGTCGAACGCTTTCTCACGCTGCCGGGAGCGGAGCTGCGGCTGGATCGCACACCCGCCGTGATTCTCATCGTCGGCGTCAACGGCAGCGGCAAGACGACGACGATCGGCAAGCTCGCGATCCGTCTGAGAAAGATGGGCAAGCGCGCCCTGCTCGTCGGCGGCGACACGTTTCGCGCCGCGGCCGCCGAGCAGCTCGCAATTTGGGCCGAGCGTAGCGGCAGCGCGCTGATTCGCGGAGCCGAAGGCGCCGATCCGGCGTCGGTCGTCTTCGACGGCGTGCGCGCGGCGAAGGCGCGCGAACTTGACGTCGTGCTCGTCGACACCGCCGGGCGGCTTCAGACCAAGACGAACTTGATGGAAGAGCTGAAGAAGATCCGGCGCGTCATCGAACGCGAGCTGGGCGAGCCCCCGGCCGAGACCCTGCTCGTGGTCGATGGAACGAACGGACAGAACGCGATCTCGCAAGCGAAACTCTTCAACGCCGCGACGCAGCTCACGGGAATCGTCATCACGAAGCTCGACTCGACGGCGAAGGGCGGCGTGCTCGTCGCGATCGTAGACGAGCTCGAGGTGCCGATCAAGTTCGTCGGTCTAGGCGAAGGCCCCGAGGACCTGCGCCCCTTCGCCCCCGCGGAGTTCATCGATGCCCTGTTCGAAGACGAATGCCACCCACTTGGCACTCCGCCGTGAGAGCGTGATACAGGCTCAGCAGAGAAAGGAACTGTAATGGCAGCAGAAGACGAACGGCAACTTGCCCTCACTAACGCGCTCGCACAGATCGAGCGGCAATTCGGTAAAGGCTCGATCATGCGCATGGGTGACTTCCAGGAGCGCATGGCATTCGAGGTCGTGCGGACCGGTTCGATCGCGCTCGACTTGGCGCTCGGCGTCGGCGGCTTGCCGCGCGGCCGAATCGTCGAGATCTACGGACCGGAGTCGAGCGGCAAGACGACGCTCGCGCTGCACGCCATCGCGGAGGCGCAAAAGCCGGGCGGCACGGCGGCCTTCATCGACGTCGAGCACGCCTTGGACCCGAACTACGCCGCGGCTCTAGGCGTCGACCTGGACAACCTGCTGGTATCGCAGCCGGACACTGGTGAACAGGCGCTGGAGATCGCGGAGATGTTGACGCGCAGCAACGCGGTCGACGTCGTCGTCGTCGACTCGGTCGCCGCCCTGGTGACGCGCGCCGAGCTGGAGGGCGACATGGGCGACGCGCACGTCGGCCTTCAGGCGCGGCTGATGTCGCAGGCCCTGCGCAAGCTGACCGCCGCGATCTCGCGCAGCAAGACCGTGATGATCTTCATCAATCAGCTCCGCGAAAAGGTCGGCGTGATGTTCGGCAATCCCGAGACGACCTCGGGGGGCCGCGCCCTAAAATTCTACGCGTCCGTGCGGCTCGACGTCCGCAAGCTCGAGACCATCAAGGTCGGGCAGGACGTCGTCGGCACGCGCACCCGTGTCAAGGTCGTGAAGAACAAGGTCGCGCCGCCGTTTCGCCAAGCGGAATTCGACATCACCTACGGCCACGGGATCTCGAAGATGGGCTCCATCCTCGACGTGGCGCTCGATCAGGACATCGTCGGCAAGAGCGGCTCGTGGTACACCTACGGCGAGCAGCGGATCGGACAAGGCCGCGAGAACGCCAAGGCCTACCTGGAAGAGCACCTCGACCTGGCCGGCGAGATCGAGGTGAAGATCCGCGAGGCACTCAGCAAAGCGGCCTCGACCAACGGCAAGGCCCCGGCCGCCGTCGCCGACTAGCTACCGTGGTGTAGTGGCGCTCTCGTGGAGCGGAAGCTGCGACGAGCGCAGACCAGCGCCGGATGCGCACTTTGTTCCGAGCTTGCTCGTCCGCGCGAGCGCCGCAGCAGGAGGAGCACAGGAGGTGCGACGACGAGCGGTTCCGCCAACGGGAGCGCCACTACGCTACGGCGCTAAAAGATGACGGCGTACTCTGCTGCCCTGGCGTTGTTGGCGCGGCAGCGCTGCACTGAGGCGCGCCTCTGGCAGCATCTCGAGAAGAAGGGCTTCGAGGGCGAAGTAGCGCGCCAGGCCGTCGAGCGATGTAAAAACGAGGGATTCCTGGACGATCGTCTGTACGCGCGGCTGTACGTCGAAGGCCGGCGGAGGCCGGTTGGTAACGGTCGGCTCGTGGGCGAGCTGGTGCGCAAAGGAATTGATGGCGAGGCCGCGGCGGAGGCCGTCGCATCGCTGGAAGCCGACGAAGGCTCGCGATGCAGCGCGGCCTTCACGCGGCTGCGCGAGCGAAATCCCGGGATATCGTATCCGTCGGCCGCGCGACGCCTGGAACGACTCGGATTCCCGGCGGCGACGATCTACCGAGTCCTGCGCGAGCACGCGGCGCAAACCGGCGCATTGATCTCCTAACCCTCGTCATCCGTCGAGTCTCATCGGCGCCGGACGGCGGGCACTCCCTCCGGCATGCCGTCGTACACGATCCTCGTTGCCGAAGACGACGCAGCGATCCGCGACCTGGTAGCGCATCATCTCGAGCGCGAGGGTTTCGCGGTGACGTGCGTGGCCGATGGCCACGCGGCGCTGCGCCGAGCGCGAGGCGGGGCCGATCTCGTCGTCCTGGACGTCGGTCTGCCCGGCGTGGACGGCTACGACGTTGCGCGCACGCTGCGGCGCGAGGAACGGACGGTGCCGATCGTCATGATCACGGCCCGCTCCGACGAGATCGACCGCGTCCTCGGATTCGAGCTCGGCGCCGACGACTATCTAGCCAAACCCTTCTCCGCGCGCGAGCTCGTCGTGCGCGTCAAGGCGATCCTGCGCCGCAGCGGACGGGTCCTCGCGCAGTCCAGCCCGGTGCTGCGTTTCGGGCGATTGGAGATCGATCAGGGCGCGCGTGAGGCGCGCGTCGACGGCACCGACGTGAGGCTCAAGCCGCGCGAGTTCGCCTTGCTCATGGAGCTCGCGGGAAACGCGGGCGTCGCACTTTCGCGCGACTGGCTCCTGCAGAAAGTCTGGGGATTCGATTTCAACGGCGACGAGCGCACGATAGACGTGCACGTTCACCGCTTGCGCGCGAAAATCGAGGAGCGCTGGCACTTGCCGCCGCTGGTGCGCACGGTCCATGGGTTCGGCTATAAGTTCCTGCGTCCGTGACGCCCGGGAACGCCGTCGATGACTCCGGAGCAGCTCGCCCGGGCCATGGTCGCGACCGTCGGGCACGAGCTCCGTACGCCGCTGACGTCGATCCGCGGCTACCTCGAGACGCTGCTCGACGGCGATTGGGACGGCCCTACGACGCGCCGGTTTCTCGAGACGGCCCGCCGGGAGACGCTGCGGCTGAGCCGTCTGGTCGAGGGCATGCTGGATTTTTCGATGCTCGAGCTGTCCACGGCGGAGGCGTGCGGCCGGTGTAACGTGGTGGAGCAGATCGAGGCGACGGTCGAGATGGTCGCGCCGCTCGCGGCGGCGCGCCACGTCACGATACGAACCCATCTGCCGGAGACCGCACCGGCACGCGTCGACGGCGACGCGTGCGTTCATGCGCTGGCGAACCTGATGGAGAACGCGGTGAAACACGGCAGCGAGCGCGGAACGATCGACGTGCGGTGCGAGTGCGAAGAGCGGTTCGTGCAGGTTGCCGTCGAAGACGACGGCATCGGCGTCGCGCCGGCGCAGCATGAATCCATCTTTACGATGGGCGTGTGCGGTGCAATTCCCGGCAGCGCCGGCCGCGGCATCGGTCTGGCCGTAGTCAAGGCGATTGCCGAACGCGCGGGCGGCGACGTGCGGGTCGAACCCTCGGCTCTGGGAGGCGCCCGGTTCGTGTTGCGCTTCCCGGCGGGATAACGGGCTTAACGCGTCGTAGATAACAGCCCGTGGCAGTGTCCCGGGTGACCTTCGCACATGCGAGTGAAGCCGAGCTCGCGCGCCTCTTCGACTTCTATCGAATCACCTGGGAATACGAGCCCCGGAGCTTTCCCATCGCATGGAACGAACACGGCCGTCCGGTGGAGTTTTTCACACCGGATTTTTATCTTCCGGAACACGACCTCTACGTCGAGCTCACGGTGGCCAAACCGGCCCGCAATACGAGGAAGAATCGTAAGCTGCGGCTGATGCGCTCGCATCACCCATGCGTCACCGTCAAACTGTTTACCCGCCGCGACGTCGAGCGCGTCTTTTCGCGCTCGATGAATCGCGCCTCGTGATCGGCGAGCCCCTGTTCGACTCCCGGTCGATCGCCGACCGCGTCGCCGCCATCGGCAGCGCGATATCTCACGACTACGCGGGTAAGACTCCGCTCATGATCGGCCTGCTCGCCGCGGCAGCGACCTTTCTGGCCGACCTGGCGCGTGCCGTGACCATTCCCTGCCAACTGGACTTCATCTCCGTTAACAAATACGGCGATGCGGACGGCATCGCGCTCGAGAAGGACGTGGCGATTCCGGTCGCCGGCCGCCACGTGATCCTCGTGGACGATACCGTCGACACGGGGCTGACCCTGCAGTACGTCTACAAGACGCTGATGGAGCGGGGGCCCGCCTCTCTGGCCGTCTGCACGCTGCTCGACCGGCCGCACAGGAGAATCGTGGATATTGAAATCAAGTACAGGGCCTTCGAGGTCCCCGACGTATTTGTCGTCGGCTACGGCCTCGATTATCTAGGACGCTATCGGGAGTTACCGGCGTTGTACGCACACGGAACCTGGCCCGCCTAAAATGGGCCGCTATGTTCGCTTGAGACTGTTGCTGGCAGGGCTGTTTGCCGTCGCGCCGGCGATCGTGCCGCTACCATCTCCCGCTCTCGACCTGCGCTCGATCGAGCAGGCCGCCGCGGATTATCGGAGTCCGAACGGGCGTCTCCAGGATATGTTCCGCGCGGCACTCCTCGACACGAGCAGACTCGCGCAGTACGCGCCCGACGGCACCGCCTACATCACGACCGGCGACATCCCAGCCGAATGGCTGCGCGACGCCAGCGCGCAAGCTCGCCCGTACCTGTTCTTCGCCAAGGAAGATCCCGAGGTGCGCGGGCTGCTGCACGCGATCATCGGGCGCATGGTCAAGTACCTGCAGATCGACCCCTACGCCAACGCCTTCACGCTCGACTATCGTGTCTGGGAGCAAAAGTTCGAGCTCGATTCGCTCGCCTATCCCACCGTCCTGGCGTGGAGCTATTGGAAGACGACCGGCGACACGTCGGTCTTCACCGGCGATTTTTCGAAGATGCTCGACAACGTGCTCGTCACGATGGAGCGCGAGCAGAACCACCCGCGCGACTCGCGTTACACGCACAAGGAGCTCCCCGCCGGCGGGCGCGGGAACCCGGTCGGCTACACGGGCATGATCTGGACCGGCTTTCGTCCGTCGGATGACGCATGTCAATACAACTACTTGATTCCGGCAGAGATGTTCGCCGTCGTCTCGCTGGGCGATATGGCCGATATCGAGCTGAACGTCTATCACAACCTGGTCAAGGCGCGCGAGGCCAAGGCGCTGCGCGACGAGGTGCAGCGTGGGATTCAAACCTACGGTCTCGTGCTGGTGCCGAAGTACGGCTACATCTACGCGTACGAGGTCGATGGCCTCGGCCACGCCATCCTGACCGACGACGCCAACATTCCCAGCCTTCTCGCAGCTCCCTACTACGGTTATACGACGCCCGGCGACCGCTACTATGAGAACACCCGCCGCTTCTTACTCTCGCAGGACAACCCGTCGTTCTATCAGGGTCACTGGGCGCGCGGAATCGGCAGCTATCATACGCCCGAAAATTGGGTTTGGCCGCTGGCTCTGATCATCGAGGGGATGACGGCGACCACCGGCGCCGAGAAACAAGACGTTCTCGGCCAGCTTCTCGCCAGCGATCCCGGCGATCATCTGCTCCACGAGTCCTTCAATCCGAACAACCCGCAGCAATACACGCGCCGCAACTTCGGCTGGCCCAACGCGCTGTTCTCCGAGTTCGTCATGACGCAGTTCGAGGGGACCGCGCAGATCCCGATGGGCGACACCGGCGACCTCGAGTTTAAAGCCGAATAGCGCCACGGGTTTCTAGCGCCGGGCACCATGCGACATGACGCTTCGGAACCGCTCGTCGCTCCGCCATCCGGGCTCCGCTCCTGCTGCCCCGCCGCCTCGCTCTCGCCCTTCATGGCTCCGCTCGGCGGGTCGGGAGCTTCCTCAGCATCATGTCGTGTGGTACCCGGCGCTGAAGAGAACGTAGAATGAGCTCTAAAGCCGATATCATTCTCGGACTGCAGTGGGGAGATGAAGGCAAGGGCCGCATCGTCGATCTGTACGCCAAGGATTACGACGTCGTGGCGCGGTTTGCGGGCGGCGACAACGCGGGGCACTCGATCGTAGTCGGCGACCGCGAGTTGGCGCTGCGCATCGTGCCGTCGGGCGTCATGCATCCGCACGTCGAGCTGTTCATCGGCGGCGGCGCCGTCGTCAATCTGCGAACGCTGGTCGACGAGTTCGATGGGCTGACCGCGATCGGGGTGGACGTTTCGCGCATCAAGCTGTCCGACAGTGCGCACGTCGTCTTTCCGTATCACGTCGACCGCGACAAAGCCGCCGAAGCGCAACGCTCGCAGGCGATCGGCACGACCGGCCGCGGCATCGGTCCCGCCTACGTCGATCGCGTCGCGCGCACGGGCATCCGCGTCGGCGACTTGCTGGCGTCCCCAATGTCGCCCTTCGACGGAGCCTGTCCTGAGCAAAGTCGAAGGGCTCAGGCTGACACTCTGGAGCGGATTGGGCCGCACGTCGTCGACGGGGTGGCATATATTCATGAATGCCTCGATGCCGGCAAACGCGTGCTGCTGGAGGGCGCGCAAGGCTCGCTCCTGGACGTGACGTACGGAACCTATCCGTTCGTGACGAGTTCGCACACGATCGCGGGCGGGGCTTGCATCGGATTGGGGATCGGACCGGGCACGATTGGGCGGGTCATCGGAGTGCTCAAGGCCTACTGCACGCGAGTCGGCGCGGGACCGTTTCCATCCGAGCTTCACGACGAGCGCGGCGAGCGGCTCCGCCGGCAGGGCGGCGAGTTCGGCACCGTCACGGGGCGCCCGCGGCGCTGCGGATGGTTCGACGCCGTCGCGGCTCGCTACGCGCTCGCGCTCAACGGTGCGAGCAGCGCCGTCCTCACGAAGCTCGACGTGCTGAGTGGATTCGAGCGCGTCGGTATCGTCACGGGATATCGGCTCGGCGGGAAGGGTGCCGGCTTCGCCGCCGCCGGTGCACCCGGACTCACGGTCGAGTGCGTTGAGCTGCCGGGCTGGAACGAAGCGATCGGCGATTGCCGCCGCATCGCCGATCTGCCGAAAGCCGCGCGAGCCTACGTCGCGCGCCTGCGCGAGCTGATCGGCGTGCCGATCGACCTGGTCTCCGTCGGCCGGGAGCGCTCACAGCTGGCTCGGTAGCGCGGCGTCGCGGGAGTTTCCCTGGTATGGCCGCGCGTTTTCACTTCGCCTTGCAGGCGCTCCTCGACCGGCGCAGCCAGGCCGAAGAGGAGAAACAGCGTTGCTTTGCGCGGCGGCGGCGCGAGGTCGACGATTTCGCACGCGATCGCGAGCGGCTCGCGGCCGCGCTCTTCGAGACGGCGGTGCGGACCAGCGACGCGGCGAGCCTCGCCATTTTCGATGCCGCAATCGCGGCGCGGGGGCGGGGCGCCGCATCGGCCGAGCGCGCGCTGGAAACCGCGCGTCACGAGCTGATCCCGGCGCGCCGCGATCGCCGGGCGCTCGAGAAGCTGCGCGAGCGGCGCCTGCGCGCGTTCGAAGAAGAAGCGGCGCGGCTCGAAGAGCTGGAGATCGACGAGGCCAACGCGCGGCGGCCGGCGCGGTAAATTCGACTATGCCCTGGAGCTTCTGGGCGAGTTACCTGCTCAAACTCGGCATCGCCGCCACGCTCCTCACCGCGCTCTACGCGGCCGCTCGCGCGTTTCGCCGGATGCGCTGCTTCGCTGCAGCCGATCGGCGGATCAGGGTGATGGAGACCGCGCTGCTGTCGCAGCATTGCGCGATCTACCTGCTGAACGTCGGGAAGCGTTACTTTCTCGTCGGCACGACGGGCGCCGGGATTGCCACGCTCGCGGAGCTCGCAGCCGCCGAGCTCGAGTCTGCCGAGGCTATGCGAAAGGTTCGCTAAACGTTGAAGTAGCGGAACTGCGCGATCTTGTTTCCGAGGGTCTCGACGAAGTAGACTTCGGCATCGTTGCCCAGGGCCAACGCCGTCGGGCCCGAGTCTGCGGTCGGAATCGGATAGTACAGCACGCGATGAGAGTTGAAGAAGAACTGCCCGATCTTGTTGAGCTTCGTGTCGGTGAAGTAGAAGTTGCCGTCGATTCCCTGCACGAGCTGATCGGGCGTCATCGACTGCGTGCCGAGCGAATACTCGGCAGTGATCGTGCCGGTCGTGGAGATCCGCGCGATCTGCTTTGCGTGCTGCTCGATGAACCACAGCGCCTTGTCAGTCGCCGGCGCGATTCCCATCGGGCGCGATCCCGATGTCTTCACCGGATACTCGGTGAGCGGCGTGCCGCTGACCGGGAGGCGGCCGATCGCGTTCGTGCCGGACTCGGTGAACCAGAGGGCGCCGTCGGGGCCGTTGGTGATCGACAGGGGCTGCGCGTTCCCCGTGAGGTGGAACTGCGTAAACTTCACAAACGGCTTCTTCCTGAGCTGCTGGACGCGCCAGACCGAGTTCGTTCCCGGATCGGTCACCCACATGTTGCCGTCAGCCCCGAGAGCGATGGCCACGGGTCGTGCCGCGGACTTGGGAAACGTGTACTCGGTGTAGGGCGGTCCACTGATCGTGATTTGTGCCACTTTCGAGAGGTTCGTTTCCGTGAACCACACGTTCAGATTCGGGCCCGGTCCCGACGCGATGCCGTTTGGCGTCGAACCTCGCGAGGGCGTGACGTTTTCGGAGATGTGCCCTCCGAGATTGAGCTGCCCGATTTTGCTCGCATTGAATTCGGTAAACCAAAGGTTGCCATCCGCGCCTAGGGCGATGCCTACAGGATTGCTGGAAGTAGTGGGAATCGTATACTGGGCGGTGACCGCGGGCGTCGGGGTGGGGGCCGGCGTTGCGGTGCCGCTGGTGATGGGAGTCCCCTTGCCGCACGCGGCCAAAAAGCCCACGGTCAGGAAGGCGAGCAGTATGCGCGCCGTTGGCAACAATCTCTTCTCCTCAGATGAAAGCGGCGATGGTCAGCCCTCCGTTATTGGCAGAGCGCTCCGTCTTTCCCGCATTCCTAAATATTTAGTTGACGGCCCCGAGCCGATGCGCTATGATTCAACTAAATCTTTAGGAGAAGCAAGGAGACGAAATGACATACGGAACGGATCCCACCAATCCAGAGCTGAACCCCAGCGCCCGGACGCGGGTGCGTCTACCCGGGCCAAAGGCGCCCACCCGCCTCTTCCAGGGCTGGGGTCCCTCGGTTTAAGGAGCGGACATGGCACGACGACGCTCCGCGACGCTTACCGAGGCCGAACTGCGGCTCATGGAGGTGCTCTGGCAGCGAGGGCGGGCGACCGTTGCTGAGGTGACGGCCGTCTTGCCGCCGCCGCCGATCGCCTACAACAGCGTGCTAACGACGATGCGCATCCTCGAGCGCAAGGGCTACGTGGCCCACCACGAGGCGGGTCGAGCTTTCGTCTATCGGCCGCTGCTCGCTCGTGAGGACGCCGCGGGTCGCGCCGTCGGGCACCTGCTCTCGCGTTTCTTCGATAACAGTGCCGGCAGCTTGGCGCTGCGTCTGATCGAAAACGAGCGTCCGTCCGGCGAGGAGCTGACGCGGCTCAAGGCCTTGATCGAACAGTACGAGGAGGAAAACGGATGATGATCGGCGTGCCGCAAGGTTTCGTGACCGCCGCGAGCATGCTCTCGGCGATCGTAATCAACGCGCTCTGGCAAGACGCGCTGCTCGTCGCGTCGATCTGGGGCCTTCTGCGTCTGTGGCCGCGCATCAACGCGGCGACGCGTTACGTCGTATGGAGTGCTACGCTCGTCGCGGCGTTCGTAATCCCGGTTGCCACGACGCTCTCGTTCTTCGCCGCGCCGCAGCCTACGACGGCTGCCCTCCCGTCGACTCGAATCTCGCAGGCGCGCGCCGGCGGGACGCCGGCGCGTGTCGAGCGCGTGCCGCGCTCGCGGGAGATCGCACCAGCGGCACCGCGCGCGCCCGAGCGCCTGCGCGTAACGATCTCCGTGCCGCTCGCCCTCACGATCTTCGTCGTGTGGCTGCTGCTCGCGTCGTACGCGCTCATCCGGCTGGTCGTCGGCCTGGTGAGCCTCGAGCGGCTCAAGCGCGACGCGCTGCCGCTTCCGGTCGAGTATCGCGACGCGATGCCGCAATGGACCCGCGCGAACAAGGGCGCGCGCGACGTGCGGCTCTGCGTGAGCGACGACACCGACGTGCCGGTAGCCGTGGGACTCTTCGACGCGATGATCCTCGTGCCGCACACGCTGCTGGACCGCCTGTCGCAGGGCGAGGTGGATCAGATCTGCCTGCACGAGCTCGCGCATCTGCGCCGGGCGGACGACTGGAGCAACGGTTTTCAGCGCCTGCTGATCGCGCTGCTGGGCTGGAATCCGGCCGCGCAGTTCATCGGTCAGCAGCTGGATCTCGAGCGCGAGGTTGCGTGCGACGATTGGGTGCTCTCGTTCGTCGGAATGGTGCGTCCGTATGCGCTCTGCCTCACGAAGATGGCCGAGCGCGCGACCTGGCCGCGCGACCCGATTCCCGCGCCGGGCGTGTTCGCGACGCGCAAGAACATCTCGCTGCGCATCGAGCGGCTCCTCGGCGCGGGCCGCAACGTCGCGACGAGTCTCTCGGTGGCACCGGCGGCCGCGGCGATCGCCGCCGTCGCCGCGCTGGCCCTCGTCATCAGCCTCGTGGCCCCATCCGTGGCGGCTCCGCACGTGGCGGCTCCGCACGTCGCGCCCACGATCGCCGCCTCGCAAGCTCCCAAGGTCGCGCCCACCGCGGCGCACGCAGGCTCACCTATCGGGCGCCAAGCGACGCGCACGATCGTGCGCGTGGTGCGCGTGGCGGTTCCCAGCGTCCCGAAGGTCACGGTGCCGGGTTACGACTCGAAGCAGCTGGCCGATACAGTCTCGAAGCAGGTGCGCGCGGGCGTCGACGCCGCGATGGGACGTCCCGCCGCGTCGGGTGGCGCGAGCAACTGCTCGGGCTGCGATTTCGGCGGCGTCAACTGGGCGGGGCGCGACATGCGCGGCGTCAACTACACCGGGGTCGATCTGAGCCGCGCGAATCTCGGAGGGACGGACTTCTCGGGCGGCAACTTCAACGGCGTCGATTTCCGCAAGGCCAACCTCTCGAATGCATCGTTCCGTAACGCGCGCCTGACGGGTTGCGATTTCTCGGAGGCAAACCTTTCCGGCGTCGACTTCCGCGGGGCGCGCCTGTCGGGTTGTCAGTTTACCGGCGCGCAACTCGCATCGTCCGAGTTACGCGACGTGCTCGATAGCTGTACCGGTTGCGACTTCCGGCGCGCGAACCTCGCCGGCCTGGACCTCTCGAACGTGCGCACCAACGGCGACAACTTCAGCGGCGCAGACCTGCGCGGGGTTAACTTGGCGGGCGCCGAGCTGACGGCCACCGACTTCACGAACGCGCACCTGGACGGCGCGAATCTCACCGGAACGACCTTCAACGGCTGCGACTTGACGCACGTCAACCTGACCCGCGTCGACCTTTCGAAGGCGAAGATGATCGGCACCGATCTTTCGAACCCGCGAAGTCCCCCGCGTTGATCTAGCTCTCTAGCCCATCAATTCCGGCTCAAAAATATGCCTCGCGGTGCGGGGCCCGGTTCCCTGCTACCCTCTTGACGTCGTAAGAATCGAGAACAACCGAAATGGCTGCGATACTCGCCGCGCTCCTCGTGCTCGCCGTCGCCCCGGGAGGCGGACTTCCGACGAACTGCGTGGGCTGCTCGTTCGCGGGCCGCGATCTTCACGGAGCCGACCTGTCGGGAACCGCGTACGTCGGCGCGGACTTCGCGCGTGCCGATCTGCGCGGGGCGAACCTTCGCAACGCCAATTTCGCCGGCGCCGACTTCAGCGATGCCGACCTGCGCGGAGCGGATTTCCGCAACGCCAGGCTCGCCGGCGTCGATCTGCGTGGCGCGCGCGTTGCGGGAGCGAACTTCACCGGCGCGCGGCTTGCGGGCGTTGACTTGCGCGAGGTTCTGAACGCCGCGGGCGACGCCGAAACTCGCGGTCTCCTGGGGAACTGCGCCGGTTGCGAGATCCGCGGTGCGATCATCGAAGGCCGGGACCTATCCGGCGTTTCCATTCCGGGTAGCGACCTGCGCGGCGCCCGCGCCCGCGGCGCACGCTTCGACGGCGCAGATTTACAGGGCGTGGATTTTGCCGACGCGGACCTGCGCAACGCCGACCTGCGAAACGCGAAACTCTGCTACTACGACGAGCGAATCGGCTGCGCCGACTTCCGCCGCGCGGACGTGCACGGCGCGGATCTGCGCGGGGCGCGGATCTGCCGCAATCACCGCGAGTCGAGCCCGTGCGATGCGGTCGACGCGGCTACGCTGCGGCGCTACGCGAAATCCGCGCTGGACGGCGCGATGCTCTGATGGTTAGCGCGACGATCGAGGTGACGCAAACGGCACCCGCGCTGCAGCCGAGTGCCTCGGCAGACGCGTGGAACAAGGCGACGTCGGCTCCGCTCGAGTGGGACGTAGGTCATGCGCGTGCGTCGCGAGACGCGACGATGGTACACGTCACTACCGATGGTAAGTACCTCTACGTCCGATTCGACGCCCAACAGCGCGAACCGCTGATGGCCGCCCAACGCAGCGACGATACGGTTGCCGGAGGCAGCAACATCAACGGCGGCATCGCTTGGACCGACGATGCCGTCTGGGTGGACCTCTGGCCCACGGGCCCGGCGGGCTTTCAGTACCAGTTCGAGTCCAACCCAAACGGCGCGCATAACGAGGCCTCGAGTGAAAATACGGCCTTCGCGCCGGCATGGGAATCGCGCGGCGCGGCGACCCCCGGCGGCTATGTCGTGACGATGGCCATTCCGCTGCGCGTCGTTCACGGTGCGCATGCCGGTACGTGGCGCGTGCAATTCGTGCGCTACGTACGGTCGACCGGAGAACTCGACGTCTGGTCGTACGATCAGTCGCAAACCAATCCGGACGATCCGGCACGCGCCGGACGGCTCGACATACCGCTGGTTGCAAAACCGCCGCTGCCCGGGCCGCGCTTCGGCATGTATGGGCTGGGCGAGATCGCGAGCAAGCCGACCGGCGGCAGCACTTCGCGCGTCGGGAGCGACTTTTCGATTCCGGTTACGCAGACCGCGGCCCTTTTCGGCACGCTGCACCCCGACTACTCGAACGTCGAGATCGATCAGCAATCGATTTCTCCGACCGTCTATCAGCGCACTTACTCGGAGGTCCGCCCGTTCTTCACCCAGGCTGCGCCGTACTACAACAACTTCAATTGCGACGTCTGCAACGGACTTCGAACGATACTCTATACGCCGGGGATTCCCACACCGTCACAGGGCTATGCATTCGAAGGGAGGCAGGGAGCGTTCGGGCTAGCGGGATACGATGCAATCGGCGACGGCCGAAACGACTCCGCGGAGGCGCTCAACTATACGTCGGACGACAATCGCTGGAATGCCGCCCTGCAGCATGTAGTGGCCGACGTTCCCGGCGTCGTCGACGTGTCGAACGAGGCCGGCATGAGCTGGTTCAACGGAAAGTATCTGTCGGCGTATGCGAACTATGCGACCGACCGCGGAACCAACGTGCTCGACCCCTCGCAAGGCAACTGGCTCGACGCGGGCGGCGGCTTCATCAGCCAGCAGTACGCGCTCTTCGGCTCGTACCGCGACGTGGGAAGCTACTTCAACCCGGTCGACGGCTTCGATTCCCATCCGGGCATCCGCGGTTATGGCCTCTACGGTGCGCGGGTGTGGACGTTTGCGCCCCGCGATTTCTTATCGTCGATCGGCGTCTCGGGTTTCATGGACCGCTACCAAGGGACCACGACTGCCGGCATCGGTCAGAGCGATAACCAGGTGCTGGTCGATTTCCTGACCAAAGACACGGTGGACCTTCAGCTCTATTCGGGATCGGATTATTGGCGCTTCGGCGCTAACCTCACGCCGATCTCGCAGAACGCCGGCTTAAGCCTGACGTATCACAGCGGCATGCAGAACAACCTCAACAACTTTCCCACCCATGGGTCGTCGGCGACGCCGACGTCGATTCAATGGTATACGGGAAATTACGGCATCGGCGGCCGGCTCGACACGTGGTTCCGTAACTCGACCGTTCGCGTCGGCAGCCGCGGCGCGCTCACGTTCACGCTCGACGATACGGCCCAGTATTTCCACGCGGGGTCGCCTAACATCCAATGGTTCGAGGAGATCGCGTACGCTTACCAGGTGAGTGCGAACTCATCGTTTGCAATCGGCGTTCGGCGGGTGGTCGGCTATCCGCCGCAGCCCAATGGCGGCGGCGACTGCGCAGGCTCGTGCTCGAACATCTCAATCGCGTACCACCTGCGCTTGCGCAGGGCCGAGGTCTACGCCGCCTACGGTAATCCGAATACGCTCATCACGGTGCCGCAGGCGATCTTCAAGCTGATATTCTACGCCGGCGGCGAGAAGGGGACGTGAAACCGTTAAGAATGAGGCACGGTATCAGGGGCATGCGTCTTTTCGCTTCCATGATCTTGGCTTGCGTACTCTATCCCCTCGCCGCCTCCGCGGCACCGGTTGCGCCGGAGGACCTCTTTAAGCTTACGTTCCTCAGCAACGCGGCGATCTCGCCGGACGGGCGGGTCGTGCTCGTCGAGGCGTCGCGGATGAATGGACCTAAGGACACATACGATCGCTCGATCGAGCTGGTCGACGTGGCGACCGGCAAGCTGACGCATGACGTCACGAGGCATCTCGGTGACGGCGACTACGCGTGGATGCCGGATAGCCGCAGTTTCGTCTTCGTGCGCACGGTGGAGAAGCAGAAGCCGCAGCTCTATCGCTACATGTTAGCGGGCGGCACGATTAGGCGGCTCACGCATATTGCGGACGGCGTGTCGGGTCCCGTCGTGGATCACGCGGGCGACCGCATCGCGCTCACCGTCACCTCGACCGACCCCGCACCCAGCGCGCAGGTGGACTTCGCCAAGGCCGGCTTCACGCCGAAGGCCGCGCAGCGCAAGAGCGACATCGCGGTCGTCGACTCGCTGTTTTTTGAGGGCAACGGCCAGGGCTACGTCTATCGGCAGCACGAGCACATCTGGACCGTGAACGCCGATGGATCGCGGCCAAAGCAGCTGACTTCGGGCAAGTACTCGGAGAATTTCGACGACTGGTCGCCCGATGACCGCACGATCCTCTTCGACTCCTTGCGTTACGACTCGGTCGACGGAGGGCCGAGTGATGTCTATACCATTCCCTCAGCCGGTGGGACGATGCGGAAAGTCGCGTCGGCGCTGCCGGCCAACAACGGCGTCTTCTTCGGCGCGGACGGTCGCCGCGTCTATTTCCTGAGCGGCGACGTCAAGGACGCGGCCGAACGGCCGGCGCTCGCCGCTGCGAACGTCGACGGATCCAGTCGGAGCGTCATCGTCCAGCGCAACGCGGTGGGGTGGGGCGATACGCTGTTGGCCGACATGAAGGAGGGCGGCGGATTGTGCGCGTGGCGCCTGCCGGATGGCGAACGCGCGTTGCTCAACGTGGACGGTCCGGGCTACGCTAATCTGCAGATGGTCGATCTCGCCAGCGGCGAGTTTCGAGCCGTTACGCCCGCGCGCGGCGAGGCCTGGTCCTGTTCGATCTCGCGCGACGGTACGCGGGTCGCCTACCTGTACAGCGACTTCACGCATCCGGCGGACGTCTACGTTGCGGATGTGAACGGGGGCGCGCAGCGCCAACTCACGAACGTCAACGCTGCGTATCTTGCCAGCGTCACGCTATCGCATCCACAGGAATTGGCGGTGAAGGATCCCGCGGGTTACACCGTACAGGCGTGGTTCATGCCCGCGACCGGCGGAGCGCCCAACGCCAAACATCCGACGCTGCTGGACATTCACGGCGGACCTGAGACGCAGTTCGGCGACACGTTCTTCCACGAGTTCCAGCTCTATGCGTCGGAGGGCTACAACGTCGTCTTTTCCAATCCGGCGGGCAGCACCGGTCACGGTTATGCGTTCGAGGAGATCCTCGAGAGCAACTACGGCGACGCGATGTTCGCCGACGTGCAAGCCGTTATGGACGCGGTCGTGCGGCGCCCGGACGTCGACGGGTCGCGCCTTGCGGTGCTGGGAGGCTCGTACGGCGGCTATGCGACGCTGTGGGTGATCTCCCATACCGATCGCTACAAGGTGGCGGTCGCGGAGCGTGCGGTCAGCAACGTGCGCACCGAGAACCTCACCGCGGACTTCGCCGCGAAGAACGGCCTCGGCGGCGGCTACTACAACTGGGGGCCGCCATGGGATCCTGCCAGCGCGGACTACGCGCGCTTCTCGCCGCTCACGTACGTCGCGAACGTGCACGCGCCGCTGCTGATCCTTCACGCCGACAACGACACGCGAGCTCCGATCGATCAGACGCTCCAAGAGTACACGGCGTTGAAGATCTTGGGCCGTACGGTCGAGT
Organism: Vulcanimicrobiota bacterium; assembly: GCA_963723485.1. Lineage (GTDB taxonomy): Bacteria > Vulcanimicrobiota > Vulcanimicrobiia > Vulcanimicrobiales > Vulcanimicrobiaceae > Cybelea. The sequence continues at coordinate 436,754 of CAVRQS010000003.1, read as the reverse complement.
ACGTGGCCGTTCCCAACGAAAACCACGATCTGTCGCGCACGGGCTCGCCGATCCACCGCGTGGAGCGGCTCAACCTCATCCTGGACTGGCTGAAGAAATACCTCTAGATGCCGACCGTCACAAGCAGGGGCCACAGGGCGTCCTAGCAGTAAGGATATACGCTTTGAGATACGCCCTTGCCATGCTGGCGGGCGTGCTGGCGCTCGGCGCCAGCCCCCCGCCGACGATCTACCGCGTCGTCACCCGTCCACTCTGCGCGCAGCTGCACGATCGCATCGCGCCGGCGATCGGCATGATGCTTCAGAACGATACGACGATCAAGAAAGGCCCGGATTTCTTCAAGGAGTACAACGCGGACTCGCTCTACGGAGCAGGACCGAGCACGAAGAGCAATCCGGGCAGCCGCGATCCCGACGCCGGCGGTTCGAACGTGTCGCAGAACATGGCCCTGCTCGGGATGGAGAACCTGATACGTCCGATCGCCAACAACATCATCGCGATCCAGACGATTCTCGACAGCCCGCAACTTACCAAGGGAACGGGGCGCGAGGAGGACGATAAGCGCTTGAGCGACATCCGCGCGAAGCTGCTCAAGGCGCTGGCCGCGCAGAATGCGTCGCTCGACCTCATCAGCGGGTTCGTCGACACGCAGCAGATGGCGGACCTCCAACATGCGGGCGAGGCCTACATCAGCTCGATCGCCCAGCCGGATGAGCCGAACGCGCAGATCGCCACTCCGGCTCCCAACCCGCTAACCGCGAACCCGAACTATGCCGGCCTTCCGCCGAACCCATATACGATCGATCCTGCGTCGATTCCGGGACTGACCCTCGGCTATAATCCGGTGACGCGGTTACAGGACGCGCTCACGTGGACGATCTCGCAGGCGCAGACGCGCGAGAACGATGCGGCCAAGGCCGTCATGGCGAGCGCCATCTTGTGCGGCACCACTCAGGCAACGCCGACGCCGACGCCATAATCGTTCTTCATGTAGCATTCACGCGTATCTGACTACTCCGGCAATCGCGTCCGTCGGGTCGCGCGTCGACGATGTAGCCACCTTCGGAGAGCCCCGGCGGAGCAGTGCGCGCAACGGTTCGTCGTCTTCAACGATCAGAACCCTGACGGGATCCACTTCAGCCGTTGGACCCAATCGCCTCGTGTGTCGGCGTAGACTACCCAGATATCGTTGGTCGCTTCGTCGATGCCGACCGTATGGAGGCCGGCATGGGCCGTGTCGAGACGCCCTACGACCTGCGGCGCCGCGCCTTTCTTGATCGCTACGACCGTGACGATGCCGCGCCCGGCACAGACGACGAGGTCACCGCGCGAGCCGGTGCCGCATTGATCGATGCGCGGCTGCACCGCGATATCGCCGACGTGCGCGCCGTCCGTGGTGTAAGCCGAAAGGACGCCGTTGACGCCTCCCACGATCACCTGATCCGCCGACGGCGAGAACGTCAAAGGATGATTGTCTTGCAGTTGGGGCGTCTTCACCACCTTGACGACCTTGAGCGTCGCCGGATCGATGACGGCAAAGCCGCCTCCGTTGGCGAGATTCTGGTAGAGCACGCCCGTCTTCGGGTTGACCGCCGGCGACTCGAGATCGTCGGACGGCATGGCGATCGTGGCGATCGGTTTCATCGTCACCGCGTCGATCACGTAGACGGAGCCGCCGCCGATCTGGTCGGCGTAGATCCTGCGATGCGAAGGATCGTAGGCGATCGCGTCGATGTCGCCGAGCACATCGACGCTGCCGACGACCTTGCCCGTAGCCGGATCAACCTTGGAAATCGTTCGGTCGGTGCCATTGCCGGTGAACACGACGCCCGTGCTCGGATCGACCGCGACGCCGTGCATCGGTCCGACGTCGACCTGTGCGGTCACCTTCCCAGTGCGCGTATCGACGACCAAGAGCCGGTCGCTGCGCGTGTGCGCGGCGTACGCGCGATGGCGCGCCTCGTCGACGGTGACATAATCGAATCCGCTGAAGACCGCAACCCGCTGCGGCGGGGCGGCTACCGTGATCGGCATGGATGAGCTCCTTACGTTGACGGGCGCGCCCGCTTCGGGCGCGGATTGAAACCGGGCGGCGGCGCGGACGGCGCGTTGGGCAGTGCGACGGGCGTGATTCCGAGCGAGGCGCAGCTCATCGCCGGCGGAAACGCGTTGACGACCGAATCCGCGATCTCCGCTTGCGCGGCGGGAATCGGTGCAGCGGTGCCGGCGAGGCGCGCCGGGTCGAAGCCGGCGAGGAGATCGGTGAGTGCGGGGTCGGCGTCCCGCGGTCCGCGCGGCAAATGCGCCGTCTCCTCGGGCAGCGACGCGAGCGGCGGCAGATCGAAGAGCGCCTCGGCGAATTTGAGGATCGACGTCTGATCGCCGGCGTCGTGCACGACGGCACCCTCGCGGGCAAATGGCGAGATCAAAATCAACGGCACGCGCGGGCCGTCGCCGCAGGGACGCTGGTCCGCACATTGCCCGATCTGCGGCGGCGGGACGTGATCGTAATACCCACCCGGGTCGTCCCAGGTGACGATGATCGCCGAGTCGTTCCAATAGGGGCTGCGGGCAATGGCGTTGACGAACGTGGCGACAAACGCCTCGCCGACCTGCGCGTCGCTATCGCCCGGGCCGGGGTGGTCGTCGTCACCTCGGTAGTTCGATTGCACGTGCGAGTCCGGATTCGCGGGCTTCCAGCCGAAACGGTTCTGCGAGCCGCCCTTGATGTAGAAGATGCCTCGAGACGGCAACGAGCCGGCCTCCAGCGCCTGCAGCATGGCGTGAACCTCGTGCTCGTTCTTCCAAAACACGTCGTTCTGCCGCAGGTAGCCGAAGTACTGCGGCGCGTTGTGATGCGTCTCGTATCCCGGAAGGGCCACCGTCGGCGACACATAGCCCTCCTGATACCAGCCCCAGGGAATCGGCGCGCGTCCGCTCGTCACGACCGCGCCGAGATCGCGGCCGATGCCCAGTGTCTCGTTCGTCACCTGCGTGGCGTCGACGCCGGCCAGCGCCAGCATCAGCGTCGCGTAGCGCTGCGATATCTGCAGCTGCTTGCCGCTCTCCGAATACGGACCGAAGGCGGGATCGAGATCGTTAGTGACCGGGACGCCCGGTCCCACGTCGCTCGCCGCGGTTGCGCTCTGCGGATCCCGCGCCCATTGCGTCTCACCGGCCTGGCCCGCGATCAGCTCGATCGCCGACGGAGTGGACGGGCCTACGATCGCGCTGAAGATCCGGTCGTAGAGCGCAAACGAGCGCGCGTACTTCCAAAGGAACGGGATCGTGTCGCAGTCGTAATGCGCCATCGTCAGCAGGCCGACGTCGCGAGCGGCTTGCCCGACCTTGCGCTGCGAGGCCCGCTCTTGGGCCGAAACGAACGCGTCCATCGCGCCGCCGTGCATCTTTTCGTAGACGAGCGGCCGACCTTGGGATGGAGACTCGGTATCCGGATCGGTGATGCGGAACGGAGTCACCCAGCTCTTTCCGATCGGATCGTACTGCCGGAAACCGCGGGTCTGTGCCTCCGGCGACGCGAGGTTGTCGGCGCCGGGATAGGTTCCAAAGTAGTTATCGAATGAGTGGTTCTCCTGATAAATGATGAAGACGTGCTTCACGCGAGTGCGCAGCGCCGCCAGCACGTCCGCGTTGCCCGAGGCTACGGTCGAAGGCGCGAGCGTCAGCGCCGCAAGCAGAAACAGCATTCGTCCATCGTAGGCCGCCCGTATGAACCCAAGACGAAGCGCGTTCTTATGGGCTTCTTTAACGGCGGCATAAGGCATTCATAAGATTCGTACGGCATTGTCGAAACATGCGTCATGCACGGTTTCTGCTGGTGCTTCTGCTCCTGCGTATGATGGCTCCCGCCGCGGCCGCCGACGGCGTCACGATCGACGGCCGTATTCTCGCGCGCAGGGAGGTTTGCCCGTCCCCAGCGTCCAGTTGGGACTCCTCGGCAAGCAGCGGGCAGGAGGTAGGTCGCGAGATCGGCGCATGTATCGCGAGATATATTGCGCGCTGGAACGGATCTCGCCGGACAACGACGACGACGAGGAGGACGAAGAGGAGGAACCCGCCATGCGGCCGCCTCTCGCGATTGCCGTGGTTTAATGCGGATTGATTCGGGGCATCATGGCAGCGTAAGCAAAAGCTTACCTACGCAAGAAGCCGCGAGGCCTGCAAACGCAGGCCTCGTTCCTTTGGAAAAGAACCTGGGGCTCCACTGTGCATGATGTAACGGAAGCCCTGCGGCTGCCCTCGCCGGCGCCGCGCCCTCAATCGATTGCCTTCGATGGTGAGAAACTTTGGATGGGCTCGATCGAAACGAACCGGATCTATGCACTCGATCCGCGGCAATGGACGCTTGTGGAAGAGGACACGGCCCCAGGAAAGCCGTGGGGCATGACCGTCGTCGGCGACGAGCTGCGCGTTATCTGCGGGGAGGGTGACGATGACGACCGTATCGTGCGCCGCTTCGTACCGGGGCACGGGTTCAAGACGCAGGACGCCTTCCGCTGCCCCGACGGCACCGGCTCGCAGCTGAGCTACGATGGCACGTGGCTGTACGTGAGCCAGTGGTACAATCGGCGCATCCTCGGCCTAGACGAGCGCGGCAGCGTGGTCCGCGAGATCGGCCTGCCCCACCAGGTGTGCGGGCAGTGCTATGCGGACGGCGCTTTCTACCTGGTGACCACCGACGACGAGGATAGCGGGGAGTATTTTCTCACGAAAGTGTCGGCGGACGGCGAGAATCACAGTGAAGATTTGGCGCGAATTCCCTTTGCGGCGCGCGCGCTGGCCTACGACGGCGCGCGCTTCTGGACCAATCACCGCGAGGCGAATCAGATCGTCGCATTTGAACGCTGAGCGCTTCGCCTCGCGCGACCCGCACGCGCGCATCGCCATCGCGGTGCTGCGCGCGATCTTCGGGGACGCCTATGTTCGGGAGTTCGGCATCGAGCTGTGGGACGGGACGCGCGTGCGCGCGGCAAATGTGGAGCGGTTCACGCTGCGTGTCAATTCGCCGGGAGCGCTGCGGGCCGCGTTCACCCCTCCGGTGGATCTTTCCGCGGGACGAGCCTTCGGCGCGGGATTGCTGGACGTTGACGGCGACCTCGAGACCGCGGTCGACGCCTTCTACCGTGCGGGAGCGCCGCGTGGACGGCGATTTATCGAGCTCTTACGCCTGCTCGCGCGCCTTCCGAAGAGCGCGCCGGCCGACATGCGCGAGGCGCGCTTACGTGGGCGAGTCCACTCGCGTGCACGCGACCGCGCCGCGATCGGATTCCATTACGATCAGCCGATCGACTTCTACCGCAGCTTCCTCGATCGCGACCTGGTGTATTCGTGCGCGTACTGGGAGGACGGCGCAGCATCGTTGGACGAAGCGCAGTCGGCCAAGCTCGACTACACGCTGCATAAGCTGCGTCTGCGTCCCGGCGAGCGGCTTCTCGACATCGGCTGCGGATGGGGCGCGCTCGTCGTGCGCGCCGCGCAGCGCTTCGGCGCGCGTGCGCTCGGGATAACGTTGAGCGAGAAGCAGTGTGAAGAGGCGCAGCGGCGCGTCATCGAGGCTGGACTGACGGATCGCGCGAGCGTGGAGCTGCGCGACTACCGCGATCTGGCAGGCGAGCGCTTCGATAAAATCGTCAGCATCGGAATGTTCGAGCACGTGGGGCGCGCGCGTTTTACCGAGTACTTTCGCGCCGCATACGAGGGCCTGAATCCGGGCGGCCTCTTTTTGAATCATGCCATCGCGGATCGAAGCGGCCGGCGACGCGACGGCCGCGCGAGCGGCTTTCTTGGGCACTTCATCTTTCCCGATGGCGAGCTGGTTCCGATCTCGGACACGCTCGAGTTCGCGGAGCGCGCGGGATTCGAGGTGCGCGACGTCGAGAGCCTGCGCGAGCACTACGTGAAGACGCTGCGCGCGTGGGTAGAAAATCTCGAACGCAATCGTGACGCGGCTGTCGCGGCCGCGGGTGAACAGAGCTATCGCCTCTGGCGGCTCTACGTCGCGGGCAGCGCGCAGGGCTTTCGCATCGGACGCATCGGCGTGTACCAGTCGCTGCTGGCGCGTCCGCTCGCAGACGGCCGTGTCGACCTCCCGCCCACCCGCGCGGACCTCTATCACCCAGTGTCACCCCGAGCCCAACTCGAACGGGAGGTTGGGGTCGGCGGTGAGCGATAGCGGATCCATGCGGACCGCTTCGTCCTGGTAGTACGCGGCCGCGGCGATCATCGCCGCGTTGTCAGTGCAATATTTCGGCGGCGGAATGAAGACCGGAACGCGGCCGCGCTCGCCCCACGACCGAAACGCCGTCTGCAACGCGGAGTTGGCGGCGACGCCGCCGGAAAGAATCGCGGCGTTGTAGCGGCCACGTTCGAACGCGGAGTCAACCCGCGCCATCAAGACGTCGACCACGGCGGCCTGAAACGACGCGGCGATGTCGGGCGCCTTCGCATCGCGACCGGCTTCCGATTCGAGAAAGTAACGCACCGACGTCTTGAGACCCGAAAAAGAGAGGTCCAGCGAGTCGCCGGCGGCGCGATGGCGGGGAAAGGCATATGCGCGCGGGTTGCCGCCTCGTGCGAGGCAGTCGAGCTCCGGCCCGCCCGGATAGGGTAGGCCGAGCAGCCGCGCCGTCTTGTCGTAGGCTTCGCCCGCGGCGTCATCGTGCGTCCGACCGAGGATGCGCATCGCCACGGGCGACTCCACCGCCACGAGTTGCGAATGACCGCCCGAAACGAGCAAAACCAAAAACGGATAAGGCGGCGCTTCCGCGCGATCGAGGAATGCGGCGAAGACGTGTCCGTGCAGGTGATTTACGGCATACAGCGGCTTGCGCAGCGCAAATGCCGTCGCTTTTGCCGCTGCGACGCCGACCACGAGGCTGCCGATCAGCCCGGGCCCGCGCGTCACAGCGATGCCGTCGACGCCGGCGTACCGGACGCCGGCGCGATCGAGAGCGTCTTCGACGACGGCCGAAAGCAGCGCCACGTGGCGGCGGCTCGCGATCTCCGGAACGATTCCGCCGTACTTGGCGTGAAACGCATCCTGATTCGTCGCGACGTTCGATAGGACGCTGTTACCGTTGCGTACCACGGCCGCAGCAGTGTCGTCGCACGACGTTTCGATTCCAAGCATCAGCACGTCGCACTAGTGTTGGCCTTGTGGAAGGAGCGCGCCTTTCACGGAAGCAATCGACGGTAGCGTGAGCGCGCGGATCTTCGGTTCCGGCGAGCGGATAGCGGTCTATGAGATCGAGGATACGGAGCTCGCCGTGGGCAGCACGCTGGGCGGCCCCAAAGGGTCTATCGTCATCAAGGCGTCGGGTGCGGTCGAAAAACTCTACGCGAGCGATATCGGTGAGACGGTGATGGCCGGGGTGTCGGTTCAGTTCTGGGACGGACCGTCCGGAGCGGAACGCGTGAAGGCCGGCGGAAAGTTTATGATCTACCCGGATTGCCAGCAGTATGCGTATCGGATCGAAGAAGACGTCACGGTCCTCGAGACGCTGTTCGTGCTCAACCGCTATAGCGTCGGCAATCGCGTCGATCCTTTGACGGCGTACCTCCTGGTTGAAATCCGTAACGACTCGAGCGAGACACACGAGCTGGACGCCATGACCGGCGCCCTCTTACGCGGTAGTACGGAGCGCGACGTACGCGCCGTGTACGACCGCGAGGCCGCCGCGGTTGTCGCGTGGAATGCTTCGGCGCCTTCTGCGGCGCGCGCAATCGGCTGCTCCCGCGCGCCCACGAGTTTCGAAGTGACGGACGACCATGGCGCAATGAATCGTTCGCACTTCGTCGGTAAGCTGTCCGGTCGCATCGTTGCGGGAGCCAGCGAGCCGATCGCCCTGTTTCATCATCGGCTGCGTCTAGCTCCGCGCTCGCGCAGACGCGTGTGGTTCACGATGGTCGCATCGGCGCGCGGCGCGCGCGACGCGCGGCGAGCCTACCACAACGCGCCGCCGGCCACGAGCGCCCACGCGCAGACGCGCCGGCATTATAAGGACGTGTTGGAGGAGGCCGTGGTCGTGACTCCGGACACGAACGTCAATCGGGGCGTGCTGTGGGCTAAGGCGGACATGTTGCGCACACAGCTGTGCGCGCCGACCGGCTGGTGCTTCGTGAACGATCCGACGCGTTCGAACAACAGCGTGGGATGCGACACGGCCTCCTTCGCCTTGGGATCGGATTACGTCATGCCGGCGTTCTCGCGCGAGTCGATTCGCTGGTATTTGCGAAACGCCCAGCCCAACGGCAAGATCGTCGAATATTACGACGTCCGCAACGGCGAGTCCAATGACTACGGACTCAACGTCAACGACGATACGCCGCTGATGATCCTGGCGGTGGCGCACCACTATCTGGTCACGGGAGATACGGATTTCCTGCGCGAGTCGTACGCCGCTGTGAAACGCTCGGCAGACTACCTGCTGTCACAGCGGGACGACCGCGGGCTAATCTGGTGCACGTCGACGGGCACTGGAGTCCAAGGTATCGTCGGCTGGCGTAACATCATCGACGACTACCGGATATCGGGCGCCTCGACCGAGGTGAACTCGGAATGCTACGCGGCGTTCGCGGCGATGGCCGGCATGGCGCTCGTGGTTGGAAAGAAAAAGGACGCCCAACGCTACGAGCGGGAGGCGGCGACGCTGCGCGCTGCCATGAACCGCCATCTGCTCGACCCCAAGACCGGCCTGTACTACCTGAACATCGACGTGGACGGCACGCCGCGGTCGAACGTGACGTCCGACATGCTCTTTCCGGTTTTTCTCGGAATCGCCGATCACGACACGGCGGCTCGCATCATCAGCCGGCTCAGCGTTCCTCCGTTTTGGACCGACGCGGGCATTCGGACGGTGCCGCGCGATGACCTCGAGTATAGTCCCACGCGTAGCTGGGGGCTGCTCGGCGGTGTCTGGGTCGGCATGAACTTCGTCTTCGCGCTGGCGGCCGCGCGCTTCAATCCCGCGTTCATGGCCCACGCGCTGGGTGCGAGCTTCCAACACTACTCCCGCGATCCCGGCCGCAACAACACGGTGCCGGGCCAGTTTTCCGAGTGGCTGCACGGCGAGACGCTAACCAATCAGGGCATGATGCTCTCGCCCTGGTATCCGCCGCGCTACGTGTGGGCGGCGATCGAGGGCGCGGCCGGGTTGGATATGCGCGGCCATAGGCCGTCGTGCAATCCGCGGTTGGCGCCGCACTGGAAGTGGCTCGGCGTGCGCAATCTGCACGTGCGAGGGGCGTGCTTGAGCTGGTTCATCGCGCGACTGCCCGAGCCGACCCTCTATGCGAATTTCGAGTTTTCGACGGAGTACGCACATAAGGTCTACGAGCACGACGTGACGCCCCTGCTGCGCGTCGGCGAGGACGTGACCGAGATCGCCCTGCGTCGTGGGCCCGATCTCGTCATCCTGATGGGCAATACCGCGCAACGCACGGTCACGACGCCGCTGCGCTTCACGCGCCCGATGCGGGGGCGCTATCACGTGCGCTACTTTACGAGCATGCTAGGTGAGTGGGTACGCCACGAGGACGTAGCGGGCCACGAACTCCAGCGTGGCTTCGCGGTCGACATCGACGCGTTGGGATTCTCGGTGATCGAGCTTCAAAGGGTGAACACGTAGAGCGTGCCGCCGAGCGGGATGTGGCGGAACATGGGCGCAACCTTCTTGCCGCCCCAAAACGGCGTGACGCCGCCATATCCGCTCTGCACGGCCACGTACTGTTTGCCGTCGACACGATAGCTGACCGGCTGACCTACGAACCCGGAATGGCCGTAGAACGTCCAGAGTACCTTCCCGGTTCTGGAGTCGAGCGCGTAGAACTTGCGGTCAGGCGTTCCGCTGAAGACGAGGCGGCCGCCGGTCGACAGGGTGCCGTCCGTCCACGGATACTTCGTTTCCTTAGTCCACACGCGCACGCCGCTGCGCAGATCGAATGCCTGCAGCGCGCCCCAACCGTACGCGCCCGGCATCGGCATGACTGCGAAGCCCTCGTCCAGCGCTGCCGCGCCCGGGTGGAATACCTTCGCCGGCTTCTGGCCGCTCAGCTTCATGCACGTGCGCATCGTTGGAACGAACACGTCATGCGCTGCAGGATCGAGCGCAAACGCCCACCAGTTGTCGGCTCCGAAGAATGCGGGGCAGGTGAAAATGGTCTGGCCGATCTGCGGGCGCAGCGAGGCGTTGACGGTACCGATTCCGCGAGCGCGGTCGTATCCGGTAACGGATGTCGCCATCGTGTAACGCTTCATGTAGATGAGCGATCCGTTCGTGCGATCGATCAGGTAGAGCCAGCCGTTGCGCGCGGCTTGGAAGAGCACTTGCCGCGGCTTACCGCCGAGCCTAAGCGTCGCGAGCAGCGGTGTCGCGGTCGCGTCGTAGTCCCACGGGTCGTTGGGCGTCTGCTGGAAATACCACTTTAATCTACCGCTGTCGGCGTCGAGCGCGAGGATCGAGTCGCTGTAGAGGTTCCGCCCGGGATGTTCGAGCCACAGCCACGGAGATGGATTGCTCGTTCCCGCGAAGATCGTGTTGGTCGCCGCGTCGTAGCTCGGTGTCATCCACGGGCATGCTCCGCCGTGGCGGTAGGTCAGGCCCGGCCAGGTTTCTCCGCCGGGCTGTCCCGGTGCCGGAACGGTGTAGAAGCGCCACCGCTGGGCGCCCGTTTTGGCGTCGAGCGACTCCAGAAAACCGCGCGCGCCGTACTCGCCGCAGGATACGCCCACGACGATGTTGCCGCGCACCGCGAGCGGCGCGGCGGTCATCGCATAGCCGATGCCGGGCTGGGCGACCGCGCGATCCCAATCGACCTTTCCGCTGCGCGCGTCGAGGGCCACGACGTGCGCGTCCAGCGTCGCCAGGTACGCATCGTTCCCGTAAAGTGCGACGCCGCGATTGACCATGTCGCAGCAGACCGTGCGCAGCGCGACCTTCGGAATGTCTCGGGAGTACTCCCAAAGCGGTCTCCCCGTCACCGCGTCGAGCGCGTATACCCGATCCATCGGAGTCGTCACGATCATTGTGCGGCCGTTGACGATCGGCGGAGCCTCATAACCCTCCGGTATCGAGAACGTACGCCTGAACGCGACGTGCAGCCGGGCGACGTTGCGCGCGTTGATTTGGTCGAACGGCACGAACGCATGGGCGTCGTACGTGCGCAGGTACATCAACCATCCGTCGTCCGAGGCGGCGTCGCGCAGCCGTGCGTCGGTGACCGGCTGCCACGAGGGCGAACCGAAATTGCCGGCACACGCGGCGACGGCGGCGAGAACGGCGATGCAGATTGCGGGCTTCACGGCCCCATGAACGCTTTCGAGCCGGCCGCGGCCTGCGGCGACAAGCCCGCCGTGCCGGGCGCATGCCCGTGCGTCTTCAAGAGGAACGCCATGATCTCGAGGTACTCCTCCGGCCGCAGGCCGCCGGCATTCCCCGCGGGCATGTGCGCGGTCATGTAGGTCCAGACATAGCTCACCGTCTCCCACTGCACGTTCGACATTCGATCCGGCGAGCGCCGGGCCGAAATTGCCTTCGAGGCTGGCGCCGTGACACTCGGCGCAGTTTTCGTAGAATAGAATCTGTCCCTTGACGGCCTGCTCCTCTGTGTATGCCGGCGCAGCAGGGGCCGGCGGCGCCGCGACCGCGCCGCGCAGCACGATCGCGCACAACAGGATCGCGAGCGGGGGTGCGACGGCGGTGATCGATTCGCGGCGCGCCCACGCGCCCAGCACAATCAACAGCGCCGCGAACACGATCATGCCGCCGGCGATCCACATGAGCGCGGCGGCGGCGTGTTGGTCGCGCAGCGCCGCGGAGATCGAGCCCTCCAGCGCTACGTAGTGCGGATAGAGCGGCTCGCGCGCGCTGCCCAGGGCCATGCCGAGCAGCGCCCCCTGGGGCAGCGCCAGCACGAGGTACAGCAGTCGCGCCGGGAAGCTCCAGGGACGCAACGGCGGCGGCGCGAGCACCGGCAGCCAGAACAGCGTGCCGGCCAGGAGATAGACGAGATGCTCGGCGGCGTGCACGGGCGCGCTCTCGAGCGATCGCTCGTAGAGACCGGAGTAGTGCGTCAGCCACATCGCAGCAACGAAGACACCGAGAGCCACAGGAGGCGACGCGAGAACGTGCAGTGGACGCGTCGCGCGCACGAGCCGCGCCGTCGCGCTCTTCCCTGCGAGAGCGGCGAACGTGTCGAAGGGCCGCGCGAGAAGCACGAGCAGCGGAAGACAGTACAGCAGCACGAGATGCTGCAGCATATGCCAGGTAAAGGAACGATCGGCGAGTCGGTCGAGCGGCGGGGCAATGGCTGCCGCGCCGAGGGCGAACGCCGCGATCCAGCAGGCCACTTTGAGTTGCCTTCGCCTCACGGGAGCGGCTCCTCGTCGAAGCCGCCGCGCGCGTTGCGGCGGAGCCGGATGCGCGGCGCCTTCTGTACGCCGCCGCTCGCCCGCAACTCGGCGGCGACAACGTATGCGATCACGAACCCCAAGATCGGTCCGACGATGCAGAAGTACCTGTAGAATTGCGTAATCGCCGTGATCGGCGCGTGCACGTAACGCGCCTGCACGTCGTCGCTTCCGGCAAGCGTGAGCCCGAGGGCAAAGACGAAGACCGCCACGCCGAGGGCCGTGCGCCACGGAACGTCGCGCGGGTTGTCGAGCAATTGATGCGGGCGCCGATCGTGGCGCAGGGCGGCGTCGATCCACGGCCAGATCAGCAAAAGAACGAATAAAACGAGCGGCAACAACGCCGCGGGCCAAAATGGCGATGGGACCGTATGGCCCCAGAGATGCAGTGCGAACGCGGGACCCATGCGCAGCGCACCCTCGAGCCAGCCGATGTACCAGTCCGGCTGCGCTGGGCTCGACGCGATCCACGACTTGTACGGTCCCCATAGCCACACGGGATTGATCTGGACCAGCGCCCCGAGCGCCGATAGGGCGGCGACGACGGCGAGCAGCAGCGCGATCGATTTGGCTGCGTACCGCGGCACCATCGGCGACCCGACGACGTTGTGCTCGGTGCGGCCGGGCCCCGGGAACTGTGAATGCTTCTGGCGCCACACGATGGCTAGGTGCAGCGCGATCAGGGTCGCGATGATCGCCGGCATGAGATAGATGTGCACCACGAAAAGCCGCTCGACGATCTGCTCGGTCGGATAGATGCCCCCGATCAACAGAAACGATAGCCAAGTACCCAGCACCGGGACCGCGAGCAGCACGGCGTCCGCGATGCGCAATCCGATTCCACTCAGGAGATCGTCGGGCAGCGAATAACCCGTGAACCCCTCGAAGAGCGCCGACCAGAAGAGCAGCACGCCAATGATCCAGTTGATCTCGCGCGGTCTGCGGAACGCCGCCGTGAAGAATACGCGCCCCATGTGCGTCGCGATGCCGGCAACGAAAACGAGCGCGGCCCAATGATGGATCTGACGCACCAGCAGGCCGCAGTTGACGACGAAGCTCAGATCCAGCGTCGACGCGTAGGCGTGCGAGACGTGCGCGCCATCGAGCAGCCTATATGGTCCGTGGTAGATCGTCTCCGCGGCGCTCGGCTTGAAGAAGAACGCTAGGAACGTGCCCGTCGCGAGCAACACGAGGAATACGTACAGGTTGATCTCGCCGAGCATGAACGACCAGTGGTCGGGGAATGCCTTGCGCAGCGCGTGGGGCACGAAATGCGCCGTTCCCAGACGGTCGTCGACCCACAGCAGGAACCGCTCGACGTTGGTCATGTCGTAAGGGCAAGCACGATCAGCTCCGCTCCCAAAAGCTTGGGCCGACCGGTTCCGGGAAGTCGCCGGTCGCGACCAGCTTTCCGTCCGCCGCGACGGCGATCGGGAGTTGCGGTAGCGCGTGATCGGCGGGACCCGAGATCACCGCGCCGTTGCCGACGACGTCGAACACCGACTGGTGACAGGGACAGAGCAGCTCTCTCGCGGCGGCGCGGTAGAGCGCTACCGGACAACCGGCGTGCGTGCAGAGGCGCGAGTAGGCGACGTAGCCGCGCACGCTGCCCGGGACGTCTTTGGGGAGGCGAATCAGCGTGGCTTGCGACTGCGCGTCGCCGACGGCGCCTTGCGGGAAGACGGTGACCGCAGAATCCACGTTGAGCGTGTCGACGCTTATGACGCTGCCGTCCTCGCGCACGAGCGGGGTGCCCCGACGCCAACGCGTATGAAAGAGCGCGTCGGCCGGCGCGGGACCGAGCGACCGAATCGGCACGATGAGCGCCGCGGCGAAACTACCGAGCGCGGCGTAGAGCAGATAGACCAGCGCGTGCGGACGCGACACGGCGCGGAGATCGGCGGCGACTGCTGCTTCTTCGGCCGAGCGCTCCCCCGGCGGCGAAGGATAGGTCTCTATTTGGTCGGTCACCTCTTCGGGCGGCACGATCCAGAACGCCCACCCGAGGGAGGCGCCGCAAAGGCCGGCGGCGGCAATTGCGATAGCGACTCCCTCGTAGAGACGATCGCCCCCGGTGAAGTACGCGGCGATGAAGCCGGCGCTGCCCAGTACGGCGGCGAACAGCGCGCCCGCGACGGCCAGCTGCCTGCGCGGACTCATCGCACGAAGTAGATGGTGCCGAAGATGCCGAGCCACACGATGAAGACAAAGTGCCAGTAGTAGGTCATCGCCTCGGCGCCGGCGCGCTGGTTGACGAGCAGCGCGCGGCTGCGCATCCCGATCAGCAGAGCGGCGAGTATACCGATGCCGGCGATCACGTGGAGCAAATGGAAGCCGGTCATGGTGTAATAGATCGAGCCATACGCGTTGGTCGCTATCGTGAACGCGTCTTTGGAGTAGCCGTGGATCGCGACCGCGACGAAGCCGATCGCCGCGACTATCGCGCTGGCCGTCCACCAGCGTGCGGCGCGCAGGCGTCCGCGATCCATCGCGCGCGTCGTCAGCAGCATGACGGCCGATGCTGCGAACAGCAAAAACGTGCCGAAGCTCGCCTCGGGAACGTCGAGGTGTACCATCGGCGGCGGCCACTGCGCGCGATTCGCGCGCAGGTCGTAATACGCCGCAAAGAGGGCGGCAAAGAACATCAGCTCCGACGCGAGCAACAAGACGACGCCGAAAACCAGCGGATGCGCGCGAACAGGCAGCGGCGCAAGCGGCCGAGCGCTGCCGTTCGCCGAACTAGGCATGGCTTCGTACTACCCGCGTCACCGCTTTTCTACACGACGAGCAATTGGGTAAGAGATGCACGCAGTGGAGTGGCTGTTGAATCCGGCGTCCGCGGAGGGCGTCGCGATGCGTACCGATTGGTACGTCTTTATCGGCGCGGGGCTGTTTGTCGGAATCTTCGTGTACGCGTGCATCGCCTGGTGCCTCCTCGCCTATCGCGAGCGCGAGGGCCGCGCGCCCGCGCAGTTCAGCGGCAACACGCCCCTCGAAATTCTCTACGTCGCTATTCCGCTGCTTCTGGTCATCGCGCTGTTCGGGGTGACGTTCGCGATCGAGATGCCGATCGATCGCGTCGCCGATCCGCCGAATCGGATCGTCGTCACCGCGTTTCGTTGGTCGTGGCGGTTTCAGTACCCCGGAGGTGTTTCAGGTTTAGGTACGCCGATGGTGCCGCCGACGCTCTACCTGCCGCTCGGGCGGCCGACGGAGATCGACCTGCGATCTGAAGACGTGACGCACTCGTTTTGGATCCCGGCCTTCCTCTTCAAGCGCGACGCGATCCCGGGCATGACCAACGTCTTCGACATCACTCCAACCCGAACGGGTCGCTTCCCGTCACGGTGTGCTCAGTTCTGCGGTCTCGATCACGCCTTGATGACGTTCGTCGTGCGGGTCGTTCCGGCAGCGGCATACGCGCGCTACCTCGCCACGAACGGAACGGTCACGCCGTGATCGAGTGGATCACGACCACCGATCACAAGAAGATCGGCATCATGTACGTCGTTGCGACGCTAGGCTTCTTCGTCGCGGCGGGAGTGCTCGCCGCGCTGATTCGCGCGCAATTGGCCGTGCCGGATAATTCGTTGTTGAGCGCGCACGCGTACAATCAGATCTTTACTCTGCACGGCACCGCCATGATTTTCCTGGTGATCGCGCCCTTCGGAATCGGTCTGGCCAACTACTTGGTTCCGCTTCAAATCGGTGCGCCGGACGTGGCCTTTCCCCGGCTCAACGCGACGGGGCTGTGGCTGTTCGTGCTCGGCGGAATCACCGTCTTCGCGGGCCTCGCGGCGTATGGCGGAGCGGCGGCGACGGGCTGGACCTCCTATGCGCCGCTCGACGAGTTCTTCGAGGGCACCGGGGCGGGGCAGGACCTGTTCTTCATCGGTCTGTTGATGACGAGCGTCTCCACGATCGTCACGTCGATCAATCTGCTCGTGACCGTCTTTCTGCTTCGCGCACCCGGCATGACGATGTGGCGGATGCCGATCTTCACGTGGGAGATCGTGGCCACCGCCGTCCTGGTACTGATGGCCTTCCCGTCGCTGGCCGCCGCGTTCGCCCTCGTGCTGATCGAACGGCACATGGGCGGACACTTCTTCGACCCTGCATTCGGCGGCAATCCGATTCTCTATCAGCACCTTTTTTGGTTCTTCGGCCACCCGGAAGTTTACGTGATGATCCTGCCCTATTTCGGCATCATTACCGAGATCGTCGCCACGTTCTCGCGGAAGCCCGTCTTCGGATACGTCGGGATGGTAATCGCGGCCTTTGCAATCGCAGGCCTGTCGCTTGGCGTATGGGCGCACCACATGTTCACGACGGGGGCGGTGAGCAACCCGTTCTTCTCCGCAGTCTCCTTCCTGATCGCGGTCCCTACGGGCGTGAAGTTCGTCAACTGGATCGGGACCATGTGGAAGGGATCCATCGCCTTGACCGTTCCCATGCTGTTCGCGATCGGCTTCATGCTGAATTTTCTCATCGGGGGCATCACGGGCGTGATGATCGCGTCGCCGCCCATCGATTACCATGCCCACGACAGTTACTTCATCGTTCAGCACTTCCACTATACGATCGGCGGCGGAAGTATGTTCGCCCTCTTCGGCGCGCTGTATTTCTGGTTTCCGAAGATGTTCGGCGTCCGGCTCGACGAGCGCATCGGCCGCTGGGCCTTCGCCTTGCTCTTCGTGGGCTTCAACGGGACATTTATTCCGATGGGCTTCATGGGCATGGAAGGCATGGCGCGCCGCGTCTACACTTATCCCGCGATCGGCCACCTGGCGTTGCTCAACGGAATCGCGTCCTTGGGCGCCGCCTTGATGACCCTTGGCGCGATCGCTTTCTTCGTCGACGTGCTCGTCTCGGCACGGAGAAGGGCACCGGTCGCTGATAATCCCTGGGGCGGCTATTCGCTCGAGTGGATGACGAGCTCGCCCCCGCCGGAGTTCAATTTCGAGGCGCTGCCGCCGATTCGGGGCCGTCGGCCGGCGCTGGAGTCTTGAGCGAAGAATGAAGACGTTCGTCGGATTGTTTGCAATCGATGCCGCGTTCGGTTTCGCGATCGCGATCGTATACTGGTTCGTTGCGCACGAAGAGGCTGCGGGCACGGCGCTGCTCGCCGTGATGGGGGCCGCGCTGGCATTCGCGACGCTCTATGCGGTGCTGGCCGAGCGCGAGGCGCACTTGGAGGGCGACGATCCGGACGAGACTAACGAGCGCGTCGCCGGCGAGGTGCTCGACGTGTTCACGACCGAGAGTCCATGGCCGATTTTGATAGCGCTGTGCACGCTCGCACTTCTGGTTGGAATGCTTTGGTCGCCGCTCCTCGGCATCGCCGGTTTGATTGGAATGATCCTGTGTTTTTGGCGACTCGGTGCGGAAAGCGCGCGAACCGGGCCCTAGATCCTGCGCCTCGATCACTCGTCCGTGCCGGCCGTGCCGATCCTGCGGACGAACAGCACCAGCGCGCCCAATCCGAAGAGCCAAGCCACGAAGCCCTCCGCGACCGGTCCGACGTGGCCCAACGAGAAGCCGCCTGCGTCCTCCCCGTTGGGAATGCCGGCCTGCGTCTGTGCGTAGTTGACGTACCGGGCTATGTCGCTGACGTCCTGATCGCTCAACACGTCGGGTCCGAAGCGCGGCATAACGGACGGTCCGGCACGGATGGCCTCTGCCACCTGGAAGACCGTCGCAACGCCGAGCGACGGTGCGACGTCGGCGGATCCCACGGAAGCGCCGGCGCCCGCGGCGCCGTGGCACTGGGCGCAGTTCTCGGCGAAGAGCGCGCGGCCGCGCTGGACGTTCCCCGGCATTACGAGCGGCAGCGACGCGTCCGGCGGAGCCGGCGAGAACGCCTGGATGTAGCGCACTAGCCGGGCCATCTGTACCTGCGTGAAGCGCGGCTCGCGATGAATTTCGCCGACATACGGGATCGTCGCGGGCATCCTGCCGGTGTCGAGCATGAAGTGAATGTCGGCTGCCGACCGGCCGATCAGCGACGGTGCGACGTTGGACCCTTGGCCGTGGTCGCCGTGACACGACGAGCAGTGCATCGCGTAGAGGTCGGCCGCTTCCTCGGCAGACGGAGCCTTCAGCGGCACGAACGCCAGCAGCGCAAGCGCGCCGGCAGCGAGCTTCATGCCATCGGTGTACCCACCTTTCGGCCGCTACGATTTCGTGGCTCGAGGATCGACTCGAGAACGGGGCGCCTGAGTCAGGCCAGGCTTCAGCTGCGCGTTTGTTACGGCATCCTCTTGGAAGATGTGCGTGAGAAACACGCGGACGATTCCGGCGAGAGGGACGGCGACGATCAGGCCGATGAACCCGAAGATTTTGGCGCAGATCAGCAGCGCGAAGATGACCGCCAGCGGCGTGATTTTCACACTGTTGCTGACGATGCGAGGCGCGAGCAGGTGTCCCTCCAGTTGATTGATCACGGTGAACGCTACTATCACGCCGAGCGCGGCGCCGGGCCCGTTGAAGATCAACGCAACGATCACCGCGGGGATGGCGCCCGCGATGGGGCCGATGTACGGAATGATATCCATGATGCCTGCCCAGACGCCGATGATGACCGCGTAGCGAACGTGCAGGATCATGAGGGCGACGATCGCGAGGATTCCCACGACCGCCGCGACGATGATCTGCCCGCGAATGAATCCCCCGATCACCTGATCGACGTCGTGCAGGATCGCTACGACCCGAGCGCGAGAGCGCGGCTTGAAGCTTTGCACGAAGAAGCGTTTGATCATCGGCGATTCGGCAAGCATGTAGATCGACACAACCGGTATCGCGATGGCCAATGCGCCGACGCCGACGACGATCGCGAGAGCGTTGACCACCCGAGAACCGTACGCGAGCGCATGGCGCTGCAAATCCGCGCCCACCTGACTCGGCAGCTTCATAATCCAATCCTGAGCGGCCGCGGGCAGCGTCGTGAAGAACGGATTGTCCGGACTCTCGATATAGCCGCGCACCGACTTTTCGATGATCGGCCAGTCGTGGACGAGGCCCTCGATCTGGGCGACGGCCTGCGGCACGAGCAGGTAAAAGATGGCCGCAATGACGACGAGCCCGCTGACGTAGACGATCGATAACGCCGCCCAGAGAGGCAGCCGGCGGTTGAGGCGGGCGATTGCGGGATAGACGAAATATGCGAGCAGAATGCCGCCGATCAGAATGACCGCTATGCCACTGAAATCCTTCAGTATGGCAACGGTCTGCCCGAGCAAGAAGTAGCCGATCCCTATCGCCGCTAGCAGCTTGAACCAGGCGTCCGCAGCGTTACGCCATGCGGGTCCCCGTTCCATCAGGTGATCGGGTTACGGCCGGTCGCCCGGCCGCACCCCCTTCGGAGAATGATCATTGCGCTGTAGTGCGCCCCTCCAGGCATGGGTATACTTTATTTGTGGCTTATATCCCAAACTGGGAAGGCGGACGCGCACCGGAGAGCATTCTCCTCTTGGCGGCGCTCGCGTCGCTCCTGTGCACCGCGCCCGCGCGAGCCTGCAACAACCCCGGAGGCCCCGGGACGAATTTTGCTAGGACACCCTCGTTGCCCGCCTTCACTTTTGACGTCGACGTTGCGATGGCGATGCGCCACTTTCCGTGGCTGCATTTCCGCGCCTCGGGGGTGGGCAGGTACGAGCCCGGCAAAGCGTACGAGGTCCATTTTACGAAGCTGCCGTGGTTTGCGCCGCCACGCGCGCACGACACGGATCTTGCGATGTTGGAGCCATCCCTATGGCCCTCGCGCTTCCTGTACCAAGAAGCGGGGCAGGAAGACGGCGCTACCTTGTTCGATTTGCGCGCAATCGACGACTCCTCTTTGAAGGGCGCGGTCGTCGCCCTCGGGCCGAAGTGGTGCGCGCGGCAAATCGATGCGTCGTACAACGACGGAACCGAAATCAAGATGAACGTCAATTTCGGCAGTGTCGACGGGTTCATGTTGCCCGCCTCGCTCACGGCCGACATCGACGAGCCGCATCTCGACCTCTCCGCAAGCGCGCAGTTCAAAGATTACTCGTTCGCTCTGGAGTCGGCGCATGCGCAAGCGTCCACCAACGAGTGAGGGCGCTCGCCTCGCTGGTACTCCTCGCAATCGTCACGGGCTGCAGTTCGGCGGGAACGCAGACGAGCGGTGCTGTCGCGGGCGACGCGACGACCTACGGCGGTGACCGGGAGGCGGGTGCCGAGATCTTTCGGACGAATTGCGCGACCTGCCACGGACGCACCGGCGTCGAAGGCGGCATCGTTGGTCCGTCGCTGCGTCACGAGTCGATGCGCATGGACTACGACGCGACCGTTTCGTGGATCGAAGATCCGCAGCCGCCGATGCCGCGGCTCTATCCGAAATTTCTGACGGACGACCAACTGCGCGACGTCGCGGCATACGTAAACTCACTATAGCTTCCAGTAGGCTTGCGGCCGCTTGGAGATTCCCCACCATGAGGGATGGGTAGGGACTCGCAATGCAAGGAAAAGCAACGATTGCCGGCCACCCCGTCCACCCGATGCTGGTGACGTTTCCAATCGGCTGCTTCGTCGCGGCCGTCGTTTGTGACGTCATCTCGATATGGGCCGGTCCCGTCTTTTGGGCGGCAATGAGCACGTGGCTGCTGCTCTTCGGACTGCTCGGCGCGCTACTCGCGGCGTTTTTCGGTTTCGTCGACTACCTCAGCGCCCCGATGACCGCGACCGCGAAGAGCGTTGCCGGCTGGCACATGGCGTTGAACGCGGCGATGATCGTGCTGTTCGGCCTCGCGTGCGCCGTACGCTTCTTGGACCACACCTCGGTGGCGGGATACGCGCTCACCGGTCTCGGCATCGTCGTGCTCGCAATCGCCGCTACGCTCGGCGGGAACGTCGCGCACGCCCACCTCGTGGGGTCGTCTGAGGAGGACGTCGGATCGCCGCGCGAGGCCGGAGATCGTAGCGCGGCAAGCCCGCCGGAAAGAATGGTCCGCGACGCCGAGGTCAATACGCCTTCGGCGCGTACACGTTAAAGGTCAGCGCGCGCTTCTTCGAGACGTTCGCGAAACGATGAGGCGCGCTGTGGGCCACGACGACGCTATCCCCCGGCCCCATCGTGAAGCTGCGGCCATCGATTTCGGCTTCGAGGGACCCGTCGACGACGAGTAGGACCTGTTCGCTCGAGGGATGCTCGTTGCCGTACGGTCCGCTTTCCTCGCCCGGCTCGAGCACCATCACCGCGGTTTGAAGCGCGCCTCCGTTCTCGAGCACCGAAAACCCTTGGCGAACCGACTCTACGTTGCGCATGCCGATCCTATACCCGGGATGCGTCCGCAGCGATCTCCAGATCCCGGATAAACCTTTGCATTTCGGAGCGGCGCGCATCGCGATCCGGCGCGCGCAGGATAGCCGACGGATGGATCGTGGCGAGCACGGGTTTGGCGACGCCGTCGGACACGATGACTCGCGCTCGGTTCGCAAGCAGTTTAAAGCCGGTCCCGAGCAAAGACTGGGCCGCGGTGGCCCCGAGTGCGACGATCAACGCCGGCTTTACGGCGTCGATCTCGGCGTCCAGCCAGGGCTTGCAGGCGCGTATTTCGATCGTCTTCGGCTTGCTGTGGATGCGCCGCTTGCCGCGCTCGACGAACTTGAAGTGCTTCACGGCGTTCGTTACGTACACGTCGCGCGGATCGATGCCGGCGGCCTCCATCGCATCGTGAAGAACTCTGCCTGCCGGTCCCACGAAGGGGCGCCCGGCACGATCCTCACTGTCGCCGGGCTGCTCGCCGACGAGCATCAACGGCACGCGCGTCTTACCCTCTCCGAACACGGTCTGGGACGCACGCTTGTACAGATCGCAGCCGCGGCAACGCGCGGCCGCGGCGCGGAGGCTCGAAAGCGTGCGGCGGGGCGGCACGTAGGCAGCGGCGGATCGTAGTGGCGTGGACACGGTCAGGGCGACAAGATAACGATGCCGTAGTGCCGCTGAACGGTCCTCAGGAAGCGCTCCTCGTCGGCGTCCTGGCTGACCAACAGCGCGTGCGGCTCGAACGGCGGCGTTTTGCCTTCGAAGAAATCGTGCGTGCGTGCTTCGAAGGTGTTGCTGCCGCGAAGGACGACCTCGGAATCGAAACCGAGCTCGCGTAAAACCGTCGCCGCTGCGGACGCCTGAGGTTCGCTTTCAAAAGCTGCGAGTGGCATGTGCCTGGTATCCCCAGGGCTCGGCGCGGGTAAAACGAGGCATGGCCGAGATTTTTGGAAGTGCCGGCGAAACCGTCACCGTCGGCGGTCAGTACGAGTGCTCCGAGTGCGGTTTCCGGCGTCATCTCGCGGCAGGCGAAAGCTTTCCACCGGATCATCATCCCGATAAGCCTTGGACCCTGTATCTGCGCGACGAATGAGCGCAACGCCGCCAGCGTTCAAGCGCGCCTCCCGCTCGGTCTCTTCATAGGCGACGGGCCGCGGGAATCCGGGGCCATTCGACGCGGCAGTAGGTGCGATCGCGTGCGAGCGCTATGGGGACATGATGGGCAAGATGGCCGCGATATGCGTCCCGAAACCGGGCAGAATTTCGACGTCTAGTTGAGCTCCGAGCCGCTGCAGCAGCCAAAAGCCGCGTCCGCGCTCCGCTAGGGGATCTGCTTCGCGGCCTAACGGCGTCGCGAAGCTGTCGCCATGGCCGATCATATGCAGGACCGGCCGCTGCGCGTGCCAGTCCAGCGCAACCTCTACGGGGCTGGCCTGTTGCGCTAAGTTCGCGGCGAGCTCGCCGAAAATCAGCTCGGCGGCCTTCAAATCGCTCGTCGGCACCGCGGTCGCCTCGATACACTGCACGAACTCACGGCGAGCCGCACGCGCCGCGCGCCAGTCGCGCGATTCGAACGCCCAGCGTTTGCACTGGACGAAGTTCAGCGTAAGCACCGCGACGTCGTCGGGGGAGCGCGTTCGAACGCAAAAACTCTCGATGAAACGCGCGGGGCTACCGACGAAGAAGACGACGTCGCTCGCGATCGCCTGATGCAAGAGCTTCTCGCCGGCCAGCGTATCGCGGGTCGCGTCGGTAAGGCCGTCGGTATAGAACACGAGCATCCGCGTATCGCCGAGGCGCTCGGTGACCGGGCTGCCGTCTTCGCCTATGGAGCGCAGGCCAACCGGCAGCCCTTCCGCACGCAGTTCCTGGAGGGTGCCGTCGGCGCGACGCGCGATGGGGTACGGGTGGCCGGCATTGGCATACGTTATCGTATCGCGCGCCGAGTCGACGATGGCGATAAATGCCGTCGCGACCGATCCGGGATAGCGGCGCAAGAGAATGCGTTCGGCCGCGTTGAGAATCCGCACCGGGTTTCGTTCGAACATGGCGATGACGTTGATCGCATGTCGCAGCTTGCCCATTACGATGGAGGCCTGTAATCCGTGGCCGGTCACGTCGCCGACCGTGAGGAGAACGCGGCGATCGTCCAAGTGGAACGAGTCGTACCAATCGCCGCCGACGCGCAGATCGGACTCGGCGGGTCGATAGACCGCGCTCAGGCTAGCGCCTTCGACGCTCGCGAGCTGGGTCGGCAGCGTCGCCTGCTGCAACGTGTGCGTTATCCGCTGCTCGCGCGCGAAGCTTGCGGCGCGTTCGAGTGCGAGCGACGCGCGACGCCCGATTTCTTCGGCGAGCTCGAGGTCGCCCGAATCGTACGGGCGCCTGTTGGCGCAACATACGATCGCGCCATAGATCGCGTCGCCGGAGAAGAGCGGCACCATCAGCCACGAGAGCGGCCGGACCATTTCCGAGAGGGGGCCTAGCTTCAACGTCCTGCGGACGTCGAGCTGCGGACCCACGAGGATGGAGCGGCGCTCCTGCAGGCTGGCGATTAATTCGCGTTCGGTTTCATCGCGAAATGCCGGGTTTCGTACGCCGCATGCGGCGACGATCCGTAAACGGTTTTCCACCAGGCTTGCCGCTACGGAATATTCGGCGAAGCCGTCGGCGATCGATTCCGTCAAGAGCTGAAGCATCTTCGCGCCGTCCAGGGTCGTGAAGAGGCGTTCGGTGACGCGCGCGAGATATCGGAAGCGCTCGGTTACCTTTTGCTCGCGCTCGAGCGTCTTGATGTTTTCGAGCGCCATTGCGAGCTGCCGTGCCACGACGACGGCAACGTCCACGTCGCGTGCGACGAAGCTGGACGGCTTTTCGGATTCCAGGAACGCGACCGTACCCACGCAGCTCGCGCCGACCAGAATGGGCACGACGATCATGGATCGCGTGCCCGCCACGGAACCGGACAGATGCAGCGCGGGCTGCCGGCTGCGTAACACGTCGGCCAGCACGCCGTCCAATCCGGCGGGTTGCGAATCCTCGCCGCGCCGGCGGGCGATGCCTTCCAGGTGAATGACGCCGTGGTCGTCCATTGAGTGAATCATGCAGAGTTCGCAGAACGTCTCCACCGCCGTCTGCGCCAGACGGTTGACGATCGTGCCGCGGTTCAGCGATGAGGACAGGACGGTCGACGTCTCCGACAAGAAACGTGTCGCGGCGTCGGCGAGGCCGTGCGCCTCGATCGCCGTTCCGGACCAATACAGTACGTCGTCGCGACTGTCAAGTACCGGGATGGCCTGCAGTGCAAACGTGCGAACGGAGGATCCCACGCGGCTTCGCACGTGAAAGATCGCATTGAACTGCTCCGCGCACAGGACGCATTTGCGCCAATGCTGTTCGACCTGCGCGATCTCATTTTCGTCGAGCGTGCCGTCGCCGACGGGCAGAGTCGGCTTGCACGGCGTCACGGCATTTACGCGGCCTGAGGCATCGGCTTGCCAAATCACGTCTGTCATTCGCGCGGTCACCGGCACGAGCGACGGCGCCGGACGGTCGTGCCTCCAGACCGCCTTTTGCTCGCGTTTTTCGGGTCGGCCCATTCTCCGGTAACTACGCTATGGCCGCGTCTTACACCCCGCCGGCTGCGACAAGCCCGCGGGAGGCGCCGGTTCACTTCGCCGCAATCGGGGAACGAACGTCCTAACGTCAGCGAAGGAGGAACCTTTTTGGCACGGGCACGTGATACGCAAAGTCATGAAGAGACTCGGAGGTTGGTCGAGGCAAAAGGCGGCCGCTCGGCTACGATCCGGGACCACACACGAACGAGTGTGTGCGGGACTCCTACGACGAGCGCCGCCTTTAACCACCCGTTGATCAAGGAGTAAATATGGCAGGACTGCTTTGGACCATCATCGTGATTCTGTTCGTTCTCTGGCTGATCGGATTTTTGGTCCATATAGGTGGGGGACTGATCCACATCATCCTGGTGATCGTGGTCATCCTCATTATCATCAATCTCCTCACCGGACGAGGCGCTCGCGTTTGATAGGTTTCGGACGAAAGGGGTAGCTTGTTATGCCTAGCCGTAAGCGAAAAAAGACCGGCACTCGTAAGAGTGGTTCGCGCAAAAAGAGCACTTCGCGCAAGAAGAGCACTTCGCGCAAGAAGAGCACTTCGCGCAAGAAGAGCACGTCGCGCAAGAAGAGCACGTCGCGAAAGAAGAGCAGCTCGCGAAAGAAGAGTGGCGGCCGCAAGAAGTCTCGGCGCAAGTACGGGCGCAAGGCCGGTAAGAAGGTCGAGCGTGCGATGCACGAGATGAAGCGTGGCGAGCTCAAATCAGGTCGCTCGGGGAAGAAAGTGAAGAGCCGCAAACAGGCGATCGCGATCGGCCTGAGTGAGGCACGCCGCGCGGGCGGCAAAGTCCCGCGCAAGCGTTCGTCGAAGAAGTAGAAAAGATGGAAGCGGAGGCCCTAGACTGGGGCCTCCAGCTCCGTTGAGTTCGAGAGCGGTCCGCGGTCGGTCGTCTCGCAACCGCACGCGTGGAGAGCCTTGTCGACCAACACCTTCGACTGGTCGTCGTCGCCGCATATCGGGATGTTGCAGCCGGGTTGCGGCATGTTGATCAGCGCGCGCACGACGCGATGACTGTCGAGCTTTCGGGCAAGCTGTTCGGCCCCGCTGTGCGTCGGGCTGCCCCGCTCGCCCTCGACCGCATCGACGATTACGGCATCCGCGCCCGACCCGACCGCCGTCACCGCGCGGTCGAGCTGCTCGCGCGGCACCGCCATCACCAGCAGGTCGGATGTCATGGCCTGCTCGTACGGCAGCTCGCTCTCCGTACCGAGGGTGGCTGCGGCGCGGCCCGCGCGATCGTTGCCGCCTGGGTCGCCGAAAGTGACCTTGTGTCCGCCGCTGCTCAGGAGGCGGCCGATCGCCTGGGCGCGGTCGTCAGAGCCAACAATTCCTATAATCATGATATTCGCGTACCCAGGAAGCTGGGCGATGCCTGAGTTTAGGGCTTTCGGCGCAAGACTCACTCGTACGCGACGGCCGCGCCCGGCCCGCTTGAGGACGGCGGACCGAGGTGATATACTCTATGGCCGTGCCCCCGGGCCAGCGGCGGCGGTGGGAACCCTTACGTGACGACGTGAGAGCGATTCCCTGCGTAGGCGGCGCCCTTCGACTGCAATCCTTCGGGTTGCGCTCAGATGACAATCGTCAGGGGACGGTTTTTGAGGAAAATCTTTTGAATCTCATCGACGTCAACAACTTCGACGCAATGCGGATCGGCCTCGCGTCGCCGGAGCAAATTCGCGCCTGGTCCTTTGGGGAAGTCAAGAAGCCCGAGACCATCAACTACCGGACGCTGAAGCCCGAGCGTGACGGCCTGTTCTGCGAAAAGATCTTCGGCCCGACCAAAGACTGGGAATGCCACTGCGGCAAGTACAAGCGCATTCGCTTCAAGGGCATGATCTGCGACCGCTGCGGCGTCGAGATCACGCGAGCGAAGGTTCGGCGCGAGCGCATGGGCCACATCGAGCTCGCGACGCCGGTCAGCCACATCTGGTACCTCAAGGGCGTGCCCAGCCGCATCGGCATTCTGCTCGATATGTCGCCGCGACAGCTCGAGAAGGTTATCTATTTTGCGGCGTACGTCGTGATCGATCCGGGCGACACGACGCTGACCAAGCGTGAGGTCCTCTCCGAACAGAAGTATCGCGAGGCGCGCGAGAAGTTCGGCAATCGGTTCAAAGCGGGCATGGGCGCGGAGGCGATCCGCGAACTGCTGCGCGACCTCAATCTGCGCCGGATCCAAGAAGATCTGCGCAAAGAGTTCAAGGAAACGACGGGACAGAAGCGGCTGAAGGCCATCAAGAGGCTCGAAGTCGTCGAGGCATTCCTCGCCAGCGGCAACCGTCCGGAGTGGATGGTGCTCGCGGCCGTCCCCGTGATCGCGCCCGAGCTGCGCCCCATGGTGCAGCTCGACGGCGGTCGCTTCGCGACCTCCGATCTCAACGATCTCTATCGGCGCGTCATCAACCGCAACAACCGCCTCAAGCGGCTGCTCGAGCTCAACGCACCCGAGATCATCATCAAGAACGAGAAGCGCATGCTGCAGGAAGCGGTCGACGCGCTGATCGACAACGGCCGGCGCGGCCGCCCGGTGACGGGTCCGAACAATCGTCCGCTCAAGTCCCTGTCGGACATCTTAAAAGGAAAGCAGGGGCGCTTCCGGCAGAACCTGTTGGGCAAGCGCGTCGACTACTCGGGGCGCTCGGTGATCGTGGTCGGCCCGACGCTCAAGCTGCACCAGTGCGGCCTGCCGAAAGAGATGGCGCTCGAGCTCTTCAAGCCGTTCGTGATGAAGAAGCTCGTGGATCGCGGGCTCGCGCATAACATCAAAAGCGCGAAGCGTATGGTCGAGCGCGTCCGGCCGGAGGTGTGGGACGTCCTGGAAGAGGTCATCAAGGAGCACCCGGTACTCCTGAACCGCGCGCCGACGCTGCACCGCCTGGGGATTCAGGCGTTCGAGCCAGTGCTCGTCGAGGGTAAGGCCGTGCACCTGCACCCACTGGTGTGCACGCCGTACAACGCCGATTTCGACGGCGATCAGATGGCCGTTCACTTGCCGCTTTCCGCGGGCGCACAAGCGGAGGCGCGTATCCTGATGCTCTCCTCGAACAACATCTTGTTGCCGGCATACGGCAACCCCGTTTCGATTCCAACGCAAGACATGGTGCTCGGACTGTACTATCTCACGTTCCAGCGCAATGAGTACGCCGGACCGGCGAAGGCCGCTATTCCGGACGAGCCCGAGCGCTACGATCGCCGGAAGAAGAAGAACGCTCCGGCGGCGGATGCAGCCGGTGCGATTCCAACGTTCTTCGACGGCAAGGAAGCCGTTATGGCGTACGAGACCAAGCAGATCGGCCTGCAAGAATGGATCTACGTTCGCTGGAACGGCGAGCTGATCAAGACCACCGTCGGGCGCGTGATCTTCAACAGTGCCTTCCCGGAGCACTGGAACCACGTATTCGTCAATCGCATCATCGACAAGGGCGGCCTGCGAAAGATCATCACGGATTGCTACCGCACGTATGGCAACTCCGAGACGGCGCGTTTCCTGGACGCGATCAAGGACCTCGGCTTCCACTATGCCACTCTCTCGGGGACGACCGTGTCGATCAGCGACGTCATCGTTCCCGCGAACAAGGACGAAATCGTCGGTAAGGCGCAGGACGAGGTTGACGAGCTGCACCGGCTCTACGAACAAGGCTTCATCTCCGAGGACGAACAGTACAATAAGACGATCGACGTCTGGTCGAAGGCGTCGGACGAGGTGACGACGGCTATGCAGTCGTCGCAGAATCCGCTCAACCCGGTGTTCATGATGGCGACCTCGGGCGCGCGCGGTTCGATCGCGCAGGTCAAGCAGCTCGGCGGCATGCGCGGCTTGATGTCGGATCCCTCGGGTCGAATTCTCGAGATTCCGGTCAAGGCGTCGCTCAAAGAGGGGCTGACGGTTCTCGAATACTTCATCTCGACGCACGGCGCGCGCAAAGGTCTGGCCGACACGGCACTGCGTACGGCGGACTCCGGCTACCTGACGCGCCGTCTCGTCGACGTGGCTCAGGACGTCATCATTCGCGAGGAGGACTGCGGCACGACCAACGGCATCGTCGTGAGCGATATCCGAGTCGGAAAAGAGATCATCGAGCCATTGGCTGACCGCATCATCGGACGCCGCGCCGCGGAGGAGATCCGGCTGGATCCCAAGCGACCGACGACCGCGATCGTCACGCGAAATGCGGAGATCGACGAAGATAAGGCCAAGGCGCTGCTCGACGCGGGCGTCTCCGAGGTCAAGATTCGCTCGGTGCTCACGTGCCGCTCGAAGTACGGCGTCTGCTCGATGTGTTACGGCCGCGATTTGGCCGCCGGGACTAAGGCCGACATCGGTACCGCCGTCGGAATCATCGCGGCGCAATCGATCGGCGAGCCCGGTACGCAGCTCACGCTTCGGACGTTCCACACGGGCGGCGTCGCGACCGAGGACATCATCACGGGTCTGCCCCGCGTCGAAGAGATCTTCGAGGCGCGCAAGCCCAAGGGACAGGCCACGATCGCCGAGGTCGACGGCACGATCAGGCTCGCCGACGAGAAGAACAAGCGCGTCGTGCACGTCGTGGATGCGCACGGCGATGAACACGAGTACGACATCCCGCCGGGAACGCACCTCATCGTGATGGAGGGCCAGCACGTAGAGCCGGGTGACCAGCTCAACGAAGGCTCGCTCAATCCGCACGACATCCTGCGCGTCAAGGGCGAGACGGCGCTGCAAAACTACCTCGTGCAAGAAGTGCAGAAGGTCTATCGCTCGCAGGGCGTCGACATCAACGATAAGCACATCGAAGTGATCGTTCGTTCGATGCTCCGCAAGGTGAAGATCGTCGAGGGCGGCGATACGCCGCTGCTCCCCGGCCAGCTCGTCGAGGCCGCGCAGTTCAACGAGGCCAACGAACGGATGAAGGCCGCCGGCAAGGAGTTGGCAAGCGCGAATCCGGTGCTGCTCGGCGTGACGAAAGCATCGCTCGCGACGGAGTCGTTCCTGTCTGCGGCGAGCTTCCAGGAGACGACGCGCGTGCTCACCGACGCTGCGATCAAGGGCAAGTACGACCCGCTGCTCGGCCTAAAGGAGAACGTGATCATTGGCAAGCTGATCCCCGCCGGGACGGGCATGTCGAGATATCGCAACGTCGACATCGTGCCGCAAGGGCAGGACGTCGACGACGACGGCCGGCCGCGCCACGAGTACGAGATGCCCTACGCGACGATGACCGCCGACGAGGCCGCTCTGGCCGAAGTGATGGGCGCCGGAAACGGCGACGGGATGAGCCGTCTCGTGAGCGCGTACGAGCGCAACCGCGAGCCCCTGACCGTGCAATACGAGGGCGTGTATGAGGACCATGCCAATCCCCATGCATCGCCGAAGAAGACACAGTACGATCGCCTGAAAGGCATCAACCCCGAAGACCTGTAGGTAAGAACGGCGCGGGTATCTACCGGCGCGGTCTGACGAACGAGATGAGGAGTAACACCGCGATGTTGGCGACGAGCGCGAGGAAACCGGCGTTGATGCCCCACGGTGAGACGTTGAGCGCCGCGAGCGGAATCGCGACCGCAAGCCCGACGGTAATGCCCGCACCGACTGCCAGCGCGGTCGCGCGCTTCCAAACGAGAGCGGCGACGGCGCCAGGCGTGAGCTGCGTCACACCGTTATAATAGAGCAGGAGCAGTTCGACAACCGTCCTTTGCGCGGTCAGCCAGACGCCGAGGGCGAGCAGTGCGACGACGATGACGAGAACGCGCGTGAGCATCGTGCGAGACGCGTTGCTCGTCGCGACGCCGAACGCATCGCCCGCGACGTTCTTGGTAATCACGCTCGCGCCGGCGAGCAGCAGCGCGGAAGCTGGTACGAGCGCCGCCAGCGCGCCGGCTCCGGCAATGATGCCGAGAACCCAGGGCGGATAGTGTCGCGCGACCACGAGCAGGAACGATTGGTCGACCGCGGTGCCCTTGAGGCCGGGTTGAATGAGCGCCGCCGAAAGACCGGCGAAGATCATAAGGCTCATGAGCGCTTGATAGAAGGGCAGGAGCATCGCGTTGCGTCGCAGCGTAGCGTCGCTGCGCGCACTGTAGACCACGCTCCACGACTGCGGGCCCATGAAGAACCCGATCGCCGACAAGAGCACGGTCGAGACGTACCAGATTGTCCCATGGAACGCGTAGGCGGGCGGTAGGACCAGCATCTGCGGGTGCAGCTGCAGTACGCGATCGAGCATGGCGGTGGGCGACCCGAAGAAGCGAATGGGCACGGCGATGCCCGCAAACGCTACCGCGCTCAGCACGAGGATGTCTTTGATGATGCTTGCCCATGCGGTACCGCGCAACCCGGCCGTGAAGACGAAGAGGGCGAGAATGACAAACGCGACGCAGACCGCCGCGGTCGCGTTAAACGCACCGTAACCCGCCATATGTAACAGGATCTGCAATCCGCTGAGCTGCAGCGCGACGTACGGTACGACCATCACGAACATAAGGATGGCGATGCCCACGCCGAGCGCGCGACTGTTGTAGCATGTCTCGAAGAAGTCCGGGCCCGTGAGCAGGTTGTGCTCTTTGGCGACGCGCCAGACGGCCGGCGTCAGGAAGTACGCGATGACGTACGCGCAGGCGCCATAGGCCAACACGTAGTACGCGGGCGCGCCCTGCGAATATGAGAGACCGGCGATGCCGAGGAACGTGAACGTCGTGTAAATTTCGCCCGCTAAAAGCACCCAGAGGAAGATCGTTCCGAACGAACGGCCCCCGACGATGTACTCCGCGGGGTCCATCTTAATACGTCGCACGCCGAGCAGCGCAAACGCGATCGCGCCGAAAACGATGAGGCCCACAATGGCCAGGGCCAAGTCCGCATGGCTCACCAGCGCCGCTCCTTGCGGCCAATCATCCACAGAAAGGCGGGCGTGAGCAGCACCCATATTACGATCCAGCTCAAAAGGAATGGCAGACCGAAGAATCTCGGCTCGACGCGATTGACGAGCGGTACGGCCAACGTTAGCGCAACGATCGGAATCGCCGCGAGAACGGCGCGCAGCATTCGGCCCTGTTAAGCACAATGGTCCGCATGCCTGCCAAAAGAGGTACCGGCGGCGCGGCGCCGCATCAGCCAGGCATGCAACAGCGCCGTTCTTACGTCGGTCCGATCGTCGTTATCGCGATCGTCGTCGTTATTTTCCTTTTTATCGGTGGAACGTATAACTCGCTCGTTTCGCTCGGGCAGGCCGTCGACGCCCAGTGGGGTCAAGTGCAGAACGTCTATCAACGGCGTGCCGATTTGGTGCCGAACCTCGTCGCGACGGTGAAGGGCGCGGCTAACTTCGAGAAGAGCACCTACGAGGATGTGGCCAAGGCTCGCGCGAGCGTCGGGCAGATCTCGCCTCAGGTCGTACAGAACGCGATAAACAATCCGCAGGACTTCGCGAAGTACGCGGCCGCTCAGGATTCGCTGGGCGCCGCGCTCTCTCGGCTGCTCGCCGTCGTCGAGAACTACCCGCAGTTACGGGCCACCGAGAACTTCCAGACGCTTCAGGCGCAGTTGGAAGGGACGGAAAATCGCATCGCGTTTGAGCGCCGCAAATACAATGACGCGGCGCGTGTCTTCAACACCAAACGCGACACCGTCCCGACGGTGTTCGTCGCCGGTCTCTTCGGCGGTCGCTTCAACGAGAAGCCGTACTTCCAGGCGCAGCCCGGAGCGGCGCAGGCGCCGGTTGTGAACTTCTCGCCGTGACGCGCGCCGAGCGTTCCGCCATCGCCTGCGCGCTGGCCGAAGCGGAAGAAGGCACGAGCGGACGCATCGGCGTGCGGGTCGTCCCCGATCGCGAGATCGACGCCTTCGATCGCGCAAAAGACGAGTTCGCGCGGGCCGGCCTGCATCGGCACCCGCACCAAAACGCCGCGCTGATCCTAGTAGCACCGAAGGCGAGGCGCTTTGCGATCATTGGCGATCGGGCGTTGCACGAAAGAGTGGGCGATGCGTTTTGGCGCGGCGTCGTCGCGGAGTCGCAGCCGTACTTTGCGCGAGGTGCGTTGGCAGACGGCATCATCTACGCCGTCGATAGATTGGGGGGCGTGCTGCGGGCGTACTTTCCCGAGACCAATTTGGAGAAAGCACCGTGAGATCGCGGCCGGCGCTTTTGGCCTGGATCGCCGTCGCGATGGCGTGGCCACTCGGGGGATCCGCCCAAGGCTTCAACATTCCGCCGACACCCGATCACTACGTCACCGACAATACCGGCGTGCTTTCGAGCGACACGCGGGCTTTGGTCGAGAACGAGCTGCACGCGTACGAGACGGCCACCGGGCATCAGGTCATCGTGTGGATCGGACAGACGACCGGCGACGTTCCGCTCGAGACCTGGACCAGCGAGACGGCCGATCATTGGAAGATCGGCCGGCGCGGTCACGACGACGGCGCGGTGCTCTTCCTCTTCATGAAGGACCATAAGATCCGCATCGAGGTGGGATACGGTTTGGAGAGCTCGCTGACCGACGCGGACACGCATCGAATCATCAGCGGCGTCATCGTACCGCGCATGAAGTCGGACGATCCCGACGCGGCCGTCTCGAACGGAGTGGCGGCGATGCTCACGACCGTCACGCCGGGCTATAAAGGAGTGTCGCCGCCGCCGGAGGAGGCTCAGAGCACCGGCGGCGACGTGCCGACCTTCCTGGCCGTCATCATTGGATTGGCGTTCTTGTTCCTGATCTGGATGACCGTCATGGCGGTGGTGCGCATGATTCGCTACGGCTATCTCATCTTGCGCGAGGGTCCGAAGGCCGCACGGAAAGACATGAAAAATTGGCCGGCGTGGGCGGGCGGTGCGTTCGTCGGCTCCGGGTTCGGCGGCGGCGGCGGCGGATTTAGCGGAGGCTTTTCGGCAGGCGGCGGTAGCTTTGGCGGCGGGGGCGCGTCCGGCGGCTGGTAATGCTCGCCCTGCTGATCGCCGCCTCGCTGTTGCGATACGACGTGCTGATCTCGGCCGGGCACGAAGGGCGCCCGGCGAGCTGCATCAGGTTCCCGCAGCGCCGCTGTAATCTCGGAGCCGCCGGTGAGCGCGCGTGGACGCCGGTTGTCGCTGACGCGGCGACTGCGATTCTGCGGCGTCACGGCGTGACGGTGGCGCGCCTTCCCGCGGATTTCAGCGGCGAGTACCGCGTCGACGCAGCACTCTTCATTCATTTCGACGGGTCCGATCCGCCGTGTCGGAGCGCGGCCTCGATCGGATACGCGCACAAGCGCGATGCTCGGGCCGCGCGCGAGTGGCGCGGGCTGTATCACTCGGAGTGGCCGTTCGGGTTCCGGCCCGACAACTTCACCGAGAACCTGAGCGAGTATTACGGCTTCGAACAGGTTCATGCGCGTGACGGCAGCCTCGTCGTCGAACTGGGCGAGATCACATGCCCGGAACAGCGAGCCTGGCTCGCAGCGCGCCTGCATTGGACGGGTGCGCTGCTCGCGTATTTCGTAAGCCGTCTGATCGGGAAAGGCGACGTTCCCAAACCCTAGAACGAAATCGGGTGCGGGTTATCGAGGGCGGCGAGCGCGGAGTCGGAGTTTTTGTACCGGTCGAGCGCCCCCGTCTGGTCGAACGGTTGTCTGCCTCGGCAGGCTACCCGATCACTCTAGTGATTGCTCCGGCGGGCTACGGGAAATCCGTCGCGCTTCGCCAGTACCTGCGGAGCGTACGTGAGCCGTATGTTCGCTTCACGCTGCATGGCGAGCATGCGTCCCTGCTGAGCTTCTTACGCGGCTTCGCCGAAGCGCTGCGCGACTTTGCGCCGCACGCGATCGACGCGCTCGCCGGTGCGTACGAACGCATGACTCCGTCCCCAAAGCGATGTGGTGACTTGGCGCGCTGGATGCACGCGCACCTCGAATCCTTCGACGGCGTGATGGCCATCGACGACCTTCACATGGCCGACGCCGACCCAGATGTCGCCGGATTCCTCTGCTCGCTGATCGAGCGCTCCAAGGGACGCGTTCGCTGGATCGTTGCATCTAGATCGACGCGCAATCTTCCGATCGGAACCTGGCTGGCCTATCGGGACGCGGAACTAGCAATCGGCGAAGAAGAACTGCGCTTTACGATCGAGGAGGCGCGATCGGCGGCGAGCGGCCTCGGCCTGGCGCGGCGAGACGACGAGCTCAACGACCTACTTGCCCTTACGGAAGGCTGGCCGGCCGCGATGAGCTTCGCGCTGAGGACCTCGACGCGCTCGTCGGACTTACGCAACGTTTCCGCGCTCACGCGGGAGATGATCTATCATTTTTTGGCTGAGCAAGTTTATGGCGAGCTTGATGAAGACGAACGAGCACTCCTCGAGGTGGCCATCGCGCTGCCCGTCATCAGCGTCGGCGTGCTCGAGCGCGCAGGGTTCGATCACGCACTGCCGACTGTGGAGAGGCTGCGGGAGCGTACGGCTTTCATTTATGAGGATTCGCCGGGAATCTATCAGTGCCACGAACTCTTTCGCGAATTCCTGCGCCATCAAAGTGCGCTCGGTGGAAAGCATGCACAGCAGCAGGTCCACGAACGGGCCGCGCGAGCACTGGAAGCCTGCGGCGACGTCGAGCACGCGATCGCGTCCTACGGACTTGCCGCATTGCCCGGCGACGTCGTTCGCTTGCTGGAGCGCGACGGCTTCGAAATGTTGGAACGTGCCCACGGAGACGTCGTTGCACGGGCCATCGGATCGCTGGACGAGAGCACCCGACGCCAAAACGCGACGGTCCTGGCCCTCC
The DNA here is from genome assembly GCA_963723485.1 of Vulcanimicrobiota bacterium. Taxonomy (GTDB): domain Bacteria; phylum Vulcanimicrobiota; class Vulcanimicrobiia; order Vulcanimicrobiales; family Vulcanimicrobiaceae; genus Cybelea. Next base: position 400,673 of record CAVRQS010000003.1, on the reverse strand, counting down.
AGGGAGCGCTCCAGGCGACCGCCGGCAAATTCGCACGCGCGGAATCGCTCCTCCGTCGCGCCCTGGCAAAAGCCGGCAACAATCGCGACCTATTTGCGATCTCGAGCCTGCGTCTCGCGTCTCTAGTTGCCAACCAGGGCGGGGAGATTGCCAGCATCCTCGATCCTGTTGCAAACGACCAGGGACAGCGCGCAGATCATCGCGCGGAGGCCCTGTCGCTCATGGCTGGCAAGGCTGCAGTAAGTGGTGACCTCCCGCTGGCGAAAACGGCTCTCGATCGACTGGAGCCGCTGCTTCTCGGGATAGATTCGGAGCTCGTGCGGGCTCGAGTCCTACACCACAGCGGTATAGCCTTCCACCATCTTGGAATGGCCGACCGAGCGTTTGAAGTATTGACGCTGTCAAGCGAGCTTGCTACGGAGCTGCATCTATACAGCATCGAAAGCAGAGCAAACGCAGTGCTCTCTAATTTGGTCCTTCACGAAGAGGATGACGTCGACGGCCAGCTTCGCTATGCCCAACTTGCAGCGAATGCTGCGACTAAAGCGGGCGACGCTTTTGTCCTTCAAACCGCCCTGCTCCAAGTGCTGAGCGCGCAAATGCGAAGCGGTAGCGTTGAAAACAGCATAGCGACTGAGCAGCGTTTAGCTGGAATAAAAAAGAACGAGCTAGCTGGCCCCTTTCTAGCGCTGTTTAGGTCGGTAAGACTTGCCTGGGAGAGACGATTCGCTGAGGCGCACCAACTCGTCGCACCATGCTGGTCACAGATGGCCTTTACCTTCGACAGAGTGGTATCAGGTAGCGAGTACGCGCTGTTTCTGGCTCTCGACGGTCAGCGCGAAGAATCGTCCAGAATGACGCGCGAAATCTTAATGCTTCTAAAGTCGGTGAGCGTGACGGGTCGGTTTCGTGTGCGATCGATGGCAATTGCTAACGCGGTTTCAGCCTTGACGGAAGCGATAAACGGGCGGTCGGCGCATGCGGATCGGATTCTGCGAGGTATCAAAGCGGGAGACGACTCCGTGATCCGGCTTGTAGCGACGATCGTTCAGAACATATTGCTGCGGCTAACTCATCACAGTGACGCAGGCCAACGCCGTGTTAAAAGTGGTATCGCGGATTTGAGTAAACTTGGCTATGCTGATATAGCGCGGCTACTGGGTGCAGTAGACGGCGAGCTGGGCGCGAGGTCTGACCAAGTTCCTCGGACGCAGCTTACTCGTTCGGAAATCGAAGTGCTGCGGCGGCTGAACGAAGGGCTCATTCCAAAACAGATCGCGCTTCGAAACGGCCGAAGTGTTTGCACGATCCGCGCCCACATTGCGAATGCTGTTGCCAAGCTCGGCTGCCACGGGAGATCCGAGGCTATCCGACGAGCGCGCCACGAGGGGATCATCTAAGCGCGTCGTGCCCCGATTCGCCGGCCTAGTTAATATTGACTAGGGACCGGGACGCTTTTCTGCGGTAGGCTGGTCCCAGAACGCTTCGTTAGGGAGGATTTCAACTGTGTTGAGCTTAGCAATCGCGCTGATTCTGGCTCTCTGCGTAAGTCCGCCAGATCCACTTTAAGCGCAAGAGCTGATCGGGTGGCCGGTTTGTGCGCCACCCAGTTGGCACTCGTCCATGCCAACATGCGGGCATGGACGAGTATTTTATAGGGGCCGGGGCGCTTCTGGAGGCGGGGCCGAGCGGGTCGATCGCGGCGGCGGCTCTGCACGCCCAGACCGAGGCCGGCCTGGCGGCCTGCGTTAAGGCGGCCGTGATCGACTTTGAGGCGACGCGGCTGGCCGAGCTCTCCCGACTCCTCGTGGTCGCCGCCGGGTGGAGTGCGCCGCGCTTCCGGAGTGAGGTCGTCGCCCGGCTCCTGGCCGAGCACGAGTGCACGCTCGCAGACGTGATGGCGGTCTTGGCTGAGGCCGCCGGCACCCGTGAGGTCCACGTTTTTGCTCGGTGGCTTCCCGACGACGAGACGTTGCAGACGCTGGAGAAGCGCGGAATTTGCGTGATATCGCATCCCCTTGAAGCCATCGGGCAGGCGGCTTTAGTTTGCGGGCAGCGGGTGGGCCGGTGGCCAGTTCAGGCTGCTCCAAGGGTGGCAAAGCACGATGCAGCGTAGAAATGGTGATCATGCCCAATGCCCGCGTTGCGGTCATCGACGACGACCGTATGGTTCGGGAGATGTTGGAACTGGGGCTCTCCCGCGAGGGCTACGAGGTGCGGACGGCAACGGATGGCTTGGCCGCCCTGGAGCTCGTCAAGATCTTCGATCCGGAGCTCATCGTCCTCGACATTATGATGCCCAAGATCGATGGGGTCACGTTGCTGCCGCGGTTGCGCGAGATCACCCAGGCGCCGATCCTCATGTTGACTGCCAAGGGCGGAACGGAGGATAAGGTCCGGTCACTCAGCTCCGGTGCCGATGATTATCTCGTCAAACCCTTCGTTTTTGAGGAGCTGATTGCGCGTCTTCAAGCGAAGCTGCGCCGGCCGCAGCTCATCGAGGAGAACGTGCTGCGGTGGCGTGAGATCTCGATCAATCCGGGGACCCGCGAAGCCTGGCGCGGCAAAGATCCGCTCGAGTTCACTCAGCGCGAGTTCGACCTGCTTGAGGTGTTCATGCGCGAGCCGCGGCGCGTCTTCAGCAAAGACCATCTGCTCGAGATCGTTTGGGGACACGACTTCGAGGGTGGCCCGAACATCGTCGAGACCTACATTTCCTACCTGCGCGCGAAAATCGACCGGGCGGGCGAACCGGGCTCGTTCATTCGAACCGTCCGTGGCGTCGGCTACGGCCTCTCTCAGTAGAGGCAAACGCCGGTGAAGCTGGCAGCGCGCCTGTCCGCCCTCTACGCGGTACTACTGGGCGTGACGGTCGTCATCGTCATCTTGGCGTCGTCGATCGCGCTCGTCTTCGAGCTCTGGCGGTTTTCCGGCGACGTACTGTTTGCCAAACACGAACAGGCTCACATCTTAGTCGATCAGTACCGTCGCGAGGGCATGAGCCTCAAACAAGCAGCGCCGGAAATCGTCAATGCGCTCAGCGGGATCGGCCTACGCGTCACGGTCTTCGATCTCAAAGGCCGCTACCTCGCCGGCGATAAGACTCTGCGGCCCAAACTGCTGCCCGCCGTGCTCGCGGCAGGCGGCATGCAACACTTCATCCCTCGCGTCGCCAGGGGGAAGCCGGCGCCTCTCGATCCTACCGGGCTCGAGCCGCTGTCGCTCACCTACGTGGAGGGGGGATATGTCGGTTTTGGCCCTTCATTTCCGCTGTTGCTCGTCTCGCTGATCCCGTATTGGCGGATCGTTTTGACGATCGGCGCCGCGGCGATTTTGCTTTCGTGGTTCGTCGGGCGCCTATTCGCGCAGCAGTCGCTACGACCCATCAACGAGGTCAGCAACTCACTACGGGCCCTCGCTGACGGCGACTACACGCAACGCCGATTCGTCATGGCCGGGGGCGACGAGATCGCGTCGCTCACTGCGGCCTTCAACGACGCCGTCGCGAGCGTCGCGACCGCGATCGAGCACCGGAAGCACGGCGAAGAGCGGATGCGCCAGTTTGCCGCCGACGCCTCGCACGAGCTCCGAACGCCGCTCACTGTGATCGGCGGATACATCGACGTGCTGCGGCGCGGCGCGATCGAGGAACCTCGCATCGCTCGCCAGATTCTTGGCACCATGTCAATCGAGAAGGAGCACATGCGCGGCCTGATCGATCGGCTCATGCGGCTCGCGCGGCTCGACTCCGAGGCACCCCCGCACATCGAAACGGTCGACGTCGCCGAGCTCCTGCGCGGTCAATGCGATGCCGCCCGCAGGCTCGACGATCGGCGCATCATCGACTACAGCATCGACGGGGTCGAGACCGTACAGGCGGATCGCGGTGAGCTGGCCGAAGCGGTTTGGAACGTCATCGAAAATGCGCTCAAGTATGCTCCGGATGCGCCGATTCATCTGCGCGCGACGCGCAACAATGGCCATTCGATCATCCGCGTCAGCGATGAGGGTCCGGGCATGTCCGAGTCGGAGCGCGTGCATGCGTTTGAACGCTTCTATCGCGGCGACCAGCGCGGCGAGATCGCCGGAACGGGCCTCGGCCTCGCCATCGCAAAGCGGGCCGTGGAGCGCGTCGGCGGCGACATCGCGATCGACAGCGCGCCCGGCCACGGAACGGCCGTCACGATCACGATCTGAGCTTTCCCAGCGCGGTTCAAGGCTTGCGGCCGCGCCAATTCCGTATAATCGCGAAGACATGTTGCGGCGCTGCGTTGGGCTGACAGTCGCCCTGGTCATACTATGCGCGACCGGCGCGCCTCCGGCGCCGGCGCAATCCGAGTCGGCGGAGATCGACATCGTCGTGGTAGACGCGAGTACCAAGCAACCGCTCGAACTCGCGCGCGTGCTGCTCGACGGCCCGGTCATCACGTCGGAAATCACCGGAAAGAACGGCAAGGTTACGTTCACGGACGTACCCGACGGCATCTATCGTGCGCGGATCGTCAAGCGCGGCTACCAGAGCCTGACCTCGGCTTCGTTCGAGGTGCTCGACGGGCGCGTGGTGACGGTCAACTTCGCGCTGGCGCTGGAGGACGGCGGTCTCAAAGTTATCGGACAGGTGACCGCCAAGGCATCGGCCACCGTCTCGAGCAGCAGCATCGATCAAAACTCCGCGCAACGGCGCCTCTCGACCGACTTGGCCGATGCGCTCAACAAGCTGTCCGGAGTAAGCCTCTCGACCTCGAGCGACGACAGCGATGCGACTCAGACGATTTCGCTAGAGGGGCACGATCCGACGCAGACGCAGCTGACGCTAGACGGGATCCCGCTCAACGCGCCCGGTTCGGCCGGCAATCTCGGCGGCTTCGCGACCGATCTGTTCCAAGGTGCCTCGGTTCACATGGGACCCACGCTGGGCGGCCTCGGTGGTTCGGTGAATTTCAGCACGCTGCAGCCGACGCTGAGTTGGCAGACGCAGCTGCAGATGTCGGTAGGAAGCTACGGTCGCAACAATTATTCGGTTGCGGAGAGCGGCTCGATCGGCAAGCTCGGCGTGGCCGTGCAGACCGTCAACCGATTGTATCCGAGCCTGGTGGACGGGGACTTCTACGAGGATGCCAGCGGCCTCAGCTACTCGCACGACGGTGACAGCACGATCTCCGGCAACCTCGTCAGCGCGCGCTACGAGTTCGGCGATTCCGATTCCCTGACCGGTATATTCATGAACTCCAACCGCAGCACCAACGTCGTGTGCCTGCGTTATCCCGGCGATCCCGCCACGACGCTGCCCTGCGGCTACGGGCCGAACAACACCGATACGACCAATCTCCAGCTCTATTCGGTCACCGACAATGCCCTGGTCGGCGCGACCCAGATCCAGACCGCGCTCTTTTCCTTCGATTCTAGCGGCCTCTTGAACCAGCTGGCGCGCTACGTCAACGGCGCCCCGTCGCCGACCGGCTACTCCACGAATACCAAGTCGAGCGGCTATACCGTGAATGCGACGCTGCCGGCGAAAGAGCGCCACACGATCTCGATCCAGGCGTATGGAACGTCGTCGCAGTTTGCGACCACGCCGCTCGTTCCGCAGGCGGCGCTGTTTTACAGCGGGTCGCAGTCGACGAATTATTCCGTCCTGCAAGCCACCGACACGGTCCACTCGAACGACAAACTGACGCTGTCGGGATCGGCTGGGCTCAGCACGGCGACGGGCAACAGCGGCGTGTCGGAGCTCGCCAGCGTCGGGGCTGCCTGGCGCCCGACGCCGCGCGACAGCTACAGCGCGTCGTTCGCGCTCGGCGGTGCGGCGGCCACGCAGGGGCGCCTGCAAATTCTCAGCGATCCGGCGTCGCTGCGCTTCGACTGCAACGGGAAGGTCGCATACGGCAACGCGCCGGGCCAACAGCCGCAGAACAGCTCGTCAACGTCGGCGCGCCTAACCTACACGCACCAGCTGCACGGCGGCGACGTTGCACTCACGCTGTACCGCCAGCAGCAAAACGGCGTGCTGCTCCCGGTGTACGTCAACGGGGTGATCCTGAACCAGCTCGGCCAACTGCCGGCTGGTTATCTCGCGGAGGTTGCGGCTCTCTACAACTCTCCCGCCGGCTGCAACGCACCGGCGGGCACGCCATTCGCGCCGCAGCAGCTCTATTTCACGACACCGATTGCCGGCGTGCAGCGGCTTTACCAGGGTGCGGAGCTCACCGGCTACTTCACTTTCGGTGACCTCGTCGTCCAGGGATACTATAACCTCACGGGCGCGCAGGCCGACTCGAACAGCTACCTCTTCAGCAATCCGTGGTCGATCACGATTTCCGGTCAGCAGCTTCCGAACGTCCCGCTGATCAAATCCGGCATCGTGCTCGACTATAAGCCGTCGCGCTCGATGTTCGAGTGGCTTGCCGATGCGCAGCACGTCGGCGCGAACAACCCGAACAATCTCCCGCCGTACACGACGTTCGACGCGGGCGTCACCGCGCAGCTGACGCGCGGAACGCTCACTCTCGCGGCCAGCAATGTCACCAACACGTATGCCGGCATCTTCGCGAGTCCGGCCAACGCCGTGCCTTTCACCACCGCGGGCGGCATCGTGATCGCCAACCTGGCTCGGCCACTCGTGCCGCGCACGGTCTCGGTCACGTACTCCGCGAAGTTCGGTCAGGGCGCCTCGTCGCAGACGGCCACCGCGTTTCACGCCCGCGGCACCGGAGGCGGCGCGCCGTTCGGTGCTCCTGGAGGTCCTGGCGGACCTGGCGGTCCCGGTGGGCCAGGCGGAGGCCGCGGGTTGCAGTCGCTGTTTTCGCCGCTGCCGCAGACGCCGCCGGCCGATCCGTTGGCCGTCGCTGCCAATCCCGCGGCGTGCAGCGCCGACAACGCCGCCAAGGCTCGGCAGTTGGCCGCGGAGCTGAAGGCATTTGCGGCAAAAGTGGAGGCGGCCCGCACGGCGGCGGGCTACCCGGCGACGATGCCTGCGCCGGCGCTGCCGGACGCGACGATCACGTACCATGGGCTGGGCATGACGTACGCGCTGGCGATCACGCCGAAAGGCAGCGGGATGCTGCGCGCGGTGGCGACCTGTCTGTCGCTGCACATCGCGAGAGCAGACGACGTGAGCCGGCGCAAACTTTTTGCGCCGACGAGTCCGCTGTTCTTTGTGCCGCAGCTGAACTTCATGCCCGCGGTCGGTCTGTATGTCGTCGCACGCCAGCCGCAGGCGGGTCAGGAAGCGTTTCGCGTCTACAAGTTGCCGACGACGCCGCCGAAGGATCCATTCCAGATGCGTACGTCGGCGACATGTACGGGGGAAGTGAAGAATCTCGCAACGCAGTCGCTTCTAGAACTGAGAAACCATTTCGCCAACGGAGCGGCGACGGCGAGCTGGACGATCACCGCGCACGCGGCGAAGAGCGGCACGTGGTACGAGCTCGATCCAGGCGATCCGACCGTCGTTCCGGCGCTCGTCGTCTGCGGACGTATCGCCGCGACGACAACCGAGGAGCTCGCTCCGCACGGCCTCGACGGCAGGCCGGTCCCCGAGCTCAACTATGCGCCCAGCGTGGGACTCTATCTCATTCGCCCGAACAATCGGGCCGTGATCCCGAACTCCTCACCGTCGCCTGGGCCCTAACGAGCGCGTCACTGAGTTCCCCGCGGGTTCTGATTGTCGGAGCCGGCCCTACGGGGCTCGTGCTGGCGTTGAATCTCGCCCGGCGCGGCGTACCGTTTCGCATCATCGCCGACGCCGCCGGTCCCGGCGAGCACTCGCGCGCGATGGTCGTCCAGGCGCGGACGCTTGAATTCTATCGTCAGCTGGGATTCGCGGAGGAGATCGTCGGCGAGGGGATCGTCGTGCCGCATCTGCGCTTGCGCGAGGCGGCCGGCGATGGGCGCCTGCGCGAGATGGTCCGGCTGAATTTCGCCGACCTGGGCGACGGAATCAGCCCGTTTCCCTTCGCCCTCACCTACCCGCAAGACGACCACGAGCGCTTCCTCATCAGGAAGCTAGCCGCGGCGGGCGTCCGGGTCGAGTGGAACACCAAGCTTACGGCATTGCCCCGTGCCGGCGAGAGAAGCGTCGTAGCCGGACTCCTCGGTCCGAACGGGAGCGAAGAGCTCGAGGTCGACTATCTGTGCGGCTGCGACGGAGCGCACTCGGCGGTGCGGACGGCGCTCGGGCTCGGTTTCGCGGGCAAGACCTACGAACAGCTCTTTTTCGTGTGCGATGCGAAGATCGATGCGCCATTCGATCACGACCTCTACGTAACGCTCGGCGAGTACGCCTTGGCTTTGATCTTCGCCGTGCGCTCGACCGGGATGCGCCGATTGATCGGCTTGGCTCCGCGCGAATGCGCGGAAGGCGACTCGATGACGTTCGAGAGCATTCGCGGTTACGTCGAGCCGCTGTTGGGTGCGCAGGTCACCGACGTGAACTGGTTTGCGGCGTATCGCGTGCATCATCGCGTCGCGGAGCGGTTCCGTTGCGGCCGCGTCTTCATCCTCGGCGACGCGGCGCACATTCACAGCCCCGCCGGCGGACAGGGCATGAACACTGGGATCGGCGATGCGACGAATCTCGGGTGGAAGCTCGCCGACGCAATCACCGGCCGCACCGCAGCGACGGTTCTCGACTCCTTCGAGCAAGAACGCATCGCGTTCGCGCGCGCCTTGGTGGCGACGACCGACCGCGCGTTCACCGCGATCGTGGCGCCGGGGGCGCGCGGTCAGCTGACGCGGCGCTTCCTCGCACCGGTGCTGCTGGCAGCGGGCACGCGACTCGAGTCCATGCGCCACGTCCTCTTTCGAATCGTCTCGCAGACGCAGATCCACTATCCCGACTCGAGCCTGAGTGAAGGCCGAGCCGGGCGAGTTCGAGGGGGCGATCGACTGCCGTGGGTCGCGAGCCTCGATAACTTCGCGCCGCTACGGTCGCTGGATTGGCAGGTGCACGTCTACGGTGAGCCGGGCCCCCAGGTCGCCGCGGCGGCCGCGCAGCGCGGCCTTGTGGTCGACGCTTTTGCTTGGGGCGCAGGTGCGCAAGACGCGGGGCTTGGGAAGGACGCCGCCTATCTGGTTCGCCCGGACGGCTATGTCGGATTGGCGTTCGGCGGCGACGACGGTGCGCGCTTAGCGGCGTATGCGAATCGCGTCGGGTTGGTCAGCATTCCGGCGAGCGGCCCCGCGCCCTAGCGCGCTCGACCATCTCGCGCATCCGCGGGTGGTCGCCGCGAATGGTGGCCACCCACGGCTCGAAGCGCGGCACGCGTTCGCCGGTGCGGAAGAGGAAGTACCAGACGTTCATGTCGCCCATTAGCGCGAAGCGCTGCTTGAGATCCTTCGCGAGTGCGGCGTACGAGTCGAACGAGCGCAGATAGCGCACGAAGCCGCCGTATTCGCGGTCGGCCTGCAGCATGGCGCCTGCATTACGGATCGTCGCACGTACCTTGCTCGGCATGCGCAGCACTCCCGGCGTTGCGAGCGCGCGATCGACGTCGACGTCGTCGTACGCGGCGACGGTAGCCGGATCGAAGCCCGCGAATGCTTCGTAATAGGCCTCCCAATGCTGGGCGATCTGCTTCCAGCTCACGCCGGCTTGGAAAACGGCCCGCGTCAACACCTCGAAGTAATCCGCGAGCGAGCCGGGAGCGATTACGTCCGGAATGGTGTCGACCACGCCCGCGGGCTTCGCCCTTTCGCCGCCGAGTCCGGCACGAGACGGCAGGGACGGACCCAGCCGAGGTCGCAGAACGCCGGACACAAATGCTGCTCTGGTCCCCCGGTAGGATTCTCCGAGATCTCGGTTGCGAAGTCCGCACGGTAGGCAGAGTCTAACAAGGAGTTTCTGGTTTCGTGTACGTCGATGAAATGCTCAACTGTGTGGACTGCGGACGCCAGTTCGTCTTCAGCTCGGGTGAACAGCGGTTCTACGAGCAGAAGGGGTTCCAGAACAAGCCGAATCGTTGTCCCGACTGCCGCCAGGCGCGCAAGCAGATGCGCTCTAGCGGAGGCGGCGGTGACCGCACGGGGCGCCCGCGCGAGATGTTCACGGCTACATGCAGCCAGTGCGGCGGCGTTGCCGAGGTTCCGTTCAATCCGCGCGGCGACAAGCCGGTCTATTGCCGGGATTGCTTCGCTTCGCGGCCCTCGTATCGCTGAACAAACGCACAACCGCAAGCCCTAAGCCTTCGTACGACGCCGTCATCATCGGCGCGGGCCACAACGGCCTCGCGTGCGCCGCGCTGTTGGCGCGCGCGGGCCACTCCGTCGCGGTCTTCGAGCGGCGCGGCGCCATCGGCGGCGCCGCGGTTAGCGAGCGGGACGTGTGGCCGGGATACACCGTCTCGACGGCCTCCTACGTCTGCAGCCTGCTCGATCCATGGCTGGTCGAAGCGCTCGATCTGCCGGCGCGCGGACTGACCTATTACCGCAAGGATCCGTACGCGTTCACGCCGCTGCTCGACGGGCGCTCGCTCTTGCTCGGAACCGATCGCGAGCAAAACGCCCGCGAGGTGGCCGCGTTCGCGCCGCGCGACGTCGCCGGGCTCGAGGCGTACGTTGAGTGCACCGATCGGCTCGGGAGGAAGCTCTTCGATTCGTTCTCGGACGACGATCCGCGCTTCGACCGCTTCGATCCCGATACGTTGCGGATTTTATGCGGGTCGGCGGCGGAGTTGGTCGAGCGCTATGTCTCCACACCTGTGCTGCAGGCGGAGCTCGTTAACGACGGCTTGATCGGCACCTACCTGGGGCCGCGCGATCCAGGAACGGCGTACGTTCTCGCGCATCATCTCGCCGGACGCGTGCTCGGCGTGCAAGGGGCGTGGGCCTTTGTGCGCGGAGGTATGGGATCGGTTTCGAGCGCGCTCGCATCTGCGGCAACTGCGCACGGCGCCGAGATCTTTGCGGATGCGAAGGTCGCGCGTATTCTCACCGACGGCACCGGCGCAGCGTGCGGCGTCGATACCCCACTAGGGCCCGTGCGCGCGGAGGTCGTCGTGTCGAACGCCCATCCTAAGACGACCTTTCTCGATCTGCTCGACGTGAATCTGATCGGCCGCCCGCTGCGCGACAAGCTCGCGTCATGGCGCAGCGTCGGAGCTTCTTTGAAGCTGAATCTCGCGCTCGGCGAGCTTCCGAACTTCACGTGCCGTCCGGGGAGTAAGGCGCAGCCGCACCACCATGCGACGATCCATGTGGCATCCTCGATCGACTATCTGCAACAGGCGTACGACGACGCGCGAAGGACCGGCGCGAGCGAGGAGCCGTTGATCGAGTGCTTCTTGCAGACGCCGACGGATCCGGCGCTGGCTCCGCCGGGCAAGCACATTCTCTCGATCTTCGCGCAGTACTTTCCCTACGATCGACAGGGCGGTTGGTCCCAGCGGCAGCGCGAGGCGGCCGCGGATAAGATCGTGGCGATCCTGGCGCGTTACGCGCCGAACCTACCTCGCGTCATCGAACGGCGTCAGGTGCTCGCCCCGCCCGATCTCGAGGCGCGCTTCGGCCTCGTCGGTGGACACATCTTTCACGGCGAACTGCTACCAGGGCAGATCTACGAAAATCGCTTCGCGACGCGCACGCCGGTGCGCAATCTATATCTGTGCGGCTCGGGCGCCCATCCCGGCGGCTGCGTGAGCGGCTTTCCCGGAAAACGTGCCGCCCGCGCCGTCTTACGTGATAGGCTGGCGAGCGCCGGGTAAGAAAGAGTCGCGCGCGCCGCGCGAAAGCGCGAACCAACATGATTGCCGCTCTCATCCTCGCGCAAGCATTGCCCGCGCCGCCACCGACCGCACCGCCCTATCCTTCGGTCTTCGTTCCCCGCGGCGTCGTAATTCCGGTAACCGTGACGAAGGACGTCCGGGTCGGTGCCTTCGGAACGAACGTGCAGCAGCGAACGGTCCGCTTCGCGGTGACGCAGGATGTCGTCGTCAACGGCTACGTCGTCGCGAAGGCCGGCGATCTCGTCGAGGGTCATTACACCAATCAACAAAACGTCACGCACCGAACCTTCGAAACGACGACCTCTCAAGAGGTAACCCTCGACCTCGACGACGCGGTCAACTTCTGCGGCGACACGATCCACCTGAACTTCGAGCGGACGTTCGTCGGCGGCGTGCGCAGCGGCTTTCTCTCGTTCGGCATTCACGCGCACGACGCGGTGTTCGATAAGGGCCTCGTCCTTGCGGCGCAGACGGACCGCGGCCATAAGGGTATTTGCGCGCAGCCGGCGAGCGCACCTGCGCTGCCGCTGCCGAAGAACATGGTTCAGCCCGACGACGCGCCGAGTCCCGGAAACACGCCGGCCACAAACGGCTGGTAAGCTCGTGGGATGCAGATCACATGGAAACCGGTGCGCGACGGCGCCGCGCCGCGCGCCACACTGCCCGACAGCGTCTTCGCATTCCCGAAGGAGCGTAAGGAGCCGTTAACCGATGCCGCACACGTGCGCAGCGCCATCGGCCGCTTTGGCACCGTGAGCGGCGTCAGCGAGGCCGAGCGCGCGCAGGCCTTCGCGAACATCAAGGCAGCCGCCGGCTATTTCGGCGTCACGCTGAGGGCGACGAGCTGGCGCGACCTGGTCGGGTGATGGGACCGCGCGCAAGCAGAATCAAGACGACCGAGGCGACGACGGCCGCGCCGCCCGCGACGATGTTCCACGTCACGGGCTCGTGCAGGATCGCTGCGCCGAGAATCACGGCGACGACGGGGTTCACGTAGCCGTAGGTGGAGACCGTCGTGGTCGGAAGGGTGCGGACGGCATAGGCGTATGCGCTGTAGCCGAGCATCGCGCCGGCGGTAATCAGCCAAGCCATTCCCCACAGCGACGGGACAGAGATGGCGGCGACCCTCAGGTGCGAGGCCTCGCCGAGCAGCAGACCCACGACGAGCGAGATCACACCGCCGATCGTCATCTCGAGCGACGCGGTGATGGGCGTGTGCGCCTTGCCGCGCGCGTAGATGGATCCCGCCGCCCATGAGACCGACGCAATCAGAATGATGCCGGCGAAGAGCAGGTCGGCGTGACCGGCGCCTTTGCCTACGAGCAGCGCGATCCCCGCGGTACCGAGTAGCGCGCCGCCAACCGCCGGCGCCGCGGGCGGCTTGCGCGCCAGCAACGCGTCGAGCAGCAGCATCCAGATCGGCGTGCTCGCCAGCAGCAGCGCGGCGCTGCCGGATTCGACTCGCGTTTCCGCAAGACACAGCAGGCCGTTACCGACGACGATCAGCGACGCCGCCACGATGGTTATGCGAACGATTTCCTTGCGGCTCGGCAGCCGCGGCTTCTGCTTCGCGACGAGCCACTGCAGCGCGAAGAGCAACAACCCCGCGATCAGGAATCGTGTGCCCGTCATGAGGTACGGCGGAATCGTCGTGACGGCGACCCGGATTCCGAGGTACGTCGAGCCCCAGACGACGTACACGATCACCAGCGAGATCCAGGCTAAGGCTTCGTCCCGGCGCGCCACGCGCCAAACGACCGGAGAACGGCACGCCGGGTTTCGCGCGACGTTCGAGCGGTTTGCCGGTCAGGAACCGCAGTTGCACGTGCAGATGCGGGCCCAGATCCTGAGCGCGCTGACGCCGGTGCACCTGCGGGCCGTCGGCGCCACCGTCGGCGAGCTCGCCATCGCCGCCAACCCCGATCCTGCGGCCGCAGCAAAGCGCATCGACATGATCCTCTCTCCGGGGGAACGGCAGCGCGTCCTAGCCACGCTCTCGTCCTTCTTGCAGCAAAGCCGGCAGCTTCACGATCAGATGCGCACCGAGTTGAGCAGCGAGCTTCCCGCCGGACATCCACCTTCGATGGACCGCGATAAAGAACACCAGATGGCGAACGCGCGCCCCGACGCGGGAACGGCATTGTTGGGGGCGCTGTCGCCTCGTCCGCACACGATGGAGATGGGCGATCACGGCGGCTTCACGATGCACATGGAGGGTGCGCCGCCGCACTAAGAAACAACGAGCGGCGTGAGGCCCTCGTGGCAGCGCACGCTCTGGCTCATGGTAACGGTGCAGGCGATGATGTCCTTCGCCTTCTCCGTTTCCGGGCCGTTTCTACCGCTGTACGTCATTCAGCTCGGCGTTAAGCCGATCGCCGCGGTTTCGATTTGGGCCGGGATCATCGCGTCCGCAAACTTCTTGCTGGCGGCGATCTTCTCGCCGATATGGGGCGGCGTCGCCGACCGCACGGGGCGCAAGGCGATGGTCATTCGATCGTGCGTGGCGATCGCGATCTTTACCGCTCTCATGGGGCTGGTCCAGAATGTGTGGCAGCTCTTCTTCGCGCGGGCCTGCATGGGAATTTTCAGCGGTTTTTCGGCCGCCGCGATCGCGATGGTCGGCACCGCCGTGCCGGAGGAGAGTCTGGGCTTCTCGCTCGGATGGATGGCCACGGGCCAGCTGATCGGCGGCCTGTGCGGGCCGCTCTTTGGGGGCATCCTGGCCGATCGGCTGCACGATTATCGCCAGGTCTTCTTCGCGACCTCGGCCGTCGCGCTCGCCGCCACGCTCGTCTGCACCCTGCTCGTTCGCGAGCCCGCCCGGCCGCAGCGCTCCCGGGACGGACAGGCGCCGTTCTGGGAGAGCCTGCGCGAGATCGCGACGCATCCGCAGCTTGCCCCGATGTTCCTCGTCGTACTGCTCGCGCAGGTCGTCGCGTTTGGCGTACAGCCCATCGTACCGCTCTTCGTGCGTGCGCTATCCGGTCACTTGTCCGGCGTCGCAACCGCGACCGGCCTCGCCTTCGCGGTCACGGGGCTCGCGGATCTCGTAGCATCGCCGTTTTTGGGAAAACGCAGCGACCGCATCGGCTACCGCCGCGTACTGCTGATCTCGCTCTGCGGCGTGGCGGCGTTCACGATTCCTCAGGCGTTCGTTCGCGGGGTCGCCGCCTTCGTTGCGCTCCGTTTCGGCGTCGGTCTTTTTCTCGGCGGAGTGCTGCCGACGGCAAACGCGCTCATCGGACGTCTTTTCCCGCTCGAGCGGCGCGGTCAGGTCTATGGGATAACCTCGAGCGCCACGTTTCTCGGGATGTTTTCCGGTCCGCTGCTGGGCGGAGCGATCGGCGCGCGTTTCGGCTTTGAGGCGGTCTTTCTCACGATCGGTGCGCTCGCGCTGGCGAACTTCGCGTGGGTCGCGCTCAGCGTTCGAGCGGCTCCGCAGGGCGTACCGATTCGCTGAACGCGCGCACGAGGCGCTCGATGCCCGCGCGATCCTCTTCGCCGAAGCGCGCGAGGATCGGGCTGTCGCAATCGAAGACGCCCCAGAGCCGGTCGCCGGCAAAGAGCGGCACCACAATCTCCGAGCGCGACGCCGTGTCGCAGACGATGTGATCGGAGAACGCGGTGACGTCGTCGACGACGAGCGTCGCGCGCCGGGTCACGGCCGCGCCGCAGACCCCGCGACCGGCCGGGAGCCGCGTGCAGGCCGGACGCCCGCCGAAGGGCCCGAGCACGAGCTCGCCGGTCGGCGCGCAGAGATAGAATCCCGCCCAGTTTACCTCGGGCAGCTCGTGATACACGAACGCGGCGAAGTTGCCGGCGTTGGCGACGAAGTCGCTTTCGTCCGCGAGCAGCTCGCGGACTTGGCGCTCGAGGACCTCGTAGTCCGCGAAACGGATCATGGCGCGTACGGATCGCGGCTGTAGATCGGCGAACGGCCGCCGTCGACGGTCACCGCGTACCACGGATCACGGGTGCGTTTATGCAGCAGATCGAAGCGCTCGCCGTCGCGGCGCACGTGCGAAACCCTCACCGTGTAGCGCAGCGGTTTGCCGGCGGTCAAGCGCGGCGTCTCCGTGGCGCGAATGAGGTACGCGCCGCTACCGTTCGGGGCGTTGAACAGCGTGGCCGTGCCGTCGGGGTCGACGACGACCGCGCTGGCCTGGTCGATGCCCAGCGCGTAGACCGCGTGGACATTTGGAAGCAGCCGATCTCGTAAAATACGGGCCAGGAATGCGACGGTTCGGCCGAAGCGATCGCGCACGACGAAGTGCGTGTCGGTGATAGTGTCGGCCAGCGCGGGCCACGCAAAAAGTCCCGTCGTGAAACTGATCCGCGGTTCGAGCGGATTCGTGACGGCGTCGCGCGTGTGCGCGTTTACGTTGAATCGGTCGCCGGCCACGCTGTCGTAAGCGACCGCGCCTTGGATCGCCAGGCCCGCGCTGCCGCCGCCGACGACGCCGCGACGCGCGTAGACGCGTTGCACCGCGGCCATCAGCGCGCTGCCTTTCCACGCTACGTAGTGGGCCTGATCGCCGCCCGCGAAATAGACCGCATCGGCGGCGTCGACGAAGGGCGCGACCGCATCGACAGCGTCGCGCGACGCGCAGGGCGGAATGAGTATCGTCTGTACCGATGCGAAGTCGCCGTCGCGATAGAAAGGCCGATCGTAGATATCGCGATCCGACGCACGGAGCACCACGACGTTTCCGCCGCGCGCGTTCGTCTCGCCGACCAGGCGCCGGTGCATCCAGCGCAGCGACGCGCTCGGAGCCTCGAGCGCGCCGCCGCCGTCGAGCAGCAACCCCGGGCCGTGCAGTCGTGCCGTCGCGGCGTAATTGCCGAAGCGCGGAAAGATCGTAACGGAGCACTTCGCGGATGCGACGAGTGCGAGCGCGGCGAGCATGTTCGGTGGCTTTCTCCCCGGAGAGAGGGCCCTCCGCCGGCATTCGGGGAAGTGTTTGGCATGGCGCGGGCCCCGGCGCTGCTTGTTCTCGCTTCGTTCCTCGCCTCGTGCGGGAGGACGAACGTGCCGGGCACGTTGCAGTCATCCCGCGCGGTCGACGCGACTCGGGTCTCGCCCGCAGTTCCGATCGTCGGCGGCTGTCAGATATTTCCGTCCAACAATCCGTGGAACACCGATATCTCGAAGTACCCGCTCGACCCGCTATCCGATCGATACATCGCGACCCTTCAGGGCAACCTTCATCCCGATTTCGGACAGGATCCACACTACGGCATCCCGTTCAACATCGTCCCCAGCACGCAGAAGAAGGTGCCCGTGACGTTTCATTACGCCTCGGAGAGCAATCGGGGACCGTATCCGATTCCGAAAAACCCGCAGATCGAAGGCGGCAAACATGCGACGGGCGATCGTCACGTGCTAATTCTTCAACAGGGAAAATGTAAGCTCTACGAGATGTGGGACGCGTATCCGCGCGATGCTGGAAAGCGCTGGCGCGCCGGCTCCGGCGCGATCTTCCACCTCGACTCGAACAAGTTGCGGCCCAACGGGTGGACCTCGGCCGATGCCGCGGGGCTGCCGATATTACCCGCGCTGGTCAAATGCGCCGAGGTGCAGGCCGGTACGATTGCGCATGCGGTGCGCGTCACGTTCAGCCGAACGCAAGAAGGCTATATCCATCCGGCGACTCACTATGCGAGCGACAGCCGCGCCAAGGCGCTCCCGCCGATGGGGCTGCGCGTCCGCATGAAGGCTTCATACGACATCTCGCACATCACGGGCCAGGCGCACGTCATCGCCGTAGCGATGAAGACGTACGGGATGCTCGTTGCGGACAACGGGTCGAACTGGTATTTCCAAGGCGAGGGCGGCTGGGCGTCGCACTGCTGGAACGACAACGACCTCGATCAGCTCAAGAGTGTGCCGAACACCGCGTTCGAAGTCGTGAAGACTGGACGGATCATTCGGAACTAGCGACCAGCGTCTCGGTCGGGCTTCGGGCGCGTAGCCGGAGGCCCCGGCTGCCGATGAGTCTCGCCCCAGCGGAGGCCGGCCGGAACCGACAAAAACGGCTAGAAGCGACCCGTAACCCGCAAAAAATTCGAGTCTTGCCCGCTCGATCCGGCCCGCCGACCGAAAAATACCTCATTATGATGGCATAAAACCAGTTAACGCAGCTTAAGGCCGCGTCGGCCCTCTCGCGGCGGCTGCGTCGCGACGGAATGTGCAGGTACTTGCGCGTCTTTTTGCATATATGGCGGTCGAAGCAACCCCACTAAAGTTAACTTCGACGGAGCATCGTTGATGAATCAGATCGCCCAGGGCGGCGGCTTGCATTCGGACCCCTGGTTGAAACGTGGCGCTGCCAAGCTAATGTTCGGCGTAGGGCTCCTGGGGTTCGCGGCCTTCTGTGCGCTCGCGATCCAAGTGTTCGCCCGATATCAATATGTCGTCGACAACGGTGTGGTGTGGCGCATCGACCGGATCACACGGCAGGCCTGCCGCGTGATACAAGGCCGCGTGAATTGCGCGCCACCGCCACGGAGCGCGAGCACCAGTATAAGTATTAGCCCGAGCCTCAGCACGAGCTCGAGCTCGCACTTGATTGTGATAAAAAAGAGGACCTGAAAGCGCTGCGTTAGGCCGGTGCCATATTTTGCTGTGATACGGAATCGTGGTGCCGCGTGGGACTGGTCGCGCCCGATGCGACGCCAACGAGAGTGGAACGCGCATGCGCGACTAATGGACGCGCTGGTCGACGAGGGCTTCGTCCTAGCGGGCGGACCGCTCGGCGGCGAGGACGATGCGCCGCGCGTACTTCACATTGTTTCCGCGCCTGACCGCGCCGCCGTCGCGGCGAAGCTGGCGCAAGATCCGTGGACGGCGATGGGTTTGCTCCAAACAGTCAGCATCGAACCGTGGACCGTGCTCTTGGGTTCGGTCAGGACATCCGCACCATGAAAAAGGACCGCTCCGTACGCGAGCGGTCCCCGCCCCCGATTCCCAAGCGTGCAGGAAAGGAGCATTGTCGCGCTTCGAAAACGGAATCGCGCGTCCCCTGGTACTTTCATACCAATTTAGCGGTTTGCCGCGCGCTGTCCGCACTGGGTCACCTCGGTCGTCAACGCGATCGGTACGAGCAACCAACTCCGCTAGCTGGGATTCCGCATCCCGATGGTCGTGATCTCGCCGTACGTCAAGCCGCACTCCGTCGGGCACACGCGGTACGACTTCGGCAGCATCCCGAAGTTCAGGGAGCAGACCGTCGACCTCGGATCGCTGGAAGCGAGCGACGCGTGCGCGAACGCGACCATGCTAGCGATTCGATCTTGAATAAAAGTACCCGCTTCGCTCGTTGCGTTGTCATGACGGTATCCCTATCGTGCCGTAGAAGATAGGTGGCGGTTTTTGCTTGGCGACTAATTGCGGAAGAGCGAGCGAACCTCGGAGGTCTTCCGGCCCAAGCCTTTGTGTGGGCGCGCCGTTTTGTATCGGTCGCACATGTCGAGAATGTGCCCACATGCGCAAGTGTCGGCAATTCGGGGCCACCCAGGCGCGCGCGGGCGGCAGCGACGTCGAACCCTTGCTGTCCTTCTCGGGCACGCCTCGGCGTCGACTACGCTACGTCTACGGGCATGTCATCGCAGGCGCTAAGGAGCGGACCGTCGCCCAGATCGACCACGCGATCGCCGTCGCACAGGCACGCAAAAAGGCGGCTGAGAGTTGACGCTGCTGCGATGGCAACCCAATGGGAACCGCGAGCCCTGGCGCAGCAGGGCTCGCGGGCGAGACCAGGCCTCAAAAGTCCTGTAAAATAACAAACCACTGTGCGCGCCCGTAGCTCAAACTGGATAGAGCAGGGGACTCCTAAGCCCAAGGTTGCCAGTTCGATTCTGGCCGGGCGCACGATAAAAAACAGCCGCGTCTAGAGGCGCAGTCCGCATTCCCGCGCTGAGGTTCGGCGCTCGCGAACGGCGCGGTAGCCGCATTGCTCGCGGGATGCGGCGGAGCGGAGCCGCCGATCAGCGGGGCGGCGGCCAAGGCGCCCAGGGCGGCGAGTGGGCGAGGGAGGGCCGGACCGGCGGCGCGGGGTGACGGCTTCGGCCAGGGCGCTGCGGCGCGAGTCCGGAGGCGGTGGTTTGCTGGGAAACGCTGTTCCGGAGGTCAGCTGGCTGGCAAGGCTAGAGGACGGCGACGGGCAACGGGTGGCTGGTCGAGTGGTGGCGTGGCCGGTTGCGTGGCGCGTCGCCGGTGTGCTAGCATGGGTTTCTGGAACGGACCGGCGGTCCGTTTTATTCATGTTGTGGTAGACTACTGATGGCAAAGAAAGAGACGCGTGTAATGGTGGTCCTGGCGTGCACGGTATGCAAGCGCCGTAACTACAACACGCAGAAGAATAAATCGAAGACGACGGACCGGCTGGAGCTCAAGAAATATTGCCGCTTCTGCCGATCGCACAACCCGCATCGAGAGACCAGATAGGGCGGTAGCTCAATTGGTAGAGTCCTGGTCTCCAAAACCAGTTGTTGCAGGTTCGAGTCCTGTCCGCCCTGCCACCCGCTCAGGGTGACAATATGGAAGTGAAACTTTGGTGAACGAGCAGCAGAAGAGAACGGCCCAGACCCTCGCAGGCGGCGACTTTGTGCGCGGCGTGATCGCGGAACTTCGCCGCGTCACCTGGCCGACGCGCGACGAGTGGATCTCCGCCACCATCCTGACGATCGCGCTGGTCGTCGGGATCGGCCTCTTCACTTTCGTCCTCGACCAGCTGTTCGGTTGGCTCTTCACCGTGATCCATCCAGTGACGGGATAGCACCCATGTACGACATCGAACGCCAAGACGTCGAGATCGCGGAGCCCGCGGCCGACGCGCCAATCATCGACGACACCCAGATGGGCGACGTCGCCGGCGCGGCCGAGGAGCCCTCGGCTGAGACCGAGCTCGAGGCCGAAGCTCCAGCGAAACCCAAGGACAATCGGAGCTGGTTCGTCGTGCACACCTATTCCGGATACGAAAACAAAGTCAAGGCGAACCTCGAGCGCCGCATCCACTCGATGGGCATGCAGGACAAGATCTTCCGCGTACTCGTCCCCATGGAGGACGAGGTCGAGTTCAAGGACGGTAAGCGTAAGATCACGCCCAAGAAGGTCTTCCCGGGTTACGTCTTGGTCGAGATGATCATGGACGACCAGTCCTGGTACGTCGTGCGCAACACCCAGGGCGTGACCGGCTTCGTCGGCAGCCCGGGGCCGGGCGAGAAGCCGGTGCCGCTGCAGGACAAAGAGGTCAAGACAATCCTCAAGCAGATGGGCATCGAGGCGCCGAAGCTCAAGATCGACTTCAAGAAAGGCGATCGCGTGAAGGTCACGTCGGGCCCATTCTTCGACTTCACCGGCATCGTCGACGAGATCGCGCCGGAAAAAGAACGCCTGCGCGCGCTTATCTCGATCTTCGGTCGCGAGACGCCGGTCGAGCTGGAGTTTTTCCAGGTAGAAAAAGTCTAGGTTATCTGCCTTGTCACCCTTCGACTCCGCTCAGGGTGACAAAAAACCGCGCAACATGAGAGTGGAGGAGAACCGCAGGAAACGGTTCGTAAGGAGAGATAAGTGGCTAAGAAGGTCGTAGGCAAGATCGGCCTACAGATTCCGGCCGGCAAGGCAACGCCCGCGCCGCCGATCGGTCCGGCACTCGGACCCTATTCGCTCAACATCATGGACTTCTGCAAGCAGTACAACGAGCGTACCGCTTCCCAGGCCGGCATGATCATTCCGGTCGAGATCACCGTCTTCGAGGATCGTACGTTCACGTTCATCACGAAGACGCCGCCGGCGTCGTTCCTCATCAAACAGGCCTTGAAGATCGAGTCGGGCAGCAAGGAGCCCAACCGAAACAAGGTCGGAAAGCTCACGCAGAGCCAACTCGAGGAGATCGCCAAGGTGAAGATGCCCGACATCAACGCGAACGACATCGATGCGGCGAAGAAGATCGTCGCGGGCACGGCTCGCTCGATGGGCGTCGAGGTGGAGGGATAATATGCCGCAGCATCACGGAAAACGCTTCAAGATGCTCGCGGACGCCTTCGATCGCAAGCATCTCTTCTCGACCCCCGAGGCGATCGCGCTTGTCAAGCGCAACGCCACCGCGAAATTCAACGAGACCGTCGAGGCGCACGTCCGGCTCGGGGTCGATCCGAAGAAAAGCGATCAAAACGTGCGCGGCACCGTCCTGTTACCGCACGGCACGGGGCGCACGGTGCGCGTCATCGCCTTCGCGAAGGGCGACAACGCGAAGGCCGCGCAGGAGGCCGGCGCCGACATCGTCGGCGATCAGGACCTAATCGACCGCGTGAAGGGCGGTTTTACCGAGTTCGACGTGGCCGTAGCCACACCGGACATGATGGCGCAGGTCGGCAAGGAGCTGGGACGCATCCTCGCCCAGAAGATGCCCAACCCCAAGGCCGGCACAGTCACGCCGAACGTCGCCGCGGCGATCCGCGACATCAAGGCCGGTAAGGTCGAGTTCCGCCTCGACAAGACGGGCATCATCCACACGATCATCGGCAAGGCGAGCTTCGACGAAGCGCATCTAGTAGAGAACATCACGACCCTACTCGACGCGATCATCCGCGCTAAGCCGTCCGCCGCGAAGGGAACCTACCTGTGCAGCGTCA
Organism: Vulcanimicrobiota bacterium; assembly: GCA_963723485.1. GTDB lineage: Bacteria > Vulcanimicrobiota > Vulcanimicrobiia > Vulcanimicrobiales > Vulcanimicrobiaceae > Cybelea. The sequence continues at coordinate 378,318 of CAVRQS010000003.1, read as the reverse complement.
CGCTCGCGAGCACGATGGGCCCGGGCGTGAAGGTGGATCCAAACCGCGTGAAGGCGACCGCCTAAGTAGCGCCAACCCCCCGCAGCTCGGCTTCGAGCTCGGCGATGCGCGCACGGGACTTGTCTGCGTCGATGTGGTCGTACGCGGCGGCGGCGCTGCGCGCGATCGCTTCGAGTAAGCCGCGCTCGTCGGTCGTCAGCGGCAAACCGGTGCTGCGCGCTCCGTACAGCACGAAGCCGAAGACCGCGCCGCGCATGATGAGCGGCACGACGAAAGACGGCGCGTTCTCGCCGCCCGGCAGGATCGTTTCCGCGCGCGGCCGCCCATCCAGCACGACGGGGCCGAGCTCAGCGCGCAACTCCACGATCAGCGGATCTTCCACGTCGATCGTCTCCGCCTCGCGGCGGTCCCAGCCGCGATCGGCGGCGCGCTCGAACGCGCCATTCTTGTCGTTTGCGAGGAACAGCGCCGCGGAGGTCAGCTGCAGAACGCGCACGGGCTCGTCCACAAGGAAGTCGATAAGCGTCTTCTCGGATGACGTGTTGGCCAACGCCTTAGATGCGGTACGCAACGCCGTTTCGGCGCGACGCTGATCGCGGAAGAAGAAGATGTTGAGGAAATCCTCGACACGGCCGTGTATTGCGTTGAGCGAGAAGCCGATGAAGAGCGCCGCGAACAGGCTCAGGTAGATGGCAGGGCGCGTGCTCTCGAAGACCTGCTCGGCCCACCACTCGAGGATGCCGAAAAGCAGCAGCAACACTGCTGTGATCGATCCGTAGATTGCCGCACGGCCGATGACGAAGCGAAAATCGATCACGCGCTCCGAGAGGAATCCGTAGACGACGAAGGCGCTCCCGGCGAGCCCGAACCACGGCCCGAGCGCGTCGGTCCAGTGTTCCAGGTTGAGCAGCACGACGGACTGGTTGCCGAAGACCGTGTAGAGCACGTTGGCGATCGCCCAGGTGAAGTCCAGGATCGGCGACAGCGCGATTCCGGCGATCACCCAGGTGACCCGCCGACGATCGAGCGCGGTGGCGCCGGAAGCGATGTACGCGAGGCCGCAAAGAACGACGCCGAGCAGCAGCACGTCCGAAAGGCTCGTGAAGAGCTGCGTGGGTCCGGGAATTCCGTAGCGCTGGAAGACGATCCACACGATCGGATCGAGCCATATCAGGAACACGACGAGCGAAAGCGCGAGCGCCACCCCGAAAAACCATGGAAAGATGCGGCTGGGGTGTCCGTAGAGCCGCTGCGCAAAGATCAGTATCATCAGCTGCGCCAGCGGATATACGACTTGGATGGCCATGTCGCTCGCGAGGCTAATCGGCCAGCTCGCGAGGTCGAGCGCGGTCTGGTTGGTCTTCACGAGCATCAGCATCGTGTAGAAATAGAAGGCGAGCGTGATGGGGCGCGGACGCAGCAGAAATAGCACGCTCGCGAGGAGCAGCGACAAGAAGAAGCTTAGCGGTATTCCGACGTCGCGCGTGAGCTTCGCGCGCGGTGAGTTGTCGTAGCCGCTCGCGGTCAAGCGCTGCTGAAAGTAACGGCCGTTGCGCGATACCCGGACGGTCATGGCGGCATCCGTCGGTGCGCCCCGCAGAAGCGCGAAACGCTCGGGCCGCGTCAGGCTTTGCAGGTCGATGCGGTCGCCCGAACGCAGGCTGGCCGCGCCTTGCGCTCCGGCGGGCACCTCGACTCGATCCGTATTGCCGAGGAATACGACTGGGTAGTAACCGATGTGCGTGGCGTTGTTCTCGACGACGACGAAGACCAGCACCATCAAAACGGCCCCGATCGCGACAACGGCCAGCGAGAGCCGGTCGCACACGAAGTCGATGGCGGACCTCAGAAGCCCGCTATGCGAACGTGACGTTTCCGCTGCGAATGCTGTAGATTCCACCGACCACCTGTACGTCGCCGCGCTCGGCTGCATCGGCGACTATGCGCGAGCGGGCGAGCATGGATTTAACGGTGAGTTCGACGTTCTCGGCGACAGCGCTTGTGTGCCAATCGTCCGCGCCGCGTGTCGCCTTTACTGCGGGAACGAGGGCGTTGACGAGCTCTTGGATGTGCCCCGGCTGCTCGACCCCGTCCCGAACGTACTTCAGCGCGGCTCCCACGGCGCCGCACCCGTCATGCCCGAGCACCACGATGAGCTTGGGCTTCAGCGCCTCGACGGCGTACTCGATCGAGCCGAGCACGTCCGCGTTTAGAAAATTTCCCGCGACGCGGACGACGAATAGGTTTCCCGGCTGCTGATCGAAGACGATCTCGATCGGGACGCGCGAATCGGAGCACCCAAGCACGACGCCGAACGGACTCTGGCCATTTGCCAACCCGGCGATTCGTGGCCCGAAGGCTTCCCAGCGCGGCGTCCCGGCGACGAAACGCGCGTTGCCGGCCTTGATTCGGTCGAGTGCTTCGATCGGTTTGAGCTCCGCCATGCGGACGCTTTCTTGCAAAAGCCTTGCCTTCCCGGTCGCGCGTATGGTAGTCTAACCGACGGCTCCAGAGACCGTAGCCGGCCGCGAGGCCTTAATCCTCAACCACCTTTGGGCGTAGGCGCGAAGCGCCGAAGTCCTGGGCGAAGTCGAAGGGACTACCGAGGACGCATCAGCAGATTCCGCTTCGCCGGTCGGCGATGCGGCCATCGAGACGGGCGCCCTCGCGAGGGGCGCTCTTTGATTTCGCACACCGCTTGATAGTGAAAGCAGCACGCATGCCGACCGCTCGAAAAGAAGCCGCCATCGCCGAGCTCAGCGAGAAACTCGCGGCGTCGAAGAACCTGTTCCTCACGGATTACGCCGGGCTGAGCGTCGCCGAGATCACCAAGCTTCGCGGCGAGCTCCGCAAGGGCGGCGACACCTATGCGGTCGTGAAAAACACGCTCTTCCGGATCGCGGCCGGCGATCTGGCCGGACAACTCGAGGCATTTCTCGCGGGCCCGACCGGCATCGTGTTCGCGGGAGCCGATCCGGTCGCTCCGGCCAAGGCTCTCAAGACGTTCAGCGACACCGTCAAGAAGGTCGCCGTCAAGGCCGCGTACATCGACGGAAAGATCGTCGACGCGGCGCAGGTCGACACGCTCGCGAAGATCCCGCCGAGGCTGCAGCTCATCACCAACCTCGTCGGATCGCTCGCCAATCCGATTCGCGGGCTCGTGACCGTGCTCTCCGGGAATCAGAGCGGCCTCGTGCGCGTCCTCGACGCCATCCGTGAACAAAAAGCCACCGCAGCATAACGCTTAAAAGGAATACAGACACACCATGGCAGTTGCCGAACTCATCGAACAAATCGACAAGCTCACCGTTCTCGAGCTCGCAGATCTCGTGAAGCAGCTCGAGGAGAAATACGGCGTCTCCGCCGCCGCGCCGGTCGCGATGATGGCCGCCGCTCCGGGCGCCGCCGCCGCGCCGGCCGCCGAGAAGACCGAATTCGACGTGGTGCTCTCGGAGGTCGGGCCCGAGAAGATCAAGGTGATCAAGGCGGTCCGCGAACTCACGAGCCTAGGTCTTACGGAGGCGAAGGCCTTCGTCGAGAGCGCGCCCAAGGCCGTCAAAGAGGGCGTCAATAAAGACGAGGCCGAGCAGGTCAAGAAGAAGCTCGAAGAAGCCGGCGCCAAGGTGGAGATCAAGTAACGCAGCCCGGCAGGAGCGGACCGGCGTGGCTCCAGCTGCTGCCGCTGGTCGTCGTGGTTGCGGTACTAGCGATTCGCTTTATCCGGCCTCAGCGGATCAGCCTGACGCGCATGTGGATCACTCCGATCCTACTCTGCGTGCTCACGGCATGGGTGATCTACGCTAACGAACTGCTCAACCCGGCGCCTCCCGCGGAGATCGCGCTGGGTCTGATCGTGGGAGCCGCCGCGGGCATCCCGTTCGGCATCCTGCGCGGCATGCATACGGACGTGAGGCCTACCGATCGGCCCGGCGTGATGTATCTCGGCTCTTCCTGGGTTACTCTGGCGATCTTTGCGGGCGCCTTCGCGCTGCGTTACGGCGCCCGCATGCTGATGCCGTACCGCGGGAGCCTCGCCGCGACGATCGGCGACGCGCTCCTCGCTTTCGCGATTGCGTTCATCGCGACGAGCTACGTCGTTATCTTTAGGAAGTACGAGGCGCTCGTCCGCGCGAGTTAGGCGGAGGCCGCAAATCCGCGCCCGAGTAAATCGTCGATCGCTTTGCGCGTTCGTTTTCGTAGACCGTCACAGCAGCCCGAGACGGCGTATTCTAAGCCTTCCGGCTGCGCCTGGACGATGGTCACGGTCGGTGTGCTCTGATGCAGCTTGCAGCGAACGGTCCGCATAACTTCGGCGGCAACTCCCTCAGCGATCATCCGGCTGATTGCTTCCGCGCTCATTCCGTCAACGCGTCCGTTCATGCACGCCTTATACCCTGAACGCGCCTCGGACCCCGGCCGGAGTCGCGCCCAGGACGCGGCGCATGCAGCGCGCCATATGGCTCTGGTTCGCGAAGCCGGCCGCGAGTGCGACGTCTGCGAGAGGCGGTTCGCCCGCCTGTAGCAGCTCCGCCGCGTACTCGACCCGGCGGCGAATCACGTATTGATGCACGGGCATACCCACGCTCTGCTTGAACAGCGTCTTGAAGTGCGACGGACTGACCCGCGCGATCTTCGCGAGCTCCGCTAGCGACAGATCGCTCGCGATGTTCGAGCGGACGAAGTCGAGCACGCGCGCGAGCTGCCGGCGCGGCAACCGCGCGTCGCCGCGCGGTTCGGCGGTCGCATAGCCCCGCAGCAGATGCGACGCCAGCGCTACGCCGAGGCTGTCGCCGTAGAGCCGGCCGAACGGCTCGACGGCTTCGAGCTCGGCCTTGACGGCCCAGCCGATGTGTTCGATGCGCGGATCGCGGAGGTGCAGCTGCGGGCCAATCGCAACGCGGTCCGGATCAACGCCCATCGCCTCGGCCGTCGAGAACATCAGCGCGGGGCTGAGGTACATCGAGAGCTTTACCGTGGGGGATTCGGTCTCCCAGACGCGGGGCACCCCGGGCGGCACGATCTTGACGTCGCCCGGCACCTGCAACCGCCGCAGCGTTTCGCCGTTGCAGCGGCTCGTGACGAGCAGAGGACGACCGATCTGCATGCTTACGTTGTGCCGCACGAACTGCAACTCCGAGAGACCCGCGGACGCCTCATAGAGGATCGCGTCGAAGCCGTCCCAGTGCCGCCCGGCGCTGCTCTTGCGCTCGCGGAAGATCATCTCGCGGTCCTCGTGGCGCCGCCATGCGCGCTCTTCCCACATGTCGAATTAAAAATAACGCGACGGAGGTGACCGGTGTGACCGTTTGTGCTCCAAACCGTCCGAATGTGACAGACGACGCAAGCCCCAGCCGCTAGGCTTTAGGCAAACACCGCCAAAGGCTGGAGGCTTGCGTGAGATATCGGATTCTGTTGAGCATCGCGGCGTTGCTCGTCGCCGGCTGTTCGTCGTCGACGCCTGGGAACACGACCGTCGTTCCGAATCGCGCGTTGGGCGCGAACACGAGCGGAGGGTACACCGTCACGGTCTTGCCGTCACTGGGGGGAACGAACAGCGCCGCCAATACGATCAACGGGCGCGGCTGGCCGATGGGCACGTCGTTCCTCGCCGGGAACACCACGATGCACGCCGCGCTGTGGCGCGACGGGAACGTGACGGATCTCGGAACGCTGGGCGGCCCGAACAGCGCGGTCGAGTGGCCGGTCGACAACGACCGCGGCTACGTCGCGGGCATTTCCGAGACGTCGCATAAGGATCCGCTCGGCGAGAGCACGAGTTGGAGCTGTCACGCGTTTTTGCCCGACAATGGCAGCGCCGGCGATACGTGCCTTGCGTTCGTGTGGAATGCCGGGCACATGCATAAGCTGCCGACGCTAGGCGGCAACAACGGCTACGGTGCCGGAATGAACGAGAACGGCGAGATCGCTGGGTGGGCCGAGACTAAGCGCCACGACCCGACCTGCGTGTCTCCGCAGGTACTGCAGTTCCTTCCAACCGTATGGAACGCGACGACACGCAAGGTTCGCGCGCTTCGGACATTGACGCTACACGGCAAGGCGGAGCCGGACGGCGCCGCGACGGCTGTCAACCGGGCAGGCGACGTCGTCGGGATCTCGGGCATCTGCGACCAGGCAGTCGGGCGGTTTACCGCGCGCCACGCCGTTCTGTGGAAGAACGACGAGCCGATCGAGCTGCAGACGCTCGGCGGAACGTCGTGGAACACGCCGACCGCGATCAACGACTCCGACCAAATCGCCGGCTTCTTGAATCGGGGCGATCGCCGAGATCGCAAGGGTAATCCGAACTTCATCTCGGTGATCTGGACCAATCCGTCGTCGCCGCCGACCAAGATCGGCACGCTGCCCGGCGACAAGCTGAGCGAGCCGACGTCGATCAACGACGAGGGCGTCGTACTCGGCGTCTCCTTCCCGAGCTCGCACGTGTACCTCTGGCAGAACGACTCGATAACGGATCTGACGAACGTCGTGCTGCAAGCCTATCCGCAGCTCGAGCTCGTGAGCGTCGGCGGAATCAACAATCGCGGAGTGATCGCCGGGCAGGCGTGTCAGCTCGTGAGCGGCAACTGCCCGACGTCGGGAGCGACGTTCGTTACGTTCCTTGCGGTGCCGAACGAGGTACGTTAGTGGGCTAAGAACGCGACGAGCAACAGCGCGACGATATTGAGCACCTTGATCATCGGGTTGATTGCGGGACCGGCGGTATCTTTGTAGGGATCGCCCACGGTATCGCCGGTGACCGCGGCCTGGTGCGCGGTCGAACCCTTGCCACCGTAGTTCCCGTCCTCGATGTACTTCTTGGCATTGTCCCACGCGCCGCCGCCCGACGTAAACGAGATCGCCACGAAGAATCCGGTGACGATCGAGCCCACGAGGATGCCGCCCATCATCTGCGCGCCGGTGTCGCCCGAGAGCACATGGAAGTACGACAGCAGCACGACCAGCACGGGAACGCCGACTGGGATTAGTGCCGGCAGGATCATCTCGCGTAGCGCCGACCGTGTCACGATGTCGACCGTGGTCCCGTAGTCGGGTCGCGCGGTGCCCTCCATGATGCCGGGGATCTCGCGAAATTGCCGGCGCACCTCCTCGACGACCGCGCCGCCGGCGCGCCCGACTGCCTCCATCGACAGCGATGCGAAGAGATACGGCAGCAGCCCGCCGATGAACAGCCCCGTCAGCACGAAGGGGTTGCCGATCGCGAAGAGATTACGGACGGCCTCGACGCACGCCGCCTCGGCCGTTGGGCATTTGTGATTGGTCAGCTGTTGAAGGAACGACGCGAAGAGCACGAGGGCCGCCAGCGCCGCCGATCCGATCGCGTAGCCCTTGGTGACGGCCTTCGTCGTGTTCCCGACGGCGTCGAGCGGGTCGGTGACGTCGCGCACGTCGTGCGGCATGTCGGCCATCTCCGCGATGCCGCCGGCATTGTCGGTGATGGGACCAAACGAGTCGATCGCGACGACGATCCCGGCCATCGAAAGCATGGCCATGACGGCGATGCCGACGCCGTAGACGCCCGCCATCGCGTAGCTCACGAGGATGCCGATCACGATGACGATCGCGGGCAGCGCAGTCGCCTGCATCGAGACGGCGAGGCCGGCGATGATGTTCGTCGCGTGCCCCGTGATCGAGGCCTTCGCGATGCGTTGTACCGGCGAGAACTGCGCTCCCGTGTAGTATTCCGTGATGAACGTGATCAGTCCCGTGATGACCACGCCGACGACGGCGCAGATGAAGATGTTGGTCTGACCGACGAGGTCGGTTGCTGCGAAGACGCGCTGCGCGACGAAATAGAAACCGATCAGGGCGAGAACGCCGGCCACCGTCATGCCGCGATACAGCGCGGCCATGATCTTCGCCCGCCGGACCTGGCCGACGCCGACGAACATGGCGCCGATGATCGATGCGACTATCGACACGGCGCCGAGGAGGAGCGGAAACGTCGTTGCACCCGGCAGCTTCGAGCCGAACAGCAGGTTTCCGAGCAGCATCGCGGCCACGGTCGTGACGCAGTACGTTTCGAAGAGGTCGGCGGCCATGCCGGCGCAGTCACCCACGTTGTCGCCGACGTTGTCGGCGATCACGGCGGGATTGCGCGGATCGTCTTCCGGGATCCCGGCTTCTACCTTGCCCACGAGATCGGCCCCGACGTCGGCGGCCTTCGTATAGATGCCGCCGCCGAGACGAGCGAAGACCGAGATCAGCGAGCAGCCGAACGCGAGTCCGACCATCGCGTTGAGTGAGGTAGCGGCGTCGCCGTTATTGACGCTGAGCAGAATCGCGTAGTAGCCGGATACGGCCAACAGTCCCAGGCCCACGACGAGCATGCCGGTCACCGAGCCGCCGCGGAACGCGACATTGAGCGCCGGGGTCAGGCCGCCGCGTGCGGCCTCGGCGGTGCGGACGTTGGCCCGGACCGACACGATCATGCCGATGAACCCTGCCGCTCCGGAGAGGATCGCGCCTATCAGGAATCCGATCGCAGCTTCCTTGCCCAGCGTGGGAGCGAAGAGAATGACGATCGCGAGCACGATCGCGACGATACCGATGGTCCGGTACTGGCGCTGCAAGAACGCCATAGCCCCTTCCTGGATTGCGGCTGCGATCTCGCGCATGCGCTCGTTGCCGGCGGGCTGGGCGAGCACCCAGAAGGTGAGGGCGATTCCGTAGAGCACCGCGAGGACGCCCCCGATGAGCCCGCTTGCAATGGCTGTCTGTGCGGTCATTCTGTTCCTTGTGGACGAGGCAAAAATACCGGCCCTGGAGGGCCGCCCGGCTTGCCTACTCCGGCCGGACGCGCAAGTCCTATCCACATCGCGCTGGAACGAAGAAGGCCCGCCGTGAGGCGAGCCTTCTGGTTGCGCGCCGTATTCTGCTACAGCGTGACCTTCACCGTGACGACCAGGACATGGCCCGGGTCGCCCTTGGCGCGTACGGTAAAGTGGCCGCTGCCGACGACGAGCCCAGTGATCGTGAATTTCGTGTGCCGGTTCCCGCTCATGGGCGAAATGAGGATCAGACCGTGGGTGTCGTTCTTCAGCGTGAAGAGAGCATCGCGGTCCCCTATCTCGTGGAAGCGACAGTTGATGATCCCGGCAAGTACGATGTGGACGTGATGGCCGCAACTGGGGCGGATTTCACCGCGGTCGTTATCGTTAGGCGCAAGCCCCTGGTCGCCGGCTTGGGATGACAGGCTGCTCGACGGGACGTATGGCGCGGTCCCGGAAGATCCGCCGTGGCACGCCGCCAGAAATAGCGAAACAGCCACGATTCCCGTAAACAACCGTAAGCGTTGAATGCTGAGGTGGTACTGCATGGTAGTTGCTCCTTGTTAGCACGCTTGGGTACCAAGAGAATTCTCCGGTTTACATTCCCAACCAAACAAGGGAGACCCTGCAATAATTAATCGGCCGCTCTCCTGCGAACAGGTCGATTTTCTCGTCGTGGGCTGCGGTCCGGCGGGAGCGACGGCGGCGCGCCAGGCGGCGCGCGCGGGCCTCCGCACGGTCGTGCTGGAGCGCGACGCGATCGTCGGTGCAAAGCGCGTCTGCGCCGCCGGTTTACGGCCCGGCTTCTGCCGGACATTCGATCTCCCGCGCAGCCTCATTCATTGCGACACGCCGCGGCTGGCGCTCTTCGACCCGGAGGGGACGGAGCACGAGCTGTTCTTCGGACCCGGGCATACTAGCACGCGCGAGGAGCTCGACGGCACGATGGCCGCCCTGGCCGCGCGCGAGGGGGCGGAGGTTCGAACCCGAGCGCTGTTCCGCGCGCTGTCGTCCGAACGGAATCGCCGGCTCGTCGAGTATGCCGATCTGGCGAGCGGAAGGCGCCGGGCCGTCGCCGCGCGGATCGTCTTTTTCGCGGTGGGCGCAACGGCCCGAATGGAAGCGCCGGCGTTCGGGCGCATCGCGATGCCGAACTGGCGCGACGGATTGATGACGACGCTCCAATATCGTGTCTATCCCGAGCGCCCGGCGGCCGCGATTGCGTATCGCAGCCTGGAGCTCCACTACTATCGCGGCCGCGACCGGCGCCAGATCATCGCATGGATGTTCCCGAAGCGCGACCACCTGGCGATCGGGTTGGGCGTGATGGGCAAAGTCGGCGGCGAGCTGCTGCGCGCAGAACTTGACGCGTTTACGGAGCGCGTGCGCGCGCGGCTCTATCCCGACACCGGAGTCAGCGCAGTCAAGATGGAGGGCCACCTGCTGTATGGCGGCACCGCGCGGCCCGCCGTTGCCGACGGCGACCTGCTCGTCGGGGGTACCGCGGCCGGCTTCGTTGACGCGACCAACGGCGAGGGGATTTTCGAGGCGGCGATGAGCGGGCGCTTTGCCGCCGAGGCCGCGGTGCGCGCGATTCGACGCGGCGACCATGCGGGCGCGCGCTACGCAGCACTGGTCGAACGGCGCTTCGCACGCCGCTTGGGGCATAGGGTCGCGCTGATGCGCTATCTCGAGCGGCGACCTCGCCGCTATACCTTGCTGTTCCAGCAGCTCGCTAGGACTCCGGGATTAGGCGAAGTATTGCTCAAGGAGAATTGCGAACGAACGATGAGCGAGCGTCTATACCTTTGCCGTGAAGCGCTGCGATTTGGTCTTCGCACCTTCGCGTGCCGTGAATGACTCGAGCCTTTCGCGCGAAGAGGCTATTCACAAATATCTGCACCTCGTCAAATACGTCGCCGGGCGTATTTTGGTGACTCTTCCCGCGAGCGTCGACATCAACGACCTCATCAATGACGGAGTGTTCGGATTGATGGACGCGATCGAGAAGTACGACAGCTTGCGGACGGTTAAGTTCGAGACCTATGCGATAACGCGAATCTATGGCGCGATCATCGACGCGCTGCGGTCCCAGGATTGGGTGCCGCGCACGATTCGACAACGAGCGCGGGAGGTAGATCGTGCGTACGAATGGCTCGAGCTCGAGCTCGGGCGCTCGCCGAGCCGCGAGGAAGTGGCGCGCCGCTTAGGCCTCTCGCCGGCGGATCTCGATCGGCTCCTACAGCGCGTGCGCACACGTTCCATCGTGCCGCTCGAGGCCGCAAACGCCGTCCTGGATAACGAGAGCGACGTGACCGCGGAACTCGAGCGCGAGGAGATGCGCGCGGAACTGGGGCGAGCGGTCGACGCACTGCTGCCACAAGAGCGCGTCGTGATTCGCGGCTATTACTTCGGTGGCGAGACGCTCAAGGAGATCAAGTCCGAGCTGGGAGTCTCCGAGTCGCGGGTCTCGCAAATTCACGCCGTCGCTTTGAGAAAGCTCGCCGTTCGGTTCTCCTTGCGGACGAGATAGCCCAGCTAACGCGCAGGCTTAGGGCGAGCTGCTCGGCGACGTAGAGGCCGACGGCGTCGGGGAGGGCGTCGGCGTGGTACCGGGCGGGATCTGCGCCCCGTACATCGCGAGCAGCCAGATCTGCGTGTGTCGCACGGTGACTTTCGGCACGGAGAACGAGAAGCCCACGATTTGGCTCTGCGGCGTCGTGAACTTCGAGTAGTTCGCTAGGAGCTGATCCGTGCGCTTACCGCGGACCACGCTCTCGTTGTAGAGCTGCAGTGCAAAGACCCGTCCGTTGAACTGGATCGCCGGCAGCGTGTACTGCACCGTGGCGGCGCCGTTCAAGTTGAAATCCATGTTGCTCTGCAGCCGGATCGCTACGAGCGGCGTGATATGCATGAACATGGGGTTCGGATTCGTCATGTTGGGCACGTCGCGCGGAAGCGGCTCCATCTGAAGCGTGATCGTCCCGAGCGGAGTGGGTGACGGCGTCGGCGATTCGTCGCTGCTATCGTCACCGGTGTCGTCATCGGAGGAGGCCGTGGGCTTGGGTGTCGGCGTCGGACTCGCAGTAGGCTTGGCCGTGCTCTTTCCGTTCGGAGATGGCGACGGCGAGGCAGGCGGTATGTTGAAGGCCAGATTGCACGTGTACTGCTGGTTGAGCTGCAGCACTGCCGGACACTTCATCCCGCTCGGGCCTTGCCCGATCGGATACTGCGCCTCGTTGGGTGCCAGGGTGGCGCCGGGATTGGTGAGCTCCTCGCGGCCGTTGGGCCCAACCGTCGGACCGGCCAGAGTCCCGCCGTTCATGTTGCTCGACAGGCCGCCGTTCATGCCGCCGATCGAACCGGGCTGCGAAACGGGCGGAGCCATATCGCCCATCCCGCCGCTATCGAGACCCGATCCTTGGCACGACGCCAACACCAGTGCGAGCGCCGCAAATACGGCGCGAGCATCACACCTCATCATTTTATTCCTTCGCCGCGACCATAGCGTGCAACTCCTCGACGAAGGACTCAACCGACGTCGTGCGTTTCTCGTCGTTTCCGCGCTGATTGACGTTCACAGTCCCGTCTGCAACCTCTTGTTTACCCGCGACCAAGATGTACGGCACCTTCTGGGTTTTCCAGTGCCGGATCTTGTATCCGAGCTTCTCGTTGGCTTCGTCCACCTCGGCTCGAAAGCCCGCTGCCCGCAGGCGAGTCGCCACCTCCCGGGCATAGCTCGCTTGGTGCTCGGTGATCGGCGTGACGACGGCTTGGATCGGGGCCAGCCAGACGGGAAACGCGCCCCCATAGTGTTCGATCAGAATACCAAAGAAACGTTCGAGCGAGCCGGCAAGTGCCCGATGGATGATCACCGGACAATGATCGCCTCCGTCGGCGCCGCGGTACTTGAGCCCGAAGCGAGCAGGCAAGACGAAATCCACTTGCACAGTGCCGAGCTGCCACGGTCGGCCAAGCGCGTCGCGTACGTTCACGTCGAGCTTCGGTCCGTAAAACGCGCCGCCGCCCTCGTCGATCTCAAAGGGCAGGTCGTAACGCTCGAGTGCGGCGCGGATTGCCGACTCGGCGGTCGCGTCCGTCTCGGTGCGGTCCGCTTGAGCGCGGCGCGACAGCACGTACGTAAACGTGCTGAATCCAAACGCGCGCATCAGGCGTAGCGCTTCGTCCAGCGTCTGCTCGAACTCGGCTTGCAGCTGGTCCGGCGAACAGAACAGATGCGCGTCATCCTGCGTGAAGCCGCGGACGCGCGTGAGGCCGTGCAACACGCCGGAGCGCTCGAAACGATACACCGTTCCGAACTCCGAGAACCGTAGCGGAAGATCGCGGTAGCTGCGCAGTCGGCTCTTGTAGATGAGAATGTGGCCTGGACAGTTCATCGGCTTGAGACGAAAGCGCTGGTTCTCGACCTCGATCGGACCGAACATGCTCTCCGCGAAGTTCTCGAGATGTCCGGAGATCTCGTAGAGCCGCTCGCTCGCGATGTGCGGCGTCGCTACCGGCTGGTAACCGCGTTCGCGCAGGCCCTCGCGGATGAAGTTCTCGACGATGTTGCGCACGATCGCGCCTTTGGGATGCCAAAAGACGAGCCCGCCGCCGGCCTCCTCCTCGATCGAAAACAGGTCGAGTTCGGTGCCGAGACGCCGATGATCGCGACGCTGGGCTTCCTCGAGCCGCGCCAGGTAATCGTCGAGCTCTTCGCGCTCGTGCCACGCGGTGCCGTAGATGCGCTGAAGCATCGGATTGTGCTCGTCGCCGCGCCAATACGCGCCGGCCACGCTGGTGAGCTTGAACGCGCCGATCCGGCCGGTCGAGGCGGCGTGGCCGCCGCGGCAGAGGTCCGTGAACTCGCCGATCGTGTACAGGGTGATCGGTCGATCGGCGGGGATTTCGCGCGCGATCTCTGCCTTGTAGGGGTTGCCGTCGAACGTCGCGATAGCCTCGTCGCGCGTCACCTCGCGGCCGGTCATCGGATAATCCGCCGCCACGATCGCGCGCATCCGCGCCTCGAGCCGCTCGAGATCCTCCGGCAAAAACGGCGTCGACCGGTCGAAATCGTAATAGAAGCCGTTCTCGATGGCCGGTCCGATCGTCGGCTTGGCTTCAGGAAAGAGGTCCTGCACGGCATAGGCCAGCACGTGGGCCGCCGTATGGCGCAACTCGGCTAGCGACGGGCGGCGCTCGTCAGAGGTCGGCTCCGCAATCATCGGGCGCGGCTTCGGAATGAGTAGCTCTGTCATCCTTCGCAGTTCGGGCAGCTGTCGATGAGCTTAGGATGACAAGGCAGCCTAGGACGAGGCTGGGGAGCCCGCCCTAACCGCCGCGCTCGTCGGCCTTAACATGGGGTTAATCGAGCTGGATTACAACTAAGACACCCCTCGAACTTTATGATTCAGGGCGCCTTCTCTCTTCGCCAAAGGAGCTTTTTGCAGTGACAGGATCGTGGATTGGCCGTTTCGGGGCGCTGGCGGTGGCCGCAAGCTTGTGCGCGCCGGCGGCAGCCGCAACGCAGCTTACCGGAGCCGGATCGAGCTTCGACTATCCGTTCTTCTCCAAAGCCTTCTACGTCTACAATCAGAAGAATCCCGACGTCACCGTCAACTACCAGTCGATCGGCAGCGGCGGCGGCATCCAGCAGTTCACGGCAAAGAACGTCGACTTCGGCGCCACGGACGTTCCGATGAACGCGGAGGAGCTGGCACGCGCGGGGCAGCCCGTTCTCCAAGTCCCGGTGACGCTCGGCGGCGCGGCGATCGCGTACAACCTCCCCGGCGTGACCGCGACCCTCCGGCTCACGCGCCAAGCGATCGCCGCCATCTATCTCGGCAAGATCCTGAAGTGGAACGACCCCCAGATCGCCCGGGTCAACAAGGGCGTGAACCTGCCCGACTCGGCGATCGTGGTCGTGCATCGGTCCGACGGTTCGGGCACGAGCTACATCTTCACCGACTTCCTGAGTCACGTTTCGTCCGAATGGAAGAGCAAGGTCGGCATCGGCAAAAGCGTCTCGTGGCCCGCGCCGAGCGCCGTCGGCGCGAAGGGCAACGAAGGCGTCGCCGGCCAGGTGCGCAGCACGCCTGGGGCCATCGGGTACGTCGAGCTCGCATATGTCGTCGAGAACAAGATGCCGGCGGCGCTGATTCAAAACAAGGCCGGCAGGTGGGTCGCGTGCGCGGAAGCCACGGTCGCGGCGGCTGCGGCCACCAAGCCGGAAGTGAGTCCGACGAACTTCTCGATCGTCGACGCAGCCGGCGCGAATTCATATCCGATCGCCGGCTACTCGTGGGTCGTGCTCTACAAGAAACCGTCTGACGCGGGGCGCGCCAAGATGCTCTACAGCGTGCTCTCGTGGCTGGTCGGCCCCGCGGGCCAGTCCAACGCGAAGTCCGTCGACTACGTCCCGTTGCCGAAGAACGTGCAGGCGGCGGCATCGGGGACGCTCAAGCAAATGCAGCACTGATTGGAGACAGCTGAGCCTCGATTCCGGCGCCTCGCGCGCTTCGTAAGCCCGGCGGATCGCGGCTTTGCCGCGCTCGTCTACGGCGGAAGCCTGCTCTTCGCGTTGCTCATCGTCGGCCTGTTCGTCGAACTCGTGCTCGGCTCGTGGCCGTCGATCGAGGCCTTCGGACCGTCGTTCATTTGGCACAGCGCCTGGGACCCGATCACGAGCAAGTTCGGGGCGTTGCCGATGATCTACGGAACGGTCGTCACCTCGTTGATCGCGATCGTACTCGCCGGTTTCGTCGGGATCATGGGCGCCGTCTTCTTGGCCGACTTCGCTCCGCGCTGGCTCTCGAGACCGCTGTCGTTCCTGATCGAGCTGCTGGCCGCCGTGCCGAGCGTCGTATACGGGCTGTGGGGGCTGTTCGTACTCGCGCCGTTCGTCCGCACCGCCATCGGTCCGGCGTTGCAGCACGTGCTCGGGTGGTTGCCGCTCTTCCAGGGGCCGATCTACGGCGTCGGCCTGCTGACCGGAGGAATCATCCTGGCCTTGATGATCGTTCCGACCGTCACCGCGATCTCGCGCGACGTCATCGCCGCGATACCCGGCGACCTGCGCGAGGCATCGGCGTCGCTCGGCACCACGAAGTGGGAAACCGCGACGCGCGTCGTCTTGCCGGCCGCGCGAGTGGGCATATTCGGCGCGTGCGTGCTCGCGCTAGGCCGCGCGCTCGGGGAAACGATCGCCGTGACGATGGTCATCGGAAATCGGCCGGAGATCTCCGCCTCGCTGTTTGCGCCGTCGTACACGCTGGCCAGCGTAATCGCCAACGAGTTCACCGAGGCGACAACGAGCGTCTATATCAGCGCGCTGATCGAGCTCGGACTAATTCTGTTCTTAGTCAGCATCGTCGTGAATGCGCTCGCGCGCCTGATGATCTGGAGCGTCCGTGGTTCGGGCGTCTAGCGCGTTGTCGCCGCGCTATCGGCGGCTCGGGCGCCGGCGCGTGTACGCGTCGCTCGGCACCGCGCTGACGCTGTTCTGCGCGGCCCTGGCGGCGGCCGCGCTGCTTGCAATTCTGGGCTACGTCGTAGTGCAAGGCATCGGCGCGATCAACTGGGCGTTTCTCACGCAGTTGCCGCACCCCATCGGCGTTCCCGGCGCGGGCGTCGGTAACGGAATCGTCGGCATGCTCATCGTTATCGGCCTGGCGACCGCGATGGCGGTGCCGATCGGATTGCTGACCGGGATCTACCTCGCTTCGTTCGGGCGCGGGCCGATCCCCGAGGCCCTGCGCTTCCTCTCCGACGTGCTGTCGGGCGTACCCAGCATCGCGATCGGGCTCTTCGCCTACGCGGTCTTGGTCGCGCCGTTCAAGCACTTCTCCGGCTTCTCGGCGTCGTTCGCGTTCATGATGCTCATGTTGCCGCTGCTGGTACGAACCTCGGAGCAGGCGATCCGCTCGGTGCCGGCGACCGTCCGCGAGGGTGCGCTGGCACTGGGCATGTCGAACTTCCGCGCGACCGTGCGCATCGTGCTGCCGACTGCGCGGCCCGCAATCATTACGGCGCTGCTGCTGGCGATCGCGCGCGTGACGGGCGAAACGGCGCCGCTGCTCTTCACCGCCTTCGGCAGTCAGTTCTGGGAGACGAATCCGAACAATCCGATGGCCGTGCTGTCGCTCCAGGTCTTCACGTACGCGATCTCGCCGTACCCCAACTGGCAGCAGCAGGCGTGGGGCGGCGCGCTGGTATTGATCGTCGCGGTCTTCGTACTGAGCCTGGGCGCGCGCTTCATGCTGCGGCGCGCCATGCGGGGGCTCGACGCGTGATTCCCGAGGAGCTGCTCGCAGCCGACGATTTGAGCGCCTACTATGGCGAGCGCAAGGCCGTCGGGAACGTCTCGATCACGTTCCGGCGCAGAGCGGTGACGGCGCTGATCGGACCGTCGGGCTGCGGCAAGACGACGCTGCTGCGCTGTTTCAATCGCATCCATGAGCTCAGCTTCGACGCGGCCGTCGAGGGGCGCGTCTTGCTCGACGGCGAGGACATCTACGCGGGCGACGTCGATCCAATGGCAATTCGTCGCCGCATCGGGATGGTCTTCCAGCGCCCCAATCCATTCCCGACGCTCTCGATCTTGGACAATACCGTATGCGGGCTCCGCGGGCTTAACGCGCGTCAACGCCTCGATACGGCGGAACGCGCCCTGCGCGCCGCGGCGCTATGGGATGAGGTGAAGGACAAGCTCAAGGGCAGCCCGCTGCGGCTCTCAGGGGGGCAGCAGCAGCGCCTCTGCATTGCGCGCGCAGTCGCGGCCGAGCCCGAGGTGCTTCTGATGGACGAGCCGACCGCGTCGCTCGATCCAATCGCGAGCGCCGTGATCGAAGAACTCATGGCGTCGCTGGCGGAGCGGTTCAGCATCGTCGCCGTGACGCATAACATGCAGCAGGCGGCACGCGTGTCCGACGTTACCGCTTTCATGCTGGCCGACGAAAGCGAGGTCGGCCGCCTCATCGAGGTCGACGACACGGCGAAGCTCTTCACCACGCCGAGCGATCGGCGGACCGAGGACTACATTACCGGCCGCTTCGGCTAGCCGGTACCTCCGCGCGGCGTTGCTAAGGTTACGGGAGAAAGTCGACGTCCTTGAAGTCGCCGGTCTCGATGGGGAAGCGTCCCGCCCGAATACCGGCCTTGAACTCGGCATAATCCCGTTCGACCTGCTCGGCATATGCCGCGGCGTACCGGGCGACGGCACGGTCGAAGCGATCTGCCCGGCCGAGGTACCCGGCGATCCTGGCGGCATCGCCCGCTTTGGCGTGCGCGCGCGCCAAAGCCCAGCCGCAGACGACTCCGTAATCGATGAGGGTGCGCGGCCGGAACGTGCCGATATCGACGGACACCTTCATGTCGCGCAGCTGGCGGACGTAGTAGTCTTGCGACCCCGGAACCTCAGCCCAGCCGAGGAAGATGTCGCTGGCGGCTTGCATGAGGCGCTGCCCGTTCACGACGCGCTCGCCTTGATGCACGAAGCGACTCGCGGCGTCGGGCGGCTCGAGCACCGAGCGCCGTGCCTCTTTGATCTGGAGGAAG
Organism: Vulcanimicrobiota bacterium; assembly: GCA_963723485.1. Taxonomy (GTDB): domain Bacteria; phylum Vulcanimicrobiota; class Vulcanimicrobiia; order Vulcanimicrobiales; family Vulcanimicrobiaceae; genus Cybelea. Next base: position 359,974 of record CAVRQS010000003.1, on the reverse strand, counting down.
AGCGGATGGACGCCGTCGGCGAGGAACAGGGCGACCGCGCAGCGCGTGCCGACGCTCCCGACGCCGACCACCTTCACGGCGATGTCCTGGAAGGCATAGTGCGCGAAGAGGCGCTGACGATCGGCGATGAGCGTATGGCGGTAGCGCTCGAAGAACGCCGTGATCATCGCCTGCCACTCCTCGAGGTATTGGTGAAAGTGATACACGAGGGGCGGATCGTCCAGGATCGTTGCGTGACCGTCCACGATTGCGGTGAGTTTGGGAAAGACCGCCTCCGAGGTGCGTCCGCGGGCGTAGCGTTCGACGCTCTGCAGGCTGCCGATGGCGTCGGCGTTCTTCCGAAAGAAGCCGCTCAGCTCGTCGAATCCGATTCGCGTGTACCACACGTCGACCGGCGAGAGTTGAGCGTATCCAAAGAGCTTTTCGCGATACGACGCCACGGCGCCGCGGACCGCGTCGCGGGCGACGTCCCGTGAGAAGCCGCGATCGCGCGCGGCGAGAACGAGGCTGACCGCGAGGCGCTTGACATCCCACTCCCACGGCCCCGGAAAAGTCTCGTCGAAGTCGTTGATATCGAAGACGAGGTTCCGTTCCGGCGTGGCGAAGCCGCCGAAATTCATGATGTGGCAGTCGCCGCACAGCTGAACCGTCACGCCGGTTGAGGGCGTGGCGACCAGATCGCGCGCCTGAACGATCGAAGAGCCGCGGAAGAACGCGAACGGTGACTGCGCCATGCGGCCGTAGCGCACGGGTACGAGGCCCGGGATCCTTCCCGCGTTGGACGCTTCGATCAGGGCGAGCGCGTCGGCGGCATCGTCGCGATGCTTCCAGGTCGCCTGACGCGAGCGCGGACATGCCGTCCGCGCCGCTCGGCCAGCATCGAGGCGTTGCGCGCGGGGCGTCATTATGCGTGGCGCTTTCGCCGATCGGCCGCTCGGCTCATCGCCCGAGTGCGCCTTGGCCTCGACCGTTCCGGCCGCCGCGCGAGGGCTCGGTACGAACCAGAGAGTAAAGACCGCCTACGCGGTGCGCATTCGGCGCCGTCACGAACGGAGGGCTGTCGTGTTTCAGGGTCGAGTGGCATTGGTGACGGGCGGCACGCGCGGAATCGGCGCGGCCATCACGGAGATGCTGGCCGCGAGCGGCGCATCGGTCGCCGCGGGCTACAATCGCGGGAGGGAGAGTGCCGAGAAATTTTCGGAGCAGATGACCGGCAAGGGCGCGACGGTGTCGATCCACCAAGGACGCGTCGACGAGGCCGACGATTGCAACCGCGTCGTCAAAGAAGTACTCGGTCGTTTTGGCCGCGTCGATTATTTGGTGAACAACGCGGGAATCACGGTTGACAAGACGGTCCGGAAGATGACCATCGACGATTGGCATCAAGTGCTCGACGTCAATCTCTCGGGCGCGTTTCAGATGACCAAGGCCGTGCTCGAACATATGATCGAACGAGGATCCGGCCGGATCGTGAACATCAGCTCGGTGATCGGCGAGACGGGGAACGTCGGGCAGGCAAATTACGCCGCGTCGAAAGCCGGGCTGTTCGGATTCACCAAGAGCCTGGCGCTCGAGATGGCGCAGCGGGGAATTACCGTGAACTCCGTGGCGCCGGGGTTCATCGAGACCGAGATGGTGGCCGCGATCCCGGAGGCGGCCCTCGCCAAGGTCGTCGAGAAAATCCCGCAACGGCGGCTGGGCCGCCCGGAAGAGGTGGCCCGCGTCGTGCGCTTCCTACTGGAAGACGAGTCGAGCTACATCACCGGGGCGGTCTACTCGATCAACGGCGGACTCGATATGTAGCGCCGCGGACGCTACGTCTTGTTGCGTGCGTGCCGCTTGGCCGCGTCGATCTCAGCCTGCGTGCGGTGCTTTGCCTCGTTGAGCGCCGAGCCGGCCTTTTCGCCGGGCGTCATCTCGTTGCCGGCCACGTCGCGCTTCGCACGTTCGCCTTCTGCCGCGGAGCGATGGCCCGCTTCATGCACCGAATCCCGCACGTTGTCCGTGGTCTTTTTGATTGCGTTTGCGGCTTTGTCTAACGGATCTTTGCTCATCATGCCTCCTGCAGTCCGCGTTAGGATTACCCGCGGCGCGTACCGGCAAAACGAGGTCCGCGGCGGCCTCGGCCGATGCGAGAAAGGTAGACAAGGGAGAGAGCGCAACGCTGGGTAAATCTAGCGCGTGAGTAGTTTACCTTTTAATGGACGGGTCGGCATCGTGACCGGAGGTGCGCGCGGCATCGGCGGGGCGGTCAGCACGCTGCTGGCCGAGGACGGCGCGAGCGTCGCGGTGCTCGGCCTTCCCGAGGACGAAGCCAGGACGCACCGGCTCGCCGCGCACCTCAACGGAGCCGCCTCGAGGATCGAATTTTACGAAACCGACGTCGGCATCTACGATCGCTGTCGGGAGGCGGTCGCCCACGTGCTCGACAGGCACGGACGCATCGATTATCTGGTCAACAACGCGGGGATCACTCGCGATCACACCGTCCGTAAGATGACGGTCGACGAATGGGAAGCGGTCCTGCAGGTGAATCTTTCGGGGCCGTTTTTTATGATCAAGGCTGTCCTCGACGCGATGCTCGAGCGCAGCTTTGGACGCATCGTCAACATCAGCTCCGTGGTCGGCGAGAGCGGCAACTTCGGCCAGGCGAATTACGCTGCCGCGAAGGCCGGGCTGATCGGTTTGACCAAGACCGTCGCGCTCGAGGTCGCCAAGAAAGGCATCACGGTCAACGCGGTCGCGCCGGGTTTCATCGACACCGACATGACCAAGGCTATGCCGTCGGAGGCCATCGAGAACGCCATCGCGCAGACGCCCAAGCGCCGCCTCGGCCGGCCCGAGGAGGTCGCCCGGCTGGTGCGCTTCCTGCTCGACGAGAAGGCCGGGTACATCACCGGCGCAGTCTACAACATCAACGGCGGCTGGTACATGTGAGTGAACATCGCACCTGAGGAGCTCGGCTACGGCGTCGACGTCACCGGCCTCGATCCGGCGTCGCTCGGTGACGCGTTGCGCGCGGTCATCGCCGACGTGATGATGGATCCCTTGCGCATGAGCACGTGGCTTACCGGGCTGGCCCTGGCAGAGCAGAACGTCGCGATGAACATGCTGCGCCGTTTAGGCGGCCAACTCGACGACGACGCGAGCCTATCGGCGCCCGCCGACAAGCGCTTCGCCGAACCCGAGTGGCGCACGAATCCGCTCCTGGCCGGCCTCGTCGAAGATTATCAGGCGCGCACGCAGGCGGCGCTGCAGCTCGTGGACGCCGCGCGTCTTCCGGATGCGACTCGGCGCAAGGCGCGTTTCGCGATGCAGCTCATGTGCGAGGCGTTTGCGCCGAGCAACGTGCCGTGGCTCAATCCGGGGGTCGTGAAAGAGGCGACGGAATCGGGCGGTCTGAGCCTCGTGAAGGGTTTGCAAAACTTCCTCGACGACGTTGCCAACAACGGCGGGTATCCGCGCCAGGTCGACCGCTCCGGCTTCGAACTGGGCATCAACATCGGCGCGACGCCTGGACGCGTGGTGTTCCGCAACGCGCTCATCGAGCTGATCGCCTACGAGCCGCAGACGCCGCAGGTGCACTCGGTGCCGTTGCTGTGCAGCCCGCCGTGGATCAACAAGTTTTACATCATGGACTTGGCACCGGGCCGCTCCTACGTCGAATGGGCGGTCAAGCACGGACATCAGACGTTTATGATCTCATATCGTAATCCGGACGAGAGCATGTCTCACTACAGGATGGACGACTATCTCCGCGAGGGCGTGCTGGCGGCACTCGACGTCGTGCAGGAGATCACCGGCGCCCCGCGCGTCAACGTCGCGGCGCTCTGCCTGGGCGGAACGCTAGCGCTCGTCGCGTTGGCGTACCTCGCGGCGCACGGCGAGGGCGAACGGATCGCGTCGACGACCCTGACGAATACGCTCGTGGATTTCAGCATCCCGGGCGACCTCGGGGTCTTCACGGACGAAGATACGATCGCGCGGCTCGAGCAGCGCATGCGCGAACGCGGCTATCTCGACCCGGCCGAGATGGCGCGCACGTTCGACTGGATGCGTTCGAGCGATTTGATTTGGAGCTACGTCGTCAACAATTGGTACAAGGGCAAGCAGCCGCCCGCGTTCGACATCTTGGCGTGGAACAACGACTCGACGCGCATGCCGGTCGCCATGCACTCGCAATACCTGCGGGCGTGCTACCTGCACAACGCGATCGTCAAGCCCAACGCGTTTTCGGTCGACGACACGCCGATCGACCTCGGTAGGATTCTGACGCCGCTCTATGTCCTCGGAGCGGAGAACGATCACATCGCGCCGTGGCGCGCGACGTATCTCACGACGCAACACGTCGGGGGCGAGTCGAAGTACGTGCTGACCAACTCCGGGCACATTGCCGGCATCGTCAATCCGCCGGGCGGGAAGAAGACGTGGCACTATAGGAAGCCGCGCGCCTTGCGGGGCGAGAGCGCGGACGAGTGGCTCGAGACGGCCGACCGCCACAATGGGTCGTGGTGGCTCGACTGGGCCGAATGGGCCGAGGCGCACGGCGGCCCGCTGCGTGCGCCGTATCCGCTGCCGGAGGGCGAGCCCGCACCCGGCCGTTACGTGCGCAACGCGTCGGGCGAGCCGTTCGATAGTGCTCGCGGGCCTGGGAGTCGAAGCATAGCAGGGTCATGAGCGACGAGGAGAAGGGCGGCGCCGGCGCGGCCTGGCGCAGCCTCGGGGATTTCATCCGCGGCCAGCGCGAGCTGGCCAACCTCTCGATGCGCCAGCTCGCCGAGATCGCCAAGATCTCGAATCCGTATCTGAGTCAGGTCGAGCGCGGCCTCTATAAGCCGTCCGCCGACGTCCTCAAGAACATTGCCAATGCGCTGCATATGTCGGCGGAGACGATGTACGCCCAGGCCGGCCTGCTTGACGACTCCCCCGGTCGCGACGAGAGCCACCACGGCGTCGAGCACGCGGTGAAGCTCGATCCCCAGCTGAGCGTCGACCAGAAGGAGACAATCATCCGGATCTACCGCAGCTTCGTGGGCCGCGAGTAAGCAGACGCTCCCCTCGTGTTGACAGACACAGCACGTGCTTGGTATACTTAGCACAAGCACCGCACCGCTAGAGGGGAAATCATTTCAACCATGTCCGTCAACGTATCTGAGTACATGACCAAGTTTCAGGAAGAGGGGCTCGCCGCGATCAAGCAGACGCAAGACGCCAGCCTCAACGCCATGAAGTCGTTCCGCGAGTTCACCAGGGAGATGACCGAGAAGCCGGGCACCATGCCGGCGCTCGAGAACATGCCGACGCCGACCCAGCTCGTCGAGCTTTCGTTCGGTTTCGCCAGCCAGCTGCTCGAGCTGCGCAAGGCCTTCACGCTGAAGATCGCCGAGATGATGGTCGACACGCAGAAGCAGGCCGAGGCTAACTTCAAGGGCCTGACGCCAAACCGCCCGCCCAGCAAGTAAACTCGCAACAACTGGTAGGATTCAGACCGCTCGCGTAACGCGAGCGGTCTTTTTCATATCGCCAAGAAGCAGCGAGCATGAACGCGGCGCGCCAGCTTACGATCGGGGGTACGCTCACGGTTAACCGCATCGGGTTCGGAGCGATGCGGTTATGCGGCAAGCGCGTCTGGGGATGGCCGGAGGATCGCGAGAACGCTCTACGCGTCTTGCGCCGCGCCGTCGAACTCGGCGTCAACTTCATCGACACCGCCGACGCGTACGGCCCACACGTGAACGAGGAGCAGATCGCGCAGGCCCTGCATCCGTATCCCTCGGGGTTGGTGATCGCAACCAAAGGCGGCTCGACTCGCCCCGGCCCGACGGAGTGGGAGCGCGACGGGCGCCCCGAGCACTTGACCGAAGCCTGCGAGGGCAGCCTGCGCCGGCTGCGGCTCGAGTGCATCGATCTCTACCAGTTGCACGCGATAGACCCGAAGGTGCCGCTGGCGGAGCAGATCGGAGCGCTGCGCAAGCTCCGCGACGATGGGAAGATTCGCTGCATCGGATTATCCAACGTTAACCTCCAGCAACTGCGAGAGGCCGAGCGCGTCGTCGAGATCGCGTCAGTGCAAAACGACTACAACGTCGGCAACCGTTTGAGCGAGCGGGTTCTCGTTCACTGCGAGGACGAGGGGCTGGCGTTCATACCGTATTTTCCGCTCGACGCCGGCGACATCGGCGCGCTCGAGACGCTGAAGCCGATCGCGCAGGCGCACGGCGCGACGATCTTTCAAGTGGCTCTGGCATGGCTGCTGCGCCACTCGCGAGCGACGCTGCCGATCCCCGGCACGTCTTCGCTCGAGCATCTGGCCGAAAATGTCGCGGCCGCGCACGTAACGTTGGCGGAACACGAGTACGCCACGCTCGAACGTATCGCTCCGTAATTTCGCTACTTGCCGACTCGCAGGTTAACGATATAGGACCAGAGTCCGAAGACCTTGAGAATCCACACGATCAGCGCGATCACGACGATGGCGTTCAATAGAGATTTTATGGCCGCGGCCATCGGGATGTAAGTATTGATAAGCCACAGGAGCACGCCGACCACGATGAGGACGATGACCACTTCAATCAACGGCATGCCCGATGTTACCCACAATCAGACGAAAGATCGTTTTACCGCTCGCCTATTTCGGCACGACGGACACGGTGACGCCGTCGCCCCGCCCGGTTTTTGGCAGAACCTTGCTGGGCTGACCGCCGCCCGGATAGTTCCAGATCATGACCGTCGAGCTGCCGAAGTTGCCTCCGACGACGAAGCCATCTGCGATCCAAAGCGAGAGGAGGTTGGCCGAACCATAGAGTCCTATGATTCCAACGGTTTTTGCTTTGGTTCCGTTGACCTCGAGTTGGTAGAGCGAACTGTAGCCGTCGCCCATCGCCAGATACTTGCCGTCCCAGCGCACGTGACCAGGGGGATGGGCTTCCATGATCGGTGGCGTGTCGATCGTTTCGAAGTGGCGGTGGCCCGCGGGGAGCTTGAGGAGGGCGGCGCGATGCGGTTTCAGCTTGGCGACTCCGTTGACGAATAGGTTGCCTTTGTCGTCGTAGTCGCAGGCGACGCTGTCGAAGCCGCTAGGAAACGCATAGTAGGTCGGGCTTCCGTGTGCGTCACGAAAGACCGCAAGGCGCGACGAAATCACGGCGAGATCGCCGCTGGTTCGATCCACCGAGCACTCCGCCGCGGACCCATTGACGGTGAGCGTCTTGATCGGCCGCGTACCAGCGTGAGCATACTCGAGGACGCTCGAGCTCGAACCACTGGAGTCCTGGTTCGTGACGTAGACGTTGCCTTTGCGATCGGCACATTCGCCGGCCGGGACTTTTAGCGACTTGTCCGTTCTTTCCTTAAACCGACCCAAAGGATACGTATAAATCAACAAGTCGGGCGTGGACTTTAGGTTGGTAGACACGTAAAGCAGGTTCTGCTTGGAACCTTTGAGCCCCAAGGCGAGCGCAGTCGGCTGGGCAACAGACGAAACGCCAGGCAACGAGCCCGGCGTGACCGGCTGGCCGGCGCATGCGGCCAAAGAAACCACCAGTCCGGCCATCACGCAGCGAAGGCCAACCCGCGATACCATCATGAAAACGCACCTCCGCCCGACGACTTCGACGGGAAGTGCGCCGCTCCCACAAGGAAGCCGCTAATATCCGCGCGCCCGAATCGGTTTGTCTCTCCGGTGATCGAGTCGTGCGATCCATCGCAGGCTTTTTCGTTTACGTTCGAGTCGGCCTGTGAACTGCTGCCGGAACGGACTGGCCCTTCGCCAAATATAGTAGTGCGTCGCGTTAGCCATCGACGTTGTAGTTGTTCATGCTTTCGCCTGAAACAGCGATGAATTCCCGACACGGGCGAGCCAAAGTTTCAAGAACAGTAAGGGTATTTGCGACTATTCTTAGCAGTCGACGTCGCCGGGCCGGCTATGCCGCCCCCGTGCCTATGCCCCCAGGCTGAATCGTGCTATGCTGGGCACCTCACCTTAGTACGCTTTGACCGCGGGTTCCGTGGCGGCCAATCCGCATTTCTGCGAGAGAAAGGCCAGCCATGACCACTCCGATGGAGCGCGTTTGGACGCGGATGAAAACCACCGCAGCCAAAGTCGCCAAGCGTAAGACTTTCATTAGCGTGTCGGAGGCACAGAGAGCCATACTTACGATGTGCCACCTGGAGAAGACGGCATGTCCACCGCCGGATGCGCTCGAGTATTTGGCCTCAGAATTGGTACGCATGAGCCAGACTGAACCGCCCAACCTCGCCACGCGCGTCAGCGCGTAAGCGCCGACGCAAGGGAGGAACAGCGATGCCTGGAATTGCGGAATTTTACTCGATTAACGAATCCGAGAAGCCCGAAGCGAAGCGAGTCCACCACAACAACAGCACCTGCATAACGGGGCGCGACGTTCCCCAAGATGAACGACGATCGGGCAGTGCTGGACACCGGCTTTGCGAGGACTGCAGAAAGCTGGACGCTGCGGTGAAGTAGCCGGCCGCTGGCGCGGTGGCGCTTTTGCGGCTGACCTGTTCGGCAACTAGGAGCGCCCAACGCAACAGCCGCGCGCTCATCGGCGCGTTGCTACGTCCGTTGCTGCCGCCATCGGGTCGTCGGTCCAGACGGTAGGGCCTCGCGAGGACCAGGCGAAGTCCAACTCCAGGGACGGGAGGAACGTGATGATTAATTCTGTGCCGTTTCTTTGGGCCACACTGGTCGTAGCGATCGGTTGTGGCACATGGGCTCTGTTCCGCCGAGCCCAGTGGAGAATGGCTCTTTACGTTTACGTTTGGTTTTGGATACTGGTCGGTGCATTTCCGACATGGTGGAATCTATTTCACGAACCGCCTAGCCGCAAGCCCGCGGACCCGTGGTTCTTTGTCGTACTGCTTTTAGCTTTACTGGCAGTTCTGTTCGTACGAGTCTATTACGAATGGCGCAAGAACAATAAGCCGCTGGCAAAGAGAATGGCAATCAACGGTACGTCGGCAATACTTGTAGGCTTTGCGGTTATGTACGGCGTGGCGCTATGGCGGCATTGGTAACAATCGCCCGGGTGAGCTAAAAATGCTCGGAAAATCTCCGGAGGCGTCAAAGCGAAGCCGCCGAGTCGCAAGATGCTCGCGCAGCTACTCATGTTAGCGACCCCTGGCAGCAAATGAAAAAAGGCCCGCATCGTATTTAACGGGCGTTTTCAAATTTGGGCGGTACATGGATTGAACATGTGACCTCTTCCGTGTCAAGGAAGCGCTCTCCCACTGAGCTAACCGCCCTTGAGTCCGGGTGCGTGGGGAACGGCCCAGTCTTCGAATCTCGGCGCGCCGGCCCTGCCGCGATCGAATTTCTCGAAAGTTTTCCGTTTGACAAGCAATGACGTGCGTGATAGAGTTTCGCGTATTACTCATTCCGGATACAGGAGGCACGGTGGACAATAATATCCTTCAGCTGTGCACCCCCGCGACGCAAGTCGACGGCGGGTCGACGTGCCTTGGACCTTCGGAGGATCGGCCGGCGTAATCGTCTGTCGGCATCTCGATCTAACGAAGGCCTCCGCGATCGACCGGGGGCTTTTTCATTTCATTACTTCACGCTCAGCTACGAGGCGAATCATGGACTCTTGGCTTAAAGCCGAAATTCGGCAACGCCGTGAGGACGCCTTGGAAAACGCCCGCCGCGGCAGGCTCGCGAGACTGGCCGCGCGCGGACGAAGTACGAGGGTTCGCACGCGCATCGCCGCCGGCGCACAGGCGATGAGCGACGCGCTGGCCGCGCTCGCGCGCAGCCTACGCGACGGCGAAACGGTATAATATCATGGAAGGGCGTCGCGTATGCCGGTATCGGCGTCCTTCCACCCCGCCTGAAATCGCGAGCGAACGGCGGCGGCTTGCGTCGCCTGTCCCTGCGCCGCCAACGCCGTCGCCAAACCGTACAGCGCGCGCGGATCGTTCGGATACGCCTCGAGCGCGCTCGTAAACGCAGACACCGCCGCGGCGAAATCGTTTCGCCGCAGCGCGATCGTACCTAGTATCTCGTCCGCCGGAAACACAGGGATCAGTTCGCCGCTGAAGCTGGTGCGCTGATTGGTGCGAGCGCGCTGCATCCAGCGCGCCGCGTCGGCCGTCCTTCCGTCCGCGGCGGCAGCTTCCGCTAGGAATAGTTGCGGCAGGTAGCCTGGCCCCTTGGCCTCCGCGCCCACTTGTTTGACGATCGCGCGTGCCTCTGCGGTGCGTCCTAAGCGCAGCGCCGCCCAGCCGCGCACGCTCGGATATCCGTATGCGCCGGACTTTGCGGCATAGGCGTCTTGGTAGCGTCCAAACCGCAACGCCGTCACGGCTTCGAAGTCCTGGTCGGACAGGCCGGCCATGCGTTGCGCCCAGAGGCGCGCGGTGGCATAGTTTCCGAGCATCATCGCGGCGGAGTAGCCGACGGCCACGTCGTGCAGGGCGTAACGGCGCGCGTGCTCGCCGTCCAGGCCGTCGGGGAGTCTTTCGAGCAGCGCGAACGTTCGATCGCTCGAAGCCAGGGCCGCGGCGTAGTCCCCCGTCTCGATCCAGTAATGTGCCGGCATGTGCGCGAGGTGCTCCGCCTCGGGCAAAAAGGTTGCGGCATCCAGCCGCTGCGCGCAAGCCTGGGCCGGAGTGCGATTCGGCGCGAGATCGTAGAGATGGATGCAGAGATGGTTGGCCATCGCGCTCCTCGGATCGGCGCGCAAAACGCCCGCAACGAGCCCGAGCGCTTCTCGCGAAGTTTCCGCGGCGAGCGCGCCGTCGCGCCGCTCCAGTCCGCCGGATTCGAGCAGGGCCTCCGCCGCGATGAGGCTCGCGTTCTCGTCGCCGGACTCGCGCGCCAGCCGCAACATGCCTTGGCGGTAGGCGGCGTCGTCCGTCTGCCAGTCGCCGAAGCTCCCGCGATAGCGGCGGCCCATGAGCGCAATAAACTCGCGTTCGCGGGGTGATGCGCCCGAGGCAAGTGCGGCGGCCTGGCGGATCGCCTGCGATCCACGCCCGAAGCGCTCCGCCGTCATCGGGGTGTTCAGATCCGGGCCGCTCGCGAGCGCGACGCCCCAAAAGGCCATCGCCAAACGCGGGTCGAGCGACGCGGCGCGTTTGAACGAGCGCGCCGCATCGTCGCCGTTGTAGGCATAGTAAAGGAAGAGCCCGCGATCGACCGCGGCCTGCGCCTGCGGATTTGCGGTCGTAACGGGCAGGTGGACCGAGGTGGCAACCGCCACCACGGCCGCGAACACAACGGCGACGAGGGTCATACAGTTTTCTTCCACGAGCGTCGCCGCGCTTCGTGCTGGACAGCGCGCACGACGGTAGGGTAAGATTCGGTTTTGTCCAAGGAGCCGTCACCGGTACGGGCGCGTAGCTCAGCGGGAGAGCATCCGCTTCACACGCGGGGGGTCGCTGGTTCGAACCCAGCCGTGCCCACCACGCCGAGCCGGCGACCCGGTCTTGGCGCTGTAGCTCAGTTGGTTAGAGCGTCGCCCTGTCACGGCGAAGGTCGTGGGTTCGAGCCCCATCAGCGTCGCCATCGTCACGAGCGCATCGCAAAGCGACAATGCGATGCGCTCGCCGCAAAATCGCGTGCCAAGGTAGCTCAGTTGGTAGAGCACGCGCCTGAAAAGCGCGGTGTCGCGCGTTCGATTCGCGCCCTTGGCACCACTCTCTAGCGCAGTGTGCGGTCGAAAAATTCCACCGTTCTGCGCCACGCGCTCTCGGCATGCTCGGGATCGTAATGGCCGAGGCCGCCCTCGCCGGGCTTGCCGGTGTTGTAGAAGCCGTGCTCGGCGTCGTAACGATGAAACTCGTACGGCACGCCGCCCGCTTTGAGCTTGCCCTCCAGTGCGTCGACGCCTTCAATGTTGAAGAACTCGTCGCGCAACGCAAAGTGTCCCTGAATCGGCACGCGAATTGTGCTCGGGTCGCCGGCCTCGGGCGGCGAAAACCCGTACCAAAGGCTTGCCGCGTCGAACTTGACGCCGCGCATGAGACAGAGCATCGCCAGCGCGCCGCCCATGCAGAAGCCCGTCACCCCGACGCGTTGCGCGCCGTTATCGCGCAGGTACTGCGCGGCGCCGGCGCCGTCTTGCGTCGCGGCATCGCCGAAGTCCAACCCTTCCACGAGATGATTGGCCTCGTCGCCCTTCGCGGCGACGCGCCCGCGAAACAGATCGGGCACGAGCACGTTAAACCCGTGCGAGGCGAGGCGATCCGCCGTCGTCTTGATGCGGTCGTCGAGTCCCCACCACTCCTCGAACATCACGATCCCCGGTGCGCGTTCGGGATGGGTTACTTGCGTCAGATAACCGGGAGCGGTCTTGCCGTCCGGGCGTTCGAACTCGACGGCCTGCCCCATCAGCGACGCCCCGCCGGCGCGCCCTCTTCGGAGTCCTGGCGTTCGAGGTTTTCGATCCGTTCCGTCAAGAGCCACGCGTTCGCGGCCTGGATCTGCTCCGGACGTACGCGCTCTACGAACCATGTGTAGAGCGCCTCGTCGGTGGGAAAGTCGATAAGCGCCCGGTCAAACTCTGCCGGAGTAATTCCCCAGCGTTCCAACATGCCCTGATCCATCGGGCACGGATAGATGTAGTCGTGGATCGTTCCGGCGGCCGATGCTCGGCCTTTGTCGGCTATGCGAAGAAGCCAGAGTTCTTCACCGATGCTCTCGCGCCCGCGGCGCGGAAAAGTCTTTCCATCACGAAAATCAGTCGGCATGCGCTCCATAATGCGCGACGGATGCAGCGGGTTGCGCCGCGCGGCCAAGCGAACGGTGCGTAGGGATGCAGGAGTCAAGGACGTATCGGCACGAGCCGCGATGGCACGCGTCGTTAGCGGTCGTAGCAGCAATGCTCATGTACGTCACGCTTCCGCCGCGGCTGACGATCGGCCCGGTGTGGGCCGCCCCGGCGATCGTATTGGCGCTCCTCGTCCCGCTGTCGATTCTGACGCCACGCCGCCATCGCGAGACGCGGCGCACGCGCTTCTGGAGCATCGCACTCATCGCGATCGTCAATTTCTTCAACCTTGCATCGGTGCTCTTTCTGGTCGGAGGTCTGTTCCGTCCGGAGAAAGCGGCGCTGCACAGCGCCGCCATCCTGTTGCGCACCGGGGCGCAAATCTGGGCCACGAACATCCTCGTGTTCGCGCTCTGGTTCTGGGAGCTCGACGGCGACGGACCCGATGCTCGCGCTCACGCCGGCTCTGCAACGGAGATCGAGGGCGCGGACTTCCTCTTTCCTCAGATGACGATCTTGCTCGCCGGCGGCGGTGCAATGGCGTGCATCGACAAGCGCTGGAAGCCGCAGTTCATCGACTACCTTTACCTGGCGTTCACCAACTCGACCGCCTTCAGCCCGACGGACACGATGCCGCTGAGCCGGTGGGCCAAGATCCTCATGACGGTGGAAGCGTTGATCTCGCTGATCACGATCGCGCTCGTGGTGGCGCGCTCCATCAATGCGATCTGATAGGTCCCCAGGGCGCCGGAATTTTGCCTAGGAGCCCAACTCGAAGCCGTGGTCCGGGGTTGTAGGACGGAGTATGGAGCGGCTAGAACCGGAAGGGTCGCCGTGCGCGGGTATGATGTAATGGCAGCCTGCGACCTTCCCAAGGTTGATGCGTGGGTTCGATTCCCACTACCCGCTGGGGACCCGCGCTGCTCTGCAGCGTGGGGGCACGTAGGCGCTTGCGCCGTAGTGCTTGTAGAACTTCGGGGTCCCCGATGCGCGAAGCGCATTGGGGCGTGGCGACGTAGCCAAGTGGTAAGGCAGGGCTCTGCAAAAGCCCCATTCGGCAGTTCAAATCTGCCCGTCGCCTCAAGATTTTTACCGTGATGCGTGTCGCGGTCGTCGGGGCGGGCGCCATCGGCGGCTTCATCGCGGCGGCGCTCGCGCGCGCCGGGACGGCCGTGGCGCTGGTGGCACGCGGCGAGCACCTCGCCGCCATCCGGCGCAGCGGCCTGCGCGTCGAAAGCGATCTGGGCGCCTTCGCCGTCACGGTGCAAGCGGCGGACGATTTGCGCGAGCTCGGCCCCTTCGACGCGCTGTTGCTTACGTTCAAGGCGCATCAGTGGCCCGCGTTCCTGCCGCAACTGAGGCCGTTCGCCGACACCCCGGCTACGGTCGTCACGCTGCAGAACGGCGTCCCATTTTGGTACGTGCGCGAGCCTCCGCTGCGCAGCGTCGATCCGGGCGGCGTTATCGGCGGGATGTTCTCAGACGATCGCGTGCTCGGCGGCGTCGTGCACGTATCCGGCGAGCTGCTCGCGCCGGGCTTCGTCCGGCAGAGCGGCGGCCTGCGCTACGTGCTCGGCCGAACCGGCGCCGGCGGCGACGCGCGTGCCGAGGCGATCGTCCGCCTCCTGCGCGAGGCGGGCCTCGCGGCCGAGCTCGATCCGGATATTCGCGCGACGGTCTGGCTCAAGCTCGTGAACAACGCGGGGCTCAACTCGGTCAGCGTGCTGCGCCGCGCACGGATCAAGCCGATGCTCGCCGACCCCGACGCGCGCGCACAAGTCCGCCGACTGATGACGGAGGCGCTGCACGTCGGCCAGGCGATGCGCGTCGTAAATGACGTCGACGTCGACGCGCGCATCGAGTACGCGGCTCGGCTCGACGACGTCAAGACCTCGATGCTGCAGGATTACGAGCGCGGGCGGCGGCTCGAGCTCGAGCCGATCCTCGGCGCGATTGTCGAGCTCGCGGAACGCCACGGCGTCGCGGTCCCCGACCTGCGCGAAGCGTACGCCGCGCTGCGGCAGGCGGAAACGGCCCAGTCGCCGGGGTGATCGCGGAATCGCCTGCCGGCCTTGACGTCGGCGAGCTGGCCGGTGTCGGAGCCAAGACCGCGCCGCTCTTTGCCGATCTCGGCATCGACACGGCTCGCGCGCTGCTCGAGTATCTTCCGTTTCGTTACGACGACTTGCGCTTTCCGACGCCTGCGGCGCGGCTCGGAGAGGCCGCCGGGGAGGAGAACGCGGTCGGAACGGTCGTCGCCGTCAAGGAACGGCGCATTCGCGGGCTCGAGATCGTCGAGGTCGAGCTGACGGATGACGCCGGCGAGCCGTTCGTCGCGAAGTGGATCGGCCGCAATCGCTACGTCTACGGACGCTTCCGCGAAGGGATGCGGCTCTTTGTGCGCGGCCGCGTCGAGCGCAAATTCTCGGGTGCGATCGTCGCTGTCGTGCACTACGGGACGCTAGGCGCGGGCGAGGAGTATCGCGGCGAGCTGGTCCCGGTTTATCGCGCCAGCAAAGACCTGGCGAGCCGCAAGATCGCGGCGGTGGTGAAGAAGAACCTACCGCGGCTGCTCGAGTCGTCACCGGACGATCCGCTGCCCGCATCGCTAGCCGCCGCACGACGCTATCCGCCGCTGCGCGCTGCGTATCGCGCGGTGCACGCGCCGCACACGCCCGAGGAGGCGCAGCGCGCCCGCGAGCGCTTCGTGTTCGCGGAGTTCCTCATGCTGGCGACCGCGGCGCAGCTGCGCCGCAGCCAACGGGAGCACGACCACGACGCGCGTGCGCTGCGCGTGCCTCCCGACCTGCTGCAGCGTCTCGAGGGCACGCTGCCGTTCGCGCTGACCGGCGCGCAGAGAAAGGTCATTCTGGAGATTTGGGCCGACATGCGGCGCGACGTGCCGATGAACCGCTTGTTGCAGGGCGATGTCGGGAGCGGCAAGACGCTAGTCGCCGCGGCCGCGGTGCTGCTCGCCGCGGAGAACGGACTGCAGTCGGCGCTGATGGCACCCACCGAGCTCTTAGCGTGGCAGCATGCCGGCAAGCTGGCGCCGCTGCTGCTGCCGTTCGGACTGGGCGTGGAGGCGCTCTTCGGCAGCCAGAGCACGCGGTCGCGTGCGGCGGCGCTCGAGAAGCTCGCCAACGGCGAGGCCGCGCTCGCCGTCGGGACGCACGCGCTCATCGAGGAGCGCGTGGGCTTCGATCGGCTCGGGCTCGCGATCATCGACGAGCAACACCGCTTCGGTGTAGAGCAGCGCGCGCGGTTGCGCGCCAAGGCGACCTCGCCGCACACGCTGCACATGACGGCGACGCCGATCCCGCGTACGCTTGCGCAATCCGTCTACGCCGACCTCGACCTCTCGATCATCGACGAGCTTCCGCCGGGGCGCACGCCGATCGAGACGTTCGCCGTGCGCACCAGCCGTCTCGAGCGGGTCTACGACTTCGTGCGCGCCAACGTGGCCAACGGACACCAGGCGTACGTCGTCGCTCCGGCGATCGACGAGAGCGAGGAGGGCACGCTCACCAGCGCCGTGGCGGAAGCGCAACGGCTCGCGGCTAATGTGTTCGGAGACCTGCGGCTGGGCTTGTTGCACGGCCGCCTCGCATCGCGTGAAAAGGAGGAAACCATGGCGCGCTTCGTGCGCGGCGAGCTGGACGTTCTCGTCTCTACCACGGTGGTGGAGGTGGGAGTCGACGTCGCCAACGCCACCACGATGGTCGTGCTCAACGCCGACCGCTACGGCTTGGCGCAGCTGCACCAGCTGCGCGGACGCGTCGGACGCGGCGCCGCGAAGTCGTATTGCATCCTCGTCTATCCGGACGATGCCGGCGACCGGGAACGCGTCGAGATATTGACGGGCACCACCGACGGCTTCGAGATCGCCGACGAGGACCTGCGCCTGCGCGGGCCGGGGCATCTCGCCGGCACCGTTCAGTCGGGCGCCGCGGACCTGCGCTTCGGCGACCTGGTTCGCGACATCGACGTCTACCGCGCCGCTCGCAGCGCCGCGGAGGCGATCGTGGCGCGCGACGCTCTGCTGGAGCGGCCGGAGCATGCCGGCCTGCGCGCGGCGCTCGAATCGCAGCCCAGCACGCGCGCGCTGGTAATCTCGTCATGAGGATGCGCCGCCGGTTGTTGTCTATCGCCGGCGCAGTCCTCGCGTGCGCCGCCCTTCCATCCGTCGCCGCAGCCGCCGACGTCGCTCGCGCGACGCTGCCCAACGGACTGCGCGTGATCGTCGTCCGCGACACGCTCGCGCCGGTCGCGACCGCGATGCTCGACTATCGGGTGGGCTCCGACGAGCAGTGGGTCCCGGGGCTCGCGCACGCGACGGAACACATGATGTTCCGCGGCAGCGCGACGCTGTCGTCCGCGCAGCTCATGGATGCCGTCAGCGTCACGGGCGGCGATTTCGACGCCCAGACGCAGCCCACGATTACGCGCTACTTCTTTACTGTTCCGTCGGCCGACTTGGACATTGCTCTGCGCGCCGAGCGTTCCCGGGCGACCGGGTTGCTGATATCGCCGGAGCAGTGGAATCAGGAACGCGGTGCCATCACGCAAGAGGTGCAGCAAGACAACAGCAACGCGTTTTACCGTTTGTTCGTGCGGATGCAGGACCGGCTGATCGGGGGAACGCCGTACGCCAAGAACGGGCTGGGCACGGTCGCCGACTTCGCGCACAGCGTCACCGCCACGCAAATACGCCGCTTCTACGAGCGATGGTACCACCCGAACAATGCCGTCTACGTCATCACGGGCGACGTCGACCCCGCGGCGACGATCGCGCAGGTTCGCGCGCTCTTCGGCAACATTCCCGCCGCGCGCCTTCCCGCGCGCCCGGCGGTCCGGCTGCAGCCGCTGCGAGCCGCGACGTACCACGATACCTCGGATCAGGCGTATACGGTCGCCGCCGTGGGCTATCGCTTTCCGGGTTACGAAAGTCCGGATTACGCCGCGGGCCAGATTCTCGGCGACGTGCTGTCGAGCGAGCGCAGCACTTTCGGCGGGCTGGCGTTCACGGGCAAGGCGCTCGGAACGGAGTTCGTCGTCCAAGAGTATCCCAAGGTCGGGATCGCGCTCGCCGCGGGCGTCGTGCCCGTGACGACGCCGCCCGAGACGATCGACCGCGATATGCGCGCAATCCTCGACGAGTATCGGAGTGCCGGCGTGCCGCCCGATCTGGTCGCCGCGGCGAAACTGCGCGAGGTCTCGCAACTCGAGTTCAACGCGAATTCGATCGAGGGACTCGCCGAGGAGTGGAGCGACGCGGTCGCCGTGCAAGGGCTCAGCTCGCCCGACGAAATGGTCGCTCGTTTCGAGAAGGTGACGACGGCGGACGTGAATCGCGTGCTGCGCACCTACGTCGACAACAGCCGGGCCGTGGTCGCGTACGCGGTGCCGAAGAATGCGGGAAGGGCGAGCAGCGGGGGCGCAATGGCAAAGGAAGACGTCGCGGTTCCTCCGACGACGCACCAGCCGCTGCCGAGCTGGGCGCAGCGCGTTCTCGACCGGCTCGCCGTGCCGGAGCAGACGCTCGATCCGGTGGATATGCGCCTCGCCAACGGCATTCGCCTGATCGTCCAGCCGGAAAACATCAGCCACACCGTCGTCGTGGATGGCTCCATCGACAATAATCCGGGCGTGCAGGTTCCGTCCGGCCAGGACGGCGTCGATGACGTAACGGCCGGGCTCTTCGACTACGGAACGACGACGTACGGCCGGCTCGCGTTCGCGCAGCAGACCGACGCCATTGCGGCGAGCGTGTCGGGCGGCACCGAGTTCGGTCTCGACGTGCTGAGCTCGCATTTCGATCGCGGCATGCAGCTGCTCGCTGACAAGGAGCTCCATCCGGCGTTCGCGCCGAGCGATTTCGGGATCGTCCGCGATCAAGCGGCGGGCGAGCTCGTCGGCGAGATGCCCTCGCCCGACCATCTCGCCCAGGTCGCTTTGGATAAGGCGCTCTATCCTCCGGGAGATCCGGAGCAACGCTTTGCGACGCCCGCGAGCGTCCGCGCACTTACGCTCGACGACGTGAAGGCGTGGTACGCGGCCGCCTATCGCCCGGATCTCACGACGATCGTCGTGATCGGCGATACGACGCCGCAAGCCGCTCGTGACGCGGTCGAGAAATATTTCGGGGGATGGCGTGCGACCGGGCCGCGGCCCGCGATCGATCCGCCCCCGGTTCCTCCCAACGCGCCCAGCGCGACGAACGTGCCGGCGACCGGCCGCGTGCAGTCCTCCGTCCGGCTGGAAGAGACGCTGCCGCTGCTGCGCGCCGATCCTGCCTGGGCGCAGCTGCAGCTGGCCAATGCGGTGCTGACCGGCGGCTTCTACTCGTCGCTGCTCTATCACGACTTGCGCGAGATCCACGGCTACGCGTACTCGGTGAGCAGTCGCGTCGAAGCCGGTCGCGTACGCTCGACGTTCCACGTCAGCTACGCGTGTGACGCCGCCAACGTCGTTCTCGCGGAAGGGCAGGTGAAGGCGATCCTGGCTCGCCTTCAGCGCCAAGCCATCGAGCCCGAGCGGCTGTTGCGCTCCAAGGCACTGCTGATCGGCGGGATCCCGATCCGAGAGTCGAGCTACGACGGCGTCACGGCGCAGCTGATCCAATACGCCTCGCTCGGACTTCCGCTCGATCAAAATCTCCGCGACGCGCGCGCGGAGCTCGATGCCAGCAGCGCGAGCGTGCAGTCGGCACTTGCCCGATACGTGCGTCCGAACGCGTTCGTCCGCGTCGTTACCGGCCCGCCTCCGCCCTAGGACCCAGCCGCGTGCGGCGTCGAACGCGCCGAGGATGGACGCCGTTCGCGGGATCGGTTTCGATCTCGACCATACCCTTGCGATCGATAACCGCCTCGAACGGGTCGTGTTCCTGCGCCTGCTGGAGCGAATCTTAGACGAGGGCGGACGCTATGAAGGTACGCTGACCGACGAGACCGACCGCATCGACGAGTTGCTGACGCGGCAGCGGCGCGGCGAGTTTTCCATTGACGACGCCGTGCGCTGCTTCGTCAGCGCGCACGGGGTGACGCCCGCGGATTCGCACGTCGAGTGGTTTCGCCGCACGGCCGTAGGGTTGGTGGACGATATGGTCGTGCCGCTCCCCGGCGTGGGGCCGACGCTCGAGGCGCTGCGCGAGCGCGGCATCGCAACGGCGGTGCTGACCAACGGCTGGAATCCAATGCAGCAGCGCAAGGCCGAACGAGCCGGCGTTCGCGACGCCGTCCTGGTGAGCAGCGAGATCGGCGTGCAGAAACCCGCCGTGCGCGCGTTCGAGATTCTCTTGGATGCCCTCAAGACGCGGCCCGGCCAGACGTGGTACGTGGGCGACGACCCGCGCGGCGACATAGCAGCCGCCGCGGCCGCAGGTCTGCGCACGGTATGGATCGACTGGGAACGCAAGACGTATCCCGCCGACGTCCCGGCACCGGGGCACACGATTACGCGCTTCGAACAGCTGCTGACGCTGATTCCTGCGCCGGCACGGATGTCATGAGGCATCGCGCGTTACACGCGGCCGCAGCCTGCGTGCTGCTAGCCGCGGCGCCACCGGCGCCGTCGAGCTACCAGAGCCGGCTCGTCGACCTCGACCGACGCTACACGTTTTGGTCGTTGGCGCAGAATCCGACGTCCGCAACCGACGCCGGGATTCACGACTACGACACGAAGCTCGCCGACTATTCGCCGGCGACGCAGTCGGCGCAAATGGCGCAGCTGCGCCGCTACCGCAGCGAGCTCCTCGCTCTGCAGCCGGCGTCCGGCGCGAGCGCTCACGAACGCGTCGACTACCTCTTGATTCGTTCGAATCTGGAAGGCGACTGGTGGGATCGCTCGGTGCTGCGCGGCCTGCAGCGCAACCCCTCGATCTATGAAGGCGAGTGCAGCAACGGGATCTTCTCGATCGTGAAGCGCCGTTACGCGAGCGACGACACGAGGCTCCGTGCCGCAATCGCGCGTCTGCGAGCGTGTCCGCGCGTGCTCGCGCAGGGACGCGCCAACCTGACGCAGGCGGTGCGCGAGTTCGCGCAGATCGCGTCGGAGGATATTCGCGACGGCGACTCGCTCTACACGACGACGCTCGACGAGGTGGCCAAAGACGCGTCGCCTGGGGTGCGCGCGGAGCTGCCGAGCGCGCAGCGAACCGCTCTCGACGCTCTGCACGGATACCGCGGGTGGCTCGACACGCACATGAGCGGCTTTCGCGCCGGCGGCTTCGCCGTCGGGCGCAAGCAGTACGATTGGTATCTCCGGCGCGTCTTGATGCTACCGTTCGATTCGTCGGAGGTCGCTCGCATCGGGCGGCTGGAGCTGGCGCGCGACCGTGCGCTCGAGTTGTGGGAGGAGTCGCGCGACGCGCACGCGCCGGCGGCATCGCCGCCGCCGTCCTTCCCCACGAAGGCGGCGTTTTTGGCGTACTACGAAAGCAGCCTGGCGAAGATCATCTCGTTCATCAACTCGCACGCGATCGTCACGATCCCGTCGTACATCGGGCCGTTCCACATCGTCGAGGTTCCCAAGGCGCTCGCCGCGACGTATCCGGGGGGCTTCATGAACCCTCCCCCGATGTTTTCCACCGACCCCCAAGGATTTTACTTCGTTCCGGATTTCAGCCCGAGCAACCAGAGCTTCTTCGTGCAGCAGGCCCGTCAGTCGGTGCTCCCGCTGCTCGGGCACGAAGGCATCCCGGGACACTTCATGCAGTTTACGTACGCGTTTCACAATCCCGATTTCGTGCGGCACGTGCAGGGCGACGGCGTCTTCGCCGAAGGCTGGGCGTTTTACGGCGAAGAGATGCTGATGCGCGAGGGGCTGTACGGGGACGACCCCGGCGCGCGCAAACAGGTGATTCACCTGATGCGTCACCGGGCGACGCGAATCGGCGTCGACGTCGGGTTGGCGACCGGAGAGATGACGCTGCCGCAGGCCATCGACTACTTCCAGAAAAACGCCGGGATCGACTACGCTACGGCGCGTGGCGAGGCCACGCGCTTCGCGATGGGGCCCGGACAGGCGATCGACTATCTCGTCGGCAAGACGCAGATCGAGATGCTGCTCGGGCTCGTCCGCGATCGGGAGGGCGACGGTTTCACGCTGCGCGGATTTCACGATCGTCTGCTCTCCTACGGCACCGTACCGTACTCGACGATCCGGTACGAGTGGCTCGGCGACGACGGTTGGCTGCGCCCCGCCCTGACGCCGCTCGCTCCCGTGGCGTTCTAAGGAGCCGCCCCGGAATGCCGCGCATCACCGGAGGATCGCTCGGGAGCCGCAAGCTGCGCTCGCCCAAAGGCACGAACGTCCGGCCGACGCCGGGACGCGTCAAGGAATCGCTGTTTTCGATCCTGACGCCTCGCTTGGAAGGCGCGCGCATCTTAGATCTGTTCGCCGGCACGGGCGCGATCGGTTTCGAGGCCGCCTCGCGAGGCGCGTCGCGCGTCGTTGCGGTCGAAGGGCAACGCGATGTCGCGCACTCGATCGAGGAGGCGGCCAAGAACCTCGGCGTCGACGACGTGGTGACGGTCTTCCAGGCTCCTGCCGAGCGCGCGCTCTATCGCCTGGATGGCCCGTTCGACATCGTCTATCTCGACCCGCCGTACGCCGATCCCGTGCCGCTGCACCTGCTGCGCCTCATGCGCGAGCGCGCACTCCTGGCCGCGGACGCCCTGGTCGTGTACGAACATGCGGCCAAGCGAATCTTGCCGCAGATACCCGGGTATCGCTCCGTGCGGGAAGAAGTCTACGGCGATGTGGCGCTCGCCTTTCTGTCGCCGGAATCTTGACGAACGGTAAGCTTGGACGCGTTACGCGCGCCGTCTATCCCGGATCGTTCGATCCGCCTACGAACGGTCACCTGGACGTCATCGAGCGCGCCGCGCGGTGTTTCGGCGAGCTGTTGGTTGCGATCGTCGTCAACCCGCAAAAGCGTGCCCCGATGTTCTCCTTGCAGGAGCGCGAGGAGATGCTCAAGCCGTGCGTCACGAAGCTGCATAACGTCCGAGTGGAACACTTCACGGGGCTCCTGGCCGATTACGTGCGGTCGGCGCGTGCCGACGTCATCGTCAAGGGGTTGCGCGTGGTTTCCGATTTCGAGAGCGAGATGTCGGCCGCGCTGATGAATCGAAGCCTCTCCGAAGTCGATACGCTGTTTTTGATGTCGGACCAGAAGTACTCGTTCGTCAGCTCCAGCCTCGTCAAGGAGGTCTTCTTTCTCGGCGGCGACGTCGCCGCGGTCGTCCCCGAACCGGTGCTTCGCCTGATGGCGGAGAAACGTACAAGCTTGCAACGGAGGTAGTAATGTCGGTCTATCGCGTGTTGGATAAACTCGAGGCGTACGTGCATGAGGGAACCTGGTTGCCCGCCGGTTACCGCATTCTGTCGGAAGAGCGGCTGCTCGAGCTGGTCGAGAAGATTCGCGCATCGTTGCCCGAGGAGGTCGGGCGCGCCAAAGTGATCGCGAAGGATCACGAGCGCATGCTGCGCGTCGCGCAGGAGCGCGCGCAGGCGATTGTGGACGAGGCGTCCAGCAAGCACGAGGAGCTGCTCGATCAGAACGAGCTCGTGCAGCGGGCGCGCGCCGCGGCCGATACCGTCGTCGCGGAAGCCGAGGAACGCAGCCGGCGCGTGCGAGAGGGGGCCGATCACTACGCCGCCGACGTGCTGACCGAGCTGGAGAATCGGCTGGCGGGCGCGCTGGGCGCGATCCGCAAGGGCCGCGACATGCTCGAGCGGCAACGCCAGGCGCCGGATCATGCGCTGGCCGAGACGGCCGCCAAGAGCAAGCGGGCGGCCTTCGACTCGCAGAACCCTGAGGAGACCGCTGCCCTCGAATCGGTCTAATTCGGGTCCGCGGTGGGGTAAGAACCCGGACATGAAACAGATAGCAATCGGGCTCGCGCTCGCTGGGTCGCTTGCCATGCCCGCGATCGCCGATCAACTAGGCGGAATATCCGGCACCGTAGTGAACGCGCATACCGGCCAGCCAATGGCCAATGCGCTGCTGTACTACTATCGCTCGCCGTATCGAGACCAGGGTCCGAACGAGATCAAGGTGCTCAAGGCGAACAGTCGCGGGTTCTTCAGCGACATCACGCTCGAGCCGGGACGCTACATCGTGATGGCGCGCTTTCCCGGTAAGGTCGAAGGCTGCGCCGTCGACGACGTGATGGGCGGTGAGGTCGCGCACCTGAAGATCGAGATCGGACACGACGCAATCATGTGCAGCGGTCCCCGCGTTCATCCGGCACTCGTCGATCCGAATGCCACCGCGAGCGTTTATAGGATATAACCTACGCAAAAAGGCCTCCGACTTCGTCCAGGTCGAGGAGCCGAGGTCCAATGTTTACTGTCGTAAATGAGGGCCGAGGCGACAAAGAGATGGGCGAAATGGGGCCTTTTTAGACTGGTGGGGCGGGGACGTTGTGCGCGAAGGCCTCGACACGCGCCCGGTCGATCGCCCGCACTCGCCCCCGGTCCAGTTCCAGCGCTCCCGCGTTCTTGAGGCGCAGCAGCGCGCGCGCCGCCATGTCGCGCACGGTGCCGGCGGCCGCGGCGATTTGCGCTTGCGAAAGGTTTTCGACTCCGGGAAGGCCGCGGGCCATCCCGACCGACGTGCGCGCGTAGCCGAGTAAAAACTTCGCGACGCGCTGCAGCACGTGCGCGAAGGCGAGATCGGCGATGGTGTCGATCGAACGGCGGCGCGCCTGCGACGAGGCGATCAGAAAGCCCAGCGCAAGCTCCGCGTCGTTGCGCGTTGCGTGAACGACCGCCTCGCTCGGCAGCGTTAGGATCGTCACGTCGGTGAGCGCCTCGGCGCGCGTCGTGGCGCCGCCGCCGTCGAACGTACCGCTCTCGTTGAGCGTGTCGTGCGTGAGGCGCTCACCGATCGTGTGCGTCTTGCCGTCGGGAGAGAGCAGCGTGTAAATGACTTTGCCGCTCTTGACGATGCCGAGGTACGGCCAGGCCTCGCCTTCGTCGAAGATCGTATCGCCCGACTTGTAGGTGCGCTCGGCCATCTGATCGGCGAGTTCCTTGATCGTGCTTGCCTTGGCGGACGTGAAGGCCGCGACGTGCGAGAGGAGTGCCTCGCCGTCCGCGTTCTCGTCGATGCGTTCGAGTCGAATGGTCCAGCGATTGCCGCCGAGATTACGCGCGTCCCACGAGAAGCGCCCCGGTCGCAGCTGCGTCATCTCATTGCGTAGGGCGCGCGGGTCGGTCTCTTCGTTGATTTCGAGCGCAGCGCCGATCTGTAACCGGTCGAACGTTTCGAGAATGTGACCCGTCTTCGTCGCGGGCAGAAGCGACCGGGCGTCGAGCGTGACCGCGGCGGGTCGGGTGATCGGCATGGCTTGCCGGTCTTAGTGACGGTGCGTGATGGCGCCTGCCGGGGACGCGCGAATACGCGCTGAATACTCGGCAGCGATATGAACAATTCGATTTCGGACAAAGACGTCGTCATTCTGGCCGGAGCCCGGACCCCATTCGGGAATCTCGGCGGGGCGCTCGCGGGCCTGACCGCCACGGATCTCGCGGTCTTCGCGGCCGAGGCCGCGATCGAACGCAGCGGCCTTCCCAAAGATCTCATCGACGAAGTCGTCTTCGGCAACGTCATCCAAAGCAGCGCCGACGCGATCTATCTCGCGCGCCACGTCGGGTTGCGCGCCGGATTGCCGGTCGGCGTACCGGCGCTGACGGTCAATCGGCTGTGCGGCTCCGGCCTGCAGGCGATTCTGTCGGCGGCACAATCCCTCGCGCTGGGCACGGCCTCGTTCGCGCTCGCCGGCGGCACGGAGAACATGAGTCAGGCGCCGCACGTCGTGCGCGGCGCGCGCAAGGGCTTTCACCTCGGCCAAGACGTGAAGTTCGAGGATTCGCTCTGGACGGCGCTCATCGATTCGTACGGCAACACGCCGATGGCGATCACGGCCGAGAATCTCGCGCGAAAATATGCCGTGTCGCGCGACGAGTGTGACGAGTTCGCGCTCGCGAGTCAGCAACGCGCGCTCGCCGCGCAGGACAGCGGCTAC
The DNA here is from genome assembly GCA_963723485.1 of Vulcanimicrobiota bacterium. Taxonomy (GTDB): domain Bacteria; phylum Vulcanimicrobiota; class Vulcanimicrobiia; order Vulcanimicrobiales; family Vulcanimicrobiaceae; genus Cybelea. The sequence continues at coordinate 334,206 of CAVRQS010000003.1, read as the reverse complement.
TTCGCGGAAGAGATCGTCCCGGTCGACGTACCCGGGCCCAAGGGCGCGAGCCTCAAGGTCGATAAGGACGAGGGTCCGCGCCAGGGGCTCACGATGGAGAAGCTCGGAAAACTGCCGGCGCGTTTCGCGCAAGGCGGCGTGGTGACGCCCGGAAATGCGAGCGGCATTACCGACGGAGCGGCCGCGGTGGTGCTCACCACGCGCGAGCGCGCGATGGCGAACGGCCTCAGCTGGATCGGTCGCATCGTGTCGTCCGCGGTCGTCGGCGTGGATCCGTCGATCATGGGGATCGGTCCCGCCTTCTCCATCCCGAAGGCGCTGCAACGCGCGGGGATGGGTCTCAACGACGTCGCAGTGATGGAGATCAACGAGGCGTTCGCGCCGCAGGTGATAGCGTGTCTGCGCGAGCTTGGGGACGGACAGTCTTCGGCGCCCGTACCGCTCAATCCGCACGGCGGCGCGATCGCGCTAGGACACCCGCTGGGCGCATCCGGGGCGCGTCTCGCGATCACCGCGCTGCACGAGCTGCGCGAGCTCGGCGGCGGATACGGCATCGCATCCGCCTGCATCGGCGGCGGACAGGGAATCGCGGCGCTCTTCAGTGCAGAGTAGCGAACCCGCGAGAAGGCCGTTCAAGCTCGGGCGAATATGGGATGCCGTCGCCCTTCTCGTGATAGCGTTCGCGGTGTGGAAGATGTTCGTGGCACCGAGGTCGTTTTCGGCGCCGCGCAGCTTCCCGGCGCCCCACGCGGTATACGAACGGCTCGACGGCGGCGCGTTTCGCGTGGCGGCCGAACGCGGCCGCCTCGTATTCCTAGATTTCTATGCGACGTGGTGCGTGCCGTGTAAGGTCGAGCTGCCGCTCGTCGAGGGATGGTCGCGGCGGCATCCCGAGGCGGTCGTCGTCTTCGTGGACGTCGGCGAGCCGTCCGCGGTCGCGCGCGACTTCGCGCGGCGGCTTGGATTACGCGGCGTCGCGGTCGATCACCGCGCAAGCGCTCGGGCGCTCTTCGGCGTGCAGGGCTTTCCGACGGTCGTGGTTATCGATCCGGGGGGCTACATTCGCGCAAAATGGGAAGGCTTCAACCCGGCGATCGCAGCGGCGATGACCAACGCCCTACGGTTGAGCTCCGTAAAGAGCTAGCGGCCCTTCCAGATCGGCTTGCGCTTTTCCAGAAACGCCCGGGTGCCTTCGCGGATGTCCTCGGTATCCACCAGCATCCCAAACTCGAGCGCCTCCAGCTCGAGCGCGTCGTCGATGGCCAGATGCGCGCCGTTGTTGATGACGCGCTTGCACGCGGCGATGGCGAGGGGCGCCTTCGAGGCGATGACCGTCGCGATCCGTTTCGCTTCCGTCATCAACTCCGACTGCGGAACGACTCGTGCCACCAGGCCGATGCGCAGCGCTTCGCGCGCGTCGATCATCTCGCCCGTGAGGCAAAGGTAGGATGCCATCGCTTTGCCGGCCAGACGCGTCGTACGCTGCGAGCCGCCGTAGCCCGGGATCAGTCCAAGATTGACTTCGGGCTGACCGAACTTCGCGTTTTCACCGGCGATGAGGATGTCACCGGCCATCGCGATCTCACACCCGCCGCCGAGCGCGAAGCCGTTGATCGCCATGATGACGGGTTTGCGCAGGCGCTCGATCTGGCGGGTGAGAGCCTGTCCGCTGCGCGCCTGTTCCGCCCCGGAACCGGCCGTCGCAAGCGCGTTGAGCTCAGAGATGTCGGCGCCCGCGGCAAAGGCTTTTTCGCCGGCACCGGTGACGACGATCGCGCGCACGGCTTCATCGTTCTCCATCGCGCGCAGCGCTTCGGAGACTTCCCGCAGAAGCCGGCTCCGCAGAGCATTGAGTACGTTGGGCCGATTGAACGTGATCATTCCAATTGGCGCTTCGACGACGGCCAGGATATCTTCAAATGACATGCATTAACCTTTAATGATTCGATAAAGGATGAAGGTTCTTTCGTTGCATTGCGGGGAAGTGTCCTCCGGCTTATACTACAGAGGACGTGCGGGAGGTTAGAGTGGCGGTTCGGACGGCGTACCATGAGGCATTGGAAGCGACGCGGCTCGACGTCGTGCGCCTTGGCGCGCTCGTGGGCGACGCGATTCGCGTCGCCGTCGACGCACTCAACACCCGCGACGCGGCGGCCGGAGCGCGTGTCGTGGCGGGCGACGACGTGGTCGACGACCTCCGTCGCCGGATCGAGGCGCACTGCATCGAGCTGATCTGGCGGCAGCAGCCCGTCGCCGGAGAGCTGCGCGAGATCGCCGCGATGCTGGAAATCGCAACCGATCTCGAGCGCGTCGGAGATTACGCCGTCGATATCTCCAAGAACGCCATCAAGCTATCGGACCAACTCATGCGGCCGCAGCGCGTCGAGATCGACCGAATCGCCGCCGTCGCACACGCGATGCTGCTCGACGCGATGCGGGCCTACACGGAACGCGACGCCAACTTGGCAAGCGAGGTGATCGACCGCGACGACGAGGTCGACAAACTATACAAGCGCAGCATCAAGCTGCTCCAGGGAGAGATGCGGGCGGACCCGGAGATCGTCCGGCCCGGCACGCGCTATCTGTTCGTCCTCGCCTCGCTCGAACGAGTCGGCGACCGCGCGGGCAACATCGCATGGCACACAAAGGCGATGATCGGCGCTCCGTGACGCCGCTTCCCCGTTCCGAATTCGCGATCACCCAGCGCTACGTTTACCTCAATCACGCCGCCGCCGGCGTCTTACCGCTCTGCTCGACGACGGCGATCGACGCCTTCGTGCGGACGCACGCCGACGCGGGCGTGCTCGGCACCTATCCCTACGACGCCGCGCTGCCGCAGTATCGCGAGAAGATCGGGCGTTTCATCGGCGCCGCTGGGAACGAGATCGCGCTCGTCACCAACACCAGCTCGGCCGCGAACCTCGTCGCGCTCGGCGTAGAGTGGGAGCCGGGCGACGAGGTGCTGCTGTGCGATAACGAGTTTCCCGCCAACGCCGTTCCGTGGATCGCGCTGCGCGATCGCGGCGTCAGCGTGCGGCAGCTCGCGACCCGGGCGTGCCGCCTCACACCGGACGCGCTGCGGCGCGAGCTCTCGCCGCGTACGAAACTGGTCACCGTCTCGTGGGTCTCCTACGCCGACGGCTACCGGCACGACCTCGGCGCATTGGCGGAGATCGTCCACGGCGCCGGTGCGTTCTTTTGCGTCGATGCGATGCAGGGGCTCGGCGCCTTCCCGGTCGACGTACGCACGGCCGGGGCCGACGCGCTCTACGCCGGCGCTGCAAAATGGATGCTGGGACTCCACGGCGTAGGCTTGCTGTACCTGCGCCGGCAGTTCGGAGAACGGTTGCGTTTGACGATGCCTGGATGGCGCTCGCTGCAAGACATGTGGGACTTTCACAACTACGAGCAACCGTTTTCGAGTGATGCGATGCGCTTCGAGGGCGGCACGCCCAACCTCATCGGCGCGCTGTCGCTGGTGTCCTCGATCGGTCTCTTCGAGCGCAACGATCCGGAGGCGATCGCAAAGCACATCCTCGACTTGACGGACCGGCTCTGCGACGGCCTGCGCCGCCTGGGCGCGGACATCCGCTCGGTTCGCGGCGACGGCGTCTCGTCGGGCATCGTTACGTTCAGCCTCCCCGGGCACGACAGCATGGCCATCGGCCGCGCTTTGGAAAAGGACGGAATCATCACGACGTATCGCAGCGGCGGCGTCCGCGTCTCGCCGCACGGCTACAACACTGCGCAAGAGGTCGACGCGGCGCTCGAGGCGCTGGAGCAGCAGATCCGCACCCCGGTACGAGCATAGCCGTCATGCTTACAGCCATGCTTCTTGCCGTTCTGACCGGCTCGCCGTTCCCCGCGGCCGGCACGTATCGCTACACCGCGTCGATCGGCGGTCAGCCCGTCGGATCTTGGTCCGTCAGCGTCGCGCAAGACGGCGCGCAGACGACGCTCGCGGAGTCCTCGAATGCCAACGTCATGGGAATGCAGCTCGCCGCGACGGCGTCGCTCGTGCTCGGCCAGGACCTCGCGCCGCTGCGCTACGGCGGACAGTATCGAACGCCGACGCAGACCCCCAGCGTCAGCGTCACGCTGACGCCGAACTCCGCCACGGCCGTCGGCGCTCTCAACACGCAGCCGCAACAGCTCACGCTGGCCGCGAACACGCAGCGCTTCGTCGTCATCGAGCCGGGCTTGCTCGCGGGCCTCTTTGCGCTCCCGGCGCAGATGGCCGCATGGAAGGATCCGGCGGTCACGTGGATCACGCCCGCGACCGCGCAGGCGCAGCCGCTGACGGCGAGTCCGACGTCATCGACGCCGCGCCCCGCGAACCTTCCCCCACAGGAGGCAGTGCTCTCGATCGATCGTCCGATCGCGGTCACGATCTGGTACGATCCATCGACGTTCGTTCCCGACGAGATTTCGGTGCCGTCGCAGAACGCCGTGTTAACGCGCGTTCGCTGAACTTCATCTGCCGGACATAACGCCTCGGAATCGCTCGTCGCTCCGCCATCCCGGCTCCGCTCCTGCTGCTCCGCCGCCTCGCTCCCGCCCTCCATGGCTCCGCTCGGCGGTCGGGAGCTTCCTCGGCATCACGTCGGGCAGCCTCGTCCAGCTACGCTGCGATTCCGAGACGCTACGTCACCCGGCCGAGCTTTCCGCAGAGCGCGTTGACAAAATCGAGGACGTCATTACGGCGTCGGTCATTCCGTGGATGAGTTTTTTGTCGACCGGCGCGATCGTCGCGAGTACGCCGCCGAGCGTGACGCTGTCTTCGCCGCTTACGAAATAATATGGGCAGAGTCGCACGCGGCCGTCGTATTCGCGGACGTCGTCGTGTTCGCGGTCGAAGTAGCTCTGGCGCACGCGCTTGCCCTTGTGGAAACGCTGCAGGATCCAGGGCGTACGTTCGTACGATGCGAGGGCCATGTCGATCGTCGCCTGCCACTCTTCACGCGTCATATCGTCGCCGATCTTCACGCCGCGCGAGCCCCACGCCAGCTCCGAGAATCCCGACGGCTTGACGACGTAAGCGCGCTCGCTCTTGGGTAACGCGCCGAGTTGTCGAAAGTCGGAGACGGGCACGCCGGCCGCCTGCAGATCCGCGATGACGCCCTGCGGCGGCATCGCACGCGGATCGATCACCCAGGTCTGCGGGAAGAGCTTGCGCAGGCGTTCATAGGTCTCGCCGCCGAGCTCGGCTCGCCAGAGCGACTCGAGCGCGTGGTGATGCAACAGCGCGAACGCCAACTTCTCTTCGAGCGTCGCCTTGGGCGGCGGCGTCATCTTGACGCGGTTATGGCGCGCCGCGTAGAGCATCAACTCTTGTTTGGGCACGTTGAAGAGATCGAACAGCTCGAAGTTGCGGTAGATCGCGTCGAGCTTGATCTCGCGCCCGTCGTCGTGACGGACGAACAGGCCGTCCTCCGCGAAAGTGACGTCTTGCGGCCGGCGCAGCCACGCGTCGGCGACGCGCAGGCGCCGCAGTGCCGCCGCCAGCCAGGCCATCTCGGCGCGGTAGTCGGCCGACTCTTCGGAGACGACGATCGCGACGGTCGGAAAATCGACGCCGGTCGAATGCCGCAGCATCGCGGCGAAACCGAGCGGAATGCCGTCGACGCCGCCGACGCTCTCGATGCCGAGCTGGCAGTACGCCTCCGTCATCGCGCCGACGAAGCCCATGCCGCCCGGGATGCTGTCGAGTTCTGTCGCGACGAATCCGTCGCCCGTGACGATGAGATCGGGGCGGATGACGCCGGGCAGCTCTTGCTTAAGGCGGTTTTGCCTTCCCAGCTTGACGATCTGCTCCGGCTTGCCTTGGTCCAGATACTCCGCGATGAACGCCGGCGCCGTTCCGCGCGCGCTGCGATTGTATAGGTTGTTGAGCGCGCGGTAGAAGGCGAGGAGGCGGGATCCCAGACGCTCGATGGCGTCGACCTGTTCGGCGGACAACGCGAACGGCTCGGGGCTGACGCGCCAGGCGATACGCTCGTTTTCATCTTGAACCCGGAAGAGACCGGGGGGTATCGCTTCGTAAAGGTGGTGCGCTTGCTCACGAGCCGTGAGATTTGGAATCGTCGCCGTACAAGCCATGGTAGAAAGAACGTGCTCCTCTACCGACAGCCGTCGGGAATCTTAGAACTATTGAAGGCGATGTAGCGCCGGCGCATACGAATCCTAGAGCCCGCGCCGCGGCAATTGGGTTGCATCGGTGCTCGAAGGGTCATTTGATCGTGATGGCCCCTGGGGTAAGGAGCGCTCCCTCGACTTGAACGAGGCCGCGCGTGTAATCCAGCGTTAGGTGCAGCGTCCCGGTCAGCCCCATGGGCCTGAGGTCGAGGCTTTGGAGCACGCGCGGTACACTCTCGCCCGATAGGAAGTGGAGCTCCAGCGGGCGCCGCACGGAGCGGCCCGCAGCCGAGTACGTGAGCGTGACGGGGACGATGATCTCGGCGGTGCCGTTGGCTCGCAGCGCGCCGGTAACGCAGTAACCGATCATCACCGGCGTACCCTGCACCGAGAGCGTCGCCTGGCTGCACGCGGGTGCGGAAATGGCCGCTTGGGCGGTGCCGGCCGCAAGCACGATGAAGATCGGCAGCATTCGTGCGATCATCTGAGTATTCTCGAGCGAATTCGGTACGCACCGGCAGGGGACCCGTCGAAGAGCCCAGTCCGATGAGAGTGCGCGTGGTCGCCTTCGCTCGCTTGCGGGAGATATTGAATGCGGCCGAGACGGAGCTGGAGGTGCGTGCCGGTGCGCGCGCCGACGACCTATGGACCGCGCTGGCCGAGGCCTACCCGGCGCTCGAAGATCACCGCGCCTCGACGCGCCTCGCGTGCAACGGCAGGCTCGTCGCGCTCGATCACGCGCTGCATGACGGCGACGAGATCGCGCTCCTGCCGCCGGTCGGCGGAGGCTAGGGACAGAGTGTTTGCCATAGTTCGCGCCACGATCGATCCCCGCGCGTTCGAAGACGCGACTCGTCCCGGCGACGGCGGTTCGGTGACGTTCCTCGGCATCGTGCGCGGCAACGACGAGGATGGGCGAATCGTGAACGGGCTTTCGTACGAGGCCTTCGAGCCCCTCGCGATGGACGAATTCGAAAAGATCGCGGGCGAGGCGCGCGAGCGATTCGGTGACGTCGCCTTCACGATCGTTCATCGCATCGGGGAAATCGGCGTTGGGGAAGTCGCGGTCGCCGTCGTGGCGTCCGCGGCGCACCGCGGTGCCGCCTTCGACGCGTGTCGTTATGCGATCGATGAGCTCAAGCGGCGCGCGCCGATCTGGAAGAAGGAGCGTTATGCGGACGGCAGCGCGCGGTGGCGCGAAAACGAATCGGTCGAGAACCGCTAGGTGGCGAAGGTCGAGCTCTTACATCTGCCGGCCGAGCGCAATCCGCTCGCCGTGCTCCGGTACGAGCCGCGCCGCGCGCGCGGCGCCACGCTGGTCGCCGGCCACGGCTACTCGTCGAGCAAACAGAATCTGGACTTCCTGTGTTCGTTCTTGGCCAGTCACGGTTACGGTGCGTACAGCCTCGACTTTCCGGGTCACAAGCTCGGCGCGAGCGGCGGTCAGCTGGGCGGGGTGGAGGACTGCATCGAAGCGATGGGGCGCGTCGTCGCGTTTGCGCGCGAGCGCGGCGACGATGCCGTCTACACGCTGGGCCACAGCATGGGCGGGATGACGGCTATCTTCGCGGCGGCGCTGGATGCCGAGATTCTAGGCACGGTGGCAATCGCGACGGGTTATGGACGCCCAACCTCGCTCGAGGCGCTGCAGAGGGTCGGCGCGACGGACTTTCGTGCGTCGTACGTGGTCGGCGTTACGCTACCGGAGCTCGTGATGAACGTCGACGCGCGCTACGCGCAGCTGCTTCCGCGGCTGGCGGGGCGGCCCGCGCTGTACGTGGCCGCAAACCGCGACGGCATGGTCAGTCCGCGCAGCGTCGGGGAGCTGTTCGAGCGCGCGCCCGAGCCGAAGACGTTCGCGACGATCGACAGCGATCACACGTATGCCGCCGAGAATGCCAAGGCGACGGTATTGGAATGGCTGCGCGAGCGACACTGAGTCCGCGCGCTCTGCGCCGGTACAGCCGCCACCTGCTCATTCCGGAGGTCGGGCTGGCGGGTCAGGAGCGCCTGCAGTCGGCGCGCGTGCTCGTTGTCGGCGCGGGCGGTCTGGGATCGCCGGCACTGCAGTATCTCGCGGCGGCGGGCGTGGGCCGCATCGGGATCGTCGACGACGATGCCGTCGACGAGACGAACCTCCAGCGTCAGACGATCTTTTCCACCGCCGATCTCGGGCGCAACAAGGCCGAGGTCGCCGCGGAGCGCCTACGCGGCCTCAACCCGCTCGTGGCGTACGACCCGATCGCGCAGCGCTTCGCGCCGAGCAACGCGCGCGAGCTGGTGCGCCTATACGACGTCGTTCTGGATTGCACGGACCGCTTTCCGACGCGCTACCTCATCAACGACGCGTGTTTCCTGGAAGGGCGCGCCGACGTCTACGGATCGATCTTTCGCTTCGAGGGGCAGGTCAGCGTTTTCGGTGCGCCCGCCGGCCCGTGTTACCGCTGCCTCTATCCCGAGGCGCCGCCGCCCGAGAGCACGCCGACGTGCGCCGAGGGCGGCGTGTTGGGCGCGCTTGCGGGGATCGTCGGGGCGTGGCAGGCGAGCGAAGCGCTAAAGATGCTGCTCGGCATCGGCGATCCGCTGATCGGGCGGCTCGTCTTGCTCGATACGCTGCTCGCGCGCGTTCGCGAGGTCCGCTTCGAGCGCGATCCGGGCTGCGCGCTATGCGGCGAGCGGCCGGCGATCGTCGCGACGCAGGCGCAGGCGTACGAAGAGGGAGCGTCGAGTGCGGACGTTCCTGAGATCGACGTCGAGCGTCTCGACGAGGCGCTGCGCGAAGCGGTCTTACTCGACGTGCGGGAGCCCCACGAGGCCGTGCTGGGTTCGATCGAGGGCGCGCTGCGGATGCCCGCCTCGGAGCTGGAGGCTCGCATGTCGGAGCTCGACAGCGCCGCGCGTTACGTCGTCGCGTGCCGCGTCGGTGCGAAGTCGCTGTGGGCGGTGCGGCGCCTGCGCGATGCGGGATTCACTCGGCTGGCGCATCTGCGCGGCGGCCTCCTCGCATACGCGGCGCGGCACGCGGAGTTCGAGTTCTTTTGAAGACGCGAGCCTTCGGCAGCACCGGGGTCGATCTGCCGACGATCGGTCAGGGCACGTGGGACATGCCTGAATCCGGCACGCGCTCGCGGGAAGCGCGGCGCGCGCTTCGGCGCGGAATCGAGCTCGGCATGACGCACATCGACACGGCCGAGATGTACGGGTCGGGCCGCGTCGAGGAGCTGATCGGCGAAGCGCTGCGCGGCATTGCGCGCGAGCGCTACTTCGTCACCACCAAGGTCTTGCCGGCGAACGCGAGTTATCGCGGCACGCTCGCGGCGGCGGAGCGGAGCATCGCGCGGCTGCGCTGCGAGCATCTCGACCTGCTGCTCCTGCACTGGCCCGGCTCGCATCCGATCGAAGGGACCATGCGCGCGTTCGACGACCTCGTCGAGCAGGGTAAAACACGCTTCGTGGGCGTGAGCAACTTCGAGCCCGACGAAATGCAGCAGGCGCAATCGCACCTGCGCGCGCCGCTGTCGTGCAACCAGGTCCTCTATCACCTCAACGAGCGCGGCATCGAACACCGGCTCGTGCCGCTCGCGCGCGAGCGGGGCATCGCCATCGTAGCGTACACGCCGTTCGGGCGCGGCAGGTTCCTGCACTCGGGAAGGCCGGCGCGCGAGCTGCTCGAGGGCATCGCGCGCAAACGTCGAGCGACTGTCCATCAGGTAGCGCTCGCATTCTTGACGCGCGAGGCCCACGTATTCGCGATTCCGAAAGCCGCGAGCGTGGCGCACGTCGAAGAGAACGCGGCTGCGGGAGCGCTCGACCTCGAGCCGGCCGACCTTGCCGCGATCGACGCCGCGTTCCTGCGCGGGAGGGCCGGACCGCTCGCCACGCTATGACGATGAATACCGACGAACTAACCGCGATCAAAGACCGAGCCGTACGGCGAGCCGTCGAACTCGGCGCAGGCGACGTGCGCGTCGTCGCCGCGCGTCGCGACGAAGAGTCACGGCGGCGCATGGCGGCGGCGTTCGAACGCGGCGATCTGGCGACGTGGTCCTATGACGGCGAGTATGCGCGGCGCGCGACCGATCCGGCCGCGCTGCTGCCGAAGGCGCAAAGCGTCCTCTGCGTCGCAGTGCCGTACGCAACCGCCCCGCCGAGCGCGCGATCGCGGCTGCGCGGGCGCGTTTCCAATTATGCGTGGTCGCGCGATTACCACGGCCGGTTGCGCGCGCTGCTCGGCGCCGTCGCGCGTGAGATCGACGATGCCGCGGGAACCCGGGCGACGGCCGTCGTCTGCGACACCCGTCCGCTGGCGGAACGCGCCCTGGCCGCGCGTTCCGGATTGGGCTGGGTCGGAAAGCACACCAACCTGATATCGCCTTCACTGGGTTCGTTCGTGTTTTTGGGTGAGATCGTGACCACGCTCGAGCTGCCGCCGGACGCGCCATCGCGCAAGAGCTGCGGCGCGTGCCGCCGCTGCGTGGACGCCTGTCCGACGCAGGCCTTGCGCGGGGATTATACGATCGACGCGAACCGCTGCATCGCGGATCTCACCCAGCGCACCGACTCGATTCCGGCGGACATGCGGCCGCTGCTCGGCGACTGGGTGTGGGGATGCGACATCTGCCAGCTGATCTGTCCGCCGACGCTGTCCGCACGGCCCGCGGCGTCCCCGCAGTGGTCGCCGTGCGACGTCGAGACTGCGCGGCCGTCGCTGCCGGATCTGCTGCGCCTGCGCAGCGCCGCCTTCAGGCGACGCTTCCGCGACACCGCGATGGGTTGGCGCGGCGCTGCAGTACTGCGCCGGAACGCTGCGGTGGCGCTGGGCAACGCCCTGGACCGTTCGGCGGTCGGCGTGCTGATCGAGAGCATGCGTGCGGATCCGCACCCCATGGTGCGCGGCCATGCCGCGTGGGCGCTCGGCCGGATCGGATCGCCCGACGCGCTTGCGGCATTGCGCGGCCGGCACGGCGTCGAAGGTGACGTCTCGGTCCGCGAAGAGATCCGCTCGGCCCTGGAAGCATTTCGAACGAGGTGATGATGCGACTTCTTACGCCCCTGGTGCTCATCGGTTCGATCGCATTTCCACTGCGTGCCGCGCCGGCGAGCGATCTGCTCACCCGAATGGCCGCGCTGAACCCGAACCTGCATGCCTTCACGGCGACGCTGCGCGTTCGCGTTTCAATGAAGACCTTTCCGTTCCTGACGGCAAATCTCGTCGGCACGTACTACTACAAGCAGCCCGACAAGACCAAGGTCGCCTTCGACAAGGGCGTCCCGATTCCAGGCGTTGCGTCGCAATTCGATACGCTCTACGCTCACATCGAAAACGCATCGCGCTGGCCGCACGTCTACGTCGTGACGCTCGTATCCGACGACGGCAAGACCGCGGTGTTCAAGCTGACGCCGCGCAAGCAGGGCAACGTCGAGCACATCGACGCCAGGGTCGACGACAAGCGCGCCACGGTGACGTCCATGCGCTGGAACTACGCGAACGGAGGCTATGCCGAGATGACCAACTCGTACGGGCGCGTGCAGGGCAACGTGCTCGTGCAAGCCCAGACGGGTCACGTAGACGAGCCGGGATACGTCGCCGACTTGGCGTCCACGATCGACAACTACGCGATCAATCCGTCGCTGCCGGACAGCGTTTTCACGCAGTGACGGCGACCAGACGGTAATGGCGATCTCGCTGATCGACGGCTTTAGCCGCCAGATCACCTACCTGCGCGTCTCGGTAACGGATAAGTGTAATCTGCGCTGCGTCTATTGCATGCCGGAAGGTGGTCTGCCGTGGCTGCGCCGCGACGAGATCCTCAGCTACGAGGAGATCGAGACCATCGTCCGCGCCGCCGCGTCGGTTGGAGTTCGCGCCGTGCGGCTGACGGGGGGCGAGCCGCTCGTACGCCGCAACCTGAGCCGCCTGGCGAGCGCCATCGCGGCGACCCCCGGCATCGACGATCTCGCGTTATCCACCAATGGTTTGCTGCTGGAAGAACAGCTCGACGAGCTGGTCGCCGCGGGCGTGCGTCGCATCAACCTTTCCCTCGACACGCTGCGCGCCGATCGGTTTGAGGCAATCGCGCGACGGCCGGGCCTAAACGCAGTGCTTCGTGCGATCGATGCCGCGATTGCCGCGGGCCTCGCGCCGATCAAGCTCAACTGCGTGGTGATGCGCGGGCATAACGACGACGAGCTGGCCGACTTCGCCGCGCTCACGCGGGACCGCCCGATCTTCGTACGCTTCATCGAGGTGATGCCGGTACGTGAGAACGCCGAGCTGCAACGCGACGTCTACGTTTCCTCCGATGAGATCCTCGAGCGCATCCGGGCGATCGGCGAGTTGCAGCCGGCGCGAGGGCCGTCGGGAAACGGCCCGGCCCGCTACTTCGCGTTCGCGGATGCGGCCGGGGCGGTTGGCGTGATCAGCCCGCTCTCACACGACTACTGCGAACGCTGCAATCGGGTGCGCCTCACCGCAGACGGGCGGCTGCGCCTCTGCCTGTTCGGCGATCACTCCGTGGACTTGCGCACTCCCTTGCGCGCCGGCGCGACGGCCGATCGGATCGCGGAGATCCTGCTCTCGGCGATGCTGATCAAGCCCGAACGCCACCACCTGCGGCTCGGAGAGACGGCGTCGCGGATGCGAGCCTTCTCCGAGATCGGCGGTTAGTAGGGGAACCGGTCACAGTATGCGGTCGCCGGCCGTTGTCAGGCCGATGGAGGACGTGTATCCGCGGGCGGCGCCGACGGCCGTCGCGCAGGCGCGCGCAGAGTCGCTGGTGCTGCAGTATCAGGTCAAGCTGACCCGATACTTGCGCCGGATGGTGGGCGACGCGGAAGCCGCGCTGGATCTGAGTCAGGACGTGTTTTTGTCCGCCTACCGCATGCTGCAAGCCGACCCGCAGCGCGAGCTCACGGGGGGATGGCTCTACCGGGCCGCCACGAACGCGGCGATATCGTTTCTGCGGCGGAAGAAGGTGCTTCGCATCCTTCCGCTCGACCGCGACGTCGATCGCGGCGCTTGGCGCGTCGACGAACGCAGCGCCGCGTCGGTGGACTTGCAGGCGGCACTGACGCACCTGCCCCCGCAACAGTCGGCGGCGCTGCTGTTGACGAGCTACGTCGGATACTCGTCGGCGGAGGCAGCCGAGTTGTTGGGAACGACGTCCGACGCGGTCCGGCAGCGAGTCTGCCGGGCGATGCGCGTGCTCAGAACCGTGATGAGTGAGGAGACGACAAGATGATGACGCGATGCGACTGCGCACGCGCCGAAAAACTCGCCGGGGCGATCTCTCTGGGCGAGGCCGAGGATGCGCAGCGCGATACGTATCGATCGCATCTCGCCACGTGCGCGCGCTGCCGCGCCGAGCTGGGCGGCGAGCGTGAGATCGAGCGAGTGATGGCGACCGTAGCGAAAGCGCGCGACGCGGAGCGGTGGGAGCCCGATTTGCGCGCCGAACGAATGCGGCCGCGCGAACGGTATGGCGGGTTGCGCTGGGTTGCCGCGCTGGCCGCCGCCGTGGTGCTGATTGCCGGCCTGCGCGCGATGGAGCGACATCCGAACGCGCCGGTCGCGGCGCAGGGCAACGCCGCGACGGAGCAAGCCGCGGCACGCGCCGTTGCGGCTCTCGACACGCACACCTTGCCGCGCCGCCAACACGAGGCGGAGTCGCTCGTATTCGCGCCGGCAGTGTCGAGTACTATGGAGTTGCGGGTGCGCCTGGATGGACGCGCCGCCGGCCGATGCGTCGTCACGAAGAGCTCGGGCAATCGCGCTCTCGACGAAGCCGTCTGTCGGGCGGCGCTGCGAACCATCTCGACGCGACACTAGCGGGACTTCTTCAGGGGTCCCTAGGGAGAACGTAGGCGAACGACCGAACGGGCCCGCCATGGCGGACGCGCCGTTCATCTACCGCTTCAATAAGGACTTACGCCTCGACGACCACGCCGGCTTAGCGACCGCGGCGGAGCACGGCGCCGTCCTGCCGCTGCTCGTGATCGACCCCGCAACCGGCGAGCGCCTGCGCATCTCGCCGCGCAGAGCGTCGTTCTTTTGCTCGGCCGTGCGCGCACTCGACGCCGAGCTGCGCGAGCGCGGGAGCCGGCTGATCGTGCGCCGCGCACCGGTTGACGAAGCCGTGTTGAGCGTCGCGCGCGAGGTGCGAGCCGCGGGTGCGGCGTGGAGCGCGTCGTACGACGAGGCCGGAATGCGGCGCGACGCGTCGTTATGCAGCGCGCTCGAAGAAGCGGGATTGCGAGCGTCGGTCGTGCACGACGCGCCTGCCGTGGCGCCGCAGGAGAGTGCCGGGGCGCGCAGCGCGGAAGGCCTCGGCTACCGGGCCTTCGCGCCGTACTTCGAGGTCTGGCGAGAGCTGCCGATCGCGTCGCATGAGCATCCGCTGCTGTTGCGCTTCGCCAGCGGAGAGCTCGACGGCGAGCCGCTGCCGGAGCCACACGAGTTTGGAGCCGGCAACGCGCAGGCCGCCGGCGGTTCCGCCGTCGCGCGGCGGCTCTTTCAAACGTTTCTGCGCCAACGGGCGGCACAGTACGCGATCGACGCCAACGTCCCGTCGGAGGATGGGACGTCCGGGCTGTCCGCGCACCTCTCGTTCGGCACGATCTCTGCGCGGGCCGTCGCGCTCGCCGTGCGCCGGCGAATCGCCGACGCGTTTACGGTCGGTGAGCAGCGTCTCTCGCTGCGTCTGTTCTTACGGGCACTCGCCCACCGTGACTTCTTCCTTCAGCTCTCGTGGTTCAATCCGCAGACCGAACTCGAGCCGCTGCAGACGAAGATGCGCGGCTTTCGGTGGGAAGGGTCGCACCCCGCCCTGGGGGCATGGCGCGCCGGGACGACCGGATATCCGTTCGTCGACGCCGGAATCCGACAGCTGCATGCGACGGGATGGATGCATCCGCACGTTCGTGCCGTAGCGGCCTCATTTCTCTGCTTCGATCTGTGCATCGATTGGCGCGTGGGCCGCGCGGAGTGGGACCGGTTCCTGATCGAGGACGACCCGGCGGTGGCGACGGGAAACTGGCAGTGGATTGCCGGCGTCGGCGCGGACATGGCGCAGTATCCGCGGATTTACAATCCGGAGCGGCAGCTGCGGCGCTACGATCCCGCGGGGCTCTACGTTCGGCGCTGGATCGACGAGCTGCGCAGCGTTCCGTTCGAGGCGTGGCAGCCGCGAGCGCGGTCCGCAGCGCAGCTACGGCTCGCGCTCTTTGCCCAAGGTCAGTATCCGCCGCCCGCAGTCGACCACGCCGTCGCGGCGCGCGGCTTTCTGCGGCGCTACCGCGAGTTCGTTTCCCCCTGAGGGAAGCGCTCGTCGAGCCAACTGGTGACGATTGGTATGCGCACGTCGTCGCCGTTCCAGGTCTTGATGCCGTAGTAGACGCTGGCGACTAGGAAGAGCGGTGCGAGCAGCGGTACGAGCACCCACGCAGAGAAGCCGAGGAACGGTATCTGCGCGATGAGCGAGAGTAGCGCCCAGAAGCCGAAGAAGCCGACGTTGAAGCCTAACGCCTGAATCGCCTGACGACGGAGGGCGCGCGACTGCTTCCGGTCGAGGAGCGAGATCAGTGCCAGCGGCCAAAGAGGATAGCCGAGCGCGACGAGCGCGCGGCTCTCGACGGGATCGGGCGCCGTCGCGACGGTCGCCGTTCCGCGGACGCTCGCCGGCGCCGGTCGTGGCGGCACGGCTCCGGGGATCTGCTGACGCGTCGCGGTGGCGGCCTCAACCTTGGCCGCGAGGCGGCAGCTGGGACAACCGCCGCGCTCGTCGCGGCACGTGGCGCAAATCGGCTTACCGCATTCGATGCAAGGCGCGACCGATGGTACGTTCGAGTGAAAGTAGCAGTCCATTTTGGTTCGTGCAATCCTCCGCATCCTCACGTACCCAAAGCTCCTAGGGCAGGTTTCATTGACGGTCTGCAGCAAGAGCGTGCGGCGGATGAGCCGTCGCTCGATTTTGCACCGCCTGGCGCTACAAGCGCGCCCGTACTATCCGCGCATTGCGCTCGCAATGGGAATGGGCGTCCTGGCCGGCGTCCTTTCGATCGTTCCGCCGCTGGCCTTCCGCATCATCATCAACCAAGTACTCATACCGGCCGCGGGCCACAGGCCGGACCTGCAAGTGCTCTACCTCGCGCTTGGACTGACGGGGGTCGCGCTGATCCTCGCCAACGCGGCGATCTACGGGCAGACCTATCTGACGGCATGGAGCGGCCAGCACCTCGTCGCGCGCCTCCGAGTGCGGCTTTTCGAGCGTATGCTCAACTTGCCGCTCGGCGAGTTCGACAAGTGGCGGCCGGGCGAGCTGATCGCCCGCTTTGCGACGGATTTGCAGATCATGATCGACGCGGTGAGCGTGTCGGTCCCGCAGCTCGTCGTGGCGCTTGCTACGTTCATCTCGTCGTTTGCGACGATGATCTACCTCGACTGGCTGCTGACGCTCTCGCTGGTGCTCGTGGCGCCGATCGTCTCGTTCGCGGTGTCGAACTTCCAGCGGCTGATCGCCGCCGGCACGCATCGGGCGCAGCAGCGTATCGCGGACCTCACGGCAAACCTCTCGGAGATCCTCCAGGGCCAGCGCGTCGTCAAATCCTTCGGGCGCGAGCTGTTTGAGGTGCGGCGGTTTCGCGGCCGCAACGACGACTTTTTCGGTGCGTACATGAAACTGACGCAGTTCATCCAGACGCAGCCGCTCGTGATCTCGACCATCATGGTCGCCGCGGTCGTGGCGATCATGTGGCTCTCGGTGCGCGAGGTCCTCGTCGGCCGGCTCGACACCGGCAAGGTCTTCATGTATTGGGGCCTACTGGTAAACCTAATGAATCCCATGAATCGCGTCGCCGCGTTCTTCGGCGACATCGGCAAGGCGATCGTGGGGGCGGGGCGCGTGTTCGAGCTGCTCGATCTGCCGGTCGAGGTGCGCGACCCGCCCGGCGCGATCGCATTACCAGCGGTGCGCGGGCGCATCGAGTACGCGGACGTGACCTTCCGCTATCGGCCGACTGACCCGCCGGCGCTTCGGTACGTCAACGCGACCATCGACGAGGGCGAGATCGTGGCGCTCGTGGGACCATCGGGTGCGGGGAAGACGACGCTCGCGAACCTCGTGCCGCGCTTCTACGAGCCTCAGGAAGGGCGGCTCTTGCTCGACGGCATCGACATCGCTACCGCGCGACTCGAGGACCTGCGTGCCGCGATCGCCATCGTGCCGCAAGACGTGCAGCTGTTTCGGACGTCGGTCTTAGAGAACATTCGCTACGGCCGGATCGGGGCGACCGACGCCGAGGTTCGAGCCGCGGCTGCCGATGCGAACGTGGACGAATACGTCCAGACGTTTCCAGAAGGCTATGCGACGGAAGTCGGCGAGCGCGGCGTTCGCCTTTCGGGCGGGCAGCGCCAGCGCATCGCTATCGCGCGAGCGGTGCTGCGCGATCCGCGCATTTTGATCCTCGACGAGGCCACGAGCGCGTTGGACAGTCACTCGGAAGCGCTGATCGAGGAAGCTCTCGACCGGCTACTTCCGGGACGCACGACGCTGATCATCGCGCACCGCCTCTCCACCATCCGGCGCGCGCATCGCGTTTTGTTCATCGAGGCGGGGCGCGTGATCGAGATGGGGACGCACGACGAGCTGCTCGCGAAAGGCGGTCCCTACGCGCGGCTGCACGCGGCGCAGTTCTCGTTTAAGGGCCCTTTGAGGGCGGAAGCCGGAAGTGGAGGCGCCCGGGGCGAAGAGGCGGCTAATCCAGGGGACGTCCTCCTTGAAGTTCCCCCTTTTGAGTGATGGGTACCCCCGACATTCAGCCTCCCAGAAAGGAACTCCAGTTGAACCAGGGATTTACCGTGTGGCTTACCGGTCTGTCCGGCGCGGGTAAGAGCACGATCGCCGAGCGTCTTGCTCCCGAGCTGAGCGCGCGCGGCTGCAGCGTCGAGGTGCTCGACGGCGACGAGGTACGGACGCATCTCTCGAAAGGTTTGGGATTCAGCCGCGCGGACCGCGACATCAATATCGGACGCATCTCGTTCGTTGCGTCCTTGCTCGTGCGCCACGGCGCGGCGGTGATCACCGCCGCAATCTCGCCATACGCACAGGCGAGAGCCGAGGCGCGTCAGCGAATTGGAAACGAGCGCTTCGTAGAAGTCTACGTGCGCTGCTCCCTGGACGAGCTCGTACGGCGCGACGTCAAGGGTCTGTACGCCAAGGCGCTCGCCGGCGAGGTGCAACATTTCACCGGCGTCTCGGACCCGTACGAGGCTCCGGAGCATCCCGACGTGACGGTCGACAGCGAGGTCGAGTCGGTCGAAGAGAGCGTGTCGACAATCCTTGGCGAGCTCGCGAAGCGCGGCCACTTGAACGCCGGCGCGAAACCGTCCCTAAGTCCCTCGACTCCGCTCGGGATAAATTCCGTGGAAGGGGTGCTATGATCGCTCCTCACGGTGGAAAACTGATCAATCGAATCTTCGATTCTCCGGAAGCGCAGTCTGAACTGCGCGGGAGCGCGAAGGGGCTGCGCAGCTTCACGCTCACCGGCCGCGAGCTCAACGATCTCGGGCTGATCGGCAACGGCGCCCTGAGTCCGCTGACCGGATTCATGACGAGCAAGGACTACGATCCCGTCGTCACGTCGATGCGGCTGGAGAACGGCTTGCCGTGGAGTATTCCCGTGGTTCTTGCCGTGGATCGCGAACACGCGCCGGTTGCCGGCACGCGCGCGGCGCTCTACGACGGCGAAGGCGTCCTGCGCGGCGTCATCGACGTCGAGGACGTCTTCGAGTACGACAAGTTGAACGAGGCGCGCAACGTCTATCGCACGGAAGAGGAGAAGCACCCTGGCGTTGTTGCGCTGCTGGCGCGTAAGGATGTGCTGGTTGGCGGCCCGGTGTCGCTGCTGCCGCTGCAATCCGAACCGGACAGCCTGTCACCCGCGCAGACGCGCGCCGAGTTCGAGCGCCGTGGCTGGAAGACGATCGTGGGCTTCCAAACGCGCAATCCGGTGCATCGCGCGCACGAGTACATTCAGAAGTGCGCGCTCGAAACCGTCGACGGGTTGCTCCTACACCCGCTCGTCGGCGAGACGAAGAGCGACGACATTCCGGCCGACGTCCGAATGCGCTGCTATCGCGCGCTGCTGGAGAACTACTATCCGTCCGACCGCGTGCTGCTCAGCACACTGCCGGCGGCGATGCGCTACGCCGGCCCGCGCGAGGCGATCTTCCACGCCATGATGCGCAAGAACCACGGCTGCACGCACTTCATCGTGGGCCGCGATCACGCGGGCGTCGGAAGCTATTATGGGACGTACGACGCGCAGAAGATGTTCGACGAGTTCACGCCCCAAGAGCTCGGCATCACGCCGCTCAAGTTCGAAAACAGCTTCTACTGCAGGCGCTGTCAGTCCATGGCCTCGAGGAAGACGTGCAGCCACGATCCCGAGAGCCACGTCACGCTGAGCGGCACTCAGGTACGTCAGATGCTGCGCGACGGCCAGCTGCCGCCGCCGGAGTTCTCGCGACCGGAAGTCGCGCAGATCTTGATCGAGGCCGCGCGGGAGACGGCCTCGGCGTAAGAAGCGTGAGGTTCCTTAGGCGGCGTTCTCGTGCGCGGGCGGCCGGCGTTGATGCAGGGCGAATCGATTGCCCTCGGGATCGCGCGCGAAACAGCTGGAGCACGCGGGAAACTCGTAGATCTCGCTGACTTCGACCCCGGCGGCCTGCAGGCGCTCGCGCATGGCCTGCATGTCGTCGACTTCGAAGGCCGCGCCGGTGGAGCCGCCCGGCTCGAAGCCGAGGCCCTCGCCGTTGCCGATGCCAAAGGTCGTGTTGCCGACGTTGAACTCGACCCAGTGGTCGCCGAAGGCGTCGCCGGGAACGAGACCCAGCGTGTCGCGATAAAAATCCCGCGCACGCGGCACGTCCCGAACGGAATAAGCGACGAACGCGATGTCTTTAACCATTGGCCGATCCTCCCGAAGTCGTCGTGGTTTCATTGGGGCACGAGGGGCAACCTCTAGCGGTGAACGAAGAGCACGTGGCCGCAAACGGCTCGAAGGCAGCCAGGAAGGGCGCTTCATGCTCGTGCTCAGCCGGAAAACGAATCAGTCGATCATGATCGGAACCGACATTCGCGTCGTGGTCGTCGGCCTGGACCGCGATCACGTCAAACTCGGAATCGAGGCACCGCCCGGCGTGCGCGTGCAGCGCCCGGAAATCCTCAATAGGCAGGTAGGAAAAGAATCCGCGGAGGCCGATACTCCCCGAGATGCCGGCCGGCGTGGAGCATAAGCAACCGAGCGCCGGTACGGTTAGCGGGGAGACTCCGCTGGCCGTGGAATTGACCTAGGTCTACTAAATGCCGAGGAGATGACACCCCCGTGAATCTCAGTTACGTTCTCGTCGGGTTTGTCGTGGGCGCATGCACGGCGTACAGCGGCGTGGGGGCCGGCGCCATCACGACGCCGCTCCTGATCTTTCTCGGGGTCGGCACCGATAAGGCGATCGGCTCGGACCTTCTTTTCGCGCTCGCGACCCGGCTGGTCGCGATGATCACTCACGTACAGAAGCGGACGGTGCAGGGTTCGGTGCTCTGGCGGCTCGCGATCGGCGGCCTTCCCGGAGCGATCATCGGCGTTGTGGTCAGCGCGCATCTGCATCGGACCCTCGCGTCCCACCAGCTAGACGGCGTTCTGCGCATCGCCGTGGCGGCGGCGCTGCTCGTCTCCGCGGCCGGAATCACTTTCAACCGCCGCCTTGCGAGCGACATGCCCGCCAACGGCGCGAAACCGCCGCCCAGCTTGCGTCTGGCGGCAATTGGATTCTTCGTGGGCCTGACGGTGAGCATCACCTCGATCGGCGCGGGGTCGCTGACCCTGCCGTTGCTTCTGCTCGTTGCGCCGGTCGTTGCGCTGCGCCGCCTGGTGGGCACGGATCTGGCGTTCGCGGTGGTCGTGCTCGTGCCGTCGCTGCTCGGTCACTGGCGGATCGGTGACGTTAATCCTACGATCGCCGGATCGCTGCTGGCGGGGTCGATTCCCGGTGTCTTCGTCGGTTCGCACTTGGTGACGAAGCTTCCGGAGCGCTGGTTCCGCGGTGCGCTCGCGGGCGTACTCGTGATCGTCGCGCTGGCGCTATTGCCGATCGGCCTCGCGCACTCCTGAGCTGTCCCGGGCGATCAGCTCGCCCGCGCGAAAAAGGCTCTCGAAGGTTCCGGCGTCACTCCACCAGCCGTCCAGCACGTCGTAATGAAGGGCACCTTCCGCTATGTAGCAGTTGTTGACATCGGCGATCTCCAGCTCGCCGCGCGCCGAAGGTCTGAGCGTGCGTATGAAGTCGAAGACGCGAGCATCGTACATATACAGGCCCGTGACGGCGTAGCGGCTCTTGGGGCGCTCCGGTTTCTCTTCGACAGCCACGATACGCTCGCCGTCGAAGACCGGCACTCCGAAGCGTTGCAGCTCCTCGACCTCCTTGAGGAGGATGCGAGCTCCCGATGGCTGCTCCGCGAAGCGGCGCACGTAGGGCTCGATGCTGCGTTGGAAGATGTTGTCGCCGAGGATCACGACGATGCGCCGGCCGTCGGCGAAGTGTTCGCACAGCCGCAGCGCGTCGGCGATGCCGCCCTCTCCCTGCTGGTATGCATAATAGATGCGGTGCAAGCCGAAGTCGGCGCCGTTTCCCAACAAACGGAGGAAGTCGCCGGCCGAATTGCCACCGGTGACGATCATCACCTCGTGGATGCCCGCGTCGCACAGCGTTTGCAGCGGATAGTAGATCATCGGCCGATCGTAGACCGGCAAGAGATGCTTATTCGTCACTTTGGTCAGCGGATGCAGCCGAGTGCCGAGTCCCCCGGCCAAAATTACACCTTTCATTTAAACGCCTCGCGACTTCGCCGCTCGGCTAGCGCTCCGCTTCGCTTTCGGCACCTGCGTCGCAGCGCCGAAATCTCCGCTGCGCGCCCCCACGCTGACTTTCGCAGCGTGGGTCCCCCAAATTTCGACATACTCGTCTTTAAACGCCTCGCGACTTCGCCGCTCGGCTAGCGCTCCGCTTCGCTTTCGGCACCTGCGTCGCAGCGCCGAAATCTCCGCTGCGCGCCCCCACGCTGACTTTCGCAGCGTAGGCCCCCCAAATTTCGACATACTCTTCTTTAAACGCCTCGCGACTTCGCCGCTCGGCTAGCGCTCCGCTTCGCTTTCGGCACCTGCGTCGCAGCGCCGAAATCTCCGCTGCGCGCCCCCACGCTGACTTTCGCAGCGTAGGCCCCCCAAATTTCGACATACTCTTCTTTAAACGCCTCGCGACTTCGCCGCTCGGCTAGCGCTCCGCTTCGCTTTCGGCACCTGCGTCGCAGCGCCGAAATCTCCGCTGCGCGCCCCCACGCTGACTTTCGCAGCGTGGGTCCCCTTTAGGGGTCGCCACCAAGATTCGTTGGCTCGGTACCACGCAACGGTCTGCGCGATGCCGTCGGCGAACTGGATTTGCGGCCTCCAGCCCAAGTCGTGGAGCTTTTTCGCGTTTACGGCGTAGCGGCGATCGTGCCCCGCGCGATCCGTGACGTGATTGACGTGCGTCTGCATGGATCGTCCGCAGAGGCGCACCAGCGTGCGGGTCAGGTCGAGATTCGTCTGCGGCGCTCCGCCGGCCACATTGTAAACGTTGCCCGGCGCGCCGCTTTCGAGTACGTGAAGGATCGCCCGCGCGTGGTCGACGACATGCAGCCAGTCGCGAATTTGCAGGCCGTCGCCGTAGACGGGCACGGGGCGATCGTCGATCAAATTCGTGACGAAGAGCGGCACGATCTTTTCGGGATACTGATTGGGGCCATATGTGTTGCTGCCTCGCGTGACGAGCACGGGCAGCGCGTAGGTGGAGTGATAAGCGAGCGTCATGAGGTCTGCAGCGCCCTTGCTGGCGGCGTACGGGCTGCGCGGAGCAACCGGATCGGCCTCGAGCGATTCGCCGCGCGCCACGTCGCCGTAGACTTCGTCGGTGGACACTTGGAGAAAACGCGGTACGGCCCGCTCGCGCGCGGCTTCGAGCAGCACCAGCGTGCCCAGTGCGTCGGTCCGCAAGAACTCGCGGGGAGTGAGGATCGAACGATCGACGTGCGTCTCCGCCGCGAAGTTCAGGATGGCGTCCGTGCCGCCGGCCAGCGCCGCACTCACGGCGGTCGCATCGCAAATGTCGCCCATGACGAAGCGATAACGAGCGTTCCCTTCGACGTCCCGCAAGTTCTCAGGATTGCCGGCGTAGGTCATCGCGTCGAAGTTCACGATCTCGACGTTGGGACGCTCGCGCAGGACGAGCCGAATGAAATGGGAGCCGATGAATCCGAGTCCCCCGGTGACCAGCCAGCGCATGCCTCGCTCTACGAAGGGGATTTGGCTGCGCCCTGCTCGGTCGAATCGGCGACGAGTGCGGCGAGCTGGCGCCGCGACGTGAGATCGAACCGATCAAAGATCGCGGCGATGTGCGTCTCCACCGTGCGCTCCCCGATGAAGAGCTCCAACGCGATCGCTCGATTGCTCTTGCCTTGCGCCGCGAGCCGCGCCACCTCGAGCTCCCGCCTGGTCAATTCGTGCCGCCCCGCCCGATGGCGTGCGCGCTGCCTCGTAAGCCTGAGCTCGCGCGCGTTGCGCAGGAATCCATGGCGGCGATAAAGCCCGATGGCCTCGGCGTAGCGCCCCTCGAGTTCGAGAGCCTGGGCTCGTTCCCACGGCCACCCGATTTGTTCGAACTGGGCCGCCGCTTCGCCGGCGAGCTCCTTGGCGCCGGCGGCACGCCGGCGCTTCGCGACGCGAGCCTCGAATAGCGTCAAGTAGGCGCGCGCGGCGCGGTTGGCCGAATCGCGCCCGGCCTCGGCCAGGAGGTCGCGCGCTTGCGCGCGCTCGTGCGGGTCAGAGCTTCCGGCGAGCTGATCCAGTAGCCAAAACGAGAAATCGACGGAGTGCAGCGCCGCGAGCGCGCGCGTGCGTAGGGCGGAGGCTTCGGCGCGCCGTTTAGTCGCATCGTAGTACGCCGCGACGCAGCCGGCGAGCAGCCCGATTCGCTGCGTCTCGCCCGAGCCGAAGGCGAGATCGAGCGAAGCGGGCGTAACGAATTGGGCGGCCTCCGCGTCGTCGTCACCGTAATATGCGAGTCGAACGGCCAGCGCGGCGCGCGCCGTCTGAGTCATTGCGATGCCCGGAGGAAGCTGCGCATCTTCCCGCCGCCGAGCGCGCACCGACGCGAGATCCCCGGCGAGCAGCCTCGCAAACGCGAGACCTTGAATGGTCGTCGCTCCGACCTTTCCGAAGTCTTTGCTACGAGCACAGCCGGCCGCCTCGCGATACGCAGCGAAGGCACGATCCATCCAGCCGGAGGCCATCGCCCGGCTCGCGTAATTGTTCAGGGTCCACGCGAGCTGCTCGGGATCTTTCGAGTCGCGCGCGAGAGCGGCGGCGCGCTCGTACTCTTCGAATGCATCTATCAATCGACCCGAAGTAGCGGCGATGAGAGCGCGCACCATGCACGCGTTGCGGCGATCGAGCGCCGAATGTTCGCCTGGCGTCTCCTCGGCCGCGACGAGATAGGCGGCGGCCGCGTCGTTCGCGCCCTGCAACGCATCGAAGTGCGCCAGCGTCACATAAGCGCCGTACGCGACAGGCCCGCGACCGCCGCTCAAGCGCAGCGCCCGCTGCGCGGTCGCTGCCGCCTCCTCCGGTCTCCCGCTTTCGTAGATGCGCCGGGCGAGACGAATCGCCACGATCGATGCGTGCTCTGCATCGCCGGCCGCTTCGTAGGCGTTTACGGCAGTTTCACCGGCGGTGCACGCCTCCTCGACCTCCCCATTGATCGAAAGCGCGCGCGAGAACTTCTCGCAGAGCGGGGCGTACGCCGCTTCGGTGGCACTTCGCGACGCAATGGCGCCACGGTATGCGGCCTCCGCGTCGCGGTGCGCATTGCGCGATAGCGCGCTGTCGCCGGCGCGCTCGTAAGCCCCGCCGGCCCGTTTGCGATCGCCGGCCGCGCTCCAGTGATAGGCGAGGTCGATGGGATCGGCGTCGTGCTGTTTCTCTAAACATTCTGCGATTTCGCGATGAATGGTCTGCGTCTGAAACGCCAAGAGCTCGTGGTAAAGGATCTCTCGCGTGATCGCATGCCGGAAAGTGAGAACGCCGGCGGTCGCGCGGGTCTCGCGAACCAGCTGAAGATCGCGCGCTCGCGCGAGCGCGCCCGCCGCGTCTGCATCGCAGACGGCGGCGATCCGCGCGAGGAGCGGCACGTCGAAGCTGCGGCCGATCACGGAGGCATAGAGCAGGATGCGGCGTTCCTCCGGGCCGAGCCGTTCGAACCTGGCGAGTACGCCCGCCCGGATACTCAGCGGCGCGTCGACGAACGGTCCCTCGGGGGCGATCACGGCGCTGTTAACCAACTCTTCGGCGAAGTACGGCTTGCCCTCCGCCAACTCGCAGACCCGCGCGATGGCGCGGCTCGGATCCGCGGAATTGGCCGGCCAAATGCTGATAACGAGGTGCCGCATCTCATCCGCGTCGAGCGGCGGCACGGCGACCGCCACGGCGCCTTGGCGCTCCAATCGGTTCAACGCCTCGCGGCGCCGGTGAACGAGCTCCAGCTGGTCCGAACGAACGGCTCCGAGAAATAGCCACCTGCCGGTGCGCCGCGCCGTAAGAACGGCAAGAAAATCCAGGGTCGCGTGGTCGGCCCACTGCAGGTCGTCGACGATCAAGACGATCGGCTTGACCGCGGCGGCGCGGAAGGCCTCAGCCGCCCGCAACAGGGCGCGATGGCGCGCCGTTTCGGAAAGGTCGCCGGCGATTGCGCCGCGATCCTCAAAAGCACCGGCGATGCCGAGCGCGGCGAATGCTTCTTGCAGGGGCGCGAAGGGCGGACACAGCGACTCGAAACATAACGCCCGGCCGATCTCGGCGCCGAGGGCCAGGGCTCGCGGCGCGAATTCGTCGAGCAAACGCGTCTTTCCAACCCCCGCTTCGCCCCACAGCAAAGCGGCGGCGCTCTCGCCCCCCGCGGCGCCGGCGAAGAGCCTCTCCAGCAGCTCCAGCTGCCCCGCTCGGCCGATCAGCGGGCTCCGAGACGCCCGCGTCGTTCCTCCGTACACCTCCCGATGCAAAGGCGCACCTCGCATTGCTATGGTGGTCAGAGCTTTTCTACTACGGAGGACGACACCTTGACTACTAGCGCACTCCCGTTCGACCCCGCGAAGCTCGAGGCCGCGGTCGGACGGTTCCTCAACGACGTCGGCGCGGTTCTGACGGCATCGTCGGTCTTGATCGGCGACCGCCTCGGGCTGTACAAGGCGCTCGCGAGCGACGGACCGTCGACTTCGCGCGAGCTGGCCGATCGGACGAAGACCCACGAACGATACGTCCGCGAGTGGCTCGCGAATCAGGCCGCGGCCGGATACCTGAGCTACGACCCGGCGACGAAGCAATTCGCGCTGCCCGCTGAGCACGTTCCGCTGTTGGCGGACGACGCAAGCGAGCTGAATATGTGCGGGCTGTTCGGGATGGGGCAGCCGCTGTTCGCGGACGAGCCGAAGATCGCGCAGGCGTTCTTGACCGGCGAGGGCGTGGGCTGGCACGAGCACGATCCGCGGCTCTACGGCAATACCGAACGAATCTTCCGAAACGGATACGCCGCGCATTTGGTCTCGGACTGGATCCCCTCGCTTGACGGCGTCGAGTCGAAGCTGCGCACCGGCGCATTAGTAGCCGATATCGGCTGCGGATACGGTACCTCGACGATACTGATGGCACAGGCGTACCCCATGTCCCGGTTCGTCGGCTACGACTATCACGAACCGTCGATCGCAGCGGCGCGAAAGGCAGCTCGAGAGGCCGGCGTCGAGGATCGCGTGCGCTTCGAGATCGTGTCGGGTGACGCGACGCCGGATCTCGCCTTCGATCTCATCTGCTGCTTCGACTGCGTGCACGACATGGGCGACCCTGTCGGGGTGCTCTCGCGCACGCGCCAGGTACTCAAACCGAACGGAACGCTCATGATCGTCGAGCCGTTCGCCGGCGACACGCTCGAAGCGAACCTGACACCGGTCGGGCGCATCTATTACGCCGCCTCGGTGATGCTCTGCACGCCCTCGTCGATCGCGCAGGGGGTCGGACTGGCGCTCGGCGCGCAGGCCGGCGAGACGCGGATGCGCGAGGTCGTGGGCCAAGCGGGCTTCGGGCACTTCCGGCGCGCGGCGGAGACCCCGTTCAATATCGTGTACGAAGCGCGGCCGTAACCTACCGCCCTTGCTTGCTTCGCCGGTCTTGGAGCGTGGACGGCCGCGTGATATAATCGCGCGGCTGTCTTACTCACTTCACCCCGCACGGAGGCGGGGTGCCGATGGCTCCACGAGACGGCCGCGATTCCACGATGGGCGGCGGCCGGGGGCCAGAAAGGTACACTCGAATGACCGTCGTTTCCATGCGGGAGCTCTTGGAGGCGGGCGTCCATTTCGGCCATCAGACGCGCCGATGGAACCCGAAGATGAAACCCTACATCTTTCAGGAGCGCAATGGCATCTACATTATCGATTTGGCCCTCACCGTGCAGCGTCTGCGCGAGACCTACGAGGTCGTCAAGCAGCTGGCACGGGAGGGCCGCGTCATTCTGTTCGTCGGCACGAAGAAACAGGCGCAGGACGTCGTCCGCGAGGAGGCCGAGCGCGCCGGAACCTTTTACATCAATCAGCGTTGGCTTGGTGGTACGCTGACGAACTTCGCGACGATCCAGAAGCGCATCGCGCGTCTACGCGAGCTCGAGAACATGAAGCTCCAGGGCGACTTCGAGCGGCTTCCCAAAAAAGAGGTCGCGAAGCTGCAGGACGAGATGAACCGGCTCGAGCGCTTTCTCGGCGGCATCAAGGATATGCACCGTCTCCCCGACGCGCTCTTCGTGGTCGATCCCAAGAAGGAACGCATTGCCGTCTTGGAGGCGCGGAAGCTGAAGATACCGATCATCGCCGTGATCGACACGAACTGCGATCCTGACGAGATCGACTACCCGATTCCCGGCAACGACGACGCCATTCGCGCCGTCAAACTGATGGTCGGCAAGATCGCCGATGCGATCATCGAGGGCCGCACGGAGAGCGAGAGTTCGTACGAGGCGTCGGTCTACGAGGCCTCGCCGCAGGATTACGCCGCCGAAGAGGCCCTTACGACAATGGCGGAGGCGGGGCGTTGATTTCCTATCAGCCGAGGCCCGAAGAGATCAAGGCGCTGCGCGAAGAGACCAGCGCGCCGATGATGGATTGCCGAAGGGCGCTCCTCGACGCGGGAGGCGATCCGGAACGCGCCAAGGCGCTGCTGCTCGAGCGCGGCGCCGCCCAGGCGGCGAGGAAATCCGAGCGCTCCGCCAACGAAGGACTGGTTACGAGCTACATCCACGCCGGCGGCAAGATCGGCGTGCTCGTCGAGCTCAACAGCGAAACGGATTTCGTGGCGCGCAACCCCAAGTTTGCGGAGCTCTCGCGGGACGTGGCGATGCACGTCGCCGCCATGTCGCCGCAGTATCTGGACCGCGAGGCGGTCCCCAGCGACGTTGTCGACACTCTGCGGGCGGAGTTTCGCGCCGGCGTCCCGTCGGGCAAGCCGCCGGAGGTAGTCGAAAAGATCCTCGAGGGAAAGCTGAACAAGTGGTTCGAGGAGCACTGTCTGCTCGATCAGGCCTTCGTGAAGGACGACTCCGTGACCGTCGGCGATGTGGTGAACCGAGCGATCGGTGCGCTCGGCGAGCGTATCTTAGTGCGGCGCTTTGTGCGGTACGCGTTGGGTGAATGATCTGATGCCGGCGCGGCCGCGATTCTCGCGCGTCCTGCTGAAGATATCGGGCGAGGCCTTTGCCGGAGACGCGACCGACGTCGACGTCACTACGACTCGCAACATGGCGGATCAGATCGCAGAGGTCAGCCGATCGGGCGTCTCCGTCGCCATCGTCGTCGGCGGCGGCAACATCTGGCGCGGCAAGGTGCACGAACAGGCCGGCATGGATCGTGCGACGGCCGACTACATGGGGATGCTCGCGACAGTGATCAACGCGTTAGCGCTTCAGGATGCGCTCGAGCGCATGGGCGTGGCGTCGCGCGTGCAGACCGCGATCGCGATGCATCAGATCGCCGAGCCCTACATTCGGCGCCGCGCGATACGCCATCTCGAAAAGGGTCGCGTCGTCATCTTCGCCGCGGGAACCGGTAATCCGTACTTCACTACCGACACGACGGCCGCGCTGCGGGCCGTGGAAGTCAATGCCGAGGCGATCCTGAAGGCGACGAAGGTCGACGGCATCTACTCGGCCGATCCGAAGAAGGATCCCACGGCGACGCGCTTCGAGCGCCTGGAGTACATGGATGTCTTGCAGCGCGGACTCGAAGTGATGGACTCCACGTCGATGGCGCTCTGCATGGACAACTCGCTGCCGGTGATCGTCTTCGACATGACGGTCGCGGGAAACATCCGGCGAGTGATCTGGGGCGAGCCGATTGGTACCTACGTCGGTCGCCGCGAGCCCGCGCCAGTGGGGGCGAAGGCGTAAGATATGACCGACGCATATTTCAAAGAGATCGAGTCGCACATGCAAAAGTGCGTGGACGCGACGCGCCACGAGTTCGCGTCGATTCGAACAGGCCGGGCCGCTCCAGCACTGCTGGATCGCCTCGTGGTCGAGGCCTACGGCCAGCCGGTGCCGGTGAAGCAGGTCGCCGGCGTCTCCACTCCGGACTCGCGCACCCTGGTCATCACGGCCTGGGACAAGGGCGTCGTTGCCGCGATCAAAAAGGCCATCGAGAAGAGCGAGCTCGGACTGACCCCCGCCGTGGACGGCTCGGCGATACGGCTGGTCATTCCGCCGCTGAGCGAAGAACGGCGTAAAGACCTCGTCAAGCTCATCAAGAAGAAGGCCGAGGACGGCCGCATCGCCGTGCGCAATGTCCGGCACAAGTCGCACGATGAGCTGCGGGGGCAGCTCAAATCGCATGACATCACCGAAGACGACAGCAAGCGCATGCAGGAGTCGCTGCAGCGGCTGACCGACAAGTACGTCAAGGAGATCGACGCGCTCGTCGGCGCCAAAGAGAAAGAGATCATGGAGGTGTGAGCGACGACTTGACGCTGATGCCGGAGGTGCGGGCGCGGCGCGTGCTCGCGGATCGGGCGATTCGTCTGCACACGCTGGTCCCCTACGGCTCGTGGATCGGGTGCGGCACTCTGCGCGTGCTGCGCTTGAGAATAGATGAAGACGGCGCGGCCGACCTCACGGTCGGCTACGAGTCGTATCGAAAAACATGAGCATCTCGCTGGCCTCCCGCGAGCGGATCGAGCTCGACCGCAACACTTTTCCGCGCCACGTCGCGATCATCATGGATGGGAACCGGCGCTGGGCCAGAGAGCACGGCGTACCGGCAATCGAGGGACACCGGCGCGGGATGATCGCGCTACGCCGCGTCACGCGCGGCGCGAGCGACCTCGGCATCGGCGCCCTCACGGTCTACGGTTTTTCAACCGAGAATTGGAATCGCGAGGCGCGCGAGATCTCCCTGCTGTTCGAGCTCTGCGTGCACTTTGCGCGCGGCGAGCTGGTCGAGCTGCGACGTAACAACGTTCGCGTTCGGGTCATCGGCGAATGGGAATCGCTGCCCGACGCTCCGCGCCGGGCGCTGGCGGATCTGCAGGCTCAGACGGCCGCGAGCACCGGCCTGCTGCTCAGCCTCGCCGTCAACTACAGCTCGCGGGCCGAGCTGGAACGCGCCGTGCGCGCGATTGCGCGCGACGTGGCCCGCGGGGCCGTCGCGGCGGATGCGATCGACGAAGCGATGATCGGCCGCTATCTGTACACGGCTGACTTGCCCGAGCTCGATCTCTTGATTCGCCCAGGCGGCGAGCAGCGGCTCTCGAACTTCCTGCTCTACCAGGCCGCGTACGCCGAACTCGTGATGACCGACGTCTATTGGCCGGACTTCTCGAAGGATGATCTGATACGAGCGCTCATCGAGTTTCAACGGCGGGAACGGCGCTTCGGCGGGACTTGACCGAGGGGCGCGTCGTCGTGGGCCTGATCGTCGCGGCGATCGGGCTCTCATGCGTGGTCATTCCTTGGACGTTTTACCTGCTGCTTCTGGCGATCGGCCTCGCCAGCATCTACGAGTTCAACTACATGTGCTCGATCAAGGGTCAGCCGCTCGAGTATCCCGTCGCGGTGCTTGCCGTCTGTGCCTACGTCGCCATGGCGGTTTTCGGAGTTCTGCACAAGTGGGAGGGCATACTCCTCGCGGCCATCGTGATCGTCGCGTTCTGGATCGGCATGTACGGCGAGCAGAAGGGCTACTTCGCGCGCACCGCATACACGCTGCTCGCCGTGCTATACATCGGCAAGCTGCTTACGTATTTCGTGTTCATTCGGCAGATTCCGATGACGGGCATCTGGTTGACCTTCTACGTGATCGTGCTGATCGCGTTCACGGACGTGTTCGGCATGATCGTCGGCACGAGTCTCGGCCGCCATCCGCTCACCAAGATCTCGCCTAAGAAGACCGTGGAGGGATCGGCCGGATCGCTCGCGATCGTCGTGCTCGTGGCGATTGGCGCGACGTGGATTCCGCAGCTGCACCTGCAGTGGTGGCAAGGCGCGGTTCTGGGCCTCTTCACCAGCATCGCAGCGCAGGCCGGCGACCTCGTCGAATCCGCGTTCAAACGAGACGCGGGCGTGAAGGACGCCGGCGCCGCGATCGCGGGCCACGGCGGCGTTCTCGACCGGTTCGATTCGTACTTCCTCGGCGGCGTAACGTTCTTCGCGACGCTGCATCTGATCGGGATTCTGACGATTACGTGAGCACTCGCAAGCGCGTCGCGATCTTGGGATCGACCGGCTCGATCGGTACGCAAGCGCTCGACGTGGTCGCGCGCCATCCCGACGAGTTTCAGGTCGTCGGGCTCGCCGCGGGACGCAACGTCGAGCTGCTGCGCGAACAGGCGGCGCGCTTCGGCGTGGAGATTGCGACGACGGCGCAGGACGGACCCGCCGGGTTGCGGCGCGTGGCCGTCGAGGGCGATCCCGAGATCGTGCTCGCGGCGACCGACGGCTCCGTCGCGTTCGAGGCGGTGTTCGCGGCCGTCGACCGGGGCATCGATATCGCGATCGCCAACAAGGAGCTGGTCGTCGCAGCCGGCGCGCTCCTCATGGCGCGTGGACGCTCGAGCGGTTCGCGCCTCCTCCCGGTCGACAGCGAACACAGCGCGATCTTTCAGTGCCTCGTGGGTGAGGAGCGGTCGAGCGTCGCCGCGATCGTGCTGACCGCGTCGGGCGGTCCGTTCTGGCGCGCCTCGCGCGCCGCGATGGACAGCGCGGACGTCGCTTCGGCGCTGGCGCATCCGACGTGGCGAATGGGCACGAAGAACACGATCGACTCGGCCACGATGATGAACAAGGGCCTCGAGGTGATCGAGGCGAGCCGGCTGTTCGGGATGCCGGGCGAGCGCATTGCGATCGTCGTGCATCCACAGTCGGTCGCGCACGGGTTCGTCGTGTTCAACGACGGGAGCGTGAAGTCGCAGCTGGCCGCGCCGGACATGCGCCTGCCGATAGCCTACGCGCTGAGCTATCCAAAGCGATTGACGTTCAACGGTGGGGCGGGCGACGTGCTGCGAGCGCTGGGCGCGAAGCAGGGAGACGTCGCCCTGCGTTACGACTTCGAATCGCCGGACCCGCAACGGTTTCCGTGCATTCGCCTGGCCTATGAGGCGCTCGCCGGGGGCGGCACCTTGCCGGCCGTGCTCTCGGCCGCAAACGAAATCGCGGTGGAAGCGTTCGTCGCGGGAAGAATTGGATTTGGACGCATTCCCGAGGTCATCGAGGGCGCACTGAGCCGAACGCGGCCCGAGGAGGACACCCTGCAGAGCATTCGCGCCGCCGATCGCTGGGCTCGCCGGACCGCCGGAGAGATCGTCGGCGTCATCGAAGGATCAGTCAGTCAGTGAGTTTGTTAGCCGTGGTCACCCTGGTCGGATTCGAGAAGGTTCTTACCTTCCTCGTGATGCTCTCCGTCTTGATCGTACTGCACGAGCTCGGTCATTTCGCGCTCGCGCGCCGCAACGGAGTACGGGTCAACGAGTTCGCCGTGGGGTTCGGCCCGAAGCTCGCGAGTTGGACCAGCCCGCACAGCGGCACGCTGTACTCGCTGCGCGTCCTGCCGATCGGCGGCTTTTGCGCCATGGAGGGAGAGGACAATCGCGTCTCGGAGGCCGAGCAGCAGCGCGACTTTCGCACGCAGGGGTCGATAGCAGAAAACAATTTCCAGGCGAAGTCGCCCTGGCGGCGGCTCGCGATCATCCTGGCCGGCCCGTTTTCGAACTTTCTGCTGTGCTACCTCATCCTATTGACGGGGGCGCTCGCGTTCGGAGTCGCCAGCGACAAGGCGCAGCCGGTTGTCGGCGAGGTGCTGGCCCGATCGCCGGCGTCCATCGCGGGTATCGCGCCGGGCGATCGCATCGTGGCGATCGATAACGTCGGGATCGCTAACGGAAAAACGCTGGTCGATACCATCCACCAGGCGCTCGGCAAACGGCTCGATCTCGTCTACGAACGCAACGGCGCGCGGACGGAAGTCTACGTGGTTCCGCGTCCGTGCCCGGCGCAGGTCGGAAAGAATTTCGGCTGCATCGGCTTCTCGCCGGTTCCGGCGTACGAGCGCATCGGCGCGGCGCAAGCTATCCGCGAGAGCGGCAACGAGTTCGTCGCGATCGCGAATCAGACGTTCGGCGGTCTCGGCCTGCTCGTGACGCAGTTCGCGAAGTACGCGCCGCAGATCGCCGGGCCGATCGGCATGGGTGAGGTCGCCGCGACCGTGCAGGACTGGGGATGGGGGCCGTACTTTTCGCTCGCGGCGACGATCTCGTTCGCCCTCGGGCTGTTCAACCTGCTGCCCATTCCCGCGCTCGACGGCGGTCGCGCCGCGTTCATCGTCGCGGAGCTGGTCCGCGGGCGACCGGTGGATCCGGAGAAGGAGGCGATGGTGCACATCGCCGGGTTCGCGGCGCTGATGGCGCTGATCATGCTCGTCGCGTTCCACGACATCGCGCGCATCGTCAATGGACAGGGAGTAATGTAGTGCTGCGCGTGCGGCGCAAGAGCAAGCCGATCTTCCTTCAGAACAAGACCGGTAAATCCGACGCGAAGAGCGTATGGATCGGGGGCGATCATCCGGTCGTCGTGCAGTCCATGACCACGACCGATACCGCCGACGCCGACAAGACGCTCGAGCAGGTCTACGGGCTCGCGATGGAGGGCTGCGAGGTCGTCCGCGTGACGGTGAAGGATCCACCCGACGCCGCGGGGCTCCCTGCGATCGTGTATCGCTCGCCGGTGCCGATCGTGGCCGACATCCACTTCGATCACAAGATGGCGTTAGCGGCGATCGAGGCCGGCGTCGCCAAGCTGCGGCTGAATCCCGGCAATATTCGCGATCCCAGAAAGGTCGTCGAGGTGGTGACCGCCGCCAAGGCGCGCGACATTCCGATACGCGTCGGCGTTAACATGGGTTCGCTCGCGCCGGATCTCGAGAAGTCGCTGGGCCATACGTCCGAGGCGATGGTCCTCTCCGCGCTGCGTCACGTCGAGATATTGGAGGAGCACGGACATACCGACATTGCGATCTCGCTCAAGGCGCACGACGTAGCGACGACCGTGCACGCGTACCGCCTGATGGATCAGCGGCTGCGCGAACGCGACACGCCGTACGCGCTGCACCTCGGGATCACCGAGGCCGGGCTGTTGCGCGACGGCACCATCAAGTCGTCGATCGGCCTGGGCATCCTGCTCTGGGAGGGCATCGGCGACACGATTCGCGTCTCGTTGGCCGACGATCCGATCGAGGAGGTTCCCGTGTGTTGGGGCATCCTCAAGTCGCTCGGCCTGCGCGAAAAGGGATTCGAGATCACGGCGTGTCCGTCGTGCGGACGTGCCGAGATCTCGGTGCTCGAGCTGGGCCGTGCCGTCGAGGCGATCGCGAAGTCGTACAGCGCTCCCGTGAAGGTCGCGGTGATGGGCTGCGTCGTGAACGGGCCGGGCGAATCGAAGATGGCCGACGTCGGCGTTGCGGGCGGCAAGGGCAAGGGCGCGATCTATCGCGCCGGGGAGCTCGTCGGGACCTATCCCGAGAGCGAGCTGCTGGGAATGCTGCGTCTCGAGATCGAGAAGGTGATCGCAGAGAAGTATCCGGCATACGCCGGCGAGATCGGCGCCGAGGCCGAGGCTGCGGAGCACGCCGTATGATCGCTCGGACCAAGGATCTCTACTTGGGATTGCGCGGCCGCGGATTGCTGGTGATTGCCGTGGCGGCGTTCGTCACGTCGGCTGCGCTCGCGTTTTCGCGCCCGACGGAGATGCTGGTCAACGGCCAGCGCGTCGACAGCGACGTGCAGCCGGTGACGACCGCGAGCAGGCGCGCCTACGTGCCGCTGCGTACGCTCGCCGACGCGCTCGGCGCCGACACGCAGGTCGACGGGAAGACCGGTAACATCGTGGTAGTGCTCGGCAACACCTCGCTGCGCCTTCGCGTCGGCGACAAACACGCCACGCTCAACGGCATGCCGCTAACCTTCAATCACGCGCCTTTCCGCGTGCGCGGCCGTGTCATGATCTCGCTCGACGCGGTAGCGCGGGCTCTCAACGTGCGCGCGCGCTACGATTCGCGCAATGCGCGCATCGAAGTCGTTACCCCCGGCATCGGCGAAACACTCCAGCGTCTTCGTCGCGGTTCGGCAGCCGCACCCGTCCGGCGATGTCAGCTTCCCGTCGCGCACGAGGTAACGTCCGCCTACGCGAACTCGCTGAGGCCGGAGGGTTCCTCTACCGGAACGACATCCGACGGATTCGATTTCCTGAAGCCGTACGCGAAGAAGAAGACCAGCCCGCAGATCAGCGCGATGACGAACCACGTCCAGGTCGCGCGCGAGAGTCCGAAGACCGCAAGGAAAAGCGAGAAGACGATCCCCAGCACCGGGAAGAGCGGCACGAAGGGTACGCGGAAGCTGCGCGGCAGCTCGGGACGGCGCTTTCGCAGATAGAGCACTCCCGCGCAGACTACCGAGAACGCGATCAGCGTCCCGATGTTCACGAGGTTGAGCAGGTTGTTGAGCGGCACGATGAGGGCGAGGATCGCGACGGCGGCTCCAGTGAGCAGCGTCGTGGTCATCGGCGTCTTGAAGCGGGGATGCACCTTGGCGACGGCGGGCGGCAGCATGCCGTCGCGCGCCATTACGTAGAAGATGCGCGACTGTCCCAACAGCGACGCGAGCGCCACGCTCGTCGTGCCCGCCAGCACGCCGATAGTGATCACCCAGCTCAGCGCGGGAACGTGCAGGGGCGCGAGCGCGTAGACCAGCGGGTTCTTGATTGGCACCTGGCTCCACGGAACCGCGCCCACCAGCACGATTGCCGTCGCGCAATAGATGATGGTGCCGATCGCCAGCGCGCCGATCACGCCGACGGGCACGTCGAACTGAGGATTCTTGCACTCTTCGGCGGTCGTGGTCGCGGTGTCGAATCCGATGTAGCTGAAGAAGACGTACGCCCCGATCGCGACGATGCCGTAGGGCTGCGCTGACGACGAATAGTCTGCCATCCCGCCAAAGGGATGCAGCGTTCCCCAGCCGACGGGGTTGAAATTGTGAAGATTCGCCGCGCGCACGAGGAACGCGCCCGCGATGACGAAGACGATCAGCGCCGAGATCTTCAGCACGACGAAGACGTTGTTTGCCGTCGCCGATTCGCGAATGCCGACGGACAGCAGCAGGCTTAGGCCCACGACGAAGAGCGCGGCGATCACGTCGTACTGCGAGTGCACGACGTCCCAACTCGAGGGCACCCACCAGGCGCCGTGGATCATCAGGTTCGACTGCGACGCCCACACCGGGAGCGAGAGGCCGATGCTCTTAGCGACGTCCTGGATTGCGGCCGAGAACTGCTGTGCCACCGGCGCGGCGCTGATGCCGTACTCGAAGATCAGCGCGAAGCCGATGATCCATGCGAACAGCTTCCCAAGAGTGGCGTACGCGTACGTGTAGGCACTCCCCGCCACCGGCACCATGGCGCCCAGCTCCGCGTAGCACAGCGCCGCGAAAAACGAGGTCAGCCCGGCGAGGAGATAGGAGACGATGACGGCCGGCCCGGCGCCCTTGACGCCGGTGCCGATGGTCGTGAAGATTCCGCCGCCGATCATGGTGCCGAGGCCGATCGAGACGAGATCCTTAGCCGTAAGTGCTCGGCGCAGGATCTTGCGCGTGCCGATCTCGCGCAGCTTTGTAGCGTCCGTCGTAGCGAACAGCTCGGACAGAAACGACATTCCGCCGTCGTTTCGCAGCGCTTGCCGGTCGGACCTACGGTTCCCTAGCCTTCGGGTGGTTTATTCGAGGGGTTCCAGAGATGGTCCGGAACACCGAGCGCGTCGTTGATCCAGCGCGACCAGACGAAGAGAGCGTCGGAAAGACGATTGAGAAAGCGCAGCCCGGCGTCGCTGGGAGCGTCATCGCGCTCCCGCAGCGCGACGGCCAGCCGCTCCGCCCGGCGGCAGATCGTCCGCGCGAATTGGAGTCGCGCCCCCGGCACCGATCCGCCGGGGTGGATGAAGTTCGCGAGCACCGGAAGGTCCCGCTCAGCCGCGTCGATCGCACGCTCCAGTGCCTCGACGTCGGATGCGTCGAGACTCGGGAACGATGCGCTCGGCTCCGCTTTGGGCGTGGCGAGCTCCGTGCCGAGCTTGAACAGTGCATCTTGCGTCCACGCGAGCCAGGCGTCGAGCCGGTCCGCGCGCTCGCCCGTCGAAGCGGCCGCGCGAAGCTCGGACCGCGCCATGCCGATCGCACTCGACAGCTCGTCCACCGTGCCGTACGTCTCGATGCGCAGCGCGTTCTTTTTGATGCGCGAGCCCCCGATCAAGCCGGTCGTTCCGTCGTCTCCCGTTCGGGTGTAGATGCGCGTGTGCTTCGGCATTGCTCTAATGCTTACGAGGGTCTCATGCAATCTCCCGGCGAAGCGGGGCCGGTCATGTCCGAAGCGCTCGCTCGCGACGTCGTCAAGGAGATCCCTCCGAAAGCGGTCGACCTCTCCGCATGGTATACGGCGGCTTGCCTCAAGGCCCAGCTCGTCTCGTATTCGCCCGTGCGCGGTTGCGTCGTTCTGCGTCCCTACGGCTTCGGGCTGTGGGAGAACTTGCAGAAGCACTTGGACGAACGGTTCAAGGCAACCGGGCACGAAAACGCCTACTTCCCGCTCTTCATTCCCGAAAACTTGCTGGTGCGCGAGGCGGAGCACGTCGCGGGTTTCGCGCCGGAGGTAGCGTGGGTGACGCAGGGCGGGAGCGAAAAGCTCACGGAGCGGCTGGCGATCCGACCGACGTCTGAGGCGATCGTCGGCGTGATGTACGCGCAGTGGATCGAGTCGTATCGCGACCTCCCGATCCTCATCAATCAGTGGGCCAACGTCGTGCGGTGGGAGAAAGCGACTCGGCCGTTTCTGCGCACGATGGAGTTTCTGTGGCAAGAGGGACATACCGCGCATGCATCCGCGACCGAGGCGCGCGAGGAGACGCTGCGGATCCTCGAGCTCTATCGCGACTTCGCGGAAAATGTCGCCGCGATACCGGTCTACGCGGGGAGAAAGAGCGCGAGCGAACGTTTCCCGGGCGCCGTAGAGACGTACGCGATCGAGGCGCTGATGCCTGACGGCAAGGCGCTGCAATCCGGCACGTCGCACGATCTCGGCCAGAATTTCGCCAAGGCGTATGACATCACGTTCGTCGACGCGGATCGCGCGATCAAGCACGTCTATACGACGTCGTGGGGTGTCTCGTGGCGCGTACTGGGTGGACTGATCATGGTCCATGGCGACGACCGCGGGTTGCGCATCCCGCCCAGAATGGCGCCGATCGAGGCCGTCGTGATTCCGATCGTGCGCTCCAACGACGAGCGTGCGATCGAGCTGAGCCGAGAGACTGAGCGCCGTCTGAAAGAGGCCGGCTTCCGCGTGCGTGTCGACGACCGCGACGCCCAGCCCGGCTGGAAGTATAGCGAGTGGGATCTGCGCGGCGTACCGGTGCGTATCGAGATCGGTCCGCGTGACGTCGACACACAGACGGCCGTCCTGGCGCGCCGCGACCGTAATAAGGATGAGGCGGGTCAACGCCAGAGCGTGGCGCTCGCGGACCTGCCCGCCAAGCTCCGCGAGTTGCTCGAAGAAATCCAGTCGTCGCTCTACGCGCAGGCCAAGACGCGGCTCGCCGCGCACACGTTCGCGACGACCGATCGTGCTGAGTTCCTCCGGCTGTGCAAGGAACGGGCCGGCATGGTCGACATCGCATGGTGCGAGCGCTTCGAGTGTGAGGCGCGCATAAAGGCGGAGACCACCGCCACGAGCCGCGTGCTCCGCGAGCTCGACGAGCCGGGCGCAATCTGCGTCGCCTGCGGGGAGCCCGCCAAGGTCAGGGCCTATTTTGCACAATCCTACTAAGATCTTTGCGGCGTTCGCGCTGGCGCTCGCCATCGCGAGCCGCGCCGCGCCGGCCTACGCGCCGAGCGTGGCGGACCTCGACGCGGCGGCGCGTGCGGTGGGAAACCGTCGCGACGTCGCGCAGCGCATCGGTCTGGCCGTGTTCGGCACGCACTGGTCCGCGCAGGTGACGCAGATCTCGGCGAACCAGCTCGGCTCACACTTGATCGTGGGCATCCGCCTGTGGGGCGTCAAGTTTCATCGTCCGATCACGCGCGACGAGTTCGTCGGCGAGGTCGTGACACTCGTGCAGCGCACCTTCGCGGCCGCGCCGGCGACCGAGGAAATCGACGTATGGGCCAGCGTGCCGATCGCCGTCGCGAAGGGTGTGGTCGTCAGCGGCGATCTCGCGAAGCCCACGTCGCGCACCGTATTCAGCCTCACGGTGCGCCGCGGCGAGACTGCCGCCGAAGTTCGTGCCCGTGCGAGCGCCGCCGGCGACGGCGTTTTTTGGAATCCGCAGTGGTCGCGCACCGCGTTTCGGCCGGCGTGAGCTACCGTAAGACATCGCTGCCCAACGGGCTCCGCGTTCTCACGGAGGCGATGCCGGGCGTGCGCTCTGCGACGGTCGGCATCTGGGCCGACGTGGGCTCGAGCGTGGAGAGCCACGAGCGGCGCGGCATTTCGCACCTCGTGGAACACATGCTATTCAAAGGCACGTCGCGGCGCACCGCGCGGCAGATCGCCGAGACGATGGACGGCGTCGGCGGAAATCTCAACGCGTTCACCGATAAAGAGACCACCTGCTACTACGCCAAAGTCATCGATTGCCACGTCCCGCTCGCGCTCGACGTGCTCGCCGACATGTTCCTGCATTCGACGTTCGACGCGCAGGAGCTGAGTAAGGAGCAGAAGGTAATCCTCGAAGAGATCAAGATGTACGAGGACTCGCCGGACGAGCTCATCCACGACGTCTTCCTGCAGACGATGTGGCGCGGGTCGAGCCTCGGCGAGCCGACGATTGGGTTCGCAGATACGGTCGTGCGCGTGGCTCCCGAGGACCTGCGCGCACACATGCGCGCGCACTACGCGCCGAACTCGGTCGTCGTCGCCGCGGCGGGTAACGTGGAACACGATGAATTCGTCGAGCTCGTCGGCGAGCAGTTTGCCGCCTTCGAGGGCGCCTGCACGCCCCCCGAACCCGAAGGACCCACGACCACGCCGGGCGCGCACGTCCGGTACAAGGACAGCGAACAGGCGCACGTGATCGTGGGAACGCGGGGCATCGACGTCCGCGACGATCGCCGCTACGCGCTCTCGCTGCTCGACACCGTCCTCGGGGGCGGCATGTCCAGCCGGCTCTTTCAGGAGATCCGCGAGCAGCGCGGCCTCGTCTACAGCGTCTACTCGTTCCAGGCGGCCTATCGACGAGCCGGATTGTTCGGCGTCTACGCCGGCACCTCGCCCGAAAACGTGCAGCCCTGCATCGACGTGATCCTCGAGCAATTCGCGCGCGTCCGCAACACGCCGATCGACGCCGCCGAGTTCGCGCTCGCCAAGGAGCATATCAAGGGCAACCTCACGCTATCCCTCGAATCGACGTCGAGCAGGATGATCCGCCTCGGCCGCAACGAGTTCGCGTTGGGACGCCAGGTCAGCCCCGAGGAGATCGAGCGCCGCATCGACGCGGTCACGCCCGACGACGCGCAGCAGCTGGCGCGCGAGCTGCTGCCCGACGAGAACCTCGGACTCTGCATCATCGGCCCCGTAGACGAAGCGGTCATCTCCTGGCGCAATCACGCAGCGTGAGGCGCTCGACTTGCGCCGTCATCTTTCGCGCCGCATGACGCAAGCCGCCGTTTGGAATTGGCATCCGGCGGTGGCGGTCGTGCCGCATTTATGGTCCGGGAAGCTGATCGCGGCCTTGGCTATAACGTTCGTCGTCCAGGGCGTGACCATCGGAGCGTACGCCGCGCGGCTGGCCGGGGTCCAGACGAAACGAATCGCGACGTCGATCTCGCTCTTCAATTTGTTCGTAACGACTGGCCGGCTCGCGAACCTATTCATGCTGTTCTTCATCGGGCCGCTCTCGGATGAGGCGGGAAACGCGACCGTTAACGTCGCTGCGTGGCACCACGTGTTCGAGCTCCAGCTCCGGCTGATCGTGCTTGCCGGCACCGTGGGGATGATCGTTTTCGCTCTGCTCCTGCCGATGTTTACGTACCTGTTTCGGCGGGGCGTGCATTCGTTCGAGGCGCGCGGTTCCGTGCCGCACTCCCTCGCCCGACTGCTGGCGCCGGCGGTGATCGCCGACGTGGTGCGCGCGCAGCGGTTGCCGTCGTTGGCCGAGGTCCGCTCCTTCGACTGGCGCGCCCTGCCGAAGCGTCTCTTGATCTTCAACGTCGTGGTCATGTGCGTGTACGCCATCGGCGTGCAGGCATCGTATCTCGCCTCGGTCCTCGACTCGAACGTCGTGCGGACGGCGGTCGGCCTGTCGGGCGTCATCAACGGGATCGGCACGATCGCTTTTACGCTCTTCGTGGACCCAACCTCGTCCATGATTAGCGATCAGGCGATCCACGGCAAGCGCAGCATCGGGGAGGTCCGCTCGATGGTCTTCTACTTGTCGCTCACGGCCATCCTCGGCTCGCTCCTGTCGCAGGTGATCCTCTATCCCGCCGCAGTAGTTATCGAAGTGGTCGCTCGATTTGCCGGAAATGTTCATCTGTAGATTCGTCGCCGCCGCGTGCGCCGCGGCTCTGCTCACGGGCTGCGCCGGATCGATCGAACGTTGGATCGTTAACACGCGCGTCCACCAGGGCGAAACGGCGATGCTCCATGGCGACGCGCACGACGCCGCGCTTGCCTATCGCCTGGCACTTCGCGTCGATCCAAAGGATCCGAGGGCGCGCGCCGGCTACGTCGATGCGGCGGCCGACCTGGCTCGCCTGCAGTACAGCAAGGGCGCCTTCGACGACGCGTTGGCCACGGTGGACGCCGGGCTCTCGGTGGACCCGCAGAGCGCGCCGCTGGCGGCACTTAAGGCCACGATCGATCAGGCCAAGCTGCAGCGTGAGATCGTGCTGACGAACTATCCGACCTACCATGCCGCGGGGCTCGAGATTCAACGCGCGTACGCGCAGATCAACGCGATGAACGCCGTGCTGCTGCGAGGTCTCAAGCGATTCGGCTACACCTTCGACACCGATCAGCTGACGTCGGCCATCGAACGCAGCTACGAGATGCAACTCGAGCTATCGAAGGACACGAATCGGCTCATCGTGTACCGGCAGCTGGTCAGCTCGGGCGTTCCGGAGGCGCCGGCCGAATCGACGACGTTCGGCGCCTCGTCGTTGTTGCCGCTGCCATGATCGCCTGGCTCGAATCGCTGCCCACGTTCTGGGCGGGAGTGGTGGTCGTCGGCGGTTTTCTCGGGTCCACGCTCTTCGTCGGCTATCTCGTGTCGACGTTCACCTCGCAGGAGGTCCGCGCGGCGCACAACGACCGCGCCGGCTTCATTCTGGCAGTGGTCGGCGTGATCTACGCGGTGC
This sequence comes from Vulcanimicrobiota bacterium, assembly GCA_963723485.1. Classification (GTDB taxonomy): domain Bacteria; phylum Vulcanimicrobiota; class Vulcanimicrobiia; order Vulcanimicrobiales; family Vulcanimicrobiaceae; genus Cybelea. Next base: position 291,012 of record CAVRQS010000003.1, on the reverse strand, counting down.
TGCTGGCGTTCGTTGCGATCGGCGTGTGGGAGCGCTTTCAGCAAGCGGAGGCGCGCACGTACGACGAGGCGGGCTCGCTCGCGATCTTGTATCGCGACGCCGGCTCTTTCCCGAGCGCCCGCAACGACCTGCGTGCGACGCTTCGAGCGTACGTGCACTCGGTCATAGACCACGAGTGGCTGCAGATGCAGCGCGGCGCGCGCTCGCCGATCTCCGGCGCGTTGTTGGAGGCCCTGGACCGCGACGTACGCGCGCTGCCCGCGTCGTCGGCGCGACTGGCAAACATTCAGGCGCAGATGCTCGCCGCGATGGACACCGCCCTGATGGACCGGCAGGCGCGCCTCACCATCGACTTCAACGGAATCAACGGCATCTTGTGGGCGGTGCTGATCATCGGCGCCTACTTGACCGCGGCCTTCACGTACTTCTTTGGCTTCGACCGGGCGATCATGCAGCAGCTGATGATCGGCGCCCTCAGCCTGATGATCGGCCTCGTTTTGTTCCTCGTGATGGCCATGGACTTTCCATACCGCGGCAGCATCGCCGTCGAGCCCGAAGCGTTTCGATCGCTGCTCGCGACATTCAAGGCGATCGGGTCATAGTCGTGGCGCCGCACACACCTCGGCGATTCAAGAACTCCCGACCGTTCCCCGCGCGTTGCGCCTTGCGATAGGCGCGCCACAACCGGTCGCCGCGCGGTGTCGCCAGGGCCGGATCCGTTTGGTAGGTCGGCCACGGCCCGAGGTCCGTCCGCAGCGGGAAGCGCTGCAGCCAGGCGCACAGGTCGCGGTTGGCCCGCATGCGCCGGTCCTCGATCGAGATGAAGTACCGAGCCCCTTTGCGGATCGCGCTCTCTTCGTCGAACGGCGTCCACAGGGCCGGATCTTCCTCCCATCCGAAGCGGTCGACGTAGTATTGCACGTTCGGACCGTAGTGGCCGATGACGACGATCGCGTCCTTCGGCAGCGCGGCGTCGAGCGCGGCGGCGTTGCGATACACCTGCTTGTCGTAGCGGTAATACGCGGCCACGGCTGCCCGGCCCTGAACGAGCACGCCGATCGCGACCAGCGGCACGAGCGCGATCAGAGCGTAACGCGCCATCGGCGCCGCATCGGCGCTGCTGGCCGCCCGTACGTATCTTGCCAGCGCGCCTCCGGTCGCAAGCGCGCACAGCGGCAGCAACGGATAAAGGTAATAGTCGACGCGCTCGACCGTCACGACGACGTAAGCGTATGCGATCCCGCCCGCGAGCCAGCCCCACAGCAGCGCCCGACTGCGAGCGGCGACCCACGGCAGAGCCACGAAGCTCAGGATCGCGATCGCGAATGCGATCTTGCCCAGCATCGTGCCCGGCAGCATGCCGATCGCCGCAGAGAACTGCGAGGCCTTGGCGGCAAACGCTGCGGCGTGTTCGAACGCCGTCAGCAGTGCGGGCAGGACGTGCAGCCGCGTGATGCCGCTGGTCCAGTGCCACTCCGCGTATGACGCGACGCGCCGGTCGTACAGCCAAAGGATCAGCAGCGGAATCACGATCAACGTGGCGACCGGCAACGCGGGCGACGCGCGCCGGGCGCGCAGCCGCTCCCACAGCATGCCTGCGACGGGGGCGAGCGCGAGCACCGCGACCGGTTTGGCGAGATACGCGAGCGCCAGCAACGCCGTGGGCCACGCCAGCCCGCGCCAAGCGAGCCGGTCGCCCTCGGTCAAATAGCGGGCGCACGCGTAGAGCGCGGCGGTCAAGAAGAAGACCATCGCCGCGTCGGGCATGAACGTGCGACCGTAGTAGACGCTGCCGGGAAAGGCGGCGTACAAGAAGGCCGCGAGCAGGCCCGCGATCGCGCCGGCGAAGAGCCAGCGCGCGAAATACGCGACCGTCGCTACCGTAGCGAGGCTGAATGCGACGCTGAGCAGCCGCCCGAAGATTTCGTGAATGCCGAAGACTTTGTAAAGCGCCGCCGCGATGAACGGGACGATCTGCAACTCGAGCTCGACGTAGTTCGGCGGCGGCCCGTCGTACATCGTCTGCGGGCGCAGAATGTCGAACTGCAGCCGCGCAAAGTTTCGCGCGATCGCAGCGGTGTCGCCCTGCCTCCACCCGGGGTGATCGAGCAATGGATTGTGTATGCCGTGCAGCCGCAACGCGAGCGCGATGAGGAGTATCGCGGCTAGCCCGGCATACCAACAGAGGCCGGCCGCTGCCGGCGGCGTCAGTCGACGTGCCGAAACGTCCAATATTTGTTCAAGAAGAAGTTGACGAAGATGCCGGCGACGTTTGCCACGAACCACGTCCGGTGGCCGTGACCTAGCCAGCGGCTCACGAATGCAGAGACGATGAGGCCCACGATCAGCGCTAGTGCGGAGACGGTCAGGAACTGAGCGCCTTCGCGCATGGCATGGCTGGTCGAACGGAACGTCCAGATCCGATTGAGGTAGTAGTTCGAGACGCCGCCGGATAGGAACGCCAGCGTGTAGATGACGCTGTACTGCAGGGGCTGAGCGTGATTCGGAACGACGCGCTGGAGCAGCGTGAAGATCACGAGATTGACGACGAAGCCGGAGGCGCCGACGATGCCGAACTTTACGAACTGGCGAACGCCGCGGCGCTGGGCGAACGAGGCGATCATGTTACGCAACCCAGTACCAGTCGGCGAAGAGTACCGTGAACAGGCCGAGCAGCGGGAGCGAGAAGGCCACCATTATGTTGTTGACCCACGGCCGGTCGCCCCAGCGTGCCAAGATCACGAACATTGGGAACAGGACGAGCGCGAAGCGTGGCATGGACATCAGGTTCGAGGTCGACATCGGCACGAGGATGGAGAGGGCCATGTACGCGACGTATGAGGGTCGGAGGCCGTGCCAGCCCGCGACCAGCACGGCGATCATCAGCAGGGTAAATGCGATCTCGAGCGATTGATTCGCGACCAGCTGCGCGCCGGCGTGGTGCGAGATCTTGCCGAACGCGTTGGCGAGGCTGACCCACGGCGGCGCGAGGTGCCGGTTCCAATGTATTTGCACGTGCGAGAAGTACAGCGGGTCGGCGCGCAGGACCCAGAGATAGGCCATGTAGATCGCGAGCCCGAGCGCGATGAGCCCTCCCGCGCCGACGTCGTAGAGCGCTCGCGGGCGCAGTGGCCGCTCCTGACTGATCCACTCGATGATGAAGGGCACGAGCAGCAGGATGCCCTCGACGCGAGTCAGCGCGGCGAAGAATCCGAAGACGCCGGCGATCCACCACTGCCGCGAGCGCATATAATAGAACGACGCGACGGTCAGCATGAAGAACAGCGATTCCGTGTAGACCGCCGTGAAGTACACGGCCGTGGGGAAGATCGAGACGTAAAAGATCGCGCGTCGAGCGACCGCGCGATCGTATTCGTGCTCGAGGAGCTTGTACAAGTACAGAAGGCCGAAGAAGAACGACGCGTTCGAAATGAGCAGGCCGGCGATTAGGTGATTGCCGGCGAGCGAGCCGACGATTCGAATCAGCAGGGGATAGAGCGGGAAGAACGCCATGTCCGTTCCCTGATAGCCCAGCGTTGCTATATCGAGGTAGTGGACGGCGTCCCAGCGGCCCCAGACGGCGAGCAGGATGTGCGACGACTCCTGGACGTGCGTCCCCGCGCGCTGGACGATGATGACCGCGGCCAATTCCGCGATGACGATAATCGCGAGCCGCGTGGCAACGAAGTCGATGAGGACCTCGCGAACGGTCTGGTTGAAGCGTGCCGCGATCAGCACCTTGCCGACGCAGCATAGCGCGACGGCAACGAGGAACAACCGCGCCCCGGTCGTCAGCTGCGGCTCGACGACGAACGTAAGCCACAGAATCAGAAACGGAGGCCACGTCAGCGCGTCGTAGCGCAAGGAGCGGTCGAGCGTTATGCCCGCGCGGCGAGAAAAGTAACGCGAGTAGGCCATCCAGGCCGCGAGGGCGACCGCGATGCCGCCGATCGTTCCGGCCAGCAGCCCGATCTCGCCGACGGCTCCGTGGTGGCGCGGAACGATCAGCGCATACCACGCGAAGAAACCGAGCGTGAACCCCGCGCCCGCCACGGCGACGAGCGCCGTCCACCCGGCGATCAGCGCGTCGCTCGGACGGAAGAGGCGCGAATAGAACGATGGGGAGAGTTGGGTACCGGCGGACACGCGCTGACTGTGTTTAAGAGGAAATGAGCCGCATCCCTTTGTAGGTCACGGGCGATGGCACGGTCGATCATGCGGACGGTGCTGGACCACCCGGTTCACTCGCTCGATTTCGTCAAGGTCACTGAAAGCGCGGCGCTGGCGGCGTCGCGTTGGATGGGGCGCGGCGAACGCGACGCCGCGGACGGCGCCGCCGTGGAGCGCATGCGCGAAGCGCTCAGCGAGATGGACATCTCCGGGCGCATCGTCATCGGCGAAGGCGAGCGGGACGAGGCGCCGATGCTCTACATCGGCGAGGAAGTCGGCAGTGGCGGGAAAGAGGTCGACATCGCCGTAGATCCCGTCGAGGGCACCAACCTGGTGGCCAACGGGCTCCCCAACGCGATCGCGGTGATGGCGATCGCGGAGCGTGGAACGCTGCTGCACGCGCCCGATACGTACATGAAGAAGCTCGCTGTCGGTCACAAGGCGGCGCCCTACGTGCACATCGACGCGCCCGTGCGCGAGAATCTCGAGGCCGTCGCCAACGCGCTGGACAAGCCGATCAACGACGTGTGCGTGATCATCCTCGATCGTCCGCGCCACGCCGACCTCATCCGCGAAGTGCGCGCCGCGGGCGCGCGGATTCGCTTGATTTCCGACGGCGACGTTGACTCGTGCATTGCGACGGCCATCGAATCGACCGGCATTCACGTCGCGATGGGAACGGGGGGCGCGCCGGAGGGGGTGCTCGCTGCCGCCGCGATCAAGTGCCTCGGCGGAAATTTCATGGGGCGCCTGCAGCCGCGCAATCCCGAGGAGGCGCAGCGGGCGATTGCGATGGGTTTCGGCGACCTCGAGCGCGTTCTCGAGCTCGACGACCTCGTCCGCAGCAACGACGTCATCTTCTGTGCGACCGGAATTACCGACGGCGACCTCGTTCGAGGCGTGCGCTTCTTCGGCAACCAGGCTCGCACGCACTCGATCCTCGTTCACTCGAGCGGGACGGTCCGCTTCATCGAATCGACTCACCGGCTCGGGGCGCGTCCGGCCGGGCGTTGATGGAGAGACGCTCGCGCCGGCACGACCTGATCGTCGTCGGTGCGGGCTCGGCGGGATACGCCGCCGCCCGTACCGCGCACGACGTCGGTTGCGACGTCGCGCTGGTTGACTCGGGACCTCTCGGCGGCCTGTGCATCCTGCGCGGGTGCATGCCCAGCAAGACGCTCTTGGCCTCGAGCGACGCGCTGCAGGACGCACGGGACGCGCATGCCCTCGGAATCGACATCGGCGAGGTCGGCGTGCGGATGGGATTTATCGCGGCGCGCAAGCGCGCGCTGGTACGGGAGTTCGCCGACTATCGCATCGACGGCATCGAGCATTTTCCGCTCTACCTCGGGGCGGCTCGATTTCTGGCGCCGACGCGGATCGCCGTTGGCGACGACACGATCCTGGAGGCGCCGAAGTTCATCGTCGCAACCGGCAGCGTCGTCGCTCCGCCGGCCCTTCCCGGGTTGGCGGACGCGGGCTACGTCGACAGCGATGCGGTGTTGGAGCTCGAGGCGATTCCGAAGTCCGCCGTCGTGCTCGGCGGAGGCTACACCGCGTGCGAGCTCGGCCAGTTCTTGGCCCGCATGGGTGCCCGAACGACGATGCTGATCCGCAGCGGTCATCTGCTGACGCAGGGCGACGACGACGTCGGCGACGCGCTCACGGGGTATTTTCGCGACGAGGGAATCGAGGTCGTGACGCGTGCGACTCTCGTAAGCGCGCGGCGCCGCGGAGCGGAGAGGGTCGTGCGGTACGTCGCCGGCGGCGAGGAGCGCGAAGCCGCGGGCGATTCGATCTTCTACGCGCTCGGACGAGTCCCCAACGTCCACGGCCTCGGTCTGGAGCAGGCCGGCATCGCGTATGGCGCGCATACCGGCATCGCGGTCGATGCGACGCTGCGCACGTCGAATCCCAACGCGTACGCTGTGGGCGACGTAACCGGCGAATACATGCTCGTGCACGTCGCGATCTATCAGGGCGAGGTCGCCGCGCGGAACGCCTGCACGAGTGCCGGCGAGGCGGCCGACTATCGTCTCGCGGGAGCGCACACGGTCTTCACCGACCCGCAGGTCGCGGCGGTCGGGACGAGCGAAAAGGACTTGCGGCGCGACGGAGTCGCGTACGTCAGCGGCCGATACGACTTCGCGGAGCACGGCAAGGCGCAGTGCCTGGGCAAAACTAAGGGCTTCGTGAAGATGATGGCCGACGCTCGCAGCGGCCGCATTTTGGGCGGCGCCGTGATCGGGCCGCAGGCCTCCGAGCTGATCCACGAGGTGATCGTCGCGATGAGCTTCGGGTCCACGGTCGATCAGTTCATGCGCATTCCGCATCTGCATCCTACGCTCGCGGAGATCTGGACGTATCCCGCGGAAACCTGCGCGGCGCAGCTGGGCATGAAGATTCCGGGAGACGAACAGGTGGAAATGGCGACGAGCATCCCCGCCGAACACGCGCCGTGAGCGAGACTCCCTCCCATCTCCGCGCGGCTATCCTGCAGACTAAGCCGGCGAAGGGACAGTACGCGCGCAACCTGCGGAGCACCGCCGAGGCGTTCGCGCAGTTGTCGGACGACTCGCCCGACCTCATCGTGCTTCCCGAGGCGGCGCTGAGCGGCTACTTTCTCGAGGGTGCGGTCTACGATTTGGCGCTCTCCGCCGCGAATTTCGCACGCGACCTCGCCCGAGCGTGGCGCGACGCCGGTTCCGGCGCCGCCGTAGATATCGCCGCGGGCTTCTACGAAAACGACGCGGGAACGTACTACAACAGCGCCCTCTACCTGCACGTCGGTCCGGACGGCGAGCGAATAGTGCACCTGCATCGCAAGATGTTCTTGCCGACGTACGGCGTGTTCGACGAGGAGCGTTTCCTTTCGCGCGGGCACAAGCTGGGCGTCTTCGACACGCGGTTCGGGCGCATGGCCCTGTTGATCTGCGAGGATGCGTGCCACGCGATCGTGCCGGCCATCGCCGCGATCAAGGGCGCGCGCGTGCTCATCGTGCCGAGCGCGTCGCCGGGCCGCGGCGTCGATAATGACGGCGAACTCGGCAGCATCGCGCAGTGGCGCGATCTGCTGCGGCTCGCCGCGATCGAACACGGCATCTTCGTTCTGTACGCCGGGCTCACCGGCTTCGAGGGCGGAAAGGGAATGAGCGGCACGTCGTGCGTCGTCGATCCGCGCGGCGCGATGCTCGTGGAGGCGCCGTCCTTCGAGCCCTGTATCCTGCGCTGCGACCTCGACCTGCGGGAGATCGATCTGGCGCGCGCCGGCCTACCGCTGCTCGGCGATCTGGGCTCGGTGCTGCCCGATCTCCTGCTGGACGACGAGCTCCCGCTGCCGCGAGGCGGACGTGCTGCCGATCGTTGAGCCGCCCGTAGCCGTACCCGGGCCTCCGCGCATCGACGCGGCGGTTGCCGCGGGGTGGCTCGTTGCGTTCGTGCGCGACGAGCTCGTCGTGCGGCGGAGGATTCCGCGGGCCGTGCTCGGCCTTTCGGGCGGCGTCGACTCGGCGGTCACCGCGTTTCTGTGCGCTCGTGCGCTCGGGCCGGAGAACGTGTGCGCGGTCCGCATGCCCTATAAGACGTCGCAGCCCTCGAGCCTCGCCGATGCCGCGCTCGTCGTCGACGCGCTCGGAATTCGCTGCGCGACGATCGACATCAGTGCGGCCGTCGATGGGTATCTGCAGTACGAGCCGGATGCAGACGCCCGCCGGCGCGGCAACGTCATGGCTCGCACGCGCATGGTGGTGTTGTTCGATCAGTCCGCGAAGCTCGAAGCGCTGCCGATGGGCACGGGAAACAAGACGGAGCGGCTGCTGGGATATTTCACGTGGCATGCGGACGACGCGCCGCCGGTCAATCCGATCGGCGACCTGTTCAAGAGCCAGGTCTGGGAACTCGCGCGCCACCTCGGCGTGCCGCAGCGTCTCATCGAGAAGGCGCCGACCGCGGATCTGGAGGCCGACCAGACGGACGAGGCCGATCTCGGCATAAGTTATCGCGAGGCCGACGCGATCTTGAACCTGATGTTGCTCGGCTACTCGGACGTGCAGCTCGTCGAGCGAGGGTTTTCGCACGCCCAGGTCGCGCTCGTGCGCGGCCGCATCGATGCGACGCACTGGAAGCGGCACCTGCCGACGACCGCGATGCTGACCAACACCGCGATCAACGAGTTTTACCTTCGCCCCGTGGACTTTTGACGGTGCTCGCGATGCGCAAAGCGTTCTTTCCCGTCAGCCTCAATTTGGACGGCCGCCGGTGCGTCGTAATCGGCGCGCCCGACGACCGCGAGGCCATCGAAAAGGAGGCCGCGCTGCGTGAGACGGGCGCAGACGTTGCGCGTATCTACGATTCCCGCGAGCTGCGCGACGAAGATCTCGCCGCCGCGTTCTTCGTGATATCGACGCCGCAGGACGCGGAGCTGTCGGCGCGCCTGCGCGCGCTCGCCGACCGCGATCGCTTCCTGCTGTGCTGCATCGATCAGCCGCGCTACGGCTTCGTGGCGATGGCGGCGATCGCGAAGGCCGGGCCGGTCCGCGTCGCGATCTCGACCGCCGGCCTCGCGCCGCGCGTCGGCAAGGTGCTCAAGAACGCGTTGCAGCGCGCGATGGACGCGCGCTTCGCGCGCTTCGTGGGGCGGCTCGCCGAGATGCGCGCCCGGGCGCACGCGGCGCATCCGCGGCCGGAAGAATCGGACGTGCGGCGCCGCGCCATGATCGAGGCCGCGCGCGGCTTCGAGGCGCACGTGCGGCTCGAGTATCCGGTGTGGTTCGACGAGGCCGATGCCGAGCGTTGAGCTGATCGCGGTCGGGACGGAGATCCTGCTGGGACAACTCCTCGACACGAACACGGCGTTCATCGCTTCGCGCCTCGCCGAGGCCGGCATCGACGTCCACGCGATGCACGTCGTCGGCGACAATCGCTCGCGCATCGCGGCGGCCGTTCGTTCGGCGCTGGAGCGCGCCGAGGGCGTCGTAACGACGGGCGGCCTCGGGCCGACGATCGACGACCTCACCAAAGAGGCGGTGTGCGACGCGCTCGGCGTCGGCGTCGAGTTCGACGAGCCGGCGCTCGCGCACATGGAGGCGGTATTTGCGGCGCACGGCCGGCCGATGCGGCCGAACAATCGCAAGCAGGCGGAGCTTCCGCGAGGGCAGCCGCGCGCTGGTCAATCCGAATGGGACCGCGCCGGGCTTCATCGCCTTTGCGGCGGCCGAGAAGTTCGTCGCGTGCATGCCGGGCGTGCCGCGCGAGATGAGGCCGATGCTGGAGCAGCAGGTCGTGCCCTTTCTGCGCGAGTGGTTCGGCGCGCGCGAGCGGATCTACACGCGTGTGCTGCACACGATCGGCATCGGCGAGTCGGAGATCGACCATCGCATCGACGATCTCTTTCGCGCGTCGGAGAATCCGAAGATCGCCGTACTCGCGCACGACTTTCGCGCCGACGTGAAGATCATGGCAAAGGCCGCCTCGGACGCGGACGCCGAGGCGATGATTACCCCGCTGCAGGGCGAAATCGAGCGGCGGCTGCTGGGCCACGTCATCGGTCGTGACGAGGTCACGCCGGCAAGCGCGGTACTCGCGCTGCTGCGCGAACGCGGCCGGACGCTCGCCGTGGCGGAGTCATGTACGGGCGGCCTCGTGTCGGCGGCGCTGACGAGCGTGCCTGGAGCCTCGCTCAGTTTTAAGGGCGGCGTCGTCGCGTACGATAACGCGGTGAAGGTCTCGCAGCTTGGCGTTGGTGCGCGAACGCTGGAGGCGGCGGGCGCGGTGAGCGAAGCGACGGCGCGCGAGATGGCGCGTGGCGCGCGGGAGCGCCTGGGCGCCGACCTCGGTCTCTCCACGACCGGCGTCGCCGGTCCCGACGGCGGCACGCCGGAGAAGCCGGTCGGCCTGGTGTGGATCGCATTGGACGATGGGGACGCTCGCGCACACCGGCTCGAACTGCGCGGCGATCGCGATGCGATCCAGCGGCGCGCGACGACGGCGGCCCTCGGGATCCTGTGGCGCCGCCTCAACGATTCGCGATGATGGCGTCTTCGAGGACGTCCATCGCGCGCATCAGCTGCGATTGGTCGATGACCAGCGGCGGCGAGATCGAGATCGTGTCGCCGGTCGCGCCCGATTGTAAGAGGATGACGCCGCGCGCAAGCGAGCGCGTCACGACGGCGTTGGCGGCCGCACCGTCGTTGAGCTGAACGCCCCACAGCAGGCCGCGGCCGCGGACGTCCACGACGCGGGCGTGCGTACGTAACTCCGCGAGCCGCGCGCCCAGCTGGGCGCCGAGCTTCGCGGCGCGCGCAACGAGGCCGCGCTGCTCCAGTTCGTCGATCGTAGCCAACGCCGCCGCGCAGCCGAGCGGATTGCCGAGGTAGGTGGAGGTGTGGAGCGCCTCGCCGGTGGACGGCGGCCATGCGTCCATGACCCAAGCGCGTCCGACTGCCGCGCTGATGGGCAATCCGGACCCCATCGCCTTGCCGATGCACACGATGTCGGGGACGACGCCCTCGCGCTCGAACGCGAACCAATCGCCGGTACGGCCGAAGCCGGTAAAGATCTCGTCGACGATCGTGACGATGCGCAGCTCGTCGCAGACTGCGCATAGCGCTGCGAGATAACCCGGCGGAGGCACGACGCAGCCGGCCCGGCCCTTGAACCGGCTCGATGACCAGCGCGGCGATGTCGCCCTCGCGCGCGAGCAGCTCGCGGGCACTCTCGGCCGCGTCGTCTGCGGAAGTCGCTCCCTCGCGCGGGTAATCGAGAAGCAGCGGCGCGCCGCGCAGCACGTCCGCGAAAGGCCGGCGAAAGCGCTCGATCCCGCCGACCGCCAGCGCGCCGAACGACAGCCCATGGTACGCGCCGCGATATGCGGCGAAGCGCGTCTTGCCGGTCGCGAGAATCGCGGTCTTGAGCGCGGCTTCGATCGCCTCGGATCCGGTCGTTGCGAGAAAGACCCTCTCCAGGTCCGCCGGCAGGACGGCGGCAAGACGCTCGTAGAGTCGCACGCGCAGCTCCGTTGGATGAACGTCGCCCATGCCGTGCATCAGCCGCCGGGCCTGCCGCGCGATCGCGTCGGTGACGCGCGGATTGCAATGGCCGGCGTTGACCACGCCGAACGCGGCGGTGCAGTCGATGTACTGGTTGCCGTCGGCGTCGGTCACCGTCGCGCCGTTTGCCGCATCCCAAAACACCGGAAAATCGTCCGCGAGGAACGTAACGTTGCGGGATTCGTGGCGGCGCAGCAGGTTCGCGAGCGCTTTGCTGCGCGCGCCGGGTATTCCGCTCACGTCTCGTCGCTGATCCAGCGAACGAATTCGGCAATTCGCGGTCGTCCGCCGTGAAAGTCGCCGATCTCGGGAGATTGCAGCGAGCCGAGCTGCGCGATCCGCGCCGCGCCCATCCGCATCGCCGCATCGGCGAGGTCGGGGCGCCTGCCGGCGACGCCGAGCGTCTCGACGGAAACGCCATGCCGAACGAAGTATTCGGCCGCCTGCGCCGGCGAGTCAACGGAGCGAATCGGAAGCGCTCGCGAAACGAAGGGCGGCGGTTCGTCCCAGGGTGGATCGATCAGCAGCAGATAGCTCGCCGCCGCATCCGAGACTACCGCGCGATCCTCGGCGCCGCGAAAGGTCGCCATGTCGCGCGTCAGCGCGAGCCGCGCGACTCGCCGTGCTCCCGGTGTCCCTGCCGGAAGGACGGGCGCGGCGCCGGAAAGCGTCTCGCCGAAAATTTGCGCGAACTGCTCCGGCGAGATCGGGCCGCCGCGCTCGACGAAGAGCGCGTGCAGCGATAGGCAGCCTTCGGTCTCGTAGAGTAGCAGATCCATCGCCGCGCGGCGCGCGATCGCGCGCGCGGCGTCGCGATCTCGTAACGCGTCGCGCGTCACGTATCCCGCGCTCGCCTTCGATCCGTACGGGATAAGCCGGGTCGAATGCGGCAACTGCTTTGCAATTGCGGCCAGGTTCGCATCGCTGCCGAATGCGACGACGGCGTCGAAGCGGTCGAGATCGTGCGCGGCGCTTTCGCCGTCCCACGGCGCCGCCGTCACCGAGGCACCGAGTTCGGGCAGCTCGCCGGCCAGGCTGGCGAAGAACGCCGCAACGAGATCGTCCTCGCGATCCTTGACCGAGACGTCGCACTTCGCGCACAAGGCGAAGACCGCGGGAACGATCGCGACGCCGATCGTCGTGCGGCTGGACAGCACGCAGATGCGGCCGATCGGCAGGGCGTGCGCACGTGGCCGCCCGGCGCGCTCGACGAAACGATCGAGCGCGTCGAGCGATCCGAGCTCATCCGCGATGACGGCCTCGATCGCATCGCGGCGCAGCGCCCGAAAGAGCCGATCGAAGGCATACTCGACCGTCGCGCGCCCGTATCCGGTACGTGCGCCGACCTCGTCGAGCGCGCGAAGCCGCGGGGCGAAGCCCGGATCATTCCAGGCAGCGGCCGCGGCGGAGATCGCCGCGACGATGGAACGCACCGGCTTCTTAACCATCGCTTCATCCCTTCAGGAGGGTATGGAACGACTCCCCGAGGTCCCGCGGTACGGCGCGGCAAAGGGCCTTGCGATGTACCGAGTCTGGTTCTCGCGGCTGTTTCTGACGGTAGTCGCTGCAAGCGCCCTGGCCGCAATCGTCGGGGGCACGGCCTGCACGCGCTGGGGCCAGCCGGGCCCGATTACGCCGACGCTCGGCCCGCTGACGTCTATTTTCGTCAGCGCGACCACCGGAAGCGACACGAGCGGCAACGGCAGCGTCAACGCTCCCTACAAAACGCTGACGAAGGCCGTCGCGGTGCTGGTCGCCGCGAAGTCGGTCTCCTCGAACGGGGTCACGATCTCCCTTGGAAGCGGGAACTACGACGCGGCCAACGGCGAAAAATTCCCGATCGTCATACCGAGAAGCGTCAGCATCTCGGGAACGAATTACGGCGCGGGCCCCGACAGCGGATCTTTCATCGACGGCTTCGGCGAGGATACGGTCTTCGAGCAGATCGTGCATACCGCGAGGCACAGCGTATACACGACGGTCGAGACCGTTCCGCCGGCGAAGCTCTCGCTGGCCAACCTGTACGTCGGGGCCTCGAAGATTAGGTTGCCGGCGCGGGCTCTCTACGCATCGGTCGACGTCATCGGCACGCTCTCGGGAGCGGTGGCGAGCTTCGGTGCCGGTTTCGTCTCGCCGGCCAATAACCTCAACGGCATCTTGGTCGCGAGCGGATCGCTGACGTGCGATACCTGTCAGATTCGCGGCAACGGCTTCGGCATCGGCGCGCTCACGGTGCCGCTCCCGACGACGTCGCCGTCGTCGGGAGTCCCATCCATCACGCTGACGCACACCAGCCGCGGCGACAGCACGGTCGGCGCGAAAGTGGCCGACATCCTGACGGACGGAAGCGCCAACGTCAACGCGTCCGGTGCGACTTTCGCGCGCCAGGGACTCGCGTACGCCGATACGTTCGCGCCGGTCGTTCCGACCTCAATCCGCGGAACGGTCGATTTCGGCGGGGGCGTGTCGGGATCCAGCGGCGGCAACGGTTTCATCGGTGCGCGAACCACGGAGATCTTCGTCGCGCGGCGGAACGAGACGGTGAGCGCGCTGGACGATACGTGGAATCCCAACCAGCAGCGGGCCAATCGTAACGGAAAGTACACTCGTACGATAACGTTCGGATCCGGCACGAGGGGTAAGAACGTCACCATCGTGCACGCCGCGGTTGGCTCTACGGTGACCGTCGGTCCGGCTCCGGCGCCGACGCCCACCCCGTCCACGACGCCCTCGGGCTCGCCGATTCCGACGTCGACGCCGACGTAGCAATGACCGACACGCTGCAGAAGATCTACGCCGCGCGGGCCGCGACGCTCGAGCAGGAGCAGCAGCGGGAGTCGTACGACGCGCTGCGCTCGCGCGCGTTCGCACGGATGAGCGAGAGGCGCGGCTTTCTGGCGGCACTGCGGCGTGCGCCGGGCGACGCGATCGTCGCGGAAATCAAACGCGCCTCGCCGTCGGCCGGGCTGATCGCGCGCAGCTTTGACGTGGTCGCGATCGCGCGCGCCTATGCTGCCGCCGGCAGCGACGCGATCAGCGTGCTGACCGAGCGCGACCATTTCCTCGGAGAGCTTGCGTATTTGGATGAGGTCCGCGCCGTCAGCGCCTGCCCGCTGCTGCGCAAGGACTTCATGTGGACGCGTTATCAGATCGCGCAGTCGGCCGCCTACGGTGCGGACTGCGTGCTGCTGATCGTGGGCGGGATGGATGACGCCGCGTTGCGCGAGTGCATGGACGAGGCGAGCCGGTATGGCATCGATGTGCTCGCCGAGGTCCACGACGAGGTCGAGCTGCGCCGGGCGGTTGCCGCCGGCGCTAGCCTCGTCGGCATCAACAATCGAAACCTGCGCACGCTCGAGACGGATCTCGCCGTCAGCGAGCATCTCTTGCCGAAGGTGCCGCCGGGCATATTCGCGATCAGCGAGAGCGGCATGCGCGACGCCTCGGACCTGTCGAGGCTCCGCACGGCCGGCGCGCGTGGCTTCCTCATCGGGGAGGCGCTGATGCAGTCCGACGACCCGAAAACGCTGGTCGAGGCGCTGCGCCGCGGCGCCGCCCCCCACGCGGTGCTATAAGAGGAAGAAGATGCCGGCTCCCACGAGGGTGCCGAGTACGGCGACCGCCGCCGGCGCCGTGCGTCGGCCGAACGACGATGCGGCGAGTCCTCCAAGTCCCAAGGCGACGATGCCGGTGCCCGGATAAATCTCACCGTGCTGCAGGTAGCAGGTCAGAAGCACGCTCGCGAAGGCGAAGAGGAAGATGACGAGCGGCGAGGAGCGAGCTTCGAGCGCGATCGCGAGCAGCAGCAACAGCGCCAGCGCGAGCAGGGCTTGCTGCAACGCGAACGGTTGGCCCGCCATGCCGATACCGAGGAAGAAGGCCGCGATGGCGACGGCGCGCAGTTGCGTCACAGGCGAAAATTTCGGCGCGCAGCAACCGAGCCCCCGCGTCCGCAAAGGCCGCGCGCGAGTTCTCTGGTAGTATAACCGCATGACGACGATGACGACGCAGGGGCGCGATACCGTAGCCCCCTTTGCCAACGAAACGGTGAATGATTTCCGCGATCCCGCCGATGCCGCCGCGATGACCGCCGCGCTCGAATCGGTCCGCCAGGATTTCGGACGGTCCTATCCGCTCGTCATCGGCGGCCGCAAGATCGAGACCTCGAAGAAGATCCGGTCGCTCAACCCGGCGGATCCGCGGCAAGTCATCGGCCTTGTCAGCAGCGCTTCCAAGGATCAGGCGGTCGAAGCGATCGAAGCGGCGGCGCACTCGTTCGAATCCTGGAAGCGTCTGACACTGCCCGAGCGCTCGAGTTACCTCTTCCGCGTCGCCGAACTGCTGCGCGAGCGGCGTTTCCGCTACGACGCGCTCTTGGTCTACGAGGTCGGGAAGAGCTGGGTCGAGGCAGACGGAGACATAGCCGAGGCGATCGACTTCGTCGAGTTCTACGCGCGCGAGGCGCTGCGCTTCGCGCGACCCCAGCCCGTCGTTCCGCTCGAGGGCGAGCGCAACGAGCTCGTCTATATCCCGCTGGGCGTCGGCGCGGTCATCCCGCCGTGGAACTTCGCCGGCGCAATCATGATCGGCATGACGGCGGCGGCGATCGTCAGCGGGAATACCGTCGTGCTGAAGCCGTCGAGCGACTCGGCGGTGATCGCCGCGTGGTTCGTGGACCTGTTGCAAGAGGTCGGCGTGCCCGACGGCGTCGTGAACTTCGTGCCGGGATCCGGCAGCGAGATCGGCGACGCGATCGTGACGCATCCGGAGATACGTTTCGTCTCGTTCACCGGATC
>CAVRQS010000003.1:0-270000 GCA_963723485.1 Vulcanimicrobiota bacterium | reverse complement strand
TTTTTGCTCGAGCGCTAGGAGCGCCGAGGGCGCGGTCTATCGACCGTAACCGAGGCGCGACAACGCGATCGACAAAAAGACCCGCGGCCTTGGTCACCGTTCTGTAAGGCCCATGAGCCGAGGGGGTGACGCAGGAGGATAGGTCAGCGCGCGGATGGATGTGCGCGTCTAAGCCGGTAGGCGGTGCTGTAGGTAAGTCCGCAGCACGTAACGCCGAGAAGCGAATGCGAGGCTCTTCGGAGCCGAAGTGACCAGCTCCACGCTGCCAAGAAAAGCCCCTAGGTAGATCGTAGGTGCCCGTACCGTACACCGACACAGGTAGACTGGCAGAGCATGCTAAGGCGACGGGAGAATCCCTGTTAAGGAACTCGGCAAATTAACCCCGTAACTTAGGGAGAAGGGGTGCCTCGTTCGGTCTAGTGTTTACCACGAAAGCTGAGGGAGGCGGCACAAAATAGGCCCAAGCGACTGTTTAACAAAAACACAGGTCTCTGCGAACGCGAAAGCGGACGTATAGGGGCTGACTCCTGCCCGGTGCTGGAAGGTTAAAGGGAGTCGTCAGCGCAAGCGAAGCGGCGAACTGAAGCCCCAGTAAACGGCGGCGGTAACTATAACCGTCCTAAGGTGACAACTTTATCGTTGCCTCACCGCACAGCAATGTGCGTACGAAAACTCAGCTGTATGCGGGAACATCCTAAGAGCCCAGCCTACTCGTTCGTCATTTAGACGAGCAGTAAAAATGGTTTGGGATTGGACGATCCGCAGGAAACCTCGAGTCTCATGGCTCGGGGGATCCTCAGAGACTATACGCTGAGCTCCAGAAAAGAGTTGAACCGTCTGCGGTTCTCTCACTGGATGAAGATAGAGTCCACTCCGGCGTGAAAGCGTCGGGAAAAAGTGAGCGAAATTCCTTGTCGGGTAAGTTCCGACCTGCACGAATGGAGTAACGACTTGGGCACTGTCTCAATGGGGATCCCGGCGAAATTGCAGTACCAGTGAAGATGCTGGTTACCCGCAGCAGGACGGAAAGACCCCGTGAAGCTTTACTGTATCCTGATCTTGGGTTTTGAGATTGTTCGTACAGGATAGGTGGGAGTCGATGATCCGGCGGCGCTAGTCGTCGGGGAGACAACGTTGGGATACCACCCTAATAATCTTGGAATTCTAACTAGCCGCCGTAATCCGGTGGTAGGACATGGTCAGGTGGGCAGTTTGACTGGGGCGGTCGCCTCCCAAAGAGTAACGGAGGCGCCCAAAGGTTCCCTCAGGACGGTCAGAAACCGTTCGTACAGAGTGCATAGGCATAAGGGAGCTTAACTGCGAGACGGACAGGTCGAGCAGATGCGAAAGCAGGGCTAAGTGATCCGGCGGTTCCGAATGGAAGGGCCGTCGCTTATCGGATAAAAGCTACTCCGGGGATAACAGGCTTATCTCCCCCAAGAGTCAAGTAGGGCTCCTCGCTCGAGCGATCGAGCGATGAACAGTGGCTCATATCGGTGAAACCCTTTGTAAAGGGCAATGCCGAGGGAAGAGAGTTTGTCGCGCAAGGTGCATCGCACCTAACGTGAGCTAAGTTTGGCGTCGGCCAAATATGCTATACAAGCTCTCCCTGTAACGACTTCTCGTTTGCAACGAGAGATGGACGTGCTGTGCTTCGAGCGCAAATCTAACGCGTCCATAACACGCCACCATCTCGAAAGAGATGAAGGTATAGTCTGCGCTGCAAGTGATTGCAGAACGCCACATCGACGGGGAGGTTTGGCACCTCGATGTCGGATCGTCGCATCCTGGGGCTGTAGTTGGTCCCAAGGGTTGGGCTGTTCGCCCATTAAAGCGGTACGCGATCTGGGTTCAGAACGTCGTGAGACAGTTCGGTCCCTATCCGCTGTGGGCGCAGGAGATTTGAGGAGATTGGACCCTAGTACGAGAGGACCGGGTCGAACGAACCTCTGGTGAACCGGTTGTTCCGCCAGGAGCATAGCCGGGTAGCTATGTTCGGATCAGATAAACGCTGAAAGCATATAAGCGTGAAACTGACTCCAAGATGAGATCTCAATCCCGAAAGGGTGAAGAGTCGTGGTAGACTACCACGTTGATAGGCCGGAGGTGGAAGCGTCGCAAGGCGTGGAGCTGACCGGTACTAATCGCTCGGAAATTTTGATTAACTAACGCTCATCGTGATGCCTGGAAGTTCTTCTCTGTGCAGCTTTTGAGACTTCCCGGCGCGATCGGCTCGAGCTCAGGCTCGCCATCGCGCTCGGGGACCACGTTTGGTCCCCAAACGACTGACGTCGTTTGGGGAGCCCAACAAAGTTTCTGGCGCCCATGGCGGCGGGGTCCCACCCGTTCCCATCCCGAACACGGCAGTTAAGCCCGCCAGCGCCGATGATAGTCGGGCCGCAGGGCCCCTCGAAAGTAGGACGGTGCCAGATTTATTCGAAAGCACGAGCCCGCTGTAACTGCAGCGGGCTCGTTGCTTTATCAACCTTCCGATGGGTCTATGCGGGGTCGCCCTTGCCCTACGCGCCGCCTTCCTGCGCATGGAGCCGCCCTTTAGAGCAACGCGACGCGCTCGAACTGGGCTCGGAACTCGTCGGGGTCGAGCTTCGTCTGCGCGGCGAGCGCCTTCAGCCGTTCGCGATCGGTGAAGTCGACGGGCTCCAGATAGACCATGTAGTCACGGGCGACGCGGTAGGCCTCCGTCGTCAAATCCACTTGACGCGTTTGAATTCGTCCCGTGGCGGGATCCAGCAGCTCGTCGAGCGAGAGGGGATGCACGCGTCCGCCGCAGAGCGTTATGAGCGCGCCGCTTCCGCCGTCCACGAGATAGCGAACGGCGCCGAAGCCGAGCGTGCGCGTGTAGTCGACGTCGAACGGCAGCGGCTTCGCGCAGCGGAGCTCGTAGCCGATGTCCTTGGCGTGAACGACCGACTCTAGGCCGACCTCGCTCAGCCGGCGGCGCACCGCATCGCGTAGGACGATGCCCAGCGGAACGTCTGCCAGCGCCACGTTCCCGAACGAGTCGTGCGCGAAGTTTCCTGCCCCGAGCGCCGCATCGTCGATTCGCTCGGCAACGCCCTCCGCGACGACCGCCACGCCGTGTTGGCGTCCGAACGAACGGCGCTTGACGATGGCCCCGACAATCGTGTCGGCGATGGCCGCGAGCCGCGCGCGATCGGGAAACTCCTCGGGCAGCACGGCCAGCGTAGAGCCGGCCGCCTTGCACATGCCGAGCGCGAGCGAGCCCGACTTCCGCCCCATGCAGACGACGACGTACCAGCGGGCCGTCGAGCGCGCGTCTTCCATCAGGCTTTCGAGAATGTGGGCGCCGACGGAGCGCGCGGTCTCAAATCCAAAGGTCGGCGCGTTGTCGGGAAGCGGCAGATCGTTGTCGATGGTCTTGGGGACGGTCGCGACGCCGATTCGTCCGCGCGTGCGCTCGGCGATCTTCGTTGCGCCGGACGTCGTGTCGTCGCCGCCGATACAGACGAGGTAGCGAATGTCGAGCGCGTCCAGCGCGTCGACGCAGCGCTGCAGCGTTGCCTCGTCTTTCGCGGGATTCGTGCGCGACGTGCGTAGGATCGAGCCCCCGCTCGTGTGGATGCGCGACACGCGATCGAAGGTGAGCTCGACGGTCTTGGGCGTGCGTCCGGCCGCGAGGTCGCGGTAGCCGTCGTAGATGCCGATCGCACGCAATCCGCACTTCGAGGCTTCCATTGCCGCCGATGCGATGACGCCGTTGATACCGGGCGCCGGTCCGCCTCCGACGAGTATCGCGAGCGTCTCAGCCATGCACGGGACGCACGCGATAGACGAGGCCGGCATCGTCGTCGCCGATGAACAGGCTGCCTTCGCGGCCAACGGCGATGCCGGTCGGCCGCCCGATGCGTGAGGTGCAGCCGCTCTGAAATCCGGTCACGAAGTCGGACCACTGCGTCGTCGGATCGCTCCAATCCACGCGCTTCGCTGGCCGGTCACCATTCATGCCGACGAATACGACTCGCGGCGGCTCCGCGCTGCAGCCATCCTTGAGGTGCCACGAGCCGTGCACGGCGACGAAGAGTCCGCCGCGGTAACGCTGCGGAAATGCATAGGGACCGGATTGGCGATCCGGATAGAACGTCGCTCCGATGATCGTCGAATACGCGGGCAGCTCGACCAGCGGCTCGACGGCACCGGTGCACGTGTATCCCGGCCAGTAGACGTGATGATTCTCTTCGCATTCGGGCCAGCCGTAATCGGCGTCGCCGGCATGCGCGGAGAGATTGTCGAGATATTCGTACGGGTGTCCGAACGGCAGGCGGTCTTGACCCGCGTCGCCGACCCACAAGGAGCTCGTCGCGGGATTGACGGCCAGCGCTATCGCGTTGCGAATGCGCTTGGCACGCTGCGTGAAGTCGGATCCGTCCGGTTGCATCACGGAGATCGCCGCCCGGGTGGGATCGATCTCGGTGCAGGGTTTCTTGCCGTCGTCCATCGTCGCGTTGCACGACGATCCCACGGCGGCGTAGACGCGGCCGGCGGTGAACGCGACGGACGTCGTCCGGTGGATGTCGCCGTCGGTTCCCGGTGCGACCGGACCCTGGCGTACGTCGGCGATGCGGCGAATATGCGAAGCCTTGCGTTCTCCATGATAGGGAATCGCGTAAATGTGGTGTTCGGTTGCGACGTAAATGGTTTGACGAGCCGGCGCGTAGCTAATGCCCGACGCAAAGTCGTCGTCGAGCGTCGCGAAGACTTCCGTCGTGCCGGGCGGGCCTTCCGCATTAGGGACGACGTAGACGTCGCGGCCGCTCGTTGCGACGAGCAGGTCGCCGTTTGGAAGCGACGCCAGTTCTCGCGCGCCGTCGACGCGCGCGATTCCCTCGACGGCGAAGCCCTTCGATATGTGGAGATCGCCCGCCGCGGCAGCCGCCGCGACGACCGGGGCACCATGCGGCGCGCTCGCGGTGCCGGCGCACGCAACGAACGAGACTAACAGCGGAAGGGTTGGATTGAAACCTGCCAGGCGCATCGGCTCTCCTTACCGGTCGTTCTACCGTTGGAGGCCGATGCGGAGAGTGCCTTGCGTTGTCGCGTTACTGTGGCGGAACTGCGGGCGGCTGTTCACCCGGAGGTGGGCCCTGGTCTTGCGGCGCCGGCCCTTGGTTCTGTTGCGGCGGGCCTTGGTCTTGCGGCGCCGGCCCTTGGTTTTGCTGATCGGGCCCTTGGTACTGCGGCTGTCCCTGCTGCGTTTGGCCTTGACGCTGCTGCATCGCCGCGCGATGTGCGCGCATCTCTTGCTGGAGCTGGTTGTGCTGGTCGGTCGAAAGGACGCCCATGATCTGGCGGCGCAGCTCGCGCCGAGCGTTGTGATCGATGGCGCTCCCCTGCGGATGCGCCTGCGAATACTGGTCGATCATCGACTGGATGCGCTGCTGTTGATCGTTTGAGAGATTGAGACGCGAGAGTCGCCGCTGCCAGCGATGCTGCATTCGGTCGTGACTCGGCTCGACGGCTTGTCTCTGACCCTGTTGCGGATACTGGGCTTGCTGGGCGTAGGCGCCGAGCGGCATGGCAAGCGCTACGGCAAGAGCGCCTACCGCCAAGAGGTTGATTTTCATAGTAACGATCTTAGCCTCCCTACACTAATGCCGCCTGAACGGCCGATTAGGACCTAGCAAGCGGACTAATCGCGACGGCGTTGACCGAGCTGGAAACGTGACCGTCGAAGCGCCTGAAGTTATCGAAGAAAAGCTGCGCCAGCTTGCGTGCCTGCGCGTCGTAGGCTGCCTTATTCGACCAGGCGTTGCGTGGGTTGAGCACGTCGGACGGCACGTCCGGAACCGTCTTGGGAACGCTCAACCCGAAGAACGGCTCGATCTCGTATTCGCTGGCAATGCGTCCCTCGATCGCTGCGTTTACCATCGCCCGCGTGTGCGCGATCGACATGCGCCGGCCGACCCCGTACGGTCCGCCCGTCCAGCCGGTATTGACGAGCCAGCACTCAACGTCGTGTTCTTCGATCTTGCGGCCGAGCAGACGTGCGTAGACGGTCGGATGATGCACCATGAACGGTGCACCGAAACACGTGGAGAACGTCGCCTGGGGCTCGCTCACGCCACGCTCCGTCCCCGCGACCTTGGCCGTATATCCCGAGAGGAAGTGATACATGGCCTGCTCGCGGGAGAGCTTCGAGATCGGCGGCAGCACGCCGAACGCATCCGCGGTCAGCATGAGGATCGTCCTGGGGTGGCCGCCCTTGCTCGACGGCACGATATTCGGGATGAATGACAGCGGGTACGCCGAGCGCGTGTTCTCGGTCTTTGCATCGGAGTCGACGTCCAGCGCGCGCGTGCGCTCGTCGTAAACGACGTTCTCGAGGACCGTCTCGGAGTGGTTCGTTGCAGCCCAGATCTCGGGCTCCGCGCTTGCGGAGAGGCGGATGACCTTGGCGTAACAACCGCCTTCGAAGTTGAAGACGCCGTCGGCCGACCAGCCGTGTTCGTCGTCGCCGATCAACGGCCGCCGCGAGTCCGAGGACAGGGTCGTCTTGCCGGTTCCCGAGAGACCGAACAGGATCGCGACGTCGCCGGCCTTCCCCGCATTGGCCGAACAGTGCATCGGGAGCGTGTCGCGGAGCGGGAGCAGATAGTTCATCACCGTGAAGACCGACTTCTTGATCTCGCCCGCGTAACGCGTGCCGCCGATTAGGATGATCCGCCGCGCAAAGTTAACGAAAATGAACGTACCCGACCGCGTGCCGTCGCGATCCGGATCGGCCGAAAACAGTGCGGCGTCGACGACCGTGAATTCCGGAGTAAAAGTCTCCTCGGTACGCTCCGGCGTGATGAACAAATGTCGCGCGAACAGATTGTGCCACGCGAGCTCCGTGTACACGCGCAGCGGCACGCGATAGAGCTCGTCAGCGCCGACGTAGCAGTCGAGACAGTACGCTTCCCGCTCCGAAAGGTATGCCGCTACGCGGTCCCACAGGGCGTCGAATCGCTCGGGCGAGATCGCCTGGTTTGAGTCGCTCCAATCGATGTGTTCCTCGCTCGAGGGCTCCCGGACGAAGAACTTATCTTTCGGCGAGCGGCCGGTGTGCGGCCGCGTGTCGACGATCAGCTGGCCGCCCGCGCCCAGCACGCCCTCTCCCCGCGCGATGGCGTGCTCGATCAGCGCCGGCGCCGAGAGATTCTCCCAGAGCTTGACGACCTTGAGTTTTTCGGGAACGGAAAGAATGACGACCCCTCCTGTAATCCAATAACGCTTCCACGAGTCCTTACCCGCACCGGACGGCCTAGCCTGCAGGCGGGCCTCGCACGGAGTCCAATGCACCATGCATGCGACCGATGCTTGTCGTTGTGCCGCTTGCGGCTATCGTTCTGGGCAGCGCCGCTCGTGCAAGCGCAGTATTGCCCTTTCACTTTGGATTCTTCGCCCCGGGACCCCTGGACGCGATCACCGACGTGCCCGGCGTCCGGGTCGCACATGTGACAAAAATCGAAGGCAGCGAGATCCGCACCGGAGCAACCGCGGTTTTGCCCAACGCGGACCCCTGGGATCACAAGGTTTCGGCCGCCTTCTTTGCCTTCAACGGCAACGGCGAGATGACGGGGACGCACTGGGTCACCGAGTCCGGCTACCTGGAAGAGCCCGTCGTGCTGACCGATACGCTCGACGTCGGCCGAGCGGCGGACGGCGTCGTGAGCTGGGTAATCGAACACCATCCCGCCGTCGGGCGCGGCGACGACGTTCCGCTGCCCGTCGTAGCCGAGTGCGACGATGCGCTGCTCAACGACATTCAGGCCAGGGCGGTAACGGCGTCGGACGTCGTCGCGCTGCTCGATGCGGCGGCGCCCGGACAGTTCGCGCGCGGCAGCGTGGGCGCGGGAACCGCGATGAACGCGTTTGGTTTTCGCGCCGGCATCGGCTCCGCATCGCGCGTTCTGCCGCGCGATGCCGGGGGCTATCGCATCGGCGTGTTGGTCAACGACAACACCGGAAGCAGCCGCCGGCAGCTGACGATTTTGGGAGTTCCCGTCGGCGAGCGTCTACGTAACGAGTATCGGCCGGTCTTTCGCGAGCATACGGCGCTGAAGGGAAGGCTCGGCAGCGGTAGCATCATCATCGTGATCGCTACCGACGCGCCGCTGGATGGCCGTCAGCTTCGCGCGGTCGCGTTGCGTGCGGCGATGGGAATGGCGCGCACGGGCCTCACGTCGTCGGTCGGCAGCGGCGACCTGATCGTCGCGTTTTCGACGTCACGCGTCTTCGAGCGCGTTGCGAACTTCACCGTCGAAGCGCCGAAGCAGCCCATCCTCGAAGACGACGATGCACTCGACGCCCTCTACACGGCAACGGCCGAGGCGACGCAGGCGGCGATC
Source organism: Vulcanimicrobiota bacterium (assembly GCA_963723485.1). Taxonomy (GTDB): domain Bacteria; phylum Vulcanimicrobiota; class Vulcanimicrobiia; order Vulcanimicrobiales; family Vulcanimicrobiaceae; genus Cybelea. The sequence continues at coordinate 261,631 of CAVRQS010000003.1, read as the reverse complement.
TACGACGCGCTCTTCGAGGCGAAGACGATGACGGGGCGCAGCGGCACGGTGTACGCCCTACCGGTCGATCGCGTGCTGCAGATGCTCCGCGCGGCCAACGCGATCCCAGCTCCCTAACCGCTCAGGCCTACGATCGACGTGATACTGCCCGCACCCAGCACGACGGCGACGTGCGGCTTGCGCAGGAGGAAGCGTCGTAGGCGTCCTCGGGAAAGACGCGTACGACGGCTCGGCCGTCGCGGCGCCGCCGAATCGCCGGACGGTCCAGGCGCGAAGGACCCCGGCGCTCCACCCGCCGCAACGTCCCGATCTAGCGGCGCAGAGCCACAGCGACGACCCACGGACCCCTCAGCGCCTCCTCCCCGGCGGCCCGCGTTCCGCTTATCCCTTTGAGTTCCGCGGCGCGAGCGGTCCGGTCGCGAGCGACGCGGCCGGTGGGTCGCGGCATGTAGCTTGCCCTGAGCGGAGTCGAAGGCTGGCTCATTCACTGCACGCGAGAAGATATCGCTCGCGGCGTACCGTAAAACGCATTCACGTGAGTCAGTTCGTCCATCTGCACGTCCATTCGGAGTATTCGCTTCTCGACGGAGCGTGCCGCATCGACCGCCTCTGCCGGCGAGCGGCGGAAGAAGGGGCGAAGGCCGTGGCGCTTACGGATCACGGCGTGATGTATGGCGCGATGGAGTTTTACTATGCCGCGCGCGAGTTCGGGCTCACGCCGATCCTGGGTTGTGAGGCGTACGTTGCGCCGCGCGGTCGCCTCGATCGGACGGCTCGCGAGGAGGCGCACGTCACGCTGCTCGCAGCCGATCTCATCGGATACCGCAATCTGATTGCGCTAGTCTCGAAAGGCTTCCTCGAGGGCTACTACTACAAGCCGCGCATAGACCTCGAGCTGCTCGCGCAGCATCGTGACGGCTTGATCGTGCTCTCGGGGTGCATGTCCGGGCTAGTCGCGCAGCCGCTGCTGCGCAACGACTACGCCGCTGCCCTGCGCAACGCCAAGACCTACGTTGACATCTTCGGCGATCGCTTCTACATCGAGGTCATGCGCCACGGCATGAAGGAACAGGACGCGATCAACGAAGGACTCGTGCGAATCGCTCGCGAGCTCGAGCTTCCAATCGTCGCCACCAACGACTCACACTACCTCGAGCAGAAGGATGCGGCGGCCCACGACGTGCTGCTCTGCATCGGCACCGGCAAGACTGTTTCGGATACGAATCGCATGCGCTTCTACGGCGATCAGTTCTACCTGAAATCCGAGCGGGAGATGCGCGAGCTGTGGAGCGATCTCCCGGAAGCGTGCGATAATACGGTGCGGATTGCGGAGCGAGTCGACATCCGCATCCCCGAAAAGATCTTCCACCTGCCGCAGTACCCCGTTCCGCAGGCCGTGGCCGAGCCCGAGAGGACTGACGCAGAGTATCTGCGCGAGATCTGCGAGGGCGGACTGCTCGAGCGCTACGGAGCCGAGCGCGCCGCCGGCGATCCCGCGCTACGGACGCGCCTCGACTACGAGCTCGACGTGATCACGACGATGGGATTCGCGTCGTACTTCTTGATCGTCTGGGATTTCGTCAAATACGCTCGCGACCGCGGTATCCCGGTCGGCCCGGGACGCGGCTCGGCCGTGGGATCGCTGGTCGCGTATTGCCTACGCATAACGGATCTCGATCCGCTGCGCTTCGATCTTCTGTTCGAGCGCTTTCTGAATCCCGAGCGCATCTCGATGCCGGACATCGACACCGACTTTTGCGTGGAGCGGCGCGACGAAGTGATCGAATACGTTACGGAAAAATACGGGAAGGATCGCGTCGCGCAGATCGTCACGTTTGGTACGATGGCGGCGCGCGCCGCCATCCGCGACGCGGGCCGCGCGCTGGGCGTACCGCTGCCCGACGTCGACCGGATAGCGAAGCTCGTGCCGTCGGGACCGGGTGGAATGCCAATCGCGCGGGCGATCGAGCAGATCGCCGAGGTCCGGTCACTGTACATGACGCGGCCCGACATGCGCAAGCTGCTCGACACGGCCAAAGAGATCGAGGGGCTGGCGCGCAACGCCGGCACGCATGCTGCCGGGGTTGTGATCTCGGCCGGGCCGCTGACGGACTACACACCGCTCGCGCGGTTCGGCGACGGCGGCATCAACACGCAGTACGACATGGACTGGATAGAGCGCATCGGCCTGCTGAAGATGGACTTCTTAGGTCTGCGTAACCTCACGGTAATGCAGAATGCGGTCGCGGAGATCCGCCGAACCGTAAACCCGGATTTCGATCTCGACGCCATTTCGTTCGATGACGCGAAGACCTACGAGATGCTCGGGCGGGGTGAGACGATGGGGGTGTTCCAGCTCGAGTCGGAAGGGATGAAGCGCGTGTGCGCCGAGCTGCGGCCGTCGCGCTTCGAGGACATCATCGCGCTCGTCGCGCTCTACCGCCCGGGACCGATGGACTGGATCCCGCAATACATCGCGAACAAGCACGGCCGCTCCAAGCCGAGGTATCTCCATCCCAAGCTGGAGCCGATCCTGGCCGAGACCTACGGCACGCCGGTCTATCAGGAGCAGGCGATGCAGATGGCTCGCGACATCGCGGGCTTTTCGATGAGCGAGGCCGACGAACTGCGCAAGGTGATGGGCAAGAAGCAGAAGGAGAAGATCCCGCTCTATCAAGAGAAGTTCGTGGCCGGAGCGGCGGCGATGTCGGCGATCGATCGGCCGCTGGCGGAGCGGCTCTTCCATTTCATCGAGCCGTTCGCGGGCTACGGCTTCAACAAGTCGCATGCGGCGGCATACGCGCTGATCGCGTATCAGACCGCCTACCTCAAGGCCAACCATCCGCTGCAATATTTCGCGGCGCTGATGACCTCCGTCAAAGACAAGACCGACAAGCTGGTCGAGTACATCGACGAGGCGAAGAAGGTCGGCATCGACGTCTTGCCGCCCGACGTCAACGAGTCGCTGGTCGATTTCGCCGTCGTGGGGAACGCGATTCGCTTCGGACTGGCCGCGGTGAAGGGCATCGGCTCGGGAGCGGTGCGCGGCATCATCGAGACGCGCGAGACGAACGGGCGATTCGTAGATCTCTTCGACCTAGCGGGACGCGTCGACGCGAAGCAGGTCAATCGGCGAGTGTTCGAGGCATTGATCAAGTGCGGCGCGGTCGACGGGCTCCCGGGAAACCGGGCACAGAAGCTCGCGGCGCTCGACACGGCGCTCGAGCTGGCCGCCCGGACGACGCGCGACGCCGAGCTCGGCCAGGGGTCGCTGTTCGGCGAGGCGCACGATCAGGGGCCGACGCTCGCGCCGAAACTGCCCAACCTCGCGGCGCCGACGACGCGAGAGATGCTCGCGTGGGAGCGCGAGACGCTCGGGATTTTCGTGTCCGGACATCCGCTCGCCGAGATCGCGCCCGCACTCGCGCGCGCGGGAGCGATGCCGATCAAGGATCTGCAGCAAGCTCAAGACGACGCCGCCGTGACGGTCGCGGGCTCCGTCGCAAGCGTGCGCCGCACGCTGACGAAGGCCGGGCAGCAGATACTGATCGCGCAGGTCGAGGATACGACCGGGATGTGCGACGTCGTCCTCTTTTCCAAGGCATATCCGCAATTGCAGCACCTGTTCGAAGGCGACGCGATCCTGATCGTCAAGGGCCGTCTGCGCTTGCGCGAGCGGCCCGGTGCAGCGCCCGGCGACGAGCCGCGCATCGAGTGGTCGGTCGCCGCGAACGAGGTCACGCGGTTTGTGCCGCCGCCCGTCGCCGTGGTCGCGCGGGGTGCGCGCGGGTGGCACGTGGACGTGACGGATCGCGAACAGATCGATCGGCTCGCGCGGCTGATCGACGAGTGGCCGGGCGAGGTGCCGGTGGTGATGCACGTGCAGGGGCGTTCCCAGCGCGTGGGGCGAGCGATCGCCAGCGACGTGCGCGTGCGCGGCGAGCTCGAGCGCATCTTCGCGCCGCAGGGCGTCCGCGAAGGCACGCTGGTGAACGTCGTCTCGGCATCGGACTCCGCGGCCCTCGCCGGCATCCTGGATGGCGCCTGGGATCCACCCGCACGCATCGTCTCGGAGGTCGCAGAGATCCTCGCCGACGTGCGCGAGCGCGGCGACGCCGCCGTCGTCGACTGCACGCGCCGCTACGACGACGAGGGTCGCTGCGCACCGCAGCTTCGCGTCCCCGTTCCGATGCTCGACGCCGCCCGCGAGCTGGTCTCGCCGGAGATCGCCGCGGCCCTCGAGCTGGCACGCGTACGCATCGCCCGTTTTCACGAGCGCCAGCGCCAGCCGGATATCGCGTACGTCGAGGAGGACGGGTCGCGCTATGCCGTGCGCCGGCGCCCGCTGCGTTCCGTCGCGGTCTACGCACAACGCAGCAGTCCGGCGTGTGCGGTTCTGATGGGCGCGGTGCCCGCGAAGATCGCTGGAGTGCCGCGCGTGGTCGCGCTGACGCCGCCCACCGGCGACGCACTTTTCGCGTCGGTGTTGTTTGCGTGCGCGCTGTGCGGCGTCGACGAGCTCCACCCAATCGGGGGCGCCCAGGCGATCGCCGCCGCGGCTTTCGGCACCGATTCCGTTCGCTCGGTCGAAAAGATCGTGGGACGCGGCGGAGTTTGGACGACCGAGGCCAAGCGTCAGGTCTTCGGGCGCTGCGGTATCGACTCTCTGGCGGGGCCTGCGGAAGTGCTGATCGTCGCAGACGAAGGGGCGAACAGCGAATACGTCGTGGGCGAGTTGCTCGCGCAGGCGGAGCGCTGCGGCGTGACGCGTTTGGCGGTGCTCTCCGAGTCGCGTCCGTTGCTTGAGGCCGTCGCGCAGCTGATCGACACGCTGGATCTGCGCACGCTCGAACGCAGCGAGCTCGTGAGCGCGGCGATATCGAATCACTGCCGCCTGATCGCCGCGAACGATCGGGGCGAACTCGTCGACGTGCTCAATCGCTTTGCGCCGGCGTATCTATGCCTCCACGTGCGCGATGCGGCGCCGTATCTCGAGCGGATAACGGGTGCCGGCACCGTGTTCGTGGGCGACATGACGCCGCTCGTCAGCGGCGAGTATCTCGCCGGGACCAGCCGCGTCGTTCCCAGCTCGGGCACGGCGCGATTCGCCTCGAGCCTCTCGCTGGGCGACTTCACCCACAGCATTACCGCGGTGGAGAACAGCCCCGAGCGCGTGGCCAACGATGCCGAGCTCCTCGCCGCTCTGGCGGAATCCGAAGGGTTGCCGCATCACGCGCATACCGCTCGATTGCGGAGCGGTAGTTGAAGCCGCCGCCTCGACTCGTCGCGTTCGACGTCGACGGGACGCTGGTCGGGCGCGATCTGACGATTTCCCCGCGGGTTCTCGATGCGATCGCTCGCATGCGCGACGCCGGCACCGCGGGATGCCTCGTCACGGGAAGGATGTATCGTTCGACGCTTCCGTTCGTGCGCGAGCTGCACTTCGAGGCGCCGGTCGTTTGCTATCAGGGTGCCGCAATCATCGATCCGGCGACCGACGATATTCTCGATCACGTGGCGCTGCCGAACGAGGTCGTTCGCGAGCTCATCGCCGCCGCGGAGGCGGATCGCATGCACTTGCAGCTCTATCGAAACGACGAATACTACTGCGAGGCGCGCAATCGATTCTCGGAGCTCTACGCGTCGCTGGCGATGACCGAACCGGTAATCGTGCCGTCGTTGCGCGAAGCATTCGCCTACAGCCCTGCAACGAAGGCGGTGATCGTCGCCGACGCTCCGGTCGCGCAGCGCTATGCGGTACGGCTGGCGGATCGCCTGCGCGGGCGCGCCTACGTAACGCGAAGCCTGCCGGAGTTCGTCGAAGTGCTCGACCCCGCCGTCGACAAGGGCGCCGCGCTGCGGTTCGTGGCCGATCGGCTCGGGATTGCGATGGACGAGACGATGGCGATCGGAGACGCGTGGAACGACGCTCCGCTGCTGCGCGCCGCAGGCTTCGGCGTCGCGATGGGTTCGGCGCCCCCCGAACTGCGTGAAATTGCGGACGCTTGCGTGGACGATCTCGCGCACGACGGCGTCGCACAGGCCATCGAAAGCTACGTGCTGGGGGTCGCGTGACCGCCCGCCGGCGAAAGCGGTCGGCCGCGGCTCGCATTCGCCCATTTTGGATGCCGATCGGACTGGCGGGCCTGGCGGCGGTGGCTGCCGGCGCGTTTGCGGCCACGTGGTCCGGCTTCGATCCAAAGAAGGTCGAGGTTGCGGGTAATCAACGCGTGTCGACCGCGCAGATCCTGCGGGCGGCCGCCATCGCCCCGCGCATGAGCATCTGGCTGCAAAACACCAAAGCGATCGCGCGGCGAATCGAGGCGATTCCGTACGTCGAGACGGCATGGATTCATCGCGTCCCGCCGGCGTCGTTGCGCATTGCCGTAAGGGAGCGCCAACCATTCGCGATCGTGCAGAGCGAGACGGAGAGCGCGCTCGTCGACCGCAACCTGCGCGTGCTCGAAACGCCGCCCGCCGACCAGACCCTGCCGGAGCTGGTCTTACGGCAGCAGCTCGCGCTGCGTCCGGGCGAGTTCGTCGTGACGCGGGATGCGATCGAGCTGCGCGGCGCTTACGAAGCGATGTCCGCTCGGCGGATCACTCCGCGCTCGCTTGCGTTCGATCGCTACGGCGGCCTCGTCGTGACGCTGCGCGACGGGCTGCGGCTGCTCATCGGTCAGGAGAACGACCTCGGAGAGAAACTGACGCTCGTCGACGCGATTCTCGCGCAGGTCGTGCGCGGCCAACGGCGCGTCGCGGCGATCGACGTGCGGGCGCCCGCGGCGCCCGTCGTCGTGTATCGCTAGTGGCTGGTCAGGTCCGCGTAGACGACGACCTGGCCGCTGATCAGCGAAAGCTTGATCTGATCGTTCGCCTGTACTTTCGAAAAATCGACGCTTGTCCGTCCCGCCGGCAGCATGGTCTCTTTGCCTTCGATGACGACCTGAACGTGCTTTGCGTCGACAACCTTTTCCACCTTCGCGGTATAGGTGCCGTCGGGAAAACTCGCCGGATCCACCATGGCCGCGCTCGCGCAGATCGGCGCTACGCAGCCGGCCAGCAGGACAAACGAGAAAACGATGTTTTTCACAAATGCGGCTCCTCGCACGAGCGAACGTCAAAGAGGAATCATAACGCACCTTGCGCCGCCGTTCTAGGGGCGGGGAGGACGCTTATTGGGATTTCTTTGAGCTCTTTTTGATTAGTCCTGGCGTCGCTAACGAAGGCGCACCGCTATGCACAGCCGTCCACAAGCCGTGCTGGCTTTCCTCAAGGAAATGTAGAGCGCTTGCCAAGGAGTGCAGGGGCGCCCGGCTACGTGCCATCGGTAGTAGGAATTGCTGACGCGAACCGCAATATGTCGGGGTTAATGAAGCACGAGACCGTCTGCGGCCTCGACATCGGGACGACCAAGACGTGTACGGTCGTCGCGGTCGACGGCCCCGCCGGCCTCGAGATCGTCGGCATGGGCGAAGCGCCGTCCCTGGGGATGCGCAAGGGCGTCGTCGTCGACCTCGACGAGACGATCAAATCGATCGAAGCGGCGACCGAGAAGGCCGAGCGCATGGCGGGCCTGCACTTCGGCGAGGTTTTCGTCGGGATCACCGGCGACCATATCCGCAGCACGAACAATCGGGCCGTCGTCGCCGTGTCGGGCGATGACCGCGAGGTGACGACCGGCGACGTGCGGCGCGTGATCGATGCCAGCAAGATCATCAACTTGCCCAGCGATCGCCAAATCGTCCACGCGCTGCCGCGCTACTTTACGGTCGATGGCCAGGAAGGCGTGAGCGACCCGGTCGGGATGGCCGGCGGACGGCTGGAAGTCGACACGCACATCGTCACGGGGAGCACGAGCTTCATCACCAACGTGCTCAAGTGCGTCCAGCGCGCCGGTCTGGAGGCGATGGGCGTGGTGTTCGAGCCGCTCGCGAGTTCCGCCGCGACGCTGCTGCAGGAGGAGAAGCAAGTCGGCGTCGTGCTGCTCGACATCGGCGGCGGCACGACCGACATCGCCGTCTATTCGCTGGGCAGCGCGATCTACACGGCCACGATCCCGGTCGGCGGCAACGTGCTGACGAGCGACATCTCGCTCGGCCTCAAGACGACGCTCGGCGAAGCCGAAGAGATCAAGAAGCGCCTGGGTGCGGGACAGGGCGAGGAGAGCTTTGCCGTGCGCACGCTCGACGGTCGCTCGACCCGTGAGCATACGACCGCGGAGCTGCGGCAGATCGTCGTCCCGCGCGTTCTCGAGACGCTTCGCATGGCACGCCAGAAGATCGTCGAAAACGTCCCGCGCGATCTCGTCTTGGGCGAAGTCGTCCTAACGGGGGGCGGTGCGCTGCTGCCGAATATCGAACCCCTGGCCGAAGAGGTCTTCGGTCTGCCGGTGCGGATCGGGACGGCGAACACCATCGGAGGGTTAACCGATGCGATGACCGCGCCGCAATACGCCACGGCGATCGGGCTCGTTCTCTTCGGCGCGAACGGCGACCGTGACGACGCGATGCGCGTCGGGCGGCGACACGGCGGCATCGCGGCACGGGCTCAACGCTGGCTGGCGGACCTGTGGACTTAAATCTCTTTCATCGAACGGAGGAACCCCGAGCAATGGCTGAAGTACGACGTTCCGTATCCGAGCCGGAACACGCGGCGACGATCAAAGTCATCGGCATCGGCGGCGGCGGATGCAACGCCGTCAATCGCATGGTCGCGGCCGGTCTCGCCGGCGTCGACTTCTTTGCCGTCAATTCCGACGTGCAGGCGCTGCGCGGCACGCTCACCGAGAATCGGGTGCACATCGGGGGCGGTCAGACGCGCGGCCTCGGGGCCGGCGCGAATCCGACGCTCGGGCGCGAGGCGGCGGAGGCGTCGCGCGAAGACCTGGGGCTGATCCTCGATGGTGCCGACCTCGTGTTTCTGACGGCCGGCATGGGCGGCGGAACAGGCACCGGAGCGGCTCCGGTGATCGCCGAGCTCGCGCGCGAGTCGGGCGCCCTCACGATCGCCGTCGTCACCAAACCGTTCGCGTTCGAGGGCAAGAAGCGCATGCAAATCGCGGAGAACGGCATCGCGGAGCTCGAAGCCAAGGTCGACACGCTGATCACCATCCCCAACGAGCGCATCCTCCAGGTCATCGAGAAGAAGACGCCGCTCAACGAGGCGTTCTCGTATGCCGACGACGTGCTGCGTCAGGGCATAGCCGGAATCAGCGACCTCATCACGCAGCCCGGACTGATCAACCTCGACTTCGCCGACGTCAAGACGATCATGACCGACGCGGGATCGGCGATGATGGGCATCGGCGAGGGAAGCGGCGAGCATCGAGCCGCCGACGCCGCCCAGAAGGCCATCGCGTCGCCGCTGCTCGAGACGACGGTCGAGGGCGCCCACGGCGTAATCTTCAACATCACCGGCGGCCCCGACATGGCGATGTACGAGGTGAACGAGGCGGCGGAGATGATCAGCCGTGCCGTGGATTCGGAGGCGCAGATCATCTTCGGGGCGTCGATCGATCCGTCGATGTCGGGCAAGGTGCGCGTCACCGTGCTCGCCGCCGGATTCGGCACCCGGCGCGGCCATCGCGGCGCCCAGTCCGGATACGCGTTCGACACGGGGAGACTCGACGCGGTGGCGCCGGTAACGATGGACGACATCGACGTACCGGCCTTCCTGCGTTATCGCGGCTAAGCCGAGCCGGTGCCGCGTTTGTCCGGAGGACCCGCGTTGTCAGAACGGACGAACGCTAGCGAGCCGCGCGAAAGGGTCCGCGTGGACGCGCTGGACGCGATCCTCGGCGTCCCGCTACCGGTCTTAGACGACGGGTTCGTGCGCGTCGTCGACTATATGGGCGGCGATCGATCCATCGTTCAGGCGGCTCGCGTTTCGTACGGGGCGGGAACGAGGCGAGTCTCTGAGGATCGCGGCCTAATTCGCTATCTAATGAGGCATCGGCATACGACGCCGTTTGAAATGTGTGAGATCAAACTGCACGTGCGCGTCCCGATGGATTGCTGGCGGCAGTGGATTCGACACAGAACCGCCAGCGTCAACGAGTATTCGACGCGGTATTCGCTCGCGATCGATGCTGCGCAATCGACATCCGAAAGGCAATGGCGGCGGCAGGCGGCGTTGAACCGGCAGGGCAGCGACGAGGCGCTCGATGCGGGCCTGGGGACGACGCTTTCGGAACGGGAACGGCAGCTGCAGGATCTCGCTCGCGAAGTTTACGAGGAGCGCCTCGCGGCGGGCGTGGCTCGGGAGCAAGCTCGAAAGGACTTGCCGATTTCGACGTATACCGAGGCGTATTGGAAGATCAATCTTCACAATCTGTTGCACTTCCTGGCGTTGCGCATGGATAGTCATGCGCAGGAGGAGATACGCAGCTACGCGACGGTGATCGGCGAAAAGATAGCATCGGTTTGGTGTCCGTTCGCCTGGGAAGCTTTCGTCGACTACGAGCTCGAATCGACGCAGCTATCCAAGCTTGAGAGGCGAATAGTTCGCCTGCTGAATGCCGGGGATCACGCGGCGGCAATATCGGAGCTGGAAGATGCGGGTCTGCTAAAGAAAACGGCCGATGGTCTCGCTCGAAATCGTGAACGCGCCGAGCTGGAAGAAAAGCTAAGACAATTCTGCATTCCAATTCCGTGGCGGTAGGGCAGCCGCTCGAACGTTGATGGGGAGGAGCCCTTCGATTCCCTTCGCTCGCTCGGGACAGACCCTGCGCGGCCTCGGCTCGCTCTACCATAGCTATCGCCTCTTCGGAATCGAGAATCAACAACGCCCGGAGTTCGCCGTCAACCAGAGGGTGAAAGAGCCGATCATTCTCGGCTACATCGCGCTTGCACTCGGGAAGAGCCGCGGATCGGTCGACGACAAGGTTTCGTTCGCCGAGCTGTTTTGTGCCGACGGATACTACGCGATGCTGGCGGCGTGGTTGGGGGCCGCACCGGCGGTCGGGATCGACAACGATCGCGATGGATGGAGCAAACCGGTGAGCGCGATCGCGCGCCGGCTCGGCCTGCGTGTGGAGTTTCAGCGGCGTGACGCGAACGATTTGAACGAGCGCGATGCGTACGACGTCGTCGCGAACATCGGCGGGCTGTATCACGTGCGCGATCCCATCGACGTCCTGCGAAAGTCATGGGCGATGGCGCGACGCTACCTGATCGTCCAGAGCGTCGTGTCGCTGGCCAACGAAAGTGCCGCGTACTTCGAGGCACCGGCGCCGGGCTGGACGCATGGGTGCCGGTTCAGCGCCGGCTTTCTCTTCGCCGCGGTTCGGGCCGAGGGTTATCGCGTGATCGATTCGTTTCGCAACGTGCTCGAAGGCAACGATCGCCCGGAAGACCGCGGCAGCGTGTACATGCTCATCGAGAAGCCTCCGGCGTGACGGCGGTTTCTTTCCTCGTCGCCGCGAGCCACGCCGCGACGACCGTCGCGACCAGCGCGGCCCAGGTCGGCACCTTCACCGCCAGCCAGGCGAGGCTCGCGTGGGGCAGGGCGTTCGCATAAGCAATCCATGCCGAGCCGGCGAGGTCGCTCGGGCGGAACGCGCCCGGCGTGGTCGCGATCAGCGGCGCCGGCGGAGCCAACTCGAGGAGGTAAATCGCGCCCGCTACGCCGCCGAACGTGGCGAGCGACGCGGCCGCGCTCGGGCGCAGGCGCAGCAACAGGGCGGCAACGACGAAGAGTGCCGCTAAGAAGAGCTTCTTCGTGATCCAGACCGAGATCCAGGGTACCGCGAGAAGGCACAACGCGACGGTAGCGATCTGCCGCGCGTTGCCGCGCAGCGAGCACGCCAAGACGAGCGCGGCGGGAATCGCGAACGGCAGGTCGACCATGTGCACGTACGGGCCGCCGATCACGCTGCAGGCGGCGGGTGCGAAGACGATCAGCTCGGGACGCGCCAGACGATCGCGTAAGCGGCGCGCGAGGCAGACGCCGAGGATCAGCATCGCGGCGTAGGATGCGTCGCCGGCGACGAGCGCCGCGCTCGCCGGGGCGCCGAATGTGTGCAGAAGATAGGTAAGGCTGTATTGATAGGGATGCGCGACCTCGGCGGTGGCTTGGGCCGGAAGCACGCGGGACACGTACTCGAGCGTCGCGGCGAAGCCAACCGTCAACGTCCCGGCGGCCAGCAGAATCGCGGCGGTCGCGACGAGCGCGATGCGGCTGCGCGGCGCCCACAGCAGAAGCGCGATGCAGGCCGCGAGACCGAGATGTGGCTCGATCATGACGAGCGTACCCAGGACCCCGGCCAACGCGTCCCGCCCGCGGGCCAGAGCGACTCCGCAAAATACGAGCGCCGCGAGCGAAAAGGGCACGACTTGCCCCGCGTTGAGCAACACGTAGCCCGCCGGTAGCAGCAGCGCCAGAGCGGCGGCTTCGAGCGGTACCAGTGCCGCCATCGCGCCGATGGCGGCGATGACCGCGGCGGCGATCGCGGCGGCGTCGAGCATCCGAGCGCCCGCGTAGCCCAGGCGCGCCGCGAGCATGAACGGTGGAAAGTCGTACGGCGGCAACGGCGCCGGCGTTACGCGGGACGGATCGTCACGATAGGTCGCGCCGGTATCGACTCGGTGCTCGCACCGATGGAGCGGCTCGTAGCGATAGGGATCGCCGCCCGCGTCGAGCGCCGCTCCCGCGCAGTAGAAGTCGGCGAAGTCGTAGAGCTGACGCCAGGGAAGCGCGTCGCCGAGTCGGGCGACGTCGCGTAGGGCCGCTGCGGCCAAAAGAGCGAGCGCCGCGAGCAGGATGGCACGCGATGCCTTCATGCGGCTCGTGATTCGGGATTGAGGGTGGATGCGACCGCGAGCGCCGTAACGAGAGCGGCCCACGTCGGTACTTTGATTGCGATCCACAGCGCGTCGGCTGAGCCGCGCCGCGCCGTATAGTCGCGCCATGCCGCCTCGGCGAGTCCTGCCGCCGGATACGGATGCGTCATCGCGGCGGGGACGGGCAAGTGCGGCGGGTGCAGTTGGAAGAGATACAGCGCGACGCCGATAGCGCAGAAGACCAGCAGCGCGCTCCGACGGTCGACGCGCAAACCCAGCAGGATTACGGCGCAAACGAACGTGCTTGCCAAGAAGAGCTGCTTCATTCCCCATGCCAGGATCCATGGAATCGCGAGAACGCTGAGTGCCGCCGCGAGTAGCGTCTGCGCGCGACCGCGGGTGCTCGCCGCAAGCACGAGGAGCGCGGGCAACGCGAAGCAGAGCTCCTCTTGGTGAACGAACGCGCCGCCGACGACGGCGCATAAGGCCGGAAGAAAGGCTAGCAGCTCGCGGCGTTCGAGCGCAGCGGCGGCACGCCGTCCCGCGTACAAGCCGATCGCCACGACGACGAAATAGCACAAGACGCCTCCGAGTCGCGCCGTCGCCGCGGATGCGTGAGCGTATCCCAGGACGTACGTCAGGCTGTATTGGAACGGAAAGCGGATCTCGGCGGCCGCGTGCGCCGGGAGCACGCCGGTGACGTATTGGATGAGGCCGCGCTCGCCGACGAGCCGCACGGCGACCAGCGCCAGCGCCGCGGCGGTAAGCACCAGCGTCGCGCGCGCCCGCGGCACGAAAAGAAGCGTCGCGGCCATCGCGGGAATGCCCAGGCTGGGTTCGATGGCGGTCGCCGCGGCTGCGATCCCGGCGAGCGCGTCGCTGCGCCGGCGCAGCAGCCAGCCGCAGCTCACGAGCGCGAGCAGCGCAAAGGGGACGATCTGCGCGGTATTGAGCGAGGCGAACAAGACCGACAGGAGCAGCGCCGCCGCGGCAACCGCGAGCGGAACGCCCATATCGGCGAGAGCGACCGCACAGAGCGCCGCGGTCGCGGCGATCGCGACGCCGTCGACGATGCGGGCCGGTCCACTCGGGAGCCGAGCGAGCGCCATGAACGGAAGAAAATCATAGGCGGGTTGCGGCGCCGGAAATACGATCGCGGGATTCTCTCGAAAGATTCGCTCGCGTAGCGATGCACCGGCGTTCACGAGGTGCTCGCAATTATGGAGCGGTTCGTAGGTGTACGGGCTTGCGTGCCGGTCGAGCGCGGAACCCGCGCAGTAGAAGTCGGCGAACTCGTCCATTGTTTTCCACGGCAACGCACCGTCCAGCCGGCTCAAGTCGCGCAGCGCGGCCATAGCCAACAATCCGACGAGCACGCCGAGAAGCAGACTGCTCCGCCCTTTAGCGACGACGACTCCGTTCAATCCGCATCTACTTTCGTGACTCTGCGGGAAACCATCCCACATCGCGCGCGTGGATGTTGACGCCATATTGCGCTTTGACGTTGCGTGGTGTATAACGGGGGAACCGGGGCGGCGCGTCCGCGCGGTCACGGGATTCTTGGCGAACGAAGCTGAGGTTTGGGTGTGGCTCTTTGCTTTCGTGCAACGCCGTTGCGCCGCGAGCGCATCGTCGCGGAATACTTTTACCTGTGTCGACGCGCGGCGCGCCGCTTCATGCGGGCGGGCCTCGATCGGGCGGATCTCGAGCAGATCGGGGCGATCGGCTTGATCAAGGCCGTCGACCGTTACGATGCCTTACAGCGGGCGCCCTTCGAGGCGTACGCGTGGCTTCTTATCGTCGGTGAACTGATGCACTACGCGCGGGACGGCGAGCGCGTGCTGCGCGCCCCGCGCAAGGTGCGCGATTGGGACCGGCGCTGGGCGGCGGCCGAACGCGAACTTTGGACGCTGCTCGGCCGCGAGCCGTCGGAGTCCGACGTCGCAGGCATGATATGCGCAACGCCGGCGGAGGTTCGCGAGATCCGGGCGTATCGCGCGAGCAGTCGCGTCGTCTCTCTGGAACTGCTGCGTGACGCAGAGCGCGGGATCGCGCACTATGGCATCGACGACGTTCTGGATCGGCTCACGGTTGAGAAGATTCTCGACGGCCTCTCGCCGCTCGAACGGCAGATCGTGCGCTCCATCCATCTGGACGGCGTGACCGTCGTCGAGCTCGCGGCGCGGCTCGGATATTCCCGGCGGCACGTGACGCGCCTGCACCGCGGCGCGATCGAACGCCTGCGAGCGCTAGTGAAGTAGCGACCGATTGCGCCGCCGAAGGAGGCCGCGGCTATGTTCCGTTATCTGACTGCGGGCGAATCGCACGGGCCCGCGCTGCTCGGGATACTCGACGGCATTCCCGCGCATCTGCGGCTGGACGTGGAGGCGATCGACGCGACCCTGGCGCGGCGGCAAGGCGGCTACGGTCGCGGCGCGCGAATGAAGCTCGAGCAGGATCGGGTCGAATTTCTAGCGGGACTGCGCGGCGGCGAGACGCTTGGCTCGCCGATCGCCGTAGTCGTACGCAATCGCGACTATGAGACGCCGAAGGTGCGCGCCCTGATGGATCCGCTCACCGGCTCCGGTGAGGCGCTCACCAATCCTCGGCCGGGGCACGCGGACTACGCGGGCGCGCTCAAATATCGACAGCGCGACCTGCGAAACGTTTTGGAACGCGCGAGCGCGCGCGAGACGGCAATGCGCGTCTGTCTCGGCGCAATCTGTGCTCAGTTCTTGGCGGCGCTTGGGATCGCGACGCGCAGCTACGTAACCCGCGTCGGCGACGTCGAAGCGCCCGAGCTCGACGATTGGGAGCAGGCCGACGTCGAGGAGAGCGATGTGCGCTGCCCGCATGCCGACGCCGCGCGCGCGATGGTCGCGGCGATCGATGCGGCGAAGGCGGCGGGGGACACGCTCGGCGGACAATTTTTGATTCGCGTCGACGGAGTGCCGGTCGGCGTCGGAAGCAATCGTCAGCCTAATCAGCGGCTCGACGGAATTCTCGCCGGAGCCATCGTGGCCATGCAGACGGTCAAGGCGGTCGAGATCGGTCTCGGTGCCGGCGTGGCCGCCACACCCGGCTCGAGCGCGCACGACGTGTTCGCGCTCGAGGGCGAAGAGGTCGTGCGCCCGAGCAATCGCGCGGGCGGCATCGAAGGCGGAATGAGCAACGGAGAACCGATCGTCGTGCGCGTTTCGGTGAAACCGATTCCGACGCTGACGAAGGCGTTGCCCTCGGTGAATCTTCACCAGCGCACCGATGCGCCGGCGACCGTCGTCCGCAGCGACGTGTGCGTCGTACCGGCGGCCGCGATCGTCGCCGAGGCGATGGTACGGCTTGCGTTGATGGAGCCGGTGCTGGAGAAGTACGGCGGCGACTCAATGGAAGAGACGCTGGACAACGTGCGGCGCAGCCGCGAGGCTGCCGGACGGCTTTTCGCGCGCGAACGATGAAACGCCACGTGGCGTTAGTCGGCTTCATGGCTTCGGGAAAATCTACGGTGGGACGAAGACTGGCTCGGCGGCTGGGCTGCGCGTTCGTGGACACCGACGCCCTGGTGGCGCGCGATCACGGGCCGGTATCGGCGATCTTTGCGCAAGAAGGCGAGGCGGCGTTTCGGCGCTACGAGCGCGCCGCGATCGAAGCGGCGCTCGAAAGCGCCGAGCCCGCGGTGCTGGCATTGGGCGGCGGCGCGCTCACATCCGGGGCAAATCGCACTCTGCTGGCGAGCCGCACGTATCGCATCTTCATACGCGTCTCGGCCGAACAAGTACTGGCGCGCATTCGCAACGCCAAGGCGGCGCGGCCGCTGCTCGGTGAGACGCCGACGCTCGCGACGATTCGGGCGCTCTACGACAAGCGCATGCCGCACTACGAGGCCGCCGATCACGTCGTCCGGGCGGATCGCCTGAGCGGACGGCAGGTGCTCGACGACATCGTGGAGTGGCTGCGCCGCAAGCGAATCCGATTGGGGGCCTCGTGAGCAGCGCCGCCGTGAACGACGACCTCGGCTATCCCATTATGGTCGGCGAGAATGTGCGCGCCGACGTGGCGGCATTCGCGCGCAAAGAACGGCGCCGGACGGCCGTTCTCTGCGACGCCAATCGCGCCGTCACGGCAATCGCGCGCGCCATCGCGACGGCCGCCGGCGCCGCTCCTCCGCTCCCGTTCGTTCTCGGCGAACAGCGCAAGCGCTTGAGCACCGTCGAGCGCGTGCTCGAGGCGATGCTGGCGGCGGGCGTTGAACGCGACACGCTCGTCATCGGAGTGGGCGGTGGAGTGGCGAGCGACGTCTTCGGCTTCGCGTGCGCAACCTACATGCGCGGCGTGCGGTATGCGCACGTCGCGACGACGCTCGTTGCGATGGTCGACGCGGCGATCGGCGGCAAGACCGGCGTCAACCTGCGCGACGGCAAGAATCTTGCCGGCAGCTTTCGCGATCCCGTCGGCGTGTTTTGCGGCGTCGCGGCGCTGCGTACACTGCCCGAGGCCGCGCTGCGCGAAGGCCTGGCCGAGGTCGTCAAGGCCGCTGTGATCGAAGGCGGCGATCTGTTCGAGTGGCTCGAGGAGCTGTCGCCGCATCCGCTGGCGCGCTGGCCCTGGGTAGCGCTCGTGACCGAGGCGGTCAAGGTCAAGACCATGAGCGTCGCGGACGATCGGCTGGAGAGCGGCGCGCGCCAGGTGCTCAACCTCGGGCATACGTTCGCGCACGCCATCGAACGCGCGTCGGATTACCGGATCACCCATGGGCAGGCCGTCGCGCTCGGTCTTCGCGCCGCCGGTCTGCTCGCGCTGCGCACGGGTCGCTTCAGCGAGGCGGAGCACCTGCGCGTGCTGGCGCTCTTAGCGCTCTTCGGCTTGCCGCTGCATATGTCGCTGGATGGTGACGCGGTGGTCGCGGCGATGCGGCATGACAAGAAGACGCGCGCAGGCCGTCAGCGATTCGTCTTGCCGCGTGCGATCGGCGACGTGGAGTATGGCGTCGAGTGCGCGCCGGCGAGCGTGCGCGCCGCGCTGCGCCGGCTGCAAAAACCGCCGGGGAATCAAAGGAGGCTCTGATTCGCGCGGTTGATGCGCTGCCGGCAATTCGCTCGCCGCGTTTCGATCTGCCGCTGAGTTACGACGCCGGCACCCTGAAGCTGGCGGTCGGCGACGTCGTGCGCGTTCCGTTGGGCAGCCGCGACGTGGTCGCATTCGTGGTCTCGCCGGTGCGCGAGTCGGACGAAACCGTCCACGCGCTCAAGGCGGTATGCGGACGGCTTGACGTCCCACGGGCGTTTGACGAAACCGGCCTGCACCTCGCGAAGTTCGTCGCCGAACACTACGTGTGCACGCTGGGCGAGGCGCTCGGTGCGGTCGTGCTCGCCGATGCGCTGCCGCGCATGCGCGATTCCTTCGCGCCCGCGGCGCGACCGAATCCGCGGCGCTTTCCGTCGGTGCCTTCTCGCCTCATCCGTCTGATCTGGGACGGGTTCCCCGACGGCTTCGCCATCGAACAGCTATTGCGGCACCCGGAGGCTCGCCGCGCCGCGGACCGGCGCGGGCTGTTAGCGCACGTGCGCGCGCTGGTGCGCGCAGGCGTGCTGCGGCGGGAAAGACGACTCGTCGAACCGCGCACCTCGGAGTATCGCGTGCGCACGCTCGGGCTCGGCGGCGGCGCGATCGCCGGAAAAAAGGCCGAGGCGCTGGTCGCGTTCGTGCGCACACACGGAGAGGTCGCTCGCGCCGATGCGCTGCTCGCCGGTTTCGGCAACAGCGTGATCGCGCGCGCGGTTCGTTCGGGCGCGCTGCACGAGCGCTACGAACGGCCCACTGAGAGTTCGCGACCGGCCACGTCTGTGGAGCGGGCGATGCCGCCCACGCGGGAACAGGACCGCGTGCTGCAGTGGATCGACGCGGCGCTCGACCGAGGCGGTTTCGAGGCGGCGCTGCTTCACGGCGTGACGGGAAGCGGCAAGACGTTCGTCTACACCCGGGCGATCGAGCGAGTCCTGCGCCAGGGGCGGCGCGCCATCGTGCTCGTTCCGGAGATCTCGCTGACGCCGCAGGCGGCGCAGCGATTCGAGGCGGCGTTCGGCGATCGCGTCGCGGTCCTGCACTCCGCGCTATCGCAGCGCGAGCGCTTCGATGCGTGGCAGGCGAGCGCACGCGGGGAGATCGACGTCGTGGTGGGGGCGCGCAGCGCAGTCTTCGCTCCGTTGAGCGACGTAGGATTGGTCGTCGTCGACGAGGCCCACGATCCGTCGTACCGGCAGGAGACGGTGCCGCGCTATAACGCCGTGCAGGTGGCGCGCGAACGAATGCGCTACGAACGCGGGCTGCTCGTACTCGGGAGCGCCACGCCGTCGCTGGAGAGCTACGCCGCCGCGCAACGCGGCCAGATCGTGCGTCTCGAGATGCACGAGCGCGCGACGGCGCAGCCCCTGCCCGGCGTCCGCGTCGTCGATTTGCGCAACGAGTTCGAGGCCGGCAATCGTGGGATCTTCGGCAGCGCGCTCGTTCAGGCGGTCGGCGAGCGGTTACGACGCGGCGAGAAGAGTCTGCTCTTCGTGAATCGCCGCGGCAGCGCAGCGTCGTTGATCTGCCGCCGTTGCGGCACCTCGCCGGAGTGCCCGCGTTGCAGCGTCGCCCTCTCCGTGCATCGCGCCGAGCGGCTATTGCGTTGCCACTACTGCGATTACCAGTCTCGGATTCCGCGCGTCTGCCCGTCCTGCGGATTCGAGGGCATCGCAGAGCTAGGGATCGGGACGGAGCGAGTGGTGGAAGAGGTGGCTCGGTTGTATCCGGAGGCTCGCGTGCTGCGCATGGACTCGGACACGACCACGCGCGTCGGCGACCACGCGCGCATCCTTGCAGCTTTCGAGTCCGACGGCGACGTGTTGGTTGGAACGCAGATGGTCGCCAAGGGACTGGATTATCCGACGGTGACGCTGGCGGCGGTGGTAGCCGCCGATCTCGGCCTGCATCTCCCGGATTTTCGCGCCGCCGAGCGCAGCTTCGCGCTGATCGCACAGGTCTGCGGGCGCAGCGGCCGGGGGCGGCGCGGGGAGGCGATCGTGCAGACGTACGCTCCCGAGCATCCCGCGATCCGCTTCGCGGCGTTACACGACTACGAGGGCTTCGCCGACGCGGAGTTGCAGGAGCGGGCGGCGGCGGGCTTTCCGCCGTCGCGGCGTCTCGCATACCTCGGTGTCATCGGACGCGAGCGCGGGCGCGTCACCGAGCGCGCCGCACGCTATGCGGCGCTGCTGCGCGAGGCGGAGTTCGTGGAGGTCTTGGGGCCGGTGCCGTATCCGATCGTTCGCGTCAATGACGAGTGGCGCTATCGCATCGTGCTTCGGACGACGAAGCCCGCGGCCTTACGCGGGCTCATTCGGACGGTGATCCTTCCGAATGCCAACGCGGATCGCGCGACTCGGCTCGCGATCGCCGTCGACCCGTGAGCGGAATTACGCGCGAGCCTATTTCTTGGTGCGGCCGGATTTCGACTTAGCGCTCTTCGGCGAGGCCGCGGAGACGCGTTTTACGGCCTTGGCGAGACGCGCCTTTTTGCGCGCGGCCTTGTTTGGGTGCACGACCCCCTTCGCGGCGGCCTTATCGAATGCGCTCCCGACGCGACGAGCCGCTTCGGGCTCGCCCGATGCGACGGCGCCCTTGAAGAGGGTCTTCAGGCGGCTCTTGGCGGCCTTGTTACGCTCCTCGCGTCTCTTGGATTGCAGCACCCATTTTTCGGCGGCCTTGATGTTCGGCAAGAGTAGTTCCTTGTAAAATGGTAAGAGTGACGACAACGGCGTGTATCATAGCAGTTGGGCGGAAGGGGTGTCCACCACGCCCGCCCTACCGTGCTAGCTTGGTTCGAGGAGCATCTTGCGATAGCTGGCGTACCGGCTGGCCGCGATGCGGCCGCCGGCAACGGCCGCCTGCACCGCGCAACCCGGCTCTTGGATGTGGGTGCAATCGCGGAAGCGGCACTGCGCCGCGAGTACGGGCATCTCGCGAAAGGCCGGCGTCAGCGTCGGCGCGTCGATGGCGCCCAGGCCGAACTCGTTGATCCCCGGGCTATCGATGAGGAACCCGGCGTGCAGGCGGTAGAGCCGCCCGGCGGTGGTGGTCTGGCGTCCTAGGCCGTGGCGAGAGACGGCGCCGATCGGCGTGTCGCCGCCGAGGGCCCGAAAGATCGTGCTCTTGCCGACGCCCGAGTTCCCTACCAGCATCGCGTGCCGGTCGCGGATCAGGTCGCGGAAGGCCTCCAGGTTCTTTCCGATCTTGGGATTGATGCAGACCGTCGGATAGTCGAGCCCGCGGTAGAGCGCCGACAGGCCGGCGGTCAGCTCCGGATCGCCGAGATCGGGCTTGGTCAACACGACTGCCGCCGCCACGCCCTCGAGTTCGGCAAACGTGAGCAGCTGGTCGAGCGTCACGAGTCGCGGCGGCGGATCGGCGAGCGCCGTGACGGTGATCAGCAAGTCCACGTTCGCGGCCATCGTTTTCGTTCGGCCGACGGCGCTGCGGCGTTCGAGCGTGAAACCGCGCGGCTCGATGCGCTCCACGACGCTCCCCCCGCCTTCGAGCATACGCACCTGCACGACGTCGCCCGGCACGGGCATGAAACGCTTGCCGCTCATGCGCCGCAGCTGCGCGAGGCGCGGCATAGTTTCGCCGTCCAACGAAATCCATGCGGAGTTTTTTCCGGTCGAGACGACGAACGCGCGATGGAGCGTGGCTTATATGACCTTGAGCATGAGCGGTGCGCCGGACGAGCGGCGCCGCGAAGCGATTGACGAAGCGGTGCGCGCGCAGGGCGGACGGACGACGTGGCGCGTGCATCCTAAGATTGGCCGCGCGTACGCGCTGATTGAGAGCTCCGGCGCTATCGACGCACCGGCGATTCGTGCGGTCTCCGGCGCGCAGACGTACGAGTCGGCGATCATCGCCTTGGCAGTTTCCCCGGCGGTCCCGCAAGCCTTGCCAAGCCTGCAGGAGGCCTTGGGCGGCCCCGGACGCCCTGCCGGTATCCTTGGGTGTCATCCGTTTTCCGGCGGCACCGTGATCGAGTGGGATCCGAACGTCTCGAGCGCCGGACTGGTGATCGACCTTATCGACGTCGAGCTCCGGCGCTTCGCCAGCGGCCGCATCGCCGAGGTGCTCGCGCCCCTGCCCAAATCCGCGATCGCCGAGATCGCCTCGCAGAGCCTGCAGGCGCCCGAGATACGGCTCGATCGCGTCTTAGAGGCGCTGGTCGATGACGCTTAGCGCGCTGGGCCACGTCGGCCTTTCTGACCTCATCGACATCCTTGCGACGAGCGTCTTGATCTATTACGTCTTGCTCTTGATCCGCGGCACGCGCGCCGTCCAGATTCTGATCGGAATTCTCGTCATCGTCGGGCTACTCGCCATAGCCAACCTGCTGCATCTTTCCATGCTCGGTACGGTGCTGCGCCTGATCGTCGTCGGTGCGGCCGTCTCGATTCCGATCGTGTTTCAGCCCGAGCTGCGCCGCGCGCTCGAGCAGATCGGCCGCGGAGGTTTGTTTCGCATGGGCGCCGACGGCGAGCCGGGTTGGGGGCGCCCGGAAGATCGAGCGATCGTTGCGATAGCGCGCACCGCGTCCCTGCTTGCGCGCAACGGGCGTGGCGCGCTCATCGTGCTCGAGCAGCAGAGCGGGCTCAAGGAGTATTGCGAGAGCGGAACGACGTTGCACGCCGATATCTCCGAGGAGTTGCTGCTCTCGATCTTCGCGCCCGCGTCGCCGCTGCACGACGGCGCCGTCGTCGTGCGCGAGAGTCGTATCGAAGCCGCAGGCTGCCTCTTGCCGCTCGCGGAGCAGCCGCTCGAGATTCTTCGCACCGGCACGCGGCATCGCGCCGCGCTGGGCTTGAGCGAACAGACCGATGCCGTCGTGGTGGTGGTTTCCGAGCAAACCGGTGCGATCACCATTGCGCGCGGCGGCAGGCTCTCTCGCCCCATCGACGACGAACAGCGGCTCGTCCGGATTCTGTTAGCGGTGACGCGGCCGCCGCGACGGCAGCGCCGCCGGCCGGACGTGATCTCGAACCTACGCCTGCGCCTGCGCTCGGGGCGCGGCGACCGCGAGTCGCATGCAGTTCGTTGAAAGGAACCTCTCGCTCAAGCTGCTGGCACTGGGGCTGGCCATCGTCGGCTGGGCATACTTTCGGTTCGCGAACAATTCGCTCGCCGGAAGCGCCGCGGGCTATCAGCAACTGTCCATTCCGATTACGGCGGCAAACCTGCCGCTGGGTTACGTGGCGCGGTTCGCCGACCATCAAGCGGTCGTGACCGTCGCCACTAAGGGCGGCGAACCCGCCGTGAAGCCCGAGGAAATCAAAGCGGTGCTCGATCTCTCGAATCGGGGAACGGGCATTTACAACGTGCCGGTGCAGCTCGTCGCTCCCGACGTCGTCGTGCAGAGCCTGAGTCCGGCCTCGATCACGCTGACGGTCGAGCCGATCGAGCAGCGGCCGTTCCCCGTCACGCTGCATTACGTGGGGACCCGCGGCGGCATCGTCGTTGCGAACGCCAAGGTGGAACCGCAGACCGCGGTCGTCCGCGCCGCGGCCTCGGTGCTCGGGCAGGTATCCGCCGTGCAGGCCGAGGTCACACTTCCGAGCACGCCGGGACACGTGGATCAGATGGTGCGAGCGGTCCCCGTAAACTCAGCCGGAACCGAGGTCTCGGGCCTCTCCGTCGCGCCGAACTTGGTACGCGTCGAGATGCACTCAGTCGCCACCACCGGAGTTACGAAGTGAGCCGGCTGTTCGGCACCGACGGCGTACGCGGAGTCGCGAATAGCGAGCTCACGCCGGAACTCGCAATGCGAATTGGCCGTGCGGCCGCGAGCCTGCTCCCCCACGATAGCGTAGAGCGGCCGGTGATCGTCGGACGGGATACGCGTGTCTCGGGACCGATGTTGGAGGCGGCGATCGTCGCCGGCATCACGTCGGTCGGCAGAGACGCCGTGTCGGTCGGCATCGTTCCCACGCCCGCGATCGCGTGCATCGCGCGCGCCGAGGATGCCGCGGCCGGGGTCGTCATCAGCGCATCGCACAATCCGATCGCGGACAACGGCATCAAGTTTTTCGGATCCGACGGCTTCAAGCTCTCCGACCGTCTCGAAGACGAGATCGAAGCGCTGCTCGAGTCGGACGCGCTTCCGCGGCCGACGGGAACCGCAGTCGGTACGGCCCGACTCGCGCAGAATCTGGCTCGCCACTACTACGCGGAGTTGTACGATGGAAGCCCAGATTTGACCGGGCTGCGCATCGTCGTCGACGGCGGCTACGGTGCGGCCTACGCGATTGCGCCGTACGCTCTGAGTAAACTCGGCGCGGACGTGACCGAGATCAACTGCGACAACGACGGCGCACGCATCAACGTGCAGTGCGGCGCGACCAGCCTGGCAGCGCTGCAGGAAGCGGTCTCGGCGAAAAGCGGCGAGGGCGGGCGGAAGGCAGTGGGCGTGGCCTTCGACGGCGATGCGGATCGTGCGCTGTTCGTCGACGAGACCGGTGTCGTCGTCAGCGGCGATCACGTCATGTTCGCGCTGGGCCGCGCGATGCACGCACAGGGCGAGTTGCGCGGCGCCACGATCGTGGGAACCGTGATGAGCAACATCGGGTTCGAGCGCGCGCTTCGGCGGCACGGCATTACCCTGCTGCGCACGTCCGTCGGCGATCGCTACGTGCTCGAGCGGATGCGCGAGGGCGACTATGTTTTGGGCGGAGAGCAATCGGGACACGTCGTCGACTTTCGCTACAACACGACCGGCGACGGGCCGCGCACGGCGGTAACGCTTCTCGCGTTGATGGCCGCGCAGCACGTGACGCTGCACGAGCTGGTTCGCGAGGTGGTCATTGCGCCGCAGGTGCTGGTCAACGTCCGCGCCGGCAATCGCGAGGTGCTGGGCGCGCCTGCGGTTCGCGAAGAGATCGCCGCGGCCGAAGCGGCGTTGGAAGGCGCAGGCCGGCTGCTGATTCGGCCATCCGGAACGGAGCCGCTGATTCGCGTAATGGCAGAGGGCGACGACCGTGCATTGGTTGCGGCGCTGGTCAATCGTATTGCGGCGCGAATCGAGCAGGAGGTCGCACGCTCAGCAGCAAGGCAGCCTTCAGGACAGCTTTAGAATCACGGAGTACAAAGCAGCGGAAGGGCGCTCCAGCCTCGTGCCGAAGCGCCCGGACAGCGGGGCCTCCCGAAGGAGCCGTACGGCTCAATCGGGTGACCCCGATGCCTATTAGGTCACTGAGTCGGGACATTACGTCCCGAGCGGGGGATTTCTCCGGTAGGGGTGAGTGGGCCGGTCGGCCCTAGGGCGATCTTTCACGCCCGAACCCGTCAACTAACCCCGCAAGTGTCATGAAAGAGGAGCGGTTTCTTGCGTCATGCGTTACTCCTAGGGGCCTTTGCCCTCTTAGTCGGCGGTTCCAGTGCCTTCGCGCGCGCCGACTCCCACGGTTCTCCCCAACTCGACTATACCGGCTCGTTGCGAACGGCCAACGCCCAGACGCTCAGCCCCGATGTCGCTGAGTGGACTTCTCGCCTCATCATCTCCGCCCCGGAGCGCCACCGCGTCGGCATCGGCCGTTTCGCCGGCGGCGTGCTCGCCCGGACGTCTCGGATGGCCACGGCGCTGACGCGGAGCGCCCTGCGTTTCCTCGGCGTGCCGTATTCGTTCGGCGGCACCTCGGCGTCCGGATTTGATTGCTCGGGCTTCGTGCAGCACGTCTTCGCGATGCTCGGTGTCGCGCTTCCGCGCACGGCGGATGCGCAGTACGACGCGGGACACCGGGCGCTGGGCGGTCCCCACCCGGGCGATCTCGTCTTTTTCGACACGTACGGCGGCGTCTCGCACGTCGGCATCTACCTCGGCGGCGGCAAGTTCGTTCACGCGAGCTCCAGCCACGGCGTGATGGTGAGCCGCCTTTCCGAGTCGTACTGGGCTTCCCGCTACGTCGGAGCGAAGCGCCTCATCGCCACGCGCTAAAAAAGGCGCTTCGACTGCGCGCCTGCGGCGCTCCGCTCGCGAGACAAGGTAGTCGCTGTGCCTGGCGATAAGGCTTGGCCCGTTGTTTTGGCATAATAGCCAGGACGATGGGGTGTAGCCAAGCGGTAAGGCAGCGGACTTTGACTCCGCCATGCGTTGGTTCGAATCCAGCCACCCCAGCAGTGCCATGGCGGAGTCAAGGGCCGCTGGCTTACCGCAGCGCAGGCGCGGAGCGCCGAAGCGGAATCTTCAAAATACGGGGTCCCCGAAGCGCACGGCGCTTGGGGGAAAGAGGCAGCGGACTTTGACTCCGCCATGCGTTGGTTCGAATCCAGCCACCCCAGCAGTGCCATGGCGGAGTCAAGGGCCGCTGGCTTACCGCAGCGCAGGCGCGGAGCGCCGAAGCGGAATCTTCAAAATACGGGGTCGCCGAAGCGCACGGCGCTTGGGGGAACGAGGCAGCGGACTTTGACTCCGCCATGCGTTGGTTCGAATCCAGCCACCCCAGCAGTGCCATGGCGGAGTCAAGGGCCGCTGGCTTACCGCAGCGCAGGCGCGCAGCGCCGAAACGGAATCTTCAAAATACGGGGTCCCCGAAGCGCACGGCGCTTGGGGGAACGAGGCAGCGGACTTTGACTCCGCCATGCGTTGGTTCGAATCCAGCCACCCCAGCAGTGCCATGGCGGAGTCAAGGGCCGCCGGCTTACCGCAGCGCAGGCGCGGAGCGCCGAAACGGAATCTTCAAAATACGGGGTCCCCGAAGCGCACGGCGCGGCGAGACGTTCGGGAAAACGAAGCATCACAAGGACCTTTGGAACATCGCGGGATCGTTTGATCGCAAAACCGCCGGATCTGCGGCGAAACGCCTCGCCGCGATCGGCGCAGCGACTTTTTCAGAGGTCCTCTAGGCGGTGGCGCGATCCGCGGCGACGCTGCACGTCACCAATGGCGACGGGGCGCTCTATCTCCTCAAGAAGGCGGGAATCCTCGGGACCCATCTCGCTTGGCGTGACGCGCTCAACGATGGCCCCGTGCCCGCGGGCCTTTCGCTCGAAGAGACGAGCGCCGTCCGCGCCAACTACCTCGCGCAGCGCGGCTTCGCGAACCCCATTCGGCTGATCCACGACTTTGCTCAACGCGACGCGCAACTGCGCAGCGCGGGGGATTTCGAAGAGGTCGTGCTCTGGTTCGAGCACGATCTCTACGACCAGCTGCAGATACTTCAGGTGCTCACTGCCCTCGAAGAGCTCGATCTCGAGCCGGGGCGCATCGCCGTGGTGCAGACCGATCACTACCTCGCGAGCATGACGGTCGACGAGATCCTCCCGCTGCTTCCCAAGCGGCGCACGGCGACTGCCGCGATCTTTCGGTCGGCGCGGCGCAACTGGCAGCGCTTCACGGCGCCGTCGGCTGCCGAGCTGTATGCGGCGGCGGGAGAAGATGCGATCGGCCTGCCGTTTCTTCGGTCGGCGCTGCAACGGCTGTGCGAAGAGTATCCGTGGACGCGCGACGGCCTGTCGCGTACGCAGCGCCAGGCACTGTACGCCGTCGCGCAGGGCCCCGCGCGCGACGACGAGTTGTTTTCGCGCGCGCAGGCGCGCGAGGAGACGTTCTTTCTTGGCAAGCGCACTTTTGTGAGGGTTCTGGAGGATCTGCGCGCCGGCGCCGGCGCGCTGATTGAAGGTGAGGACGGGACGCTCGTGCCGACCGCGCTCGGGCGTCGCGTGATCGCGGGTGACGCGGATTGGCTCGACGAGCATCCCATCGATCGCTGGATCGGCGGCGTGCATCTCGCTGCGGAACACCTTACGCGGTGGGACGAAGACTCGGGACGTTTCTTATGAATATCTCATCGACTCGTCCAGGCTATGCCGGCTTTGGTCCCGAATGCAAGCGTCGACGATGACGCACGATGAATTGAGTATTGACCTCAGGACGGAGGACGGCGGCGGCACGCTCGTCTTTCGGCTCCGCGGCAGCCTCGATCTCGCGACGGCCCCAACGGTGCGAGCCGCGCTAACCGACGCGACGGACAAAGGCGGCCATCATATCGTCGTCGATCTAGCGCAGCTCGAATTTCTAGATTCCACCGGGCTTGGCGTGTTGATTGGCGCGCACCGCCGCGCGACAGAACGCGGCGGCTCGCTGCGCCTCGTCGTCCACGGCGGCCCGATCTCGCGCTTACTGAACATCACCGGACTGATCGAGGTCTTCGCCGTGTACCACTCACTGGAAGATGCCCGAGCCAATCGGGGCCGACTGGGCGCGGCGGTCTAGGCGCCCGGGGCGTTAAATGCGTCGTCGAGCAGCTCGACGACATGCCGGACCGCCGCTCGGTCGCGCGCTTCGCGTAGTCCGGCCGCAATTTGCATCGCACAGCCCGGATTCGCCGTCGCGACGATCGCCGCGCCGGTGCAGCGGATTGCGGCGACCTTGCGACGCTGAAGCCGGGCGGCCATGTCGAGCTGCGTGAGGTTGTAGATGCCCGCGCTTCCGCAGCAGACGGCGCTCTCGTCCATCTCGACGAGGCGCAAGCCGGGGATCTTCCCGAGCAGCCGTCGCGGCGCGGCCGCGACGCGCTGCGCGTGCACGAGATGGCACGCGTCTTGGTACGTAACGATGGCATCGATCGCGCGCGCCGGCGAGCCCAGCTCCATCGCGTCGAGCACCTCGGTGACGTCGCGGACCCGTTGTGCGAAGCGCGCGGCGCGATCGCGCCATTCCTCATCGTGGGAAAAGAGCTTGCCGTACTCTTTGAGGGTACTGCCGCAGCCCGCGGCGTTGACGACGTACACGTCGGCGCCGCTGCGTTCGAACGCGGCGACGTTGCGCTTGGCGAGCTCCCGGGCGAAGTCGAGATCCCCCGCGTGCACGGCGATCGCGCCGCAACACCCCTGCTCGGCGGGAACGGTGACGGACAACCCGGCGCGTTGCAGCATGCGCAGCGTCGCCGCGTGCACGTGCGGGAACGCAAGGGGCATGATGCAGCCGGCGTGCAGGAACGCGAGGCCCTTGGGCTGGGCCGCATCGATCAATTGTCCCCGCGAAACGAAGAACTCGTTTGGAATCGGCGGAGCGAGCTTGGCGGCGCGTGTCGCGCCGAAGAGTCCGGCGAGCGAGATCAGCCGCGTGCGCTGCGCGAAGCGCACGAGCCGCGCGACGCTGCGCAACAAATTGGTGCCGCCGAAGAGGCGACGCAAGAGTGGCCGCGCGTTGCGCCGCGCGGGCTCGCGGGTTGCGCGCGCTCGCTCGATTTGGCTGCGCGCGGTCTCGACGAGTTGACCGTACTGCACGCCCGACGGGCAGACGGCCTCGCACGCGCGGCAGTCGAGGCACTGCCACATCTGCTCGACGAATCCGCCGCTCAAGACGTCCAGCCGCGACTCGCCGACCGCCTTGATGAGACTAATGCGGCCGCGAGGGCCTGAGGTTTCTGTCATAGTCTCGAGATACGTGGGGCAGGACGGCAGGCAGAGGCCGCAGCGGATGCACGTATCGTAGATGCTGGGGCGGGGCTGATCGGCTCCCCTGTATCCGGTCGTCGCGTGCTCGGTCATCGGCGTACGTCGTTTCGCCCTCGGTGAGCGTGAGCTCTCTCGGGAGAACCGCCATCAGCTTGGAGGAAGCGTGAAGAGACGAATCAAGGTTGCCGTCACGGGGGCCGCAGGCCAGATCGGTTACGCGCTGCTCTTTCGCGTCGCGTCGGGCCAAATGTTTGGGCCCGACACGAAGATCGAGCTCCAGCTGCTCGAGCTCGAGCAGGCGCTCGGAGCGCTCGGCGGCATCGCGATGGAGCTGGAAGATTGCGCGTTTCCGCTGCTCAGCGGTGTACGCTATGGGTCCGACGCGGCGGAGGCGATGCGGGGCGCCAACTGGGCGCTGCTGGTCGGCGCGGTTCCGCGCAAAGCCGGCATGGAGCGCTCCGATTTGCTGCGGATCAACGGGGGCATCTTCAGCGAACAGGGACGCGCGATCGCCGCGAACGCGGCCGATGACGTTCGCGTCTTCGTGGTCGGCAACCCCGCTAATACGAATTGCTTCATTGCGATGAAGAACGCGCCGAGCGTGCCCCAAGACCGGTTCTTCGCGATGACGACGCTCGACGAGCTGCGCGCACGCGCGCAACTGGCAAAAAAGAGCGGCGCCGACACGACCGCGGTATCCCAGATGGTCATCTGGGGCAACCATTCGACAACGCAGTTTCCGGATTTCGCGCACGCGAAGATCAACGGACGCAGCGCGCACGAGGTGATCGGCGATCGAGGCTGGCTCGAGGGCGAGTTCTTGACGACGGTGCAGAACCGCGGCGCCGAGGTCATCAAGGCGCGCGGCGCTTCGTCGGCTGCGTCGGCCGCCAACGCCGCGGTGGTAGGGGTCTACAATCTGACCCACGACACTCCGAACGGCGAATACTACTCGGTGGGCCGCTGCTCGCACGGTGAGTACGGCGTCGATCCCGGCCTCATCTTTTCGTTCCCGTCCCGCACCGAAGACGGCATTTCGCACATCGTCGAGGGCATCGAGCACGACGAGTTCGGGCAGCGCAAGCTTGCGGCGACGCTCGAGGAGCTACGCAAGGAGCGCGAGGCCGTGGAAGAGCTCGGATTGATACCCGCGAAGTAGCGGGTATGTCCGGTACCCCGAGGGATCGTTTGGAACTCGAACTCATCCATGTGAACGTGGCCTCGACGGCAGGCGCCTACACGGTGGGCAACGCCTCGTTCTTTCGCTATATCCTGCGGCTCGGCGAACTTGGTTTGCGGCTCTCGCTGGCCGATCAAGAGGCCGTCGACGTGCTCTCCGCCGTTCCGCACGCGCTGGGTGCCGAGCAGGACGTTTCATCCGTTTCCGGGCGCGGCTGGCGCGTCGTGCCGGCACAGGGCGACCTGGACTGGCCCGTGCTCGAAGCGACGCCGGGCCGCCTGCACAGCGCCCTGGAACGCGCGCGTCACCTCCTCTGGACGCACGCAGCGCAATTTCAGGTCAGCGCCGGCGAGATCGCCGCGATAGAAGAAGAGCTCGACGCCGTCTACGGCGTCCTGATGCGCGCCGAAGCCGCCGGCGTCGCCGTCAACATCTCCTACGTAGCCTAGACTGCCCGGTGCGCGTTCTTTGCGAGGTGCCGCTGCGGGGCGCGGGCGGCGAGCCGATCTCGTTTGCGCGCACGATTCACTCGCACGGCTGCGCGCGGCTTCCGCCGGCCGTCGTCCAGGAGTCTCCGCTC
The DNA here is from genome assembly GCA_963723485.1 of Vulcanimicrobiota bacterium. Classification (GTDB taxonomy): domain Bacteria; phylum Vulcanimicrobiota; class Vulcanimicrobiia; order Vulcanimicrobiales; family Vulcanimicrobiaceae; genus Cybelea. The sequence continues at coordinate 230,622 of CAVRQS010000003.1, read as the reverse complement.
GTCTACCGGCGCGTCTTTCGCGCGGGTAAGCGCGTCGTCGATGTTACGCTGCGCGCCGGCGACGGTACGCTCGTCGCTGCGAGCGCGGCGTCGCTGTCTTCCCGCGCCGCCGCGGCCATCGAGGAGGCGATCCGGCGCATGTTTCGCTTCGATGCCGACCTCTCGGCGTTTTACGCGCGAATCGCCGGCGACGAAACGCTGGCGTGGGCCGCCCGCGGAGCCGGCCGGATCCTCGCAAGTCCGAGCGTGTTCGAGGACGTCGTGAAGACGATCTGCACGACGAACTGCGCATGGTCGGCCACGATCCGCATGACGCGCGCCCTGAGCGAGCTCGGCGGCGGTGCGTTTCCGGAAGCCGCGGCGCTCGCGGCGACGCCCGAGGCGTGGTTTCGTGACGTCGCGCGCATGGGGTATCGCGGGCCATACGTCAGGTCGATCGCACGCGAGGTGGCATCCGGCGCGCTGGACCTCCAGGCGCTGCTGCGCGAGGACACGTCCGATGCGGATGTCGAGGAGGCGCTGCTCGCGCTGCCGGGCATCGGTCCATACGGTGCGGCGCACGTGATGCAGCTCCTCGGGCGGCATCGGCGGCTGATTTTGGACTCCTGGACGCGCCCGAGGTATCGCCGGCTGGCCGGCAAGAGGCGGGCCGCAGACTCGACGATACGGCGCGCGTTCGCGCGTTACGGAGAGTACGCCGGTCTCGCTTTTTGGCTATATCTGACACGCGACTGGCTCGACGAGGGGAACTGAGCAAACGAAGCGAGCACCACACCGGCGCAGATCGCCGGCTCGCCGTTAGGTTGTCGGTTCGCAGGATTCGATTCCGCGAGACGGATGTAGGTGAGGCGTGGGACTCGACGAGCTTAGTAACCGCTTACGCCGTTGAGTTTTTCCGAGATCGTGCTCTGCGTCGACGGCGCGTTGATACTTGGCGCCCGCTAAGGGCGGTGGCCAATCTCGCGAAAGGCGAACGGGAGCCTAGGAATCGGCGAGACGAAATAAATGATCGAATTTCGCGGGCTTGAGAACGCGCTTCACGGCGTCGTTACGAACGAGCAGCGTGATCGATGGTGTTTGAGGCGAACGCGTAGGAAGGCCAGAGCGTTCAAAAACGTCGAGTCGATATAGGGTGACCTTCGTCACGTCGAGGACGGCAGGACGGCCGTCGGACAGCGAGCCCAGTGCTAACTCTAGGGAATCTCCGAAGAAGTCCATGTACCGATCGTTTGACCACAAAGCCGTCGGATGCAAGGAGAAGGCGAGGGAGCATACCCGCAGCGGTCTGTGACCGAGTCTTCGACAACGCAGACGGCGGCTTTGTGGGCAAACCCGTTTGGGCAGCGGCAGTTTTGCCGCATCTCTTTGTTGCGCCCTCGGTCACAGAGGGCGCGACTATGCTTCCTCGGGCGCGCCTCGACCTGCGGCGAAACTGCTCGCTGCGATCGGTGCAGCGACTTCTTCAGAGGTTCCCTAGCTCTTGTTTGCGAGCCACTCGTATTCGCCGGCCAACTCTACGAGCGTCGTGCGATCGGCTCCGCTGCGAGTAGACCCCGCGGGGGCACGGAGAAACCTCGGCACTCGGATGCGCGGGAACGGTCAGCCCGGCGTCTGCGTCTCGTCGACCACCTCCTCGATCTCGTCCGTGGCCTCTTCGGCTACGTCGAGCGCTTCGATCGACTCGACGGCGTGAGCGTCGTGGATCGCCGCAAGGCGCATTTCATTGGTCCCGAGGGACTCGTTGACGTCGGACCACTCGATGGCATACGGCGCCTGCACCTTGAGCTGAGCCTCAAAGCCCGTTACCAGTTTGCCCGTCAGCGTACGGCCGGCAAACACTAAGCGGACTTTTTCGCCGGCGAATCTTTGGAGCTCTTCGTCCGTCATCGCTCGGCTAGTTTCATGCAAGCGCTGAGGCTCCCTTGGTTGAAGCCGCGGTTTAAGAAGGAGAAGATGAGCGCGGTTCGCGGCCCTCGACGCGGTCGCGCGGATGCGCCTCGTCGTAGGCGCGGCGCTTGTGTCCCATCGCGAGCTGCAGGTAGACGCCGGTCGTGGCCAAGCTTTCGTGCCCGAGCAGCTCGCGCACCGTCTCGAGGTCGACGCCGTTTTCGACCAGATGCGTTGCGAACGAATGGCGCAGCGTGTGCGGGCTCGCGTGATTTTGCACGCCGCTGACACGGTAAATGTCGCGAAAGATCCGCCACACGTGCTTCGGCGTCAGCGCGCTGCCGGTGCGGCCCAGGAACAGCGCGGGGTCGGAGCTGCGCGGTCGCACGCGGAGGTAGTCGTCGATCGCCGCCGCCGCGGCGCGGTTGATCACGACCGTGCGCTCCTTGTTGCCCTTGCCGGTCACCCGAATCGTGCGCTCGGCCAGGTCGACGTCGGCTAGCCGGACGCCGGCAACCTCCGCGCGCCGGATGCCGCTGGCGTAGAGCAGCTCGAGGATCGCGCGATCGCGCCGCAGGGCGACCTCGCTCCGGCCGGCCAGCGACGTGCGAAGCAGCTTCATGACCTCCTCGACCTTGAGTGGGGCCGGCTTGCGCTTCGCCACCGAAGGGCCGGGGATCGCGAAGGCCGGGTCGCTTTCGAGTACGCCGGTGATCTTTAGGAACCGGTAGAGCGCACGGATCGACGACAGTTTGCGGCAGACCGTTCGCGCGCCGCAGCCCTGCGTATCGAACATGTACGCGATGTACTGGCGGATCCGCGACGCCGTGACGGCGCGCAGTGACGCGTCGCCGCCGCCGCGGCCGAGGAACTCCGTGAACTCCTTGAGGTCGCGCGCGTAGGCCGCGACGGTCAGGGGACTGCGCTTGCGCTCGGTCAGCAGGTACCCGGCCAGGTCCCGGACCAGCGGGTCGAGGTCCCCGGGCAGCACGGCTTCGGCCACGGGGCGCGGCTTCTTCGTTCGACTTGAATGCGACATAATAACTCTTTTGTCGCATTGGCGGGAAGAGTCCTTCCCGCCAATGCGACAAAACTGTGCGGTATCGCGTTCTATACTATTTGCGCGGAGGCTACGAAAATGCGGCGATCGCTCTTTGGACCTCTTCTCGCGCTTTGTGTCTCGTTCGTGCTGGCGGGATGTGCGGGGACGCAGCCGATGCCCGGCGTGCCGGCGGTCGGCCCTCTGGGTCGCTCGGCAGCCAGCCACGCGGCGAAACGGCCGATTCAGCACTTGATCGTCATAATTCAGACCGAGCGCACCTTCGATGACCTGTTCTCAGGATATCCGGGCGCGGACGCCCAAGGGTACGGCTGCGCTAGGCCCGGCGCCGCGGAGCCGGCGGCCGGCCACGGCTCCTGCCCTGCGGGGGACACGCGCGTGCCGCTTAAAGCCGTTCGGCTGGCGGCGCGACCCTGTAAGCATTCGTTTGCCGATTACTTCCACGTCGCGTGGGACAACGGCGAAATGGACGGCTGGAATATGCTGGATCATGCCGACCCGCTCTGCCCGTATACGCACGTCGAGCAGAGCGACACGCAGCCGTACTGGGCGCTCGCGAAGCGTTACGCTGTCGCCGACCACACGTTCGCGTCGACGCATTTCGGTTTCTTTACAGATCAGCTCTACCTGATCGCCGGCACTTCGGAAATCGCACGGAAAGTCTGGGTGGTCGGTACGCCGGACAATTTCCCCTATGGCTGCGACGCGCCGCCGGGCACCCGCACGACAATCCTCGCGCATGGCAACGTTGAGCTGTTTCGGGGACCTTTCCCGTGCTTTACGCAGTTTCCGACGATGGCGAACCTGTTCGATAACGCCAGGGTCAGCTGGAAGTACTACTACGACCGCGGCATTGGCAGCTGGAATCCGTTCCAGGCCATCAAGTACGTATTCAGGGGGCCGGACTGGAAGCACGACGTAAGCTCGCCGGCGACGAATGTCTTCGGTGATATCGCGCACGGCAATCTCACTGCCGTGTCGTGGGTGCTCTCGCCGTACGCCGACTCGGATTCTCCCGGAACGCACGACGGTCCGCGCTGGGTAAACGCGCTGATCCAGGCAGTGATGAAGAGCAATTATTGGAAGAGCACGGCGATCGCCGTGATTTGGAACAACGAAGGCAACGGGCAATACTACGATAATGTGGCGCCGCCGCAGCTCGACGAGGTCGGCCTGGGCTTCCGCGTGCCGATGATCGTCGTGTCACCGTATGCTAAGCGGCACTTCGTCTCACACACCGAATACGAGTTCGGCAGCCTGTTGAAGTTCATGGAAGAGAACTGGAACCTGCCGCCGCTCGGCGGCTACGCGACGGATCGGCGCGCGAACAGTATCTCGGATATGTTTGACTTCAGCCGCTAACGTGGGCAGGTGAGGATCCAGGCTGTGAGCCGGAGCTTCTTCAGTATCGCCGTGTCGTGATTCTTCGCCGCCTCGGAGCAATTGTCGCGGAGAAAGCGCTGCTCGTTGCGGTAGTACTCCACGTCGACCACGAGGCGGTTTGAATTGGTATAGACGTCGAACTGCTTGCACCATCCCTGCGCATAGCACTGCTCGACGACGGCGAAGTCGAAGACCTTGACGAGGTCCTTCACCTGGCCGTTGTCGCCTTTCTCGTCGGCCGTCAGCCGGCGCGCGTGCGCGGCGGTCGCCACCCACGTGTCGTATTTAAGCTGCTCGGCGTACGTGAGCGGGAAGCCGGTGCGGTTCTGATAGCCGTCGAGATTGTCGGGATCCACGCCGTCGAATCCCTTGCTCTTACAGAGGTCGAGGCGCTTGCCCATGATCGGCTCGAGGACCTTCGTCGCTCGAACGTCGAGCCAGCGTTCGCCGGGCCAGTGGCCGTCGTGCTTGCCGAGCACGCTCTTGGGAAATTCGTGCGCGTCGGGGCGCCAGCGTTCCCAGGTCCCGACGTCGACGTAGCACATCACGCGTCGTCCCATGTCGTGCAGCCGCCTCACGACCGATGCCGGCGTGTCGAACATGTCGAGATCGTAGACGTCCGCTTTGACGTGCAGGTCGAGCTTGCCGGCGTACTGGATCTGGTACGAGGTGCCGTTCGCCGGAATCCAGCGCGCGGCCCGCGACGAGAGATCGTGCGGAGCGACTTGCGGCGCGATCGGCGCGAGCGGCGTCGTCGGGCCGGAGCAGGCGGAGAGCAGCGCCCCCAGCGCCGCCGGCCCGAATCGCGCAAAGAAGGCCCGGATAGCCATCGAACAGCGTAGTTCGTGAGGCTTCTTCTGCTTCTTCTCCCCGCCGCGGCGCTCGCGGCGTGCAGCTCCGTCGCGCCCTACTCGACGACGGTCGGCGTCTTGAAGCCCGGCGCAACGCTCGAGGTACGCGTCGCGCAGGCCACGCTCGACGTCTATCAACCCGAACGCGGCCAGGCCCGCAACCTCTTCACGGTCGCCTCGATAGCGCCCGGGAAGGCTACGCCGCCGCCGGCTCCGCGGTTGCGCGGGACGCCGCGCGGCGTCGTCGTGAATGCGCCAAACCCGCTGCAATCGCTGCTCGTGCGCGTGCCCGATGCGGTCAACCTCGCCGTGCAGTCGACACGGGGCGACGTAAACGTGACTGATATCCGCGGCGGCGCCGCGGTCGTCGCCGCGCACGGCAACGTGACGATGATGCTGCCCGCCTACGGCGAGGCGTCGGTCGGGCAGGGCAACATCGACGCGACGATCGGGTCCACCGACTGGCCCGGCACGCTGCACTTCTCGACGCAGCGCGGCGACGTCGTACTGCGCGTTCCCGCGACAGCGGCCTTCGTCGCGCACCTGCACACGGGCGCGGGCACGCTCTTCACGGACTTCCCGCTGCGCGGGACGTCGCAGGGTCAGTCGGAGACGATCGACGGCAGCGTCAACGCGGGCGAGACGCGCCGGATCGACGTCGAGACGTCGGCCGGATCGATCCGGCTGTTGAAGTTACAGCCCCAGCCGTGAGCGCGCGAGCAAAGCTTCGCGCGCCTTGATCAGGCGCACCATCGCGTCGTTGTAGGGAGTCGGCGTGGCGGTGCGGCGCCCGAACGCCACGACGGCGCCGTTGATATGGTCGATCTCGCTCGGATGTCCGGATTCCAGGTCGTACGCCATCGAGCTTTTCGCATCCGCGCCGAGCGCGATGACTTCCGTGACGTATTGCCACGGGTTGACGAACGGAAGGTTGATCTTGAGCGCCGCTGCGACGCTCGCCGTCTCTTCCGCCAGCGCCTCCGCGAGCCACGCGGCGTTGGGATCGCGCGGAATCTCGCCGGCATCGCAGTCCAGCAGCGCCGACAGGGCGTTGACCGACGCGTTGGCGACGAGCTTGCCCCATAGGTGCGGGCGGATGTCGTAGACGACCGAGGCGCGCAGCCCGCTGCGCGCCAGGAGGTCGATGACCATGCGCGAGGTCGTGGTCGAGGCGCTCGTCGAGCCGATGATCGTGTTGCCTTCTTCGGAGCTGCGCACGCGACCCGGCGCCATGGTCTGCGACGACTCGGTCGTGATACCGAGGATGACGGGCACCGCGCCGCCCAGCGCCGTCTTGATCGCGTCTTCGTTGCCCACGCCGTTCTGTAGGGAAACGACCGGCGCGGCCGGGTCGAGCTCGCCGGCGAAGGCGCGCAGCGCGCGCAGCGTGTCGACGGCCTTCACGAAGAGAAACAGCACCTGCGATCCGTACAGATCGTGCGGTCGCCGCGCGACCGCGACCTTGCGCGCCGGCTCGTCGTTGACGCGCAGCCCATCGCGCTCGACGGCGTCGGCGATCGCCGCGTTGTCGTCGAGCATCGTAACGTCGCAGAGTGCGGCGAGGTGGAATCCGAAGAGCGTGCCCATCGCGCCCGCTCCGATGATGCCAACGCGCGGCCGATCCGCCACTTACGATGCCTTCCTAGAACTGGTACTGCAGGCCGAACGTGTTGCGCCGGGAGGCGTGCGTGATGTCGCGCTGGCCGAAGAACAGCTCCATTCCGGGGGTGACGTGCACGTTGCCGTAGAGGTCGACCATCGGGTAGGTGAGGTCGTAAATTCGCGTTTCGAGCCCTAGGCCGCGCAGCGGCGCGTACTGCCCGAGCACACCGATCTGCGAGTACAGCACGCCGGCGCCGAAATGGAAGTTGCCCTTCTGCTGCTCGAGCACGGCGTTCCACGTCGTGTTGTTGCCGATTGCGTTCGCGCCGACCATCACGCTGGTCCGCGCATGCGGCAGAAAAACGAGGTTCAGGTCGCCCAGCGGACCCCGGCTCGCCGTCAGGACCGGGTTTAAGCCCGGGTTGTGCTGCGGCGACAGACCGCTCAATCGCACCTGCAGTGCGACGAGGTCGTGGGTGAGATTGGCGAGCTTGGCGTGGAGGTTCGCGCGCGCCTCCGGCGAGATGCCGCCGGCCGGCGGAGCGCTCGCGCCCGGTGCGGCGCTTCCGCCCGGCGCCGGCGTCGCGCCCTGGTCCACGCCGTAGACGCGGCTCGTTCCACCCAGCTCCGCGAGCAGCGAGTTGGCCTTCTGCATCAGGGCGTCGAGGTTCGCGATGGTGTTGCGCAGCTGAGCCTGGGTCTGAGGATTACCGGTGACGGTGCGCAGATCCTTAGTCATCGCCGCGATGGTCGCCGTCGTGTCGGCGATGTTCTGCGTCGTCGCGATGACGTTTGCCTTGAGGCGCGGATCGGTTGCGAGGCCCTGCAGCGCGGTCATCGAGTGGCTGAGCGCGAGAGCTGTAGAGTTGAATCGGTCGAGCAGCACGCCGAGCTTTCCGGAATCGGTGGTCGCCGCGGTGTCGAGCGTCGCAGACAGCTCGTCCACGTTTGCTCCGGCCGCCAAGAACTCGCCGGAGAGTCGCTGCAGGTCGGCCCTCGTGCTCACGGTCAGGTCGTTGGCGTTATTGAGCGTCGCCTGCAGCGTGTCGAGGAGCCGCGGCGTGCGCGCTTCGAGCAGCGCCATGACGCGGTCGAAGCGTTTGATTTCGCCCTCGCCCTGCTGCAGCAGATCGGCGACCGTCGCCGTGTTCGTGCCCTGCGGCTGCTGTGGGATCGGCAAGACCTGGCGCGGCAGGAGCGCGACGGGCGGCGTCTTGCGCGGCGGCACGATCACGACCGACGGCGTGCCGGTGAGCGGCGCCGAAATTAGGAATCGCGATTCGGCAGGGACGTCGATGTCGCGGTTGATCGCCAATATAACGTCGACCGTGTTGTCGGGCAGCAGCTCGATCGAGTCTACGGAGCCGATATCCACGCCGCTGAAATAGACCAGGGCGCCGGGCGTGACGCCCGCGGCGGACTGAAAATGGACGCCCACGCGGTAACCCGTGTGCCGGGTCCCGAAGTCCGTAATGACGTAAAAGATTCCGAAGAGTAAGAGCAGCGCGACGATCGTGAACGCACCGACCTGGGCCTGCCTCGTCATGGCCCAGCGTATTTGGCATTCTGCGGCCAAGTGCCTCGCGGCCAAGCGACCAAGCGAGTCCGTGATGTAGTCGAGCTACTCGATGCTTCGCGATCGCCACGAGCGCCGCGGTGGTCGTAATCGACTTGAACGGAACGCGCTGCCTGGACCGAAAAGCGAGAGATTCCTAGAGCGGGATCGGCCCGATCTCGGATCCGCTGAGGAACTGTTGCACGATCGGGTTGCGTGAGTTTCGGATGGCATCGGCGGTATCGTACGCGATGATTGCCCCCTCGAATAACATCGCGACGTAGTCGGCCATCGCGAAGATCGATTGCAGATCGTGCGAGATCACGACCGCCGTGCCGTTGAGCATCTGCCGCAGGCGCAGGATGGTGTCGGTGATCAAATTCGTAACGATCGGGTCCAGGCCGGTCGTCGGCTCGTCGTAGAGCACGAGGTCGGGGCGCGTCACGATCGCGCGTGCGAATCCCGCGCGCTTGAGCATGCCGCCGGACAACTCGGCGGGGAGGTTGTCGAAGGCGCGCGCCAGTCCTACGCTGTCGAGTGCGTCCATCACCGTGCGGCGGATCTGTGCCTCCGACAACCGCGTGTGCTCGCGCAGCGGCAGCGCGACGTTCTCCCCTACCGTGAGGCTGTCGAGCAGCGCGGAGAACTGGAACGAGAGACTGATCTTCTGGCGAACCTGGTTACGCTGCTCCTCGGACATGTGGCAGATGTCGCGTCCGCGCACGTAGACGTGCCCCTCGCTAGGCAGCAGCAAACCGTCGAGCAGCCGCAGGATCGTCGATTTGCCCGCCCCCGACAGCCCGATGATGCACGTGATCGCCCCGTCGACGATGTCCAGGCTGCAATTCTTGAGGATCACGCGCTCGCCGAACGCCAGGGTGGCGTCCTCGATGCGCGCGATCACCTTCCCGTTGCGTTCGCTCATCTAACCGAAGAGGAAGAACGAGAGCACGAAGTTTGATATGAAGATCAGGATGATCGCGAGGACGACGGCGAAGGTGGTCGATCGGCCTACGCCGGCCGCGCCGCCCCGAGTTGAGAGACCCTGATAGGCGCCGACCATCGCGATGATCGTCGCGAAGACGAACGCCTTCAGGATTCCTTTGACGACATCCGCCATGCCGATCGACTCCCGAACGGACGAGATGAACGACTCGTAGGAGATGTGCGCGTACACCTGGGCGATCCACGCGCCGCCGGCGATCGAAACGACGTCGGCGAAGATCGTCAGGAGCGGGAGCATGACCAGCATGGCCACGAGACGAGGCACGACCAGGAATCGAGACGGCTCGAGCCCCATCGAGCGCAACGCCTCGATCTGCTCCGTGACGACCATCGAGCCGAGCTCCGCCGCGATCGCGGCGCCGACGCGCCCCGCCACGACCACCGCGGTAAGCATGGGCCCAAGCTCGCGCACCGAAGCGTAAGCCACGGCGCCCCCGACGAAGCTCGCGAAGCCGTACGAGACGGCTTGTTGAGCCGACTCGAGTGAGATCACCGCACCCGTGAAGAGCGACGTCAGCAGGACGATGACGAGCGACTGGACGCCGAGCAGGGCCGCTTGCGAGATGGTCTCCTGGACGCGAATGCGCAACCGCACCATGAACCCAAGCGACTCCGCCGAGAGCAGCGTCAAACCGCCCGCGTACTCGAAGAAATTGGTCGTCGCCCGCCCGAAACGATCGAGGAACTTCATTTGTTGGATCCGTCCGCCTCGTTCAAGGCGCGCAGGACCGTCTGCGTGGCCTCGATGCGCTTCACGGCCACGCCGCGCTCGGCCGCCAGGTTGAAGTGGACCTGGTTGACGTGCTCCAGCCGCCGATCCACGTCGCGGAGATGCGCGCGCGCCTCGCCGTTGAAGCTCTCAAAGTACTTGCGCGCCGCCGCGAGATACGCGGCGCGCGCGCGATCGTCCACCGATTCGCTCGCGATCGCGACCTCCATGTCGTGCTGGGCGCGTCTCATCGAACGGTCCGTAACGTGGAACGCGCCGATGCGCGCTACGAGCTCGGCGAGCGCTGCGTCAACCGGCATGAACCGGCGAGGTTGCCCCGAGTGCGGCGTGCTGCAACACGAACAGGCGGCGAATCCCCAAATCCGCGAGCCCGAGCAGTGTCTCGAGCTCGTGCCGATCGAAGGGCGCGGCCTCCGCGGTTCCCTGCAGCTCGACGAACCGGCCGGCGTCGGTCATGAAGACGTTCATGTCGACGAGAGCCTTGCTGTCCTCGTCGTAGGCGAGATCGAGGAGCGGCCGTCCAGCCACGATGCCGACGCTAACGGCGGCCACCATGGCGACCAGAGGCCAACGCGCGCGATCGGTCGGATCGAATCGCGTACGCAGGGCCAGCGCGAGCGCCACGCACGCGCCGGTCACCGCGGCCGTTCGCGTGCCGCCGTCGGCCTGAATCACGTCGCAGTCGAGCCAGACGGTGCGCTCGCCCAAGCGCGCCATATCGGTCACCGCGCGCAGAGCGCGTCCGATGATGCGCTGAATCTCGTGCGTCCTTCCGCCGAGGCGTCCCTTGGAGGACTCACGCTGCGTGCGCTCGTGCGTCGCGCGCGGCAGCATCGCATACTCCGCGGTCACCCAGCCGACGCCGCGGCCCTTCATCCACGCCGGCACGCGATCCTCGATCGATGCGGCACAGAGCACGCGCGTGTTTCCGACGCCGATCAGCGCGCTGCCCTCCGCGTACTTCAGGAATCCAGGCTCGATCGTTACCGGGCGCAGTTCGTCCGCGCGCCGGCCGTCGCTGCGGATCATTCGACGGTGACTGTTTTAGCCAGGTTGCGCGGCTGATCGACGTCCTTGCCTTCGAGGTCGGCGATATGGTAAGCGAGTAGCTGCAACGGAATGACGTTGACGATCGGCGAGAGCAGCTCGTCGACCTTCGGCACGTAGAACACGTGATCGGCGACGCTCCGCGCCTCGTCGTCATCCCGATTGGCGACGACGATGACGGGCGCTTCGCGCGCCCGCGACTCCATCAGGTTCGACAGCATCTTCTCCCGCACGCGATCCTCGGTGACGATGCCGACCACGGGCACCGTGGAATCGAGCAGCGCGATCGGGCCGTGCTTCATCTCGCCGGCGGGATAGCCCTCGGCGTGAATGTACGAGATTTCCTTTAACTTGAGCGCACCCTCGAGCGCGGTTGGAAAGTTGACGTACCGCCCGAGGAACAACACGCTCCGGGCGCGGCGCAGCTCGCGCGCGACTTTCCGAATCTCGTCGGAGGTGTTGAGCACAACATCCACGGCCGCCGGTAACAGCTTCGTTCCGTCCGCGATCTCCGCCAGGCGGCGTGGGTCGGTCGTGCCGCGCAGCCGCGCCAGATAGAGCGCGAAGAGCGTCATAGCCGTCGCTTGCGCGGCGTACGTCTTGCTGGCGGCGACGCCGATCTCGGGCCCGCCGCGCGTATAGAGCATGCCGTCGGCCAACCGGGTCAGGTGCGAGCCGAGCACGTTGCAGACGCCCAAGACGCCGCAGCCCGACCGTTTCGCGATGCGGACCGCCTCGATCGTGTCGGCGGTCTCGCCCGACTGCGACATGGCGATCACGAGCGTCGTGGAGTCGATGACGGGATCGCCGTAGCGGAACTCGCTGGCGAGCTCCATCTCTACGGGCAGATGCACGAGCGAGCGCAGCAAATACATCCCGACCATCCCGGCGTAGTACGCGCTACCGCAGCCCGTGATCGCGATTTTGCTGAGGTTGCGAAGGCGCTCGGGAGTGATGTCTCCGAGCTCGGCGCCGAAGCCGACGGTGCCGTCCTCCTCGACGCGCCCGCTGAGCGTCTGTTTGATCGCGTTGGGCTGCTCGAAAATCTCCTTGAGCATGAAGTGCTTGAAGCCGGTCTTCTCCGCAGATCCGGGGTCCCACGTGATCGCGATGGGGTCGCGCTCGACGCGCGCGCCGGCATAGTCGGTGAGGCGAAAGCCGTCGCGCCCGACGACGGCGATCTCGCCCTCCTGCAAGATGACTTCGCGGCGAGTGTAGGGCAGGATCGCTGGCGTGTCGGAGGCGACGTACATCTCCCCCTCGCCGATGCCGACGACCAGTGGGCTCGCGCCATTGCGCGCGAAGACGAGGTGTTCCGGGTCGTCCGAGGAGATGACGCCGAGCGCGTAGGCGCCGCGGAGCTCGTGGAGGGTCCGGCGCACGGCCTCCTCCAGGTTGCCGTCGTAGTGCAGCTCGATCAGGTGCGCGAGCACCTCGGTATCGGTTTGGCTGGTGAATACGTGCCCGAGCTCGATCAGCCGGGCGCGCAGCGACGCGTAGTTCTCGATGATGCCGTTGTGCACGACGGCGATCTTGCCGCCGCAGTCCAGGTGCGGATGGGCATTGGCGTCGGACGGCGCGCCGTGCGTCGCCCAGCGCGTGTGCCCCACGCCCACGGCGCCGGATAGCGGGCTGCCGTTGGCGAGTCGCTCGGCGAGTCGCGAGAGCTTTCCCTCGGCCTTCGAACCTGCGAGTCTACCCGACGAATCGATGACGGCAATGCCCGCGCTATCGTAGCCGCGGTACTCGAGGCGGCTCAGCGCATCGAGAATGATCGGTACGCTATCGCGCGCGCCGATGTATCCGACTATCCCACACATCGCAACGCTATCTTACTTGATCCCTTCGCGCGTCCGGCGATACTCGATCTTGCCGTCGGCGATCTCGTCCAGGGCGATCGAGACGGGCTTATTGGGATTGATGGTCTCGAGGTCGACTAGCGGCTCGCTCGCGAAGTACTCACGGCGATCGGTCGCCGGAAGCTGCTGCACGCGGATCCAGTTGTTCAGCTGGCGGGCCCGCTTCGTCACGATGTTGACGAGGCTGAATTTGGAGTCGGCGTGCTCCAGCAGGACGTCGAGGTCGCCGAATACGGACTTGCTCATGTTATTCGATCGTGTTCCTTCTTTAGCTCGTTAGTGTCATGACGACTCGACGCGCCGAATCGAGTCGTCGGGGTACCGGTGGATGCGGAAGCGCTCTGCCTGCAATATCGCCTCCAGGTCGCGCACCGCGCACTCCGGATGGTCTTGTTCGTTGACGACGATGTAGTCGAAGCTCCGGATGAACGTCATCTCCCGTTGCGCGATCTCGAGCCGCCGGGCGATCTCCTCGTTCGTCTCGGTGCGACGAGCGAGCAATCTTTCGCGAAGGTGCGAGAACCGGTCCGGGACCAGAAAGATCAGAATCGCATCCGGGTACGCGGCCTTAACGGCGAGCGCACCGTTCACCTCGGGCTTCATAACGACGTCGTAGCCCTCGGTCAAGCTGTCCTCGACGTAATCGCACGGCGTCCCGTAAAGGTTGCCGTTATACTCCCGCCATTCCAACAAGCGGCCACCGCTCCGCAGCAACTCGAACTCCTCGGCTGAAACGAAGAAATAGTGCTCTCCGTTGCGCTCGTCCGAGCGCGGCGGCCGAGTCGTAGCGGAGACGGAGTACCTCAGCGTGGCCCGGCGCACCCGCAGCGCCTCGACGAGCGTGTCCTTGCCTGCTCCCGAAGGTCCGGAGACGACGAACAGCAGACCCGGCCCGTTGCTCAATCTTCTCCCCCTTCAGGCCGCAGGGCCGCTTGCCCTACGTCCTTCGGACTCTGCTCAGGAGGCCGGGGGCTTGCACAGCACGCTCTGCATCGCTTGCAGAACGCCTGGGTCGGCCCGGGTACCGGCGGGACGCCGATAATGCGTGCGCACCGCCTGGTTCTCGAAAACGCCGAATCCCTCTGCCAGCAGCTCGCCTCCGCGGAGACGGAAGGTCGCCAGGCCGGCCGCACCGGGACACGCCGCAAAGGGAACGCTGCTCTGCAGCTTCGCGCCCGGATTTTTGGTAAGCGCGTCGATGGTCACTTGCGACGCGAGATCCGACAGCGTGCCCCCGAAGGCCGCCGCATCGTAGCGATACTGCTGCGCGCCGCTGGCGTCCGTCCACGCATTTCGCTGGCCCGCAACCGCGCGCCAATTTTTCGGCGCGGCGGACGTGTCCCCCGCGCACGCATACAGCGAGACGGCCGCTACGGCGGCCAAGGCTATTCGAGTCGTCACGATAAGATTGTTTTGATGCTGACCGATTGGGTCCTCATCCAGCGACTCGCTCGCGAGATTGAAGAGCGCCTGCGCGGGGCGCGCGTCGACGACGCGGGCATGCTCGACGATGGGCGCGTCGGCCTGGTCTTGCGCAGCCGCGGCGTGCGCTTGCTCCTCGCCGCCGACCCGTTCGAGTCGCCGCCGCTACTCACCGTTGAGGATGTCGCCGCCGGCTCAGGATCGCCGCTGACGATCGCACGGGAGCCGGGTTTCGTCCGCGCGCTCGCGCGCTCCCTGCACGGGATGACGCTCGGCGCCGTCAAGGCGCGCCGCAACGATCGGTTGCTGCGTTTCCGGTTCGCGGCGCGCTCGCGCTTCGGCGTCGGGGACGAGTTCGATCTCTACGCTGAGCTCGTCCCGCGTTTCGGCAACCTCGTGCTGGTCAAAGGCGAGCGCATCGTGGCCGCACTCAAAGAGTTTGCGCCGGCCGATAACGCGCGGCGCGCGGTCCACGCCGGCGCGCCGTACGAACTCCCGCCGTTGCCGGCGCATGCGCGGACTATCGCCAACTTCCCACCTGGCGACGGCAACGACGCGTTGCACGTCTACCGCCGTGACGGCCGACTGCTGCAGGCCTACGTCGCGCCGCTGGAGGGGTTCGAGGAAGCGGAGCATTCGCGCGAGCCGTCGCTTCTCGCGCTGTTCGCCCAACTGCGCCGGCAGCACACGGCCTCGGCCGGCAGCCGGCGCGCGGAGCAACGCCGGCACGCCCTCATCAAGCGCCTGGACGAGCGCGAACGCAAGCTGCGCGGCGAGCTGGAGTCGCTCGCGGGCAAGCGCGAGCGCGCCGAACGGCGCGGAGGTCTGCGCGCCGAAGGCGATAGCATCTTTGCCACGCTCCACGAGCTCGAGCTCCCCGAACGCGAAGCCGCGAAGGAGCGCGCGGCCGAGCTGTTTTCGAAGTATAAGAAGCTGGGAAAGAGCGTTCCGCACATAACTGCGCGCGCGAGCAGCGTCGCGCGCGCGTTGGAAGCCGTCGAAGCGCTGCGCTGGGAGGCCGAGCGCGCCTCGGACGAAGACGTGGGCGACGTCGAGGCCGCCGTCGCGGCGCTCTCCGCGAGGGCTGAAAAGCGGACCCTGCCCGCGCCCAGGCGCGGGCGAACTCCGCTCGAGTTCCGCACCGAGGATGGATCGCGCATTGTCGTCGGCCGATCGCCCGCCGAGAACGCGGAGATCACGTTCCGAGTGGCACGTCCCAACGATCTATGGTTTCACGCGCGCGGCATCCCTGGAGCCCACGTGGTCCTCTCGCGCGGCGACCGCGCTCAGGCATCCGACGCCGACGTCGCGGCGGCGGCCGCACTCGCCGCGTTTCATTCGAAGGCCAGGGCGGCGTCGGCGGTTCCGGTCGATTACACGCTGCGCAAGCACGTGCGCAAGCAGCGTGCCGCGCCGCCGGGGCTGGTATGGTACACGCACGCCAAGACGGTCGTCGCGGAGCCCAGGTCTACGCTACCGTAGCGTTAGCCTCTAGGGGAGGCGCGACTCGCACGCGCTCCAATCGAGATTGGCAAAAAACGCCTCGATGTACTTGCTCTTCTCGGCGGGCTTGTAGTCCTTGATGAACGCGTGTTCCCAGACGTCCATCACGACGATAGGCACGAATCCCGCGAGGTTGCCGTTTTCGTGATCGTTGATCCAGTGATTCGTTATCTGGCCGTTGGTCGTATCACAGTACGCGATCGCCCAGCCGATGCCGCGCATGCCGCCGACCGCCATGAAGTCCTTCTTCCATTCCTCGAACCCGCCGTAGCTCTCGCCAAGCGCGTTGTACAGGCGTCCGTTACCGATCTCACGCGGGTTCCGGATCATGTTGTCGAAGTAATATTCGTGGAGGCGCATGCCGTTGTACTCGAACCCGAGACGACGAACGAGCTCGGCAAAGCCCGGGTCGCTTCCGGCGGCCTTTCCTGCGGAGCGAATCTCGCCGAGGCGCTCGTTCAAGAGGTTGACGTTCTTGACGTAGCCTTCGTACAGCCCGAAGTGCATCTCGAGCGTGGCATCGGAGATGCCCTGCAACCCGGACAGCTCCCACTTCTTCGGTGCGTAGGTCTTCGTAGGCGTGTAAATTTTCATGACGTTTTGAGATACCCGGCCCGCACCGGCGCCAAACGGCGGGCGGGCATCGCCTCGGAGGGACCCCTCCTTGAAGCGAGCAACACTTAGCTCCAAATTACTGCGAACGCGAGGAGGCCTGATTGTGAAGAATCCCTTGGATTCGCTTTGGGGGACCGTCATCAGCGGGTTCGTGTTGACGGCGATACTGTGGTTCATCGCGCGCTGGATCGTATCGAGCGCGCTGGGAGCGGGCGCATAACATGGAACTCAATCTCGACTGGCTCTTTCGCTGGTTCCACATCCTGGCCGGCATCATGTGGATCGGCCTGCTCTACTTCTTCAACTTCGTGAACGTCGCGGCCGTCAAGGAGGCCACCGCGGCCGGCGAGGCCGGTCCGATCTCGAAGTACGTCGTGCCGCGCGCGCTGCTCTTCTTCCGCTGGGGAGCCGTCGTGACGTGGATATTCGGCGCGGCGTTGCTCGGAAACTACCGCGGAGCGGGTGAGAACGGATTCGTCGCCGCGTTCCTGCTTCACGGCGCAATGGCGCCGATCGGCATCGGCGCGTGGCTCGGCACCATCATGCTGCTCAACGTCTGGGGCGTCATCTGGCCCAACCAAAAGAAGGTGCTGGGCATCGTTCCCGCCACCGACGCGGAGAAGGCGACGGCCCGGCGCCGCGGGTTCCTGGCATCCCGCGTAAACACGATGCTCTCGATCCCGATGCTGTTCTTCATGGCGACCGGCTTTTCGTCACCGAGCCAGGGGATCTATCACTAGGGCGTGAGCACGATCTTGCCGATGTGCGCGCTCGCCTCGAGCCGGGCGTGCGCCTCGGCCGCGCGTTCGAAGGGATAGACGGAGTCCACGAAGGGCCGGATCGGGCCGCGCTCGGGCAGCAGCGGCCAGATCTTCTCGCGCAGTCTTTCCGCGATCGCGGCTTTTTCTGCGTCGGTACGCGGTCGCAGGCTCGAACCGAAGAGCGCCGCGCGTTTTGCGAAGAGGCGCCCGAGGTCGATTTCGGCGATCCTGCCGCCCTGCGTCGCGAGACAGACGACGCGGCCATCCAGCGCGAGACACTCGACGTCGCGCGCGACGTAGTCGCCGCCGACGATGTCCACGACCAGGTCGACGCCGCGTCCGCCGGTGTGCTGCAGCGCCTCGGCCACGAAGTCGTGCGTGCGATAGTTGATCGCCGCCGCCGCGCCGAGTTCGATGCACGCGGCGCACTTCGCGTCGCTGCCGGCGGTCGCGATGGCGCTCGCCCCAACAGCCCGCGCGAACATGACGGCCGTGCTCCCGATGCCGCTCGTCCCGCCATGCGCGAGCACGGTCTCGCCGCGCTTCAGGCGGGCGCGCGCGATCATGCTGTCGTAGACGGTGAAGGCGTTTTCCGGCAGCGTCGCCGCTTCGATCGCGCTCCAGCCGTGCGGAATGGGGAGCACCTGGCCCTGCGGCACGGCCACGAGCTCGGCATAGCCGCCGCCGTTGGTCAGGGCACAGACGCGGTCGCCGGCGCGCCACTGCGTGACGCGCTCGCCCACGCGCGCGATCGTGCCCGCAACCTCCAGTCCCAGAATGGGCGAAGCGCCGGGCGGCGGCGGATACCGCCCCGCCCGCTGCATGAGGTCGGCGTGCGTGACGCCGGCAGCCTCGACCGCGACGAGTACGTCGTCCGGCCGTACCGCGGGCTCCGCAATTTCTGCGACGTGCAGGACCTCGGGGGGTCCCGGGGCATCGACTGCGACGTACTTCACGCCTGCTTCGAGATCAGCATCGCATCGCCGAAGGAGTAGAAACGATAGCGCTGCGCGATCGCTTGCGCATACGCGGCGCGAATGCGCTCGAAGCCGCCGAACGCGCTGACGAGCATCAGCAGCGTCGAGCGCGGAAGGTGGAAGTTCGTGATCATCGCACCGACGACGCGAAAGCGGAAGCCCGGCGTGATGAAGATGTCGGTGACGTGGTCGCCTGCCTCGATCCGCCCGTAGTCGCGCGCGTTGCCCTCGAGGGCGCGGACGACCGTCGTTCCGCACGCGACGATGCGGCGCCCCTCCCGCCGCGCCCGTTCCAACGCGGCCGCGGCCCCCTCACTGATCGTATACGGCTCGGCGTGCATGACGTGCTCTTCGACGGACTCGGCCGCTACCGGCCGAAACGTTCCGAGGCCGACGTCGAGCGAGATCCGCACAATCTCGACGCGCGCCTCGAGCTCACGCAGCAGCTCGTGCGTGAAGTGCAGCGACGCGGTCGGCGCCGCGACGCTGCCCGGTATCCGCGCGAAGACCGTCTGGTAGCGCTGCTGCGCCGCACGCGACTCGTTGTGGATGTACGGCGGCAGCGGCATGCGGCCCGTCTCCTCCAGGAAGCGTTCCAGCGGCAGCGTGATGCGCAGCTCGATCTCGCGCATTCCCTCTTCCATCTCGCCGCGGACGATCGCCTCGCCGCGCCCGCCAAACGCGATGCGGTCGCCTGCGCGCAGTCGCCGGGCCGGCCGAGCCAATGCGATCCAGCGCAGCGCGCTCGCATCGTAACGCAGCGTTCCGGCGGGATGCAGCAGCAGCAGCTCCGCGCGTCCGCCGCCTTCGCGCCGCCCGACGAGCCGCGCGGCGATGACTCGGGTCTCGTTGAGCACGAGCACGTCGTCGCGCAGCAGGAGCGCGAGGTCGGCAAAGCGTCGATGCTGGATCTCGTCATCGCGCAGGACCATCAGCCGGCTCCCGTCGCGGCGCGGCGACGGATGCTGCGCGATCAGCTCGTCCGGCAGCGCGTAATCGTATGCCGCCGTCGGATGCGCCACGTAGCTAGAGATGGGTGACGGCCGCTCCCGGAAAGTAGTACGTCAAGATCTCCGGAGCCGAGCGTCCGGAAAGCGCCAGCCCGCGCGCACCCCACTGACAAAGGCCCACGCCATGACCGAGGCCGGCGCCATCGACCGAAATCTGCGCGGCGCCGCCGTCGCGTTGCAGGCGCTCGATCAAGAGGCTGGGCAGTACGCGCGAGCCGACCGCGCGGCGAAACGCGCTGCCGGCGATGGTGCTGCTACCGCCGTCGGCGACGAGCTCGAAGCCGCGCGCTCTACCGCTGGGATCACGCTCCGTGATGCGCAGGTCTTGCAACGCTCCGATAGGGTCGAGGTACGACGACAGACTGCTCTCGATTTGATGGAGCGGGAGGATCGTGGACCAGCGATAGTTCGGCGACGCGGAGCACGACGTGCACACGGTCCCCTGGAGATAGGGAATCGGCGCGGCGCCCCAGGCATCGGACGACGACTCGGTGTGCCCACCGCAGCACGACGAATACGCCACGATCGCGAACTCGTCGGCGTACTTCAGCACCTGTCCCGCGGTCGCTCCCACCGCCGCCGTGCCGGCCGGAGTCTCGCCGGTCACGCCGTCATAGCGTTGATCGAGCTCAGAGGGAACCACGTCGTACTGCCGCCGAGGATCGCTGCGCTGCAGGACGTACGTGCGCGCGCAGATCGACTGCACCTCGAGTGCCGCGGAAGGCCAGCGCGCCGACATCTCGCGCGAGACGACGCTGTAGAGATACTCCTCGAGATCCACGAGGCTGACGATGCGTCCGTCGTCGAGGCGCGTGAACGTCCCGCGATAGGATCGTCCATCGAACTCGAACAGGTCCGTTGAGACCGGCGCGGCTTCGCCGGGTCCCAGCAGTACGCGCAGCGCCGGCTTGCGCGACCAGCTCGACGGATCGGCGTCGCTCTGTGCGCGCACGACGCGCGCGGCAAGCGATGGCGCGACGCCGAGCATCAGAAACGTGCTGCGCCGCATCAGGAGCGCTTCACAAAAGCCGCTCTTGAGCGCCGGCGCTCGCGGCGACGCCGAGGTGCCGGTACGCGGCGGCAGTCGCGCGCCGTCCGCTCGCCGTGCGCGTCACGAAGCCTTCCTTGAGCAGGTACGGCTCCACGACGTCCTCGAGCGTTTCGGCGTCCTCGGTGAGCGTCGCCGCGATCGCGGCGATGCCTGCGGGACCGCCACGATACTGCTCGACGATCGTGCGCAGGAACGCACGGTCGAGCCGGTCGAGGCCGAGCTCGTCGACGCCTTCGCGGCGCAGCGCCTCGGCGGCGACCTGCTCGGTAATGCGGCCGTCCGATCGTACCTCCGCGAAGTCGCGGACGCGGCGCAGCAGGCGATTGGCGACGCGCGGCGTCCCGCGGCTGCGCGCGGCGATCGTGTGGGCCGCGTCGGCATCGATCGGAACGCCCAGCACGCTTGCCGAGCGGCGCACGATACGCTCCAGTTCGGCCGGCGGATAGTAGTCGAGATGCTGGACGATGCCGAAGCGCTCGCGTAGCGGCGCCGTCAGCATGCCTGCGCGCGTCGTCGCGCCGACGAGGGTAAACCGCCGCAGCGGAAGCTTCAGCGTCTTGGCGTACGCGCCGCGATCGACGACGAAATCGATCTGAAACTCCTCCATCGCCGGATACAGGAACTCCTCGACGACGCGTCCGAGCCGGTGAATCTCGTCGACGAAGAAAACGTCGCCCGCTTCCAGCGAGGTGAGAATGCCGACGAGGTCCTTCGGCTTCTCCAGCGTCGGGCCGCTGGTCGGCCGAAAGTTCGCTCCCAGCTCGCGCGCGATGAGGCCCGCGAGCGTCGTCTTGCCGAGCCCCGGAGGGCCGTAGAAGAGGACGTGCTCGAGCGGCTCGCCGCGCCGCTTCGCGGCGTCGATCGAGATGTGCAAGTTTTCGACAATGCGTTCCTGGCCGACGTACTCTTCGAACGAGCGCGGACGCAGGCTCGCGCCGTAGAGCTCGTCCTCCATGACGTCGAGTGGGTCGACGATGCGTTCCTCACTCCCCGCATCCGCGGGGCCCAGCAGGCGCTTGCGCGCCTTGGGCTCGCTCATGCCGGCTCCTTCGCCGCCCTGCGCCGGTATATCTCCGCGAGAAGCCGTTCGGCGTCATTGACGCCTGAGTTGGCTTCGAGCGTTTCGCGAACCATCGTATCCGCTTCGGCGCGCTTGTAACCCAGCTGGAGCAGTACCGCAAGCGCCTCGTCGGCGAAGTCCGGAATCGCGTTCGGACGCGCGGCCGGCGCATCTTGGATGAGCAGAAACTTCGCGACCTTTCCCTGCAGCTTCGCCACGATGTCGCGCGCCTTTTGCTGTCCGATGCCGGGGAGGCCCTTGAGAAAACCGTAGTCGCTGCGGTCGATCGCAGCGGCGATCGTCGACATCGGCGCGGAGAACGCGCGCGCCGCCGAACGCGGACCGATCGATGCGACGGTGATGAGCGCCTCGAAGAACTCGCGCTCGATCGAATTCGTGAACCCGTAATACGTAAATCGGCCGCTGTTGCCGTCGAGGTTGACGACGGCGTAGATCTCGAGTGCGACGTGCGCGCCCGGCGTCGCCGGAATCTTCTCAGCGATGCACGGCGGGAGGACGATCTCGTATCCGAGCCCGCCCGCCTCGACGACGGCGGAGTCGGCGGTGCGCTCGACCAGCGAGCCGGAGATCCTAGCGAACATGCAGCGCGCGGCGCTCGACCACGTTGAGGAACGCGAGCGCCAGCGCGAGCGCGTCGGACACGTCGTGCGGTTTGGGCGTCTGACGCAGGCCGAGAAGCCGCGCGACCATCGCGCCGACCTGCTCCTTGCGTGCGCCGCCCGATCCGACCAGTGCGCGCTTGACGCGCGCGTGTCCGAGCGTGTGAACCGCGACGCCGGCCTGCGCGCTTGCGAGACAGAGCACGCCGCGCGCGTGACCCATCAGCAGCGCCGACCGCGGGTTCTTGTAGGTCGTGTAGAGCTCTTCGATGACGACGAGCGTTGGCGACGTCTGCGCGATCACTTCGGTGATGCCCGCGTGCAGCTCGTTCAGCCGCTGCTCGAGCGTCGCGCCGGCCCGGGGCGCGACGACGCCGGCCTCGACGAGCGCGACGCGGCCGTCGCGGCGCTCGATCACGCCGTACCCGGTCGTGCGCAGGGCAGGATCGATCCCGAGAACGCGGACCGCCGCAGGCACCATCGCTACTGCGGCGGCGTCCCGTTGACGGTCAGCGTGACCGACGACCCGGGTGCGAGGTTCGTCCCTGCGGGCGGCTCGGTTCCGATGACCTTCCCCCCTGCTCCGAGGCTCGTCGTGTATTCGGTGTGCGAGACGGTGTAGCCGTAGGATTGCAGCTCCTTCATCGCGTCGAACGGGGTCTCGCCCTCGGTGTCGGGCACCTCTCCCGACACGGAGAGCGTGATCGTCACGGTCGAACCCGATGCTTGCGGCCCGGCGGAAGGCGCCTGCGCGACGATCGTTCCGTTGTTCGTGCTCTGCTGCGCGAAACGCGTGGCGATCTGGAAGCCGGATTGCGTGAGCGCCTGCCGCGCCGTCGCGTAGTCGTCGCCTACAACGCTCGGCAGCTGCGCGACCGGTCCGTTATCCGCCGGGGACTCGACCGGCCCGTTCGGCATGCCGTTGTTGACCACGAGCCGCACGATGCTGTTGCGATCGACCTTGCTCCCCTGCGGCACGCTCTGCGACGCGATGGTCTCGGGCGGCATGCCCGGGATCGTCTGCGTCGTATCCAGGGTGATCCCAAGACGGCCGGCCATGGCGCGAGCCGCATCGACCGTCAGGCTCACGAAGTTGGGCACGACGATCGGCTGCGGACCGCTCGAAACGATCAGCGTGACGCGGCTTCCCTCGGCGACGCCCGTGCCCGGTTTGGGTTGCTGTTCGATGACGTTGTCTGCGACCGTGTTGTCGTGACGACGCACGATGTTTACCGCGAAGCCCGCTTGCTGCAGAGTGCGCTGCGCGTCGTTGACGCTGTAGCCGCGCACGTCGTCCAATCCGCGCAGGGGCTTCCCGTTGCTGATGACGAGCTCGATCACCTGATTCTTTTCGACCTTCGTGCCTGCCGCCGGCTCTTGGCGAATCACGCGGTCCGGCGGCACGGTCTCGCTGGCGCTCTTTGTGAAGCGCGTGCGCAGCCCGGCGTTGACGACGGCTTGTTGCGCCTGCGCCATCGTCATACCGGTGTAGTCGGCCACCGCCGTCGCGTTGCCGAGCGGCTTGCCGAACAGGAAGTAGCCGATGCCGGTCGCCGCGATCAAGGCCAGAATCAGCGCGGGCAATGCCCAGCCGCGGCGATGCGAAGGCTCCCACGCCTCGCCGGCGGCGGCGCGATCGGGCATGGGCGAGCGCCGCGGGGGGAGTCGCGGCGGGCCGCCCGGCGGAGCCTGAAGCGGCGCGTCGTCCGCGATGCGGTAGCCGGCGACGGCGGGGCGCTCGCGCGCCTCGCGCAGCGCGGTGGCGAGCTCGCTTGCGGACTGAAAGCGATGCTCGGGCTTCTTCTGCAAGAGACGATTCACGATCGACGCGAGTGCCGGGCTGACACCGGTTGCCGACGTGTCGATTGTGGGCACCGGGTCGCCGATGTGTTTGAGTGCGACGGTGACCGGCGACTCGCCCGCGTACGGCAGCTTTCCGGTGAGCATCTGATAGAGTACGATGCCCAGACTATAGAGATCGGCGGTCTCATGAAGCTCGTGCTCCTGCGCTTGCTCCGGCGAAATATAATAGACGCTACCCATCACCAGCCCCGGCTTGGTGAGCGCCATCGTCTGTTGCGAGACGGCGCGCGCGATCCCGAAGTCGGAAAGCTTAACGACGTCGTCTTTCGTCACGAGAATGTTCGCGGGCTTGATGTCGCGATGCAGGAGGCCCTGGCGGTGGGCGTACGCGAGACCGCTCGCGATCTGCGTCGCGTAGTCGATGGCCACCGGTTCGGGAAGACGGCCGTCCGCGGCGATGATCTCCGCCAGCGAGGGACCGTCGATGAGCTCCATGACGATGAAATACGTCGAGTCTTGCCGGCCGACGTCGAACGTGTTGACGATGTTCGGATGCGAGAGCTTCGCGGCCGACTCCGCCTCCTGGTAGAAGCGGCGGACGAACTCTTCGTCGGCGGCGTACTGCTCGCGCAGCACCTTGATGGCGACCCGTCGTCGCAGTAGGACGTCGGTGCCGCAGTAAACCGTGGCCATGCCGCCCTCGCCGAGCTTGCGGTCGAGGCGGTAGCGGTTGTTGAAGATACGCTCCTCGATCAACTCAAGGAGCCTCTGAAGCGGCGGTGCTCTCGAGCGCATTACGCAAGACGTCGCGGGCGATCGGTGCGGCGTACGTCGCGCCGTACCCGACGTTCTCTACGACGATCGCGACTGCGACGCGCGGATGATCCGCCGGCGCGAAGCAGACGAACCACGCGTGCGAGCGGCCCTGCGGATTGGTCGCCGTTCCCGTCTTGCCGGCGACGGTCACGTGCGGCAGCTGAGCCGGAGTACCCGTTCCACGCTGCACGACGGCGATCATCATCTGCGTGACCTTCGCTGCGGTATCGGGCGATACCGGGTCTGCAAGCACGGACGCGCTCGATACGCTGGCGGGCGTGCCGTCCCGGACGATTTGGCGGACGATGTACGGGCGGGGCTCGCTGCCGCCATTCGCGATGGTCGCGCCGATCAGTGCCATCTGCAGCGGCGTCATCAGGAGCGCCCCCTGACCGAAGCCCATCTGTGCGAGCTCGCCCGGCACGATGCCGGCCTGCGGCGGCACCCGATCCGTCTCGGCGGGAAGCTCGAAGTCGAGCGATTCGCCGATGCCCCACCGACGTAGGTACCGATAGAAAGTATCTACCCCCATCTTGAGCGCGATTTGGGCGAAGTCGACGTTGCTCGACAGCGCGAAGGCATTCGTCAGGTCGGAATATCCCGTTGCTTCGCTTTCGTTGTCGTGCAGCACGAAGTCCCCGATGACGAGATACCCAGGATCCTCGAAGTGCGAATCCATCGTCACCGTGTCACTGTCGAGGGCCGACGCCGCGGTGAAGATCTTGAACGTCGAGCCCGGCGGATAGAGCCCGTCGAGCGCGCGATTGAGAAGCGGCGCGTCCGGATCGGCGCGCAGCGCCGGAAACGCGGCGTCGAAGTCGTTGGGGTCGTAGCTCGGTACGCTGGCGAGCGCGAGCACGGCCCCGCTGCGTGGATCCAGCACGACGCCTGCGCCGTGCGGATAGCGCGAGAGCAGCGTGAAAAGCTGCGCCTGTACGGAGGGCACGATCGTCGTCACGACGTCGGCGCCGCGCGCGGGAGCCGGATTGCCGTCCAGGGTCGCGACGAGCTGCTGGAGTTGCGCCAGCGGGTCGCCGCCGAGGTCAGGGGGCGTCAGCGCTTGATCGAAGGCACGCTCGATGCCGCTCGTGCCGTAGCGTACCGAGACATACCCGGCCGTCTGCGCCAGCTCCCCTCCCAGGGGGTACACCCGCTTGCCGCCGACGGTATGCGCGATGAGCGTTCCATCGGTAGCCAGGATGCTGCCGCGGCCCGCGTCGAGCAGGCTGTGACGCGGATTGTTTGGCCGCGCGGCAATCCCCGGGGCGGCGACGATTTGGACGTAGATCTGGCGAATCGCCAACACCGCGAACAACAGGACGAAGAACCGCGAGAGGTCCCGTATGGCGCGGTTGGTCATGCCTCTCGCAAGACGGTGATGCCTCCCTGCGTGCGTACGGCCATGTGCGGGCGTTCGCCATCGCTCTCGAGGAGCGCGTTGACGACTGTCGCGGCGATGGATTCGCTGACGGCGTCGACCGTCAGCACGACCTCGACGCGCCGCTCTGCCAACAGCGGTGCCGCGACGTATGCGCACACGGGAAGCGTCGCGAAGTGGCGCTCCTCGTAAACGCCGTCATGCCACGGGCCGCGCCGGCCGAATGCCTGGGCGTGGTAGTCCCAGGCACACAACTGCTTCTCTTTCCAAACGAACTCATCGCGCACGCAGAGCCGGCGGCACGCGACGCACTGGACGAGCGCGGCGGGCGGCTGCGCGAGCGCGTCGACGATCTCTTCGGGCAAGTCCTCCACGTTGATGACGTTCGACTCGTCTATCCGTTCGGGCAACCCGGCGCTCCATCCGATGCGCGCGAGCAGTTCCACGTCGCGCGGCGGCGCTACGAACGCGTGCTCGTCCTCCGACGGAAAGGTGCGGTCCATCCAGTCGAAGAGCTCGGAGAGCGGTACGGTGACGTCTTGCCGGGTATCGCCCAGAGCGATGCCGAGCGGCGTCGAGGCAAGCGGAATCAGCCGCGCGGTGATCGACTCGGCGCTCGACGTTGCGTCGGGGCTCACGGGCGGAAAGCGGTTGACGACGGCCAGCGTCGTCGCGTTTCCGCCCAACGCGAAGACGGCGTCTTTCGGCGCTACGAGACGATCGTCGCGGTGGCTCGGCGATAGTCTTGAAGGCTGCGCGGCGGTCCAGCCTTGCTTGCGAGAGCCTCCGCCAGTGCCCGCGCCGTATCCAAACTCGTCAAACACGCAATACTCGCTTCTACCGCCGTACGGCGAATCTTGTAGTCGTCGGTGATTTCGCGCGGTCCCTTCGCATCGTTGATCACCAAGTCCACCGCGCGCGATCCGATCAGGTCGAGCACGTGCGGGGAGCCATCGGCGATCTTGTTGATCGCTTGCGTGGGAATGCCCGCGCTTTCCAGCACGCTGCGCGTCCCGGGCGTTGCGACGAGGCTGTGACCCAGCGCGGCATAGGAGCGAAGCACCCCGACGGCTTCTTCCTTCTCTTCGTCCGCGATCGAGACGAGGATGCGGCCCCCGCTGCCCGGCAGACGGACGCCGGCGGCCTGGAAGCCCTTGAGCAGCGCCCCTCCGAACGTTTCATCGATGCCGAGCACCTCGCCGGTGGATTTCATCTCCGGCCCCAGCACGGTCTCCACGCCGCGCATCTTCGAAAAGGAAAAGACCGGCACTTTCACCACCACATAGGGCACGTGCGGACGGAGTCCCGTGCCGTACTCCATGTCACGCAGCTTCTCCCCGAGCGCGATGCGCGTCGCCGCGGCGACGAGGTTGATGCCGGTGGCCTTCTGGATGATCGGCACCGTGCGGCTCGCACGCGGATTCGCTTCGATGATGTAGAGGCGCTCCTGGTGTACGACGAACTGCACGTTGATCAGGCCGCGGATCTGGAGCTCGCGCGCGATGGCGAGCGTGACGTCGGCAACGCGCCGCTCCATGCTTGCGTCGATCGTCTGCACCGGATACACGCTGATCGAGTCGCCGGAGTGCACGCCGGCCCGCTCCACGTGTTCGAAGACGCCGGGAATCAGGATGTCCTCGCCGTCAAAGACCGCATCGACCTCCAGCTCGAGCCCGCGCAGGTACTTGTCGACCAAGAGCGGAGCGTGGTCGAGGATCGGGGGCGCCGAGCCGGCGTACTCCGCCAGCTGAGCCTCGTTGTGGACGATCTCCATCGCCCGGCCTCCGAGCACGAACGACGGCCGCACGAGCACCGGAAAACCGAGCTCGCGCGCGATGGCGCGCGCCTCACGGAAGCTGCGCGCGGCCTTGCCCTGCGGCCGCGCGACGCCGAGACGCGCGAGCGCGGCCTCGAACTGCTCGCGATTCTCCGCCATGTCGACGGCGCGGCGATCCGTGCCGACGATCGGCACGCCGCGCCGATGGAGCTCGCCGGCGAGATTGATCGCGGTCTGTCCCCCGAACGCCAGGAGTACCCCGTGCGCGTTCGTCGCGCGATACGCCGCCTCGACCTCGTCGGCGCCGGGCGGCTCGAAGACGAGCGCGTCGGAGATGTCGAAGTCCGTCGAGACGGTCTCCGGGTTGTTGTTGATCACGACGGGCGAGCGGCCGGCAGCCTTTAACGCCCAGGCCGCGTGGACGCAGCTGTAGTCGAACTCGATGCCCTGACCGATGCGGATCGGGCCGCTGCCGACGACCACCACGGCTTGACCGGGCGTGCGGCGCATCTCGTCGCGTTCGCCGCGCGAGAGATAGTAATAGGGCGACTTCGCGGGAAACTCGGCGGCGGCGGTGTCCACCATGCGAAACGCCGCTTCGGCCTTAGCCTGTATCTTGGAATCTCCGGCGCCGTGCAGGCGCCGTAGGCTCGCGGTCGCGTAGCCGAACTGCAGCGCCTCGGCGTAGGCGCCATTGGCGGCGCCGTCGCGGATGCGTTCCTCGAGCGCGACGAGCTCCGCAAACTCGTTCAGCCAGAACCGATCGACCGCCGACAGCTCGCGAATACGCTCGATCGCCGCGTCGCGTCGCGTCGCGCCCGCGCGGCGCAGCAGCTCGCAGATCGCGAAGAGGCGTTCGTGCGTGGGACGGACGACGATCGCCTCGAGCTCCGCCTCGCTCCATTCCGCGAGCGGTCCGGTCAGCGTGATTCGATCCAGGTCGAGTCCGCGAACCGCCTTGAGGAGCGCGGCGCGGAACGTGCGCCCGATTCCCATCGCCTCGCCGGTCGACTTCATCTGCGTGCCGATTGCGGTGTCGGCGATGGGAAACTTGTCGAACGGCCAGCGCGGTATCTTGACGACGACGTAGTCGAGCGTCGGCTCGTAAGCGGCCTTCGTGACCCCCGTGACCGGATTGGGGATCTCATCGAGGCGCTGGCCGAGCGCGATTCGCGTCGAGATCTTGGCGATGGGATATCCGGTCGCTTTCGAGGCCAGCGCGGAGCTGCGGGAGACGCGCGGGTTGACCTCGATGATCGCGTACTCACTGCGCTCGGGATGCAGCGCGAACTGGATGTTGCATCCGCCCTGAACGTCGAGCGCGCGAATCACATTGATGCTCGCGCTGCGCAGCATCTGGTATTCGAGGTCGGACAGCGTCTGCGACGGCGCGACGACGATCGAGTCGCCCGTGTGGACGCCGACGGGATCGACGTTCTCCATGTTGCAGACGACGATGCAGTTGTCGCCGGCGTCGCGCAGCACTTCGTACTCGATTTCCTTCCACCCCAGCAGCGACGTCTCGAGCAGCGCCTGTCCGATCAGACTCGCGCGCAGGCCGGCGTCGAGCGTCTCGCGCAGCTGCGCGTCGTCGTAAACGACGCCGCCGCCCGTGCCGGCCAGCGTGTACGCCGGGCGCACGACGAGCGGATAGCCGGTGCCGGCTGCGAACTCGACACCCTGCTCTATCGCGGTGACGATGGCGCTGTGCGCGACGGGCTCCCCGATCTCTTGCATCTTGAGCTTGAAGCGCTCGCGGTCTTCGGCGAGGCGGATCGTGTCGATCGGCGTGCCGAGCAGCTCGACGCCGTACTCGGCCAAGGCGCCGGCCTCTTCGAGCTCGACCGCGAGGTTGAGGCCGGTCTGGCCGCCGAGCGTCGGCAGAAGCGCGTCCGGGCGTTCGCGCGCGATGATCTCCGCGACCGACGCGACGGTCAGCGGCTCGAGGTAGACCGCGTCGGCCATCTCGGGGTCGGTCATGATCGTGGCTGGGTTCGAGTTGACGAGGACGACGCGGTGGCCTTCCTCGCGCAGCGCGCGGCACGCCTGAACCCCCGCATAGTCAAACTCTGCGGCCTGACCGATTACGATCGGTCCCGACCCGATGACCATAACGCTGCGGCGGGGCATCCTCGGGCCGTGTCTTTAAGTCTGGCCTAGGGAACTCCCTGGTTCAGGGCTGGAGCAGCGTTGTCTGCCAGCGGGCGTCGCTGCGTGTGAACAACACGCGCTCGTGCATTCGATTCGGACGGCCGATCCAAAACTCGAAACGTGAAGGGACCAAGAGATAGCCGCCCCACGAATGCGGGCGCGGCACGTCTTCTTCTCCGAAGCGCTGCTCGAAGTGTGCGAAGCGCTCCTCGAGTACGTCGTATGATTCGAGCGCCGCGCTCTGCTCCGAGGACCAGGCCGCCAGCCGATGGCCGCGCGGCCGCGACCTGAAGTACGCGTCGGATTCTGCCTCCGAGAGTTGCGAAACGCGCCCCTCGACGCGAACTTGACGGTGCAGCGCCGGCCAATAGAGCACGGCAGCGGCGAATGGGTTTTCGAGGAGTTCGCGGCCCTTGCGGCTTTCGTACGACGTGTAGAAGCGGAGCCCACGCTCGTCGAGCCCGCGCAGCAGGACGATGCGCGCGGACGGGCGACGATTGATGTCGGCGGTTGCCAAGCACATCGCGATCGCCTCGATGGCTTCCGAGCCGCCGGCGTCGCCGATCCAGCGCGCGAGCATCGTAAACGGATCGTTCACGGGTAACGGCCCAGCCCGAAACCGACGACGAATGCCACCAACATCCCGAAGGCGCCCGCCAGCGCCAGTCCCAGCGACGCGTCCACCGGTTTACGCTGCAGCGACGTGATGCGCCCGAGCCGCGCGAGCGCATCGCGCAGCTCCGTCGCGTTCTCGACACGCGCGTACGCGCCGCCGCTGGCCTGTGCGTAGCCGCGCAGCGCCTCTTCGTCGATTGTCGCCTCCTCGTTGGTTCCGGGAATCAGCCCGCCGTTCGGCGTGCCGATCCCGACGGTGTAGACGGGAACGCGATGCGTGCCGAGCCACTGCGCCATCTCGTTCGGATCGGTTCCGGTGTTGTTGACGCCGTCCGTAATCAGGATGATCACGCGGTGGCCCGCCGGCGGAAGCTGCTGCGCCGCGAGCTTCAACGCGTCGCCGATCGCCGTTGCGCCGTTGGGGAGAGGCACCTGATCGAGCGCTGCGTCGACCTGCCGATGATCGGAGCTGCGCGGCGCGACGACCTCCGCGCTGCCGGAAAACGAGATGATCCCAATTCGGATGCCGGGCGGACTGTCGGTGATAAACGCCCGCGCCGCGGCCTTGGCGGCCTGGGCCCGCGTCGGCACGACGTCGGTGGACGCCATCGACCCAGATGTGTCGATGCAAATGAAGACGTCGCCGTCGCGCACGGGCACGGGGATCGTGAGATGCGGTCGCGCGGCAGCGAGCACCACGACGGCGAGCGCGATCAGCCACAGCGCCTGGAGTGCGCGCGGTACCCAGGCGCGCGGCTTCGCGGCTTGCACGAAGAATGCGACGTTCGAGTAGGCGAGGTCGCGTGCGGTCGCGCGCCGTTGCAGTCGATCGTAGATCAGCGCGAACGCTGCGATCGCCAGCAGGCCGATCAGGAGCCGTGCGGGATGATCGAGACTCACGCCCGCGCCCCGAAGGCCTCCGCGAGCGACTGCGCGCCGTCCTCCTCCCGCAGCACGCCGGTCCGCCAGTTCGCTCGGGTGAAGCGCCGCAGCAAGGCTTGCTCGCGCGTCCGCACGGCATCGCGGTAGGCGCGGCGCTCGCGTTTGCCCACGTACGCGCGCACCAAACCGCCCTCGGCGCCGCGCAGCCGCACCATCCCCGCGAGCGGCAGTAGGTCATACCACGGGTCGCGGACGACCAGCGCCGTGCAGTCGAAGCGCGCGCCGAGGTCACAGAGATCTCGCTCGAGCGTCTCGTCCAAATCATACCAATCGCTGATCGCGAGCAGCGCCGTGCCGCGCGGCAGCGCGCCGCGGGCGGTGCGCAGCAATCGCGCAGCGTCGAACTCGTCCGCGGCGGCGAAGTTGCAGAGAGCGCGTTGCGGACCGCGCTGCAGCGCCCGCGGCGTCACGCCCGACGCGTCGATGCGGATGCAGCGATCCTCGCCGCATGCGGCACCGAACCACGTCCGCGCGGCCTCGTGCGCCGCCTCTAGGATCGGGCGACGGCGCCCGACGCGCATCGAGGGCGACGCGTCGACGATGGCGGCGAGCGTGAGCGCGACGTCCTCGAGCACGACCCGCGTCTGCAGGTCGCCGGACCGCGCCGTCGCGGCCCAGTCGATGCGCCGAACGTCATCGCCGGGAACGTAGGCGCGCAGCTCCACGAACTCGTAGCCGTCGCCGCGGTAGACGGTCGGGGAGCCGGCGCCCAGGTGACGCGGGCGGCGGCGCGCGCGCAGCAGCGCCTCGCGAATCGTCACGGCGCCGGAATTGCGGCGACCATTGCGTCGATCACGCGATCGGCGCTCGCTCCTTCGGTGACGAGCCGGTAATTGAAGCCGATCCGATGGCGCAGCGCATGCGGCGCGACCGCGCGGACGTCGTCGGGGAGCGCGAAGTCGCGCCCTTCGAGCAGCGCGCGTCCGCGCGCCAGAAAGGCCAGCGCGAGCGTCGCTCGCGGGCTCGCACCGTAATCGATGAGGTCGGACGCGCGCAGCGCCTCGCCGGCCTGCGCTCGGACCGTGATGCCGTCGGCGTTTCGCGTAATCGTGACGAGATCCACGATGTAACGCTTGAGCTTCTCGTCAAGGTGGACCGCATGGGCCTCTTCACGCCAGGAGCGGACGTCGTCGAGCGTCGCGACCGCGCGCACCGGCTGCGTATCCGCGACGGCAAAGCGGTCGAGGATCCGAAGCTCCTCGTCGCGCGACGGATAGCCGACGTTGACCTTCATCAGAAAGCGATCCATCTGGGCGATCGGCAGCGCGTACGTGCCCTCGGAGTCGAGCGGATTCATCGTCGCCATTACGACGAAGGGATCGGGCAGCGCGTAGGATTGCGGGCCGATCGTGACCTGGCGCTCCTGCATCGCCTCGAGCAACGCGGATTGCACCTTGGCGGGCGCGCGGTTGATCTCGTCGGCGAGGACCACGTTGGCAAAGATCGGCCCGAGGACGGTAGCGAACGCACTCTCGCGCTGATCGAAGATGCGGGTGCCCACGATGTCGCTCGGCAGGAGGTCGGGCGTGAATTGGATACGCTTGAACTCGCCCTCGAGCGCGGCGGCGAGCGAGCGGCACGCGAGCGTCTTGGCGAGGCCGGGAGGCCCTTCGAGGAGCACGTGACCGTTGGCGAGCAGCGCGAGCAGCAGCGCGTCGATGACACCCTCTTGCCCGACGATCGTCTGCGCGAGCGCGGCCCGCAGATCGGCGAGACGCGCCCCGCTCATGCGAGCGAACCCATCGCGCGCTCGAGCGCGAAACATGCGTCCTGGATCGCCGGCTGCAGGTCGTCGTCGTATGTGAACGCGCTGCGTTCGAGCGCGATGAGCAGCTCGCGCGTTTCCGGTACCGACGACTCGCGCCGACGCAGGACGTCGCCCAGCGTCGCGCCCTCGTCGGCCCCGATCATCCGCCACATGGCCTGGCGTACCCCGACCGCCGACGCGCGCGTCCGCTCCGCGCGCAGGACGACGAGCGCGTCTTGGAGCTGGTCGCGCCGCGAGCGCGGGACGATCCGAGGGGGCGCCGCAGCCGGCGCCGGCGCGGGCGGTGCGACGGCGACGCGGCGCCGCCGGCGGAGCAGCGCGAGGATCACGAGAACGACGACGGCGACGCCGAGCAGCCACCGCAGCCCGCGACCCGCGGCCGCGGCGCCGCCGAGCAGCTGCCCGGCTCCGGCGCGCAATGCGGACGTGGTGACGCCGACGACGTTGAGCGTGAGTGCATTGGTGTACCATTGCTTGGGTTTGCCGTCGCGTGCGTCGACGGCTTGCAGCGTCGCCGGTGCGATCGCGAGCGACCCCGCGTGATGCGCGACGACCGTGATCGTCTCGCGGTACAGCGTCCCACCGCGTCGGCCGACCGTCTGCCGTTCGTCCCCCAGGAGCTCGACGTCCGCGAGAAGCGGCAGCTCGAGGTTCGTGATCTGCGTGGCGGGTTCGCGTACGCGCAGCGTCACGATGAGGTGAAACGGCTCGTCGACCCGCGGCCGGGTCGTGTCGCTCGTGAGCTGGAAGGTCTGCACGGTCAGGCGCGTCAGCGCCTGCGCGGAGATCGCCCCCGGGGCCGCGACGAGCGCCGCGCCGAGCACGAGCGCGCTGGCGGCTAGAGGCTTGCTAGCCATTGCGCGAAGAGCCGGCGCGCGTCAAACGGCCCCGGCGAGGCTTCCGGGTGAAACTGAACGCCCGCGATGGGAAGGGAGCGATGCCGGAAGCCTTCGTTCGTGCCGTCGTTGAGATTGGTCATCGTGGGTTGGAGATCGCTGGGCAGCGACGCGGCATCGACGGCGTATCCGTGGTTGTGCGCGGTCACGAGCACCTCTCCGGCGTCCAGGTCCATCACGGGCTGATTCCCGCCGCGATGGCCGTACGGCAACTTGTACGTGCGGCCGCCGCACGCGATCGCCAGGAGCTGATGGCCCAGGCACACACCGAAGAGCGGCTTGCGCCCGGCGAGGCCGCGCAGCACCTCGATGGTCTCCGCGAGATCCGTCGGGTCACCGGGACCGGGCGAGATGAACACGGCGTCCGGATCGTCCGCCAGGACCTCTTCTTCCGACGCATTGTACGGCACGACCGAGATGTGCGCGCCGAGCGCCTCGAGCTGCGCGAGAATTGCGCGCTTCACGCCGCAGTCGATCAGCACGACGCGGCGACCGTTGCGCGCACCCCGCGCGAACCGTTCGCGCGTGGACACGCTGGGGACGAGCGCCTTCGTGCTCGCGTCGCGCGCGAACCGCGCGAGGCTTCGTTCCGCCTCGGCGAGCGCGGCATCGCCCACGGCCAGCGCTGCCCAAATCGTGCCGTGCTCGCGCAGCGCGATCGTGATCGAGCGCGTGTCCGCTCCGACCAGCGTGGGGACGCGCTGCTCGTCGAGCCACGACGGCAGGTCTTGGCGGGCGAGATGGTGTGAGGGATGATACGCGATCTGCTTGATCACCGTTCCCGCGGCGCACGCGCGTCCGTATTGAGCGGCGCTCCCCGAGATGCCGTAGTTGCCGATCATCGGATACGTGAACGTGAGGATCTGTCCAGCGTACGACGGATCGGTCAGGGCTTCTTCGTAGCCCGTCATGCCGGTATAGAAGACCGCCTCGCCGAGCGCCGTTCCCTCGAAGCGCAGGCCGTGGCCGTCGAAGCGGCTGCCGTCGGCGAGGAAGAGCGCCGCCGCGAATTGCGTCACGCCGCGAAATCCTCCGCGCGATAGCGCAGCTCGCCGCCGACGATCGTCACGAGCACCTTCCTCGGCAGCGTCGCGCCGGCGAACGGCGTGCACTTTCCAAGCGACGCGAACCGGCTCGGATCGACGGTCCAGGGACGCTCGGCGAAGATCGTGAGGTCGGCGGGCGCGCCGATCGAGAGCGTGCCCGCGCGCAAGCCGAGGATGCGCGCGGGATTGGTGGCGATCAGCTCGACGAAACGCGTCAGCGGTAGGCCGGGTAACGCCGCGGCGTATGCGCCGAGCGCGATCTCCAGCCCGGCGAATCCGGGCGCGGCGCCTTCGGCCGCGTGCTTCTCGGCATCCGTGTGCGGCGCGTGATCGGTTGCGAACGCATCGATCGTGCCGTCGCGCACGCCGGCGCGCAGCGCAGCGACGTCGGCGTCGTCGCGCAACGGGGGGTTCACCCGCGCGGCCGGTCCGAGGCCGCGTGCCGACGCGTTCGTACAGTTGAGATGATGCGGCGTCACTTCGCAGGTGGCGCGAACGCCGCGCGTGCGCGCCGCACGGATCGAGTCGAGCGCCGCGCGCGTCGTCACGTGTGCGATGTGCCACGCCTTGCCGGTCTCGCCCGCGATGGACAGGTCGCGCGTCACGGTCGCATCCTCCGGCTCGCAGTGCGAGATGAACGGCGCCGCGAGCGCGCTCGCCCGGCGCGCGGCGTCGCGCAGAACCTGCGCATCTTCGACGCTGTCGCCGTCGTCGGAGAACGCGACCGCTCCGGCTTGTGCGAGGGTCGCGAAGTCGCAGGGCTGCGTCCCGCGGCGCCCGCGCGTGATGGCGGCGATCGGGAAGACGCGGCAACGCGCGCGCCGCCCTATCTCCTCCAGCACCGATCGCACGATCGCCGGATCGTCGAGAGCGGGATTGGTGTTCGGCATGCACGCCACGCTGGTGAAGCCGCCGCGCAGCGCCGCCTCGGTACCGGTGTCGATACGTTCCTTGTGCGCGAACCCGGGCTCGCGCAGATGCACGTGCATGTCCACGAAGCCGGGCGCCACCACCGCTCCCGTTGCATCGACCGTCGGCTCGTCCGGGCCGGCGACGAGGTGCTCGCCGATCTCTGCGACTCTGCCGTCGCGCACGCGCAGGTCGC
The DNA here is from genome assembly GCA_963723485.1 of Vulcanimicrobiota bacterium. Lineage (GTDB taxonomy): Bacteria > Vulcanimicrobiota > Vulcanimicrobiia > Vulcanimicrobiales > Vulcanimicrobiaceae > Cybelea. The sequence goes on along the minus strand of CAVRQS010000003.1, from coordinate 194,327 downwards.
GCAGAGCGTCCAGCGAGTTCGCCGGATCGACGATTCGCGCGCCGGTGATCAGCAACGACGTCACCTCGATCGCGCGTTGACCAGAAAGTCGAGCACCGCCATTCGAACGCCGACGCCGTGATGGACCTGTCGCGCGTAGCGCCAGCCCGCAAACTCCAAGACCGAATCGTCGAGCTCCATCCCGCGGTTGTACGGCCCGGGGTGCATGACGATCGTTTCCTTCCGAACGAGGCCGAGCCGGCGCTGGTCGAGGCGATAGGCCTGGACGTAGTCGGCATCCGAGATCGGCATCTCGACGAAGCGCTCGCGCTGTATTCGCAGGAGGATGACGGCGTCGACCTGCGGCAGCACGGCATCGAAGTCGCGCTCGATCGTGACGCCGTTTCCTGCATAGCCGCCCGGCAGAAATGCCTCGGGGCCGACCAAGACGACGGTCGTGCCGAGCCGTCGTAGCCCGCGAATCGTGGAGTGCGCCACGCGGCTGTGCAGCACGTCGCCGACGATGGCGACGGTGCGTTGCTCGAGGTTGCCGAACTCCTCTTTGAGCGTGTAGATATCCAGCAGCGCCTGCGTGGGGTGCGCGTGCACTCCGTCGCCGGCGTTGACCACGTGGCCGTCGAACGCCAGCGCCACGCGCTGCGGGAAACCGGGCTCGGGGTGCCGGACGACGATCACTGAGATGCCGAGCGCGTTGAGCGTGAGCGCCGTGTCTTCGAGCGTCTCGCCCTTCGTGGCGAGACTGAGCTTTTGCGGTGCGAGGTTCACGACGTCGGCGCCGAGTCGCAGCTCCGCGATGTTGAACGACGTGAACGTACGCGTGCTCTGCTCGAAGAACATGTTCACGCAACCGGTTGCTTCGAGCAGGCGCCCCGGCGGCGTACGCTCGAACTGCGCGGTCCGCTCGAAGATCTGATCCAGCTCCTCGGCGCTGAGGTCGTCCAGGTCGATGAGACTACGCCGTATGCGCACGGACGGTTCCCAGGATCGTCACCTCGTCGGAGGCCGCGGCTTGGGCCGATAGGACGACCTCCACCCGCTCTTCCGGCGTGGTTGGGCTGACGCGTCCCACGTAATCCGCCTGAATCGGAAGCTCGCGCAGGCCGCGGTCGACGAGGACGCACAGACGGATAACGGCCGGCCGCCCGAGATCGGTGACGGCGTCCAGAGCGGACCGAATGGTGCGCCCCGTGTACAGCACGTCATCCACGATGACGACGACCTTCCCCGACACGTCCACCGGAATCTGCGATTCTGGAAGCTCGTGCGTCACGCGATCGTCGCGATACAGGTTGATATTGAGAAACCCGAGCGCCGGGGCGCGACCGGAGACGCGCTCGATCTCCGCTGCGACGCGCATCGCGAGCGCCTCGCCGCCGCGACGGATTCCGAACAGAACCAGCCCCGACTGCGCGTCCTGCGGTTCCAGCATCTGCTGCGCGAGACGCGCGATGATGCGCGCGATCTCCTCGTGCCGCGCCAACACGCGGCGCGGAGCGCCCGTCGTCATGCCGGCTCCTTATTCGCGCGTAACGCGGCCTCGACGCGCGAAAGCTCGTTGCGGTAGGCCGCGAGCTTTTCGCGCTCCCGCGCGACGACGCTGCTCGCCGCCTTGGCGATGAAGGCTTCGTTGCCGAGTTTTCGTTCCCCGCGGTCGATCTCGGCGAGCAAGTGCGCGTGTTGTTTACGATAGCGCTCCTCGAGCACGTGGCGCGGAGCGCGGACGGCGACGGCGGCGAGCATCTCATCGAGGCTGCCGCCGGCGGGGGCCCCGCGTTCGATCGCCGCGCTCGCAAGCAGCGCGAGCAGGTCCGCCATCGGCTCCGGCAGCTCGGCGGGAACGTCGAGCAGCACGTGGTCGCGCGGGTGCAGACCGATGTCCGCGCGCGCGTTGCGGACCCGCTCGACGGTTCGCTGTAGAAGCGCGAAGGCGCGCGCGTCCTCCGTGAACGCCGGCACCTCGAGCGGATCCGGCCAGGTCGCCGTCACGATCGTCTTCCCGTCGTGGGGCAGCGCGAGCCAGACCTCTTCCGTGATGAAGGGCGCCAGCGGATGGAGCAGACGCATGGCGTTGTTCCACACGAAGGAGAGCACGCCGCCACGCGTTGCTCGATTCGCTTCCGCCTTAGTCGCCTCGACATACCAATCGCAGAACTCATACCAGACGAACCGGTAGATCGTTTCAACCGCCGCTCCGAAGTCGTAGCGGTTCAAGAGCTCGCTCATCGCGACGATCGTCTCGCGCAGCCGCGTGAGGATCCACCGATCGGCAAGCGTCAGCGCGCTCTCGCGCGGCAGCGTCATCGCGGCCGGCAGTCCCTCCGGCAAGGCGAGGATGTAGCGCGTGGCGTTCCAGATCTTATTGTTGAAGTTGCGCGCCTCTTCGCAGCGCGACTCTTGGTAGCGGATCTCTTGGCTCTCGATGCGCATCTGGCGCAGGATCGAGACGCGAAAGGCGTCGGCGCCGTACATCTCCGCGAGCGCCATCGGGTCGATCGTGTTGCCGAGCGACTTGGACATCTTGCGCCCTACCGCGTCGAAGACGGTCGGCGTGATGACGACGTCCGAGAACGGAACGTCGTGCATGAAGTGCAAGCCGAGCATGACCATGCGGGCGACCCACAAAAAGATGATCTCACCGCCGGTGAGCAGCGCCTGCGAGGGGTACCAGCAGCGCAGTTCCGCCGTTTGCTCTGGCCAGCCGAGGATCGAGAAGGGCCAGAGTCCGCTCGAGAACCAGGTGTCGAGCGTGTCGGGATCGCGCCGCAGATCGCGCGTACCGTGGAGCCGCTGCGCGATCTCGACCGCCTCGGTTTCGCTCTCGGCGACCACCTCGCGCCCATCGAGCGTGTACCAGACCGGGAGCTGATGGCCCCACCAGATCTGCCGCGAGATGTTCCAGTCGCGGATGTTCTCGAGCCAATGCTCGTACGTACGCCCGTGGCGGGACGGGACGAAGCGTACGCGCCCGTCGCGGTACGCGTCCAGCGCCGGCTTGGCCAGCGGCGCCATCTTAACGAACCATTGCAGCGACAGCAGTGGCTCGACCACCGCTCCGCTGCGATCGCTGACGGCGACGGAGTGGCGATGCGGCTCGGTCCCGACGAGGGAACCGTCGCGCCGCAGATCGGCGACGATGCGCTCGCGCGCCTCGAAGCGCTCGAGCCCGGCATATGGACCCACCGGCACCTCCGCGCCCGTGATGCGCGCCTCGAGGTCGATCGCCGAGGGCGCGGGCAAGCCGTGCCGCGCGCCGATCTCGTAATCGAGCGGGTCGTGTGCGGGCGTGATCTTCAGCGCTCCGGTGCCGAATTCGGGGTCCACCGCCTCATCGGCGACGATCGGAATCGCGCGCTCGAACAGCGGCGGAACCCACACCTTGCGCCCGACCGCGGCGGCGTGACGGGGATCGCCCGGATGCACCGCGACGGCCACGTCGGCCAGGATGGTCTCGGGGCGGGTCGTCGCGATCTCGATGCCCTCTTCGCCGCCGGGTTCGAACGGATAGCGAATGCGCCACAGATTGCCGTCGCGCTCCACGTGCTCGAGCTCGGCGTCAGATATCGTGGTCTTGGCCTTCGGGTCCCAATTGATGAGGCGGGTTCCGCGGTAAATCAGGCCCTCGCGGTAGAGCTGGACGAAGACGCGCCGGACCGCGGCGGACAGTCCCTCGTCCATCGTGAAGCGCGAGCGCCGCCAATCCGGGCCGAAGCCGAGGCGCCGGAACTGCGCCTCGATCTCGCCACCGTAGGTGCGCGACCACTCCCAGGCCCGCTCGACGAAGCGCTCGCGGCCCAAATCTTCGCGGCCGATGCCCTCCTTGGCCAACTCACGGACCAGTACGACCTCCGTCGCGATTGCCGCGTGATCGACCCCGGGCAGCCAGTCGGCGTTCTCGCCGAGCATCCGGTGATAGCGCGTGAGGACGTCCATCGGCAGGTACGTCGAGCCGTGTCCGAGGTGCGCGCGCGCCGTGACGTTGGGCGGCGGCATACAAATAATGAACGGCGGCCGCGCGGGATCGGGTTCCTCGTGAAAGTACCCGTTGCGCTCGGAGCGCTCGTACAGATGCGGCTCGACCGACTGCGGGTCGTACTGCTTGGGGAGGTCCATCGGTTGCCCTGCGTTCAGCAACCCCGGTTGTGCCGCCTCTGCCTAGCAGCAGCACGGCGAAACGGGCTTCCCAGCGGGCGATATGGTTCTTGCGATCGCTCGCTCTTCAGCGCGGACTGAGCGCAGGGTAACGTTCTCAACCGAAAACTGCGACGAGCCCGGACCAGCGCAGGATGCGCACTTCGTTCCGAGCTTGCTCGTCCGGGCGAGCGCGGTAGCAGGAGGAGCACACGGAGGTGCGACGACGAGCGGTTTCGCGGAGAACGTTACCCGGCGCGAAGGCTCAGGCGGGCATGTCCTTTTTTTGCTCGTGATAGACGAGGGTCGGCGACTCTTTCTTCTCGATGACGTCCTTGTTGACGACGCACTTCTTGACGCCCTGGAGCGACGGCAGATCGTACATGACCTCGAGCATCGTTTCCTCGAGAATCGAGCGTAGACCGCGGGCGCCGGTCTTGCGGCCCTGCGCCTTGTTGGCGATCGCGATGAGCGCCTCTTTCGTGAACTGCAGGTCGACGCCGTCCATGTTGAGGATCTTCTGGAACTGGCGCACCAGCGCGTTGCGCGGCTCCGTGAGAATGCGGCGCAGCGCGAGCTCGTCGAGCGCGTCCAGCGTCACGACGATTGGAAGCCTTCCGATGAACTCGGGAATCAGCCCGAAGCGCAAGAGATCCTCAGGCATCAACTGCTGCAGCAGCTTGCCGACGCGGACGTCTCGCTTGCCTTCGGGCTGCGCGCGGAAGCCCATGTTGTTGGCCGCGACGCGCGACTCGATGATGCGCTCCAAGCCATCGAACGCGCCGCCGCAGACGAACAGTACGTTGGTGGTGTCGATTTGGATGAATTCCTGGTGCGGGTGCTTGCGGCCACCCTGCGGCGGCACATTGGCGGTCGTGCCTTCGAGGATCTTGAGCAGCGCCTGCTGCACGCCCTCGCCCGAGACGTCGCGCGTGATCGAGGGGTTCTCGCTCTTGCGCGCGATCTTGTCGATCTCGTCGATGTAGACGATACCCTTCTCGGCGCGCTTGACGTCGTAGTCGGCGGCCTGGATCAGCTTGAGGAGGATGTTCTCGACGTCCTCTCCGACGTAGCCCGCCTCGGTGAGCGAGGTCGCGTCCGCCATCGCCAGCGGCACGTCGAGGATCTTCGCGAGCGTCTGAGCGAGATACGTCTTCCCCGAGCCCGTGGGCCCGACGAGCAGGATGTTGGACTTCTGCAGCTCGACGTCGTCGGCGGTGCCGCCGACGTTGATGCGCTTGTAGTGGTTGTAGACCGCGACCGCGAGCGACTTCTTGGCGCGCTCCTGACCAATCACATACTGGTTCAGGATGTGATTGATCTCCTTGGGTTTGGGGATGTTGCGGAGGCGCAGGTTCTCGTCGACGTTCTTGTAGAGCTCCTCCTCGATGATCTCGTTACAGAGCTCGATACACTCGTCGCAAATGTAAACGCCGGGCCCGGCAATGAGCTTGCGGACCTGCTCCTGCGATTTCCCGCAGAAGCTGCATTTTAGCTGTCCCTTGTCGTCTCCAAAACGGAACATCGCGGGTCCCGGTCTCCTTCAGGCCCTAGGCCGGCATCGGCAGGCCTTGGCGATTTTCGATAATCTGGTCGATTATCCCGTAGTCCTTGGCCTCATGCGCGGTCATGTAATAGTCCCGTTCGATATCCTTGAGCACCTGGTCGAGCGGTTTCTTCGTCGTCTCTTGGTAGATCCGTGCGACCGTCTGGCGGGTGGCCAGCAGGTCGCGGGCGGCGATCTCGACGTCGGTGGCCTGCCCCCCAATCTGCGAGACCCAGGGCTGGTGGATCACGATCTTCGAGTTGGGCAGGGCGTAGCGCTTCCCGGGGGCCCCTCCCGTGAGCAGAATCGATCCCATCGAAGCCGCGAATCCCATGCAGATGGTCGCGACGTCCGGTTTGATGAAGCGCATCGCGTCGTACATGGCTAGGCCGGCGGTTACGCTGCCTCCCGGACTATTGAGGTACATGTCGATGTCTTTATCGGGGTCTTCCTTTTCGAGAAAGAGGAGTTGCGCGATCACTAAGTTGGCGAGATGATCGTCGATCGGACCGCCGAGGAAAACGATGCGATCCTTCAGCAGACGCGAATAGATGTCGTACGCGCGCTCGCCGCGCGCGGTCTGCTCCACAACCATCGGTACGAGATGTCCCATGCCCCGTGTAACTACGACGCCGTCCCGGAAGTTTCTTCGTTGACCGTGACGATGGCGTTGTCGACGAGGAAGTCGAGCGTCTTATTCCTCACGATGCCGTCCATCAGGGAGAGCAAATTGTTTCCCAGCGCCGTGCGAATGCGCGCGGCCGGCTGGCCGTAGCGCCGCGCCAGCGCGTCGAGCTCGGCGGCTACGTCGGCCGGTGTAGCCGTGATCCCTTCGGCCTTGGCGATCGCCTCGATCAGAAGCGACGCCTTCACTCGCGACTCCGCCTCCGGCCGCGAGGATGCGCGGAGCTCGGCGACATCGTTTGCGGAGGCCTCGCCTCGAGCCGGCGCGGATTCTTCTACGATGTGCTCGAGCTCGCTTTCGACCATCGAAGCCGGGAGCGCAAAATCGTGCGCCGCGAGTACCTGCGTCATCACCGCGTTGGCGACCGAGCGTCTCGCCCGCGCGGCGGCAACGGCCTCGAGCCGGGTGCGGACGTCGGCGCGCAACGCGTCCACGGTTTGATGATGGGAGACGGCTTTTGCAAAGTCGTCGTCGAGGGCGGGCAGCTCGTACTCTTTGAGATCGTGCAGCGTAACGTCGAAGCGCGCAGGCTTTCCAGCGAGCTCGGAGGCGGGATAGTCGTCCGGAAAACGCACGTCGATGCTCTTGCGCTCACCGGGCGTCATGTCGACGATGCCCGTGACGAAACCCGGGATGAAGCGACCTTCGCTAAGCTCCGTTACTTGTCCCGACGCGCTGCCGCCCTCGAATGGCGCGCCGTCGATTGTTCCCGCGTAGTCGAGCGTTGCGACGTCGCCGAGCCGCGCCGCTCGCTGCACCGGCACGAGCGTGGCGCGTTCCTTCGCGAGCGCTCGCAGGCTGGTTTCGACGTCGGCGTCCGTGACCGGCGTTGCCGCGCGCGAGACCGCGACGCCCTTATAGCCGTGCAGCTCGATGGCCGGACGCACCTCGACCGTCGCCTTGACGCGCGTCGGCCGGCCGGCGTCCTCTTCGAGTACCTCGAGCTGTGGCCGTTCGACCGGCTGTAAGTCGTGCTCGGCGAGAGCCTTCGTGTACTCTTGCGGCACGACTTCGTCCACCGCTTCGCGCGTGAGCGCGTCGGTGCCGTAGTTCTGCTCGAAGATCTTGCGCGGCACCTTGCCCTTGCGGAATCCCGGGAGGCGTACGTTCTTGACAAGCTTGCGAAACGCGCGCTCCTCCGCCGCGGCGAGCTCTTGCCCCGCGATCGAAAATTCGAGCGCTACTTGCGTCGGAGCGAGCCGCGTCAACGTGGAGCTAGTCATAATCATTAGCGGAAGACGAGATTCGAACTCGCGACCCTCGCCTTGGCAAGGCGATGCTCTACCACTGAGCTACTTCCGCACAAAACCGTGCAACGCACGGAGTCGTGCGTCTCGGAGCCGCTCCTCGCTCCGCCATCCGGGTTCCGTTGCATTTGGGCAAGCAGAGACTCGAACTCTGACGGGTCGCCCCACTGGATTCTAAGTCCAGCGCGTCTGCCAGTTCCGCCACTTGCCCGGCGACCCGGATAGATAGAACGCGTCGAGTGCATTTCCTCCTCTTTAAGGTAAGGCGGCCCCACTGAGCGCCGAGCCCGTATTCGCGCGCAGCATCGCGGCGTCGACCGGGGTGCAGGTGCTGCGATCCATCGGGTCCTCGCAAATCAGCACGCCTGCGAAGCTCGCCGCGCTCGTCTCGGCGCCGGCCATCTTGTCGCACGCGGGCTGGCGCCGGGTCCCGTTGACGACACTCCAGCACAGGACGGCGCCGTCGAAGCGCGTGCCCCGCAGGTCGGCATCGGAGAAGTCTACCGAGAGCAACGGGATCGCCGTGAGGTCGCGTCCTGCGAGCTTGCTGCCGGCGAAGTTGCAGGAGACGCAGCCCGCGAGCAGCTGACGCAGCTGTTGGTCCGTCACCGACGCGGCGAAGTTCTTGAAGTTCGCGGCCATCATCTGTACGTCGGTAAACGTCGCGCCATCGAGCTTCGCTCCGCTGAAGTTGCACGCCGTGCACTGCGACCCGTCGAAGGTCGCGTCGCGGAGATCGGCATTTTCGAAGTTGGCGGCGACGATGCGTGCGTTGCGAAACGACACGCCGCTGAGATCCGCGCGTTCGAAATTCGCGCCGATATATGTCGCGCGCGTAAGGTTCGAGCCGGCGAGCTTCGCCGCCGCGTAGTTGCAGCCGAAGCAGAATTTCGGCGGGGCGGCTGGAGCGGGCTGGGTCCGCGCCGCCACGGGTGCGAGCGCGCTCAGCGCGGTCAAGAGCAGAAGGCGGCCGAGCGACGCTAGCATATCAAGTACGGAAGCGCATCGCGCCCGCGTTGTCAAGCGCGAACGCGTGGTGAGCGAAGCGGCCGGCGACTAGCGCGGGGCTCGCTTCGCGCCGGCGCGCGTTCGCTTCTTCGCGGACGATTGCTTGCGCGCCGAGGGCTTTCGCGATGGTGCGTTGCGCGCCGCCGCCGACATAAGGCGCTTCTTCGCCGACTCCATCGTCGCTCCGAGCTCCTCCAACTCGTCGCGATCGAGCAGCTCGCGCGCCAGCGAAAAGATCGTCGACTCTTCTTCCTTGACGTGGTGCTTGACGCTCTCCGCGAGGACTTGAACCTCGGCCTTGAATTTCTCGTCGGGGCGGCGCCCGGACTTCAGCAGCGCGATGAGCGTTTTGACCAGCTCGTGCTCCGTGTACGCCTCGAACACGTCGACGGTATCCTCGGACTGCTCGGCCCGCTTGCGCAACGCGGGGTAAAAGTATTTCTCTTCGATGCCGGCATGCACCGTGAGCGCCTTTTCGATCTCTCGCGCCAGGTTCGTGAGCCGATCGTCGTCGGGCTCACACTTCACGGCGTCATCCAAAAGGCCTGAGACGGTGCGATGGTCTTTTTGCAGCAGTGCGAGTACGTCCATTCTTCAAATCTCCTACCGCGACCGTGTCCCCTATATCGTCAAAACCGAAACGCCCGGCAAACGCCGTACGCGCGCGTTTACGCCGGCGCGCCTACTTAAGAATTCGAGGCCCACCTCTATCCGGAGGAATCGATGCCGCGAGAGGCCCGCGCGGCGGGAGCAGTTTTCGAGACGAGGGGCTACGGCGAGCGAGTCGAACATGTGTTCGCCATGACCAGGCCGCCCCAATTCGAGCACCATGAGGAGCCTTGGGGCGAGCCGGAGGCGGTCAGGGCTGCGATCAAACGTCTGCAGCCGGAGGATCGTGCCCGCGTTCTCGCATGGTTGTGCATCTATTATCAAGACGACGGCGCGATGTTCTCGCCGCAGATCAGCCGGCGCCGCAAGCGCGTGACGATCGACGGCACCGAGTATTGGTTAGTCCGAGTTCCGCGGCTGTAATTCGCGCGCGCGAAATTTCGAAGGCCCTACGGAACTCGTAAGGCCTTTGGATTCTTGCACCGCCAGGGACTCGAACCCCGAACCAACTGATTAAGAGTCAGCTGCTCTACCATTGAGCTAGCGGTGCGCGGAGTGTGCGCCCTCCGGGACTCGAACCCGGGACCAACGGCTTAAAAGGCCGCTGCTCTACCGACTGAGCTAAAGGCGCCCGTCCGGCTGCGCTCGTTGTTTGTATTGAATACCTTCTCGAAGTCCTCCGGCGTCGTTTTTGGGGTGACTGACGGGGGTCGAACCCGCAACCTCCGACGCCACAGGCCGGCGCTCTAACCAATTGAGCTACAGTCACCGCGAAACGAGAGTATACCATGCGCCCGGAGGGACTCGAACCCCCATCTTCGAGTTTAGAAGACTCGTGCCTTATCCTGTTAGACCACGGGCGCGGGGTTGGTCGGGGCGACAGGATTCGAACCTGCGGATCCTCCGCGTCCCAAACGCGGCGCTCTACCAAGCTGAGCTACGCCCCGACACTGCGCCACCAACCCAACTGACTAGCTGTCTTTCGACGATGGCAGTTGGCACAGCGGATTTGACATTTCGCGATCTCCAACTCGATCCTTCGCCAGTTTACTCCTCTTCCGCACAGCTCTGCAATATTGCCGCACAGAGGTTGGACTCGCCGCAGTCGACGCAGTGCTTGCGTAACAAAAACTGGCGGACACGCTCCGTATTAGTCGGCGGTAAACTTTCTGGTTAAGGTATCCCCGTCGGTTATGCAAACGTCGACTAGGGTTGCACAGTTAAATTGTCAAGTGGCGGCGTCAAAACAATAGAGCATGATAGCCGACGTAGCGCGACATGTCCATCTCGTCGGAATCACGCGCGAACAGGCTCACTCCGTCGATCTTCAAGCCCGCGTCGCCGGCGGCGCGCGCAACGCGGACGTTGACCGCCGGAACCAGCGCGCTGCACCAGGACGCTCCGTGCGTCCGCGTCAGCGCCATCATCGCGAACGCGAAGAACGGGACGACATACGACGGCGAGAACGACGCCAGCGGTCCGATCCGTCCGTCGGGCCACGCGTAGGCGTAACCAACGAGCTCGCCGCTAATCGAAAACGCACTGCCGCTCGCGTTGGCGGCGAAGTACAGGTGATCGGCGTGTCGCGCGCTGCCGCGCCTTTCGGCGTCGAGGGCGTCCAGTGCGAAGCGATGACGCACCGGGTCGAGAGGCTGCGTTTCGAAACGATGCTCGCCGGCGGCCAGCGCCGCGAGCTGCTCCTCCTTCGGAATCCGGCCGGCGAAGCGCAAGACAGGAGTTCTCGCAGCGACGCGTCTCCGCGCGAAGAACGCGACTGCGCTTAGCTCGGCAGGATCCAGAAAACCGGAGCGCGTCACGTCGCCTGCATCGCGAGCGGCTTCCGCCAAGAGCCGACCTCCGAGCCCGCGGCCGCGGAACGACGGTTCGACGAAGAGATCGCTGAGATACCACTCCGTCTCGAGCTGATGCGCGAGCGCGATCCCAATCGGGGTGCCCTCGTCGCGCGCAATCCAAGCTCCGTCCGGCGCCACCGAGGCAAGATAAAGGTAGAGCCGCCGGGTCTCGGAGTCGCTCCAGCGCCGCCGCGCGATCTCCGCGACGTCGTCCTCGGTCGCACGGGCGATGATCTCACTCACGCCGTTGGAAGCGCGGCAAGCAGCGCGTCGGCGGCGCGCCGCCGGTGACTGACCGCGTTCTTCTCCCTTTCGCTCAATGCCGCGAAGCTGCGTCCCGACGGCGGATGGAAAAACAGCGCGTCGTAGCCGAATCCGCCACCGCCCGACTCGGCCTCCAAGACGTAGCCGCTGACGTCGCCGCGGGCGACGATCGGGTCGCGGTCGGGCGCGATGAGCGCGAGCACGCAGACGAAACGCGCGCTGCGGCGATAGGGCGGCACGCCGCGCAGCTCCGCGAGCAGTGCGGCGCGCCGTTCCGGCCATCCGATCTTGGCTCCCCCGTAGCGCGCCGAATGCACGCCCGGCCGCCCGCGGAGCGCGTCCACCTCGAGCCCGCTGTCGTCCGCCAGCGCATATGCCGGCGTTTCCGCCGCTTGCAGCGCCGCCGCGAGCGCCTGCGCCTTGAGCAGGGCGTTACCGGCGTAGCTCTCCGCGTCTTCCTCGACCGCGGCGTACTTGCGGTACGACGTTAGCTGCAGTTCGGAGCCGGCGAAGATGGCTTTGAGCTCGCGCAGCTTGCCCGGGTTGCGCGTCGCTACGTAGACCTTCACTCGTTACCGAGCCGCAGCACCGCCATGAACGCCTCCTGCGGCAGCTCGACTCTGCCGACGCGCTTCATCCGTTCTTTGCCCGCCTTCTGCTTCTCCAGCAGCTTGCGCTTGCGCGTGATGTCGCCGCCGTAGCACTTGGACAAGACGTTCTTGCGCATCGCGCTGACGGTCTCGCGCGCGACGATCTTTCCGCCGATCGCGGCCTGGATGGGTACCTCGAACATCTGGCGCGGAATCAGCTCCTTGAGCTTCTCCGCCACGGCACGGCCGCGGCTCACCGCTTTGTCGCGCGCGACGATGAACGACAGCGCGTCCACCGGTTCGCCGTTGAGCAGGATCTCGAGCTTTGCCAGCTGCCCCTCGCGATAACCGATCACCTCGTAATCGAGGGAGGCGTAGCCTTTCGTGCGCGACTTCAGGGCGTCGAAGAAGTCCACGATCACCTCGATCAGCGGCATCTCGTACGTCAGAATCACGCGCCCGTCGTGCATGTACTCCATGTTGGCGAGCGTCCCGCGCCGGCTCTGCGTGACCTCCATGATCGCTCCGACGTACTCGGGCGGCGACATGATCGTCGCCTTGACGTACGGCTCCTCGATGGAACGGATCGCGTTGGGAGCCGGGAGCTTTGACGGGTTGTCGATCATCTCGACGCTTCCGTCGGAGCGAACGACGCGAAAGACGACCGACGGCGACGTCCCGATCAGGTCCAGACCGTAGTCGCGCTCCAGCCTCTCCTGCACGATCTCCATGTGCAGCAGCCCCAGGAATCCGCAGCGAAAGCCGAATCCCAGGGCGACGGAGCTCTCCGGTTCGTAGACGAGCGCGGCGTCGTTGAGCTTGAGCTTCTCGAGCGCGTCGCGCAGGCCGTCGTACTCTCCCTCGTTGGGGTACAGGCCGCAGTAGACCATCGGCACCGCCTTGCGGTAGCCCGGGAGCGCTACGTGGGCGGGATCGTTCGCCGAAGTGATCGTGTCGCCCACATCGATCTCGCCGAGCGACTTGATGTTCGCGATCGCGTAACCCACCTGGCCCAGCTCCAACGAATTGGTGGCCCGCATCTGCGGCGCGAAGATCCCGACCTCGGTGCATTCGAAGACGCGTTCGTGCGCCATGGACATGAAGCGGGCGCCGGCCGAAAGCTTTCCGTCGACGATGCGCACGTAGCTTACCACGCCGCGGTACGGATCGAACTGCGCGTTGAAGACGAGGCCGCGCAGGCGGTCGTGGTGCCCCTTGGGCGGCGGGATGCGATGCACGACGGCCTCGAGGATTTCCTCGATGCCGACGCCGTTCTTCGCGCTGGCGAGGATGCACTCGCTCTTCTCCATGACCAGCAGTTCTTCGACCTCACCCATAACGCGCTCGGGATCGGCGGCGGGCAGATCGATTTTGTTGATCACCGGGATGATCGCAAGCTCGTGCTCGAGCGCGAGATGGTAGTTCGCGAGCGTCTGTGCCTCGATGCCCTGCGCGGCGTCGATGATCAGCACCGCGCCCTCGCAGGCCGCGAGCGAGCGCGAGACTTCGTACGAGAAATCGACGTGACCCGGCGTGTCGATCAGGTTGAGGCGATAGAGCTCGCCGTCGCTGGAGCGATAGCCGAGCGTCACCGGATGCATGCGGATCGTGATGCCGCGCTCGCGCTCGAGCTCCATCGCGTCGAGCGCCTGTTCCTCGAGGTCGCGCGACTCGACGGTACGCGTGATCTCGAGCAACCGGTCGGAGAGCGTCGTCTTCCCGTGGTCGATGTGGGCGATGATGCAGAAGTTGCGGACGTTGCTCGCAACGTCGACCCGGTGCGGCCGATCGGATTTCAGCACCACGTGAAGAGCGAGCTTACAGGAGCGGTACGCAGCTGTTGAAGACCAGCGTGCCTAACGCGGGCCGGACCAGCAGCTGCAGCACGAGGATAACGATCAGGAACGCGAGGTCGAGTCCGCCGACCGGCGGGATGACGCGGCGGATCGGCATGAGCACAGGCTCGATGAGGGACGCCAGCGCGTAGACCCAGCGCCCGCGCCGCAGATCGGGAATCCATGAGATCACTGCGTAGACGAACATCAGGAGGGTGTAGATGTTGACGACCCAGTACAGCAGCCGCGCGAGGTCGCAGGTGAGGAGATTCACGATCCCGTGCGGGCCCGCTCGATGGCTTCGAGTTCTTCCGCCGACGCCTGCACGGTCGGCTTGAACCCGCTGACCGGTTTGCCGAACGTGCGCGTATCGGTGCGGGAGTAGATGCTCGTCAGCACGACGCCGTCGCCCTCGCGATTCAGCAGCGCGAGCGCGTATGAGAGCCCGGACTCCGCGTCCGAGAACGCGTCGTAACGCACGAAGCCCGCGCGCGACAGGTCCGTCCGCACCGACGTTTCAAGCGCGTCGATGCGGCCGGCGGCCGTTTGCAGCGAACCGCGCGCCGAGGCGTGGGCCTCTTCGACGGCCCGCAGGCGGTCCGCCGCGCCGACGGTCCCGCCGGAGATCAATCCGTCGTGCAGGCCGAGCAGATGGGCGGTCCACGCCAAGGTGGGGCGCACGACGGCGAAGTGGTAGACAAGCAGCGCGAGGAGCGCTCCGATGAATGCGGCTGCGGCGGCGTAGATCGTTACTATCGGCATCTTTCCAAACGCGGGAGGCAAACCACGACGGAAGTCAGGTGGATCACGGCGCCCATAAGTGCTCGCTTACCGTTGCTACCTTCCGGTCCTGGCGGGGTTCACGAGTTTACGCCGCGTGAAGCCCAACTCCCATCATGGCCACGCCATGATACCATACGCTCATGCTTCGCGCCTTGACGATCGCCGGCGTCCTCGTGGCGACGGCATCCAGCCCCATGCAGCTGCGCAGCGGCGACTTCGCCGCCGGCGGCCGCTTGGCGCGCCCGCTGATGGCCTCCGAATGCGGCGGTTACAACCGCTCTCCGGAGTTGGAGTGGAGCGGCACGCCCCGCGGCACAAAGTCGTTCGCGCTGATCGTGCACGATCCGGACGCTCCCATCCCCGGCGGATTCTACCACTGGGTCGTCTACGACGTGCCCGCCGGGACCCGGCGCCTCCCCGGCAGCGCCAAACTCCCTGCAAGCGAGCTCGGCACGACGTCCGAGGGAAGGACCGGATATTACGGGCCGTGTCCGCCGCCTGGACCGGCGCACCAGTACGTCTTTACGCTGTACGCACTCGACCTCGCGCGGATCGGCGGCCACGCGCCGCTCGACGGGCCGCAACTGCTGCGGAGGATCGGCGGTCACGTCGTCGGACGCGCGACGTTGCAGGGAACGGCGTCGCGCTCGTGAGAGTCTGCACATCGGATGGAAGAGGTCAGCATCAAGGTACGCGAGAGCGGCCCATATCTCGTTCGCGGTAAGGTGACGATCACGGACTGCGACGGGAATCGTTACACCGTCGAGGGCGAGAACGTCGCGCTCTGCCGCTGCGGCGGCTCGCAGACCAAGCCGTTCTGCGACGGATCGCATCGCGAGAACGGCTTCTGCGCCACCGAGCGCGCCGCGCTCGCCAACGAGAGCGCATAAATGCCGTCGTACGTTCGCGCGGGTTCCGTGCCGCACAAGCGACACATCCAGTTTCGCCGCCCCGACGGCGGTCTGTACGCGGAGGAGCTCTTCTCCACCAAGGGCTTCGAGAGCGTCTATTCGCTGCTCTACCACCTGCGGCCGCCCACCGCGACGCTCGACGTGCGCCCGTGGGATCGTCTCGAGCGCCGCTTGGTCCCAAACGAGCCGCTGCGCAACCGGCACCTCAAGACGCAATCCCTGCGCCTATCGGGACCGGATCCGGTCGATTCGCGCACGCCGTTGCTCGGCAACGATGACGTCGTGCTTTCCGTCGCGCAAGCGGAAGCGCCGATGGAGTATTTCTATCGCAATGCGGGGGGAGACGAGCTCCTGTTCATCCATCGCGGCTCGGGCGTCATCGAGACGCAGTTCGGCGAGCTTGCGTACCGCGACCACGACTACGTCGTCGTTCCGACCGGTACGACCTATCGAGTCGCTCCCTCGAACCCGACGCGGATGCTCGTTTACGAGTGCTCCGGCGCGGTAACGATTCCGCGCAAGTATCGCAACGATTTCGGTCAGCTCGAGGAGCACGCGCCGTACTACGAGCGCGATTTCAGAGCGCCAGTGTTGAAAGCTCCGATCCAGGATCGGGGCGAATATGAGGTTCGGGTCACGAGCGGCGGCCGAAACGCGATCTATGTCGTCCAAAACCATCCGTACGACGTCATCGGGTGGGACGGCTACTGCTATCCGTACGCGTTCAATCTCGAGGAGTTCGCCCCGATTACCGGCAAGTTGCATCAGCCGCCGCCCGCGCACGCCACGTTCGAGGCGCCCGGCGCGGCGTTCTGCGCGTTCGTGCCCCGCCTCTTCGATTATCACCCGCTTGCGATTCCGGTGCCGTACAATCACTCGAGCGTCGACTGCGACGAAGTCTTGTACTACGTCAGCGGTAACTTCATGAGCCGCCGCGGAGTCGACGAGGGCTCGATCACGCTGCACGCCGCCGGCGCGCCGCACGGTCCGCAGCCGGGCACCGTAGAGCAGAGCCTCGGCAAGAAGTCGACCGACGAGATCGCGGTCATGATCGACACTTTCCGCCCGCTGCAGCTCTCGGAAGCGGCGCTGGACTGCGAGGATCCGGAATATTTCCGGTCCTGGATCGAGCAGCCGGTTAAGGCTTAGCGGATCTCGGTCGCCGCGGCCTCGATGCGGCCGCGAACGGATCCGAATCCGATGCGCCGCGCGGTCGCGCTCTCGCACCATCCACGCAGGATCACCTCGTCCCCGTCTTCCAGGAAGCTTCGCGTCTCGCCGCCGGGGAGGCCCAGGGGACGCTCGCCATTCCACGTCAGCTCGATCAGGCTGCCTTGCGTATTGGGGGCCGAACCGCTGATCGTCCCGGAAGCGAAGAGGTCGCCCGGCCGCGTCACCGCGCCGTTGACCGTCGCGTGCGCGAGTTGCTGCGCGACGTTCCAATACATGTCGCGAAACGTCGTCTGCGAGATCCGTACGGGCGCGACGCCGCGCTCGCGCATCGTCTGCGTGTGCAGATCGATCGCGAGCGTGATCGCGTAGGCCCACGCGTCGCCGGAGCGCAGGTAATGGAGCGGCGCGGGATCCTGACGCGGGCCCTCGACGCGAAACGGCTCGAGCGCGTCGAGCGTAACGACCCACGGCGAGATCGTCGTCGCGAACGACTTCCCGAGAAACGGTCCCAGCGGCTGATACTCCCACGCCTGGATGTCGCGCGCGCTCCAGTCGTTGACCAGCACGAGTCCGAAGATGTGATCCGGCGCATCGTCGACCGAAATCGGCTCGCCGAGCAAGTTGCCGGGCCCGGTGACGAAGCCAATCTCGAGCTCGATGTCGAGCCTGCGGGTCGTGCCGAACTCGGGTGCGGCGGCCGCCCCGAGCTTGCGCTGACCGCGCGGCCGGCGCACGGGCGTTCCGTCCACGACGATCGTCGCCGACCGGCCGTGATAACCCACCGGGAGCCAGCGCCAGTTGGGCAACAGCGCCTCGGCGTCAGGCCGAAACATGCGGCCGAGATTCGTCGCGTGTTCGATCGAAGAATAGAAATCCACATAATCGCCGATCTCCATCGGCACGTGCATCGTTACCTCGTGCCGTGCCCGAACGAATCGATCGACGTTCGCTTCGCGCAGACGCGGATCGCCATCGCGGCGGAGCAGCTGGGAAAGACGCTGGCGGAGCGCGGTCCATAGGCCGTGCCCCGCGGCCAACAACGGGTTGAGCAATGGAGCCTGCAGCAGCTCGGGCTCGCAGCAGTCGTCGACGTAGCCGGCTTGCGCGAGCTCGTACAGATCGAGGAGGTTATCGCCGATCGCGACGGCGATTCGTGGCAGCCCACCGCTTGCGGAGAATACGCCGTACGGCAGGTTCTGAACCGGGAAGTCGCTGCCCGGCGACACGGGCAGCCACGATTCCAGCCGCGCGTCCGTCGTATTCGACGGCGCGATCATCGCGCCGACAAGGTTCCGAGAGCCGTCAGATCGGCGATCGGCTCGGCGAAGCTGCAGCTGCCATACGCCACGAACGAGGCGCGGCGAGTCTGTGTGAGCGCCTCGATGGCGATTCGCTCGCCGCGCCACGCGAAGGTATCGTCGTCGAACCGAAAGGCGCTCGGATCTTCTTCCGCAACGATGCTGCGCAGCGTCTTTGAATCGACGCGCGCCGCGAGCGCGGCCGCGGCTAGCAGATTCAGGAAGCCGTGCATCGCGAAGCCGCCGGCGGCATCGAGTTGCCGCACGGGATGGTGCAATCCGGCGGTCGCCTTGAAGGGCACCCCCGCGCGGCTCGCGGCGAGAATGAAGTCCGCGACACCTTCGACGCTAGGGAAAGCCTCGATGGTCAGACCGCCGCAGCGCAACTTCGCGCCGAAACCGGCGCGCGCCACGGCCGCCATCGTTTGCGCGAGGCATTGCGGCGAATGCGCCGCGCTCGGAATCTCGACGAACGCCGTGAGCCCTGCGGCCGGGCTGCCGGCGATCCGCCGGCTGAGCGAATCGATGGCGCCCGCGAACGTTTCGCCTTGCGCCCACAATCTGGGCGGGATCTCGAGTCCGGCGATCGCGCCGGTGCGGCCGCGCGTTGCGCCGATCTCGTCGAGCTGCTCGAAGCCGCCGTCTACGACGACGGAGAGAGGGACGCCGTCGGACCACACTGCGAGCTCCGACGCGGGGACGATGAAGCGGCCCAGCATCCAGGCGTATGGACCTTCCCGCGCCGCCGCGTATTCGGCCTGCGCGGCCGAAACGGAGAGCTGCGCGGGCGGAAAAAGCCCGGCATAGTCGATCAGCGCGTGAAGCGCCGCACGCACGGAGGGTCGCAGCACCGTGGACGTGGTCATCGATGGCTGCTTTGACAGGGCCGCCCGTGGGCCTTCGCCAAGTCGCCGGCGATGAGCACCGCCGCAGAAGCCCGCAGCAATCCGCTGGCACAGATCGATTGGGACTATGTCGAGTTCTACGTGGGCAACGCGAAGCAGGCGGCATACTACTACATGTCGGCGTTCGGCTTCGATCAGATCGCGTACGCGGGCCCGGAGACCGGCGTGCGGGATCGCGTGAGCTACCTCCTGGAACAGAACAAGCTCCGCTTCGTCTTGACGTCGAGCCTCGTGCCCGACGACGAGATCGCGCGGCACGTGATGCTGCACGGCGACGGCATCAAGGACGTCGCGATCCTGGTCGAAGACGCCAACGCTGCGTTCGAGATGGCCGTGCGCGGCGGCGCGCGCGTGATCGCGGCGCCGGCGGCGCTGGACGACGCTAACGGCCGGATCGTCAAGGCGACGATCGCCGCGTACGGCGACACCGTGCACTCGTTCATTCAGCGGGACCGCTACGCGGGCATCTTCGCGCCCGGCTTCGTCGAGGCGCGCAAGACGAATCCGCACGCCGCCAAGCCAGGGCTGCAGTTCATCGATCACTGTGTCGGCAACGTCGGCTGGGGCGAGATGGACGCGTGGGGCGACTTCTACGCTCGGGTGTTCGGGTTCTCGCAGCTCGTTTCGTTCGACGACAAGGACATCTCGACCGAATACACCGCATTGCGCTCGAAGGTGATGACCGACCCGCGGCATCGGGTGAAGTTTCCGATCAACGAGCCGGCACAAGGCAAGAAGAAATCTCAGATCGAGGAGTATCTCGACTTCTACCGAGGCGCCGGCGTCCAGCACATGGCTATCCGGACCGACGACATCGCGGCGACCATCGCGGCGCTCAAGGCGAACGGCGTGGAGTTCCTCGACACGCCCGAATCGTATTACGAGATGCTGGCGGAACGCGTGGGAAAGATCGACGAGGCGATCGAGACGCTGCGGAGCCTGCGGATCCTCGTGGACCGCGACGATATGGGGTACATGCTGCAGATATTCACCAAGCCGCTCCAGGACCGCCCCACTCTCTTCTTCGAGATCATCCAGCGCAAGGGCAGTCTCTCGTTCGGTAAAGGAAATTTCAAGGCGCTGTTCGTCTCCATCGAGCGCGAGCAGGAAAAGCGAGGAACCCTCTAGTGTCGACGTTGCTCGCGCGCTCCAAGCTCGGCGATTGGTACCGGCGCAATCGCGAGCGATCGGCGACGCTCTTTGCGCTGATCGACGACGAGGCGTTCTACGACCGGCCCATCCCGCTGCGGCATCCGTTCGCGTTCTACGAGGGCCACGTCCCTGCGTTTAGCTTCAGGACGCTGTGCGATCGCGGGCTCGGTGAGCCGTCGATCGATCCCGCGCTGGAGAAGCTCTTCGAGCGCGGCATCGATCCGTCGTCGCTGGACGAGGCGCGGCGCCACGCTCGCGGCGATTGGCCGTCGCGCGCGGCGGTAGCGGCCTTCGCCGCGCAGTGCGACGAGCGCGTCGAGCGCGCGCTCGAGTCGGCGCGGATCGAGGATCCGGCGGTGCCGAGCCTCGTACGCGGTCAGGCTGCGTACACGATCCTCGAGCACGAGCAGATGCACCAAGAGACGCTGATGTATATCGTCCATCAGCTGGCCTACGACCGGAAGCGGCGCATCGTGGGAAGGCACGAAGACCACGCGCTTCCGCGGGGGCGTTTTCTCCGGGTAGAGTCGGGAACGGCGACGCTGGGAGCGGAGCCGGACGAGATCGCCTTCGGCTGGGACAACGAGTTTCGCCGGACGGAAGTACCGGTCGGCGCGTTCGACATCGCCGAATACCCTGTCACGAACGGCGACTGGCTGCGCTTCGTCGCCGACGGCGGGCCGATTCCGCGGTTCTGGAAGGAACGCGACGGTGAATGGCTGCTGCGCGGCGCGTTCGAGGAGATCGCCCTCCCGCGTTCGTGGCCCGCGTACGTGTCGCACGATCAGGCGCAGGCCTATGCGAAGTGGACCGGAGCGCGGTTGCCGAGCGAGGCGGAATATCACCGCGCCGCGTTCGGAACGCCGAGCGGCGAGGAGCGTCCGTTTCCGTGGGGCGACGAGCGGCCCGCGCCGGCACACGGCAACTTCGATTTCGAGCGCTTCGATCCCGAGCCGGTCGACGCGCATCCCCGCGGCACGAGCGCGTGGGGCGTCGGGGATCTGGTCGGCAACGGATGGGAATGGACGTCGACGCCGTTCGCTCCGCTGCCCGGCTTCGAGCCGATGGCTTCCTATCCGCGTTACTCCGCCGACTTCTTCGACGGCAAGCACTACGTGATGAAGGGCGCGTCGCCCGTGACGGCGGCGGACCTCATCCGGCGCTCGTTCCGGAACTGGTTCTACAGCGACTATCCGTACATGTACGCGAAATTCCGCTGCGTTGCCTGATGCGGCCGGCGGCCGTTGCCTGCGCTGCCGGACTCGCGTTCTCCGCGCTGACGGCGTGTTCGAAGAGCGCCGGTGATAAGGCGGCCGCTCCGCAGAGCCTGCGCATCGCCCTTCAGATCAACCCGACTCAGCTCAACCCGATCCTTCCGCAGAACTCCATCGAAAGCTTCCCCGACGGCCTGATCTTCGATTTACTCGTCACGCTGGATCAAAATCACCGGGAGGTTCCCGACCTCGCCGCGACGGTTCCCTCGATCGACAACGGAGGCGTCAGCAAGGACGGCCTCACGCTCACGTACCACCTGCGGCCCGGCGTCAAATGGCACGACGGCGCGCCGTTCACGAGCCGGGACGTCGCTTTCACGTATCGAGCCATTATGAATCCGAGCAACAACGTCGTGTCGCGCCGCGGTTACAACGAGATCGCCTCGATGGACACGCCCGACGACTACACCGTCGTCATGCATATGAAGCGGCGCTTCCCGCCCGCGGTCGACACGATCTTCGCCGAGAGCGACACGCCGTACCGTCTGCTCCCCGCGCACCTGCTGGCCAAGTACGACAACCTGAATCACGTCGCGTTCAACGCCGCCCCTGTCGGCACCGGCCCGTACGAATTCGTGCGCTGGCAGCGCGGCGACCACATCCTGCTGCGCGCGAATCCCCGGTATTTTCGGGGTGCCCCGGCGTTGCGCGAGCTGACGCTCGCGATCATACCCGACGACAACACGATAGCGGCACAGCTGCGCTCACACGAGGTAACTCTCGGCATCGAGATTCCGGCCGCGGTCTATCGCGACGTCGCGAGCTCTCCCGGCGTGCGGCGGCAGCTGGCGGACGCGCCCGCATACACGGCCGTCATGTTCAACGCGAGGCGGCCGCCGCTCGACGACGTGCGCGTCCGGCGCGCGCTCGTGCTCGGTTTGGACCGCGCGGCGATCACGCGCGACGACACGTACGGTACCGGACGCCTCGCGGTCGCGGATCTATCGCCGTTCTACTGGGCCTACGACACCGCGTTGCGGTCCGCGCCGTACGACCCCGCGCAGGCCGCGGCGCTGCTGGACGCCGCCGGCTGGCGCACCGGCCCGGACGGCGTGCGGGTTCGCAACGGCGCGCGATTGTCGTTGCTGCTCGTCTACGGGCTCGGCAGCCAGATCGTTCGAACGATGACCGCGCAGATCCAACAGATGTACCGCTCGCTCGGGGTCGACGTCCAGCTGAAGGGTTTCGACTATGCGACGCTCTACGCGGCGGCGCAGAGCGGCGGGATCCTCAACGGCGGCAAATTCGACATGTCAATATACACCTGGATCGCGGGCGGCGATCCCGACGATTCTTCACAGTGGACGTGCGCCGCGATACCGCCCGGCGGCAACAACGTCGCGCGTTACTGTTCGCCCGAAATGGAAGCTGCGCAACGCCTCGCGCTATCGACGTTCGACCGGTCGGCGCGGAAGCGAGCTTACGCGCGCGTACAGTCGCTCTTGCTGCGCGACGCGCCGGCCGCCTTCATCTACTATCAGGCGCTCCGCTACGCGCACGCCGACGACCTGCAGAATTTCGCCCCGAACGGCATCAGCGAGGGGTGGAATGCCCAGGAGTGGCGCCGATAGATGCGGCATGGTCGCGAGCATGACCGTAAATAGCGTGCCGGTTACCGTCGCGTACGGCGACGGCATCGGACCGGAGATCATGACCGCGACGCTGCGGATTCTCGAAGCGGGCGGCGCCCACTTGGTTCTCGAGCCCATCGAGATCGGGGAGTCGGTCTACAACCGGGGCCTGAGCAATGGGATCGAGCCGTCGTCGTGGGAGTCGCTGCGCCGGACGAAAGTTTTCTTGAAGGCGCCGATCACGACGCCGCAGGGCGGAGGGTTCAAGAGCCTCAACGTCACGGTGCGCAAGACGCTCGGCATGTACGCCAACGTCCGGCCCTGCATGTCGCTTTATCCCTACGTCGCCACCAAACACCCGCAGATGGATATCGTTATCGTGCGCGAGAACGAAGAGGACGTCTACGGCGGCATCGAGCACCGCCAGACGAACCAGGTCGCGCAGTGCCTGAAACTGATCTCGCGGCCCGGCAGCAAGCGTATCATCCGGTACGCCTTCGAGTACGCCCACGCGAACAAACGCAAAAAAGTCACGTGCTTCACCAAGGACAACATCATGAAGATTACGGACGGCTTGTTTCATCGAACGTTCAACGAGATCGCGGCGGAGTACCCGGACATCGAGAACGAGCACTGGATCGTGGACATCGGGGCCGCCAAGATGGCTGACACGCCGGAGGCGTTCGACGTGATCGTGATGCCGAATCTGTACGGGGACGTGCTCTCGGACGTCGCCGCGCAGATCACCGGCTCGGTGGGTCTGGCGGGCTCCGCGAACATCGGCGACCATTGCTCCATGTTCGAGGCGATCCATGGCTCGGCGCCGCGTCGCGCCGGGCAGAACCTCGCGAACCCGTCGGGCCTGCTGCACGGCGCGATCCTCATGCTGGTCCACGTCGGTCAGGCCGACGTCGCCGAGCGCGTGCACAACGGCTGGTTGCGCACGATCGAGGACGGCGTCCACACGTACGACATTTTCAAGGAAGGCACGTCGCGCAAGAAGGTCGGCACGCGAGAGTTCGCGGACGCGGTGATCGAGCGCCTCGACCGCAAGCCGCAGCATCTCAAGCCGGCCGAGTACGATAAGGAAGCACAGATGAACCTCGCCATCCGCCCGGCGGGCAAGCCTCCGATGAAACTGCGCGCCGGCGTCGATCTGTTCATCGACCGTCGCGACGGAAACCCGGATCAGATCGCGGCCGTCATGCAACGGTTCGACGTGCCCGGCACAAAGCTCACGACGATCAGCAACCGCGGCACCAAGGTCTGGCCGGACGGCAACCCCGACACGTACTGGAGCGACCATTGGTCCTGCCGCTTCGAGGCCGATGGCGAGCTGTTCGCCGCGGAGCACGTCGTCAAGCTGCTGCTCGCGGCCAATCAGGCCGGCTTCGACGTGATCAAAACCGAGGGACTGTACACGTTTAACGGCGAGCGCGGCTACTCACTAGCGCAGGGAGAATGAGCTCGACGTTCATAGCCGTTCCAGGAGCGATTCGTCGTCGAGCCGCGCTAGCTCAGGAGGGACGCGGCTGCGGATGCGTGAGGCCAGTCGCGATGCGAGCTCGCTACGCCGCACCGGCGAGAGCGCGTCGCGCCGCTCGAGGAAACGCTTGACGAGCGCACGTTCGTCGCCGCTCAGATACGCAGTCGGCGAGTACGGCGGCTCTTTCTCGCCGCGTTTGACGAGGTCGCGCGGCGGCGTGAGGCGCGCGTCGCGCACGACGATCGTGCCGGCGGCGAAATCCCCGAGGCGCTTGTTCTCAGGCGAGATCAGCGCGCAGGCGGCGGCCAGGAGGTAGTAGCCCACGAGCTGCTCGCCAACGCGGATCAGATTGCGAATCAGCGACGCGCCAAAGTCGATCGGGTAGCCTCCGTCGCGCACCACGCGCAGAGCGAGGAGCTTCTTGCCCGGCGTCTGACCGTTCCAAAGCGCCTCGAACGCGATGAAGTAGCCGAACAACACGGCGAAAAGAATCGCGACGACGAGTGCGATCGCGAGACTGGCGGCGACCTTGTCGGTCACCAGCGGCGACGCGTGTCGCGATGCCGCGCGCGCGGCCGCAAGAAGGATGCCGCCGAAGATCGCAGCCAGGACGATCATCTGGATCGCCTGATCGACGATCAACGCGAGAAAGCGGCTTCCCAGTCCTGCAAGCTCGTAGTTGAATGCGATGCTCTCGGGCGTACGAACCTCGAGTGTCCGATCCACGCCCGCCCAGGTTCGACGGTGACGGCCCGCCAACTCCTCGGCGTTGACGCAATCTGCTTTCGTCGAGCGCCGGTCCGGCACGTGGCAAAGCCTCGACGCGCTCCTCCGCCGCGTCGAACGACGCGGCACGCGGGCGCTTTCGCCGGACGAGATCTTCGAACTCGGCCGCCTCTACCGCGCGACGACGAGTGACCTCGCCTACGCCCAAGGCGCCGGCTACGATCGCGCCCTTATCGAATATCTCAACCGCGACGTCGCCCGCGCGCACGCTCACGTCTACGCCAAGGCACCGGAGAGCGGCATGCGGCGCATCGCCGATTTTTACGCACGCGCGTTTCCGCAAGAGTTTCGCCGCTCGCTGCCCTACATCGCGATCTGCACCGCGCTCACCGTCGCCTGCGCGGTGGTCGCATACGTGCTCGTCCGCGGGCATCCCGCCGATGCCTATGCGCTGCTGCCGAAGATCCTCGTCTCGGAGAAGATCCGCAGGAGCCTGCACGACTCGAACTTTGCCGTCGACCCCGGCTTCGCACCGGCCATGTCGGCGTTGATCATCGCCAACAACGTCAAGGTCGCGATCATCGCCTTCGCCGGCTCGGTCACGCTCGGCGCGCTCACGCTTTACATCGTCGCGTCTAACGGCGTAATGCTCGGCGGGATGGGCGCGCTCTTTACCAACGCAGGCTTCGGGTCCGACTTTTGGGCGACGATCGCGCCACACGGCGTCATCGAACTCACGGCTATTCAAATTGCCGGCGCCGCAGGCTTGCTGATCGCTGCTGCTGTGGTCTACCCCGGACGAATGCGCAGGCGGGACCTCATCGTGGCCAACGCACGGCGCGCCGGGACGTTGATTATCGGCGTCGCGTCGATGCTAATCGTCGCCGGCACGATCGAGGCCTTCTTCTCCCCGCTGCGCCTGCCGGCATCCACCCGCATCGCGGTCGGGCTCTTCACCGCGATCCTCTTGACGATGTACTTCGCTGGGGCGGGGCGACCCGTGCAGGATTTTCCGGAGGGTTCATAAGAGGCTCCGGCGCTTCACGCGCAAGTATTCGTCGATCAAGGCCGTGGACAATTTCTTCGCCGGGACGTCGATCACGAGCGCGCCGGTGCGTTCGAGAATGGCCTTGGCGGCGCGCCGCTCGTTGGCCAACTCCACGGCTACGTTGGCGCGGTACGCCGCGCCGACGTCATGTGGTTCGACCGACAGCGCGTCGCTCACCGCGGCATCGTTCATGAAAACGCAGACGAGCACGTGACGTTGCGCGAGCGAGCCCACCTCCGCCAGCAAGGCCGTCTGGGCGAGCGGATCGATCACGTCGGTCAGAAAGACGATCAGCGATCGTTTGTGCAGGTGGTGGCGCAGATAGGCGAAGGCTCGCGCGTAGTTCGATTCCTCGAAGAGCGGCTCGAGGCCGTAGAGCTCGTCGCTGAGTCCCCGGATCGAGGACTTCGTCGAGCGCGGCGCCGTAGCGGCCACGATTACTCGCGCGAACGCAACGAGACCGACGCGGTCGCTGGCGAGTCCCGCGATCGTCGCGAGCGAGAGGGCCGCCTGCACGGCGTAGTCGAGCTTGCGTCGGCCGTCGATACGCGCCGTCATCAGCCTCCCGCAGTCCAGCAGCAGCATCACGTTCTGGCTGCGTTCGACCTCGTGCTGCGCGACCATGAGCTTGCCGCGGCGCGCCGTCGCCTTCCAATCGACCGATCCGAAGGCGTCGCCGTCGCTCCACTCGCGCAGCGATTCGAACTCGGTCCCGGCGCCGCGCAGTTTCATCCTGCGCAGGCCCGCTTCGATCGTGCGGTTGCGCAAGTGAAGCTTCCCATACCGCTCCACCGCGGCGAGGTCGGGGTACACCCGGATCGACGCCGGTGACGCGATGCGCAGCCGGCGGCGCAGCAGCCCGAGCGGGTTCTCATACCAGGCGTAGAGCGTTGTGAGCTCGTCGGCGCCGCGCGCGGTCGGCGTCACCGGGCGTGCAATCGTCGCCCGGCTGCGGGGCGAGATAGTCGCGATCAGCTCGTCGGTTTCATAGCGCAGCGTGCGCACCGGCGACTCGACGATGCCGGTGCGGACCGCCCGCGAGGAGCGATTCTCGATCGTGTAGGCGACCTCCGCGCTCACGCCGAGCGCGAAGTGCTCCGGCTGCTCGCGGGCGATGCGCAACGCGGACGCGGCGGGTCCCATTAAAGCGTCGGCCAGCGTGGCGAGCGCCAGCGCCGCGCCGAGTAAGATGGCCAACGGCACGAAGAGCGACACGCCGGGAGAGAGCGCGAGCAGCAGCGCAATCGCGGCGAGCGTCCAGGGCACGCGCGCCGTAAACCATATCGGCAGCCACATCACCGCGGGACCGGGAGGGTGGCGAGGAGGTCGCGGAGCACGTCGTGCGCCGAGATGCCCTCGATCTCGGCATCCGGCGCGACGATCAGACGATGCGGGATGACGAAGTTTGCGACGTCCTTCACGTCGTCGGGGGCGGCGAAGTCCCGCCCGGCGATCGCCGCGGCGGCTTGTGCCGCGGTCAGCAGCGCGACGCCCGCGCGTGGCGAGGCCCCGAGAGTCAGGCGCGGGTGGTTGCGCGTCGCCGCGACGACGCGATAGGTGTAGTCGCGCACGCCCTCGGAAAGATGTACGCCGCGCACCACGCGCTGCGCGTCCAGCAGCTCGGCGGCGCAGGTGACGGGCGCGACGTCCGACGCTTCCAACGCGCGCGCGTCGAAGCCGGCGGCCGTACGCGCGAGCAGCTCGAGCTCTTGCGCCTCGGGCGGATAGACCGACTCGACCTTGATCATAAAGCGATCGAGCTGCGCCTCGGGGAGCGGATACGTTCCCTCGTATTCGATCGGGTTCTGCGTCGCGCAGAGCAGAAACGGCTGCGGCAGCGAATAGGGGACGCCGTCGATCGTCACGCGGCCCTCTTCCATGGCCTCGAGCAGCGCCGATTGCGTTTTCGGCGGCGTCCGATTGACCTCGTCGGCCAGGACGACATTGGCCACGAGCGGCCCGAAGCGCGTCGTGAACTGCGCGCTCTGCGGATTGAAGACGGTCGTGCCCACGACGTCCGAGGGCATCAGATCCGGCGTAAACGCGATGCGCCGAAAGTCCAGACCCAGCAGGAGCGCGAGCGCGCGCACGGCGAGCGTCTTGCCCGTTCCGGGCACACCTTCGACCAGCACGTGCCCACGCGCAAACAACGCGATCTCCAGCCCGAGCGTCAGCCGGCCGGCACCGACCAGCACTCGCTCCATCCCCGCCGCCAGCCGACCGGCGATGTCCTGAACCGATGAGCTCACGCGTGCCCCTTTCGCCGTCGATAATCGATCATCGCCTGCCAAACCACGTCGTCGTCGTAGGGTCGCCGGCGCGAGCGGCGCATGAGCTCGGCCAGCGCCGTGATGTAATCCGCCGAGTCGCGGTCGCCGGTTCCGCGTGCGCTATAGGGCGGTGCGAACGGCACGTTGGCGCCGATCAGCCCGATAAGGATCAGCGCGACGACGATCCAAACGGCGGCGTGTACCGGAGCCGGCAGGACCTGCCACATCGCCGTGCCGTCGCTGTAGCCGTGCACGTATTCGTCGAACGCGACGTCGCCGTGACCCACTATGACGTTGTACGCAAAGCGCAGGTTGCCGGCGTCGCGGAGCTGCGCGTTGCCGAAAAGCGCCGGTGCCGTGATCGCCACGACCCTGCCGCGGCCGACGCGATAGAACGCCGCCACCACGCCCTTGTCGTTGGCCAGCAGTGGGACGCGTGTCTCCTGGAAGGGGAAGATCCAGCCGATCGTTCCGCGTAGCCGCGTTACGCCCGCCGTAAAGGCGTTGTGGGCCAGCGGGATGGCATCGCCTCCGCCGTCGCGCACCGTAGTGCCGACGGCGGGCGCGACGTCTTGCGGGCCGGCGAACTCGGCGTCGATCGCTACGAGCCGGCCGCCCTTCGTCACGAAGTCGCGCAGCCAGGCCGCGTCGCGCTCGTCCAGCGGCTTCGCCGATGGGTCTTCCTCATAGCCCGTGATGACGAGGGTGCGCACCGATGGATCGAGTAGCGGCAGTTCGCGTTGGAAGCGCCGCACCGGCACGCCCGCCGCGCTCAGGACCGCGTAAAGCGCAAGATAACCGTTCGGTCCCGTGTCGTACGTCGAGTACGTCGACGGGCGTTGCTTCGCCTCGTTGGCGCCGCGCTCGTAGGCGAGCAGCACCAAGATCAGCGCGCAGATGAGGAGGATCGCGACGTCGAGCCGGATCGCCTTGTTCACCCTTCGACTCCGCTCAGTATGACGCCGTATGCTAAGCGGGCGCGAGTCCACTGAGCCTCGCCGATCGCGCGTTCCGCATATGCGCGTTGTACGAACGGCGCCGCTACGGCGTCGAACGCGCCTAGGAACTTGGCATCACGCGCGTGCAGCTGGCGGCGTAACTCGCGTACGGTCGAGCTGCGGGTCGCGACGACGGCATCCCTCGAATCCAGCAGCGTGATCGTCGCCGCGAAGAGCAGCAGCGCCGCCGACCCGTAGTCGCCTGCGTTCGCGAAGTCGCTAGCCTGCCGGTAGAGCGCGCTGGCCGACGGCGCGTCGTGCAGCGCCTCACCGTGGGTATTCGAGGATGCGGCGCGCGTTATCTGGACGTTGCGGACGAGTCGCACGATCGTGATTAACAAAACGAACGACACTACCGCGAGGAGCGCGTCGCCGATGCTCGCCACTGCTTCCTTTCCCACGCGCACCCGCCCGAACAGCGCGCGCCAAAAACCTTGGGAGCGATCCGAGATCCAATCCAGAGCGCGCCGCCACCACGCCTCCGGCGGCGCCGCCCGGGGAGCGAGCCGATAGCGCCCCGGCGTTGCGAGCTCGCGTTGCGCGAGCGCGCCTAAGTCGGGCACCCGGACGTTCGCTCGGGCGCACGGTACCATGTGCAGATACTCAACCGCGTGCGTCTTGTCGGCGCGCAGCCATCGATCGATGAGCTCCTGCCGCGACGACGCCGTTAGCGCGACCGCGACCGCGGTCGCGAAAATCACGCCGGCTGCGCGGCGGCCATACCGTCGAGCGTTGCCTCGAGGTCGAACGCCTCCCGGCGAATGCGCACGTCGAAGTAATAGACCGCCATCAGCACGACGCCGAACGGCGTGAGCACGACATTCCCGACCGCCTGAATGAGCGCCTCGACGACGGGCAAGTGCAGCAACGCGAAAAAGATGCCGAAGAGGCCGAACAGACCGTTTCCCGCGATTACGGTTGCGCCCGCGGCGATCGCGAACAGAATGGACCGCCAGAACTCGCCGCGGTTGAACACCCTCTGGAAGCCGAGGGAGAGAGACTCCATCACCCCACGATTCTCGATCACGACCGCGTACATCGAGAAGTTGAGCGCTACGAAAAGCGGCGCCAGGGTTGGCAAAAGCAACAAGACGCCGATGAACCCGGCCACCAAGCCGAACGCGAACCCTGTCTGCGGCGCGACGGCGCCCATTGCGGCCGCGACGAAGACGACGGCGACGATCAGCAGCACCGCCGCGACGTACCATGCGACGAACACGAGAAGGTCGACGAGGATCATGCCGATGGTTTGGCTCCAGCGGCGCAGCGCCACGTCGTAGCACGCGCGAAAGACGATCGGCTCGTTGCGATAGAGGCGCGCGACGCCGACGGCTACGGCGTTCAGCGCAAACGGCCAGATCGAGTACGCGAAGAGCAGCATTGCAACTACCGCAATCAAGATGGCCGGCGAGTTGAATATCGTCGGGATCGGTTGAGTCGGCGTGCTGCCCGGATGCCGCAGGATGCGCCAGAATGCGTCGAACTCGGGCTGCTGCGCGAGATCCACGAAATACCCCATGAGGGCGGTCGGGACGATGAGGACCGCGACGATCGCCGCGAACGGAACGAAGTTGCGGATATAAACCGTAATCGCCCGGTCGAATATCTCGCCGAAGCCCAGGGGCCGAAGCGCCATCGGCGGGCGCTTCTTGCCGAGCCGCCGGAAAACCCGCCGGTCGCGGCTTCCGGCGGAGAGGACGCCACGGGTCCGCGCGCTGAAGGCGCATGCGTGCGCATCGTAAGCCTGTTGCCGAGCGCGACCGAGATACTTTTTGCGATCGGCGCGGGCGACGACGTCGTCGGGGTCACGCACGAGTGCGATTATCCTCCGGAGGCGTTGCAGTTGCCGAAGGTTACCTCTTCTTCCGGACCCGATGTGAACGATCCGGGTGAGATCGATCGGCACGTGCGCGGCGCTATTCACGCGGGATCGAGTCTCTATCGGTTGGATTCGGAACTGCTCGAGCGCCTGAAGCCGGACCTGATCGTGACGCAGGAGTTGTGCCCGGTGTGCGCCGTCTCGTATGAAATCGTCGCCCGCGCGGCGACGCGCCTGCGTTCGGATCCGCGCATCGTGTCGCTCGAGCCGTCATCACTCGACGACGTCCTCGCCAACATCGCGCTAGCCGGTGAGGTAACGGGCAAAACAGACGGAACGCGTCGACTAATTCGAGAGTTGCGATTACGTATTTCAGAATTGAAGCAACGAAGCAGGGAGAGAGTGCCGACGCTCGTGCTGGAGTGGACCGATCCGCCGATGAGCGCCGGCCACTGGATTCCGGAAATGGTGGAGCTTTCCGGTGGACGACCGATCTTGTCGCATCCGGGAGTGAACTCGCAGCGGCTCGAGTGGGACGCGATCGCGGAGGCCGACCCGCACGCCGTGATCGTGGCGCCGTGCGGGTTCGACATAGACAAGACGGCGCGCGCGGTTGCGGCACTCGACGGCGTCGAACAGTGGCGTTCGCTGGCCGCGCGACGCTCCGGTCGCGTGTTGGCCCTGGACGGCAATGCGTACCTGAGTCGGCCGGGCCCGCGCTTGGTGGAGGCGGCGGAGATCATCGCGCGGTGGTATACTACCGTGGCGGAGTACGCCGGGTGACCGGGCCCCGAGCGAGGCGCGCAGCGCCGAGTCGAGGGTCAGGAAAGTCCGGGCTTCATATGGGCAGGGTGCAGGATAACGTCCTGTCGAGGTAACTCGAAGGAAAGTGCCACAGAAACATACCGCCGGATGCTTGCGTCCGGTAAGGGTGAAATCGTGAGGTAAGGGCTCACGAAGCGCCGCGGCGACGCGCGCTTGGGTAAACCCCACCCGAAGCAAGACCGCTCGATTTAAATTGGACTGCCCGTCCAACGAGCTATGTCGCATCGAGGCGCCCGGTAACGGGCGTCCCAGAGAGATGGTCATCACCCACTCGTGGGTACAGAATCCGGCTTACAGGCGTACTTCGCTCGGGGTATGCGGCCCTCGCTAATTTTTCAGGCTAATCGCTCGGGCCGCATACCCCCTCGCTTAAATGCAACCGCCGGGGTAAAAATCGAGTCGTGGCGAAAGAAGCAAGTCAATGAGCCAACAGTACTTTACTCCTGAGATGACGGTGGATGAGGCGTTCAAGGTGCATGCCGGCGCCCGCCGCGTGTTCGCGCGCTTTCACCTGGGCGGATGTTCGAACTGCGCGATCAGCGAGACACACACGATTGGCGCGATCAGCGTGGACTACGGCATCCCGCTACCGATGCTGCTCGAGAGCCTAAACGCGCTCTTCGACCAGAGTCCGCTCGCGATCGGCACGCACGTGCGCATCCCCGAGGAGATCCGCGCCAAGATTCCGCAACTGGCCAACGTGCCCGACGTCGGTGAGATCACGGGCGTGGATAGCGGCGCCTACACCGCCGACTTCGGCGAGGTTCGCTTGCAGGGGCTGGCCGAAGACTTTATCGCGGTCGAACCGCAAGCCGCGGCGGGCTAGCGTCCCTTAAGGAACCTCTAGTTCCCTACGATATCCGAAGCCTTCTTCGACTCCGTGCCAGTGGGCGACGCGAGGTTCTCCGAACTTCCAGCATAAGTAGACCGGCTCGTCATCGAGCATCGCCGGAAAATCGACCAGCCCCAGATCGATATCCTTGACGACGCAGCCGTACGATTCGATCCGGTAGATCAGTCGGGCGATCTCGTGTTTGAGCTCGGCGAAACGCGGCTCCGGCAACGGCGAGCGCACCCCGGCGAGCCGCGGGCGCGGCGCCGGCGCTGCGTGATGGTGCAGCTCGGGATCGGATTCCAACAGCTTTATGGCCAGCTCGCGGCGGCGGCTCAGGAGCTCCTCGACGAGCGGCTCGAGCTTCGGAATGAGGGCGTTGGCGCGTTCGGGCGAAAAGAGCTTCATATGGGTTCCCTGCGCATCGTCTTCGTGACGGGCCTCTCCGGTGCGGGTTTGAGTCAGGCGATCAAGTCGTTTGAGGATTTGGGCTTTTACTGCATCGAACACCTGCCTCCGGTCGTGCTCGACGCCGCCGTAGCGGCTCTCGAGAACGCGGCGACGCGCGACGTAGCCATCGCGCTCGACCTGCGGAGCGACACGAGCCTGGGCGATGCGCGCACCGCGATCGATGGCATCATATCTACCCACGATGCGAAGGTGCTCTTCCTGGATGCTTCGGACGAGTTGCTCGTTCGGCGTTTCAGCGAGACGCGTCGGCGGCACCCGTTCGCGCAGAACGGATCGGTCCGTGAGGCGATCGAGGCCGACCGGCGTGTACTCGCTCCCTTGCGCGAGCGCGCGGACGTCGTCATCGATACGACCAGCCTGACCCACGGCGCCCTGAAGGACCGGATCGCCGCGGCATTTCTCGGCGGCGGCCCGGTTCGGCTCGCGGTCACGTTCGTCTCGTTCGGCTTTAAATTCGGGCTGCCCACCGACCTCGATCTGCTCTTCGACGTGCGCTTTCTTCGGAATCCGAATTACGAGGAACCGCTCGCCGATCAGACGGGGGAGGACGCCGACGTCGGCGCATTTATCGAGGATGACCCCGCGCTCGGCCCGTTCCTCGCCAAGGTCGGCGGTCTGCTCGACTACCTGCTCCCGCGCTATCTGGCCGAAGGCAAGACTCAGCTCACCATCGGTATCGGATGCACCGGGGGCCGTCACCGCTCCGTCTACGTTGCTCGCCGGCTGATGCAGCGCTTTACGGGAGACGCCCGGTTCGATCTGAGCTGCGAGGCGCGGGACGTCGCGAGGATGGCGTGATGCCGCAACGCTTGACCCGCTCGCTGCATTGGCTGTTGCCCGGGCTCGCCGTGAAGCGCTGGCTTCTGCTCGCGGCGCTTGGCGTGGCGCTGCTCGTCGATGCCGCCACTCGCTGGTTCATCGCAGAGGGCACGGGCGTGCACGTCAACGAAATTCTCGACGGCATCGTCGACGATTATTTCTCGCCGGCATACCTGACGTGGGTTCTCGGAATCGGCGGGCTGCTCGCGCTCGTTACCGGAACGTGGATGCTGCTCCGCTCGGTCGTGCGCGTCGCGCGCGACCGCACTCCCAAGGGGGTCCGCGACGCGCTCGCCGGACGCCGCCTGCAGCAGAGCTATAAGATCGTCGCCATCGGCGGCGGTACCGGCCTCTCGACGCTCCTGCGCGGGCTGAAGCACCGCACGAGCAATCTCACGGCGATCGTAACCGTCAGCGACGACGGCGGTTCCTCGGGGCGCCTGCAAAAAGAGCTCGGCGTGTTGCCGCCCGGCGACATCCGCAACTGTCTCGTGGCGCTGGCGGACGACGAGGCGCTGGTGACCGACCTCTTCCGCTACCGCTTCACCGAGGGCCAGGGACTCAGCGGACATTCCTTCGGAAACCTGTTCTTGGCCGCGCTGACCGGCGTGACCGGAAACTTCGACCACGCCGTCAAGGAATCGAGCCGAGTCCTCAACGTCGTCGGTCGCGTCTTGCCCGCCACGCTCGGGATGGTACGGCTGTGCGCGGAGCTCGACGACGGCACGATCGTCGAGGGCGAATCGAACATATCGAGCACCAGGCGGCCGATCAAGCGCGTCTTCTTCGACTCGCCCGCGGCTGCGCCGCTCGACGAGGTCATCGACGCGATCCGCAACGCCGACGCGATCGTGCTCGGGCCCGGTTCGCTGTACACTTCGGTCGCGCCAAACTTCTTAGTCAGCCGCATCGCGCGCGAAGTCGCCGACGCGCGCGCCGTCAAAATGTACGTCTGCAACGTGATGACGCAGCCGGGAGAAACCGACCGCATGACGGCCGCAGATCATGTCGAGGCGCTGCTGGCCAACGCCGGCGAGCGCGTCTGCGACTACGTCATCGTCAACGATCAGCCGCCATCGCGGCTGCTCGCCGCATACGCGCAGGAGGGTCAGGATCCGGTCGAACCCGACGTCGACCGCATCGCCGCACTCGGACTCGAGGCCATTCGCGCTTCCGTCATCGGCGAGACGGAAACCGTACGCCACGATCCCGACAAGCTCGCGACGGTCGTGATGGGAATTGTCGATCGCAGGGTCGCCGATCGCGCCACGCTGGTCAAGCCGGCCAGCGCGTATCGGCGTTCCACCGCGTACGGCTAGGAAATTACTACTTTGCTCGCGGCAGGGAACCTAGTGCGGTTGCGCCGCGAGCGTTAGGTTCAGCGCGAACGGCTTGCCCGGTTCGATGTTCGTACTGGCCGCGAGCGTCTGATAGCCTTTGGCCTGCACCGAGTAATCGGCGATGCCGCTCGGCACTTTATCGACCGAGAATTTCCCGGCGGCGTCGGTGGTTGCCGTGAGGACCGTGTCGATCGTGATCACGGCTCCGGAAATGGGCGAGTTCGTGGCCGCATCGAGTATGATGCCCGACACCGCCGCGTAGCCGGCGGCGGGCGGAAGCGAATCGTCGTTGCATGCCGTTGTGGCTGAGAGCAACAATGCGGTGGCGATGAGGAGTCTGCCGGCGAGCGTTTTCACTAGGTGAACTTCTTCGCCATGCGGAAGCCGCCGCTCCTATGGCAAGCACCGTTCCGTCGTCCCGTGCGGCCGGCCTAACGTACTGCGCGAACGCACTCGAGGCGATCGGCCGCACCCCGCTTGTCAAGCTGAACAAGGTCGTCGACGACGCGCCTTGTCTCGTGCTCGCCAAGGTCGAGTACGTCAACCCGGGCGGGAGCGTGAAGGACCGCCCGGCCGTCGCGATGCTGGAGGCGGCGGAGCGCCAGGGCCTGCTGAGGCGCGGCGGCACGATCGTCGAGCCGACGAGCGGCAATACGGGAACGGGCTTGGCCATGGCGGCGGCGATCCGCGGATATCGCTGCATCCTCGTGATGCCTGACAAGATGTCGCGGGAAAAGATCGACCTGCTGCGCGCGTACGGCGCCGACGTCGTGATCACGCCGACGAACGTGCCGGCGGATTCGCCGGAGTCGTACTACGGCGTCGCAAATCGCCTCGCGTCCGAGATACCGGGCGCCTTCCAGCCGAACCAGTTTCACAACCACTTCAATCCCGAGGCGCATTACCACACGACCGGCCCGGAGATCTGGCAGCAGACGGACGGCGCC
This sequence comes from Vulcanimicrobiota bacterium, assembly GCA_963723485.1. Classification (GTDB taxonomy): domain Bacteria; phylum Vulcanimicrobiota; class Vulcanimicrobiia; order Vulcanimicrobiales; family Vulcanimicrobiaceae; genus Cybelea. The sequence goes on along the minus strand of CAVRQS010000003.1, from coordinate 157,914 downwards.
GTGACGCACTTCGTGGCCGGAATCGGCACCGGGGGGACGATCTCCGGAACGGCGCGCTTTCTCAAGGAGAAAGATCCGGCGATTCACGTCGTCGGCGCGGACCCCGAGGGATCGATCTACTCGGGCGACATTCCGCGTTCGTATGCCGTTGAGGGAATCGGCATGAGCTATCTGCCCGAGACGGTGGACCTGCGCGTGATCGACGAGATCGTGCGGGTCTCGGACCGCGACTCGTTCCTCATGGCGCGGCGGATCACGCGGGAGGAGGGTCTGCTCGTCGGTGGATCGTCCGGCACGGCCGCGGTGGCGGCGGTCAGGCTCGCCAAGAGCCTTCCGGCCGACGCAATAGTCGTCGTTATTTTCCCCGACTCGGGTCGCGGCTACATGTCGAAGATCTTCAACGACGACTGGATGATCGCAAACGGCTTCATCGCCGACTCGAAGCGGCGCGCGACCGTCGGCGACGTGCTGCGCAGCAAGACGCCGGTGCCGCCGCTGATCACCGTGCAGCAGGACGATACCGTGAAGACGGCCCTCGACTTGCTGCGCAAATACGAGATCTCGCAGCTGCCGGTCATGCACGGGCACGAGCACGTCGGCAGCGTCAACGACGTCGGGGTCATGCAGAGCGTCTTCGATCATGCCGACATCCTCCATCAGCCGGTCAGCGAGGTGATGGGACGGCCGTTCCCGGCCCTGGAGCAGTCGCAGGAGATCGAGCTGGCCTACAAGCTCCTGACGCTCGCGAACCCGGCCATCGTCGTGACCGACGATGACGAGCCCATCGGCGTGCTCGCGCGCCAGGACATCATCACGTTCCTCTCGACCAGTTCCGACGTCGCGCGCAAATGAAATTTGCTACGCGGGCGATTCACGCCGGGCAGGATCCGGATCCGGCGACCGGCGCGACGATCGTGCCTATCTATCAGACCTCGACGTACACGCAGACGCGCGTCGGCGAGCACAAGGGCTTCGATTACAGCCGCACGATCAACCCGACCCGCCTGGCTCTGGAGCGTCAGCTCGCCTCGCTCGAGGGCGCGCGCTTCGCGAGCGCGTTTTCGAGCGGCATGGCCGCGACGTCGGCCGTGCTGGGGCTGCTCTCCGCCGGCGATCACGCCGTCGTGAGCGACGACCTGTACGGCGGAACGTACCGGCTGTTCTCGCGCGTGCTCGAACGCTATGGGATCGCGTTCACCTACGTCGACATGCGCGATATCGCCGCGGTGCGCGACGCGATAACGCCCGCGACGAAACTCTTCTGGATCGAGACGCCCACGAATCCGCTGCTCCGCATCGTGGACATCGCGGCGATTGCGAAGCTTCGGTCCGGCGATCGGCTGGTCGTCGTCGACAACACCTTTGCGACGCCGTATTTCCAGCAGCCCCTCGGGCTGGGAGCCGACGTCGTCGTGCATTCCACGACCAAATACATCGGCGGTCACAGCGACGTCGTGGGGGGCGTCGCCATCACCGGTGACCCCGAACTGCACGATCGCATCAGGTTCCAGCAGAACGCCGTCGGCGGAGTTCCCGGTCCCATCGACGCGTGGCTGACGATGCGCGGCGCCAAGACCCTCGCATTGCGGATGAAGGAACATGCCCGCAACGCGCAGGCCGTGGCGGAGTTTCTCGAGTCGCGCCACGACGTGGCGCGCGTATACTATCCGGGGCTGGCTTCCCATCCGCAGCACGAGCTGGCCAAGCGGCAGATGAGCGGCTTCGGGGGGATGGTTTCGTGCGCGTTCGACGATCCCGAGCGCGCCAAGGAGTTTGCGGGGCGGCTAAAGCTCTTCAGCTTGGCGGAGAGCCTCGGCGGCGTGGAGTCGCTGGTCTGCCATCCCGGCCGCATGACGCACGGGTCGATCCCGGCGGCCGATCGCGAGCGGCGCGGGATCGGCGAAGGCCTGCTGCGCCTATCGGTCGGAATCGAAGACCGCGGTGACCTGCTCGACGACCTTCGCGCCGCGCTCGATGCTACGGCTGGTATAAAGGATACGCGACCGCCGTTACCTGCTTGAGCAGGCGACGGGCCTCGTCGGCGCTCGCGTCACCCATGCGCGCGGTCTCCGAGAGCACAATGCCGCGCTGCCCGTCGGCCCACACGACGGCGTACTCCTTTTTGGCGTCGAAGCCACTGCCGAAGGCGACCTCGACGAACGTCGCCGGCATTCCGTTGAGCAACGACATCGGCGTCTTGTTGCGGATGAGGACGCCGTCTTGCGAGCCGTGCGTCTGGCTCTCGAACTGGCCCTCCCACTGTGACGGCGCTCCATCGAAGCTCTCCATCGCGAGCTGGATCATGCGCGCGTTTTCCTTGCCCGGATCGATAACCCACGCCGCCACGACCTGGAGATCCTCCGAGAGCTTGTCCGGCGTCGTGACGTTCTGGCGGCCTACGAGCACGGCCTCCGGAGGGGCCGTGAACGTCATCGCGGGATCGGTGAACACGTGCGGATCGGACGGTGGGGCCGGCTGCGCATCCTGCGCCGCGGCCGTAACGGTCGACGCGAAGAGCAACAGCGAGACGATCAGAAGGGCCTTCATTCGTAGTCCAAGGGTGCCGTTGCGATGCTCGTCGTCGAATTCCTGGTCAGGGAGCCGGTGCCGTCGAGCGGATCCGCTTGGGAAGCGGGGAAGCGGCAAGCGTGCCTCCGTGCCAGATCACTGCTGCTCGGTGGAGTCGTTGGGCGGCCATGCGGCCCGCGTGATAATGGTGATCGGCGGAATCACGAGCGCGGGATTGAGGATGTTGTGGATTCTCGCGGCGAGGTTCTCCGGGTCGAAGTACCCGCCGTCGCGAACGTTGCCGATGATCGCAATCGTGTAGCCGTCGCTGAAGAGCACGTTCGTCGATTCGAACAAGAAGGTATGGCCGCCGTGCCACCGCGTATGCGGGTTCGGACGCATCCATCCCATTGCGTAGACCGTCGGGCCGCCATCGCTCACGTGCTGGAGCGCCGGAAAGCGCTTATCGGTCTCCTTGATCGTCGTGATCTTGCCGTTGCCCGGAACCGTGAACATGGTCTGCAACGAGGCCGCATCCAAGATGCGCCCGGCGAGCAGACCCTTGTCCCACTTCAGCAGATCGAGCGTCGTCGAGACCATGTTACCGGTGCCGAACGAGAAATCCGGGCTCATCTCCGGCCGCGTCTTGAACGGTGCTCCCGGCCAGTCGTGAAAGTAGCCGGTCGCGGTTCCGGACGGCGGAGCGTCGTAGGTAGAGCTCGAGGTCATCCCCAACGGCGTGAAAATTTTCGCACGCAGGAACGTCAGATACGGTTGGCCGGACACGCGCTGGACGATCAGGCCGAGCAGGTTGAAGTTCGTGTTCGTGTAGGTCATGTGCGTGCCGGGACGATACATCAGCGGCAGCTTGTTGAGGTTGGCGAACATGGCACTCCGGCCGATCGGTTTCGTCAGCTCGTCGCCGTAGATCGCCGGATCGTTATCGGAGATCCCGCTGACCATGTTGAGCATCTGGCGCAGCGTGATCTTCGAGCCCTGGACGTATTCCGGCACGTATTTGGAGAGCCGGTCGTCGATCGAGAGCTTCTTCTCCTGCGCGAGCAAGAGAATCGCCGCGGCGGTGAATTGCTTCGTGATGGAGCCGATGAGCTGCGGGGTCGTCATCAGCATGGGCGCGCGGCTCGATAGGTCCCGAACGCCCGCGCTGCGCTGGTAGATCGTTTGACCGTCCTTCGCGATGGCGAGCGCGATGCCGGGGGTGACCTTTTGATCGATTTCCTGCTGCACTATCGCGTCGAGCTGCGAAGCGTCTTGCGCACGGATCGCCTGCGCGCTCTGCTTGGAAGAGCAGGCGGAAACGGCGACGAGCAGGGCGGCGCAAACGAAAAACGCTTTCATTCCTTCTCCAAGACCGCGGTCAGCGCGGGAAGCGACACCGCGTAGCGGTATCCGACGTTGCGATGGTCGTCGTCGAACTCCTCGTGGCGGACGTCGAGATCGAGGTCGCGGATGCGCCGGGCCACGACTCGCGCGCCGATGTCGAGGTTGTACTCGTCGCGCCGCCCGCAATCGAGGTACCGCAGGCGCAGGCGGCTCAGCTCCGCCTTGTGGCTGGCGACGCGTTCGGCCGGGTCGTAGGCGAGCCAGCGGGCGAAGACGTCCGGCACGAGCTCGCCGCTCGTCGTATCGAACGGCAGATCGAGATCGAACGCCTTGGCGGAGCGCGGCGAGTAAGCGGCGGCATAGGCGAGCATCTCCATCGTGGTGTATTCCGCCGGTTTGCGTTTGGGCCGCCGTTCGAAATCGGCTACGAAAGCCGCGATGTCGAACGCATGCGCCTCGAGGGCGCGCTGCACCGTCGCGAATGCCGGCGGGTGCGCGTAGGGAAAGTACGAGTCGCCGCTGTGCGAGGCGAAGGCGCCGAAGACGCCCGGATGCTCGAGCACGAGGTGCATCGCGCCGAAGCCGCCCGACGATTTTCCGAGCACCGCGCGGCCGCCTTCGGAGCGGATCGTGCGGTAGTTCTCGTCGACATATCCGACGACGTCGCGCACGGTGTAGGTGGCGTAGCCGCCGTTGTGGATCGAGTCGACGTACTGCGACCCGCCAAGGCGCGTGAAACCGTCGACGAGCACGACGAGCGCCGGCGCCATCTCACGCCGCTCGATGAGACGATCGGCCCACTGCAGCGCGTTCGTCTCCCACGGGCGCGCGGAGAGCAGCGCCGCGGCGTCGCCGGTGTAGCCGTGGAGCACGTAGAGCGCCGGGTAACGCCGCGAGCCCTCCGCGTCGTACGCGGGGGGACGGTAGACGACCACCGGACGCTCCGGCGGATCTCCGAGTGGATTTCCCGCGAGCGCCTCGCTGCGAACGAAACCGATTGCAACGTCCCCCGCGAGGCCGAGAAGCCGAGCGAGCCCGGAGCGCTCCTGCATGGCGACTCCCTTCGTCGCACGAAGAGGTCGAGCCTAGTGTGCACGAGATGAGCGAACTGAAGCGCGCGATCGATTTACGCAGCGCGATTTCCATCAACGTCATCACGATGATTGGAATCGGGCCGCTCGTGACGATTCCGCTCGTCGTCGCTGCGCTGGGCGGCCCGCTCGCGCTCGTGGGATGGATCGCGGGCGCGATCGTCGCGCTGTGCGACGGCTTGGTCTGGGCGGAGCTGTCGTCGCGCTATCCAGGGTCCGGAGGAACGTACGTGTATCTGCGCGAGGTGTTCGGACCGCACCGGCTCGGCAAGGCCCTCGCGTTTCTCTTCAACTGGCAGTTCCTCTTATATGCGCCGTGCCTGCTCGCGAGCGGCTACATCGGGTTCGCGAACTACGCGGCGTATTTGTATCCGCCGCTGGCCGGCAACGTCGTCGCTCACGACGCGGCGGCGGTCGGAATCGGTGCGCTGACGCTGGCGCTGCTCTACCGGCGCACGTCGCAGGTGGCGTCGGTCGGAAACGTGCTCGCCGTCGCGGCCGCGCTGACGGTCGCGCTCGTGGCGCTCGCCGGGCTGTCGCACGCGGACTTCGCCCGATCCCTCGCCCTTACGCAGCCGCTGCGCATGAACTGGGCATTTCTGGCGGGCTTCGCGAGCGCGCTCGTCATCACGCTCTACGACTACGTCGGGTATGCCGATGCCGCGCTGCTCGGCGACGAGGTCGCGAGGCCGCGGCGGACGATCCCCGCCTCGATCATGATCGCGGTCGTGTTGGTGGCGATCCTGTATGTCCTCCTGCAGGTGGGCGTGCTCGGTACGGTACCGTGGCGCTCGCTGCTCGATTCGCACGGTGTGCCCACGGCACAGGCGCAGTACGTCGGCGCGTTCGTCGTGGAGCGAACGTGGGGACGCGTCGCGGCGATCGCGATCACGCTGCTCGTGTTGGTTACCGCGTTCGCCTCCCTGTACGGCAATTTGCTCGGCTTCTCGCGAATCTCGTTCGCCGCGGCCCGGGACGGAGCGTTTCTTCCCGCATTCGGCCGGTTGCATCCGCGTAAAGAGATCCCGCACGTCGCGCTGCTCGTCGTCGGCGGATTGTCGCTGGTCGCGAGCCTCTTCACGCTGGATCAGGTGATCGGATTTTTAACGGCGGGAATCGTGTTGATTCAAGGTGTCGCGCAGATCGTCGCACTCGGACTGCTGCGGGCTCGGCGGGTCGCGGCACCGTTTCGCATGCCGCTCTATCCGCTGCCCGCCGCGATCGCGCTGGCCGGATGGGGCCTCGCCTTCGTGGGCTCAGGGGCCGGCGCAATCGCGCTCGGCGTGGGTTGGCTCGCGGCAGGCGCGCTCGTGTTCTTGGTGGTGGCGCGGCGGCGGCGCTGGTGGCCGTTCGCACTCGCGTCGGTCGCCGCGCTCGCGCTCTTCGTGGTTCCACGCGCGAACGCGGCGGCTGCGGGCTGGTCCTCATGGAACACCGCGCGCGTCGCGTCCGACCGCGGCTATCCGATCTTCACGGTCGACGGCCGCCCGTTCTTCGTTTACGGCGCCGCGTTCTTTTACGAACGGATTCCGCGCGAGCGCTGGCGCGACGCGCTCCTCGCGTACAAGCGGCTGGGCATCAACACGCTCGACCTCTACGTGATGTGGAACTGGCACGAACCCAGTGCGGGCATCGCCGACTTCAGCGGTTCGACCGACGGCAGGCGCGATCTCCTCGGACTGCTCGCGCTGGCGCACGAGCTCGGGTTCAGGCTGATCCTTCGGCCGGGGCCCGTCATTCGAAACGAGTGGCGCAACGGCGGCTATCCCGCGTGGCTGCTTCAGCGCCCCGAGTACCACATGCCGCTGCACGACGTTCTGGAGGGGCGCTATCCCGCCACTGCGACGCTGCAGAACGCGCACGCGGATGCGGCCGCGGCGGAGTGGCTCGCCAACGGCACGCACCTGCAGGCCGCCGCGGCATGGCTGCGCGACGTGCTGCGCGCCGTGGAGCCGTATTCGGGCGACGTGCTGGCGATCGCGCTCGACGACGACCAGGGCGCGTATCTGGACAACGACACCTGGCCGGCCCCGCGTTGGCGCGCCTACATCGGCTGGCTGCGCTCCACGGTGCAGTCGGTCGCCGGCAGTAGAGTTCCGCTCTTCGTCAACACGTACGAGATGAAGGTTACGGCGGCGTCGCCGGTCTGGGCGTGGGGCAACTGGTACCAGAGTGGCTCCTACCGCATCGGGGCGCACGATCTCGCGGACCTGGACTTCGCGACGGGATTATTGCAGACGCAGCCACGCTTCCCGGTCATGCAGTCGGAGTTCCAGGCCGGATGGTTCCAGGGGGCCGACGAGGGCGCGCCGCGACCGAGCGACCCGGCGAACACCGCGCTCGCGCTGGGCGAGCTGCTGCGCAACGGCGCGCACGGCGTCGTGAACTTCCCCGCGCAGGACACGATCGACCCGCACGGTTGGGAGGCGCCGTGGGCGAACTGGTCCTACGCCTGGGACGCGGCACTCACGGTAGATTTGCGGGCCGCGCCGCGCTACGCGCCGACGCGCGCGTTCGGCGATCTGATCGCGCGGTACGGCGGTTTACTTGCGCGCACCCACGTCGCCGCGGACGCTTCGATCGTCTGGCCCGCGAGCTTATTCCGACCGGGCAGCCTAAGCAACGACGACTTCGCGGCGCTGGCCGGCGCGACCGTGGATCTGCAGCGCGCGTGCAACGCGCGCGGCTTGAGCTGCACCCTCGTGGATCTGGCCGCGACGAACGATCGCGCGCTGCGAACGAAGATGCTTCTCCTTCCGCTGACGTCGACGGGCATCGGAGGCGTGCGCATGCAGGCGTGGGCCGCTGCGCGACTGCGCGATCTGCGCAAGAGCGGCCGGATCGCTGCGGGTGTCGCGGCGATTCATCCTTTTGCGCGCGCCCGGGCCGTGCCGAACGCCACGCTGCTCCTTGCCGACGATTCGTCGTACGGCTTCATCGTCGCGATCAATCCCGGCGGCGTCCGCCGACGCATTGCGCTCGGGCGCGTTCACCTAGGGCACCGCATCGTTGCCGTGCCCCCGTTCGACGTTGCTCCGCGTGCGATGCGCGTCGTTGCGGTCGGCGCCCGCGGCCTCGCCGGACTGGCCGAAGCGGCGACACCACGCGGGACGCCGCCGCCGTTCGCGGACCCGAAGGGACAGGTGCTCGCAAACGCAGCCGTGCGCGTCGTCTTCGCGCCGTTCGCGGGGGCGCGGATCGCCGAGCTCGACGACCGGGCGGGCGGCAACGCGGTCACGAGCGTTGGCCTGTTGCGCGATGCGACCGATCCGCAACCGCCGGTGTCGCCGCGCGATTACATTGCGGGGTACACGCACCCGCTGCCGGCGGGCACGTTCAATCGCGAGTATGCTTGCGACCGCATCGATCTTGGAACGACCGCTCGGGTCACGTGCTCGTACGATGCGCCCGACCTGCCGCGCAGCGGGGCACTCTTCAAGCGGACGCTGACGCTACGCGGGGGAAGCAGCGAGCTCGTCGTCGCGGAGCAGTTCGGGCCGCGCGACACGCGCTCGACGGCTCGACTTGAGAGCGTCTCCGGTTTCACCTTCGCTCCGCGCGACCGCGCCGTCACGTCCAATCATGGCGACGCAGTCGGAATTCTGCACGGCACGCGTCTGGTCAGGCTGCGCTGGCGTCACGGAGACGTGGCGCGCGTCGACCTCCGGCCGACGCGCGGCGCCGAGCTCGTAAGCTTGATCTTCGCCCGCCGATCGGTGGAGATGGGCCTCGGCATCTATCCGGTCCATAGCATAGCCGAGGCCCAGCAACTGATCGAAGCGAAATAGCCGTAGCTCCGCGGGGAAGTGGCGGAATGGCAGACGCAGCCGCCTCAAAAGCGGCCGAGGCAACTCATGTGGGTTCGACTCCCACCTTCCCCATGGGTTTCTGGGGATAGCGGACATCATGCGCGATTCGGACCCCCCTCCGCGATCTCGCAAATACAAAAATGCTACGGTCACGCAGCATGGTGGGAAAGGAGTTGGGCCCCTAAAATTGTGCGCCCCCCTCTCAGCTGCCCGCCTCAAGCGTCAAGGCTTCCGCGACCTTGCCGCAACGCGTTAAGCGCCTCGATCGAAGCTGCGAGACTGCGAGCACGCTGCGAGCCGCAATGCGCACGGCGATCGGCGGCGGGCTGCGCAGCTGCGAGGCTTCTAAGCAGCTGGTCTGGCGCTGAGGCCTCGCGGGCGGGACGGCGGGGTGAGGCGCAGTTACTCACTTACTCTATCTTATTCGCGTACTGTCTGCTGAAATTTCAAAGACGGTGCCGCACGACCCATAGGGCTGGCACCCATCGTACATTCCGCCCTCTAGTGTCGTTCCATATAATGTTCCCTCCACAGCGAGCAGTGCCGCCAACGGAGCGCTGCCGTCAGGCGATTGACTGGAACCGCCATGCGCGCCGCTGAAGCTGTGAAGCACTGTTTCTTTACCGCGGGTATCGATCGAGAACACAGTTCCGCATCCGGCCCCGCCGTCGCCAAGGCATGCTGACCCGCCCTCCGTGGTTGTCCCATACATCGTGCCGTTAATCGGCGTTAAGCCCGCGTCTGGGCGCGCACCGTCCGGCGGACCGAGAAAGCTATACAGCACCTTTTCCGCCCCGCTCGTCGTTACACGGTACACGGTTCCGCAGCCGATGTGGTAGTAGTAATCCGTGCACGCCGAGCCGCCGCCCTTTCCGCCGTAAAAAGTTGTTCCATAAAGTACGCCGCGAATGTTGATCAGACCACCATTGGGATAATAGCCGTCTCCCGCTGCACCACCAGCAAAGTTATAGAGTATAGTGTAGTGACCGGTCGTAGTGATGCTAAAAACCATTCCGGCGTGGTTATCGCCGCCGGTTCCCCCTCCAGCAGTTCCGTAGAGCGCTCCATGAACGTTGAGCAGCGAACCGTTCGGATACATGCCGTTGGCCCAACCGAGGAAGCTGTAAAGGACGGTTTCGCGGCCGGACGGTGTGATCGAAAAGACCGTGCCATAGTTGTTTGTGCCGCCGCCACCGGTGGTACCGTAGAGCGTGCCATTGACATCGACCAGGCCGCCGGTCGGTCCTGCACCATCGGGCATCCCTTTGAAACGATAAAGCACCTTGAACTGCCGCCGCCGTGGCGTAAGCTTGTACACTATTCCAGCGGCGTTAATGCCGGCGCCAGCCGTGCCGTAAAGCGTGCCCTTAACGTCGATAAGCCCAGATGGACCCGCCCCATTAGATGTACCTTTGAAATTGTAAAGCACGCTGTATTGACGTTGGGGCGTCAGTGTGTAGACTATTCCAGAGCGGTGGGCGCCCCCGCCAGCGGTACCGTAGAACGTGCCGTTAACGTTAATCAAGCTGGTCATTGGGAACTGACCCTTGCGTCCGCCCTGGCCAAAGCTGTGGACGAGAAGTTCCGTTGTCGATGCCCGATGAATCGGGCTCTTCAGTCCTTGCCCGAGGCCGATTTGTTGGCTGACTCTGTCAGCCGGCAACATGTACGTGTCTTCAGCCTTGCCGTCGCACGCCGCAAGCACGCTGATCGCAACTGTCAAGCCGAATGCTGGTATGTAGGATGCTCGCATGCTATACGGTCTAACTAAAGCCTCAAGGCGAAAACTGTTCCGTCGCCATATTCGCCTCCCGCTGACGTTGTACCGTAGAGCGTACCCTTTACGTCGGTCAAGCCAGCGAGGGGTGTTGCACCATCAGAGCCGTAACCGAAGCTATGTAGCAGCTTTTCTTCCCCGGTAAAACTCAGGCTGAAGATGGTCCCCTTGCCGTGTGCGCCGCCGCCAGCGGTCGTTCCATAAAGTGTGCCTCGCACGTCGAGCAATGGAGCAAAAGGGCCGCTTCCGTCGGAGCCGGAGCCAAAGCTATGCAGGTTCGTCAGTTGGCCGGCCGTCGTGATGCTAAAGGCGGTTCCACCCTCATAAACGCCACAGTTGGCCGTCGTCCCGTAGAGCTTGCTCTTGACGCTGATCAAGCCCGCCTCGGGTAAACACCCATCAGGACCATATGGCTCAGGACCGAAAGAATTTAGCACTCGCTCGGTGCCGGTCGTGCTAATCCCGAACACCGTTCCGTAGCCAACGTTACTCCCGTTGAATTGACCATACACCGTCGTTCCGTACAAGGTGCCGTTTACGTTGAGCAAGTTCGCACCGGGGTTCGCCCCGCCGGAAAAATCGTCGAAACTGTACAACACCCTCTCTCTGCCGCTCGTACTAATCCTGAACACCGTTCCGTAAAACTCATTGAAGCCGCCGCCATATGTGGTGCTGTAGAGCCTTCCGTTGACGTCGATTAAACTGGCGACGGGGTTCGCGCCGTCATAGTAAGTGTAACCGTCGCAAGAGTAACCCCAGAACCTATAAAGCACTTTCTCGCGGCCGACCGTGCTGGCCCTGAAGACGGTGCCGGTGTTGCAGCCGTAGCTCGGGTATCCGCCATACTGTGTTGTTCCATAAAGAAGGCCCTTCACAGCGACGAGGCTCGCACTGGGATTCGCGCCATCCCTTTTTCCGGCGTCCCCAAAACTGTACAACACCTTCTCAAGACCGCCCGTACTGACACTAAAGACCGTTCCGTTGCCGTGTTTTCCGCCTCCATACGTTGTTCCGTAGAGGATACCATCCACGTCGATCACGCCCGCTTTGGGCGTTTGTCCATCAGAGCCCACACCGAAGCTGTAGAGCGAGACATAGCGGCTGCTGGCGGGAGCCTGTGGCGCAACCGCTGATTGCACGCGCTGCGGTACCGCCTGCGCTGCGGTCGTAATGTTTTGCGGCATCGCTCCCGGCGCACCGATCGGCGGCTGCGATCCGCCGCATCCGGCGAGCAATACGGCAGCGGCGCCAATGGTAAACGCGTAACAAGCGAAGGTTCTCACGCCAGGCCTCCCGGAAGCTGAACGGAGGAGCGGCTAGGAACGTTCGGCGCGGCTGGGCTCAGTCCCAGCCGGCTCTAGCCTCGCCTCCACTCGGCGAAGTCGCCGTGCCAGGCGCGCCGGTAAGCACCGACGCGCGCGAATCGCACCGAAGCCAGCGCGCCGGAATTCGCGCGAGGTCACGCTGGCGGAAGTGAATCCGGACGTCGCGCCAGGCCGGAAAATACGGGGCTGCGGCATTGGCTTCGATCACGCGCACTCGCTCGATCGAATCGGGCGCATCGAGCGCGGCTCGCAGCCTGTCGTGCTCGCGCAAATCGGCGCCAAACCGAACGGCACGGAGTGTGCGAGCACGGCGCCGTCGCGGCCGAGCTGCACAAACGCGGCGCCGATCGCTCGCAGCCACGCCAAGCTCGCGAGGCTCGCGTAACCTTCGCTGGCGATCAAAATCAGGCGCTCAAGACCGCAGCCCGCGCGGTCGAGCGTTATCGGAGCGGCGTTGCGGGCCGATCCCGTCTTCAGCCGTCTACGACCAGAACGCCGAGCTCGTCTCGATTTGCGGGGGAATTCACCGGCTAGCTTAGAGCCGGGAAATGAAAAGACGTAAATAATCATTGCCGTTGCTGTCTGCCAGTGCCAATGAAACATACACGAGCTCGTCGCTCTTTGCTTCCCGCCCGCCGATCGGCGGCTGCGATCCGCCGCAGGCTGTGAGTAAGGCTGCTACGCTTAGGCTTGAGGCGTAGCGACACGCAGCGGCGTTCATTGCATTCATCTAGGCGGCGCGGCGCTGACGGTTACGGCGTTCGTGAACTGCGCGTTACCGAAGGCTTTGATCGGCTTGCCACCAGCGGGATAGTCCCAGATCTCAACTTTGCCGGAAACCGAGGTGAAAATGGTCGTACCTGCGATGACTTTCGTTCCTTGAATCCACGAGTTGACGACCTCAGCTCCTTTGAGTTTGGTCGTTCCGGCGACTTTAGCTTTATCGCCAGATACCGTCAGACGGTAAATCGTATTAAAATACAGTGCCCCGATCGTCACGTACGGAGCGATCCACTGCACTTCACCAGGTTCTTCGATCTTTCGATCGACTTTGATTTGCAGCAACGAGCCCTGTCCGGCTGGAAGCTCGCCGAACCAGATGTTTCCCGGAAACGGCTGTCCTGCGTCTCCGTCTACGAAGAGGTTGCTCTTTGCATCGTAACCGCAAGAGCTGGCGATCGTCAGCGTTGGATTAGTATAAAGCTTCGGCTTGCCCATGGCCTTTGTGTAAATCGCCACACTGCCGCTTCCGCTACTTGTCGTCCTGAAATTCGTGACGGCAAGGTTGCCGGTGTTCGGATCGACGCTACACGCGGCGGGTCTTTGCCCTGTGTCCTTGAGCGCTCTTATGCGACCACTTCCCTCGCTCGCGTACTCGACGATCTTTGCGCCCGTCGTGTCAACGACGTATAGGTCCCCGTTTGTATCGGTACAGAGACCCCGCGGGGAATACGAAAGCTTCAGCGTTTTCAACAACTTGCCGCGCCACGAATAGACTGAAACGCTGTTCGGGAAGATGCCGGCAACGTAAATCAGCTTTCGATCCGCCTGCGGGCTGGTCCAGGATTTGGTCTGTGCGCCTTGCGAAGAGGCAACCGGCACGCCGATCGGCGGCTGCGATCCGCCGCAGCCTGCGAGCATCGCCGCAGCCACGCAACTGCTGAGCGCGGCGCGTTTCAGACCTGCGACTCTCATGGCGAACCTCCTGAAGCCTGCAATCGGCAGCTGAATTGTTCGCCGCGGCTGCGCGTTTCACTACAAGACCAACGGCATGCGCGACGTGCTGATCGTTGCGGACGGAGCGAAGCCGGGTCCGACGGCAACGCCGCCCTAGCGGGAGGCGCCGCCGCCGTGTACTCTGCGCGGAAGACCTAGCTGACGGTTACGCTGACGCCGGCGGACTTGATGCCGTTGACGACCACGTAGATCGTGCTCGCTCCGGTGGCGATGCCGGACGGAACGTCGAACATCGTGGACACCGTCTTGTTCGATCCGATGCCCATGTAGCTGTGGTTGTGCGTCCTACAGTAAAACACGTGCCCGGTCGAGTTGTTCACGATGCGCACCAGCGGATAGTTCGTGGCCTGCTGGTCATCGTCTCCGTAGAAGTTCGCCTGCGAGAAGCCGTTGAATCGCTTGCCGCTGATTGTGTACGTGCTTCCCGGCGTCAGCGACGACGGTACCGAGCTTATGGTGGGGGCGATGCCGGGGTACGGTATCGTTCCGCCGGTGTAGATCTCAACGTCAGAGGATCCGTCGGTCGCCAAGATCTGTCCGGTCGGCAGGACCAGCAAGCGGAAGTCGTAGCTCGAGTCGTTCGGAGCATTGGGCGGCGCGACGATGTTCTTGAGCTTCTTACCATTGAAGATGTAGAAAGTCGCCGGAGAGTTATAGCAACCGGGACTAGCCGTGACCATCACCTGGCCGTTGGGAAGCAGCGACGAAGGGGAGTCCGCCGTGTCGATCCCGGAGGGGAACGACGGGCCTTGCGTCCAGGCCTTCGTCCGGTTGTTGTAGATCGCCGACAGACCCGATGCGCCGGCGACCCACACGGTGTTATTCGGACGCATGGTTTGCGGGCCGATTTCGGTACACTGGGTAAGGTTCACGGGGAGGTTGCCCGCCGTCTGCCACGCGTTGCTCGTGGGATTGTAATATTCGGAGTTCGGCTCGCTGATGACGTCCGCGGTCAGTACGTCGCCGTTGCGCAGCAGCGTCCAGCCCTCCTCGCTGTTGGGGTCGTGTTTGCCGGAGCCGATCTGCGTCCAGGTCATCGACGACTCGTTCAAGAGTGCCTGATTGCTCGAGCAGCAGTTGCCGAGCATGTACGTGCCGTTGGCGAGCACCGCGCTCTGCCCGTCGCCGATCTGGCTCCAGCCGCTGGGTCCGGTGACCGCGGTCCACTTGTTCGCGACCGGATCGTAGATGGCGCCGAGATTCGTTTCCGCGCTTTTGCAGAAGTTGTACTCGCCGCCGTTAATGATTAGCTTCCCGTCGGCGAGAACCGCCGACGCAAAATAGAGCGGTCCATAGTTAGACGGCAGCGATGCCATCTTGGTCCAGGTGCCGTTCACGTAGTTTCCGGTATTGTCGGGAGTGAGGCTATACCAGTTGGACGTGCAGTAGTCTTGCACCATCACGGTTCCGTCCGTCATTTGGATCTCGCTGCCTGCGCCGTTGGTCCAGGGCGCCTTGTTCGTAAGCGGAGTCCAGCCTGCGGCGAGGGCGCGAGCGCGCTCGGCGCCGGTAATGTTATGGCGGTGCGGCGGCGGATACGGCGGCGTGTGCCGAAAATGGAGCAGTCGCTGCTCGGCGGTTGTCGCGGCCGAGCGACCGAGCGGGATTGCCGATGTGCCGGACGTGTTCGCGATCGGCGCGCCCGCGTTGCCGCTGCATCCGGCGATCAGAATCGCCGGCACGAGCGCCGATAAAAGAATGCCTAAACGTCGCATGATGACTCCTCGTCGAGAGTAGCGCGGAAACTCACGAGCCGTTCGCGATGAACGCCGCGCGTGGTGATAACGTCTTTCGAAATGGAAAAGTTCTAACGCTTCTTGCGGCCGCCGGTCTTCTTGGCCGCACCGGCCTTGCGCGCGGGGGCCTTCGATGCGGCCTTCTTGCGAGCCGCGCCGCCGCGTGCGCCGCGCTTGGACATCACGGCTTCCTTGAGCGCTTTTGCCGGCAGAAACTTGAAGACGCGCTTAGCGGGCACTTTTACCTGCTCGCCCGTCGCCGGATTGCGAGCCATGCGCGCGGCGCGATCGCGAACCTTGAACTGACCAAAGCCCGGGACCTTGACCGGCTCGCCTGCAATCACCGCGGCTTGAATGTCGTCAAAAACGCCGTCGATCAATGCGACCGCATCCCTACGCGAGAGCTCGAGCCGATCGACCGCCGAGCGCACCAAATCTAGTTTGTTCATCGGGTCCTTTCGTGTGAAAAAGCAGGCTCTATCGTGCTAAATCGCTTCGCGCTGCTTGCTACGAAATGATGATGGACTCCTTGTCGAAAAGCTAAGCCGCTGATGCCCGGCAAGGTCGCGACCTTCCATCCCGGTCCGCTGCGCGGCAGCATCGGCGTCCCCGGCGACAAGTCGATTTCGCACCGGGCGTTGATCGTGGGCGCCCGCTGCGCCGACCCGTTGCGGATCTCGCGTCTCAACCCGGGCCGCGACGTTCGCGCCACGCGCCAAGCGCTCATCGCGCTCGGCACCCGCATCGAGGCAGACGGCGACGACGTCGTCGTGCACCCCGGGCCGTGGCGATCGCCGGATGCCACGCTCGACTGCATGAACTCGGGTTCGACCGCCCGGATGCTCCTCGGCGCCTGCAGCGGCGCCGATGTAGCGGCCAGATTCGACGGCGACGCGTCGCTCCGGCGCCGCCCGATGGAGCCCGTCGCGGCACAGCTGCGCGCCTTCGGTGCGAAGATCGGCACATCGCAAGGGCGTCTGCCGTTCGAACTGTTCGGCACCCCGGCGGTGGAGACGCGCCGGTTCATCCTCTTGGCGCCTTCGGCGCAGGTCAAAAGCGCGCTGTTATTTGCCGGACTGTTTGCGGGCGTCCCGGTGCGGATCGACGGAGATCGCGGGTCGCGCGATCACACGGAGCGGCTTCTGCGCTATCTCGGCGCGGCGGTCGAGTGGAACGGCCGCACCGTCGTGTTGAATCGGGCCACGCTCGCGAGCCGCCGCCTCGAGGTCGCGGGCGACGCATCCGCCGCCGCATTCTTCATCACGGCGGCCGCGATAACGCCGGACAGCGCGATCCTGGTGCGCGACGTGGGGGTCAATCCCACGCGCACCGGCTTCCTCGACGCGCTGCGCGCGATGGGCGCGAGCATCGAGCTGCGCAACGAGCGGCCGGGCTGCGGCGAGCCGGTGGCAGACGTTGTCGTGAAGCACCAAGCGCTGCGCGCCGCTCGCATCGGCCCTGAGGTCGCGCTACGTGCCGTCGACGAGATCCCGCTGCTTGCCGTCGCCGCGGCGTTCGCAGCCGGCACCACGACGATCGACGGCGTCGCCGACCTGCGCACGAAGGAATCGGATCGCGTCGCGGGCATCGAACAGCTGCTCGGCGCCATCGGCATCCGCGCCGCCTCGGAGCGGCATAGCATCGCCATCACCGGGGGCCCTCCGTCCCCGCATGCGACGCCGATCGTGACGCACGACGACCACCGTATCGCCATGGCCGCCGCGGTGCTGGGGTGCGCTGCGGGACCGCTCGCCATCGATAGCGATGCGAGCCTGGACGTCAGCTTTCCGGACTTCGCTGCGGCGCTGGAGCGGCTGCAGGTGGGCTAGGCCGCCGGTTCCGAGGCCGGCGAGGCGGGCTTATCGCTCTTTTCGGCCTTTGCAGGCTTCTCGGCCGTCTCGCTCTTTTCGGTCTTGTCGGACTTGTCGGTCTTGTCGGACTTGTCGGCCTTGCCGGCGCCGGAGCTGCGAGAGTCCGTCACGTAAAAGCCCGAGCCCTTGAACAGCACCGGAGCGGCATTGAACACGCGCCGCAACGGAGCGCCGCAACTCGCGCACGGCGCCTCATGGGTCTCGTCGAAGCCGTGACGCACCTCGTGGATTCGGCCGCAGCGCGTGCAGGCATAGTCATAGAGCGGCATGGTCAGAGTATAATCTCCTTAGCACTCTCGGTCAATGACTGCTAGCGCCGGCTCGCGCAGGGCTAAAAGTCGGCTAAGACCGGTGCGTCGCGCCGGTACTCGACCAGGCCCTTGAAGTGGATCAAAGAATCGTCGAGCGCGCTGGCCAGCCGCCGCCCGCGTTGCCAGCGGTCGAGCAGCAGCCCGAACCGGCCGTGATACGCCGGGTAGGCAAGCCGCATGTGGATGCGCGTGCACGAGGTCCGCCGCTCGATCCGGAAATCGATCCGCCTGCGTACCGAGTACGCACCGACGAGCGAGAGCCGGTAGTTGGCGACGAGCCCGTCGACCTCGTAGAGCTCCTCTTCGTTTCCCGGAAGGGCGGAGCGGATGATCACCTCGCTCCCGAGGTCCAACGGTTCGGAGCACGCGCGGCGCGCGCTGCGCAGGAAGGATAGCCACACCGGCCACTTCTCCACGGCGCAGAGCAGCGCGAATGCGTCCTCCGCGGAGCAGTCGACGTCAAGGCTCGAGCCGTGCGTGGGAAGACCTGGCGTAAATACGTCGTCGGCGATAGCCATATCGTTCGTCCTAATCCTGGTTAGCGCGGCGAGACTCCTGCGCGAAGAGCGCAAAGAGCACGAGCGTCTCGACGCCCAACGGCAGCGCGGCTTCGTCGATGCGAAACAGCGGGCTGTGCCCTGGATGGACGGCGCCCGCCGACTCGCTGCGTACGCCGAGCCGAATCAACAGCCCTGGGACGCGCTGAGCGAAATACGCGAAGTCCTCGCCCCCCATAGTTGCGTCCGGCGCCTCGACGCGCAGCGCGCTTCGCTCCCGAATGCAGCGGGAGAAGTTCTCGGCGAGCGCCGCGTCGTTGATGACGGCGGGATATCCGCGGACGATGCGCACATCGCTCGCGACGCCATACGCCGCCGCGACTCCGACGACGACGCGCCGAACCTTCTCGATGAGCGCCTCGCGAACCGGCGCGTCGTGCGAGCGCAGCGTGCCGCTCAGCGCGACTTCATCGGCGATGACGTTGCTCCGATAGCCGCCCGCGATCGTCCCGATCGTAACGACGGCGCTCGCCAGAGGGTCGGTCTCGCGCGCGACGACGTTCTGCAGGGCCAAGACGATGGCCGCGGCCGCGGGCAGCGCATCGACGGCCGTATGCGGATACCCGCCGTGGCCACCGCGTCCGCGCACCGTAATGTAGAGCTCGTCGGTCGCGGCGTTCACCGGCCCGGGCGTCACGCCGACCGTTCCGACGTCGAGACGCGTATCGACGTGCAGCATGGCGATCGCGTCGACCGGCGGCGCGTCGAGGGCCCCCTCCTCGAGCATCGGGAGCGCTCCGCCCGGGCCTTCTTCCGCCGGCTGAAAGAGCAACACGACCGTTCCGCGCATCGCCGGCCGCATCGCCGCGAGCACGCCGGCCGCGCCCAGCAGCATGGCGGTATGCCCGTCGTGGCCGCACGCGTGCATCTTGCCGTCGATCTCCGAGGCAAACGGCAGACCGCTGCGCTCGCCAATCGGCAACGCGTCCATGTCGGCGCGCAGGGCGACGGCCTTTCCCGGCGCGGCGCCCTCGACGTATCCTATGACGCCGGTCTGCGCAACGCGCCGATGACGGATCTGCAGCGAATCGAGCTCTCGCTCGACCAGCGCTGCCGTTTCGTGTTCTTCGAAGCCCAGCTCCGGCCGCCGATGTATCGCCCGCCGCAGCTCCACGACGCGGCGGGCCAGAGTTTCGTCGATCTCTAACGCCATCCGAGCCGAAGTTAACGCACCGGTACTTTCCTTCCCTCCGGCGAAGCGACTTCACAGCGATGATGACGCCGGATCTCGCCTTTGCGATTCTGATCAACCGCACGAGCGCGTACTACAACGCCAACCCGCCGGTCTACATGACCTACATCGAACGTACCCACGTCATGGCGCCGACGTTGGGACGGACGCAGGACATCGACCGCTCGATCGCGGTACGGGTGTCCGACGACTACGCGGTCATGCACGACCTCCCGAACGGCGGTAATCGCACGGGCCAAGCCTTCCCGGTCGTCGCGTATTTCGATCCCCTCTCGGCGTTCACGTTCAGCTACTTCGCGAACCTCAAGCGCGTCGATATCACACTGCAGCGCGGGGCGCCGCTCTTTCTGCGACTACCCGAAGCCGATCCGAGCGTGACCGTAGTCGTACCGTACAACAGCTACTGGGCGGCGCGCTACGCGCCCGACTCGACCGACGCCGCCCTGCACCTGCTGATCGATCCGACGCCGCGCGTGCAGCAGGGGTTCTATCCGTCGGAGATCGTCGAGGACGGTACCACGCGCCTACCCTCCAAGATCGAGATGCGCGTCGTTGGCGGAGACGAAATCATCGACTTGGATTACGCGGTGATCGACGGTCACTGGGTCGTCGTGCACGGGCGATTCAGCGCGACCCAACACGCGTTCTTTATGACCTTCAAGGTGATCGCGGACGTGACGTTCAGCGATATCGCGTTTCCGGCACAGGCGCCCGACCCCCGCCTGGCGGGAACTCCCATGCCGGAGGCGACGCCCACTCCTTAGCCGATTTGTCGCGCGGGGCGAGCCACATGTAGACGTTGGGGATCAGCAAGAGCGTCAGAACCAGCGAGCTGAAAACCCCGCCGATCACGACGATGCCCAGACTCGAGCGCGACGCCGACCCGGGATCCAGCGCCAGCGCGAGCGCCAGGTTACCGGCCATGACCGAGAAGCTCGTCATGATGATCGGCCTAAATCGGGTGTGCGCGCTCTCCTTGATCGCAGAGAGTTTGTCGAGGCCGCGCGTTCGCAGCGTGTTGGCGTAGTCGACCAAGAGTATGCCGTTCTTGGAGGCGATTCCGATGAGGAGGATCGTCCCGATCAGCGAGAAGAGGTTGAGCGACTGGTGCGTCAGGAAGAGCGCGCCGATCGCCCCGATGGCCGCCACCGGCACCGAGAAGATGATGATGAACGGGGACACGTAGCTGTTGTAGAGTGCGACCATCAGCAGGTAGACCAGGATCACGGAAACGATCATGGAGAGCCCCATCCCCACGAGCGTCTGGTGCATGAAGTCCTGCTGCCCGAGCGGCGCCGGCCGCACGACGATGTTGGGGGGCAAGTGGAGCGATGGGAGCCGTTTGAGCAATCCATTTTCGACTCCCGAGAGCGACGAGTTCCCGGCATAGTTGGCGTCGACGTGGATGACGTTGTTGCGGTCGGTTCGCGTGATCAGCGGCGCGGTCGGCGTCGAGACGAAGCGCGCGATGTCGCTGAGATAGACGAGGTTGCCGGACGAGGAGCGAACCGCCACCGACTTGAGCTCGTCCAGGCTGGTCTGATACGACTGCGGATAGATGACCTGGACTTGCTCGAGCCCCGAGGTCGTCTCGAACTGCGTCGCCTGATTGCCGCCGAAAGCCGCGCCCGCCGCCTGCGCCGCCTGACCGAGATCCACGCCGAGCGCCTGCGCCTTGTTGCGATCGAACTGGATCGAGATCTCCGGCGCGAGCTGCGTCCCCGTGCTGTTGACGCTCGTCGCGCCGGGCACGTGCTGGAGCAGGTTGAAGACCTGCTGCGCGTACGGCGTCGGGTCGCCGCCGGTCACGTCGGTCACGAGAAAGTCGATGGGCTGCGAGTTGCCGCCCTGCGTCGACGTCGCTGGCACGACCACAGCCTGCACGCCCGTCGGGACGTTCCGATCGACGACCTTCTGGAACTGTTGGACCCAGTAGCTCGTCGGGTGCGCGCGGTGGTCTTTGAGCCAGATGTGAACCTGGCCGACGTTGCTCTGGGAAACGAAACCGCCGAACGAGGCGGCATACGCGCCGGCCACCGCCGTGTTGGCGAAGACGTCGGGCGTTCCGAGAATCTTGCGCTCGAGCGCGAAGGTGCCTTTCTCGACCGTTTGAATCGGCGTGCCGATCGGATAGATGAGCTGCACGTACAGCTCGCCCCGATCGACTCGCGGAATGAACTCCTCGCCGACCGCCCCGAAGGCGACCATCGCCAGAGCCAGCCCGAACGTGCCCGCGCAGAAGAGCGCGACGAGCCGCCCGTGCGCGAGGCTCCAGGGGAGCGCGCGCTGCGTGTACCACGTGCGCGTGTCGTCGAACCGGCGTCCGAACCACTCCACGACGGGCCACGGCTTCCACTTCGAGCGCAACGCCCAGAGGCCGGCCAGCGTCGGCGTGATCGTGAACGAAACGAACAGCGAGGTGAGCGTCGAGATCACGACGACGATCGCGAACTCGGCGATCTGCCGCCCGACTTGGCCCTGAATGAACGCGATCGGGAAGAACACGACCACGTCCACCAGCGTGATCACGACCGCGGCCGCGCCGATCTCCTCTCGGCCACGGACGGCCGCCTCTTCGCGGTCCGCCTTCAGTTCGGTGAAGTGGCGTTCGATGTTCTCCAAGACGACGGTCGAGTCGTCGACCAAGATGCCGATGACCAGCGACATGCCGAGCAACGAAATCGTGTCGATCGTCAGGTGCATCAGCTTCATGGCGGTGATCGCGATCGCGAGCGACGTCGGAATGGCAACGCACACGACAATTGCGCTCCGCCAGGAGCGCAGGAAAAAGATCATCGCGATCCCGGTGAGCAGGATCGCCTCCATCAGCGTGCGCGTCACGATCGCGATCTGCTGACCCGTGAACTTCGACTGGACGTTGATCACCCGGAAACTAATCTCCGGGAACTGCCGCTCGATCTGGGGCAGGGCGCGCAGGATGTTGTTCGAGGCGTCCACCTCGCTGCCCGTAGCGGCCTTCTGCACCTGCATGAAGAGCCCGGGCTTCCCGCTGATGTGCGCGTACTGTAGGCGCGGCTCGAAGCCTTCGGATACCGTTGCGACGTCGCCGATGCGGACCACCGAGTTGCTCGACGTCCAGGGGTTCACGACGCCGGGGAGCGCCGCGAGGCCGCCGCGGTAATTCTCGACCTGCGCGCCGGTCGAGTTCTGGCTGCTGGCGATCGCCGGACCCGAGCCGCCCGTCGCGACGATCGCGAGGTTCCGCACCATGTCGAGGTTCTGGATATCGCCGCGGATGTCGATCGTCGTCTGGCGATTCGGCTCGTAGGCGAAGCCGCCGGGGACGCGTTGATTGTCGGCCGTGAGCGTGTTGATGACGTCGTTGAGCGTGAGGTTGGCGGCGGCGAGCCGCACCGGGTCCACGACCACCTCATAGGCGGGCGTGACGACGCCGCCGACGTTGACGAACGATATGTCCGGGACTTGCTCCATCTGCGGCGCGATCACGTTGGTGGCATACATCGCGAGCCGGGACAGCGACAGCTTCTGCGAATAGAGCGCCAGCGTCACGACCACCGACTGCGTGGGGTCGCGGAGGTTGACGGTGGGGGGCGCGATGTTGGTCGGCAGATACTTCTCGGCAGCCTGGATCGCCTTATTCGTAAGCGCCAGGTCGGTCGCCGTGTCCGACGTGATGTCGAAGATCGCGGTGATCTGCGCCTGGCCTTGCTGCACGACCGCGTTGAGCGTCTGCAGGTCCGGCGTGCCGGCCAGATTCTGCTCGATGGGCTGGACGATGTTGTCGCGCATCTCGGTGACGGACGCGCCGCTGTACGAAACGGAGACGGTCACCGTCGGCTGGCTGACGTCGGGGTAGAGCTCCTTGACGATCGTCGCGGTCGACAAGACGCCGGCGAATGCCATCAGCGCTACGATGACGAAGACGAGCGTCGGCCGCCGGATGAACAGCCTGGTAAGGCTGAAGTTCACTGCTGGAACGAGACCTTCTCGCCGTCCCCGACGCTAGACTGCCCGTTGGTCACTATGCGCGTTCCCGGCGACACGCCGCTGACGACCGACGTCGTGCCGTCGTTGCCGATCTCGGCGACCCGTACCGTCTTGACGCTATCGTCCGCCTGCACCGTCATGACCGCGTCGTGGTTGTCGTCGGTGAAGGCCGTCGCGGGCACGCGCACGCCGCGAATCGGCGCGGTGACGATCGTTCCTTGAACGACCATCCCCGGCCGAAGGCGCCGCAGCGGATTGGTCAACTGAACCTTGACCTGAAAGTCGGTCGATCCGGGATTGATCTCGTTGAGCACGCCGACGACCCGGCCCGTGAAGGGTTGAGCCGCGGAGACGTCGGGGGCCGTTACCATCGCACGCGTGCCGCTCACGATCCGCGCGACCTGTTCGCTCGAGGCGTGCAGCACCGCGTAGACGGGGTCGATCTGTTGCAGCGTGAAAAGCTCCCGGTTGCCGGGATACTCGCCGGGATTGAAGTTCCGGTTCACCACGACGCCGTCGATGGGCGAGACTATGGTGGCCTTGCCGATCTGCACGCGTACCTGTTGCGCCTGCGCGAGAGCGACCTGTTCCTGTGCCTGCGATTGCTGCACGGCGGCGGCCTGCAGGCCCTGGCCCGAAAGCGTCCCGTTGGCTTGCACCGTGGAGCGCGCCGACGCCAGGTTGGCGTTTGCAGAATTGAGTGCTTGTTGATCGTTGCGAACCAGCGTCGATTGCGCGTCGACGGACTGCTGCGAAACGTAGCCTTGCGCGAGCAGATTCTGATCGCGCGACAAGTTCGCCCGATCGTTCGTAAGCGTCTGCTGCGCTTGATGCACTGCGGCCGCGTCCGTTCGGACCGTGTCCTGCCCCTGCGCGATCGAGAGTGAACCCTGGAAGACCGTATGCGTCGTATTGGCGCGATTGCTGTTCGCGGTGGCGAGATCCGACTGCATCTGCGCCTGTAGGTCGGACGTGTCGAGCTGCGCCAGGACCTGTCCGGCGCGCACCGAGTCGCCTTCGCGCACGTAGACGGCATCGGCCGGCTCGGAGAGCGAGCTCTGAATGGCGACGTTTTGGTACGGTGCGATGATGCCGGCAAGGCGTTGCGACGGTTGGACCGTTCCGTAGTTCGCGATGCTCGTCTGGACGTACGGCGCCGCGGCCTGCTTGGCGCTCGGGCGGTGGGCGCAAGCGGCTACGGCTAGGATTGCGAAAGCCGCACAGAACAATCGCAAGGAGCCGTCGCTTCGTTTCATGGGTTGGCAAGATTGTACCGAAAGCGCCGGTCCTGAATCCTGGAGTGAGTCTGAGAATGAGCTTCACGGGCGAGCGTCCCCGCGTGCTCGTCATCGACGACGAGCGCGGTTTGCGAGAGCTCCTCGAGTACGGCCTGGCCAAGGCCGGCTTCGAAGTCCGTAGCGTCAGCGAGGGCCTGGCGGCATTGCCCCTGCTCGAAAGCTGGCCTCCGGACGTGCTGGTTCTCGACGTGATGCTGCCCGGCCCCGACGGCTTCGCGCTGCTTCCGGAGATCCGGCGCCTCACCACGGCGCCCGTGGTGATGCTCACCGCGCGCACGGAGGTCGCCGAGAAGGTGGCCGGGCTCTCCGCCGGCGCGGACGACTACGTCGGCAAGCCGTTCGACTTCGAGGAGCTCGTCGCGCGCTTGCGCACGCTCCTGCGGCGCCCGAGCATCGAAGGCCGCGAAACGCTGGAGTACGCCGATCTCAGCATCGACACGCCGAGCCGCACCGTGCATCGCGGCAACCGGCGCATCGAGCTCTCGGCCCGCGAGTTCGATTTGCTCCGCGTGTTTGCCGAGCACGCCGAACAAGTACTGACGCGCTCGGAGTTGCTCGACCTCGTATGGGGCGTGGATCGCGACGTGGTACCGAATACGGTCGAAACGTACGTCTCGTTCCTGCGCGCCAAGCTCGATAGCGGCGAACGGGTCAAGCTGATCCACACGTTGCGCGGCGCGGGATATTCCCTGCGGGCCACGCCGTCGTGATGACGCGCCTGGCGCGCCGCCTGCAGTGGCTAGCGGCGATGGAGATCTCGCTCGTGCTCGCCGCGGTGATCGTGACGGGCGCGCTGCTCGGCTTCGGCGCCTACATCCGGACGATACAGAACGAGCTGACGGGCACCCTCACGCAGCTCCAGTCTGCGCTGTCGCGGACGTCGCTTCCCAACGCGCGGGCGGGCGGCACGTTTGCGGCGTCGCTCCTTCTTGGCTCGGGCAGCGAAATCGTGTTCCTCGACGCGAAAACACGCATCACCGTATACCGCCGGCATCGGAGCGAGGCGCAGCCGACGATCACGGTGCGCGCGCGGGGCGACCTCTCTGGCGATCCGCGTCCGAAGGGCCCGCTGCCCCGGATCATCCTCGGCATGGCGACCGCATTCGGCTTGCAGCCGCTCTTCGCGCGTGCCGGCGATCTCTACGTCATCGTCCGCAGCAACGACGGCGTGTTGGTAGCGACGGTGAGCTCGTTCCTTATCCCCTTGCTCCTCGCGCTTGCCATCGCCGTTGTCTGCGGATTCGTGATCGCCCGGCTCCTGACGCGCCAGGCGCTGCGGCCGCTCGACGACGTTACGGCGGCGCTGCAGCGCTTCGCCTCAGGCGACCTGACGCCGCATACGATCGCTGCCGACGAGGGACAGGAACTGGGGCAGCTGGCGGCGGCATATAACGGCGCGATCGATCAGCTGCAACGCGCCTTCGCCGCGCGCGATCGCGCCAACGCGTCGATGCGGCAGTTCATCGCCGACGCGGGCCATCAGCTGCGCACGCCGCTCACGGTGGTTCAGGGATTCATCGCGATCTTGCGGCGCGGCGGCATGGACAGCGCCGCGGATCGCGAGCGTATCCTCGACACGATGAACGATCAGGGCCGCATCATGGGATCGCTGATCGACAAGCTCATCCTCCTCGAGCGCTGGGAGAGTCCCGAGGGGATCGCGCGCGCCGGGCCGATCGACGTCGGAACGCTCGTCGCGGATCTGGTGACGCCGATCGCGGATGCGCATCCGGACCGCCGCTTTGCGATCTCGACGCAGCCGGGGATACTGGCGCTGATGGATCCCACCGAGCTCGGCTACGTCGTGACCAATCTCGCCGACAATGCCGTAAAATACGGCATCGGCGAGATCGCGGTGCGCGTGCGCGCCCAAGACACGCAGGCGATCATCGAGGTCGCCGATGAGGGTCCGGGGATACCGTCGACCGACGCCGCTCGCGTCTTCGATCGCTTCTATCGCGGAACGCAGCGCGACGTCGCAGGCTCAGGACTCGGCCTGGCGATCGTCAAGCGCGCCGTCGAGCGCGCGCACGGCTCGGTCTCGCTCGAGACGAGCCCAAGCGGCTCACGATTTACCGTCCACCTGCCGCGCGCAGCGTAGTTTAGTGGCGGAGAGGGTGAGATTCGAACTCACGGAACGCTGTTAACGTTCGCCCGCTTTCGAGGCGGGTGCCTTCAACCACTCGACCACCTCTCCGCCGGTATGCTTCAGGGCTCGGACGCGATTTCTTTTTCCGGGCCGCGCGCGCGGCGGGCTCGGAAGAATCGCTGCAACTGCTCGGCCGCCTCAGATTCGAGAACTCCCGCAGCGACTTCGAGGCGATGATTCGTATGCGGCGAGCGCAGGATGTCAAAGACGCTGCCATCGGCGCCCCCCTTGGGATCGCGGGCGCCGTAGACGAGCCGTTCGATGCGCGCAGCGATCAGTGCACCCGCGCACATCACGCACGGCTCCTTCGTGACGTACATCGTCGCGTGCTGGAGCCGCCACGCGTCCAGCCGCCGCGCGGCCTCGCGCAATAGCAACATCTCCGCGTGCGCGGTGGGATCGCGCCGTGCCTCTTTTTCGTTCTTGGCCTCGAGCCGCAGGTCGCCGCAGACTAGTACCGCGCCGATTGGGACGTCGCCCGCGGCCGCCGCCGCTTCGGCCAGCGCGAGCGCGCGGCGCAGGTTGGCTTCGTCGCCTATGGCGGACAGCCCGCGTCGATCCACCGCTGGTAGAGCGCGATCTGTTCAACCGACCAATACGGGCCATGGGGCGGCATTTGCGTCTGGCCGTCGCCCTTCAGAGCTGCCAACACGTTGGCCGCGTTCGCACTCTGCGACATGTACGAATAATCGTCCAGCATGACGCCGAAGTCCGCCATGTGCTCTACGTCGATGTCGCGAAACAGCGGTCGCACGTCGGCCGCGAACGATAGTTTCTCTTCTGCCATGATGGTGAGGCTACCTTAGCGAGGCGTCCGAAACCTCCGTGGCCCATCATGCCCGAACCGGTGGTGCGGCGATGAAAAGAAATCGCGCCCGGAGGGATTCGAACCCCCGATCCCAGCCTTCGGAGGGCTGTGCGTTATCCAGCTACGCTACGGGCGCAGGTCAGCGAGCGTCGGGCGGTGATCCCGCGCTCGGAATGTGTTTGAACAGATCCAGCTTGTGATCCACGAGCGTGCGGTAGAATTTGCGCACGCAGTCGGGATGGCCGAAGAAATACGTCCTCGCGTAAGCCAAATCTTCGCCCGAGCTATCCGGCACGTAGTGCGAGATCTCGATTTCCTCCATCTGTCCCCGATCGACGGGATGGGGGCAGAAATCGCACGGAATCGTCGACATGAGATATTACCTTTACCCTTTGCGTTTTGGCTCGGGTAGGACTTGAACCTACGACCAAGGGCTTATGAGTCCCCTGCTCTACCACTGAGCTACCGAGCCGCGGCCTACTGACGCGGTTTCGACACCGCAGTATATCAGGACCCGCGGCCAGCGACAAGCGCTGCAATGGTGGCGCCCACGTCCCGGGGAAGGTACGACCGGACATGTCGCAGCGCGGATTTTGCGGTGCCGTGCTTCTGGCCTTCGTCGGCCTCGGTGCGCCGTTGTGCACGCCCGCGACGGCCGACTCCACGGCCGCGGCCCTCCTCGCCAAACACCGCGCTTTCGTCGGTTGGCAGTTCGGCGACGGAACGTTTCGCACGCTGCGCCTAGTGCGCGAGCGCGTCGCCGCGCACGGCGCCGTCACGCAACGCGCGACCGAGTACCGCATCGGCATCGTGTACCGAAACCACTACGCTTTTCCGAGGCGCGCCGATGCCACGGAGGACAACGGGTTTACCGGCAGCGTCTTCTGGAGCACCAACCAGAACGGCTTCACGACGCCGCTTTACGGCGAGCTCGCGAAGTTTCGCCTGAGCTATGCGCTTCTGTTCGACGAGGGCACGACGGCGCTCGACGGCGTCATGGGCGGCACGGTCAGCGTTGACGGCAGACGACTTCAGAGCGTGCGTCTCGACGTTCCGCACGCCGATCCGATCGAGGTCGACGTCGATCCCGATTCGGGAGCATACGTGCGGGCGGTCATCGATCCGGGCGGCGACTCAGAGACTACGCTGGAGATCCTGTCGTACGCGAACGTGTTGCCCGGGAAGAAGATGATCGGCTCGTTTCGCATCGACGATGACGGCGAAACGTACAGCTACACCAAGATCGAGCCGAACGTCACCGTCACCGACGACGACTTGCATCCTCCTCCGGCTAGCGCGACGTGGACGTTCGCGAACCCCAGGCCGTTTCCGATCACGATGACGCCGCAACGCGTCCTAGTCTACGCGAAGGTCAACGGCGTTCAGGGACGCTTCATCCTCGACACGGGAGCGAACGCAATTTTTCTAAGCCGTTCTTTCGCCGATCGCGCCAACGTGGCGAAGCTGAACGTACGCGGCGCGACGGTCGGGCTCTACGGTGCCGAGCCGTCCGACACGCGTCGCGCCGGCACGATCGAGATCGGCGGCAACGTGCTGTCGAACGTCATCGTCGAGGCTACCGACTTCACCTCGCGAGACTATAGGGGGCTCGACCGCCAGAACTACGACGGCCTTTTGGGGTACGACGTCTTCGCCGGCGCGCTCGTCACGGTCGATTTCCAGGATCAGACGATGAGTATTGCCGATCCGGCTACGCAATCGGCCGAACCCGCCGGGCTCGATATCCACACGGACACGTCGCGCTGGATCCCTGCGATACCGATGACGCTCGACCGCACGATCCCCGTGATGGCGATGCTCGACACCGGCAATCCGGGTGCCATCGTCTTCGGCCCGGATATCCTCTACAAGTACCACTTGCGGATGGCGCGCAACGTCGGGGTCCGCGCCGGCATGGGCAGCGTCGAGTGCGGGAACATCGACACGCTTCAGATCGGTCCTGTGACCTACTTCGGCGAGACGGCGTGCAAGCTCGACAACGCTCTCGTGAACGGACGCAGGATCCTTATCGGGCTCGACTTCCTGCGGCACTTTACCGTCGTCTTTGACTATCCGCGCGGCCGCCTCTTTCTACAGCCCGTGCGCCCCTAGTCGCGAGGCTAGCGCAGCACGAACTTTTCGATCAGGCAGTCGTATTTGAAATTTGGGCCGTGGTCTTCTTCCATGACGCCCCGGCCGAGCGAATAGCCGTAGTTATGCGTCCCGCCGCTCTCGAAGTACGGGGCCACCCAGAAGATCCCGAGCGGCGTTTTGTTCGTGTCCTCAAAGCCGACGAAGACCCGGCCGATCTTCTCATGGCTTGCGTTCGGGTAGTCGTAGTGCCTGTCGAGCACCGGTTTCGCCGCCACGATCTCCGTCGGCTTGACCGATACGATCTTGCCGTGCAGGCGGTAACCATAGATCCACGTGTTGCCCTTGGCGTCGTTGCCGAGGAGCTGCACGACGTAGACCGACTTCCGCGGCGAGCTCGGGATCTGCAGCGCAAGCGCGTACGCGAGGCGCCCGTGGACGTGGTAGGTCCCCGTGACGCGATCCTCGATCGTAAACGTGTCGTTGCAGATGAACTTCCAGTAGTTCCCCACGGCCAGCGGCTGATAGACCTTCGTCACGCCCGGTGTAAGAGCGGAATCCTGGACGGGCGGCTTCGCATAAGGCGTCGCTGTCGAGCACGCGACGAGCAGAGCGGCGCTTAGGGCTGCGGCGATAGCGATCGAACGAGGAAATCGCGGTCGGAGGGACTCGAACCCCCAGCCTACAAGTTCGTAGCCTGTTGCTCTATCCAATTGAGCTACGACCGCTCACCTTTCTTCCTTCGACTTCGCTCAGGACTAGCTTCGGAGAGAGAGGGATTCGAACCCTCGATACGACTTTACATCGTATAACGGTTTAGCAAACCGCCGCCTTCAGCCGCTCGGCCATCTCTCCACGCTCCACTAACCATGATTTTTTGCGGTTTTTCCGCGTATCGCTCCGACAACATTGAGTCGGCCGAGGCGACTTGCTAACCGTTTGCTAACGCGGTCGCTCTCCCTCCGAGCTCCCCAGCAGCGATGCGCCGAGGCTATTGACGGCCGCGCGCCCAGCTCCCTCCAACGCTTGCGCATGGGTCGAGAGCGTCAGGGAAGCCGAACTGTGCCCGAGCAGGCTCTGTACGTCTAATCGAGGTGCCGCTCGAGAGGCTGAGCGTGGCGAAGGCATGCCGGAGGTCGTGGAACCGAAACCCACGGCAGCCGGCCGTCCGAGCGAGCTTGCCGAACTGCGCGCTGAAATTACGGGGGGGGCATGGACTGCCGTCGGTATTCGGCACGACGAGATCGTTGTCGGAATACTCGGGAGTGCAGGCGACGTCCTGTTCGGCTTTGTGTTCGCGCAGCATTGCGACGCATTCCGGTGCGATAGGCACGAGACGTCGAGACGACTTCGATTTGGGAGGCTTCACTTTCACGCCATGGGTTCGGGTCTGCTCCAAGGCTTGAAGAACGTGGAGCGAGGCGCGATCGAGGTCGACATCTGAGCAACGCAACGCGAGCAGCTCGCCGCGCCGCAGCCCCGTCGTTGCCGCAAGCATGACCGGAATTTCCAGCCGACCGCCCTTCGCGGCAACGATGACGGCGCGCACCTGTTCGCGACTAATGTTTATTTGAGTCCGCGCGTCTGGTCGCGGCACCTTGATGCGACTCGCGACGTTCTCTCCTAGGATGTGCTCTTCACGAACGCCATACGCGAGCGCAGTGTGAAGCGCCCGGTGAACGTGGAGGGCGGTCTGCTTCGACAGGCCCCCTCGGATCATCGACTAATAGCGCTCTCATGGCAAATCGCGTCGTTAAGCTGACGACCCGCCTCGGTGTTCTTCTGCTTGCGTCACTCGGCAGCGCCCTCGGTTCAAGCGCGACAGCGTCGGCACAGGCATCGTGGGAGCTGAGGGGACGATCTACCTAAGCGGTCCAGGCGGTGTGTTCGTCAGCTACCAGCCGTGCAGATCTTATCAAATCGATGTGATAAAAACTGAAAAGCTCTATCCAGACGTTGGGAAAATCTTGACGAGTCTCGGCGGACCGGAGGACGCCACCGTGTCGCTTCAACTTCAGGCCGAAACCCCGCCGCTCGGGGAGCGTTCGTCGTTCTATCTCACGTCGATCTCGCGGCGCGTTACCGGCCCACATGACGCGCGAAAGCTTTGCACTTCCAGCACTCCTGGAGGCTACTACGAGGGAATGCTAATGGGATTCATTCCCGCGCGAAACGGATTTGGCAGAATCGATCTTCTCTTAAGCGGAGACCGCGAGCTACACCTGGGTTTTACGCGCGATGCGCCGCCGGTGCGCGGCGACAGGCAGGTTGTCGGAAAAACGCGTGTTCGCGTTTACGTCGATAATATCGTTGACCCCGACGGCGACACGTCCCAGAAGGCCTCGCGGATCGAAACCCTGCCGTAACTTTGTTTGGGTTGACCGAAATGGGCTGCCATCGCTGGCCCGCTATAGCAACGCACGAAGTTCGTCGGCACTCATCTTCGCGTCTCCGAGAATCGCACGCAGCGTGCCTGGGGGAACGTCGCGACCCTTGTGCATCGGGATGTTCACCGTGCGGCCGTCCGCGTGACGCAAGAAGCAGTGCGCACCGGTCTGCCGGACCAGCTTGAAGTCCGAGCGTAGAAAAACGCGGACTAGCCGATCCGGTCGAACTTGTGGAAGCTTGCTCACGCGCTAGGGAGGGCGGCTCGGGAGCCCGCTACGCGGCGTGCGGATTTACAGCCACTGTCTCAAGGCGAGCCTCGTCCGCGTCAGGGGGCGGAATCTCGGTGCCTTCGTCGCGGCGCACGGCGATCGAAAGCTCGATCGCGTCGCGCGCCATGGCGAGCGCGTCCTCAACGGTCACGCCGAAAGTGTGGATCTCTGGAAATGCGGGCACGATAACCTGAAAGGCGTCCTCGTCAGGTTCAAGCACCACT
Organism: Vulcanimicrobiota bacterium; assembly: GCA_963723485.1. GTDB lineage: Bacteria > Vulcanimicrobiota > Vulcanimicrobiia > Vulcanimicrobiales > Vulcanimicrobiaceae > Cybelea. Next base: position 125,460 of record CAVRQS010000003.1, on the reverse strand, counting down.
GCATAGCGGGCATCCATGTTTGTCGACTTCGGCGGGGCCGTACCGCCCTCATGCCGTGGTCATGCCTACATCAAGCGCGAGCCGCAGATCACCCTCCGCGTGGCAGCGTTGTGGCGCGGACGGTACAAAATCACTCGGTTTTAGCGGGTATGCGTCGGGACAGCGATCGAGCGAAGGACCATTTTCTACGGGGCCCGTTGGTACTTCGCGTCACTTGTCGGGACGATCGCCATCAGATTCGATTCCCGTTGGCGCTACCATGATGAAGCGCTCGATTTTGCGAGTGCATTGATTCCGGGTCCGGTCGGTGACTCGTGGCACGGACTCGACGGGGCCTTAGACGGCCCTAGCGGCTTCGGAAAGGCACTCGTTACAGCACTTGCAAGCAGCGCGCCAATGTGGACAGCTGCGCGTTCTTGAAGCGCTTCAATCGTGTGCAGCTAGATCCGCGGCGTGATCGCCGCTCCAATCAGATGCTCAGTCCGAACCCAGGCGAAGTTTAGCGCTTGGCGATACTGACGACGGCGCCGTAAGGCTGGTCGAATCCTGTCGAATATCGCTGGTCAACGCGGTTAAGACATGCGACCCTGCGCCAATCCATGGCTTACCTGCTCCTGATGAACCTCTAAGCAACGTGAATCCGACGAGTCTCGCATCGGACAGTCCGACGGTACTTGGAACCGCCGATATCTGAAACGCCGGCAAGCTAAACACGCCTAACCTATCTGAAACAGCGATCACGTCAACCGGGGCAAGTTCCGACGCTTATCGGGCGTCTAGCCCGGCAGGGGTCACTCCAATGAGGATCTCCTTGCTGGGTCCGCTGTTGCAGCGTCGTGTCCCGCGTTTTAGGGCTCGACACTCGGAAGCTCCGCCACCGCCAAAGCGCTGCCCCGTGAGGCTTACGGAGGTGCCGTCGGCCGATCCAGGGGCCGCTCGGGCACGACCTCCGGAACCACCTTGGTCGCACCGCGCCGACGCGTGAAGAACGCGTCGAGGCCCGCCACCCGGCCGGTCGGCAGCACGAGGCTGATTGCGGAGAGCAGCGCCATGCAGGCATCGACCGTCGACCAATCGGTGAACGTCGTCAGCGCGCCGCGCGCTGCCATGTAATCCAATGGCAGCAGAATGCCGAAGAGCGCGCCGAGCCGCGTGAAGAGTCCGAGCACGAGCGATATTCCGACGCAGACCTCGCCAAGGCGCACGAGCTCGGCAAAGATCCCGATGTTCGGCTGCACGACGCCGACGAGAAAGTCGTGATACGGGCCGGCCGTCTTTCCGATGCCTTCCTGCACGTAACTCACGATGAAGCCGGATGGCGGCATGAACGCGCTGCTGTTCGTGAACTTTGGAATGCCGTGGATCAGCCAGATGAGCCCGGTGAGCACGCGTACGAGCGCGAGCCATCCGCCGTAGACCCGTGACGAAGGAAGGTTCATGCGACGATCTCCTTTCGATCTTGTACCAGGCGCGCGATCATTGCCGCTGCATCGGCGGCCGCGTTGGGACGGCTGAGCCGGCCCGCGGCGGAGAGGAGGCTCGCGCGTAGCGCCGGGTCCGACAGCACGGCGTCGATCGCCTCGGGCAGCTCATCGATGCGCCGCGTACGCAGCGCCGCTCCGGCGTCGACGAGCACGCGCGCGTTGCGCTCCTCTTGCCCGGGCAGCGGCTTGCACAGCACCATTGGGACCTGCGCGACCAGCGCCTCCGCCGTGCTGAGCCCGCCCGGCTTGGTGACGAGCACGTCCGCGGCGTGCATGTAGTCGTAAACGTTTCCGACGAAACGGAGCGCGCGAACGGGATAGGCGACGGACTCGGCGGCGCGCACGAGCCGATGCTCGATGCGTGCGTTCCTGCCCGCGACGACGACCGCCGCGAGCGGGGCGCGCACGGAGCTCAGCACGGACAGCATGCGCTCCAGCGGCGCGATCCCGAGCCCTCCGCCCATGAGCAGTGCAAGCTTGCGGTTTTGCGGCAAGTCGAGACGCTCGCGCAGTGCGGCGCGCGAATCGGAGCGTGGCGCGAACTCCGGCCGCACCGGGATTCCCGTCGCGCTGATCCTTTCGCGCGCGACGCCGCGAGCGGTCAGCGCGTCGTTCAGGCTGTCGTTTGCGACGACGTACCGGTCGATGTTTTGATGCACCCAGAAGCCGTGAACTGCGAAGTCCGTGACGATCGAGACGACCGGCGGCGCGTCGGCGAACGAGCGCTTGTACTCGGCCATCGCTCCGCTCGGAAATGCGTGCGTGCATACGACGGCCTGGGGCCGCTCGCGCAGCATGAGCGGACGCAGGTTGGCCGCCGTGAACTGGTGCGCCCACGTGCGAAAGCGGCCCACCTCGGTCGCGCGCTCCGCGCGATCGTAGATATAGCGATACATCTGGGGAATCGTCTTCACCATCCGCAGGTAGCCGTCGGAAACGACGCGCGACACGACCAGCGCGGCGTAGTCATACGAGTCGACGACGGTCGTTCGTGCGGATGGCTCGCGAGCGCACAGCGCGGCGCGAACGGCATTGGCGGCCGATACGTGTCCGACGCCGACGCTAGCGGACAGGAATAGAACGCGAATTATTCTTTCTCCTCGGACGGCTCGTTGCCGTGCTCTTCTTCCGCATACTCGAGGAACTCGTCGAGTACGCGCTGCGCGAGGTCCTCGTCTTCCAAAATGTTCCCCGCCGAATCCGTAACGATAAACTGGCCCTCGCCGTTACCGGCGCCTTCGCTCCAAAGCACGGCGTAGGAGGTTGCGGCGTCGGGATCTTCCAGTATGCCCACGACTTCGAAATCGTACGACGCGCCGTCGCTGGTCTGGACGTGGAGCACCTCGCTCAACTCCATTTTCACGGTCCTTCTTCCGCCGATCTAATGCAGGCACCGAGCCACATTGGCCTGGTGCTCCGCCAGCGTCTTGGCGAATGCGTGGCGTCCGTTGCCGCAATAGACGTAGTAGAGATCGTCGCCTTTCGCTGGATGCAGCGCGGCCTCCAGCGAGGGCAGCCCCGGATTGGCGATCGGCGTCGGAGGCAGGCCGGCGTGAACGTACGTGTTGTACGGCGAGTCGATCTTCAAATCCGCAAACGACAGTTCGCTCTTATGCTTGGGGAGCGCATATTCGATCGTGGCATCGACCTGCAGGGGCATTCCCAATGTTAGCCGGTTATAAATCACTGCGGCGATCTTCGGGCGGTCCTCGTCGCTTTTGGCCTCGCGCTCCACGAGCGATGCGACGGTTACGGCCTGAGGGACGCTGACGCGCAGGGCGCGGGACCTGCGCGCGGCGTCCGCAGGGAGCTCCCGCAGGAACTGAGACGTCAACATGCCCGCCGCCTGCGACGGCGCGGCCCCGAGCGGGACGAGGTAGGTGCTCGGGAAGAGAAATCCCTCGAGGTTTTTTGTACGCGTGCCGTCGACGACGATCGCATCGTGCATGAACTCGCGATAGTACGCGAGCGCCGGACCGATTCCGGCCTCTTCGAATCGAGCCGCAACCTGAGCGGCGCTGAAGCCCTCGGGGATCGCCACCCAGGCCGCGACCTGGGCGCCGCCGCTGACGAGCGCGCGCAGTACGGCGTCCTGCGTCAGGTGCGGAGCGAAACGATACTCGCCGGCGCGCACCGCGACATCTTGTTTGCGCAGCCGCGCCAGGATTCGAAACGTCCAGACGTTGCTCACGATGCCGTTTTCCGCCAGGCGGCGAGCGATCTCGTCGAACGTGGAGCCGCGCGCAATGATGACTTGCGTCGCGGCGGCCGGATGCGAGCGGTCACCGTAAAGCACGTAGCCGGCCGCTGCCGCCGCCGCGAACAACGCGACCATGCAGATAACGGCCGCGACCTGGAGCCGCCGGACGATCGTCACCGCGGCGGATTGCGACGGCGCGCCAAAAACGTCTCGAGGATCAGCGCCGCCGCGACGCGATCGACGACCTGACGGCGCCGGCGTCCGGGTATGTCCGCCGCGATGAGGCTCTTCGTCGCCTGCGCCGTCGTCATGCGTTCGTCGACGCGATGGATCGTTCCGGAAAAGATCTCGCGCAGGCCATCGACGAACGGCTCCATCGCCTGCGCGGCGATGCCGCGCTCGCCCGCGAGCGTCAGCGGATCGCCCACCACGAGCTCATCGACGCCGTACGCCTCGAGGTGGCTCTTGATTGCAGCGAGGTCCGCGCGCCGGTTGGTTCGTTCGATCGTCGCCACGGGCAACGCGAAGCTTCCAGCCGGATCGGCCACTGCGACGCCGATCCGCTTGCTGCCGACGTCGAGCGCCATGATCATCCCTCGAAGATGCCCAGCGCCGCCAGCGCCTTCGGGCGGCGCCCGAGGTGATGCGAGACCAGCTCCTCGGTGGCGCGCGCGGCCCGCGGCGTGGCGCGCAGCATGGCGGCGCCCCCCTTGGGCCGCGAGATGGCCCGGAGGTTCTGCAGATCCTCGGGGGCCATTTCGGGAAGGTCGCGCCAGCGCTCGCGGCAGGGCGCATCGAGCAGACCGCCCGCGGCGGCGTCCAGCCACGCGGGTCCCTCGCCCAGCGGCTTGCCGCAGTGAACGCACTCGTCGAGCGGGGGCGCCAGCCCGAGCATCTCCAGCAGCCGCAGCGAGAAACGCGGCAGCAGCTCGCGGGGCGCCGGCGAGGCCGCGACGGCCGCGATTGCGCTTACCAAGAGTTCGTAGACGTCGGGCAGCGCCAAGTCCGGCTCGCAGAAGGCGTCGATGATCTCCGCCACGGCTGAGGCAACGGCATACCGTTCCGGCTCGACCAAGCGAGTCCACGGTGCCCGCAGGATCTCCGCCGAAACGACGACGTCGAGCGAACGGCCGCGATGCATCACGAAGTCGCACTCGTTGGCGAACTCGAGGCGTCCCGCGAAATGGCTGCGCGTGCGGCGGACGCCCTTGGCGACCGCTTCGAGCTTGCCGCGTTCGCGCGTGAAGAACGTCAGGATGCGGTCGGCCTCACCCAGCTGCCGTCCGCGCAAGATGACGCCGCGCGTCTTATAGGCGCGCGGCTGCGTCAGAGCCCTCGGATTCCTGCGGCCGCGTGATGCTGCCGTTGGTGTAGATGCGAACCGTCAAGATGCGCCGGCCATGCTTCCGATCGACGCGCAGCCGCGTGTGCTCGTTCGCGTCGACCTCCTCGCCCTCGTTCGGAAGGCGCCCGAAGAGCCCAACCGTGTAGCCGCCGATCGTCTCGAAGTCTTCCGTGGGCAGCTCCGTGCCGAGCTTCGCGTTGACGTCTTCGACGTTGACGCCGGCTTCGACGACGGCCTCCGTGTCGGAAACCAAAGTGATCGGCTCCTGCTCGTCGGCGTCATGCTCGTCGCGGATCTCGCCGACGATCTCCTCCAGCAGATCCTCCATCGTCACGAGGCCCGCCGTGCCCCCGTATTCGTCGACGACGATCGCCAGCGAGAATTTATCACGCTGCATCTCGCGCAGCAGGTCCGCGATCTTCTTCGTCTCCGGCACGTGGACCGCGGGCCGCATCAGGAGCCGCACGCTGGTGTGCGCGAGCGAGCCGTTTGCGAGGGCCACGAGCAGCTCGCGATCATGAATCACGCCGACGATGTCGTCCTTTGACTCCTGATAGACGGGCAGTTTGGAGTAACCTTCCGCGATCACGACGTCGAGCACGCGCCGCGGCGAGTCGTCCAGCGACACGGCGACCATCTCGGGCCGCGGCTTCATGACCTCGCGCACGATCGTGTCGCCGAACTCCATCACGGAATGGATCAGCTCCCGCTCCTGCTCTTCGATGACGCGCTGCTCGGCGCCGACGTTGACCAACGTGCGTATGTCCTCTTCGGTCACGAAGGTGTGCTGCCCGTGCCGGATGCGGAAGAGGCGCAAGAGAACGTCGGTCAGGACCTGGAACGTTCGCGCGATCGGCGCCAGTATGAAGGAGACGTAGAATGTCGGCAACGCCAGGCGCAGGGCCCAGCGCTCGCTGTCGCCCGTGGCGATCGTCTTGGGGATGATCTCGCCAAAGAGCAAGAACACGACGGTCATCACGATCGTCGAGAGCACGGCCGCGCTGGGCAGCCCCACCTCGATCGCTGCGTAGGTGGCAAGCGACGAGCCGGCGAGCAGCACGACGGTGTTTCCCACCAAGATGGATGTTAGAAAGCGGTTCCTGTCGTCGACGAGGGACACGAGGTTCTGGGCGCCGCGGACCTTGCGCTCGGCGATGGCGCGCGCGCGCAGACGCGAGATCGAAACGAGTGCCGCCTCGGCGGCTGCGAAGAAGGCCGCCAAGATGACCAGCACGACGAGGGCGACGATCTGGTACGGCAGGCTTTCGGGGCTACTTCGAACGGGGTCGGTGTTCAAGTGAGCGCCATTATAGCACAACGTGGGGACGCACCAGCACGTAGATCGCCAGCGCCGCGAGCGTGCCCAGCACGGCTCCCCAGAACACCTCGAACGGGCGGTGGATGCGCGCCTCCACGCGGCTCTGGGCGACCAAGAAGGCGACGAAATACGCCAGGATCGCCGCGAGCGGCTTCTGATAAAAGAACGCCAGCATGGTTGCCACGGCGAAGGCCAGCGCGGCGTGGCCGGAGACCGCGCCGCCTTGCAGCGCGGACCCGCGCCCGATCCAGGCCTTCGCGAAGATCGTCGCGATCGCGACGACGACCAGCACGATCAGCGCGACGTTGGCCGGCACCGACTGTACGGCCTCGAAGACGCGCTGTCCCCCGTTGATGATGCCCTGGTAGAAGATCAGGTACGCCGACAGCACGGCGCCCACGGCGGCGATGAGCACGGCGCCCGCGGCCGCGTCTTTGGCGGTCTTGGCGAGGGGATGATGCGCCACGGTCAACAGGTCGACGATCGACTCGATAGCCGTGTTCATCAGCTCGAGGCTCAACACGAGGGCCACGAGCGTGACGGTGGCGACGACGTAGAAGCGGTCGAGCCGCAATACGAGGGTCGCGAGCAGCACCAGCGCGGCGATGAGAAAGTGCACGCGCATGTTGGGCTGCGTGCGCGTAGCGTAGATGATGCCCTCGAACGCATGATGGAACGAGCGCAGGAAGTGGCTTCGGTCGATCGGGAGGTAGTGCGGCTCCTTCTTGCCGCGATCTTCGACGGGATGCATCAATACGGCCAGGGCAGCGCGATCGCATCGGCGAGGCGCCGCTCCTCTTTCTGCATGACGCGGCGCTCGGCGGCCGCGACGTGATCGTGCCCGATCAGATGCAGCAAGCCGTGAATGAGGAGCCGGTAGATCTCGCGCTGGAGCGTCGCGTCGTACTCCTGCGCCTGTCTGCGCGCCGTGTCGACGGAGATCACGACGTCGCCTAACAGGCGTTCCGCCCGGCGTCGTGCCGGCGCCTCGAGCGAGAAGCTCAGGACGTCGGTCGAGCGGTCCTTGCCGCGGTACTCGCGGTTGAGGGTGCGGATCGCATCATCGCCGACGAGCGTGAGCGAGAGCGCGGACTCTTTCTCGCCGACGGCGCCCAGGAGACGCCTGGCGGTCGCGACGAGCGCGTGGCGGTCGACGCCGCTGCGCCGCACGTCGTTACGGTAGTAGATCATAGGCGCGCACGATCTTCGCCACCAGCGGATGGCGCACCACGTCGTTGTCGTCGAGTTCCACGACGCCCACGTCGCCGATGTCGCGCAGTCGCGCGGCGGCGGCACGCAGACCGCTGCGTTGACCGACGGGAAGGTCGATCTGGGTGACATCTCCGCTAACGACCATGCGCGATCCGTCCCCGAGCCGCGTGAGAAACATCTTGAGCTGGTCGTCGGTGGCGTTCTGCGCCTCGTCGAGGATGACGAACGCATCGGAGAGCGTCCGTCCGCGCATATACGCAAGCGGCGCGACTTCGAGCGTTCCGCGTTCCATGTACCTATTGACGACCGGATCGTCGAGCAGATCGGCGAGCGCGTCGAAGAGCGGCCGCATATACGGATCCACCTTCTCGCGAAGGTCGCCCGGCAGAAAGCCGAGCCGCTCCCCGGCCTCGACGGCAGGGCGCGACAGGATCACGCGCGCGACCTCGCGCTTCTTGAGGGCGCGTACGGCCATGACGATGGCCAGGTAGGTCTTCCCGGTTCCGGCCGGCCCGATTCCGAACGTCAGCGTCGACTCCTCGATCGACCGCACGAAGCGTCGCTGACCCGCCGTGCGGGCGCGGACTTCGCGGCCGCGATGCGTGCGCAGGAGCGTCGCCGGCAGCGGCGCCGCCGATTGCGTACGGGCATCCGAGAGCGCGAGCGCCACGTCGTCCGGCGTGATGTGCGCGCCGCCCACGGCCGCCGCGAGGACTCGCCGCACGACCTCCTCGGCCCGCGCGACCGCGGCGTCCTCGCCGGCCAGCAGCAGCCGGTCGCCGTCGGCGTGCACCGCAACTTCGAGCGAAGATTCTATCGCGGAGAGGTTCCGGTCGTACTCTCCGAAGAGCCGCACCCGGTCGGGAAGATCGTGGAGATCGATGGAGCGTTGGGGCGTCAACGCAGAGAGTGTTCGTCGCCCAGGCCGCGGGGCTTTCCGAGCACCTCCGCGGCGATCACGGCCCGGACCAGCGACCCTTTGCCCGCGAACAAAGGCTTGCGCTTAGCGCGCGGCTCCTCGACCGCGTGAACCGGCGGCCGCGGCTGGGCTCGCGGCGATGGGGGCGCGGTTTGCATCACGGCCGGCGACGGCGCGCCTGGAGGCTGCGGGCGTGCCGGTGACCGCTGCGGCCGTGCCGGACCGGCCGGTGGCCGCTGCGCCTGCGCCTGCTTCCGAATGGTCGAGATCATGCTGCTCACGACGCCGATGACGATGAGAACGACCCAGACGAGCGTTCCGATCTCGCGCACGGCCGCGAGCTACTTGCCGGGGCCCGTAATCGGCGGCGCCTGCGCTTCGCTCGAGCTCTCGGTCGACGTGCCGATTGCGGAGCGCATTTCGGTGTCGGCCTGGACGTTACGCAGGCGATAGTAGTCCATGACGCCGAGGTTTCCACTGCGAAACGCGGCCGCGATCGCCTGCGGAATCGTCGCCTCGGCCTCGACGACCTTGGCACGCATCGCTTGCGTCTCCGCCTTCTGCTCTTGCTCGGCCGCCTGCGCCGCGTACTGCCGCTCCGCGGCCTTGGCTTGGGCGATTCGGCGGTCGGCCTCGGCCTGACTCGTCTGCAGCTCGGCGCCGATGTTCTTGCCGACGTCGACGTCGGCAATGTCGATCGAGACGATCTCGAATGCGGTGCCGGCGTCGAGCCCCTTGGCCAGCACCGCCTTGCTGATGCGGTCCGGGTACTCGAGGACCTCCTTATGGTCCACCGCCGCGCCCACCGCGGAGACGACGCCCTCGCCGACGCGCGCGATGATGGTCGGCTCGCCCGCGCCGCCCACGTAGCGGTCGAGGTTGCTGCGCACCGTGATGCGCGCCTTGACGTTGAGTTGGATGCCGTTTTGCGCGACGCCCTGGAAGGTGGGCGTCTCGATGACCTTCGGGTTGACCGACGTTTGCAGCGCCTCGAGCACGTTGCGCCCGGCGAGGTCGATGGCTGCGGCGCGCTGCCATTCGAGCGGAATCTGCGCGCGCTGCGCGGCGATCATCGCGAGCGTGACGTTCTCCACGTTACCGCCGGCGAGATAGTGCGACTGCATCTGATCGACGGTGAGGTTGAGTCCGGCCTTACGCGCCCGCACGTAGTTCGTAACGATGACGCTCGGTGGAATGCCGATCAGCCGCATCCGCACGAGCGCGATGATTCCGAGCGGAACGCCTGCGGCGATGGTTCGGATCCACAGCCCGATCGGGAAGTAGTAGAGGAACGCGAAAAACGCGATGATGATGAGAAGGATTACGATTATGCCGCTAACGGCCATCATGTCAAGCTCCTATGAAGCGACAGGCTCGACGAAAATGCGAGCACCCTCGACGCGCACGACGCGGACGGGAGTTCCCTGTGCGATGAATTCACCCTCGGTCAGGACGTCGACGCGGCGGCCGTCGATCGATGCGATGCCGGCCGGACGCAGATAGCTCACTGCCGTACCCGTGCGGCCGCGCAGACTGCCGTGATCGGGGCTAGCGACGTATTCGGGCCCTTGTGATGCGGCCAGCGCGAGCCGGTGCGCCCAGGCGTTCTCCGGCATGGCGCGGACGCTGAGCGAGAATACGATGACCGTGAGGACGATGGCTGTCGCGATCGTCTCGATTCCGACGAAGAAGAACGGCAGGCCGAATGCCAGTAGCACCGCCACCAGGAGTGCGCCGGCGCCGAGAATCCCGGGCAGCCCGTGTCCCGGGACGACGTGCAGCTCCCACAGGATCCCCAGCAGGCCGAGCACTGCGAGCGCGGCGACGAAGACGTTGGAGAATCCGGCGTAGATGTGGCTTCCAAAGAAGAGTCCCAGCGCGCCGATTCCGACGAGTCCGGCGATTCCGTGTAGCGTCTGCATCTCGATCAGCAGACCCAGCATGCCCAGCGTCAGGAGCAATCCGCTCACGACCGGATCGGTCGCGAAGCGCGCGATCTGCTCGCCCCACGTAAACGTCTGCGTGATGCGCGGAGCCCCGGCCAAATGCAGCTGCGACAGCGCGGCGTCCAGCGTCGGAGCCGTTCCATCGGCGATCCCGGCGCGCACGGCGTCGTCGGTGTTGAGTGTCAGGATCGCGCCTGAGCGCTTGTATTGCGGTAGGTCCACGTTCTTGTCGACCATGGCGCCGGCGACTTTGGGATTGCGGTGGTTACGCTCCGCCGTAGACTCGAACTCGCCGCGCAGCCCGGAGATCATCTTGACGGTTGCCGGAATCGGCTCTGCCGCGCCGATGGACGCACCCGGCGCCATCACGATGCGGCCGGCCGACAGCGAGATCAGCGCCGCCGCCGAGTAGGCACGCGCGCCGACGTACGCCACGACCGGTTCCTGCGCCGAGAAGAGCGCGTCGCGAATCGCAAAGGCTGCCTCGACAAGCCCTCCCGGGCTGTTCACGTCGAGCACGATCGCGCGGGCGTTGTACTGATTTGCTTCCGCGACGGAACGCTGCACGAGATGGGCCATCCCGTCGTCGACGGTTCCATTGATTGGGATGACGACGATCGGGCGACCCGTTTGCGCTCCAGCGGCCAGACTCGTCACGCCCCAGAACAGCAAGAACGCGCTAACCCAGGCGCGCCGGCGGGATGCCTTCATGCCAGTGGCTACCGAGAGGCGACCCCCAAAGTTACGAGGCTGGGAGCCCCAGCTCTTCGGCGACGATTTGGCGGACGAGGTTGCCGTCGGCCTGGCCGCGCAGCTGCGGCATGACCACCTTCATCACCGCGCCGGCATTACGGGATTCGGGCGGCAGCTCCGCCAGAACGCCATGCACGATAGCGCGCACGTCCGCGGCCGAACGCTGCGGCGGGAGATACGCCGCCAGGATTTCCCGTTCGCTGCGTTCCTTCGCGACGAGATCGCTGCGGCCGGCCTTCTCGAACTCCGCAACGGAGTCGCCGCGCTGCTTGACCAGCCGCCGCACGACGTCGGCCTCGTCTGCGTCGGAGAGCTCCTGACCGCTCTCGGTGCGCTTGTAGATGAAGCCGGACAGCGCGGAACGCAGAGTGTCCAAGCGCAGCTGATCGCGCGCCTTCATCGCCTCCTTGAGGTCGGAAGCTATCCGGTCTTTGAGCCGTCCCACGAGAGGCTACGCCCGGCGTTTGCGGGCTGCGGCCGACTTCTTCTTGCGGCGAACGCTGGGCTTTTCGTAGTGCTCGTGTTTACGAGCCTCGGCGAGGATCCCAGCCTTTTGGGTGGCCTTCTTGAAGCGACGCAACGCGCTCTCGATCGTTTCTCCCGGAGCGATGCGAACTTCCATGTATCCACCCCCTTTCGGCGCGCCGCGTCTTCGACGCAAAGACGAAAAATTAGGCCCCGCAGGGCCGCTTTCGATACACTAGCACAGCGGCGCGGCAGCGTCAAAGGTTTTGGCGCCGTCTTCAACCGGGCGGCCAGTCCATGTGCCGCCCGGCCAGCACATGAACGTGCACGTGGTCGACGGTCTGGCCGCCGTCGCGGCCCGTATTGAACACCAGGCGGAATCCCGCGCCGCCGCCGCGCTCCGCACCGAGCCGTGACGCGATCTCGAGCAAGCGCGCTGCGAGCGCGCGATCCGCCTTCGCGAGTTCTTGCACGTTCGCGTGATGGCCTATCGGCATGACCAGCAAATGCGTCGGCGCTTGCGGATTGAGATCCTCGATCGCGACGATCAGGTCGTCGCGCGCGACCGTCTTCGCCGGCAGCTCGCCCGCGGCGATCTTGCAAAAGGTGCAGTCAGCCACGTATTCCTCAGTGCGTGTGGATCGAGAAATTCCACGACTTCGTCGTCGTGTTCCCGGCTTCGTCCGCTACGCGCACGGTCACGTGGATCGGCCCGTCGGGATAGGCATATGACGGGAGATACTGGACGAACTGCGCGGTCCGCACGCACTCGGCCGTGACGTCGCGCCCATTGATCCAGAGCAGCACGCTCGACGGGTTGACGCCGACGGCGTCCGCGGCGAAGCTCGCATAGACCGCGGGCCGGCTAGTGTTCACGGTCGTGCCGGCCTCGGGAGCGAAATCCGCGATCCCCGGTGGAACGCTCGACGCGGAGACCGTGTGCGCCGCCGCGGCCTCGGCGGTCGAGTTTCCCGAGGAGAGGCGGCCAATCACCGCAGCGTCGTCGAAGTTTGCGCCTTGCGGAACGGTATAGCTTCCGACGTAGACGCTCGGCATCCGTTCCTGCATCGCCTGGTTCGCCACGTCGGAGCCGATGTCGAACGTCGCGGATGCGTGCGGCGTTCCGTGCAGCGTGACGTGGATCGTGTCGCCCGCCCGCAGCGGCCGGCTCGCGTCGCTCTCGACGCTCGTGATGCCGACTCCGCCGCTCGCGCTACCGTTTATCGCTCCCGTGCTGCGGCTTGCCAAGATTTCGCGCACCTCGTTGGTTTCGACGTTGTACCGAACGGTGACCTGATCGTCCGGCCGCAGGTCGCTCATCGAGGCGGCTTTGCCGTTGAGCGAAATCTCCGTCGTGCGACCGGCGCCGATGACTTGGCCGTCGCCCAAGACGAAGTCGTTGCCTGCGATGGCGACGATGTGTCCGTTGCGCGAGCCGTACTCGTCGACGACCCGTTCGACGCGTCCATCCTTGCGCATCTCCAGACGCGCAAAGTCGCCGGGCCGAACGTCTCCGAGCTCGCCCGGGGAGGTGACGTTGACGTTGACGTCTTCCACCTCGAGGATCGCGTTGGCGGCGATTGGTATCGTCTTGACGCCGCCGCCGTATCCCAGTGTGAGGGTCGGAGGATCGGATAGGACGTCGACCGCAGCGACGGTTCCGAATCGCTCGTAGCCGCTCGGTGTCGAGATCAAGCCGTTGGATGAACGGCCGATTAACTGTGCGACGATGATTACCGCATTGGCCTTGCGATCGAAGTGCGCTTGCGCTCCCAGCACGTCCGTAAAGAAGCGCAGCGGCGCGTACAGTACGCCGGCCACTTCGATGGGCGGGGCTTCGAGCTGCAACCGGCCGCCGTCGACGTCGGCAACGCGGCTGCCGATCACGAGCGCGACGGTCTTCGATCCCACCTGTGTCGTGACGCGATTGCCGGAACGGTCGAACGAGAGCCCCAGCGCCTCCAGCGTGCGGCGTACCGGCACGAAGAGCAGGCCGTGGTCGACCCGCGGCGGCGGCTGCAGCGCGAGCGTGTCTCCGTTAATTACGATCGCGATCGGCCGCGGAGCCGACGCAATCGTCGCCCCCAGCAGCAAGAACGCGAGTGTCAATTTCATCGTTGCTCCAAAATCTCGCGGTAGACGTCGGCGGTAGCACGCGCGCACCGATCCCAACTCAGCCGGCGCGCCACCTCTCGTCCTGAGTTGATTGCGCGCGACCGCAGACCCTCGTCTGCCAGGAGGCGCTCCAGCTCCACCCGCAGCGCGGCCGCGTCTCGGGCCGGGAACGACCGGGTCGCCTGCTCGAGCGGACGCGGCACGGCGTCCCGGCACGCGACGACGGGACAACCGGCGGCCATCGCCTCGAGCATAGGCAGCCCGAAGCCCTCGCGCAGCGCGGGCTGGACGAGCGCGCGGGCCCCCGCGTAGTAGCTCGCCAGCCGCTCCGCAGGGACGTCGCCCAGCGCAACGATCGCACGCGAATCCGTCGTACGGCGCCGCAGCTCCTCGCCGAAATCGTCGGGCCCGGTCACGTAGAGGTCCACGCTCCATCGTTCCGCCAGGTGCGACCACGCGTCGAAGAGGGTCGCGAGGTCCTTATGGCGGCGATGATTCCCGACGTATAAGAAGAACGGCCGCTTCCCGACGAAGGGTTCTACCGGTTGGAGAAAGCTCTCCGCAACGCCGAGCGGAATGACGCGAACCTTCGCGGGGTCGACGCGCAAGAACTCCGCGAGGTCGCCGACCGTGCGGACGTCGTCGGTGATCACGCGCGTGGCGCGAGCGCACGCGCGGCGCACGACCGTCCGATAATATGGGCCGACCTTCGCCTTGAAGTATTGCGGGAAGCGCAGGTGGATCAGATCGTGGATCGTGATCGCGAAGCGCGGCGGAAGCATCACCGGGACGTATTGCGAGAGGAAATGCACGAGGTTCACTCGCGCGCGCCGTATCGCCGACGGGAGTCGCACCTGCTCCGCCCAGCCGAAGTTCCCGCCGTCCGCGAAGGGCACGTAGGAGTATTCGGGCGCGACGCGCGGCAGGCGTGCGACGAGCTCGCGGACGTAGGTCTTCATCCCGATCGACATCTGGCGCGTCAAGCGTGCATCGATTCCGACGCGCGCGAGCGTCATCGCAGCAGCGCTTTCCCCGCGGCGACGGCCGGATAGAGGGCGGAGCGATACGCGACGTACCAGCCGCGCGGACCGTCGAGGAGCGCTCCGCGGCCTAGCAGCAGCCAGATCAGCCGCGGCAGCGTGGTCGCCAAGGCAGCCAATAACGCAAGCGCGGCGGCGCGGATGTTCGCGGCCTCGAGTCGCGTGTACAGATCATACTTGTGCCGGTACGTTGCCACGTCGGGATATGAGTAGTGCAACAGCGTGCCGGGCAGGTCACCCACGTCGCCTTCGGACGACCAGGCCTCGTGAACCGGCGCGAAGCGGGCCGCCGCGGGATGCGCGTTGAGCGTGACAAGATGCGTGCGGAACAGGCGCAGCAGCGGCTCGTCGCGCCAGATGCGCATCGGCTTGCCGCAGAAGTACGTCGTGCGCTTCACGCGATAGGCGTCGCGTGCGGCGGGCGCCGCGACGATCGCGTCGCGCAAGATATCGTCGAGCGCTTCGTCGGCATCCAGCATCAGCGCCCAGGGCGTCTCCACCTGCGCCAGCGCGAACCGGCGGGCGTCGATGAAGTCCGTCCACTCCCGCTGCACGACGCGGGCGCCCGCGGCACGCGCGAACTGCACCGTGTGATCGTCGGAGCAGGCGTCGAGCACGAGCAGTTTCACGCCGCGGGGCAGGCTCGTGAGCGCGCGCGGCAAATTGCGCTCTTCGTCGCGCGTGAGCACGACGGCGGTGATTAGGCCTGGGTCCAGGACGCCTCGGCGATCCCGGCGCGGCCATCGACATTCTCCTCGTGCGCCAGCGCGGCACCGATGAAGTCGCGATAGAGCGGCGCCGGCCGGTTCGGGCGCGACTTGAACTCGGGGTGGGCTTGCGTGGCCACGAACCACGGATGCATCTCCAACGGGAGCTCGACGACCTCGACGAGACGCGTCTTGCCGATCGTGTGGTGCCCCGTAAAGCGCATGCCGTGCTCTTCGAAGATCGGGCGATAGCGATTGTTGAATTCGTAACGGTGGCGATGGCGCTCGCTGATCTCGAGCGTGCCGTAGGCCCGCGCGGCTTGGCTTCCGTCTTCGAGCGTGCACGCATAGGTGCCGAGGCGCATCGTCCCCCCGTACATCTCGAGGTTACGCTGGTCGGGCATGAAGTCGATCACGGGGTCGGCGCTCGTTTCGTCGACCTCGCTCGTCATGGCTTCGGGCAGCTCGCAGACGTTGCGTGCGAACTCCACGCAGGCGAGCTGCATGCCGTAGCAGATGCCCAAGAACGGTATCTTGCGCTCGCGGACGTATTCGATGGCTCGCAGCTTGCCCTTGACGCCGCGCGCGCCGAAGCCCGGCGCGACGACGACGCCGTGCGCGCCGCGCAGCGCGTCGAGCCCTTCGTTCTCGATCCAGTCCGAGTCCACGCGCTTGATCTCGACCGCCGCGTGGTGGAAGATTCCAGCGTGGTGGAGCGCCTCGTTGATCGAAATGTACGCGTCTTTGTGCTCCACGTACTTCCCGACCAGCGCGATCGTCACATGTTGGCGCGGGTGCAGCAGGCGCTCCGCGATGCCGACCCAGTCGTCAAGCTTCGGGACCGCCGCCGGCAGGTTCAGCTTGCGCACCGCCGCCTGCGCCAGACCCTCGGCCTCGAGGTTGAGCGGCACCTGATAGATGGTTCGCGCGTCGATGTTCTGGACGACGGCGCTCGGGGGCACGTCGCAGAACAGCGCGATCTTCTCCTTCAGTTCGAGCGGCATGGGCAGCGCGGACTGCGTGCGGCACACGATCGCGTCCGGCGAGATCCCGATCCCGCGCAGCTCCCGGACGGAGTGCTGCGTCGGCTTCGTCTTTAGCTCGTCCGCGGCGCCAAGGTGCGGCACGAGCGTGAGATGTACGTACATGACGTTCTCGTCGCCCACGTCGTAGCGCATCTGGCGAATCGCTTCGAGGAACGGCAGCGACTCGATGTCGCCGACCGTTCCGCCAACCTCGACGATGCAGACCTCAGCGTGACTCGCTTCCGCGACGCGCTTGATGTGCGCCTTGATTTCGTTCGTGATGTGCGGAATCACCTGGACGGTCGCGCCGAGATATTCGCCCCGGCGCTCTTTCTCGATCACCGAATTGTAGATCTGGCCGGTCGTGACGTTGTTCGCGCGCTGGAGATTCTCGTCGATGAAGCGCTCGTAGTGGCCGAGATCCAGGTCGGTCTCCGCCCCGTCCTCCGTGACGAACACCTCGCCGTGCTGGTACGGGTTCATCGTTCCCGCGTCGACGTTGATGTACGGATCGAGTTTTTGAATCGAGACGCTATGGCCGCGTGACTTGAGTAGCCGCCCGAGGGAGGCGGCGGTGATGCCCTTGCCGAGCGAGCTCACAACGCCCCCAGTGAAGAAGATATACTTCGCCATCTCGGGTCGCTTTAGTTCGCTCTCCATCGCCTATTAACCTGGCAGGCGTTGGCTCTCCTCGCGGCGACCTTAGGTAGCCTTCCCAGCGCAAAGCGCTGGGTAAAGCATGGCCATGCGCCCGGCGTTGTATTTGGCGGCGACGGCCTTCGTGGTCACGATGATCGGCACGACGCTGCCTACGCCGCTCTATCCGATCTACGAAGAGCGCTGGAGGATTGCGCCCGTGTGCATTCCGGTGATCTTTGCGGTCTACGCGTTCGCCGTGGTCGCCGGCTTATTGCTCTTTGGGCGTCTATCGGACGAAATTGGGCGGCGCGGAGTGCTGTATGCGGGCCTGGCGTTATCGGCGGCGAGCGCGGTCGTCTTCTTACTCGCGAATTCGATGCCTATGTTGATCGTTGGACGCATTTTTTCCGGTCTCTCGGCGGGCGTTTTCACCGGAACGGCGACCGCAGCTCTCATCGAGCTCGCCGGCTATCGGCGCACCTATGCCGCGAAGCTCGCCGTGGCGGTGAATGTCGGCGGCCTGGGCTTGGGGACGTTACTTTCAGGCGCGCTGGCGACGTACGTGGCTGCCCCTTTGAGGTTGCCATATGCGGTCGATCTCGGGCTGATCGCCGCCGCTTCCGCTGCGATGCTGGGCGTACAGGAAACGGTCGAGCAGCCTCCGCGGCGTCGACAGTTGCGAATGACGCGGTTGCGCATTCCGCAGCCCATCCGTCGCACGTTTCTAACCGCGGCCGTTGCCGGCATGTGCGCGTTCGCCGTGTCGGGACTATTCAGCGCGATCGTCCCATCGTTTCTCGTAAAGGTGCTGCACCGGCCGCAGCCGGTGCTTACGGGTGCCGTCGTCTGCGTGCTCTTCGCAGTAACCGCGCTCGGCCAAATCAGCATGGGTTCCATTCCGAGGCGGCACTCACTCACGATTGCCTGCGCGGCGCTGATCGCCGGCACCGCAGTTCTCGCCGCAGCCGTGCTTCTTAGATCTCTCGCGTGCACTTTCGTGGCGGCGGCAATCGAGGGCGCGGGCCAAGGACTGGCCCTGGGTTCGGGGCTGGCTGCGATCAACGACGAGGTGGATCAGCAGCGCGGCGAAGTCAGCTCGGCATACTTCGTGATGCTCTACGCTGCGCTGGCCGTTCCCGTCATCGGCGTCGGCGTACTCGCTTCCATCTGGAACCTCTCGGCGGCAGCACTCGTGTTTTGCGCCAGCGTGGTTATTGTCGTGGCGGGCGCGTTGTTGAGCCTAGTGCGCGGCTCCCGCGCCTGACCGCAGCGACGCCTCGAAAGCCGCTCCGGCCCGGGGGAACCCGCGCCTATCAGGGATGCGGAACCGTCCTTGCGCTAAAGCCTTAGAGGTGACGCAATTACCTCAGCCCGACCGTTTTGTGTGAGGTACGGGCACTCCCAGGTAGGCTTCGAAGGCGGCGTTGGTTGGGTACCAGTCGGCGCGGCCGGACGGCATGAGGTCGAAGAGGTTCCAAACGGGAGAGAGCAGATCGATGCCGCGTTCACGATCCTCGAGCATCGGGTGCGCCGTGTACACGTGGCGCATCGTGTCGCCGTCCTTTGAAAAGACCGCGATCGTGGAGTCCGGGTTGCCTTCGGCATCTTCGGCGTCGATGTCGCGCGCGAAGGACGGACCGTCATCCGATAGGAGCCTCAGCCGGTCCCAGCCGCGGCGCGCGCCCCAGGCGCGAAGCGTTTCGAACGGCGCACGGGAAGCGATGACGAGGTTCGCACGCTGCGTGACGTGCGGCACGATTCCGTTGAAGCCGTCGAGCCAGAGCGAGCACATCGGACAGAAGTCGTCCTCGTCGGCCCAATACATCAGATGGTAGACGATCGAGTACGGCTTGCCGCTCTCGAAAAGCTCAGACAGGCGCACGCGTTTGCCGTTCTCCATAAACGTGTAGTCGGGCACGACCGGGCCTGGAGGCAGGCTGCGGCGCAGGCCGGCGACGGCTTCGATCCGGTCGCGCAGATCGATCTCCGCCGCACGCAGGCGTTCGCGCGACGAGCGATAAGCTTCGTCGGCGCCAGGCATCAGGAGACTCGAATCGGTCATTTCGTCGTTCCTTTCACGTAGCGCGCGAGCCCCGCGTAATCGTCGGCGACGGCCACGGTGAAGTCTGGGAGCGAGGCATGCGTGAGCTCTTTCAATCCTTCGATCGTGGGCGGCGCGGCTTCTAACAGCACCACGGCCTTCGCGGTGACAAGGTCGGCGATACCCGAAAGCAGCGTACGGTAAACGGTGAGGCCGTCGGGCCCGCCGTCGAGTGCGACGCGCGGCTCGAACGACATTGGATCGGGCCCCGGTAAGAGATCGGCCGTCGGAACGTACGGCAGGTTGGCTATGACGACGTCGTATCGCCGGCCCTCTACCGGCGCGGCCAGGTCGCCGCACAGAAAACGACAGCGATCGTCGACGCCGAGGCGCTCCGCGTTGCGCGCCGCGATTGCGACGGCGTGGGACGACACGTCGGTCGCGTCGACGACCGCGTTAGCCTCGGCAGCAATGCTGCACGCAATCGCGCCGCTCCCCGTTCCGACGTCGAGCACCCGACACTCGGTGCAGAAATCTCGAAGAAATTCGATGGCCTCGTCTACGAGATGTTCCGTCTCCGGCCTCGGAACCAAAACGGATCGGTCTACGATAAACTCGCGCCCATAGAACCACGCGGTTCCGGTGATATACGAGACAGGCTCCCCGACGCGTCTGCGCTCGCATAAATCGATGAAGAGGGCGCGGTCAGCCTCTAAAACCTTCGCCTCCCCATGCGCAACGATCCATTCGCGCGAGCGTGCCAAAACGTGAGCCAACAAAATTAACCCATCCGCGCGCCCCTCCAAACCCGATTCCGATAGAACCGATACGCCATGCGACAGCGTCTCATCGATTGTACCGGCCCGAGCCATTATCCGACCGCCTCGCCCGCCATCAACCTAGCGCGCTCGTCCGCGATCAGTTCGTCGGCGATCGAACTCAGATTTCCGTCCATAATCCCGCGGATGTTTCCGAAGCTGCGGTTGATCCGATGATCGGTGACGCGGTCTTGCGGAAAGTTGTAGGTGCGAATCTTTTCGGAGCGCTCGCCGGTGCCGACCTGTGAGCGGCGCATTTCCACGACGGCGTCCTCTTGCTCGCGGCGCTTGCGGTCGTAGAGCGTGGCGCGCAGCATCCGCATCGCCTTCTCGCGATTCTGCTGCTGCGAGCGTTCTTGCTGCGAGGCTACGACGATGCCGGTCGGGACGTGCGTGATGCGAATCGCGGATTCCGTCTTATTGACGTATTGGCCGCCGGCCCCCGACGCCTTATACGTATCGATCTGGAGGTCGGAGGGCCGGATATCGACCTCGACGTCGTCCTCGATCTGGGGAAGCACCGCGACCGTGGCCGTGCTCGTGTGGATGCGCCCCTGCGCCTCGGTCGCCGGCACGCGCTGCACGCGGTGGACGCCGGACTCGTGCTTGAGGAAGCGGTACGGCTCGTCGCCTTTGACGGCGAAGACGATCTCCTTGTATCCGCCGGCCTCGCTCGGGCTCTCCGACACGAGCTCGGTCTTCATGCCGGCGGTCTCGGCGAAGCGCATGTACATGCGCGCCAGGTCTCCCGCGAAAATGGCGGCCTCGTCGCCGCCGGTGCCCGCCCGGATCTCCACGAACACGTCTCTCGCGTCGTTGGGGTCGCGCGGCATCATCAGCCGCGTCAGTTCGCTCTCGAGCTCGCCGGCGCGCCCGCGCAAACCTTCGTTCTCTTCTTCCGCCAGGAGGCGCAGCTCGGCGTCGCTGACCCGCGCGAGCGAATCGTTCGCCGCTATCTGCGCGCGCGTTTGCGCGAGCCGGCGATACGTCTCAACGGGGGCTTCGAGCTGGGCGCGCTCCTTCACGAGCGCGGTATAACGAGATTGATCGAAGGTGCCGCCGAGATTGGCCAGCTGCGCCTCGATTTCGTCGAAGCGCCGGGCCATCGAATCGAGACGCGCGGTCAACGCGTCGTTCAAGCCCGGCGCTCCCTAAAGTCCGGCGGCTGTCTTCTTCGCCTCGCGGGCGGCCTTGCGGGCTGCGGCCTCTTGCTGCTTCTGCCGCGCGGCGGCGGAGCGCTGATTGAATTTATCGACGCGCCCGGCCGTATCGACGAGTTTCTGCTGGCCCGTGAACAGCGGGTGACAGGCCGCGCAAATCTCGACGGAGATCTCGGGCAGGGTCGAGCCCGTGACGAAGGTGTTGCCACACGCGCAATGCACGCGAGCCTCGGGATACCACTTAGGATGAATCTTGCTCTTCACAGCCCCTGCATTATATCAGGGCGTGCAAATTCGGCGAGCTTTGGCTCGCTCGATTCGCGGAGGAGCCACGCCGGCAGCCCCCAAAACCTCCCACGTGAAGCCGTTTTCTTTTCTCTTTATCCCGGGCACGGCCATGGCCGTGGTGATGCTGGCCGGCGCGCTTGCGGGGCGCGTCCCAGCCGCGGCCGCCACCCCACCGCCGACGCCGCCGCCCATCGGTACGCCCACGATGCCGACGCCCAGCGCCTCGCTGGCGCCGGCGCCGGCCCCCACGCTAACGCCCTTCACGGCGCCGATCCGGACGCTGCGTCCATCGCCCACTCCGCCGCCCAACGCCCGCAAGGGACTCGACGGCGTGTGGGAGGTGCAGATTCAGCATGCCAACAGCACCGATTACACCCACTTCAGGGTCGCGCAAGACGGCTCCGCGCTCTCCGGCACGTACCTCGACGCACGCGGCAAGCGTTATCCGTTGTCGGGAAACGTGGACGGAGAGGCCGTGCGTCTGATCGTGACGATGCCCGACGGCACCACCCTGTTGCTCGAGGGCAAGCTCGACGGCACCACCGACATGGTCGGTATGCTGACGACGGCGGGCGGTGAAGTTCCTTTCACCGCGTCCTATCGCCCCAAAGAAAAGTGGATCGAAAACGTCAACCCGTCGCCGGGCGGAGTCGGCGGACAAAGCGGAGGCTATACGCCGCCGTAAGCCGCCCTTACGTACTGGTTTGTTCCGCGAGGCGTTTTTCGACGTAGGGCACCAGTCCGCCGGCGTCGATTAACGAGCGCATGAACGGCGGAAACTCCGCCGCGCGGTAGCTCTCGCCTTTGGTGAGATTGCGGATCGTGCCGCTTTCGGGCTCCAGCTCGATCTCGTCGCCGGATTCGATGCCGTCTACGGCCTCGGCCGACTCGAAGATCGGCAAGCCGATGTTCAACGCGTTGCGATAGAAGATTCGCGCGAAACTCTTGGCGATCACCGCCGACGTTCCGGAGCCCTTGATCGCGATCGGCGCGACTTCGCGGCTCGAGCCGCACCCGAAGTTCGTGCCGGCCACGATGATGTCGCCCGCGTGCATCCGGCCCGTGTACTCGGGGTCGAGACCTTCGAGTGCGTGCTTTCCGAGCTCGACGGGATCGATGATGTTGCAGTACTTACCTGGGATGATCACGTCGGTGTCGACGTTCTTCCCATACTTGTGAGCGTGTCCGCGCAGTTTAGCTTCCACTTCTGGCCCCGACGACAACCGAGGGTTGGACGACGCGCGGGTCCGTGATTCGCCCCGTGAGCGCAGAGGCGGCGCACGTCGCCGGCGAGGCGAGATAGATTTCGGCCTTCGGCGAACCCATGCGCCCCACGTAGTTGCGGTTGGTCGTCGAGATCGCGCGCTCGCCGTCGCCGAGCGTGCCCATGTGGCCCCCGAAGCACGCGCCGCAGCCCGGCGTGTTGACCGCGCAGCCCGCTGCCGCGAGCACCGTGAGGATGCCCTCTTGCGCGGCCTGCATCCAGACCTTTTGCGATCCGGGATTGACGATCACGCGCAGATTCGGCGCGATCCGCTTGCCCTCCAGAATTTGTGCGACGATGCGAAGATCTTCCATGTAGCCGTTGGTGCACGAGCCGATAAAGACCTGATCGACCGGGAGATCTTCGCGCGTCACCTCCGAGATCGGATGGACGTTGTCGGGCGTGTGCGGACATGCGACCTGCGGCTCGAGGTCGCCCACATCGATCTCGATCAGACGCTCGTATACCGCATCGGAGTCAGCGCGTTCGACGACAAACGGCCGGTTCGTACGCTCCTGGACGTAGGCGATCGTCTTCGCATCGGCATGAAAGATGCCGTTCTTGGCGCCGGCCTCGATCGCCATGTTGGCCATCGTGATGCGCCCCGTGATGGAAAGCTCGTCGACCGTCGTCCCGTGGTACTCGATGGCGCGATAGGTGGCGCCGTCGATGCCGAGCTCGCCGACGGTGCGGAGCATGATGTCCTTGGCGTACACCATCGGCCCGGGCTTTCCGTCGTAGACTAGTTTGATCGACGCCGGCACCTTGAGCCAGACCTCGCCCAGGACGAACGCCGCCGCGACATCGGTGGATCCCATGCCCGTAGCGAACGCGCCAAACGCTCCGTACGTGCAGGTGTGCGAATCGCCGCCGACGATCAGCTCGCCGGGCGCGACCAGTCCCTCCTCGGGCAGGACGACGTGCTCGATGCCGCCGCGTCCGACGTCGAAGAAGTGCTCGATGTGCTGCTCGATGGCGAAGTCTTTCATGAGCTTCACGAGCGATGCCGACTGCGCGTCCTTCGCGGGAACGAAGTGATCGGCGACGAGCGCGATGCGGCTCGGATCGAAGACGCGCTTGGCGCCGGCGATGCCGCGCATCACTTTGATTGCCACGGCCGCGGAGAGCTCGTTGGCCAGCACGAGGTCGACCTTGGCGTTGACGATTTGCCCCGGCTCGACCCGTTCGAGGCCGCAGTGGTGGGCGAGAATTTTTTCGGTGAGTGTCATGCCCATGATACCAACAGTATAAGGCGAAATAAGGCCGGGAACCTCCGATGATGATGAGCGACGAACGCGATTTCGGCTTCTCGACGCGGGCGCTCCACGCGGGCACGCCGCCGGACCCCGTCACCGGCGCGCGCGCCACGCCGATCTATCAGACGTCGGCCTACGTCTTCGGCTCGACCGAGCAGGCGGCGGAGCTGTTCGCGCTACGCGGCTACGGCCACATCTACAGCCGAATTAGCAACCCGACCGTCGCCGCCTTCGAGGAGCGCATGGCGAGTCTGGAGGACGGCCTCGGCGGCCTCGCCTTCTCCAGCGGCCTGGCGGCGCAGCTCTGCACCGTGCTGACGCTCGCGCAGAGCGGCGACCACCTCGTGTGCACGCAGAACGTCTACGGCGGAACCGTCACCCAGCTCAGCGTGACGATCAAACGCATGGGGATCGAGACGACGTTCGTTTCGGCGGAAGATCTCGGCGCCGTGCGCGCCGCCATCCGCAAGAACACGAAGCTGCTGTTCGTCGAGACGGTCGGCAATCCGTCGGGCGTCATCGCCGACCTGCGCGCGTTCGCGACGGCCGCGCACGACGCAAACGTCCCGCTCGTCGTCGACAACACCTTCGCCACGCCGTACTTGTGCCGTCCGATCGAGCACGGCGCCGATATCGTCGTTCACTCGGCTACGAAGTTCATCAACGGCCACGGCACCGCGATCGGCGGCGTCCTGGTCGAGTCGGGCAAATTTTCTTGGGACAACGGGCGCTTTCCGCTGCTCTCGGCGCCGAGCCCCGGCTACCATCAGAAGGTCTTCACCGAGACTTTCGGTGAGTACGCGTTCTTGATGCGGGCGCGCGCCGAAGTGCTGCGCGACGTCGGAGCTCAGATGTCGCCGATGGACGCCTGGCTCGCGCTGCTCGGCCTTGAGACCCTCGCGGTGCGCATGGATCGTCACGTCGCCAACGCGCGTACGGTGACGGCATTCTTGCGATCGCGTCCGGAGGTGGCCTGGGTTCGCGAACCGCAGCTCGGGTCGATCTTCACGTTCGGTTTGCGCGGCGGGCGCGAGGCCGGCCGGCGCTTCATCGACTCGCTCGTGCTGTGGAGCCATCTCGCGAACGTCGGGGACTCGAAGAGCCTCGTGATCCATCCGGCCTCGACGACGCACTCGCAGCTCTCCGACGAGGAGTTGCGCAAGGCCGGCGTCGAGCCCGAGGCCATACGGCTCTCGGTGGGCCTCGAAGATGCCGAGGACCTCATGTGGGATCTCGATCACGGGCTGCGCGCCGCGGCGCCGCCCGTCCCGCAAGCCTCGGTTTCGTGATCCTGACGACACCTTCGCAGCGGCGCGACCTGCTGCGGCGGACCCGCACCGTCGCGATGGTGGGCGCGTCGGCCAATCCGTTGCGCCCGAGCTACACCGTCTTCTCCTACCTGCGTACGCAGTCGGATTACGCCGTGACGCCGATCAATCCGGCGATCGATCAGATCGACGGCATTCGCGCCTTTCCGTCGCTCGAGGCGTACGCGCGCGAAAAAGGCGCGCCCGACGTCGTCGACGTCTTCCGCAAGCCGGCCGAGGCGCTCGGGGTCGTGCGCGAAGCGATCGCGGTCGGCGTTCCCGCGATTTGGTTCCAGTACGGCGTGGTAAACTCCGAGGCGATCGCGCTGGCCGACGACACGGGGATGGACGTCGTCGTGGACCGCTGCGTGAAGGTCGAGCACGCCCGGTTTCGCGGCGGGCTCTCAATGAACGGACTGAACAGCGGAATTATAACCTCGCGCCGCGCTTAGGATGACAAGGGGGACCGTTCACGAACGACTCCCTACATGGGCAGCCGGCTTCTTGTTTGGCCCGGCCTCGTCGCGCCGTTGGCCTGGGTGGTCCTAGGTGCGCTTTCGCCAAGCGCGGCGCTGGGCGCTCGGCCCATGCCGATCTTTTGCGGCCCAACCACCGCCCCGCGCGAGCTCGTCGAGCCTCCCGATATCGACGTCGCGAAGCTCCCGCGCAACGCCGCGGGCGAACACGAGCTGATCCTAACGGTTCATACCGACGGCCGCGGCCTCGCGCAACGGTACTGTTACACGTACGTCTGGGGCGGCGAGAAGCAAACGATCGCACCGACCATTCGCGTGCATCGGGGCGAGCACTTCGCGATCCGCATCGTGAACGACATCGCCGGCGCAAGCAAGGGCGACCGCGTGGCGTCGACCGCGATTCCGGCGTGCATGCCGATGATGATGCCCGCGCCGGTACCGAACCACTACGTCGGCTACTTGAATCACACGATCGACGATCGCTACGTGGCGGTAGCACCGGGCGACACGAACCTACACCTTCACGGCTACGAGGGGCCCGAGACGCAGGAGAACATCTTCCTCTCGACACTGAGCAACCCGCTGCACGCATGCGAGTATCACGTCACTATTCCGGCGACGCAGCCGCTCGGAACATACCTCTATCACCCGCACGCGCACGGATCGTCGGACGACGAGGTGGCCGAGGGCCTCGACGGCGTGTGGATCGTCGAGCCCGATACGCCGCAGCTGCCGCGCTCCGCCGAGCACGTGATCGTCGTGCGCTATCGGATTCCGTTCGTGGCCGACAATCCGTTCGCGCCCGATGCGTCTGCCTTCGTGCCCGCGGGGGCCGCCTACGAGGCGTCGCGGCCGGCGGCGCCGCCGGTTTCGTACGATCCGTTCGATCCGCCGCCGTGGCCGGTGACGTATCCGATGACGGCCGGCGGGGTGACGTCCGATCTAACCGGCTGCAACGGGGCGAGCTCCGAGGTGCTCGTCACGTTGAACGGCGCCTACACCCCGGCCTCGCTCGACGTACCGGCAGGAGAGCCGCAGTTGCTGCGGATCGTCAACGGTACGTCCGATTCCGGGACGAGACTGCAAATGCACGACGCGTCCGGGCGCATCCTGCCGTTCCAGCTCGTAGCGCTCGACGGCGTCCCGATCTCGAGCGACCCGCAGCGGCCGCTTTCGAAGTACGTGGCTGCGACCGAGCTGATGCTCACGTCCATGTCGCGTGCCGACGTCCTCGTTACGGCCGGTCCCGGCGAGAAGCTGATGCTCTCCTCCGAGCACTATTGTGAGGGCAAGGACGCGTTCTTCGAGATGCATCACGACCTTCTGAAGATCGCGGCCGGCGCCGAAACCGAGACCCCCGGGGTTACGTTACGCTCGAGCCCCGCCGTCGTCGCGGACACGCCGGCCGGACGTCTCGTCGCCTACGTGAGCGCGCATCCGGCGCTCGTCCGGCGCCGGGCATTCTCTTTTACGGAATACTCGCTTCCTAAGAAGGGCAAGATCCCGGCGCATCAAGCGTACTACATCACGGAAATCACGAATCGGGACTTTCACGAGCATCCGTTTTGGCCGCGGTACGCGAGCGGCGCGGTCGTCCCGTCAAACCCCGACATCGTCGTCAAGCGCGGCTCGGTGGAAGAGTGGTACCTGGTCAACACGACGATGGAATCGCACGCGTTCCACATTCACCAGATGGCGTTCGTCCAGAGCCGCAGCGTGCCGGGAACCCCGCTGATGGCCGACACGGTCTTCGTCCCGGTCGGCTCGCTGCTGCCGAACCCGCGTGACCCCAACTACCCGCTGGTGAAGCCGCGCATCACGAAGATCATCCTAGACTTCCGCCACGTGCCGCGCGGTACGTTCGTCTTCCACTGTCACATGCTGTTTCACGAAGACCGCGGCATGATGGGGATCATCCGCGTCGTCTGATTGTCATGGCGGCAGATTAGCAGCGTCACCGCGTACGGCTCGTGGAAGCCCTTGTGTGGAGCTCCTCCGCATCGAGGGAACAGCCGCGGCGCGAAGCATGCCGATCGCGCCCGAGCAAGACGAAGCCGCCGTCGCGCTGCACGCCGAGATCCTCGGTTTGAACCGCCACGCACGACGCGCGATTCGCCAAGTCCAGGTGCAGCAGGGCACCGATGCTGCCGCGGGGCAGCGTCTTGCGATCGGGTCCAACCACGCGCGCTCGCAGCCAGGGCGGCCCGACCTTGTGTCGCGTCGCGATGTCGTCGTAGTACTGCGACGTCAGCTCCGTCATGCCGTACTCGGCGACGATCGCGTCCGACCTGACTCCGAAGCCCGCGCACGTGCGCTCGTAGAGCTCGGCGCGATCTACGACGCGCGCGCCGCCTTTGAAGCCGCCCGTCTCCATCACGCGCGATCCGGGCGGCAACGCGAAGCGCATGCCCGCCTTCTCCATCGCATCGAGGGCGTGGACGAGCGCGAAGGCGGTGGCGGAAACGAAGACGGCTTGACCCGCCTCGATTGCCGCGTGCAGGTCGCATGCGAAGCTATCGAAGAGCAGCTCGTTGCCGCGCAGATACCAGCCGGTTCGCCCGTCGCCACGCTGCTCGGCTACGCGCCCCAGCATGTATCCCAGAGACGACGCGGGGCGCTCGAGGGGGTTGGGCACCAGGTTCAGATAGCGCAGGCGCGCCGCGCCCCGAAGGGCCAGCCGGTCGAACCCGGCCAGCAGCGCGGCATCGTAGAGCGCCGTCGTTTCCATGCAGTGGCGCCCCTTCGCGGCCCCGGTCGTCCCGCTCGTCTCGAACGTTAGCGCGGCATTCGCGGACGCGAATGTCGCCAGCTCCGTCTCCTTGAACGCCGGAGCGGGGACCGCCGGGATCGTCTCCCATGAGCTCGGCAGCGATGCCGGCGTGAAACCGAAACGGGCGCAGTAGCGCGCATACGGAGCGTTGTAGCGCAGCTGATAGGCGAACAGCCGCAAGGCGAGGTCGTCGAAGGCCGCGTCGCTCAGGATCTCTCCGCGCCGGTGCCAGCCCGCGATCACCGAGAGTATCTCCCGATCGAGGGCGCGCGACTCGGCTTGGTACGTCACGCTGACGCGGGAGCTTATGTGATGATTTCGATTAGCGAGAGTTCGGCGGCGTCGCCAGGCCGGACGCGCGTCTTCGTGATGCGCGTGTAGCCGCCGGTTCTGCCCTTCAGCGCCGGTGCGATCTGCTCGATGAGCTTCTTGAGCACGGCAGGCTCGGTGATAAATTCGGCCAAGCCGCGCCTGGCCGCGAGGCCACCCTCCATCGCCGTCGTGATGCACTTTTCGGCAATACGGCTGATCTCTTTTGCCTTGGTCGACGTCGTCTCGATCTTGTCGTGTTTGAAGAGCGACGTGGCGAGGTTACGCAGCAGCGCCTTGCGGTGGCCGTCGCTGCGCGAGAGTCGTTTGTATGCGATTGAATGCGGCATTCGTTTCGGACGCTACGCCTGGCGCAGCGTGAGCCCCCTCTCAGCTAAGACCTGCTTGATCTCGTCGAGCGACTTCTTGCCGAAGTTTCGCATCTTCATGATCTCGTCCTCGGTGAGATCGAGCAGCTCCGACACCTTCGAGATGCCCGCGCGCTTGAGGCAGTTGAACGAGCGCACCGAGAGATTGAGCGTCTCCACCGGGATGTCCCATTCGTTTGGCGGCGCCTCCGGCAGCGGCTCGGCGCGGTTCGTGAAGGACACGAACAGGTCGAGCTCCTCCTGCATGAGCGACGCCGCCATCGAGAGCGCTTCGTCGGGCGTGATGGAACCGTTCGTCTCCACCTCGACCGTCAGGCGATCGTAGTCTACGCTCTGCCCGACGCGCGTGTCGTCGACGGTGAAGTTCACCTTGCGGATCGGCGAGAAGATCGAATCGAGCGGTATCAGCCCGATCATGTGCTCGACGTTGCGCTGGCGGTCTGCCATCACGTAGCCGCGCCCCGTCTCGACGCCGATCTCCATCGTCAGCTTGGCGTCCTTGGACGAAAGCGTGCAGAGCCGATAGCCGGGATCGAGGATCTCCACGTCGGCGTCGGGCACGATGTCCGCCGCGGTCACGTCGCGCGCGCCGCTGACCGAGAGCGTGAGGACCTTGGGCTCGTCGCTGTTGAGCTTGACGGGCAGCCCCTTGAGGTTGAGCATCAGTGCGATCGTGTCTTCGACCATCCCCGGGATCGTCGAGAACTCGTGCAGCACGCCGTCGATCTTCATATAGGTGACGGCGGCGCCCGGAATCGAGCTGAGCAGGACGCGCCGGAGCGCGTTGCCCAGCGTGATGCCGAAGCCGCGCTCGAGCGGCTCGATCACGAACTTAGCGTAGTTGTCGCGCCGTTCGCGCACTTCGATGCTTGCGCCGACCGGCGCTTCTAACATGGTCACGGTGTTGTCGTTGTCCTTTATTGCCGCTTACGTTATCCGCCCGTCGCCGAAAGCGATGGACGATCGCACGCCTAGCGGCGGATTTATGCGGTTAGTCTTATCGCGAGTAGTACTCGACGATCAGCTGCTCGTCGACGGGCGTGTCGATCTGCTCGCGCGGCGGCGCCTGTACCACCTTCGCCGTCTTGTCCTGGTCGTTCCATTCCAGCCACTCGGGAGGGCGGCGGCTCTGCGCGACCTCGAGATTCGCGCCGAAGATGGTCGACTTCAGGCTGGCGGGTGCGATCGAGATCACGTCGCCGGCACGAACGACGTACGACGGGATGTTGACGAGGCGGCCGTTCACGCGGAAGTGACGGTGCGTCACCAGCTGGCGCGCCTGCGCTCGGCTCGTCGCGAGGTTCAGGCGGTAGACCACATTGTCGAGCCGCCGCTCGAGCAGCTGGAGAAACGTGCGTCCGGTCTGACCCGGGACGCGCGCCGCCTCGCGGAAGTAGTTCTCGAACTGCGTCTCGTGCACGCCGTAGTAGCGGCGCATCTTCTGCTTCTCGCGCAGCTGACGGCCGTATTCGGAGACCTTGGTGCGAGACTTGCCCGTCGTCTTTTGCCCGGGCGCGGTGCCGCGCCGCTCGACCGCGCAGTTGCGGGAAAGGCAGCGGTCGCCCTTGAGAAAGAGCTTGATCTTTTCGCCGGTCTTGCTCGCGGCGGTCTCGCGCCGGCAGAGGCGGCACACGGGGCCGGTGTAACGCGACATGCTTAGACCCTGCGCCGCTTTGGCGGCCGGCAGCCGTTGTGCGGGATCGGCGTGACGTCCTTGATCATCGTGATCTCGAGGCCGGCCGCCTGGAGCGACCGGATCGCGGCCTCGCGGCCTGCGCCCGGACCCTTGACCAGAACCTCGGTCGATTTCATTCCGTGCTCCATCGCCTTGCGCGCGGCCGCTTCGGCGGCCATCTGCGCCGCAAACGGCGTGGATTTCTTCGAGCCCTTAAAGCCGAGGTTGCCGGCCGAGGCCCACGAGATGACGCCGCCGTGCGGATCACTGATCGTCACGATCGTGTTATTGAAGGATGCATGAACGTGAGCGACGCCGGCTTGGACGTTCTTTACGTCGCGCTTACGACGCGATTTCGTTTGCTTCTTGGCAGCCAAAAATGAGATCTCTCTAAGGCACAGGAGTAACAGGACGCCCGCGGGCGCCAAGTGAGTATCTTACCTTAAGGGACGAACCGGGGTCAACCAAAGGGGGCTCGGCCTTATGGCCGAGCCCCAGTTAGCTAGGCTTCCCCCCGAGGACCTACGGATAGAGTACCCGGAGCCCGATGCCGGCGAACGGGCCGTTGTAGCTGCGGTTAATCGGGGCGTTGGTCTTGCCGGACCAGCTGTCGCCCATCCAGCCGCCCTCGATGTAGATTGGGCTCTTGCCGATCACGTAGTCGACACCGATCTGGTACTTGAGAATGCTGTACGCCAGGTTTAGGTTGACCGTCGTGGTTCCGCCGCTGCTCGTGAGACGCGGGAAGTTCCCGGTCCCCGAGACGCTCGGATAGTACCAGACGCTGCCGAAGAATGAGAGCGGCTGATTGAGGTCCGGCAGCTTCTCGCCGCCGAAGCCCACGCCGGTCATGTTCGGATAGCCGTAGTTGTTCGAGAGCCACAGGTAGCCCACGCCGATGTAGATGCGCGGCTGCAGGACCCGAACCGCGAAGCGGCCGTCAACGTCCTGATCGTATAGGTTGGTGATAGTCGGAACCGCCGAGCTGCCGTTTGCGCCCACAACCGTCACGTAGCAGTTGGCCTGCGGGACTCCGCTGATGGTCGTGCAGTTATGCGGGAACGGCCAGCGCTCGTACGAGCCCTCGAGCATGAACGGGATGCTCCCGAGGCTGAACTCGCCACCGCCGCGAACGGCGTATCCGCCGTTGCCGCCGTTGGCACGGCTCCCCGGATTGAACTCGTTGTAGACAGTCGGCGAGAAGATGTAGTCGCCCCCCACGAACGCTTCACCGCGAAGCGGACGGGGAGTCGGCGGCGGAGGCGGAGGCGGCGGCGGAGCCGCGGAAGGCGGCGGGGGTGCGGGACTCGGCGGGGGCGTCGCGGGGATGTACCGTACGACGACCAAATGCCGGTCCGGAACCCACTGAACGTACGCACCCATGCCCTCCGAAATTACGCGGACGGGCACGAGAACGACGCCTTGATAGACCATCGGCGGGACGTCCAGCGGACGTGACTCGCCGTTGATTATCACTTCCGGTTTTCCGACCGTGACCTTGACCTCGGCGCCTGGCTTCGACACCGTTGCGGTCTTGCTGCCGGCATCCCACGAGACGGTGGCGCCCATCTGTTCGAACATCGAGCGCAACGGAATCAGCAGCGTGCCGCCCTTGACGAGTGCCGCCAAGACGCGACCCTGCTTGAGGATGTCGGGTTTGGTATAGACGTGATGATCGTTATAGAGAATAGGAATCTGGCCGGACGGCGGACTTCCAAAGTCTGCCGGCGGCGGCGAACCGGTCTGCGCGACGCCGTTTCCATTGTTTCCTTGCGTCGCCGACGGAGCCGCTACCGCGTTCAACCCGCACAACGCTGCGATCAGCGCGGCGAGTACCCCGGTGCTCAGTCGTTTCACGAGTGCCTCCTTATGGAACAACTCAAAATGCCAGTGAAGGCCTCCTTCACCAGCGGAGTAATACGAGCGGACGCCTGATATGCTGGTGCTCGCACAAACACACGATACCCGTTATTCCCCTATCGCGCAACGAGATAAACGCCACAGCCATGCTATTCCTATCAAAGTCTCACCAAGCGCTAGGCCGAAGGCGAGGCGGGGGGCGGCCGGGCTGGCCGCCAGGCTAAACCACTGCACGACCAGGGTCGTCAAGGCCGGCGCGACGATCTGAGGCAGCACGACCGCCAGGTTCCAGATCCCCATGCCGGCCGCCATGGCTCCGGGGGGCAGCACGCGGCACGCGATGGCCCAATCGGCCACCAGAAAGACGCCCCAGCCAAGCCCGGCCAGGAGGGTCGCCACGGCTACGCCCGCCGTCGCGCCGGATGCGATAAAGACCGCGAGAGCCGCGATGAAGCCGGCCGCGCCGACCGTGGCGACGAGGCGTTTGTCGAGGCGGTCGGTGGGGCGCGCGGCGAGCCGCGCGCCGACGGCGCCGAGAAGCGTGAAGGCTACGATCAGGATCCCGGTCTCGCGGCGGGCATCCGCCAGGGCCCGAACACCGAGCACCTGGGTGACGTAGAACAGCAGGTAGCCGAGGAGCGTGTAAAAGCCGACGTAGACGAGCGCGCGCGAGATGAACAGGTCGACGAACGGCCGCGTGACGCGAAATGGGGGCCGCGTTTCGTCGGGTGAATCGCGCAGCGGCAGGCGCCA
Organism: Vulcanimicrobiota bacterium; assembly: GCA_963723485.1. Classification (GTDB taxonomy): domain Bacteria; phylum Vulcanimicrobiota; class Vulcanimicrobiia; order Vulcanimicrobiales; family Vulcanimicrobiaceae; genus Cybelea. The sequence continues at coordinate 91,926 of CAVRQS010000003.1, read as the reverse complement.
GGCGTGCGCGACGGTGACGGCGCAGGTCGCGAGCAGCAGGGCGCCCAGCGACGCGCTCAGTGCGCGCGCGTTACTGATGAAGCTGGCCGCCAGCGCGCCCACGGCGTTGCCGCCACCCTGCAGCGCGGCCATCCACGACGACGCCGCGCCGGTGTGCACGCGCTCGACGAAGTCCGGAATGATCGCCTGGTACGGACCGATCGCGACGTTGAGCGCGGCCTGCAGCAGGATGAACGCAAGCGTTAGCACGGCGAACGTCGGCGCGGCATAGAAGAACACGAGCGCCGCCGCGCCCGCGACCGTGCCGGCAACGTAGAACTCTATGCGGCGGCTTTGACGGCGGCGGCGCGCATCCGACCAGAATCCGATGACGATCTGCGTGATCGCCGCGACGAGCGCGCCCGCGGTCGCCAGGCGACCGTACGCGATCAGCGCATCGGCAGGTGAGAGCTCGATCGTGCGGGACTGCAGCGAGATTCCAAGCAGGGCGCCCCAAACCGCCTGCACGCCCAGCCAGAACAGTGCGAGCGCGAACGCGTTAGCCGTGCGTGCAGGCATAACCGTACTCGACAAAGCTGTCGACGTCGTAGGCGAGTTCCGGCGCGCTGCGCCGCACGGCGCACGCCGGCATTCGAAGCACGCGCGCGCCGAGCGCTTCGAGATCCGCAACGCTCAAGCGCCGCAGCAGAAAACGCAGCAGCACGATCGGGCTCACGAGGCTCGCCATCCGCCATGGCCGCTTGCGCGCGTCAAAGAAGCGCGCGGCGAGTGCGGCCACGCGCTCGGTGCTGCCCGCGGGGAGCGCGAACACGCCGCCGTTGACGACGCGCTCGCCGGCGAGTGTGATGCCGAAGGACGGCGGCGCGTCCGGAAAGCGTCGTTGAAACTCGTCAAATTCCGCGAGTGGGACGGCGATGGCCCCGGAGGATGCGCTGGCGACGAACGTCTCGATGGCCCGGGGCGTGACGTAGGGCAGATCGCTGGTCGCGTAGAGCAGCGTCTCGCCGTCGTCCGGCCACGCGTGCAGCGCACGCAGGAGGTTCACGCTTCCGGATACGCTCTCGTCGACGAAGCGCTCGACCACGGCGCCGCATGCCGCGCGGACCTCGTCTCCGCCGACGACCGCGATGCGGTCGGCACCCACCGAACGCAGCGACTCGATCATGCGTCCCAGCATCGTGTGGCCGCGCACTGAGGCCAGCGCCTTCACGCGTGTTCCCGCCGTGTGCGCGAACGGCCCGTCGACGCGGCCGCCGGCCGTGATCACCGCTTTCACGCGGCGGCTATTTCTTGGCGATCGTCTTTTTCTTGCCGGCGACGGTGCGCTTGGGGCCCTTGCGGGTGCGAGCGTTGGTCTTGGTCCGCTGACCGCGCACGGGCAATCCGCGCCGGTGGCGCAGTCCGCGATAGCAGCCGATATCCATCAGGCGCTTGATGTTGCCCTGTACCTCACGTCGCAGGTCGCCCTCGACGCGCAGCTGCAGCGAATCGATCGCGTCGCGAAGCTTCTTCTCATCGTCTTCGTTCATCGCCTTAACGCGCAGGTTTGGGTCGACTCCCGCGTGCTGCAATAGCTTCCGCGCCGTGGGCGCACCGATGCCAAAGATATACGTGAGCGCCACTTCGACGCGCTTCTCACGCGGCAAATCGATACCAGCAATACGAGCCATCTTTTAAAACATTTCCTTATTAAAATCCTGAGCCTGTCGAAGGATTAACCTTGAACCTGCTTGTGTTTGGGGTTGACCTCACAGATCACCCGCACGCGGCCGTGCCGCCGAATGATCTTACACTTTTCACAAATTTTCTTTACCGATGGTCTGACTTTCATAAGTTCGCCTTTTACTTGTATCGATACGTTATTCGGCCGTGGGTGAGGTCGTACGGCGAGAGCTCGACGAGAACGCGATCCCCCGGCAGAATCCGAATGAAGTGCATCCGGATCTTTCCCGAGACGTGCGCCAGGACGCGGTGTCCGTTGGTCAGTTCGACCCGGAACATCGCGTTGGGCAGCGGCTCCACGATCGTCCCCTCGACCTCGATCGCCTCTTCCTTAGGCATCGTTGTCTTGGCAGCTTTCTCGGCGGAGGCCTTTTTGGTGCGCGCCGGGCGCCCTCCACGCCGGCGGGCCATCTAGGCAATCGCCTCGTGGACGGGGCGAAAACGCTCGACCTCCGGACTTTCCGCGTAACGGCGCAGTGTCAGGATCCTGGGTCCGCTCTTCGTCACCGCAATCGTGTGCTCGAAATGCGCTGCGAGTTTACCATCCGCCGTGACGACTGTCCAGCCGTCGCGCAGGATTCGTATCCGTGGGCCGCCCTGGGTGATCATCGGCTCGATGGCCAGGACCAGGCCCGGGCGCAGCTCCATCCCCGTCCCCGCTTCGCCGTAGTTGGGCACCTGCGGCTCCTCGTGCATCGCGCGACCCACCCCATGGCCGACCAGCTCGCGCACGACCCCGTAGCCGTGGCTCTCCGCATGCGCCTGCACGGCGGCGCCGATGTCGCCCAGGCGCTTCCCGCACTCCATTTGCGCGATGCCGACCGTCAGGCACTCCTGGGTGACCTCGAGAAGGCGCCGCGCCTCGGCAGAGATCGCGCCTACGCCAACCGTCGCCGCGCTGTCGCTGACGTAGCCCTCGAGCGTCGTCCCGATGTCGATCGACAGCAAGTCGCCCTCGTTCAGGACGCGCGACCCGGGAATTCCGTGCACGACCTCGTCGTTGACCGACGCGCAAATCGACCCCGGAAAACCGTTGTAGCCCTTGAAGGTCGGCACGCCGCCGGCGCCGCGAATTTGTTCTTCCGCCATGCGGTCGAGGTCGCTCGTCGCGATGCCGGGACGCGCGGCTTTCATCAGCGCGGTCAACACCGTCGCCGTGATCTTGCCGCTGCGTCGCATCAGCTCAATCTCGCGCGGCGATTTGAGCGTAACCATCCCGGCGCTTACGCGCGCTGCTCGGCGCCGATCGCGCCGGCAATCCGGTCCGAGACCGCCTCGACGCTGGCCAGCGCGTCGACCTGCAACAGCTTGCCGTTCTTCCGATAGTACTCCGCCAGCGGCCTCGTTTGCGCGTCATACACTTCGAGCCGTTTGGCGATCGTCTCGGCGCGATCGTCCTCGCGCTGAATCAGTTCGCCGCCGTCCTCATCGTCGATGCCGGCGACTTTGGGCGGATTGGTGATGGCATTGTAGGTGCGCCCGTTGCGCGGATTCGTCCAGCGCGACGCGAGCCGCTCGATCAGCGCGGCACGGTCCCCTGAGAAGAGCACCGCCGCGTTGAGCGGCTGCCCCCGCCGCTCGAGCATCGCGTCCAGCGCTTCCGCCTGCGCCACGGTCCGCGGAAAGCCGTCCATGACGAAGCCGCTTCCGGTGCGCTCGAGCTCCTCCTCGATCATGTGGATCACGAGGTTGTCGGGAACGAGCTCGCCGCGCCGCATGTAGCCTTCGGCCTGCTTTCCGAGCTTCGTCCCGCGTGCGCGGTTCGCGCGCAGGATATCGCCCGTCGAGATCTGGCGCAACCCGAAACGCCGCTCGAGCAGACGTGCTTGGGTTCCCTTTCCGGCACCGGGCGGCCCGAGGAAGACCAACCGCATGGTGTCGCGCGCGGTCCTTACCGTTTGATGAAGCCGCGGTAGTCGCGCATGGCGAGCCGCGCCTCGATCTGGGTGATCGTGTCCAGCGCCACGCCGACGACGATCAGCAGCGAGGTCGAGCCGAGATAGAACGTCGTGATCGACAGTCCGCGCTGAAATGCGCCCGGCAGAACGGCGAGAATCCCGAGGTAGATCGCCGCCGCGGTCGTGATCCGGATCAGGATCTTGTTGAGGTAATCGACCGTCGGCTGTCCCGGCCGAATGCCAGGAACGAACGCTCCCGTCTTCTTCAGATTGTCCGCGACATCGCGCGTGTTGAGCACGACGGAGCTGTAGAAGAACGTAAACACGACGACCAGCAAAAAGTAGACGACGTTGTAGAGCACGCCGTTGGGCGTGAACCACACGTTGAGCCAGGCAGAGAAATTTTGCATCCCGTGCTGGATGGCGCCCCAGATGCCCGAGGCCGTGATCGTTTGGCCGCGGCCGAACCAGGATAGCGCCTGTTGCGGCAAGAGCAGGATCGAGATCGCGAAGATGATCGAGATCACGCCCGCGTTGTTCAGCCGCAGCGGAATGTACGTCGAGCGCCCGGCGAACATCTTGCGTCCGACGACGCGGCGCGCCTGCTGGACGGGCACGCGCCGCTGCCCCTGGTAGAGAAACACGATCGAGATAATGATCGCGATCGCCAGCACGATGTAGATCACCAGGTTCAGGAGCGACTCCGCTCCCTGACTGGCGGACGCATAGGTCTGGGTGATGTACTGCGGGTAGCGCAGCACGATGCCGATGAAGATGATCAGCGAGACGCCGTTGCCGATGCCCTTGTCGCTGATCTGCTCGCCGAGCCACATGAGGAAGAGCGTGCCGCCCACCATGGCCACGATCGCGTAGAGCAGATACCACATCGACGTGTCGTAGAAGACCCCGGAACGCTCCATCGAGATAGCCATGAACGTGGCTTGAATCGCCGCCAGCACGATGGTCAGCCAGCGCGTGTATTGACTGATCTTCTTGCGGCCTTCCTCGCCGCCTTTCTTGGCCATCTCTTCGAGCTGCGGCATGACCACGGTCATCAACTGCATGATGATCGACGCGTTGATGTACGGGGTGATGCCCATTGCGATGATCGACAACTTCTGCAGCGCGCCGCCCGACAGGAAGCCGAGCAGGTTGTAGAACGCGCCGCTCTGCAGCACGCGCTGCCACGCCTCTTGGTTCACGTTGGGCAGCTGCACGTGGATCATGAACACGAACCACGCGAACGCAAAGAAAACGAACATGATCCGCTGGCGGATTTCGGGGACGAGTACCGCGGCGCGGAGGTTGTCGAACATCAGGAAGAGGCTGGGAGATCGGCGCCGGCCGCGGCGAGCGCTTCGCGGGCCTTCTTCGAGAAGAAAACATCGCGCAGGCGCAGCCCCGCGGGCAGCGGCGCATCGGACTCGGCGCCGAGAACCTTCACGCCGTCGAGGATGACCTTGACGAGCCCGTGGTCGCGCAGCGACTCAGGCGTGATCTCCACTGACGGGTCCCAGTTCGCGAGCTGACGGAGGTTCACGACGGCGAACCGGCTCCGGAAGTGTCCGGTATCGCGGGCCTTCTGCGAGTAGCCGCGGCCGTGGGGCAGGCGCCGCGACCAGGCGGTTTGACCACCCTCGAACGCGGGCCCCTTTCCGCCGCCGGAGCGCACGGTCTGGCCCTTTCCGCCCTCGCCGCCGGTCTTGACCATACCCGATCCGTGCCCGCGGCCGATGCGCTGCCGCTTCGGCCGGCTGCCGGGTGCCGGTTTGAGATCGCCGAGTTTGAGGAGCCGCTTCTCTGCCATGTCTATGCCGTCTCGCTCGCAACGGTGTAGAGTTCCTTGACCGTCTTGCCTCGCATCGCTGCTACCTGTTCCGCCGTGCGCATCGAACGCAGCGCCGATATCGTTGCCATCACGACGTTGATCGGGTTGTTGGTCCCGAGACACTTCGTCAGGATGTCGTGGATGCCGGCCAGCTCGAGCACGGCGCGCATCGACCCGCCGGCGATCACGCCGGTGCCGGGAGCGGCCGGTTTGAGCAGCACCGTCGCGGCGCCGACTTCGTGACGCACCTCGTGCGGAATCGTCCGCTCGACCATCGCGACGGTGATCAGGCTCTTGCGAGCCTGTTCGACGCCCTTGCGAATCGCCTCGGGCACCTCGCCCGCCTTGCCGATGGCGAAGCCGACCTTACCCTTGCGGTCGCCGACCACGACGAGTGCGCTGAAACTGAAACGCTTTCCGCCCTTGACGACCTTCGCCACGCGATTGACGCGCACCACGGTCTCTTCCAATCCGCTCGAATCGCGTTCGCGGCCACGGTACTGCATCAGAAGGTCAGCCCCGCTTCGCGCGCGGCGTCCGCGAGGGCGCGAACGCGGCCGTGATACTTATAGCCGCCGCGATCGAAGACGACTTGCGAGACGCCCGCCGCCTGGGCCTTGGCGGCGATCGCCGATCCGACGGCGGCCGCCGCGGCGACGCTCGTACGCGACTCTAGGTCCGCAAGCGTCTTTTCGCGCGTCGAGGCGGCGGCGATCGTGTGGCCCTTGGCGTCATCGACGAGCACCGCATAGATGTGGTGTAGCGAGCGGCGCACGCAGAGGCGCGGCCGTTCCGGCGTTCCCGAAACTCTCTTGCGCAGCCGCACGTGACGCGAGCGGCGCGCTTGCGCCTTATCCACTACTTCTTGGCCGCCTTCCCGGCCTTGCCGAGCTTCTTGCGGATGCGCTCGCCTTCATATCGTATGCCTTTGCCCTTGTACGGCTCCGGTTTGCGCAGCCGCCGAATGTCCGCCGCCACCTGGCCGACGGCCTGTTTGTCGATCCCCTCGACGTGAATCTTGTTCTGTCCCTCGACGGTCAGCGCAACTCCCTTGGGCGCCGTGAACGCCACGGGATGTGAGAAGCCTAAGCTCAAGTTGAGCCGCTCTCCCGACTTCGCGGCGCGGTATCCGACCCCGCTGATCTCGAGGCTCTTGCGAAAGCCCTTGCTGACGCCTTCGACCATGTTCGCGATCAGCGTCCGCGTGAGGCCGTGCGCGCTGCGATGCTGCTTCGCATCGCCCTTGCGATCGACCGTCACCTTACCGTCCGCTAACCGAACGTCGACCACGTCGCTCAGAATCCGCTGGCGCAGCTCTCCTTTTGGACCCTTGACCAGCACTTCACCGTCCTCGACCTTCACGTCGACGCCGGAGGGCACCGTCACCGGCAACTTTCCTATCCGCGACACGGTGAAACTCCCTTACCAGACGTACGCAAGGACCTCTCCTCCGATGCCGCGTTTGCGCGCGCGCTTACCCGACATGATGCCCTGGGGCGTAGATATGATGACCAAGCCCAGGCCGCCAAGCACGCGGGGAATCTCCGTCTTGCGCGTGTAGACGCGCAGGCCCGGGCGCGAGATGCGCCGCAGGCCCGTGATGATCTTCTCTTTCTCGGGGCCATAGCGCAATTGGATGCGGATCGTGCCCTGCGGGCCTTCCGTCAGCCGCTCGAAGCTCTCGATGAACCCTTCATCTTGGAGAATCCGCGCGATCGCGTGCTTCGTGCGCGACGCCGGCACGTCCACCGTTTTGTGGTTCGCGGTGTTCGCGTTGCGGATGCGCGTCAGCATATCGGCGATCGGGTCGGTTACAGACATCTGATCGTCTCCCTCACCACGACGCCTTCGTCACGCCCGGCACGACGCCGGCGTGTGCGTGCTCGCGAAAGCAGATGCGGCACATTGCAAACTTCCGCAGATAGCCGCGCGGCCGGCCGCAGACCCGGCACCGGTTATGGCCGCGCACGGTGAACTTCGGCGAGCGGCGCGACTTGATGATAAGACTCGTCTTTGCCATTTAGCTTATCTCTGCTTCCCTTGCCCGGCGGCCGCCTTCTGGAGCGGCAGGCCCATCGCGGTCAAGAACTCGGAAGCCTCCTCATCCGTCTTGGCGGTCGTCACGATCGTAATGTCCATGCCGCGGGTCTTGTCGACCCTATCGAAATTGATCTCCGGAAACACGAGCTGCTCGCGCAGGCCCAAATTGTAGTTGCCACGGCCGTCGAACGACTTCGCAGGCAGGCCGCGGAAGTCGCGAATACGCGGCAGCACCACGTTGAAGAGTTTGTCGACGAAGACGTACATCCGGTCGCCGCGCAGCGTCACCTTCGCCCCGAGGTTCGTGCCCTCGCGCAGCTTGAACGCGGCGATGGACTTCTTCGCCTTCGTGACGATCGGGCGCTGGCCCGTGATGGCCGACAGCTCGCTGACGGCGGCATCGAGCGCCTTCGGATTCACGATGGCCTCGCCGACGCTCATGTTGACGACCACTTTCTCGAGCTTCGGGATCTCGTTGATGTTCTTGTAGCCGAAGCGCTCCTGCAGGCGCGGGCGGATCTGCTGCTGGTACATCTCTCTCAGCCGTTCCATGCCCTACGCCCCCTTTGCCGAATCCCGCGCAGGCTCGCCACAGCGCGCGCAGATGCGATGCACGTCGCCGTCCGCGCTGCGCCCGTGGCGCAGGCGCGTCGGCACCTTGCACTTCTCGCAGACGTATTGCAGGGCTGAGATCGGCAGCGGCGCCTCTTTCTCGATGATGCCGCCGGTCTGCATGGCGCCGCCCATGTTGCCGGACTTCGAGCTCTGTTTGGTGTGGCGTTTCACCACATTGACGCCCTCGACCGTCGCCATGCCCGCGCCCGGATGCACGGACTTTACCGTCCCGTGCTTGCCGCGTTCCTTTCCGCGGCGCACCATTACCGTGTCGCCCTTGACGATCACTTCACAAAACCTCCGGAGCGAGCGACGCGATCTTGAGGAAGCCACGCTCGCGCAGCTCGCGCATGACCGGACCGAAGACGCGCGTGCCGCGAGGGTCGAGGTTGTCTTTCTCGCCCTTGATGATCACGCATGCGTTGTCGTCGCAGCGCACGACGGAACCGTCGCCGCGCCGAATCGGCGCGCTCGTTCGCACGACGACCGCCTTGACGACTTGGCCCTTTTTCACCGCTGCGCCCGGGATCGCGCTCTTCACCGTGCCGACGACGACGTCGCCCACGTGGGCGTACACATGACGGCCGCCGCCCGTCACGTGAATGACGAGCAGCTCGCGGGCGCCGCTGTTATCGGCCACCTTGAGCCGGCTTTCTTGCTGGATCATCGCGCGCGCTCCACGATCTCGACCAGCCGCCAGCGCTTGTCGCGCGAGAGCGGACGGCACTCGACGATCCGGACGAGGTCGCCGACGTTGGCCTCGTTGCGCTCGTCGTGCGCCTTGAAGCGCGCGGACTTGCGCACGATCTTGCCATACGCCGCATGCGGCACGCGGGTCTCCGACACGACGACGATCGTCTTGTCCATCTTGTTCGACGCGACGCGGCCTTGTTTCACGCGCCGCGAGCCGCGATCACGCTGCTCCATGCTCAGCCTCGGCGAGACGCTTCTCGGAGATGACCGTCTGAATCTGCGCATAGGAGCGGCGCATCGCCCGAATCTTGCTGAAGTCGGTGAGGTGCCCGGTGCGCAGCGCGAAGCGCAGGTTGAAGAGCTCTGCCTTGGCGTCTCGCGCCTTCTGCTGCAGCTCCTTCACGGTGAGATCGCGCAATCCGTCGAGGTCCTTGTGTTTCACGCTGCCTCCTCGCGAGAGATGATCTTCGTGCTGATCGGCAGTTTCGAAGCGGCGCGCTGCAGCGCTTCGCGCGCGGTCGTCGGCGCAACGCCGGAGAGCTCGAAGAGCACGCGGCCCGGCCGTACGACTGCGACCCAGAGCTCGGGATTGCCCTTGCCCGAACCCATGCGCACCTCGGCCGGCTTCTTCGTCACCGGCTTGTCGGGGAATACTTTGATCCAAACCTTGCCGCCACGCTTGATGTGGCGCGTCATCGCGATACGGGCCGCCTCGATCTGGCGGTTGGTCATCCAGCACGGCTCCATGGCCTGCAGTCCGTAGTCGCCGAAGCTCAACGAGTTACCGCGCGTCGCGGCTCCCGACATGCGGCCGCGCTGCGTCTTGCGCCATTTGACGCGCTTGGGGGTCAGCATGTTATTCCGTCACCTCGCTCGTCGCGGGCACGGGCTCTTCGGCCGCGGGCTGTGCGACCACCGCCTCCGCGAGCACCGGCTCCGCAGCGACCGGCTCCACGAGAACCGGCTCCGCAGCGACCGGCTCCGGGGGTACCGGTTCAACCGGGGCGGGCTCTTGCGGCGCGATCACGGGTTCCGGCGCCTCGACTGCCGGCGTGGCGCGCGGCGGAGCCACGCGCGAGTCGCGTCCGCGTCCGCGTCCTCCGCGCTCGCGGCGCTCGCGGCCACGGTCGGCACGGTCGCGCATCGCGCCGTCGGTGCGCGGCTGGTCCGGCAGCACCTCTCCGCGATAGACCCAGACCTTGACGCCGATCCGCCCGAACGTGGTGAATGCCTCGACTTGCGCGTAGTCGATGTCGGCGCGGAGCGTGTGCAGCGGTACCTTACCGTCCGCGTTGTGCTCCGTGCGCGCGATCTCCGCGCCGCCGAGGCGGCCCGAGACCTGCACCTTGATGCCGCGCGCTCCGGCGCGCATCGACCGCATGATCGCCTGCTTCATCGCCCGGCGAAAAGCAATCCGCTTTTCGAGCTGGTCGACGATGTTTTGCGCTACGAGGCGTGCGTCCAGTTCGGGATGTGAGATTTCCATCACGTTGACCGCGACGTTCTTCCCAGTGAGCTGCTCGAGGTTCTTGCGGATGTCGTCGATGCCCACGCCGCGCTTGCCGATGATGATGCCCGGCTTGGCGGTGTTGACGATCACGCGGGCCTGATTCGCGCGCCGCTCGATCTCAATCTTGCTGATCGACGCCGAGCGCATCCAGCGATTGAACGACTTCCGAATCGCAACGTCTTCGTGCAGCCAGTCGACGTATTGCTTTTTCTCGAACCAGCGACTGTCCCACGTGCGCGTGATGCCCAGGCGCATACCGACCGGATGAATCTTCTGCCCCATCTACGCTTCCTTAGCTTCCTTAGTCGTGCGCTTGCGTGCGGATCGCTTCTTGCGCGCCGGCTTCGCCGCCGGCGTCGCGGCCGCCGCAGCCGATCTGCGCACCTTCTCCATCGCCTGCACCGAGGCGCCCGCCTTGCGCCGGCGCTTGACCGGCGCGTTCTCGCTCAGAATCACCGTCACGTGCGAGAGCCGCTTGCGCTTGAACGCCGCGCGGCCTTGCGCGCGCGGATCGAGCCGCTTGGTGAAGCGTCCGCCGGGGCCGCCGTCGACCGTGATGCGCGTGATGTAGAGCTCGTCGGCGTTCATGTCGTGATTGTTGCCGGCGTTGGCGACGGCACTGCGAACGAGCTTCTCGATCGGTTCCGCCGCGTACACCTGCGCGAACTTGAGCAGCACCAGGGCCTCGCGGACGCTCTTGCCGCGAATCGCGTCGGCGACGCGACGCAGCTTGCGCGGCGCGGTGCGGACGAAGCGCAGATGCGCGACTGCATGCTGGCTGGCCGGGCTCACGTCTTCACCGTGGCCTTCTCGCCGCCGTGACCGCGGAAGTGGCGCGTCGGAGCGAACTCTCCGAGCTTGTGTCCGACCATGTTTTCCGTGATGTACACCGGGATGTGCGTCTTGCCGTTATGGACGCCGATCGTATGCCCGACCATGGACGGAAGGACGGTCGAGGCACGGCTCCACGTCTTGATGATACGGCGCTCGCGCGTCTCGTTGAGCCGCTCGATCTTCGCGACGAGATGATCCGCGACGTAGGGACCCTTCTTCAGCGAACGCGCCACGCTACTTCGAACCCCGGCGGCGAACGATCATCTTGGTGGTGCGCTTGTTGCGGCGCGTCTTCTTGCCCATCGTCATCTGACCCCATGGCGTCGTCGGCGGACGTCCCGACGTCGAGCGCGCCTCGCCGCCGCCGTGCGGATGGTCCACCGGATTCATCGCGATGCCGCGCACGCTCGGGCGCTTGCCGAGATGACGCGTGCGTCCCGCCTTGCCGATCACCTGATTCTCGTGCTCGATGTTGCCGAGCTGCCCGATCGTCGCGCGGCACTCGACGTGGATCTTGCGCACCTCGCCCGACGGCATACGGACCTGCGAGTACTCGTTCTCTTTGGCCATCAGCTGCGCGGAGACGCCGGCCGAACGAACGAGCTTGCCGCCCTGCCCCGGACGCAGCTCGATGTTGTGGATCACCGTGCCGACCGGGATATTCTTGATCGGCAGCGAGTTGCCGATCTTGATGTCGGCATTCGGTCCCGACTCGACGACCTCGCCGACCCGCAGCCCCAGCGGCGCGAGGACGTAGCGCTTCTCACCGTCGCGATAGTTCAGCAGCGCTATCCGGCACGATCGGTTCGGATCGTATTCGATCGTCGCGACCTTCGCCGGGACGCCGTCCTTGGAGCGCTTGAAGTCGATGATGCGGTAGAGGCGGCGCGTGCCGCCCCCGCGGTGACGCACCGTGATGTGGCCGTTGTTGTTCCGGCCGGAGTGCTTCTTGCGCACCTCGATCAGGGATCGCTCCGGCGCGATCTTGGTGAGATCGGAGAAGTCGATCGTCGTGAGGAACCGCTTACCGGGCGAAGTCGGCCGATACTTTTTTACCGGCATGGCTCATTGTTCAAAGTAGTTGACTCCGCCGAGCTCGATCTTCTGCCCGGCCTTGATCGTGACGATCGCCTTCTTGTAGTCGCTCTGCTTGCCGCTCGTGCGCAGCCCGCGGCGCGCGAAGTTGCGAGACTTGCCGCGCACGTTCACGGTGTTGACGTGCAGCACGTTCACCTTGAAGATCTCCTCGATCGCGTGGCGGATCTGGGTCTTGGTCGCGTGGGGATGCACGACGAACGTATACTGGTGGGCGAGCGCGTCCGCCATCGCCTTTTCGGTGATGCGCGGTGCAACGATCACGTCGCGGGCGTCCATCAGGCCGGCTCCTTCTCGCCGGCGAGCCGCTGCGTCAGCGCGTCGTAGGCCGGCACCGTAAAGATGATCCGTTCGAAGCGCAGCACGTCCTTGACGTCGAGGGCTCCGTCGTCCGTGACGGCAACGCGCGCCAGGTTCCGGCTCACGCGCCGGATCTCGTCTGCGTGCGCCTCGTCGCGCCGGCAGACGATCAGCGTCGCCGGGCCGCGGCGCGCCGCTTTGGCGCTGCCGAAGAGCAGCTCCGCGAAGCCCGCGGTCTTCGAGACGTTGAAGTTCTCGGCGTCGAGCAGCGTGACGGCGTCGTTACGGAACCGGTCCGCGAGCGCGGCCATAAAGGCGAGACGGCGTTCCTTCTTATTCAGGGATTCCACGTAGTCGCGCGGCTGCGGTCCGAAGACGACGCCACCGTGCCGCCACTGCGGCGAGCGAATGGACCCGTGGCGCGCGCGGCCCGTGCCCTTTTGACGCCAGGGCTTGCGACCGCCGCCGGCGACCTCGTCGCGCTTCTTCGTGGAGGCCGTGCCGGCGCGCGCGTTGGCGAGCTCGCGGTGCACCGCGCGATAGATCACGGCGTGTTTGGCGTCGAGTTCGAGGTAGGCCGGCGCCGGTGCCTCGCGCAGCATCAGATGTTGGCTTTCCGCGTCTTCACGCTCTGGCGCACGAGCACCAGGGAGTTCTTCGCACCCGGCACAGCGCCGCGGATCAACAGCAGATTGCGCTCGCCGTCCGCGCGGACGACCTCGAGGTTCTGCAGCGTCGTCCGGTCGGCACCGAAGTGACCCGGGCGCCGGCTGCCCTTCGTGGTGCGGCCGGCGTTGGTGTCGCCGTTGCTGGCCGGCTGGCGATGGATCATCGAGCCGTGGCTGGCGCCGCCGCCGCGGAAGTTGTGCCGCTTGATTCCGCCTGAAAAGCCATGCCCCTTGGAGACGCCGACGACATCGACCCGATCGCCCGGCTCGAACCCCGTTACGGTCACACTCTGCCCCGGCTCGCCTTCGGCCTCGTCGCGGAACTCGCGCACGAAGCGCAGCGGCTCCAGCCCCTGCTTCTTGAAATGACCCGCGAGCGCGCGGCTGACGCGACTGCGCTTGACCGGCTCGAAGCCCAGAGCGACGGCGTCGTAGCCGTTCTTCTCTTTCGTTTTACGTTCCACGACCGTGCAGGGACCCGCCGCGATCACCGTGACGGGCACAGAGCGCCCATCCTCGGTGAACACGCTGGTCATCCCGACTTTACGGCCCAGAATGTTCTTCAATGCTTCTCTTTCGTGGATTTTGCCGGGCCACTGGCCCACGCGTATTGGTAGTCGCTTTCGCCGACTCGCAAAGAGATCGCGAATCGGCGCAAATCGCAACTTCGGCAGTGTACCAGGGCCGCACCGTAAAATCAAGCGCCGTGATGACCCGACCGTTAATCGCCCTCCTCGGCGGCTGTTTGCTCTCCTTTATTGTTGCCCCACCGGCCGCGTCGGCCTCGTCGAAGAGCGTGCTGGACGAGCTGCGCCGGGCGATGCTTACCCGCCCCATCTCTTCGATCGAGTCGATCCACGCCATCGGCAGCATGCAGAGCCTCGGCATCACCGGTCGGGCGCAGGAGTGGGACGACGTGCGCGGCGTGCGCTTCACGGTAGACCAGAACGCCGGGCCGCTGAGCGGAGCGTCGGGATGGGACGGAAGGGTCGCCTGGAGCCAAGACTATGCGGGTCTCGTGACGGTGGACGGCGGAGCCGCGGGGCGGATTCAGGCGATCGACCAGGCCTACCTCGACAACCTCCGCTATCTGCGGCCCGACGCGGGCGGCGCGGTAGTCGTATATGCCGGACAGCGCTCCGCGTTGAACAAGCAGTACGACGTCCTCGCCGTTACGCCGCCGAACGGCAGCGAGCTCCAGCTCTGGGTCGACCCGAGGACGCATCTGCTCGGCCGAGCGACCACGACCGTCGGCAGTATCGCGATCGCGACGACCTATTCGAACTATCGGCACGTCGATGGTCTCACGTACCCGTTCTCCAGCGCGACGCAGACGTCGACCGGCAACTCATTTGCCGAACAGTTCTACTCCGTCGAGCTCAACACCGACGTGGCCGAGCGCATGCGCGTGCCGGGCCGTAACGTGCACGACTATTCCATCGCCGGTAATGCGAGCATCACCGTTCCGCTGCAGATCGTCAACAACCACGTCTACCTCAACGTGATGCTCGACGGTCACGGCCCCTACACGTTCGTGCTCGACAGCGGCGGCGATTACATCGTTACGCCCGAGGTCGCGGCGGTGCTTGGCACCAAGGGCGTCGGCGGAGTGCGGCTGTCGGGCGTCGGCAGCGCTACCGAAGGCGCCGCATTCACGCGCGTCGACACGATTGCCGTAGGCGCGGCGCAGATCCGCAACCAATACATGCTCGTCTTGCCGATCGCAACGGGATTCGGCGTAGCCGAGGGCCTGCGCATCGACGGAATGCTCGGCTATCAGTTCCTGAGCCGCTTCTTCGCGACGATAGACTATGCGGGCTCGAGGCTCACGCTCGCCCTCCCGCCGTCGCTGCCGACGGCGCCGCCGGACGCCGCAGCGATTCCGTTCTTTTTCGACGGGACGATTCCGATTATTCCGATCGCCGTCGACGGCCTCGTGGCGACGGCGGAAGTCGATACCGGAAACCGGGCGACGTTAGAGCTGCTCGCGCCGTTTCTCGCATCGCATTCCGGGATCGCTTCGCTGGCCAAGACGGCGCCCACGGTCACCGGCTTCGGCGTCGGGGGCCCCTCGTATTCGCGGCTCGGCCGCGTGCCCTCGCTGCAGATCGGTCCGTACACCCTCTCAAACGTCGTCACGCTGTTCAGCATCGCGACGCAAGGCGCACTCGCCGATCAGTTCAACCCGTCCAACATCGGCGGCGGCATTTGGCGCCGCTTCGATCTCACCTTCGACTACCTGCATTCGCGGCTGCTGCTCGCCAAGAGCATGCTCTTCGACCTACCCTTCGGATACGATCGGTCGGGCCTCTTCCTCATCGACTCCCACGACTCGTACACGGTGCTCTCCGTACTCGCCGGATCGCCCGCCGCCGCGGCGAAGCTCGCCAAAGGCGACGTGATCCTCACCGTCAACGGGGCTCCCGCGGCGAATCAGTCGCTCTCGGCGCTGCGCGCTTTGTTCTCGGGACCGGTCGGGACCGCCGTGCACCTGCACATCCGAGGCTCGCGCGGCGCCGAACGCGACGCGACGCTGACCCTAGCGGACTACGTTTAAACGAAGGCGGAAATCCCAGTAATTTCTTTGCCGACGATCAGGGCGTGCATCTCGCTCGTGCCCTCGTAGGTCAGCACCGACTCGAGGTTGTTCATGTGCCGGATGATTGGGTATTCCAGCGTCACGCCGTTGGCTCCCAGCACCGTTCGCGCCTCGCGCGCGATCGCGAGCGCCTCACGCACGTTGTTGAGCTTGCCGAAGCTCACCTGGGACGGCTGCAACCGCCCCGCGTCCTTGGCACGCCCCAGGTGCAGCGCGAGCAGCGTCCCCTTGTCGAGCTCGATCAGCATGTTGACGAGCTTCTCCTGCGTGAGCTGATAGGCGCCGATCGGACGATCGAACTGCACGCGAGTCTTGGCGTACTCGAGCGCGGTCTCGTAGCAGGTGCGCGCGGCGCCCATCGCGCCCCAGACGATACCGTAGCGTGCCTCGTTCAAGCACGCGAGCGGTCCGCTCAGCCCCTCGGCCAGCGGCAGCAGCGCATCGGCTGGGACGCGGCAACTCGATAGCACCAGCTCGCTCGTCACCGACGCGCGCAGCGAGAGCTTTCGATGGATGTCGGATGCCGCGAATCCGCTGGAATCGCGCGGCACGATGAAGCCGCGGATGCCGGCGTCGGTCTGAGCCCACACGATCGCGAGATCGGCGATCGACCCATTCGTGATCCACATCTTCGTGCCGTCGAGGATCCAGTCGCTGCCGTCGCGCCGCGCACGCGTTCGCATGCCGGCGGGATTGCTGCCGAAATCCGGCTCAGTCAGGCCGAAGCAGCCGATGGCCTCGCCGCGCGCCATCGGAGGAAGCCAGGTCGCCTTCTGCGCTTCGTTTCCCCAGCGATAGATCGCGTACATTGCGAGCGATCCCTGAACCGACGCGAAGCTGCGCACGCCGGAATCGCCCGCCTCCAGCTCGAGACACGCGAGGCCGTAAGCCACCGCGCTGGCGCCGGCGCAGCCGAAACCGTGCAGGTGCATGCCCAGCAATCCGAGCCGCCCGAGCTCGCGGCCCAGATCGCGCGGCAGCGTTCCCGACTCGAACCATTCCGCAACGTTGGGAACAATGCGCTCGCGCACATACTCGCGCACGGTGTCGCGCACGAGGCGTTCCTCGTGCGAGAGCAAGCTCGCGACGTCGACGAAGTCGGTTGCGGTCAACGCTTGAGGACGCGAGCGAGTTTGTCGAAGAGCGCCTCGATCGAGCGCTCGAATTGATCTTCGAAACGCCGCCATAGGAGCCGTCCGTCCGTATCGGAGAGGATCGCGTCCACCTTGTACTCGAGCAGCGTTTCCTTGCCCTCGGTGGACAGATAGAAACCATGGGTGCCATCAAATCCGTCGTTGCGAAAGCGCCAGACGATCCGCTCCTCGGGAACGGCTTCCTCGAGCACGCCGTGGATCCCGAGATGCCATTCCTCCGTGCGGCCCGGCACGAGCGGGCCGGGGGACCGCATGAAGGGTTGCGAGGCGAACGGCCAGATCTGATCGCCCGAGGTGCCCATCTCCTCGAGCAGATGGTAGATGCGACGTTTGGTGCCGTGAAACGAGCGCGACCGGAGCTCGTGAAGGTCGATGGGCATGGCCGGTCGTTCGCTTAGCGAAGCGCGGCGACCCCTACGACGCCGGACAGGAGGATGAGCAGCGCCGGACTGAGTTTACTGCGAAGCATCAGGGCCGTCACGACCACCGCGATCGCGTACGCGGCCGCACTCACCTCAACGCCGCGCGCGATCGTCCACACGCTGGACCAGACAAGTCCAACGATCGCGGGCGCCAGACCTTGGGAGATGATGGCACGCCACGGCGAGGTTTGGAACCGCACCCAGAGCGCGTCGAAGGCCACCATGATGGCGCTCGAGGGTAGAAACATCGCAAGCGTCGCAACGCCCGCACCGAGCAACGGCCGTCCCGGCGTGGCCGCGTATCCCACGAGGGCGGCGAAGACCGTCGTCGGCCCCGGCACGAGCTTGCCGATCGTGTAGAACTGCGTGAACTGCTGCGACGTCACCCAGTGATATTGCGTCACGGCGTCGGTGTGCATCTGCGGAATGATGCCCTTGCCGCCGCCGAAGCCCAGCACCGAAAGCTGCGCGAACGTCCACAGCAGATGCAGCAGGGTTTGGGCCGTGCCGCTCATCGCTTGGGCCGGCGCGCGCGCACGTATTCGTGCACCACCCCGATGCCGCCGAAGATCACGAGGACGAGCAGCAGCGGCATGTGCAAGAACGATACGGTGAGGGCGGTCACGACGAGCAGCGCGATGCGCGCCCAATGGACACGTTCGTCCCACGTCAGCTGCAGCGCGTTGCCGACCGTCAGCCCGAGCGCGCCCGCCGCGCATCCGCGCAGCGCTCCCTGCACGAACGGATTCGCCGAAAACTGGAAGTAGAGCGCGCCGGCGATCAGGACAATGACGAACGACGGTATGCTCGCGCCGAGAAACGCGGCGGTTGCGCCGGGGACGCCGCGGACTTTTTGGCCACAATACACCGCGAGGTTTAGGATGTTGGGACCGGGCAGAACCTGGGCGATCTCCAGTCCGTCCATGAAGCCGTCGCGATCCATCCAACCGCGCGCGAGAGCCTGCTGTCGAATGCTCGCCTTCTGACCTCCTCCGAACGCCGTCGAGGAGATCGCCGCAAACGTCAGCGCAATGCTGGGCAGCGACGGACGAGGATCATCACGAGACATCGGCGAGCGGGCCGTCAACCACCGGCGAGGTATGCTTGCCCGAGAGGATGTGGATGTGCACGTGCTCGGTGTGCTGATATGGCGGCAGCACTCCCATGCGGATCATGAAGCCCTTCTCGTGAAGGCCTAACGCGAGCGCCACCCGCTGGATCCCCGCGATTAGGCGATGCCAAATCCGGGCGTCGCCGAGGCCCAAGTCGAGAAGCGTGGGAATCCACTTCTTAGGGATGATGACGACGTGGTACTCCCACCACTCGTCCCTGCTCTTGTCGATGTTGTGGCGGAACGCGAACACGTCGTCGTCCTCGTACACGACCTCGTCGGCCTTCGCGCGCGTGCCGTCGAGCCGGCCGCGGAACGTATGCTCGGGATCGGGCTTCTCCCAGACGCGCTGGCTCGGGCCGCTGATCAATTCCGAAATCCAGGGAGCCATCTGTACTGATGCTTCATGCAGCGCAGGCAGGCGTCCTCTTGGAAACGGTGAAGCTGCGCCGCATGAGCGCTCTGCGAAAGAGGGACATTCTCAGTCCGGCCGAGGTCTTGGGTGCGCGGCCGAACTGGATCAAGGAGGCCAAAGCGTGGGAACACGCCGTCGGCGATAGCGAGGTCGTGTACGAAGACCGTCACGTCGTCGTCTTTCACGACCCCGACGACGAGGAACACGAATCGGAGCGCATCGCGGGTGAAGTTCGACTGACGCTACTCTCGAAGAAAGACGGCGTCGATAGCCTGATGGATTTGGGCGTCGCCGACGAGACGCTCAACGCCGCGATCCTGCATGGCATTCAACAAGCGGCGCTACGCCTCGGCCTTCAAAATAAGGGCTTTGAGGTGCGCGCGCACGTCTATCCGCCGCTCCAGCACCGTCCCGAGCTCGCGTTCAAGATTCGCGCCGGCAAGCCGCCGAAGAAACCCGCCAACCCAGCCTGAGCACCATTCGCCGCATCGATCACGTGCAGATCGCGATCCCGGAGGAGAGCGCGGAGCGCGCCCGCGCGTTCTACGTCGAACTCCTCGGCTTTGACGAGATTCCCAAGCCGCCCGAGCTCGCGAGCCGCGGCGGGTTGTGGCTGCTCGCGGAGCGAGAGTGAGCCTCGCGCTCGTGCGGCCGTCGGCGGAATATCTGCCGGCGTACGTCGCAGCGCTCCGGCGCGGTTATTCGCCGAGCTCGAGCCGAGCCGAGAAGCGGCTCGAGGAGCTCGATGCGATCGCCGCCGATGCCGGTGCGTTCCTCGCGTCGTGCGAGGACGTCGATGCGCGCGGCGCGCCGGTCGTGCTTCCCGGCGGCTCCCGAGTGCAGCGCTTACCGGGATTCATACGCTGGATGTGGGACGGCGACTTCGCGGGCAGCATCGGGCTGCGCTGGCAAATCGGTACGCCGGAGCTGCCGGCATGGTGCGACGGTCACGTAGGTTACAGCGTCGTGGCGTGGAAGCGCCGCCGCGGATACGCCACGGAGGCGCTGCGTTTGATTCTCCCGCAGGCCCGCAAGATCGGGCTACCCTACGTCGAGGTCGTAACGCGTCCCGATAACATCGCCTCGCAGCGCGCGATCAGCGCTAACGGCGGAGTGCTGTATCACGGCGGCGAGTCGCTGCGTTACCGCATCGCTATTCCTGCGGTTTCTTAGCGAAGGGAACCCTCGCCGTCAACTCGGCCTGCTTCTCCGCGATCTTCCCAAGCGCCTGAATGACGACGATCGCGACGATCGTGACCAGGACGGCGTACAGAAGCTCCGCCCAAATGCCATTGCCCGGCTTCAAGAATACTGCGATGAGATCCGCGATGAATTTGTTCCACGCACCAGCTGCGAGCAGCCCGAAAGCCACCGTCGCGAGCGCGATCATGGTGCCGATGTAGCTCGATTTGATTTCCATGGTGGTCTACTTGCCAAAAGCAAAGGCGCGTCCTTTCGATTTCCTCCGCCCGGATGGGTAGATTAGCGGCCATGGAAACGCTGCTGCCGGCGCGGCCTCGCTCGATCAACGGGGTGCCTGCTCGCTGGATCGTCGCCGCGATGCTCGGGATCGCATTCATGGGCAGCGGGCTGATTACCCCGCTCTATGCCATCTATCAGCGCGCCTTCCATTTTCCCGAGGTTACGCTGACGCTCATTTACGCAGCCTATGCGCTGGGAAATCTCGCGGCACTCCTCTTCTTCGGGCGGATTTCCGATCGCATCGGACGGCGCGTCGTCGGCGCCGCGAGCGTCGTGCTCGGCTGCGCGAGCATGCTGCTCTTCCTGCTTGCCGCGAGTCCGCTCTGGCTCTTCCTGGGGCGGATCCTCAGCGGCATCGCCGTGGGCCTCGCGTCGGGGACCGGCACAGCTTGGCTCGCGGACCTCGACGATGACAAGCCGCGAGCGACGATGCTCGCGACGCTCGCCAACGCGTTGGGATTCGCCGCAGGCCCGCTCGTCGGCGGCCTGCTCGCGCAGTATGCCTCGCCGCTGCGCACGCCGTTTTACGTGTACGTCCCGCTTCTCATCGTAGTAGGAGTACTGGTAGCGTTCACGCGGGAGACCGTTGACGTTGCACGTCAGAAAGCGGATGTCGGGCTGTTACGCCCCCGAGTCGGCGTTCCCAGGGACATTGCGGCCCAGTTCATCGCGCCGGTCGTGACCTGCTTCGTCACGTTTGCCCTCGTTGGTTTTTATGGCGGTCTCATCCCGACGATTCTGAAGGAATATCTCAACGTATCCAGCCCGGCGGTGGTGGGAACGATCGTCTTCGAACTGGCGCTGGCCGCCGGCATCACGGCGTACGTTGGACGCGGCATCGAGAGCCTCGCCGCGATGATGGGCGCGCTCGTCGTGCTGTTGCCGTGCGTCGCGCTGCTCTTGACCGCGCAGTCCTCACGCTCGCTGCCGATGCTTATCGTCGCCTCAGCTCTCGGTGGCGTCTGTTGGGGCCTCGGCATCCGCGGCTCGCTGAATATCGTCAATCAGATCGCACCGGCCGGGCAGCGAGGCGAGGTCGCATCGACGTACTATATTGCGGGTTTTGCGGGAAACTCGCTTCCCGTCATCGGCGTCGGTCTCATTACGACCGCGTCGAACTCGTGGACAGCGAGCCTAACGTTCGGCTGCACGATTGCGGCATTCGCGGTCGCCGCGATCCTCGTCGGGGCTCGCTACCCCGCTACGCCTTGAGTTCGATGTCCACGCCGGCAGGCAGGTCGAGATGCATCAGCGCATCCATCGTCTTCGGCGACGCCTGCAAGATGTCGATGAGCCGCTTGTGGGTTCGCATCTCGAAGTGCTCGCGCGACTTCTTGTCGTTGTTGGTCGAACGCTGCACGCAGAAGCGATTGATCTCCGTCGGGAGGGGCACGGGGCCGCTGACGAAGGCGCCGGTGCGCTTCGCCGTCTCGACGATGCGCTCCGCGGACTGATCCAGGACCTTGTGATCATACGCCTTGAGGCGTATGCGAATCATCTGCTTCGCCATTGCTTCCTACGTTATCGCTTGTTGCTTAGGCTTATTCGGCGACGGCCGTGACGACGCCCGCGCCCACGGTCCGGCCGCCTTCGCGGATCGCGAAACGCAGGCCCTCTTCGCACGCGATCGGCGTAATGAGCTCGACGTCCATCTGAACGTTATCGCCGGGCATTACCATCTCGACGCCGTCGGGCAGCTTGATCGTGCCCGTCACGTCGGTCGTGCGGAAATAGAACTGCGGCCGATAGTTTCCGAAGAACGGCGTGTGGCGCCCGCCCTCCTCTTTTGAGAGGACGTAGACCTCGGCCTTGAACTTCTTGTGCGGCTTGACGGAACCCGGCTTCGCCAGCACTTGTCCGCGCTCGATCTCGTTGCGATCGACGCCGCGGAGCAGCACGCCGATGTTGTCGCCCGCAATGCCGGCATCGAGCAGCTTGCGGAACATCTCGATGCCCGTCACGACGGTCTTTTTGGTCTCGTCCTTGAGACCGACGATCTCGACCTCTTCGCCGACTTTGACCTGCCCGCGCTCGACGCGTCCCGTGCCGACCGTGCCGCGGCCCGTGATCGTGAAGACATCCTCGACCGGCATCAGGAAGGGCTTGTCGACTTCGCGCTCCGGCTGCGGGATGTAGTCGTCGATCGTGTCCATCAGCTTGAAGATCGGGTCCGCATCCGCGTCGCCGCGCTTGCCGCTGGAGTTGAGCGCCTTGAGCGCCGACCCGCGGATGATCGGTGTGTCGTCGCCCGGGAACTCATACTGGGTGAGCAGCTCGCGGATCTCCATCTCGACCAGCTCGAGCAGCTCCTCGTCGTCCACCATGTCGACCTTATTAAGGAAGACGATGATGCGCGGCACGCCGACCTGGCGCATGAGCAGGATGTGCTCGCGGGTCTGCGGCATAGGGCCGTCGGTCGCGGCCACGACGAGCACGGCGCCGTCCATCTGCGCCGCACCGGTGATCATGTTCTTGATGTAGTCGGCGTGACCGGGGCAATCCACGTGCGCATAGTGCCGCTTGGCGGTCTCGTACTCTTGATGCGAGATGGCGATCGTAATCCCGCGCTCTTTCTCCTCAGGAGCGTTGTCGATCTGATCGACCCCGACTTTCTGCGCCAGCCCCTCCGTCGAAAGGCAATGCATGATCGCGGCCGTCAACGTCGTCTTACCGTGATCGACGTGACCGGTCGTTCCGATGTTTACGTGCGGCTTGGTACGCTGGAACTTTTGCTTAGCCATTCTCTTCCTCTAGGATCTTAAGTACACGGGCCCAGGCGTTTGGTTGCCTCTACCGCCATTACGCGGCAAACGCCCCCGCCCTTCGACTACGCTCAGGGTTGAGGGCGTTGACCACGGAATACTATCAGGGCGCGAGAACCCCTGTCAACGCCGTGCGCGGTTCGCGGCTAGGCCGGGGCGAGCTTCTTGCCGACGGCCTTGGCGACGATCTCTTCCTCGACGCTCTTGGGCGCCTTTTCGTAGTGCGCGAACTCCATCGTGTAGGTCGCGCGTCCCTGCGTCGCCGAGCGCATGTCCGTCGCGTAGCCGAACATTTCGGAGAGCGGCACGTGCGCGGTGATGACCTGCGCTCCGCCGGGCGCCTCTTCGGTGGCATGGATCGCGCCGCGGCGCCGGCTCAGATCGCCATTAATCGCGCCCATGTACTCCTTGGGCGTCGTCACCTCGACCTTCATCATCGGCTCGAGCAGGATCGGGCCGGCCGCGCGATTGGCTTCCTTCCACGCCATCGAGGCCGCAATCTTGAATGCCATCTCCGACGAGTCGACCTCGTGGTACGAGCCGTCGAACGCCGCGACCTTAAAATCCATCACCGGGAATCCCGCCAGCACGCCGCTCTGCGCAGACTCGCGCACGCCTTCCTGGACTGCCTTGGCATACTCCTTCGGCACCGCGCCGCCGACGATCTTCCACTCGAAGACGAAACCGGTTCCCGGGGGTTGCGGCTCGACGCGCAGCCAGACGTCGCCGTACTGGCCTTTCCCGCCGGTCTGACGCACGAAGCGGCCTTCCTTTTCGATCGTCTTCGTGATCGCTTCTTTATACGCGACCTGGGGCTTGCCGACGTTGGCCTCGACCTTGAACTCGCGGCGCAAGCGGTCGAGGATGATCTCGAGGTGCAGCTCGCCCATCCCGGCGATGATCGTCTGCTGAGTCTCCTCGTCGGTCCGCATCCGGAACGTCGGGTCTTCCTGCGCGAGGCGCGCCAGCGCCAGGCCGAGCTTGTCCTGGTCGGCCTTGCTCTTGGGCTCGATCGCCTGATGGATGACCGGCTCCGGGAACGTGATCGATTCGAGCGCGATGGCCCCCTTCTCGTCGCACAGCGTATCGCCGGTGCGCGTGTCGGAGAGACCCACCGCGGCGGCGATGTCGCCCGCGCCGATCGCGTCGATGTCCTCGCGGTGATTCGCGTGCATGCGTAAGATGCGCCCGATGCGCTCCTTGCGGCCGCTACGCGAGTTGAGCACGTAGCTTCCCTTGTTGAGCACGCCCGAGTAGACGCGGAAGTACGTGAGGTTCCCGTAAGGATCCGTCGCGATCTTGAACGCCAGCGCGCAGAACGGCTCCTTGTCGTCGGGCTTGCGACCGATCTCGACGCCGGTCTTCGGATCGCGCCCGACGATCGGCTTGGCCTCGAGCGGTGAGGGCATGTATTCCACGACCGCATCGAGCAGCGACTGAATGCCCTTGTTCTTGAACGCCGAGCCGCACAGCATCGGCAGAACCGTGCCCTCGATCGTCGCCTTGCGCAGCGCCGTCTTCATCCGATCGATGGGCAGCTCTTTGCCCTCGAAGAACATCTCGAGCAGCTGGTCGTCTTGTTCGGCGATGGCTTCGACCAGGTGCTGGCGCCACTCCAGCGCGAGATCCCGCAGCTCGCCGTCAACGTCTTCCTGCGCCGTCGTCGATCCGAGGTCGTCGGTGTAGACGATCTTCTTCATCGTGAAGAGGTCGACGACGCCCTTGAACTTGTCCTCGGCGCCGATCGGCACCTGAATCGGCACCGCACGCGCCCCGAGGCGCTCGCGGATCTTGTCCACGACGTTGAAGAAGTCGGCGCCGACGCGATCCATCTTGTTGACGAAGACGATGCGCGGAACCTTATATTTGTTGGCCTGGCGCCAGACCGTCTCAGACTGCGGCTGCACCGCGGCCACCGAATCGAAGAGCGCGACCAGGCCGTCGAGCACGCGCAGCGAGCGCTCCACCTCGACCGTGAAGTCCACGTGCCCCGGCGTGTCGATAATATTGATCCGCGTGTCGCGCCAGGTCGTCGCGGTCGCTGCCGAGGTGATCGTGATGCCGCGCTCCTGCTCCTGGACCATCCAATCCATCGTCGCGGCGCCGTCGTGCACCTCGCCCATCTTGTGTACGCGTCCCGTAAAGAACAGGATGCGTTCGGTGCAGGTCGTCTTGCCGGCGTCGATGTGCGCCGCAATGCCGATATTCCTCGTGCGTTCGAGCGGATATTCCCTTACAGCCATGGTGTTAGTTTAGGATAGCTACCAACGGTAATGGGCGAAGGCTTTGTTCGCTTCCGCCATCTTGTGCGTGTCTTCACGCTTCTTGATCGTGGCGCCGGTGTTGTTGGATGCGTCGAGCAGCTCGCCGGCGAGCTTCTCTTCCATCGAGCGGCCTCCGCGGGCGCGCGCAAAGCCGATGAGCCAGCGCATCGCCATCGCCTGACGCCGGTCGGGCCGGACTTCCATCGGCACCTGATACGTGGCGCCGCCGACGCGCCGCGGCCGTACCTCGACCAGCGGCATCGCGTTGGAGAGCGCCTGCGAAAAGATCTCCATCGGATCGCGTCCGGACTTCTCGGCGACGATATCCAACGCGCCGTACGTGATGTGCTCGGCAGTCGACTTCTTGCCGCGCAGCATCACCTTGTTGATGAAGCGCGCCAGCACTTTGGAGTTGAAGCGCGGATCGGCCAAAATCTGACGCTTCGGTGCGGGACCTTTTCTCGGCATTACTTCTTCTTCTCGCGCTTGGCGCCGTACTTCGAGCGGCCTTGCTTGCGGTTGGCCGTGCCGGCCGTGTCGAGCGTGCCGCGAATGATGTGATAACGAACCCCCGGCAGATCCTTGACGCGTCCGCCGCGCACCAGCACGACCGAGTGCTCCTGGAGGTTGTGGCCGATGCCCGGGATGTAGGCCGTGACCTCTTCGCCGTTGGTCAGGCGCACGCGCGCGACTTTGCGCAGCGCGGAGTTCGGCTTCTTGGGGGTCACGGTCTTGACTTGCGTACACACGCCGCGTCGTTGCGGGTTGCCCATGACCTCGAAGGTGCGGGTGGGCAGGTCGGGATGGCCCGGCTTGGGGCCGGTGAGGATCACGCGGAACGCGCGCGTCTTGACCTTCTGCTCGGTCTTCTCGCGCCCGCGGCGCACCAGCTGGTTTATGGTCGGCAAAGCTCTCCTAACGGTCTCCCCAAAAACGTCGACATTTTTGGGGCCCCGATCCGTCTGAACGGCGCTCCGGCGCTTCGCGCCTTCACGCCCCCGCGGCTTTACCGCGGGGCCCCCAAGCGTCATACAGAAACAACGGCCTCACCCGCAGGTGGGACCGAGACTCAACTATACCAAGGGCCGTTTTTGGCGTCAAATGCTTGAGCTCGAGGTGCCGCCTGCCCGGTTTCGAGGCTCCAGACCCGGCTCGTGCCAACGGGCGAGCGGTCTGTCACGTCCGGGGGCGTTCCGCCGCTGTCTAATCTGCTCACCGCTCGGGAGGTACCGTGACTAGTCTTTTCCGCTCCGGTCTGCTGCTGGTGTTTATTCCGGTGCTCGCCGCCGCGGCGCCCGACAAGCTCGGATCGCTCGCGCCCTACCTGATGGATCGTCAAGCCGAGATCGCGCTCGCACGGAGCGCGGCGCCGGCGTCGATCTCGAAAGATGCGACCGTGCTGGTCTTGACCCCCCACGGGTACGTGACGGCGGCAAGCGGCAGCAACGGATTTAGTTGCTTCGTCGAGCGTGGCTGGGCGCAGCCATTTGACCAGGCGCCGTTTTGGAATCCGCGGATCCGTGCGCCGCAGTGTATGAACCGCGCGGCTTCGGCCAGCGTGTTGGTCTACAGCCTGAAGCGTACGCAGCTCGCTCTCGGGGGAGCGACCAGGGAAGAGATTCAAGCTTCACTGACTTCAGGGGTCGCGAACGGCTCGCTGCCGGTTCCACAGCGCGGCGCCCTATCGTACATGATGTCGAAGCGCCAATACTTGGGCGATTTCCGCAACCCGTCGTGGTTTCCGCACGTGATGTTCTTCGCGCCGAAGGCCGACGGCGCGGACTCGGGCGCGGCTTGGGGGGCCAATAAACTCCGCTCGCCGCTGATCGTCGACGATCAACATAAGGCAGTTCCCGAGCCGTGGACGACCTTCATGATCCCCGTCTCCCACTGGTCCGACGGGTCAGCCGCCCCGCCCTACTCGGGAACCTGACCAGGTTGTAGGCACTAGCGCGGACAGGTTCCGCCTTAGGCAGACAGTATCTGCCGCACGATGTCCTTCGACGCCGGTCAGGATGACATGTCCTTCGACTCCGCTCAGGATAAAGCGGATAAGCGGCTGGGCGTGCTCGACGGCCTGCGCGGCATCGCGGTGTTGCTCGTGCTCTGGTATCACGTGTGGGAGATCTCGTGGCTCGCGACGCCGCCGTGGCTTGCGTTTCTGCCTGCCACCGGGTTCGTCGGCGTCCATCTGTTCTTCTTTCTCAGCGGCTTCGTCATCTCGTACCCGTTCATACGGTCCGCGGTCTACGGAACCTCACAGCCGGGTTGGGGCCACTTCGCGTGGCGCCGCTTCATCAAGATCGTCCCGTCCTACGTGCTTTCGATCGCCGCGGCATATGCGATCGGCTACGCCCAGATCCAGCCCAATGCATCGACGGTCCCGGATCTCATCACGCATCTGCTCTTCGTGCACACGTGGTTCCCGGACCGCTACGGCACCATCGACGGCGTGTTGTGGACGCTGGCCGTCGAGGTCGAGTTCTACTGCATCTTTCCGGTGATCTGGTGGGGCTTCAGGCGGAGTCCATGGCTTACCGCGGGCGCGATGATCGCAATCGCCTGGATTTGGCGCGCGGCTCTGGCGCAGTGCTGCTACGAGACGTACTTCGCGCAGTGGGAAGAGAATCTGCCGGGCTACCTCGACATCTTCGCATTCGGCATGATCGCGGCGCTGCTCTTCGTGCGCTTCGGCAAGCGCTGGCGGAGTTCGCGCGCGACGTACATCGCGCCGATCGTTGCAATCGCGGGCGGCTTCTTCTTCATCCAGCTCCTCGAGAGTCTGTACGCCTCCAGCTTCCGCGACCAATGGGCGGGCGTGTGGCAGATCAACTGCCGGCCGCTCCTCGGCGCCGCGTTCGCGATCATCGCGCTTGGGTCGCTGGCGAGCCCGCGCTGGTGGCGGATAGTGCTCGATAACGCTCCGCTCCGCTTCCTCGCGGCGATCTCGTACAACCTCTACCTCTACCACCAGCTCGTCGCGCGCGAGCTCTTCGCGCATCACGTCCCGCCGTACGGCGCGGCTCCGCATTACGAACGCGCGTGGCAGGAGCGCTACAGCGCGTACGCGTTCGCCCTCGCGATCGCCGTGGCGACGCTGGTGACTTACGGCTTCGAGCGCCCGCTGCTGCGCGTGAGGCTGCCGGCTCGGAGCTCCGGAAGCGCTACGTCAGCGCCGACTTGAAGACGCTTTGCGTGATGCTGTCGACTCCCGGTACGCGCACTTCCTTGCCCTGGAAGCCGGTGATCGTCGTCCAGATCCACACGATGAGTGCGAGAATCCACAGGATCGGCATAAGCAGCCACAGGTGTATCAAGCTCAGCACGAACGAGAGGATGAAGTACAGCGCCCAGATCGTGATCGACTGGGCAGCGGCCCACTTCACGAATCGATTGGTGCCGCCGCCGACGAGCATAACGATGCCGCCGAGCAGGCAGAACAGGTACGCGAGGCCCGCGGCGACGTTGGGTTCGAGTCCGAACGGTGCGTCCTTCGGAGGTTGGGTTACGGACATGGTCATTGCCCTTTCGGTTTAAAGATGTGCTCCGAGCACGTGGGTTGTTGGCTTCGTACCGGGATCCACCCTCTATCGAGCGCTCGCCCGTGAAAGGCCAGCGGTCGAGGGCGCGTGAACGACCCGGGATGCGGCGCCGCGGGTGGTATTTACTGCTGATCTTGCCGTTTATCGGGACGCTGCTGCCGCCGCTCTATAACCGCGCCGGCCCGGCCTTTGCGGGGCTGCCTTTCTTCTACTGGTATCAGCTCGCTTGGGTGGTCGTGACGCCCGTCCTTCTCGGGATCGTCGTTCTGTGCACGGGAGAAGGCGATCGTGTCTAGCGCGGCGGTCATTCTGGCCGTCGCCGTCGGCGCCGTGATCGTCCTCGGTTTCGTCGCCGCGCGATGGGGGCACGCGAACCTCGGAGATCTCGAACAGTGGGCGTTGGGCGGTCGGCGTTTCGGCACGATCGTCTCCTGGTTCTTGCTGGGCGGCGACCTATACACCGCCTATACCTTCATCGCGGTGCCGGCGCTCGTCTACGGCGTCGGCGCGCTGGGCTTCTTCGCCGTACCGTATGCAACGCTAGCCTATCCGATCGCGCTCGTCGTCCTGACGCGGTTTTGGACGGTGGCGCGGGCCCGCGGCTACGTGACCGCGGCGGATTTCATCCGCGACCGCTACGATAATCGCGGCCTCGAGATCGCCATCGCCCTCACCGGCGTGGTGGCGTCGATGCCGTACGTTGCGCTGCAGCTCGTCGGCATGCGGGCCGTCCTCGGGCAGTTCGGCGTGCTCGGTGCCGCCGGAGCGGTGCCCGCATTGACCATTGCGTTCGTCTTACTCGCCGCCGTCACGTACGTTAGCGGCCTACGCGCGCCGGCGCTGATCGCGTTCGTCAAAGACACCCTGATCTACGTCACGGTGGTCACGGCCATCGTCGTGATCCCGGCGCGGCTCGGCGGCTGGTCGCACATCTTCGCGGTCTCCGCGAGCGTGCTCGCAAGTCGGCCTCGCCCCTCTTCGCTGTTGCTCGCGCCGTCACAATATTTCACGTACTCGACGATGGTGCTGGGCTCGGCACTGTTTCTCTTTCTGTACCCACACTCCATCACGAGCGTCCTCTCGGCGCGCAGCCGCGAGGTCATCCGTCGCAACGCCGCCTTATTGCCGATCTACTCGATACTGCTCGGCCTGTTGGCGCTGCTCGGGTACTGCGCCGTCGCCGCAGGCATCTCCGCGAAAGACACGAGCAGCATCGTGCCGCTGCTGTTCGCTCGCTATTTCCCGCAGTGGTTTTATGGAGTCGCGGGAGCGGCGATCTTCATCGGCGCGCTCGTGCCGGCGGCCGTCATGAGCATCGGTGCCGCAAATCTCTGCGCGAGCAACGTCTTCCGCGAGTTCTCTCCGCAGCGCTCCCCCGTGGAGACAATCGTGGCGAAGGTGCTGACGCTGGTGATCTGCGCGCTCGCGCTGCTCTTCGTCTTCTTCGTGCCGGTACCATACGCGATCGACTTCCAGCTGCTCGGCGGCGCGCTGATGCTGCAGGCGTTTCCGGCGTTCGTGATGGGCCTGTGGACGCGCTGGTTCGATCCGAATGCGCTGCTCGCGGGCTGGGCGTGCGGTCTCGCCGCTGCGTGCGCGATGGCCTACGGCGCGGGCTTTACGTCGAACTACACGCTGCATGCGTTCGGCGGGACGCTGACGGGCTTCATCGCCTTCTATTCGCTGCTGATCAACCTGCTGGTCGGCGCCGGTGGTACGCTCGCGCTGCGTGCGGTCGGAGTCGCCCGCGGCAACGACCGGACGACCGCGGCGGATTTCGCGTGAGCGACGTCGTCAATCCGCCGGGCTGGCCGCGCCCGAGCGGATACGCCAACGGCATCGTTGCCGAGGGGCGTTACCTCGCTGTCTCCGGTCAGATCGGCTGGAACGAACGCAACGAGCTCGTCTCGGACGATTTCCTCGAGCAGGCGCGTCAGGCACTACGCAACGTCGTCGCGGTCCTCCGGGCTGCCGGCGGCGGTCCCGAACACCTCGTGCGGCTCACGTGGTACGTCACCGACAAGGACGAGTACCGCGGTGCGCTGCGGGCGCTCGGCGCCTCATATCGCGAGATCGTCGGAGAACATTATCCCGCGATGGCGCTGGTGCAGGTCGCGGGTCTTCTCGAAGAAGGCGCCAAGGTTGAGATCGAGGCAACCGCGGTGTTACCGCCGCGGCCTCCCCCTTAACTTACAACGATGCCGGAACGCACCTTCCCGAGGTTACGCGGCACGTGGCGATGGCCGCCGGAGTGGCACCCGCGGGAAACGGAGACCCTTTGAGCGGCTTCAGCGAGCCGTCGCTCGCGATCCCATATCCCGAAATGCTATTGGCGCTGCTGTCGCCGACGTAGAGGTACTTGCGAGCCGGATCGAACGCCCCATAGCAGGCTCCGGCGCCCGCCGCGAAGGGCGAGCCTTTGACCGGCGTAAGGGCGCCATCGCTCTTGATGGCGTACGCGGAGACGTTCTCGGAGTTGAGATTCGGCACGTAAACGAACTTGCCGTTTGGATCGGCAATAACGCTGCAGGGGCCGCTCCCGGCCGCAAATGGCGAGCCCTTGACGGGCGTCAACGCGCCGCTCTTGGAATTGAGTCCATAGGCCGACACGTTGCCTGAGCCGACGTTACTGACGTAGACGAACTTGCCGGCGGGATCGACGGCCACGCCGAACGCTTGCGTTCCCGCGCCAAACGGCGAGCCTTTCACGGGCGTCAGCGCGCCGTCACTCCCGACCTTATACGCGGAAACGTTATTTGAGCCGGCGTTGGGCACGTAAACGAATTTGCCGGACGGATCGGTCGCTACGTACTGAGCGCTTGTTCCGCCGGCAAACGGCGACCCTTTAATCTGCTTCAGCGTGCCGCCGCTCGCAATCGTATACGCCGAGACGTTGCTGGCGCTGGCGACGCCCACATTCGATACGTAAGCGTACTTCTCGGTGGATACGATGCCCGAGGGCGTCGTGCCGGCCCCGAACGGCGCCCCTTTGATCGGCTTCAGCGCGCCGTTTGCGGTATCGATCGTAAACGCGGAGACGTTATCCGAACCGGAATTCGACACGTACGCAAACTTGCCGGAAGGATCGACGGCGACGCCCGAGGGTCCGGAACCTGCCGCAAACGGCGATCCCTTGACCGGCGTCAGCGCACCGTTGCTCTCGATCTTATAAGCGGAGACGTTTGTCGAGCCCTCATTGGCCTCGAACGCAAACTCGGCGGCATTCGCGAGCGGTTGCGAGCGTTCCATCGTCCGGCTCTGATTCAGGCCGAAGGTCGGGAGCGCAGAGGCGGGGCTCTGGGACCCGCCGGAACAAGCTGAGAGAAGCGCGATTGCGGCAACGGCTGCCCCCGCGGCCAGGGCGGTTCGCATTGTGTTAGGCTCCTTTCGATCCGGGATAGCCGGGCGTCAGAGATCGTCAAAATCCTCGGCGAGCGTAAAATGCTCGCCTGGACTAGGGCCTGGTTCTTCCTTTGGCGGGCGGACCATACCTCGTGGGGACGAGGATGCCGAGTTTTTCTCGCCTCGCCAGTCGTTTTGCGTCGAAGGGCTCAGGATGACCGGCGATCCTCAGGATGACGCGGGGCTGCGGAGCTTGTAGCGTTGCAGCTTTCCGGTTTGTGTGCGCGGCAGCGAGGTTACGAATTCGATTTCTCGCGGCGCCTTGAACGGCGCGATCTGCATTTTGCAGAACTCGCGCAGCTCTTCCACCTTCGCGTCGCCGCCCGCGCTGCCATCGATGAGAACGACGAAGGCTTTGACGTAGTTCGTCTCCCTCTGAGGATCGCGCTTGCCCACGACGGCGACCTCCCTCACGTCGGCGTGCGCGATGAGCGCCTGCTCGACTTCCGGACCCGAGATGTTGTAGCCCGCGGAGACGATCATGTCGTCGACCCGCGCGACGTACCAGAAGTAGCCGTCGGCGTCACGGAGATACGCGTCGCCCGGATAGTTCCAGCCGTTCTGCACGTAGGTCTCCTGGCGGTCGTCTTGCAGATACTTGCAGCCCGTCGGACCGCGCACCGCGAGGCGCCCAACGGTGCCGTCTGGTACGGGCCGGCCGCTCTCGTCGTGAATCTCCGCCGCGTAACCCGGCACGGCGCGCCCCGTCGAGCCGCCGCGCACCTCGGCCTGCGGCGATCCTACGAAGATGTGCAGCATCTCCGTGCTGCCGATGCCGTCGAGTATCTTCAGCCCGGTCTTCGCGTGCCACTCGTCCCAGACGGCCTTGGGCAGCGTCTCTCCCGCCGAGACGCAGGTGCGCAGCGCCGAGATGTCGCGGCCCTCGAGCGCGCCGGCCATCGCGCGATATGCGAGCGGTGCGGTGAACAGCGTCGTTATCCCGAACTCCTCGATCGCCGCGAGCAGCTCGTTCGGCCCCGCCTTCTCGAGCAGCACCGTCGCGGCTCCGGCATGCAGCGGGAACAGCAGCAGCCCGCCCAGCCCGAACGTGAATCCGAGCGGCGGGCTCCCGCAGAAGACGTCGTCGCTGCGCGGCTGCAGCACGCGGACGCAGTACGTGTCGCAAATCGCAAGCAGATCGCGATGGTAGTGCATCGCCGCCTTCGGCGTGCCGGTCGTTCCCGACGTGAATGCGATGAGCGCTACCTCCTCCGCGCTCGTTTCGACGTTATCGAAGAGCTCGGGCTTACCGGCGGCCAGCCGCTCGAGCGAAGTCGCGCCCGGTGCCGCGCCGCCGAAGTATGCGCGGCGAACGCCACGGTGATGCTCGCACGCGCGCTCGAGCTCGTCGCGCAGACGGAGATCGCAGAGGGCGTGCTTGACCTGCGCCTTCTCCATCATGAAGCGCAGCTCGCCGGCGCGATACAGCGGCATCGTGGTCACCGCAATGCCTCCGGCCTTGAGCACGGCGAACCAGCATGCCGCCAGCATCGGCGTGTTCGGCGCGCGCAGCAGGACGCGATTTCCCGGCTCGAACGCGAGGTCGTCCACCAAAGCATGCGCGATGCGGTTGGCGGACTCCAAGAGCCGCCCGTACGTCCACACTTCGTCTCCGGGCGCGAGGATGCAGCGGCGCTCCGCGCCGACGGCCGCGACTCGGCGGTCGAGAAGATGCACGGCGGCGTTGAGCCGCTCCGGATACTCGAGCCCTTCGAGCAGCACCCTCGGCATTCGCTCCGGCGGCGGGAGCCGCTCCTCCGCGAAGCGATCCCTCATTGCTCCAAAAGCTGTTTCGCAATGACGAGCTGCTGGATCTCGTTGGCTCCCTCGTAAATGCGCAGCGCCCGGACGTCGCGATAAAGCCGCTCCACGATCTCGCCGCGCGTCACGCCGCGGCCGCCGAAGAGCTGCACCGCACGATCGCACACGCGCCCCGCCGCCTCGGTGGCGAACCACTTCGCCATGGCCGACTCGCGGCTTACGCGCCCGTGTCCCGTGTCCTTCATCCAGGCGGCGCGATGCACGAGCAGCGTGCTCGCGTCGACATCCGTCGCCATCGTCGCGATCGCCGCCTGCGTCAGCTGCAGCGCCGCGAGCGGAGCGCCGAAGAGTTTGCGAGATTTCGCGTGCTCGAGTGACGCGTCGAGCGCGCGCCGCGCGAATCCGACCGCAGCCGCGCCGACGGTGCTGCGGAAGACGTCCAGCGTCGCCATCGCGATCTTGAAGCCCTCGCCTTCTTCGCCGATGCGCCGCGAAGCGGGAACGCGCGCGCGGTCGAGCCGCAGCGTGCCGAGCGGATGCGGCGACATCGTCTCAATCCGCTTGCCGGACGAGCAGCCGGCCGTCGCTGCATCCACGGCAAACGCGGTCAGGCCTTTCGCCCCTTCGCCGCCCGTTCGCGCGAAGACGACGTACAGATCGGCGATGCCCGCGTTCGAGATCCACGTCTTCTCGCCGTCCAAGACGTACGAGTCGTCCTCGCGGCGGGCACGCGTCGCGAGGGCCGCGACGTCGGAGCCGGCCTCGCGCTCGGAGAGCGCGAACGCAGCTACGCAGCGGCCGTTGGCGACCATGGGCAGGTAACGGCGCGCGAGGTCGGCGTTACCGAACAGCGCGATCGGCGCGCTCCCGAGGCCCTGCATCGCGAACGCGAAGTCCGCGAACGCGGAGCGATATGCGAGCGCCTCCCGTGCCAGGCAGAGGGTGCGCGAATCGAGCTCCGCACGCAGCCCGCCGAAGGCGCCCGGCACGCAGGCCCGCAGCCACCCACCCTCGGCCAGCGCGCGAACCCAGGCGCGGCAGCTTGCGTCGGCATTCCGCTCGTCGTCGAGCACGTCCGCCTGCTCGAGCCAGCGCTGGAGGCCGGCGCTGAACGCGCGGTGCTCCTCGTCAAAAAACGGCCACGCGAGCTCGGGAAGCACGATGATGTCAATTCCCCTCGAAATGCGGTGCGCGTTTGGCCATGAACGCCTCGTAGGCGCGTCGGAAGTCGTTGCTCTCCATGCACGTCGCTTGGGCCCAGGCCTCGGCGTCGATGGCCTCGTCGAGCGGGAGCGCCCACTCGTACTTCAGCATTCGCTTGGTCATCGCGTGCGCGACCGTCGGGCCGCGCGCGATCGTGCGCGCGAACTCCATGGCGCGCGCGAGCAGCTCGTTAGGCGCGCACAGCTCGTTGTAAAAGCCCCACTCGTGCGCCTGCGTTCCCGACATGCTGCGCCCCGTGTAAAGCAGCTCCGCGGCCCTACCGAGCCCGATGATGCGCGGCAGCATCGCGCAGGCACCCATGTCGGCGCCCGCCAGTCCCACTCGGACGAACAGAAATGCGACGCGCGAGCGTTCCGTTCCGAAGCGCACGTCGCTCGCCATCGCGAGGATCGCGCCCGCGCCGGCGCACGCGCCGTCCACGGCGGCCAGGATCGGCTGCGGGCACGCGGTCATCGCCTTCACCACGTCGCCCGTCATCTGCGTGAACTCCTGGAGTCCCTTCGGATCGCGCCGCGTCAGCGGGCCGATGATCTCCCCGACGTCGCCGCCGGAACAGAAATCGCCGCCCGCTCCGGTTAGGACGATCGCCTTTACGGCCGCGTTTCCGGGCAAGGCTCGGAACCGATCGCGCAACTCGGCGTAGAGCTCGAACGTCAGCGCGTTCTTGTGCGCCGGTCCGTCGAGCGTGATGGTCAGGACGTCGTCTGCCGTCTCATAACGCGCGTGGGTCATCGGATTCGGAACGGCAGGTCTTCCTCGTACGTGTTGCCGGCGCTGTTTCGAGCGATCACGCGGAGGCTGTACGAGCGTATGAAGATCGGCGGAGCGTCGAGCACGTCGAGAGCGAACGAGAAGCGTCCGGAGCCGCGATGCGGCACGTTTATCGAAAATAGATTCGTTCGCACTTCGACGCTGGCGACGTTCGTGCCGGTGACGAACGCTCCCGACCAGCGCTCACCGCGCCGCACGTCGAGCGACGAAAAGCGCATCGCGAGGATATGCGGCAGCGCGCCGTTCGGCTCGACGCGCGGAGTCGGCAGTACCGTTGGGCCGACGGCGGCATTGACCGGGACGGCAACCGGATGCAACGCGCACCCTCCCAATAGCGTCGCGAGACCGAGCGCTCCGATGCGAAGCAGCACGTCAGCAGTCGTACGAAGCGCGCCGCGAACCCACCTGCTCGCGAGAAGGCGCCTCGCCCGTTCTCGCGTAACGCCCCTTTTCATGCTGCAGCACGCCGCTCCGCGCAGTCTCGTGCTCGATTATGCGGTTGGCATCTGCGGCGTATGGATCGCGGCTGGGTTCTTCCTGGACGCTTGGGCGCACGGCCACGTTCCGGTCGAAAGCTTTTTTACCGCCTACCACGCCGTGTTCTATTCGGGCATGCTGGCGTTGGCGTTGGTCATCGCGGCCTACGGGATGCGTTACCGCGCGCTCGGCTACGATTGGTCAAACGTCTTTCCACGGCCCTACCGGTTGGCGTTGCTCGGCATACCGGTCTTCGTTCTGGGCGGCATCGGCGACATGATCTGGCACCGCGCGCTCGGCATCGAGGAGGGCGTGGACGCGCTCCTGTCACCGACGCATCAGATCCTCGGCCTCGGCATCTTCTTCTTGGCCAGCGGTCCGATCCGTTCGGTGCTGGCCGATCGCGCTGGGTCGACGACGCTCGCGCGGCAGCTGCCGCTGGCGCTCGGGCTGGCAACGTGGCTGATCTTGGCGCACTTCGGAACGGCGTATGCCTTCGATCCGGCGGCCGGCCGGGTGAACGCCCCGCCGCCGATCATACCGTTCACGCCGAACTACCTCACCGCGCTGGGCATCGGATACTACAAGATCGCGACCGGAGTGCTGATTGTGATCTTCCAGAGCACGCTGATCGCCGGATTCGCACTCTGGCTGGTGGCGCGCATGCACCCGTGCCTCGGCATGCTGACCATCCTGTTGCCGATCGGCAACATTCCCGCCGCGGCGGCGTTCACGAACCAATCGCCGCTGTTGACCGTGACCATCGCCCAGTCGCTGCTTACCGGCATGCTCGCCGACGTTTTCATCGCGCGCTACGACCCGCATCCGGCGTTCGGGCATACGCGCGCCTTCCGAACCTTTGCCATCGCCGTTCCGATGATGTATATCGGCATTTACTTGCTCGGAACGTTTGCGACCGAGCGCGTCTGGTGGGATTGGAACGTCGCGCTGGGCTCGTGGATCTGGTCGGGGGTCTGCGGTTTCGCTTTGAGCCTGATGGTCCTCGCGCGCCGCACCGCGTGATCGGGGCCTTCCTGGCGCTCCTAACCCTCGTGCTCCATGGCGCCACTGCATGGCGCTACGGGTACTTCCGCGACGAGCTGTACTTCATCGCGTGTTCCAAGCATCTCGCGTGGGGCTACGTCGATCAGCCGCCGCTGGTGGCATTGGCGGCGTGGCTCGCGGCGGGCGCGGGATACTCGCCGCTCGCGCTGCGCGCGCTTCCGATCCTCGCCGGCGCGCTGACGGTCTACCTCGCGGTCAAGCTCGCGAGCGAGCTCGGCGGTGGGCGTTTCGCTCAGTGGTTGTGCGGCGCCGCAACGCTCCTCATGCCGGCCTATTTGCTGCTCGGCAATACGCTGACGACCAGCTCCTTCGAGCCCTTGTTCTGGACGCTCGCGATCCTCATCGCGGTTCGCATCGGGCGTGCCTCGCGCGTAGAGGCGCCGCCGTTGTGGGCGGCGCTCGGAGTCGTCGCGGCACTCGGCACGTACGCGAAATATTCGATGCTCCTGCCGCTCGCCGGCATGGGCGCCGGACTGCTCGCGACTCCGGAACGGCACGTGCTGCGTTCGCCCTACCCGCTCTTCGCCGCGGCGCTCGCGGTGTTGCTGCTATCGCCCAACATCGCGTGGCAGGCCGCACACGGATGGGCCTTCATCGAGGTGCTGCGCGGCGACGCCGCCCATCGCCCCGCGCTAGCGTCAGGCCTTGCTCTCGAGTATCGCGCGTGGTTCGCCAACCTCGGGGCGTTCGCCGCGGAGCAACTGCTCTACGCGAACCCCGCGGCCGTTCCGATCTGGCTTGCCGGGTTGATCGCGCCGTTCCGGCTCGTCGCGCTGCGCGACGTGCGGTTTATCTCCATCGCGTATGCGGTCGTGTTTGCTATCGCGGTCGCATTCGGCGCGAAGGGCTATTATATCGTCGGTTTCTACGCGGCGTTGCTGGCGATCGGCGCGGTCGCGATCGAGCGCGCCGCGGCGTACGTTCGTGCTGCGTCTTTCGCGTTCGTTCTCATCGTGGGGATCGCGGCGGTGCCGCTCTCGCTCCCCGTTCTGCCCGTCGACGGCCTCATCGCGTACGTCAAGCTTCTCGGTTTGACCGGCCGCGGCGGCACGCCGCCGCGCCTCATCCAGCCGCTCTTCGCCGAGGAGTTCGGCTGGCAGCGCCTGGCGCGCGACGTCGCCGCCGTCTACGACTCGCTGCCACCGGAGCTGCGTGCGCGCACCGCTATCTACGCCGACACGTACGGCGACGCGGGCGCGATCGACTTCTATGGGCCGGGCTACGGCTTGCCGCCCGCGATCTCCAGCCAAAATAACTACTACCTCTGGGGCACGCACGGGTACGACGGCGGCTCCGTCATCGCGATCGGCGCGACGCGCATCGATCTCCTTCGCCGCTACTACCGCAGCGTAGTGCTCGTGCGCACCTCAACCGAGCCCTATAAATGGATCGTCGAGGGCCCGGCGCCGATCTATCTCTGCCGCGATCCCGTCGCGCCGCTCTCGGTCATCTGGCCGCACCTGCGCTGGTATGGCGCATAGCCTCCCCCGTGGAGCGGCTACTTCGCGACGCTGACCGTTACGCCGACGGGCTCCTGGAGCGAGTGGCTGATGGTCTTGGTGGACGAGCCGCCCGCGGGATAGTGGAAGTAGAGCACGCGCGGCGCGCAAACGTCGCTCGTGATAACGCGTTTGCCCTGAAGCCAGAACTGCAGAACGTCGCACGAATTGGCGAGCTCCGTCGTGCCGACACGGGTGCCGGTGCTACCGCTGATCGTGAACTGGTAGATCTTCGAGGGTCCGGAGAGGGAGACTTGATCGCCGACCACGAGGTACTTGCCGTCCCACGCGATGGCGCCGGGAAGCGCGATATTTTGGTTCAACGTGATGGCCTTCGGCGTCTGGCTGCCCGCCGGGAGTTCCGCGATCTCAAATGTGAGGTGGTAGGCGGTGCCGTCTACAAAGAGATTGCCGTTGCCGTCGTACCCGATGAAGTAGACGCGAAAGACGTTGGGCGTCGTATACTCTTTGGGCTTCCCCTTCGCGTGCTTGTAGATCGAGAAGCCGCCGTAGCCGCTCGACGGCGGATCGTGCAAGACGGCAAGGTCGCCGGTGATGGGATCGACGGCGCAGCCGTGCGTAAAGCCCGGCTCGGTAAAGGTTTTTATCGGCTGCGTGCCACCGTGGGCGTACTCCAGCAGCTGTTTGGCGCCGCCGTTGGCGATGAAGACGTCACCAGCCGCGTCGACGCACTCGTAGTGCACGGCGTTGAAGCCGGTCAGCCTGCCTCGCAGCTCGCCCTGCGGATACGAGTACACGTTGACGTCGTCCGTGCCGAGGTCGGAGACGTAGAGCAGGTCGCGCCGCTTCGCATCGGGCGACATCCACGACTGCGCGATAGCGGCAGGCTCGCGTGCGGCGGGCAGCGCCGAGTACTGCGAGCTCCCTGTCCCGCCGCAGCCGGCCAGAAGCCCGGATGCAGAAAGGAGCGCGAGCGCGCAGGCGGCCGAACTTGAAGGTTTCATGAACGGATGATACTAGGTACGCTGCCGGGGTAGCGTGGGCAATTTGCCCATATGCTCGCCGAGGGCCGGCGCGAGTTGCCAGCGCGACCGGATTGCCAGCTTCGAGAAGATCGACTCGCAGTGATGGTGGACGGTCCTCTCGCTGAGCCCCAAGGCGGCGGCGATTGCCCGATTCGTCGTTCCCCGCGCCGCCAGCCGTGCGACCTCCGATTCGCGCGGCGTCAGCGCCGTCGCGAGTCGCTTATGAATCGGCGTCCCCTTCCAAACGGGGCGGACGTCGATGCGTGCGCCGCAGCGCTCCCGCAGCCCGAGCGCGCGGCTCGTCAGTCCGGCCGCGTCCAGCGCCAACGCCTGCAGCAGCGGGCGCCCGGCCCGCCCGAACTCGTCTGCAGCTCGAAGTGCGAACTCCTTCGCGCGCTTCGGTACTCCGCGCCGCGCCGAGACGAAGCTCTCGAACAGATCCTGGTGAGCGCCCAGAAACGTCGACGCTCCGGCGCACTGCTGAGCCATGAGCGCACTTGTTCGCGGAAGGTGCTCCGGCTTTCCCAGCCTCGCGGCGCGGATGCCGAGTAGAAGGCTGTTGTCGAGAACGGACAACGATGACAACGTACGATCCAGAAGCGCGTCGTGCTGCGCGCGCCAGCCGCGCTGCTCGTAGAGCGCGCAGAACGACTCCACGAGAGGGCCGAGCAGCCCCTGTTCGGGAAGCGCAAACGCAAGGTCGAGGAGGCTCGGATCGGAGCTGAGTTCGAGCAGCGTCTCCTCGCCCAGCACCATTGCGAGCGCGATTGCCACCGCCGCCGCTACGAGCGAGGTGCGCGTCGTGCCCGCACCGGAGGTCTGCAACTCGGTCAGCAGACCCGTCGCGCGCCGGAGCTCGCCGGCAGCGAGCAGCGCCTCCGCGAGACTCACCAACACGAAGGGCTTCGCGCCAACCTCCACGCTGCGCGACGCCGCGAGCGCCTCTTCGAGGCACACCACGGCGAGCGCGACGTTACCGTCCTGAACGAGGGCCGAACCGTAGTTCAACAGCACCCGCACGCAAAGGCTCGAA
Organism: Vulcanimicrobiota bacterium; assembly: GCA_963723485.1. GTDB lineage: Bacteria > Vulcanimicrobiota > Vulcanimicrobiia > Vulcanimicrobiales > Vulcanimicrobiaceae > Cybelea. The sequence continues at coordinate 50,754 of CAVRQS010000003.1, read as the reverse complement.
TCACCGTGAGCTCGCGCCGCGGCCAGCGCTCGCTCCAGCGCTTCGAACCCTTGCGCCACCGCCCGGGCCTTGATATGCGCGATCCCGCGGGCCTGAAAGTACAGCGCATCGATTTCGCCGTTGCCCCGCCCGACCGACGGCGCCACTTGGTCGAGCGCGCGGTGCGCCTGGACGGCGCCGTTACCGATCGCCAACTCGAGCGCCACACGAATGCGGGCACGCAGCAGCTCGAGATCCGACGTTGCGGCGTTTGTCGTTCTCACGATCGTCGCGGCACGATCACGGCGGCGCCGGTTTGGCTGCCGAGCGCGAGATCTACGATTACTTCGGCGACTTCTTCTGCCGTTGCGATCCGGCCGCCGGGGTTGCCGCGCGCCAGCAGCTCGCGCGTCTCTTCGTCGCCTCGTCCGGTCTTGGCGGTGATGTTCGCGAGCGTGCGGCCGAGCATATCGGTGTCGGTGTAGCCCGGGCAGACGGCGTTGGCAGTGATACCCTTCGCCGCGCATTCAGCGGCGATCGCCTTGGTGAAACCAACGACGCCGTGTTTGCTCGCGCAATAGGCGGCGATGTACGGTGCGCCCTCGAGGCCGGCGATGCTGGCGACGTTTACGATGCGCCCCCATCCCGCCGCGAGCATGTCGGGCAGCGCCTCGCGCGTGCACAGAAACGTGCCCGTCAGGTTGATGCCGAGGATCCGGTCCCACATCGCGCGATCCGTGCGCGTCACCGGCGCGGACTCCGCGACGCCCGCGTTGTTCACGAGGATCGCGATCGGGCCGTTGGCTTCGCGGCACTTTTCGAACGCGTCGCGTACCTGCACTTCGTCGGTCACGTCGGCCCGCGCCCCCGCGGAACGGCTGACGATGCTGACCCGCGCACCGTGATGCGCGAGCAGCTTCGCCGTAGCGCGGCCGATGCCGCGGCCCCCGCCGGTCACGAGTGCGTGCCTTCCCGCGACGCTCACTGCGTCTGCTTTGCGCGCGCGATGAGACGCTCGAGCTGCTCCTTGCCCGGAAGATACTGCACGGGCCACGCGGCGTCGCGATATCCCAACTGCGCGGCCGCGTGCAGCGTCCAGAACGGATCCGCCAAGTGCGGCCGGCCGAGTGCGACGAGGTCCGCGCGACCGCCCGCGAGGATCGCATTGACCTGATCGACGTCGGTGATGTTGCCGACCGCCATCGTCGCGATCCCAACCTCGTTGCGAATCTTGTCCGCATATGGCGTCTGGAACATGCGGCCGTAGACCGGCTTGGCGTCGGGCGACGTCTGCCCAGTCGACACGTCGATGAGGTCCGCGCCCGCCGCCTTGAAGGCGCGCGCGATCTCAACTGCGTCGTCGCCCGAGACGCCGCCGTTGACCCAATCCGTCGCCGAGATGCGGATCGACATCGGACGCTCCTTCGGCGAGACGGCGCGCATCGCGCGGAACACCTCGAGCGGATAGCGCAACCGGTTCTCGAGAGAGCCGCCGTACTCGTCGGTTCGCCGGTTGCGCAGCGGCGTGATGAACGACGAGAGCAGATAGCCGTGCGCGCAGTGCAGCTCGAGCATGTCGAAGCCGGCAGCGAGGCCCATTTCGGCCGCGCGCACGAACGCCGCCCGAATCTCCTCCATCTGCGCGCGCGACATTTCGAGGGGCACCTGATTGGCCGGCGCGTACGGGATCGCCGAAGGACCGACCACCGCCCAGTTATCGCGCTCCAGCGGTTCGTCCATACCCTCCCACATCAGTTTCGTCGAGCCTTTGGGCCCTGAGTGGCCCAGCTGCAGACAGATCTTGGCGCGCGACGACGCGTGCACGAAATCGACGATCCTTTTCCATGCCTCGCCGTGTTCCGGCACGTACATGCCCGTGCAGCCGGGCGAGATCCGCCCCTCGCGCGTCACGCACGTCATCTCCGTGAAGATGAGCCCCGCTCCGCCCAAGGCTCTCGTACCGAGGTGCACCAGGTGGAAGTCGTTCGGCGTTCCGTCCACTGCGCTGTACATGTCCATCGGAGACACGACGATGCGATTTTGCAGCTCGAGCTCGCGCAGGCGAAACGGCGTGAACATCGGCGGCACCGCGCTCCCCGCAAACCATCGCTCGATCGAGTCGACGTAGGTCGTGTCGCGCAGGCGGAGATTCTCGTGCCCGATGCGCTGGCTGCGCGTCAGCAGGCTGTACGCGAACTGCTCCGGCGGCAGCGTCGCATAGCGCGCGACGTTCTCGAACCACTCCGTCGAGTTGCGCGCCGCGTTTTGCAGCTTCAGCACCTCGACGCGCCGGGCGTCTTCGTATTGCTGCAGGGCGTGCGCCGTTCCCGCGTTCGTTGCCAGCGCGTCGACGAGGCCGATCGCATCCTCCATTGCGAGCTTCGTCCCGGAGCCGACGGAGAAGTGCGCCGTGTGGGCGGCGTCGCCCATCAAGACCGCGCTGCCGTTGACCCAGTGCGCGTTGCTGACCTTCGTGAAGTTCAGCCAGTCGCGGCCGCGCAGGTGGGCGCCGTTGGCCATCAGCCGATGGCCGCGCAGATACGGCTCGAAGAGGCGCTCGCAGAACGCGATCGTCTCCTCGGTGCCGGCCGAATCCAGTCCGTGGGCTGCGTAAGTCTCCTCGCGGCACTCGACGATGAACGTGCTGAGCTCCTCGTCGAACCGGTATGCGTGCACGGTAAACCACCCGTGCTCGGTGGGCTCGAAGATGAAGGTGAACGCGTCCAGCGGCAGGGTCGTGCCGAGCCAGACGAAGCGGCAGCGCCCGCGATCGAGTGAAGGCTGAAAAGCCCCGGCATACGCGGCGCGAACGCGGCTGTTGATCCCGTCCGCGCCGACGAGCAGGTCGCAGTCGCGTCGCAGCGCCTGGACGTCGGTCACGTCGGCTTCAAACTCGACGCCGACGCCGAGTTCTGCCGCACGACTCTGGAGGATGCGCAGCAAATGCTTGCGCGATATGCCGCAGAAGCCATGTCCGCCCGACCGGATCGTGTGGCCGCGAAAGTGCACCGCGATGTCGTCCCAGTGCGCGAAGGCCTGCGTGATCTCGCGATGTGTCGGCTCGTCGGCGGCGCGAAGATTCTCGAGCGTCGCGTCTGAAAAGACGACGCCCCAACCGAAGGTGTCGAGGGGCCGATTGCGTTCCAGAATGCGAATCGGCCACTCCGGAAAGCGCCGCTTCGCGAGAATTCCAAAGTAAAGGCCGGCGGGACCGCCCCCGATACATACGACGCGCATTAGTGGCCCACCACCAGCTTACACTTTGATGAGAGCCGCAGACGAATCCCGCTCCCCTGTGGTACCCTACGCTCGAACGTGATTCCACCAGCCGCATTGCGCGCAATCGTCATCGTTTTTTTCCTCGGCGCGAGCTTCGGCGCCATCGCGCGCGACGCGCGTCCGGCTGCCGCGTCGGCGCCGACGACCATTGGGAGCGGCTTCAACTCCACGCGCACGACGATTCCGGTGACGATCGAAGGTCAGCGCGCTTCGTGCGTCCTCGACACCGGCAGCTCGGCCATATTGGTCTCGCCGATGCTCGCGCAGTCCGCACACCTCCAAGGCCGCGCCGGTACCTTCGAGGTCGCTCCGGACGGCCGCACGTACGTCGATCGGCAGACCGAGATCGCGAGCTTCGACGTCGCCGGCCACGCGCTGCGCGACGTTCCCGCCTTGATCTCGTCAAATCTCACCGGGTACAGCGCGCTCTGTGGTTACGACTTCTTCACGCATTTCCCGACGCTCATCGATCGCGCGCACCGAACCGTCACGCTCTATCCCAGCCAGTCGAGGCTCGCGAGGCTGCACTGCCTGACGGTCAACCTCAGCCCGCACGTTCCGCTCGCGACGGTGGAGATCAACGGCACGTGGCTGAGCCACGTCGTGCTCGATTCCGGCATGGCGGGCGGCGGCGCGCTCTGGGACGGCGTCCGCACGCAGCTGCATCAGCCGCTCGTGGGCGATGCCGATTATCGCGGCGCGCCCTCGGCAACCCGCGACGGGTTTACATGCGGCGCCGTCGCGTCGGTGCGATATGCGCCCGGGGCGCCGACCGGCACGATGCCGATCTGCACCGAGTCGCAGCGGCCCGACGGCTACAACGGCATCATCGAGACGAATCTCGCGAGCGTCGCGGCCATCGCCGTCGACTACCCGCACCGCAAGATCTGCTTCGACGTGGCCCGTTACTCGGTCACCGCGGCGGGACCACCGCCGGCCTCCGACCGCGGCGCGTGGTCGCGCTTCAACTACCTGCGCCCGCCGTAAACGGCTAGCGCTTGCGCGCGACGAGCAGGCCGTCGCACACCGGCAGCAGCACGGCTTCGACGCGCTCGTCGCGACCGGCTCGCCGACTCACCTCGCGCAGCGCCTGCGTGTCGGGATCGTCGTCCGCCGGATCGACGACGGCGCCGCCCCACAGGACGTTGTCGACGAGCACGAGCCCGTTGGGGCGAACCAGCTCCAGGCACGCTTCGTAGTATGCGTTAGCGTTTGCCTTGTCGGCATCGATGAACGCCATGTCGAAGGACGCGCCGTTTTTCGTGCGCAGACCTTTCAGCGTCTCAAGCGCGGGCCCTATGCGCAGATCGATCTTGTCGATGACGCCTGCCGCTTCCCAGTAGCGCCGCGCGACCGCCGTGTACTCCTCGCTCACGTCGCAGGCTAAGATGTACCCGTCTCGCGGCAACGCGAGTGCCATTGCCAGCGAGCTGTAGCCGGTAAAGACACCGATCTCGAGGTAGCGCCGCGCGCCAGTCACGTGTGCCAGCAGCGCCATGAGCTGCCCTTGCTCCGGGCCGATCTGCATCCGCGCGTTCGGCATGCGCGCCGTCTCCTCGTGCAGCTCGCGCAGGAGCGGATGCTCGCGCACGGTGGACGCGATGATGTATTCTTGGATGCCTTGATCGACGAAAGTGCTCTTTGCGCTCATCGCCTCGCATGATACACCTCGGGATGAAGTTCTTCCCGCGCGGTTCTCGAAATGCGGTCGAATGACGGCGGAGGCGAAATGGGAAAGATCATCGCGAGCGACAACGTCACAGTTGACGGGGTCATCCAGGACCCAGCCGGTGGCGAAGGCTTTCCGCATGGTGGCTGGGTCGGCCTGATTGGGGGCTGAGCCTTCCCTAGCGTGCAGGCCAAGCATACATCAGCGTGCAGGCCAAGCATACATCCGCCGGCCTTGAAATCCGAGGGGGCGCCGGCCTGCGTCCCCGAGAGCCCTAAGCGCTCAGACTCCGGGCGTAGATCTCGTCGAGGTCTTCGACGGTGTTGAGCGTCACCGCGTCTCTTACGGACGCGTCGCCGATGTTCGAACTCTCGCGCATGCTCCTGGCAAGCTCGTCGCCGTGGTTGTAGGCGCGAATCGCGGCGTTGTGGCGCTCGATCGTCGCCTTATCGGTATTTCCGTTGGCGACGATCCACTCTTCAAATTCCATGTAACGGGGTTTGCGCTGGCGCACGAAGTCGATCGCCTTTTGGCGATCGAGACCCAGCGCGCTTAGCGTCATCGCATCGAAACCGGCGCCGCACTCGTCGTAGCCGTCGGGTAGCGCGCCGATCGACGCGAGCGAGAGCTTTAGCCAGAGCCGCGGCACGTGAATCGCGCCGAGCGGTCCGGCGGTTCCGGAACTAACCAAGGGTACGATGTTCGTTTCGGTGGCCACGTGTATTACCTCCGGATGTTAAGAGTTTGCCGCCGCCGAGCGGCTGTGGCGTGACTTGAACGTAAGCTCGGATACACCCGATTTGTCGAGATCTCCGAGTCCAAGCGCCTTCATGCGTTCGTATTGTTCGAACGTCGCTCGCGCGAGCGGCAAACTGAGGTCGACGTTGGCCGCCAGCCCGAGCGCGATGCCACCGTCTTTCGCCGCGTGCGCCGCGGAGAAATAGACGTCGTGGTCGCGGTTCTGCATGTCGGCGCCGTCGGTCTCGAGCACGCGCGAATTGGCACCCGTCTGCGAAAACACCTCGCGCAGCATGTCGAGGTCGAGTCCCAGCGCGTCGCCGAGCCCCAGACCCTCCGCGAGCCCCGCCGTATTGATGTTCATCACCAGGTTCACCAGCGCTTTGACTTGCGCCGCCCGTCCCGCTTCGCCGATATATTTCAGGGACACGCTCATCTTCTCGAACAGCGGTTTCATTCGCTCGAAGGCGTCGCGGCGACCACCGATCATCAGGTAGAGCGAGCCGTTGCGAGCCTGCGTGATCGAGCTCGCCATGCACGCCTCGAGCGAGTCCGCGCCCTGCGCGCGCGCCAAACGCTCGACGTCGACGTGCACCTTGGGCGTGACCGTCGCGCAGTTCACGAACACCTTGCCGCGCGCGCCCGTCAGCAGCGAGTCGCCTTCGGTCGCGAAGATGCGATACATCGCGGCATCGTCCGTTACGACGGTGATGATGACATCGGAGAGCTCGGTGACGCGCGCGAGCGACTCCGCGACTTCGCCCCCCGCCTCCTCCGCCGTCTCCGCCGCGGATTCGCGCCGAACGTCGTAAAGCGCCGCGATCGGATACCCCACGTCGCGTAGTCGTTTGGCGATGTTGGCACCCATGCGACCGGTGCCGACGACGCCGACCCTTTCAAGCCCGCTCATGTCGAATTGCCCGCATTACCACACGGCTTGGCGAATTCTTGCCGGCGGAGAGCGGCGCACAGGCAGGCGTGCCTGAGGATGCTGCCAAAGGCGTTGGGCAGGCCGGCGCTCCCGCCGGCATTCCGGAGGAGAACACAACCGCTATGAAACGCATGTTAATTCTCGTTGCGGTCGCTTTGGCGACCGTGATTCCTTCCTACGCGGTGGCTCAGGTCGAGAGCACGCCCATCCCAGCGCCGGCCAAACCGAACTTCTCGACGATGCAGTTCCTCATCGGCACGTGGACGTGCAGCACGAAGAGCGCCCGGCGGCCGGGTGCATACGTTACGACCTCGACGTACACGATGGACCCGACCGGCTATTGGATAGAGGAGACGTCCACCACGAATACCGCCTCATGGATCGCCAAGAGGCTGACCGTCTTGGACAAGATCACCTACGATAAGGACGCGAAGCGCTGGGTCGACGTGCTCTACGGCGACGGCGGCGTATACGGCCTCTCCTTCTCGAACGGGTGGGTTGGAAACAAGATGTCGTGGCACGACGTTTCATTCGCTCCTGGTCCGGACATTGCGAGCCAGACCGATATCGTCAACACCAAAGTGAGCAACACCAAGATGACCTCGGCATCGTCCTTTACCGAGGCCAAAACGGGACGCAAGGTCGCCGTGACGGGGCTGTGCACGAAGCACTGACAGGGGAGTAGCTGTGTCGAGAGGCCTCGCGTTAGCGGGGCCTCTCTCTTTTTAGAACTCTTCTTCGGTGTTGCTCTCGGTAAACGGCGCCTCTTCTTCGTCGCCATCGTACGCCGGTTTTTCGTCCTCGTAAGAGGTCTCTTCGTCTTCCTCCTCGAGCTCGTAACCCTGCGCTCCCTCGACCTCTTCCTCGGCCGCCTCTTCTTCCTCGAAGATCCCTTCCGCCTCGATCTCGGCCGGACGGGGCGTCGGCGGCGGAGTCGGAATCGCGGTCGTCGCGTCGAGCGGCTTGCTGTCGTCGATCTCCTCTTCCTCTTCCTCTGGCTCTGCCGCCACCGCTGCTTCGGCCTCTTCAGGGCCGGCCTCGGCTGCGGCTTCGCGCGTCGCGACAGACGTCTGCGAGACCGCCGTTTGCTCATCGCCCATCAGCAGGCCGTACTCACGCCGCTCCGATTCGCCCATCTCGTCCTCGGGCGTCCGGATCTCGACCTCTTCGCGGTTCTCGGTGAGCACCTTGACGTCGAGTGCGAGCGATTGCAGCTCCTTGATGAGCACCTTGAACGATTCCGGAACCCCGGGCTCCATGACGTTCTCGCCCTTGACGATCGCCTCATACGTCTTCACGCGTCCCACGACATCGTCGGACTTCACCGTCAGCAGCTCTTGCAGCGTGTAGGCGGCCCCGTACGCCTCGAGCGCCCAGACCTCCATTTCGCCGAAGCGCTGCCCGCCGAACTGCGCCTTTCCGCCCAGCGGCTGCTGCGTGATCATCGAGTACGGGCCGGTCGAGCGCGCGTGGATCTTGTCGTCGACGAGATGCGCCAGCTTGAGCATATAGATGAGGCCGACCGTGATCGGACGCGAGAAGCGTTCGCCGCTGCGGCCGTCGCGCAGCCACGTCTTACCGTCGGCCGGAAGGCCGGCGTCCTGTAGCCACTCGGCGATATCCTCCGCGTGCGCACCGTCGAAGACCGGCGTGGCCACGCTCATGCCGAGCATGCGCGCCGCCCAGCCCAGGTGCGTCTCCATGATCTGACCCAGATTCATACGCGACGGCACGCCCAACGGATTGAGCACGATATCGACCGGCGAGCCGTCCTCGAGGTACGGCATGTCCTCCTCGGGCAGCACCTTGGCGATCACGCCCTTGTTGCCGTGACGGCCGGCCATCTTGTCGCCTTGCAGAATCTTGCGCTTCTGCGCGACGTAGACTCGCACGAGGTGATTGACGCCGGGCGAGAGCTCGTCACCGTTTTCGCGCGAGAACACCTTGACGTCGATGATCTTGCCCTTCTCGCCGTGCGGAACTTTGAGGCTCGTATCGCGCACTTCGCGGGACTTCTCACCGAAGATCGCGCGGAGCAGACGCTCCTCGGCCGTCAGCTCGGTCTCCCCCTTGGGCGTCACCTTACCGACCAGAATGTCTTCCGGGCGAACGTCGGCACCCACGCGGATGATGCCGCGCTCGTCGAGGTCTTTGAGCGCGTCCTCGCCGACGTTTGGGATGTCGCGCGTGATTTCTTCCGGCCCGAGCTTCGTGTCGCGGGCCTCGCACTCGTACTCCTCGATGTGGATCGAGGTGAAGCGGTCCTCTTTGACCATGCGCTCGCTGATCAGGATCGCGTCTTCGTAGTTGTAGCCTTCCCACGGCATGAACGCGACCAGCACGTTTTGTCCAAGCGCGAGCTCGCCCTGATCCGAGGACGGCCCGTCGACGACGATCTGACCGGCGACGACCTCGTCGCCCACGTTGACGATCGGGCGCTGATTGATGCACGTGCCGGCGTTGCTGCGCACGAACTTCAGCAGCTCGTACGTCCGCTCGATGCCGTCGCCGTTGCGCACCGCGACGCCCTTAGCGTCGACCGATGTCACGGTGCCGGCCTCCTCGGCCACGACCAGGCTGCCCGAATCCTTCGCGGCACGGTACTCCATGCCGGTTCCCACGATGGGCGCGTCCGGCCGGAGCAGCGGCACCGCCTGACGCTGCATGTTGGCGCCCATCAATGCGCGGTTCGCGTCGTCGTGCTCGAGGAACGGGATCAGCGCGGTGGCTATCGAGACGATCTGCTTCGGTGAAACGTCCATCAGCTGCACGCGAGCCGCCGGCTCTTCGATGTACTCCTCGGCGTAGCGGCACACCACCGAGTCGGCCGTGATCTTGCCGCCGCTCGAATCGACCGGCGTGTTGGCCTGGGCGATGATGTACTCGTCCTCGCGGTCCGCCGTGAGGTAGACGATCTCGTCGCTCACGATGCCGTCGCGCACGACGCGGTAGGGCGTCTCGATAAAACCGAACTTGTTGACGCGTCCGTACGTCGCGAGCGAGCCGATGAGGCCGATGTTCGGGCCTTCCGGCGTCTCGATCGGACAGATGCGGCCGTAGTGCGAGTGATGCACGTCGCGCACCTCGAAGCCGGCGCGCTCCCGCGATAGACCGCCCGGCCCGAGCGCCGAGAGGCGCCGCTTGTGCGTCAGCTCGGCCAGCGAGTTCGTCTGGTCCATGAACTGCGATAGCTGCGAGGAGCCGAAGAACTCCTTGATCGCCGCGACCACGGGGCGAATGTTGATCAGCGCCTGCGGCGTGACCGTCTCGATGTCTTGTACGGTCATGCGCTCGCGCACGACCCGTTCTAGACGCAGCAGGCCGACGCGGAACTGGTTTTGCAGCAGCTCCCCCACCGAGCGAACGCGGCGGTTGCCGAGATGATCGATGTCGTCCTTGGGAACGACGCGGGTCGCGACCTTGATGAGGCGGCGAATTACCGCGACCATGTCGGCTCGCGACAGGCACTTCGCCGTGATCGGCGGCATCTCGAGTCCGGCATCGACGTATTCGTCGATGACGACGTACGGCTGATCGACGCGCGCGTCCGGATCACGATTCGCGATGCGATAGTGGAACTTGCTGTTGAGCTTGTAGCGGCCGACGCCCGCGAGATCGTAGCGCTTCTCGTCGAAGAAGAGCGCCTCGAGCAGCTTCTCGGCGTTTTCCGCGTTCTCGGGCTCGCCCGGACGGAGCTTCTTATAAATCTCCTTGAGGGCGTCCTCGCGCGTCTTGACGTCCTTGTCTTTTTCGATCGAGTTACGGATCAGCGGACTATCGTCGAACAGCTTCAGGATCGCCTCGTCGGTCTCCCAATTACAGCCCAGTTCCGGACGCGACAGCGCGCGGATGAACGTCGAAACGTAGATCTTGCGATTCTTGTCGATCCGGACGCCGATCGTGCCCTCGGTCTCGTCATTCTTCGTGCCGTTGTCGGTCTCGAACTCGATCCAGGCGCCGCGGTTCGGAATGATCGTGGCGTTGAACGTCGGGCGCGCGTTCGTGTCGACGTCTTGGCTGTAGTAGACGCCGGGTGAGCGCACGAGCTGGCTCACGATCACGCGCTCGGCGCCGTTGATCATGAACGTGCCCTTGTCGGTCATGAGTGGGAAGTCGCCCATGAAGATCTCTTGGTCCGGGATGCCCTTGATCTCGCCCGACTCCGCCGTAATCAGGCGGACGCGCACCCGCAGCGGCGCGCTGTAGGTCATGTCGCGCTCACGGCACTCCTCGATCGAGTACTTGGGCTCGCCGAGCGAGTGCTCGCCGAACTCGAGGATCAGGTTACCGGTGAAGTCCTTGATCGGCGAGATGGAGGCAAAGGCCTCCGCCAACCCCTCGGTCTTGAACCAATCGAAGCTGGCCTTCTGCAGCTCGATGAGATTCGGCACCTCGAGGACGTGCGGGATCTTACCGAACGAGTGACGCTCCCGCTTCGGCCCTGGTTCCGGCCGCTGCTCCACGGTGAACGCGCCGGTCGGCATCGGGAAGGTCGAGGGCATGATCCTCGAGGCGCCATTGCCATCGACGCCCATTTTCGTCGAAGCGGTGGCCCGCTTCGACCTACCTTTGGTAGCCCTCGCCGGGCTGGAAGCTGACGAACTCGGGACAGGTTCCGGTGAACTCTTTGGTGCGGACTTCGGAGCTGTCGTCTTCGCCATTACTCTCTTTCTTTGCGCTCGAATCTCTTAGTAAAAGGCCGTGAAGGGCGCGGGCATTTCCGGGCACACCAAAAAGACGAAACACGGGCTCCGTAAAATGGAGGTGTCTCGCCCTGCTCTGTTCGGCGGCTTTCATGCGCCCCGGGGCATAGGCGACAAGTTTAGCACCCGTCGCCAGCAGCGTCAAGAAACCTGCTTGGCAGCTACTGGGTCAGTATTAAATCTCCGACTTTTGACGGTTGCGAGAAAGCCTACGAGAGCGGGGCGACGGAGCGTCAGGGTGTGAAGCCGTTGCCGTAAAACGCGGCGACGGGTCCGCGGAGCGTGCCCGCCCCGATTCTCGCAAGGACGGCTCCCCGTCGCATGTCCATCTCGATCGCGAGGGATTCGCTCTTCGAAGAGCTCAGGACCGGCAGCCACACCGCATCGCGGTAGTCATGCAGCGCGCAGAACGAGGCCCAACCCGGCGCATAGCCGGACGGCAAGTCGAGCTTACCCACTTGCCGGAAGCGCGACGTGTCGAGCTTTCGAACGGTGAAAGGACTGCCGAACCAGGTGACCTCCACATCGCTTCCCGTCGACGTAAGACCGCAATCCGCCGCGCCGGTTATCTCATATCTTAGTCTACAGCTGTCGATCGACCCGACGGTACATGCGAAGAAGCTGTACGTTCTAAAGGGCGTCTGCACCGACGAGTAAATGATTCCGTTGCGCACCGAGATTCCGAGCATGCGCGGCCAGCTGAACCGCAGCGGATAGATGGCCGCGAGGCGGGTCGAACCGTAGTGGTACTCGTAAATGGAAGCGCCCGATTGCGTCGCGTGGCCTACGTAGAGATTGTCGTTTGCGTCGATCGCGAGGTTGAAACCTATGCCTCCCGGCCGATACGTGGCGATCACCCTAGAGAGGTCGTGCGAGAGCTCTTTGACTTCGTCCGTTCCGTTATGCGCGCCGTATATCACGTAGACGTGGCCTCGTCTGTCGGTGACCACGTCGAACACGGCCGCCTTAGCGTTGTACTGGGCAATCTTTGTGCCACCCGCATCGAACGCGATGACGGCTTCGGTCGCGCGGTCGGCGACGTAAAGATTGGTCGTCAGGAATACGACCGCCAAGCACAGTGCAGAATTCACGGCCACGCGAGCTCCACGGCTAGGCGCCTAAGATGGAGGCCGCCGGTGTTATCTGCCCGATCCGCGCGGCGAGCGCATCGCCGGTCATCCCGAAGAGCGCGCGCTGCTTGTCCTGCGAGTCATGCTGCACGAGCACGTTCGATACGCCAATGCGTTCCACACTCAGGTTGAGCCCGCGATCCGAGACGAACTCCGCGACCGCGGATCCGAAGCCACCGGCCAGCGAGTGCTCCTCCAGCGTGATGATGCGGTCGTGGTCGCGAGCGAGTTCGAGCAGTAACGCCTCGTCCAGCGGTTTCGCGAATCGCGCATTTACGATAGTCATGCCTTCCACGGAGCCTGCGCCGAGCAAAGTCGAAGCAGCGTCCAATGCGATGTCGAGCGTCGTCCCGTAGGCGAGGATCGCCACATGGCGGCCGTGGTGCAGCACCTCGGCCTTGCCGTGCACGATCGGCGCGGGCGCGCGGTCGTGTCGGCCACTTGACGAGCCGCGCGGATAGCGGATAGCCGCCGGCGAGTTGAGCGAGAGCGCGTGTTCGAGCATCGGCAATAGCTCGGCTTCCGTGCTCGGCGCCATCAGCGTCATGTTCGGCAACGTTCGCAGGTACGCGATGTCGTACAATCCCATGTGCGTCGGACCATCGTCGCCGACGAAGCCCGCCCGGTCCATGCAGAACACGACGGGCAGATTTTGTACGACGACGTCGTGGACGATCTGATCGTAGGCGCGCTGAAGAAACGTCGAATAGATCGCGCAGACGGGCTTTAGCCCGTTGGTCGCAAGACCGGCAGCGAAACAAACGGCGTGCGCCTCGGCGATGCCGACGTCGAAGTATCGCTCCGGAAAGCGTTTTCCGAACTTCGCGAGCCCGGTGCCGTCGGGCATCGCAGCCGTGATCCCGACGACGCGCGGATCCTTCTCGGCTACCGCGATCATCGCATCGCCGAACGCATCCTGGAACTTCGGACGAGCGCCGGAGCTGCTCTTCTTCGCGCCGTTGCTCGGCTCGAACGCGTTCGCACCGATGCCATGGAAGGTGCGCGAATCGCGCTCGGCGGGTTCGTATCCTTTACCTTTGACCGTTCGCACGTGCAAGAGCACGGGCCGGTCGATATCGAAGGCGGTTTGGAGAGCGTCGAGCACGACGTCGTAGTTGTGACCGTCGATCGGCCCGATGTACCGAAAGCCGAGCTCCTCGAAGATGACGGCCGTCTTCTCGGCGGGACCGATGAAGTGCATCGCGCCGATCTCGGCTCCCTCGATCGCCCGCTTCGCGGCGCCGCCGAGCGGGATGCGCTTGAGCATCTCCTTACCGGTGCGCCGGACGAAGTTGGCGAACGGCTTGCTGCGCAGCACGGAGAGATACGACGCGATCGAGCCCACGTTGGGCGCGATCGACATCTCGTTGTCGTTGAGGATCACCATGAACTGGCTGCGCCGGCCGCCGGCGTTGTTGAGCGCCTCGTACGCAAGCCCGCCCGTCAGCGCACCGTCGCCGATCACCGCGACGACGCGCTCGTCGCCGCCGACCAGGTCGCGCGCCGTCGCCATGCCGAGCGCGGCGGCGACTCCCGTGCTGGCGTGCCCCGCTCCGAACGGATCGTACGCCGATTCGCTGCGCATCGCGAAGCCGGAGAGCCCACCGCCCTTGCGAAGCGTCCCGAAGCGCTCCCGCCGGCCGGTGAGGATCTTGTGCACGTAGGTCTGATGGCTGACGTCCCACACGAGCTTGTCGTTGGGGAGATCCAACACGCGATGCAGCGCGAGCGTCAGCTCGACGACGCCGAGGTTGGGCGCGAGATGCCCGCCGTTGGCCGCGCACGTACGAACGAGCAAGTCTCGAATCTCGCTCGCTAAGACGTCGATTTCGTCGCGCCGAAGGCGCTTGACATCTGCGGGAGAGTCGATGCGCTCGATCACCATTGGCGCGCTATACGCGGCCGCGCTCCGATGACCTGCGTCACCACTCGCGCGGCGAGCCGAGCCGCCCGCGGCGCCGTGCGCGCGAGCCACACGGCCTGCGGCCAGTTCGATGGTTTAAACATCGCTCGCATTGGGTTTACCCAATCTGTGGACAACTCGTGCTGCGGCGTGTCGAGCACGACGCGAACAGCCGCGATGCGCGATGCCCGGATCAGCCCGGTCTCCATATCTACGGCCGCATAGCCACGGGCCGCCCAGTCGTGACGCGCGGCGCCGTTGACGATCGTGCCGGCGGTCAGCAGCGCGTCGAATATCGGCTCGATACCGAGCCGGCGCGCGCTCGCGCCGAGCGCGTCGACGAGTTCGGGATCGCATTCGAGCTCGCTACCGTCGGGGCGCCGCACTCGGCGCGGGATCAGCAGCGTTCCCGTGGGCAGATCTCTGCGCAGTCCGCCCGCAACGCCGCAGACGATGACCGTGCCGCGCACCGGTTCGCGCAGCTTGGCGAGCGCGATGCCGCCTTCGACGACCGCGGCGTTCGGTCGCTCGCGGCGTATGGCATTGGCCTCGAGCGCCGTGGCTCCAACGATCGTGATGGCTTCCGAGGCTGCCGTAGGGTTTCTCTCGTCCACGGTGTACGGACTTGCCATGAGTACCGCGAGCCAACCTTTCGTTTCCGATATCAAAGAGCTGCGTCGCCGCGCCCAGGAGCAGATGCAGCGCGGCGCCGTCACCGAGAACTATCAGGGCGAAGTCGCGCAGACGATCGAGCTGCTTCAGACCGCCCTCGCGACCGAGGTCGTCTGCGTATTACGCTACACCGTGCACAACATCTCGGCCGTCGGCATCGACAGCGAAAGCGTGAAGGAAGAGTTCGCCGAGCACGCGCGCGACGAGTACGAGCACATGCAGAAGATCGCGAACCGCATCAATCAGTTGGGCGGCACGCCGAACCTCAACCCCGCGGGTTTGCACACGCGTTCGGCCACCGAGTACGGTAACGCCAAGAAGCTGATCGACATGATCAAGGAGAACCTCGTTGCGGAGCGCATCGCGGTCGAGCACTACCGCGACCTGATCCGCTTCTTCGGCGACAAGGACCCGACGACTCGGGTCATGCTCGAGGGCATCCTGGCCCAGGAGGAAGATCACGCTAACGACATGCACGACCTGCTCGTCGCGCACGAAGGGAAGCCGTTCCTCGAAAGCTAGGCGTCCGTAACGGGAAGGGGCCCCGAGGGCGCTAACTGCGTTGCGATGGCGCGGATGCTCGGGAAGCTTCCCCCCAAACGCGATGACCGCACGTTGCTGTTCGAGGAATATCTGTCGCCGCGCTTGGGGACGCCGCCAGCGCGGGTTGATCGTGAATCGCGGGTGCACCGGTGGCCGATGTATGCCAACGATCGTCTGTGCGATTGCACTTGCGCGGCCGCCGCGCATATGGTGCAGTCGTGGACGGCGTACGCGCGCCGGCGAGAGGTCGTACCGGCGTGGCGCGCGGTCGTGGCGGCCTATTACGCGATCAGCGGCGGCCGCGACGACGGCGCCTACTGCCTGGACGTACTGAAACACTGGCGCACCGCGGGAATCGGCGGCGACGCGATCGTGGCCTTCGCCCGACTGCGCGACCGCGACGTCGAACAGGCGAAGCTCGCGATCGACTTGTTCGGCTCGTGCTATCTCGGCTTCGCGCTTCCGGACTTCGCGATCCACACGCGGCGCCGTTGGGACGTACCGCCGAGCGGTGCCATTGGGGCGGCGAGGCCCAACGAACGCAACGGGCACTGCGTTTCCGCAATGGGCTATGACGCGCAGAACCTCTACGTCGTGACTTGGGGCCGGCTCAAGGCGGTAACGTGGCGCTTCTTCGTAGCGTACATGGACGAGGCGTACGCGGTGCTCAGCCGGGATTGGTTCGCCGCCTCGCACGCCGCGCCGTCGGGTTTCGGCTTGGCCGCCCTCAAGCGCGACCTCACGCGCTTACGGCGTGGCTAGCGGCTTCGGATGATATACTTCTTATGATGAGGCCGGATCTCAGAGACGACTCGTTACCCGGCGCCGATCTCGTTGCCGAGGGTCTGAACGACCTTGCCGCCGGCAACGAGTCGGCGCTCTCGCTGCTGGTCTCCATCGGGGCCCCGAAACTCCGGGCATGCGGAATCGAGGTGCCGGTAGCGATCGACGAACCCAACCTGCGGCTGTATCGGCTGCTGCAACGAGCGCACGGCGACGCCGCTCATTCGCGATACAACGCCCTGATCCGGCGGCTCGTGAGCTACGAGCGCGCGCTCCAGTGCGCGAGATAGCCGATCGCGCTCGGATCGAGCGATTCATGCAATCGATCTCGAGCCATGCCCACGAACCCACGCGCCTTTATTTTGCCGGCGGTGCGACCGCCGTACTCTACGGCTGGCGCTCCACAACGATCGACGTCGACATCAAGATCGTTCCCGACCGCGACGACGTGGTGCGCGCGATACCGAAGCTGAAAGAGGATCTCCGCATTAACGTCGAGCTGGCGGTCCCTTCAGACTTCATCCCCGTCCGCGAGGACTGGGAGCGACGCAGCCCGTTCATTGCGAGCATCGGGGCGATGACATTTCACCACTTCGATCTTTACGCCCAGGCGCTCTCCAAAATCGAGCGCGGACACGCGCAAGACGCCGACGATGTCACGGCCATGTTTGCGCGAGGACTCATCGAGGGCGGCCAGCTGGGCGAGTATTTTGCGGCTATCGAGCCCACGCTCTACCGATACCCAGCTTTAGATCCTCGGGCTTTTAGCGACGCCGTGGCGGCGCGCATCAAGGAACTGCACATAGCTCAAGGTGCGATGTGCCGTCGCGGCGGAGAATCAGGCCCCCGCCGGAGTCGCGGATAGCGAGCCCGACATTTGGGCTGCTCAGCCACGCGAAGGCCTCTTCCACCTCGGCGCGCGTACACGCGCGAGCCGAGCCGAGCGCGCGCAGCGCCGCGTCGACGACCAGCATCGCCGCCTCCACCGTGAGAGCCGGCGCGTCTTCCGCGCCAGCCTGTTCCGCGGCGACGATTTGCGCCTTCCAGCCTTCGCGCGCTACGAACCGCGCCACCGTCGCGACGCGCTTGGACGCACCGTGTGCGCGCTCCCATAGCACGTCGGCCAGTACGTCGCTCGCGTAGCCCGGCGCGAGGACGCCTTCGATTTCCAGCGCGTCGGCACCGACGTGCAGCAGCGTCTGCAGATCGGGGACGGTGATGGCCGTGACGCGATGCAGCTGCAGCTCCTCGAGGAGCTCGATCTCGTCGGAGAACATCGGCCCGACCAGCGCGCAGTATTGGCCGCGAAAGTCTTCGCGGAACTTCGCCGCCTCGGCGACGTCGGGCCGCGGGACGACACTCTTCGCGGTCTTGCATTCGAGCATCACGCGATAGCCGCGCCGGCCCAAAATGGCGTCGGCGATGCCGTCGGGCTGTCCGTGGCCGCCGAGGTGCTCCGTAATGAATCCCAGGTGCGCGAACGCGTCGCAGACTGCCGCTTCGAACGCCCCCGGATCCGTTCCGGTGGCGGTCGCTTCCAGTCGTTCCGCGAGCGCCGCGCCCGCTTCGTCGGGTTTCCGCGGCGTCGGTGGCGCGAGATCCGGCCAGTCGTCGGGCGGCTCGTTGATGCGGAAGCGGCGCTGAGCGTCCTGTACGACCGGCGGCTTTCGCCCGCGGCCGAGCTGCCGCGCGATGTATTCGATGAGGGCCGAGTAGACGTACTTGCGCGTCGTGTCGTGCGGGACGAGCACGCGTGTGAGCGCCTCCGCGAGGATCTCGTCAGCCGTGCGCGCTTTGCCGTCACCGAGAATTTCGATCGCCGCTGTGATGATGTGCCCGCGCGGCTGGGGTGTCGTCCGCATTGGGACCAATGCTTGCGCGCCGGCAAAGGTCTGATCCGCGATCCGCGCTACTTCCAGCGCGAAGACGTCGCCCGAGTCGCGCAGGCGCGCCGCCAGCGCCTCGCTCGTCAGCGCCGTAGCCGTGGCAAATCCGCCAAGCTCTTCCCAGTGAATCGGCGTGCAGACCGTCATGTTCTGCGCGCGCAGCGAGTACGGCACCGCGCTGTAGTGGCCAGCGGCGTTGCTCGAGACGTGCACGTGCACGCGGCCGTCGGCGTGCGTGTTGTACTCCGTCGAGACCAGGTCAGGATGAAGCTCCGCAGCGCGATTGGCGATTGCATGCAGCCACAGCCGCACCGCTTTGGGATGCGGCGCGTCGGCCAACGGGATCCATAGCGCCACACCGGCTCCGCCGTCGAGCAACGCGACGGCCTGTAGCCGCGTCGCATCGAAGAGGAGCGCGCGTATCGACAGCGCCGCCAGCTTCACCCGCTCGAACGAGACGCCGGGAGGCGCCTCGAGCAGGACGCGCGCGAAGCGCAAGCGCTCCTCGTCGTCGGGCAGGGGCGCCCATGTGTAGAACTCCAGCGCGTACTTTGCGTGGACGAGCCAGAGCAGTTTGTTGGCGGTGAGCGCGACCGACGTGACGTGGAAAACGCCGTCCCTTTGGACGCCGGCCGGATAGTTGCGAAAGACGATGGGTGAGCCGGCAAGGCTCGATTCGATCAGCGGCGCGACGAGATGATAATGCGCGAGCGCGCGCGGCAGCAGTGCCGCGTCGTCGCTCACACCCATAAGCGACTTCATGCCCGCGTGTTCGCAGCCGCGTCTGCGGGCTCCTCGGGCCGCGGAACCTCCACGTAGCCATTGTCGCGATACCACGCGACGGCGCGATCGATCGCGTCGCGCACCGGCGTCGGCGCGTGGCCGAGGTCGCGGCGCGCGTCGTCGGAATCGGCGTACATCCGTTCGCGCGACATGCGCACGCCCTCGAGGGGAACGCTGGGAACGGCGCGCGGATTCAGGCGGCAGCGCAGCTCGTCCGCATATCCGGCGGCAAGCGCGAGCGCGTACGGCGCGCGGCGGCGCGGCATCGGCTGGCCGGTGGCCTCGGAGAGCATCTCCCAGATCCGGTCCAGGCTGAGGTTCTCGCCGCCGACGACATAACGTACGCCGACGCGGCCGGACGTCAACGCGGCGACGTGGGCGCGCGCGACGTCCTCGACCGCGACCAAATTCATTCCGCCCGACTCCGGGGCTCGTGCGACGATGCGGCCGCGCAGGAAGTCGAGCACGAGCTTTCCGGTGGGCGTCGGCTTCCAGTCCCCGGGACCGATGGGCGCGGTGGGCAGCAGCGAGACGACCGCCGCGCGGCTCGCGAACGCCGCGCGCTCCTGCTCGAGCTTCGAGCGGTGATAGCCGCTGTGGGCGTGACCGAGCGTCGCCGAGCTGGATGTGAGCACGACTCGTTCCACCTCGGCGAGATGCGCCGCCAGCATCAGGCTCGCGGTCCCGTCGACGTTGACCGCGTGCAGCGCGCGCCGATCGCGCGGCGCGAACGAGTATAACGCGGCACAGTGCACGAGATAGCGACAGTCCTCGAGCGCCGGCGCGAAGCCGCCGACGTTGCGCAGGTCGCCCTCAACCCACTCGACACCCTGCGATGGAGCCCGTCCTGAGCGAGCCCTGCGACGGTGCTCAGGATAAACTCCGCGAGGCGAAGGGCGCAGCAGCGCGCGCACGGCATAACCCGCCGCCAGCAACTCGCGCAGAACGTGCGCGCCGACGAATCCGCTCGCCCCGGTGAGGAAGACGCGGTCGCCGCGAGAACGTGTCGTCAGCATGAAGCTTTCACTCGTGGCAATTGCGGCAATTACTGCCGTATTCTTTTCGGGATGCGGCGTCAACGGGGGCGCCGCGGCTCCTCCCGCATGGAGCGCCGCTGCCTCCTCGAGCGTGGCGCCGCCCTTCGACTCCGCTCAGGGTGACGTGGCCGCGCCGGATGAAGTCTCGGCGGCGGCGTATTGCCGCCGGACCGGCGGCTTGGTCGAACTGCGGCGCGCCGTCTACGGTACCGATGGGCCCTCGCTGCTCTTTCTGGCCGGCAAGCGCACGTTTTGCCAGTACACGAAAAAGAGCGACGGCTCGCGCATCCACATCCTGGTCAGCACGCTCTACACGACGAAGCCCACGCTGGCGGCGCTCGCGTACATCCTGAAGCCTCCCATGGGTTCGTGCAACGGTAATCCGGCGTCGTGCTACTGCTCGCTGCTCGGCGGATCCGACCAGTTCGGCGGGACGAGCGGCGCGGGCGGCGGCTGGTACAAGAAGAACGCCATCGATCAGACGCTCGAGGCGTGCGTCTTTCCGGACGAATCGTCGATCGACTCGTGGGGTCTTGCCTATCACTCGCAAGGCATCATACGCGGCATCAACCTCAAGAAGCTGATGCGGTATAAATATCCCGGGTCGTGACGCTCAGCGACGGCTATCACGCCATACCGCGAGGAAAGCTGGCCGACGTCCAGACGTTCCTCGAGATGCGCGCGCGGGCGGTGCCGCGGCCGAGCCCCGAGGGACCCTGGCGGCTAGAACGACTCGAGGTGCCGGAGCTCGCACGCTACCGCGACGCCGTGCATCGCGTGGGGGACGATTATCTGTGGTGCATTCGGCTGGCGATGCCGGACGCGGAGCTGGAGCGCTTTCTGCGCGATCCGCGGGTGGAGGCATATCTCGTCGTGACGGACGGTCGCGACGATGGGGTGCTGGAGCTCGATTTCCGGATCGACCGCGAGTGCGAGCTCAGCCTCTTCGGCGTTGCCGATTCCCTGATCCGCACCGGTGCCGGCCGCTGGCTGATGAACCGCGCGATCGAGATCGCGTGGTCGCACCCGATCGAGCGCTTCTGGCTGCACACCTGCACGCTCGACCATCCTAACGCGCTGGCGTTTTACCGGCGCTCCGGATTCGAGGTGTTCAAGCGCGCGGTCGAGATTTACGACGATCCGCGCGTCCTCGGCATCACTCCCAAGGACGCCGCTCCGCACGTGCCGATCCTGTAGCGGCTAACGATTTTCAACGGACAGGGAGGCGATGCCGTGCCAAGAACGCTTCCGGCATGAAGCGCTTTCTTGCAACTCGGCTAACCGTCGCATCCACTGCGCTGCTCGCGGCGAACCTCGCCGTGGCGCCCGGCTCCACGCGGTTCATTTATCAGGACGCGATCGCCACTCCCAACGGGACGCAGCAAAACGTGACCGCATCTATCCTCGTCAAGGCACAGACCAATGGCGCCAAGGTCACCGTGACCGCGTCGGGCCAATCGCCGGTAACCGTGGTGCTCGCGCCCGGCCAGGCGCCTCCGGCGCCACGAGGCACGCCGAGCCCACAGCGCGCGCAGGGCGGGCTGATTTTACAGCGCGTCGCGCTGATGTTCCAAGTACATCGCGCCTACCCGGTAAGCTCGCAGGTCCAGGTGCGCATCCCCGTGCTCGCACCGGGTGCTTCCTCGCCAATCGGGCTGCCCGCCCAGCTCACACAGTCGTCACACGGTACGACCGCGCTGACTGCGATCGCGACGACGTCCACGACGGCGACCATCGACCCTGAGAAGGCAAAAATCCACGGCATCGTGCCCGTGCGGCGCGTCGCGCAGCGGGTCAAGAATGGGCTGACGCCCTCGCACGTCACGCTTCCCGACAAGATCACAGCGAGCATCCACGCTACGATCGAGACCGGCGCGATCAGCAAGATGAGCGGGCAAGTCGTTCACGAGCTGAGCGCGCACGGCCAGACCACGACGCTGCGCGAAACCTGGTCCCTGCGGCCCTCGACTTAGGCGACTACGGGTCAGGCTCGACGTAGCGGGCCAGCTCGAAGACCTCGTCGCGGCCGAAACCGAGCTCGTGATAGAACTTTTCCAGGTGCGGCTCGCGACGCGGCAACTCGACGATGACGCTGAGCGCGGCCGTTTCGCGCGCATAGTCGATGACGCGCGCGACCAGGCGGCGCCCGATGCCGCGCTTACGCGCACCTTCCTTGACGTAGAGATCGCTTAGGAACCAGATTCGCCGGCAGTACCATGAAGACCAGAGCGGATAGAGTTGAATGAAGCCGACGGCTTCTTCGCCGTCGCGTGCCAGGAAGACCACCGAGTCGTCGCGCGCCAGGCGCTCCCCGAGGAAGCCGCGGGACTCGTCGAGCCGGTTTCCGCCCGTGAAGAAAGCGCGATACGCGTCGAACAGCGGCGCGAGAGCGGCGAGGTCGAACGACGTTGCGCGCGAGATCATTGCATCAAGCGCGAGGTGGGCCGAACCCGCCTAGTGTCCGATGGCGAAGAGCGCCATCGCGATGACGAGGATGAATGCGACGATTCCCGATGCATGGATCGCATGGGCGCGGTGAAAGCGGCCGGCGCCGCCGTGGTGAGAAACGACCCAGAGGTCGGCGATCGACACGGCGATGCCAACCGCGGCAATGATCACGAGCAGCCAAAGAACGTGGAGATACGCCGTCGCCGCGAGCACGACGCCAATTGCAATGTCGCGAATGCCGGTCGCCCGGACGAATCCCGCGGGCTCGTGCCCTTCGAACGGCACGCCGTATTCTCGCGCTACCGCATGCGGAGAGACTAACGCCCAGATTCCCACCGAGATCAAGACGATCGCGATCGCCCAGCCGAGATAATAGACTGCGCTCATGCGCTACCGCAGTTCGCGGCGAGGACGCTACCTCATGCCGGGAGTTAGTTGCCGAATGCGGCGCGGAGCGATTCTTTGACGGATCCGGTGGTGCGGATGACGGCCGTCGGCTCGTAGCCGCAGTGCGCCATGCAGTTCTCGCACGATTCGTGCTTGCCGCGCCCGTACTTCGACCAATCCGTCTCGTCGAGCAGCTCTTTGTACGATTTCGCGTAGCCCTCTTTGCTCATCAGGTAGCACGGTCGTTGCCACCCAAAGACCGTGTAGCACGGGATGCCCCACGGCGTGCACTCGAAGTCGGTTTTGCCCTCGAGGAAGTCCAGATAGAGCGGGCTGTGATTGAGGCGCCACTTCTTGCGCTTGCCGCCGGCGAAAGCGGCCTGGAATATCTCGCGCGTGCGCTTGACGCCCAAGAAGTGCTCTTGGTCCGGTGCCTTCTCGTACGCATACGCCGGCGAGATCTGCATCATGTCGACCTCGAGCTCGTCGTTGAGGTAGTCGAGCACCTCGCGGATCGAGTCGGGCCCATCCTGCGTGAAGAACGTCGTGTTCGTGAACACGCGGAAGCCGCGCGCCTTGGCTTCCTTGATCGCGTCGATCGCCTTGTCGAAGACGCCCTGGCGGCAGACCGACTGGTCGTGGCGCTCGCGCATCCCGTCGAGGTGAATCATCCACACGAAGTAGACCGACGGCTTGAACAGCTGGATCTTCTTCTTCAGCAGCAGCGCGTTGGTGCACAGGAACACGAATTTCTTGCGCTTGACGAGCTCCTCGACGATCTGCGGCATCTGCTCGTGCACGAGCGGCTCGCCGCCGGCGATCGAGATCATCGGTGCGCCGCACTCCTCGACCGCGGCGATGCACTCCTCCACGCTGAGCCGCTGACGCAAAATTTCGTCGGGATGCTGAATTTTACCGCACCCCGCGCACGCGAGGTTGCATTGCAGCAAGGGCTCGAGCTCCAAAACGAGCGGGTACTTCGTCTCGCCTTTGAGTTTCTTGCCGGCGACGTACTTCGCCACCGCGAGTTTTTGCTTGAGAGGCATGCTCATGGATAGTTGGGTTCCTTTAGGGTGGCGGGGTGGTCATCCTTCGTCTTTCGACTCCGCTTCGACAAGCTGAGCGTCGCTCAGGACTGCGACGCACTCGCGTCCTTCGACTTCGTTCGGCTTCGCCTCGCTCCGCTCAGGATGACAGCGGGCGGCCATCGCAAGCGCCATCGTCGGGAAGAGGTGGCGGTACAGGTGATAGTTGATGTAAAAGTCGCCCGGGAACCCGGTGCCGGTGCACTCCGGTTCGTCCCAGGTTCCGTCGCGCCGCTGCCGCTCGCATAGGTAGGCAAGACCCCGTTGGACGGCCGTATGAAGCCTGTCCTGAGCCCCTCGACTTCGCTCGGAATAAACTCCGTCGAAGGGCGCGTGCCCGGCGAGCTGCAGGCCGAGAACCGCCCAGGCCGTCTGCGACGGCGTGCTGCGTCCGATGCCGGCGAACGACTCGTCGGCATACGAGTGGCAGCTTTCGCCCCACCCGCCGTCGGCATTCTGCACCGAAAGCAGCCACGCCACGGCACGCTCGAGCATATCCTCGCCGGTTCGCAGCGCGACCAGGGCCGAGATCACGCACCACGTGCCATAGACGTGATTGACGCCCCAACGGCCGTACCACGAGCCCCACGGCTTTTGCGTCGCGCGCAGGTACTCCAGGCCGCGCGCCACGTAGCGGTCGTTCACGTCGTAACCGAGCGCCGCGAGCATCTCGAGCACGTGCGCGGTCACGTCTTCCGTCGGCGGGTCGATCATCGCCCCGAAGTCCGAGAAGGGCATGCGATAGAGCAGCTCCCGAGTGTTGTCGCGGTCGAACGCCGCCCACGCGCCGTTACGCGAGTCCATCGCCAGCGTCCAGCGCCGCGCGCGCTCGCACGAATCCGCCACGGCGGCGCGGTCGCCACCCTCGAGCAACGCCAGCACGACGATCGTCGTGTCGTCGATGTCCGGATACGCGTCGTTGTCGAACTCGAACGCCCACCCGTTTCCGGCGGTCTCGGCGCACTTCATGCGCCAGTCACCCGGTGCGTCGTCGGGAATTTGCTCGCGCAAAATCCAGCGCACCGCTCGCTGCATCGCCGGATGCGACGCGTCCAGGCCCGCGAGCGCCAGCGCCCGCACGGCCCAGGCCGTGTCCCACACCGGCGACATGCAGGCCTGAAAGCGCCAGCCCTCGGCATCGTTGATGATGAATCGCCGCATGCCCTCGATGCCCTTGCGCATTACCGGATGGTCGAGCGAGTGTCCCATCACGTTGAGCGCGATCAGCGAATACACCCAGGGCGGCTGGATGCCGCCCCAGCTCCCGTCGGCCTCTTGCCGCTCGATCACCCATTGTGCCACGCGCTCTTGCGCCCGCTCGCGTCCCGGCTGACGCGGCAGCTTCTCATACAGCTTCTGCAGTCGCTCCACGTACATCAGCCAGTGACGGCGCCCGGTAACGCGCGTCGCGTCGCGCTCGGTGCCCGGAGCGAATATCTCCTTGACGTCCACCCCGAGGTCGCGCACCGGCTGCTTCGAAACGACGATCGTGAGCGGCGCCACCGTGCCGCGCGCCCAGCACGCGAAGTCGTACGAAATTGAACGGCATCCACAGCGGAAAGTCCACTATCTCCGGCGGCAGCGACGGCACGCCCGACCACGGATACGCGCCGAAGAGCGCGAGCCAGATCTTCGTGAACACGCGCGCGTTCGTCACGCCGCCCAAGATGTGGATCGTCTCGAGCGCCTTGCGCATGGGCTCGCTGTCCGCATCGACGCCGAGCACCTTCAGCGCCACGTACGCCTCGATCGTCGTGCTAAGATCGGCCGGGCCGTCGTAGTAGAGCGCCCACGAGCCGTCGTCGCGCCGGCCGCGCAGCATGTGCGCGACCGCACCGGAGCGGAGATCGTCGATGGGCAAACCCAGGAACCGGCAGAGCAGCACGTGCTCTGCCGTCATCGTCACGTTCGTCTCCAGCTCGCCCGACCACCACCCCTCGGTGGATTGCGTCTGCAGCAGCCACTCGACCGCGCGTTTTAAGGCACCTCGCGCCGGATCGCCGGGGCCCTCCCGCGAGACCGCTCGTCGCTCCGGCGCTTGGGTGCGGCGGATTTGTGCGGCGAGCAGTGCCTCTGCGGCCGCGGTGCCGCTGCGGACGGCGGATTCCATCGTGTCGGGCCAGTCCGTCTGCGTCCACGAGCCCGCGAGCGCGAGCGCGGAATGTGACGTGCGCTGTGAGGTGCGCCGCGCGCCGATGCGCGGCACCCACGTCGCCTCGGGATTGCGAGTGACCGCGCTGCGCACGAGTTTCGCCTGCGCGAGCGCCGGAACGAACGCCTGCGCCTCGCTCCACGCGAACGCCTCGAGCTCGGCGGTCGGAACGCGCAGGTACTGCTCCGCCGCGCTGAAACTGCAGCAACAGTAGCCCGGGGACTTCTCGAAGATCCACTGCAGCGGCGAGTCCAGCGCGGCCGCGAAGTCGAAGCCGATGCCGCCGGCGTCGTGCCACAGATGCACGTCGACGATCGGATACGCGTCGTACGCGTCGAGACCCGCGATCCCATAGCGCTCCGGCTCACCCAGCAAATTGCGGACTTGTCGCGGCGGCACCGCGAGAGCGACGGCGTCGTATTCTTTCACTTCACCCTTCGAGAGGCTTAGGCTGACACCGCGGTCCGACACGCTCACGGTGACAACGGAGGAGGCTGCATGCACGACGTCGAGGCGCGCAGCCGCGGCCTGGGCGAAATGCGCGAGCGGCACCGTCGAGAAGCCGAAACGCGCCGCCGACGCCTCGCGCAGGAAGGCCGTCTTCAGTACGAACAGCGCGTCGCGGGCGCTTACCTTATCGAACGGTGCATTCAGCGCCGGGATGAAAAACGGATCCCAGAACGCGCGCCGTTCCCCCGCGCCCTGCTTGTTGCGCTGCAGCCACTGCTCGAAAGACGCCGGCGTTTTCCCTAATTCACCCTTCGACGGCCTTTCGGCTCCGCTCAGGGTGGCAACGGCGAGGGCCCGCGCTATATTGAGCTTTTCGGCGAGCGTGAGATGCGAATAGGTCGCGAAGGACGGGAGCAGATGAAGCGGCGCCGGTAAAGGCGCCGCGCGCAGGTGTCCGATTTTGCCATCGCGCGACAGGATTCGCGCGTCGAAGCGCTCCTGCAATCGGAGCTTGTCCTCCATTCCGACGGACCGCGCGAAGCGCAAGAATTCCGTGCAGCACGACAAGAAGACGTGCTGGCCGTTATCGACCTCCACGCCGTCGAGCTCGAAGGAGGTGGCGCGTCCGCCGAGGAGCCGGCTGCGTTCGAAGAGCTCGACGTGCGCGCCGGATTCTTTCAGACGCAGGGCCGCCGTGAGTCCGGCGAGTCCGGCCCCGACGACGGCTATGCGCTCGAGAGCCACGATCGCACGACGACTCGCAATTTCTCCGTCTTGGAAAGCGCCGCGCGGGCTCGCAACGGCAGCCCGGGATCGCGCTCGATCTTCTTGAGGAGCTCCTCGTAAATGCCCGCCATGGTCGCGACGCACGCGGCCGGCCGGCGTGGAATGTGGCACAGCACCTCGTAGCCCGTCGCGAAATAGCGTCGGGCACGCTCGACGTTATGCACCACGAGCTCTTCCCAACCGGGAAGGATTTCGCCCTCGGACAGGGCGTCTTCGCGGACGCCGAAGCGCGCGAGCTCCTCCTGCGGCAGATAGACGCGTTTCATCTCGACGGCGTCTTCGCGCACGTCCCGCAGGATGTTCGTGAGCTGCAGCGCGAGGCCGAGATCGTCGGCGCGCTCGAGCGCGACGGGATCGTCGAAGCCGAATATCCGTACGCACATCCGCCCCACTACCGACGCGACCAAATTACAGTACGCGCGCAGCTCCTCGAACGTAGCATATCGCGAACGGCTGAAATCCATCTCGACGCCGTCGATAAGCATCTGCAGCTCCGCCTCGGGAATGGCATAGCGGTCCACCGCTTCGGAGAGCACCCGCAGGATCGGATCGTCGCCGAAGTCGCGGCGCACGCATCGCGAGATTCGATCGCGGTGGACGGCGAGACGAGCCGGGAGATTCTCGACGCCGAGCGCGTCGGCTTCGTCGTCAACCTGACGCGCGAAGTTGTACAGCGCGTAGATGGCCATGCGCTCGTGGTAGCCGAGCGAGACGAAGCCCCAATAGAAGTTTCCGGCCTCTCGCCTGGCCATGTCGCGATTGAAGCGCTCCGCGCGATAGCGCTCGGAGCTTGGCATGGCCCGGGCGAGCAGGGCGCGTTGAAGGTTGATCATCTAGGCGAGGCGACTGGCAGCAAGAGTCTGTAATGCGGCGCGCACCGCGAGGGATACCTTCGTGCCAACCGGCACGCTTGGCCGCTCATGCTCGGTCTTATACCCCAATGCCTCGATGGCGTCGCAGATCGCCGATCCGCCCATCCTATATAAGGCGAGCTGCAGGCGCAGGGCGCGAGGCACTCGCCGCTCGAGCGCTTCGCCCGAGGCCAACAGCGCACGACCCCGCTCGACCATCGCGCGCACCGCTCCCGCGGTCCCTCCCGCGGCGACGTCGCTCTCGACGAGATAGCGCCGTCCGATGGCGTCGTCGCGGCTCACGTCTTGCGCGTGATTGGCCAGCTGCAGGCCGATGCACACGTCGTCGGAGAGTCGCTCCAACTCGCCGTCGCGCACGCCGAACACGCTCAGAACCATGCGCCCGACCGGCGCGGCCGACAGGCGGCAGTAGCCGATGAGCTCGTCCCACGTCGCATAGTGTTTGACGAACTGGTCCTGCACGTTGGCGGCGATCAGGTCGAGAAAGGGCTGCGCACGCATCGCGTGCCGTTCGATCGTATCGGCCAGCGCGAACAGCACCGGATGCACGGGCTCCACACCCGCAAACAACGCCTGGACCTCGCTGCGCCAGCGCTCGAGCCGGGGCAGCGCGCCGCCCTCGCGGCTCTCGTCGCCGAGATCGTCGGTCGTGCGGCAGAACGCGTAGATGCGCGCGAGATCGCGCCGCGCACGCGCGTCCACGAAACGCGACGCGACGCTAAAGTTCTCGTAGTGCCTTCGCGTGAGGGTACGGCAGTAGAGGTCCGCCGCTTCGAGGTTGAGACTCACTGACGAGCGTCGAGGGTCGAAACCGGATACAAAAAGAGGCCGGGATCGGCCGTCATTAAGCCTACTCCCTCAACCAAAGCCTGCGCAACCAGAATTCGGTCGAACGGGTCGCGATGGCGGTCGGGAAGGTTGTCGAGCGCGAAAATGTGGTCTAGCGATAGTTGGAGTAGCGTCGTGCGGCTGACCGGAAGAAACCGCCGCACGAACGTCTGCACGTCGAGCGGAAGCCTGAGCTTGCCACGCCCTATCTTGATCACCATCTCCCACACGCTGACGATCGAAAGATACAGCGCGTTCTGGGGATCGCTCAGCGCGTCGCGCGTTCGCTCGCCGAGCCGGTTAGGCTCGAGCCCCATCCAAATCCAAACATGAGTATCGAGGAGATACCTCACTCAACGTACTCGCTGAACTCTTCGGGAAGATAACCATCGAAATCGTCCGCTATCCAGAAGGGCCCAACGTCGCGAGCGAAGCCCAGTGGACGCACTCTCGGCTCGTGGGTAGGCACAAGCCGTGCGACCGGCCGACCCGCCTTTGCGATCTCGACCTCTTCGCCGGTCTCGACCGCCTTCAGGAGCGCCGAAAAATGCGTCTTGGCCTCGTGAACGTTCACCCTCTTCATAGTGTTAGTCTAGTAGACTAAGTCCTCGTAGTCAATGCTAGTTACCGGGGGCATCGAGGCCCTTCTGGTGCGCTAGGCTTCGGATGCCCTCTCCTCGTGCGATAGCCAAGCGCCGCGCAATGCCGAGTGGCTTGGTCATGCTTCGACTCCGCTCAGCATGACACTGGGAGGAGCGGCGCAGTGCGCAGCTCGCTCAGCGTGCGCGCGGCGGCGCAGAACATTGCGATGCGCAGCGTTTCGATCAGCTCGCGCGCGAGCGCGTCGGCCTCGTCCAGCCCGCGATCGGCCGCACGCAGAAACGGCCCGGCGATGCCGGCGAGGTCCGCGCCGAGCGCGATAGCCTTTGCGACGTCGAGCCCCGTCCGAATTCCGCCGCTCGCAAACAGCGTTTCCGTGGGCGCGACGCGCCGCGCGTCTATCAGGCAGCGCGCGGTCGGAATCCCCCAGCCCGCGAACGCCGCCGCGACCCGCGCGCGCCACGGCTCCGCGACGCGGTAGCGCTCGACCTCACTCCACGACGTTCCGCCCGCGCCTGCTACGTCCACCGCCGCGACGCCCGCGTCGAATAGCCTGCGCACCTCGCCCGCACCGATTCCCCAGCCGACTTCCTTGACCACGATCGGAAACTCCGCCTCGGCGCACAGGTTGCCGATCTTCTCCAGCAGCCCGCGAAAACACGTGTCGCCTTCGGGCTGTAAGGCTTCTTGCAGCGGGTTGAGGTGCAGCACCAGCGCGTCGGCGCGCAACGACTCGACGAGACGGCGGCACTGCGCGAGGGCATAGCCCTTGTTCAGCTGCACGGCGCCGAGGTTCGCAAACAGCAAAACGTCCGGTGCCTCGGCACGCACGTCGAATGTCGCGAGAGATTCCGGCGACTCGATCAGCGCGCGTCCGGAGCCGAGGCCCATCGCCAGCCCGCAACGCTGCGCGACGGCCGCCAGCCGCGCGTTGATCGTGCGCGCCGCGGACGTGCCTCCGGTCATGCACGAGATGAGCAGCGGCGCCGCGAGGCGCCGCCCGAACAGCTCGCGCGACGAATCGACCTCGTCGAAGTCGATCTCCGGCAGCCCCCGATGCTCGAATGCAAACGCATCGAAGCCGCTTACCACTCCCTTCGCGGCGACGTCGCGCTCGATGTTGATTTGCAGGTGCTCCGCCTTGCGTGAAGGCGTCGCATCGTCAGGCCGCGCGTTTGGCAACGTAGACGGCAACCTCTTCGAAGGCCCGCAGATCTTTCGGCGCGGCATGACCGCGGAGCTCCGCGACGGCCTCCCGGCCGAAGCGTTCCGCGAGCCCCGTGTCGCCAGCCCCGGCCGATTTTCCGATCAGCCTGCCGGCCCGCGCGAACCGTTGCGCGACTTGCTCGTCCGCACCGCCGACGATCGCGCCCGCGTGGAGCGCGGCGCCCGTCAGGGCGGCCGGCGCCGCGACGCCGTCGTCCGACAGCTCGATCGCCTCGAGCACGGCCTCACCGACTAATCGCGCCGCGGATAGGCGGCGCTGCGGGTGCCGCACGTCGCTGGCGAGCGTGCGGAATGCAAGCGCAAACAGAGCGTCGCCGGCGTTGAGGCTCTGCCCCAGGCCCCAACGCGCTACGGTCGGGGCGGAGCTATCGGCGAGCTCGCCGTGCAGCACCATGAAGCGATCGAATAATGCGAAGGCCGCGGCCACCGGCAACGCGTCGGCAACGTCCGAGGCGTTGGCGGCGCACGCCCACAGCACCAGCGACGGTCGCACCGGATCCCGGGCACCGTCGGGCAGAAGGCGTTCGGCGATAATTCGGCCGCCGGCCGCCTCGAACGAAAAGTCGAGGCCGCGGAGGTACCGTGCGACGTTTGCGCGATGTTCGTCCAGGGGAAGCGAGGGCATTGCGGGCTCTTTGACTGCGCCACGAACGGTTGCCTTCCTTCGATGACACGCGAGAACGTAGCTTGATCGAGCGTTACGGCCTGAACGTTCGGCCAAACGTGCCGCACCAGGAACCGACGCGCGGGGCGTTCATGGACTTCGGCTACAACGAGTGCGTCGATTCGTTCGCGGTATTCGGGATCTTCCGCTGGGTCGCGTGGGATCGGCCTTCTACCGGCTAGGCAGATGCTCGCACAAGTACTTCGCACGCTGCGCCGAAACGCCGAACAGCGCATCCAGGCTGGTCAGCTCGAGCAGCCGTCGCATGTTGCTATCCCCGGCCAGCGCCTCGAGGCGGTGGCTCTCCCCGGTGAGCCGCTTGTAAAGCACGATCAGTTCCGCCAGTGCCGTCGAATCGAAGAAGCTCGCATCGCGCAGGTCGACGACGACGTCCCGGTCCGTGCCGAGCGAAAGGAACGTTTCGTGCAGCCGGTCACGATTGGAAACGTCCCACTCGCCCAGCAACGTGACGACCCGCATCTCCTCGAAGTCCGACAACACGATGTCCCGATTCGCGTCGGCGTGCATCCCGGTTAGTGTACCCGCGCGGGCGGGGCGTTAAAATTTGAAGTAAATAAATGTCGGCGAAATTCCCGGCCACGTAAGCAGCTCGAGCGCCAGCAGCAAGCCGGCGAGCGCCGCCGCTCGCGCGGCGGGACGCAGCTGTGGCCACGACGTTTCGACCTTCCAGCGAGCGAGCAGCAGCCGCGCGGCGCCGAAGGCGACGATGCCCGGCGCCAGCACGGCCTGCCAGCCGGTCAAGAGCGTGGACCCTGCGCCGCCGGCGAACAGCTGGCGATAGATCTCCACGGCCACACCGAAGCTTTGGGCACGGAAGAGCACCCAGGCCAGAGTGACGAGCGTGAACGTGACCACGACTCGCACGAGCAAGACGATGCCGCGCGGCGGCGCGCGCTCGTGGCCGATGCCGGTGAGCCGCTCGACGCACAGCATCGCGCCGTGAAAGCCGCCCCAGGCGACGAACGTCCACTGCGCGCCGTGCCAGAGGCCGCCGAGGAGCATCGTCAGCATCAGGTTGCGCAGCGTGACGGGCGTGCCGTATCGGCTGCCTCCCAGCGGAATGTAGAGATAGTCGCGCAGCCACGTCGAGAGCGTGATGTGCCAGCGGTGCCAAAAGTCGGTAATGCTCGTCGCGAGGTACGGCATGTTGAAATTCTCGGGAAAGACGAATCCCAAGATGCGCGCGCAGCCGATCGCGATGTCGCTATAGCCGGAAAAATCGAAATAGATCTGCATTCCGAACGCGAACATCGCGCTCCACGCGGCCGGCGCACCCGGATGGGCCGCGATCGCGTCGAAGTAGCCGTTGGCGACCGACGCGAATCTGATCCGCCACCGCCATCTTCTTCACCAGACCGAAGCCCGCGCGTGCGAGTCCATAGCTGACATCGTCCGGCCCGGGCGGACGCCAGGCGAAGAACTCGCCGAAAAAGAGTCCCGCACGCACGATCGGCCCGGCCAGCAGCTGCGGGAAGAACGCGAGATACAACGCGTAGTCGAGCGGCTTGCGCACCGCCGCCATCTTCCCGCGGTAGACGTCGACGAGGTACGAGATGCTCTGGAACGTATGAAAGCTGATGCCGATCGGAACGAACAGATTGACGAGCCACGGATTGTGGTGCATCCCGATCAGCGCGGCGGCAGTGCCGCTCGCGAAGTTCGTATACTTGAAGCTGCCCAGGAACGCGAGGTTGGCGGCGACGCCGAGGGCCAGCAGCAATCGCGCGTCCCTTCGCGCCTCGCGGGCCCGCTCCAGCGCGATCGCGATCGCGAAGTCGCTCGCGGTCAGGATCCACAGGAACAGGACATACCACGCGTTCCAGCGCGCGTAAAAATAGTAGCTCGCGACCAATACCACGTACCAACGCGCGCGCCGCGGAGCCGCATAGAACAGCGCCGCGACGATCGCGAAGAAGAGCCAAAACTCGTAGGACGTAAACGGCAGCGGAATCCCGATCCCCACGGCCGCCGCAAACCACGACGGCGAGCGATGCTCGGGCGGATCCGCGGCCGTCCCCTGCACCGGATCGCCGCCCGGCGCCCGTGCCCGCGGCTCGGCGAGCGCGCGCACGACGTCGGCTCCCAGCAGCCGGCTGAAGCGCAGGCTCCCCGAGCGGTTGAGATGATCCTCGTCGGCGAATAGCTGCGGCCGCTCCAGCGCGAGGTATTGCCGGGCGGGAAGCATCCGCGCGCCGTACGTGCGCGCGATATCCGCGATTGAGCCGCTCGGCATCTCCGAGCCCGAGCGATGCACCGGCCGCGTCGGGATGCGCACGAAGATCGTAGGCACGCCCGCCGCGGCGTAGCGCGCGACGATCGGCGCGATCCACTGCTCCCGGTAGCGCGCGTACGACGGGCTCGGCTTGGGCACGCGCAAAACTTGCGTCGCGATCGCGGCACGCTCGTCGACCGATACGCCCGGCGGATAAACGATCTTGTCCGTCGAGAAGTTGATCAGCAGACCGTCGAGCGTCTCGCTGCGTGAATGCGCCACGAGCGGATCGTAGGTCGGTTGTTCGCGCGCCCGCTCGATGGCGCGCAGGCGCGCGAGCGGATCGGATGCGAACGCCTGGAAATCGTCGCGCAGCTCCGGGCCGCGCAGGAACAGATCGATGCCGTGTTCCACCCGCTCGCGCGGGTCCGAGAACGAGCCCGCGAGCTTGGGAAGGTCGCTCAGCCGCGTCTGAAAGACGACATAGCGCAGGTCCATCGGGCGATTGTCGCCGTCCAGGCTTCCGATCGCGCTGTCGTCGTCCGCATACGTGTCCACGGCGATGACGATCGCGCGATACCGGTTCGACGCCGGATCCACGGCTCGCAGGAAGAACGGCCAGCAGCGCGGCGTCGTGCCCGGAATTCCAGCGTTGAGGAACCGCAGGCCCGTGGCCGACGCGGTGGCCGCGGCGGGATCGAGTCCGGAATAGACGCGCGAATCGCCGAGTACCAACACGTCGTGGCGCGGCTCGCTTTGAAAGACCCTGAACTGTGCGATGGCCGATTCGAACGCGCCGGTCGTCGACGACGGGTCCAGTAAGCGCCGGTACGTGTCGACGCGAAACGCCAGGACGTCGATCAGCGCAAAAATCGCCAGCGCGGCGGGCAAAAGCAAGCGTCGCAAGGGAGTGAGGCCCAAGCTGTTCGCAGGCGAGCGCGGGCAGTCCTATCCGCGCGTTTTCGCAACCGTTTCGGCGGTTGCGCTCGTCAACGAGTACGATGCGCGCCGCCCTCTCGCAACGCGAGTCCCCGCCGGTGGCACTCATCACCATCACGGTGATGCTCGGGCTGATCATGGCGATCATCGACACGACGATCGTCAACGTGGCGATCTCCACGATCGGCGGCAACCTGGGCGCCACGGTGGACGAAGTCGCCTGGGTTGCGACCGGCTACATCCTCGCGAACGTCGTCGTGATGCCGCTCAACGGCTGGCTGACGGCGCTGCTCGGGCGCAAGACGTTCTACGCGCTGTCGCTGGCGTTGTTTACCGTTGCGTCGTTCTTCTGCGGCACGGCGCGCTCGATCTGGGTGCTCGTTTTCTACCGCGTGATCCAGGGGCTTGGCGGAGGCGCGCTGCAGCCGACGGCGCAGGCGATTCTGTTCGAGACGTTTCCGCCGGAGCGGCGCGGCGCCGCGATGGCGATCTTCGGCATGGGCGCGATGGTCGGACCCGCGATCGGTCCCGCGCTCGGCGGATGGATCGTCGACAACGCGAGCTGGCCGCTGATCTTCTACATCAATATCCCGATCGGAATCGCGGCGTTCTTGATGACGCTGGCGTTCATTCCGAATCCGAAGTACATCGCGCGGCCGAAGGGCGGCATCGACTGGATCGGGCTCAGCCTGCTGACCGCCGGGCTCGCTTCGCTGCAGTTCGTGCTCGAGCAGGGCGAACGCGACGACTGGTTCCAGTCGCAGACGATCATCCTCCTCACCGTCATCTCCGCCGTCGCACTGGTGCTTTTCGTCATGAAGACGCTGCGCGACAAGCACCCGCTCGTCAATTTGAACGTCTTCAAGTTCCGATCGTTCTCCATCGGCTCGTTCCTGGGGATCATCATGGGGTTCGGCCTCTTCGGTACCGCGCTGATCTTGCCACTCTTCTTTCAGACGATTCTCGGAATGACGGCGTTCGACACCGGCATGGCGCTGGTGCCGGGCGCTCTCGCGACTGCGATCTCGATGCTCATCATCGGGCGCATCCTCAATCATATCGACGGCCGCTGGTCGATCGTCTTCGGAATGCTGCTCTTCGCCTGGTCGACGTGGCTGCTCGGCGGCCTAAGCGTCCAGGCGGGATACTGGGACGTCTTCTGGCCGCGCATCGTGCAAGGCTTCGCGCTCGGCTTCCTGTTCGTTCCGCTCACCACGATCGCACTCAGCGACGTACCGGTCCCCGAGCTCGCGGGCGCGACGGGCGTCTTCACGCTCCTGCGTCAGCTCGGCGGCAGCCTCGGCATCGCCATCCTCACGACGATGCTGACGCATCAGACGGCCGTCGCGTGGAACGTGCTCGCGTCGGGCGTCACGCACACGCAGGGGTATTCGACGGCGACGCTGACGCAGATGGTGGCGCAGCAGTCCGCGATGATCGCCTACAACTATCTCTTCCGCTTTACCGCGATCGTATTCGTGCTGTCCACGCCGCTCATCTTTTTCGTCCATCGCACGCGTCTGCGCCCCGCGCTCGCAGCAGCCGCAGAGTAAAGGCCGGCCTAGGGCGTGACCGTTACCGCCTGGACGGCGTGAACAATGGCTCAGATTAATTATCCAGCCGTCAGGGCCCGAGCCAGAGGATCCACGGCCCGCGAGTGCCAGCGCAGCTCGTAGTTCAGCTTCCGCGCGAGGTTGCGGATTTTCGTCGCGACGGGCTGCCGCGCGACGATCGCTTCGGTGAGTAGATGATCTGAAAAAAGCCGCTCGCGCAGCCGTTCGACGGTCCGCCGCGCCGCCGTAGGATGCCTTCCCTTAAAGCGCAGCAACCGCGGATAGACCGGCGCGTAGTAACGCCCGACGTCGAAGGCGTCGAGCTCGTCCTCGCGCAGCACGCTGCCGGGCGCGCCGAGCGCAGAATACTGCCGCGCCTTCTCGGCGTGCCGGCGCGGCTGCAGCGTGTGCCCATAGTGCGCGTAGACGTAGGGTAGGGCCACTCTTCTTCCGATCAAGCCGCGGAGCCGCTCGTGCACGCCGCCCTCCCAGCGCAACTCCGGCGCGAAGCGGAAGAACATCATCCGGCGCTCGATCGACGTGTAGTAGTCGAACGACCCAAAGAAATGCCACGTGTAGCCGTCGACGAAATCGAATGCCGCGGGAACGCGATCGAGCCGTTGCGCGATGCGCGCGACGCGATCACCGTGCACCTCGTCTGCGTCGACGAACGCGATCCAATCGCCGGCGGCGCGCTCCGCGTGTAAACGCAAGCACACGTTGCGCGCGTCGGCGAAGCCCGAGAACTCCGTGCGCTCCACAACGAGCCGCTGCTCTCGTCCGAAGCGGCTCGCCGCGAGGGTCGCCGCGTGCGGTGAGGGATCCGGCGCGTTGTCGTTGACGATCAGCAGGTTTGCGCTGGACGCGATCGACTCGAGCATCGCCACGAGGAATGGCTCCTCGCGCGGGCCCAAGATCAGGTGCGCGGCGATGGGCACGCCGGATGATTCGCGCGCGGCGGCAGCGTTTCCGGCTCGTCCGTTGCACTGCCTAGCGTTATGCTTCTCTGACAAGTGTGCGCGGGGTCCTTTCCGGCGGCGACGCGCACAAGGCTGCGACGGCGATCGCTGCCGGCGTGCCAAGCCGGCGCGGCTACCGGCGCCTAGCTACTCGGTCGTGCCCGTCTGGAACCGTCGGAGCCCGCCCCGTCGAACGAGGAGGCATATTGCACGCTGATGTGCGCGCCATTCTTCGCGACGGCATCGTCCAGGCTTTCGACGACGCGAAGCACGGCTGCCAAATTCACTATGTCAAAGATCCTGAGCAGACTCTCGTTACGCACGACGATCGTCTCACGTTCCAAGCCACGTACCGCGCGAGCATTGTGGATTCGCACGAGTTCGTGAATGACGGTGGAATCAATGTAGGTCACGCCCGAGAAATCCAAGACTACGCGCGGCGCCTCTGAAACAGCATCAAAGGCCGCGCGCAACGGTTCCTTCGAGGCGAGGTCATACTCCCCACTAAACACCATGACCACGGTGTCGGGACACTGTCCATTTCTCGCGGCGCGTACCATCTTCGGTGCCTCGGCCTTATCGTATAATCGAAAAGCACGCCGTTCTGTACGATATCCTGCATAGCGGCAAGGCATCGAACGGTCCTGCGCTAAGGACGATAGTGATTTGAAGCTGGGCGCATCCGGGCCGCAGGGTCGCCAAACCGCGAGCCAGGCGCCTCCCGCAAGGCGAGCGAAGTCGCCGCCATGCCTCTGCGCATCGCGGTCGATGCCCGCGTCGTCGCGGAGGACACGCGCGGGATCGGGCGATATGCGCGGGCGATCCTGCGCCGGCTGATCGGCCGCGACGACGTGGAAGTAACGCTGCTCGCGGAGTTCCGGGTTCGCCGGCGCTATTCTAACGCTTATGCGCGCGCCCTGGAGAGTCACGCCTTTGCCGTGCGCGCGCGCCCGGCGCCCGACTGCGACATAATCTGGCATCCGGCCAATGGAACGTTCTTCACTTCTCCTCTTCGCAGCGTCGTGACGATCCACGATGCCGTGCCGTTTCGCTATCCGGATCCCGATCCGAAACGCCGCCGCCACGCGCAGGAGCCGTTTCGGCGTTCGGCGCGCACGGCAGCGGGCGTGATCGCGGTGTCGTCCTTCGGGCGTTCCGACGTGCATGAACTGCTCGACGTTCCGCTCGACCGGATTGCGGTGATCCACCATGGCGTGGACGCGGAGTTTTCGCCGGGGCCTCCCATAGGGCTGCCGGCCGCGCTGAAGGACGGGCCGTTTCTGCTCTTCGTGGGCGACCCGATCGCGGAACCGCGCAAAAACTTTCCGCTGCTCTACGATGCGTACCGCCGGGCGTGGCCGGCAGGCGCTGCGCCCGCGCTCGCGGTGGTCGGACCGCGCGCGCCCGAGCTTCCCGGCGTCGTTCACGTCGGCAACTTGGCGGACGACTTGGCCGGCGTTTCCGGCGCGCACGCGCTGCGGGCGTGTTATCGCGGCGCACTGGCACTGGCGCTGGCGTCGTATCACGAGACCTTCGGGATGCCGATGCTCGAGGCGATGGCCTGCGGGGCACCCGTGGTCGCGTCGTGCACGAGCGCACTGCCCGAGATCGCCGGCGAAGCCGCGCTCTATGCGCCGCCGGACGATGCACTCGCATGGGCCGCGGCGCTGCGCCGCGTCGTCGACGACGATGCGCTGCGCGCTCGCCTTCGCGCCGATGGGCTGCAGCGCGCTCAGCGCTTCACCTGGGAAGAGAGCGCACGACGACACCTCGAGCTCTTTCGATCCGTGGCCGGGTGATTCGGCTCGGGGTCGACGCGTGGAACCTGCCCGGGGATCGCCGCGGCATCGGGCGGTATGTGCGCGAGATCCTGCGCATCTGGTGGGAGCGGGATCGTGAGCGCGTGGACGTGACCCTGATCGTTCCGGAGTGGCACACGTGGACCGTGCGCCGGCGGTACCTGCGCGAGGTCGACGCGCGGCCGTACCGCGTCGTCTCGCGGCCCCGGCATGCGCGCGCGGGCCTCGACGCGCTCTGGTTTCCGTTCAACGGCTGCAGCTGGACGAACTTCACGCTGCCGGCGACCGCGACGCTGCACGACGCGTCGAACTTCGTCGTGCCGGATTATGCGCCCGAGACGCAGGCGATCTTTCGCGCGGCGGTCCAACGCTGCCAGGCCTTGATCACTGACTCGCGCTTCGGGCAGAACGAGCTCGCGCGCGAGCTGGCGATTGCGCCCGAACGGTTGACGCCGATCCCGCTCGGCGTCGCACCGCCGCGGCCGCAGCTGCCGACGGTGCTCGACGTCGCGGCGCTTAAACCGTTCGTGCTCTACGTGGGAGCGCCCGAGACGCGCAAGGGCTTCGATACGCTGCTCGAGGCGATGTCACTCATCGCGCACGAGCGATCCGATCTGCGGCTCGTGGTCACGGGCAAACTCGGTGACTGGCCGATCCCAAAGGGCGTTCGTCTCGTCGAGCTCGGCCACGTCGACGACGATACGCTCGCGGCCCTGTACCGCGCCTGCGCGGTGCTGACGCTAGCCTCGCGGCATGAGGGGTTCGGCTTACCGGTGATCGAGGCGATGAGTTATGGCGCGCCCGTGATCGCCTCCAACGCGGCGTCGCTGCCCGAGGCGGGTGGCGATGCGGCTTGCTACGTTCCCCCGAGCGACGCGGCCGCGCTCGCTTCATCGATTCTCCGCGTCACCGGCGATGATGCGTACGCTGCCGAGCTGCGGCGGCGCGGGCCGATCCACGCGGCGGAATTCACGTGGGAAAAAACCGCGGAACGGACGCTCGACGCGATCGAGAAGATGTTGCGCACGTGGCGCGACTCCATTCCCTAAGATCGGTTAGCCCGGAGATCCTTGCGGCGGTATTTTCACTGGCTTTTTTTAGTCCTGAGCTCTCACCAGGGGATGATCACTTGCCGTTGCCAG
The DNA here is from genome assembly GCA_963723485.1 of Vulcanimicrobiota bacterium. Lineage (GTDB taxonomy): Bacteria > Vulcanimicrobiota > Vulcanimicrobiia > Vulcanimicrobiales > Vulcanimicrobiaceae > Cybelea. The sequence goes on along the minus strand of CAVRQS010000003.1, from coordinate 10,594 downwards.
GGGCTTTACCACCGACGAAGACCGTCAGCGACTGACCGGGCCTGAAGGGAATCATCGCTTTTACGGACCCGCCCCTAACGACACGAGTGCGGCGCTGTTGTTGCATGCGGCCAACGCCACGCTGCTAAGCCACGCCGTCACGCGGGCTCGTCTAGCGAGCGTCAAGCGGCGAAAAACGCCTCGAGATGCTTCCAATGCGACTTCGGATGCCGTGCGCCGAATCGGCCTCTCGTCGAAGGACGGCCACGTCGTAAACTCGCTCATGCCGAGGCGGTAAGAATTCGCCATTATGTCTCCTGCCGCAACTCGAGCACGCAAAAGCCGCCGTCGTCGAGTTCAATCGGAAGACCGCGGCACAGCTGCTCAGCCGGAACCACACCTTGGTCGATCCACGCTTCGCGTAGGCTATTAAATTGACGCAGGGAATAGCCGCCCGCCACGTCAAGGTCGAAACGGACCGCTGTCAAAATCGCGCGGTCGGACGTATTGCCGACGAGAACGGCGAAGCGTTGCTCCGAGCGAAACGCAATCGCAAGCGCATCTTCGCCCGTAACCTGCACCTTCTGCGTGACGTCTTCATCATACTGATCGTACCGGACCGACTCGTCTAGCTGTAGGTTGACGTACGTTCGCAGATCCGGTGCACGAACGGCAAACCAGCTGAGGTCGTGCCCACGGTAGGGAACGTTCCGCACGCCCAACCATTTCCAAGCCGGCGAAAGCTTGGGATAGATGCTCGCCGTTCCCCCTGAGAGATCGAGCCCGGCTGCGCCTTCGATCGCCGCCCACAGATATCTCGGCGGGAACCACGGCGAGAGCATCATCCCTTGATTTGCCAGCGTCTCACCATGAAGCCATTCCGAAAATTGACCCGGCACGGTATTGTTGCGGCGTGGATCGGTCGAATAGTGCCTGAAGCTGACCGCAAGGGCGTAGGCCATGAACTCCGGGTTGAAACGGGCAGCGGCGAAAGCATACCAAAAGGTCACGCCGGTCCAAACGCCACCCAACAATCCGTACCCGTGCGTCGGCCCGTAGTTTATGGCGTTTCGCGGAACCGTATGGATCCCGGCGCCGCTCCAAAATTCGGGTACGCTCAAACGGTTTATGATTCGGGCACTCGTCTCGTCGTCGGCAACGTCGAAGATGAGCGGAAACACGAGATCGGAGGTGATGTCCGACCGCGCATTGCCGTCAATGTCGATGTTTAAGTAGTAGAGCCCGGTTTCAGGGTCGAGCAAATGCTCGTTAATTCGGCGGCGCAGCTCCTCGGCATGCTGCGCGAACTCGGCGCTTTCGTCGTGCTTCCCGACGACGCGTGCCATGTGCGCGATCGTTTTCAGCGCGGCATAGCACTCCGAGTTTACTTCCGTCGTCGCTCCAGACAGCCGGTAATTCGCGATCACGTTCCGCCAACCGATGATTCCCCAGTCGGAAGTTCCGGTCGCGTTACACCAGACCAGACCTTGATCGTTACGCTGCGAGAGCAGGTAGCGCGCCGCCTTGAGGGCGGCCGGATAGATATCGCGCAGAAATGGCTCGTCCCCCGTCGTGTTATAGTGGTGCCAGAGCGCGAGTATCAGAAGCGGCGTGTTGTCGTTGATATTGAGGCCGTAATCTTCGGTCTTACCGGTCCGGATGTCGTAGTATTCTATAGCCTTTCCGGTTTTCTCGAGATGCTTGACGTACGACAAAAGTGACGCGCGCGAAAACTCCGGCGTAATATAATCCGAGCCGAAGGCAAACCATGCCGTGTCGCGCGCGACGCTGTTGTTCGAACGGGTTGGATCGTTGACGAAGCACCAGCCCGTAGGCCCCAGCAGCTGCGTGCGCAGCATGTTGGCCTTGGCCCAGAGCACGCCGCGATTGACCTCGCGATCGGGCGTCACGACCACTGCGCGGCCCAGCACGCTATCGTAATGCTCGCGCGTTCGTTCCAGCGCTTGGTCGGCCGGGAGAGCGCCCTTCAGTTCAGTCCTAAGCCCAGCTCGACCATCGGGCGACAAGGTCAACAAGAAGAAAAAGCACTTGCGCTCAGCAGGCTTGAGGACATGGCTAAGGTGGAACACGCCGAGAGGGTCGTTAGCGTTTTTAAGCGTTCGATTGGCAAGCGGGCCGGGGAACCGCGATGCGCTGGCCTTGCCATAGCTCAGCGTCACTTCGTAACTTTCCGGTTCGGCGGAACACACAAACGCACGCGCCAGTTCCGGATCGGATTCGTTCCACGAAATGAACGCGTGGCTCTTCGAATCATAGTGGCTAGAAACGTCGTGCGCGGTTTCGCCACGGAGCTGCAGCGATGCATAGGTTGCGATTCGGACGTGCCGCTCCGTGTCGTTGCGAAGTTCAACGATATAATAGGCGGCCGGCGGATCAACGCGATCGGCTTGCGGCGTGCCGCTCAGCATGAAGATGTCCTCGTTGACCGACACCCCGTTAAAAAGGCTAAACCGATGCTCTTGATGATGGGGGTGAATGATGAATTCTCCGCGCATCGGAATGAGCGCGATGCCGGTCTCTTCATCCCAATGGTGTAGGAGGAGCGTGCCGAACACGGACTTTCCCGCATCGACCGAATAGAATTTCTCGATTGCACCGGTAGCTTTAATAATGAGGACGGCCTTAGGGGAACCAAGCGTACTACCCGCCGCCATTTGATCGTCCGGCACCTTGTAAGCCGCAATCCGCTCACCGGATCCCGAAGCCTTCGCGATCACCGCTGCGTTTCCGTCACAGCGATCCCGACTGTTTAGTCATGCCGCCGTCGATGACGAAGGCCAATTCGATGGCGATCGCGCGAATCAGCATCTTTATGCCGCCTTTTGCGGCACAGTACGGCGCGTTCGTCGGCATCGCCAAGTCTTCGTGAGCCGAGAAGGGCAATCTATAGGTCAGCGTCAGATTTTGAGCCGGCCAATTCGGTTTGCAAAAAACATAGTGAACCATGTTTGACCCTTGGCACCGGGCGTGAGGTCGGCAATATCATCTTCGTGAGGCTTAACCGTGAATATGGTAAACTTCCCGCTGGTCGTAATTCGACCGATTTTGCTGGACGGATCGGTTTCTGCGAACCATAGGCCGTCCGGTTCCGCCGTAATGGCTTCAGGGCTCGGCGACTTCCCAGGGACGGGGAATTCGGTAATCTTTCCGCTGGGCGTGATGCGCCCGATTTTGTTCCCTTCGGCCTCGGTGAACCACAAATTGCCGTCCGAGCCTGCCGTAATCATGTATAGTTCGGCGTACGGCGTTGGAACTAAAAAGGTCGTCACCTTGCCCTTCATCGTCATCTTGGCGATCTTGTTTGCGATTGACTCAGTGAACCATGTCACCGATGAAGCTGGTCTTCGCCGAGGAGTCGCGCTTGTCGGCGTCGGTCTTGGGAGTCTCAATCTCTCCGGCGTTGGCCAGCAGGCCACAATCTTTCAGCTCGCAGCCGGCCGTACTAAAGACTTCTTCGACAATCGTCATCGCGTCGGGATCGTCGCCGCAATAAAGTACGTTGGCACCGGGCTGCGCAAGCGTGATCAACGCTCGAACGACGCGGTACGAGTCAATCTTATGAGCGAGCTCCTCCGCGCCATTGACGATACCATCGCTGGAGCCTTCCATGGCGTCGACGACGACCGTGTCGGAAGCTGTCGGACCCATCTTGGCGAGGAGGCCGTCGAGCCGATCGCGGGAGCACGCGAAGATCAACATATCGCAGACCGACGCCTCGTTGTACGGCGTGTCGGCGCCCGCGCCGGCTTCTCGTGCCGCGTCTTCCACCGCTTCGACCGGCGCCGCATCCCCGAGAGAAACGTCGTAACGCGCTTCGCGCAGCAAACGGCCGATCGCGACTGCACGAGGATCTGAACCGAAAATGGCAATCTTCATACCCGATTGCGTACCCAAGGTAGGCAGTGGCTTAATCCCAGCTCGGCGAATCTTGGTATGATGGTGACTAAATTGGTGAAGACGGTCGCGGACGGTGACGGCATTTTACGGATTGCCGGGGAACGCGACACCGTCGATGACGCATATCTCTCAAAAGGATGGGTGGTTGCGGGAGTGCTGCGAGGGCAAACCCCGGACGAGGTGTTCTTCGTCGTGCGGCACGACCAAATCGCCGCAAGCGCCGAAATCGTCGAACAGGCCGAAGCGATCGATACCTCTGCCTTGAAAGATTTCGCGTAATGGTGCCCTGGCACGACGCCAATCCGCAACCGCGGCGGCTTTCCATTCCGACTCTTGCCGGTTATCGCCACGATCACGAGCTACGCGTTTGGCTAAACAGAACGAAGCTCGGCCCCTATCGCGAAAGCATTGCCGCAGCCACGCAGCTGATTAGCGCGTAGCGGCAGATGTTCGTCATGTGGTACTTCCCTTCTACTGGAGGTTTCTCGTTAGTCTAGGGTAGCGTCTCCGTCATATTCGGATGGATCCCAAACGTTCGGCTGAGCGAGTCGTCCAGCCAGCTCGGGATCCACCGCCAAGTAAAACATCGGCCAGCTCTGTTTTCTTCGATACGGAGCAAACTCGTCGAACGCCCGCACCTTGGATATCCCGACGCCCGGCTTGTCGAGAACGCAGACGTCTTCGGCCCTGCAGCGTTGCAGGGCGCACCTCAGCAGGTCGGGCAGCAGATCGACTTCCGGATCGATCGATTGATAGTCGGCGAGACGCACGCGGCTGAGTTCGTCGCCGCGATTCTGCCGTACGAACGCCGCATACGCACGCACTTGGCGGTCTCGAGACGCCGTCAGGACCCATACGCGTCCGCGGCTCATCGGCCTCGAAAAATGCCACGACAGCGTGGCGCTGTCTCGGGCGGCCAAGAGCGTGCCGGATTTTTGCCGGAGCAGTTCGTTCCAGAACGTATCGAACCGGGAATCGAATCGGTCCGTCGATTCGATCGCATACGACGACTGCGGCTTTGGAAGTCGCGCGCCGAGATCTTTAATTCTCAGCGCCGCACCGGCAAGCGGTCCCAGGACTCCGGCCAGCGGCGCCTTCAACCTGCGCAGTGCCCTCGTTGCGAACGCGCGATAGCCGGTTACACAATAGGCAATGGACTCCCAATCACCGACGGGTATTCGCTTTGCATACTTATCGCTGCATGCCAAAGCCATCGGACCTACACTCGTATCGATACATAGGTCCGCGCCCGGCTGATGGAGATGTTCGGTAGAGAGGCGGACCGCATAGCGTCCCCGATGCCCCGGTTTGACCACCCATCCGCGCGCGGTTGCGGCGATCAGACGCTCGCCATGCAGATGATAGAGTAGTGGAATATTCCCGAAACATCCGACAATTTCGCCGGCACTGTCCTCGAACACCCAACCGATCGGCCAGCGTTTTTTCACTTCACTCCAGAGAGGACTGCCTTGCCAAAGCATGCGCCACTCTTCGGCCGATACCGGATTTGGATTAATGATCGCTTCTAGCCGTAAGATCTGCTCACAGTCCTCGAAGCGGGCCACCCGAATGCGCGGGGCGGTCTCAATTTTCATTTCACCCTAAACAAAAGACGTAGGCCCCCGTTAAAAAAGCGCCCATTTTTTCAGTGTGCTTTAGGCGTTTTGTGCGATGCGACGTTTGTCCTTCGTGGTGATATTTAGTAACAATTGACTAGCGCAAGTTGTTGCCATTAGAGCGCTGCGTCGTTTAAAATGACAAATCACGTCTATACTTACGCCCTATATCGGAGCCGCCGTTACAATTACCGATGCAAGCGACGTTCTCGGAGCAAGCCGGGTTGAGTCCGTTATCCGACGGCTTATCAAACCCGCCCGGGGTACGGCGTGGGTGTTGGGCGTTTTCGGTTCGGACGGTGACCTACGCGACGTCGCCATGCAGGGGTTTCAGCTCAACCCGCGGCGGGCGCTGGAAATGCTCTGCACGGTCCCGCAGCCGGCCTGTTCCAAAGTCGTGACCCTGCGGGTCACCGGGGACGACGGCAAGCCGGCACCCACGTTGGGAGCGTCCGCGTTACTCAACGGCGACCGTTCCCTCGCGTTGATCGTGGTACGCCCTGCCACCAGCGACAAAGTGTGGTCGCTCATCGCCCAGGGCCTGCAGCCGGCCGTCCGGCGCATCGCGGCGCTACTCGACACGCAGATGGCACCGGCTGCCGAGCCGGCCGCGACGCACGTGCGCAACGACGGATCGGGCTTCATTCTGTTGGATTCCGACTTGAAGGTCGTATCGAAGTGGTATCCACAAGACGCCGCTTCCGCAGAGCTGGCCAAGCTCGTCGACCCCGATGCCGATCGTCTGCCCCTGCTGTTCGAGCGTACGGTACGCCGGCTGACGCGCACGTGGAACTTTTCAAGGATCGAAACCTGTACCGCTGCGACGGCGCACCCGGTACCGGGCCTTCTTCTGCGCGTCACGCCCGTTCGCGGCGCAGGCGTTATGATAGGCGCCTTTCTGGAGCCGTTCAGCGACCATCCGATGGAGCGCGCGACGTCGGCTTTTCGCATTTCGCCGCGGGAGCGGGACGTGTTGCACGCTCTTCTCGACGGCCTCGGCGTCTCCGACATTGCCGGCATCCTGAATATCGCCGAGTCGACGGTAAGCGACCACATTGCCCGGATGATCGCAAAGACGAATGCCCGCAATCGGGTCGAGATGGTAGCGACACTTCTCGACTGGCCCTCGGTCAAAGCAGTCTTGCATTCCGCGCGCGCGCTTCGCCCGAACGGAAACGGCCCGACCGGCGCCACGCCGGCATGGCTCAAAGCCTCACGGCGCCCACGCACTAATCATTTCTTACCATGATTACGGCGGCGCATGGGCGGCGATAGTACGAAAATACCGAGCCAACCGACCGCGCCGCCTCGATAAAGCCCTAAGAAACTAGGTTGCCATGCTGAGGGTCTGCGTGGCACCCTGTATGTGACGACCAATCAACATGGTAATCCGCTTGTGCGATTACCACAATAAATCGTCCGCTGAGGAGTGCAATGAGCGGCACGGAGGACCAACTTCGGCTTATGGAACGCCGAACCTTAATCTTGGACAAGGCATAGTGGATACAGCACCGGCACCGACCATCGTAGAAAGCGTGACCTCGGAGTTTTCCGAGAGAAGCCGCGCTATTCGAGCCTTTGCAGCGAACAAGGCGCTGACGCTGCTCTTCACGGACCTTGCGATGCTCGCGCTCGCCTCGTTGGTCGCGGTCGCCGGCATATCGCAGTTCGACCACGATCTCGTGTACTGGCGCGTCTTACAATCTGCGGTAATTTGGACCGCGACTTCACTCTGGATGTTCAAGGCGCTCGGCCTGTACCGCATTTCGTATGCCCTGGACTGCCGCGACGAGTGGTATTACGTCATCACGGGCCTCGCGATCGGCGTCGCGCCGCTGCTCCTCGTCTTTACCGTCGTCCCTGCGTTTTCGAGCTCGCGCCTAGTGCTGCTCGTCTCGTTCCTACTGTCCGTATTGCTCGTTGGTGCGGCCCGATCGCTCATCCATTATCGCCTCGACCGGGAGACCGGCCGAAGCAAGCGCTCCGTCGCGCTTGTCGGCAATTCCGCGGACATCGCGCGAATTGCGATCCTGATGGGATCGCGCTCGAACGTCCTTCAGATGATTCACGTCGATGATACGCAAAACGCGATGACCGATGCGCTGAGCGGTTCGGCGCAGTGGTATCGTCGTCTGTGCGACCAGGGTTGCAAGGAGATCCTCTTCGCAGGCTTGCCCACGCCGCATACCGCCCTGATGGTGGAGCGAGCCGCTCGCGATCGTATCGCGATTGGTTTTGCGCCTCCCGGGCTGGCCTCGCAGGCGTATACGCTCGACCTCCTGCGTTCACAGCGTCAGCCGATCTTCGTCGCAGGGCGAGTCGCGGCGTGCATGCCGGTCAATCGCATACTGAAACGACTCTTCGACATCACGGTGGCCTCCACGGCTCTCGCCCTAACGGCGCCCCTCATGCTTGCCGCAATGCTCGCCATCGTCGTGGAGTCGGGACGTCCCGTCGTATTTCGGCAAACTCGCATCGGCCGCGACGGTAAGCCCTTCGAAATCCTTAAGCTCCGCTCCATGGTACGCAACGCGGAAGCCGTTTCGGGCCCCGTGTGGGCCGTGGGCGATCCTTCGCAGGATCGTCGCACCACGAGGGTGGGTGCCTTCATCCGCAAGACGAGCATCGACGAGCTGCCGCAATTCGTCAACGTGCTAAAGGGCGAAATGTCGATCGTCGGTCCGCGGCCCGAGCGCTCGGTTTTCGTCGAAAACTTCAGAAAAGAACATGTCCGGTACGACGAGCGACACCTCGTGCGACCGGGCATCACGGGTTGGGCGCACGTGCACATGCGGCGCAGTCCGGGAATGGAACAAATCGCGGAGCGTCTCGATCTGGACCTGTTTTACATCGAGAATTACTCGCTATCGTTAGATCTCTTCGTCACTTTAAAGACCGCGGCGGAGGTCCTGTTTCAGCGGTGGTGCTAATCGAATCCGCCACGGCTCCGGCGCAGCTCGCCGAAAGGACGCTCGTTTCGGTCATCATCCCGACGTTGAACGAAGAGCGGTATATCGGCGCCGTACTCGACGATATGTTGGCTCAGGAAGGACTGGACGCCGACGTCGAGATCCTCGTGGCCGACGGCGGCGGTACCGACAAGACGCGGGAAATCGTCGAACGGTACGCGGCACGCTCTAACGTTCGCTTGGTGGACAATCCTAAACGCCACCAAGTCTTCGGTTACAACCTTGCGATCAAAAACGCTCGCGGGTCGGTAATCTGCATCGCCCATGCCCACGCGCGCTATTCAAAAACGTACCTCGCTCAGTGTTGGGAAGTGCGGGCGCGGACGGGCGCGGCGAACGTGGGCGGCGTGATCCGTCACCGGGGGGAAGGGCGCATTGGCGAGGCGATCGCCCTTGCTATGTCGTCACCCGTGGGTGTGGGCGACTCCAAGTACCGCCACGCCCGGCAAGAGCAGTGGTGCGATTCGGTCATGGGCACCTTCATCGATCGCGCGATCTTCGACGAAGTCGGACTCTATAACGAGACGAATCTCGTCAACGAGGACTGCGAGTTCAATTACCGTCTCCGGGCCGCGGGTTACCGAGTCTTTCTCTCGCCATCGATAGAGGTGGCGTACTACGTGCGGGCGTCTTTCACAGGGCTCGCCCGGCAGTACGTGCGTTACGGTTTCTATCGGCGCTGGACCGAGGTGCAACACCCGGGTTCCGTTCCTTGGCGAGTCTACGCTCCGCCGGCACTACTCGTCGCACTAGCGGCCTCCGCGATCTTATGGCTCGCCGGCTACCTTGCCGCGGCGTCGGCGACACCGGTGCTCTACCTGGTGGTCCTCGGGCTTTCAATCGTTGACGGCTTGCGCCGGTCGAGGCGGCTGTCGGTCGCGCTGTTGGAGCCGATCGCGATCGCCACGATGCATCTTTCCTTCGGCTTCGGTTGGCTCAAAGGACTGCTGACGTTACGTAAGCAGCCGCCGGCCCTCACCACGACACCTATAAAGGATTATTGAATTCATGCGACAGGTTGCCGAGATCAGCGAGCGCGCGAACGGTACGCTCCGCAAGCACGCGAACGCGTCTCCTAGCCGCACGAAGGGCCGGATAAAGTCCCTGTACGTTACGGGTGGACAACATAAGCCCGTAGGATTGCGCGCCCGCGAAGAGTGGGTGACCTACGAGAAGGGCGTCATCTTGCGCATCGACCCGGTGCGCGGCGACGTCGAGCGCTGCCTCGAATACACGACGCCCGAGTCCGCATGTCCGCAGGACTCCTCGATCACATTCGAAGGCGGCCTGTTGCAAGGCGATCTCCTCTATACCTCGACGCGAACGGAAGCGCTCGTTTATCGCATCCCGAGGTTCGAACTGGTTCGTTACGTCTCTCTGCCATGCTTCAATGACGTCCACCACGTGCGCCCGGCGGAAAACGGAAATCTCATCGTCACGAGCACCGGGCTCGACATGGTTGTCGAGGTTGGCCCCGACGGCGAGCTGCTTCGCGACTGGGACGTCCTGGGAGGCCAATCCTGGGGGCGCTTCTCGCGGGACGTCGACTATCGGCAAGTGCTCACCACCAAGCCCCACCACTCGCATCCCAACTATACGTTCTTTCTCAACGGCGAGCTCTGGGTGACGCGCTGCATCCAAAAGGACGCGTTTTGTCTCACAAAGCCGATGCCGCGAATGGATGTGGGGCCCGAGCTGTGTCACGATGGTGAAGTTCGGAACGACCGCGTGTATTTTACGACCGTAAACGGCACCATCGTCATCGTGAATGCCACGACGCTGGAAATCGAAAGGACCATCGATCTCAACAAGATCGATAATGCCGGAAAATCGAATTTAGGCTGGTGCCGTGGACTTGGAATGGTGCACGACTCGTTAGTCTGGGTCGGCTTTACCCGGTTCCGGGAGACTCGCTTCAAAGAGAACGTGCGGTGGGTAAAGCGCTTCATCAAAGGTGAGGAACAGCCGACACACATCGCGCTCTACGACCTCGCCGCGCAGAAACGCCGCGCGTTCATCGATCTCGAGGCATTTGGCATGCACGTAATATTTGGTATCTTCCCAACGGAGCTCGGCTAGATGAGTCGTTGGCCCGGCGGCAAGAAGTTCGCC
>CAVRQS010000002.1:0-866557 GCA_963723485.1 Vulcanimicrobiota bacterium | reverse complement strand
TATTAACGAGAACCCAACTGCCGGCGCAGGACATATTACCGTTCCCTCCTACGCCTTCGGCCAGTATAGCCGGGCGCACGATGCAGGAGTCGGTCTATCACCAACGTGTCATGCAACGCCGATTGTCCGAAGATCCGCCAAATATTCTCATTATCCTCATCGACGATGCCGGCCCCGGTTTGCCCTCGCCATTAGGTGGCGAAGTAAACACGCCGACGCTGGAACGAGTGATAAGTTTGGGCATAGCCTACAATCGCTTTCATACAACAGCGATGTGCTCGCCGACACGCGCCTCATTATTGACGGGTCGCAACCATCATCATGTCAGTGCCGGTCAGATCGCGGAATTCGCAAACGATTGGGACGGCTACGCCGGCATTCAACCGAAAAGCAGCGCCATGATCCCGGAGGTGCTGAAAGACTATGGCTACAGCACGGCCGCGTTTGGGAAGTGGCACAACACACCGGCCGACCAGACAACCGCTGCCGGTCCATTCGAATATTGGCCGACTGGTTACGGCTTTGAGTATTTCTATGGATTCCTCGCGGGCGAAGCCTCCCAATGGGAGCCGAATCTCGTTCGCAACACAACGCTTGTCGATCCTCCGAAGACGCCAAAACAAGGCTACCATCTGAGTGAAGATTTGGCGGACGATGCTATTGACTGGCTGCGAAAGCATAAGGCGTTCCAGCCCGATAAGCCGTTCTTCATGTATTGGGCGACGGGCGCCGTTCATGGCCCGCATCACGTAGCGAAGGAGTGGGCCGATAAGTACAAAGGACAATTCGACGACGGATGGGACGCTTATCGCGAGCGCGTCTTCAAGCGAGCCAAGGAGCGAGGTTGGATACCGCCCGAAGCACAACTCACTCCACGGCACCCGATGATGGCTGCCTGGGACAGCATTCCGGAAAACGAGCGGCCGTTTCAGTGTCGCTTGATGGAAGTATTCGCAGGGTTCGGAGAGCACGCCGATGCTCAGGCTGGGCGCGTTCTCGATGAGATCGATCACCTCGGATATGGGGATAACACGCTCGTATTTTACATCTGGGGCGATAATGGGTCATCCGCCGAGGGACAGAACGGCACGATCAGCGAGCTACTGGCACAGAATAGCATTCCAACAACCGTTGAGCAGCACATCAAGGCAATGGACGAGCTTGGTGGACTTGACGTGCTTGGCTCGCCGAAAACCGACAATATGTACCATTCCGGTTGGGCTTGGGCCGGTAGCACACCCTACCAGGCCACCAAATTGGTCGCATCGCATTTTGGAGGCACGCGCAATCCAATGGCGGTCCAATGGCCGGCGAAGATCAAACCCGATGCGACGCCGCGACCGCAGTTCCATCACGTTAACGATGTAGCTCCCACCATCTACGAGGTGCTAGGCATCACCCCGCCTTCGGTGGTCAATGGTATACCGCAAGATCGCATGGACGGCGTCAGCCTTGCTTACACTTTCGACGACGCGCAGGCCCCGGGTCGGTTGTTGACCCAGTATTTCGAAATCATGGGGAGTCGTGGCATCTACCAGGATGGGTGGTTTGCATCTGCCTTCGGTCCTCGTATTCCGTGGGTTGCCGGAGCCCCGAAAGATCTAGCGACCTGGACGCCCGATGATGACAAGTGGGAACTCTACAACATCGACCAGGACTGGTCTCAGGCCAACGACCTCGCCGCGGAGATGCCCGACAAACTCGCCCAGATGAAAGAAATGTTCGCCATCGAGTTTGCCCGCAATAATGGCTACCCGGTTGGAGGCGGCCTTTGGGTCATGTTGCATCCCGAGGATCGTGTCGCATCGCCCTACAAGGAATGGACGTTCCCAGGGCGCATCACTCGAATGCCCGAGTTTACCGCGCCGAGGCTCGGAAGCATGCCAAATATCGTGACGATTGACGCCGATTTCCCAGCGAATGCGAATGGTGTACTTTACTCGCTCGGAGCATTTTCCGGCGGCTTGACGTGCTACGTGCAGAATGGCATTCTTTGCTACGAATACAACCTTTTCGAGATCGCACGAACGCGCGTCACGGCGAATGTGAAATTGCCAGTCCGTAAACTGAGAATCGAGGTACAAACGACTTACTCGGAGGCACCCAGGCCCGCAGGACCGCTCGACGTGACGCTCAAGGTTGACGGCGCCGTAGCGGCGCTGGGCCAAGTTCCAGTATCGGCTCCGCTCACGTTCACTGCCAATGGATGCCTTCATATAGGGACTAACCTTGGCTCGCCCGTTTCGCTAGATTACTACGATAAAGCCCCGTTCACGTTCAACGGTGTGATTGAAAAGGTAAACGTCAGATACATCTAACGTCGATATTGGGCGTCCAGTGCGGCCCCTTTCGCATATACGGTGCCGTTGCCGTTCGCTCCACCGACCGTCGTCGTGCCGTAGAGTGTCTCCGACGAGCGATTTGCCATCGCGGTCCGCTACGAGCGTCGACTCAGGGAACGAACCGTCCGCCGATCCGCCCTGTGTTAGCGCCGGAGTAAAATTGACCCACCCCGCCGGTTGAAAATTGACCCACCTGAACCCTCGGCGAACCATGTTCGCATGCTGCAAAAGGAGATTCAGGTGGAGATACAGGTCCTGCATCGGCAGGGCAAGAGCATCCGCGCGATCGCGCGCGAGATGGGCGTGGCGCGCAATACGATCCGCGCCATCCTAGAGGGCAAGAGCGACGGCCAGTACGGTCCGCGCCAGCCCCGCCCGACCAAAATCGACGCGCACAAGGACTACTTGCAAGAACGCTTGGAGGCCGCCGGCAAGATCCGGCTGCCGGCGACGGTTCTGCTGCGCGAAATCCGCGCCAAAGGCTACGACGGCGGCATCACGCAGCTCAAGGAGTATCTGCGCGAGATTCGGCCGGCGCCGCCGGACGAACCGATCGTGCGCTTTGAGACCGAGCCTGGTCGACAGTTGCAAATCGATTTCGTGGTCTTCCGGCGAGGCGAACTTCCGCTGCGAGCATTTACCGCGGAGTTGGGATTCTCGCGTTACTCGTACGTCGAGTTCACCGGCAACGAAAGCGGCGTGACGCTGGTGGCCTGCCTAGAGCGTGCCCTGCACTACTTCGGCGGCGTTCCGCTGCACGTGCTCTGCGACAATCCCAAGACGATCGTCATCGAGCGGAATGCCTACGGCGAAGGCTTGCACCGCTATCAACAGGCATGGCTCGATTTCGTCAAACACTATGGCTTGCGCGTCAAGCTCTGCGCGCCGTATCGAGCGCAGACCAAGGGCAAAGTCGAGCGGTTTCATCGGTACCTGCGGGAATCGTTCTTCAATCCGCTGCAGGCGGCGCAATCCGATCTCGTTGACGTCGCCTTGGCAAACCGCGAAGTACGGCCATGGCTCGACGAAGTTGCCAACTGCCGCCTTCACGCAACGCTCAAGGAACGGCCGGTGGACCGGTTCGCGCTCGAACGCCAAGCGTTGCGGCCGCTGCCGCTACCGTATGGCGGCCGGCAGCTCGTTACGCCGCAGCCGACCGGGATTCACGTTCCAATGCCGACCGAATCGCTGCAGCATCCACTTTCGGTCTACGAACTGGTTGCTGAGGAGATTGGCGCATGATGGATCTCGAACGCATCGACGACCTTTGCCAGCGCCTTGCTATGGGAACGATGGCAACGCACCTAGCGCACGTCGCCGAAGAGGCCGTGCGCAAGGAATGGAGCTACCAAGAGTTCTTCGAGCGGATGCTGCAAGCCGAACATCGTGAACGACAAGAGCGTAGCCGCGTTCTGCTGACCAAGATCGCCGGCTTCCCGGCGATCAAGACGCTCGAGCAATACGACTTCGGTTTCGCAACCGGAGCGCCGAAATCGCTGATCAACGAACTGACCTCACTGGCCTTCATCGAACGGGCCGAGAACGTTGTACTGCTCGGACCCAGCGGCGTTGGCAAGACGCACTTGGCGATCGCACTCGGCTACAAGGCCACGCAATCGGGAATTAAAACGCGCTTCGTTTCCGCCGCCGATCTCATGCTGCAACTCGCCTCAGCCTATCGGCATGATCGCCTCAAGGAATACATCCGGCGAGCGATCCAAGCGCCGAAGCTGCTCATCATCGATGAACTTGGCTATCTGCCGTTTTCGCGACAAGAGGCCAGCCACTTCTTCCAAGTCATCGCGCAACGATACGAACACGGCTCCGTGATCATCACGAGTAACCTACCGTTCGCGCAATGGGATACGGCCTTCGCCGGCGATGCGACGATGACGGCGGCAATGCTCGATCGGCTGCTGCATCATGCGCACATCGCGACGATCAGCGGCGAGAGCTATCCGGCTACGCGAGCGCAAGAAGGCGGGAATCAAACTGCCCGCGGCAAAACTCGCGCCCAAGGTGGCGCAAAGCCAAGTGGGCATCTAACGCCTAGACCCCAATAGTAAAGCATGCTTGACAAAGTGTCAAGTGTGCTTTACTATGCTTCTTTATGAAACTTCGTGGAAGGCGACGCCTCTTTTTCTTCGTGTGGTTTGCCGTTTACGCAATCGTGCTGACGGCCGTAACGAACTTGTTGCCACCATACCGATTAGACGCTGTCCACATCCTTGCAGGCTTGTTCACGTTGCTGCCTGTCGTGCTTGCCTTAAGGGAGTGCTACTTGTTCTTCTTCGAGATCGATGAGATGCAACGCCGTATTCAGACGGACGCGCTTCTCATTACGTTTCTCGCTGCAATCGCCATGGTACTCGGTGTTGGCCTGCTTCAGTTCGTTGCAAAGGTTCCGACGTTCAACATCTTTTGGCTTTGGATTCCGATCTCTCTCTGCTACGCTGTAGCGGTATTCGCAGCAGAGCGGCGCTACAGTTGAGAAACGCACTGCGCTTATTACGAGCGGAGCGCGCCTGGTCTCAAGCTGAACTGGGCGAGCGCCTAAACGTGAGTCGGCAGACAGTGAACGCGCTGGAAGTAGGGAAATACGATCCGTCGCTTCAGTTGGCATTCAAGATCTCCGACCTTTTTGAGCGTTCCATCCACGATATCTTTTTCAACGAAAGCGGCGGGAACGGAGGCCGCAGCAGCAAAAGCCTCCGGTCATAAGGTGGGTCACTTTTAGATCGGCGATTTCGCCCCAGGCGGGTCAATTTTCAACCGCCGTTAACACCCTGGAACGAATACAGCACCCGCTCCACCTACGTCGATCCTTTGGGGACCACAGCAAAGACGGTTCCGCAACCGCCGAAGTTTGACCGGTACCGCCGGTCATCCCATACAGCGTGCCGTAACGATCCCACAGAAGCCCTGCTCGCGGCGAAGCGCCGTCACTCGGTGAACTGAACCCGTGCAGGATGATGTCGGTGTCTGAACCCCTGGGGCTACGACCGAGAACTCTACAAGCGCCGAAACGAAGTTGAGCGCCTCCTTCGTCGCCTCAAAGCATTTCGACGCATCTTCTCACGCTTGGAGAAGCTGGACGTAATGTTCATCGGCTTTATCCACTTCGTTCTGATCGTGGAGGCGCTCCGAGAAAGGCTCAACTCGTGTTAACACACCCTACTCACCTAGACGCCCCGCGCTCAGCGCGCGCGCATACGTCTTTCGGTTCATAAGAGGCAGATCGCCGGTCGTTTCCGTCGCGGCAATGTACTTGAGCATCAACTGCTGCGCTTCCTTTGACTGATCTCGCACGAGAAACTCAGCGTGCTCGAGTTGCAAGCCCTCTTCAAGTGGCAGCGAGCTGCCAAAGTACACGGATCGCTTGATAGCCCCGAGAGATTTCTTGGATCGGAGGCTCAGATATTCTGCGCGCTCTATTGCTCGCGCGACCACGCTGTTCTGTGGGACCACTTCGTCGACCGCACCAAGTGCAAGGGCTTCTGCTGGTGCAAACAGCCTGCCTTCGAGAATAGCGGTCAATGATTGCTGGGGACCGATCAGGCGAGTCAGTCTTTGGGAGCCCCCACCGCCCGGGGTAAGTGCAAGCAGTACTTCCGTCATACCGATGAGATAGTCCCCGTCCGCCATGAAGCGCAGATCACAGGCCCATGCGAATTCCGCACCGAAGGCAAGCGCCGAGCCATTAAGCGCCGCAATGAAGATGGTGCCGCTTGCGTTCATCTTCAGGAAAGTCGCGTGCAGGCTATCTAGCTGCAAGAGCGTCTTCAGTCTGGTCAGACCCGCAAGTGATCTAACAATCGGCAATTTGTTAATTGCTCGCGCCATGCGCGTGACAACCCCAGCGATGCTTGTATTGATGGGCGGGAACCCGATGCCCCCTTGTTGCAGCCAGGTAACATCAGCATGGCTCAGGAACCGGTCAGGATGCGCGCCGGTGAAGACGACGGCGCGGATGTTCGGGTCGCGGTCTGCGCGATCAACCAGCTCTTTCAGCTGCTTGGAAATCGTGACATCAAACAGCGCATGCGGCCCTCCGTCGATGCGCGCGACGAGGACCGCGCCGCGTTTTTCGACATCGATGTGACCGTGGGTCCCTGTCGCGGTTTTTCTGGAATTTGAGTTCATCGCTGTCTCCAAAGCGCTGGATTTTTCGCCAGCGACCGTGCTGTGAATGCAATCACTTGTATACTCAAGAGTGGGGAGTTTTTCCACGTTTTCTGGAGGGCGTCATTGTCTATAGCTTGATCGCGAGGCGCAGCGACCTCCAGCATCAGAGTTCTAAAGCTTCAGGAATTCCAAGGCCCTCTTCACAAACTCCTCATGGTACTGGAAAATGCCTCCGTGTCCAGCGTCGTCATACAGCACGAGTTCCGCATTTGGAAGGCGGCGCGCGAGATCGACCGCGTTGCTGCTGGGCACCATCTTGTCGCGGTTGCCATTTGCCACCAGAACGGCGTGGTGAATACGCGACAGATCGGCCGGAGCCTGACGACCCCAGGCATGGATAGCCTTCAGCTG
Organism: Vulcanimicrobiota bacterium; assembly: GCA_963723485.1. Classification (GTDB taxonomy): domain Bacteria; phylum Vulcanimicrobiota; class Vulcanimicrobiia; order Vulcanimicrobiales; family Vulcanimicrobiaceae; genus Cybelea. The sequence continues at coordinate 859,679 of CAVRQS010000002.1, read as the reverse complement.
GGAAGCGAAAGCGACGAGCGAAATCGGTTTGTCGCGGTTTTCGGTTCGTTCTTTCAACCGTTTTAAAAACGCGCGCGCTGCCTTACGGCCATTGGACGTATTGGTGAAGAAAAGATAGTACTCCGGATGCTTGAACGTTAGCGCGGCTTTTATCATGTCGCGGATGGTCAGCGACGTCACCTTGTCGATGCCCGTGCCCCCAGCCGGCCCGGTGCCCGCGAGGATGATCTTCCGGATCAGTTGAGGCTGTTCTAGCGCGATCACCTGTGAGATGAAACCGCCAAGAGAGAAGCCAAGCAAGTCGACTTTTTCGAAGCCCAGGGCTCCGATAAAGGCCACCGCGTCCCGCGCCATGGCTGCCACCGATTTGGGTGTCGAGCCCTCTGACGCGCCGATCCCTCGGTTGTCGAAGGCGACCACGCGGTGTCTCGCGGCGATCCCGTCGACGACCCGCGGATCCCACCTATCCAATCCCGCGGCTAAGTGATTCAGAAAAATTACCGGCACTCCGGTGTGCGCCCCGAGCTGCCGGTACACGAATTTCGTTCCGTTGACATCGACGCTCCTGGTCGGTGCATCCTTAAATGTGCTAGGTGCGCAGCTCGAGTTAGTTTGCGACGGGCAGGACTGGATCATAATGGTCTCCTTGAGTATCGCGACGGTGTTACTCCAGACTCGTCAGAACTTGGCGCACCGATGCTGCGCATTCGAGGGGCAAGCCGTGCGGAAGGCGCGTGAAAAGGCCGAGCGGGGCAAGGCAGTCTTATCTCATCGCGACGACCACCTTGCCTTTTGTACGTCCAGTTTCGACGTAAGCTAAGGCCCCCTTAGTCGCATCAAATGGAAAGACCCGATCGACGACCGCACGGATGGTAGCGGATTCGATGAGGGACGTGATCTTGCTCAACTGCTCGCCGTTCGCCCTCATGAAGAGAAACGAATAGCTGACGCCATGATGCCTGGCTTTCTTGCGAATGCCAAAGCTCAAAAAGCGCATGACCTGTTGCAACAACCAGCTCGATCCATTCTCCCTTGCAAAAGCGGCGTCGGGTGGACCGGATATTGAGATGAGCCTTCCACCCTGTTTCAGCACGCTCAGAGACTTTTCGAGCGTGTCGTTGCCCAGACTGTTCAAGACGACGTCGTAACCGGTCAGGACCTTCGCGAAGTCATACTTCTTGTAATCGATGATGACATCGGCACCCAGACTCTTGACCAGATCGACATTCGCCGCGCTCGTTGTCGTCGCCACCGTCGCGCCGATATGCTTTGCCAATTGGATTGCGAATGTTCCAACGCCACCGGAGCCCGCGTGGATGAGAACTTTCTGCCCCTTCTTCAGGTTGGCTCTTTCGATCAGCACCTGCCAAGCGGTCAGACCGACCAATGGGATGGAAGCTGCTTCTTGCATGGTGAGGTTTTTGGGTTTCATCGCTACATCGGCTTCATTCATGGCAATGAATTCCGCAAACGTCCCGATCCGGTGCTGATCGGCCGCGCATAGACCTCGTCGCCGGACTTGAAGCGCCGCACGTCGGACCCCGTCCGGACTACGACCCCTGCCACATCATTTCCCAAAATGAGCGGCAGACGATAGGGTAATATAAGTTTGAACCCGCCGTCTCTGATTTTGGAGTCCAGCTGGTTGACACCAGCCGCGTGTATCTGGACCAACACATCGTCAGCCCGTAGCTCCGGTTCTGGCATCTCACCAAACCGCACGCCGGAGCTGCGGCCATAACGATCGACGATGAAGGCCTTCATGACGGAAATAACACGTTTAGCTCGCTAGCTGCCGTTCCAGCGCCTTGTGATCACTGAAGAAAGCATGTGCGACTTCGGTCGCGAGCCCGCCAGGATAGACTTCCTCGTGACCCGATGCTAGCGCCGTGAACGTCGCTGACACGACTTCCGCCGGCGAAATTTTATCCGCCTGGAGCCAAGCAGTCATGTCTGTGTCGACATATCCGGGCATCACCTCCAACACGTGCACGCCTTTAGGCCCCAGCTCAGCGCGAATGGCGCGCGTCGCGGAGAGCGCCGCGGCTTTGGACGCGCTGTACGTCGCGGCCCCCGGCGCACCCATCAGGCTGAGGATCGATAGCACGTTGATCAGCGCCGACGGTGCGTTTGCCGTCAGAATCGGTGCGAATGCCCGGCTGACCTCGAGTAGCCCGAAGTAGTTTACCTCCATTTCCTCGCGTGCGTCGTCGAGCGAGGCCCGCTCCGTGATTCCGCCCGCGTGCAGGATGCCCGCATTGTTGACGAGCAGGTTGACGTCGCCGGCGCGAGCTGCAGCCTGAGCGATCGATACGCGATCGGTCACGTCGAGATAGAGCGGAACGATGACCGGAAGGCGCTCTTGGAGCAGCAAAACCGATGAGAGGTCGCGGGCCGCCGCGTACACGCGGGGCGCGCCTGCTCGTGCAAGGTGTTCCGCGTACGTTCGCCCGATACCGCGGCTCGCCCCGGTGACCAAGGCGACCGCATTTGTGAGTTCCATGGCGCTCCTTTTTTGTTGATTATGGGCGCAATCATAACATGACCGAGCCAGCTTGGCAAGGGGTTTGATTGTGGGTATAATGATTAAGATGAAGGTGACCAAGGAGCGCTCCGCCCAGAACCGCGAGGCGCTGGTGCGGGCAGCCGGTAAGCTCTTTCGCGAGCACGGAATCGACGGAGTGGGCGTGGCCGAGATTGCAAAAGAAGCCGGGTTGACGCATGGCGCGCTCTACGCCCAGTTTTCCTCAAAGGAGGCGCTTGCCGCGGAGGCACTGGCAGACGGTGTCGAGCGCAGCTACGCGCGCTTGGTAGGAAGCGCAAAGGGGGCCGCGCCGTCGATCGGGGACCATCTAGACTCGTTCATCAGCAAGCGACATCGGGACGACATCGCCGAAGGCTGCGCGATGGCGGCGTCGGCTAGCGAGGTCGCCCGTCACGACAAGAGCGTGAGCCGTTCGTTCGCCGAGGGATTCGAACGAACCGCACGCGCCATTGAAGCGGCAGTAGGAGACGCCTCCCTCTCAGCGACAGCACGCGAGCGCGCGTTGACGATCGCGGTCGGCGAGATCGGGGCGATTGTCATAGCGCGCGGCGTCGCCAAAGCAAATCCACGACTTTCAAAAGAGGTCCTCGCGGCGAGCCGCCGCGTCTTAGGCCGAATCGGCGGCGAACGCGAATAAAGAATGCAGGACGACTACACATTGAATCCGAGTTGCGCGAGTTAACGCATTCGCTCACATCGGGCGTAAACCACGCGCGCGTGGCGGATGGTAGCGGACGCCGCGAAGGCATGCGTGGCGAGCGCCCGCTCCTCTAACGGCGATCTAACGGATTTCGCAAAACTCGTGGGGATTCGACGGGACTAGCCGGGGCTCAAAATTGCGAACAGCCGTACAGGAAGGGAGTTTCCGGTAATCGACGGGAGCGGCCGGGACCTCGATACACGGGTTCGATTCCGGTTGGCGCTACCATGAAAGTCTTTAAGCCTGTAAGGCCTTTGCCGGCGAGCCTGACTCAAATGGCTGAGGCGCGAAGGCTTACTCCTCACCATCGTAGTAGTCGAGCGCCTCACCGCGCATGATGCGGTACTCCGGCGCTTTGACGGCCCACTTCTCGCTGTCGGGATAATGACAGGATTCACCGATAGGATTGTCAGCGACAATGTAGAGGATCAAGTCATTGGCACGATTGTTGATGATTTGGTGCGGCTCGTGTTAACGGCGGTTGAAAATTGACCCGCCTGGGGCGAAATCGCCGATCTAAAAGTGACCCACCTTATGACCGGAGGCTTTTGCTGCTGCGGCCTCCGTTCCCGCCGCTTTCGTTGAAAAAGATATCGTGGATGGAACGCTCAAAAAGGTCGGAGATCTTGAATGCCAACTGAAGCGACGGATCGTATTTCCCTACTTCCAGCGCGTTCACTGTCTGCCGACTCACGTTTAGGCGCTCGCCCAGTTCAGCTTGAGACCAGGCGCGCTCCGCTCGTAATAAGCGCAGTGCGTTTCTCAACTGTAGCGCCGCTCTGCTGCGAATACCGCTACAGCGTAGCAGAGAGAGATCGGAATCCAAAGCCAAAAGATGTTGAACGTCGGAACCTTTGCAACGAACTGAAGCAGGCCAACACCGAGTACCATGGCGATTGCAGCGAGAAACGTAATGAGAAGCGCGTCCGTCTGAATACGGCGTTGCATCTCATCGATCTCGAAGAAGAACAAGTAGCACTCCCTTAAGGCAAGCACGACAGGCAGCAACGTGAACAAGCCTGCAAGGATGTGGACAGCGTCTAATCGGTATGGTGGCAACAAGTTCGTTACGGCCGTCAGCACGATTGCGTAAACGGCAAACCACACGAAGAAAAAGAGGCGTCGCCTTCCACGAAGTTTCATAAAGAAGCATAGTAAAGCACACTTGACACTTTGTCAAGCATGCTTTACTATTGGGGTCTAGGCGTTAGATGCCCACTTGGCTTTGCGCCAACTTGGGCGCAGCCTTTGCCGCTGGCAGTTTGATCCCGGCTTTTTTACGCTCGCGTAATCGATAGCTCTCGCCGCTGATAGTGGCGATGTGCGCGTGATGCAGCAGTCGATCGAGCATCGCCGCCGTCATCGTCGCATCGCCGGCGAAAGCCGTATCCCACTGCGCGAACGGTAAGTTGCTCGTGATGAGCACCGAGCCGTGCTCGTATCGCTGCGCGATGACCTGGAAGAAATGGCTGGCCTCTTGTCGCGAAAACGGCAGGTAGCCAAGTTCATCGATGATGAGCAGCTTCGGCGCTTGGATTGCGCGTCGGATGTATTCTTTTAGGCGATCGTGCCGATAGGCCGAGGCGAGTTGCAGCATGAGATCGGCGGCGGAAACGAATCGCGTTTTAATTCCCGATTGCGTTGCCTTGTAGCCAAGTGCGATCGCCAAGTGCGTCTTGCCAACGCCGCTGGGTCCGAGCAGCACAACGTTTTCGGCCCGTTCGATGAAGGCGAGTGAGGTCAGTTCGTTGATCAACGATTTCGGCGCTCCGGTTGCGAAGCCGAAATCGTACTGCTCGAGCGTCTTGATCGCTGGAAAGCCGGCGATCTTTGTCAGCAGAACGCGGCTACGTTCTTGCCGTTCACGATGTTCGGCTTGCAGCATCCGCTCGAAGAACTCTTGGTAGCTCCATTCCTTGCGCACAGCCTCTTCGGCAACATGCGCTAGGTGAGTCGCCATCGTTCCCATTGCGAGGCGCTGGCAAAGGTCGTCGATGCGTTCGAGATCCATCATGCGCCGATCTCCCCAGCAACCAGTTCGTAAACCGAGAGTGGATGCTGCAGCGATTCTGTCGGTATTGGAACGTGAAGGCCGGTTGGCTGTGACGTTACGAGTTGCCGGCCGCTATAGGGCAGCGGCAGCGGCCGCAACGATTGTCGTTCGAGCGCGAGCCGGTCTACCGGTCGTTCCCTGAGCGTTGCGTGAAGGCGGCAGTTGGCAACTTCATCAAGCCATGGCCGTACCTCTCGATTTGCCAGGGCGACGTCGACCAGATCAGTTTGCGCTGCCTGCAGCGGATTGAAGAACGATTCCCGCAGGTACCGATGAAACCGCTCGACTTTGCCCTTGGTCTGTGCTCGATACGGCGCGCAGAGTTTGATCCGTAAGCCGTAGTGCTTGACGAAATCGAGCCAAGCCTTTTGATAGCGGTGCAAACCTTCGCCGTAGGCGTTCCTCTCGATGACGATCGTCTTGGGGTTATCGCACAGAATGTGCAGCGGAACGCCGCCGAAGTAGTGCAGGGCGCGTTCTAGGCAGGCCACCAGCGTTACGCCGCTTTCGTTGCCGGTGAACTCAACGTACGAGTAACGCGAGAATCCCAACTCTGCGGTAAATGCTCGCAGCGGACGTTCTCCTCGCCGGAAGACCACGAAATCGATTTGCAACTGCCGACCGGGCTCGGTCTCAAACCGCACGATCGGCTCCTCGGGCGGCACCGGCCGAATCTCGCGCAGGTACTCCTTGAGCGGCGTAATGCCGCCCTCGTACCCTTTGGCACGGATTTCGCGCAGCAGAACCGTCGATGGCAGCCGGATCTTGCCGGCCGCCTCCAAGCGTTCTTGCAAGTAGTCCTTGTGCGCGTCGATCTTGGTCGGGCGGGGCTGGCGTGGGCCGTACTGGCCGTCGCTCTTGCCCTCTAGGATCGCGCGAACCGTGTTTCGCGCCACCCCCATCTCGCGCGCGATCGCGCGGATGCTCTTACCCTGCCGATGCAGGACCTGTATCTCCACCTGAAGCTCCTTTTGCAGCATGCGAACGTAGTTCGCTGAGGGTTCAGATGGGTCAATTTTCAACCGGCGGGGTGGGTCAATTTTACTCCGGCGCTAACAGCTCGTTGGGTTTGAAGAGAAATGCGTCGCCAGGCTCGATTTCGATCTTGACGCTTTGGTGCCTCACGACGCCGCGCCCGGAGATGACGTGATAGAACTCCCACTGCGCGCTGTGAGAATGGTAGGGGCACAGTGAGGAACCGGGAGGAACCCGCGCCATTCCGACATCGAAGGGATGGCGCTCGAGCAGATCCATCGATTTCGGCTTCCGTCCGAGCGCTTCGGATATCTTCTTTTTCGTCTCGAAAGAATCTCTTGGTCGGAGAGCCGTGCGGCTGCCATCCGATCTCGCCTGAGTTGACTCTGCGCATCTCCATTTTTTCAGCGCACGGCTGAGCAAATCTTCGTGATCCATGGCGTGTCGACCGCCGTTCCGATTATCGTATAGAGCCGGCTTTGACTAGTGGGTGCGCACTTAACATGTGTACACCCGGGATTATCTGAGACAACGGAAATCATCATGTAGGTGAAGTGACACCTCGGTTTCTGGTTTCGAAGCGATGCTGCGAGTCGCACCCCAGCTTGAGCGTGCCCCTGAATGATTCGGCGACGCCGTTCTGCTCGAGACGCGTGCGGCAAATGAACTCGTCGGAGGCGCGGGCAAGGCGGCGCTCGCTCCTCTAACGGCGATCTACGGATTCCGCAAAATTCGCCGGGATTCGAAGGGACCAGACGGGATTCAAAAACGCGAGAGCCCGTACAAGAAGTGAGTTCCCGGTAATCGACGGGAGTGGCCGGGACCTCGATTCACGGGTTCGATTCCCGTTTGGCGCTACCACCATGTCACCCTGAGCTTGTCGAAAGGTCTTATCCTGTACTTGCTTCGCGCGCGTTTTCGGCGCCGAACCCCGCGTCCACGCCCGTGTAACGGATTTCGCCGGAAGCTTCTAAGTCACGATCTTCGCGAAAGCCTCCGCCAAGGAGGCGGCCGCACGGCGCGGAACCATCAAGCTCGAGTGGCTTTCCGTTTGCGAAAGGAGCGGGAGATGGAGGGTTTGGATCCCATGCGCCTTGCGTTAGGGCTTTGCGTGGTCACGACCATGCTTGCCGGATGTTCGAACCCGGCAGCGGGTACGGTGGGTGCTCCCCCGATGCCACAAGGCCTTCACGCGAGCATGTCTCAACCCGCCGTTTCGCGCGACGGCGGCGCGGTCGCGATCTGGGCGACCTCTTTCTCCGAGAACCATCTGTTTGGATTAGCGGCAAACGCGAAGACAGTTACTTCGATCGACACGGCCAGCCAGAAGCACTCCTGTTCCGAGCCGCTCGGCCTCAAAATCGACCCCCACCAGAACGTTTGGATCGGGTGTTCGGATGGCAACGGGACGAACGGAGGAGCGCTGCAAGAGTACAACAGCTCAGGCAAGCAAGTCGCTCAATACACGTCGGCCTGCCCCGTCAACCTCGGAAAGAACGCCTGCAAGGCAGGCTGGTCTTCCGGTTTCACCGACGGTGCTTTCGGCGGTAAGAACGCGTGCGGTGTAACCCAGGAATTCAAGGCCGAAAGCAGCAGTTCGGCCTACCTCTACGGCACCGGCTTCATCTGTTGGCCGCTCGGTAAGCCGTCGGCGGGTTCGACTGTGACGGCCGTGTGGAGCTGCACCGAGCCGGGTGGCAAATGCACGGGTGACGTTAATGTTGGCGCCGCCTACTGGCTCGACATAGACCCCAAAGGTAACATCTGGTTTATGTACGAGGCCGCGAGCTCGAGCTGCAGCCTGGGCGGCGGCCTCGGCGAAGTTACGGATCCCAGGTCGCCAAAAGCGAAAGTCACTATCGTTAAGTCGCCCTGTTTCGTAACGTACCCGCCCGGCGGCGTCTATATCAGCAACCACGGTACTGTGCTCAACGTGATCGATGAGAATCTCCGCGTCATCTATCAATTTAACATGCCCGTAAGGGCGAACTCGACACCGTTTAGGACGCTTGGTCCGACGGAGAAGAAGGGCAGCATCGGTCAGCCCATTTCAGGTGGCTTCAACAAATCCGATAGCGCCATGATCGTTACGGACGGAGGCTGCTGGTTCGATGTCGGCAGCGTTGCCGGCAAGAAGAACAAGTGGTCCATGCTAAGCAACAAGAGTATCTGTCCGGGGTCGGCCGGCTACACCCCGTCCGACAAATAGGGCGCTCTTCCCACGTACCGTCCAGAGCTGCAGGGTCGGGGAAACTCCAATGCAGGCATCGTGCGCTGCCGGCAAAGATAGGGCAGCGTTCCGCGCTGGCCTCGTCGCAGACGGTGACGACATACGAATATAACCGGCCGGCCTTGAAAAGATCGAATGCGCTCTTCGTTGATTTCGCAGCGAGGTCGATGCCGATTTCCTGCATAGCGGCGACGGCAAGTGGGTTGAGCGTGCCAGGTTCGAGACCGGCACTCTCGGCCTCGAACTCGTCGGGACAGGCATCGTCGAGGAACGCTTCGGCCATTTGGCTTCTCGCCGAGTTACTCACGCAGACGAACAATACTTTACGCTTCATTTCGTCCTTTCGTTGAGCGCGGACGCGAGCGCCACTTATGCGACAGCGCCGGACCCGCCATCATGCGGGACCACGACGGTATCAACTCCGCGCGCTTTGACCGGCACGAGCCAGCCAAAAAATAGTGTGGCAAAGGTTGCACCAAGAAATTGGGCGCCGATGAATCCAGGAGCGTCCTGCGGGCGAATGCCGGCGAAGGTATCGGAGAGCGAGCGCGCGATCGTTACAGCTGGGTTTGCGAATGACGTTGACGACGTGAACCAGTACGCTGCAACAATGTACGCCGCAACCGCGAACGATGTAAAAGCGGAGCGGAAATGCGCACATCCCCAGATCCCAAGGAGCAGTCCGAATGTCGCGACAAACTCGGCGAACAAGTGGGGCGGTCCGCTTCGTGCGTTATGCGAAGCGAAGAAGAAGGGAAGCCCAAACATCGCGTTGGCGGCGCCCACCCCGATGAGAGCGCCAAATACCTGAGCGATTACGTAGGCCGGAACCTCTCTCCACGGTAGACCTCCGCGCAATGCATCGGCGAATGAGACGGCGGGATTCAAGTGCGCGCCGGATATCGGCCCGAGCGCCGCAATCATGCACATGAGCACGCCGCCCGTCGCAAGGGTGTTGGCGAGAAGGGCAACGGCGTCATTCCCGCCACTTAGCCGCTGCGCCATGATGCCCGACCCTACGACGCCGGCCAAGAGAAAAGTCGTTCCGAGCGCCTCCGCGACGCTGCGCCTGACTAACGTCACGGGAGCCTACGCGGCGCAACACGAGCGCGACTCGTTCGGCGCCGAGCAGCAGGTCCTTGGCGGATCGTTACGCTGCTCGGTCTCCTCGAGCACAGTATAGATTTCCCAACGGCGCCCATCCGGATCGCTCGTCCATACTTTAGTCTGGTTGGCGTAACAACACGTCCCTTCGCGTTCGATCGACGAGATCAGACCCGCGCGCTCCAATCGTGCGATGGCGCGTTCGACGTCGGCGATATTCTCGACACAGATGCCGTAGTGGGCGTCCTGCGTTGGAAGAACGGAATCCCGAGCATCGAGGGCCAGCTCGAGACCCGGCTTTTCGGTTATGAACAACGCGTAGTCGTCACGCAGCTTCGCGGGGCTTGCGTCGAGCAGGACTGCATAAAAGACTACGCTGTGCGCGAGTTCGGTGGTGGCAAGGTTCAAATGCGTTTTCATGCGGACACTTTCTGTTTAAAAAGGTCGTTAAGCGCGGTATCCAGCCGGTCGCGCACCGTCGCTGCGAGACGATAGTAGACCCATGTGCCGCGGCGTTCGCACGTCACCAGGTCCGCGTCGCGCAGGATCCGCAAATGATGTGAGACCGTCGGCTGATTGAGCGGTAAGGTTTCGGTGAATTCGCAAACGCAAACCTCACCCTCGGTGCATGCCAATGTGGTCAGGATTTTCAACCGGGTCTCGTCGCCGAGCGCCTTGAAGAGCGCGGCTCCGGCACCAAGATCGTGGATTTCAGGGGCGGACGGGCAGCACTGCATCGACATACTTCGATGTTATCGGCTGAATCGAGATTTGTCAATACAGCCATGGCGGCCGTCGCTCTGCTATACGGCTTCGGCGCACTACCGCTTGGCGAACGCGGCTGGAATCTGCTGGGCGCGACGGTTCTTGGCGGGGCGATCGTCCTATGCTATATTCCGGAGCGTTTGTTTGGAACGTATCGTCGTGACTAATGCGTCGGCTCGACTTTTAAAGTAGGACTGCTTACTCCAAGAGCGCGGTGATTAAGGGACAGCCTCCGTAGCGCTTTTTTTGACGACATCCTGTAAAACCTGACGGCGCGCAGCTCGCGGATCCGGCGCGCCGAGACTTCCGAAACGCTTAGGCCACGCGTAGAACGGCGCCTCGGAAATACCCAGCTTGCGGGTGATGTCGGCGATCGGCTCGTCGGCGTAACGCGTTGCCCAACGGCGAACCTCCTATCGGTCGGAGCTCGCTGCCATTTTCTAGTCATCCGCGCGTAAAATCGTGAGGAGAAGACCTTCCTCGATCGCCTGCTCTTCGGTCATCGCTGCTCCGGCAGCCACGCGATTCGCGAGCGCCTCGGCTCCCATCACATCGCGTAGCGCCGCGACAACTCGATCGCATTCTTGGCGGAGATCGTCGCGGCGCGGCGATCTTTTTGCCGCAAGCCAGGCATCCGCGAAGCCGGCGATTGCTCCCACTTTTTCGTATGCGGTGGATGACTGCTCCGCCCCGAGCCTGGGCCGCCGTGTTGCAATCGAGGCGAGGCGCAGGAGCGCGCCCACGGCGATGACTTCCAATTTATTTTCACGAGCAAGCTCGAGCGCCTCGCGAGCGCACTGCTCGGCCTCGTCGTACCGAACCAGCGAAACGAGATATCCCGAGATACTGCCGAGACTGTATACGATGTCGCGTGTATCATTAAATGCCCGAAAGACGGACAGCGCCTCAGTCCCGTGGCGAAGCGCCAGCTCTGCATTGCCACCTCGGAACTCGTACTCGCCTAAATCGTCGGTGACTCGCGCGGCGGCGAGCGTAGCACCCACAGCGTCAAAGATCGGAAGCGCTTCGGCAAGGTGAGTGCGCGCGGACACGATGTCGCCATCGACTGCGCCGGCATATCCGAGGTAGCGTAAAGCGTAAGCGATGAGCCGCTGATTACGGTGGTGACGAGCGGCGGCCAATGATTCGCCCAGCATTGTCTCGGCCTCTGGAATACGACCCAGAGCAACGAGCGCGTGACCGGCGATGCATTGAGCACGCGCAAGACCGGGCAAATCGCCGGCAATCTGAAACTGTGTGATTGCACACGAGCTACTGCTGAGCTCGACGGCGGGTTCACAAAGCTGAGAAGCAATGAGCGCTTCTGTGCAGCGAAGGTCACCATGTATAGCCGGTGACGTTTGAGCGTCAATCAGTTCGAGCGCCGAGGCGATCCAACGCCGGCCTTCAAACGGCATGAAGTACTGCCACATGATGGCTAATTCTGCGACGAGGCGCTGGCCTAAGACGACATCCCGACGATCCGTCAATGCCCACTGCAACGCGGCACGCCAGTTGCCCGGCTCTTCTTGAGCCAATGTACGCCACACTCCATGAGGTTCGTTGGCCCAGTCGCGCTCGATTCGCGCGGCCAGCTCAAGAAATACGTGCGCATGGCGGTGCGCTGCCACATCCGCTTCCCCATGGGCTACAAGCGTTTCGTGCGCATACTCTTGGAACGACTCTAAGAGGCGATAGCGCGGTTCATCTTTGTCAAGCTCGGCAATCACGAGCGATTTATTGACGAGCGATGAGAGTAGCTCGAGAACGTCGCATTCCGCGACCATGCAGACTGCAGCCGCCATCGACAACGTGAAGGATCCGGCGAAGACCGAGAGGCGCTCGAATAAGCGTTGTTCCTCCCCAGTGAGTAAGCTATAACTCCAATCGATCGTCGCTCGCATCGTCTGCTGTCGTGGCAATGCGGTGCGCTCGCCGCCAGCGAGAACTGCAAAGCGAGTTTCCAGCAGTCTCGCGAGAGCGTTGAGCGGTAGCACGCTCGTGCGCGCGGCCGCGAGCTCGATGGCAAGCGGAATACCGTCCACGCGTCGACAGATCTCGGCAATGGCTGGCGCATTCCGGTCGGTGAGCGTAAAGCAATGGTCGACCGCGCGCGCGAGCGCAAAAGAGCGCGACTGCGTCGTACTCGGCGGCGTCCGTGGCGGCGAGTGAGCGTCTCGCGGGCGGCGGCAGGCTCAGCGAGAGTATGCGGTAGGTGTACTCACCCGCGGCTCGCAGCGGTTCGCGGCTCGTCGCGAGAATCCGCATACCCGAACAGCCCGCCAAAAGGCTCTCCGCGATGCTAGCAGCCTCGGTGACGACGTGCTCGCAGTTGTCTAAAATCAGCAGCAGCGTCTTGTTCTCGAGATACGCGAGCAACGTCTCACGAAGCGACCGATTGGGCACGCCTTGCACGCCTAAGGTCGAAGCGATAGTGGGAACCACGGCTTGCGCACTTCGCACCGGCGCAAGCGCAGCGAACCAGACCGCGGCATCGGCGCACAGCGCAGTTCCTACCTGCAGCGCCGCCCGGGTTTTGCCGACTCCTCCGGCGCCGGTCAAGGTTATTAGGCGATGCTCGCGTGCAAGCTTCGCAATCCCAGCCAGCTCCGCCGCGCGGCCGACGAAGCTGGTGAACACCAGCGGCGCGTTTGAGATTCCTACGTTTCGCCAAGGACTAGTCGTAACCGAGCCATTGCCGGTTCGCCGTGGCAAGGCCGAGCGCGCCGCCGCCGCCGCGAATTCGCCGCGCTCTTCATCGCTGAGCGCCAGCGCGTCGGCCAAAAGGGCAAACGTTTCGCGTTGCGGCGTGCGCCGATCACCTCGTTCCAGCGCGCCAATCGCATTGGCGCTCACGCGCGCACGCTCCGCGAGGCCTTGCTGCGAAAGGCCGACTGCAACGCGGTAGCGGCGCAAGAGCATCTGGAAGTCCGACGCAATACGGTCCACTTCTCTCACCTCGTCGTCCATCTCACGTAACGCAAGCGTGTAGGACACTTGTGTAGTTGTGTACTTACGGCCGCCAAGGAACCGTGCAATGATGGACTGAGCATCACGAGCACTTGCCGAAAATGGAGGTTTTTCTCATGAGAATCTCGACCACGGCCCGCTACGCGCTGGCCGCATCGGCCGCCGCAGCGATTCTCGCAGGCTGTAGTAGCGGATCACCATCGAGTTTCGGCCCGTCGGCAGTCACGGCAAATAACGTCGTCCAAGAAAGCGTAAACGCGCGAGGCCAGGCCGCTGTGACGCACTACTACCTCATCGACCTCGGGACCCTGGGTGGCAAGATCAGTTTTGGCAACAGCATCAACGACCGCGGCTGGATCAGCGGCACGTCGTACCTACGTGGAAACACCATCTTCCACGCCGTTCTATGGCGAGCGGGGCGTAAGACCGATCTCGGCACGCTCGGTGGACCGAACAGTGCGATTCTCTATCCGATCAAGAACGATCGTGGCAAGCTCGCGGGGATTTCGGAGGTTTCAACACTCGACCCCCTCAACGAGAATTTCTGCGGGTACGGCACGGGCGACATCTGCCTCGGCTTTAGCTGGCGTAACGGCATCATGACGCCGCTTCCGACGCTAGGTGGGAACAACGCCCAAGCTACCGGCGCTAACAATCGCGGCGATGTCATTGGCGTCGCTGAAACCAGCACCACCGATTCGAGTTGTCAGATGCCCCAGCAGTTGATTTACAACGGCGTGATTTGGCAGCCGAAGGGTACGCCAACCGCCCTGCCGCCATACTCCGGCGACACCGTTTCAATTGCGTTCGCAATCAACAATAGCGCTCAGGTCGTGGGAACCTCCGGCGGTTGCGCGAGCGTCCTCTCCACGCCGACGACGGTTCACGCAGTGCTCTGGCAGAGCGGCTCGACGAACGATCTCGGCACCCTCGGCGGCAGCGAAAACAACGTTGCGTTCGCCATCAATAACCGCGGTCACGTCTCCGGCCAGTCAAGTCTTGCGGGAAACACGACGAGCCACGCCTTCCTTTGGCAGAGCGGCGTGATGAGCGATCTGGGCACACTGCCCGGCGACGTCTCCAGCGCCGCCTTCGGTATGAATGATAAGGATCAAATCGTCGGCACCTCGTGCGACTCAAGTTCCAACTGCCGTGGCTTCATTTGGCAGAACGGATCGATGACCGATCTGAACGCTCTGGTCCCGCCGAGCGCGAAACTCTACGTGCTCTCCGGTAGCGACATCAACGACCGCGGAGCGATTGCTGCCACAGCCATCGATATGAAGAAGGGCGCGCTCCGAGCCGTCGCGTTACTGCCGGGAAATAACCCTCTGGCGCTTCGAACCGAGGCGTCGTCGCCTAGGCTCGTCCTGCCTCAAAACCTGCGGACGCAGCGCCAAATCGGCGGCCGCGTGCGTCCCATCGGTCCGTAGCGCAACGGTGGAGGCGTTGCGCGAAACGATGAGAATGTTTGGCGCATCATGGGGCAGCAACTTGGGCGGAGGTTTCGGGTTATACGTCGACTCTTGTATAGTAGGACCGGCGATGCTTCCGGAAGGCGCTGGGCGAACCGGCAGCGAGTCCAGTGATCGTGCCATCATTCAAGCTCCTGCAATGGTGAACGTTGAGGTCGACCTCGGATCCGACCGCAACTTGCCAGGACCGGGCTCCTTAAGACGCCGCCCGCCTACACCTGCTTCTCATATCAGAAATGAAGGAAGCGCAGATTGACAAGGGCTGTACAAGTTAGTGGAAGGTCCACTTAGTGCAATGAAGTGGCACGCGCAACCTCGTAAGCTAATCGGGGTGGAGAACAGTAGCGCTGTTCAAATGTCCGGCGATCCGGTTTCGGCTCGGTGCGCCTGCGGGGCTGTCGTTTTAGCGCTCCGGGGCGCTCCAATCGGTAGCTTCGCCTGCTATTGCGACACGTGCCAGGAAGGCTCGTCTCGCATTGAAGCGCTGCCGCATGCGCCCGCCGTGCGAGAACCGTACGGTGGCACCGAGTACGTCCTCTATCGCAAAGATCGCGTCGCGTACGCGAAAGGGCAGGAACTCGTCAAAGGCTACCAGCTCGAGCAGAGTCCCAAGACGAATCGAATCGTTGCGACGTGCTGCAATTCGGCGATGATGATGCGTTTCGATGACGCACGGCATTGGATACCGATCTATCGCGCACGCCTTGGACCGAACGCGCCGACGATACAGATGCGCATCTGCACGAGCTTTCTGCCGAAGGGCGCGATTCTCCCGAACGACGTACCTTCCCACGGCGGCTACGCGCCCGCCTTTATGATGAAGCTTCTATCATCAGGTGTTGCGATGCTTTTTCGCCAGTGAGACCGAAGCCGCGGATGACCCGGAACGACGCTCAGCTTCCGAAATGGTCCACATTTTAATCAACGAATCGCACAGCTAGAACACCAGCCGCTTCAGTAGAGTCTCGTTGGCTCGCGGGAGCGTCTCTCTCGGAGCCGCAATATTCTACGCCGGTCGCATCACTCAGAGGGCGACAAGGTGATGGGCCGGTGGCAAGAGAAAAAAGCGCGACAAAAAAAAATGGAACGGAAGCTTGAAATCTCTTCGTAGGGTTTTCCCCTTTGCTGTCGCGACCATCGTCATGGGGTGCAGCAGCGCAAATACCGTGCCGAAGCCGGCAATGCCGTTGCATTCGCTTCGGCATGTCGTCATCATGATGCAGGAGAACCGCAGCTTCAATAACATCTTCGCCGGTTTTCCGGGCGCGGACACGACGTTGACGGGCGCCTGTAAAAACGCGCCGTGGTGTAAGACCGGCACGATCAAACTCCATTCCGTAAGGTTGGAGACGACCGGCCATCTCGGATTGGGGACGGACATCGACCACAGCCACAACGGCTTCGAGGTCGAATGCGATATTGACGGTTCCGGCGTCTGCCGCAACGACGGGTTTGACAAGATCCGGTTCGGTGAGAACGGCATCGGGCCGTTGGCAAAGACCTATCCGTACGCCTACATCGAGCGCTCCGAGAGCAAGGCCTATTGGGATTTCGCCGCGCGCTACGCGCTCGCCGACCACATGTTCCTTACCGACACGGCCTCGAGCTTCATCTCGCACCAACTCATCCTTTCCGGAACGGTCAGACTTGACGCGCACCGGTCCCTTACCGACGAGCCCGACGCCATGCCCTGGGGCTGCGACGCGCCCCAGGGCGCGGAAGTGTCCGTTTTGCGCATAGACGGCCGTGAAGTATACCCACCGCACAAGTATCTCCCGTTCCCATGCTTTACGCAGTACGGCACAATGGCGGATCTGCTCGACGCTGCGAACGTCTCGTGGAAATATTATGTCGCCCCGATATACGGCGACTTCTCCGGGGAGGTCTGGAACGGCTTCGATGCGATTGCGAAGGTACGCTGCAAGGCGTTCACTCCGCCCGAGAGCTGTCTCGGTGAGGGCGCGGACTGGAAGACGCACATGAGTTTTCCGAATACGACGTTCTTCACCGACCTCAAGAACGGTTCGCTGCCCTCGGTATCCTGGCTGATTCCGACTCTCGCTGAGTCCGATCATCCAGCCAGCGGCTGCAACCATGGGCCGCGCTGGGTTGCCAAGGTCGTCGACGCCCTAGGCCGGAGCAAGTATTGGGACAGCACGGCAGTTATTCTGCTGTGGGACGATTGGGGTGGTTGGTACGATAATGTCCCGCCGCCGCAGATCAACTACACGAGCTTAGGCTTCCGCGTGCCGATGATCGTCATCTCGCCCTGGGCCAGGCCGAAATCGATCTCTTCCACGCAATACGATTTCGGCAGCATCCTTAAGTACATCGAGCAGAACTTCGGCTTGGGTTCGCTGCACACGACCGACGAAAATGCAACCTCCATCGGCAACATGTTCGATTTCACGCAAAAGCCGTCCGCATTCGTCAACGAACCGTTGCCGTCGCAGAGGCCGTGCCCCAGCTATGCCACGACAAAGGACATCATCGAACACGATGGAGGCGCCCCCGAATAGATACCATCGCGCCGCGTTCGATAGCCACGAACGCGCTGCGAGGCGTACAGCGCTAGGTCCGCGGCCGCTTCAACTCCTGAGCGGTGTTCGAATTCGTATCCGTGTAAAAGAGGACGGTGTTGGAATCGTTGGTACCCGCCGCGGCGAGCCCGAATACGCCTTGCGTCGAGCTTTTGTCGACCACCTTCGTGTCGAGCACCTGACCCGAGGGCGTCAGCTCGACCAGCGTATTCGCCGTCCCTTGGGTATTGGCGACGACGAGATTGCCGTTGGGAAGTAACGCGGAAGCCATCGGTGCGTCCAGCGGCGAGCCGCTGTAAACGAGGCTTGCGCACGTGGTCTTGGGATACTTGCACTTGAAAGTCTTTCCGCCGGACTTGACGATGATTTCATCCTTATCCAAAAGCTTGCTCGAGTTGGAAAACGCCACGATCGTATTGGTTACGCCGTCAACGATGTAGAGGCTATCGGTGCTCAGATTGTACTGCAATCCCGACGGCGCCAGCGTGCCCCCCGAACCATTGCTCACGCCGAAGCCCTTGGCCACTTGTGTTGCCAACCCGTTACCGTAGGAGCCGACGCTGATGCTCAATATCCCTCCGGCCGTCGTAGTCCCAGCGTATACATATAACGGAGAAAATATCTGCTGGGGAACGGCGGCGGTGTCCGAGAACGGAGCGGTGACCGTCTTTCCGCTGTAGGTTTTCTCCAACGCTCCTCTCCTGGAGATCACACCGATCTTGCCGCTGGTAAGTCCTGCGCCATACACCGTACCGTCATGGAAGATCGCGTCTCCGTCGCAGCCCTCAATCACGTTGCTCTGAAAAAAGCGCACCGGCGCCGAGCCTGGCCTCGGATTGAGGGCTTCCATGGTCGTTCCTTTGCCCGGCACGCCGGCCGAGTCCTCAAAGTTACAGACAAGGAGCTGGCCCTTGGTCAACAGCCCACGCTTGGGGCTGTAGGGGACGATGGAGATGGAGCGCGGTCCTTCGTCGCCATTCTTGGCGTCGACGGTCGATCCGATGACGACGTCTTCGGTGAGCTTCTTTAGAATCGACGTCGTGTCGGCCGGCCGGCGATCGCTTGCGGGGATACTTGAGCTTTGCAGCGCTGGAATAGCTCCACTGCCGGCCGGGACTGCGTGCGCTGCGCAGCCCGACGACGCCAGGAGTATCACCGCCGCCGGTACTATCGGTGTATAAAAGCGAAGCGCCATGCCACAACCTCCGTCGCAAGCGATTGACGATGATGCACAAAGCCGAACGAACGTACCGCACCCGATCGTCCCAATTAGCGTTGTTCAGCTTTCTCTTCTCCGAGAACAAGCGCATACCTATCCGACGTTGATCTTCTCCGAAGGTAAAGGGCGGCGAGGCAGGCGGGGAACCCTTGTACCCTCGTGGCCGGAACGCCCCCGAAGCGAGGACACGGCACGTCACCAGAGAAGGTTCATAGTACAACGGCAGCGAGGTCGATTCGGGAGAGAACGCCATGCGAAGAATTGGTTCGGTTTTGTGTATCATCGTTCTGATCGGCTGCTCGCGCATGCCGGCTACTTCGTCAGTTCCCGGGACGAATCAGACTGTAAGCAGTGGCTCGACCTTCAAAACGCTCCATGTGTTCAAGGTTAACTACGACGGAGTAATTCCAGTTGGTGCTTTGCTCGATCTAAGCGGTACGCTCTACGGCGCGACGAACTTCGGTGGTCATCCCAGCAAAAATTGCTATCCGAATGACGGATGCGGGACCGTATTCGAAATGAGCCCGTCCGGCAAATATACCGTCCTTTACCGCTTCAAGGGCGCCACGACCGGTGTACGGCCGTATGCAGGACTGATCGACGTCGGCGGCACGCTCTACGGGACCACTCAGGAAGGCGGCGGGAAGCACAAAAAGGGAACCGTTTTCGCCCTCACGACGTCGGGCTCGGAGAGCGTGATTCACGCCTTCGGCGGGAAAGACGGGAGTGACCCCCGCGCGAGTTTGATGCGCTTTCACGGCGCGCTCTACGGCACCACCTACTATGGTGGTTCAACGAATGCCGGGACGATCTTCGAAGTCACCACTTCCGGCGCCGAACAAGTGCTCCACAGTTTTACAGGCGGGGCGGACGGCGCGCTGCCGCTTGGCAGCCTGATCCACGTCAACCATATGCTCTATGGCACGACTTCCTCGGGCGGCGGCGCGAGCAATGACGGAACCGTCTTCGAGATCAGTCCAACCGGTTCGAACTATGGTGTTCTCTATAGCTTCCAAGGCGGGGCCGACGGCGCTGACCCCTTTGCGAGCCTGACGAAGTTGAACGGGACGCTTTACGGAACGACGCAGCAAGGCGGCGCACAAAACGCGGGAACGGTTTTCGCCATTACGACTTCCGGCTCGGAGAGGGTGCTCCACAGCTTCGGCAGCGGACAGGACGGCTCTGAACCCCTTGCGGGCCTAACGGTCTTGAACGGCCAACTCTACGGCACGACGGCTTACGGCGGCAGTTCGAACAGAGGAACGCTTTACACGATAACGCCGTCGGGCTCGGAGACCGTGCTGCATAGTTTCTCCGGTGGACGCGGCGGTCAGTTTCCCGATGCAAACCTTACCGCTAGCGGCGGGGCACTCTATGGCACGACCATGTGGAGCCTCGGGAGAACCGGCGGGAGCGTATTCGAGTACTCCCCTTAGTCAATCACGGCGCGCAGCAGCGGCGCTAAGTCTTCGGACTCAGATTCGCGTTGGCACTACCAAGCACAATGTTGCTTGATTTGCGATAGGCCGAATCGGCCGCAACGGCGAATATCTTCGTCCGATATGGAAACTCCGCGAGCACCAATTGCCGTTCTAGAAATCGCTCGCAAAAGCAAGAACGGCCTCTTCAGCCAATCGTCAGAGCCGATTTATGGCGGCTACGCCAACGCTCGCGGAGACGTGAGTCTCTTTGCAGAACGTTGCGCCTACAGCGTGAACTTCAAGAGCCAGACGCTGCGTGAGCGCCCGTCGCTCAACTCCGCCGCACAGGCGCATTATGAGGCGGCCGACGCGGGCGAGCCGTTCGTATATGCCAATGTGAAGTTCCTGCGACTAAGCCACGAACGCATCACCGAAATTTGCGCGTCGGGCGCGTTTAGAGTGAGGGTAAGCTAAGCCTCCACGCTCCGCCGCCGCCGGCTTAATGGTAACTCGGGCGCGCTGCGAAGCAGTCCCGGCAGTAGACCGGCCGGTCGCCGCGCGGTTGAAACGGAACTTCCGCTACGCCGCCGCATTGGCTGCAGGTAGCCTTGAACGTCTCGCGTTGGCCGTAGCTTCCGCCTCTGGCTCCGCTCCGACCGCCGGCGGCGGCTTTACGCGCTGCGCGACAATCGCCGCATCGGCTGGGTTTGTTCGTGAATCCTTTGCTTGCAAAGAACTCCTGTTCGTTAGCGGTGAAGGGGAACGTGCGTCCGCACTCGACGCAGCTCAGGGTCTCCTCGGTGTACATTTGAGCCTCCTTAAGTCTCGGTGGCCGTCCGTTCGGACGACCGGCGTTCCTCGCCGGCGCGATAGCGGTAAACGATGCGTCCTTTCGTCAAATCGTATGGCGAAAGTTCGACCTCGACACGGTCGCCTGGAAGAATCTTGATGCGATGCGGGCGCAACGGGAATAGCCGAGCGCTTCTCGACTCTTGGTCGTACGATCTACGTAAACGACGCTGCTTCCGCGGCGTCGATCGCAGTCGCGGCTATCCATGCGAAAGTCGGCAGCCAATGCAGCTCGCTATAATGCCCGTTAGCCGCGCGATCGGCGCTCGCCTCATACAGCCGCCGTGCGTCTCCTAGGAGTGCCGCATCGCCCAGCGTATGCGCCGTCGCTGCCAGCGCGCCGGCGCGCGACAGATTGAGACCGTGCAAGTGCACGATCT
The DNA here is from genome assembly GCA_963723485.1 of Vulcanimicrobiota bacterium. Taxonomy (GTDB): domain Bacteria; phylum Vulcanimicrobiota; class Vulcanimicrobiia; order Vulcanimicrobiales; family Vulcanimicrobiaceae; genus Cybelea. Next base: position 838,453 of record CAVRQS010000002.1, on the reverse strand, counting down.
GTCCGTCCGCTACGTTCGGCACCTGTACGACCGTCAGCAATGGCGATTGCGCCGAGAGCGCCGGCACAAACTCCTTCCACCACGTTGCGAACTCGTCGGGACCGAGCACGCGTCGCATCAGGTCCGCTTCGGTGAACCCCGGCGACAGGAAGTCATTGCCGCTGCGCTCCAACGTCGCCGGCCATTCTCGGTCGGCGCCGAACCATTCTCGCGCGCGCCCATCGATCGCGTTCCTTAGCGTAGGCAGTTCGAGCGCGGTGCACGCATCGTGCATCAAGCCCATCGCGAACGCCGTATTGGAGTGGACGCCGTGGCGTATGGGAAACGGCAGTGCGTCCAACCACTCCAGCGCCGCATCTGCGATCGCGATGCCCATGCTGTACAGCTCCTTCGCGCAGGAGCGGGCGGCTGCGACTGCGGAGGTTTGCGCCGACGCCGCCAAGAGCAGAGCCCAGGCCCGGCCGTAGGGCCGTTCGTATGTCTTGCTCCGCCGCAGATACTCCGTCTCGGCGGCGACGTGCGGCGCGCTAAGGTTCTGCGTGAGCACGTTCGCCAGGGCCGAATCGCCGCGGTCGGCCAATTGCAGCGCCGTCCAGGTCGAATGCACGCTCGAATGCCAATCGAAAGAGTTCCCGAATGCCGGATGAGCGGCAAACGGATCGTGTGGCGGATCGCTGCTCTCGAAAACGTGCGAATCGTGATACGGATAATGCGTCCTGAGGTTTACGAGCAGCACCGGCGCGATTCGCGCCGCCAGAGCATCGGTTAGGCGGGTCACCTGAACGGGAAGACGAGCATAAAGACGATGTTGACGATCAGCAGAGCCGCGGCGGTCGGGATCTGAACCTTGATTTGCGCGTACCTATCCCGCATCTCCAGCAGTGCCGGCGGCACGAGATTAAAGTTCGCGGCCATCGGGGTGCACAGCGTGCCGCAAAAACCCGAGAGCATTGCGATCGCGAACAGCGGCGCGGGATGGGCGCCCATGTGCTGGACGAGCAGCGGCCAACCGATCGCGGCGGTCATGATCGGAAAGGCTGCAAACGCGTTGCCCATGACGATGGTGAAGCCCGCCATTCCGAGCGCATAGACGATCACGGCGAAGAGCCGTGAATGCTCCGGCACGACGTGTTGCGCGATGGCTCCGACCTGCGTGCCGACGCCGGCCTTCGTGAAAAGTAGTCCCAGCGTGGCGAGCATTTGCGGAAGCAACGCCGCCCAGCCGATCGACTCGAGCAGACGCCGTCCTTCGCTCAGCGCTACCATTGGCGGCTTTGGGCGCAGGAGCACAAGCGCAACCGCAAGCGCGACGATCGTCGCCACACCGAGACCGACGAGAGTTTGCGATCCCCTTAACAGGAGCGGCAGTCCGCCCATGACGATTCTGCCCCCGCCCACCGAGACGAGGACGGCTACCGCCGGAATCGTCAGCGCCGGAACAAAAAGCGCGTTGCCCTTGCGCGCCGCGCTCGCGGCGCGTTGGGCTTCGGTCGTCGTACGTACGTCTCCTGAACCGGTTAGTCCGAAGCCCGCGATGAGCGCCATGCCGATTACCGCAATGCCGAGCAGCCATGCCGGCAACCTTGGAATGAAGCCGCCGTAGCAAAGCGACGCGCCAAGCAGACACCAAAATGCGGCATTCGTCCAGCGCTTCCTATGCGCGCGGTCGAAAGCAATCTCGATGCCGACGAGGAAGAAAAACGCTCCAAGCAACCAGTACATCCATTCGGCGGTGATCATTGCGTTTTCGCTTGAGGCTCGGCGCTCGCAATTGCGGTGAGACGGCCGTCCAGTCGAAGCAGCCTAAAGCCGTGAATGACAAATGCCGCGAGCGCCGTCGGGAGCGCCCAGATCGCAATCTGGAGCGGATCGAGCTTGACATGGTAGCTGGCATTGACGTAGCCGGTGATCAGCAGGACGGAACCGACCGCCACGAAGCAATCCTCGCCAAAGAAGGCACCCACCGTATCGGCTGCTGCCGCGTGCGCTTTAATCGTCTCCGTTAAGCGTTGCGGGGTTCGGCCGTACGAGCGCATCGCCGCACCCTCGGCCATCGGATAGATCACGGGACGCACCATCTGAGCCGTCCCGCCGATGCTCGTGAGCCCCAAAGCGGCAGCGAGCTGGCGAATGAGGAGATACACCAGCAGGAGACGTCCCGCGGTTAGCGCCGCGGCGCGTGAGATAAGGGCCTTCGCACGCTGCTGCAAACCATACCGCTCCAACAGCCCGATTACCGGAAGCACGATGAAGGCAATGCTTATCGAGCGGCTCGCGGCAAACCCGGTGCCGAACGCCTCGAGCACGTGCAGCGGGCTTAGGCCGGCCAGGAGCGCGGAAGTGATGCCCGCGAGCGTCACAACCAACAATGGATTGAACCGCAGCGCAAAGCCGACGACGACGACGACCACACCTAGCAAAACGATCATTAAAGGCGCGCCTTTTATACCTATGCTTTACGCCTATCGGCTATCGAGCGTGAGTTTCCTTGCAACTGCGACGCTGAACCGAAGACAACGTCAGGATAAAGCCTTCCGGCGACTGGAACGGGGCGCTGACGGGAAACCGTTAGGGCTCGAATCGAAAAAGACGGAGGAGGCTCGGCAAGGAGAAGATGGTTCACCCGCCGCTACCGACCGGCACCGTGACGTTTCTGTTCACGGACATAGAGGGCAGCGCTCGAGCGTGGGAACAGCATCCGGACGCTATGAGCCGTGCTCTCGCGATGCACGATCGTCTCTTGCGCGACGCCGTCGAAAAGCATGGCGGCTGTGTGTTCAAGACCGTCGGTGACGCATTCTGCTGCGCGTTTGCGAGCGCGGCGGAGGCGATACCCGCGGCCGTCGATGCTCAGCGAGCATTAGAGGCCGCGAGCTGGCCGAACGAGATCGCGGAGGTCCGCGTCCGGATGGCCGTTCACACCGGTCAAGCGCTGCAGCACGACGGCGACTACTTCGGGCCGACGGTTAACCGCGTTGCGCGGCTCATGTCGATCGCGCACGGCGGCCAGATTCTGCTGTCGTTGTCAGCCGCGTCCGGCGTTGATGGTGCTCTGCCCGATGGCGTTACTTTGCGCGACCTGGGTTCGCATCGTCTCAAGGATCTCAAGCAGGCAGAATCGACCTTTCAAGTGGTAGCCGACGGGCTGCGACTGCAGTTTCCGGCGCTGGCCTCGCTAGACATTCATCCTAATAATCTTCCGTCGCAGCTTTCGAGCTTCGTCGGGAGAGAACGTGAGCTGACGCGTTTGCGTCGGCAACTCGGCCAGCACCGCGTGGTGACGGTCACCGGCCCAGGCGGCGTCGGCAAGACGCGCCTGGCCCTGCAGCTGGCCGCCGATGCCGTGCAAGACTTTCCGGACGGGGTCTATTTCATCGCTCTAGCGCCGATTAGCGCCGGCGAGCTCGTCGGTCAGGCGCTCGCGTCGAGTTTGGGGATATCCGAGGTCCCGACCGAACCCATCGAGACGACGGTGACCCGCTACCTCGGTGAAAAGCGGCTGCTCTTGCTGTTCGACAACTCCGAGCACGTTTCGGCTCCGACCGCCATGCTCGTGAAGCGAATTCTATCGGAATGCCCCAACGCGCGATGCATCATCACCGCTCGAGAGCCTCTGCATCTCGTCGGTGAAAACGTCGAGCGTCTCGCGCCGCTCGCGACGCCGTCCGAGGCGAAAACCGTCGCCGACCTCCAGGCGAGCGACGGCTCACACCTATTCCTCGAGCGCGCACGGGCGGTCGTCGAGGACGGGCTCTCGTGGACTCCTCGAGATTGCGCCACTGTCGTCGAGATCTGCCGGCGTCTCGACGGCATTCCGCTCGCGATCGAGCTCGCCGCGTCGCGTCTGGCGACGATGCCGTTGCATCGGCTTGCCGAAAAGCTCAACGTGTCGACTCTCGTAAACAAGGATCCGACGGCCGCCGATCGCCACCGAACGCTTCGCGATGCGATCGAGTGGAGTTATAAGCTGCTCGGCGCGGCCGAGCAGCGCGTCTTCATGGCGATGGCGGTGTTCCGTGGTGGGTGCACGATCGAGGCGCTCGAGCGTGTAGCTGGGGGCGACGTGGACGATGCCGCGGGCTCGCTCGTCGACAAGTCGCTGGCTCAGCTCCAGGTCACCGGAGACGCGGACGCGCGCTACCGATTGCTGGAGCCGATTGCGGAATTCGCCTTGCTCGAGCTCACTCGCACCGGCTTGGAGGATGAATTCCGCGGTCGCCATTGCAGTTTCTACTGCGCGATCGCGTCTGCGGCCGCAAACGCGGATGGCGCCTCGAAGAGCGCAAATTTCCGCTGCATCGATAGCGAGGTGGCAAACGAGCGTGCCGCACTCGACTGGGCCACGCACAACGACGTGGAACGAGCGGGCCAGCTTTCGCTCGACCTCGCCGGATATTGGCGGGCGCGAGGATCGTTTACGGAAGGCAGGGCATGGTTTGGCCGAGTGCTCGAAGCGGCTCCCCCGTTGGTGCCGCTGCGCGCGAGACTGCTCGGCCAATCGGCCGGGTTTGCAGCCATGCAAGACGATTACGACTCGTCTACCGCGTCAGCGACGGCCTCGCTGGCCATTTCCCGCGCCGTCGACGATCAAGCCGGGATCGGATTCGCGCTGCATACGCTGGCCCAAGTGGCTCATCGGCAAGGACGCTTGGACGAGGCCGAGCGGCTCTACCGCGAGGCATACCCGTACCTCGACACTGCCAAGGTTCTGCGGACTCGGATGGTGTGCTTGATGAACCAAGGCATGATCGCGCGCCAAAGAAACGACTTCAAAGCATCGGCATCGTTGTTGCAGCGGGCTGGTGACGACGCGAAGTCGCTCGGCTATCAAGACGTTTGGGCGGAGGTACAAGTCAAGAGCGGCTGGACCGCGCTCTTCGCGGGCGAGCCGGATGCGGCCGAACAGTTGTTCCGTGAAGCGTTTGCGGCGAACGTCAGCGAGCACAACATGCACGGAGTTTGCCAAGCGCGTCTCGGCATTGCGACCGCCGCGCTTACCGCATCGCGACTTGAGACGGCGGAGAACGAATATTCGGCGGCGCTGCACGAGGCCGAGTCGCTCCAGGCGAGGATCTTCATCGTCGACGCCATCTACGGGTTCGGGGCGATCCGCGCGCTTCGCGGCGACCTCGTCGGCGCCGCGAAATGTTGCGGTCTAGCGGCAAAGCTTTCCGACGAAATCAAATGCGAGCCGCGCACCGGTTTGGCGTATACCATCGCAAGCGAACGAATCCGAGCGGGGCTGACGCACGACGAGCTTTACCGCGCGACGATCGCCGGCGCCGCGATGAAAATCGAAGACGCCGCTCCTACTTAGGCTGCAGCTGGAACATCCCCGCGATTTGCACGTTGTTGTACGTGTCTCCCGGCTGTCCGGTGTACGGATCCTCTTTACTATATGTGAAACCGCCGCCGGCGAATGCGAAGCAGTTCGTCGAGCTGGGACAATCGAACGCTTTGGGTGCGGGGCTTCCTTGCGGGGAGGTTCGAAATTCGAAGATGACTTCGCACTTCTTTTGTTTGGCGCAGGCCCAGCCGCTCTTGCTAGCGGTCATCATCGCCGATTGGGTGACCGCTGCATGGGTTACGGCCGCAATTCCATGACTCAGGTGGCCGCCACCGGGCACGTCGTCAATGTAGCTGGGCGTCGGATGCGGTGCTTGCCCCAACGCAGCGAACGGGTGCGGTGTCAGATAACCGACACAGAAACAAATCAGCGCAAACGCGGATGCCGCCAGCAGTCGGGGTAGGTTCGAGTCGAACGATTTCATCCTTCCGATCCTCCTCGAGGCCTAAGTTCCGTGCCTTCGCTTGGCTACCTTTCGGGTTCAAGGCACGCTTGGCTGCTTACGTCGATTGGCCGGCCGTCCGCGCCAAGCGTGAGGCGAATCCCCTCGTCGTAGCTGGTTTTTGGTAGCTCGCCGAGGAGACTTCTCAGTCGATCGTCGTTGAGAACGATCGGATGGGACATCAAGTAGTTCATTTCCGCCAGACGTCGCATTTCGGCGTTGAATATGCCGAATAGCCGCAGCATCGCTTTGTTTAGGATGAAGTAGTTCGGCTTGTGAGCGCAGGCGGCATAGATTTTGTCCGAGAACTCGCGCTGCGTGATCTCGCCGGGGCCGCCGTAGTTCCAAAAGGTCCCATAGATCCGTGGGTCGTCGAGGACGCGGACGGCTACGGACGCGCAATCCGGTATGAACGCCCATTCGTGGCGCACGTCCACTGGGCCGATCATCATCGAGCGCTTACCTTGCGGCGCGTTAGCAAATTGCGCGGTGAGAAAGCTCTTTTCCATGCCGGGTCCATAGAGGTCGGGTACGCCGAGCCCGGCGGTTTCAATGCCGTGGCCATGGGCAGCTGACAGAAGGTCTTCCTGCTCCTTCCGCATTCCGGCATTGAATGCGTGGGGTTCGCGCGGGTGCGTTTCGTCGACCGTGCGAGTGCGCGCCCAGCCGTATGAATAGACGGTGGCGACGAGCAACATGCGCCTCACTCCGGCCGCAATCGCGCCCTCGAGCGTTTCACGCATCAAGATCGGATGAAGCTCAAAACGGTCGTACGGCACGCCGACGAGATAGATCGCCGACTCCACGCCTTCCAATGCTGCGCGCGCGGATTCGGCGTCCCCGTTCCAAGTCCGTGACTCCGCATATGCGTCACCGCCGAAGAGTCGCTCGAGGGATGCCTCACTCCGGCCGATCACTCGATACCGTCGTCCGCGATCGCGAAGCAAACGCGCAATAGCGCGCCCGACGGCCCCCGTTCCTCCGACGAGCGCGACCGAGTCCGTCTGCTTGCCTACATTATCGTTCACCGCAATTCTCCCAGAAAGCGCGCGCCCTCCACCGCATGATGGTCGGGTCGGTCGCGCAGTACGGAGCCGCAGATGAAGCCGCGCCTGCGCAACCACGTCAACATGACGTCCGGATATCCGGGCGCAAAACGCTCGGGAACGTCACGCTCGTCAACGTCGTTCGGGGATCGTAGCTGAGCGCCTGGCGGAGACCCAACGCGGTTGCCGCCGGCGGCGGCACGCTCAGCTTGGGCATCAGCGAATACTCGAACCATGGTTGTTTCGCGTCCACGCCGAGCATCCGGCGCGCGTCGTTCCACGAGCCTTTCCCGAAGATTGCGTCCTCGACGGTCTTCCACATCACGCGCGCCTGCGCGATATCGGAATCGCTAGCGTGGTGCCGTCGCAATTCCATGACAACCTCGTAGTCGAGGTTACTAAGAATCGACTCGGTGGGCGCGCTCTTCAGGACCATAAAGGCAACCGGCCTGCGGAGCGCCAATTTCGCGGGATTGGACGCGGCGGTCTCGAGCAAACGCGTCGTAGACGGCTGCAGCGTCCTCGACCTTTTGTATTGGTCCGGTCAAGAACCAGTTTCCGAAGGATTGGCCGGTTCCGCGCTGATCGTAGCTGGCAACGTTCACGCCGTTACAGACGAAATACGGAATGATAAAACCCATCGCGCGCGTTTCCGCGTCGGCTCCATGGATCAAGATGATGGTCGCTCGCCGCTGGTCGTCGCGGTAGTAGAGCGAGGCGCCGAGAGGGCCTTGAGGGGCTTTGATGACGCGGCGCTCTTGGCGGACTTCGCAAAGTAAGCTGAGCCCGCGGACGGATGCGAGCTCACCCGTGCGTCCGGTCCTCGGCTCGAAGAAGTCGTTCTGCGCGGGATCCGGCAGCTCGTGTTCGACCCCGACGTAAAGCGGGATGCCCGAGGCGTCGTATAGGCCGGGCGGAAGCGACGATGCCGTTATAGGCGCGATTGCTACGAATAAGGTGATGCAGCAGATGAGGAGATATTTCACTTCGTGCTAAACGCGTACAGGATCGGGATTGCATATCCTGCACCTAACTGCCCGGCGATCTGCGGAAGATTGACGTCCCAATGCGACGTACCTTCGGAGAAGATGCGCGAGGAAGATGGCTTGCGGCGGCATTGGAGTCTCCTCGATTGGTACCGGCAGCTGGCCTATCTCGGAGGCGGGAGAGTACCCGCGTCGCCCTACGTACTATCACGGTGCAAGCGAATGAATCACGGTTGGTGATTTACTGATGAGCCGGTTGCTCGGCGTCGCGAGGCAGCCCAGTTCGCATGCAATCAAGAAGCGCGCTGAAGGTGCGGCCGCAGCGTTTCTTCGACTGCGCTGCTGATCCGATGCGGGAGCGGCGAAGTCTCAAAATCAGCGGAATCGTTCAGGGCGTATTCTTTCGCGAGACTGTCCGGCGCATTGCGTCGCGCTACGACGTGACGGGCTTCGCCCGTAATGTCGGTTCCGACATGCTCGAGATCGAAGCCGAGGGCGAACGTAAGGTCCTAGACGCTTTTCTCGAGGATGTTCTGGCTCATCCACCAAGCGGCGCTCGCGTTGAGGACGTCCGGTCGACCGTCCTCCCGCCGCGGACAGACGAAGGCTTTTCGGTCAGGCCGAGCATCCGTTGATCCACAGCGGCTTGCCGGCGAAACGAGGTTGGCGACTAAAGGCGAGTGGCGCTGCGATCAGCGCGCCACTCGCGTTGCTTGCCGCTGCGTCATCGCGCAGCCTACTGAGGTGGTCGCCCACCCCCGTGGCGAGCGCCGCCGCCGCCGCCACCGCCACCTCCACCGGCTCCGCCCGATGAATGCGGCGGTGACCCGTTACCCCGCGGGTAGGAGGGAGCGGAGCCCGAGGAACCGCGCGAGTACGGCGGATACGACCCGCGCGAGTATGGCGGATACGACCCGCGCGAGTATGACGGATACGACCCGCGCGAGTACGACGGATATGACTCGCGGGAGTAGGGATTAGCGTACTCTCCGCGCGAGTAGGAGGGTGTCTCCCGCCCGTACGACGGAGATTCGCGCTCGGCATACGGGTCGCGCGTGCCCCCATACGACTCGCCGCGCGTGCCCCCGTACGATTCGCCGCGCGTGCCCCCATACGACTCGCCGCGCGTGCCCCCATACGATTCGCCGCGCGAGCTCGAAAAGCGGCCCCATGAATCCGAGGGTGCCCGGTCTTCTCGCCCGGCCTCGCTCGGGGCCGAGACCTCACCGCCGCGTGCCTCTCTAGCTGACGCGCCGCCTTCCGAACCGGCTGTGAACCCGGCCGAGCGCGCCTCACCGCGTGCCGTATTGAAGCGGTCCCACGACGTTGCCGGCGCTCCGGAACCTTCGCGCATCGTCGTGCCGTTCTCACGCATCGTTGCGCCGTTCTCACGCATCGTCGCGCCGTTTTCACGCGTCGTAGCGCCACTCTCGCCGCGGATCGCCGGAGCGGCATTCTCGTGCGCGACCGGCGCCGCGTCCTCACGCGTCACGGGCGCGTTTCCACGCCGAGCCGCCTCGATTTGACGCGATGCGCCACCGTTCTCGCGCGCAAACGACGAGTTCTCGCGCGTCGCCGGCAGGTTTGCACGAGCCATAGGCGCGTTCGCACGCATCGCCGGAACGGTCTCGGCCCGCGCGGTGCGATGCGTGCCCGCGTACGTGCGAGTCGCCGGAGCGTTTCCGCGAGCTATCGGAGCGTTTGCGTGACGGCTCGCGGGTGCGTGCGCGACCGAAGTCCGTGCGGCAGGCGTGCCGCGCAACGCGAAGCGTGGCGAATTGAACGCCTTAGAGAAGGTCACCGGTGCGTGCACCGTTCCGTGTGAGAACGCCAAGTTGTTGCGCGTCGGTTTGACCGGCAGCGCCCCGTGAATCGTTCCGACGTGGCGTCCGAGGTCGCGCGGCGTTACTGCAACGGTGTGCCCATGAACGGTTCCGTGACGGAAATGGCGCATCGTGGTACCGGTTGCGCCGCCGTGGCGGAAGTTGCGGTAGATCCTCGTGACGTTGGTAATATTGGTGATGCGTACGATGTTCGTTGCAAAGCCCGCCGGGTAGCCGTATCCCCATCCAAAGCCAAGCCACGCCCAGCCCGGATACCATGGATAAAACGGTTCGTACGGCGCGATGGGCACCCATCCAATATAGGGATACGGGTAGCCGCCGGCAGCCGGATAGCCCGGACCCGGACCGCCCTCACCGTACGGGCTCTCGGGGGAGGGACCCCCCTCGCCGTACGGCGCGGGAGCGGGAGCGCCAGCGCTATATGGCGCGGACGGAGCCGACTGAGCGGCGGGAGCCGCGGGTGGCGGGGGTCCCGCATTTGCCGTCTCGGCAATGGGGCCGCCCGAGCTGCTCGGCGCGTAGCCGTAGTTTCCTCCGCAGTTATTGGGTCCGCCCGTGGACGCGACGTCGAACCCGAAGAACCCGACGAGCGCGGGGGACCAAGACGGCGTGGCGCTGGATGACGGCGGCAGCCAAGCCCAGCCCGAAGTGCCGCAGTCGCAGTAGAACCAGTTGCCGTAGTGATACGGCGTCCAGCCCCATGCCTCAGAGCCTACCCAGGTCCAGCCGTATCCGCCTTCCCACGTCCACGAACCGTTACGATAAGGCACCCACCCGGCGGGTTCTTTCGGCACCCACGACTGTCCATAGCCCGCAACGGCTTGCCAATGGCCGTAGTCATTCAGATTCTCGTAACCGGCAAGCCTGGGATTCAAGCTGGGGCTCGCGTTCAACGCGGCGATCATGGCCCGGTCGCGCTCGGCGTTGAAGTCGTCGAACGAGTCTACGGCAACTTCGGGGCCGTATGAAATTGAGGGATTGGAGGCCGATCCCCGCGCGCTCAGCGTTCTGCCCGTGGCGAGCGTGTAGGTTTGCTGCGGCGTAACGACGTCGGCGGCACCGCGGCGCGCGGTGACCCAGCTCGAGCCGTCCGCCGCGATCGAAATGCGAACGCCGCCGGCCTGCCGTGTGCGCACGCTGACGGAGGGCGTATCGACCTGCATCGCCTCGCCGTCGTGCATTACACCGATTGCTACGGTGCCGTCCGCGAGCTGCACCCTTCGATCGTTGGGGTCGTCGCTGACGATGCGCGCCTGCGCGTTCCCGCCAAGCCGGATGGCCGTGTAGCCGTCGAACTGCAGTTCGGCACGGGACGTATTCCCAGTCGAGATATAGTCGCCCGGGAGCATCGGGGCATTGCGCACCGCGTCCGTCTGCACGTGGCTGTTGCCGCGCTGGACGACCGCCGAGCCCTCGACGACGCTGACGCGGACGACACCTGGTCCGGCTGTGCCGGGCCCGTTTTTGCTAAGCACGTGTTCGTGCGGGGTCCGATGCACGCTCGTGAGTATTACTCCAACCAGTACCGCTGCCGCAATCAGGCTCGCGGAAATCACGCTAATGAACTTGCTTGTCATCACGGCTCCTCCAGAATTTCATTGTTAGCCAAGCCGCCGGTACGAGCATGGAGCTGCGATTAGCTCCCCATTAAGTTGGAGTGAGAGGGCGATTAAGCCGCCAAGGGAGCGCCGTCGTCGGGCGCCGGCGACCGTCAGCGAGGCCGTTATCTATGCCGTCGCGTCGTCGTTCACCGGCGGCTTCCAATCGCAATTTGACTATCGGGTACTGCCGATTTGCACCAGCTCGCTGGCAATGGCCGCGCCGCAAAGCGCGCACTACCCGCCGGGATGATACCTCCGCTCCGTGTGCCCGGCTAGCTCGTCGGGATAGAAGTAGACGGGTCGCAGGTCGCCGGTGCTGTAGCGAACCGCCTGATCGTCGAAGTGCGGCGAATGCGGGTCGCCGCTTTCTCCACCGGCGGAGACCGCGATCGCGTGAACGCGTTTGCCGAACTCAACGACTGCGACGAATGTGTTGCCGTCGGTTCCGTACCACTTTTTGGTGCGTTTAGCCGCGGCGTAGAAGGCCGCGAGCGAGCCCCAATCGCCCGAAACGAACGGCACGGGGATGCTCGGGGCAGAGTCGTCAAAGCGCGGCTCGATATCGTCGGTCAGGCGTTGGAAACGGTTGACCTGTCCCCATGGCGTCCGCCACGACCCGAAGCCGGCGGAGATCCGGCTTACCGCAAGCGCGAACGAGCCGAGTTTCCGGCGCGGCACGGTCGCGAGCAACGCCTTCAGGTCGACCGACCCCGCTTCGCTGGAGAGTTCCTTCGCCCAAAAGGCGGCGAGCGCAGTTGGGATCGATTCGTTAGACCAGCGATCGTCCCAAGACCGCAGCGTCTCGACCGGTCCCGCGAGCTGCGTTTTTAGTGCGTCACTCGCCGGCAACGCGTCGTAGGCCTGAACCAACGACGGTACCAGCGAACGGAAGAACGGCAGATCACGATCGAACGCGAGCTCACGCAGTCGCTCGAGCGTGAAGTCGTGACGACCGGTGAGCAGGATCGTCGCATGAACGCCGCGCGCATCTTCGCCGGCCGTGTCCATGTACTTCGGATAACGGCTGCGCTTCGGGCTGGCCGGGCCGGCTGCCGAATAGGGCCAGTCGTTGGTGTTGAAGACCCAGCCCGTTGAGGGATTCACGACGTCCGGTTCCTCGTTCAGCGACAGCATGCCGTGCCAGTCGGTCGCCGGATTCGACCCATCGACCGGCTTCGTGTAGTCGAAGCGATCGTCGCGGCGCGCGACGAACTCGGTCATCATGAAAGCGATTTCACCCTTGTCGTCGGCAAAGATCGTGTTGTTGGACGAGTTGGCGCGCAGCTGCGCGATCCGATCAAAGGACGCGAAGTCGGTCGCCTTCGTTCGCAAGAACCCCGATTCTAGCGCTTCCACGGGACGGAACATCAGCTTCTCTGCGATCCACTTACCATTCTCCAACGCGACGATCGGCCCGTGATGCGTGTGGTAGACGGTAAACGCTTTGCGCGCGAGCGTTCCCGCGGCTATGCGATACGGGACTACGATCTTCGCCACCGTTACGGGGCGCAGCGCGCTGCCGTAGCGGTAGTAGAGCCGCCCGCCACGCCGGACTATGGTCTCTGCGTAGCGGTCGACGTTGTCCACGCCGCTCGACGTATGCATCCAGCCGGCGTGCGCGTTGAAGCCTTGGTAGATGAAGAACTGCCCCCAGGTTACGGCGCCGTACGCGTCGAGGCCCTCGTCGCTCGACATCTGCAGCTCGGAGCGGAAGAAGAACGACGTGTGGGGATTGATGAGCAGCAGGGCGTGACCGCCCACGGTGTTCTTCGGTGCGATCGCGATGCCGTTCGAGCCGAAGCGGCCGAAAAAGGAGTGACGCGAGAGGGCCGGAGCTCGCGAGACGCGCGCGGGGCCGTAGAATGCGCGTAACTGCGAGAGATCGACGTCTTCGATGTCGGGGCCGATCGTGCCGTCGGAGAAGCTGAGCGTCATCCACGGTTCGAAGTGGCTAATGACGCGCGGGTGCACGTTCGGATGCGTTGCAAGGTAGAAGTTGAGGCCGTCGGCCCAGGCGTCCATCAGGGCTCGCAGCCAACCGGGGCTGGCGCGATACTTCATCCTCAAGTCGTTGGGATCCATAAAAAGTTTCGCCCGCAGATCGCCATAAATTGCTGAGGCGCCGTCGCTCTCGGCGCGCCTGCCAAGATCCTCGAGGTAGTTGGTCTCCACGCGATTGAAATCGTCTTCGGCCTGCGCGTAGGCCATCCCGAACACCGCGTCGGCATCGGTCGATCCGTGGACGTGAGCGATTCCCCAGTCGTCGCGGACGATCGTGACGCGTGCGGCTCGAGCGCGTAAGCGAGCCTCGCCGGTGCTCGATGGCTGCGTGGCACCCAGGCTCGCGAGTATTAGCAGAGTCGCCGAAACGAAGTTCCTAAAGCGCACGAGTGCCACAGATTCGAAGAACGATCAGCGGCGCCCTCGCAGCAGTGCTCGACCCCAGGCTCGGCTCGAAGCCCCACACAGCGTGGTTGACCTAACTTGAGCGAGGTTTTCGGGTCGCGCACGATATCGGCGCTTCCGTCCGTTGCGTTGCGCGCGGGCATGCCGCCCGTTGTCCCGCGTACCGCAAGGGCTCCGGGCTTCTAACCGATGGGATTTTCGGCAAGCCATCGACCCGGGATCTTAGCCTATGAGGCCTACCGGGAGGTCGCGATCTGCCAGACGTTGCGGCCCGGGTCTTCTATCATCGCGCGGCGGTCGCCATAGGGCATATCGGCGGGTTTTTCGAGCGATTTTGCTCCCGCCTTTATCGCGCGCTGATACGTCGCGTCCGCATCTTCTACGTAGAGGTATAGGAAGCTGGAAGTCACTTCACGCGGCCCTTCGCCGCTTACCATGATCGTCGAATCACCGATTCGTATCTGCGACGGCCTGTCGCTTCTGTACTCGCCGCTCGCGCCAAAGGCGTCCTTCAGAAATTGCACGAGTCCCGCGGGATCCCGAGCCACGAGCCGCGGCGTAACGCTATGCCAACCTTCGGGCCTCCAGTCGGTCACCTGATTTCTCCGCCGGCAGCCTAGAGCGAGATACCGTTTGCCATCAGCGCCGCGCACAGCGGAAGAAACACGAAGAGCCCGATTTGGACCCAGAGCAGGCTCCGCAGCCGACGATACTCGCTATCGGCAACGAGGATCGAACCGTCGGCCGTTTGGCGCCCGTTCCAGCCCAGGAACGCCCGCGTCGGTACGATCGAGAGCAGCGCGATGCAGACGAAAATCCCCATCTTCACCCAGAAGATCGCGTTGTGCGCGTAATACGTGGCGCCTTTCGCGCCGAAGAACACGAGCAACAACCCCGTTATGATAACGAGACCGGCGGATATCCCGTAGTAGCGATCGATGCCTTGAAGCTGCGCTACGCCTTCGCGCGACAATGACTTCTTGAGCAGGAGAGCCTCGCCGGCCAAGAGGGCGGCGAGCAAGAAGATGCAGACGAAGTGGGCGAAGTGGAGTAGCGCGTCGCGCTCGAGTATCGACATGCGCCCAGCCTACGGTAAGGCCAACGTGGCATCCTCTAGCTTGGAACACGCCAGCTGATAGATCTGGGTAGGCTAGCGTTATGACGACAGCTCCAGACTTCGAACTGCCCGACTCGAGCGGAACGCCGCATCGCCTTTCGGCGCTGGTTGCAGCCGAACCGATCGTTCTCGTCTTTTACCGCGGTCGCTGGTGACCGTTTTGTCTCCGTCAGTTGGCGGACTATCGCGATCACTACCCTGAGATTCGCGCCGGCGGAGCCGACGTCGTCGCAGTCTCCGTCGACCGCCCCGAGCAGTCCGAGCGTCTTCGGCGCGAGCTCGCCCTCCCGTTCACGATCCTGAGCGACGCCGATCGGCGCGTGGTCAAGGAATGGGACATCTTCAACCCACGCGAGCACGGCGGCATCGCGAAGCCGGCGATCTTCGTCATTGAGGCCGATCGAAGCGTGGCGTTCGCTTCAGTCGACAGCGTTCGGAAGCGCGTTCCTGCGGCGAAGATCGCCGAAATGCTGCACACCCGCTCGTTCGACGGCGGAGCACAGCGTGCGTCGAATGCGCCTCGCCTGCACGACTTCATGCGCGCTCTGCGCAACACGTTCAGCCGCTAGCGCTCCCGGACCCGTGCGGCGCGCGCCATCAGTTCGGGAGCGCCGAGCAACTCGCAGGCGGCGGGGAATTGCCGGTGGGTCCTCGCCATTTCAGCTCCTTCAGGTCGGCAAAGAGGACGGCGTCGGTTCGGAGGGTCGCCAGTTCCTTGAAGAGCAGGGCGATGTCCCGGCGCTCTCCGAGCACGTGCTGCGGGAATCGTTCTATCCCGCCGTACTGCGTCAGCAGAGATACCGCGCCTTTCGGCCCGATGCCCGGAATGCCGGGATAACCGTCGGCGGCGTCACCAACCAGCGCGAGATAGTCGGGTATGAGGTCCGGATCGACCCCAAACTTGGCTCGTACGCCGTCGGCGTTCCGGATGACATTGCTCCTTCGATCTATTTGCACGACGCGATCCTCGCGCACGCATTGCGCCAGGTCTTTATCGGGCGTCCAGATGCAGACTTTCTGCACGCCCCGATCGTTCGACGCGACGGCCGCCGCGGAGGCCA
Source organism: Vulcanimicrobiota bacterium (assembly GCA_963723485.1). Lineage (GTDB taxonomy): Bacteria > Vulcanimicrobiota > Vulcanimicrobiia > Vulcanimicrobiales > Vulcanimicrobiaceae > Cybelea. The sequence continues at coordinate 822,603 of CAVRQS010000002.1, read as the reverse complement.
GCGCGTCGTCGGCCTCGAGTTCGACCATAGCCCATACCGGGATCCCCATGGCCCTCAACGCGTCCTCGAGCGGCTCGAACTGCGCTCGCAGCGCCGGATCGATCCCCTGGCCGGTTTTGTAGCCGCTCCAAAGTGTATTACGGAAAGATTCGATGACGTGATCGGTGGCGACGCCCACGTGCGTGGCGCCGTCGCCGAGCATGTGCAGCACCGTGTTGAGCACTCCAACGACCGCCCCGAACGGCCGATCCTTACCTTTGGTGAAGCGCCGCAGGCCGTAAAAGTGGCGAAAGAGTTCGTACGTTCCGTCGACGAGGTGAACGATCACGGTGACATCATAGTCCGAGGTCGCCTTTCTCGTTAAGCGAGCGGGGGGACGGCGCGGCGCCGGCGGCGTACTGCGGCGGGATGTCGACTGCGGTTGAGGCAAGCCGAGGCAGCAGAGTTGACCGAAGCGCAATCTGGGCGGCCTGGAGCGTCGCGGCAATCGTCGCAGTCGTCCATTTTGCCGTGGCGACGCAGTACGGTGCGTTTCGTAACGAGCTCTACTTCATTATCTGCGGGCGCCACCCCGCGTTTGGCTACGTCGATCAACCGCCGCTGGTTCCACTGCTCGCGGCGTTGACTCAAGCGGCGGGAATCAATCTCTGGCTGCTGCGCCTGCCGGCGGTATTGGCCGCCGCTCTCCTGGTGCCGGTCACGGTGATGCTTGCGCAGTTGCTCGGCGCAAGCACACGCGGCGCCTGGCTCGCCGCGGTCGCGGCGGCAAGCGCCACGCTCGTTACGGCGATGACCGCGACGCTCTCAACGTCGAGCTTCGAGCCGATCGCCTTCACGCTGATCGCCTACTTCGTAACCCGCGCCCTGCTGTTAGCCGAGCCGCGCGCCTTCTGGTGGGCCGGCGCGATCGCCGGCTTGGCCTTCGAAGCGAAGTATGGCGCCTTCTTTTGGGCGTTGTGGCTCGCGCTCGGACTCGCGCTGGCCGGGCCGCGGACCGCGCTGCGCTCTCGCGACTTTTGGTTCGGCTCGCTCATCTTCGCAGTGCTCGCGCTGCCGAACGTAATTTGGCAGGCCGTGCACGGATTTCCATTTCTCGAGCTGGTTCGCAATGACAACGCCGGAAACTTCACGGGGACACCGCTCAGCTTCACGCTCGACCAGATCCTTGCGGTGAACATGGTGCTCGCACCCCTCTGGATCGCCGCGATCGTCGCGCCGTTCGCGTCGGTGCGGCTCGCGCGGTTTCGCTTCTTGTCGATCGCCTTCGTCGTGATGGCGATCTTCATTTTGGTTACGCACGGCAAGAGCTACTATCTCGCGGGTGCATATCCGGCGATGTTTGCGCTAGGCGCCGCGGCATGCACGCGGCTGCCGCGCTGGCTCGTCGCACTATGGACGGTGCTCATCGCCTTCAACGGAGCGTTCTCGCTTCCGCTCGTGCTTCCGGTGCTGCCGCCCGACCGCCTCGAGACGATGATGGACGACATGCATCCTCGGCCGCGTCCGATCGAGGCCGCAGGCGTCGGTGCGCCGCTAATGCAGATGCTTTCGGATGAGTTCGGTTGGCAGAGCCTCGCGCGCGACGTCGAGGACGCGTACGCGGCCTTGCCGCCGGCCGATCGCGGCAAGGCCGCAATTTTTGCCTCGAACTACGGCGAGGCGGCGGCGATCGATTACTACGGGCATGGACTTCCGCCTGCGCTCAGCGGCAATAACAACTACTTTCTGTGGGGACCGCGCGGCTACGACGGCTCCGTGGTGCTCGCGGTGAACGTCGATCCCGCGCAATGGTCGAGAATCTGCGATTCGGCGCGCGTCGTCACTACGTTCGGCACGTCACCCTACGCGATGCCCTACGAGCGCGGTCGCCCGATCGTTTTGTGCCGCGGCATGCGTCCGCCGCTGCCGCAATTGTGGCCGGCGTTCAAACACTACGGCATCGAAAATTTGGGCCGGCCGACCGCAGTCGTAAATAAAATCTAGGTCATTTTGACCGCGCCGTGATCGTCGCAGTGCGCACCATGCTGATTGTGCAGGTGACCACCAACCATGTAGTCGACGTGTCCGGCGTGCGGAACTGCCTCGTGCCCGCATCCCGACGCGTGCCGGTGTGCCGCTTCGTGAGCTTCGCAACGGTGACCGTTGCTGCAGTCGGCGGGATTTTTGCCTGACGCGGCGAGCTCGTGCTCGTCGAAATGGCCGTCGTGCCCGTGGTGCATGTGGCCGTCATGCAGATAATCGCTGTGATCGTCGTGCTGCACGCTCGGGTGCCCGCATCCGGCGGCATGGGCGTGGTCGTGCGCGTCGTGGGTTGTGTGCGTCATGGCGGCATTATCTCGCGAACGGCGTCGACTGTCTAGCGTCCAATCGCCCGCGGCTGAACGCATCAGTCCTTCGTCCGATCGACCTGTGCTGGCGCACGAAGAAGCCGCTCGCAGCGTTCTCGGGCGAGCCGATTGGGTATGCTGCCTGCCGGAGGGAGAAACAATCATGCGTGTCATGGTCATCGGCGCTACCGGAGCGATCGGCGTGCCGCTCATCCACGGGCTTCGCGAACGAGGCCACGAGGCGATCGGCACGTCCCGTTCCGCGAGCAAGCTCGAACGACTGCGCGCGCTCGGAGCGGAGGCGATGGCTCTCGACGTGCTCGACGCGGAGGCCGTCCGCAACGCGCTCGTGATCACCCGGCCGGATGCGGTGATCTATGAGGCGACGGCGCTTGCGGGCCTCTCCGACCTCAAACATTTCGATCGAAGCTTTGCCCAGACCAATCGGCTGCGAACGGAGGGGATAGATATTCTCCTCGCGGCGGCCCGGGAAACCGGCGTGCGTCGAATCATCGCGCAGAGCTACTCCGCGTATCGCTACGAGCGTCGGGGCGGTCCGGCCAAGACGGAAGACGATCCGCTCGACACGCCGCCGGCAGCGATGCGCGAATCGTTCGCCGCGATGGCACACCTCGATAATGCGGTGACGAATGCGGGTGGAATGGCGCTACGGTATGGTGCGTTCTATGGTGCACCGAACGACCCTATTGCCGCCGCAGTCCGCGCCGGCAAGTTCCCGATCATCGGCGACGGTGCCGGCATTATCTCGCAGATTCACGTGGAAGACGCTGCGGCCGCAACGGTTATCGCGCTCGACCACGACGGTCCCGCAATCTACAACATCGTCGACGACGATCCCGCGCCGATGCGCGTGTGGCTGACCGGGCTCGCGAAGATCGTCGGCGCAAAGCCGCCGCCGCACTACCCCGTCTTCCTCGCGCGGCTCCTCGCCGGCGCACCGCTCGTCGTCATGTCTACCGAGTCGCGCGGCGCCTCGAACGCGAAGGCAAAACGCGCACTCGGGTGGACGCCGAAGTATCCGAGCTGGCGGCAAGGCTTCGTCGCAGCCTATGGACAGCGAGAGCCTGGCGGTGACTCAGCGAGCCGCTCCAAGAGTTCGGCCGGCGTATCGTAAATCGCGTGCGACTTCGTCATTTCATCGGCATGTGCAAAATCGGCGTGAACGTCCGGCGGTCGAGCGGGAGCGACGCATGCTCCTGTACGATCAACCACTTACCGTCGATCTTGCGGTAGACGTCGGTTACGCGCGCCGTGATATCGTAGGACTTTCCGTTGGCGCGCATGCCCGAAACGTGGTGCAGGCCGCGGCTATAAGCGACATCGCCGCTTGCTACGATGTCCAAATCGCTTATCGTGTAGTGAAGCGCGCCCGGAAACATCGCGAAGAAGTGCATCCAGGCGTCGCGATATCCGTCCCAGCTGGAATAGACCCCCGGTGGTCCGACCACGTCGAAGACAAACAGCGAGTTACCGGGCGCGTAAGCGGCCATGACGGCAGCGATGTCCTTGTTGGCAAACGCCGCCTCGACGGTCGTTTCGAGCGCGCGCAGCTGCGCCAGATCGTCATTGGGCATGGCGGAGGCACGCATCGATACTGCCATAAATGCCAGCAGGCATAAGGGAGCGAGCGGTTTCTTCACGGTGAGACCTCGCGAGCGTACTTCTTAGGGAAGGCATCCCTCGAGCGTTCCCGCCCCGTTCGTTCGACCAAACCCGCCGGGATTAGACGCGATCGACGCGGCCCGAGTAACAGCCGGGCTTGGCGTTATGCGCGTGGACGTATGCGACCCTCCGGTCGGCGAGGAAACGCTCGATGACCGTCTCGATGCCTTGTCCGTTTACCAGCTCCGCGCCGAGCATCATGTGATTTGCATCGTACGCCCGCAGGCTCAACGGACGAACGCGCATGACCTCGGGGATCGTATTGATGCGATCGTAGCGTTCGGTAGCACCCTCGCGCACGAAGATCGCATGGCTCGAACGGTACGGCGATGCGGCGTCGAGATGCGTGAAGTTCAGTAGAAGCGCGCGTTCGCCGATTTCGAGGTCGCGCATCTCGATGCGATCGGGGAAGCCGGGTGTCGCATCGACGACGCAGCGCAGCGCCCCGTGACGCGCCAGCTCGGCGTCGCTGAGCCCATAGAGGTGCGCGAAGGATTCAGGTGCCAGACCGGTGACGCGAAAAGATATCATCGGATGCATTTTCGCACGTCGGCCCGGCATATAACCATCCGAATCTTGCTCGATTCGCGGCGCACGCGGGTTTACGCCGGTTCTCGCGAAAGGTGTCCGAGGCGAAAGGAGCCATCATGGCTAAGTTTTTAGTCCACGCCAGCTATACTCCCGAGGGGGCGCAGGGGCTCGTGAAGAGCAGCGCCACACGGCGGCGCGAGACCGTCGAGGAGCTCTGCAAGTCGCTCGGCGGAAAACTGGAGACCTTCTATTTTACATTTGGCAAGGACGACGTGGTGCTGATCATCGACCTGCCGGACGCCGAGGCCGCGCTTGCGGTCGGGTTTGCCGTTCGCGCCTCGGGGATGGTGCATAGCAAGACGACCGTGTTGATCCCAGTCGAAGAGGTGGATCGGGCGATACAGCGACACGTTAAATACACTCCGCCCGGCGCGTAGATCCTCACTCGATGCGCGTACGATTCACTTCGTCCGCAAGTGCTATATAAATGAGTCGCCTCAGACTCGGATTTGTTGCGGCCGCGGTCCTCCCGTGCGTCGCGGCGCTCATTTGGGCTGGTGGTAGCGCGGTGGGCGACGCGCCGCGGCGGCCGATCCGAAACACCGTAGACGGCACCATACGGCCGCTGATGGCGAAGGACGGCATCCCCGGCGCAGCGGTCGGCATGGCTATCGGGGACTCCGACTGCGTCTTCAATTACGGGGTCGCATCGAAACAATCGCGGCGGCCGGTCACGCGCGAGACCCTGTTCGAAATCGGATCGGTCAGCAAGACGTTCACCGCGACGCTGGTCTCCTTGGCACAGGTCGAGCATCGCCTCTCTCTATCGGACGACACCGCGAAATACTTGCCGTATCTGCGCGGCAGCCCTTTCGGGCAAGCGATTCTGCTCGACTTGGCCACGCACACTCCGGGAGGGCTGCCGCTGCAAGTTCCCGCCGGCATTACGACCGAAGATCAGCTGCTCGAGTACCTGAAGAAGTGGCGACCCGCCTATCCGGCCGGTACGTACCGGACGTACTCCAACGTCGGCATCGGGACGCTTGGCCTCATTGCGGCAAGGAGCATGGGCGACGATTTTCGCGCGCTGGTGGAGCGACGGCTGTTCCGCGCGCTCGGCATGACGAACAGTTTCATAACCGTTCCAGCCGCCCGCGCGGCCGACTACGCGCAAGGATACACGTCGGACGGCAGGCCCATCCGGATGTCTCCCGGCGTGTTGTGGGCCGAGGCGTACGGCGTTAGGTCGACCGCCGCCGACCTCGTCCGCTTCCTCCAAGCGAACATGGGGCTGATCGATCTCGGCGTCGGTCTGCAGCGGGCCCTCACGCAGGCGCACATCGGATACTTTCAGGCGGGTCCGATGACGCAGGACTTGATCTGGGAACAGTACCCGTATCCGGTCTCGCTGCGCGCGCTGCTGGAGGGCAACTCTCGGCGGATGCTCTTCGATGCAACCCCCGTCACGCAAATCAGCCCGCCGGAAGCGCCGCGGGACGGCGTCTGGATCGACAAGACCGGTTCGACCAACGGCTTCAGTGCGTACGTGGCGTTCGTGCCTGAAAAGCGGCTCGGAATCGTGATTCTCGCCAACAAGAGTTTTCCGATAGCGGATCGCGTCACGGCCGCGTACCAGATCCTCACGGCACTTGCAAAGGATTAACCAGGGCGAGCGCCAATCCGGCGATTCCCCCAAACTCATCCGTACCGACTAGGAGGTCTGTAGTCCGATGCAACTCGAGCCATATCTGTTTATTTCCGACGGCAAGTGCGAAGAGGCGTTACATTTTTATGAGGGCGTCTTTAGCGGCCGGATCGAGGGCCTTTCACGTTGGAAGGAGATGCCCAAGGACGCCGGCGGACCGCCGGTAACGCCGGACACCGAGAATCGCGTCATGCACGCGAGCTTCAGAGCCCCGGGCGTATCGTTCATGGCCTCCGACGCATCTCCGGGAAAGACGTACGGCGAAGGGCCGATGTCGCTGTCGCTCGGCACGAGCGACGTCGCTGAAGCCGAACGCATTTTTAAGAGTCTTTCCGACGGCGGTAGCGTCGAAATGCCGCTCACCGATATGTTCTGGGGAGCGAAGTTCGGCATGCTGACGGATAAGTATGGCATCGACTGGATGATCAACTGCCAGACGGGGTAGTCTAGCTCTTCGGGAGCGCCTTCATACTTTTCGCGGCACGTGCGTCTCCGATCGCGTCGGCAGCAGAACCGCTATGATGACCGTGCGCCGCCGAAGGCTTTTCGCGGCGATGGCCGCGGTCGCGAAGCTCTCGAAGCCGGAGACGCTGTTCGATCTCGGCGTCGAAACGCTCAACGTCATCGTTCCCGGCGGAGCGATACCGCTGAAACTCGCAAAAGCGCTCGCCGAAAAACGCAAGGCCTAGAAGGACCGGCTATCCGGCCGATTGCCGGGAATGACATCACGGTCCGCGACTACAGCGACACCATTCCCTGTCACTAATGGCTTCGGCGGGCGCTATGCAACGTACCGATGAGCGGCAAAGGTGTCTGAGGAAAGGACCATCATCAATGGCAAGTCATTTAATCGTCGGAGTATTCCCCTCGACCGACGTCGCCGCGTTGGAGAAGGCGCTGTCGAGCGTGACCGGGCTCAACCGGGACAAAGTTCGCATCTTCATGGCCGATAGCGGCGCCGCGCCGCCGCCTGACTCATCCTTTCATTACGCGCTTCTGAAGCGCGACGCCGAAGAGGAGCTGTCGCCGGACGAGACCCATGGAACCGGCCTTATGACCGATTTCGGAGGAACCGATGTTCCAGGCATCACCGACAGCAGAGAGCAGTCGTTGACCGATTTCGAAGACACGCAGCAGTTTCCGAACTATCTCGCCTCGCTACCGATTCCGGACGACGAGGTCGACAACTACAACGAGGCGCTCGCGGAAGGTCGCAGCGTCGTGGCCTACTCCGTCGCCGCTGACGCCGAGACCGCGGACGCGGTACGAACGCTGCGAGCGGCGGGCCTGCGCAACGTCGAGACGTTCAGAGAGACTTCCGGCGCCTAGTCGGCGCGGGTCAAGCGTTCGATCAGCGACGCGTGCTCGGGAAACGCACCGAGCAGTTCCGCGCGCGAGCCGATTTCGAAATCCGTGTATTCAAAACCGGGCGCTACGTCGCAGCCCACAAGCGCGTAGCCGAGTGCGCCGGCGAGATGCGCCGCAAACCATACGCCGGGCGGAATCGCGGTTTGCCGCAAGCGAGCCCGGCCGATCACGAGCTGCCGATGATTGCCGTCGGCGGCGATGCATTCGATCGCGACGTCGGCGCCTTCGTAGAAGTGCCACAGCTCGTCCGACTCGATGCGATGAAATGCGGAGAAATCGTCGCCGCCGAGCAGATAGTAGATGGACGTCACGGCGCTACGATCTCCCGCGGCGCCGACGACCCGTCGATCGCTGCGGTACGCTTCGGTAAAGTAGCCGCCTTCGGGATGCGGCCGAAGGCCGAGATCTTCGATGAGGCGCGCGGCATTCGGGTGCATTGCTGAGCTTTCGAGCGAGGCTTCGCTTGGCCTCCTGGGTGCGGGTCACGCAACGGCGCGGCGAGGCGCTACAATCGACGCAAACGTGAGCTTCTTCGAGCGGCCCGATCCACGGCTAATTCAGAGCGCCGATCCGACGCCGGCCGCGGCGACTATCGCCGCGCTGCGCCGTCACGCGACCGCACTTTCGCTCTGCGTCGCGGCGTGCGCCGGCGCGTATGCGGGAAACGTCGCGTTGGGGCTGCACGAGGCCGCGACGACGCGCGGCAGCATCGTCGTGGCGGGGCTGTCTGCGCCGGCGACGATCGTTCGCGACAGGCGCGACGTACCGCACATCAGTGCCGCCGACGATCGCGATCTCTACTTTGCGGAGGGCTACGCTCAAGGTTCCGACCGGCTATTCCAGCTCGACCTGACCCGCCGCTACGCTTACGGACGGCTCGCCGAGGTGCTCGGCGCGAGGGCCCTTGCGCTCGACGAGGCGCTGCGTGCGGTCGACATCGAGGGCATCGCGCGCCGCCAGATGCGTGAGCTGTCGCGGGACGATCGCGATGCGCTCGCGGCGTTCAGCGACGGGGTCAACGCGGCCGCCGCGCATCAGCCGCTCCCGCTCGAGTTTCGCATGTTGCTCTACCGCCCGGCACCCTGGACCCCTACGGATTCATTGGCAGTGGCCGTGGTTGCGTCGCTCGAGCTCGCGGACTCCTGGCACGACGTCTTCGCGCGCGACGCCGTCTGGCGCAACGACCGCCGCTGCTACGACGCTCGCTTTCCGCTATCCGACCAGCGCTACGACGTGACCGTCGACGGTGCGCGCATTCCCGCTACACGCTCGAGCATCGCGCGCGGCTGTAACGATGCGGTCACCGTCGCGGTCGCGCCGCACCGCGCCGCCGGCAGCAACGCCTGGGCCGCCGGCGGTCTGCGCGTTCGGGACGGGCACGCGCTGATCGCCAACGATCCGCATAGCGATCTCACGATACCCGGCATTTGGTACGTCGTCGAGATCCGATCGCCCGGCGTGCATGCCGCCGGCGCGACGATCCCCGGAATTCCCGGCGTCGTGCTCGGCCACAACGAGCGCGTCGCATGGGCTTCGACGAATGCCGATATGGCGACGACCGCCGTGTTCCATGCGGGGCGCCTCGACCGGCGCTCGCGGAGGACCGAGCGGTTTCGCGTGCGTTTCGCGCACGACGCGACCGCGACGTACTATTGGACGCAGCGCGACTTCTCGGTACCCGACGACAACGATCCCGGGCGCATCGCGCTCGTGCGCTGGCCGGTCTACGCGCAGACCCGCTCGACGATTTCGACGGTGTTCGAGCTCGATCGTGCGCGCGACGTTCGCGAAGCGCTGCAGATTCTATCCCGCTACCGCGGCTCGCCGCAGAACTTCCTGCTGGCGGATCGCAGCGGTGAGGTCGCGTATCACGTCGCCGGGCTGGTTCCCGACGATCCCGGATGGGGCCGCTACGTGCATCCCGCGAGCGAGCTGCACGGCGTCGTCCGATTGATTCGGTTCGATCGCCTTCCGCATCGAGAACCCGCGCGCGGCACGATCCTCGTCTCGGCCAACAACAAGGCCTACGGTCCCGCATATCCCTACCGGCTGTCGGCGCAGTTCGAGCCACCCTACCGCGCCTATCGCATCGCCTTACTGCTGCGTGCGCGCAAGGAATACGACGTCGCGTATTTCGCGCAGATGCAGCTCGACACGCTGTCGCCGATCGATCTGCGGGTCGCGCGCCGCATAGCGCGTGCCGCGCGAGGGAACTTCGCGCAGGGAGATGCGGATGCCCTGCGCGCGCTGGTCCAGTGGGACGGCCGCTACGCGCCGGATTCGCGGGCCGCGGCGCTGGAACACGCGCTGCGCGACGCGCTCTACGGCGAGCCGCAGGCCTTGGACGCGGCGCGCGACAACCGCGACGTCGACGGCGCGCTGGCGTTTGCCGGACGCGAGCGACGGCGCTGGCGGGATGCCGGTGCCACGCGCATCGAGCATCCGCTCGCGCCGATGAACTTCGCGTTTCTGAACGGCGCGCTGCTGCCGGGCGCGGGCGACGAATATACGATTCACCTTCAAGAGCCCGGCTTCGCGCAGGGCTTCCGCGCGGTGTGGGACGTCGGGGACTGGGACACGGGAGGCATCGCGATTCCAAGCGGCGAGTCGGGAGAACCGGGCTCCGGCCACTACACCGATCTGACGCGCGATTGGATCGAGGGGGAGCTGCCGTCGCTTCCGTTCTCGCGCACAGCGATCGCGCGAAATGCGACGACGGCGCTCGTCTTGCGCCCGTAGGAAGCCGCCGCCGGCGTCATAACTACGCTGCATGGACGCGGACGCGATCGTGATCGGCGGCGGCGCGGCCGGCCTGGCGGCCGCGCGGCATCTCGCCGAACGTTCGCTGCGCGTGATCCTCCTCGAGGCGCGCGAGCGTTTCGGCGGCCGCGTCTGGTCGCGGCCGGGCGCGCGCGCCGCGACGCCCGCGGAGCTCGGAGCGGAGTTCATCCACGGACGCGCGCGCGAAACGATGGCGCTGCTGCGCGAGGCCGGCACGAGCACGATTCCCACCACCGGCGACAGCCCGTTCGACTCCGCGCCCAACATCTTCGACGTCGCACAGTCGCTGCGCGACGATGAGAGCGTCGAGCGGTTTCTGCAGCGCTTCGAAGGTGATGAGGCGATGCGAAAGATCGCGGCGATGGCGCGCGCGTTCGTCGAAGGATTCGACGCGGCGGATCCCGCCATCGCCAGCGTCCGCGCCATCGCGGACGAATGGAAGTCCGGTGTCGATTCGAGCAGCGCTCGGCCGCGCGGCGGTTACGGGCCGATGCTCGACCGCCTGACCGCCGCGTGTGCAGCCGCGGGCGCGGAGCTGCGCCGATCGAGCGTCGTGCGAAAGATCGCGTGGCGTCGCGGCGGCGTCGCCGTCGACGTATCGGAAGGCAACGGCGAAGCGACGTTGCGCGCGCGCGCGGCGATCGTAACGCTGCCGGTCAGCATCCTGCGCCAAGCGGGCGACGAGGCCGACGTCGTTTTCGATCCCGTTCTTCCGCCCGCGAAGCGCGCCGCGCTGGCCGGCATCGAGATGGGTCACGTCGTGAAGGTCGCGCTGTGGTTTAAGACGGCCTTCTGGGAACGCGTTGACGACGGCCGTTACCGCGACGCGTCATTCATGTATCGCGAGGGCCAAGCCTTTCCGGCATATTGGACGCAGTTTCCGGTGCGCACCACGCTCGTGATCGCTTGGGCCGGCGGGCCAAAAGCGGTCGCGCTGCACGGCCTCTCGCAGTCCGAGGCCATCGAGCGCGCGCTCGACGGATTCGGGATTTTGGTGGAAGCGCCGCAACTCGCACGCAAAGAGTTCGAGCGCGGCCTGACGCACGATTGGAATCGCGATCCGTTCTCGCGCGGCGCGTACAGCTACGTTGCCGTCGGCGCGCTGGGCGCCCGCGCGGCTCTGGCCAAGCCGATAAACAAGGCGCTGTTCTTTGCGGGCGAGGCGACGTCCACCGACGGTCAAGGCGGCACGGTGAACGGCGCGCTGCACACGGGCGAGCGCGCCGCGGCGGAAGCCGCGGCCACGCTGCGTACGAAGTCGAATGCCTGAGCACCCCGCGCAGTATCTGGGAGCCTGGTTGAGCTTCTACGCTATGATCGGCTCTTCGGCCGCAGCGCTCACCGGATTGATGTTCGTCGTGATAACGCTGGTAACGCGACCGGAGACGCCCGCGCGCCGCGAAGGACTCGATGCGTTCAGCACTCCGACGGTGTTGCACTTTTCCGTCGCCCTATTCATCTCCGCGGTGCTGTGCGCGCCCTGGCCTTCGCTCATTCCGCCGGCCGCGCTGATCGGAGTTGCGGGTCTCTGCGGGGTCGTCTATCAAGTGCGCGTGATGCGGATAGCCAGACGCATGACCGGCTATACCCCCGACACCGAAGACTGGATCTGGTACTCGGTCGCCCCGTTGGTCGCGGCGTGCGCGATGCTCGGCGGCGCGGTGGCACTCGGATGGGCGCCGGCGCAGGCGCTCTACGCGATCGCCGCGAGCGCCCTGCTCCTGATCTTCATGGGAATCCGAAACGCCTGGGACGTCGTCACATTCCTCGCCGTTCAAGGCAACGTGCCGCCGTCTTAAGAGCATTCGCGAAGGTAAAGAAACGATGAGATTGGAGTTAGTGCGCGCTGGCGCGCGGGGAAGAGGAAAGGTCATGCGTGTCTGCGCCGCTGAAGGCGGGAGGTGACGATGCAATATAAGGCTGCCTGGTACGCGCTGATCGCGGTCGCGGTCGTCGTGATCGTGTTCGAACTGTTCTTTCGCTACCGCTACGTAAGCGCGGGCGATCAGGTTTGGCGCATCGATCGCATCACTGAACAGGCCTGCCTCGTGCGCGCCGGAAACGCCGATTGCTCGTCCGGCACTACGGCCGCCGCAGCCCCACGCAGCGCACCGAAGGCGCCGGCCAACCCCTACCTGGCCTCGCCGACCCCGGAACCGAATCCGCGTTAGGCGTTACCGCCGGCGATCAGTTCGATCGTGTTGCCGGACGGGTCGCGCACGTATAACGAAACGGCTCCGTCGTCTTCGATCCGCTCTTCCACGATCGCGACGCCGTTCGATACCAAATGCTCGCGTAGCACGCGCTCGTCGGCGCGCTTTAGACGCAGCGCGACGTGATGCACGTTGTGTCCACCCGTGACGGCGGGCTTCGCCCACGCGCCCTGTGGAACCGCGGCGTCGACCAGATCGAGATGCGAGCATCCCGCGCGCAGCTCGACCATGCCGAAGTCCGGCACCCGCGACTCGACGCCGCAGCCGAGCACGTCCTCGTAGAAGCGCAGAGATTCCGCCATGCCGCTTACGATCAGTAAGACGTGATCGAGACGGTCGATGGTGAACGGTACCTGGTGATCGGCCATGACGTCTATTCTAGCATGGGCTCGGCATGGTGGATCGTGCGGTCGTCGAAAGTTATTTCACGATTTTACATTTTGCCTCGACTCCCGAAGGTCGCCTCGCGGTTACGGCGTCGATTGCCGTGCCCGGTTTGCTCGCGCTTTTAAGCGCGCTGCAGCTGGCGTCGCCGCATCACGCGACGGAGTATCTGGTGCTGCCCCCGTTCGCGGTCATCGTCTACTCGATCTTTCGGGCGCCGGAAGGGGACGGCGCCAACCTGCGATCGATCGTGATTCTTCCGTGTTTGGGCGCCGCAGTCGGCCAGCTCTGCTGGCACTACTTAGGACTGAGCCCGGCCGGCGTCGCGGCGGCTACCTTCGCCGTCGTCATCCTGCAGGCGGCACTGCGCGCGTACATGCCGCCGGCGCTGGCGCTCGCCGTTCTAGCCATGCTCTTGCGGCCCGAGGGTCCGTGGTACGTGCTCGGCGTTCTCGAGGGCACATCGATCATCTTCGTCGCGTTTACGTGCTGGCGTCGCTTCGGTCCGAAGTTACTTAGATCACGTGCCTTCGTCCGCGCCCGCGTGGAACACGAACTTCACGATCAAGCGGTTTAGCGTGGCTCCGGCGGCAGGGCTCCCGAAGTTCACATAGAGCTCGTTTCCCTTCGCGAATCGCTCGTGATAGCCGAGCGCGAGGTTGTTGCCGATCTGCGTCGCGAATCCGCCGCGCCCATTGATATCGCGAAGCTCGAGCGAGAGTGAGCTCTCGCTGCTGAGGTTGTATCCGAGTGACATGCGCCGCAGCCACTGCGAATCGAGCGTTCCCTCCGAAAACGACCGCTCGTAGGTGCCGTCGTACTCCAGCCCCAAGCTCATCCGGCGCCCGATCGGACGGCTGGTGACGATCGTGAACAGGTGCACGTAGTTGTCGCCGAATGGACCCCACGAATAGCTCACGTCGACGGGACTCGGCGTTCCGTCGCGATAGCCGATGGGGATTTGGTAGAGGTTGAACGGCTGCGTTACGCCGTCGAGATAGCACGGATAACCCGTGAAGCTCGACGTAAACAGTGTCGGACCGCTGCATCCGGGGCCGGCGGGAATCGAATACGAGCGAAGCTGACCTACCTGTTCGCCGATGCCGTCGAGCGAGAAGAGATTCGGGAAGGTGGCGTTTACGAAGAGCTGCGCGTCCGCCTGGTGGACCGCGCCGGCCTCGTCGAGGAAGCGATCCATAGCGAAGAACACAGAGTAGTTCTTGATCCCGGGAGTCGTCCCTTGAAAGTCGGTCTCGAACTGCGGACCGCGCATGTCGGAGTTCGGCGTGTAGCCGTCGATCGGGTTGTAGTTGGGTGAGATGTCCAGGTAGCCGGCGTTGACCTCGAGATTGTTCTTGTGCCGGTCGACGAAGAACTCCGTTAGGTCCGCGTGACCCTGCGGAACCCACGTCCCGTCCTCGAAGGAATGGTCGAAGAAGTAGATCATGCCGTTGCTGTAGTCGCGCGCTTCGGCGCCCGTCTCGATCGTGTCGTCGGTTCCGGCGATGCTGTGATTCGCGAAGACGCCGTCGCTCCAGTAGATGAAAGAACCGCCCGGAACGGTGTGTTGATAGCCGTAGGCCTGATCGCTGAACGTGTTGTTCGTCGTCTCGTCGTATCCGTGGAACGTCAGCGCGCCGAAGCTCTGATCGCCGAAGGTTCCCTCGACTTTGGCGCCGCTGTCGAACGGCCCAACCGAGGGCGAGTAGAAGACGAGATACGCCGGCTGCACGTTGGTGCCGACTACGCTCCGCGGACCGGACGCGGCGTTGATGAAGGCGGCGCCCTGCGCGAAGAACGGCCTGTACTCGACGAGCTGGCGCTGGAACTCCTGCGGTACGATCGTCTGCTGATCGATCTCCACGTTGGAGAAGTCCGGGTTGAGCGTACCGACGAAACGGATCGTCGGCGTCAGCGGATAGCTGACGTCGGCTCCGTACATTCGCACCTTCTCGGGCAAAAAGGTTCCGTTGGCCTGCTGGAAGAGATTGCGATCGCTGCCGGCACCGGCGAGCCCGAATACGTCGGCGCGCGGCTTCGGCCGCGTCACGGCCGACGCCGCGAGCTCGAGCGATCCGGCGGCCCAGAAGCGCGTGTCCAGGAACGTCGGCCACGTTCCCGCCGCCGCGTCCACCATGATCGAGTCCCATACCCACGAGATGTGCTCGCCCCGTGCCGCTACGCCGCGCACGAATTCGAAGCGCCACGTCTGCTTGCCGCTCCGGGGCACGCGAAGGACGTTGAGCGGAATGATCATCACCGCGCTCCAGGAGCCGTGAGCGACGCTTCCGGCCGCGCTCCAGCGAGCGCGGTATCGGACGTTCTCGTTGGCCTGCTCGTAGCGCACGCCGCGCGGCGTCGTCTCGAAAAAGTAAGCATTGCTTCCGGAACCGCTCGTATCGAGCCCGATGCCGACGAAGTCGTCGAGCCCGAATCCGACGTCGTTGGTCGTCTGAGCGGCGACGATCGGAACGCCGGTCTGAACCGCCTTGAAGCCGACGTAGACGTTCTTGTCGTCGTACAGCAGATAGGCGGTGGTCGCGAGCGTGGCCGCGGAGCGCGTCGTCACGTTGATCCACGGTCCGGCGCCATTTGGAATCGTGCCGGCAGCCCACGCCGGGTCCCCCAGCGTCGAGTCGAGGGCGAGCGGATGCGGCGCCCGGGCGACCGTGAAGGCAAAGCTCCCGTTCACGGCGGCCCGAACGGGCGCGCCGAGCAGTACGAACGCGACGACCGTCCAAATACCAACGCGGTGCACAGCGCAACAAGTCTAACATCGCGCCCTTGCGGGCGCATTCAATTCGCGGCGATTTGATGGTTCGTTGATGCGAGGTGCAATGAGTATTTATACTTTCGGTCACGGAACCGCCGGCGAGATCGAGCTGGCGGCGTTGATCCGCGCCGCGCGCGTGAAAGCGGTCGTGGACGTGCGCAGCGTGCCGAAGAGCCGGGCGCATCCGCACGTCTGGGCGGATCGAATGGCGCGATGGGTGCCGGATCTTTCGGGGGCGAGCTACGAGTGGCGGCCCGCACTCGGCGGCTTTCGCAAGGCTCGCCCCGACAGTCCGAACGTCGGCCTGCGGCACCCTTCGTTCCGCGGATACGCCGACTACATGCAGACGCCCGAATTCGCGGCGGCGCTCGCACAGCTCGTCGAGGACGCGCGGCGCGTCCCCACGGCGATCATGTGCTCCGAAACTCTGTGGTGGCGGTGCCATCGCCGTCTCATAGCCGACGCGCTCGTCCTCCTCCATCGCTTCGACGTGGAGCATCTGATGCACGGCGGCGCCGTGCAGACGCATCGCCCGACGGCCGGAGCGCGGCTGCTCGAGGCGGGATACTTGCAGTACGATTCGGAGTAGTCGGCTAGTGGTGATCGACGCGCGGCGCCGTCTCCCGCGCGCGCAGCTCGTCGACGAGCTCGACGATGCCGTTGGCGGCCGCGTCCAAGAGCGCGCGTCCTTTTTCGGCCGACGCCTTGGTAGGATCGCCCATCACGCCGCTGCGGCTGAGCCGACTCCAGTGCTCCATCATCGCGAGGGGACCGTCGCCGGCAATCAAATCGGTCCAGTAATTCTTCGACGGCCGGTGCGAGAGCTCGGCGACGGCCTTTGTCATATCGACCAACTCGGGCCGCAGCGCCAAATAGAGCGACGTCTCGAACTCGCACGCGTGGTTCATGCCGCCGATCGGCTGGGATTCGCGCACGGCCTCAGCCGCATCGCGCACGCCCGGCGCGGCCCAATAGTTGACGGCCGCCGCCAGTGCACCGGTGTGCACGACGCAAAGTCGCGCGATGATGTCCGCGAACGGCGCGTTGCTGCCGTGACCGTTTACGATGAGGATCCGCGTGAAGCCGTGATGCGCGAGGCTCTTGCACACGTCCAAACCGTAGTCGATCAGCGTGTGCGGCCCGATCGTGAGCGCGCCGGGAAAGTCCATGTGGTGCGGACTGTATCCGTGATTGATGGCCGGCACGAGGACGACGCGATCCGACGCACGTGACGCCGCGAGCTCGCACACGCTCGTGCAGAGCATCAGGTCGGTGTCGATGGGAAGGTGCGGCCCGTGATCCTCGAGCGTCGCGATCGGCAGGATGGCGACGCAATGACGGGCCGCTGCGTCGCGAACTTCGGACCAGGTCATCTCCCCATAGCGATGCTTGTGCGGCATGTGCCCGTACTTCTTGGCATCTGCAGAAAGTAACTTTCGCGCGGCCTGAGAATACCGGCGTCCATGAACGCCGAGGCGACGGCGTGAGCGCCGACGCGAAGCGCGTGCTGCGCTTCGTGGCGATCATGGGCGTCGTCAATTTGTTTGCGGACATGACGTACGAGGGCGCGCGCGGCGTCGTCGGCGCGTTTCTCGGGCATCTCGGAGCGAGCGGCGCCACGATCGGCGCGCTGGCGGGCGGAGGCGAGCTGGCCGGCTATGCGATCCGCTCCGTCTCCGGTGCGATCGCCGACCGCACGGGATGCTACTGGCTGGAAGCGTGGGTGGGCTACGCGATCAACGTGCTGTGCGTTCCGGCGCTGGCGTTGGCCGGAAGTTGGCCGGCCGCGGCGGGATTGATGATCGGCGAGCGCGTCGGACGCGGAATCCGCAAGCCGGTCATGGCCGCCGTGCTCGCGGAGGCCGGTCATACGATTGGGCGCGGGCGCGTCTTCGGTCTGAACGAGGCGCTGGACCAAATCGGCGCGACCGTCGGGCCGCTCCTCGTCGCCTTCGCGATCGGACGCGCGGGGTACAGCACGGGATTCGGGATCCTGATCGTCCCCGCGGTGGTGACGCTTGCATTTCTGCTGGCCGCCACGGTCGCGGGCCGCGAGATCGCGCCCCGAGTCGAATCCGCGGATGCGACGGTTCGCGATCCCCGCGCGTTTCGGCGCTATGCGATCGGGGGAGCGCTGATCGCCGCGGGATATGTGGACTTCGCGTTGATCGCTTTTCGCTTCGCGCGAGACCACGTCGTCAGCGTCGCGGCGATATCGCTGTGGTTTGCGGTCGCCATGGCCGTCGGCGCGATCGCGGCGCCTATCCTCGGGCGGCTGTTTGATCGATTCGGCAAGGTCGTCGTCGTGCCGGCGATCGTCGCGACGGCGGCCGCGACGCCGCTCGCGTTTCTCGGAACCGGCGCCGCCGCGCAGGCCGGCGTGGCGCTATGGGGCGTCGGCACCGCGGTGCAGGACGCGCTATTGCTCGCGCTGCTCGCGGGCGTGATCGCCGGTAGCAGGCGGGCGACGGTCTTCGGCCTCTACGATTTAGTTTTTGGAGTCGCCTGGTTCGCCGGGAGTGCGATCGCCGGTATGCTGCTCGACCGGTCGATCCCCGCTCTGGTCCTCTTCTCGACGCTCATGCAACTGATCGCGATCCCGTTCTTCCTGTGAATGGAGCGCCGCGGCAGATGCGAGCCGGCGTTTGCTTCCGCTTGAGCTGCGGCCCGTTGGGAATCATCCACTCATGAGAGCTTTGCTTATGATTCTCAGCGGCTGGGCCGGAATCGCGGCCTCAACGGCGATCGCCGGCGCTCAGGGCGCCCCGCCGCCGCCCGCTCCCCCGCCGGCGCCGCCGCCGTACGTTGACACGAACTGCGGCGCATGGCAAGGCGACACGTGGGTTCCAAACGGCAACTGCCCCACGGTGACCTATCGCCATCAAGTCGTCACCGGAACGATCGTCTCGGTCAAGGGGCACCTCGTGACCCTTCAGCAGACCAACGGACAGGTCGTGATCGACGACAGCGCCGCGTTGAACAACCAAACAACCGGTAGAGTCGCCGTCGGACGGCAGATCGTCGCGCACGGCTACTGGCAGGGCAACAACTTTTACGCGACCGCAATCACGAGCGGTCAGCCGCCTCCGTAAGATCCTCACGGCTGGATCGATCGTGATGCATACCGGGCCGGCACGGAGGCGTGCCGGCCCGGTTTTTAATTACTTGACGGTGACGTCGACCGGCTTCGACGCGATGCCGTTGGCTACGACGACGAGCCTGCTCGGCCCGGTGTCGATGGTCTTCGGCACGTCGAAGTGCGTGAAGACAACCTTCGTTCCGGTGGCGACGCCCATCGTGCTGTGATCGTGCGTCCGCGCGTAGAAGACGTGCTTGGTCGAGTTGTTCGTGATCCGCACGAGCGGATAGTTCGTCGAGTTCTGATACTCGTCGCCGAACGCCATCCCCATCGACAGACCGTTGAACTGCGTTCCCGTGATCTTGTAGCTCTGTCCGTGGGTCAGGGTGCTCGAGCACTTCTTGATCGTCGGCGCCCAGCTCGCCTTGGGCGAACCCGAGGGCGTGAACAGCACGGGGGTGCCGTAGTTCATCATCAGCACCTGTCCCGTCGGCAATAGGAGCGGCGGCCCCGACTCGCCGCCGTCTTGCGCCCACGACGTGCCGTTGAACTCATACATCTCGCCGCTGACGCCAAATACCAACACGTTGCCGCTCGGAAGAAGCACCGCCCAGCTGTCGCCCGCGTTGTCGCCGTTGGGGAAATCCGGTCCGACGCTCCACGCTCCGGTCGCAATGGTGTAGATGGCCGTATGTCCGGTGCCGGTGCCGTGGGGTGCCGACCCGGTCGCGAAGACCGTCCCGTCGGGACGCAGCATCGCCGGGCCGATCTCACCCGGCGGGTAGTAGCACTCGCCGGGCCCGTACATCAGGCACCCGTACGGCGACGGCGAGTGCAGGTCCACGATGGTCGAACCCGCGCTCGTCCAGGTGCCCGTCTGCGGGTCGTAGATCTCGGAGTTCGGGGCGTGCTTCACGTCCGCGGTCAGGATCGTGCCGTTGGGTAAGAGCGTCCAGCCCTCCTCGGCGTTGAAGTCCGATTTCCCCTTGTCGCCTCTCCGCTTCCACTTGAGCGTATGCGGATTGAGGATGGAATCGCGGTGCGTCAGTTTCTGCCCGACCAGGTATTCGCCGTCAGGCAGCACGGCGGAAGGCGAATCGCCGATCGTGGTCCAGCTGTTCGGATGGCCAATCGGCGTCCAAGTGTTGGCGACCGGATCGAAGATGGCCCCGAGATTGGTCAGCTGAAGGTCGTAGCCGTTGCCCGGATAGTTATACTCGCCGCCCGTGATGATGAGGCGGCCGTCGATCTGCACCGCAGAGGCGAAGGCCGAAGGGCCGTACGGCGGGTCCTTTAACGACGCCGCCTGCGCCCACGTTCCGTTGGCATAGTCTCCGGACGAGTCGGGTGTCAAGCGGTACCAGGCGCTGTTACTGTAGGCTTGCCCGAGCACCGTCCCGTCCGTCATCAGGAACTCCATTTGTATTCCGGGAACGGGCGGCCGATGCTTCAGCGGCTTGAACCGGGTTATCGCGCCCGGACGCAAGTCGTTGGCTAGCTGCGGACCAACGCCCGGCAGGAGCGAACGGCTGCCGGAGCATGCCGCGGTCGCGACGGCGAGCGCGGATGCGGCCGCGAGACACGCCGATCGAAGGGTAAAGCGAAGCACGAGAGACCTCCAAGCTTGGGAGCTACGAGAGAGACCCGCTATCTTTTTGAGCTCTGGAGGTGGTTTCCCGCTACCCTTGCTTCTTGCGGCGCTTGCGGTCCGCTTCGATGATCTCGAACGCCTCGCTGCGGGAACACGTGCCGCCGAACTCGATCTTGTTGCCTTCGATCTCGGAGTACTCGACCAAGAATCGTACTATCCCGTCCAGCGTGTCTTGCGGAACGTCCTTGAGCTTTTCGTACGAGTCGGTACGCAGCGCGACGCCGGCCTGCCGCTTCGGGCACGCGACGACGCGGTCGTTCACGACGCCGTTCTTCTTCAAGAGAATTGCGCCGAGGATGCGGACCTCGAGGAGGCAGCCCGAGAACGTCGGGGTGTCGCTGATCACCAAGACGTCCGTCGGATCGCCGTCGTCGGCCAGCGTCTGCGGTATGAAACCGTAGTCGTACGGCCACGCGAGTCCCTCCGCCAGCGTCATCTTGACCTGCATGATGCCGTACTCGGGTACGAACGCATACTTATGCCGCCTCTGCGCGGGCGTCTCGATGACGGCGTGCACGAGTTTTCCTCCGCTGTGCGGCGCGTACGCCGGGATCGCGTCGTAATTCGTGGGGTTGATGGAAGGTTTTGCCACGGCTGACTCTTACCCCGAAAGGGAACGGACGTGTCATCGAGCAAAATCGGACGAGGAGGTACGGCCGTGTTTTCACTGGGATCTCGTATGTTGGGCGGCGCATTGCTTGCCACGCTCGCCGCCACGAGCCTGCCGCAAATCGCGGCCGCTCAGACCGTCACCGTCACGATCAACGGACAATCCCTCTACCTCAATCCGGGGCCGATCGAGCGCGCCGGTCGCGTCTTCGTTCCGTTGCGGGGCATCTTCGAGCGGCTCGGAGCGACCGTGGTATACGCCGCCGGCACGATCAACGCAACGAAGGGGCCCACGACCGTTTCGCTGCACATCGGCTCGACGCAGGCCACCGTCAGCGGCCAGCCGCAGTCGCTCGACGTCGCACCCTTCATCGTCGGCGCGACGACGTACGTCCCGCTGCGGTTCATCGCGCAATCGCTCGGAGCGCAAGTCGGTTACGATGCGAACACCCGCGTCGTCGCGATCAATGTGGCGCAACCCATGCCGCCGCCGCCGCCGCGGCCTCCGCGTCCTCCGGCTCCTCCGCCGCTCGCGACCGCCGTGCGCCTGCGGCTGCAGCAGCCCGATCCGGGCTCCAACGTCCGCGACCGCTTCAGCGTGATCTCGGCGCAATTCACGGCGCGCGTCAACGCCGGCAGCGTCCGCGTCTCTCTCGACGGCAACAACGTCACGTCGCGAACCGGCACGTCCTCGACGGGCTTCTCATATAAACCGCCGGCGCCGCTCGACTACGGCTCGCACACCGTGCGCGTCGTCGGCCGCGGGCCGGACGGGACGCCCTTCGACCGCTCGTGGTCGTTCCAAGTGATCCGTTCGGGGCCGCCGCAACCGACGATGCGCCTGACGATCTCGCAGCCCGCGCCGAATGCGCCGGTCGGGCGAACGTTCACGATCGCCGGAAACACCGTTCCGAACGGGCATATTCGGGTGACCGCGGGTCCGCGGCCACAGACCACGGGACAGTTCCGCGGCGAAACCGATGCCGGGCAGAGAGGCAACTTCCGGATTACCGTTACCCTCACGACGATGCCCGGTCAGCAAGCCGTATCGGTACGGATCGTGGCGACCGATCCCGCATCGGGGCAAAGCACGGAGACGACGCTGCAGCTGCGCCTGAACCAGTAAGCTTCAGCGCTTTACGTTGCACTCATCGTCGCGATCGTCGGGATCGTCGTGAGCGCGTACGTGACGTTACGAAGCGAGCTTCGTCTTGAGGACGATCTTGGTGGATTGCCGCGTCGAGAGAATCTGGACGCTGTCCATAAACGCGTGCATGAGTTCGAGGCCGCGCCCCCGCTCCTCACGCCGAATGAACGGTCGCCACCGGCCGAAATCTTCGACGCTCATGATCAAGAGCTTCGGACGGCGTTCCACCGCTAGGCGAATCAAACCGGGATTGCCTCCGCGGTAGGCGTGCTCGATGGCGTTGGCAACCGCTTCGCCCAGCGCCACGAGCACGCCGAAACGCCTCTCCGCATCGATGTCGATCCCGGCGACCTCGCGCTCGACGATGGCGCGCGCGATGGGCGCGACGATCGGCACGGCGGAGAACACATAGGACTCGACGGGATCGCTGCGCGACAGGACGAGCGTCGCCGCGTCGTCGCGATTGGTCGAGCCGCCGAAAACGCGGTCCTGCAGCGCCTGTGCCGGGTCGCCCTCATCGGAAAACGATGCGTGCACGATTTCGAGCAAGCGCTGTTCGCCGCGTATCGGGTCGCGTTCGTTTTCGATTAGCCCGTCGGTGTAGAAGACGGCACGGCTGCCGGCCGGCAGCGTGAACGTCCAATCCGTTGCCTGGAGTTCGCCGGCGCAACCCAGCGGGAGGCCCCCGGCGGGAAGACGGCGGACGAAGCCGTTCGCGAACGCCAAGAGCGGTGGCGGATGGCCGGCAACCGCGTAAGAAAGTGCGCTCGACTCGGGATCGTAGAAGCCGAAGATCGCGGTCACCATTCCGATCGATTCGCGCAGCGCGATGATGCGGTTGGCGTATTCGAGCACGGCGGCGGGGCTATCCGCGCCCACGGCCGCCGTGCGGATTGCTTGGCGCACCTCTCCCATGCTGATCGCGGCGTCGAGGCCGTGTCCCGCGACGTCGCCCACGGAGATCGCGACGCGGCGATCGGGCAGGTTGAACGCGTCGTACCAGTCGCCGCCGACTTCTGCTTCGCCGCTGGCGGGACGATACGCGCCGTGGAAGGCGACGCCGGGTAGAAGCGGCAGACTCTCCGGAAGAAGCGCGCGCTGCAGGCGATCGGCGACGCGATGCTCGCGCAGCAGGGCGACGTGTCCGGCGAGCACGATGCCCAAATGAACGCCCAGCAGGCGGAGTGCGTCGCGTGCGACATCGTCGAAACCATCCGGGGCGCTTGTCCCGCAGGCGATCTTTCCGAACGCCCGGCGGCCGTCGGTCAGCGGCTCGATGATGCGAGCGTACGCTGCATCGAACTCGCCGGCGGCTCCGCTTGCGACCCGCCTGCTGTATCCACCGGCATCGTCGACGGACATTTCGATCGAACAGTAGTCGCCGAAGTTACCGGCGAAAGATCGGGCGATTCGAGCCAGCGCGTCGTCGATGTTGCGGCATTGCGTCAGCGCCCGCCCGGCTTGAACCAGTACGTCAAGGACGCGATTCAGCCGTTCGGCTGAGCGATCAAGCGAGCGCACCACTTGTTTCTTTCCCACCTGATGTTACGTTAAACCGCGGCCATTACGGGGAACAAGCCAAGGGCTAACCTGGGGAGATTTTAGCATGTCCATCACTGCCCCCAAGCGCGAAACGAACGCGCTTGGACGCCGCCGTCTTCTTACTGCGCTGCGCGCTTTCCGCCGCGGCGATTTCAGCGTACGCCTGCCGGGCGGACTGGCCGGCGTCGACGGCGAGATCGCCGAGGCGTTTAACGATTGCATCGAGCTCAACGCGGGTCTCGGCAAAGAGCTCGAGCGCGTCAGCGTGGTCGTCGGCCGCGAGGGGCGCATCGCAGCGCGCGCATCCCTGGGCTCGGCGGGCGGTGCGTGGCGCGGCTATGTCAATTCAGTCAACACGCTCGTCGCCGACCTGACGCAGCCGATGGCCGAGGCGGGACGCGTGCTCGGCGCCGTCGCGCAGGGCGACCTCTCAAAACGCATGGCCCTGGACGTCGAGGGGCGGCCGCTCAAAGGCGACGTTCTCCGATCCAGCCGGCTCATCAACACGATGGTCGATCAGCTCAACGCGTTCGCTTCGGAGGTCATTCGCGTCGCGCGCGAGGTCGGCTCGGAGGGCATGCTCGGGGGACAGGCCGTCGTCAAGGGCGTCGCGGGCACGTGGAAGGATCTGACCGATTCCGTCAACACGATGGCGGGCAACCTCACCAATCAAGTTCGCAACATCGCGGACGTCACGACTGCGGTCGCGAACGGCGACCTCTCGCGCAAGATCACGGTCGAGGCGCGCGGCGAAATTCTCGAGCTCAAGGGCACGATCAACACGATGGTCGACCAGCTCAACGCGTTCGCATCGGAAGTCACGCGCGTCGCACGCGAGGTCGGCTCCGAAGGCGAGCTCGGCGGACAGGCCGTCGTGAAGGGCGTCGGCGGCACGTGGAAAGACCTCACCGATTCGGTCAACACGATGGCCGGAAATCTCACCAACCAGGTGCGCAATATCGCCGACGTTACCACCGCCGTCGCGAAGGGCGACCTGTCGAAGAAGATCACCGTTGACGTCAAGGGCGAGATCCTCGAGCTCAAAGATACGATCAACACGATGGTCGACCAGCTCAACGCGTTCGCCTCAGAGGTGACGCGCGTCGCACGCGAGGTCGGCTCCGAGGGCAAGCTGGGCGGACAAGCCCAGGTCGTCGGCGTGAGCGGCACATGGAAAGACTTGACGGACTCCGTCAACTTCATGGCGTCGAACCTCACCTCGCAGGTCCGCAACATCGCCGACGTCACGACGGCCGTCGCTAAGGGCGATCTGTCGAAGAAGATCACCGTCGACGTTCGCGGCGAGATCCTCCAGCTCAAAGACACGATCAACACGATGGTCGACCAGCTCAACGCGTTCGCCTCGGAGGTGACGCGCGTCGCCGTCGAGGTCGGCTCCGAGGGACGGCTCGGCGGACAGGCGCAGGTGGCCGGCGTGAGCGGCACGTGGAAGGACCTCACGGACTCGGTCAACTTCATGGCGTCGAATCTCACGTCGCAGGTCCGCAACATCGCGGACGTCACGACGGCCGTCGCCAACGGCGATCTCTCCAAGAAGATCACCGTCGCCGTCCGCGGCGAGATCCTCGAGCTGAAGGACACGATCAACACGATGGTCGACCAGCTCAACGCGTTCGCATCGGAAGTCACGCGCGTCGCGCGCGAGGTCGGCTCGGAGGGACGCCTCGGGGGACAGGCGGTCGTCAAAGGCGTCGGCGGCACGTGGAAAGACCTCACCGATTCGGTCAACACGATGGCCGGAAATCTCACCAACCAGGTGCGCAACATCGCCGACGTCACGACGGCCGTCGCCAACGGCGATCTGTCGAAGAAGATCACCGTCGACGTGCGCGGCGAGATCCTCGAGCTCAAAGACACGATCAACACGATGGTCGACCAGCTCAACGCGTTCGCCTCGGAAGTGACGCGCGTCGCCGTCGAGGTCGGCTCCGAGGGGCGCCTCGGCGGCCAGGCCATCGTCAAGGGCGCAAGCGGCACGTGGAAGGACCTCACGGACTCGGTCAACTTCATGGCGTCGAACCTCACGTCGCAGGTCCGCAACATCGCGGACGTCACGACGGCCGTCGCCAACGGCGATCTCTCCAAAAAGATCACCGTCGACGTGCGCGGCGAGATTCTCGAGCTCAAAGATACGATCAACACCATGGTCGACCAGCTCAATGCGTTCGCCTCCGAAGTCACGCGCGTCGCACGCGAGGTCGGCTCCGAGGGACGACTCGGCGGACAGGCGCAAGTGGCCGGCGTGAGCGGCACGTGGAAGGATCTGACCGATTCGGTCAACTTCACGGCGTCGAACCTCACGTCGCAGGTCCGAAACATCGCGAAGGTAACGACCGCCGTCGCCAACGGCGACCTGTCGAAGAAGATCACCGTCGACGTCAAGGGCGAGATCCTCGAGCTCAAGGACACGATCAACACGATGGTCGACCAGCTCAACGCGTTCGCGTCGGAGGTGACGCGCGTAGCGCGCGAGGTCGGTTCCGAAGGCAAGCTCGGCGGCCAGGCGCGCGTCCCGGGCGTGAGCGGCACGTGGAAGGATCTCACCGACTCCGTCAACTTCATGGCGTCGAACCTCACCTCGCAGGTTCGCGGCATCGCGCAGGTCGTCACCGGCGTCGCGAACGGCGACCTCAAGCGCAAGCTCACGCTGCAGGCCGCCGGAGAGATCGCGCAGCTCGCAGAGACGATCAACGGGATGATCGACACGCTCGCGACGTTCGCGGACCAGGTAACGACCGTGGCTCGCGAGGTGGGATTCGAGGGCAGGCTCGGAGGACAGGCGGCGGTCCCGGGCGCGGCCGGGCTGTGGCGCGGGCTCACCGACAGCGTCAATCAGCTCGCAGCGCAACTGACCGCCCAAATCCGTGCGATCGGCGAGGTCGCGACCGCGGTGACGAAAGGCGACCTGTCGCGGGCGATCGAGGTCGAGGCGCGAGGCGAGGTCGGCGAGCTCACCCAAAACGTCAACGAGATGATCCAGAACCTCCGCGACACGACGCGCAAGAACACCGAGCAAGACTGGCTGAAGACCAACCTCGCGCGCTTCACCGCGATGCTGCAGGGGCAGCGCGACATCAAAACCGTCAGCAGCTTGATCATGTCCGAGATCGCGCCGCTGGTAAACGCGCAGACCGGCGCGTTCTACTTGAACGAACCCGCCGCGAAGGAGCCGCTCCTGCGCCTGATCGCGAGCTACGCGCTTTCGAAGCCCAAGGTCGAGACGCGCATCGTGCGCGCCGGAGAGGGCCTGGTGGGGCAGTGCGTCGTCGACAAGCGGCGCATTCTCCTCACCGAGGTGCCTGGCGAGTACATGCCGATCGCTTCGGGCCTCGGCTCGATGCGCCCGCTCTCGCTGATCGTCTTGCCCGTGCTCTTCGAGGGTGACGTCAAGGCCGTTATGGAGCTGGCGTCCACGCAGAATTTCAGTGAAACGCACCTGCTCTTCCTCGAGCAAGTCACGGAGTCGCTCGGCGTCGTCCTCAACACGATCGCCGCGTCGATGCGGACCGAAGAGCTCCTCAAGCAATCGCAGGCGCTGACCATCGAGCTGCAGAGTCAGCAGATGGAGCTGCAGAACACGAACGACGAGCTCGAAGAGAAGGCGCGACTGCTGCAGGAGCGCAATGCCGAGGTCGAGCGCAGCACGCGCGAGATCGACGAGGCGCGGCTGGAGCTCGAGCTCAGGGCCGAACAGCTCGCGCTTACGTCTAAGTACAAATCGCAGTTCCTGGCCAATATGTCGCACGAGCTGCGGACGCCGCTCAACAGCCTGCTGATCCTGTCGAGGCAGCTCGCCGAGAACTCGGAGGGCAGGATGTCGCCAAAGGAGGTGGAGTTCGCGCGGGCGATCCACGGCTCGGGCGCCGACCTGCTGCGGCTCATCAATGACATACTCGACCTATCGAAGATCGAGTCCGGCACCACGTCGATCGATCTACAAGAGGTCTCGTTCACGCAGATCCAGGGCGAGGTCGAGCGTACGTTCGATCAGATCGCGCACGACAAGAACCTCGAATTCATCATCAGCTGCGACGAACGATTGCCCAAGTCGCTGCTCACCGATCCGACGCGGATGCAGCAGATCCTGAAGAACCTGCTCTCCAACGCGTTCAAGTTCACCGCCGAAGGCAGCGTGAGCCTCGCTATCGAGTTGGAGAGCGAACACCATGTCGCGAACATCGTCGGCCCGGCGGTGGCGTTTTCCGTGACGGATACCGGCATTGGTATTCCGCAGGAGAAGTTCAACGTGATCTTCGAGGCGTTCCAGCAAGCCGACATGGGGACGTCGCGGAAATTCGGCGGCACGGGGCTGGGGCTCGCCATCAGCCGCGAGATCGCCGCGCTGCTCGGGGGCGAGATCGCCGTCGAGAGCCGGGTGGGCGGCGGCAGCACGTTCACGTTCTACCATCCGCTCGAGCGCGGCGTGGGAACGACGGCGCCGGCGCGCCCGGTTCCGCGCACGATCGCGGAGGAGCGCCCGCATCGCGACATCGAGGACGACCGCGAGCGGATCGACGCCGCCGATCGCGTCTTGCTGATCGTCGAGGACGATCTCGTGTTCGCGCGCATCCTCCTCGGGCTCGCGCGCGACCGCGGATTCAAGGGCATCGTTGCGCTCTCAGCGGCCCAGGGGCTCGCGCTCGCGCGGCGCTACCGCCCCGACGCGATCACGCTGGACATCGGCCTGCCCGACGCTGACGGTTGGAGCCTGCTCCAGGAGATCAAGGGCGACGCCGCGATCGCCGACATTCCGGTGCACGTCATCTCCGGCGCCGAGCAGTGGCAGCGTGCGCTGGACTTCGGAGCAGTCACGCACCTCAAGAAACCCGTTACCGAGGAGACGCTGACGCAGACCTTCGATTCGCTGCTCGGTTTCGGCGGCGACGGTTCGAAGAATCTGCTCTTGGTGGAAGACGACCTCACGCAGCTCAACGCGATGATCAATCTAATCGAGAGCGGCGAGGTGGCGGTAACCGCCGTGCGCACCGCAGCCGAGGCGCTCGAGGTGCTCGGGCAGCAGCCCTTCGACTGCGTCGTCGTCGATCTCGAGCTGCCGGACATGCGCGGCGACGAGCTCATCGCGGCCATGCGCCGCGTTCCCGGCGGAGCCGCCGTGCCGGTCATCGTCTACACGGCCCGCGACCTTACGCGGCAGGAGGAGACGCGGCTTAACGGGCTGAGCCAAGCGGTCATCGTGAAGGACGCGTTGTCGCAGGAACGCCTGTTGGACGAGGCTCGGTTCTTCCTCAATCAGGTGGAATCCAAGCTGCCGGCGAGCAAACGTGCGACGATCGGCGTCGCGCCGTTCGCCGGCCCGTCGCTCGCCGGCAGCCGCGTCTTGATCGTCGACGACGACGCGCGCAACATCTTCGCGCTGCGCAGCGCGCTCGAGCAGTGCTCGATGGAGGTGCTGAGCGCGGAGAGCGGCGAGGAGGGCATCGCGCTGCTCGCCGCGACGCCGAACGTCGATATCGCGCTGATCGACATCATGATGCCGGAGCTCGACGGCTACGAAACGATCAAGCGCATTCGCGCGAACCGCCGCTTCGCGGATCTCCCGATCATCGCGCTCACCGCCAAGGCGATGCGGGGCGATCGCGAGAGCTGCATCGCGGCCGGAGCGTCGGAGTACATCAGCAAGCCGGTGGACATGGATCAGCTGGTCGGGCTCCTCCGCGTATGGCTAAACCGGTAGTCTCGGACTCGCCCGCCGAGGGGGCGCGCGAGAGTGCCGTCGCCGATCTCGAGCTGAGTCTGCTGCTCGAGGCTATCCTGCGTTCTAGCGGGCACGACTTCGGAAACTATGCGCCCGCGATGCTCAAACGACGTGTCGCCGAACGCATGCGCGCCGAGGGCGCGACCACGATTTCGGGCCTGCAAGAGCGCATGCTGCACGATCCGAACGCCCTCGCGCGATTCGTGCTCGCGATGTCGGGCGCACGCGGCCGGCTCTTCGAGGATCCGGACTTCTTCCGGACCTTTCGCGCGCGCGTCGCGCCGCTGCTGCGAACGTACTCGTTCGCACGCATTTGGTTGCCGGACTGCGGACGAGGCGAGGACGCCTACTCGCTCGCGGTCGTGCTGCACGAGGAGGGACTGCTGGAACGGGCGATGATTTACGCGACCGATGGCAGCGAGCTCGCCGTCGCGGCCGCGCGCGGCGGGGCCTTCGAGATCGACTCGGCGGAGGCGGTCGCGGCCGCGCACCGTGCGGCCGGCGCGCAGGGTCGCCTGGCGGAGGTCTGCGAGCTCGGCGATGGGTCGCTGCGATTCGGCGACGCGCTGCGCCGTCACATCATCTTTGCGCAGCACAGCCTCGTCACGGACGGTTCGCTCAACGAGTTTCACGTCATCGTCGCGCGCGACGTGCTGCGGCAGTTCAACAAGACGCTGCAATTTCGCGTCCACAACCTGTTCCTGAGCAGCCTGATTCGCCTCGGCTTCCTCTGCCTGGGATCGAACGAGAGCCTGCAGCAGACGCCGCACGAGAGCGTGTTCCGGCGCTTCGCTGAAGATGCGGCGATCTATCGGCGCATGCGGTAGCGGCGGCGCGCACGGGGGCGTCGAAACGTTTGCTGGTGCGCGCGATCACGCTCGAACGGCCCGCGGCGATCGAAAACAACCCGCTCCGCGTGACCGAGAAACCGACGCCGGTGCCGGCGTCCGGCGAAATTCTCGTGCGCGTCACGGCGTGCGGCGTCTGCCGGACGGACCTGCACCTCGCCGAGGGTGACCTTGCGCTGAAGCACCCCGGCATCGTTCCGGGCCACGAGGTCGTGGGGACCGTCGAGCAGGCCGGTCCGGGGAGCGAGCGGTTCCAGAACGGAACGCGTGTCGGCATCGCGTGGCTCCGCCACACCGACGCCACGTGCGAGTACTGCCGCGCCGGACGCGAGAACCTGTGTCCCAACGCGCTCTTCACCGGCTGGGATCGCGACGGCGGTTTCGCCGAGTTCGCCGTGGTGCCGGAAGACTTCGCCTATCGGATTCCCGGCGCGATCGATGACGAGCACGCCGCTCCGCTGCTCTGCGCGGGCATCATCGGCTTTCGCGCGATCAAGCGCGCCGGCGTCGTGCCGGGCGCGACCGTTGGGCTCTACGGGTTTGGCGGCTCGGCCCATCTGGCGCTCCAGGTGCTGCGGCACTGGAACTGCCGCGTCTTTGTCATGAGCCGCGGCGGCGTCCATCGCGAGCTCGCGCAGGAGCTCGGCGCGGATTGGATCGGCGACGCGACCGAGACGCCGCCGGCGCCGCTCGACGCCGCGATTCTGTTTGCGCCCGCCGGCGTGCTCGTGCCGCCGATCATGTCGGCGTTGGGGCGGGGCGGCGTGCTGGCGATCGCCGGAATTCATCTCACGCAGATCCCGCCGCTCGACTATGCCGAGCACCTCTTCGGCGAGCGAGAGATCCGCAGCGTCACCGCCAACACGCGAGCGGATGGCGAGGAGTTCCTTGCGATCGCAGGCGCGATACCGATACGATCCGCGACGGTCGGAATGCAATTGGAAGATGCGAACCGGGCATTGAACATGCTCAAGCACGACGAGCTGCGCGGTGCCGCGGTGCTGCACGTATGATTCGATTCGCCGGCGTCTGCGCGATCGTGACGCTCGTCGCATGCAGCGGCACGTTCGGCGAGCGCGCGCGCGAAGAGTTCCACCGAACGATCGATGCGGCCGCCGGTACGACGCTGCACGTCGACAACATCGCGGGCAGCATCACGATCGACGCGTGGACGAAGCCGAGCATCGACGTTCGCGCGACGAAGTACGGGAACGACGCGGCGGAGCTGCGGTCGGTCAAGATCGACGTGCGCAGTGCGGGCAAGGACGTGTTCGTCAGGACGAGCTACGAGGGACCGCGCCGCGGCACGGTGCGTTACCACATCGCGGCTCCGGCGGACGCGTCGCTGGACGTCTCGAACGTCGCGGGGGCGATCACGGCCGACGTGGGCCGAGTCTCCGCAAACCGCTCGATCGACCTGCGCGCCACGACCGGGGCCGTCGAGCTTACGATCGCGGCGAACAGCGATGCCTCGATCCACGCGTCGAGCACCGTCGGGGCGATCACGAGCCGCATCCCGGGCGTCATCGCGCGCCGCGAAGAGCTGGTCGGCGCCGGCGCGAGCGGGCGGATCGGATCGGGGAGCGGCCGGATCCGCGTCGGCACCACGACCGGCGCAATCAGCCTGCGATTCTAACTGTCTACGACTACCGCCCCGCGAAGGTCCACGGAATAGCGCTCCGGCTCAATCGTCGCCGACGATGTGCTTCAAGGCTTCCTGGGGGTTCGACGTGCGGTCCAGTCGCCGCCAATACGAAAGCGATTTGCCGCCGGAGATTTTCTTGAACCTGCGCGGCTTCTGCGTGTAGTCGAATGCATCGGATGCGGGGTCGTTCGCGCGCGCATCGCTGGCGGCCAGCCGAGGCAGATCGAAGTTGTCCTCGATATA
This sequence comes from Vulcanimicrobiota bacterium, assembly GCA_963723485.1. GTDB lineage: Bacteria > Vulcanimicrobiota > Vulcanimicrobiia > Vulcanimicrobiales > Vulcanimicrobiaceae > Cybelea. Next base: position 790,337 of record CAVRQS010000002.1, on the reverse strand, counting down.
GCGAAGCACGCTCGACGTCTCGTATTGAACGTGCGTGACGTAGCCTTTCTTCGCGTACGGCGAGATCATCAGCAGCGGCACGCGAAAACCGAGCCCGTCGTAATCTTCGTAGACCGGCCGCACCGGATCGAACCACCCGCCCCAGTCGTCCCACATGATAAAGATCGCGGTCGAGCTCCAAAACGGGCTGGTTCCGATCGCGTCGACAAGGGACGCCACCCAGGCCGGTCCTTGGTTCGCTTCGAAGCCCGGGTGATCGGAGGCCTTATAGGTCGGGGTGATCCAGGTGATGTTGGCGAGGCGGCCGGCGGCGATGTCGGTGAGAAACTGTGACGGCGGGTTGATGACGTCGGCCGCCCAGTCCGGCCCGTCGTACACCCTGCCCTCCGCCTGGTACGACGACCAGATGCCGCCGTCGCCGCTGACGGCTCCGGCGTAGAACCGCCAGGTCAAGCCCGCGCTATCGGCTTCCGTGCCGATGCTCGGGATGTCGAAACACGCGGCAATGCGTGGACCGTACCTGCGGCGCGCCGTCAAGGTCGAAATCGTATCGCTCGCTCCCCCTTCGCAGCCCCAGTAGGTGACCGGATAGTCCACCGCCCCAGCGGCATCGGCGGCGACGACGTATTGATGCGCGATAAAGCTGCTGTCGAGATTGGAGGCGAACATCTCGTCGGCCAAAACGTACTGTTTGGCCATGCTCCAGTATGGCGCGATCTGCCGGCGCGGCACGTAGGCGTACGGATAATTCTTGGGAGCGCCGACGGGGACTTCCTTACGCCATCCATCCATCTTGCACAACGTCCCCGGCAGTTTCCCGTGTCCGTCGCAGTCGGCAAAGAATGAACGCGAATCGTGATTCATGTCCCAAACGCTCGCGAGATCTTGCGGCGCAAGCCGGATCTTTTTTCCGCGCTTGTCGTAGCCGTAGTTTTGCGTGAGCGCGTTTGGATAACCCATGAACAGGTTGTTGAACGAGCGGTTTTCCTGCACGATGAAGACCACGTGCTGGATCGGGATGCCGGCGGGTGCCACCCGACGCCGCGCCGTCGCCGTCCGCGTGCCCGGCGTAGGAGAAACTACGCCGCTTGCACCGCAGCCGGCCAGCGTCAGCGCGACGGCGAGCGCCGAAATGCGCGTCACGCGGGCATTCATAGCGACGGCTTTTTCGATGCCGCTTCAGAACTTCCTCAAGATAAGGAAAACGGGCCCGCCGCAGCGAGCCCGTTGTTTTGTGGATTGTCAGTGCTGAGTTTAGGTTTTCTTCATCGCGCTGACGGTGTTGCCGTAATATGCAGCCGGTTCGAGCGTTGCGGGAAGGACGCGCTTCGGAGGACCGCCGTTGGTGAGGTTCCAGAAGCCTTCCTGCTCGTTGATCAGGTTACCGAAGGTGAGCCCGTTCTGGGCCGGCGTCGTGCCGTTGGTCCAGAACTGTTGGGCGTCGCTCTGCGGGCTGGTCGCCGAGGTCGCGTACATGGCCGAGCTGACCACCGTTCCGGTGCTGCCCGAGACCGAGACCCGATAGATCCCTTGGCCGTAGGAGTAGGTCGGGTAGTCATACGCCTGATCGCCGAGCGACAAGTAGTGGCCGTCCCACATCACTTGGCTCATGAAGCAGACGGGTGAACCGCACGCCTGATTCGGCAGCGAGATGGTGCTGAAGGTGCTGGTGCTTGTGCAGGTCGCCGGGCACTCCTCGAGATAGATCACGTTGCCGTTGCTGCGGGCGCTTGACGTGGCGCCGTTCTCGATGAAGAGATTGCCGCTGGGGTCGTAACCGCCGCCCTCGGAATAGGCATAGGGCGTGTTTACAGTATACGGAGTTCCAGTGAGGCCGCCGGGGAAGATCTCCACGTTGCCGCCCCCGAAGGACGGAAGCATGACGTTCCCAGTCGTCGGATCTACCGAACAGGCGAGCGGCTCGGAGGTGCTATATGTGGCGCTCGCCGTCCTCGTCGTTGAACCGTGGGCGTACTCGTTGATCGTGGCGGCGCCAAGGTCGATGATGTAGACGTTGCCGGCGGTGTCCGAGCACGATCCACCCGCTAGCGAGAAGCCGGTGATGTTTCCGTACAAGTTACCCGCTTGGGACTTGTAGTTGAAAACGTCGACCTGGCCGGTGGACAGATCCGAGACGTAGAGGAGGTACTGCGTGTGCTTCGCGAGCGGACTCATCCACGTCTTGCCGTTCTTGTCCAGATGGCGAGGCATCGGCATGGCTAAGCCGCGGGCGTTCATCATTTTCTGCACCCGAAGACTCGGCAGCCCATGCGACGCCCCGTGGGACATGGCCGCGTTTTGCTGCGGCACCCCCGGGACTGCCGACCCCGACGTTTGCGACCCATTACAGGCGGCAAGCATCGCGGCGGCGGCCGACACGCCGGCGGCGTATCGGGCCAAACGTAAGATATTCATTCGAAAGTTTGCTCCTTCTTCTTTCATGAAAGTGCCATTGTTATGCTCTTATAGGAGCCGCTACGGGGAAGTCCGGCGTTGCAGCCGGGTCCCTAAAATGCGACCCTAGTTCGCTTTCTCCTGCAGGCAGCCGGCTTTTCTTATTTAGGCGAGCGGGCGTTTGTGCGGAGGGAGCCCAAGGACCCTAGCAGCAACCCTGCGAGGATGATTTCGAGGCTCCGTTGGGCCGCCTTAGGAGCCCTGGCGATCGCGGCAATCCTGGCCGGCTGCGGCGGCGCGGGATCCCAGCCGTCGGCGGTCCCGGCGATTCGCGCGACGCAGGTTCTGCGAGCGTTCGCCGCAGGCGGCGCCGGAAAGATCGAGCACGTCGTCTTCATCGTTCAGGAGAACCGCAGCTTCGACAATCTCTTCCAAGGGTATCCCGGAGCGAACACCGTTTCAAGCGGCAAAGACTCGAAGGGCGAGACGATCGACCTGCAGCCGGTGAGCTTGGCGACGGCATACGAGATAGACCATTCGGCGGCGGCGATGTTCGCCGCTTGCAACGGGAGCGGCAAACTTCCGGGCACGAAGTGCCGGATGGACGGCTTCGACCGAGAGCAGTCGGGCGGTGGACCCACTCACCCGCAGTACGTCTACGTGCCGCACAGAGACTCTAAGCCGTACTTCGATATGGCACACGAATGGGTGCTGGCCGACGCGATGTTTCAATCCCAGCTCGACGAGAGCTTCGTGGCGCACCAATATGTCATCGCGGCGCAGGCGCAGTCGAGCGTCGATATACCTTCCGGCGCGTGGGGTTGTGAAGCGGGCCCAAGCGTCACCGTCAGGACGATCACGCATGGGCGTACGTACGGTTCGCCCCAGCCGCCGTGCTTCGACTACCAGACCCTCGGTGACGAGCTCGACAAGGCCAATCTGTCGTGGCGCTTCTATACCAGCAAGTATGGAGCACAGTCGAGCGGCTTCGGAGGCGTTTGGTCGAGTTATCAGGCGATCCGACACATTTATAAGCGGACCGATTGGCGCAAAGATATCGTCACGCCCCAAAAGAAATTCCTTACCGACGTCGGCGCGGGGAAGCTCGCGGCATTCACCTGGATCACCCCGATATGCCTCGACTCCGATCACGTCGAATGCGGCGGCGGATTCGGGCCGTCGTGGGTTGCCTCGCTCGTTAACGCGGTCGGCGAAAGCCGCTTTTGGGACACGACCGCGATCTTCGTGATGTGGGATGACTGGGGCGGCCTCTACGACCACGTTCCTCCGCGGTACAAAGGCTACGACAGCCTAGGCTTTCGCGTGCCGCTGCTCGTTATCTCTCCGTACGCAAAGAAAAATTATGTCTCGCACGTACGCTATGAGACCGCCAGCGTGCTGCGGTTCGCCGAGGACCTCTTCGGCCTAGAGCAGCTAGCGGCGGCCGACCGGCGCGCGACCTCGCCGGCCGCCGACTGCTTCGATTTCACGCAGCCGCCGCGCGCGTTCGTGCCGATCGAGGCATCCGAGGATGCACGATTCTTTCTGCACCAAAAAGACGACGGCCGTGCGCCGGACTACGAATAGGAGGCTAGATGACGCGGATACTCACCTTGCTCTTTTGCGCTCTCATCCTGGCGAGTTGCTCGCGCGCGACCGGCTCGGAGCCGCTTCCGGTCGCTCCGGTGACCGGTGCGCCGAACGCGCATCCGGGCGCGGGTTCCGGCTACGCTCTGCTCTACAGTTTCGTAGGCGGCTCGAATGCCTCGTATCCGGTAGCGGGTCTCACGAACCTAAACGGTAAGCTGTACGGCACGGCGGACGGAGGCGGCAAGAGCGGCAAATGCGGCGACGCCGGATGCGGCACCGTGTTCGAGATCGGCACGTCCGGCAGCGAGAGCGTGCTCTACCGCTTCAAAGGTACGCCCGACGGCGCCGTCCCGCTTGCGGACATGATCGTGCTCAACGGCGCGCTCTATGGGACCACGAGTCAAGGCGGCAGCGCAAGCACGACCTGCGGCGCTGCCGGATGCGGGTCCGTGTTCGACGTCGATACATCCGGGAAGGAGCGCGTGCTCTACGCTTTCCAGGGCGGAACGGGCGACGGCGCGGCACCGGACGCTAACCTGGCGGCGCTCAACCGAAAACTCTACGGCACGACGGTGTTAGGCGGCCCGACCAGCAGCGGGTGCCCCAAGGGATGCGGGACCGTATTCGACGTCGATGGATCCGGCCGAGAACGCGTGCTCCACGCCTTCGCAGGCAGTCCGGACGGCATCCGGCCCAGAGCGGGTTTGCTCGCCCTCCACGGCAACCTGTACGGCACGACGTATGGGGGAGGCGCAAACAATATGGGCACCGTCTTTGAAATCAGCGGGTCGGGAAAGGAGCACGTACTCTACAGCTTCAGCGGCGGCTCGGACGGCGCTTACCCGAGTGCCGGGCTCATCGAAGCGCACGGAAAGCTCTACGGCACGACGGTAGCGGGCGGCGGTAAGAAGGGTGCGTGCAGTTGCGGAACGGTCTTCGAGACGAGCGCGTCCGGGGTCGAGCACGTGGTTTATCGTTTCAGGGGCGGCAAGGATGGGGAGTCCCCGTATGCGCCCGTGGTCGCCGTCAATCGCAAGCTGTACGGCACCACGGCGGCGGGGGGCAGCTATGGAGCGGGGTGCGGCGGCGGCTTTAGATGTGGAACCGTCTTTGAGGTGAGTCAGTCCGGTACGGAGCGCGTACTGCACCGCTTCTCGGGCTTCCCCGACGGAGCATTTCCATATGCGGGTCTCGTCGACGTGTCCGGCACGCTCTATGGCACGACCAGCCAGGGCGGCTCTAGCGCAAGCGGTTGCTGCGGAACGGTCTTCAAGATCTCACCCTAGAGTAAGAGGCGGGCGCTTTCGCACCCGCCTCCGCGTTGCTCGCAACGCCGAGCGTTTCTAGAACGCCTTGATTCCCTTGGGCGTTCCCCAGCCTGCCGGGCCGGAGTAGGTTTCGAACTGGTTGGTTCCGGCGGTGCAGAGGTACTCGCCGCCGCAACTGCCGTCGTTGCCGCTGCTGATGTAGTGGAGCCGGCGAGCGACTTTCCCGTCGTGCATTTCCCAGAAGCGCTTGCCGCTTTGCATGTTGGCCGCATTGCCCTTGAGCGCGACGACGCCGGCCAGCAACGGCGACGCGACGCTCGTGCCGCCGACGCCGAACCAGCCGCCATAGAGACTGGTGTAGACGGCAACGCCGGGCGAGACGCCGGCCTGGGCCGCTATGTCAGCATCGGTGCGGTAGGTGCAGTCGGGGTCGTGCTGCCACGCGGGCTTCGGGACGCCCGGGCTTCCGACTTCGCTCGGGCTCGCGCAGCCGGCGCTCGCATCGTTCCAGACGGTTTCGGTAAACGTCGTGCCGCTCTTCTCGAGCTGGGTGCCGCCGACGGCGACGACGCTGGCAAGCGCCCCCGGGCCGCCGAACTGGTTGTAGGCGCCGTCACCGCTCGAGGCGAGATAGGCGATGCCGGGGCTGCTAAAGTAGCTCCCGAAGTTCGTATCGCCGCAGTCCCAGCTGCCGTAGCAGCCCCAGCTGTTGCTGACGATAGTCGCGCCGAGCGTGACGGCTTCCGCTTCGGCCGTTTCGAAGTCGGAGATTCCATCGGTGCTGTTGTTCTTAGCCTCCATCAGATAGATCGTGCACTTCGGGCACGAGGCGGAGACCATTTCGATGTCGAGCGCGGTCTCGACGCACCAGCCATAGTCTTCGCACGACGGCGGATAGTTGGATTGCTGTCCGTTCTCGTTGTACTTGAAGAAGCTGGCCGTTCCGAGGCCGTACTCGCTGCGGTACGTCGCGAGATCCGTCGCGGCGCTGGAGAGATCGCCCGCCTCGATGACCGCGACCTTGGTTCCCGATCCCAGTCCTAACGAAGGCGTGAGATCGTAGGCGGCCTCGAGCTGTGTCGCCGTAAAGCCGCAGGTTGACGTCGGGCTGCACGGCGGCGGCGCACCGTTTTTGATGATCTGCAATGCGAAGCAGCTCGGCTTGCCGACGACTTGCGGGCAGGTGGCACGCGCGAGATGCCGCGCCTGCCACTGCGGGATGCGACTGGACGGCGATCCTACCGTTTGGGATCCGGCCGCCGGGACATTCGAAGAGTTGCCGCTGCTACACGCGGCGATTGCCAGCGCCGCGACCAGCGGCGCCACAAGTTTGATCGTTCCGTTCACAAATGCTCCTTATGCTTATCGGTTCTTGTAAGCGAAAGAGGCGGGCGCGTTCGCACCCGCCTCCACGTTGTTCGCAACGCCGAGCGTTTTTAGTACGCCTTGATTCCCTTCGGCGTTCCCCAGCCCCCCGGGCCGGAGTAGGTTTCGAACTGGTTGGTTCCGGCGGTGCAGAGGTACTCGCCGCCGCAACTGCCGTCGCTGCCGCTGCTGATGTAGTGCAGCCGGCGAGCGACTTTCCCGTCGTGCATGTCCCAAAAGCGCTGGCCGCTTTGCATGTTGGCCGCATTGCCCTTGAGCGCGATGACGCCGGCCGTGAGCGGCGACGCGACGCTGGTGCCGCCGACGCCGAACCAGCCGCCGTAGAGGCTGGTGTAGACGGCAACGCCGGGCGAGACGCCGGCCTGGGCCGCTATGTCAGCATCGGTGCGGGAGGTGCAGTCGGGGTCGCCCTGCCACGCGGGCTTCGGGACGCCCGGGCTTCCGACTTCGCTCGCGCTCGCGCAGCCGGCGCCCGCGCCGTTCCAGACGGTTTCGGTAAACGTCGTGCCGCTCTTCTCGAGCTGGGTGCCGCCGACGGCGATGACGTTATCGAGCACCGACGGGCCGCCGATGTTGTCGTAGCCGGAGTCACCGCTCGAGGCGAGATAGGCGACGCCCGGGCTGCTAAAGTAGCTCCCGAAGTTCGTATCGCCGCAATCCCAGCTGCCGTAGCAGATCCAGCTGTTGCTGACGACGGTCGCGCCGAGCGCGGCGGCTTCCGCGTTGGCTTTTTCGAAGTCGGAGATCCCATCGGTGCTGTTGTCCTTGGCCTCCATCAGATAGATCGTGCACTTCGGGCACGAGGCGGAGACCATTTCGATGTCGAGGGCGGTCTCGACGCACCAGCCATAGTCTTCGCACGACGCCGGATAGTTGGATTGCTGTCCGTCCTCGTTGTACTTGAAGAAGCTGGCCGTTCCGAGGCCGTACTCGCTGCGGTACGTCGCGAGATCCGTCGCGGCGCTGGAGAGGTCGCCCGCCTCGATCACCGCGACCTTGGTTCCCGATCCCAGTCCTAACGAAGGCGTGAGATCGTAGGCGGCCTCGAGCTGCGTCGCCGTAAAGCCGCAGCTTGACGTCGGGTTGCACGGCGGCGGCTGGCCGTTTTTACCGATAATCTGCAGCGCCAAGCAGCTCGGCTTGCCGACGGCTTGCGGGCAGGTCGTCCGCGCGAGATGCCGCGCCTGCCACTGCGGGATGCGACTGGACGGCGATCCTACCGTTTGGGATCCGGCCGCCGGGACATTCGAAGAGTTGCCGCTACTACACGCGGCGATTGCCAGCGCCGCGACGAGCGGCGCCACAAGCTTGATGGTTCCGTTCACAAATGCTCCTTATTCTTGTCGGGTTCTTGTAGGCTAAAGAGGCGGGCGCGTTCGCACCCGCCTCCACGTTGCTCGCAACGCCGAGCGTTTCTAGAACGCCTTGATTCCCTTCGGCGTTCCCCAGCCTCCCGGGCCGGAGTAGGTTTCGAACTGGTTGGTTCCGGCCGTGCAGAGGTACTCGCCGCCGCAACTGCCGTCGTTTCCGCTGCTGATGTAGTGGAGCTGGTGAGCGACTTTCCCGTCGCGCAGTTTCCAGAAGCGCTTGCCGCTATGCAGGGCGGCGGCATTCCCCTTGAGCGCGACGACGCCGGCCAGCAGCGGCGATGCGACGCTCGTGCCGCCGACGCCGAACCAGCCGCCATTGCAGGCGCAGTACTCGGCAACGCCGGGCGTGACGCCGGCCTGGGCCGCTATGTCGCCGTCGGTGCGGTAGGCGCAGTCAGGGTCGCCCTGCCACGAGGGCTTCGGGACGCCGGGGCTGCCGACGACGCTCGGGCTCGCGCAGCCGGCGCTCGCGCCGTTCCAGATGGTTTCGGTAAAGGTCGTGCCGCTCTTCTCGAGCTGGGTGCCGCCGACGCCGATCACGCTGGCGAGCGCCGACGGGCCGCCGATGGTGTTGTAGCCGGAGTCGCCGGTCGAGGCGAGATAGGCGACACCCGGGCTGCTAAAGTAGTTCCCGAAGCTCGTATCGCCGCAGTCCCAGTTCTCGGGGCAGCTCCAGCTGTTGCTGAGGATGGTCGCGCCGAGCGTGACGGCTTCCGCTTCGTCCGTTTCGAAGTCGGAGATCCCATTGGAACTAGCCTCCATCAGATAGATCGTGCATTTCGGGCACGAGGCGGAGACCATTTCGATGTCGAGGGCGGTCTCGACGCACCAGCCGTAGTTTTGACACGACGTCGGATAGTTGGATTGCTGTCCCTTCTGGTTGTACTTGAAGAAACTGGCCGTTCCCAGGCCGTACTCGGTGCGGTACGTCGAGAGATCCGTCGCGGCGGTAGAGAGGTCGCCCGCCTCAATGAGCGCGACCTTGGTTCCCGATCCGAGTCCTAACGAAGGACCTAGACCATACGCGCTCTCGAGCTGTGTTGCCGTAAAGCCGCAGGTTGACGTCGGGCTGCACGGCGGCGGTTGGCCGTTTTTACCGAGAATCTGCAGCGCCATGCAGCTCGGCTTGCCGACGACTTGCGGGCAAGTAAAACGCGCGAGATGCCGCGCCTGCCACTCTGGGACGCGACTGGACGGCGATCCTACCGTTTGGGATCCGGCCGCCGGGACACTCGAAGAGTTGCCGCTGCTACACGCGGCGATTGCCAGCGCCGCAACGAGCGGCACCACAACTTTAATGGTTCCGTTCACAAATGCTCCTTATGCTTGTCGGGTTTTCTGGAGTTCGGGGGGAGTCTGAGAGTCTGATGAGGTTCCTGAGAGTTGGATGGCCTCCCTGTTTTCTCAACGCAAAAAAGCCGGCGGCCGTTCGAGCGCCGCGCGGCTTTTCGTCAAGCCAGTGCGAGCAGGCTAAAAGGCGCCGATGCCTTTGGGCGTTCCCCAGCCGGCCGGTCCGGAGTAGGTCCGGTACTGACCGGTGCCCGCCTTGCAGAGGTAGCTGCCGCGCAGGCTCTGCGGGCAAGCCGTGACCTGCCCCTTCGTGACCGCGTGCAAGTACCGGTCGCGGTCGATTTTGGAGAGCGTCCAGAAGGCTTTGCCGCTCTGGTGCGATTTGGCGTTACCGGCGAGCGCGTACACGCCGCCAAGCAGGGGCGATCCGACGCTGGTGCCGCCGACGGTGAGCCAGCCGGTGTAGCCGAACGTGTCGTACTCCGCGACGTTGGAGGCCACCGCCGACACGTCGTTTCCGGTTCGCTTCGCACACTTGGGATCGTGCTGCCACGCCGGCTTCGCCACCACGGAGCAGCCGCCGCCGCTAAACTGCCACACTTCTTCAGAATACTTCGCGCCGGTCTTCGATAGGACGGTGCCGCCGACCGAGACGACGGAGTCGTAGTCGGCCGGATCCTGCATGCCGTATCCGAAGTCGCCGGCGCTCGCGAGATACGTTACGCCGGACTTGGCAAAGTCGCCGTTGGACGCCCCGCCGCCGCCGCCGCCGTAGCTGTTGCTGACGACGTGTGCGCCCATCCGCGCCGCGCGCGCGACCGTCGCATAGAGGTCGTTGCTGTTGTTCGACTTCGCTTCGAACAGCCAGATCGTGCACTTCGGGCAGGCCGCCGACACCATCTGGACGTCGAGGTCGATCTCGAGGCACCAGCCGAAGTTCGAGCCCGAACATTGGGCCGGATAGTTTTTCGTCTGCCCCAACTCGTTATACTTGGTGAACTTCGCCGTGCCAAGGCCGAACTTCTTACGATACTCCCGCAGATCCGACCCGACGTTCGGGTTGTCATACGCGTCCACGATCGCGACGATCTGCCCGGCGCCCTTCGTCTTCGACGGCAGTTCGTACGCCGCCTGAAGATCGGCGGGCCTCCATCCGGCGACGGCCGGGTTCGCGCCGGTCGCGATCAGAACGTCGCAATTCATGTATCCCGGGCGCACGTCGGAGCAGACGCGCCGATAGCCGCTTGCCTCGAAGCCCAAGGCCTGCGATGGTTCGTCGAGCTGCGCGGTGGCGCCGGGCACGTTTGCGAATCCCCCGGCGTTGCATCCGGCAAGCACGAACGCCAAGTAAAGCGGCGCCGCGATTTTAAAGCAAAGATTCACGAGAAGCTCCCTTTTTCCGATTTTCGCTGGCCTGGAATAGGTTCGTTCCCGAAGGGAATCCGGCGGGCCTGGTGGCATTGCTGCGGCTATCGTGATGCGTCGAATCGGCATGCTTGCGGCGAGCACGGCTATCATCTTGGCCTCGTGTTCGTTCGGGTCGCCCGCAACGGCGCCGCTGTCGCGCGAGAACGAGGTGCTGCGCGGGATGGAAGCGGCGGGCGCCGGCAAGATCGAGCACGTCGTGTACGTCGTGCAAGAGAACCGCAGCTTCGACGACATGTTCCAAGGCTATCCCGGTGCGAACACCGTTTCGAGCGGTAAGGACTCCTCGGGAGGACGGATCAAACTCCGGCCCATCAGCCTGAAGAAGCAGTACGAGATCGACCATTCGGCGTTTGCCATGTTCACCGCGTGCGATGGAAGAGGTAAGCTGCCCGGAACGAGCTGCCGGATGGACGACTTCGACCTCGAGATCGAATATTTCGGGCCGTACCACGCGCAGTACGGGTACGTGCCCCACGCGGAGTCGAGGCCGTACTGGGACATGGCGCACGAGTGGGTCTTGGCCGACAAGACGTTCGCGTCGCAGCTCGACGAGAGTTTCGTCGCGCATCAGTACATCATCGCGGCCCAAGCCCAATCGAGCGTCGACATTCCCTTCTTCCTCTGGGGTTGCAAGGGAGGCAAGACCGACGAGGTCCAAACGATCACGCAGAAACGCAAGTATGGGCCCGACCAGCGGGCCTGCTTCGACTATGAGACGCTCGGTGACGAGCTCGACGCGGCCGGCTTGACGTGGCGCTTCTATACCAGCCGTTATCGGACGCCGACGAGCGGACTGTGGTCGGCCTATCAAGCGGTCAAGCACATTTTCCGCGGGCCCGATTGGAAGACCGACATCGTTACGCCTCAAAAGCGGTTTCTCACCGACGTTCGCGCCGGGAAACTCGCCAACTTCACCTGGGTAACGCCGCTCTGCCCGGACTCCGATCATCCCCTGTGCGGCGGCGGATTCGGGCCGTCGTGGGTCAGCGCCGTCGTCAATGCGGTCGGGGAGAGCAAATTCTGGAAGTCTACCGCGATCTTCGTGCAGTGGGACGATTGGGGCGGCATGTACGACCACGTGAAGCCGCCCTTCAAAGACTACGACGGCTTGGGCTTCCGCGTTCCGTTGATCGTTATCGGTCCGTACGCGAAGAAGAACTACGTCTCACACACGCAGTACGAGACGGCCAGCGTTCTCCGCTTTGCGGAGGACCTCTTCGGGCTCGCCCATCTCTCGGCGGCCGACGCGCGTGCGACTTCGCCCGCGGGCGACTGTTTCGATTTTTCGCAGCGACCGCGCGCGTTCGAGCCCATCAAGGCGCCGGAGGATGAGGCGTTCTTTTTGAGACAGGCGAACGACGGGCGAATTCCCGACGAGCAGTAAGTGAAGGCAGCGGTCAAGGCCGCAGCCGTTTCCGCCGCGATTGCCGCGCTGACGGCGTGTTCCATCGCTCCCAACGCTGCGGCGGTGCCGTACGCCACGGGAACGGAGGTCCTCCGGTCGGCCCTCGACAGCGGCGCCGGCAAGATCGAGCACGTCGTCTATATCGTGCAAGAGAACCGCAGCTTCGACGACATGTTTCAGGGTTATCCGGGCGCCGATACCGCCTCGAGCGGCAAGACCTCCAAGGGCAAGCGCATCCGGCTCACGCCGATCAGCCTGGCGGACGAGTACGAGGTCGACCACTCGGCGCACGCGATGTTCGCGGCCTGCGACGGAACCGCGAAGCTGCCCGGAACGAAGTGCCGCATGGATGGATTCAACCTCGAGCGGCTCTACGGCGGCCCTCCGAACGGACAGTACGTCTACGTCCCGCACGGCGAAACGAAGCCGTTGTTCGACATGGCGCACGAATGGGTGCTGGCCGACAGGATGTTCGCATCGCAGCTGGACGAGAGCTTCGTCGCGCATCAGTACATCATCGCCGCGCAGGCGCACTCCAGCGTCAACGTCCCGGGCTCCTACTGGGGCTGCGAGGGACCGCCGAGGGACGAGGTAGCGACGCTTACGCATCGGCGCAAGTACGGCGCGGCGCAGCGCCCGTGCTTCGACTATGAGACGCTAGGCGACGAGCTCGACGCCGCGAGACTCTCGTGGCGGTTCTACACGAGCTCGTATAGGACTCCCATAAGCGGATTCTGGTCGGGCTATCAGGCCGTCAAGCACATTTTCGACGGGCCGGATTGGCACAAGGACGTCATCACGCCGCAGAAGCGGTTTCTGCGCGACGTGAAGGCGGGAAAGCTCGCCGCCTTCACGTGGATCACGCCGCTCTGTCGCGATTCCGACCATCCGACCTGCGGCGGCGGCTACGGCCCGTCATGGGTGACCTCGCTCGTCGACGCGGTCGGCGAGAGCAAGTTCTGGTCCACGACCGCGATCTTCGTGCAGTGGGACGACTGGGGCGGCATGTACGATCACGTGCCGCCGCCGTACCGCGGCTACGACGGCCTCGGCTTCCGCGTTCCGTTGCTGGTGATCTCGCCCTATGCAGAGAAAGACCACGTCTCGCACGTGCAGTACGAGACGGCCAGCGTGCTGCGGTTCGCCGAAGACCTCTTCGGCCTAGCTCAGCTCGGCGACGCGGATCGCCGCGCGACCTCGCCGGCGAAAGACTGCTTCGATTTCTTCGCGACGCCGCGCAAGTTCGTTCCCATCAAGTCGCCCGAGGGTCCCGACTTCTTTCTGCAACAAACCAACGACGGCACGATCCCCGACGAACAGTAACCCTTCGACTCCGCTCAGGATGACACTACTCGGTGTCGACGGGGAGCTCCGACAGCGGCTGTTTGAGGAAGAACGTCTCGTTGAGCTTCGATCGGATCTTATGAAACGGACGAGGGGTCTGGGCGAAGTTGAAGGCGTTGCCGATGCTCGCGGCGCGGACGTCCGGCGTCGCGGGCAGCGTGCCGAGGCTCCAGTTCTCTTGAATGAACTTCAGGACGCTCGCCGACTCGTACTGCGTGTGCTCGACGTGCGGCTGCACGTATGGCGAGACGATCAGCATTGGCAACCGAAAGCCGAGGCCGCCCTGATTATCTTGGAACGGCGGTTTAACGTGATCGTAGAAGCCGCCCGGATCGTCCCACAGAATAATGATGGCGCTGGAGTTCCAGTACTGGCTCCGGCCGACCGCGTTCACGATCGAAGCGACCCAGGATGGGCCGTTATCGACCGGCACCAACTTCTTTCCGACGTGCAGGTACTCGGCGGGATGGTCGGAGTTGGGCGCATTTGGCGTCACCCAAGACACGGCCGGTAGTCGGCCGTGATGGATGTCTCTAAAGATCGCCGTGGGGCTGTTCGTGACGTTCGTACTCCATTCAGGTCCGTTGCGGACGGCCTTGATCGCGTCGAACGCGCTCCAGATGCCCGCGGCATTGTTCGCGTTGGTAGTGTAATACCTCCAGGAAATCTTCTTGGCGTCGAGCTGATCGCGGATCGTGCCGTAGGTGAAGCACGGGAACGGTCCGGCGCCCACGAGGTATCGACCGCTGACCGTTATCAGAGATGTCTTGGTACCCGGGGGACCGTCGGGCGGGCAGCCCCACGGCATATTCAAGGGATTGTCGACGATGCTGTTATCGCCGTATTTGGCCACCTTGTAGTTGACGGCGGTGCCGCCGGCGATGAGGTCCTGATGTCCGACGAAGCTCGAGCTGCCTTGCGTGTCGAACATCGCGTCGGCCAGCACGTACTGCTTTGCGATATCCCAGTACGGCTTGATGTCACTCGGATCGACGTACTGGTACGCATACGTGCACTCGGCCTGCGGCCCGGTCCCGTCGGCGCCGAAGAGCACGAGATCGAAGCCGTCCATCGCGCCGTTATCGTACTCGCGAAGATAGCCGCCGTAGGTGTGATCGAGATCGTTGTCCTCCCCGAAATTGTCCTTAAATCCGGCGCCGACCAGTGAGACCTCCGTGAGCGGTACCGTCGTCGGCTGCGTGAGGACCGGCTGACCCCTGTGCGCGCACGACGCGGCGATCGGCGAGGGCATCGGAGCCGCCTGACCGCTCGTGGCGCCGTTCGCGCCCGGAAATGTCGCGAAGAAATCGTCGAAACTGCGGTTCTCTTGAATCACGACGATCACGTGCTTGATCGGCGTGCTCCCGCTATGCCCGCGGCCGTCCGGCAACAGGCCACCGCCGAATGGGCCGGAGGTCGCGCCGCCGCCGCACGCGGCGACCGCGGCGCCGGCGAAGAGCACGAGCGCCCATAACCGCCGGCTCACGAGACCGCCACCTGCGCAGCGATGGCGTCGACGTCGTAGCCGAACTTGGCGGCCACGCTCGACGTCGCCGAAGCGATCGATTGCAGCTGCTGCGCGTCGAACTTTGGCTTGTAGTAGTCCGGGAACGACAGCTTCTCGCCGTACGCAGCGCGCGTCGCGGCGAAACTCTGCGGATCGAGTTCGGCGTGCGCGACGATGCGGTCGATGGTCGGCAGCGAGTCCGCACAGAGGTCCTCGTAGCGCACGACGCAGACGCGCCGCGCGAGCTCGGGGTCGCTCTCGAGCTGCTTTGCGACGAAGCCGTACACGTACGCCCAGTAGCGCGCCCGCGACTCGGCGATCCGCCCGGAATCGAAGAGCGCGCGGACTTCTTTTAGCTCCTCGGGGTTACCGACGTTGGCCATCACCTGATGCGGGCCGAACTCATGGTGTCCCGTGAGCTCGATGATCTCGATCTGACGCGGGTCGCTCCGCTCGAGCTCCGCCCAGATGCGATCCTGTTTGATCAGCGACGCGACGTGGTCGACCGGATTGCGGATGTAGAGTAGGAAGCGCGCGTCGGGAAAGAGCTTGCGCAGGTACTGCATGCGCACCACGCACATGATCGCCTTGCTGATGTAACGCGTGCGTCCGCGCACCAGCGCGAGCTTACGAAGGTGCTCGTCGTAAAAGCGCTCGAACGCGGCGTTCGACGTCGTGCCGTCGAGCACGCTGTAGTTCTTCTCGTCGTGGATGTGCGGGAAGAAGTGTTCCCACAGGATCTCCTCGCCCATCTCCGCGCTGTCGCGCGTGACTTCGATGCGATCGCGGTGGATCCGCGGAACGGGCTTGCGCATCGCGTCGACCGGGATGCGCGGAAAGACCTTGTTCCACACGTACGGCATGTACGGCATCAGGAAATCGGCGTACTTGTGGGTGACGACGTCGGGATGCTCGCTGAGCATCTGCAGCGTGATCGTGGTGCCGGCCCGGGGGAGGCCGCAGATATAGACCGGGCGGTCCACCGGACGCGACGCGAGCCGGCCCGCCAGGGCGCGCGACTCGAGATTGCCGAGGCGGACAAAGAGCGGCGCGCCCGCGTGGACGGCGCGGACGCTCCAATAGAACGGCCCAGGCACGGAGAATCTCTGCGGTGTCGTTGTACTCATGGCTCCCGTCGATTGTGACGCTACAGTTTTTCGAAAAGGGCGCCGATCACGGTCAAGCCTGGACCGAACGCCATGCTCAGGACCTTCGCTCCCCGAGGAATAGCCTGCGATTCCACGATCAGCCGCCAGATGTGCGGCGCGGTCGCGGAGGCCATGTTTCCGTTTTCGAAGAGGACCTTCCGGCTCAGCTCGATCTGCGACTCCGCGATGCCGAGGCGGCCGCGAATCTGGTTGAGGATCGCCGGCCCGCCGGGGTGGATCGCGAAGACCATCTCCGCCTTTTCGCGCTCGAAATCGAGGCCGACCTGACCGCAGATCGCGTCGACGAAGTCTTTGATCGAGTCCCGGATCATGAACGGCACGCGCTTCGAGAGCGACATGTCGAACTGCAGCGGCCCGGGGCGCAGCGTCATCTCGGGCAGCGAGTCCGGCAGGATGTACTCGTCGATCGCGAGGATGCGCAGCCCGCTCTTGCCGTTCTTGTCGAACTCCGACTGCGGATACGCCGCATATTTGATGAAGCCGTCGGCGAAGAGCGTGGACGTGACGAAGTTGTCCGGCTCCTCGCCGAGCAGATCGAAGTGCAGCGAGAGGAACTCGGTGTGCACGAGGTCGACGCGCCGCTTGCGTCTCGGCAGCGAGACGTGCGAGGAGCCGACCAGTCCCACGGCGGTGCGAATGGCCGGGAACGCGCCGTAGCATCCCATGTGATAGGAGTGCGTCACGCCGACGCCGAGCCAGCCGCGGCGCGACAGGAAACTCTGCACCGGACTCGGCGACAGATAACCCGAGCAGCTCACGTGGATGATGTCGTCGGGCGGCGGCGCGGCTTCGTCGCGATAGACCCGCGCGAACACGTCGTACGCGACCTCTTCGAATAGACTCATGCGCGCGTCGAGCGGCTCGCCCGTGCCGGTGCGCAGATCTCCGAAGCGGCGGATCGGCTCGTACTCGTTGTCGGGATCCTGCTTGACGAAACGCGACGTCAAGACGCTGACCTGCCGGCGCGCGATGTGTTCGGGCGACGCGCCGTAGCGGGCCATGCGCTCCTGCAGCGTGCGCGCGATGCGATCGCGATCCGCCGCCGACGTCACGCCGCGCGACGCGCACTGCGCGAGCGTCATGAAGTGCGCCTGGATGACTTTCAGCTCGTCCTGCGCGCGCGGAGTGGTAACGCCGATCGTCTCAAAATCGGACAGGACGACGGGAAGGGCCGCGAGGCGCGGCTGCGCGGCGATCGTTCCGGAGACGTTTTCTAGCGTGCGCATATCGGGTCAAATGCGGCGTTCGCCAAGCGCTGCGCCGTTCCATTCGCGGTTGCTGCGTCGTTCGCGGATATTAATGCCATCGGTAATCGGGGTTATTTTTACTCGTCGTCCACGGGCAGATTCGAGGGTCGCTGCTTCAAAAAATAAACTTTAGAGTACTTTCCCCCAATCGGGACATATTCACGCGGCGTCTGCGTGAAGTCGAAGAAATCGTGGACGAAGTCCGCAGAGGTCGCGTCGGTCGTGCCGAGCCGAGGCAGATTCCAGTTGTCTTCGATGAAGCGTACGATGCTGCCGAGTTCGTAATTCGTGTGCGAGATATACGCGCGCTTGGCAAAGGGCGAGACGACGATCAGAGGAACGCGGAAGCCGAGGCCGCCGTAACGATGGCGCCCGGGAGGCCGCACGTGATCGTACCAGCCGCCCCAATCGTCCCACACGATGACGATCGCGGTGGTTTTCCAGGCGGGACTCTCGCCGATCGCATTGACGACCTGCGCGATCCACGACGGCCCGGTGTCGCTCTTGTCGCCCGGGTGATCGGAGTTCTGGTAGTCGGGGATTACCCACGATACCGCAGGGAGAGTGTCGCGAGAAATGTCGGTGAACACCTTCGTTTCCGGCGACGCCTGATTCGTGTTCCACTCAGGACCGTAGCGGACGGCCTTGATCGCGTCGAACGCGTTCCAGAGATCGCCGCCGAAACTCCCTCCGACGGTCGGAGCGTAGTAACGCCACGACAGCCCCTTGGCGTCGAGCAGGTCGCGAAGCGTCGAATATGTGAGGCATGGGAACGGCCCTTGATCGTGATACTGCCGCCACTGATTGTTCTCGGTGATCAGCGATGTCGTCGTGCCGGACGGCGCGTCGCAGCCCCACGGCGATTGTGTGGGGAAGTCGATGAGGTTGCGCCCGTTGCCGAGCTCCGTGCCGCCGCGGATCAGGTCTTGGTGAGCCGTGAAGCTGCCGCTGCCCTCGGTTTGGAACGTATGATCTGCCAGCACGTACTGATTGGCCAGATCCCAGTACGGCTTGATCTGCGCGGGATTGACGTAGGCGTAGACGTACGTGCCGGGAACCTTGCCGATCGGGTCGAGGTCGAATCCGTTCATGCCCCCGCGGTTGTAGTCTTGCAGCCAGTACGCGTACCCATTGCGTGGCGAGATCGGGCTCTCGAGATTGCTCTTGTGCAGCCGAATCGTGCCATTGTGCGTCTTGCCGATGGTCGTTCCGTCGGCGCCCGGAAAGGTCGCGAAGAGATTGTCGAACGTGCGGTTTTCCTGGATGAGCACGACGATGTGGGTGAAGTGGCTCCCCTTCTTGGCCGGCGGCGGGGGCAGAAAGGGGGCGGGAGGGGTTGCGCCGCCACCGCCGCCGCAGCCACTCAGGACGACGGACAGCAGCGCGCTAATAAGTAGAACGGCTCGCATATTCGCCCAAGTGTATCATGTGGGCGCGGGCGGCATCCCTTCCCTGACGGGCGGTTGCTAATGCCGGTGCTGCCCGCTACGACCGAGGCTCTCGCCCGAGCCGTCGCGCTGTTGCGCAGCGGCGGCGTAGTCGGGCTGCCCACCGAGACGGTCTACGGGCTCGCCGCGCTGGTCTGGGACGCCGGCGCCGTGGCGCGGATCTTCGAGATCAAGCGGCGCCCCGAGTTCGACCCCCTGATCGTCCACGTCGCCGACCGTGCGACCCTCGAGCGGGTCGTTGCCCATGTGCCGCGCACTGCCGAGACCCTGATCGAGCGCTTCTGGCCCGGTCCGCTGACGCTCATTCTGCCGAAGCGGCCGCGCGTTCCGGGCCTCGTGACCGCCGGTCTTTCGACCGTGGCGGTGCGCATGCCGTCGCACCCGGTGGCGCGCGCGCTGCTGCGCGACGTCGGCGAGCCGCTGGCGGCGCCGAGCGCCAACGCGTTCGGCGGCCTGAGTCCGACGCGAGCCGCGCACGTGGCCCAGGCGCTCGGGGCCGAGCTGGATCTGATCCTCGACGGCGGGCCGGCGCAGTACGGGATCGAGTCCACCATCGTCGCGCTCGAGCCCACGCCGGCATTGCTGCGTCCGGGCGCGCTGGCGGCCGAGGAGATCGAGGAGGCGATCGGGCCGCTCGCGCGACGGGCGCCGCCGGGGGCGGCCGCGGCGCCCGGCCAGTTGCCGGTCCACTACGCGCCGCGGACGCCGCTGCGCATCGTCGACCCGGCCGAGGTGCCGGCGGCCGAGCGCGCGGCGGCGGGTGCGCTCGGGCTGCGAAGGCCATTCGACGGTTACGCTGCGGTGCGCGTGCTCTCGCGGCGTGGCGATCTGCGCGAGGCTGCGGCCGGCTTCTTCGAGGCGCTCCACGAGCTCGACGCGCTGGGCCTGGAGCGCATCGACGCGCAGCCGCTCGAGGAGCGCGGGCTCGGCCTCGCGATCATGGACCGGCTGCGCCGCGCCGCCGCGGCTCACTAGAAACAAATCTAGGCTGCTAAGCGTTCTGCATATCGGGAACGAAAGAGAGGATCATGATCACAAGTCCCAAGTTTTTCGTACGCGCCGCCGCGGCATCGGCGCTGGCCGCGGTCCTGTGCGTGGGGGCGGCGCCCGCCGCTACCGCGCTGTCATACCAGGTCGCAGGCGACGTCGGAGAGAGTTATCGCCTGCTGACGACGACGTATTACGACGCCGTCGATCCGCAGGTGCTGCTCGCGGCCGCGAGCGACGCGCTCGCGAGCGCGGCGCGCAAGCACGGCGCGACGATCGCGCCGCCGGCGCTCCACGTGCAGCCCGAGCGTGACGCCACGCTGGACGCGCTCGACGACGCGATCGTCGCAAGCGCGAAGGCGGCGCACGCCACGCCGAGCGACTTCGCCTACGCCGCGATCGACGCGATGGCGAAAGCGACCAACGATCGCTACACGCAGTTCTTCACGCCGGCCGAGTTCAAGGCGTTCAACGAAGCGTTGGACCCGCAGCGCATCGGCGGCATCGGCGTCATGATCGAGCCCGACCCGCTCTCGGGCTCGGTTCGGATCTCGTACGTGCTGCCGGGCACGCCCGCCGAGCGCGCCGGACTGCACGTGGGCGACGTCATCACGGCCGTGAACGGCACACCGACGAAGGGACTCAACGTAGAAGGCGTGAGCGGCCTGCTGCGCGGCAAGCCGGGCACGGTGGTAGCGGTGAGCCTTCGGCGCGACGGGTCGCCGGTGGCGGCTTCGATCACGCGCGACAACGTGCAGCCGCCCACCGTCATTTACAAGATGCTATCCGACGGCATCGGCTACGTGTGGATCATCGCGTTCGGGCGCGCGACCCCAAGCGAGTTCGACGCGGCGATCTCGCGCCTCAACGAGCAGGGCGCCAAGGCGCTCGTGCTCGACCTGCGCAACGACGGCGGCGGCTACGTGAGCTCCGCGCTCGACATCAGCTCGCGCTTCATCGCGTACAAGGATCTGCTCACCGTCGAAGAGCGCGGCCAGACTGCGACGACGATCCACGCTCCGGGCAACCCTTCGGTCAACATTCCGGTCACGGTGCTCGTGAATCAGTACACGGCGTCGGCGTCGGAGATCACCGCCGGCGCGTTGCAGGATGACGGCATCGCGACGCTGGTGGGCTCGAAGACCTTCGGGAAGGGCGTGATGCAGACGCTGACGCCGCTGCCCGACGGAGCCGCGATCAAGATCACGACGGCGCACTACCTGACACCGAACCACCGCGATATCAACCTGCGCGGCATCGATCCCGATCTGAGCGTCGCCGAGAACAAGGATGCACGCTTCGGCGAGGCGGACAAGGACTCGCAGCTGCGCGCCGCGATCTCGCTGCTGCAGAAGAAGATCGCTACGAGATACTAATGGGCGATTAGCTCAGCTGGGAGAGCGCCTCCCTTACAAGGAGGATGTCGGCGGTTCGAACCCGTCATCGCCCATGCCATTTTGCCATTTCCAGCATCAGGCGACGCGATCGTCGCGCGCGAACGCTAATCCTCAATCGCAATGTGCCCGCCCCACGGCCGTGACGGTGATCGCCGCACAGCCTGTCGGAACGTGATGAACGACAAAACCGCTGCCGCGCACTATCTGGCCGTCCGCGGTCATCTGACCGGAACCGACCACTAGGTTTTGCGCAGATGGCGCGGACAAACCAAACTGCCCTGACGCATGGGCCGGCCCCGCTAACGCACCTGCAAACGCGATCGCAAGAATAAGTCTATTCATGCGTGCGGGGTTGGCGCTCGTCGTCTTCCTGCCTGCAATGCGGCCGGTGCAGGCCGTTCCGACCCGATGCCTAATGCGCCGTGTGCTAACGCAATTTGGCCTAAAATGCTCAACTTACAGAATCTGATCGTCCAGCGCGAGGGCGATGTAGCGGTGATCGCGCTGAATCGCCCCGAGAAGCGCAACGCGCTCTCGCTGCAGATGATGCGCGAGCTCGATGAAGCGCTGGCCGGCGTCGGGCGAGATGCCGAAATACGGGTCGTGATCCTGCGCGGCGAGGGCGCCGCGTTTAGCGCCGGCCACGATCTGCGCGAGCTCGTGGACCGCGACGTGGAGACCTATCAAATCATTTTCGAGGCGTGCGTCGCGCTGATGGCACGGATCGTTGCGACCCCGCAGCCGGTCATCGCCGAGGTCGCCAAGGTCGCGACGGCCGCGGGATGTCAGCTCGTCGCAGCCTGCGATCTCGCCGTCGCGTCGACCGAGGCGAGCTTCGCCACGCCCGGCGTGCGCATCGGCCTCTTCTGCAGCACGCCGATGGTCGCGCTCACGCGTGCGATCGGGCGCAAGCGCGCGATGGAGATGCTGCTCACCGGCGAACCGATCGACGCGCCCACCGCCCTCGCGTGGGGCTTGGTCAACCGCGTGGTCGCGCCGGACCGGCTGCATGAGGAAACGTTGGCGCTCGCGCGCAAGATCGCGGCCTCGAGCAAGCGCGTCGTCGGCATCGGCAAGGCCGCGTTCTACAAGCAGATCGACCTCGATCTTGGGAACGCCTACGACTACACGAAAGACGTCATGATCTCCAACGCGCAGGAGACGGACGCGCACGAAGGCATCACTGCATTTCTCGAAAGGCGCCGGCCGCAGTGGCGTTGAATGCCCGCCATCCGCGCCGCTCGCGCTCGTGGGCAACGAGCGACGCGCGCAACGCACAAGCGTCGCCCACACCCGGTATGCGTGGCCCGACAAAAAGGGATCCGCGCATACGCGACGGCAGGGGGGCTCGCCTATGGCGAGCCCTTCTGTGATTGCCACCCCGCGCGCGGCAGAAAAATAACGGCGTAGAGCGAACTAGAGGCGACTCGTGACCGTCCTTACGCCGCGAACGCGCTATGCCGCCATCGTCTTGCTCGTTGCCCTGATCGCCGCGCTGGCCGTGGCGGCCTTTCGGGTACGCGTCGAGTCGCATGCGAACCGCGTCGAGCTGGCGATGGATTACACCGATTTCGACGCGCTCGCGCGCTCCTACGACTACAACCCGGCCGCCTTCCTCATCGCCTTGCGCCGCGCCGGCCTGACGTCGCTCGCGCTGACGGAAGAGCTTGGCAGCAACGTGGGCTACGACGGCCGGGCGTACGCCACCACCGGCGCCGCGCTGCTCAACCAGGCGCGCATCAGCCCGATCGCCGATCCGCTCCTTGCGGCCCTCGTCCGCACGCATCGCATCGACCGCGGCGCGATCTATCTCTTGGTGACGGACGGGTCGACCTATCACCGCTATCGCACGCAGCTCCCGCTGCACTTCATGGCCAAGAGCGTGCGCGTCGTGCGCGCGACGCGTCCGTGGCTGATCGAGGTGCACACGCAGATCGATTATTTCAACGCCATCGCGCTCGGCATCCCGACCGATCAGGTCGAGTTGGCGCGACGGCTCGGGCTGCTGGTCGTTCCGCGCTTTCAGAACGACGAGCGCTTCGCGTTTCCGCAGATCGACGGCCTGTTCCGCGACGTGCTGCGGTACGATCCCAAGGTCTCGACCGTCATCTTCTTCGGCCTCGCCAATCAGGTCGTCGGCTATCCCGACCACCTGAAGGACGCCGCCGACGCGTTCGACCGTCACATCTTCAATTTCGGATCGATCGAAACGTACGACCCGAGCCAGGTCCAGAAGGGCAACGACACGTTGGCCAAATTGATTCCAGGCCGGACGGTGCGCGTGCAGGCGATCGCCAAGACCGAGGTCGACAAACTCAAGCTCGACGAGGTCGTCGCGCGCTACGTCCTGGGCGTGCGCGAGCGTAACGTCCGCGTCGTCTACCTGCGCCCGTGGGGTCATCAAGATGGGAATCTCTCGATCGAGGCGACCAACGTCGAGATGGTGAAGTCCATCGCCGACCAGCTCAAGGCCGCCGGATTCCGGCTGGGGCGCGCGACGCCGATCCCGTTCTACCACGGGAACAATCGCGTGCTCGTCGGCGTGGCGACGCTGGCCGTGCCCTCGATCTTCGTGCTGCTGCTCGAGCTCTTCGGCTGGTATCGCCGGCGCCTCGCCGTCGCCGCGTACGGCCTAACGATTCTCCTCTATCTCGCCGGCGTGGTCTCGCATCACGACGCGTTCGCGCGCTCCGTCATCGCGCTCGTCGGTGCACTGTTTTTCGCGACCGCGGCGCTGCTCTGCCTCATCCCCGCCTGGAATGAGGTCCCGGCCCGGCGCATCGGCGCGCAGATCGTGCGCGGTTTGGGATGGATGCTGTTCGCGACGGGCGTCGCGCTGCTCGGCGCGCTGGTGGTCGTCGGCATCATGAGCTTCCCGCTGGCAATGGAGGAGATCGAGCGATTTCGCGGCGTGCGGCTCGTGCTCGGGCTGCCGCCGCTCATCGCGCTCGCGCTGTATCTGTTCGATAAGCGCTTCGGCGCGGGAGTGGAGCGCGGGCGCGACGTCTTCCTCTCGCCCGTACTGACCTACCAGGTGCTCGCGGGGATCGCCGTCGTCGCGGCCGGCGCGCTGATGCTCGTGCGCAGCGGCAACGAGAGCGACGTGTCGCCGACGCCGTTCGAGCTGGCACTGCGGCACTCGCTCACCGCGGTGCTCAGCGTGCGACCGCGCTTCAAGGAGTTCCTGATCGGCTTCCCGGCGATCATGCTGCTGCCGGCGCTGCTGCCGGCGCACCGGCGCGCGATCGGCTGGCTGCTCGCGCTTGCGATCGGCGTCGGGCTCGGCGACGTGATCGACACGTTCTCGCACCTGCACACGCCTATCGAGGTCTCCATCTTGCGGGTGATCAACGGCCTCGTGCTCGGGGCGATCGTCGGCATCGCCGCGATCTGGGTCTACCGGCGCTTTGCTCCGACCCCACGGTGATGGCGCGCGTGCTGCTCTCGGGATATTACGGCTTCGGAAATCTCGGCGACGAGGCGCTGCTCGACGTTTTCGTAACGCAGATGCGGCGCCGCTTTCCCGCATCGCGGCTCGAGGTGCTGTCGGCTACGCCGAAGATGACGTCGGACGCCTACCGCATCGAGGCGACGCCGCGCTGGGATTGGCGCGCGGTTCGCGGCGCGATCGCGCGCGCCGACGTCGTCCTCTCCGGCGCGGGCGGTCTGTTGCAAAACGGCACCAGCCTGCGCAGCCTGCTCTACTACGCGGCGATCCTGCGCGAAGCGATACGCACGCGCCGCAAGACGATGGTTTTCGCGCAATCGGTAGGGCCGCTGGACTTCTGGGGGCGGCTCGTCGTGCGGCACTTCTGTAGGGGACTCGACCGTGCGACCGTGCGCGACGAACGCTCGCGCCGCGTGTTGCACGAGCTCGTTCCGCACGCGCCGGTCGAGCGAACGGCGGATCCGGTCTTCCTGTACGACGCGCCGGAGCAGTTCGATCTCGCGGCGGAGGGGCTCGGGCCCGAGAGCGGAGCGTACGCTTTGATCAGCGTGCGCAAGACTCCGGGCTTCCGCGACGCCGTCGCGGTGCTGGCGCGCGCGATCGACCGTCTCGCGCAGCTGCACGGCATCCGCAGCGCGTTCTTGCCGCTCGGCGGTGCCGCCGACGCCGCGGCCTCGACCGAGGTCATCCGCGCGTGCGCTTCGAGCCCCATGCTCCTGCCCGAGTGTACGCTGGCAAAAGCCGCGGCGATCGTCCGCGGCGCGCGCGTCACGATCGGCATGCGCCTGCACGCGCTGGTGCTCGCGGCGCGCTACGGCGTTCCGTTTCTCGCGATGGCGTACGATCCGAAAGTGTCCGCGCTGTGCGAAGAGCTCGAGTATCCGCTCGAGCCGCTGTGGACGGCCGGCGCCCAAGGGCTCGGCGACCTCGCCGTGGACGCATTGGTCGATCGGCTCGTCGCGGAGCGCGACGCGCTCGCCGCGCAGCTGCACGCGCGGCGCGACGCGGTGCAGACCGCGGCGGCGCGCAACTTCGACGTGCTCGGTGAGCTGATGGGCGATGGCTGAAGGCGCGGAGTACCGCTCGACGCTGAACCTTCCGAAGACGGACTTCCCGATGAAGGCCGAGCTGCCCACACGCGAGCCGCAACGCGTCGCGTGGTGGCGGGAGCATCGTACCTACGAGCGGCGCCTGGAGCGCAACGCCGCAAACGGGCCCTGGATCCTGCACGACGGGCCGCCGTACGCGAACGGCGACCTGCACATGGGGCACTTTCTCAACATGGTGCTCAAGGACGTGTTCGTGAAGATCGCGCTGCTGGACGGCAAGTTCGCCAAGTTCGTGCCCGGCTGGGACATGCACGGGCTTCCCATAGAGTTCGAAACGCTCAAACACTTGGGCATCAAGGACTTCCACGCGATCGACCCGCTGGAGCTGCGCGCGCAGTGCAAGCAGCGCGCGCTCTTCTGGCTCGACCGCCAGCGCAACCAGCGCGTGCGCATGGGAAACTTCGGCTTCTTCGAGCGTCCCTACCGCACGATCGACCCGTCGTTCGAGGCGACGATCGTCGACGCGCTCGCGGACCTGGCAGAACGGCAGCAGATTTACAAGGGTCTGCGCTCGACGCTGTGGTGCGTTCACGACGAGACCGCGCTCGCCGAGGCCGAGATCGAGTACGAACGGCGCGTATCGCCGTCGATCTACGTGCGCTTCACCGCCGACGCGGAGCAGGCGAAGCGCATCCGCGACGTCATGCGCGCCGAGCACGACACAAACGTTCCCATCTCGTTTCTCATCTGGACGACGACGCCGTGGACGCTGCCGGCGAACGCTGCGATCGCGCTGCGTCCCGACGCGACCTACGGCCTGTATCGCGTGGGCGACGAGGCGGTGATCGTCGCGGAGGCGCTCGCGGAGCGAGCGCTGGGCGAACGCTACCCGCAGGCGAGGCCGATCGGAAGCGCGCGCGGCGAGGAGCTCGACGACCTGGCCGTGCGGCATCCCTTCATGGATCGCGACTCGATCGTCGTGCTCGCCGGCTACGTCGATCTCGAGACGGGAACCGGCGCCGTGCACACCGCGCCGGGACACGGCGCCGACGACTTCGACACGGGAATGAAGTACGGGCTGCCGATCCTCAACCCGGTGGATGCGGCCGGGTATTTTACGTCGGAGGCGGGCCCCTATGCCGGCCTGCACATCTTCGGCGCGAACGCGCGCATCATCGAGGACCTGCGCGCGCGCGGCGCGCTCTGGAGCGCGGGCGAGTACGAGCATTCTTACCCGCACTGCTGGCGCTGCCACAACCCGGTCATCTTCCGCGCGACGGCCCAGTGGTTTCTCGCGATGGACCAAAACCTGCTGCGGCAGCGCGCCGTGGATGCGATCGAGGGCGTGGAGTACGCGCCGGAGTGGGGGCGTGCGCGCCAAGAGCAGATGATCGAGACGCATCCCGAGTGGTGCATCTCGCGGCAGCGCACGTGGGGAACGCCGATTCCGGCGTTGGTCTGCGCCGAATGCGGCGACGCCGTGTTGGACCCGCGCGTCGCGCGCATCGCGGCGAAACGCTTCGCCGAAGCCGGAGCGGACGCGTGGTGGAGCGATCCGGTAGAGGATTATCTGCCGAGCGGCTTCGTCTGCCCGAACTGCGGCGGCGCGCGCTTCGAAAAGGAGAAGAACATCGTCGACATCTGGTTCGAATCCGGCGTGACGCACCTCGCGGTCCTCGGGCGCGAAGGCATGCCGTGGCCGAGCGACCTCGTTCTGGAGGGCGGCGATCAATTTCGCGGCTGGTTCCGCAGCTCGCTGATCACGGGCGTCGCGGTCAAGGGGCGCGCCCCGTACCGCCGTGTGTTGAAGAACGGCTGGGTGAACGACGAGCAGGGGCGCCCGATGTCGAAGTCGCGCGGCACCGGCATCGACGCGCGAGACGCGATGGACCGCTGGGGTGCCGACGTGCTGCGTCTCTGGGCCGCGTCGGTCGAACCGATCGACGACGTGCGTTTCGGGCCTAACGTCATCGAACAGGTTGGGCGCGTCTACCGCAACGTCCGTAACCGGCTGCGCTTCATGCTCTCCAATCTCGACGGCCTCGACGCCGGCAATGCCGTCGCGCGGGAGGCGATGGAGCCGCTCGACCGGCTCGCCTGCACCGTGACCGATGCGTTCGTCGCGCGCGCCAAGGCCGCATACGACCGCTGCGAGATCCACGACGCGTACTTGGAGATCGTCGAGTTCGAGAGCTCCATGTCCGGGCTGTATTTCGACGCGCTGAAAGATCCGTTGTACTCGCGCGCGGCCGGCGATCCGCGCCGGCGCAGCGCGCAGACCGCACTGCTCTACGTGCTGACGCGGTTCCTCACCGTGCTCGCTCCCGTGCTGTCGTTCACCGCGGAAGAGGCGTGGCAGTACCTACCGGCGTTCGCGCGCGAGCACGCGGAGAGCGTGTTCGACAGCTCGTTCGACTCGCACCGCCAGCGCGACGGCGCTTTCGAGGGCGACCTCGCGCTCTGGCAGCAACTGCGAAGCCTGCGCGGCCGCGTCGCGGCGGTGGCGAGCCCGCGCGACTTCGAGGCCGCGCTGCGACTGACGGTAACACCCGGCGTCTACAAGCGGCTTCTTTCGCTGGGCGACAACCTGCGCGAGGCGGTGGTCGTTTCGCAGCTCATGCTGCAGCAGGCCGAGGGCGCCGACGGCGACGGCGTGATTTCGTTCGAGCTCGTGCACGCCGGCGGCGCCAAGTGCGCGCGCTGCTGGAAGTACCGCGAGCTGGGGACGGACCCGAATCACCCCGCGATCTGCGCCGACTGCGCGCCGGTCGTGCGCGGAGCCTAGGCGCAAAGGGCTCGCCAACCGCGGCGGGCGAGAGCCCCGCGCAGCGCGTAGAGCGCGCGGTAGGCCTGGCGCCGGTTCGCCGCGAGGAGCTCGCCGCGTTGTTCGAACGGCCGCAGGATCGAGACCGCGGAGATGAAGCTTCCTAGCCGGCGCACGTCGCGCTCGATCGCGTCGAAGCGGACCCCTTGTCGCGAGAGACGCTTCGCCGCCGAGGTGAAGAGTTCGCAGCCCGGCGCACGGCGCACGTCGAGGACGCCGCTCAAAATGAACTTCGTTACGCGCGCGAGCAGCGAGTCGCATCCGCCCTCGAAGACGGAGTCGGGGAAGCGGCGCAGATACTCTTCGCCGATCAGCGAAACGGCTTCGTCGCAACGCACGAACGCTTCGACCATCCGTAAGCTGCGCGAGCCGTCGTCGAAGAGGTCGTCGCCGACGAAAGCATTTTGCCGCCGCGGCGCCAGGTAGAGCCGGAGTGCGCGACCGAGCCAGGCTTGGCCTTCGGGCTGTGAGGCGAGGCAGGTCGCGAGCGTCGCCGCCGAACGGCTGGCGAGATTCCAATATCGTAGGCGCATCGCTTGCGTGTACGATTCTTCCGCGGTCTCGAAGGCGGCGGCCAGGCGCTCGCGCCGGAGGTGATGCCGCGCGAGAATGGTGCGCACGGAGAGCGCATGAAATGCGCTTTGACACTCTTCCAGCCCGTCACTCGACCAGGGACGTCCCGTTCGCAGCGACGAGCGGCCGAGCACTTCGGCGGCGTAGACCCGAATGTCGGCGTGCGGTGACGCGACCTTCGTTGCGTTCGCGCCGGCCTCTTCGGCCGCCGCGAGGTCGTGGCGCGCGAGCGCGATTTGCGCCTGTCGAACGAGCGCTATCGACCACAGCAGCGTGCCGGCACGCGACGGCGCGTTAAGGAAAGCAAATTCAAGCTCGCTGTGCGCATCGCGTAAGCGGCCTTCATAGAGAAAGACTTCGCTGCAGTCCAGTGAGAATTTCAGCTGCGCGGGCGAACTGAGCCGGCTCCGAAGCCCGGCCATGTCACGGACCGCAGAGCGCATGGCGTGCAAATTACCCTCGGCACCGGGCGATGAAGAAACGGTTTTGGGCCACCTCAAAGGAAGAGGCGGCATCGCGTTGCCCGAATTGGTTGAGGGCGTTCTCACCGGCTTGCGCGAGCAGCGTATCGGCGCGCTCTTGGTCGCCCGCCATCTCGGAACAGAGAGCGGCCGCTGAAAGCGCGCGACCGCGATCGGGCCCGCGATACCGCTCTGCTGCGATAGGCTCGGGAATGAGCCGGTCGACCATTGGAAGCGCAATTGGGCTCGCGTCCTTGGCTCGCCGCGGGCGGCCGTTTGGGGCTGCCGACGTGCGGCGGGCGACGACTTCCGCCAACCGCTGCACGATTTCTTTCTTCGCACGAAAGTAGGTTCGCTCGCTCAAACGGCCGCGGCCGCCTCGTACGCGCGTCAGCAGCGCCCTGCGGGACGGACGGCAGCCGCTCAACGCTTCGGCCACCGCGCTCTCGAGCGCAACGGCGGGGTCGCCCGTTCCGTATGCGCGCGAAACGGCCTGGGCGACCGCCGACGCAGCCGCCGTATCGCCGCGCAACCAGCGCCGGAGGTTGCGCTCCAGGCTGTTCATTATTGCTCGAACGCGGTGCGCCGCGGGTGCGTGACGGAAACGGCGCTGAAACCGCCGCTTTTCTCATCGGTGAAAAACTGCCATTCGGGAAGACGCTCTATGGAGCCGGTAATGCCTAGGTCCAATACGCTTTTCGGTATCGAAAAGGCTTGATAAGGAGCGAGGAAGATGACAACGATTTCGCAGATGTTCAAAAGGGGCGTGCTGCTTACCGTCGCCGGAGCCATTCTAGGCGGCTGTAGCAGCAGCTCACCGAATGCGCTCACGCCATCCTCTGGCGAAGCTCCGGCTGGCGCATCGTCGAGCGCGAGGAGCCCGGAGAAAGGTAACTTCACCCACTACTACGTGGTACCGCTCGGGACGCTCGGAGGAAGCGCGAGCAGCGCCAACAGCGTGAACGACCGCGGCTGGGTCGCCGGCCTCTCCAAGCTGCGCGGCAATGCGGTCGTGCATGCGACCGCGTGGATCAACGGCAAGAAAGTCAATCTTGGAACCCTGGGAGGCCCCAACAGCGCCGTCGGTTGGCCCGTGAAGAACACGCGCGGCGTCCTCGTCGGAATGTCCGATCTCTCGCAGACCGATCCGTTCGCAGAGAACTTCTGCGGCTTTGGAACGACGGACCTCTGCGCCGGATTCCGCTGGAAGGACAGCGTGCTGACGCCGCTGCCTACATTAGGCGGCGACAACTCGTTCGCGGCGGCGGCGAACGATGCCGGCGCCATCGTGGGTTTCGCCGAGAATTCAACTCAAGGCTCGAGTTGCGGCGCGCCGCAAGTTTTCGATTACGACGGCGTGGTGTGGAAGCCGCACGGACCACCGGTCGTTCTAACGCCGCTCTCCGGTGACGCCGTGTCGCAAGCTGTGGCCATCAACAATAGCGGCGAATCCGCGGGTGCGTCGGGTCCGTGTGGACCGCCGAACAATCTCGGTTACGGCACGGCGCACGCGCTGCTTTGGAACGCCTACGGACAGCCGACGGACCTCGGGAGCCTCGGCGGAACCACCGCGAACCTTGCGACCGCCGTGAACGACGACGGCCAAGTCGTTGGTCAGTCGGCGCTGAGCGGAAACACGACCTATCACGCGTTCTACTACGACGGATCGATGAGCGACATGGGCGTGTTGCCGGGCGATGCGCTCAGCGAAGCCCTCGGACTCAACCGTCGCGGGGAGGCGGTGGGATACTCGTGCGATTCGAGCGGCAACTGCCGCGGCTTCGTCTGGCAGGACGGGATGATGAGCGACCTCAACCAACTCGTGCCGAGCTCCGGACTCACGGTTGTCTACGCGGGAGACGTCAACGACCGCGGCTGGATCGTCGGTCAAGCCTTGGATCGAAAGACGGGCAGAGCGCCGGCGGTCCTGCTGATTCCCACCGGGAGCTCCGGCGGCGTCAATCGCTCCGCGCGCAACGTAGTCCTGCCGCAACGTGTGCGGCATCAACTGCTGCTGCGCCGGAGTTTCCGGCCCTTCATCCGATAGTATGGTTCGGCGCGGCCTTCGCTGATGCGCGTTCGCGGAGGCCGCGCCACTCGCCGGCCTCGATCGCCTCGCGCGCCTCGCGCATGAGCGCGTTGACCAGATAGACGTTGTGGTACGAGAGCAGCCGCGGCCCGAGCATCTCCTTCGTGCGGAACAGATGGGCCAGATACGCGCGGGTGAAGTTCGTGCACGTAGAGCAATCGCAGGCCGAATCGACGGGCGAGAAATCGCCCGTGTATGCCGCGTTGAAGATGTTGAGCTCGCCGTCGCGCGTCATGCCGCGGCCGTTGCGGCCGCAGCGCGTCGGATAGACGCTGTCGAAGAGATCGATGCCGCAGTCGACCGCCGCGACGAGGTCGCGGACCGTGCCGACGCCCATCAGATAGCGCGGCCTGCTCGCGGGCAGCAACGCGGCAGTCGCGCGGGCGGTCGCGTACATCGCCTCGCGGGTCTCGCCGACGGACAGCCCGCCGATCGCGTAGCCCGGGAAGTCGAGCTCGACGAGATCGCGCGCGCTGCGCTTCCGCAGTTCGGCGTCGAGGCCGCCCTGCACGATCGCAAAGCACAACGTTCCGTCCGACTGCGGCACCCCCGCCGAGCGCCGCGCCCACGCGGTCGTCAGTCGCACCGATTCGGCGAGCGCATCGCGCGACGCGGGAAGCTTGACGCACACGTCGAGCAGCATCGCGACGTCGCTGCCCATCGTCTGTTGGAATTCGACGACGCCCTCGGGCGTGAAGCGCTGCTCGCTGCCGTCGAGATGCGAGGCGAACGTCACGCCGTCTTCATCGAGCCGGCGAAGCGATTCGAGGCTGAAGACCTGAAAGCCGCCCGAATCGGTGAGGATCGGACCGTCCCATGCCATGAAGCGATGCAATCCGCCGGCGGCCTCGATCGCGTTGCGTCCCGGCCGCAGCCACAGATGATACGTGTTGGCCAGCACGATCTGCGTATCAGCCTCGCGCAGTTCGGCCGGCGTCAGTCCCTTCACCGTCGCCGCCGTGCCGACGGGCATGAAGCACGGCGTCTCGACGACGCCGTGCGCCAGGCGCAACCGCCCCCGCCGCGCTCCGCCATCCCGCGCTACGAGCGTGAACAAGCTTTTACGCCGACACGAGCGCGCGGGCGTGTTCGTAAGCGGGCGGCGGGGCCGCCTCGAACTGCATCGGTTGTCCCGTGCGTGGGTGCGCGAATGCAAGGCGCCACGCGTGCAGCGCCTGTCCGGGCAGCTCGAAGCGATCCTCTCTGCGTCCGTAGACGGGATCGTTGAGGAGCGGATGTCCGCTTGCCGCCATGTGCACGCGGATCTGATGCGTCCGGCCGGTCTCTAGATGAAAGATCAGCTCCGCGTGTTTGCCGAACGCTTCGCGCAGCTCGTAATGCGTGATCGCCGGCCTGCCCTCGGCGGCGATCGCGAATTTCAGGCGATTGCGCGAGTCGCGCCCGATCGCGCCTTCGATGATGCCACGCGCATGTTCCGGGACGCCGCGGACGATGCCGAGATACTCGCGCCCGACCTCGCGCCGCTTCATCGCAGCGCGCAACGTCGCGAGGCTGTGCGCGGTTTTCGCGACGACGAGTAGGCCCGACGTGTCGCGATCGAGGCGATGGATCAGGCCCGGACGCAGTGCGTCGCCGGGCAGCTCGCTCTCGACGTGACCGAGCACCGCGTTGACGAGCGTGCCGTCTACGGCGCCCAGCGCCGGATGGGTGACCATTCCCGCAGGCTTGTCGACGACGAGGACGTCGGCGTCCTCGTACACGAGGTCGAGCGGAATCGCTTCGGGCGTCGCGACCAGCTCGCGAGCGCGCGGGACCTCGAACTCGATGACGTCGCCGGCCTCTAACGGCCGGCTCGGCTTGGCGGGCGTGCCGTTGACCAGGATTTCGCCGCGGCGCGCGCTCCGCGCGACGAGCGTCCGCGAGGCGCCGGTGAGCGAGGCGATCAGGACGTCGGTGCGTTTGCCGGCTTGATCAGCGGTGACGACGTGCAACAAGGCTGGAGAGCAGCAGCAATCCCACGCCGACCGTTATGCACGAGTCGCCGAGGTTGAAAATGTTCGGCCAGATGCGGTAGAAGTCGATGAAGTCGATCACGTACCCGAAGTGCAGCCGATCGACGATGTTGCCGATTGCGCCGCCGACGATCATGCCGAACGCGACGCGCACCGTCCGCGACCGCGCGGCTGCGTCGCGAAAGCTGAACCAGAACAGCACGAGCACGACGATCGCCATTCCGATCAGTATTACGGCGCTGTTTCCGAACAGGCCGAAGGCGCCGTGAACGTTGCGTTCGTACGTCCAGCGCAAGAAATGCGGAACGATCGTGCGACACGCGGGGAAGTCGGGCACGCAGTGCGCGGCAATCCAGCGTTTGGAGAGCTGGTCGGCCCATAGCACGATGATCGCGACGCCCGCGATGACGAGGGTGTTGACTAGGCTAGAGGTTTGGCTGCGGGACAAACTGATAGAACCATCCTGCGACGTTGAGGAATGCATTGTTGACGAGAACGAGACCGACGACGATCATGAACGCCCCTGCGGCGAATTCGATCGCGGCCAAGGAGCGTTTGATCCGGTTGAGCCAGGGCAGCACGACGCCGATCGCGCCGGCCGTCGCCAAAAACGGCAGCGCCAGCCCTAGGCAGTAGAACGACAGCAACAGCGCGGCCTCGCCGCTATGCTGTTGCGCGGCGATCGCCAAAATGCCGGCGAGGATCGGTCCGATGCAGGGCGACCAGCCCGCCGCGAACGCCATGCCCACCAGGCCCGACGTCCAGAAACTCGCGCGCCCGCGCACCAAGTGCACGCGCGCGTCGCGCATGAGCAGTGGAACGCGAATCATGCCCATCATGTGGAGCCCGAGGACGACCACGATCACGCCGCCGATCTGCGCGATCAGCACGCGATTCTGGTCGAGCACGCCCCCGATCGCGCTGGCGCTCAAGCCGAGTGCGACAAAAATCACGCTGAAGCCTAGGACGAACGCGATCGCATGCGCCACCGTCTGCATGCGCGCGGGCGCCGTCGGCCGCGCTCGCAAATCCTCCAGGCTCTCGCCGGTGAGCAGCGAGAGGTACGCGGGCACCAGCGGGAGGACGCACGGCGACACGAAGGAAACGAGGCCCGCTAGGAAGGCGATGCCGGCGGTAATGTGTGTCGTCGCGCTCATCGGTTACGTCAGGTTAGGAATGCAGCACTGGTTCACCTATCCAAACATCGATCCGATCGCGATTCATCTCGGTCGGTTTGGCATTCATTGGTATGGCATCGCCTATCTGGTGGCGTTCGTCTGCGTCTATTTCTGGATGAGCCGCCCGGCCGGGCGGCTCCGGCTCGGTCTGACGCGGGAGCAGATCCAGGACTTCCTGTTCTACGCCCTGGTCGGCGTGCTGATCGGCGGCCGGACCTTCTTCGTGATCAACGACATGATCAGCATGCACGACGCGTCCTACTACCTCTCCAACCCGATCAACTTCGTCGCGGTCTGGAACGGGGGAATGGCCTTCCACGGCGGCCTGGTGGGCGTGCTCGTGGCGATATGGCTCTTCATCCGCAAACATCCGGGCCTGAAATACGTGCTGGTCGGCGACGAGGTCGTGATGATGCTCCCGATCGGCATCACGCTCGTTCGGATCGTCAACTTCATCAACGACGAGCTCTGGGGCGACGTCTGCGTCCCGGACCGTCCGTGGTGCATGATCTTTCCGTCGGCTCCGCTGGTCAACGGCGCGCAGGCGTATCGATATCCCTCGCAGCTGATGGAAGGGATGCTCGACATCCTCACGCTGCCCGTTCTGCTGCTCGTCTATCGACTCAAACCGAACGACGGCGTCGTCGCATGGACCTGGTTCACGCTCTACGGGATCACGCGCACGATCGCCGAGATGTGGCGGCAGACGGCGTTTAGCTGGATGGGTCTCACGGGCGGCCAGCTGTACGCGCTCCCGATGGTCGTGATCGGCGTTGCCGGCATCGCCTACTGCGCGACGCGCGGTGCGCGCACCGACGCGCGAGTCGCTCGCCCGTCGCCCGGATGAGCGAGGGCGCCGCAGAACGCTATCTTCGACTGCGTGACGAGATCGAGCGGGAGCTGCGCGAATGCGGGCGCCGTCCCGGCGGCGTCACCGTGGTGGGTGTCGGCAAGGGTCAGCCGGTGGAGGCGCTGAGCGCCGCCATCGCAGCCGGCCTAGAGGACCTCGGCGCGAACTACCTGCAGGAGGCGCGCCGCCAGTTTGCGGCGCTGCCGCCCGTGCGCAAGCATTTCATCGGTCACCTTCAGACCAACAAGGCCAAGGGGATCGCCGCTGCGTTCGACGTGGTTCAGAGCGTCGACCGGCCCGAGGCGGGTGCCGCGCTCTCTCAGGCGGCACGGCAGTTGGAAAAGCCCCTTGCCGTGCTGCTGCAACTGAACGTCTCGCCGACCGAGCGATTCGGCTGCGCGCCTGCCGACGCGCCGCGGTTGGCCGAGACGCTCCGCGGCCTGCCGTTCCTGCGCCTCGAGGGCGTCATGGCCATCGGACCGCTCGACGCGGATCGTTCGACGATCGCGCGCGCTTTCGAGCTGGCCGCCATGACGTTTGCCGCCGTACGTGGAAGTACGCTTTCGATCGGCATGTCGGGCGATTGGCGTGAAGCCTTGCGGGCGGGCTCAACGATGCTGCGCATCGGCGAAGCGCTCTTTGGTCCACGCCCGGCAGCCAAAGGGGGGCAGGCGTGAGCATGTTCAGCAAGATCGGATCGTTCTTCTCGATCCGAGACGACGAGGAAGAGTTTTACGGCGAGGAAGTCGCGGCGGGACGAGTCGTGCCGCTCTCCAGCGCGGGACGCCGCGGCGGAACGCAAGTTAGCGTCTATTCGCCGCGCTCCTACCAGGACGTCGTCGAGATCGCCGACTCGTTGCGCAGCCGGCAAGTCGTCATAGTGAACTTACAGAACGCCGATCGGACGCTCTTGCAGCGGGTCGTGGACTTCACCTCCGGCGTGGCGTATACGATCGACGGCAAGATTCAGAAGCTCGCGGAGTCGATCTATCTCATCGTTCCCGCAGGGATCGTGGTCAACGCCGCGGGACTGCGCGAATCGATGATGGCCGACGGCACTTTCGATTTCATGACAAATAGAACGTAGGACGGGGAGCGATGGAAAAGATTACACCGGTCGACATTCAGCACAAGAGCTTCAAGAAGGCGCTCCAAGGCTATGACCGCTCGGACGTCGACCAGTTTCTCGACGAGGTCATCGAGACGCTCGAGGACGAGGCGCAGCGGCGCGCCGCTCTCGAGGCGGAGATCGCCGACCTCAAGGAGCGAATCAGCCACTTCAAGGCGATGGAGGAGTCGCTGCAAAATACGCTCGTCCTCGCGCAGCGTACCGCCGACGAGGTCAAGGCGTCCGCGCACAAGGAGGCCGACCTCATTCGCGAGCAGGCACGCCTCGCGGGTGAACGCGAGATCGCGGGCTACAACGACGCCATCTCCGAGGTGCGGCGCGAGCATCAGCGCGCGGTCGACGCGGCGGAGAAGGTGCGCAGCGAGCTGCGCAGCCTGCTGATGACGCATCTGGCGCTGCTCGAACGGGCCGAAGGCGTAATGCCCAACGGCGAGCCGCAGACCCCGACGACCGTCGAGAGCAACGCGATCGAGGAGTCGCCGCCCAAAGCCGACACGACGCGCATCACGGTCTATTAGAGGCCGCCTAGGTGCGCGTTGCGGTGCTGCCCGGGGACGGCATCGGACCCGAGGTCACGCGCGCCGCAGTCACCGTCCTGAAAGGCGCGCGGCCCGACGTGGAGTGCGTCGAGGCCGCGGTGGGCGGCGCGGCGCTCGCGCGCGGTCTGCCGGCGCTTCCGGACGAGACGCGCGAACTCTGCGACTCGAGCGACGCGATTCTGTTCGGAAGCGTCGGGCTTCCCGAGTACGAGGGCAAGCCGCTGCCCGAGCGGCCCGAATACGCGCTGTTCCTGCTGCGGCGCGACTACGAGCTGTATGCGAACCTGCGTCCGGTGAAGGTGTTTCCGGGTCTGGAAGACGCGTCGTCGCTCCGCCCCGAGATCGTGCGCGGACTCGACCTGCTCGTGATTCGCGAGCTGACCGGCGGCATCTACTACGGCCGGCCGAAGGAGCAGCGCCGCGTCGAAGGCGTCGACGAGGCGGTGGACACGATGATCTATCGCGCGCCGGAGATCGAACGCATCGCGCACGTCGCGTTTGCGTGCGCTCGCGCACGCCGCAAGCGCCTCACCTCCGTCGACAAGCAGAACATCCTCGAGACGTCGCGGCTGTGGCGGCGCGTCGTCAACGAGGCGGCGCGCGAATACCCCGACGTCGCGGTGGATCATCTGCTCGTCGACAATGCGGCGATGCAGCTCGTGCACCGGCCCGGCGCGTTCGACGTCATCCTCACGGAGAACATGTTCGGCGACATCCTATCCGACGAGGCCGCAATTCTCACGGGATCGATCGGTACGCTTCCGAGCGCGAGCTTGGGCACGCGCCGGAACGAAGGTCGTCAGTTCGGTCTGTACGAGCCGATCGGCGGAACGGCACCGGACATCGCGGGAAAAGATGTGGCGAACCCAACGGCGGCGATCCTCTCCGTCGCGATGCTGCTGCGCCATTCGCTCGACGACGAACGGGCGGCGGAGCGCATCGAGCGCGCAGTCGAGCGGACCTACGCCGACGGCCTGCGCACGGCGGAGCTGGCGCGCGACGCGCCGGCGCTCTCGACGGGCGCCTTCACCGAGGCCGTCGTCCAGCGTCTCTAGGCTTCGTCTCCGGCGATCACGTTGATCGCGACGCCCACCATATCCCGTGTAGACGGCGGACTTCACACGCGGGTCGTCTCGTCGGCGACGCGACGGCCGATGAAGTCGATCAAGTGCAGGTGCAGGAGCGCGTGCTCGTGCGGGTGCTCGGCGATCCACGCCGAGCGCCAGCGCGCCAGCGAGTCACGCTTGAGCGCGGCGACGGCGTCGTCGTCCATCCCGATGTACTGCTGCAGATCCAGGCTGATGACGAGCGTGTCGTCGCGCCGCAGATCGAAGCCCATCACGACGTCGGGATAGCGGCGCTTCAGCTGCGCGAGGTCGTTCAGCTCCGCCTGATGCACGCGCTGCTCCGGCGTAGGGCCGCAGGCGGCGAGCAGCGCGGCCAGCGCGATTCCCACGAGGTAACGCACGTCGGCACGATTCGGCCACGCCCGTCGGCTACCATTCTGAGTCAAAGCAATTTGAACGGCGCGCGCTTTCCTTGTGCCGTTCGTTATGTTCCGCCGGCGCGCTAAATCGCTGCGCCCGTGAGACCATTTCATATTGAATTCTGCTCACGGCGGTAGTATAGTAGGGGTACGCTGCGTATCTTTAGCACCGCGCTAGACTAGGAGACGTCCTTGAGCAGCACCGTCAATGTCAATGTAAGCCCGGTCGACGTTAGCTACACGGCAAACGGCAGCTTCGACATCGGTCTCGATAACATCCAGATCAAGACGCCGATCGACACGAACAGCACCGTGGCACTAAATTCTGCGCTCGCGATCACCCAAATCCCACCGATTCAGACTGCCTCCGCAATCACGGAGATACCGCCAATCAGCATCGGCATCACGGAGTTGCCCATCATCAGGCTCGAGCTTAGCATGAAGCCGACTCGCGTGCACCTCCCGGTGAATATGAAGTTCGCGGTCTGTGCATTGGGCCTCGAGGTGCTCTCGTTTGGCGTCTGTGGCGAAAGCATGATAGTCATTGAGGACTACCATCCGCATCAACGCGAGTTGTGTGCATGAGCGCCTCGGCCGTCTGGCGCCTCGGCGAGAGCGAGTTGATCTTCAGCGGCGTGCCTCCTCTTCTGACCGGCGAAGTAGAGCTGATCAATGAAAGCGACGAAAAGATCAACCCGAAACGCCTTGAGACGCGATTCGATCGTGAGCAGGCCGTCCAGGGTGACTTGCGTGTCCCCGTTCGCCTCGCTCCCCACAGTCGCACGCATGTGCGCGCCCAGTTTGTCATTGATCGCCAAACGCGGCCAGGGACCTATCGGGGCTCCGTGCACGTCGGCGGTCGGACGACGCCGACGACCCTGCACGTGTACGAACGAGTCGCGACAAGCATCCAGCCGAGCATTGTGCGCTTCGCCGGTGCGAGCGGCGATGATGTCGAGCTGCGGGTGTCACTAAGCAACAACGGCAACACGGCCCACACGCTGAACAAGGGCGGTGTTGTTCAATTTGAAGAGGTGGACTGGCTCGGCCGCGTACTCGTTTACGCGCTGCGCGAGACGTCGCGCGCTGAGGGCGCGCAAAGCTATCTCGATCGCGTCGTGCATGAACTCGTCGTCAGCATGGTAAGCACCACGACGATCGCGATAAGTACGCCGACATCGAAAATCGGGCCGCGCGCCACCACACAGGTGCTTCTCGCGTTCACCCTTCCCGCCGGTTTAATAAAAGGTCGCACCTACGGTGCGTGGCTGCCGATCGCGGGAACGCGCGTTACGTTCGAACTCTTGTGTAACGGCTCCGAGAAATCCAATCGACGGAGGCCAACATGAAAATCTCACCTTCGACCGCGACCGCTTTCGATGAGCTCACCAAGTTAGTGGGTACTGTCGTCACCGATTCGCTGAAGAACGCCAGCAAACTGGTTGGGGTAGCTGCA
The DNA here is from genome assembly GCA_963723485.1 of Vulcanimicrobiota bacterium. Lineage (GTDB taxonomy): Bacteria > Vulcanimicrobiota > Vulcanimicrobiia > Vulcanimicrobiales > Vulcanimicrobiaceae > Cybelea. Next base: position 750,052 of record CAVRQS010000002.1, on the reverse strand, counting down.
AGTTTGATCTCGCCGGCGTTGATCTCAAAGACCAGGAAGCAATGCGGTTGCAGCGACGACTGCGGGTGCAGCCAGGCGAGCTGCACGTGTGGATGTGGGTGCAAGATTCCGGAGACCTGTTGCCCGCCGCGCTGCGTATGTGAGATGACGCTTGCAGCGATGACGGGGCAAAGCGTTGTCGCCGGCATCCGTGTTGTCAATCAGGCACAGGAACAACGAACGTTTTCACTTGCTTCAACGCCGCTCTTTAGTGGTCCAACGAAAGCTGATTTCGCGTTTTCACCGGCCGCGCTAACGGTTGAGCCTGGAAAATCCGGTTTTGCTGCTGGCTCGCTAGCGATTCCCGCGAGTTTCGCGAAGGGAAGCTATCAGGGCGAGATCACCGTAACAGGCGCATACGAGCACTGCGTGAAGGTGACACTCGATGTTGGGTGCGACGATCACCAATTTGCAACCTGCGAGGTCACGGAGTGTGAGCGTCACGAGCGCATTCGAGCGCACCATTGGTACGATCACTTCCAATGTGTCGAACAATGTGGGTCGCCCGCATCGACCGGTGGGCGTGTTGTGGGCACCGCGCCGTGAGCTCGAACGCCGATGAGGTCCGCGACATCGGGGCGATCATCCAAGATCTCGGAGCCGTCATGTCGCGCTCCCTCGTCGGTAATTTGCAAGTCGTCATTCGTGTGGGTGATTTGCTTCGCGCCCTCGTCGCCGATCCGCCGAAGGTCTCGGACGTCGCGCCCAGCCCGCGCGCGCTCGTCAGCCGCTTATTAGACTTCAATATCGCGTCGCTGCGCATCCTCACCGATCATTCGCTCGAGACGCTTAACGGGATCATCTCGGTCGCCGAATCGAGCTTACGAGGCAGCGCGGGTAGCCGTCTAGCGTCATCCGCGCTTCCGTCTAGCGCCGCTCAGGGCGACACCGTTGAGCTGCGCCTCGAAGGCGAGCGCGGCGCTCGCGTATCCGCTCCGTTTCTCTTGGAAAATTTCCACGACCGCCCTTTGGAGGTTACGTTTGAGGCGGAGTCATTGATCGCAGTGGATCGCGCGCCTATTTCTGCATCAGCGATCGCGATAGAGCCCGGTCTCGTTCAGCTGCCTCCGCGCGGACAGCAAGTCGTATATATCTCACTTGTTCTCGGCGATCAGTTCGCGGCGGACGCGACGTATGAAACGCGAGTACGCATCGTCGGTTTTGAAGCGAGGATGATACGCTTGATCGTGAGGGTCCTCGATCGCAAAGCCGATGCTCCGGCGAAAGTGCGACCAAAACAGAAACGTCGCGCTGCGCCAATCACTTCGAATCGCGTAAATCCAAAGCAGGGGGAGAAGCGGGTACGGCGGCGCCGCCCTCAAGAAACGCAAACGTAGAATGAAGGCCACCAGCGAACCGCTCGAGGAAACCAGCGCCGTCTGGAACCTCCCCGCGAGGCTTGGATTGACTGCGGATCTAGAACGGCTCCAAGCCTTCCTCCTCGCGTGGACGCAGGAGACGGATCTTGAAGTGCGTCGCATGATCCAGACGCAACTTTCCGGGCACGCCAAGCATTTCAGGCCGGTCACTGTGTTCGCGTGTTATTGCTCGATAGCGGATAATGATGTTCCTGCCGAGATATTACGAGCCGCCGCCGGACTTGAACTTCTCCATAATGTCAGCCTGATCGTGGACGACATTCTGGACCGTTCGCGGTATCGAAGGGGCAGTCTCTCGTTGCACTGCCGCTTCGGTTTTCTTCCTGCCTTGATGACCTCGGGGTATATCATGGCGGCTGCTTCGAAGTTGGTGGCTTCGGACGCATACTCGGTTGCGCTATTGGGTGAGCTAATTCAACGCCTCGGAGCAGCGGAGTGCCTGCAGTGGCGGCTTCGGCGCCACGCGCTCGGCACCGAAGATTGGCGAATGATCGCGGCCGAGGATACCGGCTCGATGTTCGAGATCTGCGCCCGTCTAGGTACTCGGGATAATCGTCTACAGAAATTCGGGATGTTGCTGGGAATTCTCTATCACGGCTGCGACGACGTGGCGGATATTCGCGGAACAACTGCGCTCGGCGGAGGCTCTGCGCGCGACATCGACGATGCGATCCTGACGCTTCCCGTCGCAATCGCTATTAGGGACCCGGAAACCGCACTTCTCGTTCGCAATGCAAATCCTCAGAACCGGTCCGCCCTAACGCAGAAACTGGTCGAAGCGTTACCAGAGGCCGAAGCCTATCTCGACCAGATTGGTATCGAATGCGAGACTGAGGCGCGTGCCAACAGCAGATACCCCGAGAGGCTGATTTCCTTGATCCGCGAGACGCGTCTTCTTTCGAGGGCTTAGGCGTGGCATCTCAATGCAAGCGCCCTGCCCAAATCGCGGATCGCTACGATGTGGTGATTGTCGGTGCGGGACCTGCAGGCAGCACCCTTGCGTTCAAGTTGGCCTCTGCGGGCGCGAAGACGCTCGTGTTGGACGGTGCACGTTTCCCCCGTGAGAAGGTTTGCGGCGACTATGTCGAGCCCCGGGGGCTGCGCGTGTTAGACAAAATGGGGTGTTTACAGACCCTGGAGGCAACCCTCCCTCTTCCGATTACGCACTCTTCGACCTACGTTGATTCCGAGAGGTGCTACATAGGCAGGATCCCGTTTTATGGCGTCGACGAACGTCTGCCGCCTCACGGCTTTATCATCCCTCGCGACGTCCTGGATACCGTCATGCTCGAAGCCGCCGTAAAGGCCGGCGCCACCGTCCACCAGGAAACGTATGTCGCGGATTTTGGAGTCAACCGAAGAGGCGTGACGGTGAATGCCCGCCGTCGAGGAAACAGTGTCGTGTTCCACGGCCGAATGATCGTCGGCGCGGACGGAGTGAACTCTGTCGTCGCACGGAATGCCGGACTGCTTGCGGACGACCCCCGGCACATTGCTCTCGCGCAACGTGCCTACGCCGACGGCTGCGACGAGGGAATCAAAGAGGCAGCATTCTTTTTTGACTCCGACTTTTTCCCAGGTTACGGATGGATGTTCCCCATGAGCCACGGCCGCGTGAACCTTGGAGTCGGCGTGTTGAAAGAGACGTGCCAGCGAAAGGGAATCGCAGTTCCCCGGCTGTTCTCCGATTTTTTTGAAAAGTTGAAACGATGCCATCCACTGTGCGGGAAGCTCAAGCTCCTGAGGCCTCCGATCGGCGGCATCGTTAAAACTTATGGAGGCGCAGGCCCCAATTTCTTCGATAGGGGCCTGCTCATTGGCGACGCGGGGAGTTTCGTCGATCCGATGACGGGAGAAGGCATTACACCGGCGATGGAATCAGCGTCGATCGCAGCGCACGTTATTTTGGAGGCAACCGCGAAGGGACAGCCGGACGCAAGATCGCTTTCCACCTATGAAACTCAATTTCGCAAATACTTCGACCCCTCGATGATATTCGTTGACTTATGCGCCGCCACGCTGCGCAACCCGCATTACTGGGGATCTTGGAGAAAGGCGCTCGTGCGGGGCTGTGCGCTTGCTCAGAACGACTCAAAGTTCGCAGCCACAGTGGGTGCGTGCTTCGGCGGATTGGAGGTCAATCCGTCGGGGATTCTCGCCGAGATGTGGATGAAAACGGGTGAAGGTTTGCTGGGTATCCATAGGCCGCGCGGGGGCGCACTTTCGTTGGCGGAAACTGCCGGCTGGATAAACGACTCGTGGAAATCGCTATCCGACGATCCTCTCTGGCACGTCGATTGGACTATGGACGTTCAGCGAAGATGGATCCGTGCTCTTTCCCTCATGAGTAAGCGGCGGCCAGATCCGCGTGTGGAAGGCGTCATCTAACCAAGGCAGCCTACGGCTTTGCCCTGGCTTTCCGGCTGCGCTTAGGCGTTGGATTGGCGACCGGTCTTGAGACCTTCATAATCTCATTTGCGAAGTGATCCGCAGCGACCGTGGGCAGTGAGCTCACTTCTCGCAGGTATTCGCGGCTGAAATCCGCGAGCCGACCAACGAATTGCTTCGAATCTTCAGTTCCCTCGCTGACGCGTCTCAGTTCGTCGCTGATTTTCTGAGTGTACTTATCGGCCGATTCGACCCACCCTCGCCAAAATTTCACGGCAGCCGTCACTGCGGCAAGCTCGCTGCGAGCCACTTCGATCATTAGGGCTCGGAGCTGTTCGCTCTGTCGTTGTGAAGCAGTCGGCGGCATACTATCCAATCACCCAAATTGAGGCGGGCATCCGGAGAGAGGTACTTTCATGACTTGTAATCCGCTGAAGGCACCTCGATGTTAAGCTGAGGTCGCGACCTTCTTGAGCCTCCTCGATGTATCGCGAGATGCTCCCGAACTCGTAGTTCGTCTCTGAGATATTCGCGGCCTTCGCATACGGGAAAGCGACGACTGCCGGCACGCGGAACCCGAGCCCCCGCAGTTCATCTGCTTGGGCGGCAGGTTGTCGTACAGGCCGCCCCAGTCGTCCCACACGATTACGATCGCCGCGTGATCCCAGTGGGTACTTGGCCGACCGCGATGTACTGCCGAGGTCCAAGCTCATGACGACGTCCCGGTACTGACGCTTGAGTGGCGGGGCGCGGCCGGCGCGATTCCCACGAGGTAACGCACGTCGGTCACGGTGTGGAAACGATTCGGCTACACCGTTTCGCTACCATGCGCGCATGGACGGAATTGCTTGGGCCGCCAGCGCCATGATCGCGGCGCGAACGCGCCTGGAGATCGCGACGGAAAACCTCGCCAACGTCTCGACGGACGGCTTTCGCAGGTTGGCGTCGCGCGGATTTCTCACCGCGCGCGGCGTGACGGTCGAGCGACGGACGGCCGGCGACCGCGGCGCGCTGCGACATACCGGGCGCGACCTGGATCTCGCGATCGTCGGCGACGGGGCCTTTCGCATTAGCGACGGCTCCGGCGCCGTGCGCGAGACGCGGGCCGGCGCGTTCGAGCGGCAGCCCGACGGCACGCTGCGCGACGCCCGGGGCGGCACGCTGCTCGGCGCGCACGGAGCCTTTCGCGGCTCGCGCTTCAATGCGAGCGCCTTTGAGCTTCCGGGCTCGAGCCGCGTGCAGACCGGTTACCTCGAGACGTCCGGCGTCGACGCTATCGCCGAGATGATCGACGTCCTGGCGGCGGAGCGTTCCTTCGAGAGCGCGCAGAAAGCGCTGACCGCGATCGATGCGTCGCGCCAGAAATCTTCCGACGCGGCGCGCGTCAAGTAGCGGCGCTCATGGATCGCGCGCTCTTCGCGGCCGCTAGCGGCATGGCGGCGCAACAACGCAATCTCGATACGATCGCCGACAACCTCGCTAACGCCGAGGTCGTCGGATTCAAGGGATCGGCGCAGACGTTCGCCGAGCTGGTCGCGCCGGGACAGGCCGGCATCGGCACCGTAACGCTCGGCGCGCGCGTCCTCTTCAATCAAGGCAAGCTTGCGCGCAGCCCGGGACCCTTCGACCTGGCGATCGACGGGCCCGGATTCTTCACGCTCGCCGACGATCGAGGGCACCTGCGCTTTTCGCGCGACGGCGAGTTCTCGCGCACCGCCGACGGCTCGCTGCGCAATTCGCAAGGCTTGTCGCTCGCGGGCATTCGCATTCCCGCCGATGCCGTTACCGCGACGGTCGCCGCGGACGGAACGGTCGAGGTGGCCGGTCCCGCCGGGAAACGCAGCGTCGGGCGGATTCGGCTGGCGGAGTTTCCAGCGCCCGAGGCGCTGCGCGATACCGGCGGGGGAATCTTCGAGGCGACGACGGCGGCCGGCCGCAGGCGCGACGCGGTACCAGGCTCCGACGACGGACCGAAGCTGCGCTTCGGCATGCTCGAACAATCCAACGTAACGATCATCGACGCGATGATGCAGATTCTCACCGCGCAGCGCGCCTACGAGGCGAACGCCAAGGGCGTGCAGGCCGCCGACGAGATGCTGCGGATCGCCAATAATCTGCAGCGTGGATAGCGTCACGGCACGCCACGCCGCGGAACTGCTCGAAGCGATGCTGCTCGCGCCGGTCCTGCGCCCGATGATCGCCGGCGCCGGCACGCTGGGCGACTACGAGCTCGACTCGCTGGCCCGCGAGATCGCGCGACGCGACCAACGCTTCGCGGCGCTGCTCGCGGAAAAACTGGAGAAGGCTCGGTGATCGACGCCGACGAGCGCGAGGAGCGCGTGCGCACTTTGTTGCCGCTGACGCGCAGGGTCGCGCGGCGGCTCAAGCGCCTCGTTCCCAATCTCGATATGGACGATCTCGTCGGCGACGGCTGCGTCGGCATGATTCGCGCGGTCGACTCGTTCGATCCGCTGCGCGGGCCGCGTCTCGAGGAGTACGCGCGGCGATTGATCGTCGGCGCGATGCTCAACGGCATCCGGCGGATGGATCCGGTCTCCGAGCGAGCGCGCCGCATCGTTCGCGACGGCGAGAATCAGCGTTACGCGATCGCGGCCGAGCGCGGCGACGTGCCGGGTACGGGCGAGATGGACGTCCGCTGCCCCGGATACCGGCGCGCGGTCGCGGCGGCGTATCGCGGCCAGCCGCTTTCACTGGATGCGCCGCTTCCCATCGGGGAGTCGCTCTCCGGCGATTGGGGCGAGGATCCCGGGCGCATCGTCGAGGTGCGCTCGGAACGCGAACGGCTCGCCGCGCTCGTCGAGGGCTTGCCGCCGCGCCAGCGCCAGGTCGTGCTGCTGCACTATTTCAACGGAAAGTCGCTGCGCGCGATCGGCAGGCAGCTCGCCATTTCGCCGCAGCGTGCCTCGCAGCTGCACACGAGCGCGATCGCCGGGCTCAGGCGCTTGTCCGAGCGTCAGACGTATGCTGCGCCGCATTGAGCCGGACGAGAGCGCCGCCGCGCTGCCGCTGCGCGTCGGCGCGAGCCGCTCGGAGGCGATCGTCGCGGCAGCTCCGGAGGCGGAGCTCGAGACTGCGTTGCTGCCGTACGATCATCCACGCTGGGTACGAGACGCGTTGGCGGTGTCGCAGCGAGCGAGGGAGCTGCTCGCCAAGCTGCGGCCGGTGGCGTTGAAGGTGTTCTGTTTTTGGGACCATCGCATTCGCTCGATCGTGATCGGGGATCGCCGGATCCAGGTCGATCCCAGCGGGTGTTATCGTGCCGATGCATAGCTCGTCTCTCTAGCGGAGGTGCGCCGCGAGCGCGATCGCGACGGTAGCCGTGCCGAGAAATACGAAGTAGATCAGGCCTCGAGCGAACGCGAGCACGTCACGCACATCGTTCATATCCGTATGCTCTCACGCGATGCTGATAGCCAGCGTAAGGGCCGCTGTGATTCGCCTGAATTTATCGAGTTGTTACGCCGGCGTAAACAAATTCTTGCCGGTCATGCGTTCGGGGATCGGCAGGCCCATGAGCGTGAGCAGCGTCGGTGCCACGTCGCCGAGCTTGCCTCCCGCGGCGAGGCTGCCATGCAGGCCGTTCGCGATGATGACCAGCGGCACCGGATTGGTCGTGTGGGCGGTGATCGGGCTGCCGTCGGCGGCGACCTCCTCCTCGGCGTTGCCGTGGTCGGCGGCGATCGCGAGCAGACCGTTCGCATGCAGCGTCGCATCGACCAGTCGCGCGACGCACTCGTCCACGACGCCCAAGGCATCGATCGTCGGCTGCCACTTGCCCGTGTGTCCGACCATGTCGGGATTCGCGTAGTTCATGATGATGGCGTCGTAGCGTCCGCTCTCAATCGCGCTTACGGCGGCGTCGGTAATCTCGCGTGCCCGCATCGCGGGTGCCAGATCGTAGGTGGGCACCGAACGGTCGGACGGAATCAGCACGCGGTCTTCGCCCTCGAACTGATCCTCACGCCCGCCGTTGAAGAAGTACGTTACGTGCGCGTACTTCTCGGTCTCCGCGAGCCGCAGCTGGCGCAGCCCAACGCCGGCGAGGATCTCACCGAACGTGTCGTACTGCGGCCGCGGCCCGAACAGCACCGGGTTGGTGTACTCTTGGTCGTACTTCGTCATCGTCGCGAAGAACGGATTCGCATAGCGCCGCGATGGAAAGACGCCGAAGCCATCGTCATAATACAGCGACGTCCCCGCGTTGAACGCCGTCGTGAGCTGTCGCGCGCGGTCCGGCCGAAAGTTGAAGAAGACGAAGGCGTCGCCGTCCTCGATGGGACGCGCGCTGCCGACGATGGCCGGCAAGACGAACTCGTCGTCCTCGCCGCGCGCGTAGGCGTCGAGCACCGCGGCGCGCGCGTCGTCGGCGCGGTGCTCGGCCTGCCCGTTGGCCAGCAGTTCGTACGCGCGCCGAGTGCGCTCCCAGCGGCGATCCCGGTCCATCGTGTAGTACCGTCCGGTCACGCTCGCGATCGCACCCGTCCGTCCGACGGCGCCGAGTTTGGCTTCGAGCCGCTCCACGTAGGTGAGGGCCGAGCGCGGCGGCGTGTCGCGTCCGTCGAGAAAGCAGTGGATCGCCACCGGGACGCCGGCGCCGACGGCCGCATCCACGAGCGCGAACAGATGCTCCATCGAGCTGTGCACGCGTCCGTCGGAGAGCAGCCCCATGAAGTGCAGCGTCTTGCCGCTTCCCGCGACGTGCGCGATGGCGCGTCGCAGCGTCTCGTTATCGCCGAACTGGCCCGCGCGGATCGCGGCGTCGATGACCGTGACACCCTGCGGAACGACGCGGCCGCTGCCCAGGTTCATGTGGCCGACCTCGCTGTTGCCCATGACGCCGTGCGGGAGGCCGACGGCCTCTCCCGAGGCCCGGAGCGTCGTGTGCGGCCAACGCTCGAGGAGCGCGCGCCAGTGCGGCAACGCGGCGGCCGCGATGGCATTGCCCTGCGCGGATTCGCGGCAGCCCCAACCGTCGAGCACGGCGAGAACTACAGGTTTATGATTCACGCCGCATTGGCGATGAGAGCCGCGAAGCCGTCGGGATCGAGCGACGCGCCGCCGACGAGGCCGCCGTTGACGTTGGCCTGCCGCATGTACGCGGCGACGTTATCGGCCGTCATGCTTCCGCCGTAGAGAAGCGGCGTTTCGTCGAGCCCGCGCAGGCACCCGCGAATCGTCGCCATCACGCGGTCGGCCTCTTGCGGATCGCAGTTGCGCCCCGTGCCGATGGCCCAGATGGGCTCGTAGGCGACGACGATGCGAAACAGCTGGTCCCCCGCGACGCCGTCCAGCGCGGCGCGCGTTTGTTCGATCACGCGATCGTCGGTCGCACCCGCGTTGCGCTCCTCGAGCGTCTCGCCGACGGCGACAATCGGCGTCAGCCCCTGCTCGAGGGCCGTGCGCACCTTCAAGTGCACGGTGCGGTCGGTCTCGTTGCAGTATGCCCGGCGTTCCGAGTGGCCGAGGATGACGTGCGACACGCCGAACTCGCGCAGCATCGGGGCGCTGATCTCGCCGGTAAACGCGCCCTCGAGCTCCCAGTGCATCGTCTGCGCGCCGAGGTGCACGCGCGAGCCGCGCAGCAGCGACGACGCGGCGGGAATCGAGACGAACGGCGGCGCGACGACGATCTCGATGCTCTCGGGCAGCATTACGGCTTTGGGCAGGAAGGCGTCGAGAAACGCGGTGGTCTGCGCCGAGGTCTTGTGCATCTTCCAGTTGCCGGCAACGATCGTTCTAACGCTCAAGCGCGGCAACTCCCGGAAGCGTCCTGCCTTCGAGGTACTCGAGCGTCGCGCCGCCGCCCGTCGAAACGTGCGTGACCTTGGACGCGAAGCCGAGCAGATGCGCCGCCGCCGCCGCGTCACCGCCGCCGACGACGCTCACCGCTCCCGCCGCCGTGGCTCGCGCGATCGCGTCGCCGACGATCTGCGTCCCGCGCCGGTAGGCCGGATTTTCGTAGACGCCCATCGGACCGTTGAAAACGATCGTTTTGGCGCGCTCGATCGTCGCGGCGTACGCCTGCGCGCTCGCCGGTCCGATGTCGAGAATCATCTCGCCTCCGACGTCGCCGATCGCGACGACGCGGGCCTCGGGCGCCGCCTCGACGGCCGGTGCCACGACCGCGTCGCTGGGAAGCTGCAACTCGATGCCGCGTTCCTTCGCGAAAGCCAGAAACTGACGCGCCGGATCGAGGTCGTCGTCGCGCAGCGAGCGGCCGACGGCCACGCCCGAAGCCGCGAGCAGCGTGTTGGCCATTCCTCCCCCGACGCAAAACGCGTCGACGAGCTCCGCCAGATGCTGCAGGAGGCCGATCTTATCTTTGATCTTGGCGCCGCCGATCGCGCATACGAACGGCTTAGCGGGATGCTCGAGCAGCGGCGACAGCGCGGACAGCTCCGCCTCCATCAAGAGTCCCGCCGCGCTGGGGAGCATGCGCGCCAACGCCTCTGTCGAGGCGTGCGCGCGGTGCGCGGTCGCGAACGCGTCGTCGACGTAGTAATCGCCGAGGCTCGCGAGGCGGCGCGCGAACGCTTCGTCGTCGCGCTCTTCCTCGGGATGAAAACGTAGGTTCTCGAGCAGCAGTACGTCGCCGTCGCGGAGCTCCGCGACGGCGCGTTCCGCCGCCTCTCCGACGCTGTCGTCGGCGAAAACGACGCGCACGCCGAGTCGGTCGGAGAGCGCTTGTGCCACGGGCCGCAGCGAAAAGCGCGGGTCCGGCCTCCCGTCGGGTCTGCCGAGATGCGATAAGACGATTGTGCGAGCGTCGTGCTCGTGCAGCCAGCGCAGTGTCGGAACGGCAGCGTCCACGCGGCCGAAGTCGAGGATGCGCCCGTCGGCGAGCGGTACGTTGAGATCCTCGCGAACCAACACGCGCTTGCCCCCAACGTGGAGCTCTTCGAGGCGTCGAAAGCTCACGCTCGAAGCGGTGCTCAGGCCTTCGCGTGAACGGTCGTGAGCACCATCGCCGTCAGCTCCGCCAGCCGGCATGAGTATCCCCACTCGTTGTCGTACCACGCGGCGATTTGGACGAGGTCGCCGTTGGCGTTCGTGAGCTTGGAATCGATGATGGAGCTGTATGGATTCTTCTTGAAGTCGCTGGAAACGAGCTCGTGGTCCGTGTACGCGACGTACTTGCTCAGCTCTCCCTCGGCGGCACCGCGCAGGATCGCGTTGAGCTCCTCTTTGGTCGTCGGCTTCTTGGTCTGCGCGACCAGATAGATCATCGAGACGGTCGGCGTCGGGACGCGCAGCGAGAAGCCGTCGAACGTTCCCTTGACCTCGGGGATCGTCAGGTAGAGCGCCTTCGCCGCGCCGGTCGAGGTCGGAATGATGTTGGTCGCGGCGTTGCGCGCGCGGCGCGGGTCCTTGTGGGGCCCGTCGAGCACGTTCTGATCGTTCGTGTACGAGTGGATCGTCGTCATGAAGCCCTTCACCCACCCGAGCGAGTCGACCACCGGCTTCACGGCGGTCGCGAGGCAGTTCGTGGTGCACGAAGCGTTGGAGATCACGTTGTGTCTCTCGGGGTCGTAGCTGCGATCGTTCACGCCGAGGACGATCGTGACGTCCTCCCCGGTCGCTGGCGCCGAGATGATGACCTTCTTGGCGCCGCCGCTATCGATGTGGGCGCGCGCTTTCTCGGCGTTCGTGAAGAGACCGGTCGATTCGACGACGACGTCGACGCCCAGGTCGCGCCACGGGAGCCGGGCCGGGTCCCGTTCGGCGAAGACCTTGATTTGCCGTCCGTCGATCGCGAGCGTGCCGTCCTGTCCGGCCACGCTGCCCTCGTACGAGCCGTAGTTGCTGTCGTATTTGAAGAGATGCGCGCATTGCTTCGCGTCGATCAGGTCGTTGACCGCCACGATGTCGATCTCGGGATGGCGCTCGACCACCGCCTTGGTGAAGTTTCTTCCGATGCGGCCGAAGCCGTTGATCCCAATGCGCATGAGCGCGTTTACCTGGCCGCTTTCGCGCTCCCCTGCACGCCGCGGAGGTAGTCGGCGAGCCGGCTGAGCGCTCCGAGCCGCCCGCTCACCGTAGGCTTGGCTATCGGTGGATTGCAGCGCCGCCCCAGCTCGGCGAGCGATTCGTCCGGATACGAGAGGCGAAGTTCGGCGACTTCGCGCAGCGCCGGCGTGAGCCTCGGAAGCCCGTACGCACTCTGAAGATATTCGATGACCTGGCGGTGCGCGGCGGCCGCCTCGGCGGAGCGCTGCAGGTTCGCGGCCTCGGTGTTGACCAGACGATGGATGCGATTCTTCGTCTCGCGCAGCGCGCGGACGTCCTCGAGCGCGAGGACCGCGCCGAACGCGCCGATTCGCGTGAGCAGCTCGACGATGGCGTCGAAGTCCTTGAAGTATAGCACGGCGCGACCCTTGCGCCGCGTCTCTTTGGACGCCGCACCGGCGCTGCGCAGCATCCATCGCAGCCGCTCCGCGATGCCGTCGCTGCGCGCCACGAACTCGAGGTGGTAGCCGCGCGTGCCCGCGGCGAGCGATCCGCACGCGAGAAACGCCGCGCGCAGCTCGATCAGACGATCGCAGCGGTACACCGGTTTGGGAGGCGTCGTCGTGAGGCGCTCGGGCAATGCGATCGCGAACGTCGGGAGCCGCTGCAGGCGCGTCGGAGCGCGAGTCTCGATGGGATGCGACTTCCGATCGTCGAGCAGCGACCAGAACAGCCGCGCGACGGCGTTGCGATGCGTAACAAACCGGTCCTCCGACCGACCGTAGAACGCCAGCCCGGCGAGGAGCGCCTGCCGGCAATGCGCTTCGGATGGCAGGTCGCGCGCGAGCGCGTCCTTCGTATCCGCCGAGATCACAGCCACTCGGCGTCGTCCTTCCGCGAGCCGAGGATCTCGTAGAGCGACTCGCCGCGCACCGCGGGCGTCACGCGCAATGGCACCTCGAGCACCCGCACGGTGACGAACTTGGTGGCATAGTGAATCTCGAGTTCGTCGCCGGGCTTGACCTGATAGCCCGGCTTGAGCGTCTTGCCGTCCTTTGTGATGCGCCCATGCTCGAGCGCTTCGTGCGCTTCGCTGCGCCGTTTGGCCAGCCGCGAGACTTTCATGAACTTATCCAACCGCACCGCGGCGCCTCATTCAACGCGCCTGGTCAAAGACGCTCGCGGGGCGCTCGCGGCGTATTGACGGCATTGCGATATATCGTTTAGTATCGCGATGTCAATGGAGGGCAGTCATGGACATCGGTTTTGGGGGTGATCCGCGCCCGGGCAGATGGGGCCGGATGTTCGGTCAGCCGCATCGGCGGCATGGCCGCCGGCGCAAGCGCGGCCTGCTCAAGTTTGCGATGCTCAAGCTCCTGGCTGAGATGCCGCGCCACGGCTATGAGTTGATGCGTGCCTTTCGCGAGAAGGGTTGGGGCGCGGGAGCCGGTTCGGTCTACCCGATCCTCGGTGCGCTCGAGGCGGCCGGCCTCATCGTCGGGCGCGACGAGGGCGAACGGCGTACGTACGAGATCGCCGAAAAGGGACGGCGCCTGCTCGATGAGCATGCCAAGGAGCTCGGACGCCTCTTCGACGCGGACGAAGATGAAGATGCCTCCGACGCCGAGGCCGACCGGTTGCGCGAGGCGGCGGCCCGGCTCATGCAGTCGATCGCTCAGCTTGGATCCAACTCGAAACCCGAAACAATCGGGCATGTTTGTGAGTTGCTCAACGAGACGCGAAAACGAGTCTATGAAGTACTAGCGCAGGAGTAGAGGATCCGGTGTAATGGCGCAGGCGCGCGCGGTACAACGTCGCGGGGTCAACGTGTTCGAGGAGGGCAAGCCGATGTGGCAGATCCTCCTCGTCTTTCTGGTGCCCTTGATGCTCAGCAACGTCCTGCAATCGGCCTCGCAGACGATGGCGAGCATCTGGATCGGTCGTCTCATCTCCACGGAGGCTCTGGGGGCCATCTCGGCCGTCTTTCCGATCGTTTTTCTGCTGTTTTCCTTCGTCTTCGGCGTCTCGAGCGGTGCCAGCGTTCTGATCGGCCAGGCCTTCGGTGCCGGCGACCACCACAAGGTGAAGAAGATCGCCGGAACCGTGATCGGCGCCGGGCTCTATCTGGGCATCCTCGTCGCGATCGTAGGTTTCTTCGGCTCGCCGACGATTCTGGGGTGGCTGCGAACGCCGCCCGACATCATCGCCCAATCGGACGCGTACGCGCGCGTGCTCTTCCTGACGATGCCGATCTTCTTCGTGTATTTCGTCTACGCGACGATCCTGCGCGGCACCGGCGATTCCACGACGCCCTTCTACGCGCTGATCGTTTCGGCGCTCCTCGCGATCGTCGTGACGCCGCTCTTCATCGTCGGCGTCTTCGGCCTGCCCAAGCTCGGCGTGGTCAGCGCCGCGGTGGCGGGCCTGATCGCCAACTCGGCGGCGCTGGCGTGGCTGCTCTACTATCTCGCCCGCCGCGATCACCCCTTGAAGTTCGATCGCGAGACGCTGGAAGACATGCTCATCGATTGGAGCATCCTGCGCGGCATCGTGCGGATCGGAGTGCCGACCGGCATCCAAGTGATGATGGTCTCGCTGGCGGAGATCGCGGTCATCTCGTTCGTGAACCGCTTCGGATCGAGCGCGACGGCCGCGTACGGCGCGGTCAATCAAGTTGTCGGGTACGTACAGTTTCCGGCGATCTCGATCGGCATCTCGGCATCCATCTTCGGCGCGCAGTGCATCGGCGCTCGGCGCGAGGACAAGCTGGGAAGCGTGATCCGTTCGGCCGTGGGCCTGAGCTACGTCATCGGCGGAACCATCATCGGTCTCTGCTACATCTTCGCGTGGCAGATCTTGGGATGGTTCATCACGGACCCGCAGACGCTCGACATCGCGCACGCCCTCCTGATGATTACGCTGTGGAGCTATCTGCTGTTTGGGAACTCGGCGGTTCTCAGCGGCGTGATGCGCGGGAGCGGCACGGTGCTGTGGCCGACGATCAACGGCATCCTCGCCATTTGGGGCGTCGAGGTGCCGGTCGCGTATGTCTTGATGCACCACGTCGGCCTCGACGGCGTCTGGCTCGGCTATCCAATCTCGTATTGCGTCGTGCTCGCGCTGCAATTCTGCTACTACGAGTTCGTCTGGAAACGTAAGACGCACGAGCGGCTCGTATAGCGGTGCGGGAGGCCTTCGGGCCCGTTCGTGCAAGTAGGCCGACCGATGTGGGGCTCAGTATCCCGGGCGGTCGGCGCGTTATCGGGCGGAGAAAACGCTCAGAGGGACTTCGATCTCGCTGCGGAGCGCATCCAGAGCGCGCTGCTCAGCGTCACGGTTCCTGAGATTCCCGGCCTCGAAATCGGCGTGCACGCTGAGCCGGCACGTCTCGTCGGCGGCGATTACATCGACGTCTTTCCGTCTCAGGCTCAGCTCTTGTTCGGGCTGGGCGACGCCTCGGGCAAATCCCTGGCGGCGGCGCTCAACGCGCTCATGCTGCGCTATCTGGTCCGCGGGCTCGTGCAGGCGCTGGGTTCCGAGCGGCTCGAGTCGATCCTCGAACACACCAATAGCGTGGTCACCTCGGATCTGCGCAACACGGATCATTTCATCACGTTCGTGCTCGGCGCCGTGGATGCGATCACGGGCCGCTTGCGGATCGTCAACGCCGGCCACGAGCCGGCGCTGATCCTCCGGGCCGCCGCGGCCGACGTCGAGGTCATGGAAACGCACGGCATCGTGCTCGGCGTCAACCAGGGGGCGACGTATCGCATCGAGGAGCGGACGTTGCAGCCGGGCGACAGGATCGTCATTTATACCGACGGTCTCACCGAGGCGATCAACAGCCGTGGCGAGCTCTACACGGTCGAGCGTCTGCGCGAGAATTTCTTGCTGCATCGCGAGTTGGCCGCGCAGGCGCTTGCCGACACTTTGTTCGATACGGTGAAGACCTATTCGGGAGCCGAGATGCGCGACGATGCGACGATTCTCGTAATCCGCCGCGTCGTGTGACTCAGGGGTGCTTCGGACGCACTGCACGCAGCACGACGATTCCGTCGCGGTCGGACGCTATGGCGTACGCGCCTTTGGCCAGCGCCGCCCGCACCGCAGGCTCGTCGACGCGCTGCCAGTGCGTGGAGTACTGCGTGCGATCGTAGACGAACCATCGCTGGCCGTCAAAACCGACCGTCGCCTTCGGATCGAGACCGAGATGCGCAAAGATCTCGTCTTCGGCGCCGACGTCCGCATGCGGCGGCAGCCGTCGCAGCGTCGTCTCGAGCGCGGCGTCGTGCGCGTTCGGGGTGCGGTAGAGATAGTACCAGTACTCCATCGGGCTTGCGAAAACTTCGATTCCCATGCACAGGAAGGCCGCCGCGATGACGAGTCCCTTCGCGAGCAGCGGCTTGTACGCGTCGAGCCTGGCGGCACCGTCGACGAACGCCACGAGCGCGTAGCCCGTGAGCAGCCCGCTGTAGTGCGCGCCCGGGACGAGCGTGATCGGCCGGTGCGAGCCAAGGATCTCGACGAGCCCCGGAATGAGGAACAAACCATACCGGGAAACGCACGGAAGAAACGCTAGCGGGACGAGCAGCGCCAAGACGTAGCTCACCCGCGGCAGCAGCACGCCGGCGATCAGGCTCCGCACGTCGCCCGCGGGCATCGTCCAGTGGTAGAAGCGGAGCGACTCATACGCAACGTGCGGGCCCAGCGCTTGGCGGACGATGGCGAAATACGTCACGCCTAACGCGACGGCCGCGCCGGCGATGACCAGCCCGATCCGCTTCGCCGCGACGTCCTTACGCGCCGCGGCCGCGAAGAGCACCCCGTTCGCGGCCAGGATTACGAACTGGTCCTCCTTCGTGCACGCGAGCAGCAGCGCGGCGACGATGCCGAGCGACCAGCGGCGCCGGTCGAGAGCGTAGACGAGCGTCGCCGAGAGCAACGGCACGAAGGCCATCTCGTGGAAGTCGCCGACGCCGTCGGCCCATAGGATCGGATAGAGCGCCGCTACCGCGACGATCGCGAGTGCGGCGACGGGACGGAACCTCGCGCGCGCCATTCCCCACAGTGGAAACACGACCGCGGCGACGAGGATCGCCTGAAGGTACTCCAATCCGACTGGCCCCAACGCGCGAACAAACGGCCAAGCCGTCACGATGATCGGCGACCAATGAGCGAGGAGGTGATTTCTTCCCGCTTCGGCCGTACTCGAGAATCCGTGCCCCAGGCCCGCGATAACTTGCGTGAAGATGCCGAGATCGACGTCGTTGCGAAAGATGGCGTAGCGCCATGCGACGATCGTGCCGAGCGTCGCCGCGAGTGCGAAGAACAAGACCCAGACGAGGGCGTAGCACGCTGCACCGGCCCGAGCGCTCCTCATCACCGCGGCATCTTGGCTCGGAGTCAAGCGCCGAGCACTATCGTCAGCGGCGCTTCTTCGCCTTCGGCGTGACGCACGTCCCGGCGGCTCGGCACACGATGACCGGCGCGTCGAGCGCGTCGGCGGCGCTGTCGCCGAGCTCCGGCCGTGCGGCGATCACCTTGCGTGCCTCGAACTCCATGCGCCGCGAGGTCTTTCCGACCTTTACGACGCGCCCCCGAGCCTCGATGAAGTCGCCGGCGTAAACGGGCGCGAGGAACTCGACGCTGTCGTACGCGGCAAAGAGTCCTTCGTCGCCGTCGAGGCGTATCAGCAGCTCGGTCGCGACGTCGCCGAAGAGCGCCAGGATGCGGGCGCCGTCCACGAGCGTGCCGCCGTAGTGCGCGTCGTGCAGACCCATACGCACGCGCAGACTCGCGGTCAGGCCTTCGCCTTCTGCCATAGCTCCTCCAGTTCGCCGAGCGACAGATCGGCGAGGACCTTGCCTTCGGCGCGGGCGCGCTCTTCCATGAATGCGAATCGCCGATAAAATTTCTCGTTGGCTTCGCGGAGCGCGGTTTCGGCGTCGATCCCCAGTGCTCGCGACAGATTGACCAGCGTGAAGAACACGTCGCCGAGCTCTTCGCGCACGCGCGGATCGTCCTGCGGTTGACGACGCGCCTCGGCGAGCTCGCGCAGCTCTTCGGAGAGTTTGTCGAGCACGCCGTACGCGTTCGGCCAATCGAAGCCGACGCGCGCCGCCTTTTCCTGCATTCGCTGGCCGCGCTGCAGCGCGCCGAGGTGTTTCGGGATTCCGTCGAGCCGGCTCTTGCGCCCTTGCGCCGTCTTTTCGAGCGCTTTGAGGCGCTCCCAGTTGCGCCACTGAGCGTCCACGTCTTCGATCACGGCGTCGCCGAAGACGTGCGGATGGCGGCGGACCATCTTGTTGGAGAGTGCGTCGACGACGTCGGCGATGCTGAACTTTCCGACCTCGGTGGCGATCTGGGCGTGAAAGAGTACCTGCAGCAACAGGTCCCCGAGTTCTTCGCACAGGCCCTCGAGATGCGAAAGTTCGATCGCCTCGACGACTTCGAACGTCTCCTCGATGAGATACGGAATCAGCGTGCGGTGCGTCTGCTCGCGATCCCACGGGCAGCCCAGGCGCAGCCGCGCCATGATCTCCACGAGGTCGTCCCAGGAGTAGTGGGACGACTGGGGCGGAAGCGGCATGAGCGGCATCGCGATCGAGGCGGAGAGCGTGGCCCGGGGCACTCCGGGGAGGATCTCCGTCGCGGCGCCGCGGGTCTCGAGCGCGCGCAGCAGCGCCGGGAGCCCGGGAAAGTCCGACAGCGGATTGCCGAGCACGCCGAGGCCGAGGGGACCTTCGCCCAACGCCGGGTCGTCGAGACGCTGCGCGAAGCGCGCGATCTCGTCCGAGCTCCCGCGCACGAGCAGCGCCGGATCGTCCACCATGCCGCGGACGATGGCGACGCCGTTGCGATCGAGATATGACGTGAGATCCGGCGGTGCGAGCAGCACGACGGCTCTGCCGATCGCCCGCAGCCCGTCAAGGCTCCCGATCGTCAACAGTCGCGGGTCACCCGGACCCAGGCCGGCGATGCGAATTAACACTTAGGAGCCTGCCGGCGTATGATGGTGCGGGCTGTTGGACGCGCCGGCATCGGCCGGCGCGGTCGGCGATAGCCGCCGCGTCCAACCCCACGGGCTGAGGTCGATTTCGCCGTCGCTCGGTCGGTCACAAAGTTTTAAGACTATGCTCCCTCCCCTCGCTCCTAGAACTCATCCGAAATCGAACTCAGCAGCGTACGCGAGCATGCGCCCGCGGGTTCCTAGCGCCGTTTCGGGGGCGTCGGCGAGACGCCCCCGCTTGCCGCCGCGGCGGCCCTACTTCGTGCTGCTGGGTGCGGGCGATGCCGCCGCTGCGGAGGCCGTGGCCGCTGCGGAGGCCGTGGCCGCCGCCGCCGGTGCGGAGGCCGTGACCGCCGCCGCCGGTAGCGGGCTCGGGAAGAGTCCGGCAAACTGCGGATCGTTCGCGACGATGACCGCGTGCTGCTGAAGGCTTTGCAGGAACGGCTGCATCAGCGGAGCTTCCTTCTGCTGACGCAGAGCGATAAGCAGTTTAGGAGTCGCGTCGGCGAGCGTCGCCTTCTTGCCCGGCGTGCGACTCTCGACCTGGATGACATGGTAGCCGAACGGCGATTTAATCGGCGGACTGATCACGCCGATCGGCGCCGAGAAGGCGTACTTGTCGAACGCCGGCACCATCTGCCCCTTGCGGAAACTGCCGAGGTCGCCGCCCTTGTCCTTGCTTCCGGGATCGGTCGAATACTTTTGCGCGAGCGTTGCGAAGCTCTGTCCGGCCTTGAGATCCTTTTCGATCTCGTTGGCCAGGGCGAGGTTGGGAACGAGAATGTGACGCGCCGTTACGGTGGGCGGCGTATCGTAGGACGCGTGATCCCGCGCGAACGCCGCCTTGAGCTCGGCAGGCGAGACCTTGATATCTTTTTGGAGCGCCTTATCGAGAATCAGCTGCTCGCGTAGCGCGGCGCGCACGTCCGTCTCGGTGAGATTGCGCGACTTGAGCATCTCGTCCCATGAGGTGCCCGGGAAGGCCGCCTTGATCTGATTCTCGCGGTCGGCGATCTCGGCGTCGGTGACGGCGATGTTGTTATTTTTGGCGTACTGCTCGATCAGCATCTCCTGCACCATCTGCTGCAGAACGCCGCGCGACATCGGGCTCGTCTCGAGGCGGCTGTTGAATTGGTCTCGGCTGATCGGTTGGCCGTTCACCGTCGCGACCGTGCCGCCGCCGGAGCACGCCGCAAGGGACGTGCCCAGCAGAAGGGCGGCGAGGCCCACGGTGATGCGTTGGGCTTTCGACATTATAGCTCCGTAGGAAAGTCGAGTGCGTAGGAAGCGGGGCCGATAGCCCCGCGTTACGGCGCCCTGCTTCGCTCGCGGCATCGGAGAAGTCCTCCAATGAGGGCCGGAGTTGCCTAGATCGCCTCGAGCAGCTGCCGCAAAAGCGGCATCCAACTCGTCGAGGGACCCTTGCGGCCGGTGCGCCAGGACGGGAGATCCACGACGATGCGTCCGTCGCCGAAACGAAACCGGTTCTTCGTAAGCGCGGCGAACTTGGGAAGCGCCGACGGATCGAGCTCAAACCCGGACCCGACGCCGAAGGTCAGGCGATGGTCGTCGACGACGACCCGCGTGACGCGCTTCTGCAGGGCCACGGCGCGGAGCTTAGTCAGCTCGACGAGATTGCGCAGCGGTTCGGGGAACGCTCCGAAGCGATCGCGGACGCCCGCCGCTACCTCCTCGACTTCCGCCTCCGTTCGGGCCTTCGCAAACTGCTGATAGACGGCGATTTTCTGTGAAACCTGCGAGATGTACTCATTGGGAATGAAGGCGCTGACCTTGACGTCGATCACGGCCTCCTGGCGTTCTTCGAGCGATGCGGGTGCACCGCGGCGTTCCGCGATCGCCTCGGCGAGCAGCTCACAGTACGTCTCGAATCCGACCGACGCGATGAAACCCGACTGCGCCGATCCCAGCAGGTTGCCGGCCCCGCGAATCTCGAGATCGCGCATGGCGATCTGCAGTCCGGAGCCGAGATGCGCGAACTCCCGAATCGCTTCGAGGCGCGCCTTGGCCTCTTCCGTGAGCGCCTTATGCCCTTGGTATAGCAGATAGCAGTACGCCTGATGATTCGATCGTCCAACGCGACCGCGCAGCTGATACAGCTGCGCGAGGCCGAACCTGTCGGCGTCGTTGACGATCATCGTGTTGACGTTGGGAATGTCGATGCCGTTTTCGATGATCGTAGTCGCGACCAGAACGTCGAGCTCCCCGTCGATGAAGCGCTGCATGACCGGTTCGAGTTCGGTCTCGCGCATCTGGCCGTGGCCGATGGCGATGCGGGCCTGCGGGACGAGCTGCTCGAGCGCGTTGCGAACCGCGTGGATCGACTCGATCCTGTTGTGCAAGTAGTAGATCTGGCCGCCGCGGTCGAGCTCGGCGCCGATTGCGCGCTGCACGACGGCGTCGCTGGCCGGAACGACCATCGTCTTGATTGACATGCGGTTCTTCGGCGCGGTTTGGATGAGCGAGAGATCGCGAACGCCCATCAGCGACATGTGCAGCGTGCGCGGGATCGGGGTCGCCGAAAGCGTCAAGGCGTCGACGCTGGCGCGATATTCCTTGAGACGCTCCTTGTGCATGACCCCGAAGCGCTGCTCCTCGTCGATTACGATGAGGCCGAGGTCGGCGAACGCGACGTCCTTCTGCAGCAGCCGATGCGTGCCGATGATCACGTCGACCTTGCCCTCCGCGAGGTCGCGCAGGATGCGCTTCTGGTCGGCCTTGGGTGTGAAGCGCGAGAGCTCTTCCACGCGCACGGGAAACGCGCCGAATCGGGCGCCGAACGTGCGAAAGTGCTGGTCCGCCAACAGCGTCGTCGGCACGAGCACCGCGACCTGTTTTTTGTCGGCGATGGCCTTGAACGCCGCCCGCATTGCGACCTCGGTCTTCCCGTAGCCGACGTCGCCGCAGATCAGACGATCCATCGGTCGCGCGCGCTCCATGTCTCCCTTCGTTGCGTCGATGGCCTTCTGCTGATCCGGCGTCGGCTCGTACGGGAACGCCTCCTCCATCTCGCTTTGCCACGTCGTGTCCGTCCCGAAGGAGAAGCCGCGCGACAGCTCGCGTTCCGCGTACAGTGCGACGAGCTCGTCGGCGATCTTCGCCAGCGACTCGGAGACGCGCGCCTTGGTGCGCGCCCAGTCGGCGCCGCCCATCTTGGAGAGGCGCGGTGCCTGCCCTTCGGAGGCCGAATACTTCGCGACCTGATGCATCTGCGTGACGGGCACCAGCATCCGGTCGCTGCCCGCGTAGCGCAGGTCGAGGTAATCCTGCGTCGCGCCGAGGATCGCCTCGGGGCGCAAGCCCAGATACTGGCCGACGCCGTGAACGGCGTGCACGACATAATCGCCGACGCGCAGGTCGGCGAGCGTTACCGGCACGCCTTCCTTCAGCGCGCGCATCTTGACGCGCCGGGGCGGGGCACCGAAGATCTCGCGATCGCCGAGCACGCGCAGGTGGACTGCCGGCAGCCGGAAGCCCGACTCGATCGATCCGTGATCGACGTACACGGCGCCGCGCTCGGCGCGGCCGGGCTCGATGCCGGCCGCACGCAGCAGATCGATGGTACGCGAGACGGCTGCGCTGACGATGAAGACGCTCTCGCCGGTCGAGATCCAGTCACGCAAAGCCTGCGAGAAGAGCGCGACCTGCCGATTGAAATGCTCCACCGGTCGGCATTCGAGCACGAACGAATCGAGTACGGGCGGTACCCACTCGTTCGCATCGTCCGCGAGCTCGATCGCGCCCGGCAGCACGAGGGCGGCGTGCCGCCCGACCGACGCCCCAATGTCGTGCAGCGACGCCGGCGATGCGGAAGGATGCGCGAGCAGCGTCTCGGCGGCCGCTTCGTCCGCCAGCAACGTGTGCCGCTCCCGCGCGCGCTCGTCGTCGAGCGCGCGCGCCGTCGCCGCGATCGTCGCCGGCTCCTCGAGAACGACGGTTGCATCCGGCGGCAGATAGTCGAAGATCGTGGCCGTGCCGTCGACCTCGTCGGACCATGGCGCGACTTCGATGCGGTCGACGGCCGCACTGCTGCGCTGCGACTCGATCGCGAACTCGCGCATCGACTCGATGGCGTCGCCGACGAATTCAATTCGCACGGGAGCGTTCGCCGTCGCCGCAAAGCAGTCGACGATTCCGCCGCGCACCGCGTATTCACCGACGGCGCTGACGACGTCGCGACGCTCGTATCCGAGCGCGAAGAGCCGCTCTTGGAGCCGTTCCCAGCCCGCCTCGTCACCCGTTCGGAGTACGAAGGTCGACTGCTCGAAGCGCGCGCGCGCCATCAGCGGCTGACGGACCGCGGCGATCGGCGCTAAGACGACCCGCGGCCGCCCACCCGCGAGATCGGCGAGCAGCGTCAGGCGCGCGCTGCGTTCCGACGGGCTTTCGATCGCGCCGACCGCCTCGTCGCGCGAACGCAGCAGCGCCACGCGATCGCCCCGCTCGCCCAAGTAATAAAGCAGATCGGCGAAGTTGCGCTCCGCCGTATCGGGGGTCGCGACGACGGCCAGCAACGTGCCGCCCAATTCGCCCGCGAGCGCGCCCAGCAGCGCAGGACGCGCGGCCCCGATGGTTTCGTGCAGCGCGTAGGCGCCCGGTTTATCTCCCGGCAGCGCGCGCAAGGCGCGGATGCGTTCGAGCGTACCCTGCCACGTGCGGCTGCCTTCGAGCGCAGCGAGCAGGTGTCCGGCGCCGGTGCCGGTCTCTTTGAGCAACGCGGTCATGTGAGTCGCTCATTATACCAGCCCGGGAGCAGCAGCAACATCGGAACGGACGCCGCTACGCCAAGCGCGATACTCCCCGCCGCGCCGGGCACGGCGATCGCGTCGGGAACGTAGCGCAGCAGCGAGGTGAACGACAGCAGAATCGCCGCGGTCGCGGCGCGCGAGCGCGGCGCCATCGCCGCGAGCGCCACCAGCCAGATCCCGTACCATGGATACGGATTCGGAACGAGCGCCCACGCGCCGATCCCGAGCCAGATCCAGCCCGCCTTGTCACCGCAGCGCAGGCGTCTTACTCCGGCGACCCCGAGCGCGATGCCGATCGCGCCGGCCAGCGCGATCGCCGCCACCGGGCTCCATGGTGCGACGATCGCCGCGAGCGACGCTTGCGGCGCGTACCGTCCGTGCGGTGCGAGGCGCGCGCCGACGCCAAACATCAAAGGAAGCGAGAAGGCGGCGACGAGCGCGATGCCCATCGCTGCCCCGAGTCGCGCGCGTCGCTGCACCGCGGCGAACGCAACCGCGGCTAGCGCCGCCGGTGCCTTGACGAGCCCGGAAAACGCGACGATCACCGCCCCGGTACCAAAGAACCCGCGCCGCGCTACCGCGAAACCGGCGACCACGATCGCAAGCGCGATCGCGTCGTTGTGCCCCTCGACCGCACACCAAATCGCGGGCGGGTTCAATGCGATCGTCGCCGCGGCGCGCAGCTTCGCCGCGCGATCGTCGCCGTACGCCGCGTACGCGAGCGGCACGATCAGGAGAAGCGCCGCCGACGCGGCCGCGCGCAGGCCGTTGAGCTGCGCGAGCGTACCCAGCGGCGCCAGGGTGTCGACGACCGCGCGCGCCAACGCCACGAACGCCGGACCGTAGACGCAGATCGGAAACGTCAAAGGACGCCACTGCCATGCCGCATCGCGCAGCAGCGGATCGTTTAGCCCGGGCGGAGCGTGAGCGTACGGATTCAGCCCCAGCCGCGCGAGTTCGCCGTACGCGGCGTAGGCGTAGACGTCGCTCGAGAACAGGAGCGGCGCGCACCACGCGGCCGCCAGCGCAACGGCGACGATCGCGGCGACGGTGGGCGCGGAGAGCGATGCAGGCCGCGCGAGCGCGCGCCCGTAGACGAAACCGGTGGCAGCCAGGGTCAGAAGAAGAGCGCCGAGCGGATACGCGCCGCGACCGCCCCAATCGGTGACGACGAGAAGCGGCTGCGCAGCGGCGTTCACACGCGCGCGCTGCGCGCCGCCGCCGCGATTCCGACGAGCAGCCACCACGCGCCGCCGACCTTCGGATAGAAGACCAGCAAGTCGACGACCTGATGCAGTGCGAGCGCGACGGTAGCGGCGAGCGCGGCGAGCACCCAGGGCGATCCGTCGCGCAGGCGCGCGATCAGGTCTTTGCCGCCGAGCGCGGTCAGAATCGCGGCGACGAGCGTGACGGTCGCCGCGAGCAGCACGATGCCGCCCTCCGCCAGCGCTTGCAGATACCAGCTGTTGGCGTGCGTGCGCACGCCGAAGACGCCGTAACGCGGCAGCTCGAGCTCGAAGTTTCCCGCGCCGACGCCGAACACCGGGCGGTCGCGCCACATGCGCAGCGCGGCGGCCCACAGCTCGCTGCGATTTCCCACGCCTCCCGCGTACATGCTCGGCTGCAAAGAGACGCGCAAGACAGCCGGAGTGTGCGCGTAGACGACCCACCATGCCGCGCCGAGCAATCCGGCAAAGAACCCGTACAGCGCCGGCCGCAGCGCTCGCCAGGCCGTCTTTCCCGCGACGAGCGCCAGCGACGCCGCCACGATCGCGAGTCCAACCAGCCCGGCGCGCGAGAAGCTCAACACGTCGGCGCAGACGATCGCGAAGAGCGCTACGCGCAGCGCGGTGCTCGGCCGCACGATCGCCCACGCGCCGAGCGCCGCCACGGCAATCTCGCAGTACGCGGAGAGTTGATTGGGGCCCTCGAGCACGCCCGCGATGCGCGGGACGATCGCCGCTCCGATGTACAGCCCGGACGGTGCGCCGAGGATCTCTTGCGCGAGCGCCGTCGCCGCCACGACGATCGCCGCGATCGCGCTCGCGCCGACGAGCGGCGCGTCGTCGGGATCCACGCGGTAGCAGCAGTACGCCGCGACGAAGACTGCGGCATACTCGACGACTTTGAACGTCTCGCGAATCGCCGGCCCGCGGTGCGCCGCTCCGGCCAGCGTCAGCGCGCTCGCCGCGAAATAAAGAGCGAGCGCGCCCAGCAGCAGCGGCGCCGGCCGCTCGCGCAGGGCGGCCGCGACGCCGGCATACGTCGTCAATCCGAGCAGGACGCCGAGCAGAACGACTTTCGGCAGCGTGATGCTCGTTCCCAAGAGGTCGTGCGCGAATGCAAACGGCGTCGCCAAAATCAGCGCCGCCAATCCGTACGCCGCGCGCCGCGCCGTCAGCAGCGCGGCGGCGACGAACGCCGCGACGAACAGGACGGCCGAAAGCGGATCGAGCGCGACGGGCGTGACGAAGTGGTCGACGACCGGACGGTAGGTCAAGAGCGTTCGATGTCGCTGATTAGGTAGAGCGGCCGTCCTTTCACTTCGTCGTAGACGCGCCCGAGATACTCGCCCAAGATGCCGAGACTCATGAGCTGCACGCCGCCGAGGAAGAGCACGGCCACGATCGTCGAGGCCCAGCCGGGCGTGTATCCCGGCGGCTTGAGGCTGAAGAGCTTGAACGCGATGACGATCAGCGCATAGACGAACGCGACGGCACTCACGGTGAAGCCGAAATACGACGCGAAGCGCAGCGGAATGTCCGAGAACGACGTGATGCCGTCCATGGCGAAGCGAATCATCTTCGGCAGCGGATACTTGGTCGTGCCCGTGTGGCGCACGTCGCGATCGTACTCGATCGCGATTTGATTGAACCCGACCCAGCTGACCATCCCGCGCAGAAAGCGATGCCGTTCGGGCGAGCGGCGCAGCGCCTCGACGACGCGCCGGCTCATCAAGCGGAAGTCACCCGTATCGAGCGGGATCGCTACCTTGGTCATCCGCTTGATGATGCGGTAGAACGCGCGCGCGGTGGCGACCTTGAAGGGGCTCTCGCCTCGGCGCGAGCGCCGGACCGCATACACGACGTCGTACCCCTCGCGCCACTTGCGAACGAATGCGTCCACGAGCTCGGGCGGATCTTGCAGGTCTCCGTCCATCAGCACGACGGCGTCGCCGCGCGCGATCTCGATGCCCGCGGTCGCCGCGAGCTGGTGCCCGAAGTTTCGCGACAGGTTCACCAGCACGACGTGCCGCCGCCGGCGCATCTCGTCGCGGATCGCCGCCAGCGTGTCGTCGGTGCTGCCGTCGTTGACCAGGACGATCTCGAAATCGAAGGCGTCGCGCAGGCGCTCGGTCACGCCGCCGATGCGCTGCAGCAGAGGCGCGACGTTGCCCTGCTCGTTATAGAGAGGAACGACGACGCTCAGGACGGGACGCGCGGGCTCGGCCATTGCGCCGGAAGGTTCAACGCGTCAGCTCGCGCCGCTTGCCGCGGCGGAATGCCGGCGAAGGGCGAGAAGCCTAGCCGCATGCGCAGAGTCGGCTCGGCCGGATTTATCGCCGCGGCATTGATCGCGCTGGCGAGCTGCAGCCGCGGCACCCACGCGACGAGTCCGGCGCCATCGCCGCAGGAAACCTCGGCGCAGCCGACGCCGGTGGTACAGCCCTCCTTGGCGCCCAGCCCCACGCCGACCGCGGCTGCGACGGCGCCGGTAGTCACGCCCGCGCCCGCCGCCTCCGGGCAGCCGGCCGCGGCCGCCGCGCCGCGTCTTGCGAAACCCGTGCCGCGGCTCTCGCCCGACGCGCCGCCGCAGATTCTCGCGGTCGCGATGAGCGAGACGACGGTTCACCCGGGTGACCGCGTCTCGGGCAGCGTGATCACCAGCTCGAACGTGGCGAGCGTCGAGGCGCGCATCGGCGGATACGCGATGTCGCTATCGAAGCTCGGCGTCGGAAAGTTTGCGCTGACGTACACCGTTGCTCCGCTGCCGTGGTTCGTTCGCGGCAACTTCACGTTGCAGGTGATCGCGCGCAACACGCGCGGCGACGTCGTGACGCGCGCGATTCCGCTAACCGTACGCTAGCGCGGCGGCCTGCCGGGCGGCGGCCGCGGCGACGGCATGCCGGGCGGAAGGTTCGGGAACGGCGCGGGGTTGTACGGCGTCGGCATGATCTGCGGCTGCACCTGATTGACGCCGCCGTTGACCTCGTCTTGCCAGGCCGAGACGGTGTCGTGGACCACGCGCACGTCGGCATCCGGCACGACTAGGCCGCGCGGCGAGCGCTGCAGCCCGTTGGGCGCGATCTCCGCGGACTGGAACGATCCGCGATCGTAGAGGTAGCGGAAGATCGTTCCCGATGGATAGCGGCGCGTGATCTGATAGTGCAGCGCATCGATGCGATCCATCGGGATGGCCTGCGCGTTCCATCCGCTCTGATCGGTGGTGATGTAAACCGCCGACGTGAACGGCGTGATCGGCGGCACCTGCACGATGAACGTCACCAGCACCGGCTGTCCGGTGAAATGCTGCGTGGGAGCCGGAGTCTGATCCGGTCCGGGCGTCGGCTGGTAAGCGAGCAGATCCGGATTCGGCGCCGGCGTCGAGATCGCGACCGCGAAGCGCGCGACGTCCGCGAAGCTGCCCTGCGGCGGCAGCGGGTCGCGCGAAAGATCCAGCTCGGTCACCGTCCCCGTCGCGTCGAACGTCGCGCGCGCCCAGATCCGCGGCGCGGGAACGACCGCCGTGGGCCCGCCGGTCTTCGCGTCGCGGATTACGATGTCGTGCGCGACGCGAAAGCCGTCACCCGTCGTGAAGAACACGTAACCATCTTGATACGCCAAGAGCTGTCCGCTCACGACGATCGGCGAGCTCGCCGCGAGCAGCCCGAGCGCGAGTACGACGGCGGCCAGCGACGCGACGGCGCGCATTATATCGGCAGGACCTGCACGACGGTGCTGGGCTGCCAGAACTGCGTGCGGTACGGGTTGCCGTACCAATAGAGCGTCTTCGAGACGTCGACGAGCGCGTGCGGCAGCAGCTTGAAGCGCACGTCGAAGCTCGCGTCGTAGGGCGGCTGGCCGAGGAACCACGAGTAGAGCGGCTGACCGAGGATGTTGTTCGGCGGTAATGCGAACACGCCCGGCACGGGGATCGGGAAGTCGACGTGGTGGCGCACCAACATCGAGAAGTTGAACTCTGGAGTCGGCACGACGCTGATGCCGAGGCTGGTCGTGCGCAACGTCGAGACGCCGCGGAACGACGTGAAGCTCAGCGGGCAGTAGAACGAGCCGATGGGCTCGCACGGCAGGTAGCTGCCGTTGATGTAGTGGTCTCCGATATTTTGAATCTGGTAGCCGACGTACGTGTGCAGCGCTCGAGTGAACTGCCGGCTGATGGTAAAGTTCTCGGACGTGTTGCTGATCCAGTGCGGCAGCGAGTTCCACTGGTACTGCTTGTTGAAGCTCGCGTTGAAGTAGTAGACCTGATACGGGCTTGGCGGATTGTTCAGCTTGAGTGCCGGCGTGTACAAGTTCAAGCCGAGCTCGGTGTTATAGATCGTCGTATAGACCGGGCAAAAATAGACCGGCGGGTTCTTGACGCCATGCTGGTCCGGGCACGGCGCGCCGTAAGTCTGTAGTCCGGGGGTCGGAACCGGCGGCACGCCGCTTCCGGGGAAACCATTGAGGTATTGCTGGCCGCCGACCGAATCGTGGTTGAAGCCGTATCCTTCGTAGATCTGCTCGTAGAGCGGCAGGTCGCCGATCTTGTTTTGGAAGCTCGTCGCGGTCAATTCGAGCTGAGTGGGATGCGACAGGCTGCCGCCGAGGCGCTTCGAATTCGGCTCCAGCGATCCCGGGCCCAGGATGTTATAGTTGGTCAGCTGCGAGGTCGCCTGAAGATAGGAATGCGGCATCGCATAGGTCGCGCTCAGATACGTCGTCTGCTGGGCGGCCACAGGCTCGCGCAGCCAGGCTTGCTGCGTGTAGAACTGCGTGAAGCTGGAGATCTGGAAGCGGCTTCCGAGTTTTTCGTAGAGCATCGCGTTCCACCATTTCTCGGCCCGCGTCGCCGGATTTACCGAGAAGATCGCGTAATCGTGGTCGCCGACGAGATGCTGCTCGACGGAGAGATAAGTATGGTAGGTAGGGTCGTAGCGCAGATGCACGGCCGTCAGCGAGTTCGTATTGCCCGCCAGGTTCCAGGTGAGATCGGCGGTCGCACCGGAGAGCGAGTTCTGCGCGAAGTACTGGCTCGAGGAGAAGTTGACGACGTCCGATCCCAATGGAATAGGCACGCCTGCTAGGTATGTGTGTGAGTTGACGAAGCGGATGTACGTCTTCGTGCCGATCACCGCGCCCGTTCCCGTAATGCTTGGGGTGCCGCCGACAAGCGGAAATTCGAAGACGTCGCCGGGCATGACGCGTCCCTTGGCGGGATGCACGAGGTCTCCGTTGAGGAACGTCCAGCGATCCGGCTCCGACGTCACCGGGACGAAATAGATGCGGCGGAAGTCGAGGAAGTCCGAGATCGCCGCGCCGCTGACCTGCCCCGTGGAGTCGTGGAGCGTGACGTGCCCGGCTACGAGGAACCGGTTGAGCTTGAGGTCCATTGAAAAGGCGTCGCCGGTCACGTAGAAACCGTCGCTCGTCCGCAGCCGCACGTTGCCGTCGGCCTCGACGAGAAACCGGTCGTAATAGAAGTCCATGCGCTTCGCCGTGAGGTAGAGGATCGTCCGTGGCGGCTCCGGCGTCGCCGTGGCGCTTGGGGCAGGAACGGCAGAACGGGCCGCGCGGCACGCGAGGACGAGCATCAGCGTCGTCAGCACCGCCGATAATGCAATTCGTGGCACGGTCGAAGCGCTTTTTCGACTCCGGGGCGCCACTCCTACGCGAGCAGGCGTGCGAATCGCGACCCAGAAGCCGCGGTCACCTATGAAGCGCGTCGTAGCGATCGTGATCGATTCGGGCGGCGTCGGCGCGCTCCCCGACGCAGATGAGTACGGCGACGCGCCCGGCGCGGACACGATCGGCAACGTCGCAAGCCGCATGGGCGGCCTGAGGCTGCCAAACTTCGAGTCGCTGGGGCTCGGGCTGCTGACCCCGATCGCCGGCGTCGCGCCGAACCGCCGGCCGGCGGCGCGCGTCGCGCGTCTGCGCGAGCGCAGCCGCGGAAAGGACACGATCACCGGTCACTGGGAGATGATGGGGATTCTAACCGCGGTCCCATTCCCGACGTATCCCGAGGGCTTTCCCCCCGAAGTGATCGACGCGTTCACCGCCATCGCGGGGAAACCGCCGCTCGGAAACAAGCCCGCGTCCGGAACCGAGATCATCGAGGAGCTGGGAGGCCTTCACCTGGCGACCGGCCGCCCCATCGTCTATACCTCGGCCGATTCCGTCTTTCAGATCGCGGCGCATGAGGACGTCGTGCCGCTCGCGCGCCTCTACGAGTGGAGTCGTGAGGCCCGGGAGATGCTGCGCCCGCCGCACTCGGTCAACCGGGTCATCGCCAGACCCTTCGTGGGCGAGCCGGGTGCTTTCCGGCGGACGCCGAATCGGCGAGACTATGCAATCGAGCCGCCTGCAAATCTGCTCGACGAACTAAGAGGCGGCAATGTGGAGGTGCACGCGGTAGGAAAGATCGGTGACATCTATTGCGGACGCGGCATCTCGTCGATCGTCCGGGTGGCCGATAATCGCGACGCGGTCGAGAAGACCTACGAGCTGCTGGAGCGCGTCGAGAGCGGTTTCATCTTCACGAATCTCAACGATTTCGACTCGAAATACGGACATCGCCGCGACGTGCGCGGATACGCGCGCGCCCTAGAAGAGCTCGACGCGATGCTGCCCGGGCTGACCGCCGGCTTGCGGCCGGCGGACGAGCTGATCCTCACGGCCGATCACGGCTGCGACCCGACGGCCCCCGGTTCCGACCACACTCGCGAGTACGTCCCGTTCGTGCACGCCGGACCCGAGCCGGGCCGCGCCTTGGGAGATATCGAGGGTCTCGATTACGTCGGGCGAACCGTCAAACGAGCGCTTTTGTTGTGATGCGATGCAAATAGCGGTTAGGGCTCCAATGGAGCGCCGGGTCCCGCACTCCTGGTCGGCGCTGAAGCGGACGACGGACGTCGTGTTGGGCGCCCTGCTGCTGCTCGTCACGGGGCCGATCGTGGCCCTCGCGGCCCTGGCGATCGCCGCCGCGACGCGAGGCACGCCGTTCTTCGCTCAGGAGCGCGTCGGTATGCACGGGCGCCGCTTCAAGATGTACAAGCTGCGCACGATGGTCAACGGCGCGCACGCGATGCGGCACAGCGTGATGCATCTCAACGAGTTGGATGGACCGGTCTTCAAGATCCGCAACGATCCGCGGCTGCATCCGCTCGGCCGCTTCCTGCGCCGCACGAGCGTCGACGAGCTGCCGAATCTCGTCAACGTCGTGCTCGGTGAGATGTCGCTCGTGGGCCCGCGGCCCGCGCTCCCGAACGAAGTAGAGCACTACGACTCGATCGCGCTGCGCCGGCTCACCGTGCCGCAGGGCGTGACCTGCCTGTGGCAGATCAACGGGCGCAGCGACGTCTCGTTCGAGCACTGGATGGAGCTCGACAATCGCTACGTCGACAGTTGGACGCCGCTCGGGGATCTGCTGATCATCCTGCGAACGATCCCGGCCGTGTTGCGGAGGGACGGAGCGCATTAAGTCGTCACCGCGTCATCTGCGGGTCGTACCCCATCCCCACCGGCCGCGCCACAATCGCATCTCGATCGCGTCGTCGACGTTCTTCATCATGGGCGCGACCTTCGCGTCCACGCTCCTCGGCTTCATGCGCGAGGTCGTCAACGCGCGGTACTACGGCACGCGCTGGGAAATGGACACCTTCCTCGCGGCCGCGACGATTCCGACGATCCTTTTCGGCGTATTCAACGGCGCGCTCGTCAGCGCGCTCGTTCCCACGTTTTCGGAGTACTTAGCGCATCACGAAGAAGACGAGGCTTGGCGTCTCGCCAGCACGACGCTCAACATCCTCGCGATCGTGTTGACGACGTGCGCCGTAATTGGCTTCTTCACCGCGAAGTGGTACGTGCCGCTGATCGCGCACGGCTTCAAACCGCCGCAGATGGGCGTCGCGATCCACATGACGCGCTGGCTGATGCCCAGCATCGTGGCCGTCAGCCTCAGCGGAGTGCTTACCGCGATGCTCAACGCCTATCACCGGTTCCGGTCGGCGGCGCTCGTCGGCGTCGCCGTCAACATCGTGACGATCGCGTGCGTCGTTTTACTCGAGCCGCGCGGCATGGGCATCTTCGCGCTCGTGCTGGGGACGGTTCTCGGGTTGACCGCGCAGATGCTCGTGCAGCTTCCGTCGTTTTTGTCGATCGGCAAGTACCGGCCGATCATCGATCTGCGCCATCCCGGCCTGCGCAAGATCTGGCTTTTACTCGGCCCGATCATCGTGGGCTCCGCAGCGGGTCAGCTGGCCTTGTTCTTCGATCGCTTCTTTGCCTCGACGCTCGCGCCCGGATACATTGCCGGGATGAACTATGCGACGAAGCTCGTTATGTTTCCTCAGCAGATCTTCGCGGCCGCCATTGCCACCGTCATCTTCCCGTTGTTGGCAGCGCAGTTCGCGCGCGACAACCGGCGCGGAGTCGCGCGCAGCGTCGTGACGGGCCTGCGCCTGGTCAACTTCATTACGATTCCGTCGGCCTGCGCGCTCGTGATGCTCGCGCACCCGATGGTGCAGGCGCTCTTCGAGCGCGGCACGTTCCAGGCGAGCGCGACCGATCTGACGGCGGGACTCCTGCCTTACGCGGCGGTCGGGCTCATCGCTCTCGCGGCGAACGTCGTCCTCACGCGCTGCTGCTTCGCGTGCCGCGAAACGGTGTGGCCCGTCACGATCTCCGTGGTGACGGTCGTTCTAAACGTGCTGCTCTCGCTCGTGTGGCTGCCCGGCCTGGGCGCTCGCGGCCTGTTGCTCGCAAACTCGACGAGCCAAACGGTGCAGGCGGTGTTGCTGCTGATGGTGACCGCGCGGCTCGTCGCCGGCATCGACTGGGGCTCGTTGCTTGCTTCAACCGGCAAAGTCGTGGTGAGCTCGCTTGCAATGCTCGCGGCGCTCGGTTGGATCGGCGCGCTCGGCGTAACGCCCGAGGCCTCGTTTGCCTCGCGGGCTTGGTTCCTGTTCGGGCAGATCGCCATCGGCGGTACCGTGTTCGTGGCCGTCGCGCGCATGCTCGGTGTCGAGGAACTCGACTTGGCGTGGCGTACGATCGTGGCGAAGTTCGAACGCAACCTCGTCAGCCCGCCCGAGAACCGCGAAGCACCCATCGCATAGCCCTCATCAGAGGGGCCGGATTATTGACTACAATCAATTTTTTTAGGGCAGGCTGCTCCTCCGGGGAGAGCCAACGTTCCAGGCCCATGCTCTCGATACTCATGCCTGCTTACAACGAGGCTAGTTCGATTGCCGAAAACGTTTGCGAGACCGTGGAGACCATGCGGGATCTCGGCGTCGACTTCGAGATCGTCGTCGTAGACGACGGCAGCCTCGACGGAACGCACGCTGCCGCCAGCAACGCGTTGCGCGCATGGCCGGATCACGTGCGCGTCATTCGCTGCACGCGCAACGAGGGCAAAGGCAACGCGCTGACCTGCGGCGCGGCGTATTCGCTCGGTGACTACGTGGCGTTTTTGGACGCCGACATGGATCTGCATCCCGAGCAGCTCGCCGACTTCATCGCGATTATGAACGATCGCAACGCCGATTGTGTCATCGGGTCGAAGTTCCATCCGGAATCGAGGGTCAACTATCCGCCAACGCGGCGCGTGTATAGCTTCTTCTATTACCTCCTGGTCCGGACGCTCTTCGGATTGCCCGTGCGCGACACGCAGACCGGCATCAAACTCTTCAGGCGCCAAGTGCTGGATAAAGTCCTTCCGCGGATTCTCGTTAAGCGGTTCGCTTTCGATCTCGAGCTTCTCGCCAACATTCATCACTTCGGATATCGCATCGTCGAGGCGCCCGTCACGCTGAACTTTCAGCGGCTCAGCAGCCGGGTTCGGTTGCCCGCCGTGTGGAACGTTTTCGTCGATACGTTAGCGATCTTTTACAGAATGCGGATCTTGCGTTACTACGATCGGCTCGAACGTCCGCCGGCACAAGTCGATTTCGCCGGCAGCTCGCACGAGATCGTCGTTCCCGTCGCCATCCGAGACTAAGTTCTTAGCTTGTCCCGCTCGGCGTTAGTGCTCCTGTTACCAGGGCTCGGGGATGCGCTGGCCGCGAGTCCGTTGCTGCGCGGCCTCAATGCGGACGCGTGGAATACCGACGTGTTGACGTGGCAACCTCCGGTCACCGAGTACGTGCGCGCGCTCGGTATCGGAGGCGACGTTACGGAGTTGCCGCTGCGGCCGAGCCCCGCCGAGATGCTCGGTCGCGTTCGTCGCCTGCGCCGCCGCCGCTACGATCTCTGCGTTCTGCCGTTTCCCGCGACGCGTTGGCAGTACGCGTTCGTCGCCCGCGCCGCCGGCGCCAAGCGATTGTGCATGCATCGCTACGGCGGCGCATCCGGCGCCATCGCGCGAACGGCGCGTACGACATTGATCCCGCTGCGCGGCGGCCATCGCATCGCGGAGAACCTGCGGATGGCTCGCACGCTGGGGCTGACGAGCTCGCCCGAAGATCTCGAATACTGGGTGCCCGCGAGCTGGCGCGCCGACCCGCAGGCAGGCACGCTGGGAATCCATCCGGGCTCGATGGCCTATAAGGGAAACGAGTCGAAGCGCTGGCCCTACGAGCGGTTCGTCGCCTTGGCGCGCCGCCAGGCCGAGCGAGGAAGGCGGGTGCGCTTCTTCCTAGGCCCTCACGAGGGCAAGGAGGCAGCGCGCGCCGAGCAAGATTTTCGGTGCCTCGAGGGAATCAGCATCGTCCGCGAACCTTTAGCGCAGGCCGCGCGGCGGTTGGCGGAGTGCGAGGTCTTCGTCGGCAACGACGCAGGCTTCAGCCATCTCGCGTCAGGACTCGGCGTGAAGACTCTGGCGCTCTTCGGAATGACCAGCGAAGTACGAGGAGCCCCCGTCGGCCCAACGATCGCGTTGCGCCCGTCGCTCTGTCCGGCCTGCCACGATGAAGGCTCGCATCGTTTCGAATGCGTCCGGCGTCTCGACTATCGTTGCATATTGCGCGACGTCGAGTTCGACGACGTGAGCGACAGGATCGACCGGCTGTTCGAAGCGCCGCCGGTTAAACAACAGTTAAGCTTGGAAGGGCCGTTCAGGCTTTACGGAAAGGCGTATTCGTGACTGGTCGGTCGGGGAGCCGGTGAAAGAACAGACGGTAAGGGCCCCGGCGGACGTCGGGGCGCTCGGGGAGCCCTGGGCTATTCGAGACGTCCTGCGCAATGCCGTCGTCCCGGTGCTCTTCGTCGCGCTCGCCGTGCTCGTCACGTTCGGCTATGGGAGCGGCGTGCAGCTGAACGACGGTCAGGCCGCGCTGCACATCGATCCGCTGAAGTTCCTGTGGCAGCTGCTCCACGCGTGGAATCCCGCGCTGCATCTCGGCTCGCATACCGGCTACTGGTACCCGTACGAGTCGCCGTACGGATGGGCATACGGGGTCGCGCAGGCGCTGCGCATTCCGCAGGACTACGCGCAGCATGCGATCGTCTTTGCGGTCTACCTCGCGTGCCTCTTCTCGATGCACTATTGCCTGCGCCAGGTGACGCCGTGGCTGGACGAGGTCGCGCGCGTCGCCGGTTCGTGCGCGTACCTCTTCAACATGTACGTCGCGCTCAATTCGCAGGCGCAGATCGTGTGGCTGCTCACCTACGCGACGCTTCCCGCGATGGTCGGGGTCACTGCGCGCGCACTCCGCGGCGAGATCAATCTCTGGCGCGCCGCCCTCTTCATCGCATTGCTCGTGCTTTTCGGGGGCGGGATGAACCCGCCCCTGGTCGCGATCAACGTGATCGTTCTCGCGATCTTCGTGGCGATCACGATCGCTTTCGATCCGGCGCCCGTGAAGGCAGCGAGACGCGCGTGGCCGTTCGTCGTCGTCGCCGCGGCGGCCGCCGTCGCCATCAATCTCTACTGGCTCGTGCCGTTCGGCGATTACTTTCGCACCGTCTACCTCAATGGCGTGCTCAGCGAATCGCCGTCAATGCACAACGCCGCGACCTCCTTCGACAACGTCCTGCGCGGTCTCGGTCATTGGGCGACGTTCGTTTCCTTCGCAGGCCGGGCGTACTTCCCGTGGGCCGCGTCGTACGCGGCCGGCATCTTCGGCGCGCTCCTATGGTTCGTTCCTATCGTCGCGCTCGGCGGCATCGCCTTCAGGCGGAGCCAGCGGCCGGCGACCCTCTTCTTTCTGATCGTCACCATCGTATCGGTGCCGCTGGTCGTCGGCTATTACCACGACGCTCTCGGCGACGCCGTGACGGAGCCGATCTACAACGTCTTCTATCGCTACTTCCCCGGATTTCAGATGTTCCGCTTCTCGTACAAGTGGGTCGCGGGCGTGGAGTTCGGGCTCAGCGCGCTCTACGCGATCTCCGTGTCGGCGATCCTCGGGTGGCTGAGCGAGCGTCTCTCCGACGCGGCTCGCGCGCGGCGTTGGGATTGGCTCGGGCCGGCCGCGGCGACGGCCGCGATCCTAATCCCGATCGCCGCGTTCGTTCCGGTGCTGATCAGTAAGATGAACTATGCCGGCCCCGTCATCCCGCCGTGGGAGTATCGAGAGAAGACGTTGGTCGGCGACGACGCGAGTCATCGCGTAGCCCTCTTTCCCACGCAGTATCTCGAGCAGTTCGATTGGGGTTCGCCGCAGTTTTACATCGAGGACTCGTTCGTCGATCGCCCGATGATCTACGGGCTGCTCGGCGGAGAACCTTCGGAGGGTACGGACGTCTGGGTGAGGCGCAGCTACCGCGCGGCCCGCGAAGGCCTGCCGTTCGCGGCGGATATGCTGCGCGTATTGGGCGTCGACACGATCCTGCAGCGCGACGATTTCA
Organism: Vulcanimicrobiota bacterium; assembly: GCA_963723485.1. Taxonomy (GTDB): domain Bacteria; phylum Vulcanimicrobiota; class Vulcanimicrobiia; order Vulcanimicrobiales; family Vulcanimicrobiaceae; genus Cybelea. The sequence continues at coordinate 712,491 of CAVRQS010000002.1, read as the reverse complement.
TCCCGGCGATCGACTTCAGCTCACCGGGAGAGTGGCGCTTCAACACGACCACGCTGACTCACGATCTGCTGCACCGCGTGATAGGGGCGACGCCGGCGCGTTCCGATGGACCTCTGCGCGTCTATCACCTCGCCGGCGCGCTGCCGCTCGTCTACGGCGTGACCCATCCGATCGTGAGCACGCTCCCGAAATTCTCTAACGGTTACCTGGGAGACGTGGACGCGATGGCGAGAGGGCAGGCCGAGTTCGACCCCCCGAGCCGCTCGGCCGACGAGTTTTCTTCCTCGCTCACGGAACTCTCGCCGATCCTTCCCGCCTCCGCCGCGCAGGTCCGAGACCTGGCCGTGAACGAGGCGCTGCTGCACGGCGGCATCCAAATTCAGCCGCCGCCGGCCGACGTCGGCTGGACGACGCCGTTTACGGTTCGGTCGGCCGGCGTCTACGAGATCTTCGCAATGGAGCAGTCGCTGTTGTTTGCGGCGGCTCCCCCGCAGAACCTCGGCATCGACGGGAGCTATTTTTCGCCCCTGACGGCGAACGGCGCGTGGACCGCGTACGGGCAGATCGACCTGCCCGCCGGAGGTCACTCCGTCACCGATGAGTATCCCGACCCAAACCTGGTCGTGGCATTGGTAAACGTCGACGATCTGCGCGCGTGGCAGGATCGCATCGCGGCACTGGGACGAGCGCTGCCGCACAACCGCGCGACGACGAGCCTCGTCTACGCGCGCAAGACGACCGTGACGCTGCCGGCCTCGGGCAAGTATCGGGTCGTGGCCGGCGCCGTTGCGCCGTTCGGTCCCGACGGCCAGGCACGCACGCACCTCGCGCCGGGCGGCACCTATCGAGGAGCGTTCCCCGCGAATCTGTCGGGAACGCTGCCGTATGTCTTTAGCGCCGGCGTGCTCGGCACGGCGGCGCTGATGATGCCGCCGCAGTGGTACCGCGAAGATCCTAGCGTGTACGACTGGCAGCGCGGCGATCCGATCTCGTGGTTACTGTTCGCGCGTGAGGCCCACGTGCGAGTCTTTGCGCCGGGCTCCCAGAACGTAGATGCCCGCGTCGCGATGCGGCTCAGCCGGCTGCAAGTGTCGGGCGACATGACCGTTTCCGTCGACGGCGGCGCCCAACAAACGATCGCTCTTGCGGGAAACGCGGCAGCTCCTCAGGCGTACGACAGCCCGGCGAGCCTCGCGGGGCCGACCGTCGTGCCGGCGGCGTTCACGCTGCCGCTGCATCCCGGATGGAACGACGTCGCCTTCCGCTTTCACCCCCGCGCCGGAGAGCGCGAGGATCTCGGCGCCGGCGTGATCTCCGCCGCCGTGGCTCCGGATCTTTCCTTCAGCGTCGTTCGCGCCTTCGGCGGCTCCGCACGGCGCGTCACCGACTCCGCGTTCAGCGCGTTCCGCGTCGCGGATCCGCCCGACGGGCTCGGCGGCGATCCGGAGCTGACCGGGACGATCGAAAACATCGGCGGCCGCGCCGTGTGGCTGGCCGTCGCCCTTTCGGATCGCGGCCGCTACCTCTATCGGGTCTATCCCATTCCCCAAAGCGGCCTGTTCGACATCAACTTCATGCACGCGTTCCCTAACGGTTGGGACGACGCATCGCTGCGCGTCGCCGGCATCTGGTTCCTCGCGCGCGGAGCGCATCCGAAGTTCTCGTCGATCTATTACACCATGCACGCCATTCCGGATAGAGCCTTGCGCCGGCCGCAGTCGCTCGTGAGCCTACCTCTCCTCGTCGACGGAAGACGGGTCAGCACGCAGCCGGTGGCGCTGGCCGCGGGACGGCACGTCGTCGCGAGCGGCGACAAGCAGGTCAAGATCACCTTGCTGAGCATCGAGCCCGTCGATCTGCCGCGCTCCAACCCGGTCGGCCTGCAATGGCATCGGCGATCGACGACGCAGCTCGACGTTACGGCAAACAAGACGTCGAACCCGTTCCTGCTCGTGTTCGGCGAAGCGTTCCATCCGGAGTGGCAAGCGACGCTGAACGGCAGCGAGCCGCTACCGCACGTCGTCGTCGACGGCGTGGTCAACGGTTGGCTCGTTCCGAGCCTTCCCGACGGCGGAGAGATCTCGCTCGTCTTCGTCGGACAGCGCTATTACACGATCGCGGCGGCTCTTTCCATCGTCGCCCTGATCGTTCTGGTCGTGCTCGCATGCGCGCCGTCGCTGTGGCCGGTTCGCGTATCGGACCGTTGAACGCGTGCGTGTGGGCGTTGGGCCGAGCGCTCGCGTATGCGGTCGCGACCGCCGTGGTCGCAATTTTGATCGTCTCGTTCGTCTCGGGGGCCGACGCCGAGCGATTCGCAACCACTGCGTATATCGCCGCGCTCGCCGCCGCGCTCATCCTCGCGATAAAGTGGTTTCTTCCGGCCACGCCGGCGAGGGATCTTAGTCGCGCGCGAGGGCCGGTCTTTCCGGCAGCCTTTGCCTTTACAAGCGGCGTCGGAGCGCTGCTGTTGCTCGGCGCGGCGCTCGCATCGCAGCCCGCCGGCGAGGTGCTCGCGGTAGCCGCCTGCTTCGGGCTCGTCGCCGCGGCGGCGATCGTACGCGGCGGCGCGATCGCGGCGGTCAACGCGAAACTCTCGCGCGGCGACCGGCTCGCCGTGGCCACGCGGTACGCGGTCGTCGCCGCCGTCGTCGCGCTCGCAGCCGGCGCGCTGCTATCGTCGAATGATGGCGAAGGCTTCGCGCGGCTCGCCTATGCGGCCATCGTGATCGCGACCATCGCGATCGCCGCATCGTTGATCGCCCCTACGCCGGCCGGGGCCGCGCTGCGCCGCGGGTACGCGAGGCTATCGAGCGCGCTGCGCGCGCCGCAGAGTCCTCCCATCTTCATGCGCACCGCTCAGTACGCCGTCGCGACCACCATCGCCGGGCTGATTCTGGCGAGCCTCGTGCCCGAGACGTACGCGGAACGCTTCACGACGACGGCCTATCTTGCGCTGCTCTTCGCGACGCTCGGAGCCTGGATGACGTGGCGGCTCGATGACGGTATGAACGGGGTGACCGGCGTATCGGGCATCCGCTGGCCGCGCTTCGCGCTCGTGGTGGCAGCGCTCTTAGTGGCCGGAGCGGCGCTGGCGTTCAGCCCGATCGCCGAAGCGCTCGCCGTGTGCGCATGCCTCTATCTCATCGGCGCCGCGATCCTTCGGCAATCCCCCGCTGCGGCGTAAAGAAGAGCCTTTCTTGAGGCTCGTAGCGATCGCGGCAGGAGTCGCCTTCGCCGCGTTCCTGAGCGTCAAGGGGATCCCGACGCTGCGGCATGACTGGAACTGGCCGGTGCAGATAAGCGCGGTTCCGCCGTTCCTGAACGAGATGATCGGCGGCTGGCTCCCTAACGGGTTCGGCATGCCCAACGCGCACCCGACGATGTACGCGATCGCGTTGCCAATCGGCCTCGCTTTGTGGCTCTTCGGTCCCCTGGCCGCGCTCGCATTGTTTGCGCTGTGCACGGGTTGGCTCTGCGCTCGAAACGCGCTCCGTCTCGCGCAGCGGTTAGGCGCGGGTGCCGCCGCAGCTGCCGGACTCGGCGTATTCGCGCTGTTCAACCCGTGGGTCTATAACGAGGTCGTCGCGGGACATCTCGTGATGGTGCTGGCATATGCCGGGATCATCGGCCTCGTGGGCGAGATGCTGCGCGGGCAAGCGGCTTCGCCGGTGCGGCTGGCGCTCTGGCTCGTGCTGATCGAGGCACAGCTGCAGTTCTTCGTCGTCGCCATGTTGGCGGTGGTGATCTTCGCGTTGGGAACGAAAAAGTGGCTGCCTCCGCTCGCGGGCGTGGTCGTCGCGCTTCCCACGATCGTCGGGCTGATCGCGGAGCGCGATACGATCCTGCGAACGCCATATAGCCTGCAGTGGCAGACCTATCAGTCGGTACCGCCCGGCGCGCTCTTCGCGCTGGGCGGCTACTTTCCGGGTTACGCGGACCGTTTGGGACTCGCCGCGACGATTGCCGTCTGGGCGATCGTTGCGCTGGCGCTCGCCGGCGTCCTCATCGCGCACAGGTCCCGTGCGGTGATCGCGGCCGTGGCCGCAAGCGTCGCATTGTTTCTCGTCATCGCGGGCACGCAAGGACCGCTGGCCGTGCCCTACGCCTGGATCGTCCGCAACGTACCCGAGAGCGGGGTCTTCCGAGAGCTGTACGATTTGAGCGGGGTGCTGGCCGCGATCGTGTTGGTACCGGTGAGCGCGGCGTTGCGTGCGCTCCGCGTCGCGGGATATCTCGCGCTGGGCGTAGGCATCGCGCTCGCGGGCACGTGGATCGCCGCACCGCCCAGCGACCTGTGGGTAGGCGCGGGGGCGTATCCGCATCCGCAGGTCGCCGCCGCGCCGTTGCGTCGCGTCGCCTTCACGCCCGCGTTTCAGCCGCTCGGCCTGCGCGACGACGGCGGTGACGGAGCCGATCCGGACGCCCGCGGATATCCCGGCGGCGTCGTCGCACTCAACGAATATCTTCCGACGTATCCGGTCGACATGGCGTTCGCGCGATACGAGCAGCGCGGCGACGTCGCGGCGCTGCGCGCACTGGGTACGGCAGAGATCGTTTCGCGCCCCTGGCTGATCTCGCGTGCGGCCGAGCGCGTCGTACTGACGGCGTCGCCGCCGCCGGCGACGGTCGCGAGCGAGACCGCGTCGGTCCGCCGGATCGACAATCCGGTCCCGTTGGTGTCGACGTGCACGAGCAGTCGCGTTGCGGCGCTGCCGAGCGCCTTGGATGCGTGCGACGTTTTCTTTGCCGATGCGGGCTCGGCGTATCCGGCCGTTCGCCCGTTTTTCGCCGCAACCGATTCGCTCGATCCGGCGACCGCATGGATCGACGCGCGCCTGGGATTTACGAGCTCGCCCGAGATCGCGCAGGGTCTCGGCGGGATCTACACGCGCTCGCGCGTCCCGTTCCGCGTTACCGGCGGCTCGTGGATCCTCGCGTACGTCAACGGGCGCCTGAACGATGTTGACGGACGACCCATTTTCACGAGTCGCGGAGCGTTTACGTGGCTTAACGTTCCTCCGAGCGGCGAGACGGTGGAATGCGACGGCCTGTGCGAGCTCGTCGCGGCGACCCAATCCCGCCCCGATCTCGCGCCAAATGGGCCGAGCGCGGCGATTTCGCCGGCTCCGTTTCGCGCGGTCCTACCCTGGCTCTACATCGTGAACGACACTCGCGCCGCGCCGCTGCTGCGCCTCAACGAGCGCTACGACGCCGCCTGGATGGCGCTGCGCGCGTGGCACGCGTTGCCGCACGTTCGCGTCGACATGGCCGCTAACGGTTGGCTCGTCGGCGCCCCGTCCGCGGCTCCGATAATTATCGTACAGGTAACCTCCCTCTTGCAGCTGCTCGCCGAACTTTGCGGCTTCGTTTGCATCGCGTGGCTATTGAAGGCGGGCTCGCGAGCGCCGACGAAACGCGGGCCGTGACGGTGACTACTCAAATACCCTTCGTCGATCTGCGCGCTCAGTTCGCGGCATTGCGCGACGAGATCGTTCCGCGCGTGCAGCGCGTCATGGAGGACGCCAGTTTCATTTTGGGGCCCGACGTCACCCGCTTCGAAGCGAACTTCGCGCGCTACTGCGGCGCGGCGCATTGCGTCGGCGTCGAATCGGGAACCGCCGCATTGCAGCTCGCGCTGCAAGCGCTCGATATCGGACCGGGCGATGAGGTGATCGTGCCGGCGAACACGTACATCGCGTCGGCCATCGCCGTTTCGGCGACGGGGGCGAAGCCGGTGTTGGTCGACTGCGACGAAAACTACCTCATCGACGCGACGCTGCTCCCGGAGGCCCTGACGCCGCGCACGAAGGCGGTGATGCCGGTGCACCTATACGGACAGATCGCGCCGATGGAACCGATCCTGAGCTTCGCTCGCCGGCGCGGGCTGCGCGTAATTGAAGACGCTTGCCAGGCGCACGGCGCGACGTACGATGGTAAGCCGGCCGGGAGTTTCGGCGACGTCGGATGTTTCAGCTTTTATCCCGGTAAGAATTTAGGGGCGTACGGCGACGCCGGTGCGATCGTAACGAACGATGGCGAACTCGCCGGCAGGCTCATGCTGCTGCGCGATTTCGGTCAGCGCAAGAAGTACGAACATCTCGTGAAGGCCGGAAACTGTCGCCTCGATTCCATTCAGGCCGCAGTGCTCGACGTGAAGCTCGGCCATCTGGATCGCTGGAACGAGGCGCGGCTTCGCAACGCGCGCCGCTACGACGCGAAGCTTTCGGACATCGGCGTGGCGCCGCCGCCGCGACTCACCGACGAAGGGCACGTCTACCATCTTTACGTTATCGAGGTAGAGAACCGAGCCCACGTGCAGAACGTTTTAACGGAGCGCGGCATCGCGACCGGCATTCACTACCCGGTGCCGATTCATCTGCAGCCCGCGTATGCCGACCTGCGGCTCGGGCACGGAACGTTCCCCCGAACGGAACGCGCGGCGGAGCGTATCCTTTCGCTTCCGATGTTCCCCGAGCTCACCGGGGAGCAGATCGATCTCGTGGTCGGCGCCATCGATGACGCCCGGCGTCTCGTGCACGCCTAGGCGCGACGCCGGTCATCCGCCATGCCGCGCGAACTCCGTGCCGCCGTCGTGGGAGCGGGCTATTGGGGGCCGAATCTGGCCCGCAATTTTCACGCCTCGGACTCCTGGAGGGTCGCCTGCATCGTCGATAGCGACCCCGTGCGATTGGGGAGGCTGGCGCGCCTCTATCCGCACGTCGCCGTGCATCCGACGATCGACGCGGCGCTGGAAGACGCGAGCGTCGACGCCGTAGCGATCGCGACGCCGCCGCGGACGCATCACTCGCTCGCGGCGCGGGCGATCGAGGCGGGCAAGCACGTTCTCGTCGAGAAACCCCTGGCGGAGAGCTACGAGTCCGCCTGCGATCTCGAGGCGCGGGCGGAGCGCCGCGGCGTGCGGCTGATGACCGACCATACCTTCTTGTACACGGGTTCGGTCGAGAAACTTCGCGCGCTGCGCGAAAGCGGCGAGCTCGGCCGCATCTATTACATCGATTCGGTGCGCGTGAATCTCGGTCTCTTTCAGGAGAGCAACGTCCTCTGGGACCTCGGCCCTCACGACGTGTCGATCATCAACTACGTCCTGGGCGAAGAGCCGCAGTCCGTGTCGCTGCAGCTCGCTGCCTGCGTGCACGCGGAAACGCCCGATGTCGCGTTTCTCACGCTGTGGTATCCGAGCGGATGCATCGCGCACGTTCACCTCAGCTGGTTGTCGCCGGTGAAGGTCCGCCGCACGACGATCTCGGCGAGCCGAAAGATGGCGGTCTGGGACGACGTCGACCCGAACGAAAAGATCTACATCTATGACAAGGGTGTCGTGCTGGACCCCACGAGCTCGACGCTGCAGCAGCAGATGGTCTCCTACCGGCTCGGGGACCTGAACGTTCCGCTCGTGGATAATCGCGAGGCCCTAGGAAAGCTCGTCGAGGACTTCGCACGCTCGATTCGAGACGGGACGCCGACGCGCTCGGACGGCCATTTCGGCGCCGGCGTGGTCCGCGTCATCGAGGGCGCCCTGCGCTCGGCGCGGCAGGGGAGTGCGCGAGTCGAACTCCGCACGGGGACGGCGGCGACTTCGTCAGAGGCTCCGTTGTGACGCAAGTCCGTTTCTCGATGATCGTGCCGGCGCTCAACGAGGCGAGCCGGCTCCCGGTCTTGCTCGAATCCGTACGGCGGCAGCGCTATCCGAGCGACCGGATCGAGCTGCTCGTCGCCGACGGCGGCTCGACCGACGACACGGTCGCCGTCGCGCAGTCCTACGGTGCGACCGTGGTCCACAATCCGATACGCCGCGCCGAGCCCGGCGTGGGCATGCTGATGGAACGCGCCGCCGGAGAGGTTGCGGTGATCCTTGCCGCAGACAACGTGCTGCACGACGAACGTTTTCTCGAGCGGCTCGCGCGCCCGTTCGCGGATCCCGCGATCGCAGCGGCGTTCCCGGCACTCGTGAACACCCCCGCAGACGGCGCAACGACGCGTTACTTCAACGCCTTTAGCGATCCGTTCAATCACTTCACCTATGGCGGCGCGGCCTCGCCCGTTTCGTACGCGCGCACGTATCGCGTGAAGCGGCGCACCGACGACTACGTCGTGTACGATTTCGCCTCGGGACCGACGCCGCTCATCGCGCTCGCGCAGGCGTTCGCGATTCGGCTCCCCTACCGAAAGCCGGCCGGTACCGACGAAGACGACGTCGCGCCCGTCGAGATGCTGATCGGGTCCGGATGCGATATCGCGTTCGTGCCGGGCGCGACGCTCGAGCATCACACCGTCGGCGGAATCGCCGACGCGTTGCGCAAGTTCGGTCCGCGCTTTCGCGCGCGTCTGACCGATGCGGGGCAGCCGATGTGGGGCCGGCTGCGCACTTCGGGCCAGGTGCAGCGCTCGCGGGCATACCTGTGGCCCTTCTATTCGGTCAGTTTCATCTTTCCGGTCGTGAGCGCGCTGTACGGCTTGCTCCGCGACCGCCGCTCCGAGTGGCTCTACCATCCGTTCGTGAGCGCGGCATTCGGCTTCGAATTTTGGCGGCAGGCGACGATCGTTGCCTTCCAGCGTCTCAAGGTAGGTTCGGAGAACCTCTAACCGGTGCCGATTGATTCGAGCGTCGTCCTCGGCAAAGACGTGCGGATTTTTCACGAGGGCCTGGTCAATCTCTACGGCTGCCGCGTGGGCGACGACACGAAGATCGGGGCTTTCGTCGAGATACAGAAAAACGCGATCGTAGGCAGCCGCTGCAAGATCTCCTCGCACACGTTCGTCTGCGAGGGCGTGACGATCGAGGATGAGGTCTTCATCGGCCACGGCGTGATGTTCGTCAATGATCGCTATCCGCGCGCGACCAATCCGGACGGCTCGATGCAGGCGGAGTCGGACTGGGACGTCCTGCCGACCAAGGTTCGCCGCGGGGCCTCGATCGGCAGCAACGCGACGATCCTGGCGAACCTGACCATTGGGGAGCACGCGCTGGTGGGCGCGGGGGCGGTCGTGACTCGCGACGTCCCCGCCTTCGCCGTCGTCGCGGGCGTGCCGGCGCGCGTCGTGGGCTCTACGCGGCGCTCATAGCGCCGAGGAGTCGTGCGGCATCCAGCGCAGCCGCAAATCCTTGCCGTTAATCGTCCCCGCGTGGTGGAAGAGGTAGAATCGGTTGTCCGGGCCGACGTAGACCGTATCGTCGGTCAATGGGACCCGGCCGTAGAAGACGACGGCGTTCGTCGCTGGGTTATAGACCGCTCTCCATTGATATCCGGAGGGCAATCGTCCGTAGTCGTAGTGGGCGGAAGGGGCACAGCTCGCGAGGACCGTCGCGAAGCTCGACAGGATGAGCCGCTTTGCGCGCGGCGTTAGAGGCTTCTCAAAATGCCCGCACGTTGCGCAGTCCGGCGGCTCGAAAGGCCGTTACGATCGCCTGCGCATCCGCCCCGGCATCGGGATAGAGAACCACGGCGCGGCCGTCCGCCACGGCTTGATCGAAGTTATCCACTTCGTCCCCGGGAATGGAGAACCCGGCGAGGTAACGCGAGCTCGCGCCGGGGTGCGAGAAAGAACCGAGCGACGCTTGGCGGCCGCCGATCCCCGGAACGTTCGTGCCGCCCGCGTCGCCCATGATTCCCAGGCCTCGCGTCATGTCGTCGGCCAGGGAGTTCGACTCCATGTCGGCGACCACATCCACGAACTCGAGCGCCGAGCCTTCGGTGTCGCCGGCGGCGCCGCTCACGACCTTGACTTTGCTCAGGTCGATCTGCTGCGCGGAAAGCGCGCTCTCGAGCGCCTGCGCGTCGGACCGGGGAAAGATGCCGATGACCAAGCCTGATGCCACGCGACGGACTCCTTGCAGTAACCTACGACGTCACCCTAACCGTTGTAGGAACGAATAGCGTGGGCAAGCCGTTCGACGCCGACGCGGATATTCTTTTCCGACGCGTTAGAAAAGTTCAACCGCATGCCGTCGTGCACGTCGCGACCCGGATAGAAGTTGACTCCCGGGACGAAGACGACTTTCGAACGTGCGGAGATGTGCAGGAGTTCCGAGGTATCGACGCCGGGGACGGTTACCCACAAGAACATTCCGCCCTTGGGACGCGTGAAGCTAATGCCCTCCGGCATGAACTCGGCGAGCGCCGATGCCATGACGCCGCGCCGAGCGGAGTACGTTGACGCGATCTTTCGGACGTGCGCGTCGAACGCGTGTCCATCTCGAGCGTATTGGTAGAAGACGTACTGTGCGAACGTGCCGCTGTGCAGGTCGGCGCCCTGTTTCGCCAACACGATCTTCTCGCGGATCTCCTCGTCGGAAATAACGAGCCACGCAATCCGCATGCCGGGCGCCATGATCTTGCTGGCCGTGCCGGAGTAGATGATCGGCGCCGCGCTTTCGTGCGCGAGCAGCGCCGGCAGGTCGCTGCCTTCGAAGCGAAGTTCGCCGTAAGGATCGTCCTCGACGATTGGCAGCCCAAACTCCGCGCAGAGGCGCACCACACGCTCGCGTCGCGGTCCCGAGAGCGTGCGCCCGGTCGGGTTCTGGAAGTTCGGAACCAGGTACAGAAATTTCGGGAACGGATCGGCGCGCTCGAGCACGCGCTCGAGCGATTCGGGCAGCAGGCCGTCCTGGTCCGTGTCGACGGTGAGATAGCGGGTTTGATAGGCGTCGAACGCTTGAATCGCGCCGAGGTACGACGGATCCTCGAGCACCACGTGGTCGCCGGGATCGAGAAACACCTTGCCGACGAGGTCGAGCCCCTGCTGCGAGCCGTTGACGATCGTAACGCTCTCGGCGTTGATGACTCGTCCAAGGCGCTGCGTCAGGCGCTCGGCCACCCACCGCCGCATCTCGGGGATTCCCTCGGTAACGCTGTACTGCAACGCCGCCGGTCCGTACTGTTCCATCACCTGCCGGGCCGCCTCGGCGACGCCGGCCGTCGGAAAGAGTTCGGGCGCCGGCAGACCGCCGCCGAACGAGATCACGTCGGGCTGCTGCGTGACCTTCAGCATCTCCCGAATCGTGGAGGCCCGCAGGTGTGCCGTACGCTCGGCGAACCTCGCGGCTCGCGAGACGGTGGACATCCGGCTAAGGTTATCCGGCGGTCATCGGGGGTCCGCTCAGGGGGGCGCGTGGGGCGGAAGCGCCGGGGGAGACCGGGGCGGCGATCGTGTCGGCGGCAAACGAGAGTATCGTCGCGCCCAGACCGATGAGCCCAACGAGAATGAGCACGAGCGTGCCGACGACCGGAACGAGCTCGGCCGCGGTGATGAGCGCGATGCCGACGAGCAGCGCAACCAGCGGCGAAGGCGTCGTCGCGGGACTCAGCATCTCGCACAGCCGGCGCCCGATCAAAAGTGCGAGCGCGGCGGTACCGAGGAACACGCTGGCGAGAACGAAGACGAGCTCGAGAAGGATCAACGGAATCAGCAGAATCGTGATCGCCAGCAGAACTGCGAGCGGAACGATTGCCACGCAGCCGAGGAGACCGGCGGTGACCGAGAGTCCAGGATGGCGCTCGAGCCTATCCAGCACCATGCGCGTACGCAGCGGAAAGATAAGGAAGATGAGCAGCGCGAGCAGATTCCAGGAGAGTCGCCACAAGAGCCGGTGGTCGGGAACGAACGGATTGTAGACGGAGTCGCTCGGGGCCCACGGAACGACCGCCTGCGCCACGGCGCCGCCGAGTTGGTCGATCTGTCCCGTGACGACCCCGCCCGGACGCGTGTCGCAGCTGCCGCCGACGGCCGTGCAGTTGCCTTCGACGATGCCGGCGATCGTCGCGTCCCCGAAGATCACGGTGAGGTCGCCGTCCACGACCTGTCCGGGCTCGACCACGACCGAACCGAAGTAGGTTCCGCCGTGATAGACGGCTTGCGGGTCGGCCACCGCCGGCCCCGCGCAGAGCGCCAGCGCCGCCGCCACCGCACCCAGGAAGATCGACCAGCGAAACTTCATGATCGGGGTCCTCGCGTCAGGTAGGTTGCCATCCGGGGCCGCACGCGGCGGTAGCCGTAGGCGACGGCGCAGAGCAGCAGGAGATCGAGCAGCAGCACGCCGGTCATCGTAGCGGCGGCCAGCGGCGTCGCCGGCGCCAGCGCGCGCGCGGCCGCGCCGAGCGCGGCGGAGCCGTGCTGCTCCGAAAGGACGAGCGTCGCGGCCAAGTGATTTAACGCATGGGAACGCGCGCCAACGAGCACGAGCGTCCACGCAACGACGAGATACGCGATCAGCACGAAGCCGAATGGAATGCGCCGGCGAGCGTGCGGCGGCGCGAGCCGCGCGGCCGTCACGACGGAAGCCGTGAAGTCGGCACCGACGCCGCCCGGCGGGCGGGCCGTCTCCAGCAGCGCGTCGATTACCCGCAGCTCGCGCAGCAGCGCCAGACAGCGGCCGCAGGCGCGCAGGTGCCGTGCCACCGCTCCGCCCTGCCGCGGCGGCAGGCTCGCTTCGAGATACGCGTCCAGCAGCGGTTCACACGAGGAGCAGCGCATTCGTACCTCCCTTCGCAACGGGATACTGCAACGCATCGACCGCCGCGGATTCGCGTTCGCGCATCTTCTTCGTGAGCGCGATCTTGCCGCGGTGGATCAGCGTCTTTACGTTGCCGAGCGAGAGCCCGAGCGTGCTCGCGATCGTTTGATATTCCATGTTGTCGAAATAACGCAGCGCCAACACGGTGCGCGTGCGCTCGGGAAGCTCCGCGAGTGCGGCACGGAGCTCGCGCTCCGCTTCTTGGCGCAGCACGCCGCCCGCGGGGTCGGCGTCGCGCGACAGATCGGGCAGCGAGCTCTCGATGTCGTGGTCGGGCGACAGCTCTAGGAGCTGCGGCGCGCGCAGCGACTTTGACAGATAGGTTCGAATTACGTTTCGCGCAATTTGGTAGATCCAGGTCGAAAACTTTCCGAGCTGAGGGTTGAACGTACCGAGATGAGCGTACGCGCGCAGGAACGTCTCCTGCGAAAGGTCGGCCGTTTCCGAAGCGTTGCGCACCGTCGCGCCGATGAAGTTCGCGATACCGCGTTTATAGCGATCCACTAGCACGCCGAAGAGCTCCCTTTCGCCGGAGCGCACTCGTTGCACCAGAGCTTCGTCGCTCTGATCACGGAATGCCATCCCTCCTAGATTCTGTTCCTCTGGCGGCTCTTACCTCGGCCGGGCGCCGTTTGTTACGCGCCCCCGAGCGTGCGCGACGGCGGGCTCGCGGCGTCGCGGACGGAGAGGATAGGCTGGGCGCCGCCGAGCGGCCACTCGATTCCTAAGTCGGGGTCGTTCCACGCAACCGAGAACTCGCGAACGGGATCGTACGCGGCGCTCTGCTTGTATGCCACCAGCGTTTCATCTTCGAGCGCGAGGAAGCCGTGCAGAAAGCCTTTGGGAACGTAGATTTGCCTGCCTTGCGCGGCATCGAGCAGCATGCCGTGCCAGCGGCGGCGGGTGGGACTCGAGGCCCGGTAGTCCACGATCACGTCGAAGATGCTGCCCCGCACGACGCCCACCAATTTGGCCATTCGCTCGTCGCCGTGCAGCCCTCGCAAGACGTTGCGCTGCGACCGCGAAAGGTTGTCTTGCACGAATGTTTCTTCGACGCCGCATCGGCGATAGCGATCGAGCGAATAGGTTTCCTTGAAATAGCCTCGTTCGTCCGTGAAGACGCGTGGCGTGAGCACCAAGGCGCCGGTGAGAGGTAAATGCTCGATCTCCATGAGAACGAGGGTACTATGAACGGAAGCGTGAGTCCACCGGGCACGCTGGTGCTGCGCCGTGGACTCGAGCGCCTTCGCGCGAGCGCGATGCTCAAGCAGAGTGTGCTCGTCTTTTCCGCAAGCATGGTGCTCAACGTCTGCGGATTCGTCGCGCACGCGATCGCGAGCCGTCAACTAGGCGTAACCGTTTACGGCGGCCTTTACGCGCTGCTCAACGCGGCGGTGATCCTCGCGCTGCCCGCGGCCTTCGTCGCGCCGGTCGTAGCGCAGCTCGCGGCCGAGTTTCGCGCGCTGCACGACGACGGACATCTGCGCGGCCTAACCGACGGCGTGGCGGGCGCGTTCGCGAAGCTCGCCGTGATCTATCTCGTGATCGCGGCCGTCGGCGCTCTCCCGGTCGCGCGGTTCCTTCACGTGCCGGTGTGGTCCGTTCCGTTCGTCGGTCTCATCGCAGGCGCTTCGTTGTTCGTGAGCGCGCTGCGCGCGGTCGCGCAAGGAACGCAAGACTTTTTCGGATACGCGATATCGAACTCGGTCGAAGGGATCGCCAAGGTCCTCGGCATCGGCCTGCTCATCGCGGTCGGCCTCAAGCTCGGCGGCGGCATCGTGGGATTCTTCTTCGGACCGTTGGCGGCGCTGGTCTATCTCGCATCGAGGCTGCGCCGGCGCTACGCCGGGGCGCAGGCGCATCGGGTCCGGTACGACTGGCGGCGGATCCTCAACGCTGGCGCCGGCGCGGCCGCGGCGACGATTGCGGTCACGTTGATGGGGTCTGCCGACGTCGTGCTCGTCAAACACTTCTTCGACGCGCATGCGGCCGGTCTGTATGCGGCCGCCTCGCTGGGCGGGAAGATCCTGCTCTATCTGGTCGGATTCATCCCGACCGTATTGCTGCCGCAGGCGGCCGACCGTCACGCGCGCGGCGCGCAGACCCGCGAGGTGCTGGTGGCCGGCCTATCGATGTTCGCCGTCGTCGCATGCGGCGGGTTGTTCGTCTTCCGTTTCTTCGGTACCGACGTGCTCCACGCGCTGGTGGGACGCGCCTTCGACGCGGCGTCGCCGCTGCTCGTGACATACGGATTGGCCATGGTCATGCTCGCGTTGACCAACGCGCTGACGTTCTACGGCATCGCGACCCACCGCTTGGCGTTCACGGTGCCGCTCTTTATCTGCACGTTCGGCACGCTCGGCGCCATCATCGCGATCCACCCGACGCTGGCGACCGTCGTAGAGATCATGGTCGTCGGGAATCTCACGGCCGCGCTGGCGGTCGCGATCGCGCTGATCGCGCAACGTAACACGACGGGCCGGCGGTCGACGGTGTGAAGCGCGTGCTGTTGATTGGCGGTTCCGGGCGGCTCGGAACGGCCATTCGACGGCGCTGGAGAGACTGCGAGGTCGTAGCACCTTCGCACGGTGAACTCGACCTGCGCGACTCCGGCGTACTGGCGCGCGCGGTCGCGATCGCGCGGCCCGACGTTCTTTTGAATGCCGCCGCGTTCCACGACGTAGACCGCTGCGAGGCCGAACCCGCGACGGCGTTCGAAACCAACGCCATCGCCGTCGCCGCCGCCGCGCGCGTCGCGCGTGACGCGGGTGCCGCGTTCGTGACGATCAGCACCGATTACGTCTTCGACGGCGCCGCGAGCGCGCCGTATTCCGAGGACGACGCGCCGCATCCGCTCTCGGTCTACGGCACGTCCAAGCTCGCCGGCGAGTATCTGGTCGAGTCGCTCGGTGGCCGCGCCTTCGTCGTGCGCACGTGCGGCGTATACGGCCGGCCCGAGTCGTCGACCCGGCCTGGGCTCGTCGAGCGCGTGCTGGCAGGGGATTCCGCCCGGCCGCTGCGGGTGGTCGCCGACTCCTACGCCTCACCGACCTTTGCCGGCGACCTCGCGGAGGCGCTGCACCGCCTCGTCCGCACCGAGGCCTATGGCCTCTACCATGCCGTCAACGCCGGCCCGGTGAGCTGGTACGACTTTGCCTGCGAAGCGGCGCGGCTGGCCGGAGTAGATGCCGCGCTCGAGCCGATCTCGGCGCACGAGTGGGAGGCCGCGGCCGTCCGTCCGCGCTTCTCGGCGCTCGCCAACGCCAAACTCGCCGCCCTGGGCATACCGATGCCGGCATGGCGGGAGGGGCTGGCCGCGTATTTGGGGGTTTCCTAGCCCTTCGGATAAGATAGACTGCACCGTGGAACTGAAGATCGACCGGGAGCGCGTGGCTCGCTGCCGCGAGTTGGCATCGGCCATCGTCGCGCCGGTGGAGAGATTCATCGCCGCACATTCGACCGTATCGGTCGAGCGCGCGGTGCTGCGGCTCCTCGGCGTGGACGGAATCACCCCGGACGAGGTGCCCATCCCCAACGCCGTCGTGGAGACGCTCGAACCGAACGAGCGGCGGCGCGGCGTCGCGGTCGCGTTCGGAAAGGCCCTGGCCGAGACCGGGCTCGAGCCCGCCGCGCTCGGCGAGGCGCTCGGCCTGCGGCGCTGCTCGCTCGAGCAGTTCGCGCAGACTCCCGAGGCTGCGGCGCGCGGCGCCCTGCGCCTGCACGTCGAGGCGGCGCTGCGGCGCATCGAGGAGCAACGCGACGAGCGCGCGCGGCGGCTCGCGCGCCTTCCTGCGCTCCCGCCACCGCTGCTCTACGTCATCGTCGCAAGCGGCAACATCTACGAGGATCGCAGTGCGGGCGTGGCCGCCGCGGAGGCCGGCGCCCAGGTCATCGCCGTTATCCGCTCGACCGGGCAGTCGCTGCTGGATTTCGTGCCCTTCGGACCCACGACCGAGGGCTTCGGCGGGACCTACGCGACCCAGGCCAATTTCGCAATCATGCGCGCCGCCCTCGACGAGGTAGGCGAGCGTTTGGGCCGCTACGTGATGCTGACCAACTACGCGAGCGGCCTGTGCATGCCGGAGATCGCGGCGATGGCGGCGCTCGAGCGGCTCGACATGCTGCTGAACGACTCGATGTACGGCATCCTCTTCCGCGACATCAACATGAAACGCACTTTCGTCGATCAGCACTTCAGCCGAATGCTCAACGCATACTCGGGCATCATCATCAACACGGGCGAGGACAACTACCTCACGACGGCCGACGCGGTGGATCAGGCGCCCGCCGTGCTGGCTTCGCAGTTCATCAACGAGGAGTTCGCGCATCGTGCCGGCCTGCCGGATCGTCAGATCGGCCTCGGCGACGCGTACGAGATCAATCCGGATCTCGAAGACAGCTTCCTGTATCAGGTCGCGCAGGCGCAGCTCGCCCGCGAGATCTTCCCGCGCGCCGCGCTCAAATACATGCCGCCCACGAAACACATGACCGGCGACGTATTCAAGGGGCATCTGATCGACGCGATGTTCAACCTCACGTCGGTGATGACGGGGCAGAGCATCCACCTCTGCGGGATGCTGACCGAGGCGATTCACACGCCGTTTTTGGGGGACCGGGCGCTCTCGCTTGAAAACGCGCGCTACATCATGAACACGGCGCGTCACCTCGGCGACGAGATCGTCCTGCGGCCGGGCGGAACGATCGAGCGGCGCGCGCAGGCCGTACTCGCCGCGTGCGAGTCGCTGCTGCGGCGCGTATCCGAGATCGGGCTGATGGCCGCGATCCAGTCCGCGACGTTTGCCGACGTGTCGCGTTCGCCCGACGGCGGGCGCGGTTTCGATGGCGTCTTCGCGCGCGCCGGCGACTACTTCAATCCCTTCGAAGAGGCCCTCAAGTTCGCGATGGCTTCATGAGTAGGATCGTGAAGCCCTACGGCGACACACAGGACGACGGCAAGGTGCAGCTCTCCTTTACGCTCCCGGTGGAGTGGAGCGAGGCCGCCGACGAGGCGGCGCGCCAGCTCGCCGGCAAGATGGGATTCACCGACGTGCAGGTCGTCGACGGCCGCCCGATCGCGACGGGCTTCTCGTTCTTCGTCCTGTACGCGAGCACGCGCGAGGGCGTAGACGTCGACGGCGTCCACGCGCCGTCCGCACGCACGCACGCAATGTCGATGGAAGAGATCGACGCCCTCGTCGCCGAGCGCATCGGGCGCAAGGTCCGCGTCGCCGGCGCGTGCATCGGAACCGACGCGCACACCGTCGGCATCGACGCGATCCTCAACATGAAAGGCTACAAGGGCGACTATGGGCTCGAGCGCTATCGCATGTTCGAGGCGTTCAACCTCGGCAGCCAGGTGGCGCCCGAGGAGCTGGTGCGCTACACGAAGGAGCACCGCCTCGATGCGCTGCTCGTCTCGCAGGTCGTCACGCAGAAAGGCAGCGACATCAAGAATTTCACGCAGCTCGGCGAGCTGCTCGAGGCCGAGGGGCTGCGCGATCGCGTGGTCCTGATCTGCGGCGGCCCGCGCGTCACCAATCGTCTCGCCGGCGAGCTGGGGTACGACGCGGGCTTCGGCCGGGGCACGCTCCCCAGCGAAGTCGCCGCCTTCATCGCGGTGACGCTCGCCGAACGCTTGCGCCGGCCGGTCGCACTCGGGTAGCGCGCGGCGTGGCCAAGACCGCACTCGTCACCGGAATCACGGGTCAGGACGGCTCCTATCTCGCGGAGCTCCTGCTCGAAAGAGGCTACCGCGTGGTGGGGATGACGCGCCGCACGAGCACCGAGGTGCACGAGCGCATCGAGCACATCGTCGATGACGTCGAGATCGTTTCCGGCGACCTGCTCGATCAGAGTTCGGTCACCTCGATTCTGGCCGACGTGCGCCCGAACGAAGTCTACAACCTCGCGGCGCAATCGTTCGTCCCCGCTTCGTGGACCCAGCCGGTGCTAACGGGCGAGTTCACCGCGCTCGGCGTCACGCGCGTGCTCGAGGCGATTCGCCACGTCGATCCGACGATACGCTTCTATCAGGCGTCGAGCTCGGAGATGTTCGGCAATGTCCCCGAGTCACCGCAGCACGAATCGACCGGCTTCTATCCGCGCAGTCCGTACGGCGTCGCGAAAGTCTACGGCCACTGGATCACCGTCAACTATCGCGAGTCGTACGGCCTGTATGCGTGCAGCGGCATCTGCTTCAACCATGAGTCGTCGCGGCGCGGGAAGGAGTTCGTGACGCGCAAGATCTCCGACGGCGTGGCACGCATCAAGCTCGGGCTCGCGAAGGAGCTGCGGCTCGGGAACCTCGACGCTCACCGCGACTGGGGATATGCGGGCGACTACGTGCGCGCGATGTACCTGATGCTGCAGCAAGAGGCGGCCGACGACTACGTGATCGCGACGGGCCGAACGCACAGCGTGCGCGACTTCGTGCGCATCGCCTTCGAGGTCGCCGGACTCGGTTCGTTCGAGCCGTACGTCGTCATCGACCCGCGCTTCGTCCGTCCCGCCGAGGTCGACCGGCTGATCGGCGACGCCGGGAAGGCTCGCCGCGTGCTGGGATGGGACCCCGAGGTGAGCTTCGAGCAGCTCGTCGCGATGATGGTCGAATCGGACATCAAGCGGTGCGAGCGCTCGTAACCGGCGCGCGCGGCTTCGTCGGGCGGTACCTGCTCGCGGCGCTGCAGGAGGCCGGCGCGGAAGCCTTCGGCTGTTGCGGCCCGAACGATTTCGACGGCCGCAGCCTGATCGTCGATCTCGGCGACGTCCAAACGCTGCGATACGCGCTCGGGACGCACCGTCCCGACGTCGTCTTTCACTTGGCCGCGCAGACCTCCGTTCCGAATGCGCTTCAAACGCCGATCGAAACCTACGATGCAAACATCATGGGTACGGCCCGTCTCGCCGAGGCCGTACGCGACTACGCCGCCGGCCCGCGGCCGCGCATCCTGTTCACGAGCTCCGGAGAAGTTTACGGGGCGCGCGCGCCAAACGATTACCCGGCGCGCGAGACGCTCGATCTGCGGCCCGTCAATCCGTACGGTGCGAGCAAGGCCGCGGCCGAGGCGATCTTGTTGAGTGAAGCGAGCAGTTTTGGGCTCGACGTCGTCATCACGCGTGCGTTCAATCACATCGGACCGGGTCAGGACGAGCGATTCGCCGTCGCATCGTTTGCGGCTCAGCTTGCCCGCATCGCGGCGGGCGGTCCGCCGCAGCTGCTCGTCGGGAATCTGAACGCGGCCCGCGACTTCTTGGACGTGCGCGACGTCGTCCGAGCCTACGTCGCGCTCGCGCGCGCCGGCGAATCCGGCCAGGTCTACAACGTGTGCAGCGGCCATGCCGTCGCGATTCGCGACCTGCTTCGCGAGCTGATCGGAATCGCGCGCGTGCCGGTCGAGGTGCGCGAGGATCCCGAGCGTAATCGCAGCGCCGAGCTCCCGCTTTCCGTCGGCGATCCTGGAAAGCTGCGCGCCAACATCGGCTGGGAACCCCACGTCCCGCTGATGCGCTCGCTGCACGATATCTATGCCGCGGCGCAGGAGCGCGTGGCGCGTGCGGCGGCAAACGGATGACGACGCGAGAGTTCGTCTTCAAAAATCGCGGGCTGCTGCTCAGCCTTCCGGCGGCGGCGCTCGCAATCTTCGGACGCCCGAGCGCACGCAGCGTCGCACTCGGCCTGCCGCTCGCGATCGCGGGCGAGCTCGTTCGCTGCTGGGCGGTCGGGTACTCCGGCACGACGACGCGTAACGACGCGGTCACGGCGCCGAAGCTCGTGAGCGGCGGTCCGTACGGCTACGTCCGCAACCCGCTGTACATCGGAAACTTCATCACCGCTGCGGGGTTCGGGTTCGCGTTCACCGGCAGAAACTCGTGCGCGGCGCGGTTGGCGCTGATCGGCGGGTCGTTGGCGGCGATGGCGGCCGTCTATGCGACGATCGTGCCGCACGAAGAGGCCTTCCTGTGCTCGAAGTTCGGTCAGGCCTTCGAGCGCTATTGCGCGCACGTGCCGCGCCTGATCCCGCGGCTCGAGCCGTTGCGAGAGGCGGCGAGCGGTTGGGACGCCGATGCCCTGATCCGAGCGGAGAGCAAGACGTTCGCGCTCTTCGGCGCGATGCTCGCGGTCTTGGCCGTCAAGGCACGCGACTAGCATGGCGACGCAACGCCGCCTGAGACTGGCGCTGGTCGCGACCGCGCTCGTCGCAGTGCTCGAGCTGTGGGGCGGCGCCGCGTCGCGCAGCCTCGCGCTGAGCAGCGACGCCGCGCACGTGTGCATGGACGCGTTCGCCATGGCGCTCGCGCTGCTCGCCGCGATCGGCGCGGCGCGGCCCGCCGATCCGCGCCGCACCTTCGGTTACGGACGCGTCGAGGTACTCGGCGCGCTCGCCAACGGAACGCTGCTCCTGGTCGCGACGACCGCGATCGTCTACGCGGCCGCGCGGCGCTTCGCGGCTCCGGTCGAGCCGCACGCCGCGCTCATGACCTGCGTCGCCGCCGCCGGCCTGGCCGTCAATGCCGGCGTCGGCGTGCTGCTCCGTCCCGGCGGACGGCGCGATCTCAACGTGCGCGCCGCGCTCTTCCACGTGCTGGGCGACGCGCTCGGCGCGGTCGCCGTCATTCTCGGCGGCATCGCGATCGCGCTGACGCACCTCGCGTGGATCGACCCGCTGCTCTCGCTCTTCGTCGCCGCGATCATCGTCGTCGGCGTCGCGCGCGTGATGCGCGACGCGACGCGCGTCCTCCTCGAGAGCGTTCCGGAGGGCGTGAGCTCGGCGAAGCTCACCGCGCATCTCGAGAAGATCGGCGGCGTCGGCGGCATTCACGACCTGCACGTGTGGTCGATCGGCAGCGGCTCGCACGCGCTCTCGGCGCACGTGCTGCTCGACGACCGGCGCATCAGCGAAGCTACGCAGGTGCTGCACGACATCACGGCATGCGCGGAGTCGCACTTCGGCATCGCGCACGTCACGATCCAATTCGAATGCGAGACGTGTCCCATCGTGGTGAGGCACTGACGCCGGCTTCGGACGACGCCGCGCGACGTGATGTCGAGGAAGCTCCCGACCGCCGAGCGGAGCCATGGAGGGCGGGAGCGAGGCGGCGGGGCAGCAGGAGCCGAGCCCGGACGGCGAGGCGACGAGCGATTCCGAGGCATCATGTCGCACGGCGGCGTTCGAAGCCGAGGTCAGCCAAACGCGCGGCTCGAATTGTGGGCGAGCTATGGCTGAAATGAATTCGAAGACGGTCGTGCTCGGAATGGCGCGCACGCCGTTCGGCAAGCTCGGGGGAGCGCTCGCACCGCTTTCCGCAACGACGCTGGGCGCGGTCGCGCTGACCGCGGCCGTGGAGCGATCCAAGATCGATCCGTCCGAGATCGAGCACGTCACCTTCGGCGAGGTGCTGCAGGCGGGCGTCGGCCAGAACCCGGCGCGCCAGGTGCTCTTTAAGTCGGGCCTCGCCAAGACGGTGACCGCGGATACGGTCAACAAGGTCTGCGCGTCGGGCATGCTCGCGGTCGTCAACGGGATGCGCGCGATCAACGCGGGCGCGAACGCCGTGGTCGCGGCGGGCGGGATGGAGTCGATGTCCAACGCGCCATACCTGCTGCGCGACGCCCGCTGGGGCTATCGCTTCGGCGACGGCGCCATCGTGGATGCGATGATCTACGACGGCCTGTGGGATCAGTACTTTCCGATGACGATGGCGACCCAGGGCGGCAAAGTAGCGGCCGAGCTCGCGCTCACGCGCGAGGAGCAGGATCGCTTCGCGTATCAGAGCCATCGCCGCGCGGCGGAGGCGCACGCGGCCGGTCACTTCGCCGACGAGATCGTGCCCGTGCGCGTCGCGAGCAAAGCCAAGGACAAGGTCCTCGTCGAGCGGCTGCCGCGGCAGGGCAAGGCACGCGTCCCGGTGTCGGTCGGCGCACCGAGCCGCGTCTGGGAGCACGAGCCGTCGCAAGAGTTCACGCTCGACTACGCGAGCTACGCGCCGTTCGTTACGGGCGATCACCCGCACGCCGTGGTGGATCGCGACGAAGCGGTGCGGCCGGACGCGAGCGTCGAGGCGATGGCGAAGCTGCGTCCCCTCGAGCGCAACGGTACGGTGACGGCCGGCAACGCGCCCGGCGTCAACGACGGCGCCGCGGCGCTGATCCTCGCCGGCGCAGATTATGCCGCCGCTCATGGATACGAGGCCCTGGCCACGATCGTCGACCACGACACGGTCGCGTGGGACTCGCCCTACATCAGCCTGACTCCGGCGATGGCCGCGCACAAACTGCTCGACCGGACGGGATACCGCGCCTCCGACATCGCCGTCTGGGAGATCAACGAGGCGTTTTCCGCCGTCGCGATCGAGTCCGCGCGCCGGCTCGAGCTCGAGGAAGGCTCGTTCAACCGGTTCGGCGGCGCCGTCGCGATGGGTCATCCGATCGGCGCATCGGGCGCGCGCCTCGTCGCGACCGTCGTCAACCAGCTGCGCAAGCGCGGCGGGGGCCTCGGCATCGCGGCGATCTGCTCCGGCGGCGGCCAAGGCGATGCACTCCTCGTAGCGGTTTGATTACCGAAACGCGCGCGCAGTTCGAACTGACCGGCGAGCAGCGCGCCGTCGGGGCGCTCGCGGCCGAGGTCGCGCAGCGCGAGATCGCGCCGTTTGTCGCGGAGTGGGATCGCGGCCACGTCTTTCCGCGCGAGCTGTACCGCAAACTGACCGATGCCGGCCTCATGGGGATCTTGGTTCCCGAAGAGTACGGCGGCGCCGGCGCGGATTATGTCTCGTACGCGCTTGCGATCGAGGAGCTCGCGCGGGTCGACGCCGGGACGGCGGTGACCGTGTCGGTGCACTCGATGATCTGCTCGGCGATCCGCAAGCTGGGGACGCCGCAGCAGCGCGAGCGCTGGCTGCGGCCGCTCGCGACCGAAGACGTCATCGCGGGCTTCGCGCTGACGGAATCGGACGCCGGATCGGACGCGGCCGCGCTGCGCGCGACCGCGCGGCCCAGCGAAAACGGCTTCGTGCTCAACGGCCGCAAGCAGTGGTGCAGCAGCGGGAGTTACGCCGGCGTCGTCATGGGCATGTTTCGGACGGGGGGATCGGGGGCTCGCGGCGTGAGTGCGTTCCTGATCGAGCCGAACGTTGCGGGCGTCACCGTCGAACGGGTGACCGAGAAGCTCGGCATTCACACCAGCAACACGTGCGACCTCGCGTTCGACGATGTCGCGCTCGGCGCCGACGCGCTCCTCGGCGAGGAGGGTGCGGGCTTCGGCAACGCGATGACCGCGCTGACGGCGGGTCGCATCGGCATCGCCGCGCAGTCGATCGGCATTCTCGCGGCGTGCCTCGACGAATCCGTGACGTTCGCGCGGGAGCGCGTCGCGTTCGGCAAGCCGATCGGCGCGTTCGAGGGCATCTCGTTCAAGGTCGCTCAGATGGCCACGGACCTCGACGCGGCTCGACTGCTCACCTATCGTGCGGCCGCCCTGGCCGACGCCGGCGAGCCGTTCGCGCTCGCCGCCAGCAAGGCGAAGCTCTTTGCGTCGACCGCCGCGCGCAGGCACGCGGCCGAGGCGCTGCAGATCCACGGCGGATACGGCTACACGAGCGAGTTTCCGGTCGAGCGGCACTATCGCGACGCGAAGATCACCGAAATCTACGAGGGTACGTCCGAGATCCAGCAGCTGATCATCGCGCGCGCTCTCCTCGGACGACTCGACTAAACTCGCAAGGAGCGCGGCGCGAACTCCAGCGAACGTGTCGGCCCGCAATGAATCTGCTGGAGCATCAGGGGAAGGAACTCTTCAAGCGCGCGGGCATCGCCGTCCCGCGCGCCGCGCATGCGCCCACACCCGAGGCGGTGGAACGCTTCATCGAAAGCGCGCCCGGCGACTGGGTCGTCAAGGCCCAAGTGCTCATGGGCGGCCGCGGCAAGGCGGGCAAGATCAAGATGGCGAGCAGCGCGTCGGAGGGACGCGCCGCGGCGCAGGAGATCATGGCGACGCCGATGCCGCCGAATCGCCAGAATCCGCAAGGCGAACCGATCAACTCGGTGCTCGTGGAGGAGCGGCTCGCGATCGCCAAGGAGGCGTACTGTGCGATCACGATCGACCGCACGGCGCGCAAGCCGGTGTTCGTCGTCAGTCGCTTCGGCGGGATGGACATCGAAGAGGTCGCCGAGCATCATCCCGAATCGATCGCGAAATTCTACGTCGACACGGCGATCGGCTATTCGCCCTTCATCGGGCGCGAACTCGCGTTTCGCGCACGGCTCGACCCCGGCTATCGCCGCCCGTTTCCGGCGATCGCCGGAGCGCTGTACGATCTCTTCTTCGATTACGGTGCGAAGCTCGTCGAGATCAATCCGCTAGCGCTGACGTCCGACGGCCGCGTGATCGCCTCGGACGCGAAGGTCGAGCTCGACGACGACGCGCTCTTCCGCAATCCCGAGGTCGACGAGTGGCGCAAGAGCCTGCCGCTCGACGAAGACGAGTTCCTCGCGGCGCAGGCCGGCGTCGGGATACGAAACTTCCGGCGCTTTCCCGGCAACGTCGGCACCATGGCCAACGGCGCGGGGCTCGCGATGGCGACGATGGACGCCGTGGCCAATGCGGGCGGCGCGATCGCGAACTTCCTAGACGTCGGCGGCGGCGCGAACGCGCAGCGGGTGCGCAACTGCTACGAGCTGGTCGTCAACAACACCGGCGCGACGGTCTTCTTCATCAATATCTTCGGCGGCATCACGCGCGGTGACGAAGTGGCGCGCGGCGTCGTCGAGGCCATGCAGCAAACCACGTCGAGAAAGATTCCCCTCGTCATCCGCCTCACGGGTACGAACGAAGAAGAAGGCCGCAAAATTCTTGCCGGCGCCGGAATGACTCCGGTGGAGACCATGGACGAGGGCGCGCGCGAAGCCGTGCGTCTAGCGGCGCGGTGAGAGGCGAGCGTGTCGATCTTTTTAGATAAGAACAGCAAGGTGATCGTGCAGGGCATCACCGGTTCCGAGGGTTCGTATCATACCGACCGGATGGTGAAGTACGGGACGAACGTCGTCGGCGGCGTGACGCCCGGCAAGGGCGGGCAGAGAACGCCGCAGGGCTTGCCGGTGTTCGACACGGTCCAGGACGCGGTCGATGCGACCGGCGCGACGCACAGCTGCATCTTCGTGCCGCCTCCGTTCGCGGCCGACGCCCTCTACGAGGCGCACGACGCGGGTATCACGCTCGCGGTCTGCATCACCGAGGGCGTCCCCGTGCACGACACGCTCAAAGTCGTGGGCGCGACCCGCGGCATGCGCATCATCGGGCCGAACTGCCCGGGCCTCGTGTCGCCGGGCAAGGCTCTCGTGGGAATCATGCCAGCCCACGTCTTCAAGGAAGGTCCGGTCGGACTGATGTCCCGCTCCGGGACCCTGACGTATGAGGTGGTGGACCTGCTGAGCCGAGCCGGTCTCGGTCAGTCGACCTGCGTCGGGGTCGGGGGCGACCCGATCGTCGGCACGACGTTCGTGGAGTGTCTGCGCGAGTTCAAGAACGACCCGCGGACCGAGGCGCTGGTCATATGCGGGGAGATCGGCGGCTCAGACGAGGAAGATGCTGCGGCCTTCATCGGCGAGCACCTGCCGGAACTGCCGGTGGTGGCCTTCATCGGCGGACGCAACGCGCCGCCCGGCAAGTCGCTGGGACACGCCGGGGCGATCATCTCCGGCGGCTTCGGAACGCCCGAGAGCAAGGTCGCCGCCTTTATGGCGGCCGGCGTTCCGGTCGCCGAGCGGCCGGCCCTGATCCCGGCCCTGGTCGCCGAGAGGTTGACCGTCCGAGCCTAGACTTGAGCGGACTGGCTTCTCCTTAAAGAACCCTAAAGGACCCGCATCCTCCCTGAGGAAATCCTTGGCGCAGTAGGCTCTCTGTGAAGCCCCTGAGCGTAACGGCTCGGCGAGCAGGGCAGCTTACGCTTTGACAACTTAACGAAAACGAGGGTTAACGAACAATGAGTTCATCAACAGCCCTCCGTCGAGCGGTCGTATCCGTCACAATGTTGGCGGCGTTCCTTTGCCAGGGAACTTGGGCACTGGCAGGGGTCACCGGTAACATCACGGGTACGGTCAAGGATACCAGCGGCGCGCCGGTTGCCGGCGTTGAAGTAGCGGCAGTCGCTCCCTCTGGTACCCATTCCGCGACGACGGACGCGGGCGGGCATTTCATCATGCTTTCGCTCGCTCCCGACACCTACACGATCAACTTGACGAAGTCTGGGTATCAGCCGGTGGCTTTCCCAGGCGTTACGGTCTTTGCCGACCAAACGCAAACGGTCGCCTATACGTTGAGCCGGGCGCTCAAGACGATCGCTCGCGTGACGTCGCAGAGCGGCACCTCGCTGGTCAAATCCGGCGTGGGCGGCGACCTGTACAGCGTCAACTCCGCGCAGGCGGCAGCCGCGGCTGCTCTTGGCGGCGGCGGAAACCTCAACAATGCATACGGCGCGATGCTCTCGGTTCCCGGCGTTCAGACGTCGCAGGGCGGCATCGGCTGGGACTTCAATGGCGCGTACGTCCGAGGACAGAACTACTACTATACGTCCTTCGAGTACGACGGCATCCCCATCAACCGGTCCTTCGATAACTATAACGCCTCGACGGAGTCCAACCTCGGCTTGCAAGAGCTGCAAGTCTATACCGGCGGCGGACCCGCCTCGATCACCTCGTCGGGCACGTCGGGTTTCATCAACCAGGTCATCAAGACCGGCACCTTCCCGGGGTACGGATCGGCCAATCTCGGCATCGCCACCCCGACCTTCTACCATCAGGCGCAGGTCGAGATCGGCGGCTCGACGCCCGACCGCACGTTTAGCTACTACGTCGGTCTATCGGGCTACAACCAAGACATCCGATTTTTCGACAGCACGAACGGTGCCGGCTACTCGACGCCGGGCGGCCCGTTCTCCGGCGACACCGACGGATTTCTCATCGGCTATGGAGCGCTGAGCAATCAGGCTATCGTAACGGCTCCGACCTTCACGGGCCAGGGCGCCAAGGGAATCTGTCCGCTCGTCGGGCGGCCGTGGTCGGCTCCCGCGCAGGGCTGCTGGCAGTACTACAGCGGCACGTCCGGAAACCCGTTGAACATCGCGGACCGCGAGAACGTCGTCAATCTGCACATGGGCATCCCCAAGCGTAACGGCTTGCGGGATGACGTCCAGCTGCTGTGGAGCGGTTCGGCGCTGACGAACTACTTCGTCGAGAGCCCGAGCGACATCGGTCCCGGCGTCGGCCAGTATATCTACTCGGCCTACGGAACGCACTACCACGCACCGATCTGCGGTCCCGAGAACATCGCTCCGGGATTGACGGTCAACGGGTGTACCAGCCCTGGCGGCACGGCAGGCCAAATCATTCCTCTGCTGGGCCTTGGGACTCCGTTTATCTGCGACCAGGTCGTCAGTGGAGTCACCTATACTCTCGGTTGCGGTCCGACCTATCCCCGTTACGCCGATGGGGTCGCCTACAACGTACCCTTCGGCACTCCCATCGCGACCAGTCCGACGCACATCAAGGCGCCGGGCGTCTACATGGCTCCCGACACGCCCGCGCACGCGTTCGACGGGCCGCTCCCACTCTACGACAACTCCCTGACTACCATCCGCAACGATACCGGCATCACGAAGATCCAATACACGTACGCGCTGAGCCAGTCGGCCTATCTGCGCGCGTACGGCTACACCTTCTACTCGGACTGGATGCAGGTCAATCCGATCTACGCCGGCACGGGTGGCGGCGTGCCCACCAACGGCGCGGCGGCGCAGTACGACCTCTACACCCACACGTCGGGCGGTGCGCTCGACTTCCAAGATCAGCTCAACGACCAGAACCTCATCAGCTTGAGCGGGAACTATTCCACGGCCAGCGTGATCCGCTTCAACAACTCCAGCGCGTTCGGACCGGATTCGCCAATCGGCTATATGACGAGCAACGGAAAGTGTCTCGACGCGCACAACGGTAAGTCGGAAGCTTGCTTGAACAGCAGCTACTACGACGTCGCGCTGGGAAAAAACGTCAATCCGTCGGCGGTCTACAATCCCAGCGCTCCACCCAGCAATCCCAGCTGCGATACCCCAGGCAATCCCGCGCCATGCGGTTGGGTGAGCAACGCGACCACGGGGCCAACCGGCTTTGGCGGCGCTTCTGGCGCAAGCTGGGACAGCCTGTGGTCGGGAAACGCCACCGGCTCCTACAACACGGTGCGGCCGGAGTTCACCAACTTCTCGCTCCAGGACCAGTTCCGCCCGAGCGACAAGCTGCTGATCAACGCCGCGATCCGCTACGACGACTTCACCTACAAGCTGCCCGACTCGGCGACGGCTGCGGACAACTTCTATGCGGCCATGACGGCCAACTATACGTGCGTCAAGGCCTCCACGAACCAGGTGCTCACTCAGCCGCTGCCTCCGGGCGTACCGCCTCCGGCGTCGGCACAGTATGTCGTCGGCGACTGCAACACGGCGGTCAATAAGCTCCAGCAGATCACGAACGCGAGCGGCTGGGTGCATCCGAACGGCAAGACCCAGGACGGCGTCGCCGCCCCGAACTTCACGGCGGCATCGCCTTCGTCGTACCCGCTCAACTACTGGGAGCCGCGGTTCTCGGCGACCTACACGCTCTCGCCGGACACCGTCATCCGCGCGTCGGCCGGCCGTTACACGGCGCCGCCGATCTCCGCGTCGGTCCAGTACCTCTCCTCGACGGGCGACGATCGCTCCGTCTGGAACAACACGATGAACCTCGGGTTCTACTCACCCTTCCATCCGATTCCCGGGATCTCGTCGGGTCAGTACGACCTCTCGCTCGAGCAGCACTTCCGCGGGACGGACATGAGCCTCAAGCTCACGCCGTTCTACACGTGGGTTTCGAACTGGCAGCAGCAGACGTTCATCGGCTCCAACTTCGTGACCCAGGTGCCCGTCGGCGTGAACCGCATCGAGGGCGTCGAGTTCCAGTTCAACAAGGGTGACTTCACTCGCAACGGCCTGTCGGGTCAGCTCGCCTTCACGTACACGAACTCGAAGGTAATGTTCCAGCAGGTTGGCATACAGGGCGGCATCGTCCCCAACGAGTTGGCCGTACTGAACCAAGTGATCGGCCAGTACAACAAGCTCACCAAGGCGGGCGGCGGGTCCGCCTGCTACCGCCAGCAGCTTCCCGTGTCGTGCAGCGCAAAGCCGATCACGACCGGCAGTGGAGCCACGTACGATGTGATCCAGAATCCCTACTACAACCTGCCGGAGCAAGGGCTCCTGAGTCTCGGCGCGTGGTACAACCCGTTCTCGACCGCGATCGCGCCCAGCCTCAACGGCGGCATTGCGAGCTACATCTCGCCGATCACCTCGGCGTTGCTGCTCAACTACCGCAAAGATAAGCTGGCGATCACGCCGACGTTCTCGTTCCAGACCGGCGGCTACTACGGCAGCCCCTTAGACACCAACGGCGTCGACCCGCGTACCTGCGTGCTGAACCAGAGAGGAAGCCACATCACGGGCGGCAATCCGCTGGCGTGTAACTATCTCAGTCAAAACGCGCCGGGCCTCTCGACGTTCGGCTACCTCTACATCCCGAATCCCCAGACGGGATCGTTCCTGTTCGACAACGTTCAGTCGCCGAGCTCGATCGTCGGCAACCTCCAGATCGCGTACGATCTGAGCCCGAAGATCAAGCTCACCATCTTGGGCGTGAACCTGTTCCACGCATGCTTCGGCGGAACGACCGAGCCGTGGACGTCGGCCTATCCGCCGAGCAATAACGTCTGCGGATATAGTCCGGCGGGCGGCGTGCTCAACTCGTCGATCTATCCGTCGAACTTCTACAACGGCAGCGGCATCAACGACTTTGCTGCCAATCACGCACGGGTGCCGGCGGCGTTCCAGCAGAGCTACACCGCGGGCGGCACGAACAACGGCGCGCTGGGTGCGGCGCCTCAGCCGATCAGCGTCTACTTCAACGCGCAGATCCGAATCTGATCGGCACGTAGACTAGAAACCCAAAAGCCAGGGCGGGCTCCTTCGGGAACCCGCCCTCTCTTTTTTGGAAGGCGTCATTCGCGCGCTCTCGAAAATTTGACCGATGCGCGGAACGCTTCTGCTCTCGGCGGGTATGCTGGCGAGCGCCGCCCTTTGTCCCTTGCAGGCGCGTTCCGACGGAACCGCAGTTGCGACTTCGGCCACTCCGCCGCCGCAGATCTATCACATCGTCACCACGGCGCTCTGCGCCCGTCTTCACGGCACCGTTCGGCCGGCAGTCGCCATGGTGCTGGAGAACGATCAAGCGATCGCGAAGAGTCCGCCGCTCTTCGCCAAGTACCTGCGCGGCACGACCGAAGCGATGGGCGCCGGTCCGGCCAACGCCAACGGCGATCCGCCCAGCGGCGATTCGATCTACACGCAGTCGCCGGCAACGAACATGGCGCTCCAGCAGATGTCGTATCTGGTACTTCCGATCGCGCGCAACATCATCGCCGCGCAGACTCTGCTCGACGATCCAAAGCTCCTCGCGACGACGGGGAGCGCGGCCGACGATGCGACGCTGTCGCAGGTCAAGCAGCAACTGCTCCAAACGATTGCGTATCAGAGCGCTTCACTCGATCTGATCAACGGATTCGTGCAGACGATTCAAATGGGAGAGCTGCAGCACGTCGGCGAGGAGTACCTCGGCGCGATCCAGGGCGGCGGCACGGGTCCTTCCGGGATCACGCAAGCGACGCCGAATCCCTGGCAAGATACCAACACGCCGGGTCTGAAGCCAAACCCATACGCCTTCGACGTCACGCAAGTTCCGGGGCTCGCAGTCGGCTATAACCCAATCCGGAGCATCACGGATGGACTCGCATGGCTCCGAGCCCAGACCAAACAACATGAAGACAGCGCGGGCTCGACGATCATGAAGGCGTTGAGTCAATGCGGCCGGTGACCGGCATGACGCAAGGGTGCGACGACGTCGTCGGGTTTCTTGACCGACAACATCTCCAAATACATGTGCATTCCCCACGGTATAGCGAAGGACCCGAGCGGCAACACCATCGTCGCCCAAGTCAACCACAAGACCCTATCGTCCGTCCGCGAGTTTCCGGCCGGTTCATGGCAGGGTAAAATTTTGCCACTCACGCACATCAAGCGAAGCTTCGACTTGCCCGAACTGTGACGCTCCGGACCTTGCGGGACACGCGCTGCGGCAGCGCGCCGCTCACGCTGGTCTCTGATCCTCCACAACCTGCAGCATCGTGGCAGCAACAAGAAGGCCGAGTGCATAACGGCTGTGCTGCAAAGTCTGCATCGTCTCGCTCCTATCTGGCGTGAGGCCTACGCGAGAAGATTCGACGGCGGTGGGCCGTCGCCATCAAGGTTCGGCCGAGGCCGCTTCTTGCAGCCCCTGGCTTTCGCCCGATGGTTCCGATGCCGGTCAGCATCGACTTCCCGACCTCAGGCCTGCGAGCACACTCGCCTATTGCGAGCAGAGATTTCCAGCCGACGTATTTGATGGTCGGGGGACGTCGACTCAATGACGCCATAAACTGCTTCGGGATCTTTGGGAGTGCTCTCGCACAGGACGTTGTGGCCGGAGGGGATGACGCGACACGGCCGCGAGATGGGTGGTCGAGCTTCTCCACGCCTGCCGATCAAGAGGAGATCGTGTTTGTAACGCTGTGTCGAGACGGAACAAGGCGACGCGGCTTTGTGGCATGTCCCCGGCGCGACGATCGGCGGCTGCGATCCGCCTCATCGGTCAAGCGAGGCGGCCGGGCGCGAGAAGAGCCCATCCTAATTTTCAGCGGTTCTGGATTCAAGGGGAGCGCCCGATTGGTGGCAACCAACGTCGTCGCTTCGCGATTGAGGGCAATGTATGATTGGAGTTACATCAGGCCGCACGACCTCGCATTGGTGTTTTGCGTGAGTTTCCCAGGCTGCTGGCAAAAATCGAGGCGGCGCCCGGTCCCAGCGAGGCTGCAACACGTTTGGCGGCCTAGCCTCTACCATTTTGCGGAAGCAAGCAATGGTCCAACAGGCTGTTTTCAGGCTAACCAACTTGGGCTAAACTTGACGTATTAGAACTGCTTCGGTCAGGCGGAAAGAAATGCCCGTTTACCCGTTCGTTTCAAGGGGAGTTCCTATGACAACAGTAAGCGCTCTCAGCGTCAGAGCCCTAAGCCTGGGGATGTTAGCGTTGTTCTTTGCGGGCTGCTCGAATAGCGCCGTACCGACGGGACAGAGCGCATCAGCGCTAACCAGGGCGCCACAAACCGATCCGACATGCTCGACTATCAATTTGGCGCCGGGTAATAATGGAACCTATTTGGTCGCGGTGGGAAGCTCGTGCACAATTGTCGCCCCTCTCAACCAGAGCTGCAACGAATCTGGCATGTTGGGATACACGTACACTTTCAACACTCCCAGCCCGAA
Source organism: Vulcanimicrobiota bacterium (assembly GCA_963723485.1). Lineage (GTDB taxonomy): Bacteria > Vulcanimicrobiota > Vulcanimicrobiia > Vulcanimicrobiales > Vulcanimicrobiaceae > Cybelea. The sequence continues at coordinate 679,529 of CAVRQS010000002.1, read as the reverse complement.
CGACCTCGGTACGTGGAGCGTATCGGGTAACAAGGGAAAGTTCACACGTACTTCTGCGGGCTCTGTAGTCATTTCCGTGGAGCAACTTGACACTGTATGGAGATATCCCCAGGGCGGTTGTCGCCCAAACGGCAGCTTTAAGTACGGCTACGTCACCCTAAAAGCTTAGCTCGGCACTCAGGCTTTTCCGGGTCCAAGCGCACGGGGTCCGCAAAGCTCTTGCGGGCCGCGTGCCGCGAGTAAACGCCGGAGCGATCGAGTTCATCCGTAGCGTAGGGTGCGTGCTCCAAACGTAGGGATCCGAGAGCGGGAACGGTTCTCGCACCGCCCCCCTTTGCAAACACCGGAGCAAAATCAAAAGAGCCTACGACGAGGAAAGACAGATGCCTTGTTATCTTGTTTTTTTAGCCTCTCGGCGCGGACATTAATTTGCCGCTGGATAGCCGCCCGTCACAGTCGAGAACGTGCTGAAGCGCCTAACTCGGCATAAAGCGAGCTCGTGTGCTCGCGTGGCTTTGCATGCAATTTACGACGACGGGGCCAGGCCCGACCTCATCACCACGGCAGCGCGTTTCACGGAGAATGTTCGTTACGCTTAGCGCACAACGTGAACTTTTCATCTGCGGCGTGACCAACGCCGGCGAGGATCACCCTTCGGTAAGAAAGCGGTAGCCGTCGGCGATCAAACGAGCTGCCACGACAAAGGCGACTGTCCAGGTGATACGCCGTGCGCCAGGGAGCTGCATCTGCCGTCTTATGTTTGACCTGTCATTGCACTTGTATCGAAGTGCGCTCAACTTCTTGAACCCGCGGCGCGTTTCGCACATTCCTGAATTTCTAGCATCGACGAGTAGCTCGATCAGCTCACGTAGCCTTGGAGGCAGGGGTAGCAGAACAATCCTCCGCTCGATCGGAGGGCAGCTATGGTCTCTTCATTCTCGAAGGAAAATGCGATAGTCTGTTAGAAACTCAAAACAGCAACGCTCGCGTGAGAGGTGCGCCTTTCTGAGGAGAGACCTGCGATTTTGAAAAGTTCGTTGCCGCTGTTTGCGGCACTGGTCGCCGCGAGTTGCGTCGCAGCAAGCGCGGCCAAAGAGGCGCCCGCGGTCGCGTTCGATCAGATGTTTGAAGGGGTCAACGACTACACATGCATTTTGCACTCTCGCGAAGTGAACGGAACGCAGACGCAGGCCCGTGGCTATCAGTATTCGTTGCCAGGAAGTGGGTGCTAATAGTGAAGGCGATCATCGCAGCGTTGACGGTCGTACTCATAGCGGGCTCGTGGGCCGCCGCGGCCCGAGCCGACTCGACGCTCGGGCGGCTCGTCTATACGTTTACGTATAGCGCGGACCAAAACGTCACCGCGCGCGACACCCAGAACGTGGAGGACGTCAACTCGAGCGGGGCTTACTCCGGCGGCGGTAACGGGATCTCACACTATGGCGGCGCACTCGACGAGAAGGGCACGATTACCGTGGACGCCGTCCGTCAGCAACCCGACGGAGCGCTCGTGGTCATGATCAGCGAGCAGGGCGAAAACATCCACCGCGCCCCGCCCGCCGAGTGCGTCGTTTACGGCAACACGAACGTGATCTGCGACGCGAACAAGACCGTTTACAGCGAGGAGTATACGCTCTTGCGCTTCCTGGGCGGCAACTTCGTCGACCCGAACGCGCTCGACGCGAAGCGCCACTGGCAGATCGTGCAGAACACTCCGACGCTGGCGCTGCGGGCCGACTACACCATCAACGTCAACAACGACGGCATCATGCAGATCGCCGAGACGCGCAGCTTGCGCGATCCCCACGCCGGCAGCGTCACCACGGACGTCCAGAGCAAGATCGGTTACGACTTCAAGCGCTCGGTGCCGGTCTCGGTCGACGAGTACGTCACTCAGCATCAGGACAGCGGCGTGGTCGGGACGTCGCGGACGATCTACCAGACGACACTCAATCTCGTCTCCGACACGATGGCCAAGACATAACCCGCTATGGGTACCGGTGCGAGGATTGCGAGAGCGCGACCTTTCCGGTAACGACTCGTAGCGAGCTCCAGTGGCTCAAGGACCGCCTTCACGTGGTCCGCGAGGTCGCGCGCCACTCGACCGACGGCCTCGACACGTGGATGATGGACGGGCTGGCTTTTCTCGACGAGCACGACGGTCACGCCGTCGGACTTGTCTCCCGGCGCGAGCGGAGCTGAAGTCCAGCTCTGGACCGATTCTCATAATAGGTCTATAATTGGCCTATGACGGCAGCGGCAATCCTGAACCCTCTCGCACCCCTGAGCGATTCCGGCCGGGCATCTGGGCCCGCGTTGCGGGCGTTCGAACGCATCGGGGATCGTTGGAGGCTCTCGCAAAAAGAGCGCTATACGATCCTGGGCCTGCCGAGATCCACGTACTTCACGGCCAAGAAGAACGCCGGCTCCGCGCGCCTCTCGCGAGATACGCTCGAGCGCATTTCCTACGTGTTGGGGATTTACTCGGCGCTAAAGATACTGCTTCCGCGCCGGGAGGCCGCCGATGCCTGGGTCCGCACGCCCAATGGCAACTCGCTGTTCAAGGGACACCCGCCGATCGAGATGATGCTGGGCGGCAAGGTCGGCGATCTCTTCGTCGTCCGCCGCTACCTCGACGGCGAGCGCGGTTGGTAACCCCTCTCCGCTCCCGCCGCGGATATCACATCATTCCGTCCCGCTATCCCACCACCGGCATCTTCGACGACGTTTCCGATCCGGCGGACCTCGAGGTCGTCATCGAGCTGGCGCAGGCCACCAACCCGCGGGTTTTGGACGCGATCGGCAACCTACGGCTGGTGCGCGACAAGGACCGCATCACGGGCCCCGGCAGTACGCCGATCATGGCCGCATTCACGCACGCCAAGCCGAGCAGATTCTCCAATGGCACGTTCGGCATTTACTACGCGGCAGAGCAAGAAGCGACGGCCATTGCCGAAACCGCGTACCACCGCGGACGATTTCTCTCCGACGCGCATTTGCCGAACGAGCGCTTGGACATGCGCGTTTACGCGGTGACGGCCTCCGGCGAGTGCGACGACGTGCGCCCGCTGGCGTACGCCGATCCGATCTACGATCCCGACAGCTACGCCGCGTCGCAGCCGTACGGCACCAAACTCTACACCAAAGACGTGGTGGACGGCATCATTTTCAAGAGCGTGCGGCGCCGCAACGGCGATTGCTTCGGCCTCTTTCGGCCAACCCGAATCGAGAGTTGCATCGTGTCGCGCCACCTCGAGTACCGCTTCGAAGATTTCCGCCTAGTCAGTGTGCTGACGCTTGAGCCGCATATGTAAAAAAGACCGGCCCGAAGGCTGAGCGCTTTGTCATCCGGAGCCTTCGACTTCGCGCATGACAGGCTCCGTCGAAGGACGCTACTCCGGGATCCTCAAGTGCTGGCCGGGCTGCAGCGTCCCGCCGTGCAGATGGTTGGCGTCGCTGATGCGGTCGACGAACTCTTGAAGGTCCGCGCTGGGACCGGCATGGGCCGAGGCGATCGACCAGAGCGTGTCGCCCGGATGGACCGTGACGACGGCATAGCGCTCGGCGCTCGCGGCGTAGAGCCGCACGCTCGAGAGCGTCGGCAGCGCGACCAAGAGACCGAGCCCGGCGAGTGCGATCGCCGGCATCAGGCTGAACCGTTTGCGCCTACCCACTCTTTCCTCCCATATCTTGTGCCAAACGCCTGTTCGTCCACTACATTTTACCATGCCGGCGAGCGGCGCTGTCAAGAGGATCTCGAACGTATGTTTGCCTTCGACGGCACTTCATGGTAGGCTTATAGCCGCTATGAGTGCCAGATGCCTGGCATTCTGTGCGGGAGAAGCAATGTCGAAAGAGACGATCGAAAAGCCGGCGACGGACCGGCAGCGCCGGATCCTGGAGATCATCCGGGAGTTTACCGCCGAGCACGGGTACCCGCCCTCGGTGCGCGAGATTGGTGCGCGGGTCGGCCTCTCGTCCTCTTCCACGATTCACGCCCACCTGAAGGCGCTCGAGCGCCGAGGCCTGATCTCGCGTGACCCGACCAAGCCGCGGGCGCTGCGCTCGTCGGCGGGACCGGGCTCGCCTCACAACGCGCTCGTCGTACCGATTCTGGGGCGCGTCGCGGCCGGCGTGCCGATCACGGCGCAGGAGAACGTCGAGGGGGAATTTCTCCTGCCGTCCGACTACGTGCCGCGGGGTTCGAACGCGTTCATGCTGCGCGTGCAGGGAGACTCGATGGTCGACGCGGCGATTCTCGACGGCGACCTGATCCTGGTCCGGCCGCAGCCGACGGCAGAGAACGGGCAGATCGTGGTCGCGATGATGGACGGCGAGGCCACCGTCAAGCGCTTCTATCGCGAGGCCGGGCGCATCCGGCTGCAGCCGGAGAATCGGGCGATGGCGCCAATCTACGCGAGCGATGTCGAGATCGTCGGGCGCGTCGAAGCCGTCGTCCGCCGCCTCTAGAGTCTTTCTATCGTTCGAACGCCGTGCCGTCCCGCTGATGCGTCGGGTCGGCGAGCTGGCGTTCGTCGCTGCCGTGCGCGACGCGCTGCCCTGGAGCTTCCTCGCTCTGGCCGCCGCGTTCGTCGCAATCTTCGGCGTGCAACTCGCCCACGGCGAGCCCACGACGCCGTCGCTCGGCCTGCGCCTCGCTTCGGCGCTCCTTCCGTCGTTCGGTATCATGGCCGCCGCGATGACGATCCTGCTCGCGGTGCGGCTCGCGCGCGCCGCGCATTACGCCGTCGTGCCGCTGGCGGCCGCAAGCGCCGCGTCGTTCGGGCTCTCGCTGCCGCGGCCGTTCGGACCCGACGTCATCGCGTACCTGCGCATCCTTGGGGCGTCCGGTCTCTTCGTCGCGATCCTGGCGTGCGGCGTCGCGGCGGCGTGGATCGCGCTGCTGCGGCGGCGCTTGCGTTCTCCGCTCGCGGATTGGGGCGGCGCGCTGCTGGGTGTCGCGACGTTCGCACTGCTCGCCGCGCTGCACGTTTCGCTCTCCGTCGCGATCGCGTCGGCGATGCATCCGATTGCGCGGCTCGGCGACACGTATCTCGCGCTGATCGCTATCGTCCTGATCGAGACCGTGCTGTGGACCGCGGGAGTCCATGGGCCGGCCATGCTGGCGGCCATCGTCACGCCGGTCTACCTCACGATGCAGATGCAGAACACGCATGCGTTTACGGCGCACGCGCCGCTGCCGTACGTCGTCGTGATCTCACTCTTTCTCTTCGTGTTCCCCGGCGGTGCGGGCGCGACGCTGCCGCTGGCCGGACTGCTCGCGCTATCGGCGGTTCCGCGGCTTCGCCGCGTCGGCCGCGCGACATTCATCCCGTCGCTCTTCAATCTGAACGAACCGCTGCTTTTCGCGGCGCCCGTCGTGTTCAACCCGCATCTCGTGGTGCCGTTCGTCGGCGCTCCGCTCGTGCTCGCGACCGTTACCTACGCGGCCGTTGCCGGCGGGCTCGTCTCGCGTGCGGCGTTCTACATCCCGTCGTCCGTGCCGACGTTCGTCTCGACGTACTTGGCGACCCAGGACGTTCGAGCGGTCGCGCTGGCTGCGATCAACATCCTGCTCGCCACCCTGATCTACTATCCATTCGTGCGCGCGTACGAGCGTCACGTGCTCGAATCGTCGTGATCGCACAGCTGTGCGACCGGTTCGGCATCGCCGGAAACTTGCGGGCGGCGGCGCTGGAGGCGTACGCGCGGACGCAGACGATAACGTATCCCGCGCAGGAGCGCGTGCAGGCCCGCGTGCTGCAAGCGTTCCTCGACGAGGGCATCGCGGAGAGCGATCTGGCGGGCAGTCTCGGGTACGGCTACGACGACCCGGCGCGCGCCCGATACGAGTCTCTCCTGGCGCGCGTGCTCGGCGCGGAACGCGCAATCGCGCGTCTTTCGATCGTGAGCGGCACGCACGCGATCGTCGCCGCGCTGGCGGCCTGCACGCCGTCCGGCGCGACGCTGCTGGCGATCTCCGGAGCGCCGTACGACACGCTGCGCACCGCGATCTGCGACGCGCCGCACGCGCTGGTGCGACACGGCATCGCGTACCGGGAGCTGGCGCTAGCGGACGACGGCGGCATCGACCTGCGCGCGGTCGGCCGGGCGCTGGCGGCCGGCGACGTCGCGGCCGCGTTCGTGCAGCGCTCGCGCGGCTATGCGCCGCGCCGGTCGCTCTCCGTCGCCGAGTGCGAGCGCGCGTATGCGACCGTAAAAGATGCCGCTCCCGGCGTCGCGGTCCTCGTCGACAACTGCTACGGCGAGCTCGTCGAGGAGCGCGAGCCCGCGAACGCCGGCGCCGACCTGATAATGGGCTCGCTGATCAAGAACCTCGGCGGTTCGCTGGCGCCGGCCGGCGCGTACGTCGCCGGCCGCGCGGACCTCGTCGAGCGCGTCGCCGCGCGGCTCTACGCGCCCGGCCTCGGTGCGGCGCTCGGCCCTACTCTCGGCCTCGGGCGGGCCCTCGTCCACGGCCTCTTCCTCGCGCCGTCGATCGTCGAGCACTGCCTGCGCGGGCTGGACTTCTTCGCGGCGCTGTTCGAGCGGCTCGGTTTCGCGGTCGATCCTATCGCCGGCGCGCCTCGCACGGACATCGTGCAGGCCATCCGGCTCGGCCAGCCCGAGCTGCTGGGCCGGTTCGCCGCGGGACTCCAGTCGGCGCTGCCGGTCAACGCGCGCTTTCGCCCCGAGCCGGGACCCGTACCCGGCTACGCGGATCCCGTCATCATGTCGTCGGGCGCTTTCGTCAGCGGCTCGACGATCGAGCTGTCGTGCGACGCGCCTATGCGCGCGCCGTTCGAGGTGTACGTTCAGGGCGGCGTCAGCGCGGCGCACGCGTATCTCGGCGCGTTGTTAGCGGCGCGCGCTCTCCTCTGAGCCGAGGAATCCGTAAAAGAAATACCGGCAGCCGTCGCTGGTCGTGACCACGACGCGCGTGTCCTCGATGGCCGCCTGCTCCACGCGCTTGCCCGCCAGGTCCGCCAGGACGCCCTGCACCTGGAGAAACTCCGCGGCACGGAGCCCTTCCGGCTCCGCCTCGAGCAGCTCGATCAGCTCGTCGATTCGATCCTTCATGCCTTCCGTCTTAGTAATCGTCAGAGCCGGGCCGGTTTCTTAGTCACACTGGACGCCAGGAGGCGCCCGGATTAACTAGAGAAGGGCTGGCAGCCATGTACCTGCTCGAAGTGCTCAGCGGTCCCCTCGACGGCAAGACATGGGCCTTCGAGCGGGAGATCACGATCGGCCGCGACGACGCATTGGCGGACGCCTGCCTCGCCCTGGACCGCTACGTCTCGCGCCGGCACGCTCGGCTGCAGATCGATTCCGGCGCGATCCGCCTCACCGATCTGCGTAGTCGCAACGGCACGCGGCTCGGCGGGAAGAGCGTCGTCGGTGAAGTGCCGCTGCCGGTGGGCGTGCCGTTCGTCGTCGGCCGGACCGTGCTTCGGGTAACCCGCACGTAAGAGTGTCCCTGGAGCGTATGGAGACGGTTCGCACCATCGCGCAGGCGCGCGCGCTCTTCGATGCATTGCCGCGTCCGCTCGGATTCGTGCCGACGATGGGCGCGCTGCACGCCGGTCACCTCGAGCTCGTCCGGCGGGCGCGGCAGAGGTCGGCCTCCGTGGCGGCGTCGATCTTCGTCAACCCGATGCAGTTCGGGCCCAACGAAGACCTCGCGGCCTACCCGCGTGACGAGGCCGGCGATCGCGCCAAGCTCGCGGCGGCGGGCGTCGACGGGCTCTTCATTCCCGACGCGGCCGCGATGTACGCCTCGAATTTCACGAGCTACGTCGACGTTGGCCCGCTCGGCGAGATCTTGGAAGGAGCGCTGCGCCCACGGCACTTTCGCGGCGTAGCGACGGTGATGACGAAGCTGCTCAACATCGTTCGGCCCGACCTGCTCTTTCTCGGCCAGAAGGACGCGCAGCAGGCCGCGATACTGCGCAAGATGATCGCCGACCTCAACGTTCCGGTCGAGCTCGAGATCGTGCCGACGGTGCGCGAGAGCGACGGCCTCGCGATGTCGAGCCGCAACCGCTATCTCGACGCGAGGCGGCGCGCGGATGCGCCGACGCTCCATCGCGCCTTGCTGGCGGTATGCGACGCGCTGGCGCGCGGCGAGTCGAAGTCCGTCGCGATTTCCGCGGGCGCCGCGGCGCTGAGTCCCGCCGCGCAGGTCGAGTATCTCGAGCTCGTCGATCCCGAGACGTTCGCTCCGCTCGAGCGGCCGCGCTCGCCGGCCCTGATCGTCGGCGCCGCGCGTTTCGGGTCGACGCGGCTGATCGACAATGTGTTGTCGGAATGAACGGAGCGCGCATCTTCCTCGGCATCAGCGGCGGCATCGCGGCCTATAAGGCGGCGGCGCTCACGAGCACGCTCGTGCAGCGCGGCGCGCTCGTCGACGTCGTGATGACGGCCGAGGCCGAGCGGTTCGTGACGCCGCTGCTGTTCTCGTCCCTGACGGCGCGGCCGGTGTACGCGTCGCTCTGGGACGCCCCCGAGCGGATCCCGCACATCCGGCTCGTGCGCGAGGCCGACGTGGCGCTCGTCGTGCCGGCGACGGCGAACGTCATCGCGAAGCTCGCCGCCGGCATCGCCGACGACCTGCTCACGACGGCGCTGCTCGCCGCGCGCATTCCGCGCATCCTGGCGCCGGCGATGAACGACGCCATGTACGAAGATCCGGCGACGCAGGCGAACGTCGCGGCGTTGCGCGCGCGAGGTTACGAGTTCGTCGATCCCGAGCGCGGCTTCCTGGCGGAGCGCGAGGTCGGCCTCGGCCGCCTTGCCGCTGAAGAACGCATCCTCGACGCACTCGAGGTGACGCTCGCGCGACGGCGGGCGCTGCGCGACAAACGCGTTGCGATCACGGCCGGTCCGACGCGCGAGGCGTTCGATCCGATACGCTTTCTGAGCAACGCGTCGAGCGGCGCGACGGGGATCGAGCTCGCGCGCGAGGCGGCGCTGCGCGGTGCGCGCGTAACGCTGCTGCTCGGGCCGACGCTGCTCGAGCCGCCCGCAGGCGTGGACGTCGTGCGCGTCACGACGGCGAACGAGCTGTACGACGCCGCGCTCGAGCACGCTGTCGGTGCGGACCTCACGATCGCCACGGCCGCGGTTGCCGACTGGCGTCCCGCGGAGCGTTGCGATTCGAAGGTGAACAAGACCGGCGAGGATCTCACGGTGCGGCTGACGCCCAATCCCGACGTGCTGGCGGAGCTCGGGCGCCGCAAGAAGGGCTCCGGATTCTTGGTGGGCTTCGCGGCCGAAACGGATCGCCACGAGGAGCGCGCGCGAGCGAAGCTGCGCGCGAAGAATCTGGACGCGATCGCCGTCAACGACGTGTCGGGCGAACGCGGTTTCGGTCCGTGCGATAATGCCCTCGTGCTGCTGTGGGGAGATACGGAGCGTCGCGAGCTGGGCCGCGCCGGCAAGGCGGCGCTGGCCGCGCGCCTGCTGGACGCGATCGAGGAGCTGATGCGATGCTCTTGACCATCGACGTCGGCAACACCGAAACGAAGCTCGGCTGTTTCTCCGCGGCCGACTTGAAGCACACCTGGCGCGTCACGACGGAACTGCGCCGCACTCCCGACGAGTACGGCGTGTTCTTCACGCAACTCTTCGCCACGAGCGAGATAGAACCGCGCGCGATCGATGCGATCGCGATCGCGAGCGTCGTCCCGAAGCTCGAACCGGTTCTGGAATCGGCGTGCCGGCGCTTCTTCGGCGTCGCTCCGGTCTTTTTGAGGCCGCAGTCGCAGGGCCTGATCCCGATCGTGACCGAGAATCCGTCCGAAGTCGGCGCGGATCTCGTGGCGGCCGCGATCGGAGCGCGAAGCGGCTTCGGCGCGCCGCTGATCGTCGTGAGCTACGGCACGGCGACCGCCTTCATCGCGATCTCCGCCGCCGGTGAATACCTCGGCGTCGCGATCGCGCCGGGCGTGACCGTCTCGATCGACGCGCTGATCGGACGCACCGCGAAGCTGCCGCAGATCGCGCTCGAGGCGCCGGGCCGGGCGATCGGGCGCAACACGGTCGAGGCGCTGCAGAGCGGCATCGTCTATGGCTTCGCCGGACAGACCGAAGCCATCGTCGCACGGATGCGCGGCGAGATGGACCCGGCCGCGCGAGTCGTCGCCACCGGCGGCCTCGCCGAGATCGTCGCCAGGCAGACGCCGGTCTTCGACGCGATCGCTCCGCACCTCAGCCTGACGGGCCTGCGCCTGTTTCACGCGGCCGAGGCGCGCGGCGACGGGCCGTTTAAGAGATAGCCATGCGCCCCGCGCCGCTACGCATCGGTTCGATCGAGATTTGGCCGCCGCTGATTCTGGCGCCGATGTCCGGCGTTACGAATCGAACCATGCGTGCGCTCTACCGCCCGTTCGGCCTCGGACTGACGGTGACGGAGTTCGTCTCGTCCAACGCGCTCGCGTACGGCAGCCGCCGGACGATGGAGATGATCGATCAGCACGGCCTCGAGAAGCCGGTCTCGACGCAGCTCTGGGGCGACGACCCCGCGACGATGGCTCGCGCGGCCAAGGTCGTGCGCGAGTGCGGCGCGGACATCGTGGACATCAACTTCGGCTGCCCGGCGCCGAAGGTCACCAAGACGAACGGTGGATCCGCGTGCCTGCGCGATCCGGATCGCTGTGAGGCGATCATGCGCGCCGTCGTGGGCGCCGTAGATTGCCCCGTGACGATGAAGATGCGGCTGGGCTGGACGGAAGACGCTCTCGTGTACGTCGACGTCGCACGGCGCGCGCAGGACGCCGGCGTGCAGGCCGTCGCGCTGCACGCGCGCACCGCGAGGCAGTTCTACCGAGGCGAGGCCGATTGGGCGCACATCGCGCGGCTCAAGTCCGCCGTCGACGTCCCCGTGATCGGCAACGGCGATCTCGACGACGCGCACGTCGCGATGCGCCGCATGCGCGAGAGCGGCGTCGACGCGATCATGCTCGGGCGCGCCACGCTCGGCAACCCCTGGCTGATCTCGCAGATTCGCGATCTGATGGAGGGGCGAGACGTGCGGCGATCGCCCGCCGCGGCGGACCGCCTGCGCTTCGCGATCGTGCATTATCGCCGGATGGTGGACGAGCTCGGCGAGCCGCGGGCCGTGCCGCAGATGCGCAAGCACGTCGCGCTGTATCTCAAGGGCGTGCCCGGCGCGGCAGCCCTGCGCGAGCGAATCATGCGCCTCGATTCGGCCGCGGCGACGATCGCGACGATCGAAGAGACGATCGCGCGGCTGGAGCTCGAAACGCCGGTCGCCGCATAGACGTGATCGATCAACGACGCGACCTCTACGGCGCGGATTCGCCGCAGGCGCTGGCCGCGGAGGCGTACGAGAACTACAAGCGGTTCGTCAATCCGCCGCTCGCGCGCGTGATGAAGCTGTCCGGTTCGCCCGTGGAGGTGCGCGCGCATGGCTGCACGATCTGGGATCACACCGGCAAGGCCTACTTGGACTTCGCCGGAGGCTACGGCGTGTTCACGCTCGGCTACGCTCATCCGCGCGTCGTCGAAGCGGTGCGCGCGCAGCTGGAGCTGATCGCGCTCTCCGGCAAGACGATGTTCAACGTGCTGCTCGGGCGCGCCGCGCGCCGGCTCGCGGAGCTCGCTCCGGGCGACCTGCAAATTTCCTTCTGGTGCAACAGCGGCACCGAGGCCATCGAGGGCGCGATCAAACTGGCGCGCGCCGCGACGCGACGCGCGAAGATCGTCGGCACGGTCGACGCGTATCACGGCAAGACATTCGGCGCGCTCTCGGTCAGCGGCCGCGAGAGCTTCCAGTCGCCGTTTCGTCCGCTGCTGGCCGACTCGGTCTCGATACCCTACGGCGATGCCGGGGCGCTGGAGCCGGCGCTGCATGATGCCGCCGCGTTCGTCGTCGAGCCCGTTCAAGGCGAAGGCGGCGTCAACGTTCCACGGGAGGGCTATCTGCGGGCGGTGCGCGAGACGTGCGATCGAACCGGCGCGCTGTTCGTTGCGGACGAGGTCCAGACGGGTCTCGGGCGCTGCGGGTATCGTTTCGGTTGCGATCGCGAGGGCGTCGTGCCCGACGTCATGACGCTGGCCAAGGGACTCTCCGGCGGCGTGGTCCCGGTCGGCGCGTTCATCGCCCGGCCGGGCGTTTGGGAGCGCGCGTTCGGCGACGCCCCGCTCGCCCACACGTCGACGTTCGGCGGTGCCGAGATCGCGTGCGCCGCCGCGCTGGCGGCGATGGACGTGCTCGAAGATGACGGACTCGCGCAGCTCGCGCGCGAGCGGGGCGAACGGCTGCTGCGCGGGGCGCGCGCCGTGGCCGACGAGTTTCCCGCCGTGGTGCGCGATGCGCGCGGGCTCGGCCTGCTGGTGGGCGTGGAGCTGACGCACGAGGGCTACGCCGGTTACATCATCCCGGAGATGCTCAAGGCGGGCGTGACGGCGGCGTGGACGCTCAACCAGCAGCGCGTCATTCGCCTCGAGCCGCCGCTCATCGTTACCGAACCGGAGATCGACCGCGCGCTTTTCGCGCTGCGCTCGGCCATCGCCGCCGCGTATCAAAAACTCGGCGATCTCTGCGCGTAACACATGCCGTATGTCGAGAGTAGAATCGTGATCGACGCACCGGCGCGGGTCGTCTACGAGCTGGCGAAGGATCAGGAGCGGTTCCCGCAGTTCATGCCCGACGTCGAGACGGTGACCGTCGTCGATCGGCGCGCCGACGGTGCGATTTCGCGCTGGAAGACGCTGGTCGAAGAGGCTCCGATCGAGTGGACGGAAGAGGATCGCTTCGACGACGAGGCGCTGCGGATCGAGTACCGGCTGCTCGAGGGAGACCTCGACAAGTTCGAGGGAGCGTGGACCTTCGAGCACCGCGACGGCGCGACGCACGTCGTGCTCGGCGTCGACTACGATTTCGGCGTCCCGACGCTCGCCGAGCTGATCGGTCCCACATTACAAAAGAAGGTGCGCGAGAACAGCGAGATGATGCTGGCCGCGCTCAAACGTCAAGCGGAGCACGAGCGCCCCTGAACAAATTCTGCTTCGTCATCCACCCGCTCTCGTTCGACGACATCGCGCGCTACGAGCCGGGCGCCAAGGGCAAGGGCGAGCCGATCCTGCGCAAGATCATGGAGTGGATGCCGCCCTATGCGGCCGTGCACGTCACGGGAGTATGCGCGCCCGACGGACGCGAGACCGAGGGCTGGTTCGTCGCCGCGCCGCTCCTGCCGCAGCAGCTGATGGATTTTCCGCGCGAGGAGGTCTACCGGCGCGTCCTCGGCGCGATCGAGATCGGCGCGCAGCTGGGCGCGCACGTGGCCGGCCTCGGGGCGTTCACCGCCGTCATCGGTGACGCGGGCGTCACCATCAACGAGCGCTCGCCGATACCCGTGACGACTGGCAACTCGCTGACGATCGCCGCCGGCGTGCAGAGTCTGTTCCGGGGCGCACAGGAGATGGGCATCGATCCGTCATCGTCGTCGGCGGCCGTCATCGGCGCGACCGGCTCGATCGGCGCCGCGTGCGTGCAGCTCATCGCGCCGAAAGTCAAGCGTGTGGTGCTCGTCGCGCGCAACGAAACGCGCCTGCGCCGGTTCCACGAGTCCGTCGCCGCGACGCTGCCATGCGAGAGCGAGTACACCACCGATCTGTCCTCGGCGGTACGTTCGGCGCGCCTGATCTTGACCGCCACGAGTTCGACGCGCGACGTCATCGAGCCCGAGGATCTTCAGGCGGGCGCCGTGGTCTGCGAGCTGTCGCTGCCGCACGACGTCAGCCGCCGCGTCGCGGAACAGCGTCCCGACGTGCTCGTCGTCGAAGGCGGCAACATGGTCGTTCCCGGAAATCCGCGCTTCGAGCGCGTGCGCGAACCCGGCACGGAATTCGATCTGAACCTTCCGCCGCGCACCGCGCTCGCATGCATGAGCGAGACGATGATCCTCGCGCTCGAGGGACGCCTCGAGCCGTACACGCTCGGCCGCGGGATCGCGCTCGACCGCGTCGTCGAGATCTCCGAGCTGGCGCAGCGGTGCGGCTTCGAACTCGCCGGCATGCGCGCCTTCGACGCCGCGATCGCGTCCGAGAAGCTCGCGGCTACCCGCGCCGCGGCCGGCCTTCGACGGGGTCAGGATGACAAGCTTGGAGTGAGCTCGTGAAGACGATCGTCTCGGTGTCGCTGGGCTCCAGCAGTCGCGACCATCGCGCGCGGGTGAACTTCCTGGGTGAAGAGTTCGACATCTCGCGGGTCGGGATGGACGGCAAGCTCGACGGGGCCATCGCCAAGGTGCGCGAGCTCGACGGCAACGTCGACGCGATCGGCTTGGGCGGCATCGACGTGTATCTCTATGCCGGTCGCCACCGCTACGCGCTGCGCGACGGGCTGCGTCTGCTCGAGGCGGCTAAGGTGACGCCCATCGTCGACGGCAGCGGGTTGAAGAACACGCTGGAGCGCGAGGCCGTGCGTTTCATGCGCGACGAGCTCGGCATCGACCTGCGCGGCAAGAACGTGTTGATGGTGAGCGCGCTGGATCGATTCGGCATGGCGCAGGCGCTCGTCGACGCGGGCGCGGACGTCCTGTTCGGCGACTTCATCTTCGCGCTCGACAAAGACATGCCGGTTCGCGAACTGCACGAGTTCGAGGCAATGGCGCAGAAGTATCTTCCCGACGCGTGCAAGCTGCCGTTTCAGTTCTTTTACCCAACCGGAAAGAAGCAAGAGAAGCCTCCCGAACCGAAATATCCGCAGTATTATCACGACGCCGACATCATCGCCGGTGACTTCCATTTCATGCGCCAGTTCATGCCGGAGCGGCTCGACGGAAAGATCATCTTGACGAACACGGTCACGCAGGGGAACGTCGAGGAGCTCACGGCGCGCGGAATCCGCATGCTGATCACGACGACGCCCGATCTCGCCGGCCGCTCGTTCGGAACCAACGTTCTGGAGGCGGCTCTGTTGGCGCTGCTCGGGAAGGCGTGGAGCGAGGTAGTGCCGGCGGACTACGAGCGCGTGTTGCACGAGCTGCGGCTGAAACCCCGCGTCGTTAAGGCGGATTAGGGCCTGGGTATACTCTCCCGGCAGGCCTCCCGTTGTGAGGAGGCCTTGAGGCGGCCCCCTAGAACAAACGGCGCCAGCGTTGGAGAATACGCCATACGGCTGCGGGGTTCGCCGCTAGAACCCCGGTGAGGTTTTTAGGTTGAACGACAAGGCGATCGTCCTGACCGCGGAAGGTCTATCGAAGCTGGAGCGCGAGCTCGACGAGCTCAAAAGCGTGCATCGCAAAGAGGTGAACGACCGCATCCGCCAGGCCAAAGAGTACGGCGACTTGAGCGAAAACGCCGAATACGAGGACGCCAAGCAAGAGCAGGCGTTCATCGAAGGTCGTATTCTGAAGCTCGAGGCGATGATTCGCAACGCTCGTCTCATCGACGAATCCGAGTATGCCGCCGACGAAGTGCATCTCGGCGCGATCGTCAAGGTCAAGGACCTCAAGAACAACGAGACGTACGAGTTTTCGATCGTCGGCTCGGCCGAGGCCGACCCGCCGAATCGCCGTATCTCCAACGAGTCGCCGCTGGGCAGCGCATTGATGGGCCACAAGAAGGGCGTGACGGTCGACGTCGCAACGCCGCGCGGGCTCGTCAAATACAAGGTCGAATCCATCAAGAGCAGCGCACCCAAAAAGGCCGCAAAAAAAGCTTCATAGACGCAAGGGGTCTTCTTGGAAGAATTCGGCAAGACCGAAGCGGCCCTCGTGGCGGCCAGACGTGAGAATCTGGCCGCCTTGCGTTCTCGGGGAAAGGATCCGTTCGCGCAGCGGCGCGCGGAGGTGGACGCGAGCACCGCCGAGCTGTCGGAGCGCTACGGTTTTCTGGTGCCTGGACAGGATGCGGCCGCGGAGGCATGGAGCCTCGCGGGCCGGATCCTCTCGAAGCGCACGATGGGCAAGACCGTCTTCGCTGACCTCGGCGACCGCGCGGGCCGCCTGCAGCTCTACGTGCGCAAGCAGGACGTCGGCGAAGACGGCTTCGCCGACTGGGACGACCTCGATCGCGGCGATCTCGTCGCCGTGCGCGGCTATATGTTTCGCACCAAGCTCGGCGAGCTGACGCTCCACGTCACGAAGTTTAGCGCGATCGGCAAGGCGCTGCGGCCGCTACCGGACAAGTGGCACGGTCTGCAAGACGTCGAGAAGCGCTATCGCCAGCGCTATGTCGATCTGATCGTCAATCCCGACGTGCGCGACGCGCTGCTGATGCGCAGCCGCCTGATCGCCGAGACGCGCCGCTTCATCGACTCGCACGGCTTCTACGAGGTTGAGACGCCCACGCTGCTGCACCTCGCGGGCGGCGCGGCGGCGCGGCCGTTCGTCACGCACTGCAACGCGCTGGACAAGGCGATGCAGCTGCGCATCGCGACGGAGCTCAACCTCAAGCGGCTGATCGTCGCGGGCTTCGAGCGCGTCTATGAGATCGGCCGCATCTTCCGCAACGAGGGCATCGACACGACCCACAATCCCGAGTTCACGATGCTCGAGCTCTACGCCGCCTACTGGGACGTCTCCGACATGCTGGATTTCAACGAGGCGCTGATCGCTCATCTCGTCTCCGTCGCCACCGACGGCGGCACCGATCTGCCGCACGGCGACGCGACGATCTCGCTCCGGCGGCCCTTTGCGCGCATCGAGTATCTCGATGCGATGGCGCGCTACGGCGGCGAAAAATACACGCGCGAGCGGCTGCTCGACCCGGCGGCCGCGCAGGCTATCCTGGGAGAGCTCGGTCTACCCGCCTCGCCGACGCATGGCCACGCGCTGGACAAGATTTTCGAGCGCGTCGTAGAGCCGCATTTGCTCGCGCCGACCTTCGTGACGGGCTATCCCGTCGTGATATCGCCGCTCGCGAAGCGCCGCGCGGACGATCCCGAGATCGCGGATCGTTACGAGCTTTTCTGCGCCAAGATGGAGATCTCCAACGCGTTCACGGAGCTCAACGACCCCGACGACCAGCGCGCGCGCTTCGACGCGCAAGTCGCGGAGCGGCTCGCCGGCAACGAAGAGATTCCCGAGCCGGACTGGGATTACGTGCGCGCGCTGGAGTACGGGATGCCGCCGACCGCGGGCATCGGCGTGGGCATCGACCGGCTCGTGATGCTGCTGACCAATCAGCGCTCCGTGCGTGACGTGCTGCTCTTTCCGCTGCAGCGCCAACACGGATGACGACGGCGCGTCGCGTCGCGATCCTCGCGATCCTGTTCGCAGCGACCGCGCTCGCGCCGCTCTCGCCCCAGACCGCGACCGGCTACTACTATCTCGACCCGCGCAAGATCGACCTCGCGATCCTGCTGCCGCCGCCGCCGGAGCCCGGCTCGCCCGAGGCGCACGTCGACATGCAGGCGGTGACCGCGGCGGTCGCGGCGCGCAGCCCGGCGCAGCTTCTCGCGGCGCGCGAGGCTTCGGAGCGCAGCGTGTTTTTCTTCGAGCAGTCCGTCGGCCCGGGTTTCACTCCGGAGCGCCTGCCGGTTACCGCCGCGTTCTTCGAGCGCGTGTGCGCCGACGTGCAGCGGCTCGTCGCCGGAGCGAAGCAGTATTGGGAGCGGCCGCGACCCGACGGTGCCGCGAAGGAGCACGGCTCGTATCCGAGCGGACACGCCGCCTTCGCGTCGTCTACGGCGATCGTTCTGTCACGGCTGCTGCCCGAGCGTCGCTACGCGATCTTCTCCCGGGCGCGCATCTTCGCGGCCAACCGCATCCTCTTAGGACTGCACTACCCGACGGATATCGCGTCGGGTTGGACGGCCGGCACGCTCGCAGCCTACGTGATGATGCAGGACGCGGCGTTCGGGCGCGACTTCGCGCGCGCGCAGGCCGAGCTGCGCCGCGCGCACCTGACTTCGGCACTCGCCAGGTAGAGTTCGATCGACCTGCGCCTGACCGTCGAATATGACGGCACGGAGTTCTGCGGGTTTCAGTGGCAGCCGGCGCTGCGCACCGTCGCCGGCACCCTGGAGGCTGCGCTCGCGAGGCTCTTCGCGGAGCCCATCAAAATCACGGGCGCGGGCAGAACCGATGCGGGCGTGCACGCGACCGGACAGGTCGTGTCGTTTTCCGCTAGCCGGCCGTTTTCGCTGGAGCGCCTCGCGCTCGCGCTCAACACGCTGCTGCCCCGCGACTGCGGCGTCCGCGACGCCGCCGAAATAGGCGGCGACTTTTCGGCGCGCTTTTCCGCGCTCGAGCGGACGTACGTCTACGCCGTTCACAACCGCGCCGAGCGCAGTCCCCTGCTCGCGCGGTACGCCCATCACGTTGCGCGACCGCTCGACCTTGCGGCCATGCGCACGGCTGCCGCCTGCCTGGTGGGCGAGCAGGATTTTCGCGCGCTGCTCGCCGGCGCGACGGGGCCCGGGTTGCGCACGATCTCGCACGTCGAGATCGAGCGGCGCGGCGACCTGCTGCGCATCGAGGTGGCCGCCGGCGCGTTCCTGCGCCACATGGTGCGGGCGATCGTCGGCGCGCTGCTGGAGTGTGGGACCGGCCGGCGCAGGCCGGAGGACCTGGCCGAGGGGCTGCAGTCGGGCCGGCCGTTCGGCACGGCGACTGCGCCGCCCCACGGCCTCTTCCTAGCCGGGGTGCGCTATGACGGATACGAGTCTTTCGCCGAGCCGCCGGTCTTTTAGGCTCGTGGCCGCCCGGGCGCCTTGACGGCACTCGCGCCTTTCCCGTAGGATACGTGGGTTGTGCGCACCTATCAGCAGACGACGGCTCAGACCGAGCATCGCTGGTTTATTGTGGATGCGGCGGGCCAGCGTCTTGGAACGCTCGCCGTCCGGATTGCGCGCGCGCTGTCGGGCAAACACAAGCCGACCTGGACGCCGCACATCGACGACGGCGATCACGTTGTGGTCGTCAACGCCGAGAAGGTCGAACTGGGCGGCCAGAAGTGGAGACAGAAGCTCTACTACCGCCACAGCAACTATCCCGGCGGCCTGAGAGTACAGACGGCGCGCGAGATGTCTGACAAACACCCCGAGCGGCTGGTCGAGAAGGCCGTGCGCGGTATGCTTCCGACCAACCGCACGCGTGACGTGCAGCTGCGTCGTCTGAGCGTCTTCGCCGGCGCGGAGCATCCGCATGGCGCGCAGAATCCCGCGCCGCTCCCGGGCGCGAAGTAGGTACCCCATTGGATCAAGTCAGCGACATCGTCCAATCCACCGGTCGCCGTAAGCGCGCCGTCGCGCGCGTGAAGCTCAGCCTTGGCCAGGGCGTCATAACCGTCAACGGCAAGGCGCTGGACGATTATTTTCCGCGGCCCCAGCTGCTGCAGATCGTGCGGCAACCGCTGGAAGCGACGCAGAGCGGCTCGCGCTTCGACGTCACGGTCAAGGCCGAGGGCGGCGGCGTCACCGGCCAGGCCGGAGCGATCCGCCACGGCATCGCTCGCGCGCTGCTCGCGATCGACGTGTCGCTGAAAGAGCCGCTGCGGCGCAACGGCTTCCTCACGCGCGATCCGCGCGAAAAAGAGTCTAAGAAGTACGGCCGCAAGCGCGCGCGCAAGCGCTTCCAATACAGCAAACGCTAAGCGCAACCGCCAAAGTCATCGCGATCGCGCTCGGCGCGATCGCGCTCCTGTTTCAACCCACACCCGACTGGCTCGAGCGCACCTACGTCAACGGCGCGTATCCGGCCTGGGAGCATTTCGCGTTCGCCCTCACCTACCCGCTGCCGTGGTCGCTCGGCGACGTTGCGGCGCTCGTCGGCGTCGCCGCGATCGTCGTGCTCGTCGTGCGATATTTCCGCGCGTCTTCGCGATCGCGGTCGCGCGTTGCCGATCTGGCGGCGCTGCTGCTGAGCTGCCTCGTCGTCGTCGCGATCTACGCGGTTTGGTTCGAGCTAAGCTGGGGATGGAACTACGCGCGCGCCCCGCTCGAGACGCGCGTGCAGTTTTATCCCGCGCGCGTGACGCCGGAGGCGGCTTCGATTCTGCGCGCCCGCGCGATGGCGCAGATGAACGCCCTGGTGGCCGCGGCCCACGCGCGCGCGGCTACGCCGCTGGACCTCGAGGCGTTGCGCGCGGCGTGGCTGCCGGCGGTGCAGCGCGCGGGTGACGATTGGACGCCGCGTGTGGCGCCGCCGAAGCCGACGGTGGCCGACCCGTTCATGGTCGCGACCGGAACGAGCGGCTTCATCAACCCGCTCACGCTCAACGTCGCGGCGGCGTCGGACCTCTTGTGGTTCGAGCGGCCCTTCGATCTGGCGCACGAGTGGAGCCACGACGCCGCGTATGCGCGCGAGGACGAAGCCAACTATTTGGCCGTCGTGACCTGCCTGCGCTCGCCGGATCCGGCGGTGCAATACTCCGGATGGTTCGAGCTGTTCCTATATCTCCCGCAGAAGCGGCATTACGCGCACCGTGAGTTCGTTCCGCTCGTGTGGCAAGATTTCGCGGCACTGCGCCGGCGCAACGCGCGGCACATCAACGCGCTGCTCGCGCACTGGTCGTGGCGGACGTATAACGCCTATCTCAAGACCAACCGCATCGCGTCCGGCGTCGCGAACTACGACGAGGTCACGCGCCTCATGCTCGGCGTTCCGCTCGACGCTGCGGGCCTGCCGATCGCGCGTTGAGGTCGTCCTAAAAAAGGACAGGGACCCGAGAGCGGGTCCCTGTGTTTGTGAACGGAGCTTTAACCGCGAGGTGGTTTGTTCTTACCCTGACCGCCGCCACCGCTCGGAGGCTTGCCGGCGCCACCGCCCGGAGGCTTTCCGCCGCCGTTGGGATGACCTTGGCCTCCGCCAGGCGGACGCTGGCCGCCCTGATGCATCGCGCCGCCTTGGTGCGTCGCACCGCTGGGCGGTTGTTTATGCGTCGGCTGCGGCTGCTTGTGCATCGGTTGCGCCGCGGGCTGCTTGTGCATCGGCTGCGCCGCAGGCTGCTTGTGAGTAGCCGTCGTGGTCGTCGGCGCCTTGTGTGCCGGCTGCATCGCCTTGTTCGTGGTTGCCGGGGCCTTGGCCGTTCCCTTCATGCTCGCCTGCGCGGCCTGTTTGTCGGCGGCCGTAACCGGTGCATACTTCGGGAGCTGCTTAGGATCGTTGAACGGTTTCGCCGACGCCGTCACGGGCGGCTTGCCCTTATTGACGTTTGCGTAGAGATTGCGGTCTTGACCCGCGACTCTCGCCTGATCGCGTTGAGCCGTCGTCGGGGCGCGGCCGCTGCGCCGCGCATCGATCTGAGCCTGCGTCGGCCGGGCCGTGACGCCGCCATGCCCGCCGTTATAACTCACGTGTGAGTGGTTGTAGTTGTTGATGACCGTCTTGTTGTACGTGTTGTGAATGACGGTCCGATTGACGTTGACGACGGCCGTGTTGTAACGGAAGGCGCCTCCGTACCACGAGCCTCCGACGAAACCCGTGCCGAAGTAGCCGAAGCCGTAGTTAACGCCGCCGTAGAAGCCCACCGACGGGCCCCAGTAGCCGCCGTTCCAGCCGTAGTAGCCGCCCGAGTACCCCCAGTAGCCGGGGGTCCAGTAGACGCCCACGGCCGGGGGAGCGACCCACGTCCCAGGCACCCAGTAGTAGCCGGCGGCTCCCCAGGCCCAGTAGCCGGGGGTCCACTGCCAGTTCGGGTACGGCGCCGGAGGCATGGAGTAGACCGGCAGCGGCGGCGGCGGCGAGCCGATCGTGAAGCCCACGCCGACCGTAAACTGCGCCGACGCGGATAGCGGTATTGCGGTGATGAGTATTGCCGCGATGATTGCGGGAAGAGATCTTATGATTCGCACGTTTCCTCCTTTTTCCGGACACCATTATAGCCTAGTGCCCTCTCCTGTTTACCCGCGGACCGGGCGCCGGGAGCGGTTTCAACCCTATTCTTACCCCTTAATTAGAAAGTTCCAACTTAATCCTCATCCCGCTTTCACGTCATATCGCGGCAAATTGCGGTATGTGCCGCAGCCAAACCGGCTCGCTACGATTGCGGTATGTTTGACGTTGGAGACTCTCTTCGCGACGCCTTAAGCTCCGCCCACGCGCGCCTGCGCGACGCACAGGCCGCAGTCGCTCTGGCGAACTCCGGTGCGGCGCCGGGCCGGTCGGCCGACGCCGCGATGGCGCAGACCGCGCAGGCCGCGATCTTCACTGAGGCGCTGCTCGGCGCAGAGCGGGCCCGTTTCGAGGAGATCAAGGCGGTGGCCAAATGAGCATCGACTTGTTGGATGCGGCCGCCAGCGGCATGGACGCGCAGCGCGCGGCGCTCGACGTCGCGGCGCGTAACGTCGCCGCCGCCGAGGCGGCCGGTCCAAACGCCGATTACGCGCGCATGATTCCGGATTTCCGCGTGCTCGACGCCGGCGACGGTGACGCTCGCGTCGAGTTTGAAGGAACGCATACCGAACGCGGAACCAACGTCGATATCCTGACCGAGATGATCGCCGTCATGAACGCCGCGCGGGCGTACGAATCCGACGCATCGATCTTCGACGTCGGGAAAACGCTCGCCGAGCGTACGATCGAGTTGGAGCGGCTGTGAGAGTCGAGCCGATCGCGCCGGATCTCCCGCCGGCACCGCTTGCGCAAGGCGACGGCACCGATTTCACGCGAGCGCTCGACGCAGTCGGAAACGCACTCGCCGGCGCAAGTCGCGCCGAGGACGCGTTCGCCTACGGCACGGGGTCGCTCGAAAGGGCCGTCTACGAACGCGCCCGCGCCGACGTCGCGCTGTCGGTCGCGACGGCCGCGGCGCAGCGTCTAACGCAGGCGATCCAGTCCATTCTCAACATGCAGATCTAGGTTTCTAGCCCTATGCTTGGACTCGCGCACATCTTGACGCGATGGAACGCCCTGCCGATGCCTGCGCGCTGGGCGGCAACCGTCGTCGCGATCGGCGTGATCGCCGCCACGATCGGCGTGATACTGCTGGGGCACGCGTCGCGTTCGACGCTCTTCGCGCAGCCGCTGCATCCCGAGCAGCTCGTCGAGGTCGAAGAACGGCTCGCCGGCTGGAACGTGGCGTTCACGCCGACGGCCGACAACGTCCTCGTGGACGCGGCGCGCCGTAACGATCTGTTGTTGCGGCTCTCGCTCGCCGGGGTGCCGCATCAACACCTCTTCAGCACCGGCGAGGCCATGGCCGGCATCGGCGTGCTCACGCCGCAATCGGTAGTCGACGCGCAGACGCGCGCCGGATTGTCGGGCGACATCGAGGCCGGGCTACGAGGCATCGACGGGGTGGACGACGCGCGCGTCATCGTCGCGCCGGGGAAGCCGGCAGAGTTCGCGGACGAGACCGCGCAGGACGCCAGCGCGAGCGTGCGGCTGCGGTTGCGTTCCGGTACGCAGCTGTCGCACGAAGCCGTGGCCGGCATTCGCGCGTTCGTCGCGGCGAGTGTCCCGCAGCTGAGGCCTTCTCAGGTTACGATTCTGGACGACCGCGGCGTCGCGCTCGCCGACGACGTTCGCGCCGGCGATGACGCAGCCGACCTGCAGCGTTCGCTTCAATCGGCTCTCGATGGCGCTTTCGGCGACGGTGCGGCGATCGTGCGCGTACGCGCTGAATACGACGGCACGCAGTATGCGGAGCGCGAAGTCCGTCGCGCGGCGCTCGGTGCCCAGCCCATCGCCGCCGTGCGCCGCAGCGAGAGCTACGACGGCAGCGGCAAACATTATCGCCACCTCGAGCAGGGCGACGACCGCGGAAGCGAGACGCGCGAACTCATCTCGCGCGTGGCGTCCGGCGGGATCAAGCGCGTCTCGACTGCCGTATTCGTCGACGCGACGCGTGCCCTCGATCTCGCGAAAGTCCGGGATCTCGCCGCGGCGACCGTGGGATACGACGCGCGCCGGGGCGACAGCCTAGCGGTCGAGGCCGTCGATTTTCGCAGCCCTCCCGTCGCGCGCAAGGACGTCTGGTGGCTGCTCTACGGCGCGATCGTGCCGCTGGCGCCGGTCGTTATCCTGACGATTGGACTGGTCGCGTGCACTCGGGTTGCGTTGCCCCCGATCGCCGCGCTGGTACGAGAGCTCGCGGAGCGTGCGATGCTCGCCCGAACGTCGAAGGCCGCAGAAGGTGTCGCGCCGGGTCGCGTTCGTTCGATGCTCGAGCGCGAGCCGCCGCACGCGGCCGCCGCAATCATCAGCGCCCTCCCGGCGGCGACTGCAACCGCGGTGCTCGAGCTCTACCCGCCACACGAGCGTGAAGCGATCGTCAGCCGAATGCAGCGCCGGCACTCGCCACTTCTCGAGGGTGCGCCGGAACTGTTGAGCCCGCGTGCGTGACGAGTTCGTTCCGCTCGACGTGTTCCTGCGCCCGGCGCCGCGCGAGCCCGAGGTTCCCGCGATCGAGCCTTCCGCCATGGCGTCCGTCGCGCCCGAGTGCGCGGAGACGATCGGTGCGGCGCGCCGGTTTCGCGCCGGCTTGGCCGACGCCGTCGACGTGGCGGTAGCACGGCTGTTGCCGGCGATCGCTCGCGACGTGCTAGCGCGAGAGCTTCGGCT
Organism: Vulcanimicrobiota bacterium; assembly: GCA_963723485.1. Classification (GTDB taxonomy): domain Bacteria; phylum Vulcanimicrobiota; class Vulcanimicrobiia; order Vulcanimicrobiales; family Vulcanimicrobiaceae; genus Cybelea. The sequence continues at coordinate 655,053 of CAVRQS010000002.1, read as the reverse complement.
TGCGCCGGCCGACGTCGCCGCGATCGTCGCCGCCGCGCTGCACCGGTTCGCCGACGAAACGCTGCTGGTGTTGCGCGCAGCTCCGGCGGACGTCGAGGCGCTGGCAGATTTGCCGATCGCAGTCGTTGCCGACGACACGCTGCATCGCGGGGACACGGTGTTCGAGCTGCATAGCGGAACGATCGACTTGCGAATGGAGTCACGCTTGAACGCGGTCCGTCGCGCTTCTCGATGACGACGACGGCGCTCGACCTCGGAACCTGTGCGTTCGGCCGCGCGATCGACGCGTTCGGCGCACCGCTCGACGACGCCCCCGCCCTGCGAGGGCGCCGCGTGGCAGTGGAACCGTCCGCGCCGCTTCCCAACGAGCGCGCGGCGGTCAACGTGCCCCTGTGGACCGGCATTCGCGTTGTGGACGGGTTATTGACGATCGGCCGTGGGGCGCGCGTCGGAATTTTCGGCGCACCCGGCAGCGGCAAGAGCATCTTCGTCGAGCAGATCGTGAGCGGCTGCACGGCAGATGCCGTCGTCGTCGCGCTCGCCGGCGAGCGCGGACGCGAGGCCCAGCGCTGGATAGCGTCACGCAGCGGGCGTGATACGATCGTTTGCGCGACGAGCGATCGGCCCGCGCGCGAACGCGTCGCTGCGTGTCACGTCGCGGTCGCGCAAGCCCGCGCGTTGCGCGACCGCGGCCTGGACGTCGTCCTGATAGTCGATAGCCTCGCACGCGTCGCCGCAGCGTTGCGTGAGATACGCGTCGCCGCGGGCGAGAGTACCGGGCGCGGAGGGTTTCCACCGAGCGTGTTTGCAGAGCTGGCACGACTGGTCGAGGTCGCGGGACCGTTGCGCTCGGGATCCATCACGCTCTTCGCCACCGTGCTTTCCGACGGCGACGACCGCGATCCCGTGAGCGAAGCGGCTCGGTCGCTGCTGGACGGACACATCGCGCTCTCGACGCGCCTCGCCCACTCGGGTAAGTTCCCCGCGGTCGACGTGCTGCACAGCGCGAGCCGTACGATGGCTGAGGTGGCGGCCGAAGATCACCTGCGCGCGGCGCGGCGTGTGCGGCGCGCCGTCGCCCTGCTCGATCGCAGCGACGACGCGCGGACGCTGGGCATCGAACCGGCCGATCGCGCCACGCGCTGCGCCGTCGCGGGCGAGCCGGGCATCGAGAGGTTCCTGCGTCAATCCGGCGGACGCAGCGACTCCGGCGAGACGCTTTCGCAGCTGTTCGACATCGCCGCGCTATTGGGCGACGTGTGATGGGGATTACCGACGAGCTGACCGCGATTCGGCGACGCGTCGAAGCGATTGCGGCCGGCCCGGGCGAACCCGGGCGTGCCTTTACGGCGGCACTCGACGCCTCGTTCGAAAGACGCGACGTGCGGGCGGCGGGCGGCGTCTCACGCGCGGCGATCGACCGCGTCATCGGCGCGAGCGCGGCGGAGTTCGGCGTAGATCCCGCGCTCGTCCAGGCGGTCGTGTACAACGAATCGGCGTTCGATCCCGGCGCCACGTCCGCAGCCGGTGCGCGCGGCCTGATGCAGCTGATGCCGGCGACCGCCGCGAGCCTCGGGGTGAGCGATGCGTACGACCCGGCGCAGAACGTTCGAGGCGGAACGCGCTATCTGCGCGGGCTGCTCGACCGGTTTCACGACGTAGCGCTCGCGGTCGCCGCATACAACGCCGGTCCCGCGGCCGTGGAACGATACGGCGGCGTTCCGCCGTACGTTGAGACGCGAAAGTACGTACGCGGCGTCTTGGTCCGCTATCGCGCGCTGCGGTCGCAACTCGGCAACCTCGCGACCAACGAAGGCTCACAGGGCGCTGCCATCATCATGCCATGATGACGCATCAACTGGAAGTGAGCATCTTGGCCGCTCCGCTCTTGGCGATCGATCGCCGTGTGCTTTCGCAGGCATGGTATGCCGCTTTACGGCTGAAACGCGACGCGCCGGCGCAAACCGCCGGTAAGTTGCGAGCACCGGCGCGCCCAGCCTGCGCGGGATCGCCGTGGAAGTCGCGCGCCGCGGCACCGCTCGGCGCGCGTGCGCGAACGACCGTCGCGCCGCGCAGATACTCGGCCAAAGAACCGCGAGCCTCGACGGAAGCCCAATCCCGCCGTCTTCGCGAGCTCGCCGCACCGCGGCCGCCGCTGGCGCGCGCGATCGAAAGCGCGTTCGCTGCGAGCGCGCTGCGCCGGGCGACCTTCTCGGTGGGCCGCGGCAACGCACGCATCCACGTCGTCTTGCAGACCAAGGGGAACCGGACGACGCTGATTGCCTTGTGCAGTCCGCACCTCAGCGACGCGGTTGCACGCGCGCTCGCGCAAGCGCGCGTCGCCCTAGCGGCGCGCGGCATCGGCGTCGAGTTGCGCGCGCAAGGAGTCCGCAGATGTTTCTGAATGCCGCCATGAGTGCCGCGCTCGATCGAATCGCCGAGCGGGCCGCCGACGTGCGGCGCGCCTTCACGCCGGGAGCCCTACCGGGGCACGATGACGTTGCGACGCCCGCGGATGCCTCCGACTTCACGCTCGATCCGCTGACGGTCAGCGCTCCGGAGCATGCGTACTTCGTCACGACCGACGACCGCGGCAACAACGCGTACACGCGTGACGGAGCGTTCGCGCTGCATAACGGCACGCTGGTTGGCAGCAGCGGGCGGCCCGCGCTCGGCGTGCGCGCCGCCGGCGGCGCGCCCGAGCCGCTCCACGTTGATCCGGTGGATGAATCGCTTGGGCGCGTCCGCGATGCTCACCTCGAGCGCGACGGCAGCTTTGCGTACCTCCGCGAGACGATCGACCCGCGCAGTGGCGCGCGCGAATCGCAGCGCGTCGTCGTCGGGCGCCTCGTTCTCGCGCGCTTTCCGGCCGGAACGAGGCTTGCCGGCGACGGCGACGAGATGCAGGCGCCGCCGGGTGTCGCGCAGGAGCTCGGCCTGCCCGGGGGTGAGCGCTTTGCGCCGCTCGCGACCATGCAGAGGGATCGCAGTCGGATAGATGTCGACGAGAGTCTGATCCGGCTGAAGGATGCCTACCTACGGTTCGACGCGCTCCAGGCCGCGGAAGCCGCCAAGGTGCATCTCGGGAAGACTACCATGGATCTCGTCAAGTGAGGTCGCTGGGTTTCGCTCTCGCGTCCGCGAGCCGTTCGAATACGGGAAAGCGAGTCCGCGAAGCCCAATTCGAGCGGCGTTCCTCGCTTCCGGCGAGCGCCGCATGCGTCGTCGCCAACGGCATACGCGAAACCCTGAGCGCGCTACTCGGAACGCCGGTGATACTGCGGTTGTTCGAGCCGGTAATTCCCGATCCGCGCGCGTGGGAAGCCATCGCGTCGGGCGCGACGATGTACCGCGTTCGAGGCAGCGTGGCCGATGCGGCTATCGTTCTCCGCGCACTCGACGCGATCGCCATCGCGAGCGCGATCTTCGGCGAACCGGCGACGCCGGACGTGCGGGAACTCTCTCCGATCGAACGCGACGTCGTCGACCGAGCGGCGCACGCGATCGCGGCGAACCTGATCGCGGTCTGCGGCGCGCGCGAGAGCCGCGCCATCGAGCGCGTCGGTGCAATCGATGGATTCGTCACGTTTTTCGAGATGTCGCTCGAGGGACCGGTCGAGGCCAGGATCGGCATCGCGCTTTCACGCGATCCGGCACCGGAACCGCGCGGCGGCTTCGAGCTCCTGCATCTCGTGGACGTTCGCGTCGCCGCCGTCGCGGCGATCGATTTGGGAAGCACTTTGGTTCGCGACGTCGGCCGTCTTGCGGTTGGAACGATGCTCCCGATTCGCGCCGAGGATCTGCGCCGCTGCACGTTGGCGATCGCGGGACGGCCGATCGCGCGCGGCGCCTGCGGCGTCGGTAACGGCCGCTACGCGGTAGCGGCGAAGGCGATCCGCGAGACGGCGTGAGCTCGGCCGAGAAGCCGGCAGATCCGGCGAACATGAACCTGCTCATGCACATCCCGCTGCGCCTGACGGTCGAGCTGGGCAGCGCGACGATGTCGGTTGCCGAGATTCTCAAGCTCGGTACGGGATCGGTCGTCGAACTCGATCGAGCGGCGAATCACCCCGTCTGCCTCCTCGTGAACGACCGGCCGATCGCGCGCGGCGAGATCGTCGCGGTCGACGAGAACTTCGGGCTGCGCATCACCGAGCTGTTCGCACTCTGATGTCTTTCGACGCGCTCGCCGCGGCGTCAAGCCGGCATCCGGCTGTGCCGCTCGAGCTTCTCGTCAGCCTCACGGTTCTCTCGCTGGTGCCGTTGCTGCTGGTGATGTGCACGTCGTTCGTGCGGATCGTCGTCGTGCTCTCGCTCGTGCGCTCGGCGATCGGCGCCTCGGCGCTCCCACCGAACGCGGTGCTCACGGGTTTGGCCCTCGTCTTGACCTTAGTGGTTATGGCGCCGACCGTGCAGCGCATCGCACGTGACGCGGTGGTGCCGTATTCGAACGGGCGGATCCCGGCCTCACGCGCCCTCGCGAGGGCGATCGATCCGCTCCGGGCCTTCATGCTGCGCCAGGCTCGCGCCGCCGATGTAAGCCTCTTCGAGCGCATCGCGCACCGGCGGCCGGAGCCGGAGCGCAGCGCGCCGCTGAACGTGCTCGTCCCGGCCTTCGTGGTCGGCGAGCTGCGCAACGCCTTCGCCATCGGCTTCGCGCTCTATCTGCCGTTCGTGGCCATCGATCTGGCCGTCGCCGCGATGCTGATGGGGCTCGGGATGATGATGCTCAGTCCGCCGGTCGTCTCGCTGCCGGTCAAGCTGCTCCTATTCGTCATGGTCGACGGCTGGGCGCTCCTGTGCGGCGGCGTTGCCGCGAGCTTTCGATAACGGTCCGAGGACTCGCGGGTGAAGCCGCGGGGGCCTGGAGTGGCGTAGCGACGGAATGATCTTAAATGAGCGGGGTCCCCGCCGTGCGAAGCATGCCGGGGTGCGCATCGACGAGGCGCTCGCGACGCAGCGGCCGTTTTTCTCCTTCGAGTTCTTTCCGCCGAAAGATGACGACGGCTCGCGCCGGCTCTTCGAAACGATCGCGGCGCTGCAGCCGCTGCGCCCGTCGTTCGTCTCGATCACCTACGGCGCCGGCGGCTCGACGCGTGCGCGCACGGTGGCGCTCGCGAAGCAGATCCAGCAAGAAACAGGGCTGACCGTCGTCGCGCATTTGACGTGCATGGGCGCGAATCGCTCCGAGCTCCGCTCACTCTTCGACGATCTGGCGCGCGCGGGAATCGAAAACGTGCTCGTGTTGCGCGGCGATCCGCAGCCGGGCTCCACCTTCCAGCCGGCCTTGGGCGGCTTCGCTCACGCGAGCGACCTCATCGCGATGCTCAAACGCAACTACGACTTTTGCATCGGTGCGGCGTGCTATCCCGAGAAGCACCCGGAGGCCCCGACGTTCGAAGACGACCTGCTCAAACTGAAGATCAAGGTGGATGCCGGCGCCGATTTCTTGGTCTCGCAGCTGTTCTTCGACAACGCGCATTTCTTCACGTTCGAGCGCCGCGCGCGCGCCGCCGGCGTGGGCATACCGTTGCTTCCGGGTCTGATGCCGATCACGAACTTCGGACAGATTCAGCGCTTCGTTGCGATGTGCGGCGCCAGCATTCCACCCAAACTTCGCGTCGAGATGGAGGCGCGCAAGGGCGACGACAAGGCCGTAGAAGACCTCGGCGTTGCCTATGCCTCGATGCAGGCGTTGGAACTGCTGCTCGCCGGCGCGGCCGGCATCCACTTTTACACGCTCAACCGATCGCCCGCGACGCGAGCGATCGTGTCGTCGCTGCTCGCCGCCAGCGCGTGGCGTCCGGCCTTCTCCATAACAACGCGGTAACGCGACCGTAACCGCGTCGCTGTACCGTCGAGCGGTGGAGGCGCTCGACGGGTTGATGCACGACGCGCTGATGACGACGGCGGCGATCGCGTTACCGATGCTCGCCGTCGCGGCGGCGGTCGGCACGGCCATCGCGGTCGTGCAGGCGGCCACGCAGGTGCAGGAGCAGACGCTGACGCTGTTGCCGAAGGTCCTGGCCGTCGGTTTGACCGTCGCGCTGTTCGGCGCTTCGGCGATGCGTCTTCTCGCCGCGCTGTTCTACCATGCCCTCGATGCCATTGCGGCCCTGTGCGCGGGCCGCTGATGACGCAGCTGCTCGTCTTGGCGCGCTGCGTGGGATTCGTTTTTCGCGCGCCCGGGTTCTCGCATCCGAGCGTGCCCGCACCGTTGCGCGCCGGATTCGCGCTGCTGCTCGCTATGGCGGTCGCGCCCGGCGCGCGTGCGACGGTGCCGGACGACGGCGGCGTCGCGGTCGTCCTCGCCTTCGTCAGCGAGTTTCTGATCGGCGGCGCGATCGGCATGGCGGCTTCGCTGCTGTATGACGGCGCTTACGCCGGCGGCCGTGTCGTAGACGACTACGTCGGAGTCCGGGCGATCGCCCCGAGCCTGCAGCTGGTCGCGCCGAGCGGATTCGGGCGCGTCTGGTCGCTCGCGCTCACCGGCGCGTTCTTCCTGACCGGAGCGTATCGCTTGACGCTCGCGGGGTTCGCGCAGAGCTTCGCGCACATCCCGCCCGGCAGCACGCCCGACCCATCGGCGTGGGGCGGCTTTGTCGCGAATTTCGCGACCGCCTTCGTCGGCGTGGCGGTGCAGGTTGCGGCGCCGGCCGTAGGCCTAGCGTTCGTCGTGCAGGTCGCGCTCGGCGCGCTATCGCGCGTCGTTCCGCGCTTTGGGAGCTTCACGCTGGCGTTTCCCCTCGCGTTCGCCGCCGCGATCGTGATGACGGCGATCGCCGTGCCCGAAGCCGTGCGATGAGCGACGACTCCGAAAAACCGTTCGAACCTACGCCGCGGCGAATTGCGAAAGCCAAGCGCGAGGGAAACGTCGCGCGGTCGAGCGAGTTCTCCGCCAACCTCTCGTTCGCGGCCGCGGCGGCGACTGCGGTCGCGTCTGCTCCGCTGCTCGGTACCGTGGCTGCGGCTGCGATCGTCGGCGCGGCGACGAAAGCGGTCGTCGCGCCTAGCTGCGCGCTGATCGTGGCAGTCGCGTTGCTCGTCGTGGGCGCGGCTGCGTTAGCCGGAGCGCTGGCGGGTGTCATGCAGACCGGCGTGACGTTTGCCGGCGCGGCGCCGAAGCTCGAACGCCTCAATCCCCTCGAGGGCCTGCGGCGCATCTGTTCGCGCGACACCGTCACTCGCACGCTCCGCGCGACACTCGCCTTTGCCTGCGCGCTCGTCGCAATGACGCCGGCGATCGAAGCCAGCGCGGCGGCGATGTTGCGCGCCGCGAGCTGGCACACCGCGGCAGCGGGTGCGTGGAAGGGAGCGGAGGGCGTCGCGGCGGCGGCCGGCGCCGTCGGCCTGTGCTTCGCGATCGCCGAGTACGGAGCGGCGCGGGGCGCATGGCTGCGGAAATTGTACATGAGCTTCGAGGAGCGCAAACGCGAGACGAAGGACGAAGAGGGCGACGCCGTCGCGCGCGGCCGCCGCCGCGCGTTGCACCGATCCCTGCTGCGGGGCGGCCTGAGGCGCGTCAAAGACGCCGCCTTCGTCGTGGTCAATCCCGAGCACGTTGCCGTCGCGCTGGAGTATCGGCCTCCGGCCGTTGCCGTGCCGAAGATCCTGGTGCGCGCGGTCAACGAGCTGGCGTTGCTCGTTCGAGAGACGGCGCGGGCGAACGCCGTTCCCGTCGTGGAGAACGCCGGCCTGGCTCGCGCGCTCTACCGCGACGGTCGCGCCGGCGAACCAATACCGCACGCGCATTACGTCGCCGTCGCGGAGGTTGTCGCGGCACTGCTGCGCGCCCCGGCATTGCAGCGATGATGCCGCGCAAGCCCGCGGTTTACTCCTTCGCTGGTCTGCTGCTGGCGATCGTCGCGATCCTGATCGTGCCGCTGCCGCCGTGGCTGCTGGACCTGCTGCTCGGCGTCAACATCTTCGGGTCCGCGCTGGTTCTGCTGCTCTCCGTCACCGTCGAGGATCCGCTCGAATTTTCGGCGTTCGCTCCGGCGTTACTGATCGCGACGCTCTTTCGACTTGCACTCGACGTCTCGGCGACGCGTCTGATTCTCACGTCGGGAGCGACCTCCGGCGCCGTGGGCGCGATCATTCCCGCGTTCGGCGCCTTCGTCGTGCATGGGAACCTGATCGTCGGGCTGATCGTGTTTTCCATCTTGGTGACGATTCAATTCGTCGTCATCGCAAGCGGTTCGCAGCGCGTTGCCGAGGTGGCGGCCCGCTTTACGCTCGACGCGATGCCGGGCAAGCAAATGGCGATCGACGCGGACGTGCACGCGGGAGCGCTCGACCCCGAGGGCGCGCGGCGCAAGCGCGAGGCCGTCCAGCGTGAGGCGGACTTCTACGGCGCGATGGACGGCGCCGGCAAGTTCGTCAAGGGCGACGCGATCGCGGCGCTGATCATCGTGGCGCTGAATCTGACGGGCGGGGTCGTCGTCGGCATCGCGTACCACGGCATGTCGCCGATCGACGCGCTCAACACCTTCGCGCTCCTCTCCATTGGAAACGCGCTGGTCACGACGCTGCCGGCGTTTTTGATCTCGACCGCGATGGGCATGATGGTCACGCGCGTTGCCTCGGACGGCGCGCTGGGCGCCGACCTCGCCACGCAGCTCTTCTCGCGACCCGAGGTGCTGCGCAGCGCGGGCGGCCTGTTACTCGTGCTCGCGCTCGTTCCGGCGTTGCCGCGGCCGCTGTTCGCCGTGCTCGGCGCGAGCGCGTTTGTGATGGCGAGCGCGGCGCAGCGGCATCGCTCGCGCACCGAAGCCGAAGCCGCCGATGCACGCGAGAGGGTCAAACGCAATGCGATGCGCCGTCCCGAGCTCGCGCTCGGGCTCGTCGGCGTCGACGCGATCGCCGTCGAGATCGGCGCAGACTTGGCCGCGCTGCTCGCGCCGCCGCTCTCCGACGCTCTGCTGGACCGAATCGGCGAGGTGCGCCGCGCGCTCGCCGCCGACATCGGCGTCGTGCTGCCCGGCGTGCGCCTTCGCGACGACCTCGCACGCGAATCGCGCACGTATGGAATCCGCGTGCGCGATCGCCTGGTCGGCGCCGGGCGGCTCGAGCTCGACCGGCTGCTTGCCGTTGCGGACGAAGCGATCCTCGCGTCGTTCGGCGTAAGGATCGAACCGGAACCCGTCTACGGATTGCCGTCGGCCTGGATCGCGCCGGAGCGGCGCGAGGCTGCGGCCAACGCCGGGGCGCTCGTGTTCGATCCGATCTCGGTGGTGGGATCGCATCTCGCCGAGATCGCGCGCGTCCACGCGGCCGAGCTCGTCGGGCGTCAGGAGCTGCAAACGCTGGTCGAACACCTGCGCGCAACGGTTCCGGCACTCGTCAAGGAGATCGGCGGGGAGGCGTTGCCGTTCGGCGCGCTCCATCGCGCGTTCGGGCTTTTGTTGCGCGAGGCGGCGTGGCCGCGCGATCCGATCGCCGTCATCGAAGCGATGTTGGAGGCCGGCACGCACGAGCCGCGTGAGCTCGCCGAGGCGGCGCGGCGAGCGATCGTGCCGGACCTGCTGCGGCGCAGGGGCGTGCGGCAACTCGAGCCGGCAATCTTTGAGCCTGCGTTCGAGCAGCGGCTGGTCGCCAGTTGGTGCCGCTCCGAGGCTTACGATCCCGCGACGGCGCTGGCGGTGCGCGCGCGCATCGAAGCGTACGCGGCGCGGACGCCGCGCGACCGAGCCGCGGTCGTGTGCACCGCCGCGCTGCGGCCGATGCTCGCGGATTTCCTGTTGCGCTGCGGCCTGCGGATCGGCGTGTACGCCTACGGTGAGTTGCCGAGCGACGTGACGCTCGCGCCGGCCGAGGTCATCGAAGAGCGGGAACCGAACGCGCTCGTCGCCGCGCCGTAGCCTACATCGGACTCTTCTTGACCGGGATGTTGTTGAGCGGGCCCTGTCCGCCGACCTGTTCGATCGTTACGCCCTGCGCCACCGACCAGTGATGAACGCCCGCGGGAACCATGACGAACGATCCGGTCGGCAGCACTTTCGCCTTCGACTTGTCGACCGTGTCTCCCGTACCGAACAGCAGCGTGCCCGCAATGATGGTGATGTATTCGTCGTGCGCGTGATAGTGCGGCTGGTTGACGAAACCGTCGGGCATCTTCACGCGCATGATGGAGTTGCCCGTTTTCGCGGGATCGCCGACCATCACCGCATTCGACGTGCCTTTCGCCGCGCCGGTTTGAGCAACCCAATGCATCGAGGCCGGCGTGAAGGTCATCGGGGCCGAACTCATCGCGGCGATCGCTCCTCCGGCGCTGAGGACCAATCCAAAGAGAATCAATGAGAGGAACTTCATAACGTGCTCCTTTCGTAAAGCGGCAACGAGCCCTCCATTTTCCCTAGGGCATCGCAAAAACGAAACCGAAGCCGCGTCTCGATGCACTTAACGGCCCTCGACTGGGTCATCGTCATGGCGTCGTTGGGCGTGAGCTTCGTTCCGGCGATCGTTCTGGCGCGGCGCGCCGGGCGCAACATCACCGAGTTCTTTGCCGCGGGGCGGCAGGCGCCGTGGTGGCTGATCGGCATCTCGCTCGTCGCGACCACGTTCTCGACCGACACGCCGAACCTCGTGACCAACCTCGTGCGCGATGGCGGCGTCGCCGAGAATTGGCTCTGGTGGTCGTTCCTGCTCACCGGAATGGCGACGGTCTTTTTCTTCGCTCGCCTCTGGCGCCGCTCGGGCGTGCTCACCGATCTCGAGTTCTACGAGCTGCGCTACGCGGGCCGCGCGGCCTCGTTCGTGCGCGGCTTCCGCGCGATCTATCTCGGGCTGTTCTTTAACTGCTGGATCATCGCGACGGTCAACCTCGCGCTCGTCAAGATCGCCGGCATCCTGTTTGGCTGGCCGCGCGCGGAGACGCTCGCGATCTGCGTCGCCGTGCCGATCGTCTTCGCGGCCACGGCCGGGCTGTGGGGCGTCATGGTCACCGACATGATCCAGTTCTGCATCACGATGACCTCGGCGTTCGCGGCGGCGTACTTCGCGATCCATGCGCCCGGCGTCGGCGGCCTGCGCGGCCTCGTGACGCACGTCGCGCAAGCGCATCCGCTCACGCTCTCGATCCTACCGAACTTCGCGGATCCGAAGACGGCGCTCGCGATCTTCGTGATCCCGCTCACCGTCTTGTGGTGGTCGGTGTGGTATCCCGGTGCGGAGCCGGGCGGCGGCAGCTACGTCGCGCAGCGCATGCTCGCCGCGCGCACCGAATCCGACGCGCTGTTTGGCACCTTCGCCTTCCAGGTGATGCACTATGCGCTGCGGCCGTGGCCCTGGATCGTCGTGGCGCTGGCCTCGACCGTCGTCTATCCGTCGCTGCACGACATCCAGCTGCGCTTCCCCAACGTCGCCGCCAACCTGATTGGCAACGACATCGCCTATCCGGCCATGCTCGTCTTCCTACCCGCGGGCTTCGCCGGGTTCATGGTCGCCGGCATCTTCGCGGCGTATCGCTCGACGATCGAGACGCACCTGAACTGGGGCACGTCGTACCTCGTGCACGACTTTTATCAGCGCTTCATCCGGCCCGGCTCGAGCCAGCGCGAGCTCGTGTTCGCAGGACGGCTCGTGACCGTGCTGCTGATGGGCGTCGGCGTCGCGCTTACGCTCGCGCTCGATAACGCGAAAAACGCGTTCAACCTGCTACTCTCGATCGGCGCCGGCACCGGCCTGATCTACCTGCTGCGCTGGTTCTGGTGGCGGATCAACGCATGGAGCGAGGTGAGCGCGATGGCGGCGTCCTTCGTAGTCTCGCTGGCGTTCTTTGGCGCGGGCAAGCTCGGCCACGCCGTCGCCAGCGTCGACGCGCTGCTCGTCACGATCGGCATCACGACGGTCGTGTGGCTCGCCGTCACGTTCCTCACGCCGCCCGTCGGCGCCGACGCGCTGGCGGCGTTCTACCGCCTAGTCCGCCCGGCCGGGCCGGGCTGGGCGCGGGTGCGCCGCGCGAGCGGCCTCCCGGCATCCCCCGACTCGCTCTCGCTCGCGCTGCTCGGCTGGGTGCTCGGCCTCGCCTCGGTGTACGGCGCGCTGTTCGCAGCCGGCGCCTTCATCTACGGACGGACCGCCCAGGGAGCGGTGTGGAGCGCGATCGCGGCCGCCGCCATCGCCGGACTGCTCGCGATCGGCCGGCGACTGTGGCGTTCCGGCGTTTCCGACGGCAGGCCCGGCGCCACCGGAAGGCTAAGCTCCACCGGCTCCAATGAACTGGAAGAACCTGAAGGCGCCGTTTAAGGCGCTCGTCATCGTCGCGATTTGCGTGGTCTCGATCTGGCTGGTGTGGCCGGTGCAGAAGAACGTTCACCTGGGCCTCGACCTGCAGGGCGGCGCGCGGCTCCTCCTGCAGCTGCATCCGACCGCCGAGGTTCCCCAGATCACGAGTCAGGTTCAGGCGCAGACGCGCGAGGTGATCGACCGCCGCATCAACGGCCTCGGCGTGGCCGAACCGTCGATCAGCAACATCGGCAGCGATCGCATTCTGGTCGAGCTGCCCAACGTGAAGAACCCGGACCAGGCCGAACAGGTGCTCAAGCAGGTCGCGGTGCTCGAATATAAGATCGTGCCGTTCGACGTCATGCAGAAGGGCGAGGCCGCCAACGCCTTGTTGAAGCAACCCAACGTCAACGCGAAGGCGAAGGCCGACGCGGAGCTCTACGTCTCGAAGACCGCGTACGAGAAGAGCGGCGCCGTGGTGTACTCCGGCAAGGATCTCAAGGCCGCGCAGGCCAGCTACGACCAGTCCGGCCATCCCGACATCACCTTCCAGACGAAGGATCCGGCCAAGTTCGGCAAGCTGACGTCGTCGAATCTGCAGAAGCCGCTGGGCATTTTCCTCGACCATCGCTATCTCTCGGCCCCGATCATCCAGAGCCCGATCTACGATAGCGGCCAGATCACGGGCGCCTTCACGCAAGACGACACGATCACGCTGGCCAACGAGCTCAACGCCGGCGCGCTGCCCGTCAGCGTGGAGATCGTCGAGAAGGAGACGATCGGCCCGACGCTGGGCAAGATCGACCTGATCCAGTCGATGCGCGCGGCGGCCCTCGGGCTCGGTCTCGTGCTGCTGTTCATGATCTTCGTCTATCGCCTGCCGGGCTTTCTCGCCGACGTCGCGCTCGCGATCTACATCTTGATCATGCTGGCGATCCTCGCGGCCTCGGGGGCGAACCTGACGCTGCCGGGCATCGCCGGTTTCGTGCTCTCGATCGGCATGGCCGTCGACGCGAACGTGCTGATCTTCGAGCGCATCAAGGAAGAGCTGTGGAACGGCAAGACGATGCGCGCCGCGGTGCGCGTGGGCTTCCAGCGCGCCTTCTCGGCCGTCTTCGACAGCCACTTCACGACGATCGTCGGCGCCGGCGTGCTCTACATGCTCGGCACCGGTACGGTCAAGGGCTTCGCGTTCACGCTCTTCTGGGGCACCGTCGTCTCGCTGTTCACGGCCGTCTTCATCACGCGCTTCTTCGTGGACTCACTCGTCGACAACGAGATCCTGAACGTTCCCGAGCTCTACGGCGTCAAGCGGAGCGAAGTCGGCATTTTCGCGAAGCGCGCCGCGGTGGAGGCGAGGGCGTAAGCGATGTTATTCCGCAGGCTCAACTGGAACATCGTCGGCTGGTTCCGCGTCGTCTCGACGATCTCGTATCTCGTCATCGCGCTCGGCGTCGGCTCGATGATCTACCACGGCTTCGCGGGCGGCAACGGCTTCCAGCCGTCGCACATGCTGCGCCTGGGGCTCTCGTTCACCGGCGGCACCGACATCGCCGTGAAGTTCACGCAGCCCACGACCACCGATAAGGTCAAGGCGGCACTGTCGAGCCTCGGCATGACCGAGGAGTCGGTCACGACCGCGGGCAGCGACGGCACGCAGTTCGTCGTCCAGACGCAGACGTCGTTCGCCAACAATTCGGCGCCGGTCTGGAACGCGCTCGGGACGGTGGCGCCGGTCGATCGGGCGGCGTCGCAGATCACGGCGGTCGGCCCGTCGCTCGGGCGCGAGTACCTGACCAAGGCGCTGTGGGCGCTCGTGATCGCGCTTGGCATCCAGTTCCTCTACATCGCGTTCCGTTTCGGCTGGAACTACATCTTCGGGCTCGTTACGGTCGTCGCGCTGGTGCGCGACGCCGCGATGATGATCGGCATCTACGCGCTGGCCGACAAGCGCGCCGACGACGCGTTCCTCGCCGCCGTGCTGACGGTCATCGGCTACTCCGTCATGGACACGATCGTCATCCTCGACCGAATACGCGAGAACACGAAGCTGATGGCCGGCGCGGCCTACGACACGATCGTCAACGAGTCGATCAAGCAGACGATGACGCGCTCCTTCAACACCCTCGCGACGGTCGTGATCACGCTGGTGGCGCTGCTCGCGCTGGGCGGCGCCAGCTTGAAGAACTTCGCGTTCGCGCTGCTCGTCGGCATCTGCTCGGGGGGCTACCACTCGATCTTCTACTCGGCGCCGCTCGTGCTCGTCTTCCGCAAGCGCCAGCTCGAGGCGGCCGCGAAGCGCCGCCGCGCCGGGCTCGCGCAGGATCGCACCGTGACCGCGCGGACGCGCTCCGAGTCCGGCGCGCTGCAGAGCCGCGGCGGCGCGCCGCGCGAGGACATCGTCGCCGCGCGCCGCGAGCGCCGGGCGAAGGCCAAGGCCGCGCGCAGCGTCGCGCCGACTGCCCCGCAGCGCTATCGCAAGAAGCGCGACGGCGGCGCGGTCGCCGTCGAGGAGCCCGACGCGGGCGACGCGGAGGCGGGGCTCGATCCGCTCGACGCGCAGAACGCCGGGCTGCACGATGCCGCGATCGAGCAAGGCCACGAGGAGATCGAGCTCAACCTCGAAGAGTTCCCTTCGACATCAGGGCAAGCTGAGTCAGAGCAAACCACGAGCGCAGAGCACCCGAAGGAGTAGAGCGCTCCCCGAGCCGACGCGCTCGGAGCTCGCCTTCGAGGCGGCCCTTCGCCAGGCTCGGGACGCGCTAACGGAACCGCTTTCCGCCGATCCCGTCGAGACAGAGTCGAACGCTGCCGACGAATTCGTGCAGCGCCTCTTCGCGCAGAGCGAGACCTATCTGCGCGATCCGTACGCGACCATCGGCGATGCGCCGTGCTTCCACACGAAGATCGCGGGCGTGTCGTTCGAGGGCCGTCAGGACGTCATCGCGGGGCTGCGCGTCGGCGCGGCGCTGGAGCTGCGACGCGACGCGGATAATCCGCACGACCCCAACGCGATCGCGGTGCGCTACGGGAACCTGCAGCTGGGGTTCTTCAACCGGCGCATGGCGGCGCACATCGCGCCGCGCATGGATGCGGGCGCGCGTTATCGCGCGCGGATCGCATCGCTAACGGGAGGATCGCAAGACCCTTCGACGGGCTCGGGGCGGGCCAAGCACCGCGGCGTCAACATCTTCGTCGAGCGCGAATCGGCGGGCGCGCTCGCACCGGAGCGCCGCGCTTCCACGGAGCCGGTCCTGAGCGACGCTGAGCTCGTCGAAGCGGAGTCGAAGCGCTCAGGGCAGGCTCTGTTGGATGAAGCGGCGCGCCTCGCGGAGCTGGTGCGGTCGGCGCTGATCGGCTCCGCTCGGCCGCACGCCGCGCAGCTCGCCGTGCTCGAGCGGCTGGACGCCGGGAAGAACACGCTCGCGGTGCTCGGCACGGGGCGCGGCAAGTCGTTCTGCTTTCAGTTCGCCGCGGCGATGCGCTCCCTCGGGGAGGCTCAGGGCAGGCTCGGCGACGCCAAAACGCTGGTGATCTATCCGTTGCGCGCGCTCGCCAACGATCAATACGAGGCGCTGCGCCGCACTCTCGAACCGCTCGGACTGCGCTGCTTCCGCGCCAACGGATCGATCGACAACGAGGAGCGCGAGGATCTCTTCCGCGCGTTGCACGAGGGTGCGTGGGACGTGGTGCTCGCGACCCCGGAGTTCCTCGAGTTCCATCGCGATGCGCTGCAGGCAGGCTCCGCCCCATCGTTCGTGGTCGTCGACGAGGCACATCACCTGCACGAGTCTCGGCACCGTCCCGCTTATTCGCGCCTGGCCGCGACGGTTGCGGCTCTCGGCGCACCGCAGATCCTGGCGCTGACCGCCACCGCGGGCGACGACGCGTTTCGCCGCATCGTCGAAGAACTAAAGATCGACGCGTGGGTCATTGATCCGACCGTGCGGGAGAACCTCGAGGTCGTCGACGCGCGCAACACCAAAGACAAGATCGGCTACCTGACCGAACTGTTCGGCACCGGCGGCGCGCGCGAGAAGGGGATAGTCTACTGCAACTCCCGCCCGGAGGTCGCGAAGGTGGCACAGCGGCTGCGCAAGGCGCTCGGCAATCGCGTCGTGTTCTACCACGGAAAGATGCCCAACGCCGAGCGTCTCGAGGTGGAACGGCTCTTTCGGGAGGGCAGCCTGCGCGTAGTGGTCGCGACGTCGGCGTTCGGCGAAGGAATCGACCTCCCCGACGTGCGCAACGTCGTGCACTATCACCTCAACTTCGACTTCGGAGAGTTCAATCAGCAAGCCGGCCGGGCAGGGCGCGACGGCGCCACCGCGCGCATTCACCTTCTCTACGGCGAGCACGACCGCTCGCTGAACGAGTACCTCATTGACGTCGACGCTCCGCCCCTGCCGCGTCTGCGCGAAATCTATCGCGGGTTGCGAAGCCTCGCCCAAGGCGGTTGTCTACGCGGCGACAACGCGCAGCTGGCCGGAATCTTAGAGGTCGATCGCGTGGTGGATCGCACGATCGGCGCGGCGCTGCGCATCTTCGCGGACTCGGGCCTCGTCGAAGTGGACGAAGACGACGACGGACGCATCGTGCGTTTTCTACCGGTCGCGGGCAAGGTCGAAATGGAGCGGAACGAGCGCTATGCCGAGGGCGAGGCGACTCGCGAGGCGTTCGTGCAGTTTTCCAGGCTCGCGTTGGACGCACCGGCGACGACGCTCGAGCGCGTCATCAACCGGCCGATCTATCCGTCCCGAGTCGACCTCTTACGTTAGGTTACTCCGTATCGACTGGCAAATTCGACCGCGGCATCGTGAAGAAGTAGCTCGCCGGATACTTGGCGTGGATCACCTGAAACGTACGCGCCGGCTGCGAGAAGTCGAAGCTGTCGTCCAGGCTGTTGGCACGCGTGTCGGTGTAGCCTTGCCAAGGTGACGCCCCCCGCAGCTGGCCCAGCGCCGGCAGGTTGAAGACCTCCTCGATGAACTTCAAAATGCTGCCGTACTCGTAGTGCTTCCGTGACACGTAGTGGGTCTTCGCGTACGGCGAGATGATCAGGCACGGAACGCGGATGCCCAGGCCGCGGAAGTCTTCGACCGGAGGCTTCGCGTTGTCGTAGAATCCGCCCCAATCGTCCCACAGCAGGATGATCGCGGTCGAACTCCAGTCGGGGCCCTGCCCGACGGCATTGACGACCGACGAGACCCACGACGGGCCCTTGTCGCTGTGCGAGCCGGGATGATCCGAATCGTCGTGATTCGGCGTGACCCAGCTCACTTGGGCGAGACTGCCGTTCTGCGCGTCGGTGAGCACCTGCGTCTCGGGCGCGACTATGTCCTTGTGCCAATCAGGTCCGCGGCGCACGTACTTTATGGCCTCGAAGGGCGACCAGATCCCGGGCGCATGGAGCCCGTCGACGTAGAACTTCCAGGTGATGTTGTTTTGATCGAGGTCCTGCGCCATCGTCTTGAACTGGGTGAAGCACGGGTAGGGGCCGGTGGCGAAGCTCTCCTTGTGGCGCTGGTTGAGGGTGTCGGTCTTGGTTCCGGGCGGCGCGTCGCAGTCGTTTAAGCCGCTGTCCGAGAAGTCGACCAGCGACTGCAGCGGGGTCTGGATGACGTTGTCGGTTCCCGCGACGAGCGTGATGTGCGCGGTCCAGCTCGGCCCGAACTCGGTCGGGAACATGTGGTCGGCGAGCACGTAATGCTTCGCCATGTCCCAGTAGGGCTTGACCTGCGAGCGCTCGATGTAGGCGTAGGCGGCGTCGTCGCCGTTGACACCCCACTTCGAGAAGCCGTCCATCTTACCGCGGTCCCAGTCGAGGATCGCCGCGGAATACGAGTGCGCGAGGTTGGGTTCGACTTCGAACGTGTCCTGATGCAGCGAAATCCTGACGAGCTTGCCGTCCTTGCGGCCCCAGCCTTCCGTCGGAGCGTCGGCGCCTGGGTAGCCGGCGAAGAAATTATCGAAGCTGCGATTCTCCTGGATGATGACGACGACGTGCTTGATGTAGTCGCTCGCGAGGCCGCGCGCCGTCGGCGAAAGCCCCGGCACGACGGCCTGCGGTAGCGCGCTCGAAGACCTGCCGGAGGCACATCCTGCCCCAAGGGCGACGGCCAGCGCGGAAATGATCAGAGATTTGGCGGCCATAGGATCCCCTTTGAAGTACGCCGGACGGCTGTCCAACCAGCGCGCATCACCTTTCCTTCGGCGTCGATGGGCCGCCTCTCTCAGCTGATGACGCGGGTCATCGCATCTTCGTCGACGGCCTGATAGAACGCGTTGTCGGTCTCCGTCACCCCCGAATCCGCCCAGGGATCGATCTGACGGCGTGACGTCGGGAGGTGCACGGTCGGGCCGACGGCGTCGGAGTAGTCGGATCCGCCGAATGCCTTGAAGTCGCCGCTCTCACGGTGCGAGAGTACGAGGGAGCGGACCGCGTCCGCGGCGGTTCGCGCGTCGGAACGAACGTGATCGCTCAGTCGCGCGTCGCTCGCCAGTTTTTCGTAGAACGCGATCGCGGGCCGGTCGGCGCGCCACGGCATGTCGCTCGTCGCCTCGGGGAAGCGCGCCATTCCCTCGATCGTGCGCGCGTCTTCGCGCACCGCGGCGCGCACGCCGGGCTCGCGCGCCTCGGCGGCGACACGCTCATTGAGCCGCCTGATGCTGCGTTCGGCGTGCGCGACCTTCTCCGGATCGAGGTCGAGCACGTCGAACGCGGCGGCGGGGCCGAAGTCGAGTTCGCCCGCGTCGTACTTCGCGCGCATGACGTCGTTGACGATGCCCTTCGCCATCGCCTCAGGCTCGTGCGCGTGCGACGCGATCGCGTGCGCGACGCCGCTCGGCACGCCCGGCGCGAGCATCGTTTCCGGGCTCGCTGCGAGATACTTCACGCCGGCGCGCGAGAGCGCGTCGGCGAACCCCATGGTGTCCATCAGGCATTGATTCGCGACGACCCCGTCGACGCCGCGGCCGGCATCCTCCGGATGCTCTCGCGCGTGCAGCGCCACGCCGTCGGAGATCGCCTTGGCGATATTGGGCATGCTCATGACGCGTCCGTCCCGCGTCTCGAGGCCCCCGCCGTCGCCGCCGCCGTGATCCACGAGGTCGATCCATGTCGCCGGTGCGCCGCTGGCCTGCGCGTTATCGAGCGTGTGCGCGACGAAGCGCGCCAGGTTGATCTCGTCGCTCATCTCGTGCGCCCGCGCGAGGTGCACGCGCGACACGTCTCCGTCGGCGATCGTATACTGCTCGGTGTGCAGCGTGCCGGAGACGACGGCGTCCCCGCCGGCCCGCAGCCTCGTCGTGTCCTCGACGGTGAACTCGATACGCGAATCGGTGCGGCTGGTGCGCAGCGCCTGCGACAGCGTGGACTCCTGGATCGCGTCGAGATTGTTGTCGCCGTCGCGGTAGATTCCGAACTCGAGCGAGCGGCGCGCGGGCGTTGCGGTGACGTTCTGAAGCATGAGGCCTCCTAGCGGAATGAATCGGGAGGCCTACTGCGACGGATCGCCGTGGCGGCTAGAGTCGCGCGACCGCTACGAAAAACGTAGCGACGCGCTCGGGCGGCTTGCTATGCTCGCAAGAGTCGAAATGGGACGAGAGTTGCATCGAACACCCGTTCGGAATGGGGCCATGCTTTTAGGGGAAACTACCGGCTCGTGACGCGCGATCACGACGTCTTGGTCTTGGGCGCCGGTTTGGCGGGCATGCGAGCGGCGCTCGAGGCCGCGCGCGGCGGCTCCGACGTCGCGATCGTCACGAAGGTGCATCCCATCCGAAGTCATTCGAGCGCGGCGCAGGGCGGCATCAACGCCGCGATCTCCGAGGAGGACAGCTGGGAATCGCACGCCTTTGACACCGTCAAGGGCAGCGATTATCTCGCCGATCAGGATGCCGTCGAGATCATGGCGCAAGAGGCGCCGGCCGACATCATCGAGTTCGAACACATGGGCGTCATCTTTTATCGTGGCCCCGACGGCAAGCTCGGAAAGCGCGCATTCGGCGGTGCGTCGTTGGCCCGCACGTATTTCGTCGGCGACATCACCGGGCAGGCGCTGCTCGTCACGCTGTACGATCAGATCCTCAAGGCCGGCGTCAAGATCTACGAGGAGTGGTTCGCCACTAAGCTCTTCATGGAAGGCGGCGCGTGCCGCGGGCTCGTGGCGCTCGAGATGATCACCGGCGAGCTGCACCTGCTGCGCGCCAAGGCGGTCGTCGTGGCCAGCGGCGGCCTCGGCCGTCTCTACGAGCCGAGCACCAACGCGCTGATCTGCACCGGCGACGGATACTCGCTCGCGTATCGCGCCGGCACGCCGCTGATGGACATGGAAATGGTGCAGTACCATCCCACGACGCTGGCCGGCAGCGGCTTCTTGATGACGGAGGCGGCGCGCGGCGAAGGCGCTTATCTGCTCAACTCCGAGGGCGAACGCTTCATGAAGCGCTACGCGCCCAACAAGATGGAGCTGGCGGCACGGGACGTGACGTCCCGCGCGGAGGCGACCGAGATCGCCGAGGGCCGCGGCATCGACGGCAACGTGCTGCTCGATTTGCGCCACCTCGGGCCCGACGTCATATTGAAGAAGCTCCCGCAGATTCACGAGATGGCCCTCGACTATCTCGGCATCGACATGATCAAGGAGCCCGTCCCGGTGCGCCCCGGCATGCACTACCAGATGGGCGGCATCAAGACCGACGTAAACGGCGCGACGAGCGTGCCCGGCATCTACGCCGCCGGTGAGGTCGCGTGCGTCAGCGTCCACGGCGGCAACCGCCTCGGCGCCAACTCCCTGCTCGACACGATCGTCTTCGGCCGGCGCTCCGGCAAGGCGTCGGCGGAATACGCGAAACGCACGCCGGCCGGTACGGGCGGCGAGGACGTCTTGGCATCGGAGCAGGCGCGCCTGCAAGAATTGCTCGATCGTCCGTATACCGGCGACACGCCCGCCGGGCTGCGCCTCGAGCTCGCGACGATGATGGATGAAAAGGTCGGACTCTATCGCAACGAGGCCGGCCTGCGCGCGGCGCTCGTCGCGATCGAGGGATACAAGAAGCGTCACGAGCGCATCGCCGTCGGCGACAAGGGCAGAGTCTTCAATCAGGCGCTGGAGTTCGTACTCGAGCTCGGCTACCTGCTCGATTGCGGCGAGGCCATCATACGCGCTGCGCTCGAGCGTAAGGAGAGCCGCGGAGCGCATACGCACACCGAACATCCGGAGCGCAACGACGAGGACTGGCTGAAGCACGTCGTGCTGACCCATCGCGGCGAGCGCGAACCGGAGGTCTCGCATGTTCCCGTCACCATCACACGCTGGAAGCCCGAGGTGCGCACCTACTAAATGCAGTTTACGATCGAAGTCGGGCGCTATAATCCCGAAGACCGCTACGCGGACAACGCGATCCCCGGCGAGCCGTATCCGCCTCCGTGGAGCCGTTCGCCGGTGCGGCGCTATCAGACGTACACCGTCGATCTGCCGGAGCACTCGGTCGTGCTCGACGCGCTGATCCAGATCCGCGAATACCAAGATCAGTCGCTGGCCGTGCGTTGCGCGTGCCGCAGCGCGATTTGCGGCTCGTGCGCGATGTGGATCAACGGCCACGCGAACCTCGCGTGCAAGAGCAAGCTGCAGGAGTTCACCAAAGACGGAAAGACGCGCGTCGAGTCGCCGCCGTCCATGCCGGTCATCCGCGATCTGGTCTGCGACATGGCGCCGTTTTGGGAGAAACACCTCGCGGTGAAACCGTGGCTGCAGAACAAACAGCCGATCCCGCCGCCCGACGAAGAGTATCGCGTTCCGAACGCGGCGATGGAGGAACTCATCCAAGAAGTCAGCTGCATCAGCTGCGGCGCCTGCCTGATGGACTGCGAATCGTTCGCGGTCAACTCCGAGTTCCTCGGGCCGCAGGCTCTTGCGCAGGCGTATCGTTACACGGGCGATCCGCGCGACGCGGAGACGAAACGGCGGCTCGGGCAATACAGCGAGTCGGGCGGGATCTGGGACTGCACGCATTGCTATGAGTGCGTCACACAGTGCCCCAAGGGCGTCGCGCCGCTGGAGCAGATCCTCAAGCTGCGTAAGCTCGCGGTCGATGCCGGGTTCACCAGCAATCCCGGCACGCGCCACGCCGATGCCTTCGCCGAGTCGGTACGCGACAGCGGGCGCCTCAACGAGCTCACGTTGCTGCCGAAATCGATCGGCTACTTCAACGTCTTCGAGCAGCTCAAGGTACTTCCGAGCGCGTTCAACATGCTGCGCGCCGGCAAGCTACCGCCGCTGATCCACCACAAGATTCCAGGACTCAAACGCATCAAGGCGATTTTCGAACGTGTCGGAGGACGGTTCAAGTGAAGGTTGCTTTCTATCCCGGCTGCGTCTCGAAGGGCGCCTGTCCGGAGCTCTACGTGTCGGCTACGGCCATCGCCGAGCCGCTCGGTCTCGAGCTCCACGAACTGACCCAGGCGCCGTGCACGGGCGCGGGCGTGCTCAGCGAGCAGAACCCGGAACTCGCCGACGCACTCAACGGCCTGACGCTGGCCATGGCGGAGGCCGAGAGCGCCGACCTCATGACGATCTGCAGCACGTGTCAGGGCGTGCTCTCGAATCATAACTACCACCTGCAAAAAGACTCGGCGCGGATGGATCGCGCCAATGCGACGATCGCCGACCAGGGCTTCCGCTACGGCGGAACGACCGAGGTCAAGCACCTGCTTTGGATGCTCTTCGAAGACATCGGCATCGACCGCGTGGCCGCGCGCATCAAGCGGAAGCTCACGGGCCTCAAGATCGCGCCGTTTTACGGCTGCTACATCCTGCGCCCGAGCGAGTCGCTCGGGCTGCGCGAGCGGCCGGAGCGTAAGACGTACCTCGAACGGCTGATCGCGCTGCTCGGTGCCGAGCCCGTCGAGTATCGCGGCTCGACGAAGTGCTGCGGATTTCCGATGCTGACGTTCAACCGCGACAAGGCGCTCGCGATGGGCGGCAACCACATCATCGAGGCCAAAGAGAAGGGCGCGGACCTGCTCGTCACGCCGTGTCCGCTCTGTCACCTGAATCTAGATGGACAGCAGCCCGATGCCGCGCGCGTCTTGAAGCAGGAGATCGACGTCCCGATCTTCCACCTGCCGCAGCTCCTCGGACTCGCGTTCGGCTTGGAACCCGAGCAGCTGCGCCTCAATCACCACGTCGTGTCGGCAAAGGGCGCCCTGGAAAAGGTCGAGCTGAAAGTCTAAAGAAAACCAACGTCATCCCTTTTCACCTGCCAGGAGGACTTCGTTTTGCTCTCCAGACTTTCTATTGGCCGCTGGACGGCGGCCGCCTTACTCGGCGCTCTGGCCGCAGGTTGCTCGGCAGCCGGAACGTCTACCGGCCCCACGGTTGGGGCTTCCAACCCGAGTGCGCGGAGCGTCAGCGACTACCGCACCCTCGCCAACGGATTAGGTGCGCCTTCCGCGGCGAGCGCTTCCCGCTCGAATGGCTGGATCTCTCCGGATAAGCATCGTAGGAGCCTAAAGTCGTTCTACTGGGGCAACTACGATACGAGCACGATCACGATTCTCTCGTCGAGCGGAAAAGAAAAAGGCCAAATCACGTCGGGTCTATACAATCCCGAGCGCCTCTTCGTCGACAAGCACGGTGACGTGTACGCGACGAACATCGGCTACAACGGCAGCAGCAAAAACTCCATCACCGGGTACAAGCCGGGGCAATCGACGCCGTTCATCACCATCACCAACGGCGTGAATAGGCCTACCGGTCTGACCGTGGACGCGGCCGGAACGATCTATTGCGCCAACGTCGGCAACGACACGATCACGGTCTATCCGAAGGGACAGACGTCGCCGTCGCTGACGATTGATTACTTCGCAGAGTACCTGGCGACGGACGCGCAAGACAATCTCTATGCGGCCGGCACGGCAGTCGAGAAGTTCCCGCCGGGTTCGACGACGGGTAAGGACACCGGCCTCCCGCACTACCCCGGCGCTCTCGAAGTCGACAAGCACGGAAACATCATCGTGCTGTATGGCGCGAACATCGAATACTTTCCGGCGGGCTCGACCAGTCCGTCGAAAACGATTCCCGTAACCGGGTCTCCGTTCGCGCTTTCGTTGAGCGGTGACGAGAAGAAGTTGTACGTGAGCGTGGACGACACAACCGGCCATTTTCTCGTCCAGTCGGTCAACTATCCAAACGGCTCGACGCTAACCACCAAGTACGCATCCGGCGTCGGGGAATGGCCGATCGCGGCCAGCCCGGACGCCGTGCTGGGCGGCTAGCGATCCTTCGATCCTAGGACGGCGCCCCGCGGGAAGTGCGGTCTTCCGAGACACACACCGCGGGGCGCCTCGTCTTAAGGCGACGGCGCCGGATCCGGCGCGGGGCAGTCGCGTAGGAGGGTGAGTCCGTCCGCCGTGCTATGCGTCATGACGAATTTCACGAGCGGCGGCTCACCCGCCGCCTTTTCGGACGGCGGTGGTTGAAAGCGCGTCGGGAAGTTTGGGTCGCGCAGGTTCTGGTCCGACCACGGGTTGGCGGCTTCGCTCGGATAGTACCAGGGATAGTCGAGGATCATCGACTGCGACGATCCGTCGGAGAAGCGTACCGCCATGCGGATGTCCACCCAAAAGCCCTGCGTGCGCGAATCGTACTGCGAGCCGTGCGGATCCGAGAACGTCACGAAGCCGCACGGGCGCGTGTCACCGGACGGCGCAGCCCCTTCGCCGCCCGCGCCCGCGGCCGTGCTTGCGCCGGCCGCACTGCCCGCCGATGCTAGCATGGCGCCTGCATTTGCGCTGCCGGCCGCAGCCCATACGGGGCGGCTCGAGGACGCGAGCGGCACGACGCGCTGCGGGTGTTCGAGTCGCTTCGAGGCTTGTGCGGCTCGCTGCGCAGCGGCGGCGCGCCGCGGCGTTTGAGCGACTGGAACGGCACGAACGCGCTCCGCGATGCGCACCGGCCGCGGCGCCGGCGACGGGGTCGAGCGCAGCGCAACGCGCAGGCTTTGCGCGCGAGTGATCACCTCCGTGCTGGGCGTTGGGCGCCAGAGGCCTTCCGGCACGAGTCCGGCGGCCGCCTCGTGGATCGCAATAGAGATCGCGGCGGCGAGCAACAGGCGGTTCTTCGGCTCGCCGAGACCGGGTTTCATTCGCTTTTACAAGAAGAACGCCGAGCCGGTTCCGTTTTGGGAGTTGGCTCGGCGTTGTTCCGTCGCTAGTCGCTTATGGGTTTGCGTTGTATGTCTGCACGTACCACTGCCTGAACTGGTCGTAGGTCGGGTAGTAGCCGTACTTGTGATAGAACCAGTCGCGATAGGCGTCTTGCCGGCGCGACACCTCCTGCTCCTCCGCTCGTTTCTCCCTGACTTTGTGGTTGTAGTTCACAACGAGTGGAACGGAGCCGACGGCAGCGGCGCTGAGTACGAGTATCGTGGTGGTGCTGCCCCCGCCGTTAGCCAGCGCGGGAGCAACCGTGCCCGCGGCGAGCGTCGCGGTCAGCGCGGCGGCCAGGGCGTACGGTCTCATCATGTCCATCCTTTCTGCAGGCCCTTCGATCCCCCGACTGTAACCGGTCCCAGGCGTGGAGATCGAAACCCTGATTCGAGCGATCCCGGATTTTCCGATTCCCGGGATCCTTTTCCGTGACATTACCCCGTTGTTGAAAGATAAGCAAGGCTTTCGGCGCACGATCGACCTGTTCGTAGAGCGCTTCACCGGCCGCGGAATCGACTACGTCGTGGGCGTCGAGGCGCGCGGATACATTTTCGGAGCGCCGATCGCGTACGCGATCGGCGCCGGATTCATTCCGGTGCGCAAGCCCGGAAAGCTGCCGCACGAAAAGCTCAACGAGGAGTATGCGCTCGAATATGGGACCAACGCGCTGGAGATTCACGCCGACGCAATCGGCAAGGGCGACCGGGTACTGGTGGTGGACGACCTGCTCGCGACGGGCGGCACCGCCGCTGCCACCGGGCGGCTCCTCGAGCGTCTCGGCGCCAGCGTCGACGCCTTCGCTTTTTTAGTCGAGCTGACGGCTTTAAACGGGCGCGAGAAACTCGCGGGCCATGACGTCGTCGCGTTCCTTTCTTACTGATCGCCGATGAGGTTGCTCCGCCTCTCCGCGGGAATCGCGGCAGCGACTCTGCTCGCGACGGCGCCGAGCGCCGCGCGTCCGCACTCCACGCCGACGCCGCAGCCCACGCCGAGCCCCATCGCCGACCCCGCGATCACGAAGCTCGCGCGCCAGCAGTTCGTGCAGTGGCAGGCGGGGGCCATCAATAAGAGCCTCTACGCGCAACAGGTGCTGGATAAGGTCGACGACGCGAAGATCGCCGACACGTCGAAAGCGCTGGGCCAGCTCGGCGCGCTGATTGACGTCGTCTATATCGGGCCCTGGGTGGCGCCCGACTTCCCCGCGGGAGCCCGCGGCTACATCTATCAGATGCGCTGTACCTCGGGGAACATCTATCTCTGGCTGGCGCTAGACGCGCAGGGCAAGATCGCGACCATCCTCTTTAAGAATCGCTTCGATGTCGAGACGGTGACCCCGGCTCCGAGCCCCTCGCCCCCCTAGCCGGGCCCGCTGCGTTATAATAGCGGGATACCTATGACCATCACCGAGCTGATCGAGCGAGTCCGCCGCTACGACACCTCCGCCGACGCGGAGGCGCTGATGCGCGGCTACGAGGCGGCCGTCACGGCACACGAGGGCCAGCGCCGTGCCTCCGGCGAGTCGTTCATCGAGCACCCGCTCGCAGTCGCCGGCATCCTGGCCGACCTCGAGATGGACCATCAGACGATCGCCGCGGCGCTGCTTCACGACGTCGTCGAGGACACGTCGATCACGAACGAGCAGGTCGCCGAGCGGTTCGGAGACGAGATCTCGCGCCTGGTCGACGGCGTGACCAAGCTGACCCGCATTCCGTATCAATCGAAGGAAGACGCGCAGGTCGAGAACCTGCGCAAGATGTTCTTGGCCATGGCCAAAGACATCCGGGTCATAATCATCAAGCTGGCCGACCGCCTGCACAACATGCGCACGCTCGCGAGTCTGCCGCCGTCCAAGCAGCAGGGCATTGCGCGGGAGACGCTCGACATCTACGCGCCTATCGCGCACCGGCTCGGAATCTGGAAGATCAAGTGGGAGATCGAGGACGAGTGTCTGCGCTATCTCGATCCAGCAGGCTATCACGACATCGTCGAGCGCGTCGCGAAGACGCGGCGCGAGCGCGAGGCCGACGTCGAAAACGCGATCGCGCGGCTGCGCGATGAGTTCAAGGCGCTCAAGGTCAACGCCGAGATCCAGGGGCGGCCGAAACACTTCTACTCGATTTATTCGAAGATCAGCAAGGGTCGCGAGTTCTCGACGATCTACGACCTGACGGCGATTCGAATCATCGTCGATACCGTGAAGGACTGTTACGCGGCGCTCGGCGCGGTTCACGCGATGTGGACGCCGCTGCCGGGGCGCTTCAAAGACTACATCGCGATGCCCAAGCCGAACATGTATCAGTCGCTGCACACGACGGTCGTGGGTCCGAGCGGGGATCCCCTCGAGATTCAGATCCGCACCTGGGAGATGCACCGCACGGGCGAGTACGGCATCGCCGCGCACTGGCGGTATAAGGAGGGCGGCAAGGCCGACCAATTCGAGAACAAGCTTTCCTGGCTGCGCGCGCTCCTCGAGTGGCAGAAGGACATGCGCGATTCGCGCGTGTTCATGGAGAACCTCAAGCTCGACTTGTTCGACTCGCAGGTCTTCGTGTTCTCGCCTCGCGGAGACGTCTATTCGATACCCGCCGGCGGCACGCCGCTGGACTTCGCCTATCAAGTGCACACCGACGTCGGGAATCATTGCGTCGGCGCGAAGATCAACGGGCGGATCGTTCCGCTCGACTACGCGATGCAGAACGGCGACATTTGCGAGATCCTCGTCAACAAATCCAGTGGCCGCCCGTCGCTGGACTGGCTCTCGATCGTCAAGACCTCCGGCGCGAAGCATAAGATCAAGCAGTGGTTCCGTAAGGAACGCCGCGAGGAAAACGTCCTTGCTGGGCAGGAAGCGCTCGAGCAGGAACTCGCCCGCGCGGGCCTGCGCACCGACGTCGCGCGCGGCGAGCTGCTCGGCGGCATCGCGTCGAGGCTGAATTACGCGACGCCGACGGACCTCTACGCCGCGATCGGTTTCGGCGACGCCTCGGCGCAGGCCGTCGCCAATCGCGTGCGGGACGAGCTCAAGCGCGATAACGTCGTCGACTTTAGAAAGATCGGGCGCCGACCGGCGCCGCGCAAGGGCATACGCCGCTCGAGCGGGGTGCGCATCGCCGGAGTAGACGACGTACTCCTGCGCCTCTCGAAGTGCTGCTCTCCGGTGCCGGGCGATCCGATCATCGGCTACGTGACCATCGGTCGCGGCGTCAGCATCCATCGCGCCGACTGTCCCAACGTCGCGTACATGAATGCCACGCCGGAACGGATTTTGCAGGCACAGTGGATCGACGATGCGGGCCTGACGCACGGCGTCGACGTCGAGGTCGAGGCGGACGATCGCGCGGAGCTGCTGCAAGACATCATGGCGGTCTTCTCGGAGCTCAAGACGCAGGTGAGCTCGGTGAACGCCCGCGTCCGCAAGGACGGCGTCGCGGTGGCGAGCCTCACCGTGCAGATTCGCGACCTCGATCATCTGCACAAGCTGCTCACCAAGCTCGAGACGCTCAAGAACGTGCGGCGGGTCTATCGCGTGACTAAACGCGAACGCACCGCGCTCTGATCCTACTGCCCGGACTCGCCGCGTTTGCGGCCGGCGCGATGAACAGCGTCGCCGGCGGCGGAAGCTTTCTGTCGTTTCCGGCGCTCGTGTTCGCGGGCGTGGCGCCGATCTCGGCGAACGCGACGAACAACGCGGCGATGTGGGTCGGCACGATCGGCAGCGCGCGCGGCTATCGCGAGGAAGTAGCGGAGCATCGCGGCCTCCTGCTCCCAGTGATCGCCGTCAGCATCGTCGGATCGCTGATCGGCGCGTGCCTGCTGTTGGTCACGCCGCCAGGTCTTTTCGAACGGCTGATACCGTGGCTCTTGCTCTTTGCGACGATCGTCTTTACGCTGAGCCCGCGCCTGACGCGCGTCACGGCCGCAACGCCTCGGCACGCACCGTGGCAGATCGCCGTGCAGTTCTGCGTCGCGATCTACGGCGGATACTTCGGCGCGGGGATGGGCATATTGATGCTCGCCGTGCTGGCCTTCTCGGGGCTGCCGACCTTCAACGCACAGAACGCGATCAAGAACGTCCTCGCGGTGGCGATCAACGGCGTTGCGTTGATCCCGTTTGTCATCGCGCGCGTCGTCGATTGGCGCTTTGCGCTGCCGATGGCGGTCATCGCGCTCGCGGGCGGCTATCTCGGCGCTCGCTTCTTTCGCCGCGTGCCGCAACCGGTGGCGCGTGCGATCGTCGTGGTCATCGGCGTCACGATGACTATAGTTTTCTTTGTGCGAACTTTTGTCTGAAAGGTGACGACGGTCGCTCGCTCTTGCAGGGCGGCTAAGAAGGCAATTCGAAGGGCGGTCTTTCACTGCATGCTAGCGAGGATTAAAGTGTTTTTTCTAAAACGCCGCGCGCTGATTGTCGCAGGAACGCTGCTGGCGACGTCGGCGTGCGGGGGCAACGGAGCCGTGCCGGCGAGCGTCGGCGCAAACGGTGCGTTCGCGCAAGTTGGCGTCGGCGACGCCGGTTTAATTGCGCCGGCCGATAACGCGTCCATCCTCAAGAAACTCAAGAAGGACGTCGTCATCGGTGCGACGGTCGATTCGAAGAACGGGGATGAAGGTCCGCGGGCCCTATCCGAAGTCCATCTGAGCCGCGGCGGACTGAAGAAGAACCAGCTACTGGTCTGCAACTTCGTCGACTCTGCCGGTACCGCCGGAAAAGGTACGACTATCGAAGTACTGGATCCGAAGCCGGGCTCGAAGCCGACCACCTTCGTGCAAAGCGCGAAAATCGAGGGCTGCGACGGCAACGCGGTGACCGCGGCCGACAACGTGTACGGAGCCGGCATGACGAGCGGAGTCGTCGAGAAGTTTGACCAGAGCGCCAAAGCCGTCAAGACCTATGGACCGCCGATCGAACAGCCGCTCACCGACGCAGACGCGGACTGCAGCTTGCCCTACGCGCCCGAGGCCATGTACGTCGGCGACGCTAAGACCGGTTCCATCGTCAAGTTCGCCGTCGGTATCTACGGGCTCAAGAAGGCGATTGCCGTCATCGAAGGCTTCGCGGTCAAGGGATCGGGTTGGCGCACTCGCGGCCCGGGCGGAATCCAGTATAACAAGACGCTCATCCGCGGAAACAAGTGTAACGACACGCTCTACATTGCCGACGGCGTCGACAACACGCTCGTTGCGGTGTCCAAGGCCAGCAACTTGCTGACCACGGGCGAGATCCAGGTGCAGCCGGGCGGCAAGACCTTCGTCTGCAAGGCCAAGAAGTTCACGTGTGCGTCGCTCGTCTACAGCGGCTCTCCGCTGGACGAGCCCATGGCGCTGGCGCTGCTTCCTAACGGGAACCTCGTCGTCGCGAACGGCAAAGGGGGAAACACGCTGGTCGAAATCTCTGCCGCGGGCAGAGTACTCGCGACCAAGACGCTCAACCACGACAAGAAGGCGAAGGTCTTCGGACTGCTCGCAGCCGGAACGAGCGACGCGAACACGACGCTTTTTTATACTGACTCAGCTCACAATAACGTCCATGAACTGGAGCCATAAATAGCATGCGATTCTTTAACCTACTGCCGGCGCCGCTGGCGCTCGGTGGCCTCATCGCGATCTCTGCGTGCGGCGGCAACGCCGTGCCGTCGAGCGTCGGCGCGAACAACGGACTCTCGCAGGTCGCCGTCGGCGATCAAAGCTCGGTTACACCCGACAGCCGGTCGATCCTCAAGAGGCTCAAGAAGGACGTCGTTATCGGCTCGACGGTCGATCCGACGAACGGCGACGAAGGGCCGCGCGATCTGTCGCAGGTGCGTCTGAGTTACGGCGTGCTGAAGAAGGGACAGCTGGTGGTCTGCAACTTTGCGGACTCCTCCGGCACCGCCGGGGATGGCACGACGATCGAGCTGCTGGATCCGACTACAGGCTCGACGCCGACGACGTTCGTGCAAAGCAGTAAGATCCAGGGTTGCTCCGGCGACGCCGTAAGCGCCGGCGACGGCGTGTACGGCGCCGGATTGTCTAGCGGGATCGTCGAGAAGTTCAACCAGAGCGCCAAGGCCGTCAAGACCTACGGGCCGCCGATCGAAGAGCCGGTCGTTACCGATGACGCCGACTGCAGCCTGCCCTATGCCCCCGAAAGCATCTACGTGGGTGACGGCAAAACCGGTTCGGTCGTCAAGTTTGCCGCCGGTATATACGGACTCAAGAAAGCGATTGCCGCGATCACGGGCTTCGATGTCAGCGGATCCGGCTGGGGCGCCTTGGGTCCGGAGGGAATCCAATATAACAAGACGCTCATCAAGGGAAACAAGTGTAACGACACGCTCTACATCACCGACGGCGTCGACAACACGCTCGTTGCGGTGTCCAAGGCCAGCAATTTGCTGACCACGGGCGAGATCCAGGTGCAGCCGGGCGGCAAGACCTTCGTTTGCAAGGCGAAGAAGTTCACTTGCGCAACGCTCGTCTACAGCGGCTCTCCGCTGAACTCTCCGGTGGCGCTGGCTCTGCTGCCCAACGGCAACCTGATCGCGGCGAACGGCGCCGGCGGCAACACGCTGGTCGAGATCTCTGCGGCGGGAAAAGTGCTCGCGACCAAGACGCTCAACAGCGATAAGACTCAGGAGGTCTTCGGGCTGCTGGCGAGTGGAACCGGCGACTCGAACACGACGTTGTTCTATACGGACACCGCCGACAACAGCGTCCACGAACTCGAGCGGTAGAAACTACGCGCCCGGCGTTGCCAGTGCTCGTAACGATGCTGGCAACGCCGCCGCCCACTAACGACGTCCGGCTTATTGCTTGAGTTCGTGTATGCCGTTATCCGCCGTATCGGTGTAGAAAAGCGTCGTGTTGCCGTCATTCGTTCCGGCCGCCACCAGTCCGTAGACGTCCGCTGTCCGATCGTTATTGAGCTTCTTGGTCGCGAGCACTTTGCCGGCAGCCGAGATCTCGATCAGGACGTTGCCGCCTTTGCCGTTCGCGACGACGAGATTCCCGTTAGGAAGCAGCGCGAGCGCCACGGGTTCCTTCAGCGGCGAGCCGCCATGCACCAGCGTCGCACACGTGAATTTCTTCGCCTTGCAGACGAAGGTCTTGCCGCCCGGCTCGACCTGGATCTCGTCCGTCGTCAGCAGATTGCTGGCCTTGGACACGGCGACGAGCGTGCTGTCGGCGCCGTCGACGACGTAGAGCGTGTCGTTGCACTTATTTCCGTGGCCGATCAGCGTTCCGTTGTATTGGATGCCGGACGGGCCTAGGGTGCCCCAGCCGGTTCCCTCCGGGCGGCCGAGCGCCGGGTCCGCTGAAGGTCGCACAGGCTGGGGCGCGCGGTCCCGCGAACAAGGCGGCCGATGAATGACTACGAGGTAACCTATATCCTGAGGCCCGCGCTCGAAGAGGCTGAGGTCGAAGAGCGGGCCAACGCGATCGGCGAGATCGTGAAGGGTCAGGGCGGCCAAGTCTCCGCCATCGAGCGGCTCGGCAAGAAGCGGCTCGCCTATGAGATCAATGACGTCCGCGAGGGCAACTACGTCGTGATGCAGTTCAAGAGCGAACCGTCCGTCTCGAAGGAACTGGAACGGCAGCTCAAGCTGCACGACGACGTGCTGCGGGCGCTCGTCGTCCGGCTGGACGCGAAGATGCTTACCCACATGGCGGCTCTGGCCGCGGCGGCGCCGCCGGCGGCTCCGGCGTCCGCATAAACGCAAGCCGTTCGGCAACATCCGTGCCATACAGTTGACACTCTGCGGGCGTAATTTCGTAGCGGCCTTAAGATATTCGCGAAAGAGAGTGTAGTATGTCAGCTTCGTTCAACAGGGTGATCTTAGTCGGAAACCTGACCCGCGACCCGGAGATACGTTACGTTAACTCGGGATCGGCGGTGACGAAGTTTCGCATCGCCGTGAATCCGAACAAGCGCGATGCCAAGCCCGAAGACACGATGTACGTGGACATCGTCGCCTGGGAGCGCCTCGCCGAGACCTGCAACACCTATCTGAAGAAGGGCAGCCCGGTGCTCGTCGAGGGCCGTCTCGCGATTCGCTCGTACGACGACACGAAGCTCAAGGACGAGAGCGGACAGCCGATTCGGCGCACCGCGACCGAGGTCGTGATCTCCGGCATGCAGATGCTCTCGTCGCGCCGCGACGACGCCGACGCGAGCGATCGCGGTTATAACGGTGGGCGCAGCCCGGCTCCGGCGCAGGCGCCGGCCGGCGGCTCGAGCAATGTCGGCGACGACCTCGAAGACGAGATCCCGTTCTAAGAGCCTAAGGACGGCCGACGGTCCGGCGGTGCTGCGCTTTGCTGCGCGGCTCGCTCGGCATTCGAATACGGCGAAGAACGATTCGACCGTGCTCAACCTCCCGGAGGCGATTGCGAAGAAACTGCACGGCCTCACCACGCTCGAAGGCACCATCAACGATCATCCTTTCCGAGCGCCGCTGGACGAAAACGCGACCGGAAGGCGCTCGCTGCGCGTGAACAAGGCGATGCTCAAGGGCGCCCGAGCCGGCGTCGGTGACACGGTGAATCTCGCGGTCTTGGGACCGGAGCCCGAACTCACCCTCCCCGCCGATCTCCGCGCCGCCTTCGCCATATCCGACGAGGCGCGGGCGCTGTGGAAGGAGCTCACGCCGCTCGGCCGTCGCGATTGGTTTCGCTGGATCGAGGGCGCCAAGACGCCCGAGACGCGGGCCCGTCGCATCACGCGAACGATCGAACAGCTTGCCGAGGGAAAACGCCGCCCGTGCTGCGTGAACTTCTACGAATACATGCTGGATCGCATCCGAACGTAAAGCAGATGGCCCGCGCTGAAGTAACGAGGCCGAGCTCCTACGGAAGGCGGTACTCTTCGATCGGGCCACTTTCGGGTCGCGGCCAGACGCCGGGAATCGCCACGCCGCCCATCGCGGTGCGAATCGCTATCGCTTCCGCATCGGTGATGCCCTCGTCGGCGATCACGCCCATCGTCTGATCCCCGTTGCGCCACGTGAACGCGTCGCGACGCAGGATCAGCTCGCGCCCGTTCACTTTGCGGTCCATGTCTTCGAAGATGTACTTTGCGGGCGGAGCCTCACGCGAGTCGTAGCGTATCGCGTCGAGCGTGAAGGATCGGCCGTCGAAGCGGCGGTAGGTGAAAAGAACGGCCGGCTTCCCTACGCTCCACGAGTGCGTCGTCTTCGAATAGAGACCCGGGGACCGCGTGGCGACCGTTTCGGAGACGACGTCGCGCGGGAGTCCGGTCGGCGGCACGATCGTGAAGTCGGCGCGCGACTGCGCCTGCGCGAGACTCACCGTCTGCGGCCGCATCGCCGACCACACGCGCCGCGGCGCGGGCGGCGGAGGCCTCCAGTGCAGGATCTGCTGAATCTGCGCCTCGATCGCGTCGGTGAGCGCGGGCGCGACGCGCGGCAGTGCGAGCGCGATCGCCGCGGCGGCCGCCGCCGTTATGGCGAAGCCCCAGCGGTGTGAACTCCTTGCGGGCTGCGGCGCCGCGAGCCGCTCGCGAATGCGCGACAGCGGTGCCGGCGGCGCGCTCGTAGCGCCGAGGAGCGACTCGAACGCGGCGGCGATGCGTGCGTTATCGTACATGCGCGACTACCTCGGAGGAAGGGGAGGCTGGCGCGATCGGCGCCGATAGCGCCTCGCGCAAATGTCTGCGTGCGAGCATGAGATGGAAACGGACTGTCGACGCCGACACGCCGATCGCGGCCGCGATCTCTTCGCTGCGCAGGCCGGCGTAGTAGTGCAGGAGCGTCGCGGCGCGCTGCCGTGGTGACAGCGTCGCGAGCGCGCGATGCAAATCGAAGGCGTCGCCGCTGTCCCGGGGAATCGCGCGATCGGCGATAGCCTCTAGGGGCAACGCGTGCCGCCTCCGGCGCGCGACCGTGAGCGTGTGAGCGGCGATCGTCTTGTACGCCCATGCCGAAAAAGCGCTCGAGCTGCGCAGCCGCGGCAACCCGCGTGCGATCGCCACGCAGGCTTCCTGCGCCGCATCCTCGGCGAGTCCGCGGTCGCGCAGAATCGTCACGGCCACGCGGAAGGCCTCCGGCCACACGGCCGCGATCAGACGCTCCAGCGCGTCGCCCCCGTGCGCGGCGTCCTCGACGGCGCCGGCTTCCATGGTTAAGGGCATACTATTAAGACGCTCGCAGACCCAAAAGTGTTGGCCGAGAGTCGAACGTTTTACCACTTGTCCAAAGGCGCGGGCCGGCGCTTGTGCAAGCGTCGCACCAATACGCTCGCGTCCTACGCCACAGGAGAACGAATGAATTCGACCGCGATGCCGACCGGTGCAGAGCTCCGGGATTTCCTCGCGCTCCCCTACGCTGAGCTCGAAGAGCTGAACCTGCGCGCCAAGGCGCAGCGCCAGGAGCGCGTTCCGCTTCGCGCGCTACAGGAAGAACGATTGCGCTACCTCGCAGAGGAGCCGCGCATCAAGGCGCTGACCGTGATGTTCAGCGATCTCGAGGGGCGCCTCCACATGCTCGACTACGACAAGAAGTTCTTGCTGCGCGCCCACGACAACCTCACATTCGACGGCTCCTCGATCCGCGGCTTCACGGCGCAGCGCGAGAGCGACCTGCGCCTGTCCCTGGACTGGAGCGCGTTCTACTGGGCGCCGGCCGACGTATTCGGGCCGGGCAAGATCCTCGTCTTCGGTGACGTGCTAGACCGCGACGGAAAGCCGTTTGCCGGCGACATCCGCGGCGCCCTCAAGAAGCTCGCCAATGACTGCTATGCGAAGGAAGGCTACGCGCTCAACGCCGCCAACGAGATCGAGGGCTTCCTGTTCGAAGGCGTGGACGCCGAGCGCCGGTTTCACGAGACGGGCAAGTTCGAGTACGTCAACACGGGCGGCTACTACCATTCGCTCCCGGGCGATCCGCTGCGCAACTTCATCGACACCGTCGCCGAGGTGCAGCGCGCGATGGGTTTCCAGAACGAGAAGGATCACCCCGAGGTAGCGCCCTCGCAGTTCGAGATCAACTATAGCTACGGCGAGGTCGTCGCGGCGGCCGACCAGATCCAGCTGTATAAGCTGATCTGCCGGCAGGTCGCGACGCGGCAAGGCATGACGGCGAGCTTCCTGCCCAAACCGGTCGTCGGTGTGAACGGCAGCGGCATGCACACGAACGTCTCAGTGAGCAAGAACGGCAAGAACCTCTTCTGGGATCCGAAGGGGCAAGAGCAGCTGAGCAGCTTCGGCTGGAAATTCGTCGACCGCATCCTCACCCTGGGAAACGACATCTGCCTGATGCTCAACTCGAGCGTCAACGCGTACCGGCGGCTCGACCCGCACTTCGAGGCGCCCAACCAACTCAAGGCCTCGGCGATCGATCGCGGATCGATGATCCGCATCCCGATCGGCAACCAGCGAAGCATGCGCACGGAAGTCCGCTCGGTCGCGCCGGATGCAAACCCATATATGGTGATGCTGGCGGTCTTCAAGACGGGCCTCGAGGGCACGACGAGCACCCTCAAAAATCTGCGTCAAGCCGATCGCTATCTGCCCGACAACATCTACGACGCGCTAGCGGCATTCCGGGCCTCGGAGTGGACGAGCAAGCTGATGGGCGACGAAGTAAAAAATCGCTATGCCGACCTCAAACAGGCCAGCGCCGATCGCTGCCCGCGCCTACTCGGAACCTTCGTGAAGCCGCAAGAGGTGCAGTACCACCACGAAGTCTACAACCAGTACCTCTGGAATCTCTTTTAGCCATGAGCCGCTGGCAATGGAGCCGGTACGTGTTTCGCGCCGACGTCCGCGGCTGCGCAATGCTTGCCGGCTCTGTTGCAAAAGGTTAGCGGCGGTTTGATGCGAAGAAACCGGTAGACTGCTGTCCATATCGGAGCGGCGGAAGTTGCTATCGGAGAAATACATGAAATCGTCAATTTTTTATCGCCGTGCCGTCGGTACGTGCACGGCCATTTTCCTTCTCGCCGGCTGCGGCGGCTCTCAGGGCGGCGGGCCGCTCACCCCAATGTCGGCGGGAGCCGGGGCGTCGTCGCGCGTCCACAGCCTTGGCGGCGATCCTTGTGAGGGCAAGGGCGGCAGCAGCTCGCCATCGACGAACACCGAGTTCACCACGAATGGGCGTTACATAGAATATCGCGTCGGAACTGGGGCGCCGCACCACTTCTTCGTAAAGGGGATCGCCTACTCGCCGACGCCGATCGGCACCGGCGTCACGGACCCGCCGGCGTGTAACTCACCGCTGCGCAACAGCAATAAGGACATTTGGTCGCGAGACCTTCCGTTGTTGAGGGCGATGGGCGTCAACGTGATCCACGTCTACAACGTCACTCCGCCGCCGTACGCCGAAGGGCCGAAAGCGCACGTAGGCACGATCAACGAGTTCCTCGATGCCGCTTGGAACAACGGCAAGGACCCCATCTTCGTGCTCATGAGCGTGCACTTCGGCAGCGACGTTCTGTTGGACCCGGGGGCGGCGACCAGTCTCGCGAACCAGTATTATGAACTCGACAAACTGTATGCGAAGTATCCGGCGGTTATGGGTGTCGCAATCAGCAACGAGATCATAAACCTCAAGAACCAGGACAACCGGACGTGGTGGACACGCTTCAATCAGGTAGCGGAGGCGGCGAAGCGCGGATTCGGGAACGCGAAGAAGCTCGTGACGACGTCTGACTACGACCACCTCACCATGTTTGACTACAAAGGTCGGAAACAAATAGCCCAGATCTACTACGGCGAGAAATACCATGCAGCCGTCGACGTGTGGGGCGACAACTCGTTCCGAGGACGCTCGTTCACGGAGTATCCCGACCTGTTTACTCAGGTCCGCGATACCACGACCAAGCCGGTCATTTTAACGGAGTACGGCTCGACCGCCTCATATCACACCATCGAAGAAAACACGTACTCCTATCCCAAAGACCCGGATAAAAACGGCGTGTGCGATCCCCTTCAGCCGACAAAGACGCCGCTAACCCGCGACGTCGCGGAGTTGCCGAACAGCAGCAGCCAGAATCCCAACATGGCCGGCCTCGTGGACTACGTGACGAACAGCGCAGAACTCTTGTACAACGGCTACAAAACCGACGGCGTGGTTTCCGGCGGCTTCGACCTGGAGTGGACCGACGAGTGGTGGAAGGCCGACTCTAGCAACTGGGAATTTCGGAGCAGACACGTGGGAGACCTCAACTTCACAAATTACTTTCCAGGATGTTCCCGGGATGAAGCGTGGTTCGGCCTCAACGCCATCACGAAGAGCGCCCGCGCCGTCGATAGGCTGACGCCTCGTCCGACGCTCCGGGCACTGAAGGGCGTCTGGTCGGCAGAACGCTAAAGCGAAACGAACGCTACGAATCGTGTGAGTTGCGGATGTCGTCGAGCGGGATCGCAATTACCGTGCCGGAGTCGCTTCCGATCACGAGCGTCCTGCCGACGACGATCGGCGAGCCGACGTTGAACGGCGTGTGCATCAGCTTGTCGCCGACCACGCGGCCGGTCTTGGCGTCGAGGGCCCACAGATAGCCCCCGAAATCGCCGAAATACAGGACACCGTCAACATCCACGACGCCGCCCTTGACGGAACCGCGGGTCGGCGACTCCCACACGAGCATGCCGCTCGCCGGGTCCAGCGCGTGCATCCACGGCGTGATCGCGCTGCCTAGATAGAGCAGGCCGCCGGCCAACAGCGGAATGGCGGCCTCGTTGCGGATCGGCAGCGAGCCGCCCTCCAGCGCGACGTCCCAAACTGGCGCGCCGCTCTTGACGTCCAGGGCGTAGACGCGCTGAACGGTGAGATTGCCGATGACCGTCGAAGTATCTGGAAAGACCGGGGAAACGTAATCGCAAAATACTCGCGCGCCGTCGGTAACGGGCGGACAGTCTCCTATGCCGGAGGCGCCTTTCGAGAAGGGACTGCGCCATATGAGCGTTCCGTCGTCGGCATGCAGTCGCCACGCGGCGTTGCTGCCGACACCCATGGTGACGAAGTCGCCGTTTCCGACGGGGAGCATCGCGGTCATCGAGGCCATCGATCCGATCGAGCGCGCATATTTCTTCTCGCCGGTCGCCGGGTCGAGGCCGCTGATCCAGCCGGCGCCGTCGTGATGCACGAGCACTCCGTCGATAATGGCCGGCGTCGGCATCGCCGATCCGGCGAGCATCGTCTGCCAGCGTCTCGCGCCGGTGGCGCGATCGAAGGCGATCAGCGCGCTTGGACCCTGACCGACCATGACGGGCGCGGAGGGCGACGACGTGCGGCTCGTGGGATCGCCCTCGCCGACGATCACGAGATCGCCGAAGATCAGCGGTGCGCTCATCAGCGGATTGAGGACGTGCGCCTTCCAGAGAATCTGTCCGGTCTGCGCGTCGAGGGCGTACAGCGAACCGTTGTTGTTTCCGATGTAGAGCGTGCCGTCGCCGGCCGTCGGGCTCGCCGAGATTTGGCCGCCGGTCTCGGTGCGCCAGGCCGCGTGCAAGGCGCCCCCGACCACGGCGTTGTTCTGCGGATCCAAGCGGAACTGCGTCCAGGCCACGATGGCCATCGTGAGCGTTGCGACCAATCGTTCCAGCACCGGCTCCGCCCCCTAAGAGTGTTCCCGGGTACTTAACGGAGGATGAGCGGCCGGCCCAGCAAAGCCGCGGCGGTAGCACTCGCGTGGCTCGCCATGGGAGCGACGAACGCTCGCTTCGTTAACGACGTGCGCGCTCACATCAGGCATGTCGTGATCATCGTGCAGGAGAATCGCAGTGTCGATAACCTCTTCAACGGCTTTCCGGGCGCCGACACGGTAAGCTTCGGAGAGCGGCGCATCGGTCCCGTCTCCCTCCACGCGGTCGACCTGGGTTACCCGGCCGACGTCGATCATCAGCATCGCGCCTGGGTAACGGAGTACGACGGCGGCCGGATGGACGGCTTCGCGAGCGTCGCGACATTTCCGCGGCAGCCGAGGGACTTTCCCTACGCCTACGTGCCCGAGAGCCAGGTCATGCCGTACTGGACCATGGCGGAGCGCTTCACGTTCGCCGACCGGATGTTTCAGTCCAATACCGGCCCGAGTTTCCCCGCGCATCTCTATCTGATTGCCGGTCAGGCCGCGTACACGGCGAGCAACCCCAACCACGTCGGTACCACGCGCTTCGCCTGGGGTTGCGATTCACCGCTCTACGCGCGGGTCGCGCTGATGGGCGCGGACGGGCAGGAGGTCGATCCCGGCGTCTTTCCATGTCTCGACTTTCCGACGATCGCGGACGTCGCGAGCGACGCGGGACTGAGCTGGCGCTACTACGCGCCGGCGATCAATCGCCTGGGCAGCATCTGGTCGGCCTTCGACGCGATCGCGCACATCCGATACTCGTCGCGCTGGCGCAACGTCGTCTCGCCGGAGACGAGGGTGCTCGACGACGCGCGGGCGGGAAAGATCGCGTCGATCACGTGGGTCGTTCCGAAGATGCAGAACTCCGATCACGCGCTGCCGTTTCACAGCACGAAGAAGGACGTGGGCCTGCGCGGCACGGCGCAGTACGGCCCCGAATGGGTGGCATCGGTGGTCAACGCGATCGGCGAGAGCCGCGACTGGAGCAGCACTGCGATCTTCGTCGTGTGGGACGACTGGGGCGGCTGGTACGACCACGTCGCACCGCCGCAGCTCGATCGCATGGGCCTCGGTCCGCGCGTTCCGTTCATCGTGATCTCGCCGTGGGCCAAGCACCACTACGTGTCGCATCAGCAGTACGAGTTCGGCAGCATCGTAAAGTTTCTCGAGGCCGCATTCGCGCTGCGTTCGTTGAACACGACCGACGTGCGCGCCGCGACGCTCGCCGACTGCTTTGACTTCTCGCAGCGCGCCCTGCCGTTTGAGCCGATCCCGTCGATGCGCCAGGCCGCGTTCTTCGCCGGCGGCGGGCAGCCGGAGATCGAGCCGGACGACGACTATTAGAGTGTCAGCTCCATCCCGTCGAAGGCAATCTCCGCGCCGGCCTCGCGCACCCGCGCCGCGGCCGGTGAGTCCGGATCGAGCATCGGGTTGGAGTTGTTGAGGTGCGTGAAGATGACGCGCGTCTTCGTGCCGCGCAATCTCTCTAGCGTACCGTTTGCGTCGCCCACCGGCAGATGCCCCAGCGAGCGCGCGCGCTTATTCGCGAGCCCCTGCGCGACGAGCTCGTCGTCGCTGAAGAACGATCCGTCGAGGAACGCGACGCTCGCGGACGCGATCGCGCGCGCGAGCGCGTCGTCGATCTCGGCGAAGACCGGCGCGAACAGGAGGCGATCGCCGATCTCGTAGGCGACGACCGCGCCGCGCACGCCGCGGCGCCCGTCGTAGCCCGGCGTCGCGCCGGGCACCGGGATCGCACGCGCGGTGAGGCGATTGACGGCGAGATCGCCGTCGTCGCCGGCGGCCTCGCACGCCGCCTCCAGCGGGGCCTCGAGCCAGCGATGCGGCGGACGCGCGAACGCGGCGAACGCCGGCTGCGCCGTGGCGATCGCACGAACGACGCCGCTGGAACGCACGACGAAGCCGCGCTTCCCGTGCTGGCGCAGCACGCCGAGGCCGCCGAGATGGTCGACGTTCGCATCGGTGATCAGCATGCCGGCGATGGGCGTGCCGCGCGGCCGCGCGGGATGCAGCGGCGCGAATGCTTCGATCTGCTCGGCGACGTCAGGCGAACAGTTCAGCAGGAGCCAGCGCGCCCCGTCGTCGCTGACCGCGACGCTGGACTGCGTGCGGCGCGGCTGCCGACCATTGCGGGCCCCCGCGCAGTTTGCGCAGGCGCAGTTCCATTGCGGCACCCCGCCGCCCGCGGCCGAACCGAGGACCCGAACGATCACGCCCGGCGACCGATCGGCTCGCGCTCCTGCGTCACATCGCGCAGCGCGACGACGCGATGATGATCGGGACTTAGCGAGCAGACCGGGTCGGTCGCGCCGGCGTCGCCGGTCAGCAAGTACGCCTGGCAGCGGCAGCCGCCCCAATCGATCTCGCGGCGCTCGCACGAGCGGCATGGCTCGGGCATCCAGCCGGTGCCGCGGTAGCGCCGGAACGAATCCGATTCGCGCCAGATCTCCGCAAGCGCGCGATCGCGCACGTTCTCGAAGCGCAGCGTGCGGATCGCCGCCGCCGCCGGACACGGCAACACCGTCCCGTTCGGCGCGACGGTCAGAAACTGCCGCCCCCAGCCGTTCATGCACGGCTTGGGAAACTCGTCGAAGTAATCGGGCACCACGTAGACGATCTCGATCGCGCCGAGTAAGCGCTCGCGCGCTGACGCGACGACCGCCTCGCCGCGTTCGACCTGCTCGCGCGTCGGCATCAACGCGAGGCGATTGCGATACGCCCACCCGTAGAACTGTACGTTGGCAAGCTCCAGCCGGCGGACGCCGAGGCTTTCCGCGAGCGCGATGACGTCCTCGATCGCGTCGTGGTTCAGCCGGTGCAGCACGCAGTTGAGCGACACGGCGACGTCGCGCTGCAGCGCGCGGCGCAGTGCGTCGAGCTTGCGCTCGTGAGCCGTC
Organism: Vulcanimicrobiota bacterium; assembly: GCA_963723485.1. Lineage (GTDB taxonomy): Bacteria > Vulcanimicrobiota > Vulcanimicrobiia > Vulcanimicrobiales > Vulcanimicrobiaceae > Cybelea. The sequence goes on along the minus strand of CAVRQS010000002.1, from coordinate 612,132 downwards.
GCGCCCGCGATGCGATCCGCGAGCGCGGCCTCAGGCGCCTGAATGCTGATCTGCACGTGGTCCAGTCCGCCGGCCAGCAGCTCGTCGAGCAGCGTTTCGTCCAGGAAGGTGCCCTGCGTGATCAGATTTGTATACAGCCCCGCATGCGATGCGTACGCCACTATTTCGGCCAGATCGCGGCGCAGCGTCGGCTCTCCCCCGGAGAAGTGCGACTGCACGACGCCGAGCGCCGCCGCTTGCTCGAGCACGCCGCGCCACTGCTGCGTCGAGAGCTCGTCGCGATACTCGCGCAGCACCAGCGGGTTGTAGCAGTATGGACACTGCAGGTTGCAGCGATACGTCAGCTCGCACAACAACGACAACGGCCGCGGCGCGCTCATTGCAGAAAACCGCGCACTTTCAAGCGTTCGAATAGCTCGTGGACGTCGGCGTGCGCGAGCTCGAGCGAGACGTCGAAGCGCTCGACGATCGCGGCGACGATCTCGTCGATGCTGCGCTCGCCGTCGACGAGTTCGAGCGCCACCGCTGCGGAAGGATTGAGCACGAGCGCGCCCTCGGGCACGAGCAGCATCGCGCCGCCTCCGGCGTCCTGACGCAGCTTCACGCCCTTGCCGAGTCGCGGCCGCGACTGATCCTTCATTTGAAGACCCCGCTCGCGAGCGCGGTTGCGTCGAGGATGGACCAGAGCACGTCGCACTTGAACTCCAGCGCCTCGATGCACCGCCGCGCGACCTCCGGCGTCGTGGCCTCGTCCAAGACCCACGCGAGCGCGATCTCGGCGTCGCGCTTCGCGAGCGGGATGCGCCGGCGAAAATAGGCGAGTCCGTCGGGATCGATCCAGGGATAGCGCTCGACGATCGCCGCGACGCGGCGCTCCATTACGGGCGGCCCGAAGAGCTCGGTCAGCGAGGAGGCGACGGCCTCGACCCACGGTTTCGTGCGCGCGAACGTGACGTACGCGTCTACCGCGAAGCGTGTGCCCGCCGCGACGCCGCGCTCCGAGATCACGGCGGCCTGGTCGAGACCCACCGCCTGCGCGAGGCGCAGCCATGCGATCGTCCCGCCATCAGCCCCGTCGCCGGTGCCGTCGTGATCAGTAATGCGCGCGATCCACGCTCGACGATGCGGCGCCGACGGCAAGTTAGCGAGGATGGCCGCGTCCTTTACCGGGATTTGCTTCTGATAGTAATAGCGGTTCGCCACCCAGGCCTGGACCTGGGCGCGATCGAGCGTGCCGGCGACGAGTCGCTGATGGAAAGGGTGCTGGTCGTGGTAGCGCGCCGCGCCGACGGCGCGGAGCCGTCCGGCTAGAGCTTTGGCTTGCGAATCGGTGAGGTCAGGTATGCCGTAACCTCAGCGCCAAGCGGATGCTCTTGAAAGTCGGGCCGCTCCCAATGCTGGCGAGGCTGATTCATGCAGTCAGTATACCGTATCTGCGCCGATCGTCCCAAACGAACGCACGTTTGCGTACGCGAGCCGGCGCCGCATCGGCGCGCTCGGGATCCGGATGCGGTCGGCCAAGCGCAGGAAGGCCAGCACCCGGACATGCCACCAGGTCATGTCGACTTCGAACCAACGCAAGCCGTGCCGAGCCGAAAATGGGAACGCGTGGTGGTTGTTGTGCCAGCCCTCGCCGAACGACAGCAGCGCCACCCACCAGCAGTTGGTCGAGCGGTCCGTAGTGCGGAAGGTTCGATAGCCGACCATGTGCGCGGCGCTGTTGACGAGCCACGTCGAGTGATAGCTGAAGACGAGGCGCGCAAAGACGCCCCAGAACACCCACGCCCAGCCGCCGAATGCGAACAGCGCTCCCGCGAGCGCGAGCTGGAGCGGAAGCGCGAGGTGCTGCAGCCCGCGATAGAACGGGTCGGCGTAGAGATCCGGCGCGAAGCGAGTTATCTCTTCCGGTGAGGGCATCGCAACGTTCTGGCGGTAGAGCCAATCCACGTGCGCCCACCGGAATCCGAGGCGGATGTCGTGCGGGTCGCCCTCGTGATCGGCGTTCGCATGGTGCTTGCGGTGCACGGCGACCCAGCGAATCGGGTCGCCCTGCAGTGCCAGCGTGCCGAAGAGCGCGAAGAGGTACTCCACCGGCTTGCGCAGCCGCAAGCTGCGATGCGTGAGAACGCGATGATAGCAGAGGGTTATGCCGAGCACGCCGGTGAGATACGCGATGATCGCCGCAACGGCGAGGCCCGAGACGTTGAAGAAGGCCGGTAAGAACGCGCACAGCGCGCCTGCGTGAATGATCGCCAGCCCGGCGCCCGTGCCGTACCTAGCCAGTCGCTCCATCGCCGCTGCGATTTGTACGGCGAATGAAAAGAGCCTGCCGGGGAGGCAGGCTCTCGGTTATGCGAGGCGCGGTCGCCGCGCGAAACGCTTACCGGTACGACGACCGGCGCGTCGCGAAGCAGTCGCGGCAGTAAACCGGCTTGTCGCCGCGCGGCTGGAATGGCACTTCCGCCACGCCGCCGCACTGGCTGCAGGTCGCCTTGAACATCTCGCGCATGCTGCCGCCCCCGCCGCCGCCGCCGCGGGAGCCGCCGCCGTTCGAGCCGCGGCCGGCCTTACGGGCGGCGCGGCAGTCGGTGCAGCGGCTGGGCTTGTTGGTAAAGCCCTTCATCGCGAAAAACTCTTGCTCCCCGGCGGTAAACGCGAACTGCTGCCCGCAGTCAACGCACGTGAGCATTTCATCTGTATACATAAAACGAGCGAATCTCCTAAATCTTGGGTGACTTGTTCTCCGGATCCGACTCGCTTTTCTGGACTCTAGCGGGCTTCGAAACCTGGGTAACCCCTGCAGTATACACCATTGGGAGCGGCCCGTCATGAAAAGGGCAGGGCGCATCCGCAATTGCCCGAACGTGCGTTCCAAATCCGGCCCCGCGTTGCGCGCGGGGCGGGTGGTGGCGTCCGCTTTGCGGCGTCACCTGGCTAGGGTCCGGGCCCCGTCGAGGGTCACCCGGACCGGCAACCACCTAGTCGAAAGGACACTATGCCAACCAAGCCAACCAGGCTTAAGCGCGCCGTCAAAGACCGGCGCCCCAAGCGCAAGCCGTGCAGCTTCTGCACCGATCGGGCCATCGCGGTCAGCTATCGCGACGTCGGCCGGCTCAAGCGTTACGTCTCCGAACGCGGCAAGATCGTTCCCCGCCGCATCTCGGGCAACTGCGCCAAGCATCAGCGTATGCTAACGACCGCGGTCAAGCGGGCTCGCCTGATCGCGTTCCTTCCGTTCGGCTCGGAATAGGTCGCGCGTGCGGCTGATCCTCTTGCGCGACGTCGCGGCGCTGGGCAAGCGCGGCGACGTCGTCGACGTCGCCGACGGTTATGCACGCAACTACCTGCTGCCCCGCAAGCTCGCGGACGAGGCCGGCAAGGGTGCGCTCGCACAGCGCGACGCGCAGCAGAGGGCGCGCGAGCGGCGCGACCTGCAGGAGCTCGAGGACGCAAAGGCGCTTGCCGCGCGGCTCGAGTCGGCGAAGCTCGCCGTCAGAGCCAAGGCCGGCGGCAACGGCAAGCTCTTCGGGGCCGTCACCAACGCCGACGTCGCCGCGGCGATCGCCGGTGCGCTTTCGGTGGAGATCGACAAGCACAAGATCGAGCTGCGCGGCCAGATCAAGGCGCTCGGCTCGTATCCCGTCGCGATCAAGCTGCATAAGAGCGTCGTGGCCACGGCCACGGTGGACGTCGTTTCCGCTTAGAAGTTTCCGAACATGCCCCAAGTGTACGCGGCGCGCTTTCGCCGCAAGTTCGGTGTCGAAGAGGAGATGAGTCGCTACGTCGGCGCGCTCTACGAGATGCTCTCGTCGGTGCTGGGCCAGGATAAGGTCGTGCTGCGCGCCGGCAAGGTCAACGCGCTCAAGCTGATGCGTTCGCAGAACCTGCCCGACCGGTTGTGCGCGCTGCAGCGCCTCGTCTTCGAGGATCCGACCCTCGAGCGCGTGACGACGCGCGCGCAGCAGCGCAAGACGCTCGCGGAGATCGAGGAGGCGATGGCCGACGTGATCGCGCAGCGGCACGCCGAAGACGCGATCGACAAGCGCGTCAACGAGAAGATGACCGAGCGCCATCAGGAGTACGTCAAGGATCTCAAGCTCGAGGCGCTGCGCGAGACCGGCGGGCCCGAGACGCCTGCCACTCGGGCCAAGCTCGAAGAGCTCGACGCGCTCTCGCAGCGCAGCCTCGCGGCGTCGGCGCTGCGGCAGCTGCGCCCGCAGACGCTGCGCGAGGTGGTTGGCCAGGAGGCCGCGATCCGCGCGCTGCTCGCGAAGATCAGCTCGCCGTATCCGCAGCACACGATCCTGTACGGCCCTCCGGGCGTCGGCAAGACGACCGTCGCGCGGCTCGTGCTCGAGGTCGCGAAGTCGCGGCCGTACACGCCGTTCGCGAAGGACGCGCCGTTCGTCGAAGCCAGCGGAACGACGCTGCGTTGGGACCCGCGCGAGACGATCAATCCGCTGCTCGGCAGCGTGCACGATCCGATCTATCAGGGTAGCCGGCGCGAATTCGCCGACGCGGGCGTCCCCGAGCCGAAGCTGGGGCTGGTGACGCGCGCGCACGGCGGCGTGCTCTTCATCGACGAGATCGGCGAGATGGACGGTCCGCTGCAGCTGCGGCTGCTCAAGGTGCTCGAAGACAAGCGCGTGACGTTCGAGTCGTCGTACTACGATGAGAGCGCGCCGAACGTTCCGGAGTACGTGAAGCGGCTGTTCCGCGAAGGAGCGCCGGCGGACTTCATTTTGATCGGTGCGACGACCCGCGATCCCGACGACATCGACCCGGCGATCCGCTCCCGTTGTGCGGAGATCTTCTTCGCGCCGCTGACGCAGCACCAGATCGTATCGATCGTGACGGGCGCGATCAAGCGGCTGGGCGCGCGCGCGGCGCAGCGCGTCGCGCAGCTGGTCGCATCGTACACGATCGAGGGGCGCAAGGCCGTGCAGATCGTCGCCGATGCGTACGGTCAGGCGCTGTACCGGCTGCACCCCGGCCGGCACGCCGACGGCGCGGTGAGGAAGCCTTCGATTACGGAGGACGACGTGCACGCGGTCGTGCGCGCGAGCCGGCTCGTGCGCCACACGCTGGTGAAGGGCCGCGCGACGCGTGAGATCGGCAAGGCATTCGGGCTCGGCGTGCTGCACCACCTCGGCAGCATCATCGAGATCGAGGCCGTTGCGTTTCCCGCGTCACAGAAGAGCAAGGGGACGATCCGCTTCAACGATACCGCCGGCTCGATGGCAAAGGACTCGGTTTTCAACGCAGCGAGCGTGCTGCGCGCGGTGACCGGCCTGGACATCGCGGACTTCGATCTGCACATCAACGTCGTCGGCGGCGGCAACATCGACGGACCGTCGGCGGGGCTCGCGATCTTCCTCGCGCTCTACTCAGCCGCCACGCGCACGCCGCTGCCGCAAGACGTGGCGGTGACCGGCGAACTTTCCATTCAAGGCAAGGTGCGCGCCGTCGGCGGCATCGTGGAGAAACTCTACGCGGCGCGTCAGGCGGGAATGCGCAGCGTGCTGCTGCCACGCGAAAACCTGCGTGAATTCGATCGTTCGCTGGCCGGTCTGAAAGTCGCCGACGTCGCGAGCGTGGATCAGGTCCTTCGCGAGCTGCGCTGCCTGCCCAGCTCCCGTCGAAAGGCCCGGCGCCGGTAGCATCGTCCGGAGTGCCACCACGTATGGCACACTGTCCCCATAAAATCGGGGCTATGCACAACCGGCCCACAAGGGGCCCACAAGGCGTTCACCGCCGCAGCGCCGGACACCGCACGCGGCGATGACCGCTCAACCGCTACCTTCGACCATCGATCGCATCCCGCCGCACAACCTCGAGGCGGAGATGGCGCTTATCGGCTCCGTGCTCGTCGACCGCGAGATGTTCGCTGCAGTCGGCGAGATCGTTCGCCCCAGCGACTTCTACGCGCACGTCCACGAGACGATCTTCGGCGTGCTCTACGAGCTCTACGAGCGCGGCGAGCCGCTCGACAAGATCACGGTCGGCGAGGAGCTGCGCCGCCGCAACGTCTTGGATCGGGTCGGCGGCCTCTCGTACGTCAGCGCGCTGATGGAAACGGTGCAGACCGCGGCGTCGGCGCGCTACTACGCGACGATCGTGCGCGAGAAGTCCGTCCTGCGTTCGCTGATCCACGCCGGCACCAAAATCACGCAGTTCGGATATGAGGGCGAGGAGGACGTCGCGCAGGCGCTGGATCGCAGCGAACAGCTCGTCTACACGATCGGCGAGCGCCGCGGCGTGACGGATTTCATGTCGGTCAGCCGCCTCATGAAAGACGCGTTCGATCACATCGACCGGCTCTTTCATCAACGCGGCGACCGGACGGGGCTCACGTCGGGCTTCCACGACGTCGATGCGATGACGACCGGATTTCAGCCGGGCAACTTTGTGATCATCGCGGCGCGGCCTGGCATGGGCAAGACGTCGTTCGCCCTCAACATGGCGGTCGCGGCGGCGCGCGTCGAGGCCGAGCCCATCGCATTCTTCTCGCTCGAGATGTCGAACAGCGAGCTGATCCAGCGGCTGATCTGCGCCGAAGCGCGCATCTCGATGAACGACATGCGCCGCGGCAACATCAAGGCGCACCAGTGGGAAGACATCTCGCGGGCGATGGGCGAGCTCAACGAGCTGCCGATCTATCTCGACGACCTCGGCGCGCTCACGGTCAGCGACGTGCGCAGCCGCTGTCGCCGTCTGAAGTCCACCGTCGGCCTCGCGGCGATCTTCATCGACTACCTGCAGTTGGTCCGGCCCGCGGCGCTCACGCGCAACACGAATCGCAACGAGGAGCTCTCGGAGATCTGCCGCACGCTGAAGATGACGGCCAAAGACCTCGCCGTGCCGATCATCGCGCTCGCGCAGCTCAATCGCGGCGTCGAGAGCCGCAGCGAGAAACGCCCAATGCTCGCAGATTTACGTGATTGTCTCGCCGGTAATTCGCTCGTGACGAACGCTGATACGGGCGAGCGGGTTTTCGTTTCCGAAATCGTCGCAGGGCCACTGCGTTTCAATGTGTGGGCTACCGACGAGCGGCTCAAACTCGTGCGCCGCCCGATCGTGGACGCTTGGAGCGTCGGTCGACGCCAAATCTATCGAGTCACGACGCAGAGCGGGCGCACGATCCGATGCACCGACGGGCATCGCTTCTTGTCCGTGGATGGCTGGAGGGAACTCGGACGGCTGCGTCCCGGCGATTCGGTAGCGGGACCACGAGCCTGCCCCGACCCGGCTCGGCGCGAAGCGAGGATTTCGTGGGGGAAGGCGCTGTTGCTCGGGGGGCTGATCGGTGACAGCCACCCGGGCGGCAGTGCGGCGCTCGCGGTGACCGAACGGTTCGAGGAAAACGAACGCGACAGCTCCGCGCTTTCGGATGTTATTTGGGAAACTATCGCGTCGCTAACGTCCGACGGCGTCGAGGAAGCGTACGATCTGACCGTCGGAGATCTGCACAATTTCTGCGTGGACGACCTGATCACGCATAACTCGGGTTCGTTAGAGCAAGAGGCCGATGTCGTCTCGTTCCTCTATCGCGACGGCTACTATAACGCCGAGACCCCGGAGCCGGACATGACCGAGTTCATCATCGCCAAGCACCGCAATGGTCCGACAGGCGCCGTCAAGCTGCGCTTCCAGCGCGAATATACGCTGTTTTTGCCCTACGGGGATGAGTCGCACTTTCCCAGCCCGTAAAAAGGCCGGGTGATTCGTTCAATCTGTTTTTGTCTTTTGGCGGGGTTCGCCGGTCTCGCGATCCCGGCCGCCGCGCAAATGGCGCGCCCCGTTGTGACCGACGAGACGCAGCTGCCGCGCTTTTCCTATCCGGTACCGACGGTGCCGTCGCAGCTCGTCGTCGCTCCGGATGCAACTTTCGCACCGTTTCTGCACGCCGTCGAAAGCGACGTCAATAAGACGCTCGGGACGTACGATATTCGAGACAAGGCCACGCTGAGCGAGTACCTTTCGACGCGCTTGGCCGGTCAGGTCCTCGCGAGTGACGCCGCGGGCGCGCGCGTCACGGTCGCGCAGTTGCGCACGGTGCAGGGCAAGCCGGATCGGGCGCTCCTCGCCGGACGACTGCAACTCGTCTACGTCGATGCGCTCAGCACGGAGAAAACCGAAGGAACGCCACTGGACGCGGCTTTTGTCGCGGCGGATCGCGCGGCCGTCGTGCCGCTGCCGTGGGGCGTCGTTGCGGACTCGGTGAAGGCGACCGCCGGCTTCGAGCCCGTCGCGACCCGCGACCAAATCGTCGGCCAGGTCGGCCACGCCCTCGATCCGATTGCCGCCAAGACCGGCACCCTCGACGGGCCTTCGGCCCGCGCGTTGGTGCAGGCGCGTGCGCAGCTGGCCCTCCTGCCGTTCCTGTCGATTGACGCGAAGATCCTGGCCGAGTACATCGCGCGGCACAACGCGATGAAGCCGGACATCTGGGCCGCTCGCGACGTCACTTTGCGCAACTCGCAAATCAAAGCGCCGGTGCGCATCGGCATCCTCGATTCCGGCGTGGACCCGCACGACTATCCCGGCCAGATGTATGGCGGCGGCGACGCCGCGCAGCACGGGCTCGCGTTTGCCGACGATGGCACGCCGTCGACGTCGGATACCTATCCGCTGCCCGCCAACGTTGCCGCCGATTATCCCAAGCTCGCGCAGCTGATGACCGGCATGAGCGATATGCAGAGCGGCATCGTCTCGCCCGAGTCGACGGCGGCGCAGGCCTACCTGCGCTCGCTCAACGTGGCCCAGGAGGAGGCGTTCGCGCACGAGATGGACTTCGTCGGGGAGTATTCGCACGGCTCGCATGTCGCCGGCATCGCCTCGCGCGGCAACCCCGGCGCCCGCATCGTCGTCGCGCGCTTCGACGACAACCTGCCGGACCTGGCGTTCGCGCCGACGATCGATTGGGCGAACCGGATGGCCGGAAACTTCGCCGCGATCGGCAAGTTCTTCCGCGACAACGAGGTTCGCGTCGTGAACATGAGCTGGGGCGATCAGGTAAGCGAGTTCGAGCGGTGGCTCGCCAAGACCGATCCGACCAGCGACGCCAGACGGCGCGAGGTGACGGCCAAAGAACTCTACGCCATCTGGCGTACCGCCGTCGCGAACATGATCGCGAACACGCCCGGCACGCTATTCGTCGCCGCCGCGGGCAACGGCGACAACGACGCAGCCTTCGCCCAAGATGTGCCCGCCTCACTCGTCTATCCGAATCTCATCACCGTGGGCGCGGTCAATCAGGCCGGCGATCCGACGGATTTCACGAGCTACGGCGCGACCGTCGCCGTCTACGCCGACGGATTTCACGTGCCGAGCAAGATTCCGCAGGGGTACACGGTCAAGTTCTCGGGTACGTCGATGGCCGCGCCGAACGTGACGAACCTCGCGGCCAAGCTGTTCGCGCTCGACCCAGCGCTCACGCCCGTACGGGCACGCGCGCTCATCGTCGAGGGCGCGCGGCCGGTACCCGGCGGAAAGCTGAAGCTGATCGATCCGAAGCGCAGCGTGACGCTGCTGAAGAGGGGCTAGCTAAGGCCCCGGAAGGGACGCTCACGCTGCGTCCCAAAGCCGTTAACCATGGTTAGCGTTAGCCATGGCTAACAAGGGGAAGCCCGATCTCCTGATGGTCGGCTCGGACCGCTCGCCCTCGCGGGCCCGGGAAGACTACGTCAAGGCGATCTACCAGCTCGGGGCAGGCGAGCCGGTACGCGCCGCGGCACTGGCGCGCTACCTGCACGTCAGTCGCGTCTCGGTCAGTAAGGCGAAGCGCCTGCTCGAAGCGGGCGGCCTGCTCGAGCGGGATCCGGCGCCGTCGGCCCCCCTGCGGTTGACGCGTAAAGGCTGCAGGCTGGCGGTCGCGATGGTGCGGCGCCATCGCCTGCTCGAGGCGTTCCTGCACCGCTCGCTGCGCGTGCCGCTCGAGCTCGTGCACGCGGAGGCCGAGCGCATCGAACACGTCGTCTCCGATGACCTCGCGCTACGCATCGCGACGATGCTCGGCCGACCAGAGCGCGATCCGCACGGTCATCCGATTCCTTACGGTGACACCGTGGCGCGCGCGAAGCCGCTCGCCACGCTCGACATGCTGGCGGCGGGAGCGCGAGCGCGCGTCGTCAGCCTCGACGATCGCGACGACGAGGCGCTCGCGGCGATCGCGGCGGCCGGCGTGCTTCCCGGCTCGACGCTGCGCGTCGAGCAAAACGATCGCAGTGGAGTACGCGTGCGCTGCGGAGCGCGCAGCGTCGCCCTGCGCCGCAGTCACGCCGCACTGGTGCGCATTGGAACGTAGCTACGGGCTCGGAACGAGCAGCTCGCGCACCGTCGCCGCCGCGCGCGACGTGCTCGCCGGCAATCGCCGGGGCTGGCGCGCGCTGCTGCCGTTCACGGGCCCGGCGTTCGTCGTGTCGGTCGCCTATATGGACCCCGGAAACTTCGCCACCAACATCCAAGGCGGCGCGGGCTTCGGCTACCGCCTGCTCTGGGTAGTCGTCCTCGCGAACCTCATGGCGATGCTCTTCCAGGGCCTCTCGGCGAAGCTCGGCATCGCGACCGGCAAAAATCTCGCCGAGCTCTCGCGCGAGCACACGCCGCGCCCCGTCGCGCTGGCCATGTGGGTCGTCAGCGAGATCGGCGCGATGGCGACCGACCTCGCCGAGTTTCTCGGCGTCATCATCGGGCTCTATCTGTTGTTCCACGTGCCGATGTTGATCGGCGCGATCCTGACCGGCATCGTGACCTACGCGATCCTCGCGCTGCACCGCTACGGATTCCGCACGATGGAGATCGCGATCGGTTCGCTCGTCGGCGTCATCGCGATCTGTTACGTCGTGGAGACGCTGCTGGCCAGGCCGAACTGGAGCGGTGTTCTTTATCACTCGGTGGTGCCGTGGCTCGGCGGGTCGTCGAGCATCTTGCTCGCGGTGGGCATCGTCGGCGCGACGGTGATGCCGCACGCGATCTATCTGCACTCGGCACTCACCCAGGAGCGGATCGTTCCGAAGCGGGCCGGGCACGTCCGAAAAATCGTTCGATTCGCCTACGTCGACGTCGTCGTCGCGCTTACGATCGCCGGCCTCGTGAACCTCGCGATGATGTACATGGCGGCGGCCGTCTTTCACTCGACGGGACACGCGAACGTGGCCGACATCACGACCGCTTACCGCACGTTGACGCCGCTGCTCGGCAGCTTCGCCGCGCTCGTGTTCCTCGTCTCGCTGATGGCGTCGGGAATCTCGAGCTCCGTCGTCGGCACGATGGCCGGCCAGGTCATCATGCAGAGCTTCGTCGGCTTCGCCGTGCCGCTGTGGCTGCGTCGACTCGTGACGATGGCGCCGGCCGTCGTTGTGGTCGCCCTGGGCCTCAACGTCACGCAGACGCTGATCATCAGTCAGGTCGTGCTGAGCTTCGTGCTGCCGGTGCCGGTGATCGCGCTCCTCATCCTCACGTCGCGTCGCGACACGATGGGCGCGATGGCCAACGCTCGCTGGGTCACCGGGCTCGCCGCCGCCGCGACGGTAGCGATCCTAGGTCTCAACGTGCTCCTGATTTTCCAGATAGGAACGCGATAGCGACACGTACGCCTCGGACGCCCTTGCGATCCAGCCTGCGGCCTCGCCTTCCAGCGTTTTCTTCACTTTGGCCGGCGCGCCGGCCGCGACGACGCCGGCCGGTATCGGGGTGTTCTCCCCGACGACGCTGCCGGCGGCGATCAGCGAGCGTTCGCCAACAGTGCAGCCGTTGAGCAGCGTGGCGTTGCTCCCGATCAGCGCATGACGCCCGATCGCGCAATCCTCCATCACGGCGCAGTGCCCGACGGTCACGTCGTCGCCGATGATCGTTTGGCCGCGCTCGCTTACGTGCACGACCGCGTTGTCCTGCACCGACGTGCGCGCGCCGACGCGGATCGGGCCGTTGTCGCCGCGCAGCACCGCGCCGAACCAGACGCTCGATTCCGGCCCGATCTCGACGTCGCCGATCAGCACGGCGGTTGGAGCCACGAACGCCGACGCCGCGACGCGCGGCCGCTTGCCTTTATATTCGATGATCATTGGGCGATGCTTCGCAGGGCGGCGCGTCGAACCTCGCGGCCATGCACAGGCACCGCACGCCGCTGCGCGGCGTCAAGGCGATCCCGCATCCGAAACCGGACGATCCGAACTACAGCGACGTCAACTATGAATACGCCGGGCGCATCGGGCACGTGCACGAGGTCGTCGAGATCGACGGCCGATCGCTCGCGAAGATCGGCTTTCCCGACCGCAAAATCGTCTATTACCTGCTCGACGACCTCGAACTAGACGAGAGCGCGAAGCGCGGCACATTTCACGACGCCGACGCGAAGTAAGTTACGGCGTTACCGTCGGGTTCTTCCACGCGAACGCGCCGTTCGGATTGGGCTTCACCCACACGATGAGATCCCATATCGCCGGGAAGTGAAATATCGTGGTGACCTGATCGGCGTTCGAGACCTTGTGCATCGCCACGAGCGTCGCGGCGGTGGGGTGCTGCGGGTTACCGCCCGCCGCGGCGAACGCCTTGTCCCAGGCCCAGCCGTCGTATGTCATTTTGCCGGTCGCGGGATCGCGCGTCACCCAGTGCACGTGGCCGTCGAACTCGACCCATCGGCCCGGATTCACTCCCCAGAGCTGCGGGCGCGCGGCGCTCGAGCTGACGGGCACGGAGTAATCCGCGCCCAGCAACAGGCCGTTCTTGTCGTACCAGAGCTGACTCGGATGACGGACGTCGGGCGATTGCCATTGGAGGTTGGCATAGCTGATCGCGCCGGTGTCGTCTTCGCTCGTGTAGCGAACGTAGCCGGCCTTCTCGGCGTCGGCGGCGGTCGGGTAACGCGCCATGAGGTCGGGGGCCATCCTGGCGACAAACGTTTTCTCGGCTGCGCTCAGCGGGCCGCGATATGTCGCGTCCTGGTCGGCCAAGGCGAGCGACGGCGACGCTAACGCAATGAGCAGTGTCAGCAATGAACTGATTTTCATGGTAAAGAACATGATGGCCCCGCGGCACCCTGGAGGCTATCAAAGACCGCTCAAAAAGCCCGTCGCTCCCCGCCCGCTTTCGGGGAGGGGCGCGCCCGGCGCCGTGGAAGACGGGCGGCCCGGCCGACGTAGCTCAACGGTAGAGCAATCGCTTCGTAAGCGATAGGTTATCGGTTCAAATCCGATCGTCGGCTATTTCTCGTGCCGCGCGCCGCGGCACCCCGACGCAGCGCAACTTGACCGATGTGGCGCTCCATGAATGTCGGACAGGGGTAGCCGACCCTCGCATAGGGGCTGCATTCGGTGAAGCCGAGCGATCCGTAGAGCCGGTATGCAGCCGGTAGACGCGCCTTGTCGGTGTCGAGGACGACGCGGTCATATCCCGCGGTCTCTAGGAATTTGAGCGCGTGCAGCACGAGCGCGCGCGCCGCGCCCGCACCGCGACTCGCCGGCCGTACGAAGAGCCGCATGATCACGCCCGTCCGCGCATCCAGTTCCGAAACGGCCACGCAACCGACGACGTCTCCCGCGATATCGGCCAAGAACGCGGCGCCGCGTCCGCGATACATCACTTCCAACTCGCCGACCGCCGGAACCGACCCGTGGCGAAGCACCGGCGGCAGCGCAGCCTCGTACTCGACCAGCAACTGGCGGAAGTCTCTGAAGTCGCGCTCGCCCCGGACCTGGCGAATCAAGGCGCCAGCGTCTCGCGTGCAACCGCCGTGCGCTGCACCGCTGCGTCGCTGAACGGCAGCGGCCAGAGGCGCCCCGCGATCCACGCTTGCGCCTGATCGATGTAGTGACCCGAGCCGATCTCGCCCGACTCGCCCTGCGGCAGCGTGATGCCGCCGGAGTCCCAGTTCCCGACGTCCCACACCGCGCGGAAGCTCTGGCTGTAGCCGGGATACTGCACGTGCAGGGTCAGCGCATCGCCGTATCCCGGCAGCGTCGTGCCGTCGAGAAAGTTGATTCCGAGCGATGACAGTGCGTGCGGCACCGGCACGGCGCCGGCCTCGCGCCACGGCGCGGGAGACGGAAGCGCGGCCGCGCGCAGCGCCTGCGACGAGATCGGTCGTGCGAGCAGCGTCGGCACGCGTCCGGTCGTGCGGTGCGTCAGCGCCACGCGCAGCCCCTGGACGACCGTCGCCGTCGGCGAGTCGCCATCCATTTCGCCGTTCCAGGTCGCGAGATCCGCGGCGAGCGCGGCGTCCCGATCGCGCAGAAGCGGTGCGATGTCGCGCGCGAGCTCCCGTTCGGGCAGCGAGAATGCGTCCATCTGCATCGCGCTGAAGTACGCGACATCGTAATCGTGGCGCGCGCGCAGCAGCTGCGCGATGCGATACGCCCGATACGGTGGCGCGAACTGCGGGCTCAGCGGCAGCGGATAAGTGCCGGGATACATCTTGTTGTTGGCCGTCCAGACGACGGCGTCGCGCGACGGCGCCACCCTCGGCATCCGCAGGAACGGAATCACCGGATAGCTGCGTGCGAGATCGCTCGGCGGATGCAGCCAGCGCGCCCGCACCGGATCGTCGGGGATCTGCCCGGCGAGTTGATATGCGACGCGTCCGTCGGTGTCGGCCAGGACGAAGTTCTGTGTCGGGCCGGGGAACTTCGCGAGGGCGGCGGTTGCGGCTTCGATCGATTGCGCGCGGTTGAGATCGATGAACGTCCGTGCCGGCGTCACCGGATCGTCGTACGCGTTCCAGTGCACGAGGACGAATCGCCCGTCCGCGGTCGGCGTGCCGAACTCGCGCGCCGTGCGATAGTAGCGCTTCGTCGCCGCGAGCCCGAAGCGCACCGTGAAGCGCTCCGTGTGCCAGCCGGCCGGATCGAGCCGCGCCGACGGCAGAAACGCGGAGAGCGACGTGACGGTACCGTCGGTCGCGCCCCAGGCGATCCGCTCGTTGTGGCCGAGCACGATCGCAGGGCAGCCGGGCAGCGTCGCGCCCGCTGCGTGAAAACCCGGTGCACGCAGGTCGAGCAGATACCATACTCCGGGCATCTGCAGCTGCAGGTGTGGATCGTTGGCGAGGAGCGCGCGGCGCTGCACCGTGCGGCTCGCGCCGGCAGCCCACTCGTTGCTTCCGATCGGCCGGCGTGCGTCGCCGAGCTCGCGCTCCAGCGTCGCGGCGCCGCGCCGGCAGCGCGGTCCGGGTGCGATGTGCGCGAGTCCGGCAAGCACCGGAGCGTCGTAACACGGGTCGGTGAACGGATAGCGGGCGGCGAGCAGCGCGAGTCCCCCGCGGCGGTAGGCGCGGTCCCTGCGCGCGATCGCGTCCCAGTCGTCGATCAGATCCAGCACGGTCACCATCGCGACGGCGAGCGAGTCGCGCGGCGTCCACGGCGCCGGCCGATAACCCAGGAGGCGAAACTCCACCGGCACGGGCTCCCGCTCGATGGCGGCGTTGACGCCGTCGCTGAATGCGCCGAGTATCTCGCGCGACCGCGTGGGAAGCCGCGCCCACTGCGCCTCGACGATCGCCCGCACGGGGATCGCGCGCTCCGTCTCATCGGCCGAGAGCGCGCGCGCGCCGTAGACCTCCGCGAGCTCGCCGAGGATGAAACGGCGCAGCGTGTCCATCTGAAACAACCGGTCGGATCCCTCGACGTAACCCTGCGCGAAGAAGAGGTCGTGCTCGTTGCTCGCGATCACGTGCGGCACGCCGCGATCGTCGCGTAAGATCTGTACGGCGGCGCGCAGCCGCAGGCCCGAGACGGTGCCGCTTTCGCGCGCGTGCGAGCGCATGCCGACGACGACGTTGAGAACGAAGCCGAGTACGAGCAACCCGATCAGGACGAGCGCCGCGAGCGCCAGACGGCCGAGCGTCTTAGACGTCGACGTAGATCTCGTCGCCTTCCACCTTCACGTCGAACGTCATCAGCGGGACGACTGCGGGAAGCGTCAGCGCATCGCCGGTGCGCACGTCGAAGGTCGCGCCGTGTCGTGGGCACACCACGTGCTCGCCCTCGAGCGTTCCCTGGTCGAGCGGGCCGCCGTCGTGCGTGCACACGTCCTCGATTGCGTAGATCTTCCCGTCGACGTTGCATAGCAGGATCTCGGCGGAGTTGACGACGACGCGGCGCGTCGTGCCGGGCGCAATCTCCGAAAGCCTGGCGACGCGGTCTCTAGCCACGCGTCACCTCCTCGGACTCGATCGCATAGACGAACGTCGCGGGATCGAGGCTGTCGCGACGCTCCGCGCGGATTTCCGCCTGCGGATACATCAGGAAGCCGAGGTCCTCGCCGCGCGAGCCGGGCAGCGCCACGTCGTGTGCGTCGTTGTACGCGACGTAATTGCCCTCCCACGCGCCGAAGAGCGTCCCGCGCGCGGCCTTCACCTTCGGGTCGGTCGGCGCGAGATGACCGGGCGGCTCCTCGAGCATCACCTTGCGCACGTCGGCCGGATCGGCCGGCACCCAGCCGTGCTCGCCGAGATACACCTCGGCGCGGCAGTGCTGCGCCTTGCTGATCGTGCTGGAGCTCGTGCCCAGGCTGTGGTAACCGAAGCGCGACGGCGCGACGCGAATCCCGTAGAGATCGCGCGCAGGTATGCCGGCGGCGCGCGCGAGCGCGACGAACAATCCGTTGATGTCGGCGCACTTGCCGCTGAGATCGCCGGTTTCCAGCATAAAGCTGACGTCGCCGAGGCCGCAGCCGCGCGTCTTCGGATTACGCGAGGCGCTCTCCACGACCCACTCGTAGATGAGCTTCGCCCGGGCGGCGTCGCTCCTGGAGGAGCCGACGATCTTCTTTGCCGTGTCCGCCACGATGCCGTCGGTCGGCTGCAGTTTCGTCGCCGACGTGTAGAGCGCGTACTCGTCCCGGCTCAGCGGCTGGGGTCGTCCGGGCGTGGTGAGATCGACCACGCGGTCGCGCGTCGACACGATGCTCGTTACCTTGATCGTCGCCGACGGCGCGGGCCTGAGCCAATCCACGACGAGCATCGCGACGTCCCACTTGCCTTCGCGCACGATGCTCGCAGAGGTCGCATTGGTCTCCCACGTTGTGGCGCCGGGCCGCATCCATTCGGCCTCAACGAATCCCGGAACCGGGATCCACGCCCGAACGGGTTGCGGAGAACCGGGCAGCGTCACGAGCGTCGTGAGCCGGAACGTGCGCCACGCGCGCACCGCCGGCGCGAACGAAGCCTCTTCGAATTTCGCGATGGCGAGACGCGGCGCACCGGCTAAGATCGAAACGGCAGCCCCCCGGCGTAAAAAATCATCGCGCTTCATACGGCGGGAGTTTGTCGTCGGGCTCGGCGAACCTACGGGTTCGCTCGAATGGAGGCATGACGGTGGCGAACGTTCCTTGGATGTCCGACTACGAGAAGGCGCTCGACCGCGCCCGCTCGGAGCGCAAGTTTGTCTTTCTCGACGTCTTCAACCCTGGTTGAGGGGGATGCCAAGCGCTGGATGCCGTGACGTATCCTCAACCGCCAGTCGCCGATGCGATTCTCGCCCGTAGCGTGCCGGTTCAGTTCGATAACTCGAGGCCCGAAAATAACAAATTTCTGCACAGCATCCATCACATCTGGACGCCGGACATTCGCATCCTATACCACGACGGCGTCGAGTTGTACCGCTGGGACGGCTTCCTGCCGCCGCCGGAATTCATCGCGCGGACGCTGTGCGGATTCGGGATGGCATACCTGCGAACCAAGCGCTTCGACGACGCCGAGGCGTGTTACGCCGACGCGCTGACGCGCTTCTCGACGAGCTATGCGGCGCCCGAGGCGCTCTACTACCTGGGCGTGACGCGCTACCGGCGAGACCCCAACGGCGACGAGCTCTTGAAGCAATGGGACAACCTTCGCTCGCGCTATCCGGTCAGCGAGTACCGCGTGAAACAATCGTTCAAAGAGCTCCCTTGAAGCGACTCATCGTCTTCGACCTCGACGGCACGCTCGCGTTGAGCAAGGCGGCGTTGGACGACGAGATGGCGGTTCTTCTGGGTCGCCTCATCGGCGTCATCAAGGTCTCGATTATATCAGGCGGCGACTATCCGCAGTTTCAAAAACAGGTGCTCGAACGGCTCCCCGCGGGCAGCGACTTCGCGAACCTCTCGATCCTCCCGACATCGGGGACAAAATTCTTCGTATACGACGGCCAGTGGCGCAAACTTTACGCCGAAGACCTCACTGACGAGCAAAAGAAGAAGATCGAAAACGCGCTCGAGAGCGCGGTCGCCGAGGCCGGATTTCAGCCGAAGGAGACGTGGGGCGAGCGCATCGAGGATCGCGGAACGCAGATCACCTACTCCGCTCTCGGCCAGCAAGCGCCGCTCGACGCGAAGGAAAAGTGGGATCCCGATTTCTCGAAGCGCAAGCAAATCCAGGCGATCCTCGCCAAGACGCTGCCCGAGTTTTCGGTGCGCCTCGGCGGCACGACTTCGATCGACGTTACCCGCCCGGGCGTCGACAAGGCCTACGGCATCCGCAAGCTGCGTGACGAGCTCGGCATCCCGATCGCCGAGATGCTGTTCATCGGCGACGCGATCTTTCCGGGCGGGAACGACTATCCGGCCAAAGAGGCCGGCACCGATACGATACAGGTGCGCGATCCGGAAGAGACCAGGCGCGTGATCGAGGCGATTATTGCTTGCGAATCGCCTCGACGTTGAGCTCGATGCGGACCTCGTCGCCCACGACGACGCCGCCGGTCTCGAGCGCGGCGTTCCAGGTGAGGCCGAAGTCCTTGCGATTGATCGTGGTGTGGGCGCTGTAGCCGACGCGCACGCCGCCCCACGGGTCGTTAGCCTGTCCCTCGAAGCTGCCCCGCAACGAGACGTCGCGTGCGATGCCGTGGACCGTGAGCGTGCCGTCGACCGTGAACTCATCCGGCGTGCCGTCGATCCGCGTGCTCTCGAACGTCAGCGTCGGGAATTTCTCCACATCGAAGAAGTCGGCCGAGCGCAGGTGCGCGTCGCGCTGCTCTTCGCGGGTGTCGACCGAGCCGGCCTGGACGGTGGCGCGGATCGCGACCGGCACCTCGCTGCCGGGCTCCAGCTCGACCGAGCCGTCAAAGGCGGTGAAGCGGCCCCTGACCTTGGTGATCATCAGGTGGCGGACGACGAATTCTACCTGTAGTATGCGCCCGGTCCAGCGTGTAGACGGACT
This sequence comes from Vulcanimicrobiota bacterium, assembly GCA_963723485.1. Taxonomy (GTDB): domain Bacteria; phylum Vulcanimicrobiota; class Vulcanimicrobiia; order Vulcanimicrobiales; family Vulcanimicrobiaceae; genus Cybelea. Next base: position 593,000 of record CAVRQS010000002.1, on the reverse strand, counting down.
TCTCTCGCAGTTGGGTGGTCATAATACTCTCTGGACTCCTTATGGTTGCTGATAGTTTCTAAGTGTGCTAAAGTTATGCTAGTAACTTTTGCATACTAACAATCTCAAAACAAGTACGCACTCAAAAGTAGGCTAGGAACCTAATGGAAACCATCAAGCTGCCGCCTCTCCCCACCAGCGCCGATCTCTACAACCAGGCGCAGTGCCCGTCGCGCCTGATCCTGGACCGGATCGCCGATAAGTGGACGACGCTGATCATCGGCATCCTGGCGCAGGCGGAACGCCGCCGATTCAACGAGCTGCGCCGCATGATCGGCGGCATCTCGCAGAAGATGCTCACGCAGACGCTGCGCGACCTCGAGCGCGACGGATTGGTGAAACGCACGATCTATCCCGAGGTGCCGCCGCGCGTCGAGTACGAGCTCACGCCGCTAGGGCGCACGCTCTGCGGCCCGCTAGGATCGGTCACGCAATGGGCGCACGACCACATGGACGAAGTCAAGCGCGCGCAGGCAGAGTTCGACGGGCATGTTTGACCTGAGCCACTTCACCGATTACGGCTTGCTGCTGATGCGGCTGATGGTCGGCGCGATCTTCGCCGGTAGCGGCTACGGCGACGTCAAGGATCCGGAGGCGCGCAGCAAGAGCATCGAGATGTCGAAAGGCTTCACGATCTTCCTTGCATCGGCGGAGCTCGCGGGAGCATTCGCGATCGTTTTCGGCGTGCTGCAGCAGCTCGCCGCGATCGGTCTGATCCTCATCATGCTAGGAGCGATCCAGAAGAAAATCTTCGTCTGGAAGACCGGCTTCTGGGGAAAGGACGGGCCCGGATGGCATTACGAATCGATGCTGATCTCGACGCTGCTCGTGATCCTGTTTACAAATGGCGGGCGCTTCGTGCTGCTTCGGTAGCGATTCTGATCGTCGCGACGGGCTGCGCGCCGCACGTGCCCTATGCGCTCTCAAAGCAGGATGCGCAGCGCTTCGGCCGCGTGCTGCGAGTCAACGTACCCGGCCGCGACCCGATGATCTTCGGCTTGGACAATTGCGTCTTGTATAAGGCGAAAACGGCGCACCAGGACATCGTCGGCTGGGACGTGGTGCTCGCGTCCGACTGGGGCACGTCGAGCTATCCGAAGTGGATGACCGCCTGCACGGACCAGCACGTGCGATACGACGGGAAGTATGTGGTCGCGTCGTTTTGCGCCCAGGCGCTGGGCGCCGGCGGCGGCTGCGCCGGCGGAGACGGAACGTATCGCAGCCGCACCGGCGACGCGCAAGGCTGGGAGATCGAGACCATCAAAGGCTGGGCCCCGCTCCCGAAGTAGTAGGTTTCCTAGCTAATCGTTAGCCTCTAGAAGTCGTCGTCCGGAATACCGCCGACGGGCTGGTGCAAGAAGTATTCGGCATTGAGCGGAGCAGGGATCGGGACGAACTTGTGCGCGTGCGAGTAGTCGAAACAATCCGAGAGATCGTCCGCGCGAGCGTCGGTCGTGCCGAGCGAGCCCAGACCGAACGTCTTCTCCGTGAACTTGAGGAGGCTGCCGTACTCGTGGTTCACGTGCGAGATGTAGTGCTGCTTTGCGTATGCGGAGATCACCAAGAGCGGCACGCGGAAGCCCAGCTCGTAGGAGTTGTACAGCTTAGGCGGAGCCGCGTCGAACCAGCCGCCCCAGTCGTCCCACGTGACTAAGATCGCGGTGTTGTTCCAATACTTGCTCTCACCGATCGTGTTGACGATGGACGCCACCCACGACGGGCCGCTGCCGTCGGTGACGCCGGCGTGATCGGACGCCTTCCCGGTCGGCGTGACCCAAACGACATTGGCGAGATTTCCGCTCGTGACGTCGGACAGCACCTGCGCGGGCGGGCTGACGACGTCGGTCGCAAACTCCGAGCTCTGATAGATCGGCAGGATCGCGTCCGGCCCGTGCCAGAGTCCCGGCCCAGTGCCGGCCTGGTAGTAGTGCCACGTCAGGTTTTTAGCCTCGGCGAGCGCGATGAGCGAGTTGCGGTCGAAGCATGGATAGGTCGTCTTATTCTCGTTGCCTTTCGGGTCGATGAGCCGGACCAGCGAGCCCTTGGGCGAGTCGCAGCCGCCGGTGTTCTTTTTCTCCGGCGTTTGCGGATTCTCGGCGGCGCGCAGCTTGGACCCGTCCGAGATCGTCGACGTGCCGCTCAAAATATACTGGTGCGCGGGAAAGCTCGGCCCCTGGTTCGTCTGGAACATGTTCGGGCCGAACGCGTAGCGACGCGCCATGATGAAATATGGTTCGACCTCCTTTTCCGGAACGTAGCCGAACGCGCGAATGTCCGCGGGCGGACACGTCGCGCCTTTTTTGCACTTGGATGTCACGAGATCCCAGCCGTCCTGGGCGCCCTTCGCCCATTCGGTGAGGAAGGCGCCGTGTGAGTGGCTGACGTCGTAGGGCGCGGTCAGCAGCCTGGGCTGCAGCGTCACCGTCTGATGCTGCGAGTTTTCGCCGGACTTGACGGTTTGGGCGCCGGGAAAACCGTTGAAGAGGTCGTTTGTGGAGCGATTTTCTTGAAATACGATGACGACGTGAGTGATCGGCGTGTTGGTGCCGGTCGAAAGCCACTGCATCCCACCGTTTGGCCGAGCCGCGACCGGGACCGGGGGCGGTGTGGGCGACGTCGAGTTTTGGGAGCATCCAACGAGTGCTACGATCGCAGCAAGCGCCGAGAAACGGGTGCGAATCATCTTACCGTCCTCCGAAATAGCTATGCGGTTGAACTAAGTCTATTGGCTTGCGATTCGCGCGGTCAAGACAGCGCGAAATAAATTTGCGACAAAGATGATTGCAGTGCAGTAACTCTTGTTATCTGTTGCAAGCCGCCCAATGCAAAAACTACCTGCGTCATTGTATGCGACCGGCATCGCGGGTTCTACGAAACGCGGACGTAAGCAATCACTTACGCGCGCTCATCTCAGCATGGCAGTGGGAGGCGCGGGTGCGCAACCCTCGGCCGAGCGGATTCAGCGACGCGATGGCGCGAGCGTAACGGCCATACAGGCGAGCGCTCAATCGGTAACATTAGCCGAAGTGCGCCCGATAATAGGTTTCTAGCCCGATTGGGCTAGTTCCAGGGTGCTACTGCGCGGTTTCTTCCGCGCTGGGAAAGAATGTATAACGATGTTTATGTTCTTCCACGCGCTGGCGTTGGCTTTAGGCCTATTCGGGAGTGTCGGCGGAGGCTTCACGCACTTCGGCGGAGCGGGTGCAATAGGCGCCTCGATGGGTCCGCCCGACGGCGGCGGCACGATGCCTGGTCCGGGCGGCGGCGGGGTGGGCATCCGCCAAAGCGGAGGCTGATCCCGTCCGCGACGGCGGGGTCGGGGCCGCCGCCGCGCTAATCTATTTGGCTATGGCGAAAAAACAGCCGATCGCCCCTCGTTGGTTCGATCAGATGCGCGGGCTGTTCGACCGATGTCAGTTTTTGGCGGCCGGCGACGTGTACGATCAGGCGGTCGACTCTGGCGCCACGCCGTCGTATCCGGCGCAGCTGCTCGCGGCGCGAATTCTGCTCAAGCGCGACGAGAACCGGGCGGTGGCGTTTCTGATTCGTCGACCTCCCAAGGCGAATGCCTCGCGGGAACGCGCCGAGTGGGCGCTCCTGGTTGCGATCGGATACGCGCGGATGCGCGACTTCGAACGCGCGGACCACCACTTCGAAATGGCGGGCCGGCTGGCGCGCTTGCCGGCGCACCGAGCGGACCTCGCGTCCCAGCTCGCGCGCCGCTATATGCTCGAGGGCAAATTAACCGAGGCGCGCCGTCATGCCGGCGAGATGTCGCGCGACGAGTCTCTCGGTGCCAGTATCAAGCACGAACTACTGGAGTCGTTCATCCTTTGTCAGGAGGAGCGCTATCGCGAATCCGCCGAGCGCACGATCCGCGCGATCGGGCTGATCGGAGAACGACGCGAAGAGCATCTCGAAGAGTGGTTCCACGCGGTTCAGAACCTGGCGCTGCTTGGCCGAGAGCTGCCGCTGCCCGAAGCTGCCGACATTGCGAAGGCGGAGGTGGATGCAGAGGTCGAGTGGCCGCCGGACCTCGCCGTCCAGCGGTTCCAGGCGCTCAAAGCCGTCGGCTGGTCGTGCGCGCTGCGCGGCGACCTCCTGGGCTGTTTTCGTTATCTGCGCGCTGCGGAACGCACCAAGCCGAGTCCGGTGTTCGAAGCGATCCTCTTGCTCGACCGCGCGTATTTTGCGCACATCGTGGGAGAAACGAACTGGGCCTGCGACGAGGTCGCGAAGGCAGAAGTCCTCTTCGATCAGATTGACTGGAATGAGGTGCCGGGCGACGAGCGCGTTGGCTTGCTGCTCATGGCCGAGGCCATCGTCGAATACAACCCGGAGAAGGGCCACTACTTCCTCGCCCGCTACAAGGGCCTGGAACGTATGCGTTCCCCCGTTTCGCTCTTCGCCTTCGACCAGCGCTCCGAGGCGCTCGCGGGTTATGTTGAGGGTTTCGTTCGGCTCCGCAGCGGCGAAACCGGCGCGGAAGAAGCGCTGCGCAAGGCGTGGGTCGTCTTCGATCGGATTGGATACGACTGGCGCGCCGGGCGCACGGCGTTACGGTTGTTCGAAGCCACCGGGAAGGAGCGCTGGCGCCGCCTCGCCGAGGACAAGCTCAAGCCCTATCCGCGATCCTGGCTCGTACGGGAGACCGCGACGCAAAACGCAGCGGTGACGGCCGTAAAGCTCCCGCGCATGCAACGTACGGTTCTCGAGATGCTCTGCCGCAAGATGACGACGGCCGAGATTGCCCAAGAGTTGGGACTGAGCGAGCACACCGTGCGGAATCACTTAAAGGCGGTGTTTCGGGCGTACGGCGTCAACAATCGGGCCGCGCTCGTGGCCGAGGTTGCAAGCCGAGGTCAGTTGCCGACCTTTGCCTGATCGGTAAAGCCGAGCAGGCGCGGTCCCGGGCCTGCCTTCCCGAGCTTATCGTCGGGGTTTCGCAGCCGGCATTTGTCGAGCGACAAGCAGCCGCAGCCGATGCACTCTCCGAGTTGATTGCGCAACGCCGTCAGGCGCGCGATGCGCTCGTCGAGGCTGCGCTTCCAGCGATTCGACAGCGCCGCCCAATTTTTCGCGTTGATCGCGCGATCGGCGGGCAGCGTATCGAGCACGTCGCGAATCTCCGTCAGCGGGATGCCCGCGCGCTGGCCAATCTTGATCACGGCAATCCGCCGCAACTCAGCGCGTGCGAAGCGCCGCTGATTCCCTCCGCTGCGCGCGCTGCGAATCAGGCCCTTCGCCTCCCAAAAGTGAATCGTCGAAACGGGCAGCCCGCTGCGTTTGGCGACCTCGCCGACGGTTAGATACTCCATCGCTTGACCTCAACTATACTTGAGGTTGTAGACTCGTCCCCGTTATGGATTGGTTTCAACCGGGACACGTCGCGATCGTCACGGGCGGATCGCGCGGATTGGGAAGGGCGCTGGCTCGCGAGCTGCTGCGCAAAGGCTTGACGGTCATCGTCGATGGTCGCGATGCGGCGCAGCTCGGGCGCACGCGGCGCGAGCTTGCCGAGCTCGGCGATGTCGTCGCGATCGCAGGCGACGTGGCCGATTCGGAGCACGCGCACGCGCTCGCCGCGGCCGCGCGGCGTCTAGGGCGCCTCGACCTCCTCGTCAACAACGCATCGACACTTGGGGCGACGCCGCTGCCGGCCATAACCGAGCTCGACCGCTCGACGTTCGACGCGCTCTTCGCCGTCAACGTCTTCGCCCCGATTCACCTGACTCAGCATGCGCTGCCGCTGATGGCACGATCGGACGTTGCGACGATCGTTAACGTCACATCGGACGCCGGCGCACAAGCCTATCCGTCATGGGGCGGGTATGGCGCGACCAAGGCGGCGCTCGAGCACGTGTCACGCGTGCTGGCCGCCGAACTCGACGGTTTGCGCGTGCGCGTACTGGTTTTCGATCCGGGCGATATGGACACGGCGATGCACCGCGATGCGATCCCCGACGCCGACCTGTCGGAGCTGCGCGACCCTGCGGAGTCCGCCCGCGCGATGATACGCGCGATCGCGGCGATGCGCGCCGGCTTCGAGCGGGTCCGCGCTGGCGACCTCACGCCGGCATGACGGCTGCCGCAGCTTTCTCGCGCGGCCTGGTCGAGGCGACCGAGCCACCGGAGCATCGCGGCGTCGCGCGCGATGCCGTGCGCATGCTCGTCACCGATCGTCGGACGCGGTCGCAAACGCACGCGTATTTCTACGACTTGCCGTCACTGCTGCGACCGGGCGATTTACTGGTCGTCAACGACTCGGCGACGTTGCCGGCCGCGCTGCTCGCGCGCCGGCGTAGCGGCGCGACGCTGCCGCTGCACGTCAGCACGCAGATCGCCGAGCGGCTGTGGACGGTGGAACCGCGCGGGCCGGTCGCTTCTGCCGAAACGCTGCTGCTGCCCGCTGGATCGACGGCGACGCTCCTCGCGCCGGTCGATCCCCGGCGCCCGCGCCTGTGGTACGCCGCGTTCGTGCTGCCCGTGCCGATGCCCGCATATCTCGCGAGCTTCGGCGCGCCGATCACATACGCGTATCTGAGCCGTTCGTTTCCGCTTGCGGACTACCAGACGCTCTTCGCGCGCCAGGCCGGATCGTCGGAAATGCCGTCGGCGGCGCGGCCCTTTACGGAACGGGTCGTCGCGCGATTACGCGATTGCGGGATCGAGATCGCGACCGTGACGCTGCACTGCGGCGTCGCGAGCTTCGAGACGCCGGAGCGCCCCGGAACCGAACGCTACGCCGTCTCACGTGCGGCTGCCGATGGCGTGAACGCCGCCCGCGGCGAGGGCCGGCGCGTGATCGCGGTCGGCACGACCGTCGTGCGCGCGCTCGAGAGCGCCGCCACCGAGGACGGCGTCGTCGCGTCGCACGGTTGGACGGATCTCTACGTCGACGAAACGTATCGGCTGAAGGCGGTGGACGCCTTGCTGTCGGGCTTTCACGACGCGAACGCGACGCACGTCGCGATGCTACGCGCATTTATCGATGCGGAGTTGTTGGAATACGCCTACGCCGAGGCCGCGAATCGCCGCTACTTCTATCACGAGTTCGGTGACGTCCACCTGATCCTATAGCGTTATGCCGTCACCGCGCGTGGCGCCAGCAAACGCAGTTTACTTTCCGTCCCAGACCCCGGCGCTGCGGTCAGCACGACCATCTTGATGTCGCCGTCGCCGGCCAATTCGAACGTCGTGTGATCCAAGATGAACTGGCCGAGCTCCGGATGGTTGAAGCGCTTGAGCCCGTCGGTCGAGCCGAGCACATCGTGCTCGGCCCACAAACGGCGGAACTCCGCGGAGTTGGTACGCAGGTCGTCGATGAGCTCGACGAAGCCGGGATCCTTAGGGTACTTCGCGGCGACCGCGCGGAACTGCGCGACGGCGCGCCGCATGGTGCACTCGGGATCGCCATATCGGCAGCGCGAGTCGGGGTCGCGAAAGAGGCGCCAGACGATGTTGCGCGCCGGCCCCGCGGCGCTCGAGAAGTCGGCGAGCGCGTCCGCCGCGGCGTTCCACGCCAGAACGTCCCAGCGCCGGCCGCGCACGTAGGCCGGCAGCGGATTCAGCCCGTCGAGCACGCGCCGCACGAGGTCGCTGACGCGCTCCTCGTCGGGAACGGCCAGGGCCGGTGCCATTCCGGCCAGTAAGTGAAGATGGCGGCGTTCCTCGGAGGTTAGCCGCAGCGCCCGCGCGATGCCGTCGAGCACCTCGCCGGAAACGTTGATGGGCTGCCCCTGTTCGAGCCGGGTGTACCAGGTCGCGCCGATGTTAGCCAGCAGCGCCACCTCTTCGCGCCGCAAGCCGGGCGTGCGGCGCCGGGCGCCGTCGGCCAGCCCGACGTCCGAAGGGACGATCTTTGCGCGACGGGTGCGCAGGAAATCACTCAGCTCGGAGCGTCGGGGGCGAGTCAAATCCATGGCCTTGCCTTCTCAAGGTGTTCGCGCCAGTGCTAGGATAAGCGCGGTTCTAGTAATAGTATCGCACACGGACTAAGCTGAATGCAAGCCACTCTCCAGTAACCCCGGCCTCCCTTATGCAAGTCGCTAAAACAGCCCAAACGATGCGGGGCCTTGTTCCCGCGCGTCCCGTCACGCCGGTTTCGACGAACGGTTCGTCCCGCCAAGCGGCGCCGCCGCTCGTCGAGCGTGGGCTGTCGCGCTATCTGGTCGTCGTTGGCGTCATGCTCGCGGCGCTGCTGCAGACGGTCGACCTTACGATCGTCAACGTCGCGCTGCCGACGGTTCAGGGCAACCTCGGTGCGACCGTCGACGAGGGCACATGGGTGTTGACCGGATACGTCATCGCCAACGTCATCGTAATTCCGATGACGCCCTGGCTGCAGTTGCGCTTCGGGCGCAAGAACTACTTCCTTGCGTCGATCGCCGGCTTCACGCTCGCGTCGGTGCTGTGCGGCATGGCGACGTCGCTGACGGCGCTGATTCTCTTCCGCGTGCTGCAGGGCGCGTTCGGCGGCGGCCTGCTCGCGACGGCGCAGGTCGTGTTGCGCGATACGTTTCCGCCCGAGCAGCTCGGTATGAGCCAATCGATCTTCGCGCTGGGCACGATCGTCGGGCCGTCGGTCGGCCCGGCGCTCGGCGGCATTCTCGTCGACAACTTCTCGTGGCCGTGGGTCTTCGACGTCAACGTCGTGCCGGGAGCGCTGGCCTTCATTCTGTTGTGGCGTTACATGCGCGATGACGGCAGGCGGCAGCGCGCTCCGGTCGACGTCACCGGCATCGCGCTGCTCGTCGTCGCCGTCAGCTGCTTGCAGTACGTGCTCGACCAGGGCCAGCACGACGACTGGTTCGCGGATCAATCCATCGTCCTGTGCAGCTGGCTGGCCGCCGGCGCGACCGCGGCATTCGTCTGGTGGGAGCTTCGCGTCGCACAGCCGATCGTGGATCTGCGCTTGATCGGGAAGCCTGCCGTGGCCGCGGCGCTGGCGATCGCGGCCGCGTACGCGGCCATCATCTTCCCGAGCCTGCTGTTGCTGCCGCAGTTCACGATTGAAAACCTTGGCTTCACGAGCACGAGCGCCGGCCTGCTGATCGGCGCACGCGCGCTGCCCGTGCTGCTACTCACCATTCCCGTCGCACGCCTGGCGGGTCTTCCCGGCTTCGATCTGCGCTGGGCCATCGCCGCGGGTTTGGCGGTGTGCGGACTGGGTTCATTGTGGCTGGCGACCCGTCTTACCACGGACAGTAATTTCGGAACGTTTATCGCTCCGCTGCTCTTCATTGGAGCGGGCGCCGCGTTCGTCTATTCGCCGCTGCTGGTCGCGACGATGCGCGCGGTCGCGCCGGAAGCGGCAGCCAAGGCCGCGTCGTTCATCGTGCTGTTCTTCCAGTTGGGCGGCTCGATCTCGTCGGCATCGGTCGTCGCCTTCTTGGATCGGCGACTGCAGTTCCATCAAACGATCCTCGCCGCACAGACGGCATTATCGCGTCTGCCGGTGGCGGACCTCGTGCAGCACGGCGGTCTGGCTCAACTCGCCGCCACAGTCGCCGCACAGGCCGCCGCGTTATCGTACGCAGACATGTTCTTAGTGACCGGCGTCGCGGCCTTATTAGTCACTCCCGGCGTGCTGCTGTTGGCGCGCCGATCTTAACCTCTCAGCGTAAGCCAAGGAGCTACGAATCTTGCAGTACGAAACGATCTGCGAACACATCTGCGATCACATCGCCACGCTATTGTTCGAGATGAAGCCGGCTACGCGATTCGCCGTGTATGCCGCGGCGCGCGCGACGCGAGATATCGCGGACGCGTTTCACCACGCGGCCGGCGACCCCGCGAGCTCGCGCTGGCGCGAGGCGATGGGAAGCCTCGAACGATTCCTCGATTGTTCCAAGCGATCGCCGAACGTGCTGAACTCCGCGCCGCTGCGCGAGCTCAGCGCGTTTGTCACGGAAAATTCGGACCTTCTCGCCGCGGCGTAGAATAGGTTCGGCGACCACCCGGACCGGATAGCTTTCTTGGCCTAGTAATCCGGCCGGTTCCGCGGGGCTAACGCTTTCGATGCGGCCGCAGGGGCGTGACATTGGACCTCGCGTCCGTATCGCCCGGCGGCTTCAAAGATCCGTGAGCGGCAGCATAATAGCTGTCGCGCAGGTTACCGAGTTGGAGATCGCGAGCGATGGGCGTAGCGTCGCCGAGATAGATCGTGGCGCCTTTCACCAGCAGGCGATACGCATCGAGCCGCGCGTTCTTCCAATCCGACACCTTCCATCGCTGCGGCGCCATCTCGGAAAAATCGTACGGCGGCAGCGAAAGTCGTTTTTCGAAGAGGTCGAGCTCTACGCGGAATCCTTCGCGCTCAAAAATCGCCTTTTCAACCTGTGCCTTGCTGGCCACTCCGCGCTATTCGGGCCCGGCCGGGCGCTCCCCCAGTGTCGCGAGGCGAAGGGGCTGGGCGAGACGGGATTGTTGGCGCTCTCGATGCTGCTGATCGCGCCTTTCGAGTCGCCCGCCGCGTAGCGCGGATACACCGTGTCGTCGAAGGGCTCCGTCATGCAGAGCTGCGGCGAAGGGAACCGCGGACCGACGGGTCCGCCTTGCCCCATCGAGTCGTAGAACTAGATCCGGAAACTCGTTAAAGGGCGCCGCTACGTTAAAAGAAGACCGCCATGTATCCCGGCGGCGCTTCCCCAATCTTCGCTGTTGGGAAACGGCGCGGCCTTAGCCGACCGCGCCCTCCATCTCCATCTTGACCAGCCGGTTGAGCTCGACCGCGTACTCCATGGGGAGCTCCTTGACGAAGAAGTCGAAGAACCCGTTGACAATCATCGCGGTCGCGTCGGCCTCCGACAGACCCCGCGACATCGCGTAGAAGAGCTGCTCATCGCCGATCTTGCTGACGCTGGCCTCGTGCTCCACGGTCGAGCGCTGCTCGTGGATCTTCATGGTCGGCTTCGTATCGCTCGACGACTCCTCGTCCATGATCAATGCGTCGCAGCGCACCCGCGTCTTCGCGCCGACCGCGCCAGCGTGCACCTCGACGAGCCCGCGATAGGTCGTCTTGCCCCCGTGCGCGCTCACGCTCTTGTTGGTGACGACCGAGGTGGTGCGCGGCGCGACGTGGATCACCTTGGCGCCCGCGTCCTGATGCTGTCCCTCGCCGGCGAACGCCATCGAGAGGATCTCACCCCGCGCGCCTTCGCCCATCAGGTAGATCGAGGGGTACTTCATCGTCAGGCGCGACCCGATGTTGCCGTCGACCCATTCGACCGTTGCGCCGGCGTGCGCGATCGCGCGCTTCGTCACCAGGTTGAAGATGTTGCGGTACCAGTTCTGAATCGTCGTGTACCGGATGGATGCGCCCTCGAGCGCCACCAGTTCGACGACCGCAGAGTGGAGCGACGAGGTAGAGAACTTCGGAGCCGTGCAGCCCTCGATATAGTGGACCTTGGCGCCCTTGTCGGCGATGATCAGCGTGCGCTCGAACTGGCCCATGTTCTCCGCATTGATGCGGAAGTAGGCTTGGAGCGGCATCTTCACTTCGACGCCCGGCGGCACGTAGATGAACGAACCGCCCGACCACACGGCCGAGTTCAGCGCCGCAAACTTGTTGTCGCCCGGCGGGATGATCGTCGCGAAATACTTGCGGACAATGTCCGGATACTGCTTGACGGCGCTGTCCATGTCGCAGAACAGGACGCCCTGCTCGTCCAGCGCCTTGCTCGTGCTGTGATAGACGACCTCCGACTCGTACTGTGCCGACACGCCGGACAGAAACTTGCGCTCGGCCTCGGGGATGCCGAGACGGTCGAACGTGCGCTTGATATCCTCGGGCACGTCGTCCCACGACCGCTCCGTCTGATCCGTGGATTTCACGAAATAGTGAATATCGGCGAAGTCAATCTCGCTCAAGAGCTTCGTGTCGCCCCACGTCGGCATCGGCTTGGCGATGAAGAGTTCGTACGCTTTGAGCCGAAAGTCGCGCATCCATTCCGGCTCGTCTTTCATGGCGCTGATGCGCGCGACGATCTCCGGGGTCAACCCCTTATCGGATTTGAAGACGTAGTTTTCCGGGTCATGGAACCCATGCCGGTACTCCTCGATGAGATCCGACGGGGCGACGACGGGGACTTGAAGCTTGACGGCCATGGCACTGATGAGCGTACCCCCCTCCGCGGACATAGTCAAGATAGTAAAGTACGAGCTTCACTTACTGGTTATAATCCATTTGGCGCACTAGCAGCCTAGCGGCTACACTCTTAGCGCCGTGACAGGGCTAGGCTAGGCTGCACTTTGAAAATGTTCTACCGTGTGGTTTCCCGCATCGCTGACTCGATTTGGACGAGCGTTTATTGCGTATATCCTGCTATTCGGGGCTCCGGCAGAACTGCTCTATGTTACGTGTCGCCTTAACCCGCGATCATACGTCGGGGTGCTGGCTCCCGGGCTAGGGCTACTTATCTCAGGCGGCGCTCTGGACGCCCTGGAGGGCGATTAGACTGGTTTCTTCCGCCTAGGGCGCTTCTGCCGTTCCGCTTCGAGCTTGTCGAGGGCGGCCTTCGGCGTGTCGATCAGACGCTTTAAGATCGCCTTGAATTGTGGTTCCGGCCCCAGGGCCCTGTCGTGCGTGTCGGCCATGTGGCGATTATACCTCACCAGCCCGCGTTCGCGATTCTCGGCGGATCGTCGCGTTATAATCCATTTGCCGCACTAGCAGGCGAGCGGCTATGTTGGATAGCGCCCGCTAGGCGGGTGAACTTAGGGGCAGGATGCCGTCGGGTAGCAGGTCGCCGTGAGCGCCATGACGAGGACTTGAAAAAGGACCGGCACCGCCGCGAACGCCCCTATGGTGATCGCCGCCGCCCGCGCAGCACGGGGCCACTCTTTCTTGCGGATACCTAATACGACGCCGCTGGCGGCCACGACGGCTGCGACTGCAACGAACGTGAGCCACGGCACGGCTGGGATCATTTAGGCAGGCTTCTTGCGCCTAGGGCGCTTCGTCCGTTTCGCCTCGAGCTTATCGGGGCGGCCTTCGGCATGTGGAGCACGCGTTTCAAAAGCGTCTTTAGTTGCGGTTCGGGCCCGAGGCGCGCCTGTCGGTGGGGTCGGCCATACGCCGATTATATTACTCGAAAAGAAAAAGAGGCCGCCTTTCAATCCGACCATCTTAGTCTCGGCAGAGCAACGCTTGGCCGCCGGCATGCAAACGAAAGGCGAGCAGTTTCTCCTCGGAGAGGTGCTCCTCCGGAGGCTCTTTACAGCAGGGGGTCCAGGGGGTATGATTGCCCCCGGTCCTTCAATATCCACAGGTTTCGAAGGGCTTCGGGTCCCTGGGCGGACCCACCGGTTCTGGGGAGGGCGCGCCCTTACGCGCCATCGCGGCAAGTCGCTCGCGCACCGCTCAAAAGCGCCGGCAAGAGCTCGCCGATAGGTCGGGGGAGGAGGCTGCACCGCAGTCGCCAGCCGACGAAGTCCGGAGGTGGGATTCCTCGAGGGTCAAGGAGACCTGGAAAATTGAAGGCACTGGGCAGGCACATTGTCTGCGAGCTATCGGGCTGTCAGCCCGCGGCACTTTCCGAGATTAACGGCATTGCAGCCATGATGATCGCGGCGGCGAAGGCCGCCCGCGCTACCATTATGGAGAGCGCTTTTCATCGTTTCGAGCCGCAGGGCGTTTCGGGTACCGTGATCCTGGCCGAGTCGCATCTCTCGATTCACACCTGGCCCGAGAAGGGCTACGCCGCTATGGACTTTTATACGTGCGGCGACCACACCGACCCCTGGCTTGCCTTCCAGCATGCCGTACAGGCTTTGCGCGCGACGAGCGTCCTCGCCACCGAACTCAAGCGCGGAATCGAAAAAAGTGATGGCGAGTTCACGCACGTCTTAAGTCGCAATCACGACTTGCGCGTGCTGAGCGCGTAGCGGTCGTTTCTTTAACCGACATCATCAGCAATTATCACCTTATTACGGCAGGCTCGCCGCGTTCGCGAGTCCAATTCCGTCTTTCAAGTCTCTGCTTTCTCGAGTGAGGTCAAAAACGAACTCCATGCGTTTCACTCTGTTTCGCTCCGGCGTGATTTGTGCGGCGAGCGCACTCGCGCTGGCAGCCTGCGGCGGGCACGGCATCGTTCCGACGTCGCAAGCTCCGCTCGGCCCGTCAAACGGCGTCGACACACTATCGCAAGATAACCTTTTGTCGCCCGACGTCACGTCGTGCGCGACGAAACCTCCGCAAGGGGAGTGGGTGATGAAGGGCGCTTGCACCAAAATCAGTCTCAAGCCTACGGGGGCGCATTTCGCGCTCGCCAAGTATATGCATCTCACGGTCACGGGCAGCATCGGCGCGAACAGTCTCAAGAAGCCCGCCACCGTGTACGTTGCCGATGCGACCGACAAAGGCGACATCGAAACCTGGAAGGGCGCCGCGTTTCCGAAGTATGTTGCCAAGGGAACCACGATCGCGTATGCGGGGGCAATCAATCAGGGCACCGTTCCGATCGTTCCGAAGGTCGAGAGGAACAAGCCGGTCCTCGAGTACGTGATCACCGACTCGAAAGGTTTGCCGGGCAAGGAGTGCAGCGAAGCCGTGCTGACGTTCCCCAAAGGCAAGGCTTTGTGGAAGCCGCTGCCGATCACAGGTCCCGTGAAAGGCAAGACCGTCACGCTCGCGCAGTATACCGTGCCGCGCGGTTTCGAGCTCCCGCCGAAGGGCAAGAGCGGTCTGGTGCCGCTGTACTTCGCGGTCAACTGCTTCCAGTAATCGCGAGGCTGCGCGAAGCGCAGTCCTGAGCGACACCGAGCCTGTCGAAGCGAGTCGAAGGAGCCCCGCCGGTGACGGCGGGGTTCTTCGTTCGCGGCGCCAATCTAGGCCGCACATGCCGAAGACGCAGCATTGGCAATGGTACGTCGAGGAGTTCGCGCCGACCGAGCAGCATCATCACGCGCTCGACGAGCTCTTGTTTTCCGGCCGTTCCCAATTCCAACAGATCGCCGTCGTACGCTCGCCGGTCTTCGGCAAGATGCTCGTAATCGACGGCGACACGCAGAGCTCGCAGGCGGACGAGCGGATCTACCACGAAGCGCTCGTGCATCCGGCGCTCGCGGCGGCGCCGGATCGCAGCGAGGTGCTGATTCTCGGCGGCGGAGAGGGCGCGACGCTGCGCGAGGTTTTGCGCTGCCCCGACGTGACGCGCTGTACGATGGTCGACATCGACGCTATGGTCGTCGACCTCTCCAAGAAGTACCTCGACGAATGGTCCGCCGGCGCGTTCGACGATCCGCGCGCGCGGGTAATCGTCGGTGACGCCCTGGACTTCATGCGCTCGAACGACGGCCGCTACGGCACGATCGTATCGGACCTCACCGAGCCGTTGGAGGACTCGCCGAGCAATCCGCTCTTCAATGACGACGTGTTCGCGCTGATCAAGTCGCGGCTGCTCGAAGGCGGCGTCTACGTGCTCCAGGCGAGCACCGCGGCCGTGCACAACGCCGGTCTGCATTGCAAGATGGCCCGTACCCTGCGCCGGCACTACGCGCACGTCGTCTCCTTCGCGACCCACGTGCCCGCGTTCGACACGCAGTGGGCCTTCCTCGCGTGCAGCGATCGTGTCGATCTCTCCGAACCGGACGCGCGCGACATCGATGGCTACTGCGCGCGACTGCGCGGCGACAACTTCTTTTACGACGCCGTCACACACCGGCGGCTCTTCGCGCTCCCGCTCTACCTGCGGCGCATGCTGGCCGCAGGCGGGGATACGTTTTAGCCGTCCGGAAAGCCCCGCTTATTATGGCCATCGACTATTCGCGCGCCCCGCACGCCTGGGAGAAGGAGAAGAGCAACTTCGTCGCTCTGCTCGACCTGAAGCTCGAAGAGGTGGAGCGCGGCCGTGCGGTGATGCGCATGCCGTATCGTTCCGAGATCACCAACGGAACCGGCGCCGTCCACGGCGGCGCCATCGTCAGCCTCTGCGACACTGTGTTCTACGTGGCGCTCGCTACGATCTACGGCCGCGAGCAAGACACCACGACCGTCGCGCTGCAGTGCAACTTTCTCGCCCCCGCCGGACCGCCGCACGACCTCGTGGCTGAGGCGCGCGTGCTGCGCGCCGGCCGGCGCGTCTGCTATGGAGAGGTCTACGTGCGCAGCGGCGACAAGATCGTCGCGCACTCGACGCTCAACTTCCTCAACACCTATCCCGAAGAGAAACCTCGCCCTTCGAGTCCGCTCGGGACAGGCTCAGAACCGGCCTGATGCATCGCACTCCGCTTTACGACGAGCACGTGCGCGCCGGCGCGCGTCTCGTTCCCTATGCCGGCTTTGAGATGCCCGTGCAGTACGCGGGCATCTTGAAGGAACACGACGCGGTGCGGCAGCGCGCGGGTCTCTTCGACCTCTCGCACATGGGCCAGTTCTACCTTACCGGCGATCGCGTCGCCGAGTGGGCCGACACCCTCACGATCAACGCCGTCGCCACGATGAAGCCGCTCCAGGCGCGCTACAACGTCTTTTGCAATGAGGCGGGCGGCGCGCACGACGACACGATCTTCTACCGCCTCGACGGACGCTGGCTGCTCGTCGTCAACGCAGCGAACGCGGACAAGATGTGGGCGCACCTCAACGCACACCGCGGCTCCGGCGTGGAGTTGCGCAACGAGCACGGGCAGCGCGCGCTCATCGCGATCCAAGGGCCGCGCTCGGTCGAGCTGCTGCAGCCGCACGTCGACGTCGATCTCGCGTCGCTGCGCTACTATTTCGCAGCCGAGGGCCGCGCCCGCGGCGTTTCTGCGGTGATCGCGCGCACCGGCTATACGGGCGAGGATGGCTTCGAGCTTTTCGTCGACGGCGAATCGGCGCCGCGCCTCTGGCGCGAGCTGCTGCAGGCCGGCGCACCGCAGGGCCTGGAGCCCTGCGGGCTCGGCGCGCGCGATGTCCTGCGCCTCGAGGCCGGAATGCCGCTCTACGGCCACGAGCTCACTGAGGAAATCACGCCGCTGCAAGCCGGTTTGGGCTGGGCGCTCAAGCTCAACAAGCCCGGCTTTCTGGGCAAAGCCGCACTCGCGTCTCAGCGCGAACGCGACGACTACTCGCGCATCGTCGGTATCGTCATGGAAGGGCGCGCGCCGGCGAGGGAGGGATATCCGGTGCTGCTCGGCGGGCGTCAGGTCGGGGAGGTCCGCAGCGGCTCGATCGCGCCGTCGGTTGGCAACAAGAACATCGCGACGGCGCTCGTTGCGCCGGGGGTCGCAACCGACGGCACCGAGCTCGTCGTTACGATCCGGGGCACGTCGCACGCGGCGCGCGTCGTACCGTTGCCGTTTTACAAACGCGCGAAATAACGAAAAAGGGAGTACCTAGTGGCGCAGCCGGAAGATCTGCTGTATAGCAAGGAACACGAATGGGTCAGACTCGACGGCGACTCGGCGACGATCGGCATCACCGATTACGCGCAGAACGCGCTGGGCGACATCGTCTACGTCGAGCTCCCGAAAGTCGGCGCCGCGATCAAGCAGTTCGCACCCGTCGGTGTGATCGAGTCGGTCAAGGCCGTCTCGGATCTGTTCACGCCTCTCTCCGGCGAAGTGCTCGCGATCAACGGCGGATTGGAAAACGATCCCGCCGCGGTCAACCGCGATCCGTACGGCAGCGGATGGCTGCTCAAGGTCCGCGTCACCGACCCGAACGAGGCCAAGGCGCTGCTGCCCCCCGCGGAATACGACAAGATCGCCACGGAGTAGTCCGCGTGTACGCACCGCACACTGAAAGCGACATCCAGAGCATGCTGCAGGCCGTCGGCGCCGATTCGCTCGACGATCTCCTGCGCGTTCCCGACGCGATTGCGCTGAAAGAGAAGCTCGACGTCGTTCCGGCGCTTCCCGAGTACCTGATCGTACGCCGCTTCGAGTTGCTCGCGCGGCGCAACACGGCCATCGAGTATCGCTCCTTCCTCGGCGGGGGTGCCTATCGCCATTACGCGCCGCCCGCCATCGCGGCGCTGGCGATGCGCGGCGAGTTTCTCACCGCCTATACGCCGTACCAAGCGGAGGTCTCACAGGGCTATCTGCAGGCGATCTACGAGTGGCAGACGTACATCTGTTTGCTCACCGGGATGGAGATCGCTAACGCGTCGGTCTACGACGGCGCCACTGCATTGGCGGAGGCCGCGATCATGGCACTCGGCGCGACGAATCGGCACAAGGTGCTGGTGTCGCGGGCGATCCACCCGAACTACCGCGCGGTGCTCAAGACGTATTGCGAGGGTCTGGACATCGCCATCGACGAGGTTCCGCTCACGGCCTCGGGCACGACGGATTTCGCATGGTTGACGAATGTGGATCTCGCGTCGTACGCCGCCGTCGTCGTGCAGTCGCCGAACTTCTTCGGCTGCGTGGACGCGTTGCCGCTCGACGCCGCGTCGGCGGTTGCGCGCAGCGGCGCGGTGCCGATCGCCGTCGTCGCCGAGGCGCTCTCGCTCGCGGCGCTCGCGCCGCCGGCCTCCTGGGGCGCGCAGGTCGTCGCCGGCGAGGCGCAGAGCTTCGGCGTGCCGATCGCCTACGGCGGTCCCTACGCCGGTTTCATCGCGTCGACCAAAGAGCATATGCGGCGCATTCCCGGACGTCTGGTAGGAAAGACGGTCGATAGCGCCGGGCGGACCGCCTACGTGCTGACGCTGCAGGCGCGCGAGCAGCACATTCGGCGGGAGCGCGCGACCTCGAACATCTGCACGAATCAGGCCCATTGCGCGCTGATCGCGACGATCTATCTCGCGCTGCTGGGGGAGACGGGATTGCGTAACGCCGCATCGCTCAACCTCGCCCGCTCGCGCGAGCTCGCGAGCGCCGTCGCGAACGTGCCGGGCATACGCCTGCCGTACGACGCGCCGTTTTTCAACGAATTCGTCGCCGATGTGGGGCGCCCGGCGGCGGCGGTGCTAGCCGAGCTGCAGGATCGCGGCATCCTCGGCGGCATCGACCTCGGACGTTTCTATCCCGAGCTCGCCGACCGCGTCCTGATGACGGCGACCGAGCTGACGACGCGCGGCGACATCGACGCGCTCGCGGCCGCTCTCAAGGAGGTGCTGCGTGAGCGCGCCGCCGTCTGACACGCGCGAGCGGGGCATCCCGCTGATCTTCGAGCTCGGCCGGCCCGGACGCGCCAACAAATATTTCGAGGAAGGGAAGCCGCTCGACGCGTTCCTGCCCGCGTCCGTGCTTCGTGAAGCGCTGCCGCTTCCCGACAACAGCGAACTCGACGTCGTGCGCCACTACACGCAGCTCTCGCAGCGCACGTTCGGCATCGATCTCGGATTCTATCCGCTCGGCTCGTGCACGATGAAGTACAACCCGCGCGTCAACGACGCCATCGCGGCGCGCCCTGAGTTCGCGCAGCTGCACCCGTACGCGCCCGACGAGCTCGCGCAGGGTGCGCTCGCGGTGATGTACGAGCTGGAGCGCTCGCTGAGCTCGCTGTTCGGGATGGCGGCGTTCTCGCTCAACCCCTCGGCCGGCGCGCACGCGGAGCTCGGCGCGCTATTGATCGCGAAAAAATACTTCAAGGATCGGGGCGAGACCCAACGCGACAAGGTGATCGTGCCGGACACGGCGCACGGCACGAACCCTGCGTCGGCCGCGATGTGCGGGTTCAAGGTGATTTCGCTGCCGAGCGATCCGCGCGGTCGCGTCGGCGTCGAAGAGATCCGCAAGGTGCTCGGCCCGGATACGGCCGTCTGCATGATGACCAATCCAAACACGCTCGGCCTCTTCGAGGAGGCGGTCGCCGAAATCGCGGCGGCGGTCCACGGCGCAGGCGGGCTGATGTACTACGACGGCGCGAACGCCAACGCCATCATGGGATACACGCGCCCCGGCGACATGGGCTTCGATCTCATGCATCTCAACACGCACAAGACGTTCACCATTCCGCACGGCGGCGGCGGCGCCGGTCACGGCCCGCTCGGTGTGGCCGCCCACCTCGCCGAGTATCTCCCGACGCCGGTCGTCACGAGCGACGGCTCGACGTTTCGGCTCGATTTCGGCCGCCCGAAGTCGATCGGTCCGATGCGTTCCTTTTGGTCGAACTTCGCTCACGCGGTGCGGGCGCTTGCGTACCTGTACGCCAACGGCGCGGACGGCCTCAAGCGGGTGTCGCAGTTGGCCGTTCTCAACGCGAACTACCTGCGCGTGAAGATCGCCGAGTTTCTCGAGACTCCGTACGCCGAGGCGTGCCGCCACGAGTTCGTCGCGTCCGCCCAGGCGCTCAAACGCGAGCACGGCGTGCGCGCGCTCGATCTCGCCAAGGCGCTGCTCGATTACGGTTACATGGCGCCGACAATCTACTTTCCGTTGATCGTGCCGGAATGCTTGATGATCGAGCCGACGGAGACGGAATCGAAAGAGACTCTCGACGCGTTCGTCGCGACACTACGCACGATTGTCGAGACCGCTAAGCGCGATCCCGAAGCGCTCTTCGCGGCGCCGGTGAAGACGGTGGTCGGCCGCGTTGACGAGACGCGCGCCGCGCGGCAGCCCGATCTGCGCTGGCGAGCCACGGCCGAAGGGGTCTAATTCGGTCCGGACGAAAAGGTAACTTGAGTCATCTTTGCGCCACCTTCTCGCAATCGCTACTCGGGAATCCGCGCGGAAGATGGCTCGCCAACCCGTGGGGTCCCCTTTTCCCACGAAGCCGCCGGGGAAGGAAGCTCCCTCTGATGGAAAAGGCGACCCCGGTTATTAACTAAAGTCTCTTTTGTAAAGGTATCGAGTGCTTCGACAGCTTGTAGATGACTTGCGGTCTCGGCCGCCTTGCGACAGGAGCTCGTCAGAGGTCGGCCGGCTGCTGCAGCAGGCGAGCGTACGATGGGCCGACAGCCTGCGGCTGATCCAGCGTCGGGACGCCTACACGCGGACGTGCGCCTATCGCGACGACGGTTTCGAGGTTCTTCTGCTCAACTGGGCTCCCGGCGCATCTTCGGCGATCCACGACCACGGCGACCAGGAGTGCTGGATGCTGGTGCTCTCCGGTAGCCTGCAGGTTGACGATTACGTGCGGCTCGATCCTGGAACCGAGCGCGGCTACGCGCACATCCAGGCGCAATCGTCGTGCATCCTGGAAGCCGGAGGGCTCGACGCGCGCGCCGGCCGCTTCGATCTGCATCGCGTCTCCGCCCCCGCCGCTCCCACGGTGTCGCTCCACGTCTACTCCGCGCCGTTGAGCGAGTACCTGATCTACGACGAGCTCGCGCGGCGCTGCGAGACCGCCTTCGGAAGGTACGATGACGTCATCTCGCCCTACGCCGCGGCGCGCTCGTGATGATCGACCTCGACGTCGCCATTATCGGCGGAGGCTTTAGCGGTTGCGCCGTCGCGGCGCAACTCGCGCGTCACGCTCCCGCCGGCTTCTCCGTTCGAATCTTCGAGCCGGGCGAGCTCGGCCGCGGCGCCGCGTACGGCACGCGCCATCCGGAGCACCTCTTGAACACGCGGGCGGCGGCGATGAGCCTCTTCCCGGACGATACCGATCATTTCGTGCGCTGGCTCGAGCCGCGTGCCGACGGCGCGGCCTTCGTTTCGCGCCGGCTCTACGGCGACTACGTCGCGGAGATTGCCGCACGGGCCCTCGAGCGTCCGCACTTCCGGCTCGTCAACGGCCGCGTCACTTCGCTGCGCAGGAGCGACCGCGGCTTCATCGTCGAGTCCGCGCTGGGTACGCCAATCGAGTCTCGTGCCGTAGTCCTGGCGACGGGTAACGCGCTTCCGGCGGACCAGTTTCTACCGCCGGGCGTCACGCAGCACCCGGGCTACGTCGCGGATCCGTGGCGCCACGATTATCGCAGCATCGGAGGGCACGTGCTGCTCGTCGGTTCGGGCCTGACGGCTCTCGACGTGCTCGTCGCGCTGCGCGCCTCCGGCCACCGCGGCGCCGTGCACGTCGTGTCGCGGCATGGACGCTACCCCGCAGTTCACGCCGACGTCGCGCCCTACGACGTCGTCCCCGCACTCGACGCGCATGACGCGCGAACGCTGCTGCGCGGCCTGCGCCGGCACGTCGCCGACGCGCAGCGACGCGGATTCGATTGGCGCAGCGTCATCGACGCCGTGCGTCCGGAGTCGGAATCGCTCTGGCGGCGCCTGGCGCCGCCCGAACGCAGCCGCTTCGAGCGCCACCTGCGCACGCATTGGGAGCGCCGGCGTCACCGCGCCCCGCAAGCGGTCGACGCGGTGCGACAGAACTACGCGCAATCGGGCAAGGCGTTCACATACGCGGGGCGCCTCGCCGCGATGCACGACGGCGAGGCGCGCATCGCGCTCAACGACGGGTCGACTGCGGCCTTGCATCCGGATTGGATCGTCAACTGTTCGGGCGTCGGAGGCGTCCGCGGCATGGCGCGCGATCCGCTGATCGCCGGCATGCTAGCCGACGGCCTCGTCGCGGCGGAAGCCCGCGGCCTCGGCCTGCGCACGACGTTCGACCTCGCTGCGATCGGCGCGTCGGGCGCGCCCGTCGATGGGCTTTGGATCGTGGGGCCGCCGGTGCGGGGTTCGCGCTTCGAAGCGACCGCCGTGCCCGAGCTGCGCGGCATGGCGGCGAGCGCCGCCTTTGAAGTCCTCCGATCAGCCAGGGGCCAGGCAAAATTGGCGTAAAAAGGTGCTTCCTGCTCGCAGCCGCTTCTTGGGCCGGGTAGTTATAATGGTTGTAACAGGGGGCTCGCAAGTGGCCCCCTTCCCCATCCAGACACGGAGCGCCATGCGAATCAAGTACGAGGTGTCGGCGGGCGGGCTGCTGCTGCGTCGCCGTGATTCGACCTACGATGCGCTATTGATCGGGCGCGGCGAACCGCCGCGGATCTGGACGCTGCCCAAGGGACACGTGGAGCATCGAGAGTCGACCGAGCAAGCGGCGCTTCGAGAGGTCCACGAGGAGACGGGATGCTGGGGGGAGATCGTGACGCGGCTCAGCGAGATCGCCTACTGGTTCTACGTGGGCAAGGCCAAACACCGGAAGTCGGTCACGTTCTTCCTGATGCGCTATCTGTCGGGCGATCCGGCGAACCACGATCACGAGGTCGATGACGCGCGCTGGTTCGACGTGGCACACGCTCGCAAGTCCCTCAAGTACGTGAACGAAAAACGCCTCATCGACCTCGCGATGGAATTCTTGGCGGAAAACCCCGACGCGGTGGGCGAGCCGGCAGTCGCGGCGCAAGCCTCGCTCTCGTCGTAAGTTGTCGAGCGAAACGGTCGACGACGCCGCGTTTTGCGTGCGGCTCGACGC
The DNA here is from genome assembly GCA_963723485.1 of Vulcanimicrobiota bacterium. Classification (GTDB taxonomy): domain Bacteria; phylum Vulcanimicrobiota; class Vulcanimicrobiia; order Vulcanimicrobiales; family Vulcanimicrobiaceae; genus Cybelea. The sequence goes on along the minus strand of CAVRQS010000002.1, from coordinate 569,728 downwards.
GTTCGACGGTCCGCTGGATCTGCTGCTGAGTCTCATCAAGGAACAGCAACTCGACGTCGCCACGGTACCGCTCGCCAGCGTGGCGGAGCAGTATCTCGCGTACGTGCGCACGATGCGCGCGCTCGATTTCGAGATTGCCGCGGAGTATCTCGTGATCGCCGCGACGCTCGTCTGGTTGAAGTCGAAGGCACTCCTGCCACCGATCCCGCAAGAGTTCGAAGAGGAGTCCGGCGAGACGCCGGAAGAGGTCGAGGAACGGCTGCGCCGGCGACTGATCGCGTACTCGAAGTATCGCGAGTTCGGAGAGGAGCTGCGCGAGCGCCAGGCGGAGGCGGGGTCGTACTTCTATCGTGAGTCCGGCGATCCGGCCGGCGAGGTCGTGCAGCGTTACGACATCGATCCGGAAAAGCTCAAGCGCGCCTTCATCGCGATGCTGACCCAGGCGCGGCCGGAGAAGCGTTCGATCGCGCGCGAGCGCATCTCGCTGCTCGCCTCCATGGACTACATCATGCGCCGCATAAAGGAAGCCGGCGAGGTGTACTTCTCGCAGCTGTGCAACGAGCTCGGCATGACGCGCGACGTCGTGGTCGTCACGTTCCTCGCGATCTTGGAGCTCGTTCGGCGGCGGCGCATCCGCTTCGAGCAGCCCGAGGCGTTCGACGACATTCGGCTCTGGGCGAAGGCGGCGTGACGGAGCTCGACGAGGTCGTAAGCCGCCTGCAACGCCCGGTCGAGGCGCTCCTCTTCGTCGCGAGCGAGGCGCTGTCCATTCGGGAGCTCGCCAAGCTGCTGCGCGCGGAAGAGCACGAGATCGCCGCCGCGTTGCAGCGCATCGAGGGGGACTACGCGGACCGCGGCATCGTGCTGCGCGAGATCGCCGGAGGCTATCGCTTCGCCACCTCGCCGCTCGCGCGCGATGCCATCGAGGCCTACCTGCTGCCGCCGAAGACGAGCCTCTCGACTCCGGCGCTGGAAGCACTCGCCATCGTGGCGCATCTTCAACCGGTCACGCGCAGCGAGATCGAAGCGATCCGCGGCGTCAACTCCGACAGCGTCGTGAACACGCTGATCGATCGCGGCCTGATCGAAGAGGCGGGCCGCAAGGACGTCGTCGGACGGCCGATGCTGTACGCGACGACCCCCTTCTTCCTGGAATCGTTCGGATTACGCTCGTTGGAGGATCTGCCGGCGCTGGAGCTGGAGCCCGGACAGCCGCTCGAGTTCAGCCTCGAAAGCGTCAAAGTCTCGTAGATGAAGATCGGCCTGCACGTGCACGTCGCGGGCGGCTATGTCAAGGCGGTGACACGTGCGAAGGCCGTGGGCTGCAGCGCCATGCAAGTGTTCTCGACCAATCCGCGCAGCTATCGTCCTGCAGCGATCGACCGCACCGCGCTAGACGCGTTCGCGCAGCTGCGCCATGCGGCCGGCATCGAGACGTGCGCGATCCACACGCCGTACCTGATCAATCTCGCGAGCGCCGATCCGAAGATCGCCCAAGGCTCGCTGCGGCTGTTGGAGCATGATCTGGCCGTCGCGGCCGCCGGAGGCATGCGGTTCGTCAACACGCATCTTGGCTCGTACGGCGCGCGCGACCGCAGCGAAGGGTTCGAGGCGACGTGCCGCGCGCTCGAGGCGGCGCTGAGCGCGGTCCAGCCGGGCGTCTTCCTCGTGCTGGAAAACTCCGCCGGTGCGGGTCGACTGATAGGCGGCACGCTGGAAGAGCTCGGCGCGCTCTCACGGAGCCTGCCGCATCCCCAGCTCGGGTTCTGCATCGACACGGCGCACGCATGGGCCTCCGGCTACGAGATCAACTCGACGCACGGCGTGGATCGCTTCGTCGATGAGGCCGAACGCCAGATCGGCGTCGACCGAATCGTGATGTTCCATTTCAACGACACGCAAGTGCCGCTCGGCGCGAGTCGCGATCGGCACTGGCACATCGGCGAGGGCAACATCGGTTTAGAAGGCTTCCGGGCGCTCCTGGCTCACCGGGAGCTGCGCGACAAGACGGCGATTTTGGAGACGCCCGGAACCGACGAGGACGATCTGCGTAACATGCAGACCATCCTCGCGATTGCGAAGGGGGCTACATGACCCGCAGATGCGGGAGACGCAGGTTGGACTCTACGAACAGCGCGGAATCGGCGCGCTGGATCTTCAGGCGCAGATTGACATCGCTGATGTCCGAGACGAACGGGGCGGTGCGGATTGGATCGCGGAACATTGTTTGAAACCTCTTGACGAACGGGTAACCTTCAATCATTATATAGAGGTGACAGTAACTTGTCAAGCAGTTTTAACGGTGACTATGCCGTCGCCGAGGCGGGCTCCCTGAGCGCAGTGGCCGACCTTGCGCCCGGCGCGCTCGAGCTGGTCCGGCGCTTCGTCAACACCGCCGACTTGCCCAGTGGGCCGGACCAGTTGGATTCGGTCGAAAAGGCTCGGGCGTGGTGTCTCAGCTACGGATTGGCGCCGCCCAAAGACGCGACCCACCTCCGGCTGCTGCGGGGCTTCCGCGAGACGTTGCGCGATCTGCTGTTCGCCAATAACGGCGAGGGCGACGCGCCAAGCGCCTGGGAGCGTCTGCGGCCGTTCCTCGCGAGCACTCGCCTCAGCCTCGCAGTCAGCCCGGAGCGGGGCCTCGAGTTGTCGCCCGAAGACAAGGGGCCGATCGCCTCACTGCTGGCTACCGTCTACGAGTCGCAGTTGCTCGGGACGTGGTCGCGCCTGCGCGCCTGCCGCAAGCCTTCCTGCCGTTTCGCCTACTACGATCGCACGAAAAACGCGTCGCGCGCATGGTGCAGCATGGCGACGTGCGGCAATCAAGCCAAAGCGCAGCGCCGCCGCCAGCGTGAACGCCAACAATAACTTCGTCGGTCACTTCGACGTCGACGCGTTCTACGCGAGCGTCGCCGTGCGCGACAATCCGGAACTGCGCGGCAAGCCCGTCGCGGTCGCCGGCAGCAGCCGCCGCGCCGTCGTCTTGACGGCGTCGTACGAGGCGCGCCCGTACGGCGTGCGGTCCGCGGTCCCGCTCTACAAGGCGCGGCTGGCGTGTCCGGACCTGATCGTCGTGGCACCCGACATGCAGAAGTATCGGACGATATCGCGCGAGATCTTCGAAATCTTCGCGGATGGCGGTCGCACCGTCGAGGGCCTCTCGATGGACGAGGCCTTCGTCGCGATCGACGCCGCGACGCTGGACGACGCGCGCGCGTACGCCGCGCAGATCCGCGCCGACGTCTTCGCGCGGACGCTGCTCACCGTCAGTGCGGGGGTGGCGACGGGAAAGATGATCGCGAAGATCGCCTCGGATGCGTGCAAGCCCGACGGGCTGCTCGCGGTTCCTCCAGGCGAGGAGGCCGCGTTCCTCGCGCCGCTGCCCGTCGGACGGCTATGGGGAATCGGACCGAAGATGCAGGTTCGGCTCAGCGTGTTCGGCATCACGACGATCGGCGAGCTTGCCGCGCTCGACGAAGGGCGCATGCGCGAAATATTTGGATCGTGGTGGCACGAGGTGCGCGAGCTCGCGCACGGCATCGATCGTCGGCCGGTGGAGTCGGAGCGTGAAACGAAGTCGATCTCGACCGAGGAGACGTTCGAGTACGACGTGCGCGACGAGCGCCGGCTCATCGACGTGCTGCGCGCGCAGGCGTGCGAGCTCGCCGAAGCGCTGGAACGCGCGCACACGGTCTGCGCGACCGTCGGCGTGAAGATCCGGCGCGCGGATTTCACCATCGTGGGCCGGCAGGCGCACTTGACCGAGCCGACTCGTGAAGCGCGCCGCATCTTTCGCACCGCTGTGCACTGCCTGCGCCGCGCGGGCCTCGAGGGGGCGCCGGTGCGCCTGCTGGGGACGCGCGTCGCCTCGCTCACCGAAGGCGACGCGCTGCAGACGAATCTGTTTTAGATGCAGGGCGACGCCCTTACCGCTCGAGCACCTGAACGTTATTATCGTTATCGTCGTTGAAGTAGACCTTCGCGTCCGTCGCGCTCTTGCCGGTCGCGACGAGCCCGAACAGCGCTCCGGCGGCGCCCTTGTCGACGTTGCGCACGTCGAGCACCTTGCCCGCTGCGGACAGCTCGATCAAGAGGTTCTTGCCGGTGGCATCGAGTGTGTTGCCCACCACGAGGTTGCCGTTCGGCAGCAATGCGGTGCTGATCGGGCCGTTGAGAGGAGCCCCTGCAAAGAGCACCCGCGCGTCCTTGGCCGACGGTCCGCTGAACTTCATGCCGTCGCCGCTTGCCTTGATGCCGGCCCTCGGAATCTTCGTGACGTTTTTGAAGGCCACGACCGTGTTGTTCATGCCGTCCGCGAAGTAAAGCGTGTCGACGTTGGGATCGTATGCGAGCCCCGACGGAGCCAACGCGGTTCCCGGCTTCCCGCGATTGACGGGAAATCCGCTCGCGATCACGTCGTACGTGAACTTCGACCCTAGGTTGATGCGCACGACGGTACCGGTCCTCGCGTTGGTTTCGTAGAACGCGGGCGCGCCCTTCTTGGGCATCGCGAAGACCTGACCCCAGGGCTGTGCGAACGGCTTGCCCGAGATGTTGGTCTCCAGCTTGCCTGTGACGCCGAGCACCGGATTGTCGTTTGCGACCATCGAGGAGGCCCAGATCGTGTCGTCGCTGCCCAGTGCAAGCGCGTCGCAGCCGAGCAGCGTCTTGTCTGAAGAGACGTGCAGCGGCTTCGACCCCGCCAGCGGACGAAGGGCGACGATGGACCGTCCCGTGCCCTGCACGTTGGACTTCGCGTTGAAATTGCAGACGACCAAATCGCCCGCAGTAAGCTTTCCGGAGGAGATCGGCGCGACCGTCAACCCGTAGGGATTCTGCGCGCCGTTCGCCGGATCGACGGTCGAGCCGATGACGACCTGGTTGCGTAGCTGCTTTAGGATGGAAACGTCCGCCGCGAGGCTGGACTCGCCGCGATCCTGTGCGAGCGTCGGCGGTGCCGCGGGCAGCACGCCCATCATGCGCCCTCCGTTCTGGCTGCAGCCGCTCGCGATCAACGTCGTAATAAGTGCAGTTACGAATACATGCGTGAGTTTCATTCGACGCACGTTAGCGCCGCGAGGTAAAGAATCTCTGAAACTCATAGCTCTGAATTGCGTTCAGACGTGATCGGTCGCCCAGACGAAATCCCAGCTTACATCGCGTGAAAGCGCGTCGACCAGACGCCTGCCGTCGCCGCTGAGCGGAGCCATCATGAGCGTCGCGCCGTTGCGTTTGCGCGTCGTGCCCTTCGGCAAGACTTGACGCGCGCCGTCGGGCGGAAGCCATCCCGTGACGCGCCGTAGGTCGCCGGCCGCGGCCCGCAGCAGCGCGGGCACGATCTGCGCCGCCGCGTCGTTGGAGAAACCGAACTCGTCGAAGACATAGGCGTCGCGCTCGGGCACGCGCGCGCCGAGCACGTACGCGCACACGCCGCGGCCGCGCCGCACCGCGAGGTTCGTCGCGTGGCCCAGGCGGTGTTCGGAGCCGTGGCCGATGCGCGTCGCGATCCATCGCCAGGTCGCGTCGTCGCGCACGAAAGCGCTGCCGCGACGCAGGTCGGAGCGCTCGAAGCAGCGGCGCACCGCCGCGCTATCGGTGCGCGCGAGCGAAGCGATCTGCAGGCGATTGCAGGGCAGCGCGTCGGCCCGCAGCGTCAGGTCGCGCGAAGGCAACGTGCGAAACCCTACGGCCGCGTAGAACTGCGGCCGGATGTCCGAGAAGAGATAGGCCAGGTCGTAGCCGTCGCCGCGCGCGGCGTCGAGCACGGCGGCGAGCATGAAGCTCGCGTAGCCCCGTCCGCGCAGCTCACGGGGCGTAAACACCGCCCCGAACCCGATCGCGCGCAGGACCCGCGGTCCGTCGCGTAGCGCGCGCTCGTAGCGCTTGAACGACGCGACGAGACGACGGCCGTCGTAGAGACCCACCGTGCGAAAATTGCGGCGGCCGTACGCACTCGCGGCGAGCTCTCGGGTGTGCGCGACGTACTGTTCGAAGGTCCGGCGTCCCGCCCACAGCGGTGCCGTGAGCGGCAGAACCTCGCGCGCGTAGGCGTTCGTGGGAATCGTGCGCAGCTCCACTAGCGGAGCTCTTCGAGAAGCTCCGGCGCGCTGACGCCGCGCGTCGGCGTGCCGGAGGCCGTGACCAGGACGCTGCCGCCGGCGCGCCGCAGCGCATAGTTGAAGGCGCGGCGCTCGGCGTCGTTGTACCGTCGAGCCGCCTTAGCGGCAAACATGTAGTAGCTGAACTTGGCGGTTCGCGACGCTCGCGCGGCGCCCGCATTCTCCTTCGGGATGATACCGAGCCTCGGGCTGAAGAGGAATGCCTCGGGCACGTACCACAGCGGAAACGCGCCGGGACGAACGTTCGCCACGACGACGCGCTCGAAGTGCAGCCCGCGGGCGGCTTCGACGCTGCGCAGCTGTACCAGCTCCTGGCCGCCGATCGGCGGCGCGCAGGCTTCCAAATTGGTCTCCATTCGCTGCTGTGCGTAATGGAGAACGTCCTCGAGCGAAGCGCCGCGGTTGTGTTCCACGAACCCGTTCAACCGCGCCAGCAGACGGCGCAGAACCGCCTGTTGCGCGACGGCGCGCGCGGAGCCGGGCTCTCCATCGCGCGCGAGCCCTTCGCGCCAGACGGCGCGCGCGTACGTTTCGAACGTCTCCGAGTCGCGCCGTTCGACCCATCCCGCGCGCATGCGCCGAAATTGCTGGACGCGTTCGACGGCATCTGCGCTCAACGCGTCGTCGCGCTCGCCGCGAAGCACGTTCCAACCGAGCCGCAGATCGCGCCTGGGGTCCCATCTTCCGGGACGCAGCGTGGGCGCAGGGTCGTCTTCGAACGTAAAGAGCTGCCGCTGCGGGTCGGCCGGCTCGCCGCTTAGGATCGCGAGCGAGGCATCGCAGAGCCCGACGGCCGGACCCGATAGCGTGCGGAGCAGCCAGTCGTGACGGAACGGATCGTGTACGTTCCAGAGGAGCGCGAGCGCGTCGAGCACGCGCGGGTCCTCGAAGATGTTCGCATCGCCGGTGACGACGGCGGGCACGCCCCGGTCGAGCAGCGCGGCCTCGTATATCTGCACGTTGCGCACCGAGCGGAAGAGCACCGCGATCCGGCTCGGCGCGATGCCGTCGGCCACCCACGCAGCGACGCGGTCCGCGATCAGCCGAGCCTCGTCGACCGGCGTCGCGGCCCTGACGCACTCCGGTCTCGGCACGCCGTTGCGCGACTGCAACTCGATGCGCGAGGCGGCGCGCGCGAAGATCTGCTCCGGATGCGTCATGCGCACCGGCGAGATCGCCGATGCGGGATCGCCGCAGAGCGTCACGCCCGACAGCTCATCGCCGAAGATCGCGGTCAGCAGCCCGAGCTGCGCGCTGGTTAGCTCTTGTGCCTCGTCGACGAACGCGACGCGGTGGCGCGCGCGCAGGGACGTGGCCAAGGCGGCATTCGAGCGTACGCGCTGCGCCGCGGCAATCGCGGCGTCGCGTCCGGTCATCTTGCCGGTCGTCTCGATCAACTCCACGTACGCCTGGTAGAGCCGCGCGAGAATTTTGGCCAGGTCGAGCTCGCGGCGCCGCTGGCGATCGAGCTCTTTTTCGTCCACTTCCAGGGAGTCGTAGTAGTTGCTCTTGGTCGCCGCGAGTAGCGACGGATCGGCGAAGTTCGGCGGCTTTGCGTGGAAGTTTGTCGCGCCGGTCCGCGCTGCCGCGAGAAATTCGGCCGGCGCTACGCCCGCATCGCGCAACCGCCGGATCAGACGAAACGCCGACGCGAGAAAGCGCTCGGGCGAGCGCAGACCGGGCACCTCGGGATCCAGTTGGTTCTCCGCAAACTCCGGCCACTCCAAGGCGAAGAGCGGCGCGCAGGCGGTCGCGAATTGCAGCTCGGCGTCGACGTCATCGACGAGCGTCACCTCGACGCCCTCGGCGGCGAGCAGCGACGCGGCGTATGCATCGAGGCCCTGTGTGGCGTCGACGTACAGCGGATCGGCGTCGGGGAACTCGGCGCGCGCGCGCTCGAGGCGCTCGAGCAGCGCGGTCGTCTTACCGCTCGCCGGCGCTCCGACGATTGCTACGCATTGGGCGATGCTCGTCTCGATCAACTTCCGAAGCGCCGGCCCTCCGGCGGCGGCCGGCGCGAGCACGCGGTCGCGTAATTACAGAAGGCGCACGCCGCGGGGTCCGTGGTCGGTTCGAAGTCGCGAACCTCGCCCGACGAAAGCAAATCGCTCAGCTCGATCATCCGGGCGCGCGAGCGCTGCAGTTCGTCGATGCCGATCGCGCCGCGCGCCGAGCGCTTATCGCGCGAGGGCGTCGGCGCTCGAGTGGCGACATCCAGGACGATCGGCCGCACGTCGAGCAACGCGTCCCGCAGCGGGATCAGAACGAGCTTTGTGACGCGATCGCCGGCGGCGGTGCGCGCCCAGTAATAAAACGGCAGCTGGAAGTCGCGAAAGCGGCGCACCTTTTCGCCGTACTCCGCCGCGCTCATCGCGATGCTGCCGGTCTTGTAGTCTACGACGCCGATCCCACCCGACCGGTCGTCGCGGTCGAGCCGGTCGATGAAGCCCACGAACGCTCGCCCCTCCAGGTCCAGGTTGGCGGCGACCTCGCGGCCGAGCACCTCGAACGGCGCCTCCCGCTCCTGCACGAGCAGCCAGTCCACATAGCGCTGCGCCGTCCGCTGTGCGCGGCGGACCTGGAGTTCGAACTCCACCGCCGTCTCGAATCCGTCGCGGTTGCGCTCGAAGGCCCAGGTTACGCACTCGCGCACGCGCCGGCGCATCTGCGTCTCGTCGCGCTTCGTCGGCCGTGGAAAATCCGCGTGAAAGTCCTCGAGCGCGAGGTGCAGTGCGGTGCCGTATGCGGATGCCGACGAGCCCGGATCTTCGACCGCCGCGCAAGCGTAACGATAGAACCACTTGCGCGCGCACTCGGCGTACACGTTGAGCGCCGAAGCGCTGAAGTGCCGCCGCCAGCCCTCCACGCCGGTCCGGACCTCCGGCGGCCGCGCCCATGCGAGTTCGATCTCGCCGCCGCCGCGAGCGGCGTGGAGGTCGCCATGAGGAGAGGCCGGCGCGGCGGGCGGCAGATCGAAGGCCTGCGCGATCAGCGCGCGCAGGCGCTCGGCTTCGACGTCGTGCGGGATCGCGCGAACGCGTCGCGCGCGCTGGGCGAACCGCAGCACGTCGTCGCGCTCCGCCGGCGGCAGCGCCAGCTTCCCGCCGTCGATTGCGTCGAGCAGTGCGCCGGTTCGCCGCGCGAGCGTCGCATACGCGGCCGCGACGTCGTGACCGACGCCGGAATGCCGCGAACGAAGAAGGCGAAGCAGGGATTCCTCTCCGCCGGTGTGATGCCACTCGACGGCATCCGCGACGAAGGAATGGTACGACGTGGACTCGGGCGGCGCCACGATCTGAAGTTACAGGTTCCACCAGGCGCCCCTGCAGCCAACGTATAACCGCCTTCCGATGCGGCGCATCATCATCGGCGTGAGTGGTGCCAGTGGTAGCCTATACGGTTACATGGTGCTGCAAGCGCTGCGCGCGATCGGCGGCATCGAGACGCATCTGGTGCTGACCGCGGCCGCTCGGAGGACGATCGAGCTCGAGACCGAGATGACCGCCGAGGATTTCGAGGGGCTCGCCGACGTCGCGCACCGCGACGACGACCTGGCCGCGGCGATCTCAAGCGGTTCGTTCCTCACCGACGGCATGCTGGTGATGCCGTGCTCGATGAAGAGCGCGAGCGCGATCGCCTATTCGATGAACTCGAACCTGCTCGTGCGTGCCGCCGACGTCTGTTTGAAGGAAAAACGCCGGCTCGTGCTTGTGGTACGCGAGACGCCGCTGCATCTCGGACACCTGCGCACGCTCGCGCAGCTGGCGGAGATCGGCGCGGTCATACTGCCGCCCGTGCCGGCGATGTACGCCAACCCGCAGAGCGTGGACGACATCATAGCGCATACGGTCGGTAAGGCGCTCGACCAGTTCGGCATCGCCAACGAGCTCTTCAAGCGCTGGCGCTCACCGTAGACGAAGCCGCCAGCCAGGCGGCGCCGGTAATCAGGAAGTTCAGCGCGAACTCCGACCAGTTCAAATGCGCCTCCGGGTGCGCAATTAGCCGCGGCACCCAGACCAACAAGCCGAAGAGCGCGAGCATTAGAGTCAGCAGACGCAGCGCCAGGCGGGCCCGAACGTTGATGAGGATGCCGACCGCCGCGAGTGCGAACGCAATCGTGGTGAGGATCGCCCAAAACATCTGGTTCGGCGGTATCCAGGTCGGCACCAAGTCGGACGTGACGCGCAGGTAGACGATCTGAGCCAGCGTGAACGAAATCACGCTCACTCCGAATCCGAGACGTGCGACCCGTCCGGGCACTGCCGCCTGGGCCGCATTCGCCGCGGTCGCCGCGTAGACCGCGACAACCCCGCACAGCAGCGAGAACTGCTCGAAGAAACCATCGTACTGTCCGAAGACGCGCGGCGCGGCGACGATGCCGGGAATGCAGGCCAGCGAGAAGAGCGCATAGACTACGATTAGGACGACCGATGCGGAACGCGCGCTACGCGGGAAGACCAGCAAAATGCCACCGGCGACTTGGGCGACCATCAAAATGGCGCCGGCGACGTTGCCGGCCGGCAGTTTCCAGAGACTGCTCAGGCTCTGCCAGGTGTCGGGGTCGTGCCACATCAGAGCGATCACGCCGAACAGTACGGCCGACGCCCCGAAGACGATCCGCGCGTACAACGCCGTTTTCATGGAAAAGGCAACGTCCAAGCCTAGCGAGCTGTGACCGAGAGTACGCTCGCGGTACGGAACTGACGGCGCAGACGCCGAACGTTCTCAGCCGCTCGTCCGTTCAACTTCGTGGAGGCATTGCACATGGGAGCCTTGACTCGTTGCACGCTCAGCGTCGGCATCGCCGCCGCACTGTTGGCAGGCTGCGGCGGCGGATCGCAGCCGCCGATCGGCGCACCGGGCGCGATGCCGCAGGCACTTCCTCACCAGCATACGTTCCAATACACCGGCGCCAGGCAGTTTTTCACGGTTCCGGCCGGCGTGAGGAAGCTTACGATCGTTGCCGTCGGCGCCCGCGGAGGCGGCGACGTCGACTACGAAGGTCACGATATTCAGGCCTTCGGTGGACGAGTGTGGGCGATCATCCCGGTTACGCCTCGCGAAAAGTTAGCGGTCTTCGTGGGCGGCCAGGGATCGCAGTCAAGCGGCGGTTTCAATGGCGGCGGTAGTGGCATGGGATATTCGTGCTGTAAAGGGTACGGCGGCGGCGGCGCCTCCGACGTACGACAAGGCGGAGGTGCGCTCGAGAATCGCATTCTCGTCGCCGCTGGCGGCGGCGGCGAAGAAGCGTTCGACTTTCCAGGATTTGGGGGTCTCGGCGGTTACGGCGGCGGTAGCGTCGGCGGCGCCGGAAGCGACGGATATACCGGCGGCTCCTGGCAAGGCGGACACGGCGGTGGTGGAGGGACACAGAGTGGCGGCGGAGCTGGCGGCGCTGGTGGTGGCTACAGCACCTCCTACGGAGACGCCGGGAGTCCAGGCAGCCTCGGCAGCCTCGGTATTGGAGGTGCCGGCGGCGGTGGTGGCGCCGGCTTGTACGCCGGCGGCGGCGGTGGCGGTGGTGGCGGCGGCTACTTCGGCGGCGGCGGCGGCGGTGGTGGCGGCGGTTTCTACGGCGGGCCGGGCGGTGGCGGCGGCGGTGGATCAGCGTATATCGAGTCGAGCGCATACGACGGCCGGACTTGGGGAGGCTGGAAAATCCACATGGCCAACGGCCTCGTCGTCTTCAGTTGGTAGAGGATCAAACTGATGGAGCGAACAGCACGTCGCGTAGAACGCTGCGCCGTTTGAGCAGCGTGGCTAGCAAGGTGATGAAGGTTTCAGGCTTCGGCTGCGCTCAGCACCTGCGCGGCTATTGAATCGCTCGCAGCGTGCGGCGGATCGCAGCCGCCGATCGCAATGCCGAACCCCTTCAGAAGAGTTTCCCGATCGGCGAGATCGCGCAGAATCAGTCGCTAAGGCCGACATACAAAGTGTCCGGGCCACTACTCTACCTGGCTAGCTTTGATGAGACCCTCACACCACTGCGTATCTACAAAGCGCGGGGGGATTGACCCGAAGCCGATGGCCCGGATAAGCAAAGACATCGATAACTCTTCGGGCGCTTGCATCGACGGCGACGGCATCCTTTACGTTACTAACGACGCAAGTACAGGATGGGTTTCGGAGTATGCCCTCGGACATACAAAACCGCTGCGAGTGATTACCGAAGGCATCGACAGCCCGGCATATTGCGCGATCGATGAGTCGGGCAATCTTTGGGTCACGAACGTCGGTCTCGATGACGTCGCAGAATACTTGACGGGATCGACGAAACCTCGTGCGACGATTACGGAGGGCTTGACCTATCCTGTCGGTATTGCCATCGACCATGCGGCAATCTGTACGTTAGCAATCCGGAGCCCTATGGCGCAACAAACATACAAATCTATGTCGCAGGTAGCAAAATCACCGTCGAGGACGATCACCGACGGCGTAACCATGCCGGTAGGTATCGCCGTCGACGCGAATGACACGCTCTAGGTGACCAATTCCACCGCACCAGGCAATGTCGAAGCGTATCGATCCGGTCAGAGCAACCCGTACCGGACCATATCAGATAAGCTCGCCTAACCAGAAGACGTCGTAGTTAACAAGAACGGTTGGCTTTACGTCTCGAATTCAGGCTGCAATCCAAATCGGCAGGCGATGCTTGAGTTTCCGCCGCGTTCCCTAAAGCCGTCCTCTAGGCAGGTCACTAAAGGCTTCTTCAATCCTCGGGGATTAGCTTATTACCTAGCGGTGCTGCCCTAGCCCGCGCTGCATCGCGACGCTGCACGGCATTGCCGCGTTGCAGCATTGGTTCTGCTGGCACCGCAGCTGCGCAGCATCGCGGCGCCGATCGCGTAGCAGCTTAGCTCGCTTAGATCGCGTAGCGGCTTGGCCGCCGCGCGGGTCAGCCGCGCTAAGCCGAATGTTGTTAGGCTCCGTGGCGTTCACGCGAATCGGTTTATTTAGTTTCGGGTCCTGGCAAAAGCGTACCAGCACGACGCAGCGAATGCGATTACGAAAAGGCCTAAGATTCGAGTGCAGAACTGCCACGTTTGCGACTTTCTGCCCTCGGCCCTTAGCGAAGGGTTTGCTATCCGTGCGACCATGAAATATGCGCGAAGATATGAAGCCGGGTTTACCGCCATCCACGCTCCATTAAAACCGAGGAACAGGCCCAATATAACGAGGAGGACGATCGCGCCGACGCCTTGCGGACTCATTCAAAGTACCTTCTTAAACGCGAGGCCCCCGCCGCCCCGCACCGTTGCACGGCTTTGCGCGCGCTGGCTTTGCGGGTCTCGCAGCTACACGGGGAGCGGCGCCGATCGCGTAGACGCTTAGCATGGGATAGCCGGGCGCAGCCGCAGCGCTGGCTGAGGGGGCGGGGTTTTAGCTGCTGTGGCGCCCATCGTGAGGGTGCCCTCGTCGCACGGATGTCGCATTACCTCGATAGCCTATCTAGCGGCGAATCTAATCGAGAACTAGGCGTTCGGCCAGGGCAACGTCGCTGACGCGGTCGACGTTGACGGCGGTCTCGGGATAGGGCGAGACGAGCGCGCGCACTGGCGCGCCCAGGATCTTCGATGCTCGCGCTTCGGCTTCTGTGATGCGGAGCCGTCCGACGGCGAAGCGCGCGAGCATGTCCCAGCCGAACAGCGACGCGAGCCGAAACGGATGCTTGCGCGCGGCGCCGAGCCGCTCGATGAAGCGCGCGAGCAGCGGCAGCGCACGCGGCTTGATAGCGACGATGCCGCCGCCGCAGTAGGTACCGTCGCGCATACGCGCCCACGTGTGCGGAATGTTGGGAAATCGGCGCAAGTGTGCGTTCTTTTCCACGCACCCATAGACGACGTCCGCAGCGAGCGCGCGCAGCCGCGCGACGAAATCCTCCACCGACTCAGGCGTGAGCACGGGCATGTCGGACGCGGCGACGAGCACGGCCGCATCCGGCGCAAAACCGGCGAGTCCGCTGCGTAGGCTCTCCGAGATGCGCACGCCGTCGGGGCGCAGCTCGTCGGCCCGCGTCAGATCCGGATGCCCGGCGACGGTCGGCGGCGCGACGACGACGATGCGTCCGATCGCAGGCGATTCTCGCAGCGCCCGCAGCACGCGCCCGACCAGCGTCACGCCGGCGATCGGCACGAAGGCCTTGTTCGGGGCACCCGGCTGCAGGCGCGCGACGTCGTCGAGCGGCCCGCCGGCAAGGACGATCGCGTCCACGTTCAGCGCCAGTCCGGCGTCGCGGCGAACGCGCTCACGTAGCGTTCGTACGCATCCGGCAGCGCAAGCCGCTCGCCGATTGTTTCGATGCGCGCGTGCTCCGGCGCGATCGTGAAGACGCACGAGCCCGACCCGGCCAGCAGCGCATTGCGCGCACCGGCGACGCGCAGAGCCTCCAACGCCGTCGCGACCTCCGCCGCCTGCGCCGCGATCACGTCGTGGAAGTCGTTCTGCAGCAGCGCCTCGACGCGTTCGAAGTCGGCGCGCTGCAGCGCCTCGAGCAGCGCGAGCGACACGCTGCCGTTGCGGGCACGCTGCGGACGCGGCCGCGCGTCGAGCGCCGCATAGGCCTGCGCCGTCGCGACGGCGACCGGCGGCTTCACGATCAGCAGGTGCCAGCGCGGCAGAGCTCCGGCCGGCGTGATGCGTTCGCCGGTTCCCTCGACGAGCGCGCCGGTGCCGGCCAGAAAGAACGGGACGTCCGACCCCAGGGCGCGCGCGATCCCCAGCCAATCGCGCGGGCGACCGTCGCCAAAGACGCCGTTCATCGCCGCGCGCAGCACCGTGGCCGCGTCGCTCGATCCTCCGCCGAGGCCCGCCTGCGTCGGTATCCGTTTGCGCAGCTCGATGCGCACCGGCGGAGGATTCCCCAGCGCGCGCACGGCCGCCACGGCGACATTGCGCTCGCCGCGGAGTTCGGGCACGTCGCACGAGAAGATGAAGCGCTCGCTACGTTCGATAGATAGTTCGTCCGCCAGCTCCAGCGGTACCATGACGCTGCGAATGCCGTGGTAGCCGTCGTCGCGCCGCGCGAGAACCTCGAGCGTAAGATTGATCTTCGCGGGAGCCCGTAGGATCGGCACGCGGCTGTCGTTTGCCGCCGCCGCAGGAGGCGCCTTTGCGCTCGGCGCCGCACTAGCTACTAAAGACATGGGGTCTAGTTATGACGCGCAACGCAACGAGTTTTGCGCCTACGTCCTGCACGAGTCGGAGACGCCCTATGGGCTTTTGCTGGGTAACTTCAAGACCTACGCGCAGTCGACCGCGAAGGGCGGCGTTCGCGGGCTGTGGGACGCCGACACGGATCAGATCATTTTCGGCACGCACCATATTGCGTACCGGCTCGGCGATCGCACGTTCTTCCCGCATCAGATCGAGCGCGACCTCACGTTCCTGCCGTACGCGCAGGTCTCCGAGTTCACCCTCGAACATCGCCTGCACGTAACGGAAGCGTTTTACGTTCCCTTCGGGCCGGGCTTCGATCGCGCCGTCTCTTTCGTCGTCGACGTCACGTTGTACAATCCCGGCGCCGAGGAGGTCGAGGTCGCGCTCTTCCCCTGGGCGATGCTGGTCGGCCAGCGGTTCTATGGCGAACCGGAGCACGAGGTGCGTGCCTGGAATGACGGGCGCTTCATCTGCTCTAAAAATCTCGAGACGGGTGGCGAGCGTTGGTGGGGCGGCTCGCGTGCGCCGGTCGCCGTACAGCTCTCGCTGCGCGAGCAGGTACTGTTGGAAGCGATGCGCCGCGCGACCCTCGCCACGGGGGACTCCCCGCAGACTCTGGGGGACGTGACGCCCCAGCAGGCAGAGCTGGTGAGCCGCCGCATCTTCGGCGCCTTCGAGTATCGCATCAAGGTGGCCGCGGGAGCGCGCGAATCGCTGCGCCTCGCCGTCGTATATCACAAGGGCGGAACGGAACGCAGCCGTCCGGTGCTGGAGTCGCTGATCCGCGACGAGCGCGCCCTGCACGACACTCAGGGATACTTCACGAAACGGCTCGCCGACGCACGCTTTCTCACGCCGTCGCCGGAGATCAGCCGCGGAATGGCATGGGCTAAGGCCAACATGCTGCGCATCGTCAAGGAGTATCCGCACGGATGGGGCGCGACCAACTCGCCGCCTTCGGACATCTTGGTCTCGCGCGACACGTCCTGGCTCGTTCACGGCTTCGACTACTTCTGGCCGGAGTTTAGCCGCAATGCGCTCGAGGTGTTCAATCGCGCGATGGAAGACAGCGGCTTGATGGTCGAATACGTGCGCGGCGTCAGCGGCTACAAGACGGACTACGATCTCAACATCAACGACGACACGCCGCTGCACCTCATCGCGATGCTGCATCACTACAACGCCACGCTCGACGACGACTGGGTGCGCGAGCGCAGCGCGATGATCGTAAAACTGACGGATTACATGCTCACGCAGCGCGACGACAAGGGCTTAATCACTTGCCGCGCCAAGGGCGTGGACCTCTACGGCATCAGCTCGTGGCGCAACATCATTCCCTACTACACGCTCGACGGCGCCGTTACGGAGATCAACGCGGAGGCGGTATTCGCGCTCGAGGCCGCCGCCATGCTGTGCGCGGTGGTCGGCGACAACGATCACTGGGAGCGCTACGGCAACGAGGCGCAGCGGATGCGTGAAGCGATGATGGACTATCTGTATAACGACGACACAGGCGCCTTCGTGCTCAACTACGATCAGGACGGGAACTATCAGGACAACTTCACCGCCGATGAGATCTTCCCGGTGCTGTTCAACATTGCCGACGAGCCCCAGCGCCGAGCGATCCTCGCGCGGCTGCAAGAGGCGGATTTCGTAACGCCGGTCGGCCTGCGCACCATCTCCACGGCCGACGCGTGGTACTTCCCCTCGTACGGCTTCGGCCTACTGGGCGGCATCTGGCCCGACCTGACGCTTTGGTTTTGCGTGGCGCTCGCGCGCAACGGGATGACCGACGCGGCGGTGCACTTCCTCAACATCTCATACGCCGCGATCGAGGGCGGCAGTCCGCGCAACACCGTTCCCGGCGAGTTTGCCGAGTGGTTCGACGGCGGTTCGCTCAGTAATCGAGGCATGTATCTCTCGCCGTGGACGGGCGCGAAGTTTCTCTGGGCCGTCGCCGAGACGGTAGGCGGACTCAACGGCTACCGCACGAGCGGCCGTCCACACTTGGCGCCCCTGCGTCCGAAGGGCTGGCAGTGGGTCGCCGCGGCGCGCGTGCACTGGGGCGGGCGCCGCTGCACGTACGTCGTGGATTTGCGCAACGACACGATCTACGGCGATATGCCGGAGCTGTCCGCGGAGGAGCCGTTTAAGTGTATCTACGCGGGCCGCGACGTGAGCGATGAGGTCACGACGTCGCCGGTAGAAGTCGGCGCGATCGCATTCGAAGACGAGAGCGGCGCAGTACGAATCTTCGTCGGCAACCTGAGCGATCGCCCGCGCAACGTCTTGCTCGAGTTCCGCGGTCATACGGCGCGCGTCGACATGGCGCCCGGCGAGCTGCGCGAGGTGCACCTGATCGGAAAGCCGAGCGATCGCCGCGCGCGCGCCGCCAAACTCGACGTCGTGCGTCCGTTGGCGCGCGTATGAGACTCCCGACGATCGTCCTGGCGGTCGGCGCCGTCGTGCTGCTCGTCGCGGTGGCCATCGGCGAGCGCATGGGCGACCGCGTCATCGGTCAGGCGACGGAGCAGACGCTGCAATCGGTCGGGCCGGTCTCCATCAGTCCGTCGCCCAACGCGTCGCCCCAGCCCTACGGCCCGGACTGGAAGCGCTCGCAGGCGCTCTCGGCCGCGGGCGATCCGCACTTCCCCGATCCGCGGGTACCGCCGCAGCCGCTGCCTACTCTGCCCCCGACGCCGAAGCCGCGTCCCACGCCAGTCCCGACGCCGACGCCAAACCCCAACGTCCCGATCTGGCGACAGAAGCCCATGCCGACGATCCCACCCTCGGTCGAGCCAGCCGAGCCGGCAAGCGGGGAGCCGTCCCCCGCCAGTGCGGGGACCCCGGCGGCGGCGGTGAGCCCGACGCCCTAGCGGCGTTCTCAATGTTCTCATTGGGATCGCTTGTTATGATAGGGACATGGAAAGCACCGGGAGTGTAAAGGTCAAGCGCGGGCTCGCGCAGATGCTCAAGGGCGGCGTGATCATGGACGTGGTCACCCCCGAACACGCTGCGATCGCCCAGGAGGCCGGCGCGGTGGCCGTGATGGCGCTGGAGCGGATTCCGGCCGACATTCGCGCTGCCGGCGGCGTGGCGCGCATGAGCGGGATCGATCTCATCCGCGGCATCATGGATGCGGTCACCATTCCGGTGATGGCTAAGGTGCGCATCGGCCATTTCGCGGAGGCGCAAGTCTTGCAGCAGCTCGGCGTCGACTACATCGACGAGTCCGAAGTGCTGACGCCGGCCGACGATAAGTATCACGTCGACAAGCACGCCTTCACGACGCCGTTCGTCTGCGGGGCGCGCGACCTCGGTGAGGCGCTGCGCCGCATCGCCGAAGGCGCCGCGATGATCCGCAGCAAGGGCGAGGCAGGGAGCGGCAACATCGTCGAGGCGGTGCGTCACATGCGCGCGATCGGCGACGCGATCCGCGACCTGAGCGTCGCCCCAAAGGAAGAGCTCGTCGCTCGCGCGCGCGACGTGGGCGCTCCGCTCGAGCTCGTTGCGGAGGTCGCCGCGCAGGCCCAGCTTCCCGTCGTGCTGTTTTGCGCCGGCGGCGTCGCGACGCCGGCCGACGCCGCGCTGATGATGCAGCTTGGCGCCGAGGGCGTCTTCGTGGGCAGCGGCATCTTTAAGTCGAAGGATCCTAAGCGCTTCGCGCGCGCCATCGTCGATGCGACGACGCACTTCAACGAGCCGCGCGTCGTACTCGAGGCGTGCCGGTCGCTGGGCTCTTCGGAAGCGATGCCCGGCCTGGATGTCCGTCAGCTCAAGGACGTAGAGCTGATGGGCCCCCGTGGCAACTAGCCATTCGACTCTGCTCAGGATGACAAAGGTAGGCGTACTCGCACTCCAGGGCGACGTCGTCGAGCACGTCGCCGCCATGCGCAGGGCTGGAGCCGAGGCATTTCCGGTGAAAGACTCGCGCGACCTCACGGGTGCGGATGCGCTCGTCATTCCGGGCGGCGAGTCGACGACGGTGATGAAACTGCTGGCTCGCTTCGCGCTCGACCGGCCGATCGTCGCGCGCGTCCGCGCCGGAATGCCGCTTTGGGGCACGTGCATGGGGATGATCGTCGCCGCACGCGAGGTCGCGGACGTGGAGCAGCCGACGTTGAACTTGATCGATATCACGGTGCGGCGTAACGCGTTCGGCCGCCAGAACGAGTCCGCCGAGATCGATCTGCCCATCGCGGCGCTCGGCCAGGCGCCGTTCCCGGCCGTCTTCATCCGTGCGCCGTGGATCGAACGTTGCGGCCCGGGGGTAGAGCTGCTCGCGCAGCGCGACGGGCACGGCGTCATGGTGCGTCAGGGAAACGTGCTCGCGACCTCGTTTCATCCCGAACTCACCGCGGACGACCGGATCCATCGTTACTTCCTCGGGATGCTATCCAAGCAAGGGAAGAAAACCGCAGCGGCGTAGTGTGGGCCGAGATGTCTAACTCGGCCGCATCTCCGGATACACACGGAGGGTTTCAAGGCCAGATACCGCCCGTCGAGCCGCTGCTCGGCGAGGTGATAACGACGCTGGCGCTCGCCGCGCATGCGTACCTCACCGAAGGCGAGGGACGCGAACCCGATCACGCGTCTGCGGAAATTGCCATCGACGTGGCGACCGCCGCATTCGAACGCGTGAAAGAAAGGCTCGGTCCAAACGAGCGGTTAGCGATCACACAGATGCTAACCGAAACCCGGCTGACCTTCGTCCGAAAGCGAGGCACGTAGAAATTGCCTCGCTTTATAAACTAGCCATGACCGAAGTACTTGTGCTGAACTTCACGTACGAGGCGCTGAACGTCACGAGCTTTCAGCGCGCGGTGAAGCTGATCTTTGCGGGCAAGGCGGAGGTGCTGCACGGCCGCGATCGCATCTTGGCGTCGCCGAGCTACGAGATGCGCATGCCGTCGATCATCCGGATGCTCTACTACATCCGCAGGCCGATGCAAAAGGTGGCGCTAACGAAGAAGAACGTCTTGATCCGCGACGATCACACGTGTCAATACTGCGGCGCCAAAGGCGAGCGGCTCATGACGGTGGATCACGTCATCCCTCGCAGCCGCGGCGGGGACTCGACGTGGGAGAACCTCGTCTGCGCGTGCATGCGCTGCAACAATCGCAAGAACAACCGCGTGCCCCAAGAGGCCAACATGTCGCTGCAGCGCAAGCCGCGGCAGCCTAAGTATATTCCGTGGATTCAGATCAAGCGCAACACGCTCCCGGATGAGTGGGGCAAGTTCCTGTTCCTCTACAACGTCTCGATCGAAGAGCGAATAGAAACGTAGCGCGTCTGCGTGGCTTTACAGAACCGCGTGACTCCCTACGGCGATATCGTCGCCGTGGCGGGGCGCGGCTTGATGATGGGCAACCGCGGAATTTTACACGACGGCGACAGGCGCATCGTACGGCCGTTTCAGGTAAAGCGCTGGATCGCGTGCGTGCTCGAGTTTCACGGCCGCCATCGCGAGGTGATGACGCCGCATCGCTACACCGAGCTGTTCTTTCTCGACGAAGCAACCGCGCTGGGCGCCGGCCATCGCCCCTGCGCGGAATGTCGTCGCGCGGACTACAATCGCTTTCTCGCGCTGTGGGAGCAGTGGTCGGGCGCACCGGCGGGGGCCGACGCCATGGACGCGCGACTGCACGCCGAGCGCATCGATCGCAAGCACAAGAAAACGTATCGCGACGAACTGGCCAAGCTGCCCGACGGCGCGTACGTCGCGCTCGACGACCAGGCTTGGCTGGTCTGGAATTCCGACCTGTTCGCATGGTCGGATTCGGGCTACGCGCGGCGGCGATCGCGAGGCCGCGGCGACGTCGAAGTGCTGACGCCGCGCTCGGCGGTCGCAATCCTCGCGGCCGGCTACCGTCCAGCGATTCACCCTTCGGCACACTAGGTGGTCCTCCACTAGCACCGAAGCGCCGGGAGATGCCGCTGCTGCTCGCCGCGTTCTTGTTGGGCTGCATCGCGGGAGCGACCCTGATCGTTGCCTAGGCGTAGCTCGTTGCGCTGATGGCGCACCTCTGGCTGCCGTTCACGCAGATGCGCGGCTTCGATCCTCGCGCGCGGGCGTTCGTGCGCGGATTCGGAACGACGCTGGAAGACGCGCGCGGCGCGCGCGTGTACGATGCGGTGAGCTCGATTTGGACGATCGTACACGGGCACTGCCATCCGCGCATCGTGGAGGCGATCGCGCGCCAGGCGGCGACGCTCGATCACGCGACGCTGCTCGGAGCGACGAATCCGACGGCGGAAGCGCTCGCCGAGCGTCTCTGTCTGCTCGCGGTCATGGATCGCGCGTTCTTCGCCTCCGACGGCGCGAGCGCGGTCGAGGCAGCGATCAAGATGGCCGCGCAGTTTTGGCAGAACGCCGGTCAACCGCAGCGGCGCCGCTTCGTTCGGCTGAGTCATGCCTACCACGGCGACACGATCGGCGCGATGAGCGTTTCGGACATCGCGCGCTTCAAGACGCGCTTCGCCGATCTGACTTTCGAGACCCGTGCCTTCCGCGACGACGCGCCGCTCGGGCCGGACGTCGCGGCCGTCATCGTCGAACCGCTGATCCAGGCGGCGACGGGCATGCGACTCGTCGACCCCGCCGTCTACGGCGCGCTGCGCGACATGGAGCCGCTGCTCATCGTGGACGAGATCGCGACCGGATTCGGCCGAACCGCGACGATGTTCGCTTTCGAGCAGACCGCGCTGCGTCCCGACATCCTCTGCTTGGGCAAGAGCATCACGGGCGGAGCGCTGGCGCTCTCGTGCGCGCTCGTGCGGCGCCGCGTTTACGATGCCTTCCTCGGCGACTACGGCGCGTTCGTTCATTTCTTTCATGGACACTCGTACGCAGGCAACCCGATCGCGTGCGCCGCGGCCCTGGCGTCACTCGACCTGTTCGACGAAGAGCAGACGCTCGCGCGCGTCGCCGGAATTGCGCGCCGCGCGGCCGCACGGATGGAAGACCTTCGCGCTCATCCGCTGGTGCGGGATGCGCGTCAGGCCGGCGCGATGATCGGCATCGAGCTGCGCGCCGACGCGATCGATCCGCACGGATCTCCCACGGCAGCGTGGCGCGTCGCCGACGGCCTCTACGCGGCGGGTCATTTCACTCGGCCGATCGGCGACGTACTGCAGTTCGTGCCGCCGCTCTGCTCGACCGACGCCGAAGTCGACGCATTCTTCGACGCATTACGTCTCACGCTGAGTTCTTCGACTCCGTTCCGAACAGGCTCCGTCGAAGGGTGACCTATCTACAGCGCGTCAACGCGATGCTGAACGACGTCCGCGCAAAACAGCGCTACCGCGAGCTGCCGGAACGCCAGCTCTCGAACGTCATCGACTTCTCCTCGAACGATTACCTCGGCCTCGCAGCGGAGCCGCCGGTCGTCGAGGCGCTGAAGCGCGCGTCGCGCGTGGGCTCGGGCGGAGCGCGACTGCTGGCGGGGCGGCATCGCGAGCTGTCGCTGCTCGAGGAGGAGCTCGCGAGCTGGCTAGGACGCGAGCGCGCACTCCTCTTCTCGTCGGGTTATCACGCCGCCGTCGGCACGATTCCGGCGCTCGCGCGCTGCGTCGACGCGATCGCGTCGGACCGCCTCAATCATGCGTCGCTCATCGATGGGATCCGTCTCGCGCCGGTGCCGCACACGATCTACGATCACGCCACGGCGCCCCCCGCGGAGGACCGCGCGACGTGCGTCGTGAGCGAGACGATCTTCAGCATGGAGGGCGATGCCGTCGATCCGCGCGCACTGCTTGCGGGCTTGGGCGACGGCGGCGTGCTGCTGCTCGACGAGGCGCACGCGCTCGGCGTCACCGGCGCGCAGGGCGCGGGGCTGGCACGCGATCTCGACGATCCGCGCGTCGTCGTGCTGGGCACGCTCTCGAAGGCTCTCGGTGCGCACGGCGGATTCATCGCCGGCCCCGCACCCCTCGTTGAACTCCTCGTCAATGAGGCGCGCGCTTTCCTCTTCGATACGGCCCTGCCCGCCGCGATCGCACTCGCGGCGCGCATTGCGCTGCTGCTGGCGCGCCGCGCGGACGACCGGCGCGAGCGGTTGCACGCCAACGTCGCGCGCCTGCGTGACGGGTTAATTGCTATTGGCCTTCCCGCACCCAAATCCGCCGGCGCGATCGTGCCGCTGGCCTTCGGCGCCGAGGAACGGGCGCTGCGCGCCTCCGAGGAACTCTTTGCGCGCGGCATGTTCGTGCCGGCGATCCGGCCGCCGACCGTGCCGCCCGGAACGTCGCGGCTGCGCGTTTCGGTGCGCGCCGATCATACAATAGAGCAGATCGACCGCCTGGTCGAGGAGTTCGGCAAAGTTTGAGCACCGCGCCGCACCGCTATCTCGTGACCGGTACCGACACCGACGTCGGCAAGACGCGCGTTACGGCGGCGCTCGCGCTCGCGCTCCGTCGCTCGGGAAGTACGCCGACGGTCGTCAAGGTCGTGCAGACCGGCGTTGCGCGGGACGCCGAGGGCGATGCGATGCGAGCCGGCACGCTCGCCGGCGTGCCGAACGTCGAGCTCGCGCGCTTCGAGAAGCCTGCGGACCCGTGGTCGGCGGCGCTCGCGCGCGGGGCGACGCTGAATGCCCGCGAGCTTGCCGCTCGCATCGACGGGCTCGCCGGTCCGCTCGTCGTCGAGGGATCGGGCGGCATCATGGTGCCGCTGAACGATCGGGAGCGCCTTGTCGATGTCGCGCGGTTGGCGAAGCTGGAAGTCGTGCTCGCCGTGGGCCTGCGGCTCGGCTGCATCAACCACGCGCTGTTGACGCTCGAGGCCTGTCAAGAAAGGGGCGTTCCGGTCGCAGGTGCGATCCTGGTCGAGCGCTGGGGCCCGACCGGTGCCGAGTATCGCGACGACGTGACGCGCGCGCTGCAGGGAAACTCGCCGACACTTGGCATTCTGCCGTTTGCACCCGCCGAAACGGACTCCGTAGGGGAGGGCGCAAATCTCTTGCTGCCTTTTATACAAAGAAACCGATGACAAACCCACAAACCTCGCTCGAACGCGCTCGCGCGCAAGTACTCGGTCGCGGCGCCCCCGCCGATGCGCAGCTTCTGCGAGAACTCGCGGCCCTGCCGGCGGAGCGCATTCCCGATCTGCTCGCGCTGGCCGACGACGTGCGCTCGCATTATACCGGCAATGCCGTCGCGGTCGAGGTGCTATATAACGCGAAGAAGGGCGGCTGCTCCGAAGACTGCAACTTCTGCTCGCAGAGTGCGCGCTACGCCACCGACGTCGCGGCCGAGCCGCTCTCGACCGTCGACGGCTTTGTCGCCGCGGCGCGCGCCGCGCATGAGCGCGGCGCCGGCGAGTTCTGCATCGTCGTCGCCGTGCGCGGTCCGTCTCAAAAGCTGATGGAGCGCGTCTGCGCGGCCACGACCGCGATCAAGGCCGAGCTGCCGTTGACGGTAGCCGTATCGCTCGGCATCCTGACCGACGATCACATGGAGTTGCTCGCCCGGGTCGGCGTCGACAAGGTCAATCACAACCTCGAGACCTCGGAGCGCTACTTCCCGTTCGTGTGTACGACGCACACGTACGAGGAGCGCTGGGAGACCTGCCTGCGCGTGAAACGCCACGGCCTCGAACTGTGCTGCGGCGGCATCATCGGCATGGGCGAGACGCTCGACGACCGCGTCGCATTTCTCGGGGCACTGCAGGAGCTGCGGCCGGAAGAAGTTCCCGTCAACTTCCTCAACCCGCGGCCCGGCACGCCGTTCGCGCAGCGTCCGCTGCTCGATCCGGCCGAGGCACTGCGGTTCGTCGCGATGGTTCGGCTCGCGCTGCCGCGCGCGCTCGTACGCTTCGCGGGCGGGCGCGAGGTGACGCTAAAGGGGCTACAAGATCTCGGAATGCGCAGCGGCGCGAGCGGCATCGTGCTCGGCGACTACCTCACGACGCGAGGCCGCAACGACTCCGAGGATCTCGGCATGCTCGATCGCCTCGGCTTCGAAGTGCTGGCATGAGCGTTGGATCAACATAAGACCCCCTACTTCCAGGCGCTGCTCGACTACGTCGACGCCGGCGTGCTACCGTTCCACACGCCGGGTCACATCCAGGGCAACGGCATGGATCTCGCCTTTCGCGAGTTCGTCGGCGACAATATCTGCGCGATCGACCTGACGCCGATGCCCGGCATCGACGACCTGCTGCAGCCCACCGAGTCGATCAAGGCGGCGCAGCGGCTCGCGGCCGAGGCCTGGGGCGCCGACAACACCTTCTTCCTCATCAACGGTTCGACCAGCGGTAACCAGTGCATGATGATGGCCGCGGTGAATCCGGGCGAGAAGATCGCGGTGCCGCGCAACTCGCACAAATCGATGCTGGGCGGCCTCGTGATGAGCGGCGCGGAGCCGGTGTACATGCGCCCCGAGGTGGACGTGGAGCTGCGCATGGACCACTGCGTCACGCCCGAGACGGTCGCGGCGACGCTACGCGAGCATCCGGAAGTCGTGGCCGTCTATCTCGTATCGCCGACGTACTACGGCGTCGCCGCCGATCTGCAGGCGATCGAGCGCATCGTGCACGACGCCGGCAAGCTGCTGCTCGTGGACGAGGCCTGGGGGCCGCACTTTCACTTTCACGCGGCGCTACCGATGTCCGCGACCGCCGCGGGCAGCGACCTCTGCATCAACTCGACGCACAAGATGCTCTCCGCGTTCTCGCAGTGTGCCATGCTGCACCAGAAGGGCGCGCGCGTTCGGCTCGATCGGCTCAAGGCCGTGCTCAAGATGTTCCTGTCGACCTCGCCCAATCTCCCGATGGTCGCGTCACTGGACGTCGCGCGCAAGCAGATGGCGACCGAGGGGGCGGCGTTGCTGTCGAGCGCGATCGAGCTTGCGCAGGAGACGCGCGCCCGGCTCAACGCGATTCCCGGTCTCTACTGTTTCGGCGAGGAGCTGCGAGGGCGGCCGGGCATCTTCGCGCTCGATCCCACGAAGATTACCGTGACGGTCAAAGGCCTCGGCTACACGGGCTACGAGGCGTCGGAAATACTGCGCCGCCGCTACAACATCCAGGTCGAACTGGCGGATCTCTTCAACGTTGTCGCGCTCTTCACGATAGGCACGACGCGCGACGCGGCGCGGCGGTTCGTCGAGGCCTTCGAGGAACTGGCCCGCGGCGAACGTGAGCTCGACATGTTCGCGCCGTCGGGCATTCTCGAGCAGCGGCTGCGGCGCGGGACGTTTCGTCTCCCGGCGGTGCCCCCGATGCGGATGCGGCCGCGCGAAGCGTTCCTTGCCGACACCGAACTAGTGAAGCTGCGCGAGTCCAAAGGACGCGTATGCGCCGAGACGATCACGCCCTACCCGCCAGGCATCCCGGTCATCGCTCCGGGCGAGGAGCTCACGCCCGACATCATCGACTACTTGCGCTTGGAGCTGAAGGCCGGCGTTCGCATCCAGGGACCGTACGACGACACGCTGCGCACGATCCGCGTCGTAAAGGAGTGAAGCGGCGGTCCGAGTAAACCCGTAAGAGTGCCTCGGGGGACAGGCGCGGAAACGGGGATCAGTATTGGCGGTTAGAGTTCATCACGTTTCCCCTAGTTGGGAACTCTCTCAGCTCCTCGACATTTTTCCACTCGCGATACGGCAAGCGCTCGTCCGTCTCAACAACATCGAAGATATCATCGAAGTGGTGCTCGATCTGGGGCGGCCGCCCGAAGCCCGCTTTGAGAACGACTTCAAGTATCTCACCGACCCTGCGGTAAGCCACGAAGACATCGCGCACGTCTGCTCGCGCATCTCGCCATTCGGCGCGGACAACCGCGCCGGCATCGAGCAGACGCTGCACCGGATCAGCGCGATTCGCAACCGTACCGGCAAGATCGTCGGCCTGACCTGTCGCGTCGGCCGTGCCGTCTACGGTACGATCGACATCCTACTCGACGTGCTGCGCAGCGGAAAGTCGATCTGTCTCTTGGGGCGTCCCGGCGTCGGAAAGACGACGATGCTGCGCGAGTGCGCCCGCGTGCTCTCGGAAGAACGCAAGCGCGTCGTCATCGTGGACACCTCGAACGAGATCGCCGGCGACAGCGACATCCCGCATCCCGGCATCGGTTTGGCACGGCGCATGCAGGTCGCCGATCCCGCGCTGCAGCACGCCGTGATGATCGAGGCGGTCGAGAACCACATGCCGGAGGTCATCGTCATCGACGAGATCGGCACGGCTGCGGAGGCCGAGGCAGCCCGCACGATCGCGGAGCGCGGCGTGACGCTGATCGGGACCGCGCACGGGCAGACGTTGGAAAACCTTCTGATGAACCCGACGCTCTCCGACCTCGTCGGCGGCGTCAGCGCGGTGACGCTCTCCGACGAAGAGGCACGCCGCCGCGGCACGCGCAAGACGGTGCTCGAGCGGAAGGCACCGCCGACCTTCGACGGGGTCGTCGAGATCCACGACCGCGATCGGCTCGCGATTCACAAAAACGTCGCCGACGTCATCGACGCGCTGCTGCGCGGCTACCAGCCGCAGCCCGAGATCCGGCAACGCGAGCCGAGCGGCGCCGTCACGGTCGTTCAAGAGGCGGATCCCGAGTCGATGCCGCGCCTGGCCGACCGCTACGATCACGAGCGCGAGCACGACGAACGCGACCGCCCGCTCTCGATCTTCCCCTACGGCGTGTCGCGCAACAAGATCGAGCGCGCCATTGCGAACCTGCGCGTCCACGCGTCGATCGCCCGCAACTGGGACGACGCCGACGTGGTGCTCACGCTCAAGACGCTCGAGCGCAAGGAGCAGCCGAAGCTCAAGCAGATCGCCTCCGACAACGTGCCCATCTACTCGATCAAGACGAACACGACGACGCAGATCCAGGCCGCGTTGCGCGACGTGTTCAACCTCGGTTCCATCGATCATGAGGAGCTGGCGCTGCGCGAGGCCGAGGAGGCGATCTATCAGGTCTTGCTGACCAATCAGGCGATCGAGCTTTCCCCGCAGACGTCGTACGTGCGGCGGATGCAGCACCAGCTGGCGGAGCGCTATCGCCTGCAGTCGCGCAGCACCGGCCTCGAGCCCAACCGCCGCGTCAAGATCTATAAGACGTCAGACGCGTTGTCACCCTGAGCCCTTCGACTCGCTTCGCTCGCTCAGGACAGGCTCTGTCGAAGGGGCCTGGAACGTTCGTCGTCGTCGAGGGCATCGAGGGTAGCGGGAAGAGCACGCTCGTTGCGCGGCTGGCCGCGCGATTGCAGGCGGCTGGAAAACGCGTCGTGATCACGCGCGAGCCGGGCGGCACGCGGCTCGGCGACGCCGTGCGGAACATCTTTTTGGACCGTCGCCTGACGATCGAGCCGCTCGCCGAGGCGTTCTTGGTAAACGCCGCGCGGGCGCAGCACGTCGAGGAGGTGATCCGGCCCGCGCTCGCGTCGGACGTCACCGTCCTGTGCGATCGGTTTACGGACTCGACGCTTGCGTATCAGGGTTATGGACGCGGCATGGATCTCGAGCTGCTGCGCGCGCTGTGCGACTTCGCGGCCGGCGGCGTGGAGCCCGACGCAATGCTGCTCGTGGATCTGCCGGTCGCCGCGGCGCGCGCGCGACTGCGCGAGCGCTCGGGTGCGCCGGACCGGATCGAAATCGAAGACGACGCGTTTCACGAGCGCGTGCGGCGCGGCTTTCTCGAGCTCGCGCGCGGCCCGCGTCATCGCGTGCTCGACGGCGCGCTTCCGCCGGATCGCCTGGCCGAAGACGCGCTGCGGCATCTGTGAGCGCGGCGCACTTCGACGTCGTCGGCGCGGCCGGACCGAAACGCTACTTCGGCGTGCTCACGCCGCAGACGCTCGCCCATGCCTATCTCTTCACCGGACCCGCCGGCGTCGGGAAGAAGACGTTCGCGCGGCGGCTCGCGCAGTCGCTGCTTTGCCTCGCTCCCAAGAGCGGCGTCCTGGGGTATGACGAGACGTGCTCTTCGTGCGCGCTGTTTCGCGGCGAGAACGCGCACCATCCCGACTTTCTCGAGCACGAGGGGGTGCTCAAGATCGGCGATCGCGACGCCCCGGCAGGATTCGGCGAGACCGACCAGCTCTCGGCGCGCGACCTCGTCCGCCAGCTCTCGATGCAGTCCTACAGCGGGGGCTTGCGCGTGCTGCTGCTCGGCGACGTCGATTTCGCGACGCAGCATGCCGCAAACGCGCTGCTGAAGTTTTTAGAGGAGCCGCCGGCCGGCGTCGTGATGATCGTGACGACGGCGACGCCCGGGCGGCTCCTCGAGACGATCCGCTCGCGCGTGATCGACGTGCGCTTCGCGTCGCTCGCGAAGGCCGACGTGGCGGAAGTGCTGCGCCGCATGCATTACGGCGATGCCGATGCCGAGCTGGGCGCATCGCTCTCCGGCGGGAGCGTGACGCGGGCGCTGGCCGCGCTCGAACAGGAAGAGGAATCGTTACGCGCAGCGATCGTGCGCTGGTTCTTCGATAGCGTCGAGGGCAAGTCGCCGCAAGACCCGTGGGCGACGCGCGAGACGCTTGCGGAAGGCCTCGAGACGATCAAGACGCTGGTGCGCGACTGGATCGTCGCAGGCAGTCACGACGGCATCGCGCTGATGACGATCGATCACGCCGATCGGCTGCGCAAGCTGAAACCCCTCGGCCGGCGCGAGGCGGCGGCGCTGCTCGCGAAGCTCGACGAGGCCGCGCGCCTGGCGCGGACCAACGTCAGCCCGGCGCTGATCGGCGAGTACGTTCGCATGGCGCTCACCAGTAGCCGGTGAACGCGATGTCGTCGTATTGCTTGGCGAACGGAAACGCGAGGTAGGCTAGCGCGAGCGCGCGCACGGCGGCCGTCACGAGCGACCAGAGCGTCGGCGAGAGGTGTACCAGCAGGTACGGCAGTCCGATCGGAACGGCGACGTACCAGATCGCGAAGAACGCGACCGCGAGAACGATCGAACCGATCGGCTCGGCGCGCACGCCGCGGATCGATCCCGAGATGGCGAGCGCGCCCGGCAGTCCGCCGATCGCCGCCGACGGAATCGTGTAGATGAGGAAGAACGCGGCGACCGCACCGAGGGCGAGACCGATCGGGCCGCCGAGGAACGAACCGATGTAGCTCGCCGCCCAGACGACGAACTGAAATCCGATCGCGGCGAGCGCGATGCCGCCGAACTTGCGGCGCCCCTCCTCCCAGGCTTCGTCGAACGTGCCGCGCTGACGCCGCCAGATGTTATTCGCCTGGACGATCGTGACGCCGAACGCCCATAGGTAGACGAGCTGCACGATTAGCCCGAAGAGTCCGGCGCCCGCGCCGCCCAGTGGGTCGGTGAACAGATACGAGACCTGGGAGAGCAGCAGATCGACGACCGCGGCCAGCAGCGGCATGGCGAAGATCGACGGGTGCCGCAGCAAGAGCGGAACGGCGCGCGCGTACATTCCGAGGTCGAGTCGCGGCCGCCGGCGCTGCATCGCTCTAGAAGCGGGCTCCCTCGAGCGCGTGCCGGCACGAACAGTCAGCGTCCATGTCGATCTTTCTGACGATCTCTCCGATCGCCGCTTTCACCCGTTCGTTGTTTCTCGTAAAGACCTCGATGACTTCGTGATGCGAGACGGGCGGCATTCCCTCCAGGCCGACGTCGTAGTCAGTTATGAGCGAGATGTTTACGTAACACATCTCGAGCTCGCGCGCCAAATACGCCTCGGGATATTGCGTCATGTTGATGACTTCCCATCCCGGGGCTTGAAACCAGTGCGATTCGGCTCGGGTGGAGAAGCGCGGTCCTTGGATAACGACTACCGTCCCGGTCTCGTGCGTCTCGATGCCGAGCGATCGCAGCACGTCGACGGCGATCGGTCGCAGCGTCGGGCAGTACGGATCCGCAAAGCTGATGTGCGTCGATATCGGGCTGTCGTAAAACGTGTCTTTCCGGGCGGTCGTGCGATCGACGAGCTGGTCGCACACGACCATCGATCCCGGTCGTACGTCGGCCTTGAGCGAACCGCTGGCCGTCGGCCCAACGATCCACTTCACGCCGATTTTTTTCATCGCGTACAAGTTGGCGCGGTAGTTGATCGATTGGGGTGGGAACTGGTGGTCCCTGCCGTGTCGAGGCAGAAACGCCACGCGCCTTCCGGCGATTTCGCCGAACGCGACTTTGTCGCTGGGCGCGCCGTAGGGCGTCTCCACCCACGCCTCGTGCGAGTTTTCCATGAGCGAATAGAACCCCGACCCGCCGAACACGCCTATGTCGGCGCGCAGTGCATCAGTCATAAGCCCCGGCAGGTTCGCCTAAGTGTCATCCTGAGTCCTTCGACTGTGCTCGGGACAAGCTCCGTCGAAGGATGACCGAGAGGCTAGCGATTAAAGTCGCTGGGTTTTAAGTCGTCGAGGAATTTTTTGAAGCGCGCCATCTCGGTGTCGTTGATGGGCTTCTTCTCGGCGGTGGCTTCCTCGAGTACGATCTTGTCGGAGACGAAGATCGGGGCGGGAACGCGCAGCGCGAGCGCGATGCCGTCGGACGGTCGGGCATCGATCTCTTGGAGCTCGCCGTTCGTGCGCACGACGAGCTTGGCGAAGAACGTCGAGTCTTTGATGTCGTGAATGACGACTTGCTCCAGATTGGCGTTGAGCGACTCGAGGATGTTGCGCATGAGGTCGTGCGAGAGCGGCCGCGGAACCGGTGCGCCTTCCAGTGCGAGCGCGATCGCCGTCGCTTCAAACGGTCCGATCAGAATCGGGAGATAGTGCGAGCCGTCCATGTCCTTGAGGATGACCACTGGGTCGTGGGTCAGGAGGTCGATGCCGAGTTTGTCGACCTTCATTTGGCGCATGACGACGTATCCGACACGTCCGGACGATTCTCTTGCCGCGGTCGTCGCGCCGGGCCTCCAGGCGCAAGGTCGGGCAGTGCGAGCAGACGAACCGGCGGGCTGCAGTGCCACTCTCCTGCGGAATCGTCGGGTTGCCGAACGTCGGCAAATCGACTATCTTCAATGCGCTCACACGCTCGGCGCACGCCCTGGCGGCGAACTATCCGTTTGCGACGATCGAGCCGAACATCGGCGAGGTCGCGGTGCCGGATTCGCGCCTGCCCATTCTCGCGCAGCTCGTCAATGCGCGCCGGATCGTCCCGGCGACCGTTCGCTTTGTCGATATCGCGGGCTTGGTCCGCGGCGCAAGCGCCGGCGAAGGACTCGGCAACGCCTTCCTGAGCCACATTCGCGAGACCGACGCGATCGCGATGGTCCTGCGCTGTTTCGAGGATGCGGACGTGGCGCACGTCGAGGGCCATCCGGACCCGCAGCGCGACTCCGACATCGTAGCGATCGAGCTCGCGCTGGCGGACCTCGCGACGATGCGCCGGCGCATCCCGAAGCTCGAGCGCGAGGTGCGCGCTAACCCGAAGCTTCGCGGGCATCTCGACGCTGCGCGACGCCTCGATTCGGCGCTGGAGGATGCGCGGCCGGCGCGCAGCTTCGCGCCCGACTCCTTGGAGGCGCAAGTCGCCGCCGATTCGTTCCTGCTCACGGCCAAGCCGGTGCTCTACGTGGCGAACGTCGGCGAAACGGAACTGGGCGCCGAGGGCGAGCAGGTGCGGCGCGTGCGCGAGATCGCCGTGGCTCAGGGCGGCCGCGCGGTGGTGCTGAGCGGGAAGGTAGAGGCGGAGCTCGCCGGCCTAAATGAGAGCGAGGCGGATGAGTTTCGCCGGGAGCTAGGGATGGAGCGCAGCGGGCTCGACGAACTCGCCGCGGCGGCCTACGACCTGCTCGGGCTCACGACGTTTCTCACCGCGGGCGAAAAGGAGGCTCGCGCCTGGCCGATCCGGCGCGGCACGAAGGCCCCGCGGGCGGCGGGGACGATCCACGGCGATATCGAGCGGGGTTTCATCCGAGCCGAGATCGTGTCGTACGACGATTACGTCAAGTATCGAACCGTGGACGAGTTGCGGGCGGCCGGTCGCGTCCGCAGCGAGGGACGCGATTATGTGATGCAAGAAGGCGATGTCGTTAATTTTCGTTTCAACGTGTGAATCAAGGGGCTGCGGCGCGTAACCGACAAAGGTTAGGGCATGACCGCTACGCTGCGCCCTACGACGGGCTCAGGGCCCTCCGTGCGCGACGTCTCCGTATTCGGCGACGCCATTGCCTATTTCAACGAAGCCGCCGACCTATTGGAGCTCGACGGCGGGATGCGGCGCATACTCACACATCCGTCGCGCCAGATTATCTTCTCGATTCCGTTTCAGCGCGACTCGGGCGAGTTCGAAGTCTACACCGGATATCGCGTGCAGTACAATTTTGCGCGCGGTCCGGCGAAGGGCGGCATCCGCTACCACCCCGGCGTGACGCTCGACGAGGTCACGGCGCTCGCCTTTTGGATGACGTGGAAGTGCGCGGTCGTGGACCTGCCGTTCGGTGGCGGCAAGGGCGGGGTGACGTGCGATCCCGCGACCCTCTCCGCCAACGAGCTCGAGCGCATCACGCGCCGCTACGCCGCGGAGCTCGTCGAGGTCGTCGGGCCGGATAAAGACGTTCCCGCGCCCGACGTCAACACGACGCCGCAGGTCATGGCGTGGTTCATGGACACCTACTCGATGCACGTCCGGCAGAACACTCCCGGCGTGGTAACGGGCAAGCCGCTTGACATCGGCGGCTCGCGTGGCCGCGTCGAGGCCACGGGTCGCGGCGTGACGATCTGCGCGCTGGACGAGATGGCCGAGATGGAGCTGCGGCCCGACAAGGCGACGATCGCGATTCAGGGATTCGGCAACGTCGGCAAGCACGCGGCCAAGCTGTTCGAGGAACGCGGCTGCAAGATCGTCGGCATCTCCGACGTTACCGGCGCGTACTACAATGAGAACGGGATCTACGTCGCGGGTGCGATGGAACACGCGGCCAAGTTTGGCACGCTCGAAGGCTTCAAGGGTGGGGAGAAGATCACCAACAGCGAGCTGCTCGCGAGCGAGTGCGACGTGCTCGTTCCGGCGGCGCTCGAGAAGGTGTTCACCGCCGAGAGCGCGGCGAAGGTAAAGGCAAAGTTGATCGTCGAGGGCGCCAACGGGCCGACGACGCCCGAGGCCGACCGCATCTTCCGCGAGCGCGGCATCGTCGTGCTTCCCGACATCATGGCCAACGCCGGCGGCGTGACGGTCTCGTATTTCGAGTGGGCGCAAGACCGGATGGGATACTTTTGGAAGGAGCCCGAGGTCAACGAAAAACTCGAAGACTTCCTCCTCACCAACTTGCATCAGATCCGCTCGATCGCGAACTCGCGCCATGCGACGCTCCGCACCGCAGCGTATACGCTCGCGATCGATCGCGTCGTGAAGGCCTTGAAGGTCCGCGGCATCTACGCGTAACCGATAAGGCGCGCCATGCGCGTGACGGCGTCGACGTACGCGCCGGCGCGATCGCGCATCGGCTCGTCGAGCCGCGTGAGGCCGGTCGGGAGGTGCGTGTCGCCCGGCGCACGACGCGATTGCCGCAGCGCTTGTGCGATCGCGGTCATGCGTTCGTCGAGCGCTTCCGCGAACGCGCGCAGCGTGTCTGGGTTCGTTGGAGCTCCGGCGTCCAGCCCCGCCTCGAGCGCGAGGTTGGCCAACGCGAAGCGCTGCGTCGCGGCGAGGATTCGCAGCGCCAGCCCGGCGCCGATCGTGTGATGGCGGTGCGGCTCGCTGCGCGTGCGGTCGATGGACGCCTCGACGGCGGTGCGGATCTTCCACACCTGGGTGCGTGTGCGTTCGATCCGCGGGCGCGCGTCCTCCGAAGGGTCCGTGTAGGCGCGAAAGACGTCGCTCGCGAGCGCGCGCTGCGCGTCGAGGAGGTCGGCCAGTAGCGCACGCGTACGCTTGCGCTCCCACGTCGGCAGCACCAGGTAGCCGATCATCGCCAGTGCGCCGCCCACCAGCGTGTCGAGCACGCGCTGGTCTATCGTGATCGTGCCGGGAAGGCCGCGCATTCCGAGGGAGATCACGACGAAGGAGGTGATCGCGATCGTGAACAGCGCGTAGTTCGGATTGAACGAGACGTAGGCCGCTCCCGCGGCTACGACCACGCCGGCGATTTGCGCCGTCGCGTGTCCGCGCAGCAGTGCGACCGCAGCCGACGCGACGACGGCGCCGACGAGGGTTCCGCCGATTCGCGCGAACCCACGCACGACCGTCGTGAGAAAGTCCGGCTTGAGGACGATGGCCGTCGTCAGCGGAATCCAGTAGCCGCGGTCGGCTTGAAAGTGACGGCCGATCGCCATCGCGATCGCGAGTACGAGTGCGAAACGCAGCGCGTCGCGGCTCAGCCATTCGATGTGGCTTCCGACGTACGGGCCGGGGCGCGGCCGCGAAAGCAAGTCGAAGCCCGGGAGCCATTCCGCGTCGCTGCCGCTTTCGAGCGAGCCGGCGATTGCGTCGAGCCGTTCCGCGACCGGCAGCGTCGGCTCGCGCGTCGAGACCGCCGCGCCGAGCCGTTTGCGAATGACCTCCGCGTCCTCGAGCAGCCGCCGCAAGCGCGCCTTTTCGGCCGCGGGCGCGAACGGCTGCGGGTCGGCGAGCACCTGGCGCGCGGTGGCGAACGGTGTAATCGGCGGCAGGCCCGGCTTGCCGTCTGCAACCGCCCGCGCGTACGCCGCAAGGTTGCGATACACGCTCGCTATCGCCGCGCGCTCGGTCTCGAGCCGCCCGAAGGGCCACGCCAGCAGCAGCAACAGCGCCTGGAGGACTCCGCCCGTCACGACGAGCCCGGACTGCACGAGCGCAGCCGGCGGCGCCAGCGGCTGGCTCGAGAAGAGCACGAAGGCGACGAGCGAGTTGAGACCGACGGTCGCCGCGATGGAACCGGTCTGTCCGATCGTGGCGCACAAATATCCGACGATCGCGATGGCGGCGATCGCTCCTGGGGTAGAATGACCAACGGCGCCGACGAAACTGGTGGCCGACATGCTCACCGCCGCGAGGAGGATCGCACTCAAACGCGTTCGATAGATGCCCTGCAGCGACGTGAATCCGGTGATGAACGCCCCGATGGCAGCGGTGATGCCGAACGCCGGCCGTCCGATCGCCGTCCCCGCGATGAGCGGAATCGCGACGCCGATCGTGCAGCGCAGCGCGAAGCCCGGCTCGAGCGCGGAGCGATCGAACGTCAACAGCGTCGCGGCTAGCTCGCGCAACCACGTGACGAATGAAGAGGTCCGACTCACATGAGACCCCCCGAAAACGACCCAAACACCGACGAATTCGAAACGCTTCTCGACGACGAGGACCGGGAACTGCTCGAAAAGCCCGACGTTCCCGACGACGTGAAGGCCGAGGTCACGGAGCGCTTAGAGCGCCGGCACGACGACGAGGCGCTAGACGAAGAGCCTTAGATCCGCCGCCGCCTACGTGTGCGGCGCGTAGGGGTCCGGGTAGCAGTATTTCTTGTTGCTGCAGCGCGATCCGTCGTAGACGGCCTTGACGTCCACCTCGGGTATGTGGGCGCCGTATGCCTTATTGATCGTTTTAATGAATTCGTACGCGATTAACGCATAACCGGAGTTTGACGGATGGATGCCGTCGAAGCTCAAGATCCCGCCCGGCGCCGCCGTCGAGCCGATGAAGTGGATGAAGCCGAGCGTGCAGCAGACCCCCGGCGCTATCGACGCGGCCGATCGATAATACGGATTGGACGGATTGCCGCTCGCGATTCCTTTAAAGATCGCCTGAACGTCGACGAGCGGGAGGCGCGATGACTTCGCGGCGTTGTCGATGCCCTGGTTGATCGCGTCGTTGAGTGCCTGCACCTTCGCTGCAAACTCTGGCGTGATGTAGTTCGCTCCTAGGCCGCTGCCCTTCACAGGTTTACATCCCGGAGCGGGTTTCGTGCAATCGAGGTTGGGCACGTTTCCGTTCGAGCCGAAGTAGTTGATGATCAATACGACCGCCGGCAGCGTGAGGTACCCGCACGGCTTCGTCACCGACGTTGGCACGCAACCGGGGGCGTCGAGATGATAAGTCTTCGAGATCCCGGGCAGGAAACTGCCGAGACCGGGCGTGATCGCCATTAGGCAACGGGCGAAGCTCGCGATCTTACATCCTCCAGCACCTTTTACCGGTCCGACGCGCTGAAAGTAACCCGTCTCGAGGATGTTTGGCAAGTTCGCTAAGACGACGCGCGCGCCGGCGTGCTGCAGTGTCGAAATCGTCGCGCGCAGGTCGCTCTCGGCCTGTCCCCCATTCCGATCGCCTCCGACAAAG
Organism: Vulcanimicrobiota bacterium; assembly: GCA_963723485.1. Taxonomy (GTDB): domain Bacteria; phylum Vulcanimicrobiota; class Vulcanimicrobiia; order Vulcanimicrobiales; family Vulcanimicrobiaceae; genus Cybelea. The sequence continues at coordinate 532,280 of CAVRQS010000002.1, read as the reverse complement.
CGGCCGCCGCTGCCCATGTACTTGAGCACGTCGTTGGCGCCGAGCCACACGGTTGCGAGCGTCGGATGGCGGGAGGCTGCGGCGTTGACCTCGGTGAGATGCGGCCCGAGGTTGGTGAAGTTGCGCAGCACCGGCCAGTAGGTGCCGCTCTCCTCGTTGACGACGTCGCTTAACAGCCCCGGAATACCCGGTAGGGGACTGCACGTGTTGGTCTGCGGTTGGTGGATCGTGTTCGCTTCGTGCAGCGTGAGGCCCGGGATGCCGACGTTGCGAATCGTCGCCGAGGTCGGGTTCAAACGCACGCGCGCCGACGCTTTAAACCCAAAGCCGGACTGATTGAAGCCGTGGGCGTACGTGCAGGGATCGGCGCCCTTGAATTGACCGAACGGCGCGAAGCTGCTGGGACCCGTCGGCACGACCTGATTGTCGAGTCCCGGTCCCTTGATGAGCGGCAGCGGGCTCGTGGACGGATCGTACATTTGCGCAATCGCAGATTCGAGCGGCGCGCTCGAGGCCTGTTCCACCACCAGCGACCACCAGCCGCTCTCTTGAGTCTGCGGAATCGGTGTGCCGGGGTCTAGCGGGTTCGGTATGCCCGTTTGACCCAGGATTCCGTCCGCTTGATACCCGGCAGTCAGGCTATCGCCGACGCCGACGATCTTCTGCGCCACGCCGCCGTCGTCACGGATGCGACCGGCAGCGTTCGTCGGAACGATACCTTGTCCACCGCTCAGAGTGCCGCCGCAGGCACTGAGCGCAGCGATCAACCCTAGACAAGCCAATACGCGAGAGCTTTTCATGTGAAACCTCGGAAACTTACAATGGGAAGACGCTGGGTGAACCGATGCCGAACTGCAGCTGCAGTTGCGTCGCCTTGAGGCCGCCGATCGCGAGCCCGCACGCGTTGTTGATGGCCTGCTGCACGGTCACGCACTTGATGCCGGTGATGCCGTCCGGCCCGCGATTGGTCGGATTGCCGCTGTTGAGGACGACCTGAACGAATGCATATTTGCTCAAACGCTGCGACGCACCGAGGAAGTAGGCGAAGAGATGTTCGGGATACGGATCGGTAGGCAGATAATCGCGGGCGCTCTGCGGCTCGACGAAGAGCGTCGTCCCGTGGAACGGCGTATACTCGAGGTAGATCACCTGCGGCAGCTGCATGGAGTTGCCCACATTCGCTCCGGCGGTATGGACGAGCCATTGCGGCGCGACCGTGATGGTTCCGAACATTTTGGGCGTCTTCAAGAACGGAAGCGTGAGGGCGACGGCATAGTACTGTGCAGTGCGCACCGGGATGTTGATGACGGGACCGTCGGGCAGGTTGTAGGTGAACGGCACGACGTCGTTGTTGTTGGGCGCGAAGCCGATCTGCCCGCCGCGCGCGACGTACGTCGGCGTCACGACGATGGGTACGGGGCCCGGCAGCTTATCGGATCTGATCACGAACATCTTCTGGAGCATGAAGACGCCGAACGTGTCCTTCGTGCGGACGTTGATGTTGCGCCCCGCGCCAGGCCCGCACTTATTCCCACCCGAGAGATCCGCGCAGCCGACCGGATTCTGGAATCCCGCCAGATAGACCGGCGCGAGGCCGCCGTTGAACCCGTAGGGCCAGTGTTGCAGCTGGAACATGCTCGCGACCAGACGCGTCGACCAGTTGAATCCGTATCCAACGGATGCGTCCATGCCGCCCATCAACCAGCCCTTGCCGTAGGATCCGATGTTGCCCCACGGATACGCAGCCGACACGTCAAGACGATACTCGATCCGATTGCCGGGGAGTTCCATCTTCGGACCGGCGCGACGTTGCTGCACCGGCGGAACCTGCGCGACGCTGCCGTTACCGGCCGAAGCCCGCGGACGCGGCTGCGGAGGCGTCACGGGCTGCGACATCACGCCCTTGATGGCATCGTTGGCACCGGGAACGATCGAGTTTTGATAAACGTTCTCGGTGCCGTCGGCGAGCGCCGGCAGCGCGATGGCGCAACTCGAAAACACCGCCGCCGCGGCCGCTACGATGCGACAGAATCTACCGAGCATGCAAGCAACTCCCAAAGCCGACGATGACGGCGGTTAATTAAAACTATCGGGTGAGTCAGCATCAGGGTTGCGCTTATCCGATTCAGTTCCTCCCCATCGGGTCACCCCTTAACTAAAATCAACGTTTTTGATCGCGACTGTGCGAGAGTGTTCTAAGCGGAAGCTGCGACGAGCGCGGACCGGCGCAGGATGCGCACTTCGTTCCGAGCTTGCTCGTCCGCGCGAGCGCGCAGCAGGAGGAGCACAGGAGGTGCGACGACGAGCGGTTCCGCGAGAACACTCTCGCACAGTCGCTGGCAAAAAGTGTTGAATCTACACGCCGACGGGTGGTGCCGCGGGCGTTTGCGCGATCTCGCCGCGCGTGTGTCCGTCGCGTCCGGCTGGGCTGCCGCGTAGCTCGAACGACTTGATGATGACGTAGAGCACCGGAGTAATGCCGAGATTAAGGGCCGTCGACATCAGCATTCCGCCGAAGACCACGGTGCCGAGCGAGTGGCGCGCGGCCTCGCCGGCGCCCGTCGCGAAGACGAGCGGTATGACCGCGATTACGAAGGCGATCGACGTCATGAGGATCGGGCGCAACCGAGTCTGTGCGGCGCGCATGGCGGCCTGCACGATGCTCGCGCCCTGACGCAGCTGCTGATTTCCGAACTCGACGATCAGAATTGCGCTCTTACTCGCCAGCCCGATGAGCATGACGTAGCCCACCTGGGCGTAAACGTCCTGCGAGAGCGTCGGGTCGAAGAGAAATGGTATCGGGAAGTGGCGCAGGTTGATGAAGATCAGCGCTCCCAGCAAGGCGGTGGGCACGGCGAGCAGCACGATCAGCGGGTCGATATAGCTCTCGTACTGCGCCGAAAGAACGAAGAAGACGAACACCAGCGCCAGGATGAAGATTTCGATGGTCAGCGGACCGGCCGCGATCTGGTCAAGCTGCAGGCCCGTCCACTCGTAGCTGATGCCCTTCGGCATCACTTTGGCGGCGATCTGTTGCATCGCCTGGATCGCGGTGCCGGTACTCGTTCCGGGCGCGTTGCTGCCGTTGAGCTCGATGTTGCGGTATAGGTTGTAGTGCGAGATGATCGGCGGCCCCAAGACTTTTTGGATCTGCATCAGCGCGGAGAGCGGCGTCATCACCGCGCCGTTTGCGGTGGTCGAGGCGGCCTCGCCGCTACCGGGTGCCGGCGTGGCGATACCCGACGGCACGACGGTCGTCCCGGGCGCGGAGCTCGAGTGCACGTAGAGATTGCCGAGCGACGACACGCTGTTGCGGAAGGGCTCGTCGGCCTGCACGTCGACCTGCCACGACCGGTTCAGATACGTGAAATTGTTGACGTAGAGCGAGCCCAGATCGACCTCGAGCGTCGTGAAGATATCCGAGAGCGAGACGCCGATGGACTTGGCTTTGTTCCGATCGATGTTGGAGTCGATCTGCGGTGAGTTGATGCGGAACTGCGTGAAGACGTTCGCGAGGCGCGGATCCTTTGCGGCGGCGCCCATCATCGCGTAGGCGGTGTTCATGAGAGCCGGCAGGCCGACGTTGCCGCGGTCCTCGAGCTCGAACTGAAAACCGCCGAAGTTGCCGACGCCGTTGATCGCCGGCGGATTGAACGCGAAGATCTGCGCCTGCGGGATCTGCATGTAGAAGGCGCCGTTGAGCCGCTGCTCGACGGCAAAGACGTTGTGCGGCGTGCAAGCGTCGGGATGCGCGAAGAGAAAGATCAGCTGGCACCACGCCGGCGATTTACGCTCGCTCCATGGCTTCATCAGCGTGAACATGATGCCGCGGTTGGGGGCCGACCCCGAGAAGCCGAATCCGCCGACGTCGAACAGGTGCTCCACCTCGGGCTGCGCCCGAATGATCTTTTCCGCTTTCAGCGAGATAGCCTGTAGGCCCTGAAGCGACGTGCCCTCGGGAGCCTGAACCAGCGTGATGAAGTATCCGAGATCCTCGTCGGGCAAGAAACCCTGCGGAGTTTTGGAAGCCAGCAAAAGCGTGATCAACAGAGCGCCTGCGAAAATTCCCACCACCAACCAACGGCGGCGGAACATGTTGGGGAGCACACGCCCGTACCAATCGCGGAAGCGCTTGAAGTTCGCGTTGAACCAACGGAAGAAGGCTAACTTAGACTCGTATTCCCCGCTCAAGAGCCGGGCCGACAACACGGGCGCCAGGGTCAGCGCCATGAACAGCGAGATCGTGATCGACGCCGCGATCGTAAGGGCGAACTGTTTGTAGATCTGTCCGGTCGTTCCAGGCAGGAAGCCGACGGGAACGAACACGGCGAGGAGCACGAGCGACGACGCGACGACGGCGCTCTGAATTTCTCGCATCGCCTCGGCGGCGCTCGCGATCCCGCTCTGCTTGCCCTTGTTCAGCTCCATGTGTCGCGCGATGTTCTCGATCACGACGATGGCGTCGTCAACGACGAGCCCCGTGGCGAGCGTCAATCCGAAGAGCGTAATCGTGTTGATCGAGAAATGGAAGAGCTCCATCACGAAGAAGGTGCCGATCAGCGAAACGGGTATCGTCGCGGCCGGAATCAGCGTGGACTTCGGGTGTTGCAAGAAGACGAAGATTACGAGGATCACGAGCACGATCGAGAGCAGGAGCGTTAGCACCACTTCCTTGATCGACTCGTTCACGAACTGAGTCACGTCGAAGGCTACGGCCCAGTGCATCCCGGTGGGGAATTGCGGGGCGAGCGCGGCCATCTGCGCGTTCACTCTGCGCGAGACGTCGAGCGCATTCGCAGTCGGGTACTGCAGTACGCCCAGGCCGACGACCTGGCTGCTGCCGTCGAATCGAAGGTCCGTGGTGTAGCTCTGCGCGCCGAGCTCGATGCGGGCGACGTCCGAGAGCCGTACGTAGCCGCCGTTGGGGTTCGCCCGCAGGATGATGTTGGCAAACTGCGCCGGATCGGAGAGTTGCGTAAGCGCGTTGACGGTGTACGTGTACGGCTGGTTCTTCGGCGCGGGCGGAGAGCCGATGCTTCCGGCGGCGACCTCGGCGTTTTGCTCCTGCAGCGCGCTGACCACGTCGCTGGCATCGAGCCCCTGCTGGGCGAGCTTGACCGGATTGAGCCAGATGCGCATCGCATACTGGCGCTGGCCGAAGATGATCACCTGCGAGACGCCATCAACGCGCTCGAGGTTGTTGACGACGTTGATCTGCGCGTAGTTGCTCATCGTCAGCGTGTCGAGGCTCTTGTTGTCGGACGTGAGCGCGATGCCCATGACGAACGAGCCCGAGTTCTTGGCTACGGTGATGCCGAGCTGTTGCACCGTGGCGGGCAGCTGCCCGAGCGACGACTGCACCGCGTTCTGCACGTCGGCCGCGGCGATGTCGAGGTTGACGCCGAGGTTGAACGTGCAGGTGATGCTCGAGGAACCCTGTGCGCTCGTCGAGCTCATGTAGCGCAGACCCTGGACCGTGTTGACGGCCTGCTCGAGCGGCGTCGTGACCTGCGCCTCGACTGCCTGCGGGCTCGCGCCCGTGTACGTGGCGGTCACGGTGACGACCGGCGGCGCGATCTGCGGGTACTGCGCGATCGGAAGCGCCGGCATCACGATGAGCCCCGCGATCAAGATGAGAAGCGAGCAGACCGCCGCGAGGACCGGCCGGTTCAGGAAGAGCTTCGTCACGTTAGCTGTAGGAACCTAAGGCCGGTACCCGAGGTTTCAGCCTGCCGCGCGATCTGGGAATGCTTGCTCTGCATGGTAGGAGCTGCGCGAGAGCGGGCTCGACACGACCTGATGAAACCCCTTCCGCTTCGCGAGCCGGCCGAGATCCGCGAACCTCGCAGGCGTCACGAACTCGACGACCGGCAAATGCTTCTTGCTCGGCTGCAGATACTGCCCCATCGTGAAGATGTCGACCCCGACGCAGCGCGCGTCGACCATCGCCGTCTCGATCTCGGCATCCGTCTCACCCAACCCCAGCATCAGCGAGGTTTTGGTGTAGCGCTGCGGTGCGCGAGACTTGGCGTGCGCCAACACCTTGAGCGACTGATCGTAGCCGGCGCGTTTGTCGCGAACGGAGGGCGTGAGGCGCCGCACGGTCTCGAGATTGTGCGCGAAGACATCGGGCTTGGCATCCATCACGATCTCCACGGCAGCCAGGTCGCCGCGGTAATCGCCGCTGAGGATCTCGACCCGCGCTCCGGGGACGCGCTCGTGAATCGCGCGCACGGTGTTCGCGAAGATTAGCGCGCCGCCGTCGGCGAGATCGTCGCGGTCGACCGCCGTGAGAACGAGATACTTCCAGCCGAGGTCGCGCACCGCTTCGGCGACGCGGTACGGCTCGAGCCAGTCGACCTCGCCGCGCGGGTTGCCCGTCTTGACGCTGCAGAAGCGGCAGCCCCGCGTGCACGTGTCGCCGAGAATCATGATCGTCGCCGTCCCCGCGCCCCAACATTCCGCCAAGTTCGGGCAGGCCGCCTCCCGGCACACCGTGTGCAGGCCGAGCGAGTTGACCTTGGCCTTCACCCGCTCGTAATCGTCGCCAATGGGCAACGAAACCCGCAACCACTCGGGCTTCCTCGGGCGAACCAGGTCGATCGTTATCGCCATCAGGCCACCAGCGCCGGCATGAATTCGACGTCGAAGGTGCGCGCGAGCTCCTCGAGCAGCGTGGACTTGGCGCGGTCCATCTCGATCGTGCCGCCGGTCTCCGCGGAGAGCGACGTGATGCCGCGATCGCTCAGGCCGCACGGGTTGATGAGGCGATCGTAGTCGAGGCGCGTGGAGACGTTGAGCGCGATGCCGTGCAGCGTAACCATCGCACGCACGGCGAGGCCGATCGCGCAGATCTGCTTGAGTCCGACCCACACGCCGGCATGTTCGCGGCGGCGTTCGCCGCGCACGCCGAAGCGCGAGCACACGTTGATCGCTGCCGCCTCGAGCGAGCGCACGAGCGGCACGACCTCGCGAAAGCGCTCCATCCGGCGAATGGGATAGACGACGAGCTGCCCCGGCCCGTGGTAGGTCACGTCCCCGCCGCGCTCGATCGCGACGCGGTCGACCCCGCGGCGCGCAAGCTCTGCCTCGCTCATCAGGACGTTCTCGGCCTTAGCCTGCCGGCCGAGCGTGATCACCGGCGGATGCTCGACGACGATCCACGTATCCGGCTCGAGCCCGTCGCGCACGCCGTCGTGCAGGCGGTGCTGGAGGTGCCACACCTCACGATAACCGCGTAGTCCGAGATCGAGCAATCGCGCCCGCATCATTTATCTTTCAAACCCACGCCTGCATTTTAACCTTCTTAAACCTTCGCGGTCACGGGTGGCTTCGGCTTGGGATTGAGGATATGAATCGCCTTGCCGTGCGCGGCCTCCGCGGCGTCCATGATGCCCTCCGTCAGCGTCGGATGCGGATGAACCGAGAGGCCTATGTCCTCGAGCGTCGCGCCCATCTCGAGCGCCATCACGCCCTCTCCGATCAGCGATTCCGCTTGCGGCGCGACGATGTGCATCCCCAGCAGCATATCGCTGCGGGCGTCGCCGACGAGCTTGATCAGACCATCGGTGTCGTTCATCGTGCGCGCGCGTCCGCTTGCGGCCAACGGAAATTTGCCGATACGCAACTCGTAACCGGCCGCCTTCGCCTCTTCCTCGGAGAGCCCGACGGTGGCGACCTCGGGATCCGTATAGATGCAGTTCGGTACGGCGACGGGATCGAACGCCGCGGACTTGTCGCCGTTGATCACCTCCGCCGCGACCACCCCCTGCTTCATCGCGCGGTGCGCGAGCAGCGGAGCGCCGGTCACGTCGCCGATCGCAAAGATGTTGGGGACCTTCGTGCGCTGCTGCCGGTCGGTAGCGATGAAGCCGCGCTCGTCCGTGCTCAGTCCGGCGGCGTCCAGCCCGAGGTTATCCGTGACGGGCCGGCGGCCGACGGCGACGAGCACCATGTCGAATTCGCGCGTCTCGTCCTTTCCGTTCGTAGCCTCGCCATTGATCGTCGCGCGTACCGTCGTGCCGTGCCTTTCGACCGCCCCGACCTTGGTGGCCAGCATGATCTCGATGCCCTGTTTTTTCAGGATGCGCCCGAGGGTCTTGCCGATCTCGGCGTCGGTGCCGGTGAGGATCTGCGGCATCATCTCCACGACCACGACCTCGGCGCCGAGTCGCGCGTATACCGTCGCAAACTCCAATCCGATCACGCCGCCGCCGATCACGAGAAGCTTCTTGGGTATGCGCGCCAACCCGACGGCATCGTCGGAGTCGATGATCGCTTCACCGTCGCGCGGCCACGCCTTCACGTCGACCGGCGCCGAGCCGGTTGCGATCACGACGTACTCCGCCGTCACCTTCGCGCCGCCGCCATCCTTCGTCTTCACGGCGAGCTCTTTTGGGCCGCGCAGCGTTGCCTCGCCGGCGAGAAACTCGACGCCGTTGGCTTTAAAGAGCGTCTTCACCCCGCCGACGTTCGCGTTCACGACGTCGCTCTTGAACTTCGCGACCGTCTCGCGTTCGATCTCGGCCTTCGGCACCTTGAGACCGAGCGAACCTGCACGCTCGATGTGACGAATCACTTCGCCGACGTGCAGCAGCGCTTTGGTCGGAATGCAGCCCCAGTTGAGACAGACGCCTCCGACCTCGTCGCGGTCGATGCACAGAACTTTCTTGCCGAGCTGACCGAGACGGATGGCGGCGTGATAGCCGCCGGGACCGGCGCCGATGACGGCGACGTCGACCTGGTAATCTGCACTGCTCATCCGGCCAGGCTTCGCCGGGACGGAAGCGTTCCCCAGGAAGATCCGCGAAATGGAATCATCCATGTCGAGGATTGGATGGGCGGGACTCCTGCCGCAGCTCGATCGCGACTCGATCGTGCCGCTTTACCGCCAGATTTACGAGCAGCTCCGCGAAGCGATTCTGGCCGGAACCCTCCCCGAATCGACGCGCCTCCCGCCCGAACGGACCATGGCGGAGCGCCTCGCGGTCAACCGCAGCACGATCGTGCACGCCTACCGCGAGCTGGTGGGCGAGGGCCTGATCGAGCAGCGGGTCGGCTCGGGCTCGCGCGTCGTGGCGCAGCTGCGCGGCGGCCAGCCGGAGCGAGCCGCGGGCGTTCCATGGTGGGTCACGCTGCCGCCGTGGCGCGTCGGAGAGTTTCCGAACGTGCTCGGCGAGCTCGCCGCCAAACCGGAGGCCGGGCGCATCTCGTTCGTGCAAGGGGTCGCACCGGACGAGCCGTCTCCGCTCGGCGAGCTCGCGAAGTCGTTCGCGCGCGTCGCGCGCGATCCGCGCTTCGTGCTGTCGTATGGCGACTCGGAAGGCTACGAGCCGTTACGCGCGGCGATCGCGGCGCGCATGAATGCGCGCGGTGCCGCCGGTATCGCCCCCGGCGGCATCATCGTGCTCACCGGTTCCACGCAGGGCATCGCGATCGTCGCGCAGAGCCTGGCCGAGCCGGGCGACGAGATCATCGTCGAGTCACCGTCGTATCCCGGTGCGCTGCAGGTCTTTCAAATCAACGGTTTGCGCGCGATCCCGGTAACCGTAGACGATGAGGGCATGCGCGTGGACCACATCGAGGCGATCCTGCGCACCCGGCGCCCGCGCTTCATCTATACGATGCCGTCGCTGCACAACCCGACGAACGCGACGATGAATGAGGATCGGCGCGAGCGATTGGCGACGATCGCGCGGCGCGCCGGCGTGCCGATCGTGGAAGACGATCCGTACGGTCCGCTCGGGCCGCCGGGCGCGCCGCTGGTGGCGCTCGCTCCCGACCACGTCGTCTATATTTCTACCTTTTCCAAGACGATCGCACCGAGTCTACGCGTGGGCTGGCTGGCCGCGCCGCGCACGATCTTGGAACGTCTATTGCTGCGCAAACAGGCGTACGATATGGCGACCAGCTTGTACGTGCAGGCCGCGGTCGCAGAGTATCTGGAGCGCGGTTACGATGCGCACGTCGAGCAGCTGCGCAACGAGCTCGTGTTGCGGCGCACGATCGCTGACGCGGCGATCGCGGAGCACTGGCCCGCGAGCCTGAAGGTGAGCCGCCCGAGCGGCGGATTCTACCTGTGGACGTCGACGCCGCGCGAGCTGCGCGCCCGCGCGCTGCTCGACGCGTCGGAGCGCCTCGGCGCTTCGTTTCTCTTCGGCGAGGCGTTCTTTGCGAACTCCGGCGGCGATCACTACTTTCGCCTGGCCCTCACGGCGGTCGCTCGCAACGAGATCCCGGAGGGCATCCGGCGCATCGGCAAAGCGATAAAGACGCTGCGATCTTAGGTTCCTTAACGCTTCGCTTTAGCCGTTAACGCCTTCGCGATGATGGCGGGCGTCGGACAGAGATGATTGACTGGACACTGCGGACACTTTGGAGTCGGCGCCTTGCAGACGGCGCGGCCGTGCAGGATCAGCCAGTGCGTGGCGTCGCCCCACTTGCTCTCGGGGAGGAGCGCTGTCAGGTCCCCCTCCACATCGCGCGGCGTCTTTCCCAGCGTGAGTCCGAGCCGGTGCGCGACGCGAAAGACGTGCGTGTCGACCGCCAGCGCCGCCTCTCGAAACGCCGCCGCCATCACGACGCTGGCCGTCTTACGGCCAACACCCGCCAGCGACTCGAGCGCCTCGCGCTCGTGCGGCACGGCGCCGCCGAACCGCTCGACCAGATCGCGGGCGCACGCGATGACGTTCTTGGCCTTCATGCGGAAGAAGCCGCATGACTTGACGATCTTTTCGACTTCGGGCTGACGCGCGCGCGCGAGCTCCTTCGGGGTGGGGTATTTCGCGAAGAGCTTGGGCGTCGTCATGTTGACGCGCGCGTCGGTACACTGTGCGGAGAGGATCACCGCGACGAGCAGCTCGTACTCGTTGCGATACTCGAGCGCGGTTACCGCGTGCGGGTACGTCTGCTCGAGGATCGCGAGCTCCTCGAGCGCGACCTTGCGCGGTACCTTCTTTTTCGGAAACGGAATCGCCGGCACGGCGGGGTCATTCGCGCAGCGCGACGCCGTCCCCGTCGCTGGTCACGAGGCCGTCGCGCTCCAGAGCCATTACGAATTCACGAACCTCGTCGACGCTGCGTCGCGGGACCGCCGGGGCGACGGCACGGTGCAGGTCGAGCAGTGAGATGCGCCGGCCCGGCGGCAGATCGCGCAGCCGGTCGACGATGCGGCCTCGCGCGTAGCGCGCCGTCTGCTTGAACGGCAGCGCGGCCGGCTTGGGTTCGTGCCGCAGTTGCGCCGGCTCGATCGGCGCGGCCGCGCAATCCGCGCGCAGCGGACACCGGCCGCAGTCCGGCGCGCGTGCCGTGCAGACCGTCGCGCCCAGATCCATCAGCGCCGAGTTCCAGTCGTGCGCGCGCCTCGGCGGCACGAGCGCTCGGGCGCGCGCTTCGAGCTCGCGCGTCGTCGCGCGGGGCGGGTGCTCGGCGCCGAGAAATACCCGGTGCACGACGCGCCGCACGTTCGTGTCCACCGGCGCGTCGTCGAGGTCGAAGGCGAACGCGCGAATGGCCGCTGCCGTATACGGCCCAACTCCCGGCAGCAGGCGCAGCGCGGCCTCGTCGCTCGGCATCGTGCCGCCATGCCGCTCGACGACGTCTCGTGCCAGGCGGTGGAGGCGAACGGCGCGCGAGTTATAGCCCAGACCTTTCCACGCGCGCAGAACGTCCGCCGCCGCGGCGCGCGCGAGAGCAGCGAAATCGGGGAAGCGTTCGACGAACGCCTCAAACCTGGGCGCCACGCGATCGACTTGCGTCTGTGCGAGCATGAACTCGCTGACTACCGTGCGGTAAGGATCGCGCCGCACGCGCCACGGGAGGTTCGCGCGCCCATACCGGGCGTACCAGCGGAGCAGCAGCCGCTGCAGTCTTTGGGAGTTAGTAATCGGTGTCTGGTATCTCGTTCGATGGTTGCGCATTGAGGAAGTGACTGGCCGGAAATTTCGTCGAAATCGGTTGGAAAACGCGCGGCGCCATCGAGAACGCGAAGCAGTCCGACAGATCGTCGGCGCGCACGTCGGTCGTGCCGAGCGAGCCCAGGCCGAACACCCTCTCCGTGAACTTCAGGATGCTGCCGAACTCGTGCTGTTTGCGCGAGATATGGCCCTGCGGCGTGTAGGCGGATACGACGATCAGCGGAACACGGAACCCGAGCTCGTAGCTGTTGTATTGGGGGGGCTTCACGTGGTCGAACCAGCCGCCCCAGTCGTCCCAGGTGATGAAGATCGCGGTGTCGTCCCAGTACTCGCTCTTGCCGATCGCGTTGACGATGGCGGCTACCCACGACGGTCCGGAGCCGTTGGTTAGACCGGAGTGATCCGACGCCTGGGCCGACGGCGTCACCCACACGACGTCCGCGAGGTTTCCGTGAGCGATGTCGGTGAGCACTCGCGAGGACGGCGCCACCACGTCAAGCGCATATTCGGGACTTTTTCGTATGTGCCGGATCGCATCTGGTCCGGCCCAAAGGTTGGGCGTAAGATGTTCTTGGTAGTAGTGCCACGTCAGACCCTTCGCTTCGACTAAATCGATCAGGGCCTTGCGTTCGAAGCACGGATAGACCTGGCGATTTTCCTTGCCTGCGGGGTCGATCAGTCGTACGTGCGACCCGGCCGGCGAGTCGCATCCTCCCGTGAACTTGCGGTGCGCCGTAAACGGGTTTTCCGCCGCGCGCAAAGGCGAGCCGTTACGAATGGTCGACGTGCCGCTCAGGATATACTGATGAGCGGGAAAGCTGGGCCCTTCATTCGTTTGGAACATGTGATTGGCAAACGCATAACTCTCCGCCATGGTCCAATACGGTTCGACCTCTTGCTCCGGCACGTACCCATAAGCGCGAACCTCTCGCGGAGGGCACTGGCGACCTCTTTCGCAACGGGAGAAGACCCTGTTCCAGCCGTCGAGCTTCCCGTCGTCGTACTCAGTCTCGAAAGCGTGATGTCTGTGGCTGACGTCGTACGGTGCGGTCAGCGGTGTCGGCGCAAGCGGAACGATCTGCCCGAGCAAGTTCTTGCCCTGGCGGACCGTGTCGGCTCCCGGCAGCCCGTTGAAGAGATTGTCGACCGAGCGATTCTCCTGAAAGATGATGACGACGTGCTTGATCTTGCCGTCGCCCAGCGGCGGACGACCGGCATCGCTCTGCACGGCCGGCTGCATGGGAACCTGCGCGCCCGGCTGCGGGCCGCAGCCCGCGGTCAGGGTAAGCGCACCGATAAGGGTTAGCTCTAGCTTTCTCAATCTGGTAGTGCCTCCTAGTTAGAAGTCGTCGTCGGGATTTGCGTTCGATGGCGGTGCGTTGAGGAAGTACGGTGCCTCGAGAGGCGCGGGGATCAGCGTGAACTTGCGCGGCCGCCGCGCGAAGTTGAAGCAGTCCGACAAGTCGTCCGCGCGCACGTCGGTCGTGCCGAGCGATCCTAACCCGAACACCTTCTCGGCGAACTTTAGGATGCTCCCGAACTCGTGCTGCTTGTGAGAGATGTAGCCTCTCGGCGTGTAGGCCGAGATGACGATCAGCGGGACGCGGAACCCGAGCTCGTAGCTGTTGTATTGCGGGGGCTTCACGTGGTCGAACCAGCCGCCCCAGTCGTCCCAGGTGACGAAGATCGCGGTGTCGCCCCAGTATTCGCTCTTTCCGATCGCGTTGACGATGGACGCTACCCACGACGGTCCGGAGCCATCGGTCTGCCCGGCATGATCCGACGACTTGTCCTTCGGGATCACCCACACGAGGTTGGCGAGCTTACCGTTCGCGATATCGCTGAGCACTCGCGCCGATGGACCCAATACATCCGTCTTATACGCGGGACTGTAGCGTATCTGCTTAATCGCGTCGGGACCGCTCCAGATGCCGGGGCCAACATGCTCTTGATAATAGCGCCACGTCAGGCCTTTCTGCGCTTCGATCAAATCGATGAGGGCTCGCCGTTCGAAGCAGGGATAGGCTTCGCGATTTTCTTGGCCTGCGGAGTCGATGAGCAATACCTCCGATCCGGCCGGCGAATCGCAGCCCCCCGTATACGAATGGTCGGGCGTTAACGCGTTCTCCGCCGCTCGCAACAGCAAGTGGTTCCCGATGGTCGACGTGCCGCTCAGGATGTACTGGTGCGCCGGAAAACTCGGCCCTTCGTTCGTTTGGAACATGCGATCGGCGAACGCGTAACTCTGCGCCATGGTAAAGTAAGGCTCGACCTCGTGCCGCGGTACATACCCATAGGCGCGGACGTCGGGCGGGGGACAGTGGTCACCCTTGTGACATACCGACCGGACCTCGTTGAAGCCGTCGAGCTTACCGTGGTCGTATTCCGTCTCAAAGGCCGTGTGTTTGTGGCTGGTATCGTACGGAGCGGTCAAAGGCGTGGGCTGCAGCTTGACGACCTGCCCGTGCGAGTTCTTGCCGCTGCGCACCGTGTCCGCGCCGTGCAGTCCCTTGAAGAGATTGTCGACCGAGCGATTCTCTTGAAAGATGATGACGACGTGCTTGATCTTGCCGTCGCCGAGCAGCGTTGGGTTCACAGCGTCGAAGCGAACCGCACCGGAGGACGGCGGCAATGCGGGCGTGATGTCGCGGTAGGAGCTTTGCCCGCCGCTCGGCATGACGCATCCCGCAGCGCAGAGGATAGCGAGGCTCGGGAGGAGCCGGCTCTGTCGCATCAGGCCCTTCCGACAATGTTGCGCGAGATGACGAGCCGCTGGATTTGCTGCGTGCCCTCGTAGATCTGCGTGATCTTGGCGTCGCGCATCATGCGCTCGACTGGATAGTCCGCCGAATAACCGAAGCCGCCGAGCACCTGCACGGCGTCCGTGGTGACCGACATGGCGACGTCGCCGCACTTGAGCTTCGCCATGGCCGCCCACAGGGTGACGTCCGGCGTGCCGGCGTCGCATCGCCGGGCCGCTTCATAAAGAAGAAGACGCGCCGCTTCGACCTCGGTCTTCATATCGGCGAGCATGAAGCCCACGCCCTGGTGCTGCCCGATCGGCTTGCCGAACGCGATGCGTTCCTTGGCGTAATTCGTCGCGTAGTCGAGTGCGCCGGCCGCGATGCCGAGCGCCTGTGCGGCGATGCCGGGTCGGGACTTGTCGAGCACCTTCATCGCGATCTTGAAGCCCTCGCCTTCGGCACCGAGCCGATTGCCTTCCGGTATTTCGCAATCCTCGAAGACCAGCTCGACGGTGGGAGATCCGCGGATGCCCATCTTTTTCTCGACGTTGCCGACGGAGAAGCCGGGCGTGCCTTTTTCCACGACGAATGCCGTTACGCCGCGCGACCCCGCCGATGGATCGGTGACCGCAAACACGCAGACGACGTCTGCCACGCTGCCGTTGGTGATCCAAATCTTCTGCCCGTTGAGCGTGTAGGAGTTGCCGCGCTTTTCGGCGCGCGTGCGCATCGAGCCGAGAGCGTCCGAACCGCTCGATACCTCGGTGAGCGCGTAGGCGACGAGGTGTTCGCCCGACGCGATCTTCGGGAGAAACCGCTGTTTCTGCTCGTCGCTGCCGCCGATGACGATCGGAAGCATCCCGAGCTCCTGCACGGCGACGATCAGCGCACTCGACGCGCACGCCTTAGCGATCTCCTCCACGACCTTCACGTACGTCAGGAACGTCCCGCCGAGGCCGCCGTACTCGGCGGGTATCGGGATACCGAGCAGGTCGTTTTGCGCGAACAGCTCTTTGATATCCCACGGAAACTCGCCGGCAGCGTCGATCTCCGCTGCGCGCGGCCAGACTTTCTCGGCGACGAGCTCGCGGACCACCGCGAGAATCATGGCCTCTTCGCCGCTGGTTTCTATTTCGGTCGGTGCGATCGTCATGACGAGTTCGTTCCACGGAGGCGGCGCACGTTCCGTCGGCGCATTAGGGCGCCATGGAGAAGGTCTACGCCTCCTGCGCCGAGGCGGTTGCCGACATTCCGAGCGGCGCCTCAATTGCCGTCGGCGGCTTCGGCCTCAACGGGATTCCGCACAACCTGATCGAGGCGTTGCTGGAGCAGGGCGCCACCGACCTCGTAACGGTTTCGAACAACTGCGGGGTGGACGGCTGGGGCCTGGGAGTGCTGCTGGACCACAGGCGGATACGCCGGACGACCGGCTCGTACGTCGGCGAGAACCGCGAGTTCGAGCGCCAGTACCTTCACGGGGAGCTCGAGGTCGAGCTGGTCCCTCAGGGCACGCTCGCCGAGCGTCTGCGCGCGGGAGGCTGCGGGATTCCAGCCTTCTACACACCGGCCGGCGACGGCACGCTGATTGCCGAAGGCGGCTTGCCTTGGCGGCACACATCCGACGGCGGCGTCGCGATCGCGTCGCCGAAGAAGGAGACGCGCGTATTCCACGGCCGCGAGTACGTGCTGGAGACCGGAATCGTCTGCGACTACGCGCTGGTCCGCGCGTCGGTGGGCGATCGCGCGGGAAACTTAATCTTCCACAAGGCCACGCGCAACTTCAATCCGCTCTGTGCGATGGCGGGCACGATCACTATCGCCGAGGTCGAGGAACTGGTCGAACCTGGCGCGATCGATCCCGAGCTGGTGCACCTACCCGGCGTGTTCGTGCAGCGCATCGTGCACGTCGGGCAGCAGGGAAAGCGCATCGAGCGCGTCACGACGCGAACGAGGGCCGGATAGTGGCACTAACTCGAACGCAACTGGCGGCCCGCGTCGCGCAGGAGCTGCGCGACGGTCAATACGTGAATCTCGGCATCGGCCTGCCGACGCTCATCCCGAACTATGTCCCCTCGAACGTGACGGTGACGCTGCAGAGCGAGAACGGCATCTTGGGAATGGGCCCGTATCCCTACGAGGGAGAGGAAGACCCGGACCTGATCAACGCCGGTAAGGAGACGGTCACGGTACTGCCGGGCGCGTCATTCTTCGATTCCGCGCTCTCGTTCGGCATGATCCGCGGCGGCCATATCGATCTCGCCGTCCTCGGCGCGATGCAGGTATCGGAGCACGGCGATCTCGCGAATTGGATGATTCCCGGAAAGATGGTCAAGGGAATGGGCGGCGCGATGGACCTCGTGCATGGAGCGAAGCGCGTGATCGTGATGATGGAGCACGTCGCCAAGGCCAACGCCCACAAGATCGTGCGCAAGTGTTCGCTCCCGCTCACCGGCCGGCGCGTCGTACACCGAATCATCAGTGACCTCGGTACGATCGACGTCGGCAGCGAGGGATTGATTCTGCGCGAGGTCGCTCCGGGGGTCACGGTCGAGCAGATCCAGGCGGCAACCGAACCGAAACTGCACGTGCCGGTCGAACCCATGGTCATGGACATCCCTCGTCACGCCTGACAAGCCGCCGGCGTCTAAGCGTGACCGTCCCAGTGTCACCATCGAAGGCTCCGTCGAAGGACGGCCGGTCACCGGCAGAAAACGTTCACACGCATCCTCTCTTTGCTACGGAGGCATCATAAATGTATATTTCCAAGTTGCGTCTGGGCGCGTTGGCGCTGATCCTCGCGGTGTTCTTTACTCTCGCCGGGGCCGGCACGGTGCTGGCGCAGCAGAATCGCATGGTGCAGGCACGGACCTATCTCAACTACGCGCTAAGCCAGCTCCAGGCGGCGACGGCGAACAAAGGCGGCCATCGCGCGAACGCGATCAACTTCGTCCGACAGGCCATCAACGAGGTCAATCTCGGAATCCAATACGCGCACTAACGGTAGCCGCCGCCACCATTGTCATCCTGAGCCCTTCGACTCCACTTCGAGGGGCTCAGCGTCGCTTCGGACAAGCTCGGCCGGAGGCGCGGCGTCGAAGGATTTGAACTGCGTGCGATAGAGTCGAGCGTAGAGGCCGCCGCGCGCCAGCAGTGTCGCGTGGCGGCCGGACTCCACGATTCGTCCGTCCTCGACGACGAAGATGACGTCGGCGGCGAGCACGGTGGAAAGCCGGTGGGCGATCACGAGACTGGTTCGCCCGCGCATCACGATCTCGAGGGCCTTTTGAATGGCGGCCTCGCTTTCATAATCCAGCGAACTCGTGGCTTCGTCCAGGATGAGGATGCGCGGGTCCTTGAGCAGCACGCGCGCAATCGCAAGGCGCTGGCGCTCCCCGCCGGAGAGCTTGTGCCCGCGCTCGCCCACCGTCGTCTCGTAGCCCGCCGGCAGCGAGGCGATGAAGTCCGCGATGTTGGCCGCGCGCGCTGCGGTCTCGATCTCCGCATCGGTCGCATTGGGATTGCCGTACCGCAGATTATTTGCGACGGTGTCGTGGAATAGATATGTCTCCTGCGTTACGATGCCGATGTCGCGCCGCAGCGAGTCGAGCGTGACGGTGCGCAGGTCGTGTCCGTCGACCTGCACGCTCCCGTGCTGCGGATCGTAAAAACGCGGCACGAGCGCGGTGATCGTCGTCTTTCCGGCGCCCGACGGACCCACGAACGCGGCCACCTCGCCCGGACGCACGTGAAAAGCGATCCCCTTGAGCACGTCGCGCGTTCCGTCGTAAGAGAACACGACGTTCTCGAATCGAATGTCGCCCGTGACGGCCGGCAGCGCGACGGCGTCGGGCGGATCGTACTCCTCGGGCCGCATGTCGAGATAATCGAAGATGCGCTCGAAGACGGCAAGCGCGCTGACGATTTGTACTTGAATCCCGGCCAGCGTGGCCGCGGGGCCGTACAAGCGCCCTTGGATGAATGAGACGAAAGCGACGATGACGCCGACCTTGAGCGTGGATACGATGGCGAGCCATCCGCCGCCGAACCAGACGAGCGCGGGGCCGACGACGACCATCGCCGTGACCGATGCCAGGAACCAGCGGCCGACCATCGCGAGGTCGATCTCGAGCTGCATGAGGTGCGTGCCGGTGCGGTAGAAACGCGCGCGTTCGTAGGCTTCGCGCGCGAACGATTTGATGAGCGTGATGCCGGAGATCGACAGTGTCTCCTGCGTGATCGACTCGATCTCGTCGCGCTTCTCGCGGGTTTTCTTGCGGATCTCGTACATGCGCCGGCCGACCGGACCGAGCGGGAGCACCATCAGCGGCACGATCACGACCGAGATCAGCGCAAGGCGCCAATCCCACAGAAACATCGCGATGAGGGTCGTCACGATCAGCACGACGTTGGTCACGATCGTCGTCAGCGTGCCCGTCACGACGTTGTCGACGTTGTCGACGTCGTTGCTGACGCGGTTCATGATCTCGCCGGTCTTCGTGCCGGTGAAGAAGTCCAGCGGCATGCGGTGGAGATGGCCGACGAGGCTCGTGCGGATGTCGCGCATGATCCCCTCGCCGACGACGGAATTCAGGAAGCCCTGCAGCACGCCGATCGCCGCCGCAAACAGCGCGGAGCCGAGGATGATGGCGACGTCGATACCGAGCGAGGTCAGATTGCGCTGTGGGATAGCGGCGTCGATGATGTGTGCCGTGACGAAGCCCGGGACCAGGCCGAGCGTCGCCACGGCGACGATGCACGCGAGCACCGTCGCCTGCTGGCGCCAGTACGGCGCAAAGAGTGCCGCCATGCGCTTCCAGTCGACGCGGCGCTTGACCTTAGGTTTATCGGGCTGATAGATGTTCGACCACATCAGCCCGTGGCCGGCCATCATGTGAGTCTAGTGCGGGACCGTTATCTGATGCAGCGAGACCTTGTTGCCTTCGAGGTCGTTGAAGGATGTGATCCTGCACACGGGCGTGTCATAAACGTCTTCGACTTCGATGCCCTTTCCGCGCAAGTTCGCAGCCGCATCGTCGATGTTGTCGACCTCGAATACGACGCCGGAGGCGCTGCCCGGTGCACGGTCGACCCATTCGTTCCATATAACGCTAAAATAGCCCGCGCCGACGTTGGCCTCGTTGTATTTCTCGACACCCTCCTCTTCGTAGGGACTGCTGAACTTGAGCCCGAGTTTGTCTTCATACCACTTGCGCAATCCGGCCACGTCTTTTGCCGGATACGCGGTGAACGCAATCTCTTTTATCACAAACTTCTCCCAATGTGGTTGGTGGTCTGGGTTCTTCGATAAACCCCGCCGGGACACCCCAGGTTGCCGCGGCGCGGAATCGAAACCGCAAGGCGTGGGTTCCTTGCCCGGGACGGGCCACTCCGAACGGGGTCACATCAACCTCAACGATGGCGACGAGCGGCTGACGCGGCGGCTCGAAGCGTTCTCGGACATCGTGATCGGGTTCAGCCTGGCAGAGATGAGCGTGAACCTAGCGATACCGCGACATGCGAACGAGGTTTACACGCACACGGCTGCGTTGGTCGCCTTCGCTTGGACGTTTTTCGTGATCGCCGCATTCTGGTGGAGCCATCATCGATTGTTCGATGCGTATTTTACGCCGACTCGGGCCACCGTGACTCTTAATTTCGTGGCGCTGGCGGTGTTGGTATGGCTCGTATATGAGCTTCAGGTCTTCGTGCGTTTCGCCGACACGGCCGAGCATGCGACCGCGGCGATCCCTTACGTGCTTACGTATTCCGTCATGTACTTGGTTCTCGGCGCGTTGTATATAAGCTGCGTTCGACTACGATGGCCGGACCTCGACGCCGGGCAGCGGCGTCAGGGAGTTAATTCTATCGGCCGAATTCTCGGAGTCGCTCTGGGTCCGCTTGCAGGACTCCTCGTTTGCAACGCGTTCGGGCTTTCTCCCGAATGGTCGCTGTTCGGAATTTTCTTTGCCCAGGCTGCGTGGCGGCTTACCTTCCGCCGGTCGCGTATTTCAGGGATTGCCGAAGCCGGCCGAAAATGATTCCTTGCGGTAAGCCCGGGGGGGCGTCGCCGAACGCTATTGCGCTTTGCCGTTCCTCAGGCTCGACAGCTCTTTGAAGAGCTTCTTTTCTTTGTCGGAGAGATTCTGCGGGAGCTGTCCGATGAGGCGGACGTACTGATCGCCGCTGCCTTTGCCCTTGACTTGCGGCAGCCCGCGCCCGGAGAGGCGCAGCAGCCGATTGTTCTGCGTACCGGCGGGGATCATCATCGCGACCTGGCCGCTCAGCGTCGGCACCTTCACCTCGCCGCCTAAGACGAGATCGTAGATGCTGACCGGAAGATCGACGTAGAGATCGTCGCCCTTGCGCTTGTAGGTGGGGTCGTCGTGCAGCGTGACGATCAGATAGAGATCGCCGTTAGGGCCGCCGTTGGCTCCGGCGCCGCCCTGACCGGCGAGGCGAATGCGCTGGCCTTCGCCGATGCCCTTGGGGATCATCACTTCGAAACGCTTGTTGAGCAGCACACGGCCGGTGCCGTGGCACTGCGGGCAGAGGCGTCCGCCTTGGGTGCCGGTTCCGTGGCAGCGCGGGCACAGATCTTCGATCTGCAGTGAGACGGCTTTCGTGCCGCCGTCGTAGACATCGCGCAGATTGAGCTCGATCGTCGTCTCGAGGTCCTGTCCGCGACGAGCGAATCCCGGTGACGAAGCCGTCTGCCGGCGCCCGACTCCCGAAAAGAACATGTCGAAGAAATCGGAGAAGCCGCTCGGAGCTCCGGGTCCGCCGAGGTCGAACTCGAACTCTTGTCCGTCTACGGTGGTGCGGTACCGGCGCTGTTGCTCGGCTTGCTGCGCGGCCTGCTGCCAGTTGGGCCCGAGAACGTCGTATTTCTTACGCTTCTCCGGATCGCCCAGAACCTCGTAGGCCTCGGAGATCTCCTTGAACTTCTCTTCGGCCTCTTTGGTGTTCTTGGGATTGGCGTCGGGATGCCACTTGCGCGCGAGTTTGCGATATGCGGACTTGATATCTTTCTCGGCAGCGTTCTTCGGAACGCCCAAGATGGAATAGTAGTCCTTGAAGTTCATTCGTGGTGATGTTTGGCGACGATGACTTTGGCCGGCCGCAGCAGCTCGTCGCCGAGCGTGTAGCCCTTCTGCGCAACGCTGATGACGGTATCATCGGCGACGCCGTCGGAGTCGGAGGTTCCGATGGCCTCGGCGACGCGCGGATCGAACGCTTGGCCCTGGAGCTCGATCGCCTTTACTCCCTCGCTCGCGAGGACGGCCTCGAACCCGCGCAGGGTCTGTTCGAGACCTCCGCGCAGCGACTCGCCTTCCGCGTTGGATTGCAGCGCGCGTTCGAGGTTGTCCAACACGGGCAAGATGCGCTCCAAGAGCATCCGCCGGCGCGACGCGACCATCGAATCGACGTCGCGCGACAGGCGCTTCTTGAAATTGTCAAAGTCCGCCGCCGCCAGCAGGAACTTTTCGTAGTTTTCGTCGGCGCGAGCGTTCGCCGCGGCGAGCTGTTCCTCGAGGGAGGGCTGCGCCGCGGCTTCTTCGATTTCGGCCTCGCCGGCCTCGGTCTTCAATAACGGATCGTTAGACATCGGCAGGTCCGGAGCTACTTGGCTTCCTTGAACTCCGCGTCGATGACGTCTTCGCCGCCCGGGCCGGCCGCCGCACCGTTACCAGTCGGCGCTCCGTCTCCGCCGGCCGCGTGCTCGCCCTGCGGTGATGCCGCCTTGTAGAGCAGCTCGGCCATCTTGTAGCTCGCCTGCTGCAACGCCTCGACGGCCGGTTTGATCTCGGCGACCGTGCCGTTTTCGCTGACGCGCTTGAGCTCCGCCAGCGCGCTCTCGACCTCGCCGCGCGCCTGCGCGTCGAGCTTGTCGCCGACTTCCTTAAGCGACTTCTCGGTCGAGTAGATCAAGCTCGAGGCGCTGTTGCGGACCTCCGCCTCCTCGCGCTTCTGCTTATCGGCCGCGGACTGCGCCTCGGCGTCATGCACCATGCGATCGACTTCCTCTTTGGTGAGGTTCGTCGAAGCCGTGATCGTGATCGCCTGCTCCTTGCCGGTGCCTAGATCTTTGGCACTGACGTTGACGATGCCGTTGGCGTCGATGTTGAAGGTGACTTCGATCTGCGGCACGCCGCGCGGCGCCGCCGGGATGCCTTCCAGGCGGAAACGCCCGAGCGTCTTGTTGTCGGGAGCCATCTGGCGCTCACCCTGCAGCACGTGGATGTCCACGGAGGTCTGGCCGTCCTCGGCGGTCGTAAAGATCTGCGACTTCTTCGTCGGGATCGTCGTGTTGCGGTCGATCAACCGCGTCATGACGCCGCCGAGCGTCTCGAGCCCGAGCGAGAGCGGCGTGACGTCGAGGAGAACCACGTCGCGCACCTCACCCGACAGCACGCCGGCCTGGATCGCCGCGCCGATCGCGACGACCTCGTCCGGATTGACGGTGAGGTTTGGCTCTTTGCCCGTCAGCTTGCGAACGAGCTCCTGAATCACCGGCATGCGCGTGGCGCCGCCGACCATGATGACCTCGTCGATCTTCGAGACGTCGAGCTTCGCGTCGGCGATGGCGTTGCGGAACGGGCCCACGCAGCGATCGCTCAGATCGCCGGTCAGCTCCTCGAACTTCGCGCGCGTCAGCGTGTAGTCGAGATGCTTGGGTCCCTCCTGATCGGCCGTGATGAACGGCAAGTTGATCGTCGTTTGCACGACCGACGACAGCTCGATCTTGGCCTTCTCCGCCCCTTCCGTGAGACGCTGCATCGCCTGCTTGTCCTTGCTGAGGTCGATGCCCTGATCGCGCCGGAACTGATCGACCAGCCAGTCGACGATGCGGTGGTCGTAGTCGTCGCCGCCCAGATGAGTGTCGCCGTTGGTGGCCTTCACCTCGAAGACGCCGTCGCCGACCTCGAGGATCGAAACGTCGTACGTTCCGCCGCCGAGGTCCCACACCAGGATCGTCTCGTTGCCTTTCTTTTCGAGCCCGTACGCCAGCGCGGCCGCCGTCGGCTCGTTGATGATGCGCAGGACGTCGAGGCCGGCGATCTTGCCGGCGTCCTTGGTTGCCTGACGCTGCGAATCGTTGAAGTAGGCGGGCACCGTGATGACCGCCTTGGTCACCCGTTCGCCCAAATAGTTGCTCGCGTCGTTGACGAGCTTTTGCAGGATCATCGCCGAGATCTCTTGCGGCGTATAGTCTTTGCCGTCGATCTTGACGTGATAATCGGCCTCACCCATGTGGCGTTTGATCGAGCTGATCGTGCGATCCGGGTTGGTGATAGCCTGACGTTTTGCGAGCTGCCCCACGAGGCGCTCGCCGGTCTTCGTAAATGCTACGACCGAAGGCGTCGTACGCGAGCCTTCAGCATTGGGAATGACGACGGGCTGTGTGCCCTCCATTACGGCCACGACGGAGTTCGTCGTGCCCAGGTCGATGCCGACCGTCTTAGCCATGAAACTCTTTACCTCGTTCCTAAGAAATGTGTCCGATTGCTCTGGACCAGCTATGCCGTGCGATGACGTCGCGCAGGCCGAGGTTAGGAGCCGTGCGCCGCACCGCCGGCGGCGCCTTGCCGCTTACGAACGGATCGGAATGGATACCGCACCATCATACTCGATGCGCGGCCAAGTTGTTCTACCCCCAACAACACAGGAAAAGAGGCCCGCGGTTGCAGGCCCCACCTGCTAAGGGCCAGCCTCAGCCCAGCCCTTTGTCGTCTCGAGCCTCATTTGGCGCAGTAAATCTCGGTCGCTCGGCTCCTCGATCTGAAACCAAACCTGACCCTAGCCGCACGTTACGGTTGCTGTTCCTCGGGTTGCTGCTGCTGCTGGACCGAAAGCGGCTGCTCGGCGGGAGTCTCGCCTAGCTTGATGGCGACGAACTTCTTCATGCCCTGCGACCAGACGTTTAGGCGGATGGTATCGCCAGGCTTCTTGCCCCCGATGTAGTCGTGCAACGCCTTGACGCTGTCGAACGACTTGCCGTCGGCTTGCAGAATGACGTCACCCGGCTGGATGCCGGCCTGGTCGGCCGGCGAACCCGAGAAGACCTGCTGGACCGCGATGCCGGAGCTTCCGCTGTAGCCGATCTGGTTCTTGACGCCGGCCGTCAGGTCGGCCATGTAGATGCCGAGGAAGCCGGTATCGGTGCCTTGGTGCGCTCCCGGATTTTTCTCCAGCGACGCGATGACGCTGCGCACCGTGTTGGATGGAATCGCGAAACCGATGCCTTGCGCGTAGGCGGACTTGACCGTCGACTGGTTCATGCCGATGACTTGCCCGTCGATGTCGATGAGCGGGCCGCCCGAGTTGCCGGGGTTGATCGGGGCCGAGGTTTGCAGCAAGCCCTTGAAGTCGATCTCGCCGCCGTTCTCCGTGGGGATCGGCTCTTGGCGGTTGAACCCCGAGACGACGCCGACCGTCACGGTCTGCTCTAGTTGCAGCGGCTCGCCTATCGCGATCGCCCATTGTCCCTGCTCGAGCCGGGTAGAATCGGCCAGTTGCAGCGGCGGCGGAAGCTTGGAATAACCGTCTACCTTGAGGATACCGACGTCGGCCGCGAGATTGTACGCAATCACGTGCGCCGGCACGTGGTCGCCGTTCGCGAAGACGACTGTCAGCTTCGTCACGTGTCCGCCGTTGGGGGGCTGCAGGACGTGCGCGTTGGTGACGATGTCGCCGCGGCCGTCGATCACGAAGCCGGAGCCCGACGCCTCCCCGCGGTACGGCTGCACGATTCCGGGACCCTGGCCGCCGAAGAACTGTTGAAAGAACGGATCGGCCGGGATGACTTGCTGGCCGTTGACCTGTTCCGTGATCGCCACGACCGACGACTTCGTGCGCTTGACCGCGCTGACGATGCGATCTTGGTCGCTGACACCGCTCAGCGGCACTGCGGCCACGGCGGGCGGGGTCCGATCGGGGCCGGTCGCGCCGCCGAAGTGACTGCTCGCGTAGAGCATCATAAGGAAGCTGCCGATAACGGCGCCCACAAGGCCCACAATCAAGGTGGGCAGTACTCGATTTCTCACCATCTCAAACGTATTCCGTAAAGTTGAAGCAGTTTTCTTCCAGCATCTACCCGCTTAACGGAAAAAAGTCGCAGATGGTGTCAGGATCGCCAAGTCAGCGTGGAAAGCAAGCGTTCTCGGCGGCCGCCCAGGTCGTGGGCTCCTGAGGGCGCAGCGCGACCGGCAGCTGCCGCAAGAGCGCGGCGCGCACGCACTCCAGGCGCTCCTCCCGAAACTGCAACATGCGCATTTGAATCAGGAGTCGGGCGCGGCGCAGCGCGCGTCGCGAATAGAGCGCATCGGGCGAGAGCGGGGCGATCGAAGCCGCGGCGGCGGGCGCGGCGCTCGGCGACGGCACGGCCGCGGGGCGCGCGGCGAGCAGGATCGATAGCAGGGCCAAGAGATTCATCGTAAGCAACCTCCGCCGCGCAATTCACGCCGTACGCGCGGGGGAGCAAGGATGAAGGGCAAAAGGACCGCTCGTGAGCTCTGACGCCTTGGCCGTTGCCGCGCCGCCCCCGCAACCGTACCTGCGCATCGTTCCGCTCGGCGGCTGCGGCGAGATCGGCCGCAACATGACGGTGATCGAAACGAACGAAGACCTCGTCGTCGTGGACTGCGGCTTGATGTTTCCGGACGAAGAGATGTACGGTGTCGATATCGTCATCAACGACTTTACCTACGTGCGCGAGCGCGCGCACAAGCTGCGGGCGCTGCTCGTGACGCACGGCCACGAAGACCACATCGGCGGCATCCCGTACTTCACAAAGGAATTTCGCGACACGCCGATCGTCGCGACGCCGCTGACGATCGCGTTGATCAAGGCGAAGTCGCGCGAACAGCATCTGGGCGAAGCGGAGTTTACGACGGTCAAGCCCGGAGACCGCGTCAGGTACGGCGAGATCGAGGCCGAGTTCGTCCACGTCAACCACTCCGTCGCCGGAGCTTGCGCTCTGGCGCTCCGCACGCCGGTGGGCATGGTCTTTCACACGGGCGACTTCAAATTCGATCAGACGCCGATCGACGGAAAGCCGGCCGACTTCGCCCGCATCGCGCGCGTCGGTGACGAGGGCGTGCTCTGCATGCTCTCCGACTCCACCAACGCCGAGCGGCCTGGGCATACGCTCTCGGAGCGGATCGTCGGAGAGGCGTTTACCTCGATCTTCTCGCACGCGAAGGGGCGCATCGTCATCGCCTCGTTCGCGTCGAACGTGCCGCGGATTCAGCAAACGGTCGACCACGCGGTGCGATTCGATCGCAAGGTAGCGTTCCTCGGCCGCTCGATGCGCAACGTCGTGCACTTCGCGGGGTCGCTTGGACACCTGCGCATCCCGCCCGACACGACGATCAAGATCGAGGACATCGATCAGTATCCGCCCGAGCGCATCGTCGTGATGACGACCGGCTCGCAGGGAGAGCCGATGAGCGGCCTCACGCGGATGTCGGTGCGCGATCACAAACAGTTCCGCATCGTGCCGGGGGATACGGTCGTGATCAGCGCGACGCCGATTCCCGGCAACGAGAAGAGCGTGCATCGAACGATCAACAACCTCTGCAAACTCGGCGCCACGGTCGTGCACGGCACCGACGGCCGCTCGCACGTCTCCGGCCACGCCTCCCAAGAGGAGCTACTGCTCATGCTCAATTTGGTACGGCCGGAGTTCTTCGTCCCCGTGCACGGGGAGTATCGTATGCTCGCCGCGCACGGACGGCTGGCCGTTCAGACGGGCGTCGAGCCCGGCAACGCATTCGTCGTGGAGAACGGCGACGTGCTCGAGTTCACGCACGAATACGGCGATAAGGTCGGAAAGACGTACGGCGGGCACGTGTTCGTCGACGGATCGGGCATCGGCGACGTCGGCGAGGCGGTGCTGCGCGACCGCAAGGCGCTCTCCAACGACGGCATCATCATGGTGGTCTTGGCGATCGACAGCGAAGAGGCGCGCGTCATCGCCGGCCCGGATCTGATCTCGCGCGGGGTGTTTTATCTCCCCGAGGCCGACGGCGTGCTCGACGAGCTGCGCGCGGAGCTCACGACGATGATCGAAGGAATTTCCGCGGATGCGATGCGCGACGTGAACACCGTCAAGGAGCACATCCGCAGCGCGCTGGCCCGCTCCGTGCACGCGCGCACGAAGCGTCGCCCGGTCGTCATCCCCGTCGTAATGGAAGTGTAACGCGCGCCGCCACCCGCACTGCCGCAGCCTCGATCTCCGAATCGCTGCCGCTGGCAAAGCCCAACAGAAATCCGCGGCAATCGCGCCGCTTGACGCACAGTTGCGAAAGCGAGACGAGACGCTGGCCGTCCGGCATGGACGCAAATCGCGTGTCTTCAAAACGGCGATCCCCAATCAGCGCGACGTGCAGTCCGCTCTGCGCAGGACCCAGCCGAAACGGCTCGCGGAGGCGCGTCGCCAAGGCGGCGGCGAGAATCTCGCGTCGCCGTTCGTAAAGAGCGTTCATTCGGCGAATGTGGCGCGCGAAGTGACCGCGTTCGATGAAGTCGGCGATCGTAGCCTGCAAGTGCAGCGATGCACCGAGGCTTGAGCTGGCCCGTGCCCCGCGAAATGCGCTTGCAAGATGTGGTGGAACGATAAGGTATCCGAGGCGTATCGCCGGCGCCAGTGTCTTGCTGAAGCTGCCGACGTAAAGAACGCGCTCGGCGCGGTCGAGACTTTGAAGTGCCGCTACCGGCCGGGCTTCTGCGGTGAACTCGCTGTCGTAATCGTCTTCCAAAATGTAGGCGTCCGCACTTTCCGCCCACGCCAGCAGCGCGAGGCGCCGCGCTACGGGGAGCATTCCGCCGAGGGGAAACTGATGGGTGGGCGTGACGAACGCGAGGCGGGCCTTGCGTGGAAGCCGGGCGGGATCGATGCCGAACGAATCGACCGGCACCGCATGCAGTCTCAGCGCACTCAGCTCGAATGCCGCGCGCGCGAGCGCATAGCACGGATCCTCGATAGCCACCGCGTCGCCCGGCGAGCTCAACACGAGCGCGGCGAGGTGCAGCGCCGCCTGCGCGCCCTCGACGATGATGACCTGTTCGGGCTGCGCCGCCACGCCGCGGAATTGCCGCAAGTGTGCCGTAATCGCGTCCTGCAACGGGCGCAAGCCGGACGCCGCCCCGTACGCCGCCTCTCGATCGTAAACGGTCAGCGCTCTACGCGCGCAGCGCGTCCAGGCCGCCGATGGGAATCTCGAAAGGTCCGGCGTTCCGGGGCGCAACGGCCCGGCGCCGGTCGAGGCGCCGAAGTATGCCCGCAGCGCTCTCGTTTTCCGCGCGCGCTCGGGCGCCGGCCGGACCGTATCGGTCTTGCGCGGCGAAGGCCGGGCGCTCACCACCGCGACGAACGTTCCCGCGCCGCCGCGAGCGTCCAGATAGCCCTCGGCAACGAGCTGGTCGAACGCGAGCGCTACGGTGTTGCGCCCGAGCCCCAGGCGCTTTGCGAGCTGGCGGCTGCCCAAGAGCCGCGTACCGCTGCGCAACGTCCCCTGCTCGATCGCGGCGCGCAGCCGCCGACTGAGCTGGACTGCGAGGTTCTCGCCGGATGCGCGGTCCGGGAAAAGCGGCTCGAGGGAGACCGGCTCCTTCATTTCTAGCCAAAGTGGCACGTTACATAGAGCCGCTCCTGCCGTAGAATCGCGACATGATCGCTGTACCGCTTCTTTTGGCTTCCGCTTTCCTGACGGCGCCCGTCCCGCAGCGCCACGCCTTCGATTACCAGTTCGGCGCATGGCGCGTCCACGTTTCGCGGCTACTCGATCCCGGCGGCACATCGCCGCATTGGGTGCAGTACGACGGCACGCATGTCGTGACGTCCCTGCTGGACGGGGCAAACATCGGCGTCCTCGAGGTCGCCGGGCGCGCGGGTAGCATCGAAGGCCTTCAGCTGCGTGCGTACGATCCCTCGACGAGACAGTGGAAACTGTCGTTCGCGAGCGCCAGCGACGGCAAAGTGCAGCGTCCCGCGGTCGGGCGGTTCGTGAACGGTACAGGCGTCTTTCTGGACGCCACGCGGATCGGCGGCCGCGCGGCGCGCGTCCGCACCGTTGCGACGCGGCTCAACGAGACAACCTATCGCGACGCCATCGAGTACTCGACCGGCGGGCGCACGTGGCATCCGTTGTGGATTGCATCGTACACGAAGATACCGGAGGCCGGGCACGTTAACGGGCCCGCCGTACCCTTCGGAGACGTGAACGATTTCGACTTTCAGATCGGCACCTGGCACGTCGCTCTGAATCGTCTTGCTCGGCGTTTAGCCGGTTCGCGCGATTGGCGCACCTACACCGGATCATTCGTCCTCCAGCGGCTTTGGGGCGGACGTGCGAACGTCGGTGTGCTCGATGTTCGCGACGGCGCCGACCGCATCGAGACCATCGTCCTGCGCACCTACGACCCGCAGACGAGGCAATGGAGCGACTATAGCGTCGGCCTGGCCGACGGCTCCGTCCTTTTCCCTCCGGTTACGGGCCGCTTCAGCGCCGGCCGCGGCGAATTCTACGACCGCGACACGTATGCGGGGAAGGCCATCGTCGTTCGTTACGTCTTTGACGACGTTACGGCGCGATCGTGCCGGTTCGTTCAGTCGTTCTCCGCCGACAATGGCAAGACGTGGGAACCCAATGCGGTGGCTCTATTCACGAGGGCGAACTCTCAGTGAGATCCCTAAGATGCATCGCGGCCGTCGCCGCTGCCTGCGGCGCGCTTTCTTTACCGATATTGGATGGTGCGAACGCGCGCGCGCAAGCGTCCGGCGGAGACGGCGACTTCGATTTTGCATTTGGCACGTGGGCGACCCATATCTCGGTTCTCGATCGCGTTCAGGACGGGAACGCATCGTGGGCGCAGATGAACGGTACCGTCGTTACTCGCAAGGTGTGGAACGGTCGCGCCAACCTCGAGGAGATCGAGGCAAATGCCCCTTCGGGCAGATTCGAGGGAATGACGCTGCGTCTCTACGACCCGCAGGCCGGTGAATGGAATCTGTACTGGTCGAACAGCAAGGATGGGAAAATGGGTCCGCCCATGGTCGGCTCGTTTCGTGATGGAAACGGCGTATTCTACGATCAAGAGTCGCTCGACGGAAAAGCGGTTTATATTCGACAGCGCTATTACGACGTTACGGCGACGTCTTACCGCTTCGAACAAGCCGTTTCGAGTGACGGTGGAACGCATTGGCAGCCGAACTTCCGCGCAGCGCTGGCGCGTCGCCTAGAGCCGAGCGTGGCGCCCGAACCCGTTGCCGCTCTGCCGCGAGCACAACACGATTTCGATTGGCAGTTCGGCAGTTGGAACGCGCGTATGTCGCGGCTCGATCGTCCGCTGAGCGCATCCACGTCGTGGACCAAGCTCCAAGCCAGCGTCGTCGTGCGAAAGATCTGGGGTGGAAGGGCAAATCTCGCGGAGATCTCGGCCGAGGGAGGATCCCAACATTTAGAGTTCCTCGCGCTGCGTCTTTTCGAACCCGAGCGAGGACAATGGAGTCTCAACTTTGCGGGAGTCAAAGACGGCCGGCTCGGGGTTCCGCTCTACGGTACGTTCGAGAACGGGCGCGGTGACTTCTACGATCAGGAGACGTATAAGGGGAAGACTATTTGGATCCGGTTCTCGTTCTATGACATTGGTTTAACGTCGGCGCGCGACGAGCAAGCGTTTTCAAACGACGGTGGCACGACCTGGGAAGTGAACTGGGTCAGTCTGCACTCACGCCCCTGACAGCCGGGCAATGACTGCGTCGGTAAATTCCCTCGTCGTGGCGTGGCCGCCGAGATCGGCGGTGGCGATGCCGTCCGCGACGCTCGCGATGGCCGCGTCGTAGATCGCGCGCGCCGCGGCGGCGGCGCCGGGATCGTCGACGTACGAGAGAACGGCGGCGGCCGCGAGGATCATGGCGAGCGGATTCGCGACGTTTTTGCCCTCGAGCCGCGGCGCCGTGCCGTGCGGGGCCTCCGCCATGATCGCGGAGGGCGCGAGGTTCTCGTCGAACGCGAGAACGACCGACTCGGCCCCGGCGATCGAGCCGAAGAGCTGCATCACGAGATCGGAGAGGCAGTCGCCGTCGCGGTTGAGCGCTGGAATCACGAGCGGCGCATCACCCGCGGCCGATAGCAGCAGAGCATAGGTCGCGTCGATAAGCTGCGGATCGTACGCAACGCCTGGATGCCGCCGCGCGGCGGCGTCCATCTCTTCTTTGAGCATGCCTTCGTAGACGGGGCTGACCGAGTACTTGGGACCACCGAAGACGGTCGCGCCGGTCTTAGCGGCGTGCTGGAACGCGTACTCGGCGACGTAGCGGCACACGCGCCGCGAGATCGTCTCGGTGCGGTGCGCGATCTCATCGGCTCCATCGCCTTCGCGCCATTCCTGCGCGCCGTACGCGTCGCCGACCGCCATCCGCACCACCGAGATCGGCGCATGAATCCCGCCGACGGGCAGGACGCGCGGCAGCTTTCTTCCGGTGCGAACGATGACCGAAGCGTTCATCGCTTCGCGAATGATACGATTCGGCGAGCCGACGTCGTCACGGCCCTCCGGCGTGATCGTAGCGGCCTTGAGGCCCAGACGGTGCTCTTTGATCGCGGCCGCCGCCTCGTGCACGACCCGGTTGCGTGTCGCTCGGCGGTTCTTCAGCGAAAGGTCGTAGGGCAGGAGCGTGAGCTCGATGCCGATGACCCCGCGGTCGAGCACGCGCAGCGCTTCGAGCAGCAACTCCTGTCCGGTCTGATCGCCCTCGAGGACGACGAGGCTCGCCAAAATGAACTCCCAGTGTGACGAAGAAGAGGTAGATTCCATGGCAGGGGCGCGCTACGACTCCGCCGGCCGCAAGCGCCGCAGAGCGAATGCCAGGGCGAGGTTCAACCTCGAGATCGTTGGGATTACCGCGATAGCGCTCGCCGTCCTTTGCGGGATCGCACTCGCGTTTCCGCATCACGCCGGCGCGATCGGCGCCTGGACCGCCGCAGGACTGCGGCGGCTCTTCGGATCCGCGACACCGCTCTTCCCCGTACTCTTTGCGCTCTTCGGCGCGATCGTGTTCTTGGAAGTCAACGTGCCGCGCATGATTGCCGGCCTCGGCAGCAGCGCTCTTGCGTACTTCCTCATCATCGACGCGATGTTCGGCGCGCGCGGGCCGGCCAACGGCGGCATCATCGGCTCGAACATCTGGTGGGCGCTCCGCGCGCTGTTCGGCTCGGCCGGCGCGTGGATTCTGCTCGGCCTCGCCGCGCTCTCGCTGACGCTGTGGCTGACCAACGCGAGCATGAAACAGCTCATCGGCCGCGTCATCGTGTTCTTCGGCGGCCTGCGGGCGCCGCAGCTTCCACGGCTGCCGCGGCTGGGTGAAGCCTTCGCCCTGCCGATGCAGCAGAGCGTCGTGAGGTCGGTCGTCGAGCCCGAGATCGAAGCCGAGGTCGAGCCGCCCACCGAGCCGGAGCTCGACGCCGAAATCGAGCCGGAACCGATCGTGGCGCCCAAGTCGCTCCCCACGTCCAAGGGCGCGTACCGGCTTCCCGATCTCTCCCTGTTCGACGTGCCGCCGAGTCAGGTGGTCGACGACTCCAATCGCACGCACATCCTCGAGGACACGCTGAACAGTTTCGGCGTCGGCGCGAAGGTTGTGCACATCGAGCGCGGCCCCTCGATCACGCGCTACGAGCTCAAGCCGGAACGCGGCGTCAAAATCTCGCGCATCGCGTCGCTCTCCGACGACCTCGCGCTCGCGCTGGCCGCGACGAGCGTGCGCATCGAAGCCCCGATCCCCGGAAAATCCGCGGTCGGAATCGAGGTCCCGAATCAAACGGTGGCGGTCGTCGCGATTCGCGAGATTCTCGACGCGCTGCCCAATCGCGGGCAGGTGCCGCCGTTATGGATGGCCCTTGGCAAAGACATCACGGGCCGCCCGGTCTTCGGCGATCTCTGCAAGATGCCGCACGTCCTCGTCGCCGGCGCGACGGGCGCCGGCAAATCCGTCTGTCTCAGCACGATCATTGCTTCGCTGCTCGTCAGCGCCACACCGGACCAGGTGCAGATGCTGATGATCGACCCGAAGCGGGTGGAGCTGACCGTGTTCAACGGTATTCCGCACCTGATCAAGGAGGTCATCGCCGATCCGCGACTGGCGGCCGGTGCGCTCTTCGAGATGACGAAGGAGATGGAATCGCGCTACGAACGCTTCGCCAAGGCCGGGGTTCGCAAGATCGAGGAATACAACGCCAAGTATCCGCACGAAAACCTGCCGTACGTGGTCATCGTGATCGACGAGCTGGCCGACCTGATGCTGGTGGCGCCGGCGAAGGTGGAGACGACGATCATGCGGCTCGCGCAGCTCGCGCGCGCGACGGGAATCCATCTCGTCGTCGCGACGCAGCGCCCGTCGGTCGACGTCATCACCGGCCTCATCAAGGCGAACGTGCCGTCGCGCATCGCCTTCGCGGTAAGCTCGCAGACCGATTCGCGCGTGATCCTCGACATGAACGGCGCGGAGCGTCTGCTCGGCCGCGGAGACATGCTGTACCTGCCGATCGACGCGCCGAAACCGATTCGCGCGCAGGGCGC
This sequence comes from Vulcanimicrobiota bacterium, assembly GCA_963723485.1. Taxonomy (GTDB): domain Bacteria; phylum Vulcanimicrobiota; class Vulcanimicrobiia; order Vulcanimicrobiales; family Vulcanimicrobiaceae; genus Cybelea. The sequence continues at coordinate 498,040 of CAVRQS010000002.1, read as the reverse complement.
ATTTATCACGAGCTCGGAGGTGAGCCGGCTCGTGGAGTTCTGGGCGCGTCAAGCGCGACCGGACAACCTGCTCGACGTGGAAGTCGTGCCGGTCGGCGACGACGAGTCACGCCGCGACGCCGATCCTCTGTGCTGCGAGGCCGCCGAAATTTATCATCGAGACGAACTACGCGTCCACCGCCGCGTTGCAGTCGCAGTTCTCGATCGGACATCCGCGCGCGGTGCGGTTGATGAAGCAGCTGGAAGACTTCAAAGTCGTGGGTCAGCACGAAGGGACGAAGCCGCGCAAGATCTTGATCGGCCTGCCCGAGCTCGAGCTGATGGCGCCGCGTCTCGGCAAGAATCCGGGCGACCAGCAAGACCTCTTCGCGAGCGGCTGACCGCGTGCGCTACGATTTCGGCTACGCAATCCGCGCGGTGATCGTGACGATCGTCGCGGCCACGCTGTTCACCGTCCTGGGCGTGCAGGTCGTTCGTTTCGGCGAGCCTGCAACTTTGAGTGCCTGGGAGCGCTCCTTGGTCGGGCATTCGACGCTTATCGCATGGTGGCTGACGTGGTCGTGCTACCTTTACGTCGTGGGTCCGCTCGCGGTGGTCTTGCTGATCGTCGCGTGGCTGGCGCCGGAGTGGCGCGTGCGAATCCTCTTTAGCATCGCGATGCTGCTACTCTGCTGGCGCGGCGCCGATCTCTTGCAGCATCTCTTCGCGCGGCCGCGGCGCCTCGATTGGGTCGTCAGGCACGAGACCGCGGGTTCGTATCCCAGCTCGCACGCCGCGATCGCTACTGGATTTTACGGCCTCTGGGCGCTGATGCTGTATATCTCGGAGGTGCCGAGTCCCACCCGGAAGACGGCCGCGACCCTGCTCGCGCTGTTCGCGATTGCGATCTGTTGGGCGCGCCTCGCGCTCGGCGCTCACTACGTCACGGATCTCGTCGGCGGGGCGCTGCTCGCGGTCGCACTGGTCTCGGCCGGGCTTTCCGTCGTTCCGCACGCCATCTCGGCCCGGGAGGCTGCGGGGCGGCTGCACGGGGCGGCCGAATAGCGCAGGATGCCCTTTTCCGACCGCATGCTCGTGGAAATCGAGCGCAAGCTCGATGCCGGCGTGCCGCTCTCGATGGACGACGGGCTCGCGCTCTACCGCACGTGGGACCTGCACACGCTCGGGCGGCTCGCGCGCCAGCAGAAGGAGCGTAAGAGCGGCAAGAAGGTCTTCTACGTCCTCAACCGTTACATCAACTCGACGAACGTCTGCTTCGCGGGCTGCACCTTCTGCTCGTTTGCGGCGGATGAGTTCAAGGAACCGCAGCGCGTGTTCCGGATGACGGCCGATCAGGTCTTCGCCAAGGCCGTCGAGACCGGAACGAACTTCAACCAGGTTCACATCGTCGGCGGCCACGATCCGCGCCAGCTCTCATTAGACTATTGGCTGCCGCTGATGCGCCGGTTCAAGCGGGCGCTTCCGCACGTACAGCTGTCGCTCTTCACGGCCGCCGAGATCGAGTACATGGCCAAGCGGCACCGGCTGTCCTTTCCGGCGATCATCGGCATGCTCAAGGAGGCCGGGCTCGACAACGTCAACGGCGGTGCGGCCGAGATCTTCGCGGATGGCACCCGCGCGAAGATCTGTCCGAACAAGGTCTCGGCCGCGAACTGGGTCGAGATTCACGAGGAGCTGCATCGCCAGGCCATCGCGAGCAACGCGACGATGCTCTACGGGCACATCGAGTCGCTCGAGGACCGCGTGGATCACCTCATTCGCCTGCGCGAGTCGCAGGAACGCTCGCCCGGCTATAACGCCTTCATCCCGCTGGCGTTCCATCCCGATGGCAACGAGCTTTCGTACTGCGGTTGGACGACGGGTCTCGACGACATCCGCACGTTCGCCGTCGCGCGCCTGATACTGCACAACTTCGACCACATTAAGGCCTACTGGATGATCCAGGGCCTGAAGGTGTGTCAGGTGGCGCTGCAGTTCGGGGCCGACGACATGGACGGAACGCACGGCTCGACCGACGAGGAGATGATCTATCACTCGGCCGGCACGCAGTCGGGCCAATACGTCGACGATCGCGAGTTTCGCCGCCTGATCGAAGAGGCCGGCTACGTCCCGGTCCGCCGCAACTCGACCTACGACGAGTTCGTCTCTGACTGGGCGCCGGCTCTCCCAGTGTCATCGTGATGCTGCGCTGCGGCCGAATCAAATACACGAACGACTTGCCGATCTACGCGGCGTTCGATGCGGGGGCGCTCGAGTATCCGGGAACGCTGCACGCCGACGTGCCGGCGCGCTTGAACGGCATGCTGCTGCGCGGAGAGCTCGACATGGGACCGGTCAGCGCGTTCGCATGGGCGGCGAACTCCAACCGTCTCGTGCTGCTGCCCGACCTGTGCATCGGCGCGCGCGACGAGGTCGTGTCGGTGGTGCTGGTCTCGCGGACCCCGCCGGCGCTGCTGGGAGCCTCGCCGGTGTACGTCGCCGGGGAATCGGCGAGCGGGCGATACTTGTTGCGCATCATATTGGAGCAGCGCTATCGGGCTCGGCCGGCATATGTCGACGAGAGCGATCCGCTCGCGCGAGCGTCGGCAGGCGAACCGACGATGCTCATCGGCGACGCCGCGATCGACGCGATCGAGCGGTTTCCGCCCGAGGTCGTCTACGATTTGGGAAGACTGTGGCACGAGTGGAGCGGCCACCAGACCGTGTTCGCCGTGTGGGCCGCGCGACGCGACGCGTACAAACGCGATCCGGCGCCGTTTCACGCCTGCATGCACGCGCTGACCGACGCCTACACGTGGTCGCGCTCGCACTCGCCCGAGGTCGTTGCGCTCGCGCAGCAGACGATTCCGCGTCCCGCAGGCTTTTACGAGAGCTACTTCGGAAAGCTCAACTTCATGTTTCACGCCGCGGCGCGCAATGGTCTCGCGGCGTACTGTCGCGAGCTGGTCGAGATCGGCGCGATCCCCGACGTCCCGGCGCCGCTGCGGGAGGTCCCAAGTGCCCTCGCTGGCTAGCCTGCTCGACCGCGCGGCCGGCGGAGGCCGCCTCGATTTCGAAGAAGGGCTGCGCCTCTACAACGAGGCGGACATCCACGAGCTTGGCGCGGCCGCGCATGCTCGCCGCATGCAGCTGCACTCGCCCGACGTCGTGACGTACGTTATCGACACGACGATCAACTACACGAACGTGTGCAACGTGCACTGCACGTTCTGCGCCTTCTTCCGGCCGGAGCACCACAAAGAAGGCTACACGATGTCGCACGACCAGGTGCTGGATCGCGTGAAGTACGCCGTGGATCAGGGCGCGACGCAGATCATGATCCAGGGCGGCGTGAATCCGGAGCTCGGCGTCGAGTGGTTCGAACAACTCTTCGAGCGGGTGCGCTCGGAGTATCCGCAGGCCGACCTGCACTCCCTTTCGGTCTCGGAGATCGTCGGCATCGCGCACGTCGAGGGCATCTCGACGCGCGACGTTCTGGCGCGGTTGAAGGCCGCAGGCATGAAGTCGCTGCCCGGCGCCGGCGCGGAGATCCTGGTAGAGCGCGTGCGCAAGCGCATCTCAGCGCGCAAGGTGCAGCCGCCCGAGTGGCTCGGCGTGATGCGCGAGGCGCAGCTGCTCGGCATGCCGACGACGGCGACGATGATGTTCGGCTCCATCGAAACGCCGGCCGAGCGCATCGAGCATCTGCACGTGCTTCGCGAACTGCAAGACGAGACGGGCGGCTTCACCGCATTCATCCCCTGGTACTACGTACCGTTCAAGACGCCGCTGCGCGGAAAAGAGGCCACCGGCCTCGAGTACCTGCGCGTGCTCGCGATCTCGCGGCTCTACCTCGACAACTTCGCGCACCTGCAGGCGTCGTGGCTCACGCCGGGCTTGAAAATGGGGCAGCTCGCGCTGTTTTACGGCTGCGACGACATGGGCGGCACGATCATCGAAGAGCAGGTCGTGCACGACGCCGGCAGCACCAACGAGGCGACGCGCCGCGACCTCGAGGAGCTCATCCTCGAGGCCGGCTTCAGGCCGGTCCTGCGCGACACGTACTGGAACCTCCGCAACGACCTCGCGCTCGCCACCGCCGCTTCGTAGCGGCGCGGTGAGCGCGCGACAGGGCGGCAGCGGAACTTAGCGACGATGTATCGCTCACGGCCTCACCGCCGGCTCCGCCCCGCCGGATATGGTGGCGGCGCCGAGGACTTCGTCGGTGTTCGGGTCGAGCAGCGCGACGAGCTGGCCGGGGGAAATAGCGCGTTGCGCGCGCTCGAACCGCAGCCGCAGGCGGCCGACGTCGAGCACGGTTGCGATCGCCGCCGCCGGAGCGGCGCGGTAGCGGATCATCGCGCGCACCGGCGTTTCCTCCGAATCGAAGCGCTCGGGTCGAATCAAATTTAGAGCGTCCGCCTCGAGTTCGTCGAAGAGCAACTCGTCCTCGCGTCCGACGACGATCGTGTTCGTCACGGAATCGATGCGCGTGACGTAACGAGCTCCCGCGCTGCCGGCGGGAAGGCGCGCGCGCTGTCCGACGGTGTAGTGGGCGATGCCCGCGTGCTCGCCGAGGCGCTCTCCCGTCGTCGTAACGACTTCCCCCGCGCCGTCGATCTCGGGGCGCATGCGCGTGATGACGTCGCGATAGTCACCGCCCTCGACGAAGCAGATGTCCTGCGATTCGGGCTTGTCGTGCACCGGCAGCCCCATGCGCGACGCGTGTGCGCGGGTCCCCGCCTTGTCGAGTTCGCCGAGCGGCAGCATCAGGCGCGCGAGCTGCGCGGGCGCGAGCTGCGCGAGCGCGTACGCCTGATCCTTTGCGTGCGGATTGCGGAAAAGATGTGGTCCGTCGTCGCGTCGCTCGATGCGCGCGTAGTGACCGGTGGCGACGTAGCGCGCGCCGAGCCTATCGGCGTACTGCGCGAGCGTCCCGAGCTTGACGAAATTGTTGCACGACACGCAGGGGTTGGGCGTGCGGCCGGCCGCGTAATCGTTGACGAAGCGCTCGACGACGCTTTGCCGGAACGCCACCTCGAAGTCCAATACATAGTGGGGAATTCCGAGCACTGCGGCGCTGCGCCGCGCGTCGTCGAAATCGTCGATCCCGCAGCAGCTGCGCGCGTGCGCGGGGCGCGACGGCGTGTACATCTTCATCGTGATTCCGACGATGTCGTAACCGCTTTCGAGCAAGAGACCGGCGGCAACGGCGGAGTCGACTCCGCCGCTCATCGCCGCAACGACGCGCTCTTTTGCCATATGACTTTCGCGAACAGGATAACACTAGGGCGAAGCTAACTCAAAGCCCAAATGTCAGGAGCGCCTGAAGGGCTGGGTGAGCGGTTTCGCGCGGCCCGCGAGGCGCGCGGCATGTCGGTTTCGGACGTCGCCGAGCAGATCCGAATTCGCTCGCTCTATTTGGCCGCCATCGAGGACGAAAACTGGAACGCAATCGGCGCGCCCGTGTACGTTCGCGGCTTCCTTCGAACGTACGCACGCTTCCTCGGGCTGGACCCGGAGGAGGCCGTCGCCGCCTTCAACCGGTCGCAACCCCTCCCGCAGACGAGCCCCGCGCGCGAGCCGGAGCCGCAGCGGGCGGCGCCGTCGTGGGCGGGCGCGGCGCTCCTGTGGGGCGCGGGGACCGTCGCGGTGCTCTTGATCGCCTTCGTGGTGTTCACCGAGCTGACGATGCCCCGGCGGTCCGGCCTGCCGGCCGCCGCCGTCGCCAGCGCGGCACCCGTGGCGGCGAGCCCGATCGCCTCCGCGGCCACGGCGCCGCCGGCGACCAACACGCCCGCGGCTCCGGCGCTCGGGGGCGCAAAGTCGCTCGCGCTGGTCCTCTCCGCCCCCTCCTGGCTGCGCGTGACGGTTGACGGAAGTGTTAGTATGGAAGGCACGTTTCCGGCCGGAACGTCGAAGACGTTCCACGGGAAGAGCGCACTCGTGCGCATCGGAAACGCCGGCGGCGTGGAGATCTACGTCGACGGCAAGGACGTCGGAAAACTCGGAAAGCAGGGCGACGTCGTGGAGCACGCGTTCACACTATAAAAGGAGATCGTAAGGTTTGGCGAGCGAATCTTCGTTCGACGTGGTCTCGCGCGTCGATGGACAGGAACTCGACAACGCGCTCAATCAGACTCGCAAGGAAATAGAGAACCGCTTCGACTTCAAGCACTCGAAGACGAGCATCGAATTCGACGGCAAGAAGATCACGCTGATTTCCGACGACGAGCTCAAGATGAAGAACGTTGTCGATATGCTTCAGGGCAAGGCCGTGCGGCGCGGCATCGACATCAAGGCGTTCGACTTCAGCGCTCTAGAGCCGGCCGCCGGCGGCACCGTGCGCCGGACGGTCACGCTGCGCAGCGGCATTCCCAAGGACCAGAGCAAGGCGTTGATCGAGCGGATCAAGTCGTTGAAGCTCAAGGTGAGCGCGCAGTATCAGGACGAGCAGATCCGCGTGTCGGGCAAGAACAAGGACGAGCTGCAGAAGGTCATCGCGTCGCTGCGCTCGATGGAGTTCGAGCTGCCGCTGCAGTTCGTCAATTACCGCTAACTCATGCCGAGCGTCGCGTTCGTCAGCCTGGGTTGCGCGAAGAACCTGGTCGACACCGAGGTGATGATCGCCAAGCTCGGCGGCGCCGGGTGGCGCCTCGAATCCGATGCCGCATGCGCCGACACCGTGGTCATCAACACGTGCGCCTTCATCGATCCTGCCAAGGCGGAATCGACCGAGACGATCCTCGAGCACGCGTCGCGCAAGCGCGCGGGACAGCAGCTGATCGTCGCGGGATGTCTGGCGCAGCGCTACGGCGACCAGCTGCAGAGCCTGATTCCCGAGATCGACGGCGTTGTCGGTACCGGAGCGTACGCGGGGATCGTCGAGCTGCTGGCCGACGTCGAGGCCGGCCGCCGGCCGGTGCGGCTCGAGCTCGAGCCGGAGCCGGAACACGACTTTCTACCGCGCCTCGTCACGACGCCCCGCGCCACGGCCTACCTGAAGATCGCCGAGGGCTGCGATCACCCGTGCACCTTCTGCATCATTCCCGCGCTGCGCGGAAAGTTCCGCAGCCGCGGCGCGGAGTCGATCTGCGCGGAGGCGCGAGCGCTCGTCGCGGCTGGCGCCAAGGAGCTCGTGCTGATCGCTCAAGACACGTCGATGTGGGGCCGCGATCGCGGCGTGCGCCGCGGCGGACTCGCGCAGCTGCTGGAACGGCTGCACGCGATCGACGGGCTCGAGTGGATCCGGCTGCTCTATCTCTACCCCGCCACCGTTGACCGCGAGCTCATCGACGCGATCGCGCATCTGCCCAAGGTGTGTAAGTACATGGACATGCCGCTGCAGCACGCGCATCCCGCCGTGCTGCGCGCCATGCGACGGCCGAGCAACGGGGAGCGATATCTCGAGCTCATCGACGAGTTTCGCGCGCGCGTGCCCGGCATCACGATGCGCTCGACGTTCATCGTGGGGTTCCCCGGTGAGACCGACGAGCACGTCGCTTATCTCGAGGACTGGATCGGCCGAGCGCAGCTCGATCGCGTAGGCTTTTTCGAATACAGCGCGGAGGAGGGCACGCCGGCCGCGTGCCTCGCCGGTCGCGTCGGCGCGCGGCGGCGCCGGCAGCGTTTGATTCGTTTGCGCGAAGCGCAGCGGCTCGCCTCGGAGCGGGCGCGCAGCAAACGCTGCGGCAGCACGGTGCGCGTGCTGGTGGAAGAGTCGCGCCGGCTGCGCGAACGCGACGGCTTGCGCCGTTACCTGGGAGAATCCCGAGCATGGTTTGGACGGTCCGACGGTGAAGCGCCCGCGGTGGATGGCGGTATTTATTTCACCGGCCAAGCCAGCGTGGGCGAATTCAGGCACGTGCGGCTCGAAGGACACGGCCCATTCGATTTCTTCGGCAGAGCGATACCGGAGCGTAACGCCGGTTGAGTAGACGCGTCCTCACGATCGTCGCGATCGTCGTGATCGGGCTCGTTTCGACGCTGGCGGGCTATGCGGTCTTCGAGCACAAGAATCCGGTCGCGGCGATCAGCCAGATCTTCATCCCGGCGCCGCAGCAGGCGTTCGGAAAGAAGAATTTGCTCGTGCTCGTCGAGGGTCTCGACTACGACTACACCGACAAGGACGAGGAGTATTCGACCAACTCGCGCAGCGATGTCATCTGGGCGGTCAACCTCGACTTCCCCAACAGACGCATCTACGAGCTCTCGATCCCGCGCGACATGATCGCCACGCTGCCCAACGGCACGCAGGCGAAGATCAATCAGGCGCAGTCGGATGGGGGCGTGAAGGAAGCCAAGAGCGTCATCTCGGGGTGGCTGGGAATCCCGGGCTTCGACCGCTACGCCGTTCTGCGCATCGACGCGACCAAGGAGTTCGTGGACGCGATCGGCGGCGTCAGCGTCTATGTCAAGTCGTCGAACTGCCTGCGTTATAAGACGGACTGCACCGGCGACACGCTAGACTACGACGACACCTGGGGCCACCTGCACATCCATCTGAAGGAAGGCTTGCAGCATCTCAACGGCGAGCGCGCCATGGCCTACATGCGCTTCCGACACGACTGGTGCAGCGACCCGTGCCGGATCATGCGCCAGCAGCAAGTGCTGCACGCCATGATCGTTAAGGTCAAGGGCGACAAGGTCAATACCTTCTTGCACCTCGGCGATTTGCTCGGCGTCTTCCGCAAATACGTGCAGACGGACTTCACCGATTCGGAGCTGCTCTCGCTCGCGGACTATTACCAAGGCCTGCCGGATTCGTCGATCGTCGTCAATCAGGTTCCGTACACCGACGACGTGAATCTTCCCGGTTACGGCGACTCGCTCGTGCCCGATACGGCTGCGCGCGCCCACCTCGTCGCCACGATGCTGACCGCGCCGCCGGCGCCGGTGGCGTCTCCCGACGCCATGGCGCTCGCGGCGATCGCGCCGAACACGCTGCGCGTTGACGTCGAGAACGGCAGCGGCATCACGGGCGCCGCGCGCCGCGTCGCAACGGTGCTGAAGCAGGCCGGCTTCACGATCGGCGAGGTCGGCGATGCCGACCGTTCGGACTATGGAACGACCGAGATCCACGAACACTCCAGCGTCACGTTCGCCGGCGCCAAGGTGCGCAGCGCGCTGGGTTTGCGCAAGGCGGTCGTCGTTCCGGAAGGGTCGCCCAGCAGCTCGCCGGCCGCTACGGCGACGCAGAGCAGCGACGTCACGGTCATCGTGGGTAGCGACCTCACGAAGAGATCGCAGGCCGACTTGCTGCCGGACCACTCGTAACCCCGCATCTCGTGTCGGCGCAGACCAAAGGCATCATCGCCGTCGTAGTGGTCGTCGCGTTGATCGCCGGCGCCTGGCGCGCCGTGGTGCACCGCAGCGCCGCGCCGCCCGCGCTGGTCACGCCCAAGACGAACGTGCGCCTCGCGTTTTCGAGCGACGTCGACGCGCGGTTCTACCGCGTGATGCACGAGCTTCCCACCGAAAACCGTTCGGGGCGACCTCGGCTCATCGCGTTGACTTTTGACGATGGGCCGTATCCCGTCTACACGCCGATGCTGCTCGACGTGCTGCACGATCTCGGCGTGCCGGCGACGTTCTTTCTGATCGGCGCCGACGCGCAGCAGTGGCCCGAGATCACGCGCCGGATCGAGGCCGAGGGAAACGAGATCGGCGATCACACCTATACGCATCCCAACCTCGATCAAGAATCCGCTGACGCTGTGCGCCGCGAGATCCTCGAGGGGCGCGACGCACTGTGGGCGCTCAGCCACGATCCCGCGGTGCGCACTCTGATGCGACCGCCGCACGGGCGCTATACCGAGCGGACGCTGCGGATCGCGCAGGCGCTTGGATACTCGGTTGTGCTATGGACGGATGACAGCGGTGATTGGCGCACCGTCACGGTCGATCGGCTGCAGCGCCATCTGCTCGCCTATGCGACGGCGCCCGAGATCGTGCTCCTGCATAGCGGCAAGCTGGCGACGATCGAGGCACTGCCCTACGTGGTCGAGCGCTTCAAGCAGGCCGGGTATAAATTCGTCACGGTGGGAGAACTGCTCAAGCTCGTGCAGATCAACGAGCTCAACCATCCATTGCGCCGCGCGGTTTAGATAAGGATGCCGCGCCAGATCATCGACACGGAGTCGAGCCGGCCGGCATACGCCCGGCGGCGTTTGCGCCGGACGCTGGTGACGGTCTTGCTGCTCGTTCTGGTAGCGGCCGCCTGCTGGTGGTTCCTTGCCTACCATGCAAGGGGCCAGGAAACTCGGGCCGCTGGGGGAAGCGCACCTCCGCAGTACTTGTCATATGGAAGAGAAAGGGGTCCGCAGCGTGATGACGTTGAGGGAAACGAATGCTGCCTAAGCTGACGGCGGGATTTTTCGTACTCGTGCTGGCGGCGGGGATCATGGCCTGCAGCAACCTCGGCAACACGACCGGGGTCAACGTGGGTCCGAACTTCCCGTCGAAGACGCTCTATGCATCCAACAGCAACCAGAACGCGATCAGCATCTACTCGAGCGGAACGAAAGATGGCGGCGGCCCGGCGTACCAGATCGGCGGCGGCAGCACTACGCTCAACGGCCCCCAATACCTCGCCTTCGATCATCGTTCAGATCTCTGGGTGACGAACTACAATCCGAGCACGAACAGGGCGCTGCTAATCGAGTTCGAGGCACTCGCGACCGGCAACGTGCTGCCGCTCACGGCGAACTCGGTGGTCGGGCATCCGCGCGGCATCGCGATCACGCCGACGCAGCCGAAGCCCGACGCGTCCAGCTCGGCGAGCCCCGTGCCGAACCTCATGGTCATCGCCGACAACGATCCGACCATTACCTATCCGAACCGCGTGCTGCTCTATAGCGCGGGCACCGTTTCGCCGTATCAGTCGCTCGCCGGCCCGCGGACGCGTCTGAAACTGCCCGGCGGCGTGGCGCTGGATCCATCGAGCGCCCTCTACGTGACCAACATTCAAGGCCAGACGGTCGAGAGTTTCGTTCTGCCCACGCCATCGCCCACGCCCAAGCCGACCCCGACGCCAAGCGCGACGCCGAGTCCGACCCCGACGCCGAGCACCTCACCAAGCCCGACGCCGACTCCTACTCCGACGCCGACGCCGGTCAACATCTTTCCGCGCTTCACGATCACCGCGGCGAGCGGCATCATCACGCCCGTCGGCATCGCGCTCGACACGAACGGGAACATCTACATCGCGGATCAGGGCAGGCCGAAGGCCGGCTGTCATTCGCTAGTCGGCCCGTCGATTCTCGTGTTCCCCGCGTATCACAAGGGGCTGCAATACAAGAAGCCGATCCGCAAGATCCAGGGCTGCAGCACGCGGCTCATCGCACCGACCGACATCAAGGTCAACTCGGCCGGAGTCATGTACGTCGCGGACGAGACGCAGGGAGGCGCTGGAATCATCTTGATCTTCGCGGCCGGCGATGGAGCGCGGGGCCACGAAAACGTCGCGCCGATGTCCACCTACTCGTCGCCGGGCGCCGTGACCGGATTGGGAATAGTGCCCTAAGAGTCCAGCATGGCGTTTCTCAAGACGATCATTGACGGCAACGAGCGAGAGGTCGCGCGCCTTCGGCGCACGGCTCGGGCCGTCAACGAGTTGGAGGCGGAGATGGCGGCGCTCTCGGACGCCGATCTCCAGGCCAGGACGGCGGAGTTCAAGAGCCGGCTAGAGCAGGGCGAGTCGCTCGACGAGCTGCTGCCGGAAACGTTCGCCGTAGTGCGCGAGGCCAGCAAACGCACCGTCGGCATGCGGCACTTCGACGTGCAGATCATGGGCGGCCAGGTGCTGTACGAGGGACGCATCGCCGAGATGAAGACCGGCGAGGGCAAGACGCTCGTCGCAACGCTGCCGGTCTACGCGCGCGCGCTCGAGGGGCGCGGGGTTCACGTGGTGACGGTCAACGACTATTTGGCCCGCCGCGACGCAGAGTGGATGGGTCCGATCTATCAGTTCCTCGGACTGACCGTCGGCGTGATTCAGCACGGCCTCGACTCAGCGCAGCGGCGTGCGGCGTACAACTGCGACGTCACATACGTGACGAACAACGAGGTCGGCTTCGATTACTTGCGCGATAACATGGCGTGGCAGGTCGAAGATCTCGTGCAGCGCGAGCTCTACTTCGCGCTCGTCGACGAGGTGGACTCGATCCTCATCGACGAGGCGCGCACGCCGCTGATCATCAGCGGGCCGTCGCAAGAGTCCGGCGAGCTCTACGACAAGTTCGCGCAGATCGTGCCGCGGCTGAAGAAGAGCGAGGATTACACGGTCGACGAGAAGGCGCACGCCGTGCCGATCACGGAAGCGGGCGTCGCCAAGGTCGAGAAGATGCTCGGCATCCAGAACTTGTACGAGCAGCGCAACATCGAGCTGGCGCACCAGGTCAACGCGGCGCTGAAGGCATGGAACCTGTTCCACCGCGACCAGCAGTACATCGTGAAGGACGGCGAGGTGATCATCGTCGACGAGTTTACCGGACGCCTGATGTACGGGCGCCGATACTCCGACGGCATCCACCAGGCGATCGAGGCGAAGGAAGGCATCAAGGTGCGCGGCGAGGATCAGACGCTCGCCACGATCACGTTTCAGAATCTCTTCCGGCTGTACGAACACCTGGCCGGTATGACCGGTACCGCCAAGACGGAGGAGCGCGAGTTCCGCGACATTTACGGCCTCGATGTCGTAGTCGTGCCGACGAATATGCCGATGGTCCGCAAAGACAACTCCGATATCGTCTACAAGTCGGAGAAGGCCAAGTTCGAGGCGGTCGTCGACGAAATCATTGCCGAGCACCAGAAAGGGCGACCGGTGCTCGTGGGAACGCGCTCGATCGAGAAGAGCGAGCTGCTGGCGGCGATGCTGCGCCGTAAGGGCGTCGAGTGCAACGTGCTCAATGCGAAGTACCACGAGCAGGAGGCCGAGATCATCAAAGATGCCGGCCAAACAGCGCAGGTTACCATCGCCACCAACATGGCGGGCCGCGGCACCGACATCAAGCTCGGGGAGGGCGTGGCGCGCAACGGCGGCCTGCACATCATCGGCACGGAACGCCACGAGTCGCGGCGGATCGACAACCAGCTGCGCGGGCGTTCGGGACGTCAGGGCGATCCGGGCTCGTCGCGCTTCTACGTGTCGCTGGAAGACGAAGTGATGCGGCTCTTCGGCGGCGAGCGGATGACGAATATCATGGAGCGCGTCGGATTCACCGACGAGCAGCCGATCGAGTCGGGACTCGTGACGAAGTCGATCCAGCGCGCACAGGGCAAGGTCGAGAACCACAACTACGAGATCCGCAAGCACGTGCTCGAGTACGACGACGTGATGAACAAGCAGCGCTCGATCATCTATGCGGATCGGCGCGCGACGCTGGAAGGCAAATTCGACTCGCGGACGTTCATGCTGCAGACGCTCGAAGCTAAGGTGGACGAGGCGGTCGAGGAAAACGCGCCGGAGAACGCCCACCCGAGCGAGTGGGATCTCGATGAGATGCTCAACGCACTCGAGCTGATCTTCCCGATCAAGCGCGAGCTGTCGGTGACGGATATCGCGGGCAAGGACCGCGAGGAGATTCGGCGCATGTTGCGCGAGCACGCTCGTGCGGCGTACGAGACGAAGGAGACGGAGGTAACTCCGGAGATCCTGCGCGTGGTCGAGCAGCGCTATCTATTGCTGCCGATCATCGATCGGCAGTGGGTGGACCACTTGTACGTGATGGACCACCTCAAGACGGGCATCGGGCTGCGCGGCTACGGCCAAAAAGACCCACGCGTGGAGTATGAGAGGGAAGCGTTCGAGATCTTCGAGTCGCTAAAGAACAACATCGCCGACGAGGCGATCAAGGGCGTGTTCCGCGTAGTGATCGAGCACGGTCCTCCGCAGCCGCAGATGATGCCGGGCCCACAGTTCGAGCCGATCCCGTCGGGCGAGCTCGTTCCACAACCGGTCGCCGCGGGCAATGCGCTTCCGCCGGAGCAGGTCGAACAAATGCTCGGGCCGATGCCCGGCAGCGGCCGTCGCGTGCAACAATTCCACACCAACAAAGACGACGAATCGCCCGCCAAGCCTATGCAGCGCGAACAGCCAAAGGTCGGCCGCAACGAACTTTGCCCCTGCGGCAGCGGCCGCAAATACAAAAAGTGCCACGGCGCAGCTGCGTAACGGGAAAGGAGTTAGGGCCTCAAAATTGTGCGCCCCCCTCTCGGCGCCGAGCCGCTAGGCCCGCCGATCTGATCCAAGCCGCCGCGATCCAAGCCGCAACGCATTAAGCGCCGCGATCTAAGCGCGAGGCTGCGAGGCATCTGCGAGCTAAGCTGCGAGCCGCTGCGCTTTGCGATCGGCGTCTTCGCCGTGGTGCACAACCCGGAGGCCCCCGGCGTGTCCTCACGTAAACCGCGACTAGGTGGCGAGCGCCTCCGCGACGGCTTGGTCTTCCGATAGCTGCGTGCCTTCGGCTGCGAAGGCCTCGATTTCACCAAGGCTGAGTTTCTCGCTCAGTGCGCTCGCGAGGAGTTCGTCCGCACGCTGCTCCGTGGGCTCGCGCACGTAACCTTCGCTGCGATACTGCGCGTCAACGTACCCGCGAAGGCGCGCGCCGCGCCGAGCATCGCCGCTGCACGCGGCGACGGTCGCCAGGTGCGCAATGTTGATCGTGACGTAGTGCGGGTCCGTTCCACGAATGAGCTGCAGCGCGTCGAGTGCCGCCGCTCGGGCGCCGGCGAAATCGCTGAGTGCCAGCCGATACGCCGCTCCATTCTGCAGAGCGAAGAATACATGCCTCTTCGTCCGCGGTGTATGCGGCTCCGCCTCGACGGCACGCGTGAGCTCCAGTGCCGTGTCGGGGTGCCCCGTGTCGAATTCCAGCTCTGCCATGTTCAGGCGGATTCCGGTAGCGGCCGCTGTGTCGCCGTGGGACGTCGAGAGCGTGAGCGCCTCGTGATACAGTTGGCGCGCTTCGTTAAGGCGGCCGAAATCGTTTGCGACCAACGCCGCGTTGTTCAGGACGCAGGCATGGATCGAGGACCCGGTCAGCGCGTTCTGCTGCACTAATTGTATCGCGCGCTCGATTGCCGCCTGCGCCTCGCCCGCTCGCCCGGCCTGCACAAACCCGAATGCCATCTCGTTGAAACTTAGCGCCGTATCCGCGGCGTCGTTCGCCTGTTCGGCAAGCGCGGCGGCGCGCTGCGCCGCCTCAACCCTGCGTAGTCCGCCCGTCATCCGCGAGAGCGTGCCCCAGGTCCGCGCCGCAAGCTCCGGGTACGCGGCCGAGTCGAGCCGCTCGAGCACCGTCTCGACCCGGTTTCTCGCTTCGGCCTCTCCGACGAGCCTTCGATAGGCGCCCGACAACCCTACGACGACGCGTGCCACGAGCGCAACGTCACCATGCGAAAGCGCCCAATCAATCGCCGCCAGCGCGTTCTCGGCTTCGGGGTCGAACCGCGCGCACCACGGCTCCGTCACCCCGGTCGACCACCGTTGCTTGTATGCGAGATCGGCGAGATCGCCAGCCCACCGTGCGTGCCTGTGCGCCAGCACGTCGCGCTCGCCGCTCTCTTGCAGCTTCTCGAGAGCGAAAGCGCGCGTCGATTCGAGCAGCCGGTAACGCGTGAAATCTTCTGCTACCTCGGCGACTACCAGGGACTTGTCAACCAACGACGCAACGAGGTCGATCACATCGAGCGCGTCGATCGTCTCGTCGGCGCAGACCGCCTCGGCCGCTTCTATCGTGCAGCCGCCGATGAAAATCGAGAGGCGCCAAAACAGCCGTTGCTCCGTCTCCGATAGCAGCCCGTAGCTCCAGTCGATGAGCGCGCGCATCGTCTGCTGGCGCGGAAGCGACGTGCGGCTGCCGCCGGTGAGCACGCGCAAGCGCTCGTCGAGCCTCTGCGCCAGCTGCCGGGGAGCCATCACCTTCACCCGCGCTGCCGCCAGTTCGATCGCCAGGGCGATACCGTCCAGGCGCCGGCAGATCTCGGCGACGAGCGGCGCGTTTTGGTCGTTCAGTGCGAATTTTGGGTCCGATGCTCGCGCCCGTTCGACGAAGAACGCGATCGCGTTGTACTTGAGCGCGTCTTCGGCCGTCAGTGATTCGCCCGAGGGCACGGACAACGGCGGCACGCGATAGACACGCTCGCCGGCAATGCGGAGCAGCTCGCGGCTCGTAGCCAAGATTCGGACTTGCGGAGCCGCGCGCAAAATTGCATCCGCGACGCGCGCGGCTTCCGCGATGAGATGCTCGCAATTATCCAAGACCAGTAGCAGGTGGCGAGACTTGAGGTACTGCACGAGCACGTCGAGCATCGGACGCTCTCCCTGCTCGCGCAAGCCGAAGATCGACGCGATGGCGGGGACCACCGACGCCGCATCGCTCAACGTCGCCAGCTCGACCAACCAGACACCGTCGCCGATGCCGTCGAGCAGATCCGCGCCGGCCTGCAATGCAAGACGCGTCTTGCCGATGCCGCCCGTTCCCAGAAGCGTAACCAGCGGCTGCTCGAGCACGAGCGGTTCGACCTCGGCGAGCAGGTCATCGCGGCCGATCAGCGGCGTCAGTTGGCGCGGTAAATTATTCGACAGCGACTCCAACGAGCGCAGCGGTGGAAACGACTCCGCCAGGCCGGGTGCGAGGATTTGCCAGACCCGCTCTGGCTCGACGAGATCCTTGAGGTGGTGATCGCCGAGATCGCGCAACTCGGTCTGCTCGGGCAGCATGCCCCGCAAGAGCAGCGCGGTGGTGGCCGATGCGACCACCTGACCGCCGTGCACGACCGCCAGCAACCGCGCGACGCGATTGACCGCGGGTCCATAGTAGTCGCCGTCGCGCTCGTCGGTGGCGCCGCTGTGCAGCGCCATGCGAACCGCCAGCCCGCCGACCGCGCTCCAATCCTCCACCGCCAACGCGCGCTGCGCGTCCGCAGCTGCCGCAACCGCATCGGCCGGACGTGCGAAAGCGGCGCAAAAGGCGTCGCCTACCGTCTTGAAGACGTAGCCTCCGTTTGCCTCGATCGCCGTGCGCAAAAGCGCATCGTGCCGGCGCAGCGCCTCGGCCATCGCGGCACGCCGCTCCTCCCACTGCCGCGTGCTGCCCTCGATGTCGGTAAACAGCAGCGTTATCGTCCCGCTCGGAAGCGGGGCTCTCAATGCCACGTTCTAGTCGCGTCCGGGATGCGATAGCCGAGCGGCTGGTGAGTTGGTCCGCGCGAATCATAACCGTACTTTGCGGTTTTCGTGCCGGTATAGCCGTAAGAGTGATTGTTGAACGAACGGTTTTCCTGGATGACGATGACGACGCGTTGAATCTTAGCGCTCGCCGTGGGGTGGAACCACGCCGGCGAGATCTGCTGCGGCACGAAACTCGTCATTTGGGGTTGCGAGACGCTGCACGTGCAGACGGCGACCGCGATTGTCGAAGCGGTCAACAAGCGAGCAAATAGCGAGCCCCAACGCACGAACCATTCCTCCACTGCGACTCTCGGCCACCTCGCCGACCGGCTCCCTTTCGGACTTTCCGGTTTGCATGCCTGGAATCTGGGGCCTGGCTCGCGCTGCTCGTACGTATCACGGGCCGGGTCGAGGCTTTACCGGGAGGGCAAACGTAACGCGACGTTTCACTTCTTTCCTATGGCGAAGTTGAGCTACATCACCAATATGTCGCTCGATGGTTATGTTGAGGACGTAGCCGGTGAGTTCGATTGGGTCGATCCCGATCAGATATTTGCGTTCATCATCGAGTTGCTGCGACCGATCGGAACCTATCTCTATGGGCGACGACTCTACGAGACGATGGCCTACTGGGACGCGCCGGTGGACGGTTATCCGCCTGCACAACGCGACTTCGCTCGCGTCTGGCAGAAGGCCGAGAAGATCGTCTTCTCGCGGACGCTAACAGACGCTACGACGCGCAACACGCGCGTCGATCGAGACTTCAACCTCGAGGCCATTCGGAAGCTCAAGCGGGAATCGGAGCACGACATCGAAATCGGCGGCGCCGAGCTGGCGGCGCTTGCGCTCGAAGCCGATCTTGTGGACGAATGTCACCTGTTTCTCAACCCGGTGATCGTCGGCGGCGGAAAACCGGCATTCCGAGCCGCCTTACGGCGAAATCTCGAACTCCTCGATACGCGCTGTTTTGACACCGGAGTAATCCACGCGCACTATCGCATACGAGGGCATCGCTCATGGGAACCTTAGGTCGCTCGGCGCTTCGCTTTGCTGGGCCCGGGCTTGGCCGCGGGAAATCCTCTCGGGCGCTGATCCGTTCCCGGCTACAAGAAGCGAACCGATGCGGTGCTTTTAGATTACGCCGCGTTGTTTTAAGCTTCACCGCGGCAGCTGCATAGCTTACGGGCTGCGGCGCGTGCGGCGCTTAACGCGTTGCGGCGTGGATCGCGGAAAGCTTAGGCCTAGCTGGCAGGGAGGGGCGCACAATGTTAGGAGCCCAACTCCTTTCCTGCGAGGCTGCGTAACGGGATAAGAGTTAGGGCCTCTCAAAACGCCGCCCCTAGCCGTCCCAGCAGCGACGACCCAAGCTGCAACGCGTTAAGCGTCACGATCTAAGCTGCGAGACCGCGAGCACGCTGCGAGCTCAGCTGCGAGGCGCTGCGATCAGCGCCGGGCTGCGCAACTGCAAGGCTCTAAGTAAGCCACGACGGCTAGCGCGATGCGGCCTCGCGGGCGGGCGGCTGGGGCTACTGGGGTGCTTTGCTCACCACGACGCCGTGAGGAGCGCTTGTCGTAAGGCTGCGGCGATCTGCTCGAGGGAGTGGCGCTTTCGCACGGGCAAAACCTCCAGATGTCGAGGAAGAGTTTTGCCGATTTTTCGCGAGTCCCGTCGGTCCAGAATTTGTTCAGGGTCGACACCTTCTTCTGTGGACGATCGCGATAGTCACCGCTTAGGTAATTGTCGACCAAGTTATCAAAATCGGTAAGGCTTCCGTTTGAAGCGCTGACGTTAAAAAAAAGTCAAACGGCACGGTATCCGGCGGCGGGGGTGTGTCGCGTCCGGCACAGGTAAATGTAAAGTATGCTCGCTGCGCCTGACTCTCGGCGATACTTGCGGAGCCGAAACGACCTGGACCGTTAGACGATCGCTCACCGTCACGTTCCGGATTAATGGTACTGATGCATCACGGGTGGGTACGCCCATTGGCGAGCGAAGCGGCAAGCTAACGCAGGCTTTCTCGGGCCTGACAAATAAGCAAACGCCCTCTAAAAGGAGGTAACTATGCGAACGCTGCTGCGCGCGACATTTCCGGTAGAAGCTTCGAACGACGCCCTGAGCGAGGGCCGCTTACAGCACACGCTGCAGACGATGATTGAACGTCTAAATCCGGAAGCATGCTACTTTTTCGCCCAGGAAGGCAAACGCGGTGGAATCTTCGTCTTCGATCTAAAGGACCCGTCGGATATTCCCTCGATTGCCGAGCCGCTCTTCATGAACATGCACGCAAGCGTCGAACTCTTTCCTGTTATGAACCTCGACGATTTGCGGGCCGGTTTGGAGAAGGCTGCCAAGAATCGCTGAGATCGGCAGCAAGGCCGCTTGCCAAGGGCGCGGGCTGAGCTCGCGGCGTACCGCTACTCGCCGGCGCGGATCGTTGCGCACGCCGGCCGAGCTCTCGGCCGAAGAAGCCGGCCCTTCAGAATCGATATTGAAAGACCGCTTCGGCATCCTTCAGGGGTTTATGAAATCCAACACCGATGGGCAAGGGGAAGTGCGTAACCTCGGCGAGTGGAAATCATCTCCGAAGCCATAAACCGAGAGTTTTTCGTAGAAGGCTGTTGTTTCCGGTCGCAGCTGTCGCCACGACGCGGAAGCAGCGCCACCGCGAGCAGGATCGTGCAGGCCATTGGCTTGGGAAGCGATACAACCCGAAAGATTCGGCCGTGATGGGTTGCGTACGGCTGCTTAATGGTCTGCGAATACGCTACGGAGGCACGGCCGCAATGCCGGTCGAACACGCAAAGAACACCGGTGTTGCTATTCGGCGTGCTTACTCATAACTAAGGCTCACATTTGCAAAAAGCCGAGCGCGACGCTTGATATCTACTATAAGAGGAGCAAGCTTAATGAACACCCCGGGTTTACTTAAGTGCGCCGGCGCTGTCGTTGCACTCGTAATTGTTGCGGCGTGCGGGGGCGGCTCGACGGTCGCGCCGTCAACCGCTACGTTCAATACGACCTACGTAGGTAGGACGCTGTTCATGAATGGGAGGCCCGTAACCGCGGCGAGACTGAATCCACTGCCGCGTTACGCAGAGCTAGTACCGGATAAATCGAAGTCAAAAAGATTTGAATTCGTCATCAACTATTATGGAACATACGCTACCATTTTCGACTATCCAAAAAGCACTGCGATGTTCGGTCAGATTAATGGCGCCGGCGGACAAGGGTGTACCAACGCTTTGTACGGGTATGGGAGGAATATTATCTGGAACCCCGGGCGTACGAACGACCTGATTAACGAATACAAGATTCCCGACAAACTAATCAAGTCGCTGTCTCTGAACTACACGTATACATCCAGCTGCGCCATGAATACTCGCGGCGATCTCGCAGTCGGAGTCCTATTGGGCAATTCTGAGGGTCCCGGCGGTCAGGTCGTAATCTTCAAGAATGCGACCGGCTCGGGTAAAGTGTACGATACGCCGTTAGCCAAAGAATACTTCAACGGCTACGATTCCAGCGGCAATATGTTCGCCGACGGTTTCGGTCCGAGCTATACCTTCATGCTCGTCGAACTTCCGAAGGGCAGCAGCAAATTCGTTACGATCAAAACCAGCAACTCTCCGGAGTTTCCTGGCTCGGTGCAGTGGGATGGCACATACCTCACCGTGTTCGACCAGGACACGAGTGAGACATATCAGTACACGGTTAGGGGAACGACGGCGACGTTGAAGAACACCGTAAAGTACAGCGGGGTTGGCGACTGCGCGCAGACGTGGATCGTTAAGGGCCTGCTGTATTGCGGCGACGCAGGAAATAACGACGGCGAGGTTTTCGCGTACCCGGCCGGCGGTTCACCGATTGCGACGTTCACGGGAAACTTCGATACCCCGCTCGGCGTCACGGCAGCGAAGAAACACTTTACTTCATCGGACCAGTGAACGTCCCGGTGTCCTTACGAGCAGAAACCGAACAGCGGAGGTCCTTCTTTAGTATTCCCGCACAAATGGTACCGTAGATATCAGGCGCTGAAAACCCGCCTGCGAAGCTGCATCGCGGGCGGGCGGCAGGTTTGAGCCATACATCGCCGCGCACCCTGGCCATTTTCGGCTTCCGGGCGTGGATTATTGCAGCTAGGAATAGGCAGCGCCGCAGCAAAGCTTTCGCTAGCCGTTAGTGCGTTCAGCTAATCGGGAGGCAAAAGCCACATGCGAACCTTGAGTCTCAATCGTTCCGCGTTTAGTATCGGCGCTGCTGCAGCATTGTTGGCCGGGTGCGGCGGATCGCAGCTTCCAGCCGCGACTTCGTCGAGTGGCGCCGCGCCGTTCGCCTTCACGCATCAGATGATGTTCCGCTACACAGGCGAGAAGCAAACGTTCAAAGTTCCGCGCGGCGTGACGCGCATTCGGGTGATCGCCGTCGGAGGAAGCGGAGGAGGAACCGTTATCGCTCACGGCGGCCGCGTGAGCGCGGTGATTCCGGTGACTCCGTCGGAGACGCTGGCAATCTACGTCGGCGGCGCGGGCACGTCGTCAGGGGGCGGATTCAATGGTGGCGGCGCAGGCGGACAGACCGATTACGGATCCAACGGCTACGGCGGGGGCGGTGCCTCGGATGTTCGAGAGGGCGGCGATGCGCTCAAGGACCGCGTCGTCGTGGCCGGCGGAGGCGGCGCGCAAGGCGCACGGACTCCGTCGCAGTGCAGGCGCTACTGCGGGTTCGGTGGGCAAGGCGGCGCGCGCACCGGCGGCTCGGGCAAAGCGGGGTGCTGTACGCACGTCGGCAACGGCGGCAGTGGCGGTACCGGCGGCTCCCAATCCCAAGGCGGATCGGGCGGCGAAGGTCCAGACGGCGCACAAAACGCGGGCGGGAGCGGGCAGCTCGGTTACGGAGGCGCCGGTGGAAGCGGCTGCGGCGGCTCAACCTGCGGCTACAATGGCGGCGATGGCGGCGGAGGCGGCGGCGGTTTCTACGGCGGCGGAGGCGGCGGCGGGGGTGTCTTCTTCGGCAGCGCCGGAGCAGGCGGTGGTGGTGGTGGCGGCGGCGGCTCGTCGTATGCGCAACCGGGTGCTTCAGACGTGCACATGCTGCGGGGCGCGAAACGTGCGGCTGGCGACGGCCTCGTCGTCATCAGCTGGAGGTGAAGCAGCTACGCTTGCAGCTATGCGGTCACTGCTCTGCTCGCAGACTGCACTGGAGTTCCTGCGCTTGTAACTTACCGGCTACAAACGGCATAAAACCCGCTCTCGCATCAACTTCGCACGTCTAAGACGCCGGCTCCCACAGTTCCACAGCGTTGCCCTCCGGATCGTTGATGCGAGCAAACCGGCCCGTTTCAGGCGTATCCCAATCGGGATTCGTGGTGACTACTATATCGGCGTCGCGAAGTGCGGATATCAGCAGATCCAAATCCGCGACCCGGAAGTTGATCATCCACTGCTTGGACGCGGGAAAGTGGTCTGTGTCGAGTGGGAAGGGCATAAAGACAGTTGGGCCAGACTGTTGCATCCATTGGTACGCGTCATCAGTGACCAACCCTAAGTGTTTTCGATACCACTCCAGGAGCTCCTCAGGATCGTTTGCCCGGAAGAAGACGCCGCCGATACCAACGACAGGCATTAAGATTTCTCCTTTCATCGTAATGTCGACTTTCTATTTGCATTTTTCAAGTACGAGCCCTAAAGCCTCACGGCAACAGCGGCGGATAGTACGCCAAGCCCTGGGGCGTGCGGAGCCGTCTCTGGATTTCGTCCTTCAATGGCATCAGCGAGCCCGGCGCGAACTCAAGGATGGCCTCGTTCCCGAAATTGCCGACGTAAAGGCGACCCTTCTTGTTGACGGTGACGGCGGCCGGCTGATTCATGGCCTGCGTAATCGTCTGATACGGCTGATTTTGTCCGGCTAGGTACTCCTCGACGTTGTTTTGATCGATGTTTGCCACGTAGAGGGTGCCACTGGCGTCAATCGTGATGCCGACTGGTGAGGTTATGCCGGTCGTGATGCTCCGCGTGGGTTCCTTGCCCCCCGGCGCGTAAACTTCGATATTTCCAGAAGATGAGCCCAAGCGATTTGAGACATAGATGTTGCCTGAATGGTCGATCGCGATGCCCACCGGGAAGCTTATGCCATGCCTAATGACATCGTGAGGACTCGTGGAGCCTTTCCTGTACTCGACGATGTAGGCGTGCGGGAAACCGTCAAGGTTCGAAACCCAAAGGTTTCCCTTTGGATCGATCGCGCACGCGTCCGCTTCCGTGATACCTTCTGTGATTTTCCGAACCGATCGCGTCTTTCCCAACTCGTACTCGGAAACCCACCCTTCCGAGTTGGCGACATAGAGCGTTCCTGACGCATCGATGCAGTCGCCGTATGGCTCGTCGACTCCCTCCCTTATGGCCGCGATGGGGATCGGGTTCCGGGCTCTCGCGTCATAGACTTGTATGCTGCCCTTGATCCAGTCCGCCACGAATAGTAGCGGCGACGAGATCTTGTACGTGTCAGGCCCTGCGACTTGGTCCGGCGGGCTACCCATCAAAGGCGATTCTGCAACCTGCTCGACGACGCGGTTTGGCGACATTGCGCCTGGCGCGTTGATCGGCGGCTGCGATCCGCCGCATCCTGCCAGCAATGCCGCGGCGGCGCCAATGCTAGGTACGTAACGGGCTAAGATCCTCATGCGCGATGCCCTTCCCGAAGCTGAACGAACGACGGTAAAAGCTTCGGCGCGGCCCGGCGCGGTCCCGGTCGATTTGAACGTCGCGCGCAGCCGCTAGGCTCTAAGCTAAAACGCGCGCTAATTCGACGCGGCCTCGCGGCGCGCGATGTGGCCCTCGGATCCGATAGCGCAAGTGGAGATATTAAATCGTTTCTACGAACCGGTTGGCGTGGTAATCAGCAGGAGCCGATAGCCGGTCAATGCCGAGCCGCCGGCAGCGTGTGGGGAGCGATGGAGTCGGCTAGTGAGCGAAACAAGTCAACCGCACCGAGTCCTGCATTGCCTTTCGCGTCGTAGGCTCCCTGACCGTTCGTCGCCTCCACCGCAATCGTCAGCTTCCGAGCCGGAAGGTAGCCAACCGCGCCGGACGCACCAGCGAATCCGAGCGTTTGGGTGATCCACGGACCCGAAAGGATCACGCCGAGGCCGTAGCTCAGCTCCAGGCTGCCTTTTTGGCAAGCCGGACAACCCTGCTGCGCATGTCCGAAGCCGATGAGGTGCGGCGTAATTTGCGCCGCAGAGGAAGCTGGCGACAAGAGCTTGCCGGATGCAACGGCTTCGATCGAGACGCCGAGATCGGTGATGTCCGTCGATTCGACCGCGCCGTCTATCGTCGTCCACGAAGGATTCCAATAGGTCGCCTCCTCGTAGAATGGCACCCCGGGCTTGATGCCGAGGACCGCGCGGCGCTCGGAAGTGAACGCGTGCAGAACCGGCTGCGGAACCGCCGGCGTCGTCGACTGCGCCGTCTGTTTCAGCCCCATCGGCGCCAAGACGAACCGCTGCAGCGCGTCGGCCAGCGGCATATCTGCGATCATCTCGAGCACGCGGCCGAGGATGACGTAGTTGGTGTGGCAGTATCCCCAGTTCGTGCCGGGCGCGAACTGCTCGGGACCATATACGCCGATGTGGATCAGCTGCTCCGGCGTCCACTGACGGAACGGATCGCGATAAAGAGCACGTTGAAGCGCGTCTTGATACACATAGTCGGCGTATCCGGACGTCATCTGCGCGAGATCTTTGAGCGTGATGCGGTTCGCGCGTGGGAGATCGGGAAAGAAGGTAGCGAGCTTCGTGTTGAGCGTGACCTTCTTCTGGTCGACGAATTCGAGCAGCAGTGTCGCCATATACGTGAACGCGAGCGCGCCGTTGCGAAAGTGCATGTCGGCCGTGGCCGGCACGCCGGTCATGGATTCGCCGAACGCGCCCGTATAGGAGTCGCTGCCGTCGGAGCGCACCTGTACGATGACCGCTTTCAAATGATTCTTCGCCATGAAGCTGCGGACCACGCTCTGGATGGTTGCGGCCGACGGCGTGGCGTTCGCAGCCACCGGAAATGCAAGGATAAAAGCGAAGACCGTCAACGCACTGGCGGCGGTCTTCGCGTTTCTTACTGTTGCGCCCACGACCATTCGTTCGGTTCTGCGAGCGCCTGCTCCCCTGGAGGGGCTCCTTCCACGCACCACCAACCTGGTCAGAATGAGTGCCTCCGTTGGCAGATAGTCTCGCCGCCATCACGCCGATCACGCTCGAGGAAATCCAGGCGGCGCGATCGCGCATCGCCGGAACGATCGTACGCACGCCACTGCTCGAGCTGCAAGGCACGACCGGCCCGCGGATCTTCCTCAAGTTGGAGAATCTGCAACCGATCAACTCGTTCAAGTTGCGCGGAGCGGCCAACGCGGTCGCGATGCTCGATCCCGAGAAGCGCGCACTGGGGGTCTGGACGATCAGCGCGGGCAATGCCGGTCAAGGCGTGGCCTACGCGGCGCGCGCAGCCGGCGTCCCCTGCACCGTCGTCGCCATCGAGCTGGCGCCGGAGACGAAGATCTCGCGCATGCGCGCGCTCGGCGCGAACATCGTCAAAGCTTCGTGGGACGCCTGTTGGGAAGGGCTCGAGCGCCGAGGCTTCCCGGGCGTCGAGGGAACGTTCGTCCATCCGTTCGACGACGATAACTTCATCGCAGGCAACGCGACCGCCGGCCTCGAGATCGTCGAGGACCTGCCGGACGTCGCAACGGTCATCACCGCGCTGGGCGGCGGCGGGCTCGTCGCCGGCATCGCATCGGCGGTGCGCGCGAAGAAGCCGGAGGTGCGCGTCTTCGTAGCGGAACCCGAAACGGCGGCGCCCTATGCGCGCTCCTTGCAACGCGGCAAGCCGTCAGTCTTCGAGGAATGGCGTTCGTCGTTCGTGGACGGCGCGGGCGGCAAGAGCATTTTTCCCCGCATGTGGGAGCGGATGCGCGGGCTGGTCGACGGCTCGATCCTGGTGACGCTCGACGAGACGCGGCACGCGATGCGCGTACTCGCCGAACGGTCGCGCGTGATCGCCGAAGGCGCGGGCGCGCTATCGGTCGCCGCCGCACTCAGCGGCAACGCCGGCGACGGTCCGATCGTCGCGGTTATCTCCGGCGGCAACATCGATCTCGCAACGTTCTGTGACGCGATTCATTCTTGAACGCGGCGAGTTTTTATGAACTAAGGCACGCACAAAGCGGCCACAGCCTGGTTGCTGGTCCGGGCCGAAGCGGCGGAGTGTTTATGCGCCGGTCTTTAGCGGAAAAGTTGAATGTGACCGTGCACGCGCCCCATCGCTACCAAGCTACTTTCCCGGCTTCGCCTATGGGTGCTCGGCAGGCTCGCTCCGCGGTAACAAGCTTCGCGAAGGCCTGGCTGCGCGGCCGCGACCTCAACGACTTCGAGGCCGCACTCGGCGAAGTGCTTGCCAACGCCGTCGAGCACGGCGGGGGCGATCGCGTTTCCGTCGAGTGTTATTTTGATTCCGGCAAGGTCGTCGCGGAGATCCGGGATAGCGGGGGCGGCTTTCTTCCGCCGCCTGCGATCCGGATGCCGCAGGGCGGTGCCCCGCGCGGCTATGGCCTATTCATCATGCATTGCCTTCTCGACGACGTCCAGTTCCTCGAAGGTGGCCGAATGCTGCGGCTCTTGAAGTCGTCGAGCAGCGAATAAAACTAGAGGTGGGCGGCCTGCGGGTCGTGTTCGTGCCCGCACTCGTGGCACCGTTCGATGGCGGTCATCGTCTTTGCTTCGAGTTCGATCTGCCGGTCCAGGAGATCGTCCCGGTTTTGCGCCGTCGGATTCTCGTCCAGTACTTTCTCGGCTAACGCCTTTTTCTCCGCGGCGTCGCGCAAATCGTAAATCGCGTCGATCTTCCTAGAAGAGCTCATTGCTCGCGTCCTCGTTCGATTCGCTAGAGCAGTGTCTGCCAGTCGGGTGGGACCTTGCCGCGCGGGCCGGGCACCGGTTGATCTTCGGGGTGCCAGCGCGGCGGCGCGATGTGCGGACCGTCGATGAAGCCTCCCGTCTCGTAGTTGTAGAACCAGGTTTCGCCAGGCTCGAAACTCGCGATCACCGGGTGACCGGTGGCATTAAAATGCGCGGTCGCGTGTTTGCCCAAGGATTGATCGCAGCATCCGATATGGCCACACTGCGCGCATCGGCGCAAGTGAAACCACCACGCGTCGTTCGCAAGGCATTCGACGCATCCGCTTCCCGATGGGCGGACGCTCGGGTTGATGCCCTCCATGTGCCGGTCCTACGCTGCGCAGTGTGGCGTCGCCTGCCCTGCCCTCTTGTGGCTCTGGCGACCGACCACCGGGTTCCAAGGGTTGGCTCCCGAAAACCCAAAGACCATCGGCGCTCATCGGATTGGAGGCGCACAATGTTCGAGCAACGCTCGCCGCTCGTAGTCCTTGCCCTCGTCGTGGGAGGTGTCGCGCTGTCGAGTTGCAGCGGCGGATCGCTTCCCGCAGCGTCAGGCCGGGGCGCGCAAAGCTCGTGGTTTCGACGACCGCTGCCGTCCAACGCCCGAACGGGTGCTCTGTACGTCAGCGACTGGTATGGCAAGTCGGTCTTTCGGTACGTACGAAACGCCGATGGCACGCTACAATCGCCGGCGGGCTCTTCGCTGGTGCTTCCGTACAACCCGGGCCCGATCGCGATCGGCCCCGGCGGCACCTTGTTCGTGACCGACGAGGATACCGAATCGCTATTCGTCTACGGCAAAAAACCCACTGGCTACGCTCAGCCCAAGCGCGAGCTGGTTCTGCCGTTTGTACCCAGCTGCGTCGCCGTCGATCGCTCCGGCCACGAGTTCGTGGGTGGATTCACGAACGGCTACGTCGCCGTCTACGCACCCGGTGCGCAGGGCAACGCGCACACCTTGCAGCGTATCTCGCTGCCCGATCACCACGTTGACGTCAACGGCGTGGCGGTCGACTCGTCGGGAGATCTGTATGTCTCCGACTCCAACGAGATCAGCGAGTTTACCACGCCGGTGACGAAGCCGACGCTCGAGCGCGCGATCGTGGGGACGGGTCAGCAAAACTCGCCGACGGGTCTTGCTGTGAGCAACTCCGACGGCGAGCTGTATGCGGCCAACGCCGGCGACAACAACATACTTGCGTACTCACCGTCCGCCAACGGTAAGAGCGCTCCCGACCGCACGATCTCGTCGCGCAGCCCGGCGCTGAAGGCGCCGGTCGGGGTCGCGCTCAGCGGATCGGCGCTCTACTCGACGAGCGGCACCAGGGCCGACGGACCGCCCTCGATCTTCGTGTTGGATGCGCTCAAAGGCAAGCAGAAGCCGCGGCAAGTCGTGACAGGGTCGTATCTCGCGCTGCCGATCGGCGTTGCCCTCGGGCCGTAGTTTTAGCGCTGCGCGGCGCGCCAGCGCCGCGCCGACGAGTCGTAGATCAGCACGATCGTCGCGCGCGCATCGCTCGGCTCGACGAGATGGATTCGACTCTTTCCGTGCAGGTAGAAGAGGCCGCGCGTGGAGATGCCGTCCGGCCCTTGTCCGTCGTATGCGATCCAGTCTTGAGTCCGGGCGGTCGTAATGAAGGCGCCCTCAGGCACGTGCGATAGCAGTCCGGAATCGAGCTGCGACTCGAGCGACCCTCGCGCATCCCGCGCGGCTTGGTCTTCGCGAACCACGCGGACGTTGGTGGCCTGTGTCATCGTACCGACAATCGCGATTGCCGCGGCCCACGCGACGCCGTACCGGCGCCCGCGCGCGCGGCGCACCGTCCATGCCGCCAGCGCCGCGATCGCGAGGGCCACGCCGAACGCCTCGTACAACACGGGTAAGTATCCGAGGCCGGGACGCAGCTCGTGCTGATACTTCACGATGGGTGCGATCGGGGCGGCCGCCAACAGCAGCACCGCGATCCCCGTTAGAACGGCTCCACGCGGATCGCCGAACTCGCGCGCGGCCTGCTCCAGCGCGTAGGTCGCGGCGAGGACCAACGCCACGAAGAGCAGCGGCTGCACCGGAGCGTTGTTGTAAAAGTCGTGGAAGTCGCTGCGGCTAAAAATATGCGACGGATCCAGAACGTAGTAGCTGAGCGGAAGGGCCGCGACGACCTGATCCCCGAGCGTTCGAAGCATCGGCGTCGCGGCGGCGTTGAAGGCATACAGGGAGCCCGCCGGAACCCCGACGCGCGCACGGGCCGCGAGGCTGAACAGCACCAGGCCGCCGGCGATTGCCAACGGCGGCCAACTCAATCGCAGCGCCTGCGGCCACGACCGTCCGCGCGTGACCGCTAGGATCGGATAGAGCAGACAGAGCGCGTATGCGTCTTCATAGGTCAGCGCCGCCGCCGCGTAGAGCGCAATCGAAGCCACGCGCCACCCGGTCGCGCCTTCGTCGAGGACGCGTCGAAAGGCCAGTAGCGATCCCAGCACGAGAAGCGCGACGAATTGCGGCATCGCATTATACGACAGGATCGAGTCGTGATACCCGCGCTCGACAAAAAGCGTGACTGCGGTCAGCGCGGCTAGATTCGCGAGGCCGCGCGTCGCGTACGCCGCTACGCAGCGCCGAAACATCTCGAGCGTCGCCAGCGTCGCCGCGACGAGCAGCAGCTTATAGGCGAGCAGGTTCGTGAAAATGGCGAAGACGAGGTACTTCTCGACGATCAGCCCGGGATAGAACCGGCCCTCGCCAACGAACCAGAGGTCAAAAGAGTGGCGCATTGCCTGCAGGAGCGACGCGTGGTCGGCGCCCAGCACGCCGTCGAGGACGGAATAGAAGGCGTCGTCGCCGAGCCAGCCGCTCCACAGCGCCGGGGCGATGACGGTAAAGCCGAGCAACGAAATCGCGAAGGGGAACGCCGAATCCAGCGTTTGCCGCCGCAAAGAGCTACGAGCCTGCGGGATACATATTCGACGCGCTGCATGCCACGAACAGCGCCGCGAGGAATACGGCGATCAGAGCAAGCACCAGCACATTGTTGCGGCGGCCGGTCTGCATCATCGACCAGCCGTTGAAAATTCCCAGGACGCCCGTCAGTATCACAAGCGCGAATGCGACGTTGATACGTCCGAAAAACTGGGCCGCCTTGGGATCGCGCTGCAGTAGCCCGTTGGCGGTCAGCAGCCGATCTACCCACGCCGCGACGGCTGCGATGAAAACCATCAGGAAGACGCCCGAGGCGAGGGCGACCCAACCGCTGCGCTGCTGGTTCACGGTTTGAACTCGAAGACGGCGCCCTGGCCGAAGCTTCCGCCGGCGACCGTCGTGCCGTAGAAGACGCTCTTCGCCCCCTTCGTCAGACCGTAGTACGGATACGCTCCGTCGGCGCCGCCGCCGAACGCATGCAGCACCGACTCCGCGCCGGATGTCACGTTCACTCGAAAGATCGTCCCGCAGCTGCAGCTTCCGCCGCCCGCCGACGTCGTGCCGTAGAGATGCGATCCCGCGAGCGCGAGCGTGCTGGTCGGCGAGCTGCCGTCGCTGCCGCCTTTGAAACTGTAGAGCACGCGTTCGCGATAGCGACCCTTGGCGTTGCGCGTCAACTCGAAGACGGCGCCTATGCCGTTCGCGCCGCCATAGTACGTCGTGCCGAAGAGGTCGCCGGCCGCGTCGGCCACTAATCCGCCGTAGGGCGACGCCGCGTCGGGCCTGCCCTTGAACGCGTAGAGCGTGTTCAGCGTCCAGCGCTTCCCGCCGCGCGTCAGCCGGAACACCGTTCCCGCGCCGTGCGCGCCGCCTTCCTCCGTCACCCCGTAGAGGCCGCCCGATTCGAGCAGCAGCAGCCCGAGCGACCCGACCCCGCCGTCCCTGCCGCCGGTAAAAGTGTGGACGATGCGCTCGCGTCCCCCGCGCGTGATCTCATAGATAATCCCCTGAGAGTGCGCGCCGCCGTCGGGCGTGGTCCCGTAGAGATTGCCGGACGCATCGAACGTGACGCCGCCGCCGGGGCCGAAGCCGTCGCGCCCGCCGGCGAAGTCGTGCAACACGTTCTCCGTCGTCGGCGTCAGCTGAAAGACGACTCCGCAGCCGTAGCTGCCGCACGATGGTCCCGATCCGCCCGACACGGTCGTGCCGTCGAGGTTGCCCTTGGGGTCGAAGGTGACGCCCCCGTGCGGATTCTTTCCGTCGCTAAAGCAGCCGAAGGAGTATAGCACGCTCTCCGACCAAGGCGCAGCCGCTCGCGGCGTTACCTTGAAGACCGTTCCGCACGTGGACTCTCCGCCGACGACCGTCGTGCCGTAGAGGTTGCCGCTGCGATCGAGGATCAGCCCAGTTGCCGCGTTCCCGCCGTCGTTGCCGCCGCTGAAACTGTACAGGACCTGCTCGGACGCGGTCGCCGCGTCGACGTTCGGTAGAGCGGCCGGCGAACCGCCTGCGGCGCCACCCGTCGTCCCGCAGGCCGCAAGGGCCGCAGCGGCAGCGCAGAGACTCATGGCGCCGATTGAAAAACGCGAAAAGCTCAATACGCTTTGCTCCTGTCGCTTACTCTGCCAGGCAGGGCGACACGCTATCAGGAAGGAAAAACCGCAGCCCGTCTCCTTTGCTACCAGGAGGAGTATTCTGATGCAGATCAAGTTTTACTGTGTCGGCACCGTCGTTACATCGGTGCTGCTATTTGCGTTGTCCGCGTGCGGCGGCCGCACCGATTCGTCAATTCCGGCGAGCGGTATCCCGACCGTGCCCGCCGTGAAGCACGCCACCGGCGTGCAGCAGCTGGCCGCCAGCAGCTGCCAGCCGTGCGCGACCTTCCAAAACGGTCCGAGCTCCGAATACTATTTCAGCGGCAGCTCGCCGCGAGTCCGCCGGCACGTCGTCAACGGTATCGCCGCGCCGTGGTACGGACTCACGTTCGACACGTCCGGCGACCTCTTCGTGGCCAACTGCTCGACGTGCCTCACGGGTCAGGCCGGGACGAACAACGTCGTCGAGATTCCCCCGCGCGTCGGCACCCCGTCCGTGACGATCACTAACGGCATAACCTATCCCTTCGATCTCGTCATCGACAGTTTCGGAACGCTCTACGTGTCGAATCTGGGATGTTACTCGCCGAGCTGCGAGAGCAGCGTGGCCGAGTATCCCGCCGGCTATACGACCGGGCCGCCATCGACGACAATCCCGGTGAAGTATCCGCTCGGGCTCGCGCTCGACAGCACGCAGAACCTGTACGTCGCGAACTGTGTCGTGTGTTCGACCGGAGCGACGGGCAGCGACCAAGTCCTCGTTTATGCGCCGGGCGGGACGACCCCAATTCGAACGATTACGACGGGCGTCAACGAGCCGGTCGGACTCGCGATCGATTCGAGCAACAGCCTCTACGTCGCCAACTGCATTAACTGCGGGCTAGGTGCCGGTGCCAACGTCAACGGCACGGACACCGTCACCGAGTATGCGAACGGCGGAACGACGCCCGTAAAAACAATCACCTTCAACAATGCGGTCGACGTGCCGTTCTCGATTACCGTCGATGCGTCGGGCGATCTGTTCGTCGCGAACTACGCCGTCAACAGCGTTACGGAGTATCCCCCGAACTCGACGATTCCGTCGACGACGATCACTCACGGCATCAGCAGCCCGGCGAGCGTCGTCGTCGATCGCTCCAACAACTTGTTCGTGGCGAACGCGGGCGCGAATACGGTCACGCGATACGCACCGAGTCATCGGCGCAGACCGAAGGAAACCATTTCGATCGCGTTCCCGTCGTCGCTCGCCCTGTCGCACTAGGAATCATACTAGAGACGCGCGACCTTCTGCGCCGCCGCGAAGCGGTCGCTACATCTTGACTTTGGCGATGGTGATCATCGTCTTTCCGCCCGATACCGTCACCGTCACCGACGTCTGTGCCTGACCCGGCTGGCCGAGCGTAAAGACTGCGCTCTGGACGGGAGCGGTCACGTGCGACTTCTCCGAGCCCGCCGGCATGTTCTGCTGATACCACGCGTAGACTTTGTCGAACGAATCGTCCGTCGTCATCACTTGCCCGGCGGCGCTGGAGCCCATATTGGAGCTGCTGCCCGATGCTTGCGTCACGGCGCCGGGGTACGTCGGCACTTCGCCGGCCGCTGACGACGTCGCGGCGGCGCCCGGGCTCGTCGTCGCTTCGGTCGCGGCGGCGGTCGCCGACGCGTTGGTCTGATCTGACGAGTTCGACGAGGACTTGCTGTTGCAGGCCGTGACGGCAACGAGCGCCGCTACGATGATCAGCGATGAGGGGAGGAAACGCATAAAAAAATCTCCTTGCAAAGTAGGCCGAAGGTCGCCCCTGACTATAGCAACAACGGGCCTGCTAGGGAAGGGTCCAGGGTCCCAGCCCGAATTGCGGCACGCTTGCCTCCTGTGTAAGCGGGCGGACCTTCCACCGCTTCTTAAGTGGGAAGCCGCGGAAAAAGGACCGCGACGTAGACGATCGTCAGCAGCATCGCCTGGGCGGTGATCCACTCCTGCGCGCGTCGCGAACGTAACGCGAACGCGAAAACGATAATGACGTCGAACAGGACCAAGAACGCGAGATTCAGGACGGAGTTCATGCGCCCCGTTCGCGCGAGCTCCTCTGCGATGCTGAGCAGCGGCAGGAAGAACATGACGGCGAAAAACCACGCTCTGTTGCGGAAGTACCACTCGCGCAGGTCGATCTTTCCGTCCTCGTCGCGTTCCGGGAGCGCGAGCGCGGAGAGCAAGAAAAGGTCGAACGGCACGAGCAGCTGCAGCCAGTACGTGCCAAAATTCCAGTGCTCCGTGTGACGCACGCTCCACTGCGCCCACCAATGCTGCACGCAGATGAAGAAGATCCAGATCGCCCAGGCTATGGACGGCCAGTAGAAGTTGACCCGTTCTCGGGCGGTGACGACAGTCGCGAACCGAGCTAGGACGTTGGCGATCGCCAAGCCCAATACTATCGATATCAGGATAGTCAGGTAGTCGAAGGCCCCGGTCACGGCGATGGCACGGCCGAAGGCAAGCGCGTAGCCGAAGGCGACGGCGCGAGCGAAGCCGGCGCGAGAGAAGGTGCGGGTGTGGGGGTTGCACGCGCCCATGCGGGATAGGGTTTTGGCGTGACGCCTCGATGCAACAGCGTCCGGCTCTTCTGTGCGTACGGCGAATTGGGAAAACGCTGCGCAACGTATTTCAGCAGCGCCACCGCGCGATCGCGCGGCCTCGCTCCCGGCAACTCCCCGTAGAGCTGGGCCAACGCGAAGCCCGTTGAGGCCAGCCACGCGTCCTTGGGATAACGGCGCGCCCAATCCATATACGCGTCGTCCGTCAAGAGTAGTAGGTGTTCGGCCTGATCGGGCAGCAGTTGGTGGGTCTCGTACCGTTTCTTGAGCTGCATCGTCTCGTAGCGGGTTCGCAAGGCGCTCATATTGAGCCTACCAAAATACACGTCGCCCGGAGCGTTGCCGGGCGACGCTTGCGCGAGTAAAACCAGAACCCCGATGAAGAGCGGACCGATCTGCGCGGCCTCTTGCGCCGGTTAGGGCGGCCCGTTCGAACTCGACGAAGAGCTGCTCTTCTGCTGCGTCGAGCCCGAGCTCGAGTTCGAGTTTGATCCGGGCTGGGTGATGGTCGTCGTCGAGTTCGTGGTAGTCGTCGTGTTCCACGGATGCCAGTAGAACAACACGAACAGCACGGCCGCAATGACGATAATCAGCCCAATGATCCAGGCAACGGGGTTACCCGAATTCTCGCTGACGACTACGGTTCGATCATCTCGCATGCTTCATACCCCGGGGAGCATTGTTCCCCGCGCCTGGCCCTTCCTAATCAGGCGGTGCAAAAATGAAGACGGACCGCCAAACCGGGCGGCCCGTCTCATCTGAATCTAATCGCGGTTTAGATCGCCGCTATCAGGTCCTTGCTAATACGATTGCACGCAGGATTGCGTCTTGTTGCTGAACATCGGCTGAGACGTGTACGAAAAGCTGCGGAACGGATCGTTCTGGATGTCCTGCCACGCGCACAGGTCGCCGATTTCGCCGCCCTGACTGTTATACCAGCCCGTCGGCGGATTCGGATCGGTGACGGACTCGCCGTATTCGTGGCCCTCGACGATCGTCACGCCTTCGTCGGTTCCGGTTTCATCGCTCGGCGGCGTGATGAAGTTAGCACCGCAGCTCGTGCCGGCGTCCGGCATGTAGGGAAGGTTCGTGTATGAAACGAGCTTGCTGCTGACATACGTCGCACTATGGTAGGCACACCACTGCGTGCCGAAACCAACGCTGCTGCGACCGTGAGGCGTGGCCACGACGTACGAACCATTGGGATCGTAGCCGAAGTGCGCTACGCCGGCAGCCGCCTCGGCCGCGACCTGCGCGTCCGTCGGATGCGCCGGGACGGAATCCACATCGTCTTCCCATATGCCGGCTTCTTGCCCGCGCTCGTTCTTGATGTAGGTGGTCGTGCTGCCGACCTTTTGGTAGTACTGTGTATAGATGTTGTTATGACCGCTGTGACCCATCACTTTGATGTATTTGCTGAGCAGCGGTTTCACGCTGTCCGTATCGCCATACGTGGTGTAGCCCCAGAAGATCAAATAGGCGTGCGGCTTTACGAGCACCGGCCCGCCACCGTACGACAACACGAGATCCGGCTGCACCTTAACCTCGGCCGCATTGTTTCTCGTGCCCATGTAGTGGGGGACGTGGTACAGGGCGCCGCCCTTGTAGATCCATCCCGCCGTCGGGATGCCTTTGAGCGACTGCTGTTGCGCCGTGGTCCCGCTCACCGGAGTGAGGCCGGAATTGGCCGAGCAGCCGACTATTGCGAGCACTGCCGCGCATCCTAAAATGCCGGCAATTTGTGACCGCTTGAACATAATTTAAGTAAACCTCTCGTTAAATAGAGTAGCTAGAGGGAGCCTAGCAGGGAAAGCGGCCCGTTTCCCGCGTGCGGGCAGCCTTCCCTGGGAGTTCCCTAAGATTAACGCGAGATTGCAGCAAAAGGTGCGGTAGAGGCTCGGTTGCTATCGCAAGCAACTAACCGGCGAAATACTCGGGCTGCTGCGGCGGCTCGACGGGGGGCGCCGGGTAGCTCGAGATCGGGTTCGAGATCGGACCGATTATTGGATTTGAGATGATCGGCCCGGGGACCGGCTGCGGATCGGGATCGCGGCGCCGCTCGAAGCCGTTGACCAGTGCGCCGCCGAGATCGACGTCGTGTGCGGTCACGTCGACGTTCACGCCGTCTTCATTCGGAGTGAGCGTGGTATCGATGCGGCCACCCTGGCCATTCTGCGCGCACACACGGAGTGAACCGTTCTGTTCGTACGTGACCGACTCGCCGTCGCCAAGCTGCAGTGCTTGGCCGCGCGCCATCGAGATCTGCTGGCCGTTACTCATGATCGACGGCTGACCTCCATCGTTCATCGTAATCGTCGTTGCGCCGTTGTTCAGCGAAACGGTCGCGGATTGGTTCCACGTGACGCCCTTGCCGTTCGGCGGCGTCGCCTGAGTCGAGATCTGAAAGCCGCCGGCGAACGAGTCGGAGTTGAGCAGATCCGGCTGCGACGCCATGCTGTTCCACTTCTGCCCATTGAAAGAGAGATGCGGATCGCCTTCGCTCGAACCGCTCGCATTTTGGAAGTAGCGTTCGTTGCCGCCGCCGGAGCAGGTGCCGCTTCCGTACGAAGAGTTGCAGCCGTAGCCCATCAGCGACTGCAGCATCTGCATCAGCTGCTGCAAGACGCCCATCAGCGGTCCGAACATCCCTTGGACGGAGCCGTCGTTCCCGTATCCGCCCGAATACGGCGCGCCCACGCTGCCTTGATTAAACCACGGCGGAACGAACCGCGAAATGTTGTCGCCGGCCGCAGGTGCGACGCCGCCTTGAATTAGCGCGCCCTCGCCTTGGGCACTTCCCGTCGTCGCCGGAAGGGAGTTTTGCCCGAGCGTGCCCTCGAGCGGTTGAACGAACATAGTAAACCTCCATCGTTATCACCGCGGCTCGATCACGACGAGGCCCGCACACGGCAAGGGCAGAATGCGGCGGTATGAGCGACACGCAGTTGACCGCCATCGCACGGCTCGAGGAACGCCTAGACTCGCTCAAGGAGCGTCTTTGACGACGCGTCCACGCGTCGCCGCATAGCCGAGCTCGACGAGCGCTCCCGCTCTCAAAGCTTTTGGAACGATCCCGAATCGGCACAGCGCGTCATGAAGGATCTGGCGGAGTTGCGCGATCGTACGACGGCAGTCGACGATATCGCCGCCGGACTCCGCGAAGCGCGCGAGCTGCTCGAGCTCTTCCAGGCGGATGAAACCGCGGAGCGGGAAGCGGAGCGCGCCATCGCGACGGCGACGGAATCCGTCGACGCTCTCGAGATGGCGGCGAGCTTCAGCGGCGAGTTCGATTCTCACGATGCGATCGTGAGCGTCTTCGCCGGCGCCGGTGGCGTCGACGCGGCCGATTGGGCGCAGATGCTGGCGCGAATGTATCTGCGTTGGGCCGAAAGCAGGGGCTTCTCGACGCAGATCGTCGACGAGTCGCAGGCCGAAGAGGCGGGCCTGAAGTCGATCACGTTTTTCGTTCGCGGTCGCAACGCGTACGGGATGCTCGAAAGCGAGCGCGGAGTGCATCGCTTGGTGCGGCTCTCGCCCTTCGACGCGGCGCACCGCCGCCACACCTCGTTCGCCGCGGTCGACATCATCCCCGAAGTGCAGGCTGGCGAGGACGTCGGCGTCGAGATCAAGCCGGATGACGTTCGCGTCGAGACGTTTAAGTCGGGCGGCGCAGGCGGTCAATACGTCAACAAGACGGAGTCGGCCGTCCGCGTCATCCATCAGCCCACGGGGAC
Source organism: Vulcanimicrobiota bacterium (assembly GCA_963723485.1). Lineage (GTDB taxonomy): Bacteria > Vulcanimicrobiota > Vulcanimicrobiia > Vulcanimicrobiales > Vulcanimicrobiaceae > Cybelea. The sequence goes on along the minus strand of CAVRQS010000002.1, from coordinate 460,106 downwards.
TATCGTGACGTCGCAGCAGGAGCGATCGCAGGCGCAAAATCGCGACGTGGCGATGAACGTCTTGCGAGCCAAACTCGCGGCGCGCGCCGCCGAGGAGCGCAATCGCAAGCTCGCGGATCTACGCGGCGAACGCCAAGCCAACGAGTGGGGATCGCAGATACGCTCGTACGTGCTGCAACCCTATCAGCTCGTGAAGGACCACCGCACGGACGTCGAGACCGGCAACGTCGCCGAGGTCCTCGACGGCGGTATCGACACGTTTATCTGGCCGTATCTGCAGCAACGCCGCGCGCTGCTTTCGCAATAGCGCGTGCGCGATCGCTTTCTCTGGCTGGGATGCGTTCTCTACGCGGCGCTGTTCGCGGTCCTCGGATGGGCGAAGTATGCCGTGCACCGCAACCTCGTCGACTTCGGCATCTTCGGTCAGACGGCCGCAAGCGCGTTCGGCTGCTTCTGCAACCCGATCGAGGGCAGCCATTGGGCCTTTCACTTTTCGCCGATACTCTATCCGGTCGGGATCGCGCTGGGTCTCGCGCATTCGCCGCTCACCCTGATCGTTCTCGCCGCCTTGGCGGGGGCGCTGGTGGCGCCGCCCATCTATGGACTCGTCTTCCGCGCGCGAGGCGACGTCGGCGCCGCCCGGATCGCCGCGGTTGTGGCATGGCTGTACCCGCCGCTGGCCGGGCTGATCTTCGCTGACTTTCACGAAAACAGTTTCGCGCCGGCCGCGGTAGCGTGGATGCTGTACGCGTTTGACGCCGGGCTCACCCCGTGGACGATCCTCTTCGCGTTGACGACGCTGGCGATTAAGGAAGACCAGGCGCTCTTTCTCGCCATCGGCGGCGGGCTCGGCGCCGCGTATTTCCGCGGTACGGCGCGGGGCAGAGTCGCGGCGGCCATCGCCGCGATCAGCCTCGCGGTGCTTGTCGCATTCTTTGCAATCATTCAACCGCACGCGTCCGCGGAGTCGGTGTCGCAGTGGCAGCCGCAGCGCTTTTACGCGTGGGGTGCGGCTGACGCGCGCGCTCTCTTGCCCGAGGTCGCCGCGCGCCTGGGTTTCCTCCTGCTGATCTTCGTGCCGCTGCTGTTTCTGCCGTTGCGAACGCGCATGTTCTGGCTGGCGCTCGCGCCGCTCGCGGAAGTCTTGCTCTCTCGCATGTCGACGACGTTCACGCTGGGCACGCACTATGCCGGCGCATGGATCGGATACGTCCTGGCGGCGTTTGCTTTTGGGCTGCGATCCCTCGAGCCCGGGCGCATCCGAGTCGCGTCGGCGGCTTGCGCCGTGCTCTGTCTGATCGAGTTTGCGGTCGCGGATCCGCTGCATCCCGGAATGAACCTGCGTGCCGTCGAGTCGCGCGACCAAGAGCTGGATCAATTCCTGACGACGTTGCCCAGCGAGGTGAGCGTCGCGACGCAGGAAGAAGCCTACACGCACCTCGCGCTGAAGGATCCGTATGCGCGTCTGCTTCCGGAGACTCCGCAGATCGAAACGAACGCATGCTTCGTGCTGCTCGATCGCGACTTCCCGGAATCGGCGCGGCTGCAAGAGTATAACGAGGCATTCACGCGGCAGCTGCTCGGCGCTCGCTACATCGAGGTCGCCGTCATGGGCGGCATCGAGCTTTATCGCCGCACGGGCCCGTGCCAATAGGTCACAGCGCCCGAAGGTCGGCGAGTGCGTCCGCTGCGCGCGCCGGCCAGTCGTGCTCGGCGCGGGCGATCCGATGGTGCGCGGCCCACGGTGCCCACCGGGCGACTTGCAGTGCAAAGTCGCGGCCCCCGGGAAAGACGCCGACGACGGGCGTGCCCACGATCCCGGCAACGTGCATCGCGCCCGAATCCGGCGCGACGAGCGCCGAGGCGGCGCCGATGGCCGCCTTCCACTCCGGTACGTCGTCGAAGTAATCTATCGTTGCGCCCGTTGCGTACGCGACGCGCTCCGCGTAGGGCTCCTCGGCTCGAGCGGAGAGCAGTCGCAACGCCGCGCTTGCGGCGAGCCGCCGGACGAGTTCGACCACCTGCGCGAGCGGGATGCCGAGCCGCTCCCACTTCTGCGTTATCTGAACGGCCACGCGTTCGTCTGACTCCGGCTCCCGTTCGAGCACGAGCGGGCGCAGCTCCGACACATCTTTGACCGGAGCCTCATTGCGGATCAGGGCGACGCCAAGGCCGAACAAGACCTCGCACTCGTGCCCCGCGCGTGGGTCGAGCCACGCGCTGCGATAGACGGCGGCGGTGAGAAATCTGCGCACCCACAGGCTCTTGAACGGTTTGCCCCACCCGTTCGCGAACCCGATTCGCATGGGCGCCGCGATCGCGCCGGCGAGACGATAGCCGCCCGGATCCTCCGTCGCCACGAGGGCGTGCGAATAGCCGTTGGGGCGCAGCGACCGTCCGAGTTCTTCGATGCGCGCGACGTTGGCCGTCGAGCTCGATCGGAGTTCGAAATCGGCGATGACGATGCGCCGCACGGCGGCGTCGGTGAAGATCCCGGCGTTGGACCGCCGTAAGACGACGTCGACCGGAATCGCTCGCCGACGCAGCGCCGCGAGCAACGGCGTCAGTGCGAGCGCATCGCCGATTCCATCGAGGCGGATGATCAGTACCGACGGTGAAACCTCCGGCATGACGGTTAAGTGCCACCGGCAATTCGAAGGCGCCTGCTTGGTGCCGTGATCGCGAACGACAACGTCGTCACGTTCGAGCGGCTCGACGGATATCGCACGACGCGCACGTTCGGATACGTTTCGGGCGCCGCGTCGCGTCCGCGCAACCGGCTGCGCTCGACCTTTCGCAGCCTCGGGATGCTGATCGGGCTGGCCGCCGCGGAGTTTCTCACCGACGCGGAGCAGTTGCGCGCCGAAGCCCTGGAGGCGCTGCGCAAGCGGGCCGACGCGCTCGGCGCCAACGCGGTGATCGGGCTCCAGTTTTTCGTCTCGGAGGGTGAGGACGGCGCCTGCGAGGTGGTGGCATTCGGTCAAGCCGTCGCGGTGACGGAGGCGCAAACGTAAAGCCATGAACGAAGCATCGCGCGTGCAGCTGCTCGCCGAGGCTGCGACCGCCGCCGCCGCGTGTCGAAGGTGTGCGATCGGATACGAGCGCCGCAACAACGTCTACGGCGAAGGCGATCCGTACGCGTCGCTCATGGTGGTCGGCGAAGGACCCGGCGAAACGGAGGACGAGCTCGGCCGCCCGTTCGTCGGGCGTGCGGGCCAGCTGCTCGACCGAATGCTCGCGGCCATCGGTTTGCCGCGCGAACAAGTCTACATCTGCAATATCGTCAAGTGCCGGCCGACGCTGCCGGGACCCAGCGGGCCGCGCAATCGCGCTCCCGAGCTTCAGGAAATTGAGAACTGCCGTCCGTTTCTAGAGGAACAGATCGCGATCGTTGCGCCGCAGGTCATCTTGGCACTCGGGTCGCCCGCCGCGAAGTGGTTTTTAGGCAACGACTTTCAAATCACGCGCATGCGCGGCCGCTGGTATATCGGTCCGCGCGACACGCCGCTGATGATCACGTTCCATCCGGCATACATCCTACGTCAAACCGGCGGGCAGATCGACGGTGTCAAGCGCCTCGTCTGGGACGACTTGAAGGCCGTGCGCGCGAAACTCGACGAATCGCCCGCGGTCGCCGTCGAGACGGTGGAGATCACGCAAGGGGGACTCTTCGAGTGAGTCGCGATCCGCAGGCGATCTGGCTGCGCGACGTCGTCGCGCGCGCGGGGTTCGCCGACGTCGAAACGTTCGCGCGCCGCTACGAGCTAAAGCCGTATCGCCTCGCGCAGTTGTATCGCGCGGCGACGAAAGAACTGCTAGAAAACGTTGGTGACGTCACGACGCTGCCGAAGGAGCTGCGCGCTGCGTTCGCCGCGGACGGCCTGGCGCTCTCGTCGCTCGAGCTGGAGGTCCTGCAAGAATCGTCGGACCGTCAGACGACGAAGGCCCTGTTCCGCTTGCGCGACGGCAAAGAGGTCGAAGCGGTGCTGATGGAGCATCGCGGCGGCCGCACGACCCTGTGTATCTCGTCGCAGGCCGGCTGTGCGTTCGCGTGCGCGTTCTGTTCGACCGGACAGGCGGGGTTCAGCCGGAACCTCACCGCGGGCGAGATCTTCGATCAGGCTCTGTTCCTGGCGCGCCGGCTTGCGGCGCGCGGCAAGCGCGTCACCAACGTCGTCTTCATGGGCATGGGCGAACCATTCCACAATTACGCCGCCGTGATGGATGCGGTCGCGCTGCTCAACGATCCACGAGGCTTCGGCCTCGGGCATCGGCACATCACTATCTCGACCGTCGGCATCGTCGACAAGATAGACTCGTTCGCCGACGAGGATCTCCAGGTGAACCTCGCGATTTCGCTCCACGCCGCGACCGACGAGTCGCGCTCGAAGCTGATGCCGGTCAACCGGCGCTTTCCGCTTGTGGAGTTGATGGCCGGCTGCGAGCGTTACATCGCGAAGACGAACCGCAAGATCTTCTTCGAGTATGTGATGCTCGACGGGATCAACGACGACGCGGCATCCGCGCGAGAACTAGCGCGGATCATGCGCGGCCATCTCTACCACGTGAATCTGATTCCGTACAATGCGACGCCGGACGCCGCGTTCGCCGCGACGCCCGAGCCGAAGATTTGGAAGTTCGCGGCGATTCTGGATGAGGCCGGTGTTCCCGTGACGGTGCGGCAAAACATGGGCCGCGACATCGCGGCGGCCTGCGGGCAACTGCGCGGAACAGTCGAACGAACTAAGAAGGCTGCTACGTCCAACACTCTCGAATCTGCTCCCTAGGAAGGGCGGGCTGATAGAAGTCCGTCCTTGCCAGGAAGCAACATTCGGTAGCGACCGTCAGACTGGTTGGCCAAGGCCTCCCTCGTCTGCCAAGACCTCCACGCCCACCCAGGGTCTTAAACGGCCCTTTGTCCTAGTTGAAGGCGGAGCATAAAGCCGTCGGCGAGGCCACTTTATTTTGGAGCATATGGGCTTTTACCCCTGGCGCTCCGAAGCTGCGCCGAATGGACCAGAAGAATCCTGACCTTCAAGCACTGCTGACGGTCTTGGTGGCGACCTTCCGAGAGCGGTCGCCCAAGTCTCTCCTTCGCCCATGCCAAGTCATTTTCAGATGCTTCTCCTCGCTCGAAGGCGGCTTTGACGACCTCCAGATTGTCGAAGGCATCCTTGACTTGCTGCGGAGACATGATACCGCCGCTAACCCCCTGCGGCTAGCAATCGAAACGGGCCCGTGTCGCCGCCGGAAAAGTCCGTCTCCATAATAGCTAACTGCCATACAATCCAGACGAGGACTCCGAGCGCAATGATGAGCCCGCCTCCGCTACCGACGAATACACGTATATAAAACATCTAGCCCGCGTCTTTCAAGCCTTAGTATACTGTTCAGAGTGCCAAGCCGGTAGATAGTGCGCCCGCCTGCCCGTTCGCGCCACGCCGATTCGCCGTGCATGCCATCTGCCTAAGTTATATCAATCTGCCGGATTAGCTCCGAGATGGAAACCTCGCCACCAACGTCTCGCTCACGAGCGCCCCTAGCCGGCGCACCTCCGAGGCGGGGAGATAGCGCGCAAGCTCGTCCGACCGCTCAGCGACGAGGCCGAGGCATTCAGGGTCGTTGATGGCCACGTGTACTTGCTCGGCGGACAACTGCGCGAGCAGACCGTTGAGAAGCTCGATGCGATCGTGCGGCGATAGCTCGGCGAAGGCGAGCTGAGCACCGCCATCTTCGTGTATCATCTCGAAAATGTGGTGAAGTAAGCGACAAGAGGTTGTCGGTGTTCTGCTAACGGCCGTTTGCGTGGTCTACGAACTCTTCTTGATATCGTCGATAGTTTCGGTCCACGGCATGGCACTAGTCCAGTCGTCGAGGGGGACGCGGTACTGGCCCGTTACTTGCTGAGAAGCGGATCGAATATGGTCCCACGGGTTCGCGTGAATTAAACCACGAGAAAGTGCCAGAGCATAATCGTACGGGTCATTAACGTACACTTCAAATTTCGTCTCATTGCCGTCGCTATCGAGAGTCTGTCGGTATCCCACGATTAATACCGCGTGCTCCGGTCCAGCGCCGAAGCCATTCCCACTGGGATTGACGCCAGCGACGACTGGTTGTCTATTATCTCTGATTTGGGCGACGATATCATCCGAACTTAGGTCTCCAGATGAAGAACTCGCATCCAAGGAGGGCTTACCTTGACGCACTGGATAGTCTCTTAATGCATCAACGATTTGTTGCGTCGCATCTTCGTGGAAGCCCGCACTAAGTTGTGCGCAAGCTTGGAGGTTGTAGTTATGGCAAGCGGTGCCTGCGGCGGCTACGCTAGCCGCAATCGCCAGCTGAAAAGATTCGTCGTAGTCAAGACCATTGCCGGGAAAGCCATTAGGGACGTTGTGATACTTGAAGATCATTTCTAGGACGGCTAGCCAGCACCAAGATGGCGTCCATTGCGGAATGGGCGAGATGGCGAGCCGGTGTATTACGGTCTTGGCTTGTGCGGAGACCGTCGTTGCAGCTCCGAATCCGGCAAACGCAATTAGGCAAAGACTCGCGGTAAGCAATAACCGTCGATATGGTGCGGTAAAGTTCAAAAGCTTCTTAGTCATTCCAAACCCCTTGTGCTCTTATGTTTAGCCGAAGACTCCTGAAGAGTGCCCCTTGGCCTTCCCGATATTCTACCATACCGGGCAGGCGCAACCTCTGTTTGCGGGTATTCTGGTCACGCTTGCTTGGCTCCGACGAAGTTTTGATCTGCCTTTCCGGCAGTGCGCGTAGAAGGTCCCTTAGCAAAATAGACGCTCTGCGACTGCTCTTGTGGTAGGCGCCGCTCAACCACTACTAGGCTCTCACACCACGGAGAAACCACCGACCCGTTCTTTCCGTATATCCACCTATTGGATCTTGCACCATTCGCGGCGATAATTCGGACAGAGGGTCCTCTGGACTCCGTTTTTATGTGGGAGAAGAGATGACAAAGAGCTTCGTCGCGTACCTACGAGTTTCGACCGATAAACAGGGAGTGGCTGGGAATGGTATCACGCCCAGAGCGATTCAGTCGCGCGATTCGTCGCGGACACCGGCGGGACACTGCTCGCCACGTACACCGAAGTGGAGTCGGCCGCAAAGCACAACCTCAAGAACCGCCCCCAGCTTCAGAGCGCACTCGCCCACGCGAACCGGACCCGCAGCGTGCTTCTCATCGCCAAGCTCGATAGGTTGTCGCGCTCCGTGCTAGTGACGTCGCAACTACTCGCCGCGAACGTCGAGTTTGTCGCTGTGGATTTCCCACAGGCGAACAGGCTCACCATTCAACTGATGGCTGTGATGGCCGAGCACGAGTCGCGGCTCATCTCGGAGCGCACGAAGGCGCGATGCGAGCGGCGAAGGCTCGCGGGGCTACGTTCGGCGCTAGCCCGGAGACACTGGCAGAGGCTACTGCTGCGAGCCTCAGAGCCCGCGCACGACACGCCGTCAAGTTTGCCGTTGCAGCGCAAGAGAACGAGGTCCGCATTGACAAGGCGAAGGCCGAGTATGACCGCAGGCGCGAGGCGCGAGAGACGGACCCTCGCATAGCGGTATCTAACGCTTACCCCTACGGCCTGACTTTCAAGAAAAAGTCCGGCGAGAGCTTTGCTCGCGTCGTGCCCAAAGAGCCTGAGGCTGCGATGGTGCGGAAAGCCTTCAAGATGCGAGCAGCGGGTAAAGGTTGCTACGTGATTGCAAAGGCCCTGCGCGATGTTGCTCCGCCGATGGAGCTACGAAATGGGCAAAAGCAGCGTATGACCTGGGATGGCGACTTCTGCTCAAGAATGTTTAGGAAGCATTCTTACGTCGAAGCTGGCGTGATTGACGAGGCGACCTTTCAGAAGGCTCAACGTAACGACGTAAAACAGAGCGGTCGGGCTCCTCGCAAATATCATTGGCCTTTGACGGGCGCGTTGTGATGCGAGTGTGGCACTGCGTTGATGGGTATGCGAGCCCAACCGTGCGGCATTGAATACCGCTGGTACGCCTGCCGCGACCGGACACGCGCGCATGACAAACTTATTTGTCACGACAAGGCAGACACCGAGGCTCAGTTTGTAGCCTTACTTAAAGTGTTCAGCAGGACACCTGCCCTACTAGAGGCCGTTCAGGAACGCGACCAAGACGATACCGACCGGCGCAAACTTTTGATAGCACGACTCTCGACGTTGCGCACGGAGTTGGCGAAGATTCCGAAGAGCATGGAGCGCGTGTGGGAGGCCTTCGACGCTGGGGACCTTGCGACCGAAACCGTGCAGCGACGCATCGACGCCCTGGAGACCAGGGAGCGAAACCTAACCGCCGAAGGGGCGACCCTCGACGCCGAGTTGCGCGCGCTCAACGCCCGCCAAATCGAGGCGGATGAGGCTCGCGAGGTTGTCCAGACCGCCCCCGATGGTCGGGGGCGAGCCACGAAGAGAAGAAGGCAATGGCTAAGAGGGTCGCAGGCATCTTCGGCGGCTCCCTCGTCGTAAGCGATGAGGGGACGCTCGAAGGGGAGCTGATGGAGAAGGTTGCCCAGGCCCGAATCGCTGTCCGTGCCAGGCGTCGGAATGCGTTCGTTTAATCCGCGTACTTGTGGCCAGCTCCGCGCAGAAACTCAACCCAAGGCTTACGGATGAAGCCGGCTGATGTGAAGCTCGGCATCGTCGTTTATGCTCTTGCGACGATCGCGACCGGAGCGATCGATATCGCCTGGGGCGCATTCGCCGCCGGATACGAGCCGATTCAGGCCTTCGGCGACAACATTCCCGGCCGCCAACTCATGGCGTACGTCGCGGGAATTTGCCTCGTCATCGCGGGCGTGGCGATTCTATGGAAGCGCACCGCGCGAGCGGGCGCAGTCGCGCTCGGCATCCTCTACGGGATTTTCACCATCTTCTGGCTGCCGCGGCTGTACAGCGCACCGCACTTTCTCGGACACTATGCGGCCGTGTACATCGGTGTCTTAGACGGAGTCGGGCAGCAGATCATCTTGGCGTGCGCGGCGGCGATCGTCTACGCGCTATGTTCTCCGCAAGACCTGCCGCTGCGAGCGCGAGCGACCGCCGTCGCTCGCTGGGTCTACGGACTCAGCGCGGTGGAGTTTGGTTTGGCACACCTGACCGGCATTCCGGCAGTGGCGCGGCTCGTGCCGAAATGGCTGCCGCCCGGGCAGACGTTCTGGGTCGTGCTGACGGGCATCGCGTTCGTGCTCGCCGGCATCGCGATACTCGTGCGCGTTCTCGACGTTCTCGCCGCACGACTGCTTGCGCTCATGCTGCTGGTATTCAGCGCTCTCGTGCTGGCCCCGCAATTTCCGGTGTTTTCTCACGACAAGGACGCATGGGACGCCAACGCCTTCAACGTTGCGGCGGTCGCGGCAGTGTGGATCTACGCGCAGTGGCTAGCGGCTCGTCCATCAAAACAACCGGCTTGATGGCTGCATTTCTCAAAGCCCGCGAGAAGAAAGGATGAAGCTCGCCGGCACGATCGCCATCGTCACCGGCGCGTCTGCCGACATCGGCTGCGCTACGGGTCCGCGCGATGGCGTCGGAGGGAGCGCACGTCGTGTTGGCCGCTCCGGCGGCCGAGATCAAGGTTCTCGGGTGGCTCGCCGGCGACGTCGAGCGATTCTGCACGCGCTCAGCGCGGCTCGTCCGAAGGCGCGCTACGTGCTCGGACCGGCGCAAGGCATGAACGTCCTGGCGCTGCTGCTCCTGCGACTCCGCGACCGCATCGCCCGCGCCATCCGGCTGCTCGCGTGACCGCCGTCGTTATCGTTCTGCTCGTCGCGAACGTCGTATTTGCGGTGCGGTCGCTCCACGTCATCCTGGGCTCGCGCCCGCGCATCGAACCGCGCGAGCCCAACTCGACGCTGCCGAGCCTCTCGATCGTCGTGCCGGCGCGCAACGAGGCGGATCGCATCGAACGCTGCGTGCGTTCCCTCCTTGCCACGACCCATCCGAACTTCGAGGTCGTGGCGGTCGACGATTGTTCGCAGGACGCGACGCGCAGCGTCCTCGACGGCATCGCGGCGGAGCACCCGCGCTTGCGCGTCGTGGGAGGTGCGCCGCTTCCCCCGGGCTGGGTCGGGAAGCCGTGGGCGCTCGCGCAGGGCGCCGGCATGACGCGCGGTGAGTGGCTGCTCTTCACCGACGCCGACACCGAGCACGAACCGCCGTGCGCCTCTTCGGCCCTGCGCTATGCGCTCGACAACGGATGCGACGCCGTGAGCCTGCTCAGCGATCAGGAAACGATCGGCGTGGCGGAGCACGCCCTCGTGCCCACGATCCTCTTCGTCATCCTGCTCGGGATAGGTCCGCTGGACGACGTGAACGATCCGCGCAAGCGCGACTGCGCGATCTTCAACGGACAGTACATTCTCGTCTCGCGCCGAGCCTACGACGCCATCGGGGGTCACGCGGCCGTTCGCGGCGAGATCGCGGAAGACTTGGAGCTCGCGCGACGCTTCAAGCGCGACGGGCGCTGCCGGATCGCGCTGGTCGGGGCGAACGGCCTTGTGCGCACGCGCATGTATCGTTCGTTTGCGGAGATTTGGCGCGGGTTCGTCAAGAACTTCGCGATTGGCGCGCGCGGACGGCCGGCGCGCGCCGCGGCCGGCATCCTGCTGCTGGCATGCGTGTCGCTGACGCCACTCGTCGCGATGTGGATGCTGGCACGGCATGCCTGGCTCGGCGGCCTCGTCCTAGTTCTGGCGGCCATGGCGATCGTCGCGATCGCTGAAGGCGGGATGCGGCTCGCGCGCTTCCGCGCCGGAGCGGGCTTGGGCGTTCACCTCGGTCTCGCGGTCGTGCTTGCGATCTTCGCGACGTCGCTCTTTTGCACGCACCTCGGACGAGGCGTGGAATGGCGCGGACGCCGCTACGGCGGGGGTTTCGCCCGTTGCGGACTAATCTAGGGACTGAAATGGAAACGGCCGCGACCGCTGCGCGCGTCACGATGGAAGAAGTCACCGCGCTCGCGAAGCGGCGCGGCTTCATCTTTCAATCCAGCGAGATCTACGGCGGCATCAATGGATTTTGGGACTACGGCCCGCTCGGTGCCGTCCTCAAGAGTAACGTCAAGCGAGCCTGGTGGCGCGACACCGTGGAGCGGCGCACCGACGTGGTCGCCTTCGATTCCGCAATCGTGATGCATCCGCAGGTCTGGAATGCATCCGGCCACGTCGACGCCTTCCACGACGTGATGGTCGACTGCAAGGTCTGCAAGCACCGCTTTCGATACGATCAGCTCGCCGACCGGTCGCAGTGCCCGGATTGCGGAAGCAAAGGCTCCTTGACGGAGCCTCGCAACTTCAATTTAATGATGCGCACCTCGATCGGTCCGATGGAAGACACCTCATCGGTGGCGTACCTGCGGCCCGAGACGGCCCAAGGCATCTTCGTCAACTTCAAAAACATCTACCAGAGCGCGCGCAAACGGCCGCCCTTCGGCGTGGCGCAGATCGGTAAAGCGTTTCGTAACGAGATCACGCCGGGAAACTTCACGTACCGGCTGCGCGAGTTCGAGCAGGCAGAGCTGGAGTATTTCGTTCCCGATGACGGCAACGACATGATGGCGTTCACGGAATGGGTCGAGCGGCGCAAGGCCTGGTACGCGAGCTACGGGATCGCCTCGGAGCGGCTCCGCTTCTACGAGCTGAGCGAGGCGGAGCGGCCGCATTACGCCAAGGCCGGCGTGGACGTGGAGTACCTCTTTCCGTGGGGCTGGGGCGAGCTCGAGTCGATCGCGCACCGCGGGACGTACGACCTGGACGCGCACATGAAGCTCTCGGGCAAGGACCTGCGCTTCTTCGACGAGGCCGCCAAGACGCACTACACGCCGCTGCTGATCGAGAGCTCGGCCGGCGTCGATCGCACGCTTCTCACGTTCCTGATCGACGCCTACGAGCGCGAGCGCGGCCTCGACCCCAACGGCAAGCAGACGGAACGCACGGTGTTGCGGTTCCACCCGCAGATCGCACCGGTCCAGATCGCGGTGTTTTCGCTGGCGCGCAACAAACCGGAGCTGGTGGAGCGTGCAGTCAACATCGAGGCGGCGCTGCGGCAGGCCTACCGAACGCAGTACGACGAGGGCAACATCGGTCAGCTCTATCGCCGTCAGGACGAGATCGGAACCCCGCTCTGCGTGACGGTGGATTACGAGACTCTCGACGACGCGAGCGTGACCGTTCGGGCCCGCGACTCGATGCAACAGGACCGCGTCGCCGGCGACGCACTGCGCCGGTACCTCGACGAGAAACTGTGAAGTACGTCTACTTTTTCGACGAGGGAACGAAGCTGCCCGAGGGGGCGTCGATCCGCAACCTGCTCGGCGGCAAGGGCGCCGGCCTCGCCGAGATGAGCGCCGCGGGCCTGCCGGTGCCATCCGGCTTCACGATCACGACCGACGCGTGTCTGCGCTTCTACGACTCCGGCGGCGAATTCCCCGACGGCCTGCAGCAGCAGGTGGACGCCGCGCTAGGCGACCTCGAGAAGCGCACCGGCAAGCGTTTCGGCTCGGCCGAGAACCCGCTGCTCGTCTCCGTACGCAGCGGCGCGCGCGTCTCGATGCCCGGCATGATGGACACGATCCTGAACCTCGGCCTCAACGACGAGACCGTGGCCGGGCTCGCGAAGCTTACCCAAAACGAACGCTTTGCGTGGGACGCCTATCGTCGCTTCATCACGATGTTCGGTAACGTCGTGCTCGACATCAATAAGCACGAGTTCGAAGAGCCGATCGACGACGCGCGCAAGTCGCGCGGCGCGAAAACCGATGCCGAGCTCGACGCAAGAACGTGGAAAGCTCTGGTCGAGCGCTTCAAGGCGATCGTACGCGAGCATACCGGCAAAGACTTTCCGCAGGACGTGCGCGAGCAGTTGCGCCGCGCGATCGTGGCCGTGTTCGGTTCGTGGAACTCGAAGCGCGCCGTGGACTACCGGCGCTTCAACCGCATCCCGGACGACTGGGGCACCGCCGTGACCGTAATGGAGATGGTCTTCGGGAACATGGGTGAGGATTCCGGGACCGGCGTGGCGTTCACGCGCAACCCCAACACGGGCGAACGCGCGCTGTTCGGCGAGTACCTCAACAACGCGCAGGGTGAGGACGTCGTCGCCGGGATCCGCACGCCCGAAAAAATCGCTGACCTGGCACGAAGACAACCGCGCGTGTACGCGCAGTTCGAACAGATCGCGCAGCGCCTCGAGCGCCACTATCGCGACGTCCAGGATCTCGAGTTTACCGTCGAGCGCGGCAAGCTCTTCATGCTGCAGACGCGCAACGCAAAGCGCACCGCCGAGGCCGCGGTGAAGATCGCGCTCGACCTCGTCGCCGAAGGCCTGATCGACCGGCGCCGCGCCGTCGGCATGGTCAATGCGCAAGCGCTCGACCAGCTCTTCCACGCGCGGATCGACCCGAACGAGAATGCCGCTGCCGTGTGCAAGGGTCTCAACGCGTCACCCGGCGCGGCCGCGGGCCAGGTCGTCTTTTCGGCGGAGGAGGCCGTCAGCTGGAAGGAGCGCGGCCTCAAGACGATCCTCGTGCGCAACGAGACCACGCCGGACGACGTGCACGGCATGATCGCGGCCGAAGGCATCCTCACCGCGAAAGGCGGCGCGACGTCGCACGCCGCCGTCGTGGCGCGCGGAATGGGCAAGCCGTGCGTCGCGGGCTGCGACGCGCTGCGCGTCGACGGACGCACGAAGCACGCCAGCCTCGGCGGCAACGAGCTAAAGGAAGGCGACTGGATCACGATTGACGGCACGACCGGCAAGGTCGCGCTCGGCGAGCTGCAATTGATTCGGCCGCCGAGTCGCCTGCCCGATTGGCTGGCGACGTTCTTGTCGTGGGCCGACGAGCTGCGCCGCATGCAGGTGTGGGCGAACGCGGATACGCCCGAGGACGCAGCGCGCGCTCGCGACTTGGGCGCACAAGGCATCGGCTTGTGCCGCACCGAGCATATGTTCATGCAGCCCGAGCGGCTGCCGATCGTCCATGCGATGATCATGGCGGCGGATCTGGCGGAGCGTCAAAACGCGCTCGAAAAACTGCTGCCGTTCCAGCGCGACGACTTCGCCGGCATCCTGCACGCGATGGACGGCCTGCCCGTCACAATCCGCCTGCTGGACCCGCCGCTGCACGAGTTTCTCCCGTCGCTCGAACAGCTGCTCGTCGAGACGACGGAGCTGCGCTTCGAAAAAGGCACGGAGTCTGCGGAGTACCGCGAGAAGGAAGCGATCCTGCGACGCGTGCAGCAGCTGCACGAACAGAATCCCATGCTGGGGCTGCGCGTCTGCCGGCTCGGCATCGTCTTCCCCGAGATCTACGAGATGCAGGTGCGCGCGATCTTCGAGGCGGCGTGCGATCTGAATCGCCGTGGCGGCGACCCGCGCCCCGATGTGATGATTCCCGGCGTCGGCACGAAGGAGGAGATGCAGACCACGCGCGACGCGGCCAAGCGCGTCGCCGATTCGGTGCTGACCGAGCGCGGCGTCACGCTGCCGTACCGCATCGGCACGATGGTCGAGCTTCCCCGCGCCTGTACCGTCGCCGACGAACTCGCCGAGTATGCCGAGTTTTTCTCGTTCGGCACGAACGACCTCACGCAGACCACATACGGTTACAGTCGTGACGATGCGGAAGGGTCGTTCATCCCCGTCTACCTGGAGAAGCGGATTCTCAAGGAAGATCCGTTCCAAGTGCTCGACCGGCGCGGCGTCGGAACGCTCATGCGTCAGGCCGTCGAGCTCGGCCGCGGCGCGCGCCACGGTATCAAGATCGGCATCTGCGGCGAGCACGGCGGCGAGCCGAGCAGCGTCGCATTTTGCGACGGCTTGGGGCTCGACTATGTCTCGTGTTCGCCCTTTCGCGTTCCGATCGCGCGCTTGGCCGCGGCGCAGGCGGCGATCGGAAGCTTAAGCTGAGGCGATCACCTCCGCGCAGATGCGGCGCGCCTCGGCGCGCGCGTTAGGCGCCGCGTCCGCCCGCACGAACAGCTTGCGCCAGTAGGCCTTGCCGCTCAGCTTCGCGATCAAATCCGAAGCCTCGCGCGCGTCGACGGCGCCGCCGGGGCGGGCGACCCAGACGGTCTGCTCCTGACCGATGCCAAACGGCAGCCGGTGCAGCAGCTGCGACTGCGAGTCTGCCCATACGTTGCGCTCGCCGAAGCGCGCGCGCAGCGCCGCCTCGCACGCCTCGAAGGTCCGCAGGTCGCGCTTCGCGTTGAACTCCGCCGCGAGCGCGTAGACGCGCACGCGGTTGCGTAGGGCGTTGGCCGCGGCGCTCTTCGCGTAGTCGAACGAATCCATCACCCGAAAGTCGTCCCACCGCAGGAACTCGTCGATGGAATCCAGGGCGCGAGGATCGGGCCACAGCTCGCGAAGCACCTCGTGCAGGACGTGTTCGAACATCCGCGTCGTGTGGTGAAAGTAGACCGACGCGAACATCATGTAGCGCGCCATGACAAACGACTCCAACGCGACGATTCCGCGCCGGTCGATTCCGATCGCGAAGGCGCCGTCGCGCTCTACGGCACGAAGGGAGGCGATCAGCTGCTCCGCGTCATAGCGGCCGCTCGCGACGCCCGTGAAGTACGCGTCGCGCTGCAGGTAGTCCATGCGGTCGGCGTCGAGGTTGGGTCCGCTGACGAGCTCGCGCAGCGTGGGATAGCGGCCGGCAGGATCTCCGACGATGAGCGCCAGCACGTCGGCAACGTCGACGTCGAGCGCGGCGACGCGGTCCGCCAGGCCGGGCAGCGCCAGCAGCTCGGCGGTCCGCGCTTCGTGGCGGATTCCCAGTACCGCTTCGCAGGAGTGACTGAACGGCCCGTGGCCGATATCGTGCAGCAGAAGCGCGGCGCGGACGAGGCGTCGCTGGTACGCCGCGTCCGCGGCGTTCGCAAACAGATCGGGAGCGTGGCGAGCCAGCTCGTCGTAGGCGTGCGTGCCCATCGCGAGCGCGCCCAGCGCGTGGCTGAAGCGCGAGTGTTCGGCCGACGGAAACGCGAGGTATGCGAGTCCGAGCTGCCGGAGACGCCGCAGCCGCTGCATCACCGGCACGTCGAGCAGCTCCGCCTCCGCTGTGGATAACTCGATGAAGCGATGCACCGGGTCGAAGATGCGTTTCACTTGCCGCCGCTTTCGCGCGCAGCAAGCAAACTCCATCCGATTGCTGAAGATAGCCACGGGTGAGATACGACCAGAGCACGCTTCACGAGATCCGCGACCGCATCGACATCGCGAGCTTCATCGGGCAGTACGTGACGCTGCGCAAGCGCGGGAATGACCTCGTCGGGCTCTGCCCGTTCCACGCGGAGAAGACGCCGTCTTTTCACGTCCACCCGGATCGCGGCTTCTTCAAGTGCTTCGGCTGCGGTGTCGGCGGCGACGTGATCACCTTCGTGCAGAAGATCGAGAACGCCGGCTTCGGCGACGCCGTGCGGATGCTCGCGACGAAGGCGGGTATCGAACTCGCGCCGGAGAGCCCGGGCGAGAGCCGAGCTCGCAACGAGCGCGAGGCGATCTACGAAGTGAACCGCGTTGCCGCAGCCTATTTCGCGCGGATGCTGGCCGCCGACGCCGGCGCCGAGGCGCGCGCCTATTGCAGCCGGCGGGGCTTCTCCGCGCAAACGATCGAGCGCTTTGGGCTCGGCTATGCGCCCGACTCGTGGGGGAGCCTCGCGGCCGAACTGGAGCGCAATGGGTTCGATCTCGCGATCGCCGCTGCGGCGGGGTTGGTCAAGCCCGGCCAGCGCGGATACTACGATTTCTACCGCGACCGCCTCATGATTCCAACGTACTCCACGACCGGCGAGGTGATCGCCTTCGGCGGGCGCGCGCTCGGCGATGCCGAACCGAAATACCTCAACACGTCGACGACGCCGGTCCATACCAAGGGGCGTCACCTGTTCGCCCTCAACCTCGCGCGGAAGGCAGCGCAGGGCGACCGCACGATCATCGTCGTCGAGGGCTACCTCGATTGCATCGCGCTCCATCAGGCCGGCCTCGAGAACGCGGTGGCCGCGCTCGGAACTGCGTTCACGCCGGAGCAAGCGGCCGAACTGGGCAAGTACGCCGACTACGTCTTCCTCTGCTTCGACGGCGATGCCGCCGGCAGCGCCGCTGCAACCAAAGCCGTCGACGTGGCGTCTAAAGCCATCGAGCACACCGGATCGGCGGTACGCATCGCACTACTGCCGCCGGGAGAAGACCCCGACAGCTTCGTTCGAAGCCGCGGCGCGGACGAGTTCCGCGGGCTCCTCGATACGGCTAAACCCGCCATACAGTTCAAGATCGACGTCGAAATCGAGCGGCTGCGTGCCGGATTCGATTCCCCCGCCAAGGTTGCACCGAAGGCCGAAGCGCTGATTCGTGGATTAATGCCGCGTGAGGAATGGGATCGCTGGCGCGTCTACGTGGCCGCCCGGCTGCAGGTGAACGTGGACGACCTTCGGAATAGCCGGTTCCTCGCCGACAGCGCCAACTTCGCGCCTCGCGCGCGGGGCCTGTCCGAAAGCCGCCATACCACGACGTCGGTGGAACCTCTCTCCTTCGAGCGCGAGGTCTTGAGCATTTTGCTCGAAGAACCGGCGCTCGGCGCGGAGTACGGCCGGCGCATATCTCCGGCGCGCTTTCGCAACGAGGTGTACCGGCGAATTTACGAGAGGATCGTCGGGGCCTCGGGCTCGATGCCGACGACGGCCGACGTCTTCGGACTCTTCGCCGAGGATCAGGGCGGCCTCGACGTGCTCGCCGAGTTGAGCCGGCGCGATCGCAGCTCCGCGGTGCGGTACGGCGATACGGAGGAGCGGCGGGCGCACCTCGAGCGGGTGGTCGAGCGTTTGCAACTCGAAGACGAGCGGCGGCGTTATCGGGAGCTGTCCGACCTGATCGACGATCGGATCGCGGACGGCCAGGAGGTCTCCCAAGCGTTGCGGGGAGAGTTCGAAGCGCTCGTGGCAAAACTGAAGCGATAGATTTCATAAGAGAGGAGGTGACAACGAAAACAATGGCTCGCAAGAAAGGTGGTGCACCGGTCGCGGAACCGGCGCCTGCGGCGACGCTCGAGGAGCTGAAGAAGAAGCTCATCGCGCGCGGCAAGGCGCAAGGCTCGCTGACGTACGAGGAGATCAACAGCACCTTCGACGTGCTCGACGAGGTCAGCCCGGAACAGCTCGACGAGTTCTTCGAAGAGATCACGGCCGCCGGCATCGAGCTCGTCGACGAGCAAAAAGACGAAAAGCCTGAGGCCGAGCGTGAGGAAGAGGTCGAGCAGACGATTCCCGACGGGCTCTCGCTGGACGACCCCGTCCGCATGTATCTCAAAGAAATCGGACGCGTGCCGCTCCTGTCGATGGAACAGGAGAAGTCGCTGGCGATGCGTATCGAGGCCGGCGAACTCGAGGGGCGCCGCGACGGTAACGCCGACTCGAGAATCGTCGACAATGGCGAGGAGGCGAAGCGTCAGCTCACGGAGGCCAACCTGCGCCTCGTCGTGTCTATCGCGAAGAAGTACGTCGGTCGCGGCATGCTCTTTCTCGACCTGATTCAGGAGGGCAACCTCGGCCTGATTCGAGCGGTGGAGAAGTTCGACTATCGCAAGGGCTACAAGTTTTCGACGTATGCCACCTGGTGGATTCGTCAGGCCATCACGCGTGCGTTGGCCGATCAGGCTCGCACGATTCGCATCCCCGTGCACATGGTCGAGACGATCAATCGCCTGATCAAGGTGTCGCGGCAGCTGTTACAGGAACTCGGCCGCGAGCCGTCCGTCGAAGAGATCGCCGAAGCGATGGCGCTCACTCCCGAGAAGGTGCGCGAAGTCATGAAGATATCGCAGGAGCCGATCTCGCTCGAGACGCCGATCGGCGAGGAAGAGGACTCGCACCTCGGCGACTTCATCGAAGATCAGGAGGCAGTGGCGCCCGCCGAGGCCGCGTCGGTGATGTTGCTCAAAGAGAAGATGCAGGACGTGCTGCAAAACCTCACCGAGCGCGAGCGTAAAGTTCTCGTGCTGCGCTTCGGCCTCGAGGACGGACATCAGCGCACGCTCGAAGAGGTCGGCCAAGAGTTCGGCGTGACGCGCGAACGCATCCGCCAGATCGAGGCGAAGGCACTGCGCAAGCTCCGGCACCCGTCGCGCGGCAAGGCACTGAAGGACTACTGGACGAACGAGTAACCAGGTTACTCGTACATGCTGATCTTCAACCTCTTGGCGGCGCTTCTCGCCATAATAATTCCTCCGCCCTCACCGGGTGCAACGCCGGCGAGCGCGCGGCCGCTCAAGACGATCATCACCGTGGTTTCGACGCCGTATTGCAACTCGCTTGCCGATCATTTCAACGCGGCGCTGGTGCCGATGCTGGGCAACGACCGGACGCTGGACCGCACGAGCGTGCAGCTCGACAACCTGAACGAGCTGTTCAACGAGCCCAACTACGAGCAGCGCTTTCTCCAAGTGCGCGATCGGCTGGGCAAGGAGGTGATGGCGCTGATGAGCTCGCTCGACGCGATCCAGAGTGAGATCAACCAGCTACGCAACGGATCGCGCTTGACGAACGATGCTCAGGCGGCCGCGCAGGTGCATCAGGCCGCGCAGGAGCTCCAGACCGCCTACGACAAGCAGCGCCAGCTCTCGATCGACCTTCAGGGCATGTACCGGGCGATGCTCACGTATCCGATCCAGCGCGTCCACCCCGCGCTCGGCGGGTTCAGTCCGGCGGAGATGGCCATGCCCGCCGACGCGAAGGACGTGAAAAGCTACCTGAAGTTCAACTCGCAGCGGGTCATCATCAACGACTCCGAAGACAAGGCGGTCGACATCGCGTACACGGCCGTCCAAGCCAACTGCATGACCAAGAAGTAAAGAACCCCGCTTCAGACTTTTTTCATTAACGTAGCTTAGGTTCTGTGGCATCGTCCCTCTGCGACCCACAAGGAGAACCGGCCATGCATTTTTCGCAACGGACTCTGATCGTCGCCGTTGCCGTTTTGGCGATGCTTGCCTCAACCGGTGCCGCTATCGCGCACGGTTATGACGGCGGCCCCACGAATACGGTGTTCCCGGCGTCGCGCGGTTACGGCGGTAACTGGCCGGTGACCATCACCCACTCGCGATACGACAACGGCACGGACTGCCTGACGTTGAACGGTGGAGGCAGGAACGGCGTGGCGTCGCTCGTCGCCGGCGGCACGAAGTACCCTGACGGCTCATTCCTGATTCTCAACGGCATCCTCGTAGTCAACATCGTACAACCACTCGGCGACGGTTCGAACGGCGCCTTGATGTTCATCGCTCACGCCAGCCGCGGTAACGTCGGCCCGGGCGTTTTCGAAGATATCGAAACGGGCTACATTTTCGACGCCGGTGACTTAACGTTCGGCATGAAGAACGGCTGCTGACAACCCTACATGTCGTCTTTGGCGGCGTTGGCGCTCGGGATGACGTTTGGGTTCTTCTCCGCGAATGCGCCGAGCGGATTCGGCTTGACCCACACGATCAGGTCCCAGATCGAAGGGAAAAGGAAGACGCGTTTCACGTCGGCGTTGCTTTTTGCGAGCCCCATCTTGACGATCGCAGCAGGTTGCGGATCGTCGATGTTGCCGCCCGCGGCGACGAACTTCTTGACGCTCGTCGCGCCGTACGTCTCGGTGCCGTTCGGCCCGTTGAGGATGTAGTGAACGTGCGCGCGGAACGAGATCCAGCGACGGAAGCTGACGCCCCACATCGCCGGAGGTTCGGGCGAGGAGCTCTGCAGCACGGAGAAGTCCGCGCCCAAGAGGTTACCGTGCACGTCGTACCAGAGCTGGCTGGGCTCTTTCGGGCTGCCGCTCTGCCAGTGCAGATTCGCGTAGCTGATGGCGCCGTCTTCGTCCTCATTGCCGTAACGGAAGTAGCCGGCGCGTATGGCGTCGGCGGGCGTGGGGAAACGGGCCGTCAAATCCTTTTGAATCGACTGGACGAACGCGACCTCCGTGCCTTGCGGCACCGGCGAGAGGCTCGCTTTAGGGGATGGGGTCGCGGCGTAGCCGGCTGCCGTCGTCAGCGCAACGATCGCAAACGCGCTCATTAACCGAACGAACAAAGTCATTCCCTCGCTTTCTACACGGCTTCTTCGGGAAGCGGGCCCTTAAAGCATCGCGCTAGGGGCTTGGGGTAGGCGAAGGCTTCGGTGAGGCGGCCGGAGGGTGGGCGGGCTGCGGAGTTCCGCCGATCGGCGTCGCCATCGGGATCACGGGGAACGCCGAGGTGGGCGTCTCATTCGCTGGCGCCAACGGCGGCGGCGTCACGATCGCGGTCGTACCGTTGGGCTGCGCCGAGATCGTGGCCTCGGTGCGCGCGGGAAGTTCGGAGCCGGACTGCAGCACGAAGTTCTTGCCTTTGCGAAAGATCTGCCACAGCGGATAGTACGGTACGAAGATGTCGCCGACGGTGTCTTCGGCTCCGACGGTCGACTCGTGTCCGGAGGAGACCCGCGGCTCGAGCCGCGCGATGGGCGCGCGTAACGGCACCGTTCGTCCATCCGGGAGCGTCAGCGGCTCGAAGTAGATGTCCACGAAGCCGTACGTGTCGGCGATGTCGGCGGGCGACGCGTCCACGATGCGGATCTGCTCCGGAGTTCCTGCCGGCGCCACGCTCCGGCCGCCGACGACCAGCGCGCTCTTGAGATGCGCGCGAACGATCTGTCCGGCCTTGGCGCCCTTCGACGAAATTGGATCGTCCAGTACGAAAGCCAGCGTCGAGTCAAACGGCAGGACGTTACCCGTCGGCTGCGGTGAGGGTTTCGGAGTTGCTTTCGGCATGGGAGTCGGCGGCAATGGATATGCCCCCGCGCCGCCCACGCCGATACTTACTACAGCGAAGAGGAAGAGGCTCAGGCTCAACCCGAGCCGTACCGCTCTAACTCGCGCGCTTTTTCTGTGCGGTCGCGGCGCGCTTGCCCTCTTCAATGAGCTGCTTGACTTTTTGCCCACCCTTTTGTCCAATGCGTTCGTAGAAATTCGGACCATAGCGGTCCCGCGTGGCTTCGCCGCCCTTCTTGCCACCCTTTTTGCCGATCTGCTCGTAGAACTCGTGGCCGTGGGCCTGTTTGGTCGCCAGTCCTCCCTTGCGACCGATCTCCTCATAGAACTGCGCGCCGTACTTGTGCTTTACGGTCTCGCCGCCTTTTTGGCCGGCCTCACGGACGGACATGCCGCCGCCGCGCCGGTTCTGTTCCGTTGTGCCTGGCATTATTCTGTTTCACCTATTTTCTCGCGCCGCCGAAAAGATGCGGCCGTATTGCTCTCCACCTACTACAACGCAGCTATGGGGCTGAAAGTTTGGGCGAAAAGTTGAGCCGTGATGAGAGTCCCGGTTTTCGCGGGCAAGCGGTTGCTTGTTGGGGCTAGAACATCCGCTTGGTATCGAGGAGTATCGTAACGGGGCCCTCGTTGATCAGCTCTACCTCCATCCGGGCGCCAAACTCGCCGTACGCAACCCTAACGCCCAGCGCTTCCAGCGTGTGACCAGTTACCTGGTAGAGCGCGCGAGCCTGCGGTTCCTTTGCAGCCGCAACGAAGGACGGCCGCCGGCCGCGCCGCGCGTCGCCGTGCAGCGTAAATTGCGATACGAGCAAGACCGCGCCACCGTGTTTTTGGATGGAGTGGTTCATCAGGCCGTGGTCGTCGGGAAAGACCCGCAGACCCGCGATCTTCTCCGCCATCGCTCGCGCGTCGCCGTCGCCGTCGTCGACGCCGATGCCGAGCAGCACCAGCAGGCCGCCGCCGATTTCGCCGATCGTCGCTCCCTCGACGCGCACGCCGGCCCGCAAGACGCGTTGAACGACGGCGCGCACGTTATCTCGAAAAGACGGACGAAAGCGCGAAGAGCGCGTTCTCGCGCCGCTCGAGCACGCGCCGATAGAAATATCCGGCCCAGTGGGTCCCGAACGGGACGTAAACGCGCAGCTTCCACCCCTCGGCGACGATGTCGCGCTGCACGCCGGGGCGACACCCGTACAGCATCTGGAATTCGAACCGATCGCGCGCTATCCCGGCGCCGGTCACGAATGCCTCGGTCGCCGCAATCAAGCGCCGGTCGTGCGTCGCGATCCCCGGGTAGTTGCCCCGCTCGAGCAGCGCGCGGGCCAGCTCGAGATAGCGCGCGCGGATGTCCGCCATGTCCTTGTATGCGATCTCCGGCGGCTCGTTGTATGCACCCTTGCAAAGGCGCACGCGCGCACGCAGCTGGATCGCCCGCTCGACGTCGCTCGCGGTGCGCTTGAGATATGCTTGAAGCACGGGCCCGACGTTGCGGTGCGCGGCGAAGGCCCCCTCGAAGACTCGCAGCGTGGCCTCCAAGACCGGCGAGCCTTCCATGTCGATCCGGACGAACGGATCCGGATTGCGCTGCGCTCGCTCGACGATCGCCAGGAGGTTTTCTAAGGCGAAGCCCTCGTCCACCAGCAGACCGATTGCGGTCAACTTGACCGACACGTTCGAGTCGACGCCGCTTGCGCGGATTGCGTCGAGCATCTCGAGGTAGACGTCCCGGTTTCGTACGGCGGCCGCGCGCTCGGTGACGTCCTCACCCAGAAAGTCCAGCGTCGCCAACATTCCGCGGCCGTTGAGCGTGCGTACCACTTCGACGGCGGAATCGATCGTCTCGCCCGCGACGAACCGCCGCGCGAGAAAATAAAAGCTCTTTTGCAACAAGGTCAGTGTACGACGCCGCGACGCAGAATCCAGGCAGCCGCGAGCACGATGGCCGCGAGTATGACGAATCCATAGCACAGCGCCAGCGCCTCGCGCACGCCCGACGCCGAGAGCGCCACATACAGCGCGACCGGGAGCGACGTCGGATGAAAGGCGACGATGCTGGTGGCCCCGTATTCGCCGACGGCGCGCAGCCACGCGAAGGCGATTCCGGCGCCGATGCTCCCGGCGGCGGCCGGCAGCGCGACGCTCGAGAAGATGCGCCATTCGCTCTTGCCGAGGGTGCGCGCCGCGTCGGCGTAGGTCGGATCGATGGCGCCGAAGGCTGCCGTCGCGGCGATCGCCACGAACGAGCCGGACACGAAGAACTCCGCGATGCCGACGCCCAGCAGCGAGTCGGGCACGGTGAGACCGTGCGCGGCGAGCCACCCGCCGAACGGCGAGTTCGTGCCCAGCAGATAGATGAGCATCAGGCCGGATGCGACGGGCGGAAACGCGAGCGGCAGGGCCAGCAAAAACAGTGCCGCGCCCCGCGCCCGTTCCTGCGTGCGCGAGAGATAGTAGCCGGCGGGCACGCCGAGCAGCGTCGCGACCAGCGTCGCGCCCGCGGACGCCACGAGCGACACGCGCAGCGCGTTCGCGCCCACGCGCGCGAAGGTGCGGATCGCCTCGGCGGGGGGCAGGGCGGCGATCACCGCGGCGACCGGCGCCGCGAGGGCCACGAGCAGCAGGATGGCCGCGAATAGAAACATCGGGCCTAGCGGCGCGCGTCGCATGCAGGAAGCTTCACCAAGTCGTCGCGCAAAGCGTGCTCATGGGCGGCGCCTTCCTCAAGGTTTTGATCGTGGCGGTGGCGCTGGCGCTCGACGTCTTCGCGGTCAGCATCGGCGTCGGCGTCCGCGGTGTGCGCCGGCATCACAAGGTACGCATCGGCATCGCGTTCGCGTGCGCCGAGGTCACGATGAATGTCGTCGGCGCCGGGTTGGGCTTGCTGGCCGGCAGGATCGTCGGCGACTTCGCGGGCTACATTGGGTTCGCCGCTCTATTCGGCCTCGGAATCTACATGGCGCGCGAGAGCCGCGCCCAGGTCCGCGAATCGTCGCGTTTCGACCTGTCGCGCGGGCACGGTTTGGTCGTGGCGTCGCTCGCGATCAGCCTGGACTCGCTTGGGATCGGGTTTTCGATCCTGTACATCGGCGTTCCGATGCCGATCTCGCTCGTGATCATCGCGATCGTCAGCGTTGCCTTCACGACGCTGGGCCTGGGACTCGGTCGAT
This sequence comes from Vulcanimicrobiota bacterium, assembly GCA_963723485.1. GTDB lineage: Bacteria > Vulcanimicrobiota > Vulcanimicrobiia > Vulcanimicrobiales > Vulcanimicrobiaceae > Cybelea. The sequence continues at coordinate 435,121 of CAVRQS010000002.1, read as the reverse complement.
GGCTTGGACGCCGCGCCGAGCGTTACGCAGCCTTCTTGGGCGGCGTGCTTTTGGCGCTCACCGGCGTGCTTTTCGCCGCGCTCAAGGCCCTGCACGTTGGATAGCTGAAGCTTGAACGCGTGCGAGTCGGTGTCGAGATTTTGAACCTCGCGCGGTCGGCCGGTGCCCGCACCATCTTCGTCGTCGGAACCGGAAGCGGCGTCGGCAAGACGACCATCGTGCGCGCGATCTACGACGCCGCGCGTCGCGCGGGCTCACGCGTCGCGCTAGCGTCCCTCGGGCGCGATGCCGAGTCGTTGTGGCTCGAACCAGGGACGATTCTCGCGACGGCGCGCGCTCTGCTGCCGTCGTCGCCCTCCGCCGAGATCCTAAAACTTTCGACGCTGCGCAGCGCCGCCGGCGGCGTGATCTACGCGCGCGTCGCCGCCGGCGGATCCTTTGAGTTGGCCGGGCCACCCACGGCATCGGGCGTGCGCGCCGTCGTTGAAGAGCTCTCGTCGCGAAGCGACGTCGCGATCGTCGACGGAGCCGTCGATCGCGTCGCGGCCGTGGCGGGGGGAGCCGGCGCCATCGTCGTTGCGACCGGCGCGGAAGCCGCGGCCACAAAAGAGGAGGCCGTGATGCAGGCGGCGGCGCTCGTGGCGCGGCTGCGCATTGCGGCATTCAATCCGGACGCAGCGTCACTCGACGTCGACGGAGCGCTGACGCCGTCGGATGCGGCGGCTTTGATCGCGCGGGGAGAGATGCGTCAGATCGTCCTGCGCGACCCGACCCAGTTCGCGCTGAGCGGGCGTTCCGCGCAACAGGCGCTGCAACGGCTGACCATTCGTTGCCGGCGGCCGCTGCGCGTGATCGCCACGACGGTGGCGTCGATCGGATCGGAACGCGCTTTCGAACCGGAGCGGTTCGCCGAAGGTGTCGCCGAGGCGACGGGCCTCCCGGCATTCGACGTCTATCGCGGCGCGCGCGCCGCGTGAAGCCGTCGCGCCTGCTCGATGGTGCGAGCGCGGAAGTGCTCGCATTCGCATGGCTGGAAGCGGCCGTCGCGCCCGTCTCCCCGTACGGCGAGCGGCTCTTTTCCCAGCTGATTCCGTTCCGGCCGGGCGAAGAGAGCGCCGCTCAATCGCGCGCCGAGCGGATCGGCCGGATCGCCGCCGCGTTCGATGCGACTGCTTTGCAGGCGATGCGCTCCGAGCTCGGAGCGGTTCCCGACGTTGCCGGCGCTATCACACGCGCCGCGATGGGCGAGGCGCTTGCGGATCCGGCACTGTTCGAGCTGCGGTGTTTCTGCGCGACGGTCGAACGGATCGAGAATCTTCGCGGGTCTGACGCTACGCTCGATGCCATTTCGAACGCTGCCGTACGAGCGATCGGCGACGCGTTGGCGACCGGCCAGCGCAACGAGCGCGAGTTCTACCTCGCGGATGCGTTCGATCGCGGGCTGACCGCGGCGCGCGCCGTTGCGGCGACGGCGCAGGCCGAGCTCGACGCCTTACGCGGCCGCGAGCGCGAGCGCGTGGCACGCGAGCTCGGGCGCGAGGATCTCGGCGGCGACGAGTTTATCGTGATGCGGGCCGAGGTGCGAAGCGGTCTGCCCAAGGGCGTGCGCGTCGTGCGCGAGGCTGCGACGTATCTGTTGTGCGCGCTGGAATACGATCCGGCGGTCGTGGCGGCGCTCCAACGCCGCGACGCGGCGGCCGATGCCGTCGCCGCCGCCGAACAACGCGTTCGCGTGGCGCTCTCCGCGCTCGTGAAAGACGACGCGCCGGCCCTGATCGCCGCGGCGGGAGCGCTAGGTGAGGTTGACGTGCTCGTTGCCGCGGCGGCGTTCGCGCGGAGCTTCGGCTGCACGACGCCCGTCGTGACGGGCGAGGCGGCGCTCGCGTTCGAAGGCGCACGGTTTCTTCCGCTCGAGTCGGAGCTGCACGGCGTCGGACGCCCTTTCACGCCGTTGGATCTCGACCTGCACGATACGGCGGTGCTGACTGGACCAAACATGGGCGGCAAGAGCGTGTGCCTGTTGACGTGCGGCTTCCTGGCGACGTGCGCGGCGTTCGGCCTGCCCGTGCCGGCGACGCGGGCGCGCGTCGGGCTCTTCGAGCGCATCGGCTGGCTCGGCACGGGACGCGAGGCTCACGTCGGAGGCTTGCTTTCGTCCTTTGCGCAGGAGGTGCTGGCGCTCAAGGACGTCCTTGAGCTGGATGTCCGGCGACTACTGCTGCTGGTCGACGAGTTCGCGCGGACGACGACGCCGCACGAAGGAAAGGCGCTGTCGATCGCGCTGCTCGAGCGTCTCGGCGAGCGCGGCGCGTGCGCGCTGCTGGCGACGCACTTGGAGGGTCTGGCGGCTGCCGCGCGCGTGCGTCACTTTGCGGTGCGCGGACTGCGCGGAATACCGGCGCCTCCCTCGACGGACGACATCGGAGAGGCACTCGAGTCGCTCGCGCAGTCCATGGACTATCGCGTGGCGGAGGTCGGCGCCGGCGAGAACCCGCGCGCCGATGCCATCGCGCTGGCGTCGCTGCTCGGCCTCGATCGCGTACTGGTCGAGGCGGCCTATCGGGCGTTGTCGTAAGACGCGGGCATGGATCCGCTCATCATCACCTGCGCGCCCGTCGGCGCCGAAGTCCGGCTGGATCAGACCCCGTATTTGCCGCACACGCCTCAGCTGCTGGGCGAGACCGCTCGCGCCATCCGCGAGGCGGGGGCGTCGATCATTCACGTGCACTGCCGTAACGACGACGGCACGAACACGCACGGAGTCGAGCGCTTTCGCGAAGCCTACGACGCGATCCGCGCGAGCAGCGATCTGATCGTCCAGTTCTCGACCGGCGGAGCGATCGGCATGACGCTCGATGAGCGCGCAAGCGTGCTCGAGCTGCGCCCCGAGATGGCGACGCTGACGTGCGGGAGCGTGAACTTCGGCGACGGCATCTTCGAGAATAGCTTTCCGATCATGCGCGGCATACTGAGGAAGATGGACGAGTTCGGCGTGCGGCCCGAACTGGAGATCTTCGATAAGGGCCACATCGCCAACGCCCGCAGGCTCGCGCGCGAACGCGTCCTCACCCTTCCACAGCACGTCGACTTGGTGCTCGGAGTTCCGGGCGGGCTGGAGGCGACGGTGCAGAACCTCTGCGACCTCGTCGACGACCTGCCGCAGGGGTGCAGCTGGTCCGTGGCCGGCATCGGCCGCCGGCAGCTGCCGATGGCGATGGCGGCAATCGCGATGGGCGGCCACGTCCGCGTCGGACTGGAAGACAACCTGTTCTACACCCGCGGACGGCTGGCGCGTAACGACGAGCTCGTCGCGCGCGTCGCGCGAATCGCGGCGGAGGCGGGCCGGGCGGCGGCCACGCCCGACCAGGCGAGGAATCTTCTCGGACTCGCGCAGCCGGCAGCGAGGGGCGAGCCGGCTTAAAGTCCAATACCGCGCGACAAATTGTTCACCTACGTCGTGCGCCGGACGCTTCAAGCGATACCGTTGCTGCTGGCCATCTCGGTGATCCTGTACGGCATCCTCTACAACATGCCGGGTGGACCCCTCGCGCCCTACTTGCAGAACCCGCACATAACGCCGGCGGACATCGCGCGTCTCCGGCACAACCTCGGCATGGATCAGCCGGTCCCGATTCAGTATCTGAAATGGATCGGGCACGTGCTGGTCGGAGACATGGGCTACTCCACGAGCAACTCCGAGCCGGTCTTTGCGGCCCTGATCGAACGCCTGCCCGCGACCGTCGAACTCATGGGCGCGTCGCTCGTCATCGCGATCGCCATCGGCATCACCGCCGGGATCATCTCCGCGGTCTATCGCTATTCGGCGCTGGACTACGCGATCACCACGCTCGCGTTCTTCGGGCAGTCCATGCCGGTGTTCTGGTTCGCGCTGATGATGCAGCTCGCGTTCGCCGTGCACGGGATCCCGCTGCCCTTCGGGTACCAGATCCAGCTGCCGTCCGCCGGAATTTCGAGCGGTGACACGTTCGATTTCGGTGACCGCCTGCAGCACCTGATTCTGCCTGCGGCCGTTCTGTCGCTCCTGAACATCGCGCTCTTCAGCCGCTTCATGCGGTCGTCGCTGCTGGAGGTGCTCGGCACCGATTACATGCGGACCGCGGCGGCCAAGGGCCTGGCGTTTCGGACGATCTTGTTCAAACACGGCTTGAAGAATGCGATGATTCCAGTCGTAACGGTCGTCGCGCTCTCGCTGCCGAGCCTCCTCGCAGGCGCGATCATCACCGAGACGATCTTCGCCTGGCCGGGGATGGGACGGCTTTTCATCAACGCTCTCTCCCAGAGCGACCTCGCGCTGTTGATGGGCTATCTGCTTCTCGTGGCGTTCCTGGTCGTGTTCTCGAATCTGTTCGCCGACGTCGTCTACGCGTGGCTCGATCCGCGCGTGAAGTACGACTGAGTAGATAACGATGGCCGCACCCTCGATGCCGCTGCCGCGCAACATCGTCGAAGACGAGCTTCAGATAACGAAGGTAACGTTCTGGACGCGCCTGCGCCGCCACAAGCTCGCCATCGCCGGCATCGTCGTGCTGTCGCTCATGGTGCTCGCGGCGGTTTTCGCCAAGCAGCTCGCGCCGTTCGATCCGAACTTCATCGACAACGGGACGACCGCCGTGCCGCACTGGAACGGCAGCCCGCTGCCGCCGTGCTTCCAAGACAAAGGCCAGTGTTGGGGCCACGTCCTCGGCAGCGACGAGGTGGGTCGCGATCTCCTGTCGCGGCTGCTCTTCGGCGCGCGCATCTCGCTGACGGTCGGTCTGTTCGCGGTGATCATGGAGGTGCTCATCGGCGCGACGCTGGGGGCGATCGCGGGATACTACGGGGGGTGGGTCGACTACGCGCTGATGCGCCTTACCGACGTGTTCCTCTCGATTCCGCTGCTGCCGCTGCTGCTGGTGCTCACCGCCATCGTCGCCGCGAGTTCGACGAAGGCGGCGCTGAGCTTCGGGGTCATCGTGATCATCATCGGTGCGCTCTCGTGGCCGCCGGTTGCGCGACTGGTGCGGGCCTCATTCCTGAGCCTGCGCGAGCGCGAGTTCGCGGAGGCGGCGCGCGCGCTCGGTAACAACGACGGGCGCATCATCTTTCGCCACCTGCTTCCCAACGCCATCGCTCCGATCGTCGTGCAGGCGACGCTCGACGTAGCCAACGTGATCATCTTAGAGTCGACGCTCTCCTTCCTCGGTCTCGGCATCCAGCCGCCGACGGCGTCGTGGGGCAACATGCTCGCCAACGCGCAGAGCAATCTTTCCATTGCGTGGTGGGCCGCCGTCTTCCCGGGCCTGTGCATCCTCGTGACGGTGCTCGCGATCAACTACATCGGCGACGGGCTACGCGACGCCCTCGATCCGAACATGGGGTGAACCGGCCGGGGAGCGCAGGGTCGGTCGCTGCGATGCGTTTACCGGCTGCGGTACGTCTTTCGGCTCGCCCCCGGACGCGAGCCAGGGGCGCCTGGGAGGCAGCCCCGAAACGGGTTTGGCCCCCTCGTGCGCAAGTGGCGGAATTGGTAGACGCACTAGCTTGAGGGGCTAGCGGGAGCAATCTCGTGCTGGTTCGAGTCCAGTCTTGCGCATTAACCCTTACGGGCACGCGATTGCTCCCGCAGCGGAGCCCGAAGGGCGGAGCGGTGTTGACGCCTTGGGGGCCCCGGCCGCGTCAGCGGCTGGGGGAGTGGCAATCTCGTGCTGGTTCGAGTCCAGTCTTGCGCATTAACCCTTACGGGCACGCGATTGCTCCCGCAGCGGAGCCCGAAGGGCGGAGCGGTGTTGACGCCTTGGGGGCCCCGGCCGCGTCAGCGGCTGGGGGAGTGGCAATCTTGTGCTGGTTCGAGTCCAGTCTTGCGCATTAACCCTTACGGGCACGCGATTGCTCCCGCAGCGGAGCCCGAAGGGCGGAGCGGCGCCGGCCGTGGCCAGGGCAGGTCCCGGCGCTAAGATTTCCGGGGAAAGTTTTGAAACAGACGGCTGGTTCGCGGCGTAGAGCAAGGCGAATGGAGCCGAGGAAAAAGATATCGTGTGGTTGACGCGCTTCGCAATTAGCCGCCCGGTGATCACCGCGATGGTGTTCATCGCGCTGGCCATTTTCGGCACGGTCGCCTTTACGAAGATCGGGCGAAGCTCCAATCCGCCGGGCACCGACTTCCCGATCGTCGTGGTCTACTCGGCCTATCCGGGCGCGTCGCCCCAAGAGATGGAACGGCTGATCGTCAAGCCGATCGAGGACCAGCTCGACGGCATCGACAACCTCGACCAGCTCAGCGCCACGGCTCAGGAAGGCGTGGCGACGACCATCGTGCAGTTCAAGCTGGGCACGAACCTCGATATCGCTGCGATCAACGTGCAGAGCGCGGTGGATGCCGCACGAGTCTACCTGCCTGCCGACCTCGACCCGCCCAGCGTCTACAAAAACGGCGCTTCGCAGCCGCTGATGGACATCGCGCTCAGCTCGAAGACGCTTTCGCCGACGCAACTGGCGGACTTCGCGAACAACAAACTGGAACCGATCCTCAAGGGCATCCCCAACGTCCAAACGGTCGACATCTACGGCGCCAGCGCGCGCGAGTTCCACGTCGAGCCGATTCCCGAGCGGCTGATCGGGACGAACGCAACGCTGGGTGACGTCTTCGCCGCGGTCGCGGCCAACAACGCGAACCTTCCCGGTGGGATCCTGCGCCAGAAGACCCAGGAGACGAGCGTCTCCGTGCACGCGGAGATCAACAGCGCGCAAGACCTGCTGGGGATACCTCTGCCCGTCCCAGGCAGCTCGAACAAGAATTTGAAGGTAGGCGACGTCGCGTACGCGTTCGACAGTCACGTCGAGCCGACGTCCATCTCGCACTACAACGGGCAGCCGCGCGTCTACATCGAGCTCGGGCGGAGCATCAGTTCGGACGAGATCACAGCGACAAAGATTGCGCGCGAGCAGCTCAAGAAGATCGAGGCACAGTTCCCGGATATTACGTTCAGCGAGATCGACGCGCCGGCCGACTACACACTGAAGTCCCTCAACGGCGTCTGGCAGTCGCTCCTCGAGGGCATCGCGTTGACGATGATCGTCATGCTGCTCTTCCTGCACGCGTGGCGCAACGCCATCGTCATCATGATCGCGATCCCATCGTCGATCCTCGCGACGTTCGTCCTAATGATCCTGTTTGGGTTCCACCTCGACATCATGTCGCTGATGGGCTTGTCATTGATCATCGGTATTCTGGTGGACGACTCGATCGTCGTGCTGGAAAATATTACGCGCCATCGAGACCTCGGGGAAGATCCGGTGGACGCCGCGATCAACGGCCGCACCGAGATCGGCGGCGCGGCGATCGCGATCACCATGGTCGACGTCGTGGTCTTCCTTCCGATCGCGTTCTTGCCGGGCATCGTTGGGGCGTATCTTCGCGAGTTCGCCACTGTCATCGTCATCGCAACGCTGTTCTCGCTGCTGGTCTCGTTCACGCTGACGCCGCTGCTCGCGGCGCGGTGGAGCGTCCGCGAGCGCTCCGGACCTCCGCCGAAGTGGATGGTCGCGCTCGGAAATTGGAAGATCGAGCTTACCCTCGTCGCCGCCGCGTTCGTTACCTATCTGATACCGTGGCCGGTGCCGGACCTACACGCGATCCTGCCGATCATGATTATCGCGGTGCTGGTGCTCAACGCGTTCGTGCAGCGTTACGACCGGATTCTCAACTGGTACAGGTTCGTCGCGCTGCCGTATGCGCTCGGGCATGGGCTTTTCGTCGTGTTCGTTTGCGCGGTGCTATTGATCAACGCGCTAACGCTGGCCGCGGGCGCCGGGACCTCGACCATCACGATCGACGTGCTGATACTCGTGCTCGCGGCCGTGTGGCACACCGTCGGCTTCGTGCTGCGCCGCAAGATTCCGGAAGCTAACATTGCGTACCGGTGGTCGGCCTCGTCGAACGGACACTCAGGCGCCGGAAGACTCGCGCGCCTGGGTGTCGACGCGCTCAAGAACACGCCGCGCGTGATCGTGCGCTGGTTCTACCAGACCGGACGCAGCGGCCGCCTCACGTGGGTCACGTTTGCGTTGCCGGTTGTGGTGGCTATCGTGCTCGTGACCTTGGGCCCGATCAACTTCGACTTCGTGCCGCAGGTGCAGAACGGCGAGATCAGCATGACGGTGACGTATCCGCCCGGCACGCCGATCCTGGTGACCGAGAAGTACGTCAGCCAACTGGAAGACGCGATCATGAAGATCGACGGCATCAAGTCCATTAGCTCCACGGTCGGTCGTAAGCCGCAGGGCTGGGGCAGCGCGATCGGGGATGACTACGCCAACCTCAATGCGCAGACGCTGGACAGTCGGCGGCACGACACCTACAAGATCATCGACCAAATTCGCAAGCTCAACTATCTGGTGCCGGGCGGCGACTTCCAGGTCTCCGGCGACAACGGCGGCGGCTCGGGCGCGACGATCTTCTATTCGCTCTCCGGGCCGGAGAACGAGATCGGGCCGGCGGCCGAGAAGGTCGCGCAATACCTGCGCGCGACGCCCGGCAGCGTGAACGTGCAGACCAGCAACGAGGCGGCGGCGCCACGCCTCAACGTGAACGTCGATCCACAGAAGGCCGAGATACTGGGCGTGGCGCCGGCCGATGCCGCCAGCGCCGCGCGCTTCGCCGTCGACGGCGCCGTGGCTACGCGCGTGCGCTCCGAGAACGGGCTCGTCGACGTGCGCGTGCAGTTCCCCCTCTCCGACCGCTCGACGGTGGATCAGCTGCAGAACGTTCGCGTCCGCGCGCAAGACGGTACGCTCGTCCCGCTCGCCGACATCGCGAACTTCCAGTGGACGAAGGCCCCGCTGCAGATCAAGCGGCTCAACCGTCAGCGTGTCGTGGATGTCTACGGCGACACGCTGCCGGGCTACTCGCTCGGCACCGTGACGGGGCCGCTCGAGAAGAAGCTGAAAGAACCCGGCTTCCTGCCCGAAGGCGTGCAACTCACCGCGCAAGGCGACACGCAATACATGAACGAGACGATGGCCAACATGGGCGTCGCCCTGCTCACATCGTTCATGCTGGTCTACATGCTCATGGTGGTCCTGTACGGCTCCTTCCTCGAGCCCCTGATCGTCATGTTTTCCGTGCCGCTCGCGATCATCGGGGCGCTGATCGCGCTCTCGTTGATGCATCGCGTCGAGCCGAACGCCGGTCAGTCGCTCAACCTCATCTCGATGATCGGCATCGTGATGTTGTTCGGCCTCGTGTCCAAGAACGGAATTCTACTCGTCGACTACTCCAACACGCTATGCCGCCGGGGCATGCGGGTGCGCGAGGCCGTGTTGCAGGCGGCCGGGACGCGCTTCCGGCCGATCCTCATGACGACGTGCGCCATGGTCTTCGGCATGCTGCCGCTGGCGCTGGGTTTCGCCGAAGGCGGCGAGTGGCGGCAGGCGATGGGCACCGTCATCATCGGCGGACTGTTGAGCTCACTGATTCTAACCCTATTCTTAGTACCGCTGATCTACAACACGTGGATCGGGTGGCTCGAGCGCCGCGCCGATTGGCGCGCAGTCCAGGCCGAGGGCGAGCCGTTTGGCGCCGAGGCGGCCCGGGTAGGGATGCGAGCATGAAGGCAAGCGTTATTTTTCTCACAGCGGCGCTTGCAGCGCCGTTTTCGTTGGCGGCCAACGCGCAGTCCGTCACCGTCGTCGTCAACGGTCAGACGATGAACTTCGCGCAGCCGCCGATCGTGCGAGCCGGCCGCGTGTTCGTGCCGCTGCGCGGGGTGTTCGAACGGCTCGGCGCCAGCGTCGTCTATGAAAACGGGCAGATCAACGCCACCGCCTCCGGCCGATCGATCTCACTGACGATCGGATCGACCGCGGCGACCGTCGACGGGCAGACCGCCGCGATCGACGTGGCGCCGTTCATCGTGGGCGCGACGACGTTCGTTCCGTTGCGCTTCATCTCGCAGGCGCTCGGCGCCGCCGTGAATTGGGACGACTCGACGAGCACCGTGACGATCCAAGGCGCTCCGCCGGCGCAGCCGCCTCCCGCGCCGCGGCCGGTGCGCTTCGTGGCGGTGGGGCCGACGGGAACGATCTACACCGACTCGCCCGCGATCCACTTCGAGTTCGATCGTCCAGTCGAGCTTGCCGAAGTGCGCGTGTGGATCGACGGACGCAACGTCACGCGCGGATTGCGTCAGAGCGGTCCGTCGAGCTTCGCGGTCGTGCTGCCGTGGCCGTTGGAATCCGGGCCGCATCGGGTGCGCGTGTCGGGAACGACCGCTCGCGGCGTGCCATTCGACCTCGACTGGAGATTCGTTCGCGGAGGATAAGAGATTAACTAAATTCGGTCGACGCGCGCTCGTCACGGGAGCCGCCGGCGGCCTCGCCGCGGGCATCGGCCCCGCGCTCGCGCGCGACGGATTCGATCGGGTAGCGATCACGTATCGCGCGACCCCGCCCGGCGCGACGCTCGCCGGGATCGAGGCCGCGGGCGTCCGGGCGGCCGCGGTTCGCGTCGATTTCCTGCAAGAAGCGGGCGCCGTGGAGCTCGCGCTCGAGCGCGGCGTCGCGGAGCACGGCCCGTTCGACACGCTCGTGCACGCCGTCGGGCCGCTCGTCGTCAAACGCTTTGCGAACGCGTCGCTCGAGGATTACGAAACCGCGCTGGACGGTAATCTGCGCAGCGCGGTGCTGGCCGCGCGCGCCACGTTGCCTGCGATGCGCGAGGCTCGCTTCGGGCGCGTGATCTTCTTCGGGATGCTCGGCTCGGGCCAGACGCGTCCCTTCCGCGGCTTCTCGCTCTACCAATCGGCGAAGAGCGCGCTAGTCGCGTTCGCGCGCTGCCTCGCAATCGAGGAGGCACCCCACGGAATCACGGTCAACGTGGTCTCGCCCGGCGACATTCGCGAGAAAACGCTCGACCGGCCCCAGGCCCTCGAACGCGCGGCGCGCAATCCGCGCGGCCGTCCCGGCAGTTATGAAGACGTGGCCGACGTCGTGCGCTTCTTGATCGCTCCGCAACGCGATTTCATCACGGGACAAGTCATCGAAGTGACCGGAGGCCTGCAAACAGCGGCAGAGTAGGGCTCACGCGGTACAGGACTGAGAAACTCGCGGCTCGTAAGTCGAGACCCGACCTTGGGAAGCTCTGAAGAAGTCCGTGTACCGATCGCTTTGCGGTCAAACCCGTTGGGCAGCGGTCGTTTCGCCGCAGCTCTTTGCTGCGCCCTCGGTGGTCCGTCGACGGAGCTCGTCCTGAGCGAAGTCGAAGGGCTCAGGATAAACTCCGGGCGCGACTACGCCTCCTCGGACGCGCCTCGATCTGCGGCGGAACGGCTCGCTGCGACCGATGCGGCGACTTCTCCAGAGGTTCCCTAGATGCGCGACGAGACGAACGAACATCAGCGTTTCGCGCTGCCCGGCGCGCGTCCACAGTTTGGCCCAGACAAGGCCGTTTCGGTCGAGCACATCGATCTCCATCTGACGCCAAACTTCGCCGACGAGTCGCTCGACGGCATATGCAACATGACGGTGCGGGCACTCGACGAGGCCGTGCCGCGGCTGGCCCTCGACGCCGTGGATCTGGAGGTCTCGCGCGTCGAGCGGCTTTCGGACGACGCAAAGCGTCACGACCTGAAGTTTACGACGCGTCAGGGGGAGCTCGAAATCGCATTCGAGCCGCCGATTGCCGCGCAAGAGAGCGTCACCTTCGCCGTGCGGTATCGCGTGGTGAAGCCGCGTCACGGGCTGTTCTTCGTCAAGCCGACGGCAGACCACCCCGAGAAGATCGCGCACGCCTGGACGCAGAGTCAGGATCAGTACGCGCGGTACTGGTTTCCCTGCCTCGACTACCCTCACGAGAAACAGCCGACGTCGACGACGATCGTCGTGCCCAAGGGAATGTTCGCACTCGGCAACGGCGCGCTGATCGAGCGCCGCGACGAAGACGATCGGACTATCTTCCGTTATCGCCAGGACGTACCGCACAGCACGTATCTCATGACGATGGTCGCGGGACCCTTCGCAGAGGTCGCGAGCGGTAAGGCGGGCCGCAACGGCGTCCCCATCCACTACTACGTGCTGCCCGGCCGCGAGAGCGAAGGCGAGCGTTCGTTCGGCGCGACAAACGAGATGCTGGAGCTCTTCGAGCGGCGCATCGGAACGCCGTATCCGTACGCGCGCTACTCGCAGATCGCGGTGACCGACTTCATCTTTGGCGGGATGGAGAACACCACCGCGACCACCCAGACCGACCGGACGCTCCACGACGAGACGGCGCACATGGACTTCTCGAGCGACCCGCTGGTCGCGCACGAGCTCGCGCACCAGTGGTTCGGCAACCTGTTGACGTGCCGCGACTGGGCGCACGCGTGGCTCAACGAAGGCTTCGCGACGTACATGGAGACCGTGTGGCGCGAAGCCGATCTCGGCTATGACGAGTACATCTACGATATCTTCGAGTGCCTAACCGCATACCTGCGCGAGGATTCGGACCGCTATCGGCGGCCGATCGTCTGTAACACCTTTTTCGACCCCATCGAGATCTTCGATCGCCACCTCTACCAAAAAGGCGCGGCGGTGCTGCACATGCTGCGCGGAGAGCTGGGCGATTCGCGCTTCTGGCGCGCCGTCGAGCGCTACGTGCGGGACAACGCGCAACGCAACGTCGAGACGATCGACTTGGTGCGCGCGATCGAGGACGCGACCGGCCGAAACCTCCGAGGTTTCTTCAGCCAGTGGGTGTTCCGCGGAGGCCACCCCAAGCTCGAGGTCGGCGCGTCCTGGGACGCGGCGCGCCGGGTCGCCACGGTCACGATCGATCAAAAGCAGAGGATCGATGCGGAGTGTCCGCCCTATGAGTTCGACGTCGAGATCGGACTCGCGCCTGCAGAGTTGAAGGAGGAGCGCCGGGTCCGCGCGCGCGTCGAGCGGCAGCACGAGACCATCGCCGTCCCGCTCGACTTCGAGCCGAAGCTGGTGCGGTTCGATCCGGGAGCGTTCTTGCTGGCCGACGTCACGTACGCGCTCGGCGTGGACTTCGCGGCGGCGGTGCTGCGCGACGACCCGAATCTCGTTGCGCGGATCCGCGCCGCTCGCGAGCTCGCGAAGGATGGCGGTCGCATCGCGCGGGAGGCGCTCGCGCGCTGCTTTGAAGCCGAGCCGTTTTGGGGCGTGCTCGCCGAGGTCGCCGCGGCGATCGGCGCAACGCGCGCGCCGTGGGCGCGCACGATGCTGATCGGCGCACTGTCGCATCGCCACCCCAAGGTGGTGCGTGCCGCGGCGGAGGCGCTCGGCAACTTTCGCGATCCCGAGGCTGCGGCCGCGCTCATCGCCGTCGCGGCAAATGGCGCCTCCTACTTCGTGCGCAACGCGGCGCTGTCGTCGCTGGGCAAGACGCGCGATTCGCGCGCGTTCGACGTGTTGCGATCGGCGGCGAAGCAGCGCACGTGGAACAGTGCGGTCGAGGCGGGCGCGGTGCACGGATTGGCCGAGCTTGCCGATGCGCGCGCGCTGCCCATCGTGCTCGAGGCGTTGGATCTGCAGCAGGGTGACGGGCTGCGGCGCGCCGCGACGAGCGCGCTCGGACGCATCGGCGCGCTCTTGGAGGAGCAGCGCACGCGCATGGTCGACGAGCTCGAGCAGCGACTCGACGACGAGAGTTTTCCGGTCGCGCTCGAGGCGATCGCCACCGCAGAGACGCTCGGCGACCCGCGTCTGCTTTCGGCGCTCGACCGCCTCGCGACACAGGCCTTTGACGGGCGCTTGCGGCGCGACGCGATGGAAGCCGCCATTCGAATTCGAAAAGGCGCCAAGGTGCCGGCGCAAGTTACAGCCCTCCGTGATGACATCGATGAGTTACGTCAAGAGCAGCGTAGGCTTCAGGACCAGATCTCGACGGCTGCGCGTCCGTAAGCGGCGGACGTACGCGTTCACGGCGCTGCTCTTCATAGCAGCGCTGGTGTGGCTTGTTACTCGGGCGCATGGCGCGAGACCCGCCGCGCAGCAGGTTCCGGAGCCCGCGCTTCCTTTGACGGAGCGCGTCGTCAAGTCTCCGCCCGCGCCGCCGTGGACGACGGCCGACCGCAACCGGCTGTGGAACGGGCTGCACGGCGCCTTTGCGCCGGTCATCTCTGGGGCCGCCGGCTGGAGTCTCGCGGTCGTCTCCGCCGATGGGACCCCGGTGTTCGATGAGCGCGGCGACCGCGCCGTCGCGCCGGCTTCCGTGCTGAAGCTCGTCATCGCGGCGAGCGCGTTGGACGCGCTGGGCCCCGCGTACCGTTTTCATACGATGTTCGCGGCACGCGGCAGCGTCGGAGACGACGGTCGTCTCGGCGGCGACCTCTGGCTGATCGGATCGGGCGATCCCTCGCTGGTCTCCGGCGACCTCCGCAACGGCATCGGCGTGCTCGCGCGCTCCGGTCTGCGTCGCGTCGACGGCCGCGTGATGGTCGACGCCACGGCGTTGACCGGGCCGCCCCTCAACCCACACTGGGATCCCGACGACAGCGGTCAGGATTACGCCGCTCCGATCAGCGCCGTCTCGCTCGACGGCGACACGATCGAGTCGCAAGAGATCGTAGGCGGAGCGGAAGAGCGGGTGTGGACGCCCATGCAGAACGTCGTGGCCTACGTTGGTGCGCAGACCAGGTCCATGCTCGCTGCGCGCGGCATCGCGAGCACGCAGCCGCCTGGCGCAGGAGCCTCTCCGTTGGATGCCGTCGTTCTCTGGGACCACCGCTCGGTGCCGCTGCCGGCACTGGAGTCTCACATGCTGTTCGTTTCGGACAACCACTACGCCGAGCAGCTGCTGCGCGCGATCGGCGGCGAGATCGCCGGTACGCCGGACGATGCCGGGGGGATCGAGGCCGAGCGCCGCTTCCTGCAGCGACTCGGCGTCCCGGCTCCGGGCCTGCGGCTGTTCGACGGCAGCGGATTGTCGCCGGACGATCGCATCGCGGCGATCACCGTGGCGCGCCTGCTCGCAGACAGCCAGGCATCGCTGTATCTGCTCCTGCCGCTTGGCGGCCGCCAGGGCACGCTGGAAGATTACGATTTCACGACTGCCCTCGGCCGCGTGCGCGCGAAGAGCGGACACCTGTCCGACGTCTCCGCGCTGGCCGGTTATGCGAACACCCTGCATCACGGCCGCGTCGCATTTGCCTTCCTCATCGACGGATCGCCGGGCGATCCGGATGCGGCGATCGTCCGCGCCGTCGATCGCTTGGCGGAGTTCTAACCCGCGATGTTCGACGAAGCGCTCCTAGGGGAACTGATCCATCGCGCGCTCCGGCGCGGAGGAGACTTTGCCGACGTGTTCTGCGAGCGGCGCCGCACGCTGTCGTATCGGCTGCAGGACGGACGAATTCACGATGCTTCGTACGGAGTGACGCTCGGCGTGGGCATCCGAGTGGTGGTCGGGGAGTCCGCGGGTTATGCGCACTCAGACGATCTTAGCGACGACGCGTTGATGCGGACGGCCGAGGCGGCGTCGCTGATCGCGCGCAACGCGCCGGCGGGGCAGGCGGGCAGCAGCGAGCTTCGCGCGGAACGCGTGGCGGCGCTGTACCATCGCGACGAGGCCGCGACCGTCGATCCGCAGCGCTACGTTGCGCTGCTGGACCGCGCCGACGCGACGGGGCGGCGCTGCGACGCGAGGGTCGTCGCCGTGAACGCGCAGGTCGTCGACGACGTGCAGGAGGTTTGGATCGCGACGAGCGAGGGGCGCTTCGTGTTCGATCGGCGGCCGCTCGTCACGCTCGGCGTCCAGGTCGTGGCCAGCGACAAGAAAGAGCGCGGATCCGGTTACGTCGGCGATGGCGGGCGAACGTCGATCGATTACTTCGATCGCGAAACGCCGGAGGCGCTCGCGTCGGAGGCGGCGCGCATCGCTACGGTCAATCTCGTGGCGTCGCCGGCACCCGCCGGCGAGATGGAGATGATCGTCGGATCGGGAGGCGGCGGAGTGCTGCTGCATGAGGCCGTGGGACACGGCCTCGAGAGCGACTTCAACCGTCGCGGCACGTCGCTGTACAGCGGACGAGTCGGCGAGCGCGTCGCGAGCGATCTCGTCACGATCTTCGACGACGGAAACCTGGAAGAGGAACGCGGCAGCCTCAACGTCGACGACGAGGGCGTGCCGGGGCAGCACAAGGTGCTCGTAGAGAACGGCGTTCTGCGCGGATACATGCAGGACCGGCTCAACGCGCGCTTGATGGGCGTGGAATCCACCGGCAGCGGACGACGGCAGTCCTTCCGCTTCGCCCCTCAGCCGCGGATGTGCAACACGTACATGCCCGACGGCGACTCGAACTTCGAGGAGATCTTGAGCTCGACGCGGCGCGGGATCTTCGCGAAGTCGTTTGCCGGCGGACAGGTCGAGATCAGCAAGGGCGACTTCGTCTTCATGGTCGGCGAGGGATATATGGTGGAGAACGGCCGGATCACGGCGCCGGTGCGCAATGCAACGATCATCGGCAACGGACCCGACGCCATGCGCAAGGTGGTCGCGGTCGGCAACGACAGCCGCCTCGCGCGCCGGCATTACACGTGTGGCAAGGGCGGCCAATACGTGCCGGTCGGCGTCGGGATGCCGACGGTCAAGATCTCTTCGATCACCGTCGGCGGGACGCAGCATGGATGAGGCGGCGGCGATCGCGCTGGCGCAACGGGCTCTCGACGCCGCGCGAGCGTGCGGCGCGCAGGCTGCGGAGGCGGCGGTTTCGATCGCGCGGCGGCTGCACGTCGAGGCTCGCGAGAATGCGGTGGCGCGCTTGGAGGGATCGACCGGAAAGGGATTGTTGCTGCGCGTCTTCCGCGACGGACGCCGGGCGACGCTCTCCACTTCGGACTTCTCCGCGGAGGGTATCGCGGGCGCCGTGCAACGCGCCGTGGCACACGCCGAACTGGTCGCCGCCGACGAGTACGCCGGCCTGCCGGATCGCGTCGGGTCCGACGGCGAGAACTTGAGCCTGTGCGATCCCGAAATCGCGCAGCGGGACAATCTAGAGAAGGTCGACGAGGCACTTCGGCTCGAGCGGCTCATTCGTGAGGCCGACGCGCGCGTCGTCAACTCCAGCGGTTCGCACTACACGGATGCGATCGCCGTCACCGCACTGGCCAACACGAACGGCTTCGCCGCCGGATACGCGTGGACGCGCGTGGGACGATCCACCGGTCCGGTCGCCCTGGACGGAGGCGTCAAGCGCATCGCGCACTACGGTACTGCCGCGCGTCACCAGCGGCACCTCGAGGGGCTCGAGGCCGTGGCGAGCACCGCGGTCCGCCGCGCGGTCGATCTCTTCGGCGCTCGCAAGCCCACCACCATGCGCGTGCCGGTCATCTTCGAACGCGACGTGGCGGCATCGATCCTCGACGACGTCTTCGCGGCCGTTTCGAGCGCGAACGTGGCGGTTGGCAACTCCTGGCTCACCGGGAAGCTCGGAAGCAAGATCGGCAGCGACCTCGTGACGGTGATCGACGACGGCCGGCTGATCGCCGGCCTCGGAAGCGCTCCGTTCGACGGCGAGGGCGTCGCGACGCAGCGCACGCCGGTCTTCGAGCGCGGCGTGCTCCAAACGTTCCTGTACGACACCTACTACGCGCGCAAGCTGGGCGCGGCCAGCACCGGGAACTCGACCGGCGGCGGCGTGGGACCGAGCAACTTCTACCTGGAGCCGGGCTCGATGACGCTCGAGGAGATGATCGCCGCAACGCCGCTCGGCGTGCTGGTGGTCGACACGATCGGCTTTGCGACCGAGCACGCCTCGGGCACGTACAGCCGCGGCGCACGCGGTTTTTTCATCGAGGGCGGCGAAATCGCGTATCCGATCGATGAGTTTACCATCGCCGGACAGTATGCGGAAATGCTCAGTGGCGTCGACGCCGTGGGGAACGATTTGCGTTTCGACGGGGCCGTGGTTTCGCCGTCGTTTCGCATCGCCCAGATGACAGTCAGCGGGAATTAAACATGATCGTACAACCAGCCATCGCGCTGACCCTGATCCTACGGATCGACATGCCCAACGAGCCCGGGGCGTTCGGCGTGCTCGCCAACGCCGTCGGTGATGCCGGCGGGACGATTAGTGCGGTCGACATGCACTCGGTCGCGAAGGGCCGCGTGGTCCGCGACGTGACGATCGGGGTCGCGTCGGAGGTCGTCGCCAACGAGCTGCGCCGCGCCGTCGAAGCGATCGACGGCACGCGCGTCATCTTCGCGAACGACTCGACCTTCCTCGCGCACGTCGGCGGCAAGATTCGCGTCGATTCGAAGATCGCGGTGAAAAACCGCCAGGACCTTTCGACGGTCTACACTCCGGGTGTCGCGCGCGTTTCGATGGCGATCGCCGCCGATCCGAGCAAGGCCTTCCAGCTGACCGTCAAGCGCAACACCGTCGCCGTCGTCACCGACGGCACCGCCGTGCTCGGTCTCGGCGACATCGGGCCGCTCGGCGCGCTGCCGGTGATGGAAGGCAAGGCGATGCTGTTCAAGCAGTTCGCCGGCATCGACGCGTTCCCGATCTGCCTCGACACCAAAGACGTCGACGAGATCGTGGAGACGGTCGTGCGCATTGCGCCGGTGTTCGGCGGCATCAACATCGAAGACGTCAGCGCGCCGCGCTGCTTTGAGATCGAGGACCGCCTGATCGAGGCGCTCGAGATTCCCGTGATGCACGACGATCAGCACGGCACCGCCGTCGTCATCCTCGCCGCCTTGATCAACGCCGCGCGCGTCGTGCGTAAGCCGTTGTCGGAGCTGCGGGTCGTGGTATCGGGCAGCGGTGCGGCGGGCACCGCGACGATCAAGATGCTGCTCGGCGCGGGCGTGAAAGACGTGATTCCGGTCGACCGCGCCGGCGCGCTCAACCGCACGGATCGCTACGAGAATCCGCACTGGCGGTGGCTCGCGGATCACACCAATCGCGAGAACCGCCGCGGCTCGCTGCGCGACGTGCTCGAGGGCACGGACGTCTTCATCGGCGTCTCCGCCCCCGGCATCTTGCAGGCCGAGCACATCGCGCGGATGGCGCGCGACCCGATCGTTTTCGCGATGGCCAACCCCACGCCGGAGATCATGCCCGAGGTCGCGGCGCCGGTCGCGGCCGTCATTGCCACCGGCCGCTCGGACTTCCCGAATCAAGTGAACAACCTGCTCGCGTTTCCCGGCATATTCCGTGGTGCGCTGGACGTGCGAGCGCGGCGCATCACCGACGGCATGAAGCTGGCGGCGGCGTATGCGATCGCCGAGATCGTCGCCGAGTCGGAGCTCAGTCCGGAGTACGTGATCCCCAGCGTATTCGATCCGCGTGTCGTGGATGCGGTGGCCAAGGGCGTCGCGGCAGCGGCCGTGGAAGAAGGAGTCGCTCGACGCATACCGACCAAAGACCAAGGAGAGGACCTCAGCGCAAACGTCTGAGAGCTTCGACGCGGTCTTCGAATCGCTGAAGCTCGAACCGAGCGACCCGCGCCCGCTCTACGTGCAGCTCGCCGACCGCATCGTCGATGCAATGGAGCACGAGTCCGTCGTCCCCGGCAATCGTCTCCCGCCGATGCGCGAGCTGGCGCGCGCGCTGGGTTGCGCGCTCGTCACGGTCTCGCAGGCATACGAGCTGCTTGCGGCGCGCGGCCGCGTGGTCGCGCGGCCGGGAAAGGGCACGTTCGTCGCGCAGCCGCCGGATCGCGGCGAGCCCTTCGCACGGCGCTGGGAACCCGACGTCGGACGGTTTACGCGCGCCGCGCGCCTCGAGGGCGTGATGGAGCGCCTGACGCACGCGTCGGAGCCGGGCGCAATCAGCCTCGCGAGCGGCCATCCGGCGCCGGAGACTTTTCCGCTGCACGATTTCGCGCGTGCGTTCCATCGCACGCTGCTCGACGATTCGCCCGAGGTGATGCAGTACCGCTCCTCGACCGGAGATCCCGAGCTATGCGCGCGGCTCGCCTCGTTTCTGCGCCGGCGCGGATGCGGCGCGGATCCCGCGGACATCATCGTCTGCTCGGGCGCGCAGCAGGCCGCGGATATCGTTGCGACGGTGCTGCTCGACGACCGCAGCGTGGTGGCGAGCGAGAGCCCGACGTATTGGGGGAGCCTGGGCGTCTTCGACGCGCGCGGCGTGACCTATGTCGAGGTGCGAAGCGACGCGGACGGCGCGCGCGCCGACGATGTCGAGCGCGTGTTCGCCGAGTACCGGCCGCGCCTGTTCTACGTGAATCCCGTCGCGGCGAATCCCACCGGCGCCGTGCTCCCGGGCCGGCGCGCGAAGCAGATCGTGGCGCTCGCGCGGCGCTACGACGTCGTGGTGCTGGAGGATCAGACGGGCTGGCAGCTCACCTACGATGCGCCCGCGCCGCCGCCGCTCGCCGCGCACGACTCGGACGGACGCGTCATCCTCATGGAGAGCCTCTCGAAATCGATTTTCCCGGCGCTGCGGATCGGCTATCTCTACGCCAAGGGCGGCATCGCCGAAGCGCTCGAGGCAGCCAAGATCCAGGCCGACGTCTTTACCTCGACGCTCACGCAGCGCGCGTTGTGGCGGTTCATGGACGGTCCCGCATACCAGCGTCACTTGCGCGCCACGCGCGCGCTCTACCGCAAGCGCCGCGACGCGTTCGTCGAGGCGCTATCGCGCGTGGCATCCTGGACGGAGGTGCTTTCACCTGGCGCCGGCGTCAACGTGTGGCTCCCGTTACCGCCGCGGATTTCGACGCAGGCGGCCTTCGACGCGTGTGCGCGCGAGGGCGTGCTCGTCATGCCGTCCGAGCCGTTCTATCCGACGCGCAGCGGGCCGCCCGCGCTGCGCCTCTCCTTCGGCGACCTCGGCGTCGAAGAGGCGAACGAAGGCATCGCGCGCCTAGGGCGCGCTTTAACAAAGCTCGCTCCGCCTTTGTCACCCTGAGCGAAGTCGAAGGGCTCAGGAAGGCGAATTACTGCGCCGCGCTAAGAGCGTGCGTTCCTCGACGCGGATGCGCCACGAGAGCAGCGATGCGTTGAGAATCGAAAAGACGATCGCGATCTCGAACGCGCCGAACGCGAGCGGGAGAACGGCGATCTCCGCGCAGACGATCACGTAGTTGGGATGCCGCACGAAACGATACGGGCCGCCGCGGACGAGCGGCGCGCCGGGCACGCTGACGATGCGCGTCGTCCAGTATCGGCCGAGCGTCCATATCGTCCACAGGCGCAGCGGCTGCAGCGCCGCATAGAGGCCGAGCAGCCACCAATTCGGCGGCGTTTGCGGCGGTATGAGAAGGACCATGCTGACGAGCCACGCCGCATGCAGCAGCACGATGAACGGATACTGCACGGCGCCGGTCTCCACGCCGCCGCTTGCGAGCAATCGGCGCGTGTTGCGATTGGAGTAGAACAGCTCGATGAGACGCTGCAGCGCGACGAGTGCGAGAACGACCCACAGTATGATCACTCGTTGGCGAGCAGCGTGAAGCCGGCTGTAAAGCCCGGACCCAATGCGCTGACCAGCGCGCGGCGCCACGGCTGCGAGTCGCCGAGCGTACGTTCTAGGACGAACATGACGGTCGCGGCAGACATGTTGCCGTAGTCGCGCAGCACGTCGCGCGACGTCACGAGCGTGCCAGGCTCGAGCTCGAACGCCACCTCGAGTGCGTCGAGCACCTTCGCTCCGCCGGGGTGGCAGACGAATGCGTCGATATCGCGCAGCGTCAGACCGTGCTCGGCGAGGAACGTGACGGCCACGTCGTGCAGTTTGGTCGTGACGAGCTCCGGGATGTCGCGCGAGAAAATCGCCTTCAGCCCCTCCTGCGTGACGTCCCAACCCATGACGTCGAGCGAGTCGGCCCACGTGTATTCACCGCCGCCGGTGATGCGCGCGCCGGCGCCTTCGCTGGAAATGAGCGCGGCCGCGGCGCCGTCTCCGAAGAGCGCCGTTGCAACGATGTTGCTCTTGGTGAAGTCATCGCGGCGAAAGCAGAGCGCGCACAGCTCGACGACGAGGAAGAGCACGAGCGAGCCGGTATCGTTGCGAGCCATCGCGGCTGCTCGCGACAGGCCGATCGCACCGCCCGCGCAGCCGAGTCCGAAGATGGGCAGCCGCCGGACGTTGCGGCGCAGCTGCATGCGCTCCATGAGCAGCGCATCCAAACTCGGCGTCGCGATGCCGGTCGTCGATACCGCGACGATGGCATCGATGTCGTCGACGCCGCGACCCGCGGCGTCCAGCACGCGCAGCGTCGCAGTTTCGAGCAGATCGAGCGCGGAGTCGAGATAGGCGCGATTGCGCTCCGGCCACGCATGCGCTCCCTCGTACCACTCGATCGGGACGCTGGAGTAGCGGCGATCGATGCCGGTGTTGGCGAACATTGGAAGCAGCCGCACGATCTCGCGGGAACGCGGCCCGAGCGCGAGCTCGATGCGCCGCATAACCTCCGCTTGACCGAGTTCGTATGGCGGGACCGCGGTAGCGACCGCGAGCACGCGGGCGTCCGGAATCATGGAGCGCCGCACCGCCCTTCCGGCAGGGTACGCGAGACCGTCCTGGTAATGGCATACCTCCCGTGTCGTTTAAGCCATTTGCAGCGGCGCTGTTGGGCGCCGTTTTATTGGGTGCGGGGCCTCGTGCGGCTCCGCTAATCGTCTATTCGGCACCGGCCGGCATCCGCCCGACCGGCGCCGATCGCATCCACCCGACGAGTGCGATCCTGCCGAACGGCCGCATCGCGGCGCCGGTAGGCGAAAGCCTGTTCGTCGGTGCAGATCCGCTGGGGTTGGCGCTTTCGCCGGATGGCCGATTTGCCATTGTGTCCAACGACGGCAACGGCTCCGCTACGATGACGCTTGCTTCGGATGGATTGTTAGTACGCGGCTACTCGCTCGCCGTAGTCGATACCCGCAGCATGAAACTCGCGAGCGTTTATCAGGATGCGGCGACGTCGTTCTTCATGGGCGTCGCGGCTGCACGCGATCCGAACGATACCTCGCGCACGATCGTGCTCGCGTCCGACGGCGCCGCCGGCGCCGTGCGCGTCTACGATCTCGACGCAGCAGGCCGGCTCACTCCCGAGTCGCAGACGATCGCATTGCCGGCGCAGGGCGGCCGCCGCGCGTTTCCCGCCGGAATCGCCATCGCCCCGGACGGTCGCACCGCGTACGTCGCCGATAATTTGGGCGATGCGGTCGTCACGATCGATCTCGCGACGCGCGCCGTCCAGCGAGCGGTGTCGGTCGGCGACTTTCCTTTTTACGTAGCGGCCGGCAGAACCGCGGTTCTGGCGACCGGCAGCGGTCTTTCGAGCTACAGTGCCGTCGTGCCGCCGGTCGTCCGTCCGCGCTTTGCCGCGCCGGCGTTCGATCCGTCACGCTCCTCCTCGCTCGCCGTTCTCGCTTTCGGCGGTTCGAACGCGATCGGCGATCCCGCGGCGGTCCGCATGGATACCGCGCCGGACGGCACCCAGATCGTCGGCGGCGCCGTCCCGGGAGCGACGGTGGCCAGCCCCGATGGCCGCTACGCGTACGTCGCGCTGGCGAACGTCGACCGCATCGCAGTCGTCGATCTGGCCGGCGCGCCGCGCGTTGCGCGCGGCCTCGACCTTCGCCTCTATCCGGGCGCGCCGTACGGCGCGCAGCCGAGCTCGGAGGCGCTCAGCCCGGACGGCAAGCGACTCTACGTCGCGCTCGCCGGCCTCAACGCGATCGCGGTGCTCGACGCGCGCAAGCCCGCCCGCTATCGCTACGGGCTGATCCCCACCGCGTGGTATCCGACGGCCGTCGCCCTATCGCGTGACGGCCGCTACCTGTACGTCGTTGCGGGCAAGGGTGTCGACGGTTGGGGAGTCCTCCAACGGATCGACCTCAAGCACACGTCGCTCGTCAAGGCCACGCTCGCCGCGCTGCGCTTCAATCGCACGCCGCGCATAGCGCAATTCAATCCGGTGATTCCACCGCTGCGCTCGAACAAGCGCAGCGATGCGATCGATCACGTCGTTTATGTCGCCGTGGGAACTCAGAGCTACGACGCGATGCTCGGCGACCTCAAGGACGATGCCGGCACGGCGCACGGCAACGGCGACTCGTCGCTGAGCCGCTACGCCGCGAGCGATACGCCCAACCTCCACGCTCTGGCGCGCACGTACGCGCTCGCAGATAATTTCTACGCCTCCGACACCGACCTCGACTTGGCGAAGGAGTTTGCGACCGCCGGCGACGCGACGCTCTTCTCGCAACTCACCGCCGCGGCCGGAGCGGCGCGCGCGCCGATGAACGGCCACGGCGCCGATCCCGAGGACTATGCGCGCACGGGTTACCTGTTCAACGCGTTCGGCCGCGCCGGACTTAGCTACCGCGACTACGGTGGACTGCTGCGCCTCTCCGGATACGACGGCTCCGCGTACCACCTCGACGTCCCGGCGCTGGCCGCCCTCGACGGCAATGTGGATCTCGACTACGCGAGCTGGAACCCAAAGGTCGACGACGCGACGCGCGCGCAGGAGTTCCTGCGCGACATGCAGCGCTACGTGCAAACGGATCGGGTGCCGAGCTTCACGTTCGTCTGGCTGCCGACGGGTGCCGACGTCGCGAGCGTCCGCGACGCGGATCGCGCGCTGGGCGAGGTCGTCGATTACGTCTCACACACGCCGCACTGGAGCTCCACGGCGATCTTCGTCGTCCCGGAGGGTTTGGAGAGCCCTTCGGTCGATCACGTTAACCCCATGCGCAGCTACGCGATCGTCGTGTCGCCGCTCGCGCGGCGCGCCTACGTCGGGGACGAGCATCTGAGCGCGGCGAGCGTCGTCAAGACCGAAGAAGAGATCTTCGGCCTGCCGCCGCTGACGCTCAACGATCTGCTCGCATCGGACATGAGCGCGTTCTTTACCAGCGCGCCGGCGCCGGAGCCCTACACGGCCCGATGACCGCCCATCGCGCGCTGAGCTTCGGACCGCGCCTGGTGGTGACGCCCACCGGACGTCTGCTCGCTGCCGTCCTGGTGCGGCCGACTCGGGCAATCGAGAAAGCAGCGCCGCTGGCCGGCGAGCCGGGCGCCGTGCACGTCCGAGCGCTCGAGCAGCACGACGTGCTGTGCAAAAGCCTCGAGTATTTCGGCGTCGAGGTCGCCGTTTGCGATTCGCACGCGTCCGATCCCTACGAGGTCGCCGCCGGCGACGCCGCGGTCGCGTTCGGCGACGGCGCGGTGATGATGCGCCTCAGCGCATCGTCGCGCCGCGGCGAAGCCGATAGAATGCAGTCGGAGTTCGCGCGCATCGACGTTCCGATCGCGGGTCACATAGCGGCGCCGGGGCTGCTCGACGGCAACGACGTCGTGATGGCGGGGGATACGGCATTCGTCGGCGTCGGGGCACGCGGAAACGAGCTGGGACGCCGCGGCTTCGCGAAGCTCGCGCGCAGTCATGGGTTCCGCGTCAGGGAGGTCAAGCTCGAGCCCGGCGTGCCGGCGCTGCGCGCGGTGGTCGCCGCCGTTGCGCCGGACACGATCGTGCTCGGCGGGGATAAAGCCGATGCGTCCGCCTTTGCCGGCTTCAAGACGATCGTCCTCGAGCGCGGGGAGGAACTGGGCGCCGGCGTGCTGTGCCTGGGCGAGCGGCACGTGGTGGCGGACATTCGCTATCGCACGGCGCTCTCGATCATGCGGCGCGCGGGCATCGGCGTCGAAGCGATCGATCTGTACGACTTCACCAAGGTCGGCATCACGCCGTCAATGCTCGCTCTCGTCCTGCGGCGCGACTGACCTCGGCGGCAGATGCGAATCGCCGTCCTCTCCGATATCCACGGCAATCTCCTCGGGCTCGATGCTTGTCTCGCGGACCTCGCGTCTCAGGGCGGCGCGGAAGCGATCGTCGTAGCGGGCGATCTATGCCTCGATGGACCGAAGCCGAAGAAAGTCCTTCAGCGCCTGGAAGAGATCGGCGCCTCGTGCGTGCGCGGCAACACCGATCGCTATATCGCCGAAGAGAGCTCGAACGAATCGCTGGAGCCGGCGGAGCGCGCGCAGATCGAGTGGACGCGCCGCGAAATCGGCGAGCGATGGCGGTCGTGGCTCCAGGCGCTGCCCTTCGCGCTGCGGATCGGCGAGGACGACAACCAGTTGCTCGTCGTCCACGCGAATCCCAAGACCGATGACGAGCATCTCTGGCCGGACGCGGACGATGCCGTGCTGCGGCGCCTCATCGGGGACGAACCCGCCGCGGCGATCGCGTTCGGACACCTGCATCTCCCATACGTACGAACGTGGCACGGAAAGTTGCTCGTGAACGTGGCCTCCGCCGGTTTGCCGAAGGACGGCGACCCGCGCGCGTGCTATGCGATCCTGACGGATCGCGATGGCGGCTGGCAGGTGAAACACCGGCGCGTCGCGTTCGATACCAAGCGCGTCGCAACCCAACTGGCCGCGTGCGGGATTCCGGAGAGTGCGGAGCTGATCGCTACCCTCCGCCGCCATCGTTACAAAGGATTGAAGAGTTTTATTCCATAGTGGCAACTCGCTAGCGCCCGCGATCGAAGTCGACCGTCTCGTGAAGCGCTACGGCGCGTTCACGGCCGTCGACGAAATTTCGTTGCGCGTCGCCGCGGGCGAGTTTTTCGGTTTTCTCGGGCCCAACGGTGCGGGCAAGACCACCACGATCAACGCGATCGTCGGCCTGGCCCGCAAGACTTCCGGCAGCATTCGCATCTTCGGTCACGACAACGAGCACGACTGGCGGCAGGCGCGCCGGCTCGTGGGCCTCTCGCCGCAGGAGTATAACTTCGACCGCTACCTCTCGCTGCGCGACGTGCTCATCTTCGCCGCGGGCTACTACGGACTGCGCGGGAAGGAGGTCGCAGAACGCGCGGACATGTTGCTCGAGCGGTTCGGACTCACATCGCACGCGCACCTCGAGTATACGAAGATCTCGGGCGGGCAGAAGCGGCGGCTATCGCTGGCACGCGCGCTCATTCATCGGCCGAAGCTGCTCATTCTCGACGAGCCGACCGCCGGCGTCGACGTCGAGCTGCGTCTGGAACTGTGGCGATGGCTGCGCGCGCTCAATGAAGACGGCCTCACAATCTTCCTCACGACGCATTACCTCGAGGAGGCGGAAGAGCTCTGCCGGCGCATCGCGATCGTGCGGCGCGGCCGCATCGTGACGGAGAAGCCGACGCAAGAGCTCGTGGCCGAGGGCGAGTCGCTGCAGGACGTCTTCTTGGAGTTGACGCGCAATTAACACCGTCGGATTATGGACGCTCGTCAAGCGCGAGATCATTCGCAGCCTAAAGATCATCAACCAGGTGATCTGGCCGCCGATCATCACCACGCTGCTCTACGTGTTCGTCTTCGGGCTGGCGATCGGCAGCCGCATCCCCAGCGTGCAGGGCGTCACGTACGCGCAGTTTCTCATCCCAGGCCTGATCATGCTGCAAGTCATCGACGCGTCGTATGGTGAGTGTTCGAGCTCGCTCTTTCAGGGCCGCTTCATGAACTCGATCCAGGAGCTGCTGATCGCTCCGATGTCCGCGGGCGAGCTCGTCGCCGGCTACGTGCTGGACAGTCTGGCGCGCGCGTTGCTCATCGCAGGCCTCATCACCGGACTCGGTTTCGTCGTGGTGCATACCGCGCCGCACGATTGGCCGCTGTACCTGTGCGTCATCGCGCTCGTCTCGGTGCTGTTCTCGGCACTCGGCCTGATCTTCGGCTTGATTGCCGACAAGTTCGATCACATCGCAATTCTCACGACGTTCGTCATCACGCCGCTCACCTTCGTCGGCGGCGTATTCACGGACGCGAAGATGCTGCCGCCGCCACTGCGGACGTTCGAGTTGTTCAATCCGATCTTCTATACGATCGACGCGTTTCGCCGGAGCTACACGGGCCAGAGCTTCCTCGCGCCGGAGTTTTCCGTTACGATGATCGTCGTGCTCGCCGCGGTTGCGTTGGGCATCGTGTTGCGCATGACGGCGATCGGGTATAAGCTGCGTACGTGATGCGGATCGTCTACGCCGCCGCCGCGTTGCTCGCACTGGCTCAGCCGGCCACGCGTCTTTCGATCCAGCCCTGGACCGGCTCGGATTTGCAGACGACGAGCACCAATGCGGCCAAGTATCGGCTCGAAGTCACCGGGCGGCCGAACGCGACGATCCGGTTGGAGGCGTCCAACGTCGCGGCGGGATGGCTCGCTGCGTTCTGCACGCCGAAGATCTGTTCGCCGCAGCGGTATGACGCGCTGCTCCCGCGTTCCGGGCAGATCGTGCTCCAGTTCGAGCTGATCCGCGAGTCCGACGCCGCGCCGAAACAGAGCGGAGCGACGATCAGCGGCGGCGACGGCGCCTCGGTCACGGTTCCCGCCGCGTACCGCTAATCACCGCGACGATTTGCGAAAACCTCGTCCTTACAAGGTTCTCAAGGTCGCTCTGTCACACATGAGCAGGGCTTTTTGCGGAGGTGATTCATGCCGAGGTTCATGGTCGAGCGTACGTTCCCCGACGGGCTGCACATCCCACCGACCGAGGACGGCAGCCAGGCCTGCCTGACGGTCGTCGGACGCAACGCCGAAAACGGTGTGACGTGGGTCCATTCTTACGTTTCGGCCGACAAGAAGAAGACGTTCTGCATCTACGACGGCCCGAACGAGGCCGCGATCCGCGAGGCCGCCACGCGCAACGGATTGCCGATCGACGCGGTGACGGCCGTCTCCGTCCTCGATCCGTACTTCTATCGCGATTAGATACCGAGGTTCCCTAGCCTACGGAAAGAAGGGGTTGTGCCGCTTTTCGAGCTCGATCGTCGTCGGCGGGCCGTGACCCGGCATGACGATCGTGTCGTCGGGCAGCGTGAAGAGCTTACTCCGCACGCTGTTGAGGATGTCGCCGTAGGTGCTGACGTCGCCGAACGCGCCCCCGACGCTGGCAGCGAACAGTGTGTCTCCCGAAAAGACAGCATTTTGAAATAGGTACGACGAGGAACCGTCCGTGTGGCCCGGAGTGTGCAGCATGCGGATCGTCGAGCCCTCGCCAAACGGGAGAGTCTCGCCGTCGCGCAGCAGCGTCGCCTTGCTCGCGAGCGGGCCGATGGCGTGCACGTCGAGCGCGTGCATCACTATCTTCGCCTCGGGAAAGGCGGTGGCCACCTCGGCCGTCGCATCGCAGTGATCGGGATGCTTGTGCGTGACGAGGATGTAGTGCAGATGGTAGTCGCCGTCGCGCAACAGGCGGAGCAGGTTCTGCGGAATGCCGGCGGGATCGACGAGCGCCGCCGTCCGGCCGCCCTCGAGGAAGAAGACGTAGCCGTTGCTCGGGTGCGGCTCTTGGGAGTGACGGCGAACGTCGGGAAGCTCGATCGGCGGGGGCGTCCAGCGCTGGGCGGCGCTGTCCGCGAGCTTTCCCGCGTCCAGTCGCAGGACGGTTGCGACCTCGCGCGCTTGCGCGTCGTTCGCGGCATCCTTCTCCTTTAGCCAATCGGCGATCGTGGGCGCGGAAATGCCGGTCGCATCGGCGAGTTGCTTTTCGCTGACGCCTACGCCGCGCATTGCCTTGCGCAATACGTCGGCAAACGTGTCCTCCAGGGGCATTGACTGTATCGCCATGCGCCACGCTTCGACGAGCCGCGACGAACTGTCTGCAACCGGGATGCGGGACGCCGAGTCGAAGGGAACCGGATGGAACGCGTGATCGTCATCGGATCGGGACCGGCCGGGCTGACCGCCGCCGTCTACGCGGCGCGAGCGAATTTGAAGCCGCTGGTTCTCGCCGGAGGCCTCTACGGCGGCCAGCTCATGCTCACCACGGAGGTCGAAAACTACCCAGGCTTCGCCGAGGGCATCATGGGCCCCGATCTGATGATCCGCTTCCGCGAACAGGCCGAGCGCTTCGGGGCGCGCATCGAGAACGTCGATGTGGAGTCGGTCGACTTCACGAACCGGCCGCTCTCCGTGCGCACCGCGGATGCGCGATACGAGGCTGAAACCGTGATCGTCGCCACCGGCGCGAGCGCGCGCTGGCTGGAGATCCCCGGAGAAGAGCGGCTACGTGGGCGCGGCGTTTCGAGCTGCGCGACGTGCGACGGCGCCTTCTTCCGCGACAAGCGCATTTTCGTCGCCGGCGGCGGCGACTCCGCGGCGGAGGAAGCGCTGTTTCTCACGCGCTTCGGCAGGACGGTCACGATCGTCCATCGCCGCGATCGACTGCGCGCGAGCAAGATCATGACCGCCCGCGTCCTGTCGCACGAGAAGATCAGGATTCTCTGGAACAGCACGATCGGCGAGGTCCTTGGCCACGCGCACGTCACCGGGCTGCGCATCAAGAACGTCCTCGACGGCACGGTCGACGACGTCGAGGCAGACGCACTCTTCGTCGCGATCGGTCACACGCCGAACACCGCCGTCTTCGCGGGCCAGCTCGACCTCGACGAACGCGGCTATGTCGCATCGCCGGACGGCATGACGACGAACGTCGAGGGCGTCTTCGTGGCCGGCGACGTGAATGATTTCCGCTACCGCCAGGCGATAACGGCTGCGGGCGCAGGGTGCCGCGCCGCGATGGACGCGGAGAAATACCTCGAGGCGCTTGAGTTCAAAGTAGATTCTCTAGCGCCGCTTTGAGCTCGGGAAACCGAAAGCGATAGCCGAGCAGCTCGGCTTTGCGCGGCAGCACGCGCTGTCCCTTGAGCAAGATGTCGGCGCCCTCGCCGAGCAGCGCGCGCAGCGCGAGAGTCGGAACCGGCAACTTCGCCGGCCGATGCAGCGCGGCGCCTAAGTCCTCGGTGAACTGCGAGTTCGTGACGGGATTCGGCGCGCATGCGTTGACCACGCCCTGGACCCCGTCGAGCGACATGAGGTAGATGCCGGCGAGATCATCGACGTGCACCCACGAGAGCCATTGTTGCCCGCTTCCGACGCGACCGCCGGCGCCCGCGCGGAACGGCGGAAGGATCTTGCTCAGCGCACCGCCGTCGCTCCCTAGCGCGACACCCGTTCGCACGATCGCGACGCGCATGCCGAGTTCGCTTGCGCGGCCGGCCTCACGTTCCCACGCGACGCACACGCGAGCCAAGAAGTCGTCTCCCGGCGGGCTCTCCTCGTCGAACGTCGCCGTCTCGCTCGTGCCGTAATATCCGATCGCCGATGCGCTCACGTAGACGGCCGGACGGCGCGAGTTCTGCCCGGCCAGCTCGAGAAAGCGTCGTGGGGCGTCTACGCGGCTCTCTTGGACGCGCCGCTTGAGCGCCGCGTTCCAGCGCTGAGCGAGCGGCTCGCCCGCGAGGTTGACGACGGCGTCGCACGCGGCGGCGGCACGAGCCGCGGCGGCCGGATCGCGCAGCGACGCGATCGTCACCGCGTCGCCGCGCTCGCGTAGCGCCGCCGCGAGGTGCCGGCCGACGAAGCCGGAGCCGCCCAACAGTAATACGTTCACGCCGTCGAGCCTTTCAGATGCCGCCCACGAAGCGGCCGGGATTCAGGGTTCGGTTGGGATCGAAGCGCAGCTTGAGCGCGCGCATCCGCTCGACCGCGGCCGGCGCCTCGCCCCAGACGCGCAGGTACGGGCGGTGCGAGTGCTTGCCGGCGACGACTTGCGCGCGCGGTTCCGCGTCGTGCAGCGCGTCGTCGAAGTTTTCGATCTTCGCGCCCAGCGTGCGTGCATCGAGGCCGCTGACGCGCAGCACGACGTCGCCGTTCATCACGTCGACGATGCTCTCTGCGCGGAGGCCGAATCGCCCCGCGAGCTCCTGCAGGGCGAGGGCGCATCGCTCGGATTGCGCGGCGAAGGGGAAGAGCCGATACGTGATCGAGCGTTGGCCGAGGCAGGCGGCATACGCGTCCACCACGCGCTCGAACGCCTCGCGTGCGCCCGCGTCGACCACGCGCGTCTCGGGGACGCCGGCTCGACCCAGCGCCGAACGCAGGTCGCGAGTCGCGCGCTCGAGCAGCGCGTCGCTTCCCTCGACCGAGACGACGATGCGGCCCTCCGGGCCGTCCTCGCCGTCGATCGCGTTCGCAAAGCCCACGACCCAGAACGCGGCAGCCGGCCGGAGCGCCATCGTTGCGAGCTGGGTGCAGGCGCGCTCGCGCGTGCGCTCTGGAAGCGGCGCGAGGAAGAGGCGCGCGTTCGGCGGCAATGGGGCCGTCTTAAAATTCGCCTGCACGAGCACGCCGAGCGTACCGAACGATCCGACATAGAGCCGGCTCATGTCGTAGCCGGCTACGTTCTTCACCACCATGCCGCCCGCGTGCGCGATGGTCCCGTCCGCCAAGACGATCGTCGAGCCGATGACGTAATCGCGCACTCGGCCGTACAGATGGCGGCGCGGCCCGAGCCAGCCCGCCGCCAGCGAGCCGCCGATCGTCGCGTAGTTCGGCTGCGGCGCGTCGAACGGCACGAACTGCCCCTGCGCCGCGAGCAGCGTCGCGACGTCGCGCAGCGGCGTCCCCGCGCGTACGGCGATCGTCAGATCCGCGCGCTCGTTCGCAACGATTCCGGCCAGCTGCGTCGTCTCGAGCGTGACGTCGGCCCGTTCCGGCGGAAAGCCCATGCCGTCGTGCGTGTTTCCGCCGACGATCCAGACCTTTTGCCCCGAGGCGTCGCAGCGTGCGACGAGCTCGCCGACCGCCCCGGCGCTTTCCGGCTTGACGCGATCTTGCGCCACGGTCACGGCGGCGCGACCTCGGGACAGCGCGCCCCATTCGGAAAGATCTTCTCCGGATTGAGCGCGCGCGTCGGATCGAACACGTCGCGCACGCGCGCCATCGTTGCGAGGTCCGCCGTCGAGTACACGCGCGTCATCGCATCGCGCTTCTCCCAGCCGATGCCGTGTTCTCCGCTGATCGTGCCCCCCAAATCGATCGCGGACTGCAAGATCGCGTTCCCCGTCTCCACGACGGCCGCGACCTGTCTGCGATCGCGTTTGTCGTACATCAACAGCGGATGGAGATTTCCGTCGCCCGCATGGAAGACGTTGCCGACCGTGACTCCGTTTGCGGAGGCCGCCCTCTCGACGGCGCGCAACGCCTGCGGCAACCGGCTGCGCGGAACGCACACGTCCTGCGTGTAGTAGTTGGGCGCGATGCGTCCCGTCGCCCCGGCCGCACCCTTACGCCCCGCCCACAGCGCGGCTCGTTCCGCCGCCGATCGCGCGCTGCGCCACGAGCGCGCGCCGTGCCGCACGGCGATGTCGTGGATCGCCGCCTCTACCGCTGCGACGTCTTCCTCCAGACCCGCGTGTTCTACGAGCAGCACCGCGCCCGCGTCCGTCGGATATCCGGCAGCGAATGCGGCCTCTACCGCCTGGGCGATCACGGCGTCCATCATCTCTAGCGCCGTCGGGACGATTCCCGCACCGACGATCGAGGAGACCGCCTCCGAAGCCGAATCGATGTCCGCAAACGCGGCGACCCAGACCCGTACGGCCTCGGGGAACGCGAGCAGATGCAGCCAGGCCGACGTCACGATCCCGAGGGTGCCCTCGCTGCCGACGAGCGCGGCGGTGAGGTCGTAACCGCCGTCGTCGACGCTCGTGGTAAACACTTCGCCACAGTCGTCCACGACCTCGAGCGCGAGCACGTGATTCACCGTCGTGCCGTAGGAGAGACAGTGCGGGCCGCCGGCGTTCGTGGCGATGTTGCCGCCGATAGTCGAGATCTGTTGCGACGAGGGGTCGGGAGCATAGAACAGGCCGGTTTGCGCGACGTGGCGCGAAAGATCGAGGTTGATGACTCCCGCCTGCGCGCGCGCGCGGCGATTGCGCTCGTCGAGCTCCAGAATCCGGTTCATTCGTGCGAAGGAGAGGATGATTCCACCGGCGGTCGGCACGGCGCCGCCGCAGAGCCCGGTCCCGGCGCCGCGCGCGACGATCGGCTCGTCGAACTCCCGGGCGATCTTCACCACCGCGCTTACGTCGCGGGTCGAGGCGGGCAGCACCACCGCGGACGGCATGCCCCCCTCGGTATACGCGTCGAATGCGTAGACGGCCAGGTCTTCGGGGGCCGACTTCACCGCCTCGATTCCCAGGGCGTCGATCAAGCGCTCCCGCAGCATATTCGTGGACTTCGCTCAGCAACGGTGGCGCGTCCTTGACAACCACCGCGAGGTGTGCTTGCATAGGCGAACATCATGTGGATTTTGGGCTCGTACGGATACGCGTTCTACTATCGCCGCCTTCGAGGTCGGTGAGGGAAAGCGTTTTGCACGATACTGGCAAGAGACAGCAAGCGACAACGCAGACCCCCGCCGACTCGGCGGGGGTTCGCGTTTTTCGCGGCATCCGGGGCGCTATCACGGCTGACGCCGATAACACGGTTGCGATTGCGCGCGCGACGACGCGGCTGCTGAGCGAGATGACGCGGCGCAACGAGATCGATCTCGACGACATCGCCTCCGTCCTCTTTAGCCTTACGCCGGATCTCCGCGCGTGCTTTCCCGCGCTCGCCGCGCGCGAGATGGGATGGGTGTACGTTCCGATGCTGCACTTCTCGGAGGTGGACGTGCCCGGAGCGCTCGGCCGCTGCATCCGCGTGTTGATGCACGTCAACACCGCGCGCGCCGCGCGCGAGATCGAGCACGTCTATCTGGACGGCGCCGCATCGCTGCGGCCCGATCTGGTGCGGGCGTCGTGATCGACAGGGTGCTCGGCATCTTCGGCGTCGGACTGATCGGCAGCTCGCTCGGCCTGCGTGCGCGAGCCGCCGGCGTCTACGTGATCGGCTGCGACGCCGATCCCGCGGCGCTTGATGCGGCTTCCGCGGTGGGCGCGATCGATGCCGCCGCGACGCCCGAGACGCTCGCGAACCGATCGATCACGCTGGTCATCGCGACGCATCTCGAGCCGACGCTGCGCGAGCTCGAGCGTCTCGCCGGCCGGTCGGCGTCGTCGCCGGGGCTCGTGCTGGACGTCGCGTCCGTCAAGGTTCCGGTCGTCGCCGCGGGGGCGGGCGTCGCGAACTTCGTTACGACGCATCCAATGGCGGGCAGCGAGCGCAGCGGCGCGGGCGCAGCCCGCGCGGATCTCTTCGACGGCTGCCCCTGGGCCTACGTGCCGAGCGGCGACGCCGACTTGGATGCGCGCGCACGCGAGTTCATCCGTTGGTTTGGCGGGGTTCCGATCGCGACGATGGCGGATGCGCATGACCGCGTCGTCGCGCTGACGTCGCACGTTCCACAGATCGTGGCATCGTGCTACGCAAATTTGCTGGGGAAGGGCGAGTCGGAGGCGCAGCAGCTTCGCGGGCCGGTGGCGCGTGAGCTGCTGCGCATCTCCGGCATGAACGCTCCGATGTGGCGCGACATCCTGCGCGCCAACGGCAGCAACATCGAGCCCGAACTGCGCCGGCTCGCAAGCGCACTCAACTCGGCCGCAGATTCGCTGGAAACTAGTACAGGAAGTAACGCTCGCGCAGCGCTTTGAACGCTGCGACGCGCGCCGCCCACCGATCGAGAATCACATCGGCCCCCTCGCCGGCGAGGAATGCTTGGCGAAACGAGTCCGTGCCCCAGTCGCGATCGAGGCCGGCAACGCTCTTGATCCGGATGACCTTGGGAAACAGGTCGCGCACGGCGACGAGGATTTCGACTGCCGTTCGCACGGCGAGCACGCGCCGCGGGTCGAGCAGCTGCAGCTCGACGCCGGTCAGCTCGCGGCCCGCCCAAAAGCCCGAGTCCGGCGACCACGCCGTCGGCCGGAACGCGACGCCCGGCAGCGCGCGCGCGTTCAACCGCTCCGCGAGCTGCTCGCCGTTGATGCCGACCATGCCGGCGAGGAAGAACGGGTTGGTAAAACCGCTGCCGTTGTTGATGCCGACCGTGTCCACGAGGCCCATGCCGGGATAGACGATCGTCGTCTGCCAGCGTGGGATGTTCGGCGACGTCTGAACCCACTGCAGGCCCGTGTCCGGCCAGATCATCCGGCGCTGCCATCCGTTCATGCGCACGACTCGCAGCTTTGCACCAATCCCGAAATGGTCGTTGAAGAGGGTGGCGAGCTCGCCGACCGTCATCCCGTGACGCATCGCGATGGGGTAGAGCCCGATGAACGACTCGTAGGCCGGCTCGAGCACGGGTCCCTCGACGACGCTTCCGCCGGTCGGATTCGGCCGGTCCAATACCCAGAACTCCCTACCGTATTGCGCCGCACTCTGCATCGCGTACGCCATCGTCGAGATGTACGTGTATGCGCGCGAGCCGACGTCTTGGATGTCGAAGAGCAAGACGTCAACGCCCGCGAGCATCGCGGCGCTGGGATGCCGCGCCGCGCCGTAGAGGCTGTAGACCGGCAGTCCGGTGCGCGCGTCGACGTACGACGCGATCGTCGCGCCGGCGGCCTGATCGCCGCGAAAGCCGTGCTCCGGCGCGTAGATCGCCTCGATGCGGATTCCCCCGTGCTGCAGGATCGCGTCTACTACCGACTCGCGTGCCGCGGTGACGCCGCTCTGGTTCGCGATCACGCCGACGGTGCGGCCGCGAAGATCGCGCCACGCGGCGCGCAAGAAGACGTCGTCGCCGAGCTCGATCCGCGCAGACGGTAGCGGCTGCGCGGAGGCCGCGCCGGCCGCTGCAACGCCGAGCGCGGCACCGCCGGCGATGAAACTTCCTCGCCGCACTACGGCTTCGGTTAGAACCGCGCGCCGAACGGCGCGGGCGGATAGATCGCGACGCCCGCCGGCAGCCACCCCTGGACGAGGCGGCGGAGGGTGTGCAGCCGTTTGCCGCTCGGATACGCAAGCACGACGACCGTATTCGGGCGCTGTGGTCCGCTACGGCTGTGTCCGATTGGAGCGTCTGGAAGGTACTCGGACGCGACGTAGAGCCGGTCCTCGCGGGCGTCGAAGGCGAAGCGCCCCGGATACGTCTGACCCGTCTTGATGATCCGCGCCGGCGGACGATTCTCGGCGGTGAAGACGTCGATCGCCTGTCGCCCTCCGTCACCCATTAGCAGCTCGCCCTGCCGGTCGAGCGCGATACTGCCGCCCAGGAACACCTCTTGGTGCGGCAAGAGGTTTACGCCCTTGTTGGATCGGGGAGCGAAGCGCCTGACCTGGCTAAAGTAGCTGCGCGGCAAGAGACACGCTACGTAAAGGTCATTCTGATCGTCGAGCGCTAGCGAGTCCGGGGAACAGCCGGGATGAAGCTCGCGAGTTGGCAGCGTGTGTCCGGGCGCGTAGATGTGCACGGTGCCGTGGTGATTGGTGCCACACGGATCCGCGACGTACGCGGTGCCGTCCGTACCGGCGACGACGTCGGAGGCGCATTCGATTCCGCGGTAGACGCGAATGGGATGGTGCTCGTTTTTCGCGTACAGGTAGACTGTATCGTGCCCGCTTTCGTTGTCGTTGGGAACGTAGAGCTCGGCGGCTGGGTCGACGAAGATCCCGTCGGGAAATTGCATCAGGGTGCTTCTGTATTTGTCGACGATGCCCATAGGCAGATCGTCAGCAAGCAGCACGTCGACCTGGGCGGATCGGCGATTCGCATTATCCGCCACGTACATATAGGAGGCGTTCACGACGGGTTGCGACGCTGCCGATGGTGTGGTAGGAGGCGTTGTTCGGATCGAGCCGCCGCAGCCCGCCGCGGCGACGAGGCCCGCTGCCAAAAGAGACTTTAAGCGAAGCATGGCTGGGCGTTTCCCTTCAAAATGCGAGCCGCGTGCGCGCGGGCGAAGAGCGCGCGCACCGCGTCGCGCCCGGACTCGCCCAGATCGTCGGTGAATTCGTTGACGTACAGCTCGACGTGGGCGCGCATGACGTCGTCGTTCATCTCGGCGGCGTGCTCCCGAACGTAGGGCATCACCGCGGCTTCGTTCGCCCGGGCGAAGGCGAGGCTTCTCCGGATCGCCGCATCGAGCTCCCGCGCCTGCTCGGCGTCGACGTCGTCGCGCACGACGACGGCGCCGAGCGGAATCGGCAACAGCGTCATATTCTCCCACCATTCGCCGAGATCGGCGATCGCGATCAGCCCGTAGTCGCGATAGGTGAAGCG
Organism: Vulcanimicrobiota bacterium; assembly: GCA_963723485.1. GTDB lineage: Bacteria > Vulcanimicrobiota > Vulcanimicrobiia > Vulcanimicrobiales > Vulcanimicrobiaceae > Cybelea. The sequence goes on along the minus strand of CAVRQS010000002.1, from coordinate 397,215 downwards.
CGACTCGTGGATGATGAGCCCGGCGTCGACCTGGCCGGCCGCCACCGCTCCGACGATCGAATCGAAGCGCATCTGCACCGTCTTCGGCCGGGTGCCGAGCGCGAGCTGCAGCAGCATGAACGCGGTGGTGCGCTCGCCGGGGATCGCGATCCGGCGCCGCGCGAAGTCGGCGAAGAGCGGCGGCGCGGCCTCGGGGCGCGCCACGAGCAGCGGTCCGCAGCCGCGGCCGACGGCGCCGCCCGAAGGAAGAATGCGGTAGCGATCCATCAGGTAGGGAATCGCGCCGTAACTCACCTTAGTGAGCTCGAAGTGCGAGCGGGCCGCCGCATCGTTGAGCTCCTCGATGTCGCCCAGGTGGACGCGGACCTCCGGCGCGTCCTCCAGCAGTCCGTTCGCCAGCGCCGCGAAGATATACGTGTCGTTGGGGCAGGGCGAATACGCGAGCGTGAACGCCATCACGCGATCTCGAACAAGGCCCGTGCGACGCGCCGCAAGCCGTCCATTCCGGCCTCGAAGTCCCAGCCGCTGGACTCGCGCTCGCCGCAGCGGTTCGAGATGCCGCGCACCTCGACGGCCGGAACTCCCATGCGCTCCGCGGCGCGCAGCGCCGCGAACCCTTCCATCGATTCCACCTGTGCGCGGAGTTCGGCCGTGAGACGCCGCGCCGTCGGCTCCGACGACGTTACGCGTGCGACGGTGATGCCGCGTACCACCGGAAAGCCCGCGCCGCGCAGGCGCGCGACGATCCCGGGATCCGAATGCGCTCGCTCGACGGTGCGCTCGCCGCGCGGGAGCGTCAGCGGCGCGCCGGTCTCCGACGCGATCTCCATCGAGTCTTCTTCGACGACGACGCCGTCGCCGATGCACGCGGCACCGTCGAATGCGCCGGCCAGGCCGGCGTTGACGACGAGCCGGTACGGCCGCCGGCAGAGCTCGGCGGTCAGCGCGCAGGAGGCCTCGACCGGCCCGACGCCGGTAACCAGCGTCGCGACGCCGTCGCGCGCCTCCCAGAAGCGGAGCTCGGCCGCGACGGCGCAGGCGAGCAGGATCACGGCGCGCCGATGAACTTGTGGGTCTGCAGCGAGAGGCGAAATCGGCGCGGATGCGCCTTCGCGTAGTCGAGCGCCAGGGCGACGTTGGCCGGCTTGTTCCCCTCGGGTTGCAGCAGTATCGTCGGCTTGTCTTCAAAGAGCGCGAGCTGTTCCTCGGGTACCCGGGCGTCTACGATGAGCTTGGCCTCGTTAGCGCGCCCCGCCATCCGCTGATCGACACGCTCCTTCGGCGAGACGCAGAGCCACACGTCGTCCGGCAGGTCGGCGAAAATCGTGCCGTTCGATTCGACGTGCACGCGCCGTCCGTCCGCGCGCAGCGCCTCGATCAGCGCCGGCGTCTCGGCCTGGGCGAACGGCTCGCCGCCCGTCAGCACGATCATGGGACAGTCGCGGCCGATCTGGCGGACCGCCCCGACGACATCTTCAACGGCAGCGAAAAACTTCGTCGAGTAATCCGTGTCGCAAAAATCGCAGGCCAGGTTGCAGCCGGCGAGCCGCACGAACACCGCCGGCGTCCCGGTCCACGTCCCCTCGCCCTGAATGCTGTAGAAGATCTCGGAAAGCTGCAGCATTACGCCAAGTCGGAGCGGCGGAGGACCGCGCAGGCCGTCTGCGTCTCCCAGAGCACGAGCTCGTCCAGGTTGCCCAGATGGCGTTCGAGGCGCTTCCAGATCCACAGCACGATGTTTTCGACCGTCGGGTTCTGGATGGCATGGTTCAAGTTCTGATGATCGAGGGCTTCGAGGACGCGCTCTCCGACGATGCGCTCGATCTTGTCGAAATCGTCGATCATTCCGCGCGCGGGGCCGCGCGAGCGCAGCGGCCCGCGCACCGCGACCTCGAGACGATACGAGTGGCCGTGCATTCGCGCACACTTCCCGGGATGGAACGGAAGCACGTGAGCCGCCTCAAAGCGAAAATGCTTGCGGATCTGCGAGCTACAATTCCCCTTGAGGCTGCATGGCTTCGAGGCGGCGCTTGAGCTCCGCCAGGAACCCGCTCGCGACGTAGCCGTCCACGACGCGGTGATCGAGCGAAAGGCACGCGTTCATCATCCGGCGGATGGCGATCGTGTCGTCCTCGCGCACGACGAGCTTCTTGATCACCGCCTCCATCGTCACGATGCCGGCCTGTCCGGCATTGATGATGGGAGCGGACGCCCACGACCCGTTGGCACCGTTGTTGTTGACGGTGAAGGTTCCACCGGCGAGGTCGTCCACGCCGAGCTTGCCCTTGCGCGCCTTGTCGATCAGCTCGCCGGCCGCGATCGCGATTCCCTTGATCGAGAGCTGGTCGGCGTTCTTGATGACGGGGACGACGAGATTCGTCGGCAGACCGATGGCGATGCCGAGGTTGACGGCCTCGTTGACGTAGATCGCCGGCGCCGCGCCTTCCGTCGCGGGAACGAATTTCGCGTTCATCAGCGGGAATACGTTGAGTGACTCCACGACCGCGCGGACGAAGAACGGCAACAGCGTGAGCTTATGCCCGGTCTCGCGCTCGAAGCGGGCCTTTTCGCGGACCCGCCAGTCCCAGACGTCGGTGACGTCGATCTCGACCATCGACCAGGCGTGGGGCGCCGTGTGTTTACTCTCGAGCATGCGTTCTGCGATGATGCGGCGCGCCTGCGTAAGCGGTATCAGCGTCCCTCGAGCCGGTTGCGCGTAGGTCGAGGTGCGGCCCGGGCTCGGTACCGGCGGCGCGGCGGACGGCGGCGCCACGGGCGCTTGCGCCGCGGAAACGACGCTGCGCGCCGCGGCGAGCACGTCGTCGGCGGTGACGCGTCCGTTTGTGCCGCTGCCTCGCAGCGTGCGAATATCGACGCGATGCTCGCGCGCCAGGCGGCGGACTGCGGGCGACGCCGCGGCGTTAGCTGCCGCGGCAGCCGCGGCGCCGTTTCCGGACGGGGAGGCGCTCGCGGGCGCGGGCGGCGCGGGCTCTTCGCGCGCGGAAGCCGGTGCCGCTTGCGTCGCGGCGGGCGCGGCGCCGAGCTCGTCAATCACGGCGATCGGGGTGCCGGTCGCTACCGTCTCGCCCTCCTTGACGAGCAGCTCGCGGATCGTTCCCGTTACCGGCGATGGAACGCCGGCGTTGACCTTGTCGGTAGATACCTCGACGAAGTCTTCGTACTTGTCGACCGTGTCGCCGATCTTTTTTAGCCACTGCGCGACGGTGCCTTCGGTCACCGTCTCGCCGAGCTGCGGCATAGTGATAGTGGTGGCCATCAGAATTTCACCAACTCTCGCATCGCGTCGGCCATCTCGGCCGGCGAGGACATGAACGCTTCCTCGAGCGGCAGCGCATAACCCATCGCGGGAACGTCCGGTCCGCACAGCCGGCGGATCGGCGCATCCAGATTAAACAACGCCTCCTCGGCTACCATCGCGCTAATCTCCGCACCGATGCCGCCGAACTTGTTGTCTTCGTGAACGATCAGCAGTTTTCGCGTCTTCTCGACGCTTCGCAAGATCGTCGTCTTGTCCATCGGCCGGATCGAGCGCAGATCGACGACCTCGACCGAGAGACCCTCCTGCTCGAGCTGGCGTGCGGCCTCCAGGGCCCAGTGAACGTAGAGCCCGTACGAGACGACGGTCAGCTGCGTGCCCTCTTTGAGCACGTTGGCCGTGCCGAGCGGGATCGTGTAATGGCCGTTCGGCACGTTGCCCTTGATGAGGCGATAGGTCTTCTTGTGCTCGAGAAACAGAACGGGGTCCGGATCGTCGATCGCGGCGTTGAGCAGCCCCTTGACGTCCGCCGGGAACGCGGGCGCGACGATCTTGAGCCCGGGAACGTGATAGAAGAGCGCCTCGACCGAAACGGAATGCGAGAGCGCGCCGCGGACGCCGCCGCCGTACGGCGTGCGGATCACAAGCGGGCACGTGTACTCGCCGTTGGAGCGGTAGCGTACCTTCGCCGCCTCGCCGACGATCTGGTTGTACGATGGATAGATGAAATCGGCGAACTGGATCTCGGCGATCGGCCGCAGTCCTTCCATCGCCATGCCGACGGCGATGCCGACGATGGAAGCCTCGGCGATCGGCGTGTCGATGACGCGCTCCGGACCGAACTCGTTGATGAAGTCCTTGGTGATCAGGAAGACGTTGCCGCGGGCGCCGACGTCCTCACCGAGGATGAGCGTGCGATCGTCGCTCTTCATCGCCTCATAGAGGGTAGCGCGGACCGCCTCGACGTTGTTCATCACGGTCGAGCTCGTGCTGCTCACGACTGCCACGGTTGCCAAGCTCCTTCATAGACGTGCGCGTAGAGATCGGCGGCCTCTGGATAGGGCAGCGCCTCGGCCGCGTCGGTGGCCTCGTTCGTTTCGCGCAGGACGTCTTTGCGCATCGCGGCGACCCCGTCTGGGCTTATGATCCCGTGCTCGACGAGCAACGCCTCGAACGCAGGCAGCGGATCCTGTTTGCGGCGCTCCAGCACGACCTCGCGCGTGCGGTAGGTCATATCGTTGTCGTCGGTCGAATGGGCCAGATAGCGGTAGCAGGTGCCCTCGACGAGCGTCGGTCCGCCCCCGCTGCGCGCGCGATCCATCGCCTCCTTCACGGCGGTGTACGTCGCGATGGGATCGAAACCGTTGAAGCGCGCGCCCGGCATACCGTAACCCGCGGCGCGAAGGTAGATCTCGGGCTGCGCCATTTGTTTGTCGAGCGGCGTCGAGATCGCCCACTCGTTATTCTCGACCAGCATCACGAACGGCAGCTTGTGAACGGCCGCGAAATTCATCGACTCGTGCCACTCGCCCTCGCTCGTCGTCCCGTCGCCGCAGGTCGCCAAGACGGCGCGCCCCGTTTCACCGCGATACTTGATCGCATACGCGGCGCCCACGGCGTGCGGCAGATGCGCGGCTAAGATCGAGGAGAACGACATCAGTCCGGCGCGCCTGGACGAATAGTGATTCGGGAATTGCCGGCCGCCGTTGTGATCCTCGGCGCGCGCGAAGATCGAGAGCATGATCTCGTAGGGAGAGAGCCCGATGCCGACGCATAGCCCGAGGTCGCGATAGTACGGCGCCAAAATATCCGCGCCGCGGTTGAACGCCATGGCCGCGCCCGCCTGCAGCGCCTCGTGACCCTCGCTGCCCAATGCGAACGGAACCTTGCCCTGCCGGTTGAGCTGAAAACCACGATTGTCGAGCTGGCGCTGCAGCAGCATGGTGCGAAAAATTCCGCGCAGCTGTTTATCGCTCAAGCCGTGCCGTTCGAGCTTGCCGCTCGCGATGTCGGTGCTAGCCATGGTTCTCCACGTTCTGCTTCCTCATTCGCGCCACGGCTGCCAGCTTTCGGCGTAAACCCTTTCGTAGAGGGTCGCCGCCGCCGGGTAGGCCATCGCCTCGGCGCGGTCGGTCGCGTCGTTGACTCCTTCGAGCACGGAACGCTTCAATGCTTCCGCAGACTCCTCCGTTAGGATCGAGCAGCCGATCAAGAGGCGCTCGAAGCCCGGCACCGGGTCGTCCTTTCGGCGTGCTTCGACCTCTGCGCGCGAACGATAGGTGCGGTCGTCGTCGTCGGTCGTGTGGGAGAGGAAGCGATAGCACTTGGCTTCGACGAGCGTCGGGCCGCCGCCCGACCGCGCCCGGTCGAAGGCTTCCTTTACGGCCGCATAGCACGCAACGGGATCCATCCCGTTGACCACGGCTCCGGGCAGGCCGTATCCGGCCGCACGCTCGTAGACGTTGGGCTGTCCCATTTGCAGCGAGAGCGGCGTCGAGATCGCCCACTCGTTGTTCTCGCAGAGGAAGACGATCGGCAGCCGGTGTACCGCGGCGAAGTTGACCGACTCGTGCCACTCGCCTTCGCTCGTCGCGCCGTCGCCGAAGGTCGTGAGCACCGCGCGGCCGCGCTCGGCGCGATACTGCAGCGCGTACGCGGCGCCGACGGCGTGCGGCAGCTGCGCGGCGATCGCCGAGCTGATCGTGTGCAACCCGAGTGAGCGGCTCGCGTAGTGGTGGGGGAATTGGCGTCCCGCCGAGTGGTCGTCCGCTCGCGCGAAGAGCGACAGCAGCACCTCATACGGCGTGAGCCCGATTCCCAGCTCCAGCCCCAAGTCGCGGTAGTATGGGACCAAGACGTCCTTGCCGCGGTCGAATGCCATCGCCGCGCCGGCCTGAACGGCCTCGTGCCCTTCGCTCGCGGACGCGAACGGAATCTTACCTTGCCGGTTGAGCTGGAAGCCGCGATTCTCGAGCGTGCGCTGCATCAGCATCGTGCGAAACATCGCTACGAGCTGGTCGTCGCTCAATCCATGCCGCTCGAAGACGGGGCGCGTCTTCGATTCCGGCTTATGCTCGAGGGCCATTCCAGGCCACTAGTCGCGCGCTTCGGGGCGAAATCCTGCGCCGAAGGTGACGACGAGGGATGCGCCCAAAAGGCGAAGCCATGTTTCGCAGGGCCGCAGTGTTTCTCGCGGCGCTCGGATCGTGGCGCCGGCGCGGGGCCGGCTCCTCGCGCGTTCGGTCCGGCGTCCGCGGTAGGCACGATGCAAGTCGGCTGAAGTATTTTCCGTGAAAGATCTCGTCGGTTACCGGCGCCACTTTCACGCGCACCCCGAGCTGTCGCTGGAGGAGCACGAGACCGCCGCCTTCATCGAGCGCGAGCTGCGCGAGTTCGGCTTCGACGCAATTCGCAGCGGGGTCGGCAAGACCGGAGTGCTCGCGACGCTGCAAGGGCGCCGTCCGGGGCCGGTGACGCTGCTGCGCGCCGACATGGACGCGCTGCCGGTCGAAGAACTCAACGACGTGCCATACCGATCCCGCAACCACGGAGTAATGCATGCCTGCGGACACGACGCGCACATGGCGATCCTCCTCAGCGCCGCGCGCACGCTGCTCGAGCGGAAGAACGAGGTCCCCGGCACGCTCGTATTCTGCTTCCAGCCGGGCGAGGAGGGCCTCGCGGGCAACCAGCTCATGATCGACGACGGCGCGCTCGAGAATCCGCACGTCGATCGCACGTTCGCGCTGCACGTGTATAGCGGGCTCGATGCGGGCAGGGTCGGCATCCGCGACGGTCCCTTTTTTGCATCGTCGGATCGCTTCGGGATCGAGCTGATCGGCAAGGGGGGCCACGGCGCGATGCCGCACGCGGCCGTCGACCCGGTCGTCGGCGCGGCGCAGCTCGTCACGATGCTGCAGACCGTTGCGAGCCGCGAGATCGCGGCGCGGCATCCGGTCGTGGTAACGGTCGGTTCGCTGCACGCCGGAACGACGTTCAACGTCATTCCGGAGCGCGCGTTTCTACACGGCACGGTGCGCGCGTTCGACGAGGCGGTGCGCCGGAAGCTGCCGGAACGTATCGAGCGATTGATTCGCGGCCTGTGCGAGGCGATGCGACTCGAGTATCGCTTCGAGTATCATTGGGGTTATCCGCCGACCGTCAACGACGCGGCTGCCAATGCCGCCGTGCGCGACGCCGGCCGGCGCGTGGTCGGGGCCGAGAAGCTCGTGGATCCGCACGAGATCGTCATGTGGTCGGAAGACATGGCCTTCATGCAGCAGCAGCGCCCCGGCACGTACTTTCTCGTTGGATCGCGCGGACCGAGCATCGGTAAGGAGCCGCAGCACAGCGCGCGCTTCGATATCGACGAGCGGGCGCTCGAAATCGGTTACGCGATGATGCTCGAGCTCGCCATGCGCGCGTCGTGACGAACTCCGAGTTCCGGCGCTACGTGATCGTGGGGAACGGGTTCGCCGGAACGACGGCGGCGGAGCAGCTGCGCAAGCACGATCCGGCGTGCGAGATCACGCTCTTCGCCGACGAGCCGTACTCGCTCTACAACCGCATCTCGCTGCCGCCGATGCTGCGCCGCCAGATCCCCGAAGCGAAGGTCATGATTCGCAGCGTCGCATGGCACGAGGAACATCGGATCGACTTGCGCCTGCGGACCCACGTAGAGCGCGTCGTCCCGGAGCAGCGCGTCGTCGAAGTGGACGGCAAGTCCTATCCTTACGACGCGCTGCTGATCGCGACCGGCGGGAGACCCAATCCGATCGGCAAGTCGGGCTCGGAGGACGCGGCAAATCTGTACCCTTTCCAGTATCTGGACGATACGCGCGCCATCTCCGAGCAAATCGACCAAAGCCGCGCCGCCGTCGCGATCGGCGGATCGTTCATCGCGTACGAGCTGGCCGAGGCCTTCGCCTCGCGCGGCATGGAGACGCACTGGCTGATGCGCGGCCCGCGCGGACTGCATCGCATCATCGACGAGGAGGCCGGCGAGCTGCTGCACGAGGCGGCCGCGGCCGACGGCGTCCACATGCACTACGGCGAGGAAGTAGCCGAGTTCGTGCGCTCGAACGGCATCATTACGAAGGTGAAGACGAGCAAGGGCGCCGAGATCGCGGCGGAATGCTACGCATACGGCTTCGGCCTGGCGATGAACACCGAGATCTGCGACGGTACCGAGATCGAAACGAGCAGAAACGGCATCCTGTGCGACGATCATCTCGAGACCAACGTGAGGGGCGTCTACGCCGCCGGCGACGTCGCGGATTTCTACGATCCCATCCTCGAGATACGCTATCGGATGGGGACCTGGAACAACGCCGGCGCGCACGGCAAGGTCGCGGCTGCGAACATGATGGGCGGCACCGAGAAGTATCACGACGTGCCCGAGTATTCGTCGCTGCTCTTCAAGGGGCAAACCATCACCCAGTTCGGACTAGGGACGGACCTTCGCCAGGATCTGGAGATCCGGCGCAAGGTCGATCGCGAGAAAAAGTGGTATCGCGCGCTGTTCTTCTGGGAGGACCGGCTCGTCGGCGGTCTGATGCTCGGTAAGGGCAATCGCGCCGGCAAGCGCAAGTACGTCGAGGCCATCAAATCCAAGCAGCGCTTCCCCAAGCCGGATTGGGAAGCGATGCTGGAGTGGACGGCGTAGTCTACCTTGCTGCACCCGCTGTGCATCCCGAACGTCTACGCGGTGACGCGGCCGCTCGATAGTGACCCGTTCGCCGCGCACGCCTATCTTTTCGTCGCGGGCGCCGGGAACGTGCTGATCGATCCCTTACCGCTCGACGATGCGGAACGGGATCAGATCGCGGCGCTCGGCGGAATCGCGCGCGTCGTCGTGATGTCGCCGGAGCGCCGCGGCGCGGCAGAGGACATCGCGGCGCACTATAACGCCGACGTCGTCGCGGCGCCGAAGCACCGCGAGTCTCTCTTCGCGGGCGCGTTTGCGATTCGGCTCGCGAACCAGCGCAGGCCGAACGAGTTCGCCGTAAACGTCGCCGACGCGCGGATCGTCGTGGCGGGCGACTCGCTCGCGGGCTCGCCGGCCGGGGCGCTCTCGATGTCGCCGGATGAGCAGTACGCGGACGCCCGTAAGGCCGCGCTCGGACTGCGCGCGATCCTGCGCGAGAATCCCGACGCGCTGCTGCTCTCGTTCGGGCAGCCGGTCTTCACCGGCGCGTACGGGGCGCTGTACCGTCTGCTCTTCGCCCGGGCGGGCGCGGAGATCCACCGGATCAACGTGGACGAGCTGGACGTCCGCGACGAACGCGACGAGCACGCCGAACAGCCGGGGATCTATCACGTTCGCGACGCCGAGGTGGGCTACGCGATCGGCGCGCGCAGGCTGGGCTATCGCGTCAGCACGATCCCGCCGGGTCAGCGCTTCTGCCCGTTGCACGCCCACGCGCGGGAGGAGGAGCTGTTCTTCGTCCTCGAGGGCGAGCCGAGCGTGCGGACCTTGGCCGGGACGCTCCGCTGCCGCAAGGGCGACTTCGTCGCGCTGCCGGTCGGCGAGAGCGGGACGCACCAGCTCGTCAACGAGAGCGATGCGCCGGCGACCGTCCTGCTCCTGGCGCGCACCGAAGAGGTCGAGGCGTGTTACTATCCGGATTCCGACAAGCTGCTGGTGGACACCGACGCGCCGCTCAAGAACGGTCTCCGCTCGCTGATGGTCGCGGCGAGTCCGCAGCTCGGCTATTTCCACGGCGAGGAGCCGCCGTCGCGGCCCTAACGCAGGCGGCGAAGTCGTCGACGTCTTGCGGCGTCGTCGCCCAATGCGTCATCCACCGCACCTCCGGCAGCGTCTCGTCGAACACGTAAAAGAAGAAATCGTCACGGATGCGGTCAATCGCGGCGCGGTCGAGTGTCGCGAACACCGCATTACAGCGAACGGGTCGGGTAACGCGCACGCCGGGGACGTCGCGGACGCGTTCGTGCAGGCGAGCCGCCATCGCGTTCGCGTGCGCGGCATAGCGTGCCCACCGGTCGTCGGCGAGCAGCGCCTCGAACTGCGCGGCGATGTAGCGCATCTTCGAGCCAAGCTGCATCGCCTGCTTTCGCACGAACGGCGCGGCCGCGGCGTGCAGCCGCGGTTCGAAGAAACAGATCGCCTCGCCCAGCATTAGCCCATTCTTCGTGCCGCCGAAGCTTAGGGCGTCGACGCCCGCGCCGGCGCTCGCCTCGCGCAGCGTGACGCCGAGCGCCACCGCGGCGTTTGCGATGCGCGCCCCGTCGACGTGGACGACTAGGCCGCGTGCGTGCGCGAAGTCGCAGAGCTCGCGCAGCTCCGCGAGCTCGTACACGCCGCCGAGCTCCGTGGCCTGCGAGATCGACAGCGCCCGGGGCTGCGGGAAGTGGACGTCGTGCCCCGCCTTGAGGTACGGTTCGACGTCGGCGGGACGCAGCTTACCGTCGCTCGTCGCGATCGGAATTACTTTCGATCCGCTAAAGCGCTCGAATGCGCCGCACTCATCGGTCTGCAGGTGTGCGCTGGCCGGCGCGAGCACCGACTCCCACGGGCGCAGCAGCGAAGCGAGGGCGGCGACGTTCGCGCCGGTGCCGTTGAAGGTGAGATAGACGTCCGTGCCCTCGCCGAAATGTTCCTTGAATCGGTCGATCGCGCGGGCCGTCCACGCGTCGTCGCCGTAGCCGACCGCGTCGCCTTCGTTGGCAGCGACGAGCGCCTGCAGGATCTCGGGCGCCACCGGAGCGTTATTGTCGCTGCCGAAACTGCGGCGCGCTGAAGCGTTCATGGTTCTTGAGGATTCTGCCTCGACGCTGTTTAACTAGCAATCCCTTATGCCGGATCGCGATCGGCTCGAAGTAGACGTTCTTTTCGTGGGCGCCGGACCGGCGAGCCTCGCCGGCGCGATTCGCCTCGGACAGCTCGCTCGGGAAACGGGCCGCGCCCTCGAAGTGATGGTGATCGAAAAGGGCGGAGAGGTCGGCCATCACGGGCTCTCCGGCGCCGTCATTGATCCACGAGCGCTCGACGAGCTGCTGCCCGCCTGGCGCGAGAGTGCGCCGGTAGAGTCGCCGGTGACGAGCGACGAGCTTTGGTTCTTGACGACGCGCGGCAAGATCAAGGCGCCGTTCGTCCCGCCGCCGCTGCGCAATCGCGGCAAATACGTCGCGTCGCTGCAGAAGCTGTGCAAGTGGCTGGGCGATCGCGCCGAGGAGGTGGGAGCGCAAGTCTTTCCCGCATTTCCCGGCCAGGAGCTGCTGTGGCACGAAAATCGGGTGATCGGCGTGCGCACCGGCGACAAGGGACTCGACCACAACCGACAGCCGAAAGCCAACTACGAACCGGGAGCCGACATCCTGGCGAAGGTCGTCGTGCTGGGCGAAGGTCCGCGCGGCACGCTTGCGAAGCAGGCCGCGGCGCGCCTCGATCTCGAGGCGGGGCGCGAGCCCCAGGCCTACGCCGCCGGCGTCAAGGAGCTGTGGCAGCTTCCCGACGACCGCTTCAAGGCGGGCGCGGTGATTCACACGCTAGGCTATCCGCTGCCGCCCGAGACGTTCGGCGGCGGCTTCATCTATGGAATGCGCGACAACGTGCTCGACATCGGCTTCGTCACGGGCCTCGATTACCGCAACCCGACGACCGATCCGCACAACGAGCTGCAGCGCATGAAGCTGCATCCGGTCGTCCGCAAAATGCTCGATGGCGCGAAGCTGATCCGCTATGGCGCGAAGGCGATTCCCGAAGGCGGTCTCTTCGCGATGCCGCGCGCGTACGCCGACGGGCTCTTGATCGTCGGCGATTCGGCCGGCTTCCTCAACGGCATGCGCCTCAAGGGGATCCACTTGGGGATGAAGTCCGGCATGCTCGCAGCGGAGACGCTTTGGGAGGCGCTACAGGCGGGATCCAACGATGCGGCGACGCTTTCGTCCTACGAGCGCCGCTTCAAAGACTCGTGGGCATTCGCAGAACTTCGCACCGCGCGCAACTTCCATCAGGGGTTCGGCAAGGGTCTGCTGTCCGGATTGATCAACGCCGGGCTCTCTACGCTGACCGGAGGCGCCGCCTTCGGCTTCATCGAGAAGCTTCCGGGAGAGCCGGGCTACGCCCGCATGGCGAAGGCGGGTTGGCCTCCGAAAGAGACGCCTCGCGCGCCGATCGACAACGTGCTGACGTTCGACAAGCTCACCGACGTCTACAACAGCGGGGCGATGCACGAAGAAAATCAGCCGTGTCACCTGATCGTCTCCGATACCGACATCTGCCGCGACCGCTGCACGGTCGAGTACGGAAACCCGTGCCGTTACTTTTGCCCGGCCGCGGTGTACGATCCGATGTTCGAGCCGGCTGACGGCAAATTCCAGGGCCGGCTGCAAATCAATTTCACGAACTGCGTCCATTGCAAAACTTGCGACATCGCGGATCCCTATCAGATCATCACCTGGGTGCCGCCGCAGGGCGGTGAAGGCCCCGTCTACATCGGCATGTAGCGTGAGCCGCACCGGGGACGTGGTGGTCGTCGGGGCGGGCGTGATCGGCCTCGCGATCGCCTTCGAGCTGGCGGAACGCGGCGCAGCCGTGCGCGTCGTCGACCGCGGCGAGCCGGCGGGCGCGGCATCGTGGGCCGCCGCAGGCATGCTGGCGCCCTACACCGAGCGCGTGCGCGACGGAGAGCTCGTGCGCCTGTGCGCCGCATCGCTCGACGAGTATCCGGCGTTTGCCGCACGCGTCGCTGGAGCGAGCGGCATCGATCCGCACTTGCGCCTGGACGGGGTGGTTCACGCGGCATTCGACTCCGCGCAGCTCGACGCGCTGCGCGCGCACGCGCATTCGCTCGCGGCACGCGGCGTCGCGTCCGAGGTACTAGACCGCGGCACCCTGCTCGCGCGCGAACCGTGGCTCGGCGCGTCGGCGGTCGGTGGGCTGGAGATTGCGGGCGAAGGGTGCGTCGACAACCGCCGGCTCGGCCGCGCGCTCGTCGCCGCTTGCGCGGCGCGCGGCGTGCGCGTCGAGCGCGGCTCCATCGTTCGGGTCGAATGCGACGAGCGACGCGTGCTGGGCGTCCACACGCAGCTAGGATTCGCCGCGGCGGGCTTCGTCGTCAACGCGTGCGGCGCGTGGGCCGGCGAACTCGCGGGCGTGCCGGCGCAGTGCGTGCCGCCGATCGCACCGATCAAGGGTCAGATGCTCGCGCTGGCCGCGCCGATCAACTTCGTGCGCCGCGCGACGTGGGTTCCGGGCGCCTATCTCGTGCCACGGGAGGACGGGCGACTTTTGATCGGGGCGACGGTCGAATCCGCAGGTTTCGACCAGCGCGTCACCGCGCGCGGCGTCGGCGAGCTGCTGCACGCGGCGCTCGCGGCGGCCCCGCCGCTCGGCGACTTCGCGATAACGGAAAGCTGGGCCGGCCTGCGGCCCGGGACGCCGGACGGGCTGCCGTTCTTGGGCCGGACTCCGATCGGCGGTCTCGTGCTCGCGACGGGGCACTATCGCAACGGCATCCTGCTGGCTCCGGCAACCGCGCGGTTGATCGCCGATGCCGTCGAGAGCGGCGAGGCATCGGGATTGAAGCCGTTTACACTCGAGAGACGAATCATCCACGCGTGAAGGCAACGATCAACGGGCGGCCGCACGAGCTGCCCGGCGAGGTGACCGTCGGGGCGCTGCTCGATCTGCTCGGCACCCCGCGGACCGGCGTCGCCGTGGCACGCAACGATCGCGTCGTCCGGTGCAGCGAATTTCAGAACGACATCGTGCGCGAGGGCGATTGCGTCGAGATCATCCAAGCGGTGGCCGGCGGATGAGCGCCGACGCACTGCGCCTGGGGCGCTACGAGTTCGCCTCGCGGCTGATCGTCGGCACCGGTAAGTATCCGTCGCTGGACGTGATGCGGGCGGCGCACGACGCGAGCGGCGCCGAGATCGTGACGGTCGCGATCCGGCGGATCAACTTGGATAACGCCGACGGCCGCACGCTGCTCGATTACGTCGACCGCGGCCGCTATACGATTCTGCCGAACACCGCCGGCTGCTATTCGGCCGACGACGCGGTGCTTACCGCCCAGCTCGCGCGCGAGCTGCTCTCCACCGACCTGATCAAGCTGGAGGTCATCGGCGACGCGCAGACTTTGCATCCGGACACGCGCGAGACCCTGGCGGCGGCGCAGCGGCTGGTGGCCGATGGATTTATCGTTTTGCCGTACGTGGGCGACGACCCGATCGCGTGCCGACAGCTCGAAGAGCTGGGGTGCGCGGCGGTGATGCCGCTCGCGGCGCCGATCGGGAGCGGCCTAGGCGTGTGCAATCCGTACTCGATCGCCGTCATCAAGGAACGCGCGAAGGTCCCGGTGATCGTTGACGCCGGCGTGGGGACCGCCTCCGACGCCGCGATCGCCATGGAGCTCGGCGTCGACGCGCTGTTGATGAACACGGGCATCGCGCGCGCTCGCGACCCGGTGTTGATGGCGACGGCGATGAAGCACGCCACGATCGCGGGACGCCAAGCCTTTCTGGCCGGGCGCATGGAGAAGCGGCTCTACGCCGCCGCGTCGAGCCCGATGGAGAACCTCATCGCGGCAGAGCGGCGTTAGCGGATCTCGCGATCCGGAGCGACCGACCTGGAGGTGACGCGCCCCTCGTTCAAGGACGCTTCAGGAATCTCAAGTAGAACGCCGCGAACACCAAGACGACTCCGATATTCACCATCAACCGTTCCCAGAATCGGTCTCTGAAGAACGCGAAATCTAGACCAACTATGATGGCTGCCATGGCCACCACATAAAGCACGCTAGCTACCTGTCTGCCCATTTCAGTTAAGTTACCACGCCTTTGGCAGCAGAGGCATCTGCGCGTCGACGTAAGGCCTCAAAACGAAGCCCCCTTGGGCCGGGCGCGGGCCAGGCGAGGCCGAGTCGGTGCGTTCTCAGCCCGCAACGCCGATCTGCGGCTATGGTGCTCGCGATCGGCGCTATGCTGCGCTGCTGCGATGCCCGCAACGCCCAATGCCGTGATGCCGTACAGCTTTTCTTTATCGTTCGACGTAATGCTGAAGACCGTGCCGCAGCCGTTATCGGAGCCGCCGCACTGGTTCGCGCCACCATTTGACGTCGTGCCGTAAAACGTGCCGCCTACATCAAGCAAGGCCGCGGTAGGATAGTTGCCATCGGTTCCCTCGCCGAAGTTGTGCAGCACCCTCTCGTTGCCAGCCAAGGTGATGCTGAAGACCGTTCCATATTCGAATCTGCCACCGTATCCCGTCGTCCCGTAGAGCGTGCCGTTTACGTCGATCAACGGTGCGTAGGGCAGCCTGCCGCCGGTTTTCGTGCCGCCGAAACTATGCAGTACTTTCTCCGCGCCGCTGGCCGACATGCTGAAGACCGTCCCGCAGCCACCGTAGCTGCCGCAATGGCGCGTGCCGCTGCCGCCGCCATACGTCGCGCCATAGAACGCGTCGCCAAGGCAAAGCAAGCCTGAGTTGGGGTAATCCCCGTCATGATCTGCGCCGAAGCTATGCAACACGAGGTACGTCAGTCGATTGGCCCCGACATTACGAAGGCTGTCGACGCTTGGAGTGAACTGGACGCGTGAGAGTTCCGTGGGCTGCGCGCATCCCACGATGAGGACGCAGCCGGCGAATACCGCGCACACGCAGAAACCTGAAGTCTTCATCTGCTTTGTTCCTTTAGCAGGTGCGCAAGCGGCTCGGATTCTTCCGATACCGCTCAGCTCGATCGTAGCACTCAACCTCTGATCCGGAAAAGCCACCTCGGGCCGCTCTGCGCCCACCTCGCCGATCGGCGACTGGTCGCTGCACGGGTCGCTTGCGCTCGCGGGCCGCTAAGAGGCGCCGAGCGCCGCGCGTCGAATTTTCTCAGGCGTCGATCCGTTCACGCGTGAAGGAGAAAGACAAGTGAAGGCTCTCGCTGGCCGCTACGCGTTAACCTGCGCATTCGTTGCATTGCTCGCAGGCTGCGGCGGATCGTCGATGCCGCGCGCTACCGATTACGCGCCCGTCGATTCGGCAGGGCTCGAGCAGCATCAGACCTTCGAATTATACGGGCACGAAGCAAATGTTCGTCGTTTCCGCGGGCGTCAGGCGACTCACCGTAACCGCGCGCGGTGCCCAGGGGGCCGGCTTCCTCACGGCATCAGGCGACGGTTTAGCTGGCTTCCCGGGTCGGGTTTACGCGGTCATTAGGGTACGGCCCGGCGAGAAGCTCTATCTCTTCGTCGGTGGTACTGGCGGATTCAACGGCGGCGGTGCCGGGCGTGGTGGAGGCGGTAGTGGGGGCGGCGCGTCCGACGTGCGCCGCGGCGGCGGGGCGCTAAAGGATCGCATCATCGTTGCCGCCGGTGGCGGTGGCGTCGGTGGTTTCGCGTTCTACGAAACTGATTACGGTGGCGATGGCGGTGGTTTGGTCGGCGACTCCGGCAGCAACGGGAGTACGAAAACCGGCGGCCGGGGCGGCACCGGCGGCACGCAAACTGCGGGTGGTGTCGGCGGCGCCGGCGGTCAAGGCATCAAAAACGGTAAGAGCGGCCACGACGGCGCCCTGGGGCGTGGCGGCAACGCGGGAGCCGGCGCGCCATCCTCCTATTATGGAGGCGGCGGAGGGCCCGGTGGCGGTGGTGGCGGCGGATATTACGGTGGTGGCGGAGGCGGCGGCGGCGGCAGCGGTAAGAATGAATACGCCGCTGGCCCTGGCGGCGGCGGCGGCGGCGGATCGTCGTACGTCGAGCCTAATGCAATCAGATCGCTCATGTGGACGGGCTGGAGAGAGATCGGCAATGGGCGCGTCATCTTCAGTTGGCAGGAACATTGATGCGAACGTTCGCGCTTTGCCGCTGCGTCTTGAGTATCAACCTGGCCGGAGCAATGCTGGTCGGGTGCGACGGCTCTTCAATGCCGACGGGCAAAAACGCGAGCTCCATCACAAATGATGCAACGCACAAGAGGACGTTTTATTACACCGGCTACGAACAAACGTTTATCGTCCCCGCGGGCGTGAAGCAACTCACGGTGATCGCGCGCGGTGGTGCGGGCGGCGGAACTTTCCTCTACCCCAGCGGGGATTTCCCCGGCTTCCCAGGCCGGGTTTACGCGATTATCCGAGTACACCCAGGCGAAACGCTTTATGTGTTCGTCGGCGGGTCCGGTGCACACGGCGGGTTCAACGGCGGCGGCGCTGGCGGTATGAACGGTACTCAGAAAAAACCAGGCAACCCAGGCGGCGGTGCCTCCGACGTTCGAACGGGTGGCGACACGCTGCCCGATCGCATTATCGTCGCTGCAGGCGGCGGCGGAGCGGGCGGCGCGATTTACACCTATGGCTACGGCTATGGAGGCGACGGTGGCGGCCTTAAGGGTCTATCCGGTGGTGGCGGCGGTGGTTCTAGCGGTAGTGGCGAGGGCGGTGGCGGCGGCACGCAAAGAAAAGGCGGCTCGGGCGGAGCCGGCGCTCAAAACTGTAACACTAGCCAGCGTAACGGCCAGCCCGGCACCGACGGAACGTTAGGCGTCGGCGGCAACGGCGGTAACGGTTATTACTTCTACTACCCCTCCGGAGGCGGCGGTGGCGGTGGTGGCGGTTACTATGGCGGCGGTGGCGGCGGCGGTGGTGACGTTGCCCTGAGTTGCGGCTTCTATTTCGGTCAAGGCGGCGGTGGTGGTGGGGGGTCTTCCTACGTCGAGTCCAGCGCCATTAAAGCCCACATGTCGACGGGCTGGAAGACAAAGGGCGACGGACGCGTTAGCTTCCAATGGAACTGAAAAGTGCAGCGTTCGCGGAGCGCGTTGACGCGACAGTAGTCTGCTGAGCGACGCGGGTTCGGAACCGCAATTACATATCGACGCTGTTGGACTCCGCGACTCGCGCCTCAATCGCGCTTAGCTGCAATAGCGAACCAGTGCACCGCGCCGCGCAGCGGCGCGTCGCGATGTGCCCATGCTCCGATCACGTCGTCAACGTCGCGCTCTTCGAGGGACTCGATTATGTAGAGCGGCTCGAGCAGCGCGACCAAATGTTCGCGATCGAAGTAGGCGTGGGCGATGCCGCCCTCGTCGCCTTCCAGCGGCGCGAACGTCCGATGGTCGATGCGTTCGCCTTTGCCGAAGCGGGCGTCGCGCGACGAGCCGAACGTCGCGTACAGCAGTCCGCCAGGCTCGAGAGACTGCGCGATGACCGCAGTCTTCTCGGCGACGATCGACGGCGTGCCGTGAAGCAGCGCGTGCGTCGACAGCGCCGCCGCGAAACGGTCGGTGATGCCCGTCAGCTGCGCCGCCGAGTCCGCAACGGCATCGGCCACGGACACGACGCGCAGGCCGGCATCGCGTAACGCCCGGGTGTTGCGCCCGTGTCCGGCGCCGAAGTCCAATGACGGCCCGTCCGCGCGCGGCCCGAGCCGCGCGATCAGCGCCCGGGCCAGCGGGTGCGCCGCTGCAATGGTGTCTTGGGATTGTGGCGAAGCAGCCGGTTTGCGCACACGACCCCACTTCGAGAAAGGATAACACGATGCTTCGCGAAGGCGACCAGCTCCCCGCGGTGACGGTGCTCGACGACGAAGGGAACCCCGTGACGACCACCGACCTGCTCGGCGGTCCGCTCGTCCTCTACTTCTATCCTAAGGATGATACGCCGGGCTGCACGAGCGAGGCGTCGCAGTTTCGCGACAGCTACCGTCAGTTTCAGGAGAAGAACGCGCGGATCGTCGGAGTGAGCCGCGACTCGGTCGAGTCGCATCAGCGCTTCAAAACGAAGTTCGCGATTCCGTTCGCGCTGCTGGCCGACACGGAGTCGAAGCTGTATGACGCGCTCGGCGTGAGCACGCGGGCGACGTTTCTGATCGACGCGAGCGGCAAAATCACGAAGATCTGGCCGAAGGTCAACGTGAACGAGCACGCCGAGGACGTGCTCGCGTCGCTCCCCTGAGGGCATTCTGCGCCTTCACGTCGTCGGCTCCAGCCCCGCGACGCAGCGCCCGGGAGGCGCCTGCAGCAGCTACTTGCTGCGAACGGGCGACGCCGCGATCCTGCTCGACCTCGGCTGCGGCGCGCTCGGGAAGCTGCAGCTCGCGATCGACTACGCGGCTCTCGACGCGATCGTCGTCTCGCACATGCACGCCGATCACTACTTCGATCTCGTGCCGCTGCGCTACGGTCTGAAGCATGGTGCGCACCCATCGGCGGAACGGATGCCGCTCTGGCTTCCGCGCAACGGCCGCGACACGCTCGAAGGGCTGCGCCGGATCGTCGGGCGCGACGACGACGTCGATTTTTTCGAAGCGGTCTTCGCGATTGGCGAGTACGAGCCCGGGGGATCGCTTGAAATCGGCGGTGCGCGCCTGACGTTTTGTCCCACGCGGCATTACGTCGATGCCTTCGCGATCCGTGCCGATTGCGACGGGCGGAGTTTCACGTACTCCGCCGACACCGCGCCGTCGGACGCCGTCGCGGAACACGCGCGCGGCAGCGCGCTCTTTCTCTGCGAAACGGCGCTGGGGCTCGGCGCCGAACGAGGCGAGCGCGGACACATGTCCGCAAGCGAGGCCGGCGAAATGGCGAGCCGCGCGAACGTCGAGCGGCTCGTGCTCACGCACTACCCGGCAGCGCCGAGGCCGCAAGCGCTCGTCGACGCGGCGAAGGCGACGTTCTCGGGTGCGGTAGAGTGTGCGGTCGACGGCCTCGAGCTGGTTGTTTAAGGCTTTTAGTTTTCGGTTTTGGGCGCGCTCCGCGGGAGCGAGAATTTGGATCAGCGCGCGAACCGGCGCAAGGCCGCGGCTGATCACCGCGTAGGGCGTGACCTCGAGGCCGAGCTCGCGCAGGCGCGCGGCGGCCGCCATCAGCTCGCCGGCATTGGAGACGACGTCCTCGAGCAGCAACGCGTGCCGGCCGGAGGCGTATGGGCCTTCTACGTAGTCGTTCGCGAACGCGCCGTAGGCCTTGGGCTTCTTGCGCACGGCGAGCATCGGAAGCCCGGACATTTGCGAGACCACCGTGGCGATGACCACGCCGCCGAGCTCGGTGCCGGCGATGAGGTCGGGATTGAGCTCCGCGATGATCGGAGTGAAGAGCCGCGCGATACGCCGCAGGACGTGCGGGTCGGAGAAGAGGCTAAACTTATCGATGTAGTAGTCGCTGCGCACGCCGCCGGCGAGCACGTAGTCGCCGCGCGTCAGCGCTCGCTCGACGATGATCTTACGCAGCCACGCCAGCTCCGGCAGACTTAGATGGTCCACTGCCACGCGTTCCACGCCTCGACGACCGGATTGGGATCGAAGCCCCGAAAGTCGACGCTGATCGGCTCCATCTGGCGCAGCCAGTAGTTGAAGATCATCGGGTTGTCCTTGGCCAGCAGCTCCTGGATGGCGTAGTAGGCGGACTGCCGCGTGGGACGGTCGTAGTGCGTCAGCGCGATCTTCTGCAAGCGCTGCATCTCCGCGCTGCAGTAGCGCGAATAATTGTATCCTCCCGGCGGGAAATTCTCGCACGTGAACTGCGTGCTGTCGTCCGGGTCGATTCCGGCGTACCAGCCGGTGACCGAAATGTCGAACTTGCCGAGCTGCAGGATTCCACCCATGCCGGCGGGCGCGAGCAGCACGTCGCCCGGATAGTACTTGATCTCCGTTTCGATGCCGACTTCTTTCAGCATGGCTTGCATCTCGACGGTTTCGCGCCTGCGCGTCGCGTTCGAGTTGTTCGAGACCATCACCACGCCGAGCGGCTCCCCGTCCTTGCGCATGACGCCGTCGGGTCCGGGCCTCCAACCGGCCTCGCGCAGAAGCCGCCGCGACATCAGTGGATCGTGCGGATAGGCGCGCACTGCCGGATTGAACGCCCACATCCAGTTCGGGATGTCCTCCGTCGCGACGGTCTGCGTGTCGTACGTGAGCGTTCGAACCAGCTCGTTCTTATCGAGTGCGTAGGCGATCGCGAGGCGTACGCGCGGGTCACGCAGGGCCGGATGGGAGCAGTTGAGCTGGATACTCGAGTAACCGTTGACGTTGACCCAGACGAGCCTCACGTCGGGCACCCCGCGCAATGCCTGATACGTCTGCTGCGACGCCTGGAACATGTAGTCGATCGCGTGCGATCGCAGGAGGTTCACCGAGGTGTCCTCGTCGGGGATGATCTTGACGTCGACCCGGCTCAACCCAGGCCTGCCCATGAAAAACGCATCGTTTCGAACGAGCGAAATGCGATCGCCCCGTGCCCACTGCGCGAATTTGAACGGACCGTCGCTCACGGTGGGCCGACTATTGAAGGGGATGTTGTTGATGTTCGGATACTTCGCCAGCACGTGCGCCGGGGCGAGCATGTACGGCTGATCGCTCTCGGCGAAGAACGTGTTGACGAAAGGCGAAAAGAGCTGTTTGAGGTGGACGATGGCCGTGGTTGCGTTCGGCGTGTCGACCCTCGCGACGTAGTCGTAGCCGTGCCGCGAGACGACGTTGTTGTCGGGGTTCATGATCGCTTGCCACGACCACTTCACGTCGGCCGACGTGACCGGCACGCCGTCGGACCAGCGCGCGTCCTTGCGCAAACGATAGGTGATCGTCAGGCCGTCGCGGCTGATGCCGCCGTTCTCGAGCGTCGGCACCTCGGCGGCCAGCATCGGCAGCGGGTTTCCCTTCGGATCCGCGGTCAGTAACGGCTCGAACATCAGCCGATCGACGAAGACGTCGGTCGTATTGGAGTTGAGCAGCGGGTTCAGGTTTTTCAGGTCCGACTGCACCGACACGCGCAAGTACCCGGGATGCGTCCATGGATGCCTCCCACCGGCCATGCCGCCCCCCGCCTTCGTACAACTTGCACCGGCTAACACGAACAGCGTCGCAACTATTGCCCGCAGGTTGCGAGAACGCGCTACGTGAGGATGAGAAGCGTCGAACTTTTTCGGGCCAGCCATGGATGGCTGTTTCAAAACTTCGTTCTCCCGAAAAAGTCGCCGAGCAGGAGCGAGCCGGATGCGAGCGACGAGCGTCTTCGAATCCTCACGTAGCGCGTTCGAAGCTCTGGCGAAGGAGCCACTTCAAAAAGCCTACACCGCCGCCTTGGGGGCGACGCGGTTCCCCGGGACGGGATCGTAGCGCTCGTGACTCCACGAGTACGTACCCAGGCCTTGCGTCGCGGTACGCAGTTCGGTGATGTAGCGCGAGAGCTCGACCGCTGGAACGTACGCCTCGACGACGTCGAAGCCGGGACGATCCGCCGGGTTCATGCCGAGAATTTGCCCGCGCTTGCCGGTGAGCTGCTGGATGACGGTCGACGTGTAGTGGGTCGGAACGACCACTCGCACGTGCGCGATCGGTTCGAGCACCACGGGATTGCATTTGGGCAGCGCGTCGCGCACGCCCATTCCCGCCGCGGTCTTGAAGGATTGTTCGCTCGAATCGACGTCGTGGTACTGACCGTCGAAGAGCGTGACGTGCAGATCGGTCACCGGATAACCGCTGGGACCGTGGGCGAGCGCCTCGCGGACGCCCTTTTCGACCGCGGGGATGAACTGCCGCGGCACGACGCCGCCGACGATCTTGTCGTCGAACGTCACGCCTGCGCCGCGTTCGCGCGGCTCGAAGCGCAGCCACACGTCGCCGAACTGGCCGTGGCCACCGGTCTGATGCTTGTACCGTGAATGGATCTCGGTCCCGCCCGTGATCGTTTCCAGGTACGGAATCGTCGGCGCGGCCGTCGCGACTTCGACCTTGTACTTGCGCGCGAGCCGCTCGACGGCGATGGCCACGTGCTGCTCGCCGCTTCCGAGCAGCAGCAGCTCGTGCGTCACGTCGGCGCGCTCGAGGCGCAGCGCTGGATCCTCGTCGACGATGCGCGCGAGCATCTGCGAGATCTTGGCCTCGTCGATGCGCTCCTTGGGCTTGATGGCCACGGCGAAGACCGGCTCCGCGACCGGAACGCGCGGTAGGAGAACCTTATGGCCGGCCGACGTCAGAGTGTCGCCGGTCGAGACGGAATCGAGCCGCGCGAGCGCGACGATCGAACCGGGGCCGGCTTCGGGGATCGGTTCTTGTTTCTTGCCTTGCAGACGGTAGAGCCCGCCGAGGCGCACCTTCTCGTCCCGTTTGGTGATATTCGAGAGGGTGGCATCGGCCTTGATCGTTCCCGACAGCACGCGCACGATCGACAGTTTACCGCTCTGCGGGTGAATGGCGGTCTTGATGACCCGCGCCATCGCCGGCCCCGTCGCGTCCGGCGCGATCGGGCGTCCCTCGGCGTCCGTGAGGGGTGCGTCGGCGGGCGACGGAAACCAGCGCTCGATCGCGCGCACCAGCGCATCGACGCCGGCGCCCGATATGCCGGCCGCGACGAGCACCGGGATCACTTGATCGTGCGCGCACTCGCTGCAGAGGTCGCGATCGATCTCGTCCAGCGGAGGCTCGACGCCTTCGAGCAGCTCCTCCATGAGGTGATCGTCGAAATCGGCCATCGCCTCGAGCAGCTCCACGTGTTTGCGCTGGGCGAGCTCGCTCAGCTCGGACGGGATCTCTTCCTCGCCGCCGTCGAACCGGTATGCCTTGCGCTGGGCGAGATCGATGTAACCGCGAAAGCTTTCGGCGCTTCCCAGCGGCCACTGTTCGGCGACGACGTGCCGTCCGTACGCCTCTTGCAGCGCGGTCAGCGTGGCGGCAAAGTCGGCGCCCGGCCGGTCCATCTTGTTGACGACGAAGATGTGCGGCATCTGCGTGGATTCGAGATGGTCGACGATGCCCTGAGTCTGTACGACGCGCGCGGGATCGGCTTCGACGACGACGACGGCGGCGTCAACGCCGACCAGCGCCTGTCTCGTCTCCTCAAAAAAGTCGATGAAGCCGGGCGCGTCCACGATCGTGATGTCGATGTCGTCGGCGGTAGTGTGCGCGAAGCCGACGGTCGTGGATTGAAGATGCGCCGCGTCTTCGGGCTCGTGATCCGTCACGGTCGTTCCGTCGGCGATCGATCCGCGCCGCCCGATCGCGCCCGTGTGGGCGAGAATCGCCTCGACCAGAGTGGTCTTGCCCGTGTGATGGGGTCCGACGAATGCGATATTCCTAAGGCGCACGGTATCCGCCAATGCTGGGTCCTCCCCTCGAAACTCGAGCGTCAGCGGCGCTTTGCCGCGGCTTTCTTCTTTTTCGCGGCCTTCTTCGCGTACCCGGTCGAAAGACGCTTGGGCTTGGGCTTCGCCGCCCGCCGCGATGCAGGCTTCTTGGCCGCCGGCTTCTTGGCGGGCGATTTCTTTGCTGGAGCCGGTCGGCGCGTCGCCGGCTTGCCTGCGGATTTCTTCTTGCCGGTGCGGATGGACGAAGTCTTTTTACGGCGCGTAGCGGCCGTTTTTGCGGGACGCTTCGCGGCCTTCTTCGCAGGCACCACGGACGGGCGCTTCGCGCGTCCGGAAGGACCGCTCTTAGTCTCTTCTTTTTTCTTGGGAGGTGCCGGTTTACCGCCGCGCGCCGCCTTCGCCTTGGACGCCGACGCCGACGAGTCGGGGGAACGCCGCGACGTGCTCGGCGTAGAAGACGCGGCCGCGCGTTTCTTCGGTCCGGCATCGCGGGCTGCGCGCGCGCCCTCGCGCCGTCCGGCGGCGCCTTCGGCTTCCTCCGGCAAGCCGAGC
This sequence comes from Vulcanimicrobiota bacterium, assembly GCA_963723485.1. Taxonomy (GTDB): domain Bacteria; phylum Vulcanimicrobiota; class Vulcanimicrobiia; order Vulcanimicrobiales; family Vulcanimicrobiaceae; genus Cybelea. Next base: position 372,357 of record CAVRQS010000002.1, on the reverse strand, counting down.
TCGGCTCGGCTGTAGCCCGTGATGCTGCTTCCGGGCGCGATCGGCTGGCGGTGCGCCTGCGCCTGAGCTTCGAGGTGTTCTCGCGTGGCGCGCAGGGCGACGCGTGCTAATCGCCCGCCGACCGGAAACACCACCTCGTTGATCTTGGCGTCGTCGAGCAGCTTGAGCACGACGTCGAACGCGTTGCCCTGATCTTTCGGGCTGTGCGCGTCGGAGCCGATCGCGATGCCGACGCCGCGCGTCCTCGCCTTGCGTATCAGCCGGGCGTTGGCGTCGAGATATTTTTTCTTGCGATCGTCGGGCGCGTCGCGGTAGAGGAACCGCGTGTTGATCTCGACGGCCAGTCCACGACTGTGGGCAACGTCGAGCATGCGATCCTCATACTCATCGAGCTTCTTTTGAGCGGGCCATCGGCCGAGCGTGGCCGGCGCGTAGAAGTGGCCGACGACGTGGGTCGGCAGCCTCTCGAGGTCGTCGACGAGCTTCGCGATGTACAACTCCCAGAGCTGCTCAGTGCCCACCACGTCGTACAGCGCCGCGAACTCTTCGTTGTCGAAGGGCCAAAGCCAATCCGCACCCTTCTCCGGATGCTGGATGGGGACGAAGTGCACCGACCGGATGATGCCGTCGGGCCGCATCGCATCGATAATGTTCTGGGCGTCGGGCCGCGCCCGCGGATCGTTGTCCATCTCCGCCCCGATCGAGAAGCGCATCCCGCGCCGCAGTCCCTCGGAGACGAGGCCGGCGTGAGCGGTGTCGACGCCGGCGGTTTCGGCGGCGCCGAGCAGATCGCCGGCTTGGGCCAGCTTCAGCGCGCGGCGCACCGTGTTGACGGCTCCCGGATCCTCGAAGGTCAAATAGTTCGAATGATCGGCCACCATCAGGAAACGCGGCGAAGCCCGCCGGCATGCATGATAGAACCAGAGGAAGAGCATCCGCGCGGAGTATGCAATGGGACGCTCCTCGGTATAGGGCCGATGCTCACCCTTGGCATGACCGTGAACGTCCGGCATGGCCGCTATCCGAGGATCGATCATTTAGGAGTGGCTAAGGTTGGCGTCTAACGCCGGTAGCCCTCCATTTCGAGAAGACGAGCCTTCATTTCGACGCCGTAGTAGTAGTCGTGCAGATGGCCGGACGAATCCACGACGCGATGGCATGGAAAGAGCAGGGGCAGTGGATTGCGCGCCATCACGCGTCCGACTGCGCGCGCCGCGCGCGGGCGCCCGATCTGCGTCGCTACCCACGCGTACGAACGTACCTCGCCGCGCGGAATGCGGGCGGCGGCCCGCAGCACGGCCTGCTCGAACGGCGTGAGGCTGCTGATGTCGACGATGGCATCGTCGACGGTCCAGGTGGTGAAGAAGTTCTCGAGGGCGCGCAGCAGCCAGGACGGCGCTTCGCCGGGAACGACGTCGCGCCGCAGCCGGCGCCCGGCTCGCGCGACGACGTCGTCGAGCGGCTCGCCGGTGTCGAGGCTGACGTACGCAATCCGATGCTGCTTGAAGCCGACGTAGACTCGCCCGAGGGGAGTCTTGACTGCGGAGAGGACGATCGGCAAGTGCGACTTGCCCTTGAGGGCGGCGATGTGCTGGACGACCTTCTTGGCCAGATCGCAGGACGGTTCGGGCCGCGGCAGACTGGAGAGGCAATACGCGACGCCCTCGTACTGTTCGTACATGTCTTGGCACGAGGGACAGGCGCGGAGATGGATATGGACGGTCTCCTTGAGCGAGGCCAGGCACTCGCCGCGGAGCTCGTCCCACAGCGCCTCGACGTCACGACAACGCATGCACTGGGGCTCCTTCCGGGGAAAATCGTCCGATCTGCGGCCCAAGAATGCGCCGTAGTATACGCACCGCTCGATGGACGTGAGACTTAACGGTGCCGATCGGCTGATGAAGTATCTCGGCGATCTCGGGATGGCTGCGCCCCTCGATGAACCGCAGCGTCGCTGCGGCGCGGAGGTGCATCGGCAGCTGCAACAGGGCCCGCTCGACGAGGGCGATCTCGGTGTTCTGCTCCACGATCGCTTCGGGCTGCGGCGGCCCCTCGTTGGATTCGCGCAGAATCGCATCGGGGTCGGCAAGGGCGTCCAGTGCAACGTTCGTGGGTCGCTTCCCGCGCAGCCGGTTGCGCGTCACGTTGAGCGTGATCGTGTACAGCCACGGCTGCAGGCGCAGGTCCGCCCGCTGCTCGGACGACATCTTCCCGAGGGCGCGATAGGCACGGACGAACGCGTCCTGCACGATCTCTTCGGCATCCTCGCGGTTGCCTGTCATGCGCAGCGCGAAACCATACAGCCGCCGCTGATAGTCGTCCACGATCGCCTCGAAGTCTGCATAAGTCGGGGCTGAGTCGGCGCGGGACTGTGCCCTGGCGGGCCGCCCCGACGTTGTCGCTGAAGGCACGTAAACTCCCGTAAGGAGTGGTGCGAGCGCGCTCATACAGTGCCCCGGACCACCACTGCTATGGTCGTGGTTTCACGCTCGCGGCAAAAACTCCTGAAACGGCCGGTCTTACGGCGCTCGGCGCGAGCGCAGGGGTTTGCCGGCCCGTTCCTAAAGCATCGCCATGGCGCTTTTGCTGGGCTGCGGGGCCCGGATGTGATATCAAGCCGCTTGGCTCGCAAAGAGCAAGCGGCTTTTGTTTTTGGTTTCTCGATCGAATGAGAGGTGTAGATTCCATGACGCAAGCCATCGAGCCGACGGAGATCTCGCTAGACGCCTACACGCTGTGCAGCTTCCTGCCCAAAATCGACTCGGCGCGCGCGCTGCCGCTCGTGATGATCGGCTATCGCCAAAGCGAAGATCCGTGGTTCGTATGGCTCGTCCCGAAGGAGGGCGTGGATCCGGTCGGGCTCACCGACGATCCCTATTACGCAAAAGTTCTCAACGATCCGCGCGCTTACTTCGTGAAGAAGCTGGCCAAATACATCGAGGAGACCGGCTCCGTGAGGCGCGGGATAGAGATGCTGATCGATTGTCATCAGAATCATCTGGCGTTTACGCCGCTGACGGAGCTGCGAGAGCAGCCCTTCCGCCACCCGCTCCAAGTCGAGCTCGTCGAGGCCTTTTAAGGAGCCTCTGAAGAAGTCCATGTACCGATCGTTTGATCGCAAAGCCGTCGGATGCTAGAAGAAGGCGAGGGAGCATACTCACAGCCGTCTGTGACCGAGTCTTCAACAACGCAGACGGCGGCTTTGCGGTCAAACCCCTCGGGCAGCGGCAGTTTCGCCGCATCTCTTTGTTGCGCCCTCGGTCACAGAGGGCGCGACTATGCTTCCTCGGGTGCGCCTCGATCTGCGGCGAAACTGCTCGCTGCGATCGGTGCAGCGACTTCTTCAGAGGCTCCTTAAGACTTTAGGGGTTCCCTAGAACCCGGATGCGGCGACGGTAGACGATCCGCACCGGGAACGATTGCGCGCCGTGCCGTTGGCGCAGCTGCGCATCGATCGTCAAGGTAACGCCGACCGCGAGCAGCAAGCCGTCGTCCAGCGCATAGTAAGCGGTGCCGTCCATCCGCATGTGGCCCGTGACGGCGGCGTCCGCGCGGCCGGGCAGCGTGCCGTCCGTCGGCCCGTCCGCTTCGAACCGTACCGCCGCCGTCGCGCGTCCTTCGATCGGTCCGTTGGGGGCCGGCCGCAGAAAGCCGTGCAGCAACGTGTGCCCTTCGAGCGGCGAGCTCGCGGCAAATGGAACCCGGCCGTGGAGTTCGCGCACGTCGGCAAGCGTCACACGATCCAACCGCACGGCGAACGGTTGGTTGAGGATCGTTAGAAAGTCGGGATCGTCATCGATGGTGTCTTCGAACGAGCCGTCGGGACGGAGGATCTGGACGAACCGGGCCTCCCTGCTGGTTTTTCCGTCCGGCCCCATTTGCGCATACCGGGCTCGCGCCTCGAAGCGGAACGAGCCGTCTTCCCGGCGGATCGAGAGCCGTTCCGTTCCGTTGTAAGCAACGCGCGATATGGCGGCCGTCGACTCACCCCGATAGAGGTCCTCGCCGACGGTCTGGTACCGGAGGTCGGCATGCGCCGGCAACGCCGGCGACAACAGCGCGGCAAGCAGGGCAACGCCAAGTTTTATTGGGGAGCTCCGTTTCTTCCGAGTAGTTTCTTTCTCTTAACAGTATCACCCGACGCAAGAGGAAGCGGCTCTCTACGTTCGGTTGAGCGCGGTCCTGCGCCGCTGAGTCAGGAAGAAGCGGACGTCTGCGGTGCGCTCGCAGACGACGATGGTGTCTGCGTCGCTGAAGCTGCGGCCGTTGACGTTGATTGTAAAATCGCCGGCCGCGAGTCCGGCCAGCGTCCGATGGAGGCTGCGCGAGAGTTTATCGGCCGGCGCGCGCGTGCCTATCGCCTCGCGAACGGCGAAACGCAGGACGTCGCGAACGCGCAGCGGCGTGGCAAGCGCGAAGGCGCCCGAGCCGCCGATGGCGACGGCGTGGAGATCAAGCGGAACCCTCACGCGGATCATCAGGCGACATTTTCTGCCGCATCGAGGAGCTGCCTGCTGCCGGGGATAAATGGTTCGGTCAATGTCGTTCGGGAACGTGCCGGCGGACACGCTGGCCGGCGCACTCGAAAAGCTTCTCGCGCAGATGGACGAGAGGGACCTCGCCATCATGTACGAGCATGAGCTTGCCGCGATGCCGTCGGACGCGTTTCACGCATTCGTCGAGGCGGTGTTTGCCGCGTTTCGCGAGCGCGGCGAATCTTCCGAAGATGCGGCCGAGGATGCGGGCACGACGCTCGAAAACATTGCGCGCCGCGAGCACGACGCTGCCAAGGCTCTGATCGCCTACGCGCGCGCGAACGCGGAGCTCCTCAAGGAGTCGACCGCGCTGTTCGTGCAGCGTCGTCCGGACTTTGTGGCGGTGTTGCCGGCCGCGCTGCGCGACGCGCTCGCCGATTCCCTCAGGACAAACTCTGCCGGAGTATGAGAGAGCGCCCGCGCCGACGCCGACTAGACGACGAGCCGAGCGGAGGATTACCGCTCTTTCCGCTCATCTTGGTGGTGGTGTTGGCGGGACTGCTGCTGGGCGGTGTGCTCGCGCATTTTTTTGGCGGCTCGGGTGGCAGTGCGGCGCCGCCGAAGGTCGCTGCGGTCGCCCCGGTACCGTCGGTCACGCCGTTGCCGTCGCTTCCGCCTCCGTCCCCGCGCGCGACGCGCGTAGCGCTGCACACTCCGATGCCGGCACCTTCGCTCACTCCAACGGCCGGTCCATCGCCGAAGGCGTCCTCCTCGCCGAAGCCGCTGTCGACATCCAAACGCCTCGCGCTCGTGACGCCCAGCCCAACGGCGCCGCCGCGTCCCGCGGCGACAGAGAAACCCGCGGCCGCAGAGAAACCCGCGGCGACTCCGAAAGCGCCCGCGCCGACACCCAAATTGCCCGCGCCGACGCCGAAAGCGCCGGCGGCAGTGCTGGCGGCGGCCGGCGACGATCGCGCTGCATCAGTCGTACGCTCGTACCTGCAGGCGTTGAGCCGCGGCGACCGGCCTGGTGCGGCGGCATACCTCGCGCACGGCGCCCCCAGCGAGTCGTTCATGAGCTCCGGCTCGCACATCCAATCCATTCGCTCGGCAAACGTCGGCGCGGGTGCGTACAAGGTGACGGCCGACGTCGAAACGGCCAACGGCGAGTACTACGTCACGTTTACTTTGGAGCCTGGTCCGGCCGGCTTACAGATCACGGATCACTACGCGATCAAGACGCAGTAGCGATCGCTAACCGCCGTCGTTAGATCTCCGCACCCAGACCCGTGTTGGCGCGTACCTGCAACTGGTCGAACATCTGCTCGGACTCGCGGTCACGCCACAACAGCGCGCCCAAGATCGCACCGACGAAGCCGACTGGAATCGAAACGATCCCCGGATTATCGAGCGGAAAGCTCGCGCGGGTTCCCATGAACACCGGGCTCGCCGCGATCAGCGCTAAGGACGCGCCGAGGCCCGAGAGCATGCCGACCATCGCGCCCGAGCGCGAGAAGCGCCGCCAGGACAGTGCCAGCAGTATGACCGGAACGTTCGCGCTGGCGGCGACCGCGAACGCGAGGCCGACGAGAAACGCAACGTTGAATCCGCGCAGGGCGATCGACAGTACGATCGCGAGGACGCCCACGCCGAATGCCGCGATGCGCGCGACGAAGAGATGTTCGCTCTCGTCGCCTCGCCCGTTTCTCACGAGGCTGAACCAGATATCGTGGGCGAAGGCGGACGACGCCGTGATCGTGAGACCGGAGACCACCGCAAGGATCGTGGCGAAGGCGACCGCCGCCACGAATGCCGTCAACATCGAGCCCTCGAGTCCGGCGGCGAGCAGCGGTGCCGCGAGGTTGCTGTCGGGGGTCGGCACGATGTAGCCCTGTTTCGTCAGCTGCTCGTTGAGCGCGTTTTGTTCGGTTGGGTGATGCGCGATGTACGCGATCGCCTGACCCGCATACATGCGCTGGCCGATGCGCTCCTTACCGACGATCGTTGCGGCGCCGAGACCCATGAACGACGTCGACAAGTAGAACGCGCCGATGAGCACCATCGCCCACGCTACCGACGTGCGCGCGGCCTGCGCGGACGGCACCGTGAAGAATCGCATCAAGATGTGCGGCAGACCGGCCGTGCCGAGCACGAGCGCGAGGCCGAGGGATACCAAATTCCAGGCGCCCGGAGCGCCGTGGAAGAGCAGCCCGGGCTGCAACAGATTGACGCTGTGTCCCCCGGCGCTCACGTGCGAGGCCGCCGTGAGAAAGTTTCCGACGGAGAAGTGATAGTGCGCCAGCACCAGCAGCGAGAGGCCGAGCGCAGCGGACAGGAGCAGCGCGGCCGTGATGATCTGCACCCACGTCGTTGCCAGCATGCCGCCGAACAAAACGTAGATCAGCATCAGCACGCCGACGGCGATGATCGCTGCGACGTCCCCGAGTCGCGGCAGCAGGAGCTTGACCAGTGCGCTGACGCCGACCATCTGCGCGATCAGGAAGAACAAAGTGATGGCGAGCGTCGAGAGCGCCGCCGTCGCGCGAACGCCGCGGCCGCGCAGCCGGAACGAAACGAGGTCGGCGACCGTGTATTTTCCGGTGTTGCGCAGCGGCTCGGCCACGAGGAACAGCACCGCCAGGTATGCGACCAGCCATCCGACCGCGTACATGAAACCGTCGAACCCGTAGAACGCGATCAAACCGGTGATACCTAAGAAGGACGCGGCCGAAAAGTACTCGCCCGCGATCGCCCAGCCGTTCTGGAGTCCGCCGATGCGCCGGTTCGCGGCGTAGAATCCACGCCGCGTCGTGCTCTGTCCCGACGCCCAGTACGTTACGATCAGCGTGATGCCGACGAAGATCGCAAACATCACGAGCGTCTGCTCGGTTCTCATCGCTCAGGGACGCGCGTCAAACAGCTCGCGCGTTTCGTGCTTTCGGATAAGAGCCGCCTGGAAATCGAATTTTCGGGCCCGCCGCAAGTAAACCGCGAGCAGGATCCACGCCATCGCGAACTGCGATAGAGCGAAGGCGTAGGCGATCGTCAACGGGCCCCAGATCGGTCGGCTCATGGCCGCCGGCCAGAATCCGACGGCTACCGGCAGCGCGAGATAGTAGGCGATGAAGAAGAATGTCGCCGGCGTAACGAATCGGCGGCGCGCTCGCACGAGCGCGCGAAACTCGGGTTGTTCGGCCAACGCCGCCCAGTTGCTCGTCTGAAGATGGTGCATCACTCCTCGTCCGGCCACGCCGCAAGCTCGCCGATCGCGGCGCTACGCAGGACACGCAGCCCCAGCATCGCGCACTTCATGCGCGTCGGGCTGATGCCGATTCCGACGTTCTCCAAGACCGCGTCCTTCGAGAGCTTCGCGACATCCTTCAGCTTCATACCCTTGACCATCTCGGTCAGCATCGAGGCCGAGGCTTGGCTGATGGCACAGCCTCTGCCGGAAAACCGCACGTCCTCGACCACGCCGTCATCGAGCTTCAGCTGCATGCGAATCTGATCGCCGCACAGTGGGTTGAGGTCCTCCGCCTCGACGTCCGAGTGCTCCAAGGTGCCGAAGTTCCGCGGGTTACGATAGTGATCCAGGATGTAATCGCGGTAGAAGTCGTCCATCAGATTCCGAAGACGCGCGCGGCCTTCTCGATTCCGCCGCACAGTGCGTCCACGTCCGCCTCGGTATTGTAAATGTAGAACGAGGCGCGTGCGGTTGCGGCCCATCCCATCTTTTCCATCAGCGGCATCGTGCAGTGATGTCCCGCCCGGACGCAGACCCCTTCGGTGTCGAGGATCGAGGCGAGATCGTGGGCGTGAACGTCCGCGAAGTTAAAGGAGATCACGCCGGAGATGAGGGCAGGATCGCGCGGGCCGTAGATGGCCAAGCCGCGAGGCTCGAACTCCGCCAACCGTTCGAGGGCGTAACCGGTAAGGAGCCGCTCGTGCTCGCGTACCCAGTCCATCCCGAGCGCCTGCAGATATTCTGCCGCCACGCCGAGGGCAATCGCGTCGGCGATGTTGCTCGTGCCGGCCTCGAATTTACGTGGCGGCTCGCTGAAGGTCGTGTGGGCGTACCCGACCTTGCGGATCATGTCGCCGCCCGAGAAGAAGGGCGGCATCGCTTGGAGCAACGCGTGCTTTCCATACAGAACACCGATCCCCGTGGGCCCGAGCATCTTATGCCCGCTGAAGGTATAGAAGTCGGCGTCGAGCGCCTTGACGTCGACCGGCAGGTGCGGCGCGCCTTGGGCCCCGTCGACCATCACGAGCGCTCCCGCCGCGTGAGCGCGCGAAACGATCGTCTCGAGCGGTGCGATCGTGCCGAGCGTGTTGCTGACGTGGGCGGCGGCGACCAGCTTGCAGCCGTCGAGCAGGCGATCGAGATCGTCGAGCACGAGCAGGCCCCGATCGTCTACCGGAATGAATCGCAGCTCCGCGCCGATCCGTTCGGCCAGCAGCTGCCACGGCACGAGGTCGGAGTGGTGCTCGAGCTCCGTCAGCAGGAGCGCGTCCCCGGCGCGCAGGTTGGCATTGCCCCACGAATAGGCGACCAGATTGATCGCCTCCGTCGTGTTGCGGACCCACACGATCTCCGCCGTGTCCGCGCCGATGAAGCGCGCGAGCTTGACTCGGGCGTCCTCGAACTCCTCGGTCGCGCGCGCGGCGATCTCGTAGACGCCGCGATGAATGTTCGCGTTGTACTGCTCGTAGTAGTCCACGAGTGCCTGGATGACAGCCTGGGGCTTCTGGGACGTCGCCGCCGAGTCCAGGTAGACCAGCCGCTTGCCGCGCGACGTCGGTCGCGCCAGAATCGGAAAATCCGCGATGATCGCGCCGACGTTTCTCGGTGGCGTGATCACGCTCACGATAGTTTCTCCGCGAGGACGGCGCGGATCTCGTCGCGGAGCCGCGCGGTGGGAAAGCGTTCGATCGCGGGCTCGAAGAATCCGAGCGCGATCATGCGTTCCGCCGCCGCGCCTTCGATGCCGCGCGATTCCATGTAGAAGATCTGATCGGCGTCGATGGCCCCGACGGTCGCGCCGTGATAGGCCTTGACGTCGTTGGCGCCGATCTCCAGTGCCGGAACGGAGTCGACGTGAGCCGTCGCCGAGAGCAAAAGCGCGTCGTCGCGCAGCCGCGCGTCGCTGCCCTGCGCGTGCGGTGCGATGCGAATATTGCCGAGGAACCGCGCCTGCCCGCGCTCGCTCGCGGCCGATTTGACCAGCGTCTCGGAGGTCGCCTCACCGGCGCGATGCTCCACCGTGCTGACGACGTCGACGTGCTGCGAAGCGCGCGGGAAGAAGATCCCTGTGATGTCGGCGCGCGCTCCGGGATGCTCGAACTCGACACCGAGGTCTCCGGCCGCGAGCCGGCCGCCGAGTTCCGCCGAGGCCCACGAGACTCGCGCGTCGCGGCCGGGACGAGCAGCGCGGCTCGTGATGATTCGCGCTCCTTCGCCGGCATTTTGCAGCGCCGCGTAGGTCACGTCGGCGTGCTCCTCGGTGACGATCTCTGCCGCGCCGCAGACGAATGCGTCTCCGTCGCCGGTAATGCGCTCGATGATGGTCGCGCTTGCGCCCCGCTCGGCGAGCACGACGTTCCAGGGAAAGATCGCGGCACCGGCGGCGTCGCACTGGATGACGATCGGCTCGTCGTAGGAGCGATCGGCGCGAAGATAGATGAAAGCGCCTAGCCCCGCGAACGCCGCCGAGAGCGCCCCGAACTTAGAGTTCGCGATCCCGGTCGTACCGAATGCCCGCGCCAAGAGCTCCGGGTGCTCGCGCGCCGCCGTCGCCAGGTCGCACGCAAGTACGCCGTCGCCGGCGTGCGCGATGCGAAGGCTGCGCCCGCTCACATCGATTGCGCCGGCCGTCGGCGCGATCGTCTCGAAATCGACTCGCCAGAACCGGCCCGGCTTCTCGCGCCCGCTGCGCAGCAAGAAGAAGCGATCGAGCGCGGCCTTACGGGCCGACGCGTCGAACGGCCCCTCGAGGGACGAGAGCTTTTCGTACAGCTCGTCGGCGGGAACGGTCAACGTGTTAGGCAACCGCCGATGACTCCTCCCGAATTTTGTCGTAGCCTTCGCGCTCTATGCAGTGTGCGAGATCGTGTCCGCCCGTCTTCACGATGCGGCCGTCGATCATCACGTGGACGACGTCCGGTACGACGTACTGCAGGATGCGCGGATAGTGCGTGATGATGAGAAAGCCCGTGTCGGCGCCCTCGTCGCTCGCGCGCAGCGCGGCGATGGAGCTGCCGACCGCCTTCAACGCGTCAATGTCGAGGCCGGAATCGGTCTCGTCTAGGATCGCATATTTCGGCGCGAGCATCGCGAGTTGCAACATTTCCAGGCGTTTTTTCTCGCCGCCCGAGAAGCCATCGTTGAGATAACGTCCCATGAACGACGGGTCGATGCCGAGCTGCTCCATCTTTTCGAGAAGCAGTGCGCGGAACTTCGCCGGCGGGAGATCGCCGGGACGTTCGGCCTGGCGGGCTGCGTGCAGAAAGTTCGCGACCTTCACGCCGGGTATCGCGGCCGGATACTGAAACGAAAGGAATAGCCCGGCGCGCGCACGCTTATCAGGCGGAAGCGCGAGCAAGTCCTCGCCGTCTAAGAGGACGCTGCCGGCCACCTCGTAATACGGGTGACCGGTGAGGGAAAAGGCGAGCGTGGACTTGCCGCTTCCGTTGGGGCCCATCAGGGCGTGCACCCGGCGCGGCTGGACCGTCAGATCGATCCCCCGCAGGATCTCGTTTCCGGCGACGCGGCAGCGCAAATCTTTGATGTGGAGGCCTGACTGGAGCATGCGATTTATCGTAGCCGAGCCTCTCTTAGAAAGTCAAGGAAAAACTTTACTATCTAGCGCGTTTCGTGCTAGGATATCGCCGAACATGCACGTCGACCGCTTCTTTCAAACGACCCGCGGGAAGATCGTGAGCGAGTTGCGCCGGCGGGGCTCGGCCTCGGCGGCGGACTTGGCGCGCTCCTTCGGGCTCTCTCCCAACGCGGTTCGCCAGCAGCTGACCGTCCTCGAACGCGACGGCCTGGTCGCCGAGCGATCGGTCCGGCGCGGCCCGACGAAGCCCACTTACGAGTTCTCGCTGACCTCCGAGGCGGACAAGCTCTTCCCCCAGGGTTACGACAAAATGCTCGCCGCGGTGCTGCGCGAGCTCCGCGATCAGTTCGGCTCGCAGGGCGTGGAGCGCATCTTCGACGGCCTCTCCAAGCGCGCGATCGAGCGCGCGCGCCTAGAGGTCACGGCGCAAAATCCGGAACAACGCGTGGCGCAGCTCACCGAGATGCTGCGCAAGATGGGCGTGGTGGCCGAGTACAGCCTGATCGATGGCGGATTCGTCCTGCACGAACACACGTGTCCCTACTCGAGCGCAGCCAAGGAGAATCCCGAGGTCTGTCACGTGATCCATCACGTGATCGACGAGACGCTCGGCGGCGAGCACGAGCAGACGGAATCGCTGGCTCACGGCGGAAAAGAGTGCCGCTTCGAGTTGCACCCAGATGCGGAGATGGTAGGCTAGATGGACTTTCCGAAGTTTCAACGGCTCGTGGAAGAGCGCAGCGGATTTCGCACCATGGAGAATCCGACCGCGAGCGGCGAGTATTTCAGCGACTCGTGCGGCGACATGTATAACTTCTTTTTGAAGGTCGGCCCGGGTGCCGTGATCGACGACATCTCCTACTTCACGACCGGCTGCGGATTCGGCACCGCCACGTGCAGCCTGGTCGTCGAGCTCGCGAAGGGCAAGACGATCGACGAAGCCTCCGCGATCACGGCGAGCGATATCGAGAAGCAGCTCGACGGTTACCCCGAGAAGAAGAAAGACTATCCCGAGCGCGCGCTCGAGGCGCTGCACGTCGCGCTCGACGACTACCGCGGCAAGGTCGCCGGCGGTTCCGTGCCCGACCACGCCGCGATGCAGCGACCGACGCCGGCTGCGCAGCCGCAAGCAGCCGCGCAACCCTCCACCAACGGCGAACCCGAAAGACTCGTCATCAAGCTCCGCTAACGCGGGCCCGGCAAAGCTCAGGATGACAAAAACAGTGGCATCGATTCCACGCGTTCGTAGCGGGCTGTGTTGTTGGCGCGGTCGGGGAGCGATTCGAACAGGGTCAGGCGTTCCATCCGCACCGTGATCGGTTCGAACTCGATGAGCGGGAGCGCTCTGCTCGGCGCCTTCACGCGCGCGATCGTGACGTGGGCGACGGAGTCGTTCTTGAAGTCGAAGCCGAGGGCGGCGTATGCGCTGCGGACGTTGCCGGCCAGCGCGCGAAACGGCGCACCCTGCTCGCGCGCGCCGACGTACGCGATGCGCGGGCGGCGCTCGTGCGGAAAGCCGCCGAGCTTATCGAGCGTAACGGCGAACGGGGCCGCCTGGGCAGCCGCGGCGAGCGCGGAAACGACTCCCGCGTACGGGTCCGCCGCGACGTAGCCCAAGAACGCCAGCGTGACGTGAAGTTTCTCCGGCGCCTCATAACGCGCGGCGAAACCGGCTCGCGCGAGCCGTTCCGCCACCGCCGCACACGCCGCGCGGACGCCGTCGTCGAGCTCGATCCCGACGAACAGCCGGCGCTTGCGCTCGTTCACAGCAAGTATGGATTCGTGCGCCGCTCGACGCCAATCGTCGAAAACGGACCGTGTCCCGGCACGACCGGCGTGGTATCGGCGTAGGGCAGCAGCTTCGTTTGGATCGAATGCACGATGTCTTCCATGGACGTGCCGCCGAGATCCCAGCGGCCGATCGAGCCCGCAAATAACGTGTCGCCGGTGAGCAGCGTGGTGTCGCTTCCGTCGAGCACGGCGAAGCAGACGCTGCCGGGCGTGTGGCCCGGCGTGTGCAGCACGTCGAGCCGTAGCGGACCGACCTCGAGAAGCTGACCGTCGCGCAGCTCGCCGTCGAGCGCGACGATCGCCGGCGCGCGCTGCAATCCCAGCCACTGCGCCTGCCGCGCGAGCGCCCGATACAACGGGAGGTCCGCCGGGTGCAGCAGACCCATAGCCCCCGTCAGCTCGCGCAGCTTCCCGAGGTCACCGATGTGGTCGATGTGCGCGTGCGTATGCACGAGGAGTTTCGCGCGCCAGCCGTTTCGCTCGAGCAGCGCGGCAACCTCGTCGACGCCGTCACCGCCGTCGACGACGATCGCCTCGCCGGACTTATCGTCGGCGACGATCGTGCAGTTGCAGGCGAGCGGTCCCACCGGAAACGTTCGAATCACGCTAATCGACGTGGATGCCGAAGTCGTGGAATCCACCATTGAAGTATCCGAGCGGCGAGCCCGTGCGGGCGATGCACGAGAGAACGCGGCCGATCAGGATAGAATGCGAACCGATCTGGTATTCGTGCAGTACCTCGCAGTCGAAGTGCGCGATGGTTCCCGCCAAGACGGGCGCGCCCGTCGTGTCGACCGCGTAGTCGATCGCGGCGAACTGCCGGTCCCGCACCTTGCCCGAGAAGTGCTCGGCGAGACGGCGCTGGTCGCCGGCCAGCACGTTGACGCAAAACACTCGCGAGGTAGAGATGAAGAGATAGCTGCGCGCTTCGCGATTGATGCAGATCAGCAGCGACGGCGGATCGAGCGAAACGCTCGCGAAGGCGTTGACGGTGATGCCGCGCGGTTCTCCGTCCTTCAGCGTGGTGACGACGGTGACGCCGGTCGGCACGCGGCGCATCGCGTACCGAAAGGCCGCCGCGTTGGTCATTGCCGACGCGCGCCGATTCCCGTCCCCTCGCCGAGCGGCAAAATCGTCGCGTCGAGCGCCGGGTGCGCGAGAAATTGCCGCACGAAATCCTCCGCGGCCGCGCAGCCGTAAAGCACCACGACACCCGAGAGCTTGAGCATCGGGATCACGAGCTCCAGGTAGCGGCCGTACTCCTCGGGCGACGTCGCGATGAAGACGATGTCGAGGTTGCGATGCGGAAAATTCTCGAGCAGTTCGGTGGCGGGCGTGTTGAAGAGCTCGACATAGTCGTCCTCACCGGCGCGGCGGAAATACTGGAGCGCGACCTTCGCATGCGCGGCGTCGCGCACGATTGTCCATATTCGACCCATGCGCGGCTGTGCGAGCGCCATCGACAGCGTGGAGTATCCGTACGACGTCCCGACCTCGAGAATTCGGCTGGCCTGCATCGCGGTGACGATCACCGAGAGAAAGCGCGCTGTCTCGCGCGTGACGATCGGAACCCCATCTTTGTGCGCGCGCCGCTCGAGCTCGATCAGGACCGGATGAGATTCCACTCACGTCGCCTTGGGCGCGGCGTAACGCGCGACCTGCGCGCGTTCCGCCGCCTTCACGACGTTACGCAGCAGCGCGACGTTGGTCACGGGGCCGACGCCGCCCGGCACGGGCGTGATGGCGCCCGCGACGCGCGCCGCGCTTTCGAAGTCGACGTCCCCTTTCAGCGTGCCGTCCACGAGCGTCGTGCCGACGTCGATGACGGTTGCTCCGGGCATCAAGGCCTCTCCGCGGATGAGGCCCGGCGAGCCCGCCGCCACGACGACTACCTCGGCCGTCTTTAGATACGGCTGCAGCCCACGCGATTCCCGATGGAGGATGGTTACCGTCGCATCTTGCGCGATCATGAGCCACGCGACCGGCGCTCCGACGACGATGGAGCGTCCGATCATCACCGCGCGGCGCCCGCGCAGCGGCCAGTGCGGGCTGCGTTCCAGCAGGAGCATCACGGCGGCCGGCGTCGCCGGCACGTACTCGGTTCCGCTGCCGAACGCCAGCTGGCCCTGGTTCATCGGATGCGTGCCGTCGACGTCCTTATGCGGTGGAATCGCGTCGGCGATCTCGCGGATCGGAAGACGCGCCGGCAGCGGCTGCTGCAACATCACGCCGTGCGTCGTCGGATCGCCGTGTAGTCGTTCGAGGCGAGAGCGGATCTCCTGCGGCGTCGCGGTCTCGGGTACCCGCTCCACGCCGACCTCGACGCCGACGCGCTCGCCGGTTCGCGCCAGATTGCGCACGTACGCGACGCTCGATTCGTTTTCTCCCACGAACACGACGGCGAGGCGGGGATGAATCCCCCGGTCGCGCAGCGCACTCGTACGTGCGACGAGCTCCGTACGCAAGTCGGCGGCGAGGCTTCGTCCGTCGAGAATTAGGGCGGGCACGCCGTCGGCGTTTCGTCCGTGGAAGGAGGGGCACCTACGCTACAGAGCTCGGCTACGTACCGCTACATCGTCTGGCTGATCGCGCTGGCCGCGTTGGCAGTGACGTTCTTCGTTCTCGAACCGTTCTTCATCTCGCACCCCGCCAAAACGGCGGGTCCCGCCGGGCTCGTCGGAGCGTCGGCTCCCGTCTTTGCCCTGCGGGACGATCGCGGTCTGCCCGTATCGCTCGCGAGATATCGCGGCCGCGTCGTGCTCATGAACCTATGGGCCTCGTGGTGCCCGCCGTGCCGTGCGGAGATGCCGGATCTACAGCGCCTCGCGGCGCTCTACGCGGGGCGCGATCTCGCAATCGTGGGCGTCAACGAGGGCGAGTCGCCGCAACGCGCCGGAGCCTTCGCTAACTCGTTGGGAATTCGCTTTCCGATCTGGATCGACACGGGCGAGGAGTACGGCCGCACGTACGCCGCGCTCGGTCTTCCGACGACGATCGTCGTCGACCGGAATGGGACGGTCGCGCGCGCCTTCGACGGCGCACTCACATACGACCAGATGCGCGCCGCCGTAGGGCCTTTGATGGCCGGCAAGTGAGCGCATATGCCGTCGTCGCGCTCGCACTCGTGGCGGGCGTCGTCGTGGAGATCGCGCTTCCGGGACGCGCCGTGTACCACGCGGGATGGTACAATGCCGCGCTGGTCGCGCTCGCCATCCTAGCGGCGGCCGCGGCGCGCAAGCGATTTCGCGCCGCTGGTACGGCGCGTACCGGCGCGGCCGTCGTCGTGCTGACGATCGGGGCGACGATCGTGGCGGTCGCCGGCGTCGCCAGCGGATTGTTCGGGCCCGACGATCAGACCATCGTGGGCGCGCCGGGCCAACGCGTGCGCGTGGAGGGACTCGGCGTGCTCTCCTTTCCGTTTGTCGGCTCCTCCACCGGTGACGTCGTCGTGACGCTCGAACGCCCGTTGCATCCCGCTTTGCCGATCGGCACGCGTCCGAGCAATGCGGGGAGTTTCATTCTGCGTGCCGTTCCGCGCGACGTCGCGTATGTCGAGGCGCGCGACCCGAGCGGCGGTCCGCTCACCGTTACGCAGCCGCAGGGCGCGGTGTTCCTCTCGCCTGTGCTCTTGATGCAGCACCGGCAAAACATCGCGGGGCTGGATCTGCCGTTCGACTCGTTCAACGTCCCGGCGGCGCGGCGCGTCGTCAAGGCGGTGCTGTTCACGCCGGCTGAGGCGGCGATGCTGCTGCGCGGCCGCAGCGGTCCCGGCCAGGCGGCCGTACTGTTTGCGGTTGACGACGAGAACGGGCGGCTGCAGCGCAATGGCATCGCGCTGAGCGCCGGGGGCCGCTCCGTTCGCGCCGGCGGCCTCGCGCTGCGGGCGACCGTAGAGTCTTATCCGTCCGTGGAGGTCGTGTCGTCGCCGAACCTGATTGCGACCGCGCTCGGCGCGCTGCTCGTGTTCGGGTCGATCGTCGTCTTCACTGTCCCGCAACGATAGCGCGGACGTTGCGCAGGACGATCGTGCCCTCGGAGAGCTCGATGCCCTTCGGGCGCAGCACGTAGATCGATATCAAGCGCGCGGCGTCGGTGTCGGGTGGGAAGCGCACGGCGACGCTGCGCCACCCCGGCCGGCCAAGGTCGGCCGCCTTCACGAGCGTGTCCTCGTTGATCGCGTTGCGGACGTTGACGCGGAGGGTCGCGTCGCTACCGTCGTCGAGGAGATCGAAGGCGAGGCCGATCGTGTCGGCCGGAAGCTGAAGGTCGGCCGTCGCATACGCCGCGCGCTCCGCCGCACCGAACGAGAACGACAGCGACACGCAACTACGGCAGCCGGCGTTTTTGAGCAGCGATCCCCCTCCTCCGTGCGGCAACGTCGTGAAGCGCGCGTGCTCGGCGAAAGCCAGCGCGACGTCGTGCGATCCGACGGTGACGCGCGTGGCCGTCACGGCGGCGCCGATGCGCACCGAGATTCGGGCGTCGCGCGAGGCGGCGCGATATTGACCGCGGGTATCGATCGATCCCGAGCTCGCCATCCAGTGCAGGACGGACGGAAGAGCGAGTGCGTAACCGTTGCGGTCGTAGGCGCGCACCGTCAGCGCGATCGTCGCGTTCGGATCTACGTTGGGTTGCGACGGCGTGATGCGCGTGCGCGCCGGCGCCGCCTCGACTTCGACGGGAACGTTACCGCGGAGCTTGCCGTCACGCAGCGCGATCCGGCCGCTACCGGGGTGGAGCGCGACGAACTCGCCGTCGCGGTACTCGCCCAGCCAGGGCGGCTCGACGTCGGCTCGCGCCGCGCCGCTCTGCGCGACGTGGTTGGCTGCATCGACCGCGGCGACGCGCAGCGGCACTTCCGCGCCCGTCAGCGCGCGAACGGTACCCGGGCGCGATACGAGTTTGACCGGCGGACCGGCCGGTGCGGTGCTGTACACGAAGATGCCGTCGGCGACGGGGCGCTCGCGCCCATCCGAGGGCGAATTCATCACGTCGGCCTCGCTGTCGCCGAGCCGCCGAGCGACGATCGTCGACGATCCGCCTCCGTCGAAGAGCAGTCCCTCCGTTGCGCCGAGCGCGCGCATGAGTGCGGCGAACTCGGGACGCGTGACGCCGACGCTGACCTCCGCTTGCCGTCCGTCGACCTCGACGAGAAAAAGCCGCCCGTCGGGCGCGATCGCAGCCCCGGAGCACGGCATGCGCCGAGCGTTTTCGACGCGATAGGGCGCGTCGTCGTCGTCATACCACGCGCCGTGGTGCAGGATGAGCGCGCCGCCGCCGACGGCGGCACTGATCGCGTCGAGTCCCAGCGGCGAGAGATCCCCGCTGACCGAGAGCACGGCGTCGTCGTTGGGAACGGTGATGAAGCTGTAATCGTTGAGGCCGATCGCCACGTAATAGCCGGGCGGCTGAGGCTCGAGATTGTTCGCGACGCCGGTCACGCGATAGCGGGTCAGCGGCGCGCCGTCACCGAGCGGCTCGACCTTCACGAGCGTGACGTCGTCTTGCGGGCGCACGCGACCATACAGCGGCGTGAGCAGCGAAAGCCCGCCGTTGGCCGGCATCTCGTCGATGCCGTCCAGCGGCATAGTGCGTTGATCGATCTCGATCTGGCCCGAGAAACTGAACTCCGCGATGTGCGGCGTTCCGTCGTGGGTGATCGCCAGCGCGTAACGCTTGTACGGCAG
Source organism: Vulcanimicrobiota bacterium (assembly GCA_963723485.1). Classification (GTDB taxonomy): domain Bacteria; phylum Vulcanimicrobiota; class Vulcanimicrobiia; order Vulcanimicrobiales; family Vulcanimicrobiaceae; genus Cybelea. Next base: position 353,565 of record CAVRQS010000002.1, on the reverse strand, counting down.
CTGGACCAGCACTCCAGAGCGAACGACGATGCTGATCGGGCGGTTTGTTTGGCCGATGTCGAAGAAGTCGCCGTTGATGCCGGCAACGGCTCGCGTGCGACGCGCCATCGACCCGATCGTTTCGCCGCGCGACTCGAGCGCATCGGCGGCCAGCACGGTTCCGAGGCGGACGTCGCCGCGGTGCGGGTCGACCGCCACGACGTGCACCGACAGCGGTCCCACCGCGGTGAGCAACTGATAGTCGCCGTACATGACTCCCGGCGCGATGCTCTCGATCGTCGGCGCCTCTTGCAGGATGCGCGGAAACGGCGGATCGGGCGCGACCCGCGCGGGCAGCGCATCCTCGTGCGCCGCGGCACCCGCACCGGCGGCCAAAACCAGAGTCAGGCTCAGCAAGATCGCGACGAAGCCGGACCTGCTGCGAAGGGGAAGCAGCGACGAGTGCGGACCAGCGCAGCGCCTCATGCGGGGGGGTGCCAGGCGGCAACAGCGAGCGGATATCCGCCGGTCGCGAACGGCGCGTGCGGCGCGCGGCGGAGCGTACGCGCATCGAAGGCGTCCACGGCATCGGCGCCGGCGCACGGCACGTACAGGCGCATGCCGATCGCGTCGAAAAACGGCTTCCAAGGGATGCTGCACGTCGTCAGCGGAGCGTGTTTTGCGCGCAGCGTCGCGGCGTCGAGAACGTAGACTTCGCCCAGCTGCTCGTCGGTGACGAACAGCGTGTGCGATGCCGGATCGAGCGCCGCGCCCACTGGAAACACGAGGCGTGCGCTGCGCGCGACCACGTGCGGGCGGGCCCCGAGCTCGATCGCGACCGCGGCGCCCGGCGCGGCGAACGGCGAACTCTCGCTCTGGTTGGAGATCGCGTACAGGCGGCTGCCGTCGGCCGTGAGCGCGAGCGAGAAGACCCGCGGCACCGCGCCGAACCGCCGAACGACGCGCATCGAATGCGTGTCGACGACCGCGACCGTACCGTCGTTCGTGTTTGCGACGTAGACGACGTGGCGGGCGGCGTCCACCGCGAGGCCTTCGGGAGTCGCACCGGTTGCCACATGCGCCACGCTTCCGTCGAGACTCACCCGCGTCAGCGCGCCGTTTCCGGCGAGATCGCGATTGGTAACGAAGATGGAGTGCGTCGTCGGGTCGACCGCGACGTTGTCGCCGAGCGCAACTCCGGCGACATGCAGCACGGCCCACGGCGACAGGGTCGCAAGCGTCAGCGCCGACCCCTGCGTGTCGGTGGCGACGATTCTGCCGAGCGGATCGATGGTAGCGTCGCTGGGCGTCCCGCCGGTGGCCAGCACGCCGAGTACCGAGAAGTCGTCCGCGTTGTGGAACACGACCCCGTCGTCGTACGAAGCGACCAGCAAGAACGGCTGCGTGGCGCGCGGCGGCGTACCGATGCGCAGGTTCGCCGCCGCAAGACCGTGCGCGTTACCGGCCACGAGCAGCGCGCTGCCCGGCAGCGCGCGCTGTGGGATCTCATACATTCCGTCGGGCGAGAGCATGCCGGGACCGAGCAACGCGGCGTGATAGGGTGCGGCGAACCCGTCGATCCGCAGCGGCAGCGTGCTGCCGGGCAGATACGGCCACGCGGTCGCGGCGATCTTGCCCGAAGCGATGCGCGGAGACGGTGTCCGCGGCATGCCGCCGGCGAGCGCGAGCGACGCGATCAGGAGCGCACCGAGGCGAAACGGCACCCGAGCCGGCGGCACGCGTTAGCCCCGCACGAGTCCGACGGCAAAGAGCACGAGCCCGAGGCCGCTCAGGGCGCAGCCCGCCGAAAGGAGGCGCTTACCCCCGGAGAGCGCCGAGATCGACACGAGCACGATCGAGATCTCGAACGCCGTGGTCGCAAACTGCAACAGCTCGTAAGAGTGCAGGATTCGCTCGGAGCGTTCGTCGTCGTCGTGAGACTGGCTTTCCAACGCCCGCGCGCGCTCGAGAACGGCCGGTGCCTCGGCCTTCTCCGCTTGCGCCACCGATTGCAATCGCGCCTTCGACTTCGCGTCCGTGACGAGGTCGCTGGCGATCAGCGCCCCATAGATGTTGAAGCGGATCTGCTTGGCCTCGTATGCATTGAACGTGTCGCTCGCGCGCGCTTGCGTCAGTATGGCCTGGTTTTTTGCCGAGAGGGCCGAGATCGACCGGTGGTGCGCGAAGAGCGTGCCCAGCGCCGCCAGCACTGCGATGATTGCCGCCGCGAGTGAAACCAGCCGGTTACCGTTGGGTGGTTCGATGCCTCGGTTCACGTGGCCGCCGTCTCTTCGCGAGCCGACAGCTCGGACACCCACTCCAGGCCCTCGACGATGTCGGTGCCCGGGGCGACGGCCGTCTGCATCGACTTCCGCGGGTCGAATGCGAACGTCGCTAGGCGATAATCGCCGAACGTGCCGGCCACGATCGTCCCGTCGGGGTCAACGGCGAACGCGCGTCGCTGCGTCCGGTCGAAGACGACGACGTGGATGCGAAGTTCCAGGGCGCGCGCTCGTGCGATGCGTTCCGTCCAGGGCGCGGCAACGTCCGTGGTCCAGCAGATCAGCCAATAGCCGGCCCGGCGATACGGCACCAGGCCGGCGGGGTCGAGCATGCACGCGTCGTCTAGGCGAACGACCGGGACTACGCGATCGAGTGCCGCGAATCGGTCGTGGTCGCGGGGCGATAGCGCGAACTCGTCATCGAGCGTCTCGAGACGGCGGTCGACGTCGGCTGGGAGGTCGTCGTACGCGATCGCGATCCGCACGGGCCGCTCCGTGAGAACCGTGCGGGACACGAGTGGCTCCGGCGCGACGCGATCGCGGCGTCCGTTGCCGAGCTCGACGGAGGCATACAGGGTCGCGGGGCGGTGCTGGTCGGCGAGCGCGACGATCTCGCCGCCGCAATCCACGATCTGACTCTTGCCGCAGTACGCGACCATTCCGCGCTCCGCGCCGCATTTGTTCGCGGCCACGAACGGGACGCGATTTTCGTAAGCGCGGACCCGCCCGAGCAAATCGGCCTGAACGTTTTCCAGGTTCGCCGGATCGCGTCCGCTCGTGACCCACGCCGTCGGCATGACGAGCAGCTCCGCTCCCCGACCGACGAGCGCGCGCGCGACCGTGGGAAGACGCCCGTCCGCGCAGATCATCACTCCGAGCGTCGCGATGCTCGTCCGAACCGGGGCTAGGCGGTCTCCGCGCGAGAACCAGCGCCGGTCGAAGTGCCACAGAAACAGCTTGTCGGCCCGGCCGACGAGCGAACCGTCGCGGTCGATAACGAAGGCGCTATTGCGCGCGGCGTCTTGGTCCCGCGCGGCGGCGCCCGCCACGATCACCGTTCGCGTAGAGCCCGCAATCTCGCGCAGACGCGAAATCGCATCGTCCACCGCGGCGTGATCGACCGGCGCGTCATCCAAGACGTATGCGGGAAAGGTCGCTTCGGGCAGGACGACGAGATCTGCGTGCGAGCATTCACGGACGGCGTGCAGCGCGTTTTCGAGGGCCGTCACGAAATCATTGCGGTCGTGCGCGCGCAGCTGGACTGCTGCCACGGCAATGGAGCGAGTCATTGCTTGCCGCCGTTCGCGGAAACAAAAGCCGCGCCCCTTGTCGGCGTTGGTTTGGAAGGCCGGCAGGCGGCGCTCGCTGAAATGGTTGTTCCCCAGTGGGGATTACCGCGCCGCCGCGGTACCCGAAGGGAGATGTTTTCATACGTGAGACGTACGCTACCAACGTTGTCGCTTACGATTGCCGCTGCGAGCACCGGTCTATTGTACATGGCGCCGAGTCATTCCGCATCCGCGCGCGCCGCGACTCCGGCCGCCTCGTCGAAACCCGCGCCGACTCGGGCCGCCTCGTCGAAGCCCACGCCGACTCCGGCAAACACAAAGAAGGACGCCTGCGGTACGACCAAGAGCAGATGGGCGCACCTCCAATGCGAGGACTTCGTCAGTTCCGCGCCGGGAGACGAATATTTCGGTCGCATGAAGATGAGTTATCTCGGGATCGACAATACGTATAAGGACGGATCGGTCAGCGCGGGCGCCTATACGACGGATCCCCGACTCATTTCGAAGCTCGACTTTGCAACCGAAGCGCTCCGGCGCTGGGCCGCGAAGTATCCGAACGACCCGCAGTTGCCGCGCTCGTACTTCTTGGGGATCCAGGTTCTCCGTAAGGTGTATACGCAACCCGAACAAGACATGGCCTGGGACTTCATGCAGATTCTCGTAACCCGCTACGGCGACACCTACTTCGGCAAGACGATGAAGGCCAGCCTCAGTCACGGGTTCACCGAGCACTGGTTCGCGCTCGCGCAGATCTGCCCGACGCCGTTGCCGCTAGGAGTCGGCGTCATGCCGGAGGTTACGCCGGACGTCACGCCGACGCCGTCACCCGCTCCAGGTCGCCCCGCGGTCGTCCTGATCACTCCGCCCTGCGTTCAGCACGCGCCGGGATAAAAACCGACAGCCGGCGGAAAAGAACGAAAGCCCCTGCATCGGCAGGGGCTTTCGATTTGCTGTCGGGGATGAAGCTTAGATCTTCAGCCCGATTCCCGCGTATGGGCCGCTCTCGGAGAACCCGATCGGCGCAGCATTGGTGTTATAGCCACGATCGCCCATGAATCCCGCTTCGAGGAAGAGCGGGAAGCTTTGGAACGTGTAGGTTACGCCAATGTCATACTTGAGGATGTTGTAACCGACGTTGTACGTGCAGCCCGTCGCCGCAGTCGGCGTTCCGCATGCAAGCGGCGTACTCTGATAGTTACCATTGACGCCGAAGAAGTACATCGCGTGGCCATACCACGAGAAGACGTGATCGAGATCGGGTAACTTCTCGAGTCCGACGCCGGCCCCGCTCTCCCTCGGATAGCCGTAGTTGTTTCCGCGCCACATGTAGCCGCCGACGAGGTAGATGCGCGGCTTCAGGATGCGAAGCCCGAGCCGAGCGTCGAAGTCGTAGTCGCGGCCGTTGAACGAGGGAACTACCGACGAGCCCAGGCCACCAATGGTGGTTACGAAGCACTCAGGATCGCCGGAACCACCGCAGTTATGCTGCCAGTTCCACTGACGGTAGTCGACTTCGACCATGAATGGGAGACTGGCGATCGGGATCTCGAGCGCTCCGTGGAGCCGATACGAGAAGCCGCCGTTGTTGTTGTTGCTGGACGCTCCCGGGACGAACTCGTTGTACACCTTGGGTGAGATGATGTAGTCGCCCGCCACGTAGAAGTCGTAGTAGGGTTTAGCCAGCGGCACCGGCGTCGGTGTCGGCGGCGGCGGAGGCGCCGGCGGCGGCGGTGCCGGACTCGGCGGTGGGGTAGCCGGAATGTAGCGCACGACGACCAGACGGCGATCGGGCACCCACTGAACGTAGGCCCCCATGCCTTCCGAGATCACGCGCACCGGCACGAGAATGATGCCTTGGTAGATGATCGGCGGCACGTCCAGCGGACGTGACTCGCCGTTGATGATCACTTCCGGCTTACCGACGGTCACCTTGACCTCGGCGCCGGCCTTGCTGACCGTCACGGTCTTGCTGCCCGCGTCGTATGACACGGTCGCACCCATTTGCTCGAACATCGAACGAAGCGGAATCAAAAGCGTTCCGCCCCGAACCAGTGCTGCGAGCACGCGACCCTGCTTCAGGATGTCGGGCCTGGAATAGACGTGGTGGTCATTGTAGAGAATCGGGTACTGACCCGACGGCGGCGAACCGAAGTTCGCCGGAGGAGCAGCCGTCGCGCCCTGACCCTGCGCTACCGCGTTGGTTCCAATGTTGCCATGCGATGCGGCGGGATGGGCTGCGACTGCGTTGAATCCGAGACCGGCTGCCAGCAGCACGGTCAGGATTCCGATGCTCAGTCGCTTCAATGTGTCCTCCTAAGCTGGTAATTGAGACGTGAGGCTTACCCAGCCGGGCCCGGAGGTCCGTAGGGCAGTCCTTTGGCGTCCTTTTCGGGAGGGGGCGATTGGCTCCCCTGCAGTAGGAGCCGGGTCAGGCCAGCTTTTCTCTCAGTTTAGCGAGGAACTTGGCCTTCTCAATAACGTACCGCTCGTGGGTTCCTTCGGCGACCGCCTCTTGCTCGTCGAAGACCTGCACGGCGAAGCTCACGCGCGGCCCGTCGAGCATGACCACCTCGACCTCCGTGCGCACGATAAACCCCACAGGGATGGGCTTTTTGTGCTCGATGTCGATATGCGTGCCGAGCGTGATCTGGCCGACCTTCAAGATCGGCTCGACGCAGTGGATCGCGGCACTCTCGACCAGCTGAACGAGCATCGACGTGGAGAGGACGTCGACTCCCTTGTTCCCCGCCTTTTCGGCGGTCATCCACTCCTCGACGCGGCTCTGGAGGCTGTACGAGCGTCCAATGTCGAGTTTCACGCTCATGCCACCAGGGAGATACGCCCTGAAGCCGATTACATCATGCCGAGGTTTAGTGACCTGTAAAACCCGATTGGCCACAGGCACCCCCGCGGGGCGCTTTGAATCAAAAACCGCCGGGCGCCGTATATCAGACCATGAAGGACGGCTTTCTAGGAAAGAGATGTTTCACATGAGATTCGCTCACGCGTCGGGGAAGGCGACGCTGCTGGCGCTCGCGGCCGCGCTGGCGCTCCCGGCGTTGGCCGGGTGCGGGAAGAAGCCCGCGGCGGGCCCGATGCCGCTGGCCGTCGACGCCGCCGCGGCCACGCGCCAGAGCCTAGCGACATACGTCACGCTCGACGGCCAGATCGCGCCGCTGGAGCAGTCGACGCTCGCGTTCCAGCAGAGCGGCACGATCGTCACGATCAACGTCAACATCGGCGACATGGTGCACCGCGGTGCGCTGCTGGCGCGGATCGACCCGTCGACGCTGCAGGCTCAGCTCTCGCAGGCCCAAGCGCAAGCCGCGCAATACTCGGCCTCCGCGCAGGGGGCCGTCGTGGGATATCCGGTTCAGGTGCAGGGCAACGAGGCGACCCTGCAGACCGCGAAGGCTTCGCTTGCGAACGCGAAGCTCGTCTACGATCAGAACAAACAGTTATATAAGCAGGGCTACGTCTCCGAGACGCAGCTGCAACAATCCCAGGCGAACTACGTTCAGGCCGAGCAGACGTACAATAACGCCGTGGTCGGCTTGCGCAACAACGTGGTGAGCGCGCAGAACGTGAAGGCGCAGCAGGCTCAAGCACAATCGGCCTCCGCGCAGGCGCAAGTGCTCAGCACGCAGCTCTCGCAAACGTACCTGTACGCGCCGTACGACGCCGTGATCGCGAATCGTCTGGTCGATCCCGGGGCGTTCGCCTCGCCGTCACAGCCCGTGCTGCAGGTCGCACGGATCGATACCGTCTGGATCAACGTGAACGTGCCCGACGAGGATCTTGCGTACTTGCATCCCGGCACGCCGGTGACGTTCCAGTCGACGTCGCTGCCCGGCCGGACGTTCCACGCTCCGATTCAAACCGTCAACTCGGTGCCCACGTCGGGCACGCTTTCGTATCTCGCGCGGATCGAGCTGCATAATCCCGGCTACGTGTTGCGCGGCGGCATGCTGGTCGCCGTAACCGTCACGAAGGCGCGCGCCGTCGGCGCGGTCGTCGTCCCGCGCAGCGCGATAGCTCAGACGCCCAACGGAGACGCCGTGTATATCGTCAACGACAACAAGGCACAGGCCGTCCCGGTTCGCGTCGGCGTGCAGACCGACACGCTGTCGCAGGTCAGCAGCCCGCAAGTGCGGCCCGGCACGATGGTGATCACGACGCGTCCGGACGCGCTCAAGGACGGCAGCCTCGTGGCTGTAAGCGGGGCCAGTTCCGCATCCTCCAACGGCGCGGTGCACTGACGATGGTGCGGGGACGAACTCCCGCGCGAGCGCTCGCAGTGGCGCTCGCGCTGGGATTGCTCGCGACGGGTGTCGCATTGGCGCAGAACGCTCCCGACCAAGGACAGATTCAGGGCGTTCCGGGCGTGCAGATGCCCTCGCCCCTGCCTGGGCCCACGATTAGCGGCACGCCCATCCCTTATCCGGCGTACGGAACGCCGGCGCCCGACGTCGTTTTGCTCAGGGCGAAGAAGGGAGTCCCGCAGAGCATTTCGCTTTCCGACGCCATTCGCATCGGCGTTGCGCTGTCGCCTACCTTCGCGCTCCAAAACGCGCAGTGGGCTGCGATCCACGCCAAGTACAGCGCCTCTGTGCAGGCGTACTACCCCGGGATCAGCGGAACCGCGCAGATGGGGAAGTCCTATAGCAATGGCACGACGGCGTCGAGCGGTGGCGGCGCCTCGCCGCGACCGAGCGTCAGCCCCGGGATCGTTCCGAACGCGGCGTTCGGCCTAGCGACGCCTTCAGCGTACTCGCAGGCCACGGTCGCGAACGAATCCATAGGGATCAGCATCCAGCAGCTCATCTACGATGGCGGACGCACGATCGCCAACATCCGCGCGGCGAAGGCCGCCGACATCGCCGGCAGGGCGACGCTATTACGCCAGCTGCAAACGCTTGGGCTCGACGTCGCCAACGCCTATTTCGCGGTTTTGGAAGACAACGCGACGGTGACCGCCGACGCACAACTCGTGCGCGAGTTCGAGGTCAACGAAGCCTCGGTCGCCGCGCAGATCCGCAACGGCGCCGCCGCACGATCCGACATTGCCGCCGCGCAGTTCCAAACCGCGCAGGCGCGCGGGCAGCTCGTCACGGCGCAGGGCACGGCTATCGGTGCGCAGGCGACGTTTGCCACGACGCTCGGTCTCGACGCCGATTCGGAGGTCGTTCCGAAGGCGATTACCGCGCAGCCCCCGCCGCCGAATCCCAACTACGCGGCATCGCTGGCGCGCGCGCTCATCATGCGCCCCGACTATATCTCGGCCGCCTATAACGTAGAATCGGCAAAGGAGAACCTGCGCTACGCGAAGCTCGCTCGATTCCCGGTGCTCGCGGCCGGAGCCACCGACGACCTCAGCAGGCAGTTCATCAATTGCTTTTCGACGACGGAAACGGTCAAACACGGGATCGTCGTTCCGGTGTCGGCGTGCCCCGGCCCACAGAGTTGGTCGAACGACAAGACAATCGGGTTGAATCTCACGATTCCGATCTACGATCAAGGCGTGACGAATTACAACGTCGCGGTCGCCGCGTCGCAGCTCGATCAGGCGGTCGCCACGCTCAACAGCACGAAGCTGACCGTGGAGTCCGACGTCCGCTCGGCGCTTGCAACGTTGATCTCGGCGCGCGCCTCGCTCGTGCAAGCGCGCTCGGAGCTCACGTCCGCACAAGTCTCACTCGACGCGACGCAAGCGCAATATAAGGTCGGCGCGACCACGATCCTCAACGTCGTGACGGCCGAAGCCAACCTCTCGACGGCGCAGTCAGCCTACATCACCGCTCTGTACGGTGTGCAGACCGCCGAGCAGAACTATCTCTACGCGACGGGGATCAGCGACGTTCAGATATAATTGAAGTTCCAATGATTCGCGGAATTTCCGAAACGCCGGCGACGATTTCGGATCCGGTCAACGCCGCGATCCTCGCCGTCTCGGAGGACCGCCTCGCGGGCTTCCAAACCGATCCGTTCGGCGAGATTGCGTCGCGCACGAACATCCCGGTGGAGACGGTCATCGAGCGGATCGTCGCGATGGTGCGGGCCGGAACGATTCGGCGCGTGCGGCAGACTTTGCTCTCCACGAGCCTGGCCCGGGGGGCGCTGTGCGCGTGGGAGGTCGCGCCGGAACGGCTCGACGCGGCGTTCGACTTCATGTTCCGCGAGGATCCGTTTTCGGGGCACGTGGTGATCCGCACGACCGACGCGGTGTCGCCCGGCAACCGATACCGCCTGTGGACGACGCTCAAAGTGCCGCAGGGTTTCTCCCTGCGCAAACATGCGCAGTGGCTCGCCGAGAGCGTGGGTGCGCAGCGCCATCGCCTGATGCCGGCCAAGATGCTCTTCGCGCTCGGTGTGGGCCACGTTCGGCGGCGCGGGCTGGAGCCGGGCGCGCGGGCGCCGGAACGCGCGCGGCCGCTCCGGGCGTCCGTCGTCGAGCTCTCCGACTTGCAATGGCGCGTCCTCGTCGCGCTTAAACGCGAGTTTGCTCCCGGGGAGATCGTCCGCGACGTGTGGTCGGCGCGGGCCCGCGAGGCCGGCGTGGACCTCGATACGTTCGCAACGGTCGCGCGCAGCCTCGAGGAGCGGCGCGTCATCGGCCGGTTCTCGACGTTTCTCGAGCACGTCAAGCCGACCGCCGGCAACGAACGCGCGACGCGTTACAACGCACTCTTCCACTGGGCTGTGGCGCCGGGTCGCGAAATCGACGCCGGCTGCGAGGTCGCGCGCCACTACGTGATCACACACGCGTACTGGCGCGAGGGCGGCCCCGAGTTTCACGACGTCAACGTCATGGCGGTTGCGCACGGCATGGAAAAGGAGCGGGTGCTGGCGCACAAGGCCGCCATCGACGAGCATCTGCGGGAAGCGGGCGTCGAGTTTCCGTATACCAACGTCTTCTGGGGCGGCCGCAGCGAGATCAAACCGTCCGAGATCGCACCGAGCGCGTATCGCTCATTTTGCAAGACCCACGGCATCGATCCCGAGACGATGCGCGCCGAACCGGAGGAAGGAGCGTCTGGGTGAACGCCAAGGCGTCGTTCGCGCTGGCTATCGTCATGGCCGCGCTGGTTGGCTGCACGAAGACCTCGACGGGCGGCCTCGGGAGCGCCGTGCACTCATGGACCCAGAGCGGCGTCTTCCGGTTTTCGGAGGCATCGGATCCGAAGAATCTCAACCCGATCCTGGATGCAGCCACGCCGATGCTGGATCTCTCGATGTTCATCTACTCGTGGTCGATTCGCTACGACTCAAGGGGGCGACCCGTACCCGACGCGCTGCGCGAGATTCCCACGGTCGCCAACGGCGACGTCAGCAAAGACGGCCTGACGCTCAAGTATAAGCTGCGGCCGAACATCAAGTGGCAAGACGGCACGGCGCTGACCTGCAACGACCTCAAGTTTACGTGGCAGGTTGTGATGAACCCGCACAACAACGTCGTGACGACCGACGGCTACAAGAGCATAGGCAGCATCGACTGCGCGGATCCAACGGTCGCGCTAGTTCACATGAAGAAGCTCTACGCTCCCTACCTGCAGCAGTTGTGGAGCGTCAACGGGAACGCGCCGATCCTGCCGGAGCACCTCCTCGCGAAATATAACGACGACAAGGGCTCCTTCAACACCGCCCCCTACAATGCGTTGCCGGTCGGCAGCGGCCCGTTCAAGGTCGTCGCGTGGAACCGCGGTCAGGACGTGCGCATGGTGGCCAATCCGGACTTCTATCTCGGGAAGCCGAAGCTGAACGAGGTGATCTATAAGATCCTTCCCGACGAGAACACGGAGCACACGCAGCTGCAGACGCATGAGATCGACATGCTGGCCATCGGCTCGTCGATGAAGTGGCCGCAGTACGCCGCGCTCGCCGCCAATCCCGCCAATGGGCTGGTCGCCGTTCGCGTCGACTCGTTCCAATACTCGCACATCGACTTCAACCTGCGGCATCCGATCGTCAGCGATCGCAACGTGCGCGTCGCCTTGGCGTATGCGACCGACCGCAACGAGATCATCGAGAAGATCATGCATGGCTCGGCCATCCCGGCCGAGACCGATCAGTCTCCGAAGCTGTCGTGGGCGTATACCGACGACATCACGCACCACCGGTACGATCCTGCCAAGGCGCGCGCGATCTTAGACGCAGACGGTTGGATGGTCGGGCCGGACGGAATCCGCGTGAAGGACGGGCAGCGGCTGGAGTTCACGCTCAGCACGCAGACCGAGTCGAACTACGGCAAGGCACTGCAGACGGTGCTGCAGCGCCAGTGGCGCGAGGTCGGCGTTCAGGCCGACATCAAGAACTACCCGACCAGCCAGTTCTTCGACAACTCCACGAGCGGCATTCTGCAGGGCGGCCACTACGATGCGGCGGGATTCAGCTGGGCCGCCGCCGCCGACCCCGACGACAGCCCGATCTACTCCGCCGACAACTTCGCGCCGCACGGACAGAACGCGATGTTCTGGGACAACCGCATCGCGACGGCGGCGATGAACGATGCGCTCTCGACGATCGATCAGGCTCGGCGCAAGCGTGACTACGTCATCGTGCAGCAGCAGCTCTCGTACGACGTCCCGACGATCATCATCAACTTCGCGCGCGTGCCGTACGTGTACAACAGCGATCTGAAAGGCTTCGACCCTTCTCCCGTCATCTCGGCCTTCTGGGATCCGTGGAACTACTCGATTTAGGAGCATGTTTAGCATGAAAGCACGACTGGTCTTGGCCGCGGCTTGCGTCGTTCTCGGCGGGCTCTGTGCTTGCACGAAGACCGGCGGCCTCTCGACCGGAGGGCGAACGAACTCGTGGACGCAGCCTCACGTGCTGCGCTTCTCGGACGCGGGCGATGTGAACACGCTCAATCCGCATCTCGGGCAGTTCGCCGACATCGGCGTACTCTCGTCCATGACGATGGCCTACCTGATCAAGTGGGACGAGCACAACGACCCGTACCCCGAGCTCGCCACGCAGGTCCCGACCCAGGCCGACGGCGGCGTCAGCAAGGACGGGCTGACGATCACGTACCACCTGCGCCGCGGCGTGCGTTGGTCCGACGGGGCGCCGTTCAATGCCGACGACGTCGTCTTCTCGACGAACGTCGTGAACAACCCGGCCAACAACGAGGTCGGCCGGCTGGGATGGGATCAGATCGCCAAGGTCGACGAGCCGGACAAGTACACCGTCGTCTACCACCTGAGGAAGCCCTACTCGCCGTTCATCGAGACGTTCTTTTCGACGGCCGGCGCCAACCCATGCATCCTGCCGAAGCACCTGCTGGCGCAGTATCCGAATATCAACCACGTCGCGTATAACTCGCTTCCGGTGGGCATCGGGCCGTTCAAGTATCTGCGCTGGAATCGCGCCCAGGACATCGTGCTCGTTCCCAATCCGCTCTACTGGCGCGGCCAGCCGCGCCTCAAGGAAGTGATCTTCAAGATCATCCCGGACCGCAACACCGTGCTCTCGCAGCTCCAGGCGCACGAGATCGACATGTGGCATCTCGTGCCGGGCAACTACTTGTCACGGGTGCAGGGAATCTCCGGCATCACGGTCTTACGCCTGCCGAGCTACTTCTACGACCATCTGGACTTCAACATCCAGCATCCCGCCGTCAGCGACCCGGTGGTTCGGCAGGCACTGCGGCTGGCGATAGACCGCAAGACGCTGATCGAAAAGATCGGGCATGGCGTCGGCATTCTGCAGGAGGTCACGACGCCGAAGAACGCGCCGTATGCCGTGACGTCGATTCCGCCGGTGCCCTTCGACATCGCGAAGGCCAACGCGCTGCTCGACAAGGACGGATGGGTGCGTGGTCCGGATGGAGTTCGCGCGAAAAACGGCGTACGGCTTTCGCTGGAGTACGCCGCAACCGCCGGATCGCAGGACGCCGATGAGGGGATCGAGCTGGAACGCTCGTGGTGGAAACAGATCGGCGTCGACATCACCGTTCGACACTACCCCGCCGCGCTGATGTTCGCGCCGCTGCAGCAAAGCGGCATTGTCTACGGAACTAAGTGGGACGTCATCGGGTTCGCATGGCTCAACGATGCGATCGGAGATCAATCGGCGATCTACTCGTGCCGCTCCTTCCCGCCCAACGGCCAGAATAACCTACGGTGGTGTGACCCTATCGCCCAGGCCGCGATGGACGCGCTCTTCAGGCACTACGATCAAGCGCAGAGAAACGGCGACCAGCTGGTGATCCAGCGGCAGCTCGTCAAAGACGTTCCAACCATCGTCACTCAGCTGCGCGAGGACATCTTCGCCCAGAACAGCGACCTGAAAAACTTCCATCCCAATGCGATCACGCCGTTCGACAACATGATGAATGTCGATATATAGCATAAGCAAGGAGCGCGCAGCCTAACAGCGAGAGCGAGCGCAGCAGCGACCACGCCGGCACTTGGGCGAGGAGCCCGCTGGCGCGTTGCTCGGCGAGCCACACAGCCGCTGGTAACGCGCTCGGAGCGGCGTGGAAATTGCCGAGCGCGTCGGGCCAGATCGGCATAGGACGGCTTATGGCGATGAACGCGGCAATCGCGAACAGTGCCGCCACCGCGACTGCCGCCGGCATCGCGCGGCGGAGGTTGGTCGGTTCGCCGAGTCCGACGAAGGCCGCAACCATTGCGATCGCGAGGAGCGACGACTGCGCGATTCCGGTTGGGCGCTGGGCGAGGCCCAGCCAGTCGATGCCGGCCAGCAGAGTGCCGGCGAGCGCGAGCGTGCGCGCCATACCGCGCGCGCGCAGCGCACACCACAGCGCGGCAGCATACGCTACGACCAGATCGTGTTCGTGGACGAAGCTCGCCACGAACGGCGCGAGCGCCGAAAATGCGGCAAAGCGCGCGAAGCGCTCGCGCACGCGCAGGGCGATAGCGATCGCGGCGGCGACCGCGGTCGCCGCGACGGCGACGCCGGCCGCGATCGCCGCCGTGGAACTCCCCCCGAAGCCGTAGGCGAGCGACGCCGGGCTGAACTGTATCGCGTCGAAGCGTTCCACCGCGCCGTGCGCCGCGAGGAGGCGCGCGTACGCGATCGGCCACGCCGCTCCGGCCGCGAGCGCTCCCAGCGCGTATGTGAACAGCGCGCCCGCAATCAACGCTAGCGTCGCGCGGTTGCGTCCGAGTTGGGAGAGCAGTCCGAGCGCCGCGTTGGGTTGCGTGAAGGCGACGCACGCGCCGGCGACGGCGGCCACGAGGGAGCGCTCCGCGACGACGACCAGCGCGCAGGCGCCCGCGAACGCGGGCAGCGCGAGCTGTCCGAGCGCGAGGTCGCTGGAAATCGGCGCGAACGAAATCGCCAGCAGCACGCCGCCGAAGGAGAGCGTGATCTCGAACCGCGCGCCCGCCCCGCGGAAGGTCGAGGCGACCAGCGCGAGCAGCGCGAGCGCGAGCACGGCCCACCAGGCGCGCGCCGCCGCGTCGTAGGCCCATCGCGCGGCGACGCTCCAAACGACCAGCGTCGCGGGCGGTCCGACGAACGGCAGCAGTTCGTCGCGCGTCGCATCGACGCCGGGGACGCGCCGCTCGGCGTTCCAAATCGCTCGCCCGTAGGGATCGGCGCCGGCATCGCGTGCGAAGCCCGCGGACCAGTACGCCTCAAAGTCGCGCGCGAGCGGGCCGGGCGTTGGTATGGGCCGCGCAGCCAATACGGCGATCGCGATCGCGACGCAAGCCGCGATCAACGGCCATCGCCTCGTTACCACGCCGTAGTCGTCGCCGCTCCCGGCGTCGCGATCAGATGCGCTTGCGCCATGACGAAGAACAGGCCCAGCAGGGTCGCAAGGTACCACACGCTGACCCGCAGGCGCGCCCCGAACGTCATGTTTTGGGCGCGCGGATCGACGTGGCCGCGCCAGGCCGCGAGCATCGCCGGCAGTCCCAGCAGGCCGATGATCGCGACGAACAGGATCGGGATGTGGAAGAAGACGGCGAACGCGACGAAGAGTGCGAACCCCAAGATCCACAGCGGTGGCCACAGCGCGCCGATGATGCGTCCCCCATCGAACGGCGGCATCGGAATCATGTTGAACAGGTTCAAAAACGCCGACAGATCGGCACACGCGTACCAGAAACGGTCGTGCTCGGCCTGTCCCACCGCGTAACAGGCTGCGGCGAGCCCGAGCCCGACCAGCGGTCCCGCCAGCGCGATGTATGCGTCGTGCTCCAGGTCTTCGGGCGGCGCGCCGGCGGTAAATGCGCCGAGCATAGGGACGAACGCCGGGAGGCGCGCCGGCAATCCGTATGCGCGAAACGCGAAGTAATGTCCGAGCTCGTGTGCGAGCAGCACCAGCATGACCACGACCGCCAGCTTCCAGCCGAAGATCACGACGTAGATCCACAGCGAGAGTAAAAACGTCCAGCTGACGCCGATGAGCTTGGCGCCGACCAGCAGCAGAAATTTGAACTTCAGGAGGAACGCGAGCACCGCCGCGAGCACGGCGCCGATGCCGCCGCCGGCGCGCCGGCGCGCCGGTGACGGAGAGTCCGGTTCCCGGCCGGACGACGGGGGCAGGTATCGCACGCACCTGTCTTCAACCGCGTCCCGTGCCGGTCATCGTGATCGTGGGCGGAGGTTTCGCGGGCATCGCCGTAGCCCGGCGGCTCGAGCGGCGTCTGCGCGCCGGCGAAGCGGAGATCGTGCTGCTCAGCCGCGACAACTACAGCCTCTTCACGCCGATGCTGCCGGAAGTGACGTCGGGCGAGCTCGAGGTGCGTCACGTCGTCACTCCGATACGCGAGCAGCTTGCGCGGACGCGATTCGTCCTCGCCGACGTCGACGCGATCGACGTCGAGCGCCGGGAGGTGACGTACCATCACGTGCTGACGGGTACGCGGATCGTCCAACGCTACGATCAGCTCGTTCTGGCGCTGGGCTCGTCCACGTCCACGTTCGGCCTGCCGGGCATCGGCGAGTATACGTGGCCGCTCAAGCGGCTCGAAGACGCGGACGCGCTGCGCAATCATCTCGTCTGGCTCTTGGAACTCGCCGACACGGTCGCCGACGACGCGCGCCGCCGCCGGCTCCTCACGCTCGTCGTCGTCGGCGGAGGCTTCACCGGCGTTGAGACGGCCGGCGAGATCGTCGAGCTCTTTCGCAGCGTCTTACGATTCTATAAAGGCTTGCGTGTCGACGAAGTGCGCATGATCCTCGTCGAGGCGGGCCCGTCGCTACTGGCCGGCCTGCCGTCGAAGATGGGCGAGTACTCGCGCCGCGTGCTCGAGCGCAGGGGCGTCGAGGTTCTCCTCGGCGACGGCGTCGCGAGCGCGGACGAATCCGGCCTGACTTTACAGAGCGGGCGCCGCATCGAATCGGAGACGATCGTCTGGAGCGCCGGCGTGAAGCCGTCGCCGACGATCGCGTCGATCGCGCTGCCGACGACGAAGCGCGGCGCAGTGAACACGGAGCGCGACATGCGCGTCCGAGGATTCGACGACGTGTGGGCGCTCGGCGATTGCGCCGCGATTCCGGACGGCGCCGGTGGGGTCTTTCCCATGACCGCGCAGCACGCGATTCGCGAGGGGCCGCGGCTCGCAGACAACATCGTCGCGGTGCTTCGTGGCGAGCGCACGGAGCCGTTTAGCTATCGCGCGCTGGGCATGATGGCTGCGCTCGGGGCGCGCAAAGCGGTCGCGCAGCTGCCCGGCAACGTCGTCATCACCGGCTTCATCGCGTGGTTCTTCTGGCGCACGTACTACTTGTTGCGCCTTCCCGGCCTCGACCGCAAGTTGCGCGTGGCATTCGACTGGACGCTCGAGTTGCTCTTTCCGCGCGACACGGCGGAACTCCGATTCGGCGAGCACGAAGGCGAGGAAGCGGCTACCAAGAGATAACCCGCTCTGCGTAGAACGCCCTCCCATGCTGCGCGAGCCGATCGAACGCCTCATCCGGGACCCGAAGGAATTCACCGGTGCGGTGGCCTTTCCCGAGCCGGGACAGATTCGAATCTACGATGAGACGCTGCGCGACGGCGAACAGATGCCGGGCGTGTGTTACACGCCGGAGCAGAAGCTCGAGATCGCTACGGTGCTCGCCGACATCGGCGTGCACGTGATGAGCGTCGGATTCCCGGCGGCTTCGCAAGGCGATTGCCGCACGCTCCAGCTCGTGACGGACGCGAAGCGCCGCGGCCAGCTCGCCGACGTCGAGATCGTGGTGATGTGCCGCAGCAACCGCAAGGACATCGACCTGACCGTGCGCACGCTGCGCGAGGTCGGCGTCGATCCGCGCGCTGTCACGTTCTTCATCTTCACGAGCGGCAGCGATCTGCACCTCAAGTACAAGATCGGTAAAACGCTGCTGCGCTACGAGGGACGCGACGAGCGGGAATGGCTCGACCTGCCGCTATCCTTCTATCGCACCGCGAACATCCGGTTGCAATGCGATGCGATTCGCCACGCGCGCGAGTGTGGCGTCGAACGTGTCGAGTTCGGGGCCGAGGACGGCAGCCGCGGCGACGTCGATTACTTCATCGAGTATTTCAAGGCCGGCCTCGACGCGGGAGGCACTCGCCCGGCGTGGCCCGACACCGTCGGAACGCTCACACCCGAGGCCGCGCGCTGGTACTGCTCGCGTATCGTCGCCGGGCTTCCCGAAGGCCTGCCCATCGTCGCGCATCTCCACAACGACTACGGCCTCGGCACGATC
Organism: Vulcanimicrobiota bacterium; assembly: GCA_963723485.1. Taxonomy (GTDB): domain Bacteria; phylum Vulcanimicrobiota; class Vulcanimicrobiia; order Vulcanimicrobiales; family Vulcanimicrobiaceae; genus Cybelea. Next base: position 335,360 of record CAVRQS010000002.1, on the reverse strand, counting down.
AACGCTATCGTCGCCGCGTCGTGCGGCTTCAAGGTGATTTCGGTTACCGCCAACGGTTACGGCGAGCGCGCCGGCAACGTCAAGCTTCACGAGTTCGTGGTGGCGCTGCGCGTGCTGTACGGCATCGAGCTGCCGGGATTCAAGTACGGAAAGCTGCGCGACCTCGCGCGCTTCATGGAGCGGATGAGCGGGATTCCGCTCCAGCAGCACGAGCCGATTGTCGGGTCCAAGGTGTTCGCGCACGAATCCGGCATCCACACGCAAGCGATGCTGATCGATCGCCGCATGTACGAAGCCGTGCCCGCGGAACTCGTCGGCGGGGCGACGAGCTGGGTCTTCGGCAAACATACCGGTGCCGCTCTGGTCGAAGACACGCTGCGGCGGCAGCACCGGCGCCTCGCGCAAGCCGGCGTCGAGCCGAGCTCGGAGCTCGCGCACCGCGTCACGGACGAGGTCAAGCGGCTGCGCGAGGAGCGCGCTGCCTCGAGCCAGAGCGAAGAGACGATCGAGCTGTACGAGTCGGCGATGCGCCGGCTGTCGCTCAGTGAAGACGACGTCGTCGAAATCGCCCTCGCGCTCGGAGCGCCTGCGAAGGCTTCGTAACCTCCTTCGGTGGGCATAAGCTCCACATGCCCGAGAAACACCGTTACACCGAAAAAGAGCATCGCCACGTCGAGCACATCAAAGAGAGTGAGGAGCGGCGCGGCCACTCGACCGAGGAGGCCGAAGCCATCGGCTACGCTACCGTCAACAAGCAGGACCCGGCTAAGCACCGCTATACCGCCAAGGAAAAGCGTCAGGCGGAGCACATCATGGAGTCGGAGGAAGCTCGCGGAAAGTCACAGGTCGCCGCCAAACGCATCGCCTACGCAACCGTAAACAAACACGCCAAATAAGCGTCATGGCGCGACGATCGCCGGTGACATAATGCCGCAGAGGCTTCCGACCGCTGAGCGGAGCCATGGAGGGCGGGAGCGAGGCGGCGGAGCAGCAGGAGCGGAGCCTGGATGGCGGAGCGACGAGCGGCTCTGTGGCGTTATGTCACCGGCGATCGTCGCGCACGGCGAGGCTACGCTTGGGAGCCGAGGCGCCAGGTTGCGACGAAGGCCTTGAAGACGACGGCGAAATCATCGTGGACGAATCGGACGCTGCGCGAGCCCGTGCGCTCGAAGCGGGGGATCGTCGCGACGAGGTGGCCTTGAGCGGCGGTGACGAGCTGCACGTCGAGCGCGATGGGCGGTTCGAAGCGGAAAGGCTTGGCGGTGGCCACGTCGCGGATCGTCTCTTCAGCCGCCTTCCGAATCGCGCGGCATGCGGCCGCCGGCGTCATCGAGTCGGCGGCGCGGTTGCCGATCGAGTCCTTGATGACGACGCCCCGAACCCACGGCATCTGAGCGCGAATCTCTTCGACCGTCGTGCGGTCGCCGCTAACTAGCAGCAGCGGCACGCCGTGATAACCCAGCAGCGCGGCGTTGATCGTCGCCTCGCTGCACGGCACGCCGTTGAGCCGAACCTCGTAGATGACCGAGGGCGTGTACGTATGGCACAGCACTGCATCGGCGGCTCCCGCGGCGCCGTGATATCCGACGAAGAACGCACCGCCGAAACCACCGCCGGCATCCTGCACCATCGAAAACGGCTTGCGATGCCCGAAGATGACGCGAACGTTTTCCGGTAGATCGTCGAGCAGCAGGTTACGCATCGGACCGTGCCCGTCGTTGACGAGGATGCCGCTCGCTCCGCCGGCGCGGGCGCCCTCGATGGCGCTGCACACCTCCTGCGTGTAGTAGCGCCGGTAGATGGAGTAGTCGGGATGCGGCGTGCGGGCATCGACTTGCTCCCAGGCGCAGACGCCTGCGACGCCCTCCATGTCGCCCGAAATGTAGAGCCGCACCGCGTCAGGCAATCGGATCGGCGGCCGCGGCGAGACGCGTCGCGGCGACGAAAGCCTCGAAGACCGTGACGTATTCTGCGCTCCCGAACCGCACCGCGCGCCCTCCGGTCCGCGTGAACCCGGGCATGAGCTCGATGAAATCGGCGTGCTCGACGTGCGCGGTCTCGATCGTCAGTTCGAAGGGCGGCTCGAAGCGAAACGGCGACGCTCGCCCGACGCGCCCGATCGCTTCGCGTGCGCCGGCCCGAATCGTTTCCTGCGCCTCGCGCGGCGTCATCGAGTTGACGGACGTGTAGCCGATGGGGTCCTTCACGGCTACGCCCACGGCCCACGGGAGCGCCTTCGTCGTCTCCTCGACAATCGATCGATCGCCCGTGATCAGGACGACCGGCACGCCGAAGCTGCCCGCGAGGGCGGCGTTCAGGAGCGCCTCGCTGCACGGCGTACCGTTGACGCTCACGGAATAGATGTCGTCGGAATACGTGTGGGCGAGCGTCGCCGCGTCGCCGGCCTTCGCGTGGTAGCCGGTGAAGAACGCCGCGTCGATTCCGGAATCGATTCCCGCCGCCATGCTCCACGGCTTCGGAGCGCCGGAGATGACGCGCAGTTCGTCGTCGTCGGGCAGCTCGTCGAAAAGGAGGTTGCGCATGGCCCAGTGCGAGTCGTTGACGAGGACGCGTCGAACTCCGGCCGCGCGCGCCCCCTCGATCGCCGCGCGCACCTCGCGCGTCATGTAGCGTCGGAAGACCGGATACTCGTGCGTGTCACTCGGATCGACCTGCTTCCACGAGCAGACGCCGGCCGTTCCCTCCATATCGCACGAGATGTAGAGGTTCACTTGCCGAGTGCCTCGCGCGCCTGCGCCAGGCCGGTCTGCGCGGCGACGTTCTGCGGGTTCGCGCGTAGCGCGCGCTCGTAGAGCGGGATTGCCTGGTCGAAGCGGTTCGCGGCGAGATACATGTCGCCCAGCTGCGTCAGGGCGACGTCGTCGGTGGGATGCGCCGCGATGCGCCGGCGCAGCGTCTGCAAGGCTGCCATGACGGGGGCCGGCGGGCCGCCCTCGACGGCGTTCTGCGAACCCTGTCGCTGCGGCGTCGAGGCACCTTGTGCGGGGGCGGCCTTACCGAACACGGACCCGGTAACGCCGAATCCGACGGCGACGAGATACGCCATCGTGCAGAGAAAGATCGCTCCGATCGCGACGACGATCGGGACGTAGATGCGAGCGGGCAATCCGCCGGAGCTGTCGGACGGCACGAAGAGTCGGTTTGACGCGCGGCGAACGAAATCTTTTAGCGTGTTGCATACGGAAGCCGACCTGCAGTTGCTCTTCGCGCGCTTGAACTATCGGTATTTTAACGGTGAAGTGCCCGACTGCCGGATGCGCTACAACGCACGTTTCTCGAATTCGGCGGGTCGAATCACCTACGGCACGCGCCCGATGCTGATCGAACTCTCGCCCAAGCATTTCAAACAGCACCCCGATGCGCTGACGGATACCTTGCTCCACGAGATGGTTCACGCGTGGTGCTACGCCAAATTCCGCGACATGGGACACGGCGCCCGCTTCAAGCGCAAACTGCGCGACTGCGGCTTGGAGTCGATCTACCACGACCTCGGAAGCGTCGCCCCGAACAGAGAATCGAGTAAGCGCTACATCCTCCGCTGCGAAGGGTGCACCTTCGAGGCGCTGCGCCGCAACAGACCGCGCACGGCCGCGAGCTGTCCGCGCTGCAACAAGCGCGGTTTCGATGCGCGTTATCCGCTCACGATCTACGAGATCGTCGAAATGCGCGCCGCGGGAACGACAATTGATGTACTGCGCGCCGCCCGGAAAGGTGGATAGTTATGAAGATGGCCGAGAAGGCAGCCACGCGCGTCGAGTCCGACTCGATGGGCGAGGTCGAGGTCCCCGCCGATAAGTATTACGGTGCACAGGCGGCGCGCTCGCTAGTGCACTTCGACATCGGCGACGGCGAGTGGCCCCGCGACGTCATGCCGAAGCAGGTCGTCCGCGCAATGGCCGTGCTGAAGAAGGCCGCGGCCCTCGTCAATCACGAGCTCGGAAAACTCGATGCGGAGCGAACGCGGCTGATCGTCGCGGCCGCCGACGAGGTCGTCGAAGGGAAGCTGGACGCGCATTTTCCGTTGCGCGTGTGGCAGACGGGCTCGGGTACGCAGACGAACATGAACGTCAACGAGGTGATCTCGAACCGCGCGATCGAGCTGGCCGGCGGCGAGATGGGCTCGAAGCAGCCCGTGCATCCTAACGACCACGTGAACATGTCCCAGTCGTCCAACGACACCTTTCCGACGGCGATGCACGTCGCCGGCGCGCGGGGAATGTCCGAGATGCTGCCGGCGGTGCAGGCCCTGCGCGGCGCGCTCGACGAGAAGGCGAAGGCGTGGGCGCGCATCGTCAAGGTCGGACGGACGCACCTGCAAGACGCGACGCCGCTGACGCTGGGTCAAGAGTTCTCCGGCTACGTCACGCAGCTGGACCGCGCGATCAAAGCGTGCAAGGAGGCACTCGATCCGCTGTACGACCTGGCGATCGGCGGCACCGCCGTGGGGACGGGGCTCAACGCGCACCCGGAGTTCGGCGAGCGGACCGCGCGCAAGATCTCCGAGCTCACCGGATTGCCGTTTCGTTCGCATCCGAACAAATTCACGGCGCTCGCTTCGCATGACGACTTCGTCTTCGCGTCCGGTGCCCTCAAGATGCTGGCCGCGGCGCTGATGAAGATCGCGAACGACATCCGCTGGCTCTCCTCCGGGCCGCGCGCGGGAATCGGCGAGCTGGTGCTCCCGGAGAACGAGCCCGGCAGCTCGATCATGCCGGGAAAAGTCAATCCGACGCAATCGGAAGCGATGACGATGGTGTGCGTGCAGGTCTACGGAAACGACCTCGCGGTCAGCTTCGGCGCGTCGCAGGGCAACTTCGAGCTCAACGTCTTCAACCCGGTGATGATCTACAACTTCCTGCACTCGACGACGCTGCTCCGTGACGCGTGCACGATGTTCCGCGAGCACGCCGTGGAAGGTCTGCGGGCCAACGAGGAGCAGATCAAGCGTTATCTCGACGAGTCACTGATGGTCGTTACGGCACTCTCGCCGCACATCGGTTACGACAAGGCCGCCGAGATCGCCAAGAAGGCGCACCACGAGAAGACCACTCTCAAGAGCGCCGCCCTGTCGCTCGGGCACGTGACGGAAGAGGAGTACGACCGCGTTGTCGTTCCCAAGGACATGACCGCGCCGCGTTAGAACCGGCGCCGGCGCTACAACTGTCGCCAGACGAGCGTGATGGCGGCTATTACGAGGGCGATCGCGACGACGAGCAAGAGCTGAGGCGAGCGCAGCCGCAGCGAGAGCCGCGCGCCGATCGGGCCGCCCAACAGGCCACCGGCGACGAGCGGAACGACGTCGGATCCAACGACGTCGCGCTGGAAGATGTGCGTGATCAAGCCCGGCGGCGAGGCGAGCAGGATGGCGAATTGCGACGTCGCACTGATCGCGTGCGCCGGCAGCTCCGAAAAATAGAGGAACGCCGGAACTAAGACGATTCCGCCTCCCAGGCCGAACAGGCTTAGGAATATTCCAACCACGAGCCCGAGGCCGAGGGCGCCGCGGTAGGACATGCCCTTGATCTCGTGAATGCGGCGCAGCTCGGGCCGTCCGGCCATGCGCCGCTCCGCGTTCCAGGCCATGTCGACAGCCACGGCGATCAGCAAGAGCGCAAGCAGCACGTCGAAGATACTTGCCGGAATGTGCAGCGACAGCACGGCTCCGAGGATGCTGCTGGGAAGCGCGCCGAGAGCGATCAGGAGGCCAATCTTCAAGTGCACGCGTTGGTGGAGCAGATAGGTAACCGTACCGCTCGCGCTGTTGGCGACGATCAAGACGAGCGACGTGCCGGCCGCGTCGGCGGGTGAAAATCCGAGGAACAAACGGAGAATCGGCACGAGCACGAACCCGCCGCCGAGCCCGACCATCGAACCGAAGACGCTCGCCGCGAACGCGGCGACGAAGAGTTCTAGCGGGAAACGAAGCTGGCTTAGCTCGATCGTCCGATGTACCGGCGATCGCGCGTGTCGATGCGGATGACGTCGCCGCTCTCGACGAACAGCGGAACGTTGACGGTCGCACCGGTCTCGAGCCGGGCGGGCTTGGTCGTGTTCGTGGCGGTGTCGCCGCGGAAGCCGGGGTCGGTCTCTACGATCTTCAGCTCGACGTGCGCCGGCAGATCGACGCCGATGGCCGCGCCGTCGTGGAACTGCACGTCTACCACCATGCCGTCCTTCAAGAAGTCCGCGGGACCGCCGATAAGGTCGCGTTGAAGCGTCACGTTCTCGAACGTCTGCTGGTCCATGAAGTGATAGCCGTCGGAGTCGTTGTAGAGCATCTGCATCTGGCGGTTGTCCACCATCGCGCGCTCGAGTTTCTCGCCCGCGCGGAACGTGCGCTCCAGCGTCGTGCCGGTCTTGACGTTCTTCATCCGCGTGCGCACGAAGGCCGATCCCTTGCCCGGCTTGACGTGCAGAAATTCGATGACAGTCCAGAGCTGACCGTCTACGACGATGGTCACGCCGTTGCGGAGATCGTTCGAGGAAATCATGGGTGCTGAGAGTACGGGCCGCGGGAACGCGAGCCCTTGCCGATGGGACTCTCCGTTCCGGCGCGCAGCCGAGCGACGTTGTCGCGATGGCGGACGAAGATGATCAGCGCTGCGAGGAGCCCGTAGGCCGTCTCCGGGAGCGAGCGCGTGAAGCCGTAGATCGCGATCGGCGCGAGCGCGCTACCGAGCAGCGAGCCGACGGAGGAATACTGCGTCAGGACCGCGCCGCCGATCCAGCCGCCGACGGCGACGATTCCCGCGGGCCAACACAGCGCGAACACGGCGCCGAACGACGTCGCCACCCCCTTACCGCCGCGAAATCGCAGCCAGGGGGAGAAACAATGCCCGAGCACCGCGCCGGCCGCGACTACGCTTCCCATCAGCTGGTCCGGCGGCGGAAAGTTCTCCATCTCGAGATGGCCGCGAAAGAAGCTCTCGGCCCAGAGGGCCGGTCCGAAGCCCTTGAGCGCATCGAGCAGCAGCACCGCGATCGCGCCCGCAGCGCCGAGGGTCCGCAGCGCATTCATCGCGCCGATGTTGCCCGAGCCCTGCCCGCGGATGTCCGTGCGATAGAACAGGCGGCCGACGATGTAGCCGAACGGAATCGAGCCGATCAAAAACGCGCCGACGAAGGTCGCGACGACGATCGCGGTCAACAAGATCCCGATCGCGACCGACTGCGAGATTCCGGCGTCGCTCAACTAAGCGTCCTGGGTCTCGCGGCGCGCGACGAAGCGCAGCGTGATGGGGACGCCTTCGAAGTCAAAGTGCCGCCGGATGACGTTTTCGAGGAATCGGCGGTAGTGGGCTTGGACGAGATCGGGATTGTTGCAATGCAGTACCACGATCGGCGGATGCGTCGCGGGCTGCGACGCATAGTAGATCCGAGCGACGCGCCCGCTCACCGTAGAGGGCGGATGCGCGATGACGGCGTCGCGGACGATCGCATTGAGCTGCGGCGTAGGCATCCGCCGGTCGAGATTTTCCGCCACGCGGGCGACGATCGGCATCAGGCTTCCCAAGCGGCGCTGCGTCTTGGCCGATAAGAACGTGATCGGCGCGAACGAAGCGAACGGGATGGCCTCGCGCACGGCCTCTGCGAGCTCGGCCTGATTGAAGTCGCCGCTCTGCTCGCGCACGAGATCCCACTTATTGCCGACGACGACGAGCGCCTTGCGCTCTTCGATCGCGATGCCGGCCAGCCGGCGGTCCTGCGCTAGAATCCCTATCATGGCATCGAAGACGAGCAGCGCCACGTCGCACCGCGCAATCGCATTGAGCGAACGCAGCGCCGCGTAATATTCGATTGCACCGTGCGCCTCCGGTTTTTTGCGCACGCCGGCGGTGTCCACCAGCCGAATGGAACGCCCGTGCCATTCGAACTGCGTGTCGATCGCATCGCGCGTCGTGCCTGGCGCCGCGGAGACCAACGTGCGTTCCTCGCCGAGCAGCGCGTTGACCAGCGAGCTCTTGCCGACGTTCGGACGGCCGATCACCGCCAGGGCGAGCACGTCCTCCGCCTCAGCGCCGACGCTTTCCGGCAAGAGTTCGACGATGCGGTCGAGCAGATCGCCCGTTCCTTCGCCGTGGATCGCAGACACCGCGACCGGCTCGCCGAAGCCGAGCCGCGCAAACTCAGCCGGCACGCTGGCGGCTGCGCTCTCGCCTTCCGCCTTATTGGCGACCAGCACGATCGGCCGGCGCGTGTGCCGCAGGATGCGGGCGACGTCGTCGTCGAGCGCGTGAAGGCCGGTTTGCGCATCCACGACCATGAGCACGACGTCGGCCTCTTGCGCCGCGACTTCCGCCTGCCGCCGGGTCGCTTCGGCGAGCTCCGAGCCATGCGCCACGGCGGCGGTCGGATCGATGCCCGCCGTGTCGACGAGGCTGAAGATGCGGCCTCGCCAGTCGCAGAGCCCGTACAAACGATCGCGCGTCACGCCCGGAGTATCCTCGACGATCGCCACGCGCCGGCCGATCAGGCGGTTGAAAAGAGCGCTCTTGCCCACGTTCGGCCGTCCGACGATCGCGACCGTAGCGGGCCGGAGCGCCCCGTCCGTTCGAGGCTTCTCGAGCTCGTGCACTCGGGGTCACTTCGCAATGGGGCCGAGCGAGACCCGGGCCGGAACGGCCGAGGCGTCGAGCGAACTGCGGAATCCGAAGATGCCGAGTATTTACATCGAGACCTTCGGTTGTCAGATGAATGAGGCCGACTCGCGGTATATCGCCGAGCGCGCGCAAGAGGCCGGTTATAGCGTCGCGCGCGTCCCGGAGGACGCGAACGTCGTCGTTCTCAACACCTGCACCGTGCGCGACAGCGCGGAACGCCGCGCGTACGGGCGCATGAATCACTTCAATGCCCTCAAGCGGCGCGATCCGTCGCTCCGTCTGGTCGTGACGGGCTGCCTGGCGGAGCAAGATCGCGACCGGATGCAGACGCTTGCGCCGCACGTCGACGCCGTGTTCGGTACGAAAGAACTCGTGCGGTTGGGCGATCAGCTCGCGGCCTGGTCCCTCGTACCTCGCGACGCGCCTCAGGACGACACGGGCGCCACAATGCTGCGCTTCGCCATGGGCGGCACGGCCGACGGCGTGACGGATGAGTTCTCGCATTTGCGCGCCTTCGTTACCGTTCAGCGGGGCTGCTCGTACTATTGTACGTTCTGCATCGTTCCGCACGTCCGTGGCCGGTTCGATCACCGTCCGCGAACCGACATCCTCGCCGAGGCGGCGGAGCGCGTGGCGCGCGGCGCCCGCGAGATCGTCCTCGTCGGGCAGACCGTCAACGCGTGGCGCGACGCGGCGGGTGCGGATTTTGGGGATCTCTGCCGCGACGTGGCGCGTCTTCCCTCGCTCGAGCGCCTCGCGTTCATCTCGCCCCACCCCAAGGACTTCACCGATAAGATCGTCGACGATTTGGGCAGCATCGCGCAGGTCAATCCGCGAATCCACTTGCCGCTGCAGTCGGCGAGCGATCCGCTGCTGCGGCGCATGAATCGGAAGTACACGTTGGCCGCGTTCGACGAGAAAGTGCGAGCGCTGCGCTGCCGAATTCCCGGTTGTGCGATCACGACCGACATCATCGTCGGCTTTCCGGGCGAGACCGAAGCCGATTTCGAGGCGACGCTGAACTACGTCCGCTCCGGCGTCTTCGCCAATGCGTTCACATTCATCTATTCGACGCGGCGCGGCACGCCCGCAGCCCGTTGGGAGCAGCTGCCGAAAGACGTCGTGTTCGCGCGCTTCGAACGGCTCGTCGATGCGCAAAACCAGGTCACGCGCGCCTATCACGAGAGCAAAGTCGGCAGCGTCGTTCGCGCGCTGATCGCGGGAGAGTCGAAAAAAGACGCGAACAAGCTGACCGCCAAGACGCCCGACAACATCACGGTCGTGGCGGCGAAGCCGCGCACGTACGGCGCTGGGGCGCCGTGGCTCGACGTTGCGATCGAAAGCGCCCACGTCTGGGGATGCGCTGGAACGATCGTGGGTTGCGCCGAGCGCTTCACGGACCGGCGCAGCGCAGTACCCCCCGCGCGCATCGACTTGACCGCACTCGATCTGCAACCGCTGCGGCGGTGAAAGTGTCGGAGCCGAAGTACTCGCCGATGCTCGAGCAGTACTTCGGGATGAAATCGAAACACCCCGAGGCGATCCTGCTCTCCCGCGTGGGAGACTTCTACGAGGCGTACGGGGAGGATGCGGAGATCGTCGCGCGGGCCCTGCAGATCGCGCTCACCAGTAAAGAGGCCGGCGCCGGAAAGCGCGTCGCGATGGCGGGCGTGCCGCATCATGCGTTGACGCAGTATCTCGCGCGCCTAGTGGGGCAGCGCTTCGTCGTGGCGCTCGCCGAACAGCTCGAGCTCCCGCAGCCTAACCGGCTCGTGCGCCGCGACATCGTGCGCCTCGTGACGCCGGGAACGCTGATCGAAGAACAGTTCCTCGACGGTAAGCAGAACAACTATCTCGCAGCGATTGCCGCGGCCGGCGAGACCTTCGCGCTCGCGTACGCGGACGTTTCGACCGGCTACTCCGCGGCGACCGCGATCGAAGGCGAGAACGCGTACGACGAGGTGCTCGCGGAGCTGACGCGCATCGGACCCGCCGAAATCGTCGCGGACGTGCCGGCGGATCTGCGAGCGGTCCTCGGGGCGTCGCTCGAGGGAGTCGGAGTTCGCCTGACGACGCCGGCCGTCGGTCTCGTGGACTCGCGCGAGCGCGCGGCCCTTTCGGGCTTTTCGATCGGCGAGTCGCTAGCGGTGCATCGCGCCCTCGAGGCGCTTGCGGCATTCGTGAGCCGCACCGGCCTCACGAACGGCGAGCGCGGCCTGAGCGAGCCGCAGCTTTACCGGCGCCGGCAGTTCCTCGCGATCGACGCGGCCACGCGCAAGCATCTGGAGCTCACGCAAGCGCAAGGGCAGAATCCGCGTGCGACGCTGCTCGCAACGCTGGACCTGTGCGCGACGTCGATGGGTTCGCGCATGCTGGCGCGCTGGATCCTCGCGCCTCTGGTCGACGCGCGGCGGATCGTCGCGCGGCAAGACGCGATCGCGGCACTGCTGGAAGAACACGCTCGGCGCGGCGCGATCCGCGAGGCGCTCAAAGGAGCGTTCGATCTCGAACGCATCGCGCAGAAGATCCGCTTTCGCCGAGCGAACCCGCGCGATTTGGCTTCTCTCCGGCGAACGCTCGAGACGCTGCGCCCGCTACGCCAACTCGCGTTTCCGCCGGTCGCGGCGCTCTTCGAACGCATCGGCGACTTCGGCGAAATGCTCGACGACCTGCGGCGCACGCTCGTCGAGGAGCCGCCCGCACAGATCGGGGAGGGCGGCGCGATCCGGCCCGAATCGAACGCGGAGCTCGCCGAGTGCGCCTCGCTCCGTGTCGACGCGCGGTCGAAACTCTCGGAGCTCGAGCAGCGCGAACGGGAGCGCACTGGCATAAAGACGCTCAAAGTGAAGTACGCGAGCCCCTTCGGCTACGCGATCGAAGTGAACAAGAGCTATGCGCACGCGGTCCCGCCGGACTACGTGCGCAGACAGACGCTGGCGAACGGCGAGCGCTACGTGACGCCGGAACTCAAGGAACTCGAGCTCGCGATTTCGACCGCACAGGCGCGCCAAGAGCGCCTCGAGCAGCAGCTATTCGACGCGCTCCTCGAACGTCTCGCTGCAGAGGTGGAGCGTTTGCTCGTGGCGGCCGACGCCGTCGCCGAGATCGACGTTCTCGCGGCGCTCGCGCATTGCGCCGCCGAACGCGGTTACGTGCGCCCCACCTTCGCCGATGAGAGCGTCGTCGTCGTCGAAGACGGGCGCCACCCCGTTATGGAGGCGGTTCTCCGCACGAACTTCGTTCCGAACGATATGCGGCTGAGGGTGGCCGACCATCGCTTCATCTTGCTCACGGGTCCGAACATGGGAGGCAAGTCGACCTACCTTCGTCAGGCGGGCCTGCTCGCGATCATGGCGCAGATCGGCTCCTTCGTGCCGGCCCGAAAGATGCGCCTCGGCGTTATCGACAGGATCTTCACGCGCATCGGCGCCGGCGACGATCTCGCATCGGGACAATCCACGTTCTACATGGAGATGGCGGAAGCCGCAAACATCTTGCGGCGCTGCACACACCGCTCGCTGCTGCTGATCGACGAGGTCGGACGCGGCACCGGGACGCTCGACGGCCTCGCGATCGCGCAGGCGATCTGCGAGTTTCTTTTAGGGCTGGACGAGCAGTCCCCGCTCGTTCTCTTTGCGACACATTTCCACGAGCTGTGCGCGCTCGCCGAACACTGGAGCCTGGTTGCGAACTATCACATCACGGCCGTGGAAAACCGGGCCGCCGGCGGGGCGCCGGTGTTCTCGCATCGCGTGCAGCCCGGGAGCTCGTCGCGCTCGTTCGGAATCGAGGTTGCGCGCATGGCCGGATTGCCCGAGGCCGTCATCGAGCGTGCGCAAGAGGTCGCCGACGCCCTGTCGGGCGCCGCCGACATCGAGGAACGCGTGCCGCTGCGTAAGAAGATGTCGAAGCGGCCGGCCGCCGAGCGACAGCTGTCGTTCCTTGCGCCGGAAGGGCGAAGCTATGAGTAACTGCAACGTCCGATGGGGATTCTGCGCCGCACTCGCGGTGATTTCCGCCACGATAGCAGATCCGCTCGTCGAGTTTGCCTCCAACGCGGGCTGCTTCGGACGCGGAAGCTTCACCGTCGGCGGATCACCCGCCGCGCTGGCGCTGGCGAGGGCTTTCGCCACGGCGATCCGGCCGGGCACCACGACTGCGCTGATCATCGGCGCGGACCGTGCGCCCGACACCGATTGAGGCGGCGAAGGCCGCGCCGGACACCGCGCTAACTCCCCAGCTGGGGGAAGACGAGCTGCGCCGTCGATACCAGCGTGAGCGCGCCGACGATGATCGCGGTGGCCCAGGCGATGACGTTGAAAGTCCGATTGTTCGTCCAGCGCCCCATCAGGCGTTTGTTGTTGATGAGCAGCAGCATCAGCACGAGGACGATCGGCAGGAGCATGCCGTTGAGCACCTGCGAGTAGAAGATGATCCTCCCAAGCGGCGCCCCGGGGATGATGACCGCCCCCGCGCCGATGACGATGAGCGCTAGGTAGAACCCGTAGAAGATCGGCGCGTCGAAGAAGCGGTGATCGACGCCGCGCTCGAAGCCGAACGCCTCGCAGACGTAATAGGCGGTGGACAGCGGCAGGATTGAAGCGGTGAAGACGGCGGCGTTGAGCAGCCCGATGCCGAACAGCAGCGCGGAGAACTTGCCGGCGATGGGCACAAGCGCCGCCGCGACGTCGCTGACGTCGTTGTTCACGCTGATCGGGTGCGCCGCGTGAAGGTTGTGGATCCAGATCGTCGCCGCGCACGCCACGATGATGAAGTAGGCGATCACGTCGGTCCATATGCCGCCGGTCACCACATCGAGGCGCGAATACGCGTAGTCGTCTTCTCGTACGCCCTTCTCGACGACGGCCGCCTGGATGTAAAACTGCATCCACGGCGAGATCGTCGTCCCGATCACGGCGATGATCATGATGATATAGGCCTTCGACGCCTGAAAGTGCGGGGTTACGCTCTGACGCAGCACGTCGCCCCACGGGGGATGCACGGCGAACGCGCTGATCACGTAGGCGACGTAGACGAAACAAAAGGCGAAGAAGACGCGCTCGACCATCTTGGCCGTGCCGCGGGTCACTGTCGTGAAGACGAAGATCGCGACGCCCACGACCAGCGCGATCTTGAACGCCTCGGCGTTAGGCACGTGCAGGTAGCCGCCGAAGATCGGTGCCGACGATGCGACGCCGGCGAACTCGGTCGCGGTGTTCCCGACGTCGCCGAAGACGAAGAGCAGCAGGCACCAGAAGGTTATCTTGACGCCGAAGTTCTCGCGAATCAGGTCGGCCAGTCCCTTGCCGGTGACGGCTCCCATGCGCGCGCACATTTCCTGGACCACGATGAGCGCGATCGTGATCGGGATTAGCAGCCATAGGAGCGAGTAGCCGAACTGCGCGCCGGCCTGCGAATAGGTCCATATGCCGCCGACGTCGTTGTCGGCATTGGCCGTGATGATGCCGGGTCCGACGATCGACAGAAACATGATGACGGAGCGCCATACGTTTGGACGCACGAGTCGTGCGGTGGTTGTCGCCTGCATCAGAGATCGATCCTCTGGTCGACGATCAGCGCCGTGCCGCGCATCGTCGGCGGCAAACCGCCGGGGACCGAGGGGAGACCGACGAGCGCATAGCGCCGCGCTTCGACGAGCATCGCCGTGTGCGGTCCCGTAGCGAACTCCACGCCGCCGAAGCCGGCACCGTAGATCGCGTCGACGGGCGTCGTCGCCCACGTTCCGACCAGCTCGTAGCGCCCGTAGCCGGCCATGGCGAGCAGCTTGTCGCTGAAATGATGCGTCCAGCTGAACACGGTCTGCGGCGCGCGAGTCGCAACCGTGTCCAGCGGCTGACCCGGATCGGCGCGCCGGCTGAGATAGTCTTCGACGCCGTCGAATGCGAGGTCGTCGTTCTTGAGGTGCCACGCCACGTAAAGTCCGGCCTGACGGTCCTCGCCGAGCGTGCCGAAGCCGTTCTTCTGTAACAGGAAGAAGCCGTCGACGAAGCCGACCTGCGACGCGTTCGCCGCAGTCTCCGGAATGAGCTGCCTCCAGTTCCCAAAGCTGGCATGGACCTCGAGGGTCTTGCCGTTGTGGTCGTACTTGAGACGCGCGCCGGCGCGGTTCGCGCCGATGACGGTGTTATCGACGAGCTGGTAGGTCGACTTGAGCCAAACGCCCGGCCAGGACCAGGCGATGCTCCACACGTTCTCGGGTATGCCGTACGGCAAGATGATGGTGGCGTAGGTCGGATCGAAGCGATGATATTCCAGGCTGACGACGTCGTCGCCGAGGCGTTGCGCGAGGCTGAAGTGCTCGTAGTTGCCGAAGTGCGACGTGCCCGGATAACTGACCAGCCGCGCGTCATACCATGCGCGCCCGAGCTCCACCAGCGCGTCCCAGTTCTTGGCGGGGTGGAAGAAGGCGCGTGCGCCGCCGATCGTCTGCACCTGGTCGGCGAGCCTGCTGCTGAATAGACGGCCCTGTGCGCCCGGATGAATCTCCGGATCGGCGCCGTAAAAGGTCGTCGTGGCGATCGGCGCACCGCTGCTCCAGACGTGCGCGAGCTGTAGCGAGAACCTGCCGTACTCACCGCGATCCAGCACGAGCGAGCCCATCGTCAGGCGCACGTTCGTTCCGGCGAGCGCCGGGAGCGCGGCGTCCGTCAGCTCCAGCGTCGCGTCGCCGCGATGCAGGACGCCGTCGGCGCCGAACAACGGCAGCGCCGACGGGCTCGCCGCCCACGCTTGGATCGACGGCATGCCCGGGCCGAGTGTCTCGGCGGTCTGCACGCCGAGCGATGGAACTACCGACGTCAGCGGCGGCGGCGCAAAGACGAAACGGTCGGTCTGACTCAAATCGAAGTAGCCGCCGCGAACGCGCCAGCTGCCGTCGGCTGCGGCGACGGATCCGCCGAGTACGCTCGCGTTCAGCGCGCTCGCATCGTCTTGACCGGCGTGCGTCGGAAAGACGATCGAGTACGGAACGTTTCGCGAGATGGCGTGATCGTTCAGATTCGGGATGGACGGCTCGCCCCAGTAGAGCGCGTTGGTCGTGCTGCCGGTCAACGCGCCGATCCCTAGCGTGGCGCCAAGATCGAGCGGGCCGGCGTGATAGAGCCCGGAAATTTCATACTGCGCAATGCCGGCGATTCCGGGCGTCACCGGCGCGGCCGTGAACCAATCGTACGGCGACATCGGCGATATGGGGGAGCCATGCGCGAACTCAAGACCCTCAGGCGGCGTCGTGCCGGGACCGCCGGTCGCCCGATCGACGAAGACGTTCGATCCGCGGACCCGTAGGGCGAAGCGCGGCGTCGCGGTGGGCGACGGCGATGGGCTCGCCGCGGCTGCGGCGGCGATTTGAACGTTCGCGAGCAGCACGACAGCGAACCGAAACCCTAGCTAACGAGAGCTCGCCAAAAGCTGAAGGTCGGGGCGCGGTCGCCCTGATTCGCCCGAAGCGAATCGTCGTGATATGTCCGGGCCGAACGCAGCATCGTGCATCCGAGGCCGAGCAGATGTGCCAGAGTCTTCATGACACGTTCCTCCCAATTGCTTTACGGTTTGCCGTGCCGAACGGACGGACACGGCAGGTGAATGCGGCTCATCGCGAGCCGCTGACGAGATCGACTTTCTGGGCCGTCGTCCATGGCGAGCTATCACCCCCTTTCGCAGCAATAAAAAAAACTGTCGCCGCTCCTCGCAGGCCGACAGTTCGAGAAACTCCGCGCGGCTGGCCGCGCCATCTCCCTCAGTGTCGAGCTTTAGCACTGCACAACGTCGGCCCTTCGACTCCGCTCAGGGCCAGCCGCGTTAGATTCCGCCTTGATTCGGCGGAGTCTGGTCACCCGTTGGGGTCTCTCGACCTTTCCGGGCAGCGGCATCCTTTCGTGCAGACGCCTCACCTAACGAGGAATCCTCAACCAGGATACTCCCGCCCAAGAGTTTGTCAACCCCTAGGATATACCCCCGGAGGGTATCTAAATGGGGACGAGAAGCGGACCGCATGAGTCATACCATCGCGAAGAAGACGCAGCTTTTGAACCGGGCCCGCCGCATCCGCGGGCAGATCGAGGCGGTCGAGCGGGCGCTCGAAGCGGAAGCGGGCTGCGGCGCAGTGCTGCAACGGATCGCCGCCGCACGCGGGGCGATGAACGCGTTGATGTCCGAGGTCCTCGAGGAACACCTTAGGACGCACGTGCTGACCTCCAAGGCACGCGCGCACGTGAGCGCGGCGGAAGAGCTGGTCGAAGTCGTCAGGACCTACTTGCGGTGACGTTCGGCCCGGCAATCTTGCTCGGCGCCGCGGTCGTCGCAGGATTCGGTGCCGGACTGCTCGCCGCGATGGCCGCGTGCATTGTAAACAGCGGCACGGTCATAGCAGTCGTTGGCGTCGTATTTCTCGTATGTTCACCCGGATGATCCAAAGGCTGGATGCGGTGACGATCGGGCAGATCGCCGCCGGCGAGATCATCGAGCGCCCGGCCTCGATCGTCAAGGAGCTCGTCGAGAACGCGGTCGATGCCGGGGCGACGCGGATTACGGTCAACGTCGAGCGGGGTGGCCTCGATGTGATCGAGGTCGTCGACGACGGCGCCGGCATTCCGGCTGGGGAACTGTCGCTCGCGCCACGCCGGCACGCCACGAGCAAACTGACGGCGGCCGCCGAACTGGAATCAATCGCTACGCTTGGCTTTCGCGGCGAGGGGCTCGCCTCGATCGCGGCGGTCGCGAGAACGGAGATCGTCTCGCGGCCGCGGGGCGACGAGGTCGGCGCGCGGGTTACCGCCTTTGCCGAGGCCGTCGGCGCGGTCGAACCCGCTGCCGCGCCCGCGGGCACGCGCGTCCGCGTCGCCGGTCTATTCGAAACACTGCCGGTGCGCCGCGAGTATCTGCGCGCGCCAAGCAACGAATTCAACCGGATCTCGTCGTGGCTATCGAGCTTCGCGCTCGCATATCCCGGAATCGCGTTTACGCTGCGGCACGACGGCAAGCAAGTCTGGGTGATGCCCGCCAGCGGGGAAGAGCGAGAACGGCTCGCGATGGTGTTCGGACGCCAGGCGGCGCAGACGCTGTTGTCGCTCGACGTCAGCGCAGCGCGCACGCTCGAGGGCACGTTGAGCGGCTTCGTCAGCGCGCCCGGCTACGACCGTCCCGATCGCCGGATGCAGCTGCTCTTCGTGAACGGGCGGCTGTTGCGCAGCACGCTGCTGGCCGGCGCGTGGACCAGCGGCTATTCGACCTTTGCGATGCTCGGCCGCTATCCATATGGTGTGCTGCACGTGATGCTTCCGCCAGAACACGTCGATGCGAACGTGCATCCCACGAAGAGCGACGTTCGGCTGCGCTACTCGAGCCAGGTCTTCGACTCGGTGCGGCGCAGCATCGCGGCGACGCTTACCAATCACGCTCGCGGGCGATTCGCGCGATACACCGATGCCGAAGCCGCTTCGGGCATCTCGTTCGCCCCGGCGGCCGGCGACGGCGGCTTACGCGTCCTCGCGCAGCTGCACCGCACCTTCATCCTCGCCAGCGACGGCGAGGGGCTGCTCTTGATCGACCAGCATGCCGCGCACGAGCGCATCGCGTATGAGGCCATCGCCGCAGCCGGCGGCGGCGAGCGCGCGCCCAGCGAGCCGCTTCTCGTACCGCGTGTCGTCGAGCTCGACGCCGCGCGCAGTGCCGCTGCGGACGGCGCGCTCGAGGCGCTGCGTGAAGGCGGCCTGGAGATCGAGCCGTTCGGGGAGCGCACGTATCGCATCGTCGCGACACCCGCCGGTTACGGCGCCCGAGCCTTCGATTTCAATGAGTTCCTCGATGACTTGAGCGACGAACCGAAGCAGCGCAGCGTGCGCGAGCGGGTGTGGGCGTCGCTCGCGTGCCACTCGGTGACGCGCGCCGGCGAGCCGCTCGGCGACCAAGAGATGACGAGCCTGCTCGAGCGCCTGCAACGCTGCCGGAATCCGATGCACTGTCCCCACGGCCGCCCGACGATGGTGCGTCTGAGTTCTGAGGAGATCGCGCGCATGTTCAAGCGTGCCTGACGGCGTCCTCATCCTCGCGGGCGCGACGGCTAGCGGTAAAACCGAGCTCGGCATCCAGCTGGCGCGAGAGTTCGACGCCGAAATCGTCGGGGCGGACTCGCGCCAGATCTACCGCGACATGCCGATCGGCACGGCGGCGCCTTCGGCCCAGCAGCTTGCGGCGGCGCCGCACCACCTCGTCGGCTTCCTCGATCCCGCCGAACGCTACTCCGCCGCACGCTTCGCGAGCGACGCGGTCGACGCGATCGCCGACATTCACGGCCGCGGCAAGCGGGCCATCGTCGTCGGCGGCACCGGGTTCTACATCCGCGCGCTCACGGGCGGCGTCGACCTGGCGCGACGCCACGACGATGCGCTACGCGCTCGGCTCGCGCGCGAGGCGCTGCTGCATCCGCCGGAATTCCTACACGGCTGGCTCGCTCTCCACGACGCGGCGCGCGCGGCGCAGCTGCACGCGTCCGATACGTACCGCGTGCTACGCGCGCTCGAGATCGCGCTCGGCGCGACGGACGCTGGCGGCCCCGCGGCGCCGCGACGCTCGCTCGCGAGCGAGGGCATTCCGTGGATGCTCGCCTTTCTGGAGGTTCCCTGGAGCGAACTCGATCGGCGCATCGCGCAACGCACGAATCGAATGTTGGACTCGGGACTGCTCGATGAAGCCGGGCGCGTCGGCGGCGGCGCGGCCGCGGCGAATGCGGTCGGCTACCCGCAAGCTCTTGGATACCTGCGCGGCTGGTGCACGCTCGCCGAACTCCGCAACGGCCTCAATCGAGCGACGCGCCGCTACGCGCGCCGCCAGCGCGCCTGGTTTCGCGGCGAGGCGGAGACGCTGTGGCTGCAGCCCGAGACGGTGGCGCGTCAAGTACGGGAAAAGCTCGCGTGGTCTGCGAAGCGCGAATGATGCGCGTTCCACTCACGAAGATGCACGGGGCGCAAAACGACTTCGTCATCCTCGACCGGCGAGCCGTGCCCGTGCGCGACCTGGCGGCGTTCGCTCGTTGGGTTTGCGATCGCCACGCCGGCGTCGGAGCGGACGGTCTCATCGCGCTCGAATCGTCGCAGCGCGCCGACGTTCGCATGCTGACGATCAACGCCGATGGATCGGAGGCCGAGATGTGCGGTAACGGGATCCGCTGCGCGGCGCGCTGGCTGGACGAAACCGGTCATCCGGGGCCGATAAAGTTCGAGAGCGGCGGCGCCGTCCTGCGCGCGGAGATCGTCACGCGCGAGCCGGAGTATCTGGTTCGAGTCGCGATGGGACGGCCGCTGGTTCGGCCGTTCGCGCTTTCCGAACTCGAAAAGGCGTCGTTCGTCGACCTCGGCAATCCGCACGTCGTGGGCTTCGTCGCCGACGTCGACGAGGTCGACCTGACGTCGCTCGCCGCGCAAATCCAAGCGCGACCGGCCTTCGCATCCGGCGTGAACCTGCACGTCGCGACTAAGGTCGGCAGAGATTCCATTAAGGTACGCCACTGGGAGCGCGGTGTGGGCCTGACGCTGGCGTGCGGAACCGGGGCCGTCGCATGCGCCGCCGTCGCTCTCCAGCACGGTGCTGCAGAGTCGCCGGTCGAGGTGCGCGTGCCGGGCGGCCGCCTCGTGGTCAATTGGGACGGCAACGGAGACGCATATCTTACGGGGCCGGCAACGCGCGTCTTCGACACCGACGTAGCAATCTAGCATGGCGTTGGCATCCTGCGATGCGCGCGGGCGAATCGCGTACGATCCGCGCCTCGTCCCGCTGGCCGACGGCGGACTCGTGCGCGAGCCGCGGGCCGACGAGCTGATCGAGGCGCCGGCGGGTGTCGTGCCGATGCTCTTGCCGCAGCGGCATCCGCTGACGACGATCGGGCCGATCGCCGGGCGCACCGCGATGGCGGTCGCGCTGCCCGCCGGCTACACGCGCTTGCTGCTGCCGGCCTACGCCGCCGAGCGCGCTGCGCCGCCCCTCCCGCTCTTCGGCTACACGTTTGCGTGCAGCATCGGCGATCGGCTCCACGTGGCCGCGATGCGGACGGACGAGAACGAGGATTGGGAGCCGCGCCGCTTTGCAGGCGGCGAGCTGGAGGCGCTCGTCGCGGCGCGCGTTGAGCGAGACCCGGAGAACCGCGTGTTGCGACAGGTGGCGTTGTGCTCCATCGACTACGGCTGCTTCACCGCGCAAAACGTCTTTCTCGAGCGCGGCGAAGCGGCGTTGCCGGTGTCTCCCAAGTGCAACGCGCGCTGCATTGGCTGCATCTCCGAGCTGGAGCCCGGCGCGGGAATGCCGTCCCCGCAGACGCGCATCGCCGAGGAGACGACGGTTCGGGACCTCGCGCGCATCGCGATCCATCATCTCCAACGCGTCGACGACGGCATCGTCTCCTTCGGACAAGGCTGCGAGGGCGAACCATTGCTCCGGCCGGCGACGATCGCGCGCGCGATCGAGGCAATCCGCGTCCAGTGCAGCAACGGGACCGTCAACCTCAACTCGAACGGCAGCATGCCCGCTTCGCTCCAGCGCTGCATCGACGCCGGCTTGGACGCCGTGCGGATCAGCCTCAATTCGTTCCGTGCGCGCGCCTACGCCGCGTATTATCGCCCACGAGGATACGAGCTGGACGACGTGCTCGAATCGGTGCGGCTGGCCGTCCGGCGCAGCCTCCGCGTGAGCCTCAACCTACTTACCCATCCCGGCATCACCGACGACACAGAAGAAGTCGCCGCGATGGAGTCGTTCCTGCGTTCCTGTCCCGTCGCGATGATCCAGACTAGGACGCTCAACATCGATCCGGCCCGCTACTTCGATGCCGTGGGTCGCCCGCGCGCGCCGATCGGAATGCGGTGCGCGATCGAGGCGATGCGCGCGCTCGCCGGCGTCGGCAACTTCACGCACACCCACTAAGGAACTCGCGTCGTGAGGCTATGGCAGATCCTCGTGATCGTGGGCCTCGGCATCGCGTACGGCCTCATCCAACCGGGGCGTTTCGAATATGCGTTCGGCCACGCGACGCTGTACGTGTTTCTGCCGGCGCTGCTCTTCGAGGCCGCCTGGAACCTCAACTATCGGGCGATTCGCCGGCAGTGGATCGCGATCGCCACGTTGGCCGGACCGGGCGTGCTGTTGACGGCGCTGATCGTCGCGGGTGCGCTGGCCATCGTGCGCGTACCGTTCGGCCCGGCGCTGCTGGCCGGCGCAATCCTGTCCGCGACGGATCCGATCGCCGTCGTCGCGGTCTTCCGGCGACTCAAGGTTCCCAAGACGCTGGCGACGATCGTCGAATGCGAGTCGCTCTTCAACGACGCCGCTGCGGTGGCGCTGTATCGCTGCGTGCTCGCCGCCATGGCGCTGGGAACGGCGAGCGCGGGCGCCGTCGCGCTGGTAGCCGCCAAAACGTTGGGGGCAGCCGCGGGCGGGGTCGTTGCCGGCGTAGCGCTCGCGTTCGTCGCGGCGCGAGCGTTGCGGAGCAGGCGGGAGGTGCGAGTTCAGATCGCCGCGACGATCCTCTGCGCATACGGCGCCTACTTCGCGGCGGATTTCCTCCACCTGTCCGGCATATTCGCGACGATCGCGTGCGGTATCGCCCTGCGATTCTTCGAGCGGTCGTGGATCACGCTGAGCATCGCGGACGACGTGAAGCGCTTCTGGGACGTCGGAGCGCTGCTCGCCAACGTCCTCGTCTTCTTCATGGTGGGCGCAGCGTTGCAGATCGGGCGCGTGGCGCAAGATCCGACGTTCACCCTCGCGTGCCTGGTGGCGATCGCCGTCGCTCGCGTCGTCGTCGGCGGGCTGCTGTTGCTCGGGCCATATCCTCGAGAGTGGATCGACGTCGTGCGCGCCGCGGGGATGCGCGGAGGCCTATGCTTGGCGCTCGCGCTTGCCCTGCCGCCGGAAGTTCCGTATCGCGAGGCGATCGTCGACGCGGCGTTCGCCGTCTCGCTGGCGACGCTGGCGGCGAGCGGCTTCACGCTCGTGCCGATCGTCCGAAGAGTAAGGGACCGATCAGATTCCTAGGGGGTAAGCCTCCTCGCCGTGGAGATGGACGTCGAGGCCCTGCTGCTCGGCCGCCTCGTCCACTTTGACGCGCGTCACGCGGTTGATGAGCCACAGCATCGCGTAGGTGAAGCCGAACGCCCAAGCGCTGCAGACCAGCGCCGCTACGAACTGCTTGCCCAGGAACGCCGGATTACCGCGCAGCAAGCCGTCTGCGCCGTTCGGGTTCCACGCCGTCGATGCGAAGACGCCTAGCAGTACGATTCCGAGGAATCCGCCCGCCCCGTGAACGCCCCATACGTCGAGCGCGTCGTCCCAGCCCAGCATGTTCTTCAGAGCGACCGCGTAGTAACAGACGACGCCGGCGGCGAC
Source organism: Vulcanimicrobiota bacterium (assembly GCA_963723485.1). Classification (GTDB taxonomy): domain Bacteria; phylum Vulcanimicrobiota; class Vulcanimicrobiia; order Vulcanimicrobiales; family Vulcanimicrobiaceae; genus Cybelea. The sequence goes on along the minus strand of CAVRQS010000002.1, from coordinate 312,348 downwards.
CCCGACGATCACGGCGGTCGTTGGCGAGACGTAGCCCGCGCACGGCGTGATCGTCGCGAGCCCCGCTACCGCGCCGGTAAGCAGTCCGATGAACTTCGGCTGCCGTCCCCGCGCCCACTCGACCAGCAGCCACGTGATCGCCGCAAAAGATGCAGCGATGTCCGTGTTGAGAAACGCCGCAGCCGTGACGGAGTCGACGCGCAGCTCGGATCCGGCATTGAATCCATACCAGCCGAACCAAAGCAAGCCGGTTCCGAGCGCGATGAGCGGCACGTTGTGCGGCTTGTTCTCGATGACGTGGCGCCGCCCCACGTAGAGGACCGACGCCAGTGCGGCAAAGCCCGCCGACGCGTGTACGACGATTCCGCCGGCGAAATCGAGGCAGCCCCATTTCGCCAAGACGCCGTTGGGGCTCCATAGCATGTGTACGAATGGAAAGTAAACGAAGATCAGCCAGGCCGTGAGAAACCAAAAATACGCTTTGAACGTCACGCGGTTGGCGAACGCGCCCGTAATCAGCGCGGGCGTGATGATCGCGAACATCATCTGATACGCGATGTGTACGACCAGCGGAATTCCGGCATCGTTCCCGGTGAACATCGTGTGAAGGGTCACTCCGCGCAGAAGCGCATAAGTGGCGGGGTTACCGATGACGCCATGCCAATCGGGTCCGAAGCTTTCCGAATACCCGAAGGCGAACCACAGGACCGTCGTCCAGCCCAGCGACATGAAGCTCTGCATCATGATGGTCAGGACGTTCTTGCGCTGCACGAGACCGCCATAGAAAAAGGCGAGTCCCGGCGTCATGAGCATGACAAGGCTCGCGCAGAGCAGCATGAACCCGGTGTTGCCGACATTTACGGGAATCGACGTAGCGTTCATCCAGATTCCTCCGGCTAGCAAAGAAGAAGGGCGCCGGTGCCGCCCTTAGCCGGAAGCACGCGCTTTCCCCGCTAATTCATGAAGGACAAACCGGCTCCGATGTAGTGCTGTTTTTGCCCATTGATGACCGTCGGCGAGAAGCCGTACTCGACGTCAATTTGGACGTGGTTCCCGAAATCGCGCTGGTAGACGAAATCGACGAGACTCTTGCTGCCCAGCCCGGCGCCTGCGGCGGAGAAGTACGCGTACTCAGCAGAGATCTGCGACGGCCCGCCCGGAAGCGCGGCGCTAAGCTCCAGGCTGGGAATGAAAGCGAAGTAAGACTGTGAGGCTCCTGCCGCATTGGTCCCGCTCAACGCGTTGAAGCTCAGCGTTCCTGCCAGGCTGAACTCCGAATTGATAGTGTAGCCCCAGTCGAAATCGCCGGTGAACTCCGCGTTCCCGGCAGTAAACGCCTTGTTCCCGGTCGGATAGGTGATCGCCCCGTAGACGCCCCAGTCGGCGCTCGAGCTATAGCCGAGCTCGTACTTCGTCGCGATGCTCACGTCGCTCGTTCCCGTTACCGTGGGCTGACCCACGGTCGACGTCTCGCGACTCGGCAAACCGAACTCGAAATCGAGATGCGGATCGGCGGTACCGACGCGCAGCAGAGACTGCGGGTAGTTTGCATTGCTGCCGCCGCCGGCTCCGCCGGTCGTCGTGTTCGTATAGCCGTTCTCCAGATCGAAGTGCCCGGTCCGGACAGTGCACACCCCGGTCGAGACCGTCGGGCGGTTCACGATCGAGAGCAGCGAGCCGCACGGATCGCTAGGAGCGCTCGGCGCTGCTGAAGGGGAGACCGCCGGGGCCGGTGAGCTCGATGGGGTCGCCTGTGGTTGACCGAAGGCAAGGCCCGTCACCGCGGCGATCCCGCACGCAAACGCGGCCGCTCCGAGGAACGTGGCACGAAGCATAGTCCGGCAATTATAGGACCAAGCGGCAAACACGAGCAGCCGTCACTCGGATTATCCGACCGGATATCCTTTTGGATGATCCGACCGGCGGATAGTCGAGCCGCGCCCGGTAGGCTATCCTGACATGCGTGGCCATAGAGATCGGTGTAGTCGTACTGACGATCGTATGTTTCATCGTGCTGGACCTCTACGTACTCGGCTGCGAGAAGGTGTAGCGATGGGCTTCGATGACACGCTCGGGCTGATCCTGACCCTCGCGGGATTGGCCTATCTCGTCTTCGCGATGCTGCGCCCCGAAAGGTTCTGACTTGACCGGGATCGGCTGGCTGCAAGCCATCGTTTTTTTCCTCATCGTGCTCGCGCTGACGAAGCCGCTAGGTTCGTACATGGCGCGGGTCTTCCAGGGCGAGCGCACCTGGCTGAGCCCCGTGCTCGTGCCATTGGAGAAGCTCTTCTATCGGATCTGCGGTGTACGCGAAGACGAGGAGATGACCTGGTATGCCTACGCGCTCTCCATGCTGGCTTTTTCCTTGATCGGGTTGGCCTATCTGTACGTTCTGCTGCGAACGCAGAAGTGGCTCCCGTTCAATCCCGCGCACATCGACAACATGGCGCCCGACCTGGCATGGAATACGGCCGTCAGCTTCACAACGAACACGAACTGGCAGTTCTACTCCGGCGAGACGGCGATGAGCTACCTCTCACAGATGGCCGGACTTGCCTGGCACAACTTCGTCTCGGCCGCCGTCGGCATCGCGATAGCCGTCGCGGTCGTGCGCGGACTCGCGCGCACCAACGCCAAGACGCTTGGAAACTTCTGGGTCGACCTCACGCGCTGCTCGCTCTACGTGCTGCTGCCGGTCTCGATCGTCATCGGCTCGTTTCTCGTCTCGCAAGGCATGCCGCAGAACTTTCACGCCTACGAAAGCGTGAAGTCCATCGAGGGATTCGCGCAGTCGATCACGGGCGGACCGATGGCGTCGCAGGAGGTCATCAAGGAGCTGGGCACCAACGGCGGCGGCTTCGTCAACGCCAACTCGGCGTCGCCTAACGAGAACCCGAATCCGCTGACCGACTTTGTCGAAATGGTTCTGATTTTCTCGCTCGGAGCCGGCCTCACGTACATGTACGGAAAAATGGTGAAAGATACGCGACAGGGCTGGGCAATCTTCACCGCGATGGCGATCCTGTTCTTTGCGTGTTTCGCCGTCGCCTATTGGGCGGAAGCCGCCGGCAACCCGATCACCCATAGCCTCGGCGTCGCCGGCGGCAACATGGAAGGCAAAGAGTGCCGCTTCGGCGTCGCGGCATCGGCACTCTTCGCGACGGTCACCACCGACACGTCGTGCGGAGCCGTCAACTCGATGCACGACTCGTTCACCGCGCTCGGCGGCCTGATTCCGCTCGTCAACATGCAGCTCGGCGAGATCGTCTTCGGCGGCGTCGGCAGCGGGCTGTACGGCATGATCGTCTTCGTGGTTCTCACCGTGTTCATCGCCGGCCTGATGGTCGGCCGCACGCCGGAGTATCTTGGCAAGAAGGTCGAGCGCCGTGAGGTTCAGTTCGCGATCCTGGCCACCCTGGCGACGCCGGTACTGTGCCTCGTCCCGACGGCCGTGGCCGCAGTGCTGCCGGCGGGCATAGCGACGCTGAATAACGGCGGTCCGCACGGCTTCTCGGAGATCCTCTACGCGTTTACGTCGACCAACGCGAACAACGGCTCGGCCTTCGCGGGCCTCGGCCCAAACCTCTTCTACAACCTCCTGACCGGCGTGAACATGATGTTCGGGCGCTTCGCGGTCGCGGTTCCGGCGCTCGCGCTCGCCGGCGCGCTGGCCGGCAAGAAGGCCATTCCCGAGAGCGCCGGCACGTTCACCACGCACTCGGGAATTTTCGTTGCCTTGCTCATCGGCGTCATCGTGATCGTCGGCGCGCTCACGTTCTTGCCGGCCGATTCTCTGGGACCGATCGTCGAGCACCTGCTCATGCTCCCAGGAAAGACGTTCTAATGCTCAGTCGACGGCGCTTGGAGCGACGTCCCAAATCGCGCTCCCTCTTCGATCGTGCGATTCTCACGCGCGCGTTGTGGGACTCTTTGAAGAAGCTGGATCCGCGCTGGCAGGCGCGCAACCCCGTGATGTTCGTCGTCGAGGTAGGCGCCGCCGCGACGACGATCTTCTTCGTGCGCGACATCGTTCGCCACATCGGCTCGCCCGGGTTCGATTTCGCGATCGCGGCCTGGCTGTGGTTCACGGTGATCTTCGCCAATTTCGCAGAGGCGGTGGCCGAAGGCCGCGGCAAGGCTCAAGCCGAGACGCTGCGACGGACGAAGTCCGACACGTACGCGCGATTGCTCCATGACGACGGAACGGAAGAGCGAGTCACGAGCACCAGCCTGCGCAAAGGCGATCGTTACGTCGTCGAGGCCGGAGAGGTCGTGCCCGCGGACGGCGACGTGATCGAGGGCGCCGCGACGATCGACGAGTCGGCGATTACCGGCGAGTCGGCGCCGGTCGTTCGCGAGTCGGGCGGCGATCGCAGCGGGGTGACCGGCGGCACCCGTGTGCTCTCCGACCGCATCACCGTCCGCGTGACCGCGAATCCCGGCGAGAGCTTCCTCGATCGCATGATTCGCCTGGTCGAAGGCGCGCAGCGGCAAAAGACACCCAACGAGATCGCTCTGTCAATCCTGCTCGCCGGGCTCACGATCATCTTCCTCATCGCGGTCGCCACGCTGGCGCCGTACTCGCTCTATGCCGGCACGCATCAGAGCGTGACCATCCTGATCGCCCTGCTGGTATGCTTGATCCCGACCACCATCGGCGGGCTGCTCTCGGCGATAGGCATCGCAGGCATGGACCGCGTCATGCAGCGCAACGTCTTGGCGATGAGCGGACGCGCCGTCGAGGCCGCCGGCGACGTGGACACCCTGCTGCTCGACAAGACCGGGACGATCACGCTCGGCAACCGCCAAGCCGTCGAGATCATCACGTCGGACGGAATCGATGCGAAGGATGCCGCCCAAACCGCGTATCTCTCTTCGCTCGCCGACGAAACGCCCGAAGGCCGCTCGATCGTGGCCCTCGCGCAACAGGTCGGAGCCCGCAACGGCGAGGCTCCCCCCGGCTCGGTTTTCGTGCCGTTCAGCGCGTACACGCGGATGAGTGGGCTCGATCTCGCCGACGGCACAAAGATCCGCAAGGGCGCGCCGGACTCGATTCTCACGTGGGTGCGGGATGCCGGCGGGAGTCCGTCGACGGAGCTCGCGCCGGTCATCGAGCGCGTCGCGCGCAGCGGCGGCACGCCGCTGCTGTTGGCGCGTAACACCTTCGTGATCGGCGTGATCTACCTGAAGGACATCCTCAAGCCGAACATGACGGACCGCTTCAATCGCCTGCGCGCCATGGGCATCCGAACCGTGATGATCACCGGCGACAACCCGCTCACCGCCGCGACGATCGCGAAGGAGGCGGGCGTCGACGACTTTCTGGCCGAGGCCACGCCCGAGGCCAAGATGGAGTTGATCAAGCGCGAGCAGGGGTCGGGCAGGCTCGTGGCCATGACGGGGGACGGGACGAACGATGCGCCTGCGCTGGCCCAATCCGACGTCGGCGTCGCGATGAACTCCGGCACGCAGGCCGCCAAGGAGGCCGCGAACATGGTCGATCTCGATTCCGATCCCACCAAGCTGATCGAGATCGTCGAGATCGGCAAGCAGCTGCTGATGACGCGCGGTTCGCTTACCACGTTCTCCATTGCCAACGACGTCGCGAAATATTTCGCGATCCTGCCCGCGATGTTCGCGACCGCGTATCCGGCCATGGCGGCTCTGAACATCATGCGCTTGACGACGTCGCAGAGCGCGATACTGTCGGCGGTCATCTTCAACGCGCTCATCATCGTCGCGCTCATTCCGCTAGCCTTACGCGGCGTCCGCTACGAGCCCAAGGGCGCGAATCGCGTGCTGTTCGAAAACGTCATGCTCTACGGCGTCGGCGGCGTCGTCGCGCCGTTCATCGGCATCAAGCTGATCGACGTAATCCTGGCGGCGCTGCACCTTACATGATTAGGCATCTCGGCACCGCGCTGCGCGTCACGATCTTTTCGATCGTGTTGCTGGGATTGATTTACCCGCTGGTCATGACGGGCCTCGCGCAGGCGCTTTTCCCGCGGCAGGCCAGCGGCTCGCTCGTAACCGTGAACGGCAAAGTCGTAGGCTCGGAGATCATCGGCCAGCTGTGGACGAAGCCGCAATACTTTCAGGGGCGTCCCTCCGCCGCCGGGAAGGGTTACGACCCTACGGCGACCGGCGGCACCAACTACGGACCGACGTCGAAGAAGCTCGAGGATTCGACTCGTAAGACGATAGCGGATCTCGAGAAAGAGAATCCGGGCGCCGTGGGGTCGCCGCCGATGGACCTGGTGACCTCGAGCGGCAGCGGCATCGACCCCGACATCAGCCCGCAGTCCGCGTATTGGGAGTCGCCGCGCGTCGCGAAGGCGCGCCACTTGAGCGTCTCCGCCGTCGATGCGCTCATCGCGAAACACGTGCAGGGCCGGACGTTCGGCTTCTTGGGCGAGCCGCGCGTGAACGTGCTCGAACTCAACCTCGCCCTCGATGGCCTCAAGCCGCAGTAAGGCTAGTCCTCGGGCAGCGCTGCCGCCACCGGCTCGCCCGGCGGCAGCAGAATCAGCAGCTCGCGAGCGCCCGCGTCGAGCATTCGGCGGGGGAACGAATTCCGCTGCGGCCAGCGCGCGGCGCGCTGCGCCCCCGCCAGCGCGATCGTCGTTTCCGGCCGAGCTCGCGCGATTTCGATCAGGCGACGCGGCACGTCGTCCGCGACGTCTTCGATCCATTCGACGTTGGTCTTGCGCGCCTCGGCGCGCAGGGCGTCGACCACTGCGGCATCGAGGTGCGCGCGCCGCTCGACGACGTGCGCGATGGCGAAGTCGATCGCCAGCCGTGCCGCGATGCGGCCGGCACGCCGGATCATGGGAAGGTCGATGTCGCGCGACCCGATCGCCAGCAAGAGTCGGTCGAACGGCGATTCGATGCGTTCGCGATGGCGCGCGCGCAGTGCCTCGCGCAACGCGAGCTCGCGCAGCGCGTAGAGATTTTCGATTCTGAAGAAGTTCGCAAGCGCCGCCTCGATGCGGGTGGGGGGATAGATCTTACCCTCGCGCAGCCGCTGCCGCAGCGTTTCCGGCGTTACGTCGATGAGCACGACTTCGTCCGCGAGCGCGAGGATGCCGTCCGGCAGGGTCTCGCGCACGAGCGTTCCCGTGAGCCGCAGGATCGTGTCGCCCAAGCCCTCGAGATGCTGCACGTTCAGCGTCGTGATGACGTCGATTCCGGCGCGCAACACGGCGAGCACGTCGTAGAAGCGCTTCGGCGCGATCGAGCCCGGGGCGTTGGTGTGAGCGAGCTCGTCGATCAGGACGACCTGAGGCCTGCGCGCGATCAGCGCGTCGCGGTCGAACTCTTTATAGGTAATCCCGTTGGCGTGCACGACTTTCGGCGGGATGATCTCGAGCCCGTCGAGCAGCGCGGCCGTCTCCTTGCGTCCATGGGTCTCGACGAAGCCGACCGCGACGTCCACGCCGTCCGCCTTGAGCTGGTGAGCGCGGTCGAGCATCGCGTACGTCTTGCCGGCGCCAGCGGCCGCACCGATATAGACCGTGAGCTTGCCGTAGCCCACGCGCAGCCGGTCGCCGGCCGTTTGCGAGTACGGCGAGCGCGCGGGATTTTCGCCGAGATACGTCTGACCCTCGCCGACGATGAATAGGTCGTAGGGTAGCCGCGTGTTCGCTAGTTTCGCTGCAATCTTCCCGTGTGGCAGCGCGACGAGCGACGCGCGCGGCGTGGCTTCGGGCGCGCGCTTGGAGTCGGCCGATTCGTGCAGCATCTCGCCGCCGAGATCCCGCGTGATTCGATCCAGCGCGTTTCTGTCGACGCCCGGAGCCGGCACTACCTCGAGACCCAGATCGAGGGCGTGCACGACGGCGGCCGTTCGCCTGAGATAGGGTGCGGGATCGACATTTGGATACACGAACGCCGCCGCCATCGACGTGCGTCCCGCCCTGACTACCGGCAGGGTGAGGCTGTCGACGGTGCGGAGGAGCAACTCACGCAGCATGTAGAGCGTCTGCTCCCTGAACGCGCCGTTCAGCGCGCGTTCGACGTCTTGTTCGTTGACGATCTTGCCCGCGCGAACGCGGCTTTGCAGCAGACGGGGCGACACGTCGAGTGCGACGACCTCGTCCGCCGCCTGCAAGAACGACATCGGGACGATCTCGCGCACCGGATAGCCGATGAGCGCCTCGGCGGTCGGCGCCACCGTCTCGACGTGCTGAATATTCAAGGCGCCGATGACGCCGATTCCCTGCTGCTTGAGCGCGAGTGCGTCCTGCCACCGTTTGGCGTGGGCCGCCTCGCCGAGGTTGTCGTGCGCGAGCTCGTCGAGGATCACGACGTCCGGCCGCGCGCGCACCGCCGCGTCGTAATCGAAATCCTCGAAGACGCGATCGCCCAACATGATGCGCCGCGGCGGCACGCGCGGCAAGCCCGTCGCGGCGACCTCGAGGTCGGGACGGCCTTTCGTCTCGATCCAGCCGATCGCGACGCGTTTGCCGTCGGCCTGCAGGCGACGCGCGTCTTCCAAGAGACGCCGAGTCTTGCCCGCGCCGGGAGCGCCGGCGACGTATATGACGAGTCGCGCGCGTCCGCCGAGCTCGCGCAGCAGCGCCTCCGCTTTCGTCGCGCGATCCATCGTTGCAGCCTTCTCCGCTTCAGGCAAGGCGCCCCCGGCGGTTGGCCCGAAACGCGGTGCCGTGGCCCTGCTCTGCTACGGATTGCTGATCGTCGCGTGGATCGTCGACTTGCTCACTCCGCAGCTGTTCATCGCGGCCATCCTCTTTAACGGTCCCATTGCGTTGAGCAGTCTCGCGCTGCGACGTCGCTTGACGACCAACCTGGTCGTCGCGGCAGAGATCGCGAACGCGATCGCCGGCTACGTCAACGGAGTTCAGGCGGGGAACCATTGGGATACGATCGCCGTCGGCGATCGCTTTCTGTTGGCGGCGTCCTTCGTTCTGGTCGGTTATTTGAGCATCCGCACGCAGGAGTATGCGCGCGAGGCCGGCGCGTCGGCCGGCCGAATGCGCCAGATCGAGATCGAGAAGGCGCTGCGCGGCGCCGCCGGGCGAGTGCGCGAAACGCTAAACGTCGAGCTGGTGCAGCGGGCGATCCTGCGCGAGTCCGCCGAGCTCCTCGGAGCGTCGAAGGCCATGCTGATCGCGAGGGAATCGGCGTTCGGGCCGCCGCTGGTTCTCTCGTACGGCACCGGCGATGCCGACATCACGATCGAACGGCGCGCCCTCTCCACGGAGATCGCGTCGCTGGTTGCGCGCGCCGGCGCGACGCCCCACGTCTTTGCAGTCACCGGAAACGACGTCCTCGGCCGCCTCAACCTCGCGGCGCTCGGCGCGAGCGAAGCGCTCGCGACCTCGATCGCGAGAAGCGGCGGCGTCGAGTACCTCCTCATAGCGTCGGTCGACGGCGGAAAGGCCTTCGTTGCCGATGCGCGCGCCACGCTCACGAGCTTCGCGGACCAGGCGGCGATCGCGCTGGAGCAGGCGCATCTCTTCGCTCAGCTGGGCGAGCGCAACGATGAAATTGCCCGTCAGAAAGACGCTCTGGCCGACCGCAGCGACGTGATCCGCGACATCGTCTACGCTCTGGCCCACGACCTGCGCACGCCTCTCGCGGCCGCGCACGTGACGATGAACCAGGCTCTGTCGGGCGCATACGGCGAGCTCCCGGATCGGTATCGCGGCATACTGAGCACCACTCTGGCGGCAAACGACGACCAACGCCGCATCGTCGAGACGCTGCTGCTCGTCGCGCGCTACGAAGCCGGCGAGTCCTCGACGGTTCGCGAGCCGTTGCCGTGCACGGACCTGGTGACCGGAGTCGTCGAGGAGTTTACGCCCGTCAGCGAGATCAAGTCCGTCGAACTGCGCGCGGACGTAGGCCGGCAATCGTGTGTGACGCTGGGCGACCCGCACGAGATCCGTCGCGCGATCGTCAATCTGGTCGCCAATGCGCTGGACGCGACGCCGCGTGGCGGTCACGTGGTGGCGCATTGTCACGCCGACCAAGCCGGCCTGACCATCGCCGTAGAGGACGATGGATACGGCGTCGCGCCGGAGCGCCGCGCGAGCCTCTTCGAGCGCTTCGGCGGCGGGCAGTTCCGCGGCGGGACGGGCCTCGGCCTGTACATCGTTCGGCGGATTACCGAAAAACATGGTGGAAGCGTCGCGTACGCGCCGCGAGAACCCCAAGGGAGCATCTTTACGATGACGCTACCCGCGGCGGCCGGCTGACGTGGAGCAAGGCGGCCGCCTCCGGGTCGTCATCGTCGAGGATCACGCCTTGACGCGCGCGGGTCTGCGTACCGCGCTGCAAGTTTCGTTCGACGTCGTCGCCGAAGCGGCGGACGGACGTGCCGGTTGGGAGTGCATCGCGCGGGAGCGGCCCGACGTCGCCGTCATCGACATCGGTCTACCCGCGATGGACGGCGTGACGCTCACGCAAAAGGTTCGCGCCGAGCTGCCGTCGACGCACGTCGTCATCGTTACGATGATCGGTCTCGAAGATGAGGTCCTGGCCGCGCTTGCGGCCGGCGCCGACGCGTACTGCCTGAAGAGCTCAGATCCCGAGAGGATCGTCGATGCCGTCCGCATCGCGAGCGAAGGCGGCGCCTATTTCGATCCGATGATCGCGCACGTCGTGCTGGGGCGGTTCTCGGGGGCGAGGGCCAACGACGCGCGGCTCTCACCGCTGACGCCGCGCGAGACGGAGATCCTGCGGCTCATCTCCGACGGGCGTGCGAACTCGGAGATCGCCGAGACGCTGCACATCGGACTAGGGACGGTGAAGGGGCACATCCGCGACATTCTCGAGAAGCTCTCGGCGTCGGATCGCACGCAAGCCGCGGTGGTCGCGCTGAGAAAAGGCTATATTTAGGAAACTCAGGCGCCGAGCATCGTGCGGATGCGTTCCGCCGCGCCGTTCTTGACGATCACGATCATCGCATCGCCGGCGCGCAGCGTCGTGTCGCCGGTCGGGATCTCCAGATCGCTGTTCGGCCTGTCCACGGCGACGACGACGGAGTTGTGCGGGAAGTCGATCTCGGCGAGGCGCTTGCCGTCGACGGGCGAGCGCTCCGGGATCGCGACCTTGACCAACTGCATGTCGCCCTTGCCGAAGAGGTGCATCGTCTCGAGCATCGAGCGGTACTTCGAGGCATTGACGTGCTCGTTCAGCACGTCCAAAATGAGCTCCGTCGAAGAAATTACGATGACCGGGTCGTCGGTGTCCAGCGAGTTGAAGATAAGTTTGTTCGCGGGATTGTTGACGCGCGCGATGCAGCGCGCCTTCGATTTACGCTTGGACAGGAGGACCACGACGAGGTTGTCCTCGTCGTCGCCAGTGTCGGCGACGACCACGTCGGCGCGCGCGACGCCGGCGGCATCCAGCACGAGCGGATCGCAGCCGTCGCCCACGACGGTGACGTGCCGATCGATTAGGCGCTCGAGCATCTTGGCCTTACGGTCGTCCTTCTCGATGACGACGACCTCGTGACCCTGATTGAGAAGCGCCCTGGTTAGATACGAGCCGACCTTTCCTCCGCCGACGATCAGAATGAACACGTTATACCGTCACCTCGGAACGCGCCGCGGCTCCGCGGAAGCGCTCGGCGAAGCCGGAGATAGCCTCAGGCGCGACGACCGCACTCAGCTCGTCGCCCTCGGCGAGCACGAGGTCTGCCGCCGCGACCATCACGCCGCGTTCTCCGCGCCGAATCGCGGCAATTCGAATCTTCCCCGGCTCCTCGATGTCGCCGATGCGTTTGCCGGCATCTGCCGCCGCGACGACGACCGTCATCGAGGAGAGCCGGCCGAGATCGAAGGTCTGCATGTCCCACGGTGCCTCGATCAGAACGTCGCGGATTAGTTTAGCGCCTACGGTCGTGGGACAGACGGTCTCAACGCCGAGCTCGCGATACATCTGGCCGCGCGGCGGATCGTAGATGCGTGCCACGATGCGCTTGATCTTGAACATCCGCTTCGCGATCAACGCGGCCATGATATTCCGATTATCGCCGTTAGTAACGGCGATGAACCCGTCGGCGGTGGCGGCGCCGGCGCGCTTGAGAACGTCGTAGTCGATACCCGTACCGACGACCTCGTGGCCTTTGAACTTGGGTCCCAGCCGCTTGAATGCGGCCGGATTCTCGTCTACAACGATGACTTCGTGTCCGTCGGCGTCCAGAAGTTTCGCGAGTGCAGAGCCGACGCGTCCGCACCCGACGATCAGGTGTCTCATGAGTTCGCTGTGACCTTCAGAGTCCTCTCAGGTTTACCCTCGTTTCCGTGCCCGCTTGCGGGACGGGGTAAAGGAAGGCGGCGCGGGTCTGCGAAACTTCGGGAGTTCCTCGGGGCGTGGCTCAGCTTGGTAGAGCGCTTCGTTCGGGACGAAGAGGTCGCACGTTCAAATCGTGTCGCCCCGAAATTCTCTCCTCCCTCCGGGGCCCAGGAGACCGATTGTTCTCGAGATTCAACCAGGCGGCGCGGCGCGTGCTACGCGTAGCCGAGCAAGAGTGCCGCAACCACAGCCATTACTACGTAGGCGCAGAACACTTGCTCGTCGCGTTGCTCGAAGAGCGCGACGAGGCTACGCTGCACGCGCTCGATGAGGCCGGGATCGACGTGCCGGAGGTGCACGCCGAAGTACGCCGAGCGCTCGGTACGGGCGACGAGCGGCTCTGGGAGGGCATCTTGATCACGCCGCGCGTTCGGCGGATCGTCGCCCTTGCGGAGAAGCGCGCCGCGGACCGCGAGGTAGGGCCGACCGATCTCTTCGAGGCCCTGCGCTCGGAGGGTGGGAGCTCCGCCGCGGAGATCCTGCGGCGCGCGGCGTCGCGAAACACCGCCTCGACGGTAGAGTAACGACGTTGATGGAGCATCTGCATCAAGCGGTCGTGGCGCTCATCGACCACTACGGCTACTTCGGTCTGTTCGCCGCCCTCGTGCTCGGCAACCTCGGCGCGCCGATCGGCACCGAACTCGTCCTGCCTGCGGCGGGGGCTTTGGTGGCGACCGGCCACTTAAGCAGCCTGTGGCTCACGATCGTCATTGCGCTCGTCGCCGAGCTCTCCGGCGGCTCGATCGGCTATGCGCTGGGCCGTTTCGGCGGGGTGCCGCTGATCGAGCGCTACGGGCGTTACGTCCACATCACGCACGAGCGGCTGCAGCTCATCCATCGCTTCTTCGAGCGCTGGGGGACCTTCGCGATCTTCGTCTGCCGGTTCTTGCCCGTCTTGCGCGGCGTTTCCGCCATTCCGGCGGGCATCGCTGAGATGAACGTCGGGCTATTTTATCTGTGGACGTTCTTGGGCTCGCTAATTTTCTGCAGCATGCTGATTCTGCTCGGGAACGCGTTCGGCGCGCATCTGAGCGACGTGCTGCCGCTCTTGCGTCGCGGCGCGTACGTCTTGCTCGGCGCGGCCGTCCTCGCGGTCGTCGTCATTATCGCGGTCGTACGCGCGCGGCGTCCCGTCGGCGCGGGGTGATTGCGCTAACAAATCTCGCTCAGATCCCGGACGCACCCGGTGTGTATCTGATGGTCGGAAGCGCCGGCGAGATTCTCTACATCGGAAAGGCGATTTCGCTGCGCAACCGCGTGCGTTCGTACTTCCAAGAGGGCGCCGTGCACCATCCCCGCACGACGGCCATGGTCGAGAAGGTCACGGACGTTCGCACGATCGTCGTCACCAACGAAGTCGAGGCCCTGATACTGGAGGCGAACCTCATCAAGCGCCATCAGCCTCCGTTTAACGTCCGGCTGCGCGACGACAAGCGCTATCCCTACCTGAAGGTCACCAACGAGCCGTTTCCCCGAGTGGTGTTCACGCGGATGGTTCGCAACGACGGGGCGCGCTACTTCGGGCCGTACACTAACGCGCACGGGCTGCGCGAGCTGGTCGACTTGGTGCGGCTGGTCTTTCCGCTGCGCACGTGCCGGGAGCCGATCGACGGCCGCCGCAAGCGCCCGTGTCTGCAATATCACATCAAGCGCTGCCTGGCACCGTGCGTAGGTTATCAGACCGAGGAAGACTACGATCGCACGATCGACGAGGTCGTGCTGTTTCTCGAAGGTAAGCAGGAGTCGCTGCTGGCGCGGCTGCAGCGCGAGATGACGGAGTCCGCCGAGCACCTAAATTTCGAGGCGGCCGCCCGCATCCGCGACCGCATCGTCCAAGTGCGCCGGGTCACCGAAGGTCAGAAGGTCGTCTGGAAGTCGCGGCTCGACATGGATCTCATCGCGGTAGCGCGCTCGCAGGGCCAGGGCTGCATGCAAGTTTTTCTCGTTCGCGGCGGCAAGCTCATCGGCCAGGAGCACTTCATTCTCGAGGGCGTCTACGAACAGTCGAATGCGGTGTTGACGAGCGAGTTTCTCAAGCAATTCTACACGGCGCGCACCGCGGCCGCGCCCGAAGACAAGGTCGTTTCGCTCGCACGCGTCGCTCGTGACAACCAGGCGCCGGTGCCGGAGAAACGCCGCTCGCACGCGCAGGCGTCGGCGGTGCCGAAGGAGCTGCTCGTGACGGCGCTTCCCGAGGAGCGCGCGACCATCGAGGCATGGCTCTCCGAAGTCAAGGGCCAGCGCGTTCGCATCCTACAGCCGCAACGCGGAGCGCGCGCCGAATATTTGCGGCTCGTGCAGAAGAACGCCGAGCAAAACCTGAAGGCCTTCCTCGCGCATCAGGAAATCCAGGAGACGGCGCAGGCGCGCGCTCTCACCGATCTCGCCGATGCCCTCGAGCTCCCCGAGCCGCCGCATCGCATCGAATGCTACGACGTCTCAAACATCCAGGGAACCAACCCGACGGCATCGATGGTCGTGTTCGTCGAGGGTCGGGCCAAGAAGAGCGAATACCGCAAGTTCAAAATCCAATACGATCGCGGCCCCAACGACTTTGCGATGATGCAGGAAACGCTGCGGCGCCGGCTGCGGTATCTGCGCCGCGAGACCGATCGCATCGAGACGCCGCTCGAACGGGAACTGGCGAAGAAAGAGAAGTTCAACAAGAAGCCCGATCTGCTCTTGATCGACGGCGGGAAAGGTCAGCTGAGTGCGGTCGTCGAGGTGCTCGAGGAGCTCGATATGACCGGACTCGTCGTGGCCGGACTCGCCAAGGAGCACGAGTGGCTGTACCTGCCCAATCAACTCGACCCGATCGTCCTTCCCGCTAACTCGCCGGCGCTGCACCTAGTCGCTCGCATCCGCGACGAGGCCCACCGTTTTGCCGTCACCTACCATCGCCAGCGCCGCGCGAAATCGATGACGCGGTCGGCGCTCGACGCACTCGCCGGCGTGGGTCCCGTTCGCCGTAAACGCCTGCTCTCGGCGTTCGGCTCTCCGGCGGGAATTCGCCGCGCCGGGCTGGACGAAATAGCGGCCGTCAAAGGGATGACGCCGGCATTGGCCGCAAAGATTAAACAGGAACTCGAAGGAGGGTACAGATCTTGAGCCTATTACTCAGATTTCTGGTCAATGCGCTCGCCCTTTATCTCATCGCGAAGTACGTCCCGGGCTTCTATCACAACGTGACGGTGTGGACGGCGATCGTCGCAGCGATCATCTTTGGCCTGGTCAACGCTCTCATCGGGCCGGTTCTCCGGCTGATCTCGCTGCCGATTACGTGGATCACGCACGGTTTGTTCTCGTTTGTCATCAACTACGTGCTCTTTGCGATTACGATCCATGTCGTGAACTTCTACGACCCTGCGAGCGGGGTCAATCCGTGGCTGGCGGATCTGTACGGCGCTATCATCATGATGATCGTTTCGACGATCATGCAAGGCGGAGCCAGGGAGCAGGCGACGAGCCCCTAGCCGGCCTGCGCCGGGGCGCTGCCCGGTTTCGAAACCTTAAGCTTGCTTCGGGATGTTATACTGTTTGTCCAATCGCGGGGCTGAAATAGGTTCGACAAGACAGTCCGTGGTCGGCGTCAGCAGGCGGAGCTGCGAGCACTCCTAAAACGATCGCAACGGCAATATCTGCCAACAACGAATACGCACTGGCTGCCTAATCTAGGCTAGTCACCGGACGCGGAGAGTCGGCCCGAACCGCTCCGCTATCCGGTCACCAACTCGGGCTGGCACGGGCGCGTGATTCGACGCACGTGCGAGAACAAGGATCTGCAGCGAACGGTAAGCCGCGTCTCGGGGCGTCCGTTCGATCAAGACAAAGTCGAGGCTGAGCCTGGAGAACGCGCCGGTCAGGCTGCTTGGACTCGGGGGGCAGCACCCCGACAGCTCCACCAATCTTTCGTTGGCGGATTCGGCAGCGGATCGCCGAACCGGGGTTCGCCATGACGAAGCTACATGACGTTCGAATCCCAATCATCGGAGCGTTCGCGCTGGCACTGTTGTCGGTCGGCTGTGCGGGACCGGCCGCAAGCGGAGGCGCACCGCCGGCGCAACAGTCAGCGTTTTCGCGCGCTTCACGCGGGGCGTCCTGGATGGCGCCGCAAGCGAAGCAAAAGCCTCTGATCTACGTCTCGTCGCCTTTGACCAACGACGTCTACGCCTACGCGTATGCGACCCATCAGCTGATGGGGACGCTGACCGGCTTTACTACGCCGTACGGCCTCTGCGTCGACACGACCGGCGACATCTGGGTCGCCAACGACGGCGCCTCACAGCTTGTCGAGTACGCGCACGGGGGCAGCAATCCGATCGCGACGCTTAGCGACTCCAACGAGTATCCCGAAGGCTGCGCGGTCGATTCTTCGACCGGCAACCTCGCGGTCGCGAACTTCTCGAGCAAGTCCGGGAGCGGGAACGTGGCGATCTACGTCGGCGCGAAGGGGACGCCCAAGACGTACACCGATTCCAACATCGTCAATTATCGGTTCTGCGGTTACGACACGAAGGGCAACCTGTTCGTCGACGGCGCGAACGGCAGCTCGGCCTTCGTGCTAGCCGAGCTTCCCAAGGGCGGCAGCACCTTCACCAACATCCCGATCGAGCAGACCATCGAGTGGCCAGGCGGCGTGCAGTGGGACGGAAAGCATGTCGCCGTCGGCGACAGCGACACCGTTACGGTCTATCAGATTAACCCGGCCAGCGGCAAGGTCGCCGGATCGACGAAGCTCGACGGCGCGAACTACGTCAACGAGTTCTGGATCGACGGATCCGTCGCGACCCGAAAGGACGCGAGGAAGGCCCGCGTGATCGCGCCCAGCCAAGACGCAGGCTCGCTCGCGCTCTACAAATACCCCGCGGGTGGTACGGCGCTATGGAGCATCAGCGTGCAGGAACCGTTCGGCGCGACGGTGAGCAAGTAACACTTTTATTCGTAGTCGGGCGCGAAGTAATCGTTCTCGAACCGATGGTGGAGGAAAAAGTTCGCCGGGTACGGAGCCTTGATGAACACGAAACGACGCGGCGATCGCGTGAAGTCGAAGCAGTCGCCGGCGGGCGACGCGGCGCGCGTGTCAGCCGCCGCCAGATGCGGCAGGCCGTAGAGATCCTCGGCGAAGCGCAAGACGCTTGCCGTCTCATAGTGGACGTGCGACACGCGCCCCTTCTTCGCGTACGGCGAAATCACTAAGAGCGGAACGCGGAATCCCACGCCGTCGTAATCCTTATATCGGGGAGCGACGTGGTCGTAGAACCCGCCCCAGTCGTCCCACTGGACGAAGATCGCGGTCGAGTTCCAGAACTTGCTCGCTCCGACCGTGTCCACGATCGCTGAGATCCACGACGGCCCATAGCCGCCGCCGCACTCGAGGTGGTCCGATTCTGCGCACTCCGGTGTGATCCACGTGAAGTTGGCCAGCTTTCCTGCGCGCACGTCGGTGATGAACCGCCAGTTCGGAGAGATCACGTCGTGCTTCCAGTCGGGTCCCTTGAAGATGTGCCGAATCGCCTGGTAAGCGGACCACGTGCCGCCGTTGCCGCCCGCGTCGTTGCCGAAGCGGGCCGCGTAAAAGCGCCAAGATAAGTGGGCTGCGTCGAGCTCGTCGCCGAGCGTGGTGTAGTCGAAACAGGCCTGTTGCGCCGGTCCGTTCGGGTTGCGGTTCTGCGTGATCGTCGCGACCGTATCGTACGTTCCGCCCGCGCAGCCCCAGATGAGCGAAGCCGGCAGATCTACGCTCGAAGCCGCCTGGGCCGCGATCACGTACTGGTGGGCGACGAAGCTCTCGTCGAGCTGCGACTGAAACATGCGATCCCCGACGACCCATTCGTTCGCCATGTCGAAGTAGGGTTTTGATTCGTCGTGCGGCACGTACACGTATTGCGGATTGGCGGGCCCGCCGTACGTGGGTTCGTCGTTGAAGCCGTTCATGCGGCATTTCGTTCCGGGGAGCTTGCCCGTTCCGTTGCAAGCCGCGAACATCGCGTACGCCGAATGATCGATCACGTAGACGTTCTTGAGCGACGACGGCTGCAGCGTGATCGACTGCCCGTACGAATTGAGGCCTTTGGAGACGGTATCCGCGCCCGGATAGCCCTGGAAGAGGTTGTCGAAGCTGCGGTTCTCCTGCACGACGTAGATAACGTGCGTAATTTTGCCGGCGCCCGTGCCCGCGAGTGCGCGAACGGCGTCATCGCCGTACCTAGCTGGCAGCGATGATTGCGAACCGGACGCGCAACCGGCGCCGGCCAGGAGAACGAGTAACGCGATATAAGGCAGCTTCATGGAGCCACGTTCCTCGGGTCGAAACACCCGGCCTGCGCGTGATGTCGCTCAAAACCGAGCTCATCGGTGAGCTCGGAAAGACGATTCGCGCCTACGTCGCGTCCGAGCGCGAACGTTGCGCCAACGCCCTCGGATAGTCTGCTCCCAGGAGCCGCGAGAGTGCGCGATCCGCGAGAATTCGTCCGCCGGTTTGGCAGCGCGGGCAGTAGTTCGTCTCGTTGTCCGCGTAGCGGATGCGCTGCACCGTCTCGCCGCAGACCGGGCACGGTTTCCCATAGCGGCCGTGGACGGCCATGTCGTCGCGAAACGCGGTGACGTTCTTGGGGAACTCGCGCCGCGCGTCGCCGGCGAGACGATCGATCCAAAGCCGCAGCGTCACCTGCGTCGCCGCGAACAACCTGCCCCACTGCTCGGCGTCGAGTTTGTGCGTGAGTGCGATTGGAGAGAGTTGCGCGGCGTGCAGGATCTCGTCGGAGTAGGCGTTGCCGATGCCGCTGAGCAGGCGGGGATCGGTCAGCGCGCGCTTGAGCGTCCGGTTTTCCGCGAGCAGCGCGTCGCGAAACGCGTGCAGATCAGACTCCAAGACGTCGATGCCTCCGGGATCCAGAGCGGACAGGGCGGCTTCTCCCGCCACGACGTGCAGCGACGCTCGGCGTTTGGAGCCGGCCTCCGTCAGCACGAGCGTGCCGCCGGGAAAAACGAGCTCGGCCAGCGCGGCGCGCGTGCGGCGCCCGCCCGGCGCCGTCCAGTGCAGCCGGCCCGCGATCATCAGGTGCAGCACGATCCAGTAGTCGTCTTCCAGGCCGATGGCGATGCGTTTTCCGATGCGCCGCAGCTCGCGGACGCGCCGGCCTTCGAGCTCACGGGGAGGCGGCGAGGCCGTCCTCAGCACGAAAGGCTTGACGATTGCCGTTCGCACGAGCGTGTGCCGCACGATGCGCGATTCCAGCGCCGTGATATAGGCGGCGATGTCCGGCAATTCGGGCACGTTCGCGTAACACGCGCGCGCGTTCGCCGAGTTGCACCAAGCGACCGCCTTCTGCTACGATCGTCGGCAATAACTGGGCTAGCGAAAGGAATGTGACCAATGACCATGCCACTCGCTCGACGCGTTTGGGCGGAATTTCTCGGCACGTTTTGGCTCGTTTTCGGCGGTTGCGGAAGCGCGGTGATCGCGGCGGCATTCCCGCAGCTGGGCATCGGATTCGTCGGCGTCGCGCTGGCGTTCGGTTTGACCTTGCTGACGATGGCATACACGATCGGCCCGATCTCCGGATGCCACATCAACCCCGCGGTGACGTTCGGCCTGTGGCTGGCGAAGCGGTTTCCGGCGCGAGACGTGTTGCCGTACATGATCGCGCAAGTCCTCGGAGCGATCGCCGCAGCCGGCGTTCTGTATCTGGTCGCGTCCGGCAAGCCGGGCTGGGTGGCCGGACAGTTTGCGAGCAACGGCTACGGCGCGCTCTCTCCCGGTAGCTATGCGATGGGCTCCGCCATCATCATCGAGATCGTCTTGACGTTCGGTTTCCTCATGGTGATCTTGGGCGCGACGGATCGCCGCGCGCCGGTCGGCTTCGCGGGCCTGGCGATCGGTCTCGCGCTGACGCTCATCCATCTCATCAGCATTCCGGTCGACAACACGTCGGTAAATCCGGCGCGCAGCACCGGACCGGCGCTCTTTGCGGGTGGAGCGGAGCTTGCGCAGCTCTGGGTGTTTTGGATCGCGCCGCTCGTCGGCGGCGGCCTCGCGGGTTTGGTCTATCCGACGCTCTTCGGCGCGGAGGTGAGTGAAGAGCCGATCGTCGGAAAAAAGGTGACGTAAGAGCGCTCTGTCGCCTTTCGCAACCCTTTCCGAATCGGAGAGGGTCGTTCTGCGCATGCTTGCCCAGATCTCTCCCGTCGAAACGCGCGATGAGCTGCTCTATCTACTGACCAGAGCCTCCGAGCTCGAGCACGACCTCGCCTGCTCGTATCTCTACGCCGGATACTCGATCAAGACGCGGCTCGAAGAGGGCGGCCTGACGTTCGACGAGCACGTCGCGATCCGCAAATGGAAGAGCAGGATCGCTCAGGTCGCGGTCGAGGAGATGCTGCATCTCGCACAGGTGTCGAACATCCTCACGGCAGTGGGCGGCGCGCCCCACTTCGCGCGATCGAACTTCCCGCTGCCTGCCTCGACGTTTCCGTTCGGCATTGCGATTACGCTCGAGCCGCTCTCGCGGTCGCTCTTGGAGCGCTTCGTCTGTTACGAATTTCCGGAGGATGGCGTCCTGTCGCCCGAACAGATGCTGGAGTACGAACCGATTGTGAAGCGCACGGCCGCGGCCGCCGACCAGCTCGAGATGATCCGTCTGCGAAACTCGGTCGAACCGTACGACATCGACTTCCGCACCGTGGGAGAGTTCTACCACAAGATCGAGAGCGCGTTCAAGAAAATCCCGGCCGATCGCCTGTTCATCGGCGATCCCACGGCGCAGGCCAATCCCCAGTATCTCGATCTCCCCAAAGATCTCGTCCGAGTCGTCGACACCGATTCGGCCTGTCGGGCGATCGAAATGATCGTCGAGCAGGGCGAGTCGCCGTCGGCGCATCATCCCGACGCGCACTTCGTCGTCTTCGACCGCATCCGACGCGAATACGAGGAACTCACCGCGAAGGCGCAGGTCGAAGGGCGCGTCTTCGAGCCGGTCCGTCCGATGATCGAAAACCCGAGCACGCGCGGCATGGGCAGCCTGGCCGGAACCAACCGCATCACCGACGTCGTCGCGCAAGAGCTCGCGGGTCTCTTCAACAGCACGTACGACTTGATGCTCATGATGCTCGCGCGCTTCTTCGCCCACAACGGCGAGACGGAAGACGAGTTCCGCCTTCTGGCGCGCGGAACGCTGCGCATCATGGCCTCGGTGTTGCGTCCGCTGGGCGAGGCGCTCGCGAAGACGCCGGCGGGGCCGGAGTATCCCGGCCGCCGGGCCGGCCCGACGTTCGGCTTCACCGGGAACATCCACTTGCTCGCGCACAAGACTGCGGCGTGGATTTATTTCCTAGAAAGGCTCTACGATCTGTCCATGCGTCTGACGCGGCTCGCGGACGAAGCCGCGCTGCCGCAGGAGGTTCAGGAGGCCGCGGCCGCGCTCGAATCCGTCGCCGAGCATCTCACGCCGTTCATTCCCGCGCAGTTTGCCATGGTCGTGCGCTCCGAGGCGGACGAACGCAACGCGCGCACGACGATCCGGCCGGAAGCGGACGGACCCTACATCGTCCGGAACCTGCGGAAGCTGACCAACTCCAAGGGCGAGACGCTGCCGGTGCGTCCCGTCGTGGCCCTCTGTCGCTGCGGCGGCTCGAACATCAAGCCGTACTGCGACGGCACACATGCGCGCAACGGTTTCTGCAGCGCGAAATCGCCGGAGCGAACGCCGGATCGCGCGGACACCTACGCCGGCAAGGCGATCGTCGTGCTCGACAACCGCGGCACGTGCTGCCACTTCGGCAACTGCACGGACCATCTGCCGCAGGTCTTCCATCACGAGGGCGATCCGTTCGTAACGGCGGACGGCGCCGACCCCGCTGCGGTCGAGGCGATCGTACGCGCGTGTCCGTCGGGCGCGCTCGGATTCGTCAAGGAAGGCGTGAAGTATGAGGGCGAGCGGCGCGAGCCGGAGATCTACGTGGCCGAAAACGCGAGCTACTACGTGCGCGGCGGGATCGAGCTCGAGGGCGAGCCGATGAACGAGGGCGCGCTGCGCGAGCACTATGCGCTGTGCCGCTGCGGCCAGTCCAAGAACAAGCCGTTCTGCGACGGATCGCACTGGTACGCGGGCTTCAAAGACGAGGACAACTAGGGGACCCCCAAGGGTCCCCTCGGGCACGTCAGCTTTTGGTCATGCCGCGCGCAAGGCGGCGCGGCACGGGATTTCAAACCAAGGGGCCTCTGCGTTCTGTCACGAGAAAGGTTTGAAAAGATGCACGCACATCGCCTTTTGGGCGCCCTGGCGCTCGTTGCCGGTTCGGGCCTAGCGGCGGGTTGCGCGGGCGGCACCCGCGTCGTTCCTCCCGGGAACTCGGCAGCAGCGCCATCTGGCGCACGCTCGGGCCGGCTGTCGCCGCAGGCGACGAGCGGCGGTAGGCTGTACGTTGCCGATCAGCCGAATCAGCGCGTCGCGATATTCTCTCAGAGCAACGGCGCCCCGGTCGGGCAAATCACCGACGCGATCGCCGGCCCCGACGGTCTGTACGTCGATCCGAGCGGCACGCTGTACGTCTGCAACTTCGGCGCCGGAACGGTGACCGAATATCCGAAGGGTCAGACGACGCACTCGAAGACGCTGACCGGCACCATCGGTCCCAAGTACGTCGTCGCCGGCCGCGACGGCACCGTGTACGTTTCCGATTTCGGTAACGGCTCGCACAGCAACCTGTACGAATACGCCAACGGAAGCACGACGCCGACGACGACCATCCCCTTTGCGACGTATCCGGCCGGTGTGGCACTCAACACTCGCAACAAGCTTTACGTGGCGTACAACGATGCCACCAACACCGATATCGAGGTCCTCAAGTTCGCCGAAGGCTCGACCAAGGGAAAAAACCTCGGAATTCACCTCAAGAACGGCAACGCGGGCGGCCTCGCATTCGATAAGAAGGGCGATCTGCTGCTCGACGACCAAAGCCTCCCGGGTGTGGACGTCTTTCCGCCGGGAGCCACCACGCCGTCGCAGCAGATCAAGGGCTTCAACCTAGCTTACCAAATCGCGCTCAACCACAAAGACACGCATCTCTTCGTGAGCGATCCGTTCGGCCCGTCGGTTGCGGAGGTCGCCTATCCCGCGGGAACGCCCATTCGCAGCTTTTCCACCGGTCTCGCTGGAGCGTTTGGAGTCGCGACGAGTCCGGACAGTCCGTATTAATCGCCCGTCGCAGTTCGTCGAGCTGGCGCGGCTCTTGCGCCGGCTCGACGATCCGGAATCCGTGCGCAGGAGCCCGCTCGTGCGCGCCGCGTTCGGCGGCCCGACGGCTGCAAATGCACTCGTCGACGACAATCTGACGCTGCTGCGAATCCGCGCGGCCGTGCTGTCGGCGGTGGCGACGCTCGATACGGAGCTCAGCGCGCGCAACGTGCACTTCGCGCGTCAGCGCGCGATCGTCACGCGCTGCGACCTGCGGGGAGAGAAGCACGCCGCGGTGGCCGCCGATCTCGGCGTCTCGCTGCGCGAGTTCTATCGCGAGCGACGGCGCGCGCTGGAGCGCCTGCTGGCGAACCTCGAGTCCAACTTACGCGACGCGCAACGGCCGATGCGAACTCTGCCCACCCGCTTCGAGCTCGAGCTCGATCGCGTGGCGAACTTTCGTCTGGTTGGAGCGTTCGGGGCGGCGTTCGAGCTGCTGGAGCGCATCGCGAGCGACGCCACCGACCCGCACGACGGCGTACGCGCCTGGTGTTACGGCGTCGAAATCGCGAGCGACATCGGCGACAACGAACGCGCGCGGCGCCTGTTTGCGCGAGCGCTGGGGCACGCTCGGGAAATGGCCGGCGAGTTGCCGGCGATCGGCGAGATAAATCTGCAGATGGCGGCCGCATACGTGGCCTGGAACGCCGGCAACGACTTGGCAGGCGCGAGCGTTCACCTCGAGCGGGCCGCCAATGCCGCGGAACGGCTACCGCCGACCGTAGAGCGCGATCACGTCAGGGCTGCGGCCGGCGCGCTGTTCCATCGTGCGGAATTGTCGTGCTTGCACGGCGACCCTGCCGCGGCGCTGCAAACGCTCGGTCGCGCGCGGCGGCTACTCGACCGGTTGCGTTACAAGCCGGACGATCTGCTCGGCCGGCTCTTCATCGAGCTCAGCGTCGTGCACGCGCTGCTCGGCGGGGGCATGCCGCGCTCGATCGAGTATGCGCTCGAAGCGCTGGACGTCTTCGAGTGCGCGCGTCACGCTGAAGGCGTCGCGGTCGCAAGCGGCTTACTCTGCTCCGCGCTGACGCAGTGCGGCGAGATCGAGCCTGCGTTGGCGCTCGGGAACATGGCGCTCGGGACCGCGCGCACCGCCGGAAACCCAAAGCTGATTGCGGATAAGGCACTGCTGCTCGCGCAGGCGCACGCGCTCGGCGGGGATCCAAGGGTCGGCCTAACGCTCGCGCGGGAGGCCGCGACCCTCGGAGGGACAGCGCTCTTCGCCGCGCGAGCCCCGCTAGCGATGGCGGAAGCGCATTTGGCGCTGGGCGACGCCGAACGCGCGCTGTCCTACGCCGACGAAGCCTCCCGCTACGCGTCGGCCCGCGCGATGGAGCGTTATACCGGAACGGCCGCGCGCATCGCCGCCGACGCCTACGCGGCACTCAACCTTCCGCTGCAGGCGCGCGAGCAGGCCGACCTGGCGCTGTGCATTCTGACGGCGCACGGTCATCCGCACTCGCTCGCGCGCGCTTGCGCGACCGCGCAGCGCGTGGGAATTGGCGGCCCGGCGCTGCGCCTAGCGCAAGAGATCCGCGAAACGCTGCGCGCGCCCGAGGCTATGGCGCAGCTGGCGGCGCGAGGACTGGCGTAGTCATCAAAACGCACAGGCTCTAGCCGCTGACGACTAGAGCCTCAGTAAACAGTTGCGAAATATACGCTAGCGGATAACGCGCCGTCCCCAATATACGCGGCGATACGGTCGCCAATAGGGACGGTAAGGCCAATATGCAGGACGGCCATATACGGCCGGATAGGGCGCGTATCCGTACCCTGCAGCATAGCCGTAACCTCCGCCGGCGTAGCCATAGCCAACGCCGAAGCCAACGCCGTAGGGATAGCCGTAGCCGTAGCGATACGGGTAGCCGTAACGGTAGCCGTAGCGGTAGCCGTAGCCCCGATATCCGGTTCCATAGTAGGGGCGCCCAGGATTCACGCGCCCCGTCGCTGCCGGTCGCGCGGTCCCGACAGAGATGTGAGCCGCCGATGCCGGCGCCGTCGCGCCCAGTAGCGATCCTGCGCCGAGTGCGCAGGCCAGTAAGATGTTATGGATTTTCACATGGCCTATTTTACACGGCCGGGCCGGAAGCTCTCGTTGGGAATGGTTAGAAGCACCTTTAAAAGAGATGAGAACGTTCGCTATAATTTTCGCGAGCAAACTGTACGCGATACGTCGCTGCCACCACCGCCTTTTGGAGAAGTGAAGTCAAACGTGTATTGCGCGCCGGACTTCAAGACGCGTATGAGCGCTCGACCACCGTCGTCTGGATCCGTATCCATCCACCGCGAGCCGTCAAAGCCCTTTGAGGTGCTGTGCCGAATCCAATATGCGCCTGACGAATCGACGCCGATAATGCTCCAGCGTTTTGCAGTCTGGTCGAAACCGACGAACACCTGTCCTCGTTGGGATGGCCCGCCGCTGCCTACTTCCGTGGTGTTGACTTTCAACCAGCCTCCCCAAAGCGTGTTCGTACTCTCAAAGCGATCCTGAACGCGACCCGCGTCGTAGGTTACGCAACTGTAGGTACCCACGATGCTCCGAGCGCCGCTGGCTGCGCCGGTGAGTGTTGTCTCGAGGCACAGCGCGACGAAGAAGGCATTGAGATAACGAAGCATGGCCCGATTTTACACCGCCGACCGTTCGGCTCCAACCGAATTATCGCAAGAACTCGATGAGCTGTTTGCGCCCTTCGGGCGTAACGATCAGCGAGCGCCGCGCGCCGCGGCGAACCCACTTGCGTTGGAGAAGTGCGGCGGCGATCGCGGCGGCAACGGCGCCACGTAGGTGAAAGGTGCGCTCAGAGTAGTCGACACAGCACGGCAGTACGGACCCGAGCGGTACCGGTCTGCACGCCAAATCCGCCAGAACAGGCGTGCCGC
Organism: Vulcanimicrobiota bacterium; assembly: GCA_963723485.1. Taxonomy (GTDB): domain Bacteria; phylum Vulcanimicrobiota; class Vulcanimicrobiia; order Vulcanimicrobiales; family Vulcanimicrobiaceae; genus Cybelea. Next base: position 285,907 of record CAVRQS010000002.1, on the reverse strand, counting down.
TCGCAGTTACCAAGGCGACGTCGCCCCGTCGCTCGAGGGCGCCTCGCTCGAAAAGACCTTGCAAGAGTCCAACGCCGAGGCGGCCGGCGAGATGATTGAAGCACATCCGGGCCTCTTTTTCGAGCCTCGAACACTCTGCTTCGCGCAGACTGCGCACGAGGTCCGGGCGCGCTAGCACGCCCGCCGCTTCGATGAATGCGGCAGCCTCGCCCGACGCGATCGCGTAATATCGATAGCGTCCTGACCGTACGGCCGTCACGAGGTCCGCCTTGAACAGCACCGCGAGATGGTCGCTCATTGACGAGGCCGGTACGCGGCAAATCCGTGCTAACTCTCCGTTGGGAAGTATCTTCCCGGACATGAGCACTTCAAGGGCTCGCACGCGAACAACGTGCGCTACCGCAAATCCGAGAACGGCGATGCTGGCCACGCTTCGTTTATGCTCGCTCACCCCGTCTTCGCCCTGCAGGGCCGCAAGGCGGTTGGCGATAAAGCATTACACCTCAAAGCTATGGAACGTTTGACGCAAGCGGGCGCGGTGTTCGAAACGGATCACCGCGGATGCAGCGCGATGGGTCACCATCGCCACGAAGCGCCGTTCGTGACAATCGTTTTGGATGGCACCTACGTAGAAGTCCACGAGTCGGTTCCGGAAGTCTGTCGCGGCGGCACGATCGTCGTTCACGAGGCGGCAGAGGAGCACGCGGATCGCTTTGCGCGCGATACGCGCTGCCTCAACGTCGAGCTTCCGCGCGAAGGCGTGGCCGCATCGGTTCGCGGAAGCACGATGCTCGAAAACCCGCAGCTACGCGGTGCGGCTCGATCGGTCGTGCGGGCCTTTTACGCCCGCGCGGGCGATTTGACCGCAGCGGTGAACGGCTTGCATGCCGCCGTGTTGCAGCTCTCCGCGGAGCGATCCAGCTATGTCCCCCAGTGGCTTCACCGCGTGATGGACGAGTTTCCATGGATCGACGGCACTCCATTTCGCGAAGCAGCGGCGGTTGCCGGCCTGCACGAAACGCACTTTAGCCGGGCGTTCCGCCGCCATGTCGGGATGACGGCGAACGAGTATCGCGCTCGCGCTCGCGTAGGTGTCGCGTCGAAGCTGCTGTTGACGACGGCAACGCCGCTCGCACGCGTCGCGCTGGGTGCCGGCTTCAGCGATCAGAGCCACCTCACTCGCGTCTTCAGCCGGACGTTCGGACTATCGCCGGCGGCGTACCGCCGAACCTTCGCGCGCTAAAGATCCTCAAGACGCGCCGCCACGGCGCGCCGTAAGGTTACGGCGTGATCGCCATGCTCGCCGAGGCCGTGTTCGCGTGCAATGCCGCCGGCCCCCTCGCACAAGTCGCGTCCGCCACCGGCGGCGCGGCGTGGAAAACCATCGGTGAGGTCGCGGCTTTCGGGCGGTTGACCAGCGCGGGCTTGCACGGCACGGCGCAGTTTCGCGAGGATCTCCGCGACGGGCGCTATGCGATGCGGTTTTCGTTGCCGGTTGCCGGCACGAGCTCACAAGTCTACGATGGGCGGACCGTCTGGGCGCGGGACATCTCCGGCGGCGTTCATCCCTACGATTCGTGGTATCCGCGTGCGCGCGCCATCACCGACGCCTATCTCACGCGCCGCGCGTACCTCGATCCGCGGTCCAACGCGAGCATCGCCTGCGCGGGATCCGCAACGAGCGCGACGGGGCGCACGCAGCTCGTGCGCGTCGCGCCGCACGGCGGCATTCCGGCGCTGCTGTCGATAGACGCCGGTACGCATCTCGTCGATTCGATCGCAATTCGCACGCCGATATCAGCCGACATAACGACCTTCGCCGATTATCGCCAAGTCGGCCCGCTTGTGTTGCCCTTCTCGATCTCGATCGCGAACGCGTTTGAGCCGCAGAACGGCGAACGCATCAGCATAACGCGCTATGCATTTTCGCAGCGCGTCGACGCGGCCGACTTCGTTAAGCCGCCGGCAGATCTCAAGGCGCGAATGCCCGGCGGCGCGAGCTCGACGACGGTGCCGATTGCCCTCGAGGGTCGGCAGCTCTTGGTCTGGGCCTCGATCGACGGCAAAGCGCCGTTGCCGTTTATCGTCGACACGGGCGGCCACGCGATCTTGGATACGGTCGCCGCACGAATGCTGGGATTGGGCGGCGCGGGTGCCGGCGTGAGTGGAGGCTCCGGATCCGGGACGATCGCGCTGCAGTACACGCGCGTGCGCAGCGTCCGAATCGGCAGAGCCGAGCTGCTCGATCAGCCGTTTCTCGTGATCCCGTATCCGTATGCGTTCTACGAGCGTGGTCGCAACGTGCCCCTTGCGGGAATCCTCGGGCTCGAGTGGTTCGAGCGGTATGCCGCGCGTATCGATTATGGCCGCAGAACGATAACGCTCACACCGCTCGCTCGCTTCACCCACCGCGGGCGCGGCGCGCTGGTGCCGATTCGCTTTCAAGAAGACATGCCGCTCGCGTCGGCAAATGCCGACGGCTACCGCGGCGCCTTCGGCGCCGACACCGGCAACGCGGGCATGCTCATCCTCTACGGCGACTTTCTGCGCCGCACGGGCCTGCTGAAAAAGTACGGCGGAGGACTCACGGTTCGTGGCGCAGGCACGGGCGGCTCCAACAGCGGTCAGATCCAGAAGCTCCACCGCTTCGTCGTCGGCGGCCACGAATTGCGCGGTCTGGACGCCGATTTCACGCAGATGAAGACCGGCTCGTTTTCTTCGTGGACGGAGGCGGGCGATCTGGGACTAACCGTGCTCTCGCGCTTCACGCCGACGTTCGACTATGCGAACGAAACGCTCTATCTCGATCCGGCCGCACGCCCGTACATCATGCCGCCGAATCGCTCCGGCCTCGCCTTCACCAAAAGCGTTCCCGACGCGATCGACGTCGTCGCCGTTCGTCCGAACTCCGCCGCCGCGACCGCCGGAATCGTGGCGGCTGATAAGATCGTGGCCGTCAACGGCAGGAGCGCGCGCGATCTCTCCAGCGCCGACTTCCTCGACCTCGTTACCGCCGCCCCCGGAGCGCCTTTGAAGCTCGCGATTCGGCGCGGCGAGGCAACTCGCACCGTCACGCTCGTTTTGCACTAATCCGCTGTGCCATTGCCTGATCTACGGGGTTACAAGGCGGCCCATTTGTCGGCCACGTCACCGACGCGACCACCGGGGAGCCACTGGCGAACGTCACGGCCGCAATCGGCTTGCAGCACACGACGACCGGGTATTGCGCGCGCCACATACCCGCCTGGAGCTCTTGAATCACCTCGATATTCGAATCTCGGCGGTCACCCCTACCGGAAAATTGACCGATCGCGCGATGAAGCACAAACGATGCGCCTCCTCATGCAAAGCTAGCGCCCGCGCGCGGTCGGCGCCGACCGCAAGGGCCACTTCTGGGCGGAGCTCGACGGCGACGAACCGCCCTAACCCGTCTGCCTCTTCGCGCATCGTCCCTTTCGCACGATCGCAATAGTCGAGCACGGTGACGCCGTTGGTCGCGCAGAGATGCAGGTACCACAGCATGTGGCACGACGAGAGGCTCGCGACGAGCAGCTCCTCGGGGTTGTATCGCGTTCGATCGCCGCGGAATGCCGGATCGCTCGACGCCGGAATCTCCGGTTTCCCCTCGATCACGATCCTGTGATCGCGCAGGTAGCTGCGATAACTCTTCGTGCCCTCGCCGCCCGCCGCGCTCCAGTGCACCTCGACGGCATACGTGTGCGTCTTTTCCAAGAGGCGCTGTTCAGAAGCCGGCTCAGTACGATCCTGCTTCAGCTTTCCCCGGACAGCACCTCGTACCCCCGTTCGTCGAGGATCATGAGACGACTATTTCATGTCAATGTGGAGCGGGCGAACCGTCGGACCAGTGGGACACCGGAATAGCGATAGGAACCGGCTCGTACGGGCGAAACGTGGATGGCGACCCGACGATCGGCGACCCCTTGAAGCCCGCGCCCCACGTGGCCAGTTGGTCGTACGCGATAATCGGCATGACATGCGGCCGCCACGGTCCGTCGGCGGGGAACAGGTAGCCTTTTTTCGATAGCATGAACCCAAACGAGTTGGGATCGGGATCGGTGAAATGGTGGTCGGCGTAGGCGGCTTTCGATTTCGCAGCGACCTCCTCGAGGGTGTCACCGGCGATCACCCATTTTGTACGTGCGATGTATTGCGGGAGTACACTTCGCACGGCCGGCGGATTGAGGCATACTGGCCCGAGACCCCGCCAGTTCCAGAACTCGGGATCGTTGAAACCCGCCGTCCACGAGCGTCCGACCCAGCAGACCCAGCCGTTGGTGCCCCTGGCCGCGACGATGTAGCCTTGCTTCGTGAGGACGAGCACCTCGGCATGAGCCGAGATCGATGACGGCCCTGCTGCGCGAGCCAAGGCTATTTCAGCGGCAGCGCTGGGCATCAGGTACTTCGCGATCGGCGCCATGGTCGGGTAGAGGTTTGCCTTGGGCGCCTGGCCGTAGGCAGCGGCAGAAGAAGAAAGCAACGCAACAAGTGCGAGACACGCGACGTTTTTCACTGAGGCCCTCCCTAAAAGCAGGTCTTCGTTATCACTTGGACAGGATTAGAACCCATTGTGCATAACGCGCATTGCCGCAAAATGTGATGGGCACGGCATAACCTCACCTGCCCAAGGATGTGACGCACATCCCGATGCGAGGCTAGGCGATCGCGCCGATTTCGAACTGGCGCTCGAACTTGAGCCATCAGGTAGCCTGCTCGCAGCTGGCTAGATTTGAGCAGTGCCTGCCGGCTAGGGCCTCGTAAAAGCTACGAAGGATCGTGCCAGCGCCAGCGCGCTAAGGCACCTTCCTTGAGAATAACTTGCAATGACCGTGGGGCGAGATTGTGCCATTGACAAGCGGACAAGAACTCGGCGAAATGAAGTAGATGCACCGGGAGCATTCGTTTCCGAACACGGGATGCGACGCGTAGTTAGCCGTCTTCTGGTCAATGGTCGGGGTTGCTTGTGAGGTCGGAGCTGCTCGTGAACGTGCCCGCAGCTGCTCGAACGCGCCGATTCTAGGAGTCCATGTTAAGACGCTCGGGCGCGGCCCGCAATCCCATCGTGTCTCCGATCGGCGCCACCCCGGAGTACCAGTCGAGATTAACAGGCCACCGTAAGAACGGATCGGAACTCGAGGGTATGCTAATACGCGCGGTAAGACCCGCCGACGAAGCGGCGTGGGCGCTCCTGCGCTCCAGGCTCTGGCGTTCCGCCGATGCAGGCGAGCTCGCTGCGGAAACGCGGGCGTTCCTCGAGGGCGCGACGACGCCGGCGATTGCGGCCGTTTTCATCGCCGAAGAAGGAACGGCCGTTCTTGGTTTTCTCGAGCTCGCGGTGCGTTCGTTCTCCGACGGCTGCGAATCGATGCCGGTTCCGCACGTCGAAGGCTGGTACGTCGAGCCGTCCGCACGCGGAAGGGGCGTGGGCCGAGCGCTGATTGAGTCGGCCGAAAGCTGGGCGCGCGATCGCGGCTTCACCGAGTTGGCGTCCGACACCGAGCCGTGGAACGAGCGATCCATCGCAGCCCATGCTCGCTGCGGCTTTCGCGAGACGGAGCGGCTCGTCAAGTTCTGCAAGACCCTCCACTAGCATGCGCGTGATCACGTTCAATGCCAACGGCATCCGTTCGGCGGTGCGGCGCGGCTTCTTCGAGTGGGCGAAGACGCAGGAGTCCGATGTAGTGTGCATCCAGGAGACGCGCGCGCAGGAGCATCAGCTCTTACCCGAAGCGGCGGCGCTTCCGGGCTTTACCGGCTACTTCGTCGACGCCAAGCGGCGCGGCTACAGCGGCGTCGCGATCTACTGCCGGCGAGAGCCGATCGAGGTGCGCCGTACCCTTGGATGGGACGACATGGACGCCGAGGGGCGGTTCGTGCAGGCCGATTTCGGCGCCGTCGCGGTCTCATCGCTGTACGTCCCGTCCGGGATCTCCGGGGCGCCGCGCCAAGCGTTCAAAATGGACTTTCTGGAGCGGTTGCTCGCGGTGCTCGCGCGTCTGCGCCACTCGGGGCGCGAGCAGATCGTCTGCGCCGACTTCAACATCGCGCACAAGGCAATCGATACGTATAGCTTCGGCCGCAACAGCACCGTCAGCGGCTCTCTTCCGGAAGAGCGCGCCTGGATGGACACGCTGCTCGAGCAGGTCGGCTGGGTCGACGCGTTCCGCGTCGTCAACCCGCATCCGAAACAGTACACGTGGTGGTCGAACTGGCCGGCGGCATGGGAACGCAATCTCGGCTGGCGGCTCGATTATCAGCTCGTCACGCCCGGTCTGGCCGATCGCATCCGAAGTGCATCCGTCTACAAGGACGCGCGCTTCAGCGACCACGCGCCGCTGACGATGGACTACGAGATCTAACGCTTCCCGAGCGCCGCGAGGATCTTAGGCGGAATCAAACAGATCAGCGTGCCGCCGACCGATGGATCGTCGAGCTCTACTCCGGCGAGACCGCCCTTCTTGAGCTCGATGCTCGCGCCGCCGACGAGCCGGCCGACGGTCGCGCTCATGCTCGGCTCGTGGCCGACGAACATCACCGACGCGGCGCGGTGGCACTCGCGCAGGATCGCAGAGACGCTGTCCGCGTCGAATCCGTGCGCGACCCGCGCGTCCTCGACGAGGCGGTCGCCGATGCGCAGCCGATCGGCGACGATCTCCGCAGTTTGGCGCGCGCGCAGAAGCGGGCTCGTCACGATGGTATCGACGTCCAGATCGAGGTCGCCGATCGCTCGCGCCTCGCGCTCCATGCGCTTCTCGCCGTCGGGGGTGAGCGGCCGGTCGTCGTCGCTTCCACGCCACGCCTGCGGCTCGACCGCGATGCCGTGGCGTAGGAAATAGCAGTTCATCGCCTGCAACTACGCAGACGATATGGACACCACCTGGCAGACGCGACTCCTCCACTCCGCCGCAACCGTCCCCGAGGGTTACCGCTCCCTGGCGACGCCGGTCTACCGCGGCTCGACGACGCTCTTTCCCTCCGCCGCGGAAGTGACGGATCGCTGGGACCAGGAGCGCTTCGGCTATACGTACGGGCTCTACGGCACGCCGACGACGCTCGAGCTGGCCGCGCGAATCGCGGAGCTCGAGGGCGGCGGCCGCACGATCCTGACGCCGGGCGGACAATCGGCGATCTCGCTGATCGATTTCGCCTTGTTGAAAAGCGGCGATCACATTTTGGTTCCGCAAAGCGTGTACCGCCCGAACCGCCAGCTCACCACCGCGCTGCTCGCACGCTTCGGCGTCACGGCTACGTTCTACGATCCCGAGATCGGCGCCGGGATCGCGTCGCTGATGCGCGAGAACACGCGGCTGGTCTGGACGGAGAGTCCGGGTTCAGTGACGATGGAAGTGCAAGACGTACCGGCGATCGCGGCGGCGGCGCACGCGCGCGGCGCGCTCGTTGCGCTCGACAACACGTGGTCGGCGGGAGTCTTCTTCGACGCGTTCGCGCACGGCGTCGACGTCACGATGCAGGCGCTGACGAAATACGTTGGCGGCCACAGCGACGTGCTCTTGGGATCGGTCACCGTGCGCGACGATGCGCTCTACGACCGCTTGGGGGCGGCGCGGCAGGTCATCGGATATGCGGCGTCGCCGGACGAGTGCAGCCTCGCGCTGCGCGGGCTGCAGACGCTCGCCGTGCGCCTGCGCGCCGTCGAAACGTCGGCGCTCGAGATCGCGCGGTGGCTCGCGGCGCGACCGGAGGTGGAGCGCGTGCTGCACCCGGCGCTGCCGTCGTGCCCCGGTCATACGTTTTGGAAGCGCGACTTCACCGGCTCGTCCGGCGTGTTCTCGATCGTGTTTCGGGCCGGGCCGACGTGGGATCAAGTCTGCGCCTTCGTGGACTCGCTGCAGCTCTTCGAGGTAGGGTACAGCTGGGCGGGCACGACGAGCCTCGCGGTTGCATACACGATCGCGCCGGCGGGAAACCGGCCGGCGTACGATCACCGCCTGGTGCGCTTCAGCATCGGCCTCGAGACGACCGCGGATTTGGTCGCGGATATCGAACGCGCGCTCCCCGCACTTGGGCGTTAGAAAACTTCGAACGACCCCTCGATCACAAGCACGCAGTCACCGGAGAGCCGCACGCGATTACCGCGATCCTCGACCCATAGCTCGCCGAGCACAGGCGGCTCACTAGATTCGTAATGGTAGGGCGCCCGCTTCGATCCTGCGCCTTTTTCGACACGAAGCTATCGACCGATGCGATCTGCGCATTGCGTTTTAGTGTTACGACGAAGCGTGCAGCGTCGCAAAGCCCGGGAAGAAGAGGTAGCACGCGACACCGATGACGACGAGGTAGATCAGGAGAACGACGTCCATCCGAGATTGTGCCGGATGACGGCGCCTTCGTTGCGTACGAAGCGCGTCGTCGACACGCCGACGCTTGCGGTTTGCGGCGCGACCGGCTTTCCGATCTCGGCACCTACGGAGTTGAGTGACGGCAGCAGCAGCGCCGGAAATCCCAGAAGCCTCCCGACGATGTTCTGAAACGCGCCGAACATCGCGTTGGTCGAGGTGTTGCTTCCCGACAGGGCCACTCCGATCCAGCCCAAGATCGGCGCGACGATGATGAATGCCCAGCCGATCTTCGAGAACGCGAACGCGAGGGACGCCGCGATTCCCGAATAGTTATACACGTAGGCGAGCCCGAAGATAAACACGCCGACGAGGAGCGCCCCCACATTTGTCCCCACGTGCGTCGAAATATCTCGCCGAGTTGGGAGAAGGTGATTCGCAAGAGCAGGGCGATCGCGATCCACGAGGCGAGGATGGCGCTCCCGCCGACGAACGGTGTAAACGTAAAGGTTGCCGCCACCGGTTTCATGCCGGCAAGTGAAGGCAACGCGGTGACGCTACGTGTGAACACTGCGATCTTCGGAAGCGGCGACCACGGTCCGGTCCACAGCACGACGACGGCGACGAGCACGGCGAACGGCATCCAGGCCCACCAGACCTCGGCCGCCGTGAGCGGATGGCCGATCTCGCCGCTCGAAGCGCCGCGTGCCCCGTCGATAGTCGCCGAGTACGGCACGCCGCCGTATCCCAACACTTCCTTCGGCTTCCAAAACTTCAGCAGCAGCAGGAGCGCACCGATGCAGACGATCGCTCCCGCGATGTCGGGCAAGTACGGACCGAGATAGACCGCAACGGGGAACTGTCCCGCGACATACCCGAGCGAACCGACGACCGCCAGCGGCCAGCCCTCACGGAAACCGCGGTTACCGCTGACGAGGTAGATGAGGACCCAGGGTGGCAGGAGCGCGAGAATCGCGACGATATGGCCGATCGATCCCGACAGAGCCAGGAGCGGCAGCCCGGTGACGGCGGCCAGTGCGATGATCGGCGCGCCGAGCGCACCGTACGAGACCGGCGCGTTGTTCGCAATCGCGGCAACCCGTATCGCGTCGAGATCCGGTATGCCGAGCGCTATCAGAATCGGCGCGACCACGGCCCATGGATAGCCGAAGCCGACGAGGCCTTCGAGTAGCGCGCCGAACGCCCAGGCAAACAGGATCGCCTGGACCCGGACGTCGCGGGCCCCGTGCAAAGAAATCCAGCGCTGAAATCGTTCGAACGCGCCCGAGACCACCAACGTATTGAAGAGGATCACGCCCCAGAACGTTATCCAGTCGACGTTCCAGACGCCCGTTGTCGAACCGTGCAGATAGGCGCGAACCCCGCTTCCGAGCGGCATTTGCCAGACGGCCCAACCCAGCAGCAGCGTAGCCAACGATCCGACGAGCGTGGAAGTCCACGCGGACCAGCGAAACACGGCGAGCAGCACCAGCAGCAGGGCCACCGGAACTAGCGCCACGAGCCAGGTGAGAAAGACGTTGTGAAGCGGATCGATGACCTGTTGGAACATGCGGTCCCTCCCAGGCCGTATTACCCCGAGCTGCGGAAAGTATGCACATGAGCGGTGACTGGGCGTGCGTCGTGTTCGATCTTGACGGAACCCTTATCGACAGCGAACAAATCTGGCGGGATGTGCGGCGCGAGTTCGCGATGGCGAACGACGGCCGTTGGCATTCCGGCGCGCAGGCGGCGATGATGGGCATGCGGACCGACGAATGGGCGAGCTACATGCATGACGCGCTCGGTGTGGCGCTCCCGGCCCGCGTCATCGCGGCGCGCGTCGTCGACGCGGTCGCCGAGCGACTTCAAGACCCATTCGTTTTGCCCGGCGCAAACTTCGCTCTCGAGCGGCTCGCCCGCGCCTTTCGGCTGGGCCTCGCATCGTCCGCGGCGCTTTCCGTCGCGCAGACGGTGCTCGCGGCGACCGGTTGGAGCGAGCTCTTCGCCGTCGTCGTATCGGCCGACCAGGTCCCCCGTGGAAAACCTGCGCCAGACGTTTACCTGCGTGCGCTCGAGCAGCTCGACGCAGACCCTTCGAAGAGTGCAGCAGTGGAAGACTCGGCGAACGGCATTCGCTCCGCGCACGCCGCGCGGTTGCCGGTTATCGCGATTCCGAACCGCGAGTTCCCGCCTGAGACCGAAGCGCTTGCGCTGGCATCTCGGATCCTGCGGAATCTCGGCGAGCTCGATGCCGGCGTCATCGCCGACGTAACGGGCCACAGTTAGTCTGAATTGATCTCGCAAGACGCGAAAGTTGCGCGTTTGGGATAGTCGTCGTCGACGCTGCGTGCTACGTTTTGGTATGTGGCCGTTTGAAAATAAGAGATGAAGGGTGCGTAACGGTCTTCTATGGGATGGCCAAGCCGGTTCGCACGCCACTATCGGCCCCGTGCGGTCGCTATGAGGAGCATCGGTGAATTGCGCTACGTGGGAATGAAGATCGCCATTGCGGCAACTCTTGTCGCAGCGTTGCTCAATGCAGTCGTACCGACAGCTGCGAGGGCCCAGACGCCGGAAGTCGCGCCTACGCCCAGTGCCACAGCAGTCCCGGCCGCCGGGGAGGATACGCACCCCGAGGCCGGTGGGTTCGATCCGAGCAAACTAACGCCGCAGCAGCGCGAAGCGTTGCAGCTCGCAATTATCAAGATCTCGCAGAACCCCGTCGGGAACATCACCGTGTTTCCGTTTCAGAATAACTTCAACTACGGTTACGGCCCTTACACGCGGCTGCAATATAATCTCAACGTGCAACCGGTCTTTCCGATCATGTTGAGCGCGAACTGGAACCTCGTGGCTCGGACGATTATCCCCATTCTGAATCAGCCGTCGTCGGCGCCGCCCCCGGTGTGCGCAGGGCCGGGTGGCTGTCCATCCACGTTCGGAATAGGCAACGTGCAAGAGCAGTTATTCTTCGGACCCAAGACCAAGCCGGGACAACTGATTTGGGCAGCTGGGCCGATTTTTCAGTTCCCGACTGCAACTCCGGGTACGCTTGGTACCGGAAAATGGGCCGCCGGTCCGGACGCCGTCGCTTTGGTGACGCCTGGGAAATGGGTGATGGGCGCACTCGTGGCGCAGCTCTGGTCCGTTGCGGGCCCGTCGAGTCAGCCAAACGTGAATTCTTTCCTCGTCCAGCCGTTTATCAATTACAATCTCGTCCGGGGATGGGCGATCAGCACAGCGCCGATCATGACAGCGAACTGGACGCTCCATGGGAACAAGTGGACGGTGCCGCTGGGCGGCGGCTTTTCGAAGACCTTCAAGGACGGAGGTCAATTGATGCAGCTTAGCGTCCTGTACTACACGAATGTTATCCGGCCGCTTGCGGCGCCGCAGACGACCCTACGCGTCTCGTGGAGCCTGCTCTGGCCAGTCAAACGCGGCATCGACATTCAGCAGCTGCTTCAGGAAAGCAAATAGGAGCGGCTTAAGGCCTCACTCGCTCGCTCTCATTGGCGCGCCAGGGCGATGCGGTAGAGGTCGTCCACGGTTACGAGGTGACTCGCGTCCTCCTTACCGATGTCAAGCTGCACCCATTTTACCTTGCCCGTAAACTCGTTGCCCCGTTGCGGGTAGTCGGGGGTCACGGCAGTACCGGTTCCTACGCCCACGTCGCAGGTCTCGTCGGCCGAGAAGGCCATCGGCACCGTCATCTCGACGCGGCCTTCGCCGCACTTCTTGCCGTCGACGTAAAGCGTCACCGTGCCGCCTTTGGCGAGCCCGCCGCCGTCGTATGCGAACTCCACACGCACCTGGTGGTCGCCTTCGGGAATTGCGTCGTCGCCATAAATCGTGAACGACTTTAGGCCCGCGAAATTGTAGCAGTACGCGGGCTTACCATCCTTGGCGTAGAGCGCCCAGCCCCCAAATTTACCGCCCTGCGCGATGATGACGCCCTCGGCGCCGCCTTTCGGAACGACGACTTGTGCGCTGACCGAATAGGATTTGTTCTTGAGATTCAGCATCGTATTCTCGCCCAGCCGTCCCATGCCGCCGAAGAGCAATTGCTGCTTCCCCTTGATTAGTTGCGGCCGTCCCGCGAGGTCGGAGTTGAAGCGCTCGACGCGACGGTCGTCGAGTGGCAACACGTTGTACTTTGTTGCCTCGATCAAGAAGAGCCGCTGCAACTCGTGCAGCTTCGCCGGGTTTTCCTTCGCGATGTTCCGGGATTGCGTCCAGTCGTCGGGAGCGTACAGCTCCCAGACGTCGTCGTCGAATGCGGGCAGAGTGACGCCCGTAACCCAAGGCGTGCTGTGCCGAGTAACGGCGGTCCAGCCCTTGTGATAGATGCCCCGATTGACGAACATCTCAAAATATTGCGTTTCGTGCGCCTCTGCCGCTTTGGCTTCGTCGAAGGAGTACCGCATCGAAAAGCCTTCCAGCGGCTTCTGCTGGACGCTGTTGACGATCGCGGGTTGCGGAAGGTTCGCCACGTCGAGGATCGTCGGAGCGACGTCGATGACGTGATGGAACTGCGAGCGAATTTCACCTTTTGACTTTATTCCGCTCGGCCAGTGCACGATCGTGCCGTTACGCGTCCCGCCCCAGTGCGACGCGACCTGTTTCGTCCACTGGTACGGGGTGTCCATCGCGTGCGCCCAGCCAACGGCGTAATGATTGTACGCATCCGGGCCGCCGAACTCGTCGATGCGCGACTTGAGAAAGTCAGCCGTTTCGACTCCCGTGATGCCGTTGAGCATCAGCATCTCGTTGAACGTGCCGTTCAGCGTGCCTTCGGCCGACGCTCCGTTGTCGCCGATGATGTAATAAACGAGCGTATCGTCGAGTTCTTTGAGCCGCTCGAGGCTGTCGATCAGCCGCCCGACGTGATAATCGGTGTGCTCTAGGAAGCCGGCGTAGACTTCCATTTCCCGGGCGAGAACCGGCTTCATATCGGGCGAGACTTGATCCCAGGCCGGAATCTCGGCTGGCCGCTTGGTCAGCTCGGCGTTCGCCGGAATCACGCCCAGCTTCTTCTGCCGCGCAAACGTCTCTTCGCGCACCGAGTCCCAGCCTTTGTCGAACTTGCCTTTGTACTTGTCGGCCCACTCTTTGGGCACGTGGTGCGGCGCATGCGTCGCGCCGGGTGCGAAGTAGACGAAGAACGGCTTTTCGGGCATCAGCGCCTTCTGCTGCCCGATCCATGCGATCGCGCGATCGGCCATATCTACCGTGAAGTGATACGCGGGATCGTCGGGCGGCTCCATGGGGACGGTATCGCGATGAATTGCCGGCACCCACTGATTGGTTTCGCCGCCGATGAATCCGTAGAAGTGCTCGAAGCCGCTCCCCGTCGGCCATTGGTTGAACGGCCCCATCGGACTCGTCTCCCAAACCGGCACCTCGTGGCACTTACCGAACTGCGCCGTCGAATAGCCGTTGAGCTTTAGTATTTCGGCCAGCGGCGCCGTCGACTTGGGGCGCAAAGAACTGTACCCGGGAGCCGACGTGGCGATTTCGGTGATGCCGCCCATGCCGACCGAATGGTGGTTGCGCCCGGTCAAAAGCGCCTGGCGCGTCGGCGAGCAGAGCGCCGTGGTGTGGAAGCGGTTATACTTCAAGCCGTTTTTCGCCAGCCGCTCCGCGGTCGGAGTATGTACCGGGCCGCCGAAGGCGCTCGAGGCGCCAAAACCGCAGTCGTCGATCAGCACGATCAAGACGTTCGGCGCGCCTTTCGGCGGACGCAACGGCTCGATCGGCGGGAACTTCGTTTCCGGGTCCTTCGCGTCGTACGTCGTTAACCCGACGTACTGATGATCCGGAATCGGTAGAATCGTGCGTAGTCCGTCGATTGGTTGTTCCGACAACGCTAGGCCCTCCGGAGGAAGGTTGAGAACCCTCATCTTACGTGGCCTCATTGAGCAGCTCCTGGATATCCATGCCGCGCTTGATCGGATAGAGCAGGCTCCACGAAATCTTCAGGTTCGTCTGCGCGGTAAGGGTCGGCCGACGGACCGTTAGCCTTGCGCGACGGCCTCGACGTCGAGGATGATGTCGATCTCACGGCTGACCACGATTCCGCCGTCGGGCATCGAATCGTTCCAGCTCACGCCGAAATCGTAGCGGTCGATGCGCGTGCGGGCGGTGAAGCCGGCGCGCGTCTTCGGGCCTTTGTCGACGCCGTCTTCCCACCAGGGCGTCTGCCACGACCCGAGGTAGCGCGTGCGCAGCGTGACCGGATGTGTGACGCCTCGGATGGTGAGGTCACCGGTAACCAGATAGTCGGCCGGACCGACCTCCTCGGCGCCGCTGCTCTTGAAGTGAATCTTGGGATACTGCTCGCAGCTCAGGAAGTCGGCGCTGCGCAGGTGATTGTCGCGCATCTCGACGCCGGTCCAGCAGGTGGCCGCGTCGATGGTCGTCTCGACCGCGAGCTTCCGCGGATCGGCGGGATCGAAGTCGAGCGTCCCTTGGACGTTCTTGAACGCGCCGCGCACCCACGTGACCATCATGTGTCGCGCGCGAAACTCGGCGGCGCTATGTCCGGGCTCGAAAAACCATTTCATCATGAGTACCAAACCCCTTTGCGGCGACGGTTGCCGCGGCGAAGGCGAGCAAAGCTGACGCAAGCATCGCATAGCGAAAGCCGTATAGTAAAGCGGGCGCCGACGTGACGACCACGCCGAGCACGGCGACGCCGATGAGGCCGGCGGTGCGCGCCACCGCGTTGTTGATGCCCGAGGCGACGCCGGCGTGCTCGACGCCGACCGAGTTCATCACCGTCGTGGTCAGTGGCGCGACGAAGAGCGCGCCGCCCAACCCGAGGATCGTCGCCGCGGGGAAGAACGTCGTCCAGTACGAGCCGCCGGTTCCCGGCAGCGCGTAGGCCACGAATCCGAGTCCGGCGAGCATGCCGCCGAGCAGCAGCGGGGTGCGCGGACCGATGCGCCCGACGAGGCCGCCCGACCAGCGCGACGCGGCCACCATGATCGCGATGAACGGCAGCAGCGCCGCCCCCGCCTCAGTCGGCGAATAATGATGCACGTTTATCAGCACGAACGGGACGAAGTAGAGGCTGCCGCCCAGCGCGGCGTAGAGCAAGAACGTGTAGACGTTCGAGACGCTGAAATCTCGCACGGCAAAAAGATCGCAGCGCATCATTGGATCCTCGACGCGCCGCTCGTACAGGACGAAGGCGCACAGCACGCCGAGGCCCACCACGACCGCCGCGACGGCCGCAGCCGACGCGCGTCCGGCGTTCATGTCGATCAAGCCGTAGACGAAAAGCCCCAGTCCGACGGTTGCGAGCGTCGCCCCGCCGACGTCGATGCGGCGGTCCGCCGTCTCGTCGCGGCTCTCGGCGACGAAGAAGAAGAGAACGAGCAGGACGATCGCCGCGATCGGCAAGTTGATCACGAAGACGTAACGCCACGAGAAACTTTGCGTCAGCCATCCGCCGATGATCGGTCCGGCCGCCGAGGTGAGCGCGGAGAAGCCCGACCACAGGCCGATGGCGCGCCCGCGCGCCTCGCCCGAGTACGCGGCGCTGAGCAGGGCGAGGCTCCCCGGCGTGGAGAGCGCGCCGCCGATGCCCTGCACGCAGCGCGCCGCGATGAGCCACGCAATGCTAGGCGCCAGCGCGCATCCGATTGAGGCGGCGGCAAACAGGGCGATCCCCGCGCCGAAGACCAGGCGCCTGCCGTACAGGTCGCCGAGCGCGCCGCCGAGCAGGATTAGCGCGGAAAGAAAGAGCGCGTAGGCTTCGATCACCCACTGCGTCTGGCCGGTGGTGGCGTGCAACTCGCGCTGCAGGACCGGAAGAGAGACGTTGACCGCCGTGCTGTCGATGAAAGACATGGCCGAACCGAGAATCGCCGCGACAAGGACCCATGCGACCTTCATTTCCGGCGCCCTTGTCGTTCCATGTGGCGCCCTCCTACAATAGACCGATGATTTCGGCGCTCGACCGGCCGCTGCGCGCGGCGATCCTCGCGGCTGCAAACAACGCTCTCGTGCGGCGCGCGGTCACGCGTTACGGAATGCACCTGGGAGCGGGTCGCTTCGTGGCCGGCGAGAGCGCGGCGGAGTTCCTGCCGGTGGCGCGCGAGGCGAACGCCCGGGGCTTCGCCGTAGCGGCGACGATCCTCGGGGAGAGCGTGCACGATCGCACGCAGACGCCGGCGGTTACGAGCGAGTATTGCGAGCTGCTGCGAGCATTTGCCGCGGAGGGCAGCGACGCGAACGTCGCGTTCAAGCTCACCCACGTGGGACTCGACATCGACCTGGACCTCGCGTTCGACAACGCTGCGCGCATCGCCGCGGCTGCGCGGGAGAGCCGCAACACCGTACGGATGGACATGGAGCAGTCGCGCTACGTCGATCCAACGCTCGCGATCTACCGCCGCCTGCGAGAGCGTTACGACAACGTCGGCTTCGTGCTGCAGTCGTACCTCTACCGCAGCCGCGAGGATCTGCTCGCGGCGCTGCCGCTGGAGCCGAACCTGCGCATCGTCAAGGGCGCCTACCTCGAGCCGCCGTCCATCGCCTATCCGAAGAAGACCGACGTCGACCGCAACTACGTCGAGCTCATGGAGCTGGCGCTATCACACGGCGGCTACACGGCGATCGCGACGCACGATCGCAACCTCGTGGAATACGCGATCGAGTTTACGCAACGACGCGGCCTGCCCAAGCGAGGGCGCTTCGAGTTTCAGCTGCTCTACGGCATCGCGACGCCGCTCGCGCGCAGCCTGGTGGAGCGCGGCTATCGCGTGCGGCTGTCGATCCCGTACGGCGAGTATTGGTTTCCGTATCTGATGCGCCGCTTGGCCGAACGCCCCGCCAACCTCGCGTTCTTCCTCCGAAATATCTTCCATGTGTCATCCTGAGCCTATGGAAGAATGATCGCCGGAATCTGGTCGGCGGTCCTCACGCCGGTTGATCGCGACCTCGAGCCGAACGTGTCGGCGGCGGTCCCCTATTACCGCGAGCTGTTGCGGCGCGGCTGCGGCGGAATCAACCTCCTCGGCACGACCGGCGAAGCGATGTCGTTGAGCGCGGGTCAGCGGATCGCGTTCATGGAGGCGATCGCTTCGAGCGGCCTGCCGATGGAACGGGCGATGGTCGGCACGGGCGCGGCCTCGTCTGCCGACGCCGTGCGCTTGACCCGCCACGCGTTCTCGTGCGGCTTCGCCGCCGCGCTGGTGATGCCGCCGTTCTTTTTTCGCGACGCGACCGACGATGGCGTCGTGGGCTTCTTCGACCTTCTGCTTTCGCGCGCGAGACCGCCGCGCGAAAGCGTACTGCTCTACAACTTTCCGAAGCTGAGCGGGATCACGTTCCACGCTGAGCTCGTCGACCGGTTGTTGCGCGAGTTCCCGGGCATCATCGCGGGCATGAAGGACAGCTCGAACGACGCGCGCCTGCAAGCGGAGATTCTATCGAACCACCCCGGGCTGCCGGTGTTGCCCGGCTCGGAAGCCGACCTTTTGGCCGCCAAATCTCGCGGCGCGTCGGGATGCATTTCCGGCAGCCTCGCGCTCTGGCCCGAGCTCGCGCGCGACGTCTTTGCGGGCGGGGCGGAAGAAGGCGACGCGAAGCTGTCGCAGGCGCGCGCGGCCCTCGACGGATTGCAATTCATACCGGCGGTTCGCTACGTCACGGCGCGGCTGCGGAACGATACGTCGTGGGAGCGTCCGCTCCCGCCTCTGGTTTCGCTAGACGCCTCGCAGCGGCGCGCGATAGACCTCGCGCTAGAGCCGTTTGCGGCCGTGCTACGCTACTCGAAAACGTAGAACCTTGAGTGACCTTTGGGCGCCTTACGAAGATACGCGAGCGAGATCAGCGGCGGCGCTGGCGCGAGCGGTAGACGACGCGCGGCTTGGGCGGTTCCGTACTAGCGTCGGGGAAGAGCGGATTCTTGCCGCGTTCTAGGCGCTTCCCGAGTGTGTGTTCGATTTGTCTGATCAGCGGCTCTTCGTCGGACGAGACGAAGGTGATCGCATCGCCCGAAGCTTTGGCGCGCGCGGTTCGCCCGACTCGGTGAAAGTAGTCGGCCGCAACCAGTGGGACGTCGTAGTTGATGACGTGCCCGAGAGCCGAGATGTCGATGCCACGAGCCGCAATGTCGGTTGCGACGAGCACGCGATAGTGGCCCTGCTTAAAATTCTCGAGCGCGCGCGTCCGTTGCGATTGCGAGCGATCGCCGTGAATCAGGTTGACCGCGACGCGATGCTTTTGGAGTGCGGCGGCCAGCCGGTTGGCGCGAGCCTTGGTTCGCGTGAAAGCGATTGCCGAGTAGATGCTGTTGCTTTTGAGCAGCTCCACCAGGAGATCGGTCTTCTTCTCTTGGGGCACGGCGTAGAGTGTTTGGCTGAGGGTCTTAACCGGAGCGATCTTAGCGGCCAGCTCCACGCGCGCCGGATCGCGGAGAATCTCGCGCACGAGGCCGGAAATCTGCGGCGGCAGCGTAGCCGAGAAGAAGAACGTTTGACGCTTCGTCGGCACGCGGGTAATGATGCGTCGAACGTCAGGGAGAAATCCCATGTCGAGCATGCGGTCGGCTTCGTCGAGCACAAGCATCTCGATATCGTCGAGCCGCACAGTTCTTTGCGTGAGGTGATCGAGGAGCCGCCCGGGCGTCGCGACCAGGACGTCCGCGCCGCGCTTGATCGCGTTGACTTGCGGTCGAAAGCCGACGCCGCCGTATACCGCCGCAACCTCGACGTTCGTATGTTTAGCGAGGGAGGTGAGATGCTCGGCGATTTGATCGGCCAGTTCGCGGGTTGGAGCGAGCACCAGTGCGCGCGTCTTCCCGCGTGGCCTATCCATGAGACGTTGCAGTATAGGGAGGCCAAAGGCAGCCGTCTTGCCGCTGCCGGTCTCGGCGCTACCGAGGACGTCGCGGCCCTCGAGGGCCGGCGGAATCGCGAGGGCTTGGATTGGAGTCGGTTCGGAGAAACCGAGGTTGTGGAGGGCAGCCTGCAACGGCGGCCGCAAGCCGAGTTTTTCGAAGTTGGAAATGACTGATGATCTTTCAAGGGTGTGCGCGGCTCGATCGCATTCATCCGAAAGATCGCGCGGGGTTCGCCTCACTATGTCATGGAGGCACCGCCGGTGTCAAATGCCAGAGTAGCAGGCTCTCGACGCCGTCCCGACGCCGGACCGCTAGCCCCCTTCCAGCGACGAGTTCCCATCGGGTCCTAACACAATCCCGTCGGCCTGATTTGGGAGGGCAATTCCGTGAAAAGCGACGCCCGACCGCAGAGGCGCGGTACCGCGTTTTGGCCACCCGGTATTCTCCGATGGCGGTGCCGTGATACTTTTTAGGGGCGCAAGGTTCGTGCGACATGACCTTCAAGCGCCGCTTTGGGAGGAACCATCAGAGAGGGGGCGCCCCGTCGGGAGCGTGGCGTCTTCATTGCGGCGCAGCATCCCCAATCCTAATGCGCCGAGCACGGCCGCGCCAGGAACGAGGCCAATGAGAGCGATGTCCTTGTCGATGATCCATCCACCGAGCGAGGGCGACGCCATGAGAGCGATACTACTCATCGAATCGTTAAAGCCAAGCGTCGCGCCGCGCTTGTCTTCAGCGGCACTCTCGGAGATGAGTGCGGCGATCGTCGGTTCGACGCACGACGCCCCAACTGCCCAAAGTGCAAGCATGCCGAACAGGACCCAAAGATCGTGCGCGAACGCAAGGACCCCGTACGCGACGACGCTCAATGCAAAGCCGAGCTGCGCCACCGAAGCATCGCCGAAGCGCCTCGCTAGCGGACCAACCACGATCGCCAGCGCGACCGCGCCGATTGCGCCGGTGGCCGCGAACAACCAGCTTGCCTTCTCCGGGCCCAAGTTCATCGCATGTTTGAGATACAACGCGAAGATTGAAAAAAAGTATGTCACCGCAAAGATGAACAGGAAGTGACGTAGGATGAGGCTGCGCGTCCGCGGATGGGTCCAAACCTCCATAGCGGCGCTCTTGAGGTTGAACTCGTCCTTCCTTTTCCTGTTCGTCTTCGGAAGAAACTTTAGCGTCAGGCCGATGTTGATGGCTTCGATCAGGGCCGAGACAACGAATGGCATCCAGAAGCCGTACTTCACCAGGAATCCGCCGGCGATCGGACCGAGCACGATTCCAATGCCAAAAACTACGCCGAACGCGGCAAACGCCTGGTCGCGATGCCGATCGTCGGTCACATCGGAGATATAGGATTGGGTGACGCCCAGGTTTCCGCCCCCGATGCCGGCCACCGTGCGCGCCACGAAAAGCATCCCGAGCGACGGCGCCCACGCAACCATCAGGTATCCGATCAATGAAATGACCTGCGAGATGATCACGATTGGCTTGCGGCCAAGCTTGTCGCTCAGTGCGCCCCAGAGTGGCGCCGCAACGGTCGAGGCAACCGCCATGATCGCGAGGAGCGCACCTACCAGCAAGCCGCTCGCGCCGTACTTTTGCGCAAGATACGGTAATAGTGGAATCATGATCATGTACCCAAACACGTCGATCAACGTGATGGAGTAGATCGGGATCAGCGCGCGGATCATCTTTCGCGCCTCGGCCACGTCTTCAACACCATCCTTAGCGCTTGTCCTCTCGTGCCCTCGCGTGTCCTGGCTTAGCGGCTGGTTTCCGAATCAAGAACGTGGTGGCCGCGCCAAATGCAAAACTAATGCTGGCAATGAGGAACAGCGCTCGGTAACCACCGGCATCCGAACCGTAGCGGGCAAGCACGGCTGCCCCGATTGCCGGCGCGAAGATCGCGGGGATACCCGATAGCGTCGTCCACGCCCCCAAGTCTCGTCCAAAATTCGCCACTCCGGGCACAGCGTCGAGAGCGAGCGCAAAACCAACGGCGAACATCGTACCCATTCCGATTCCAAAGAGGCCGGCATAGACGAAGAGTAAGTCTATCGCCGGCGCGAGCGCGAAGCCAAGCGCTGCCAGCGCCATCGTAATACCAGCCGCGATGACGACAAGTCGGCGATCGAGACGGTCCGAGGCAATCCCACTTATGACGCTCGAGATTATTGCCCCGGCGAGCGCAGCGATCGCCGTGAGTCCCGTGGCCCGGGAAGCGTTAGCGACGTGCAGCACGTCGTGGAAGAAATATAAAATATACGTGCTTAAGAGTCCCATTCCGAGCATAATGAAGCCGCGCACGAACATCGTAACGATCAAATCGCGTCGGATTCGCAGTAACGGACCGTGCGTGGGAACGTGTGCGACCTCGATTCTGGGCGGAATGCCGATAAGGGTGAACCCGCTCGCCGCTAGGAGGGCGGCATTGACCGCGACAGCGATCGACGGCGGTAGGGCGCTCGCCGAAATGAGGCCGGCCGTTGCTCCGACGATCGTAAAGGCACCCCGCACGCCGGTTGAGAAGCCCCACAAGTCACGCGGTACGACTTCCGGCAAGATGGCCTGATAGATCGTGTTCGCGCTCGCAAGCGCGAATGCAGCTACTGCAATAGCAATCGTCAAAAGCGGGATCGAATGCGTCGCAGCGATAACGCTCAGCGCGATCACATCCAGCGCCAATACTGCCGCGGTCTGAACGCGCCGACTCGCGCCCGACTGCCGTTTTCTTCGGTCGGAGTGCCAGCCCGCAAGAGTAGGTGCCAGAGTTCCCACCGCCATCGATATCGTTGCCATCGTGGCGAACGTCGCGACGTGCGTACGCGGAACCAGATGCAGTACAATTACCGGCACGATAATCGAAAGCAGCGCCGCGTCCTGGAACTGGAACGCGGTACAGAGCGCGTTTACCGCGAGATGCGAACGCTTACGAAAGCGAGGATCGGCGCCTGCCATCGCGGCTGCCTCACAAGCTTACTGTTCATCGGAAAACACCGGCCTGCATGCCCGCCGGCAGCCCGATTGCCAGGGCGAGGGCGCCCGGGAGCCGACTCAAGAAATGGGGTTCCATCGTCGAGCAAGGCCGCTTTTGAGCATATTCGGCTTCGTACCCGAAAGTACGCTGCGTTTATACTCGGTCTCTATAGCTACCCCACTTTTCCTTATAATGGGTCGAAACCAAGCGCATCGCTCGTCTCACATCCGAAGGAGGTCGCGGAGCTGATCATTAGCGCGGCTCGGAGCGCATCTGACTCGATGTAACCGACGCACAGATCGATGCGCTGCCGGACCACGCGTGGGCAGGCCGGGAACGCCTTCGGCCTAATGGGCTTCCAGCATCGAGGCGCCGAGTTGCCAGCGATTGCGAATGCCGAGCTTGCTGAAAGCCGCTTCGATGTGATGGTCGACGGTGCGAATGCTGATATCGAACGCGAGCGCGATATCTCGATTGGATCGTTTGGCCGCAACCAGATGTGCGACCTCGAGCTCGCGCGGCGAGAGTCGCGCGCCAAACGGCGCATACTTGAGTTTTCTGGTTTCGCCCGCGGCTAGCCGTGCGACATCGGACCGCGCTCCGCACTGACGGTAGACGCGGGCCGCTGCGCGCAGGTTGGCGGCCAGCTCCAGGGCGATCGCCTCGTAAAGACGCCAGCCGAGTTCGCGGAAGCGCGTTGCCGCCGACGATCGCAGCTCTTTGGCCATTCCGCGCACGAACATCACTTCGCCGAATCCCGGCAGCAGCAACCCACAGGCTTCGGCCTCACCCGACGCGACCGAATCTTGAAGCAGCTGCGGCTCGAAAAACGCGTCGACGAGCGCGAGATCGCCGACCCGCATTCCGACCATCACTGCTAGCCCCGAGTTAAACGCCTCGTTGTGCCGTCCCGACGCGCGCCACCCGACGTTCGATGCAACGTGCCTAGCGGGCCAGTGTTAAAAATCTTCGATCGGCCATGCGATGCGACGTTGCCCGTGCTCCACTCGCTGGCATTGATGACCGAGCCGTGTGGCGCCGACGGGTCGCCCTCGAAGCGACAATTTTCGGGAATCGTCTGCCCGCCGAATGCGTATCCGGTTGCCGTATGCGCGTTGTCGTCAGTGTTGACGAACTGTCTGTATCCTGTCGCCTGAATGCACAACGGCGACAACAGGATCGTAACCGCAAAGGCGACCTTGCTCGGGGCGTCTGTGCGGGCGAAAGTCAATATCCATGTTGATGATCTGATGACGATGTTTCGGGGTCCCGTAAAACGCGGGAACCGGCGATTGAGCCTGGCTCGGAGATTCTGGCCACATCACGGCGAGTGTCCCGGCGGCAACCCTGCCGCCAACCTCGTGCCTAAGTCGCGCTTAACTGAACCGCGCGTTGACGGCTGCTACCGCCGCGTACCCGAGCGCGAGGCGCTCGACCGGGTGCGTGACTTGGCGCGTTCGGCCATCGAATCGACGAAATCGGCGGTTTCTTTGAGCAACTCGCCCGCGGTGACGACGGACTCGCCCATGGCGCGCGCACGGGAAGCAGTCTGCTGGACGTTGTCTGCGGCTTTGCGGACGGTACGGCGTGGATTGGAACCAATCTTCGTGGCGCTTTTCTTCACGCCGCCCGCGGCTTTGCGCGCGGCTTTACCGGCGTTCCCCGTTGCTTTGGCCACCGCTTTGCCGGTGCCCATCGCGCCCTTCGTCGTGGCCTTCGCGGCTCGCCCGACCTGCTTGCCTGTAGTCGCCGCCGCCTTCCGGACCTTGACGCCGCTACTCTTTCGCTTCGACGCAGACGATGATTTTTTCGTTGTTTTCTTGCCAGGCACGCTCTGCTCTCCTAACTGTTCGATTGAACGTTCCCCGCGTCGCCAAGCATCAAACAGGCCGATTTGGCAATGAGACGATTGGTGCCGTTTGGGTAAGCTGCTTGCATCGGAGGATGAACATATGACGGCACCGGAACGACCCACCACTAGTGAAGAATCGCCGAGCTCCCTCAGTCAGCTCGCAAGCGATATCGTAACGCTGGTTCGGCATGAGCTGGAGCTCGCGAAGACCGAACTTTCGGAAAAGATAAAGTCTGCCGGCATCGGCGCCGGAATGCTCAGCGCCTCCGCGGTAACCGCACTGCTGACGCTGGGCTCCCTGACGGCCTTCTTGATGGTGGTTCTGTGGCTGGTCATGCCGTTGTGGGCCGCGGTGCTGCTAGTGACGCTGCTTTGGGGCGGCATAACGGCTGCTCTCGCTTTGCTCGGCAAGAGGAAGGTCGAAGATGCCGCCCCTTTCGTGCCCGAGCAGACGATCGAGAACGTAAAGGAGGACGTGTCATGGGCGCGGCGTCGCGCCAAGCAATCGGAAACATAATCCCCCTCGCAAAGGAAACCTTTTCCGAGTTTCAGCGGCACAAGTCGCAGTGGCTGGCGGCGGCCATTGCGTACTTCACCATGTTTGCGGTCGCGCCACTGATTATCGTCATCGTAGAGATCACTGGCATTTTCTTGGGCCACCATCAGGTGGTCCTCAATCGACTCTACGGCTATATGTCGACGAGTGCCGGACCGTCGGCGGCTCACGGTATTCAAGCGATCGTGACGACAACATTCTCGCAGCGTAAAGCCGGACTCTTGTCTCAAATCATCGGCTGGTCGGTCTTCCTGATTGCAGCCGTCGGTTTGTTCGCCTCCCTTCAGGAAGCGCTCAATAACGTCTGGGATATTACGCCCGAAAAGCGAGCGCTGCTTGAAACGATCAAAGCGAGGTTGCTTTCATTCGGAGCGGTGCTGGGAATTGCGTTTCTGCTGCTGGTATCGCTCGGCGTGAACGCGCTCTTAACGATCGCAAGCACGGCCCTGATGCACGTGATCCCGGGGTTCCCAACCATCGCCAAGCTTCTCGATTTCGTCGTTTCGTTTGCAACCATTACGGTGCTCTTCGCGCTTATGTTCGAAGTTTTGCCGGAGCGCCGAATCGCATGGCGTGACGTCTGGGCAGGGGCGGCATTTTCCGCGTTCCTGTTCGTTGTCGGACAGTTCTTATTGGGCTGGTATCTGGGGCGTGCGGGGGTTTCGTCGGGCTACGGCAGTTTCGGCGGCCTTGTGGTGTTTCTGATTTGGGTCTACTACTCCGCTCAAATCATGCTGTTCGGAGCGGAGTTTACACACGTATACGCGCGCCGATTGGGCTCCCTGCGTTCGATGGCGACGCGCGATATTCCGGCGCGTACAACTGCGGCTAGCGCCGCAAGGGGTTAAGGATGTTTCAAGAAATCGAGGGCATGATCCAGAAGGTCGCCTCAGGAGAAGTCGATCTCAAGCGGTCGGGGAGGCGGCCGATCAGCATGTCAACCCCATGGATTCCAACGAAATGACGCAGCACGTGCAGAGCGCGGCCGATGACGCCCACCAAAACGGCAATACGGGGTTGGCCGGAGAGCTCACGAGTTTGCTCCAGGCGCATGAATCGAACCCCGAAGGCTCAAGGACGAGGCCATAAGGCTCATCAGGAACAATCCACAGATTCTTCAGCATTTTGCGCCGGACTTTGCAAAAGGAATTCTCGGCCGGACGCATGACATCTCGCGACTTCGCTAAACGCGCTTTAATTCGTCGAGAACAACGCCGTCCGTCTCATTGAAGCTGTGGAGCAACTTTTCCACGCCAGAGGTGCTCACCTCGAAGACGGCCCCTCGTTATTTGCACCACCACCGTACGCGGTGCCGTACAGCTTGCCGTGCAGGCAATCAGACCCGAATGCGCAGATGCGCCGTCCGTCCCATTGAAGCTGTGGATCGCTTTTTCCGCGCCGGACCTGATCACCGCGAAGACGGTCCCCTCGTTAATTTGCACCACCACCGTACGTGGTGCCGTAGAGCTTGCCGTGCAGGGCAAGCAAACTCGCGTAGGGATCTGCCGTCCGTCCCATTGAAGCTATGGAGGGACTTAAAGCCGCTGCCGTTGAGCGGTTGCGTCAATACGCCGGTCGATGGTGGCGCTGGGATCGCCGGGGAAGTCGCGTGCGAACAACTCGCAACGACGAGACTGTAAAAAATCAGGGTGGCGATGCGCGTGATGCGGCCTCCCATTTTGGTTTGCTTCTTATTTTGCTGCTGGGAGAAACTCAGGGTAACGGCGCTCAGAAACACGAATGCGACGAGCCAAAAACCGCGACGCATCGGAGGGTTAACTTTTCTAATGCACCGTGCGCCTTTCTGCTCCCTTTGTCAATGGGGCCATCGCATTAGCCACGTGACCCCAGAGTTTCAAGCAAAAGCGTGCCGCTTTACTAACTCCGAACTAAACAGCGACGCTTTCCTTCAGAACTCCCGTGCGCTCATGAGTAGCGGGGTTAAGAGCGGCAACATCGCCAACCTCGCTTGTGTATTGCGAACCCAAAGAAGTCAGGACAGTATCTTGAATATTGGTTACGAAGTCGCTGTGCATTGAGCTCATCTGGATCCTGTCGGGAATGAGGTAGAGCGGGTATACATACACGCCGGAGCCCGTTAAAGAGTCGCGTCAAAAAATAAGGCGTCGCTCCGCATGGCTTATCGTGCTTGTGGTCAGACCATGAGTGCTTCTTCGACCGCACGCTCTTCCGACCACGCCGCACCTTCGACTGCGAGCTTCTCCATTTCCGCTTCGTTCAGCTGCTCGCGCAGTGCGGCCATGAGTTTCTCGTAGCCCCACTTCTCGGTGGCCTCACGCTCATTCCCGAGTTCTTCGAATTGTTCGTTGACATGGCCGATGAGTCGCGCTGCATTGCTTACTTCTCCACGCAGCGCCAAGAGCAGCGCGATATGCTGCAACGCAGTCGCGACGCCTTGTCCATACTGCGCTTGCTGCGCCCAGCGCAGTCCTTCGCGGGCGGCCTCACGCGCGCCATCCAGATCTTCGAGCGCAATGCGATAGGCGGCGACGTTGAGGTAACATGTAGTCAGGTTCGTCGCGTTCTTCCCACCCGATTGGATATCCAGGGCCTCACGCGCCAGGCGAGCTGCCTGCTCAACCTGACCATCTCCGAACTCCAGCTCCGCGAGATTTGCCAGCACCTCTCCTGCCCCGGCCTCGTTTCCTAGCGCATTGTTTGCCGCCAGCGCCTGCGCATACGACTCGCGAGCCGCGAGGACGTCGCCGCGAGTCCAATGGATCATCCCTTCAATGTTCAGGCAATCAGCCACTCCCCGTTTATCCTTTAATGTGCGCATCGCCGCAAGCGCGCGCGCGTTCACGTCACTGGCCTCTTCTAGGCGGCCCATTTGATAGAGACTAAAGGCAAGATAAAGGAGCGCCGAAGCCTGCCCCTTCTCGTCGCTCGCCGATTGGTACAGCGCAAGGGCGTGTTGCGCACAGTCGTGCGCGCGCTTACCGGAGGAAAGCGTACCAAGGGCGAGCCACAGCCGAGCGGCCACCTGCGGGTGCACCGAGTCGTCGATGGCCGCTTGTGCAAGGCCGAGCCAGTAGCGCCCCTCCACGGTGAGTGCGCCACTTGACCACAGCGATTGAAGCGCTCCAGCCAGGGCGCCACCAAGCGCCATATCTCGCCCATCTTTGAGCGCCCATCCTAACACGGCGCGATAGTTGTCCAGTTCCCGTTCCACGCTCGCAAGCCACGCCGCGGTCGAGCCTGTGCCCCAACGGTCGTCAGCCTCTTGCGCCTGGCCGCGAAAATACTCGGCGTGACGGCGAGCCAGGCGTTCGTATGCGCCTGCTGCAGTCAGCTTCTCCAGCGCATAGGCGCGAGTGGATTCAAGCAAATGGCAGCGTTCTTGCTCGCCTGCCGTATCGGCCACGACCAACGACTTATCCGTCAGCGATGAGAGCAGGTCTAAGATGTCGATCTCGTCGAGGCCCTCGCCAGTGCACACCGCGGTGGCCGCATCCAGACTGAAGCCTCCGGCGAAGATCCCCACCCGGCTGAACAGCAATTGCTCTTGGGGAGTGAGCAGGTCGTAGCTCCAGTCGATGAGCGCGCCCAGCGTCTGCTGGCGCGGGAGTGCCGTGCGGCTACCGCCGGTGAGGACCTTGAAACGTTCGTTGAGTCGGTGGGCGAGGTTGGCGATGCTCAGGATCTTCACCCGAGCAGCGGCGAGTTCAATCGCGAGCGGAATGCCATCGAGGCGGCGGCATATCTCGACAACGATCGGCGCGTTGTCATCGGTAAGCACAAAGGATTTGTCGACTGACCGCGCCCGATCGATAAACAGAGCCACCGCCCCAAACTCTATGGCTGCTGCGGGCGTAAGATCGGCAATGTTGTGCGGGACGTCGAGCGAACGAAGCTGCAATATCTCCTCACCGCTCACGCCGAGCGCCTGGCGTGACGTGGCAAGTAATCGCACATCTGGACAACTACGTATGACTGCGTTGGCGATAGCTGCGACCGCTTCCAAGACGTGCTCGCAGTTATCGAGGATCAGCAGCAGTTTCTTGCGACGCAGCCACTGCGGAATGGACTCGTCAATTCTGCGGCCCTCGACTTGGGGCATGCCAATCTCTTTGGCGATAACGGTCGACACCAGTTCGGGGTCGGTAATTGGCGCAAAGTCGGCCAGCCACACACCATCGGGATGCTGGTCGAGAACTTCTGCTGCCACCTGTAGCGCCAGCCGCGTCTTGCCTATGCCACCTGAACCAAAGAGTGTCAGGAGCTTATGCTGACTCAACAGCGACTTGACTTCTTCGAGATCGTGCTCGCGGCCGCGAAAGCTCGTCGGCTGGATGGGAAGGTTGTTCGGAATCGTATCGAGTGACCTGAGCACCGGAAACTCTGCAGGCAGCCCCGCGATGTCCAGCTGCCAGACGTGTTCGGGTTCGGTGAGGTCTTTGAGCCGATGCGAGCCAAGGTCAAGCAGCGATACGCCCGCGGGAAGATCGCTATGCGCCAGGTCGCGGATGACGCCGGATAGCAGTATCTGACCGCCGTGGCCGATGGACATGAGTCGCGCCACACGATTAACGGCCGGTCCGAAGTAGTCGCCATTACGCTCCGAAGCCTCGCCGGCGTGAAGCCCTATGCGAATCGGCAATCCGCCGACTGCAGAAAAATCCTCCGCGCTCAACGCCCGTTGCGCCTCAAATGCGGTCGTGATGGCATCGGAGACGCGTGCGAAGGCCACGCAAAACGCGTCGCCAATGGCTTTGAACACGTAGCCGTTATTCCGATCGATCGCATCGCGTAAGAGCACGTCGTGGCGCTTCACCGCGTCATCCATGGCCTCGCGGTGCGACTCCCAACGCTGCGTGGAGCTCTCGATGTCGGTAAAGAGAAACGCGACCGTGCCGGTCGGACGCACCGAAACCGGCGGGCCCGAGTCGATCTGGGTCGCCATGGGTTCCGCGTTTCGTGTTTAGCGGCGTTCCCCTCCGCCGAGCAAGAGCTGCCTCGATGTTCGCGATTGTCGAGGGGTGCGGCTGCTACGGTTGCGCTCGCCATTCAATGCATGCCGCAGCGACGCAAACGGTTTAGCCTGCGCCAATCTTTGGAAGAACGTTCGCAATCCATATTACATCGGTGACAACCCGGAACTGACGCAAACGTTGGGCTGGGCGGACGCCTGGAATTCGGCGACCAGTCCGTATGCCGTTGCTGCTACCGGCAGCGACGATATTGCCGCCGCCATCGATTTTGCGCGTCGAAACGTTTTACGCTTGGCCGTCAAAGGTGGAGGCTGCACCACCGTCGGCGTTGCGGGACTGGTTCAAAGCGGGGGGATTCGGCAGCTTTTCGAAGCGCTACGGTACGGCTGCTGCGAGTTTGCTGAAGGCGGGAGTCGTCACGGCGGATAGCAGCATTCGTCGGTCAGACCGGGATAAAAAAGTCGGCGATGTCGGTGCGTTGGGCCAAATAGCTTGCGATGACAAAGGCATTAGCTTCATGCGCACGCTGCGCAACGCCAGCGTCTGCACGCAGCGTGCGGGAATACAGCACGCAAAAATGGGCAGCCGGCGCCTTGGTCCGCCATCAGCGCCGTGAGGGCATCCACGTCGTGGCCATGATGGCAGCCAGGCATTGCTCGAGAATCTCAGAGTTCATTCCCCAATACTCACTTATCGAATGAACTCTCGTATGAGCGGCGTTGCCGGAGGACCGGCCCGCCCAACATATCAGAAAATCCGCTCGTTGGGGCGGGCTGATTCGCGAGCTGGCTGCCTTCGGGATAGGTCTCTCCCCCTCTGTTGCACGGGTCAGCCTTGGACGCGCCGATCGGCAGCTGCCCTGCAGGCAGCTTCCGCAAATACAACAACTGCCACGGCGCCGCCCCTAGCGGGGAGTTGGGCCGCTTTAAAACGCCGCCCCCTCTCCTGCCAGCGACGATCGAAGCCGCCGCGATCCAAAGCCGCAACGCGTTAAGCGCTGCGATCTTTGGTGCGAGAATGCGAGGCGCTGCGAGGCATCGCGTCTATGCTGCGAGACTGCAATGCGCACGCGATCGGCGCCTCATTGCGCAACTGCGAGACTAAGCTAAGCGCCTAGCGCGATGCGGCCTCGCGAGCGCGGCGGGGGCAGGTTCCTCCGGCTCGCTACGGGGTGAACGCAAAACTGGTTCCACAGCCAGAGTGATCTAAGCACCCGCGACCGCCGCCGTGCAAGCTCGTGCCATACAGCGTGCCGTTTACGCTCATCAACCCGGCGTAGGGGTATGCTCCGTCGGAACCGCCACCGAAGCTGTAAAGTGCTTTCTCGTCGCCGGTCGTCGTTACGCTAAAGATGGTTCCATAACCGTTCACGCCGCCGCCGACCGTCGTGCCATACAGCGTACCCTTTACGTTGATCAAGGCCGCCCACGGCTGCACTCCGTCGGAGCCGCCTCCGAAGCTGTGCAGCACCTTTTCGACACCGGTCGTCGTTACGCTAAAGAGGGTTCCGTTACCGTTCACACCGCCGGTGGCGGTCGTGCCATACAGCGTGCCCTTTACATTGATCAAGCCCGCGTAGGGCTCCGCTCCGTCCGAGCCGGCAAGGAAGCTATAGAGCACTTTCTCCTTGCCGGTCGTCGTAACGCTAAAGATGGTTCCGCAACCGTAGCTGCTGCATCCCGAGCCGCCGGAATAGGTCGTGCCGTACAGCGTACCCTTTACGTTGATCAAGCCCGCCCACGGCTGCACTCCATCGGAGTCGCCTCCGAAGCTGTGCAGCACCTTTTCGACACCGGTCGTCGTTACGCTAAAGACGGTTCCGTAACTCTTTACACCGCCGCCGAAGGTCGTGCCATACAGCATGCCTTTTACGTTGATCAAGTCCGCGAACGGCTGCGCTCCGTCGGAGCCGCCACCGAAGCTGTACAGCACCTTCTCCTTGCCGGTCGTCGTTATGCTAAAGACGGTTCCGTAACCGTTCGTGCCGCCTTTATACGTCGTGCCGTACAGCGTGCCTTTCACGTTGATCAATCCCGCGAACGACTGCGCTCCGTCGGAACCGCCGCCGAAGCTGTACAGTACCTTCTCGTCGCCGGTCGTCGTTACGCTAAAGACGGCTCCGTAACCATTCGCGCCGCGGGCTGCAGCCGTGCCATATAGCGTGCCGTTCACGTTGAGCAAGCCCGCGTACGGGTATGCTCCGTTGCGGCCGCGGAAGTCGAACAACACGCGGTAGGACGATGGAAGCGCGTGGCTTTGTTGCATCGCTACCGGCGCCCCGATCGGCAGCTGCGACCCGCCGCACCCCGCAAACAATATGGTCACTGCGCAGATGCCAAGCGCAGCACGGTTAGCGTTGATATTCACTTGCCCTGCTCCTGAGGTCACCGATGCTTGATACCAGAAGATTCGGCGCGAGGTCGGAGCTTCCGTGCTAAGTAACTGGCTCAGGCCCCACCAGAGCGAACAAGGCCTCCCAATGCCTCGGATGCGGCACCCTCGTGCCAGCCCGGATGCGCGAGCTGGCCGCGAGCGACAAGCGCGTCGCCGTCACGATCTCCTTGAGCGAGAACGCATCGAGCTTCGGCGCGATCTCGCGCTTGAACCACGCCTCGTCGCGCTGACCATGATGCTCGCGCGCCCAGCGCCGATTGCGTCGATGTCTTCACTGGTCGCCTCGCCTCGCGCGCGGTTCACGACGTATGTGCTATCATGGGGATGGACATACACGGGGCAAACTCGTAGGCTCGTTTCGATGCGAGCGGTCCTGAACGAGAGTCAATTCTCCTTCCAGGGCCTCCTCTAAAAAGCCACGCCTAGCCACGCGGCTTTTTTCATTTCAGGCCCTGTCGCGCACGTGCCACGGATTACCTTGTTGGGCCGTTCCGCGCATCGCAGTCCCGGCAAAGTTGGTAGCCGTATACCGCAGCCCGACGGGCAGGAGCCGTTGTTTGTGATAGAGGCGCTCGTCCGCCGACTTGGAGACCTTATTGGCATCGTAGAAATCTGACGTACGTGGCATGGAGCATCCCTCCGCGGGCTAAGTTGCGCGCGTAGGGCTGACATCATTGGTCGGACCATCTGGCGACCTAATGGCGCCCTCGTGGCCAAGACCAGGCGAGCATTCGCAATGATCTTCGCAACGGCCGCAAATGTAAACCCCTTGCTTGTCTCCGCTGCGCCCGCAGCCCCAAAAGGGCTCGCTAATACGGCGATTATACATTCGACCCGGGGCCGATCGCCCCTTTGGGCCGATCGCCCCTTTCGTAGGCAAACCGCCCACCTTTAGGCAGTGGTATTTTGGGACCGGGTGGCTAACCCGTGAGGCCGATCCAACGGCGTAGCATCACATTCGTCGCCGCGCAAGAAGCGCGAACAGCACGATGAGCGCTCCGACGATCAGAAGTAGCAGAGGGACAGGGTTAACGGAGATCGTGTGGCCCGGCACCTTGGCATTATAACGCTTGCCCGCTTTAAACGGGACCACTGCCTCGCTTTTGTGGGCAGCTTAATGGATCTCCGACGAGAAAACCAAAGGCGCGAAATATCGCGGGCGCCTCAGCACCGAAATAGGTGCTGCCCGGGCGGCACTTCGCGGCTTCTGAGTTTCCTCGAAGCGGGTGACGTCTCAGATTCTAGACTCTGTTAGGTGCTTATTTTTTGGCTTGCCTGCTACAGTTGGTCGTTTATCGCCCGTCTAACGGACGAGGCAAAAGTCGACGGCATCTGCGGGTAGCACCGCGAATCCGAAAAAGAGAAAAACCCGGACAGGACTATTCGGTATTCGGCGACCGCATGTTGTAAGCGACTAGCATCAACGCTATTTATCGGCTCAGGTGCACGCCTACACCAGGCCGAATATCGCGCGAGCCGCTTTCTGTTCGGGATTGTCAGTGGGATCGAGGGTGACGCTTGCTCCGCGCCTTAAAACCTGCGCTTCGAGCATCGCAGCGCGGTCAGGGTCTACTATGCGACAGAGCATTATTTCCGCTATCGCGTCTTTGAGCTTCATAGGGGCCTTTCGGGGGGGTGTTAGCGCCGGAGTAAAATTGACCCACCCCGCCGGTTGAAAATTGACCCACCTGAACCCTCGGCGAACCATGTTCGCATGCTGCATAAGGAGATTCAGGTGGAGATTGAGGTCCTGCATCGGCAGGGCAAGGGAATCCGCGCGATCGCCCGAGAGACCGGTGTCGCGCGCAACACGGTCCGTGCGATCCTGGCGGGCAAGAGCGACAGCCGCTACGGTCCGCGCCAGCCCCGCCCAACCAAAATCGACGTACACAAGAGCTATGTGCAAGAGCGCATCGATGCGGCCGGCAAGACCTGGCTGCCGGCGACAGTGCTGCTGCGGGAAATCCGCGCTCAGGGCTACGAGGGCGGCATCACGCAACTCAAGGAGTATCTACGCGAGATTCGGCCGGCACTACCGGATGAGCCGGTGGTGCGCTTCGAGACCGAGCCTGGTCGGCAGTTGCAGATCGACTTCGTGGTCTTCCGACGAGGAGAGCTGCCGCTGCGCGCATTTACCGCTGAGCTGGGATTCTCGCGCTACTCGTACGTCGAGTTCACTGGCAATGAAAGCGGCGTAACCCTGGTGGCGTGCTTGGAACGCGCACTGCATTATTTCGGCGGCGTTCCCATGCACGTACTCTGCGACAATCCCAAGACGATCGTGATTGAACGAAACGCCTACGGCGAAGGTCTGCATCGTTACCAGAAGGCTTGGCTGGATTTCGTCAAGCACTACGGCTTACGGGTCAAGCTCTGCTCGCCGTACCGAGCGCAGACCAAGGGCAAAGTCGAGCGATTCCATCGCTACCTGCGCGAATCGTTCTTCAACCCGCTGCAGGCGGCGCGTACCGATCTTGTCGACGTCGCCTTAGCCAATCGAGAGATACGTTCGTGGCTCGACGAGGTCGCCAACTGCCGCATGCACGCAACGCTCAAGGAACGGCCCGTAGATCGCTACGCCATTGAACGGCAGGTCTTGCGTCCACTGCCGCTACTTTACGGTGGTCGGCAACTCGTCGCACCGGCGCCGGTCGGCATTGCCGTTCCAACGCCGATTGAATCGCTCCAGCACCCCTTGTCGGTGTACGACCGTGTTGCCCAGGAGGTTGGTGAATGATCGATCTCGAGCGCATCGACGACCTTTGCCAACGGCTCGCTCTTGGTACGATGGGCACGCAAGTGGCTCACGTCGCTGAGGAGGCAGTGCGCAAGGAATGGAGCTACCGAGAGTTCTTCGAGCGCCTGTTGCAGGCGGAGCTCCGAGAGCGGCAAGAGCGCAGCCGGGTTCAGCTCACCAAGATCGCCGGCTTTCCAGCAATCAAGACGCTCGAACAGTACGATTTCGGGTTTGCCACAGGGGCTCCGAAATCGATGATCAACGAGCTGACATCTCTTGCGTTTATCGAGCGAGCTGAGAACGTTGTGCTGCTGGGCCCCAGCGGTGTCGGCAAGACACACTTGGCTATCGCGATCGGCTACAAGGCGACGCAATCCGGAATCAAGACGCGCTTCGTCTCGGCTGCGGATCTCATGTTGCAACTCGCCGCGGCCTATCGCCACGGCCGGCTCAAGGAGTGCATCCGCCGAGCAATCCAAGCACCTAAGCTGCTGATCATCGACGAACTCGGCTACTTGCCGTTCTCTCGCGAAGAAGCCAGCCACTTTTTCCAAGTCATTGCTCACCGATACGAGCACGGGTCGGTCATCATCACCAGTAACTTGCCGTTCGCGCAATGGGATACGACGTTCGCTGGCGACGCGACGATGACGGCGGCGATGCTCGATCGGCTACTGCATCACGCGCACATCGCGACAATCAGTGGCGAGAGCTATCGCCTGCGCGAGCGCAAGAAGGCGGGAATCAGACTTCCCGCGGCAAAACTTGCACCCAAGGTGGGTCAAAATTAAACCGGCGTTCCGACCCCAAGGTCGGTCAAATTTTCAGCCGACGTTAACAGGGGGGGTTAGCTTGGGGGGCTATATGCAGTTGCGTGCGCTGATGCGAAAAGCCTGCCCGACCTCCACGCCGAACCATTCTATCGCGCGCTGCAATACCTCAATATTCCGCTTCAGATTGCGCTGGGGGTGGGGCTTTTTGCGCTGGGCGGATGGTCGTGGGTGATCTGGGGTATTTTCGTCCGGCTGGGATCAGCTATCATTCGACCTGGCTGGTCAACAGCGCGTCCCATATGCTGGGCTATCGCACCTACCAGACTATCGACCAATCAACCAACTGTTGGTGGGTCGCGCTCATCTCCCGGGGTGAAGGCTGGCACAACAATCACCATGCCTTTCCGTTCTCGGCGCGGCACGGACTGCGCTGGTTTGAGGTCGTCTGACGTGGTGGCACGTCAGGATCCTTTCGTTTCTGCGACTTGCCGATCGAATCAAGATTCCAAGCAAAGCGATGCAGCGGCGGTTCCGCGAAGTCACGCACGGCGGCTCGCCACGTTCGCAACTCTACCAAAATGTGAGCAAGGCGAGCGCGATTCGCATCGCGCTCCTCTCTCGGAGTTGTATCGCAGCTAGTCGCCGCCGAAAACTATGCAGCCGCTCAAAAGCTTTCTCGAATGGAATCTTAAGCGGTCGCCCAACTCAGCCCGAGCCTTGGACGACCTTTGCGACTCATATCTTCCCAGTAGGAACCTTCAGAAGGCCAAGGTCTGCTATAAAGCCGTGCTGGGGGTTTCCTCACGATGCAATCGCAGATCGACCTGATCGTCGCACGATCTACGGTGTCGAGCTGGAGGCGGGGGACGACTTCGCGCAATCGCTCGCGCGCGGGGAACGAATCTCGATTTCGCTGTCACAAACGATTGCAGACGGGCTGCAGGCCACGTCTCCGGGTGAACTTACCTTCGCGATCGCGCGCGAGCACTTGCGCGCCTGCGGGGCAAGCGTGTTAATGCCATCGTGAGCGGCGGGAATGTCGATTCCGCCAGCTATGCCGAATTATTGAGTCGCTGAGGGGGCATACTGTACCGCTCTCTGTGGGGGACGTAGCCCTCGCTCACGCAAACTGCGCCGCGAGCAGTCGCGATATACGCTGGGAAAATGAGGAATGAAGGACCGGAGCAATCGGGCTGTTGACCTTGCCCCGCTAACAAGTCACGAGCAACGGTCGCTGTTCGCGCTTGCCGGGCTCATTATTTCTCATAAGAGCGCAATCGGCTAATCTCAAGAGGGTTGAGATGCATTCAAGGGCATTAAGTCGAGCGTTCGCATGCGAGATTTGTCTCGCACTATGTCAATCTCGGCGATCCTGTTGCCTTTGACGGTAAAGCTCATAACTAAAAAAGTCCCCCAGGAAGCCGCGACACAACTTCGCCTTCCGATTCCGCGCCGTGAGGCTGTGTTCGTGCAATCGATAGCTTTTGCCACGAATCTCGATAAGGTGCGAGTGGTGCATGAGGCGATCGAGGGTTAAGGGGAGCGCGTCGCTTCCGTTCTCTAGCGTCAGTGTCAACGGCGATGGCCGCGTGAGGGAGACCTAGCGAGTATCGCTAGTGGAGGCACCGCGTCAGGTTGCGGCTACCGAATCGCGATATTCGTGGGGCGCCGGAGGTTAGATCGGTTGTTCCTCCTGATTACCCGAATCGGCGGAACGTCGCCGTTGGCGTCACTCGCAAAAACGACGATATTGCCGCGAACCGTGTTGTTTGCGTAGATTTCGTCGTTCGGATCCACCGCAATGCCGTAAGCAAACTGGAGCTCTGTGCGGATGCCGTAGATCGCCTGCAGCGGTTTCGCGTTGCCATAGGCGCCGGCTCGGTACTTGACCAGCGTCCCGTCGCCTTCGCTTGATACGTAGATGTCGCCGTGAGCGTCGAGCGTGATACCAGTGGGATCGTAGAGGAGCGTGCGCTTCCCCGAAATATCCGCCATCGGGCGCACGTTCCCGTTCGACCCCGCGGTATATATATCGACGGCCGAGCTATATTGCTGTCCGGACGTGACGTAAACGTTTCCGTTCGAATCTATTGCGATACCGCGCGGGTCGCACAAGCGGGTCTTGGCTCCCTTGACTTGGGCGATAGGAGGCACGTCACCGTTCGCACCTGGCGGATAGACCGTGATGCTCCCGATGCATGGCGTTCCCCCGAACCAATTCGTGACATAGATCTTACCCGCTGAATCCACGGCCACGCCGGTCGCAAGCCCCATTTGCGTGTTCGGGCCGGTGATGGTTTGCGTAGGCATCACATTACCGTAATCGCCGGCCGCGTAAACCGTGACTGCCGACTCGTATTGACTGCTGTAGTTGGCGCCAGCAACGTATACATTGTGATTTGCGTCGATGGCAACGGCCTGAGGGCTCGAGAGCTCCGTGGCGGGACCGTCAATGTGTTCGATCGGTCTGATCGCTCCGTGCTCGTCAGTGCCATAGATGTCGAGCGCAGCGGGTCGGTAAGCGTTCGTAACATAGATGCACGGCGCAGTCAAACAGTACCTGCTGGCGGAGTTCTGGCGTATCGTGCCGTCCGGCTCCTGATGGCCGCCAGGGAGAGCCGGACTGCCGCAGCTTGTTGGCAGCAGCACAAAGGCACAAGCCATGAAGAATTCCTTGCGCACCGGGAGTGCCTTGGACGCTTTAATGTCGGTTCCTGTATTCTCGACGCTGGTGATCGCACCGGGCCTGACCTGGAGCTCGTCTCGCGCGAGTTCAGTTCACGGGACGGCACGCAAAGTGCGAATTCACCCGCTGCAAGAAGGCGTGGCCGCTCGCACGGATGCGTTGTCCGGAACCGTGGCGAGCGATCGCGCCTAACCTAATAGCTTCGCTGAACCTCGGTGTCGCGCTTCGACAAGCCCAAGACGACGAGTTGTAGCGCCAACGGGATTCGAACCCGTGCTTCGGGGTCGCGGCACGAATCGCTACGTACCGCAGAAGCTTGTCCTGTCAGAGTTTTCCGCGCTCAGCAGTGTTCCGGCGTCCCTTTAGCTTTTGGCGAATCCCGGTCCGTCCGTCAGATAGGCGTTAGACGAGATCCACGGCGACGCTAGGGAGTGGCCCCGACGGGGTGCAAGAATAAGCTATCGTGGAAAGCTTGGATCGAGTGACCCAGCAGCCTGAGGTCATGGGCGGCAGGGCCTGTATACGCGGCATGAGAGTCACCGTCGGTATGATCGTCGGCATGATCGGCGCCGGCCACAGCGTTGAAGACGTTCTAGCCGAGTATCCGTACTTGGAGCGTGACGACGTAATGCAAGCACTGCGATACGCCGCGTGGCTTGCCGAAGAACGGGAGATCGTGCTGCCGAGCGCATGAAGGTGCTCGTGGACCTGAACTTGTCCCCGCGC
Source organism: Vulcanimicrobiota bacterium (assembly GCA_963723485.1). GTDB lineage: Bacteria > Vulcanimicrobiota > Vulcanimicrobiia > Vulcanimicrobiales > Vulcanimicrobiaceae > Cybelea. Next base: position 247,081 of record CAVRQS010000002.1, on the reverse strand, counting down.
TGGATCGAGCGGCTTAAGGACTCGGGATTCGAGGCAGAGCATTGGTCAACGGTCGGCGACCTTAAGGCGAGCGACTCCGAAATCATGGAGTACGCGGCCACGCATGGCTACGTCGTTCTGACGCATGATCTGGACTTTTCTTCGATTCTTGCGGCATCGCATGGAGCAAACCCGAGCGTGGTGCAAATCCGTGCCGAAGACGTCTGAAGGCCGGCGCCTTACTAACGGTCGATCACACTCGCACGCGTTTGCGTCTGCTGCCGTTTCGATAAGGCTAGCTGACGGCCGCCCATCGCGATGCGGGAATATCCGGACCTAACACAGCTGCTCATCGTCCTTGAGCGAGCAGAGCCACCGGTTTGGCGGCGGGTTCAGGTGTCTGCATTCACAAAGTTGGGCGGACTCCACCGGATTATTCAAGGCGTCATGGGCTGGGACGATTGCTTGCCACACCGGTTCATTCTGGCCGGCGATATCTACGAGCGAGTTGTGCCTGGCGAAGCTCTCGACCCTACAAGAGAACGCAACTGGCGTTTGGACTCAGCTTTCTACCCCGATAAGTTATTTTGGTATGCGTACGGTAGACAGAACGAATGGCGGCATCGCATCATTCGGGAAGCGTACGTTGAGAGAGAGCCCGTTTGGCGTTATCACCGTTGCATTGGAGGCGATGGCGCGTGCCCGCCAGAGGTTGGCAAGGCGTTCGACGCAGGTGGCGTTAATCGGCGACTCTGGCGCGACTCACGCGGGCGTTAAGCCGAACGGAATGAGATCCACTGCTTGGGGGGTCCCGGAGAGTTCCGAAATCGGATGCAACGGGTACTTTCCGTTCGCGTTTCTCGAGGGGCGCGACGCGATTACGATCGGAAGGATGTTCGCGCCCCGATCGGCATTTCGGAAGATCCCGTAACCGGAAATGCAAACGGACGGCTCGGCGCATATTTGGTGCAACACCGACCGGCCACGCACGACGGCAACCGATTTAGCTTCTGTGCAACTCAAGGCGAGCACGTGGGCAGACGAGGCCCCATGGACGTCTCCGTTGATATTCGCGAAGGTCAGCCGAGCAGCGTCCGCATTTACGGACAGGCCGTCGTCGCGCTCGAAGGGCTGTGCTCGCTATAGGCACGCTCCGGACGAGCGAAATAACCACGTCACGAAGGTACCGCCGCGCCGCCGCCCGACAGGGCATGGATATCGTTTTCGTACGGGAGTCGTCCGCGCAACTCGCAACGACCTTAACGGACAATACTACCGACGCTCTCGCGCCTCCGCCCATTAATCCAGCCGGGCGCTACGACTGTCCGTTGTTCACCGGCTACCTAGCCAACACGCTGACGCGTAACTGGCGTGCAACTCGTGTATTCGGCGCCGGTTCGAGAGAAGTATGCTGAGCGTTCTCGATGGCCTCACCACCGCACACTTAGCCGACGCGTGCGTCCGGCTCGAGATCGAGCCGCGATGCGCCCGACTCGTTGTACTCGGTGGCGGATCGCAAATCGCCGGCCGCGTGCTCCCGGCGCGCCACGCGGGCAGCGTAGACGTGTTTTTGGAAGCATTCGAATTGGCGGAGCCGGGCGACGTGCTGCTCGCCGACAATGACGGGCGCACCGACGAAGGCTGCATCGGCGATCTCATCGGTCTCGAAGCGCAACGAGCTGGCTTAGCCGGGATCGTCATTTGGGGTTGTCACCGCGATTCCGCGGAGCTGCGCGATATCGGCATTCCAATCTTCAGTCTCGGATCCAATCCGTGCGGCCCTCTGAACGTGCACGATCGCGACCCGCAAGCGCTCGTTTCGGCACGCGTCGAGGACTGGACGGCAACGTCGACCGACGTGATCGTGGGTGACCCTGACGGCATTATCGCGATTCCTTCAGCGCATCTCGTGAAACTCGTCGAAGCCGCGCGCAAGGTCAGGGATACGGAAACCGAGCACTCGCGTCTCATGCGCGACGGAAGGTCGTTTCGTACGCAAGTTCGATTCGCCGAGTTCCTAGAGCGCCGCGAGAAAGATCCGTCGTTTACGTTTCGGCGATACCTTCGCGGCGAAGGCGGTTCGATCGAAGAATGATAGCTCGGACGTGGTTCGGCGCCGTCCCGCTCGGGAAATCGGTCGAAAACTATCGAAACATTCCTGAAAATCTTTGTGCTTGGGTTTCAAACTACACCTGAACCGCCCACTCGTTCAGACTTCAGGAGACAGGTATGAGGATTTTAGGTTTTGATCGCTGCGCGCTTACCAGCTGCGATTGATTGCTTTTCGAGAGCCCCGACAGACCGTGCCTACCACGGCTGTCAAGCTCTGAGTCCGGCCTGATTCGTGTCGATTTCCCGAGACCACTTGTCAGGAACCCAATGCTCGGGATGACCTTCGCCGGGCGACAAGTGTTCGGTGCCAAGCACGCGTGTCGTAACAAGTGTTCGTCGCTATAGTGTGACGGGTCTCCAAATCAAGTCCGCAGTGCCGGTTCCATTGCCGTCCTACTTGAATGCGAAATTAAGTTAATGGCGTTTATGCTTTCGAGCATCCCTCGCGCCCGAGCGCACGCGCGCGCGAGCTTGGGAAACTTGGAGCTGCCGCTAGTGCCCGACGCCTAAGAGATACAGGATGATCAGGACGGTAAGCGGTGCGCCCAGCAGCCAGAGAAGAATCAAAAACATTAGACCGGTAGCTTACCTTTCTGCGCTTCGAGATACGCGTTGCGCTTGCGATAGAACGTAAACGTCATCGGCTCGCCAGAGGCCATCCAGCCTCCGATGACGCTGCCGATAAGACCAAGTAGAAGCGACGTGACTGCGGCCATTGCCGTGTTCCGCACTACGTCCGGCGATGCAGGCGCGGTGGCGGGGGCACCGATCGGTGACGCGATCATTCCCGCATACCAGCCGCCGAATGCCGTACCGGCTCCGGCCGCGAGCATGCTTACAAGGATCGGCGTTGCAACAAGCCAGGCAATCACCCCGTGAAGAATCGCAGGCTCGGAATGACGCGCGCCGGTGACCTTTCCGGCAGCCCAGCCGCCGATCACGAAGCTAAAGAACGCTGTGCAGACGATGAAGGCGACGTCGATTATCGAAATCGTGTGCCAGGAGGAAATCTTCTCGAGCGACGTCGCGCCGACGGCCGTGCCGAGCAAGCCGAAGATCAATGCGGCGCAGAGCGCGGCGAGCGCACCCACCCATATCGCGCTCCAATTCACAATCCAGGCGATCCACGTCTCCGGCCGCGAGTACAGCTCTTCATCTCGTATCATGATGTCCTCCGCATAAACACTCCGCTATCCTTGCCCAAGAACAGGATAAGCAAAACGCCGCAAGCTAAATCGAGTCGCATTTTGTTTGCTCTAGGCCGAGTTACGGCGCGCTTCTCTGCGGCGTCTATAGGCGACGGCACACCTGCACTAACACATCGAGCACCTGACCCGTGGTTTAGCGAGCCGCGCTCCCGGCTATAACGTTGGAAGCAGCGACCGAACCACTTTCCAACATGAAAGGTTAACGTGACCAAGACACTCAGCGACCTGTTTTACGAGACGCTTCGAGACATGTTCTACGCGGAAAGGAAGGTTCTCCGAACCCTTCCAAAGCTGGCAAAGGCAGTTAAATCGGAGGAGTTGCGCGAGGCGTTCCTGCACCATCGAGACGAAACCGAAGGGCAGGTCGAACGCATCGAGCGCATTTTCGAGATTATCGGCAAACCCGCGCGCGGGAAGACTTGCGACGCCATCGACGGTATCCTCGAGGAAGGCAATGGAGTCATGGAAGACTTTAAAGGCAACCCGGCGTTGGATGCCGGTCTTCTCGCAGGAGCGCAAGCGGTTGAGCACTACGAGATCTCTCGGTACGGAACGCTTATCGCTTGGGCTAAAGAGATGCGGTTGTCGAAAGCACCAGATCTGTTGCAAGAAACGCTCGATCAGGAAGTCAAGACTGACGAGTTACTGACGAAGCTTGCAAAGAAAGCGATCAACGCCGCGGCGGGATAACATGCCTCGCTACTAGCGGCGAACGGCGTACCCCTAGAAGTGGTCAGCAAGCATCTCGGCCATTCGAGCATTGGAGTCACTGCCGAGAGGTACTTGCATGTCTACTCCGACCGGGACGCGGCGGCCGCGAGCGTGTTCGATAGGCTTTGCGGCTAACCGTGACTTTTCAGGCGGTTAGACAAATGTTAGAAAACGGAGCCTGAAGACGATCTAATGAGGCGAAAAGCCTTGTAAAGTAAAGACGATTTTGGTAGCCCCAGCGGGATTCGAAGTCCCTCCTAGCGGTCCTGGCCGTTTCGTGTGGCTGCCAAATAGTCCGATATAGTCGGGGTTTTCGCGATGCCTGGTTCCTGACCGATACTGTCCAGAACGCCCCGATTCGAACCGCTCTGATGCATTCCTGATGCACGGGCGGCCCAGCGGGCTTCCAACAATGTGCAGGGCCGACGCCTTCGGAGCTTAAGACGCTGACCGTCAGGATACGGTTCCCCCTAAACCAAGGTCGCGATGCGGCACGGATGTTATCGCGGGACTGACGGCCGACGTGCTCGTTGAGGTGTGTTTGCTAGACGGCCCAATCGCGCGCTGCTGAGATAACGAGTAGCCGAAGTGCGGGAGCCGCCGCAACCGACGTCTCCGATCCTCGCGCTACGCGCTCCGGTCTGCGCCTCGCCGCTGTCGCGCCGCAGTTGCCCCGGCTCCCGCGCTTCGGCTGGCACGAGTCCATCAGCAGCGCCCGCTGGAGCCAAGCCTGTACCTAAAGGATACTGGGCTTCGACGCGCGCCGCTCACACGCCAACAGTTTCGCGCGTAGGAGCGCAGCAGCTGGCGCACGGCGACGCCCATGTCAGTAATCGTCGAGTTATACGGTAAAACGCACCGACACGGCGATGACGAAGCGCGTCACCATGTCGTGCTTGAACTGGCCCGCTTGAATCATCTGCTCTTGCACGCCGGTGATCGCGTCGGCGATCTCGACGCTGACCTCGTCGGGCGACTGCCCAGCCGCGACGTCCGCCGGCGGCGCGCCCGGCGTGAACTCGAGGGTTTTCGGTCCCTGCTCCTCGGGACTTTATCACAGCCCCTACGCGCGCGCTCGTAGAGCGGCCAAGCGTCCGATTTCCAAAAACCTAGATTTCATTGACTACTTTGAATGCTTTTCTGGCGACTGAGGGCATCTGAGTGACTTGGTAGTTATCTGCGTTTAGCTTGCATTACTCGTGACGGAAAACTCACACGTCGCGCGTGACAAGTGTTGGGCGAAGCTGGACTCGCCGCGTGACAAGTGTTCGCGGAAAGCGGGACTTGCCGGGTGACAATTCCCGGCGCTTTATCGGAGCCTCTGCGCGTTGGGGCTAGGTTGGTGAGAGTTCAACCGGGGAGTGCTACGATTCCACCAGCGCCGGCAACACCGCCGTCGCTTGGAAAGGATCACGAGATGATCAGGAATGTCTTGGTGGCTGCTATCCTAGCCTTCGGCTTTGCCGTGGCTTCGTCGGCCGGCGTGGTCTGGGTGCAGGTTGGCCCCCCTGCAGCCGTTGTCGAAACGGTTCCGGCAAGCCCCGGAGCCGGTTACGTCTGGGTTGGCGGCTATTATGCCTGGAACGGTGCACGCTATGTCTGGGTGCACGGACATTGGGCTCATCACCCGGGCGCATGGTGCGGGGGTCATTGGCGCCACGTTCGGGGTTCTGGCTGGTATTGGGTGCCTGGGCACTGGTGTTAGCGGCCTGAGCTAGCGGTTTTCGGCTAGCCAGCTAGACCCGGCACAATCGGCGCGATCGTGCCGCGTTGGAGTTATGCCACGCCCGGCTTTCAAAACGAGGCCCCCTCACCCGGCGCTGGGCGGCGAAGCGGCTAGGCAGCTGTCCCAGGGCTGAGCGCAATGCGCGATGCGATCGGAGGCCGACTTAATCGCCAGAATCTGGCATCAGGGCTGCGCAGATATAGCCGGGCCGGCGGCAATGCCCAGCCGGTCAAGTGTTGCAATCACGTTTCCGTCAAAGTCCTCGCCGTTTGTATGTTCGCCGTACAACGCGAATGCTTTAAGATGATGCCTAACTAGAATCGGTAGCGCAAGAATCGGAGCCGCCTCGCCTCGGCGGCATTCCCTTAAGGAAAAAGCTTCCCGAAATGTGGAACGCACCGCTTGCGCTTGCCATGTGCAAGCAAGCTCGGTCTGTGGAATCGACAAAAAGAGAGGCCATTTGTTGCGAGCCTCGCGAGCCTACGCACTCGAATTTTCCTTGGCCGTTTCGACGGAATATCGCGGCCGACGCGAGTTCCAACGCCTCATAAGGCTCCAGTAGGAGCACTTCGTCGACTTCGGTCATGCGCTCAGCTTGCGGGATTCGCTTTCTTGACCTGCTCGTCGCGCAGTGCTAGAATTTTAGGAGTCCCCCGGCGCGCTTCCCTGAGCAAGCTTTCGTATCGTTACTTGGACAGTTGCGATACGGGGTGGCAAGAGCTTTTCGACCTTCATTAGAACTCAGCAGAACTCAGCGTCGGGGTGGCGATTTCTTCCCACGCACAATAACAACGATAAGGGAGGTCGCACATGAAGTACTCGCGCAATGCGAATTTGTGTTCGCTACTTTTTGTTGCCGTCGGATTGACGACGGTATTTCTCGCGGGGTGCGGAGGGTCAATGACCCCCAACGGGACGTCTGCTCCCGGTTCGTCCTCGGCGAAAGTGGTTCCACTCGCCGACGACTTCAAATTCATAACGATCAACAACCCTGCGGATCTAACGTTCAATCAGTTGCTCGGGATCAACGACAGACTTACGATCTCGGGTTACTACGGCAGCGGCGCCGCCGATCATCCTAACCGGGGATACACGGTCGTAGGGCCCTTCCCGCCGGGTGTTTTCACCGCCGAGGACTTTCCTGGCGCCGTGCAGACGCAAGTCACCTGTATCGATAATAAAGGAAACACCGGTGGCTTCTGGATCGATGCCAAGGGCATTAACCGCGGATTTATCGAGTGGAATAGGGTCTTTACGAGCTATACACATCCCAAGGCCAAAGCCACGGTGACCCAGCTTCTCGGCCTCAACAACGATGGAATCGCGGCGGGCTTCTATACCAATAAAAAGGGAGTCAACCACGGATTCACTTTGGATCAGGCTACGGGTATGTTTACGCCGATCGTGCCGCCGGGCGGCACGAACGTAACCGCTTCAGCCATTAACAACAAAGGCGACGTCGTCGGTTTCTACACGACCTCCTCGGCCGCAACGCTGGGATTTTTCTACAAAAAAGCCACCAACGCTTACACGGTCTTCCGCTTTCCGAACTCGAACACCACGACGCCGTTCGGCGTGAACGATGGTGACGCTATCGTCGGCTCTTACGTGGATGCGCAAGACGCGATGCACGGATTCTTGCTGACCGATCTGCTCACCACCGCCAAGTTCCAGTCGATCGACGATCCCAACGGTAAAGGAACGACGACCATCAACGGGATTGCGCCCAGCACGCTCGACATGGTCGGCTTCTTCGTGGATACGGCCGGAAACACCGACGGAATGCTGATCGAGCCCAAGTAGTCCTGAGTCAATACATCGCCGGAGGCCGCAACGTCAGAGACGCCGACGCGCACGGCCTCCGGCCCCTCGACGCCGTTGCAGACCGCTGTGCGCCCGTCGACGCCTCTTCGCGCGCAAGCACCCGGGCAAGCAAGGCTTCGAGCAGGCGAATTACGCTCGATGATCGGCAGCTCGAGGTACGCATTTTCCTCGCCGCGCTCGCGACGGGAAAGCGGCTTTGCGAGGCGGCTAAAATGCCCAATCTCTCGGCGCCACGGGTTGCGAGATGGGTCGCTTTTAATGGCTTCCTGCCGGCAGTCAAGAAGGCCCAGCGCACAGGGAGGGTCGCCAGACAAGTACGGTTCTGATCGGCACAATAGATGCGGACGAAGGTGCCGGCGCTTGGGCCGATAATATGCAAGCGCGGTTCGTTGGATCAAAGCTGTGGTTCATTACTCCGTACCATTTGCCGGGAGAAGAAGGCCATTACTCCTATACGCATTTCCTGGTGAGACAATACGGCATCGCGAGCATCACCAGGCTTAAGCTAGAAAAACAAGCGACGGTTGCGTGCGTCCGTGGACCGCAGGGGCAGCCTTGCTGGGGACCTCCATCGGATAGCAGCATTGCACGAGCATTACAGCAAGCGCAATAAACTCTTCCGACGCTGTGCAACAGGACCGATGTAGGCAAATCAAAAGAAGCCGCGAGGCCGCAGCGGCGATCTAAAACTGTCCGGCATTATCGTTGGAGACGAGCGTGGACGATAACTATTAGCCGGCATGGCTCGACGAGCTTATCGAGGCGGGGCGTAAAATTCCCCGTGAAGGTCAAAATTACAAGTGGGCGATGTACAACGCCTGGGTGACGCGGGTGGAACCGGGGCTTTACGGCAGCCCCAACGCGCGCGCGTGCGCGGGTACCTTATATGCGGCTCGGGTCGATTATACTAAAAAGGGATCATGTACACCGAGTTGTGGGAGGTCGACGACTGCGGATTCCCGCCGAACACTTGTCACGCGCAACCCTTGCCGCGATTCGCGTCCTAAACAAAATACGGCTGCCCTTTCATAATCCTCATTTCGACTTGGGGCGCGTGCGGCGCGGCTCCACGCTCGCGCTTAATTTGCACTCCGATCACTATGCCGCACCGAACACTTGTCACGCGCGTTTTGGGGAAATGGGAGCGTCGCGCGCCGAGTATTCGGTGAAATAGGAACGTTACGCGTGACAAGTGTTCGGGGCGGCCGCCGATTACGACCGGCCAGCCGCTTGAGTGGGAAGTTATGGCGGGTTCGTGGCCGGCCCGCTTGAGCTCGCCGTGTTCACGATCTACGTAAGCCGTACTCATGACGGAACCGACGTCCGCGAAGCCAGATCGCCTGCGACGAGCCCTGGCCGCCGCCGAGCGCCAGCACTGTGAAGTTCACAACGGCCCGAGCACGCGCCCGTGTGACGGCGTGCCTAAACGCCGCGCACGGCTCGATCTCTTGGGCGCCCTTCTTCATCCACTCGGGCTCGGTGGCGCGCCATCTGGGACTCGTTAACACCTGCCGGGCGCGCGGTAGCTCGCAAAGGGGCATCGGCCTGGCGCCATCAGCGCCGCTGTACGTTATACCCGGCTCGGTTCGCGTATCCCAAAATGGATCATGTACACCGAGCTCCAGGAGGTCGATACTGTGCTGGTCGCACCGAACACTTGTCACGAGCGTTTTGGGGAAGTGGGAGTGTAGCGCGTGACAAGTGTTCGGCGAAAGTGCGGACCGCCACGCCGTTGCTTCGCAAGCGGCAGTCTTTTAGCCAGCGCCCGTCGTCATCGCGTTGATCTTCGGTGACTTCACATCATTGTACCCGTAGTCGGCCACCACCACAGTGCTGCCGTCGATCCAAAACTGACTCAGCTTGAAGACGCCGGTCAACGGCGTCGATCCCACTTTGTTACCGTGTTGTCGTCGAACAGAAAACTGATTGATCGCGATCGATCCCGATGACGCCGTCCCCGGCTTTCAGTGATTAGAACGCCGCGTCGGGCGAGTCGGCGACACCGTATGCATTGACGACGCCTTCCTTGCTGCCCAGCGTCCGAAGCAGCTTGCCCGATGGATACCGGTAGATCGTTACGCTCGGTGGTATCGAGCCGTATCCGACGTTGGCGTTGAAGAGCAGATCTTCTTTTTTGTTGAGCGAGCAGTGAAACGGATTTGTTAGACCGCTTGCGAGAATGTTCACGGTCGAATAGGGAGGAGCGATCACGTCGATGTCGCCGCTCAAGATGTCGTCGGTGATAAGATTGCCTCTCTTATCGAGAACGAGCCCCGCCGCCGCAGCGACCGTCGCACCGAGCACTACTGGCGTTCGTGAACCCGCCTTGAACTCTTCAAAGCCTCCTTGGTAGCCGGCGTTGAAGAAGGAAACGAACATATCTCCGGCGCCGTCGACGGCTACACCCTCCGGGCCCTTACCGATAGAGTATTGCGCCGAGATCGTGTTGCTGCATTGCGCGTATTTATCGACGTATCCGGGATCGCTAAAAAAATTGAAATCGACGACGTAAACGTTGCCGGCATCGTCGGTCGTGACATTGATCGGGTCGAAGAGACCTGCCGAGTACGTACAGCTCGGCGTCGAGCTCCCAGGCGGATACTCCGCGACGTAATCGCCGGTACTGTGATCGGCATAGTTGGCTACGTAGAGGTTGCCCTTCTTGTCAATCCACAAGCCGTCCGCCCAGAGGAGACCCTTGGTGATTTCGCGCTTCTCTTTGTACGTCCGGTTCGCGAGAACGACGACGCTCTCGAAGCCGCCCGAAACGAAGAGATCGCGGCCGATCTTCGGTTGCCGCCCGACACGGATGGCTTGAGGCGGGCGCGGAGCAAAGCCGTGCGCGGCTCCGCGCGGCAATACGATGCCGTACGGCTGCGCAACCATGGGCGCGTTCGAAGCGGGAAGAGATTGCGATCGATTCGGTGCACTCGAGCAGCTCGCCAAAGCCGCAATGGTGGCACACGCGGCGGCTGGGATGACCGATCGTATAAGCTTTACGGACATTCATCCCTTTCCTTACTTGGCAGGAGCGTTTTGCCCTAAAGAGCAGCCGGTTAACCACACGGGTCTCGACCTAGCCGGCCGAATCGATGGTCAGCGATTGGCCTTTGACGATGTTGGTCATCGCCGGCGTCCCCCAACCCGACCCGATCGGCTGCGCCTGGCTCAGCGTCGTGGTGACGGGGTGCGGTGGTTCCGTCGGGTCCCAGCGCGCGCGAGCGCGCGAGGCTCTCAAAACTCAAAGTTGGCTCGCAAATTGACTAGAAGGCCCTATCGAGGATGCCGAGATCAACGATTTTGAAGCGGACATCGCGGCAGCGCTGACCGCCGAAGGCTTTGAGTTGATTCCGCAGTACGGAGCTTCAAGTTATCGAATTGATTTTGCTGTAAAGCATCCGAACGAGCCAGGGCGGTTTCTCTTGGCAGTAGAGTGCGATGGCGCAAGCTATCATGGAAGCCCGACGGCGCGAGATCGTGATCGACTTCGGCAGCAACATCTCGAAGCTTTGGGTTGGCACTTTCATCGGATATGGTCGACGGACTGGTTCCACAATCGTGCCGAAGAAATCGACCGCGCAAAAGTAGCCGACACCGCGGCACTTGCTACGGAGTCGCGCGAGGGTCAGGTCGGGTCATTCGAGATCCGAACGTCGAAGGATACTTTTGAATCGGCTCGCCAACGCGCCAAGAGGCCACGAATCCCACGCTATCCTACGATATCGGATTACAGTTTTTCTGAGCTCTACAAGATCATATCGTGGACAACAGCGACGGCGTCTTCGTACCGACGAGGAGATTATCGCCGAAGCCGCGCGCGAACTCGGTTTTCGTAAGGGTCGCCGGATTGTCGAGACGCTCGAGAAAGCGCTACGCTCCATGCGGGATTGACAGGCGCAAGCTGCTGTCGGCGCCAACCGTTTGGGGTCGGTAAGGGTGGCAACCTCGGCATACTATCCGGCGCGGCAGCTGGCGACCATCGACGAGCGCCTAGCGCGGGCAAAGGGCGCATTACGGCAGCCGTTTTTGAGCAGGCACGGCAACCGAGTGGCAACCGTCGCCCTTAGAGAAGCGCAAAACCCTTGTAGTATAAGGGTTTTATTGGTAGCCCCAGCGGGATTCGAACCCGCGTTACCGCCGTGAGAGGGCGGCATCCTAGGCCTCTAGATGATGGGGCCAAAAGCTCCCGGGGATGGGCTCGAACCACCGACATGCGGCTTCAGAGGCCGCCGTTCTTCCAGCTGAACTACCCGGGACTGGTAGCGACCGATTATACCACGCCCGCCGCCTCGTACCTTGCTGGCTTGGCCGCCTGAGGTTTCGGCCGCCAAAGGTCGGCGTTTGGCTATCGCAGTTGGGGCAAAGCATCCGCAGATTTTCGATCCGCCAATCGTCCCAAAACCTGATGGATCGACTTCGCAGTAGTGCGACTTATGATCTCGCCGCGTTGAACTGCTTTCGCCCAAGCTTGTGCGCACGTTGCGACGGCGATTGTCAAATGGGCTCGGGGTGGCGCGCCGCGTTTGCTCGGCTTGATCCGTAATCGTCGCATGCCACGACGTTATATGCGCGCGTGCCCAGTGGGTGACATTTTTCTTGCGTGATCAGGAAAAGGCTCTTCGCAATAGGCGCGGCGAACAAACGATATATGCAGGCGATCGTTTTGGTTGGCGGCGAGGGAACGCGGCTGCGTCCGCTCACGTACGGAACGCCCAAGCCTATGGTGCCAATCATGAACGTGCCGTTCCTGGCTCGAACGATGGAACGGCTGTGCGCTGCGGAAATCCGCAATGTGATTCTCGCGGCCTGCTATATGCCGCAGGCGATCGTGGATTATTTCGGCGACGGCTCGCGGCTCGGGATGAAGATCACGTATGCGATCGAAGAAACGCCGCTCGGCACCGCCGGCGCTTTGAAGAACGTCGAGCAGCATATCACCGGGCCGTTCTTCGTACTCAACGGCGACATCCTCACCAGCCTCGATTTGCGCGCGATGCGCGAGTACCACCAAGTGAAGGGCGGCATCGGCACGCTGCACCTCATTCGCGTCGAGGATCCGTCGCCGTTCGGCTGCGTCGTGCACGACGAGACGGGCCGCATCAGCGCCTTCGTCGAGAAGCCGCCCAAGGGAACGGAACCGACCAACGAGATCAACGCCGGGACGTATCTGCTCGAGCGGGAGATCCTCGAGTCGATCCCGGCCGGGCGCGCCGTTTCGATCGAACGCGAGACGTTTCCGCAATCGATCGCCGCGGGCAAGGCCCTATACGCGTACACAACCGCCGATTACTGGCTGGATCTCGGCCGGCCGGAGCAATATCTCGCTGCGCACCGCGACGTGCTCAGCGGCGCGATGCCGCTGGCCGTCGAGCGGGGCATCGACGGCGAAGGCAAAGAGACGTTGCACGGGCATCCGGGCGTCGTACCGCCGATCTACGCCGGCGGCGACGTCGTGGTCGACGCGAGCGCGAAAATCGGTCCTAACGTCGTGCTCGGCCGCGGCTCCAGCATCGGGGCGTCGGTACAAATTCGCGAATCCGTCCTGTGGGAACGCGTCAGCGTCGGCGTCGGCGCAATTATAGAAGAAGCTATCCTCGCAAATGGAGTCACCATCGGAGCCAACGCGCGCATCGGGCGCGGGAGCGTGATCGGTCACGACGTCACGGTCGAACCCGGAGCGGTCTTGGAACCGGGAACGCGCCTCGGGTCACCGCTCGGGAGGATACCGGACTAGCGAGGGAGCATTCGGTTTATCCCGCCTCTGGGCCCGGGTAAAACAGGGCAAGAGTGGAGGAATCACCCGCACACATGCTACCGCCGCGCGCTTTATTCTTGGGGTCGTATCCTCCCCGGGAATGTGGAATCGCGACCTTTACCAAGGATATGGTCGATGCGTACGACCGGGCATTTCATTTAAAGGCTCCCGTCATTGCGGTGGACGAGCCCGGGGCCGAGGTGCGGCGCTATCCACCCGAGGTCGTGGGGCGAATCGCGGAACAGGATCGGAGCAGCTATGCGGCCGCGGCCGACTTCGTCAACCGCTATCCCGTCGAGCTCGTGAACATCCAGCACGAATACGGCCTCTTCGGCGGCGAGCGCGGGGTATGGCTCGTGGACTTCATTCGAATGGTCGAAAAACCGGTTGTGCTCACGCTGCACACCGTCCTCCCCGAGCCGGACGAAGAGATATTGCGCGTCACGCGCCAGCTCTGCGAGCACTCCGCGCGCGTCGTCGCGCTTTCCGAGACGGGTCGCGGACTGCTCCAGGAAATCTACGGCATCGACGCGCAGCTCTTGCAAACTATTCACCACGGCGTGCCGGACGTGCCGTTCCAAGACACGCATTCGGCCAAGTCCACCTATGGCATCGGCCAGCGCACGGTGATCTCGACCTTCGGTCTCATCAGCCGCGGCAAGGGGCTCGAGTACGCGATCGAGGCGATGCGCTCCGTAGTGCGCCGGCACCCCGAGGCACTCTATCTCATTCTCGGCGAGACCCATCCCGTCGTGCGTCGTCAGGAAGGCGAATCGTACCGCGAATCGCTGACGGCGAGGGTGCGCGAGTTCGGGCTGCACTACAATGTCCAGCTCGTCGACAAGTATCTCGAATATGACGAGGTCGTCAGCTATCTCGCTGCGACCGACATCTACCTCACGCCGTATCTGAACCCGGCGCAGATCGTCAGCGGCACACTGGCCTACGCGGTCGGGTGCGGCAAGGCGATCGTGTCGACGCCGTACCTGTACGCGCAGGAGCTCCTGGACCATAACCGCGGCTTTTTGTGCGACTTCCGGGACGCCGACTCCATCGCGCTGCGCCTGAACATGCTGCTCGACGATCCCGCGCTGCGTCGAGCAACCGAACGGCGCGCGTATCGCTTCGGCCGTCAGATGACGTGGCCGCACGTCGCCGCCGAGTACGGGCAGCTGTTCATGCAGCTCTGTCCGCGCGATCCTCTCGAATTGGTGACCTCTGCGTAAGACGAAACCAATCGTCGCGCCGCCTTCGCTCGACCACCTCGTCGTCCTTACGGACGACGTCGGCGTAATGCAGCACGCGCTCGAGACGGTGCCGAACCGAAACTTCGGCTACTGCACAGACGATGTCGCCCGCGCGTTTATGGTCGCGCTCGCGCATTCGCGGATGGTTCCGTCGGAGCGCGTGAGTCTGCGGCTCGCGTCCATCTACCTGTCGTTCCTGCACCACGCCCAGATCGACGACGGTCGCTTTCATAACTTCATGGCGTACGACCGGAACTGGACCGACGAGATCGGCACGCACGACAGCTGCGGGCGCGCGATATGGGCGCTGGGGTACGGTCTCGGGCATGTGCCGCACGAGCCGTGGCGACGGGTCTGCGAAGCGCTGCTGGCCCGCGCGCTGCCGTCCCTGGAATCCCTCGAGTACATCCGCTCGAGAGCGTACGCGGCCCTTGGACTCGCGCACGCCTACGCGGCCGGGCGCGACGAGAAATATGCAGCGGCGCTCCGCTACCTAGCCGACGAGATCCTCGCCGCGTACGCGGCGACGGCGGACGCGGAGTGGCCGTGGTTCGAAGACGTGCTGACGTACGACAACGCGCGGCTACCGGAGGCCTTGCTCCGTGCCGGCCAGGGGCTCGGTGACGCGCGCTACACCGAAGCCGGCCTGGCCACGCTGAAGTTCTACGAGGAGCTCACGTTAGAGAACGGCGTGCACGTGCCGATCGGGAACGACGGCTGGTACCGGCGCGGGGAGCGCCGCGCGCGCTACGTACAGCAACCGCTCGAGGCGTGCGCGATGGTCGGCGCGGAGCTGGCCGCCTTCGACGCGACCGCCGATGCCGCCCATTTTGCGGCCGCCGAGCTTGCATTGGACTGGTACCACGGCAAGAACTCGCGTGGCATCCCTATGGCAAACGGCGGCGGCTGTTATGACGGTCTTGGCGAGGATGCGGTCAATCCTAACGAAGGAGCCGAATCCACGCTGGCATTTTTGGCGGCCTCCTGCGCGATGGCGCAGCGGCGGCCTCGGGTACTTCGCGCCGTGCGTTGATTGTGTCAAACGTCGCATGTTCGTGCTGATACAAGGCGACGACTACACCTCCGTCGAATCGCTATAAATGCTCCTGGAAACCGAAGTACTCAACGACGTGCAATCTGCCGCCGTTCGGCATAGTGATGGCGCGGTCTTGATCTTTGCCGGAGCCGGCAGCGGCAAAACGCGCGTTTTGACGCACCGCATCGCCTATCTTCTGCGCGAGCTGCGGATCGCCCCCGATCGAATCCTCGCCGTGACGTTCACGAACAAGGCCGCGGGCGAGATGAAGTCGCGCCTGCAGGGAATGGTCGGCCCAGTCGCTCGCGACGTTTGGGTCGGTACGTTCCATGCGATGTGCGTGCGGATTCTGCGCCGCGACGGAAAAAGGATCGGCATCGGCCCTAGCTTCGCCGTGATCGATGAGTCGGACCAGCGCCAGCTGATCAAGGAAATTCTCGACGACCTCGATTACGACGAGCGCCAGCTTTCGGCGGGGGCGTGCCTCGCCGAAATCGACAAGGCCAAGAACGCTCTGCTGTGGCCGGAGCAGTATGCCCAGACTCAGACCTCGTTCATCGGCGAGCGCGTCGCGAACGTCTACGCCGAGTATCAGCGGCGGTTGAACGAGTCCAACTCGCTCGACTTCGACGACCTGATCGTGCGTACGATCGACCTGCTCGAGCGGGACGCCGAGACGCGCCGGAAATATCAGCATAAGTTCGAGTACGTCCTCGTCGACGAGTACCAGGACGTCAACGCCGCGCAGTATCGGCTCATCGCATTGCTCGCGAGCTACCACGGCAACGTGACTGTCGTGGGCGACGACGACCAGTCGATCTACTCGTGGCGCGGCAGCGACTACCGCATGATCCTGCGCTTCGAGGAAGACTTTCCCGGCGCGAAGACGTTCAAGCTCGAAGAGAATTATCGCAGCACGGGCCGCATCCTCGATGCGGCCAACACGCTGGTCGCCAACAATCGGGCACGGGCGGCCAAGAAACTGTTCACCGCACGCGAAGAGGGCGAGCCAATCACGCTCTACCCGGCGGCGACCGAGCGCGACGAGGCCCGCTACGTGGTCGAGAAGATCAAGAGCCTCGTTCGCGACGGCGCGGCCTATCGCGACTTCGTCGTGCTCTACCGCACGAACGCGCAATCGCGCGTCTACGAAGAGGCGCTGCTGGCCGAAGGGATTCCGTATCGCGTCGTGGGCGGCGTCGGATTCTACGCGCGCACGGAGATCAAGGACATCATCGCCTACCTCCGCTACATCGTCAACTCTTCGGATGCGCTCGCGTTCAAGCGTATCGTCAACGTCCCTCGGCGGGGGATCGGGCAGCAGACGCTGGGGGCGCTGGTGCAGGCGGCGAACGCCGCAAAGGTCTCGGTCGGCGAGGCGATCTTCGACGCCGAGCTGCTGCGGTCGGCGGTACCCAAGAAGCTCAAGGAGCTGGAGCGCTTCGCGGAGCTTGTCCTCGACCTGCGCAAGCGCGTGGAAAGCATCGGTGTGGCCGACCTGCTGGTCGCCGTGATGGAGCAGTCCGGATACGTGCGCGAGCTGCAGAGCGAGGACACGCACGACGCGCGCGCGCGCCTCGAGAACCTGGCGGAGCTCGTCGGTGTCGCTCGCGAGTACCAGGCCGCGGACGACGACGCATCGCTCGCGGGATTTCTCGGCAACATCGCGTTGGTCAGCGACCTGGACACCCTCGTGGAGGACGCTTCCTACGTCACCCTCATGACGCTGCACAGCGCGAAGGGCCTCGAGTTTCCGAGCGTGTTCTTGACGGGCTTGGAGGAGGGAATCTTTCCGCACAGCCGCACGCTCGCGGATACCGGCGAGCTCGAGGAAGAGCGCAGGCTCGCATACGTCGGCATCACGCGCGCGGTCGATCGGCTCTTTCTCACGTACGCGGCGCGACGCGCACTATTCGGCAATACGTACGCCTATCCGAAATCTCGCTTCTTGGAAGAAATCCCGGGCGTCGAAGTGCTCGAGGGCGATAGCATCCCGCTGCCGCGACCGGCCGGCGGCCGCTGGCGCGAGGTGGCGATCCACGAATCGGCCGGCGCCGGCGTGCATCTCGGCCTCAAAGATGGCGACCGCGTGCGACATCCGAAGTGGGGCGAGGGGCGCATCGAAAACATCGTGGGCGCCGGCGGCGACGGACTCGTGACGATTGACTTCCCGAACGTTGGTCAAAAGATGCTGATGCTCAAGTACGCGCCTTTAGAAAAGATCTAACCGCGTGCGCGTTGCCGTAGCGGGGGCGATGGGACGCATGGGTACCGTCGCCCGCGAGGCTTTACAGCGCGCAAACGAATACTGCTGCGGCCTCGCCCGCGTGGCCGATCCCGAGCGCGCAATCGTCACGACGCTCGACGACGTGCTCGCCCGCTCGCCCGACGTTCTGCTCGATCTGACGACGCAGCCGGCGAGCTATGAGATCTCGCTCGCCGCGCTCGAACGCGGTCTCTCGACGGTCGTCGGATCCAGCGGCTGGAGCGCGGAGCAGCGTGCCGCCCTTGCGGGGACCGCCGAGCGGCGCGGCGTGGGTGCGCTGCTGGTACCGAACTTTTCCGTCGGCGCCACGCTCATGATGCGATTCGCGCAAGAGGCGGCGCGATTTTACCCCGATGCCGAGATTGTCGAGATGCACCACGCGCAGAAGAAGGACAAGCCCTCCGGAACGGCGCGCGAGACCGCCGCACGGATCGAAGCCGTATCGCGGCAGGTGCCGACAACGCACAGCGTTCGATTGCCCGGAATCGTCGCGCACCATGAGGTGCTCTTCGCTGGGGCGGGCGAGCTTCTGACGATTCGTCACGACTCGTTTACCCGCGAGTCGTTCGTTCCCGGCATGCTGGTGGCCGTGCACGCGGTCGTACATCTGCGTGGACTGTCGGTCGGCTTAGATTCCATCCTGGCAGGCGCGCCGTGAACGTGGCGGTCGTCGGCGCGACGGGCGTCGTCGGCGAGACGATCCTGCGACTGTTGGAAGAGCGCAATGTTCCGATCGACGCGCTCGGACTGTTCGCCTCGCGTGCGCGCGCCGCCGCGGCGCGTTTCCGCGGCAACTCGCTCGACGTGCGGGGGGCCTCCGAAGAGGCGCTGCGCGGCTTCGACGTCGTGTTCTTCGCGAGCGGCGAGGACGCCAGCGAACGCTTCGCTCCGCGGCTAGTCGAGGCGGGCTGCGTCGTCATCGACAACAGCGCGACGTTCCGCATGCGCGGCGACGTTCCGCTGATCGTTCCGGGCGTCAACGCTGAAGCCATGCGCGCGGAGCATCGCCTCTTTCCGGTCGCGAACTGCAC
The DNA here is from genome assembly GCA_963723485.1 of Vulcanimicrobiota bacterium. Taxonomy (GTDB): domain Bacteria; phylum Vulcanimicrobiota; class Vulcanimicrobiia; order Vulcanimicrobiales; family Vulcanimicrobiaceae; genus Cybelea. The sequence continues at coordinate 228,186 of CAVRQS010000002.1, read as the reverse complement.
GGCCATCGTGCTCTGCACGGCGCTGCGGCCTATTCGCGACGCGGCGGGCCTGCGCAGCGTTCGGGTCGCGACCTATCAGGCGGCGAGCGGCGCGGGTCGAGCGGGACTCGAGGAGTTCTTGGCGCAGGAGCGCGCGGCCGCAGACGGCGTGCCCGAGCCGCGAGCGGAGATATTCCCGAGCCGGCTCGCGCGCAACGTCGTGCCGCAGATCGGCGCGTTCGACGACGCCGGATGGAGTGGGGAGGAGCGCAAGATCCGCGACGAAACGCGTAAGATGCTCGATCTTCCCGATCTCCACGTAAGCGTGACGGCGGTGCGCGTTCCCGTCCGGACCGCCCACAGCGAAGCCGTCTTCCTCGAAACCCTGTGCCCGGTGAGCGTCGCGGAGTTGGCCGGAACGCTCGCGAGCGATCCCGGCATCGTGTTCCACGCCGGCGGAATCGTCACGCCGCGCGACGCCGAGGGCACGGACGATGTGCACGTGGCGCGCCTGCGCGCCGAGGACGAGACGCACTTTGCGCTGTGGTGCGTCGGCGATCAGCTGCGCAAAGGCGCCGCCACGAACGCGGTGCAGATCCTCGAGCTGCTGCTCGCCAAAGGATACGTCGCAGCATGAACGCGACGCAGCGCATCGCCGTCCTCAAGTTCGGCGGCACGTCGGTCGCGACGAGCGAACAACGCGAGATCGCGTATTATCGAGTGCGCGACGCTCGCGAGGCCGGGTACGCGATCGTCGCCGTGGTCTCGGCGATGGGCCGTTCGCCCGAGCCCTACGCGACCGATACGCTCTTGGGACTCGTCGAGGGCCGCGCGGGCACGCCCAACGCGGACCTGTTGCTTGCGGCGGGCGAGCTGATCTCTGCCGCCGTGTTCGCCGACGAGCTGGCTGCGCGCGGCATCGACGCGGTGGCGCTCTCGGGCGTGCAGGCCGGCATCGTTACCAACGCGCGCCACGGCGACGCAACGATCCTGCGGGTCGAGCCGGCTGCCATCTACGCGGTGCTGCAACGCGGCGCGGTGGCGGTGGTCGCCGGTTTTCACGGCGCCACCGAGGAGGGTGCCGTCACGACGCTCGGACGCGGCGGGACCGATCTTTCGGCCATCGCGATCGGACACGCGCTCGACGCGCAGCGCGTCGACATCTACACCGACGTCAGCGGCGCCATGACGGCGGACCCGCGCCGCATCCCGGAAGCCCGCACGATCGAGCGCGCGTCGCTCGCCGAAATGACCGAGCTGGCAAATCACGGCGCAAAGGTGATGCACCACAAGGCGGCCGACTATGCGAGCCGCACCGGAACCAACTATTGGATAAAGGGCTTGCGCAGCGATCGCGGCACGCTCGTCGACGAGACGGCGGAGTACCACCGCCCCGTGACCGGAGTGACGGCTTCGGGCCGCGTGACGTGGGTTCGCATCATTCGCGGCGACATCGAATCTCCGCGTCGGCGCATGGAGACAGAGCTGGAGATGTTCCGCCGCGTCGCCGACGCCGGCATCTCCATCGATCAGGTGACCATCAATCAGGCGGGCGTGGCGTTTGTCGTCGAGGGAGATCGCGGCGGCGAAATTCGGCGCTTGCTCTCCGACCTCAATCTCGCGGTTCGCGTACGCGAGGGCTGCTCGAAGCTCTCCATCGTCGGCTCCGGTATGCGCTACGCTCCCGGCGTGGTCCACCACGTCGTGGACGCGCTCTCGCGCGCCGACGTGGAGATCATCCACTGCACCGACAGCAACGTTACGATCTCGATTCTCGTGCCGGAGTCCGAGGCCGGACGGGCCGAGCGCGCCGTGCACGAACAGTTCGCGCTCGATAGGGAGGATCCGGTGGCATGAATCGCAAGCTCGGCACGATCCTGACCGCGATGGTCACGCCGTTCGACGAACGCGGTGACCTCGACGTACGCGAGGCGGCGCGGCTCGCGCGCTGGCTCGTCGAGCGCGGCAACGATGGGCTCGTCGTAGCGGGCTCTACGGGCGAGGGTCAGACGCTCGATCCCGCGGAGCGCGTCGCGCTCTGGAGGGCCGTCAAAGAGGCCGTCGGCCGCGAGGCCGTCGTCGTAGCCAACGCGGGAACGAATTCGACGCGCGAGTCGGTCGAGGCCGTCGACGCGGCACAGTCCGCCGGCGTCGACGCCATTCTGGCCGTCGTACCGTACTACAACAAGCCGACGCAGAGCGGAATGGTCGCGCACTTTGGGGCAATCGCGCAGGCCACGCCGCTGCCCGTCGTGATCTACAACATCCCGGGAAGAACCGCGGCGAACATGCTTCCGGAGACGCTGTTCGAGCTCGCGCGGCGTCACGCCAACGTCGCCGGCGTCAAAGAGTCTAGCGGCGACCTCAAGCAGATCGGCACGATCCTGGGCGGCCGCGGCGACGGCTTCATCGTCTGGGCGGGCGACGATCATCTCTTTCTGCCGTGTCTGGCACTCGGCGCAGACGGTGTCGTCGGCGTCGCATCGCACCTGTGTTCGAGCGAGTATCGTCGAATGCTGGATGCGTATCGTGGTGGCCGTGTAAAGGAGGCCGCCGAGATTCACGCGTCGCTGCTCCCGCTGATCGAGGCGCTGTTTGCGACGAGCAGCCCGATTCCGATCAAGTGGACGATGCGCCAGATGGGGTTTCGCGTCGGGGAGTGCCGCTTGCCGCTGGACGGCATGCCGGACGGCGTCGCCGCGCGGCTGCGTCCTCTGCTTGCGCCGTACGCGTCGCATGCTCCCTCGACTTCGCTGCGGACCGAATCGCGGTAACGCCGCTTGGAAATTCTCGGATGCCGCCTCGATGCGATCGACGCGGATGAGGCGACCGCTCGGATCCTAGCGCTAGCGCGCCAGTCGGACGGAGCTCAAGTGGTAACGCTCGGTACCGAGATGGTCGTCTACGCGCAGGGCGACGCGCGCTTTCGCGCCGCCGTCAACGCGTGCGCGCTCTCGCTCTGCGACACGGTTGGGCTGCTCGCCGTCGCGCGTTGGCGCGGCGCGCCCTTGCGCGAGCGCGTCACCGGCGTGGAGCTGATCGATCGGCTGTGCGCGGGCGCGGCCTCCGCGGGCCTGCCGGTATTCTTGTTGGGGGGCGCGGCTGGCGTCGCGTCCGCTGCCGCGACGGTCTTGAAGGCGCGCTTTCCCGGCCTCCGCATCGCCGGTGCGCGCGACGGGTATTTCGCGGAGGGCGAGAGCGCCGGCGTCGCGTCGGCGATCGCGGAGAGCGGCGCGCGCCTGCTCTTCGTGGGGATGGGCTCACCGCACCAGGAGTACTGGCTGGCCCAGCATTTGCGGCAGACCGGCTGCGGCGCGGGCATCGGCGTCGGCGGCTCGTTCGACGTAATCGCCGGTCGCGTCCGCCGCGCGCCCGCGCCCCTCCGCCGCCTCGGCCTGGAGTGGCTCTATCGCCTCGTCACGGAGCCGCGCCGCTGGCGGCGCCAGCTCGCGCTGCCGCGATTCGTTTGGCTCGTCGCGCTCGATGGTCTCGGCGTGCGCGGGCACAAGAGCGGCGCCGGCTCGTGAAGGCGATGATCCTTGCCGGGGGCCTCTCGACCCGGCTCTATCCCCTCACCAAACGCGTGCCCAAGCCGCTCGTTCCGGTCGCCGGCGTGCCCAACGCGGCGCACCTGCTGCACTACCTGAAGGAGTACGGCTTCGACGAGATCGCGATGAACCTGCACTATCACGCCGAGGCCATCGTCGCCACGCTCGGCGACGGATCCGAGTTCGGAGTCAAGCTTCACTACTCGCACGAATCCGAGCTGCTCGGCAGCGCGGGCGCCGTCAAGAATATCCAGGGCTTTTTCGGCGAGGAAACCTTCTTGGTGATCGGCTGCGACGAGGTGACGGATCTCAAACTGGATCGCCTAATGGACTTTCATCGCGAGCGCGGCGCGTTGGCGAGCATCGCGCTGATCGAGTGCGAGGATGTCGAGCAGTACGGCGTCGTCGTCGTCGACGAGCGCGGCAGGGTGGTGGGCTTTCAGGAGAAGCCGCCGCGCGGCACCGAGCGCAGCAAGCTGGTCAACACCGGCGTGTACGTCTTCTCGCCCGAGATATTCGATCACATTCCCGCCGGCGAATTCTACGACTTCGGCAAACAGGTGTTCCCGGCGCTGCAGGCGGCGAACGAGCGGTTCTACGGATTCGACGCGCGCGGCGCGTACTGGGCGGACATCGGCACGCCCAGCGAGTATCGTCGCGCGAGCTACGACGTCGTCAGCGGCGTCATCCGGATCCCGCACACGAGTCCGAACGGCATCGATCCTTCCGCGACGATCGGTGCCGGCGCGCGCATCGAAGGCGCCGCGCGGCTCGGCGCGGGCGTTCGAGTCGGCGAGAACGTATCGATCGAGGGGCCGTGCGTCGTTGACGACGGCGTTCGCATTGAAGCAGGCGCGCGGCTGAAACGTTCGATCGTTTGGCAGGGCGCCACGATCGGCGCGGGCTCCGAACTGCTCGATGCGATCGTCGGTAAAGACACCGTCGTTGCCGACGAAAGCGTGTTGAAAGACACCCTAGTCGCGGAGCAGTAGAATGGGTATAGTAACGACGTGCTTCGGACTTCCCTCGGTGTCGTGGCACTTTTCGTCGTTGCGCTGGCGGCGGCACGGTCGCCTGCGCTAACGCGCGCGGGCACGCTCCAGATCGGCGACGTCGCGCCCGCCTTCGCGCTCGATACTCTCGACGGAAAATCTCTCGACGGCAACTTCCACGGGCGCCCTGCATACATCAACGTCTTCGCGACGTGGTGCTCGCCGTGTCGTCGGGAGTTCCCCGCCATTGCTCAGCAAGCGCAGCGGTATCGCGATCGCATCGATTTTCTGTTGGTGGACGAACAAGAGACCGCGAGCCGCGTAAAGAGCTTCGCGGTCGAACTCGGCGTGCCGGCGCCGGTCGCCGTCGACGGCGGTCAGTTCGCGGCCACCTTCGACGTGCGCGGGCTCCCCGAAAGCATCTTCATCGATAGTCGCGGAATCGTGCGGTATATCTATCGGGGAATTATTCCCGAGGTCGTGCTCACCGCTCAACTGTCGGCGCTCGCTTCGGACGCGCAGACGTCCGTCGCCGCTAGATAACGCATCGCCAAGTCGTGATCGAGCGGCATGGCGTGGCGCCCGCTGCTCGATTTGCTGTTTCCGCTCCAGTGCGCAAGCTGTAACGCGCTGGGCAGCGGGTTGTGTTCGAGCTGCGCGCCGAGCGGCGAGACGATTCGCGTCCGATTTCCCGGACTCGCGGTTACCGCGCTGGGAGCATATGAAGACGGCCTGCGCGCGGCGGTGCTGGCACTCAAAGATGGCCGGCGCGATGTCGCCGAAGCGCTGGGCGCCGCCGTCGCGCCGCTGGTGGCGCCGCGCGCGCTGCTCGTGCCGATTCCGACGACCGCAAGGCGCCGGCGCGTGCGGGGTATGGACGGCGTCGCAGTGGTCGCCGTCCACGCCGCGGCTATCGCCGGCGCCGGCGTGATCGCCGCGTTGACGCAGCGATTGGGCGACGCGCAGCGAGGACGCTCCCGCACCCAGCGGCTCGCTGCCCACGGCCGCTTTGCGTGCCACGCGGAGCGCATCGCCGGGACGCGGGTCACCCTCTTCGACGACGTTTGCACGACCGGTTCGACCCTGCGCGACTGCGCAGCCGCGCTGCGCGCGGCGGGTGGGTTCGTCGAGGATGCGGTGGTCATCGCGGTAGCGAAAAGCCGCGACCCGTGGAGAGAGCCCGACCGCAACTGACGCCGCTCGACGAGCTGTTCTTGCAGCGTGCCTACGAGCTGGCCGGCCGTGCCGTCGGAAAGAGCGCGCCGAATCCCCCCGTCGGCGCGGTCGTCGTGAGCGGCGGCCGCGTCGTCGGCGAGGGGTACCATCATCGCACCGGCGGGCCGCACGCGGAGGTCAAGGCCCTGCGCAGCGCGGGTTCGCGGGCGCGACATGCGACGCTCTACGTTTCGCTCGAGCCGTGCGGGCATGTCGGGCGCACGCCTCCCTGCACGCAGGCCATCGCCGGCGCGGGCGTCGCGCGCGTGGTGGCCGGCACGCTGGATCCGGCCGGCCACGGCGGAGGCGCCCAGTTGCGCGAACGCGGCATCGAGCTCTCCGTCGCGGGCCATGCCGCCGCGCAGTCGCTGATCGAGCCCTTCGCGCGCGCGCACGCGCTGCGACGGCCGTACGTCGGGGTGAAGATGGCGATGTCGCTCGACGGCGCGGTCGCGCGCGAGCCTGGGCGACGCGAGCCGCTCGGTTCCGAGGCGGAGCAACGTTACGTGCGCGAGCTCCGCATCGCTTACGATGCGTCGCTGGTCGGCGCTGGAACGGTTCGCGTCGACGATCCGATGCTGACCGTGCGGCCGAACCACGACCGCGTGCGCCCGTACGTCCGGATCGTGGCGTGTGAAAGCGACACCGTGCCGGTCGCCAGCCGCATCTTCGCTCCGGTCCATGGCTATGAAAAGACGATCGTGCTCGCTCCGGGCGCGCTGCGTGCGCGGCTCGACCAACTCGCCGGCATTGCCGAGCTGCTCGTCATCGGCGACCCGAACGTCGCAACCCTCGACATCGCTGCGGCGATGGAAGCGCTGCGCGAGCGCGGTATTCACAGCGTGCTCTGCGAGGGTGGGCCGAAGCTCGCGGCGGGATTGATCGCAGCCGGCACCGCCGATCGGTTCTACTGGGCCGTCGCGCCGCGGTTCTTGCACGCGCAACGGGCCGTCCCCGTGCTGCGCGGCGTCGATCTCGCGTCGCGCGCAGTGCGGGCGCGCTTCGACGGCGTGGAACGCGTCGGCGACGACGTCTTGCTGTTGGGAACGTTCGGCGATGTTTAGCGGCTTGATCGCATATCGCGGCGCGGTCGTCGCGCTCGACGCGCATCCGCGGGGGGGCGCGACGCTGGCCGTGCGCTGCGAAGGGTCGCAGATGGAGCGTGCGGAGCCCAAGGATTCCATCGCGATCGACGGTGTCTGCCTGACGGCCACGGCAATCGATGGCGAAGTGGTTGCGTTCGACGTGGTTCCGGAGACGCTCGAGTGCAGCACGCTGGGCGAGCGCACCGCGGGCGAGCTCGTCAACGTCGAATACGCGTTGCGCGCCGGCGACCGGCTCGGAGGGCACCTGGTCTACGGTCACGTCGACGCGGCGCCGCGGGTTCTGTTACGAACCCCGGAGGGCCAAGGCGAGCGACTGCGGGTCGAGATGCCCGCGCCGCTGGCGCCGATGATCGCGCGCAAAGGCTTCGTCGCGCTGGATGGAGTGAGTCTCACCGTCGCGGCCGTTGGAGATGAATGGTTCGAGGTCGCGCTCGTCCCCGAGACGCTGACGCGAACGACGCTCGGCGCGCGCCTGCCGGGAACCCGCGTCAATCTCGAGATCGATCCACTCGCTCGTTACGCGAGGGCCGCCGGATGACGCGCTTTGTCGACCGGCTGCCGCAGGGTGCGCGCGTCTTCGAGAGCCGGCTCCAGGTGCAGTGGGCCGACGTCGACGTCGCGGGTATCATGTACTTTGCGGCCTACCCGCGGTTCGCGGAGTACGCCGAGATGCGGCTATTTGCGGAGCTCGGGTTTCCATACGAGAGCGTGTTCAGCGAGTATCGGTTCTGGTTGCCGCGGGTCCACGTGGCGGCCGACTATCACGCGCCGGCGCTGATGAGCGACTGGCTGCGCATGCGCACGCACATCGAGCGCGTCGGAGCCTCCAGCGTGCGCTGGCAGACCGTCGTCTTCAACGAGCGCACGTCCGAGCCGGGCGCGGCTCTGACGTTCGTCGTCGCCGCCATCGACGCCACGACGAAGAAGAGCCGGCCGCTTCCGCAACCGATCCGGTCGGCGTTGCTCGCATGCGTCGGAGATCCGGTCGCGCGATGACGACGACGTCGCGCGTCGCCCTGCTCGTCGCTCCCAAGCGGATCGAGCTGCGGGAGGAGGCGGTACCGGTGCCGTCCCCCGGCGGGATCGTCGTGCGAGTGAAGGCGGCGCTGACCGACGGCACCGATCTGAAGACGTTTCGCCGCGGGCATCCAAAGATGCCGATGCCGACGCGGTTCGGTCACGAGTTTTCAGGCGATGTCGCCGCCGTGGGCGCCGGCGTCACGGAGTTTGCGCCCGGCGATCCCGTGATGTGCGTTCACACCGCGCCGTGCGGCACGTGTTTCTGGTGCCGGCACGCGCAAGAGGAGCTGTGCGAAAGCATCATGTCGGCGATGGTCCTCGGCGCGTATTGCGACTTCATCTCGCTGCCCAAGCGGGTGGTGGACCGCAACTGCTACCACAAGCCGGCCGACGTGAGCTATGCCGACGGCGCGTTCCTGGAGCCGCTCTCGTGCGTCATGCACTCGCTCGCGATGCTGGCGCCCGCTCCCGGCTCGACCGTGGTCGTGCTCGGCAACGGCGGCTTCGGAATTCTGCACGGGTTGCTGCTGCGGCGCCAGGCCGTCGACGTGCTGCTCTTCGGCCGGCGCGCCGAGCGCGTCGCGTTCGCGCGCGACCTTGGGCTCGAGAGCTACTATCCCGGCGCGGTGGCGATGCGCGACGTCATTCTCGAGCGCACGAATGGCCGCGGCGCCGACGCCGTGATCGAGTGCACGGGCAGTCCGGAGATGTGGGAGGGCGCACCGTCGTGGGTCCGGCGCGGCGGCGTGGTTTCGTTCTTCGCCGGCCTGCCGAGCGAGGTGCGCGTCTCTTTCGCCGCGGAGCGACTGCATTACGACGAAGTCCGGCTGCTGGCTCCCTTCCACTTCACGCCGGCGGACGTCCGCGCGGCGTACGAACTGATCGCCGAGCACGCGCTGCCGCTGCGGCGACTGATCACGCACACGGCGCCGCTGAGCGAGATCGTCGAGATCTTCGGACGGCTCGATGCCGGCGAGGGATTGAAGGCGTTGATCGAGCCGTGAGCCCGCGCACGATGCGCGCCGCCGTGCTCTATGATGTAGACGACGTGCGCGTCGAGCGACGCCCGGTTCCCGAGCTCGGCGAGGGCGAGCTGCTCGTGCGCACGATGGCCAGCGGCATCTGCAGCGGCGACGTCATGCCATGGTACATTCGGCGCAAGGCTCCGCTCGTGCTCGGTCACGAGCCGGTTGGCATCGTCGCCGAGATTCGCGGAAGGAGCTCGTTTGCAGTCGGCGACCGCGTGTTCGTGCATCACCACGCGCCCTGCTTCGAGTGCGCGGAATGCCGTCGCGCCGAGTACGTCCAGTGCGCCACCTGGCGTGCTACGAAGATCGAGCCGGGCGGCATCGCCGAATACTTTCGCGTGCCCCGGGAAAATCAACGGGACACGCTGCGGCTTCCGGGCGGCGTTGCGTTTGCCGATGCCGCACTGATCGAGCCCCTGGCGTGCGTCGTGAAGTCGCTGCGTCGCGGCGGGGCTGCCGCCGGCGAGCGCGTGTACGTGATCGGCCTCGGAGTGATGGGGCAGCTGCACGTCCTGGCGGCGCGCCGGATGGGATGCGAGGTCTTCGCCAGCGACTTCATCGCGTCTCGCCGCGACATCGCCGCGCGCAACGGCGCGGTCGCATTCGATCCGGACGGCGCCTGCCGCGTGCTCGGCGCCGGCGCCGCGGTCGTGATCTGCGGACCGGGAACCGCTCAGGCGATGGCGCACGCGTTCGAGTGCGTCGCGCCGTCCGGCAGCGTCGTGATGTTCACGCCGTTTCCGCCGGACGTGCCGCTTACGGTTGCGTCGGAACGGTTTTACTTCGGCGATCTCCGCGCGGTCGCTAGCTACTCGGCGGGGCCGCAAGACACGCGCGCCGCGCTCGACTTGATCCAAGAAAACGTCGTCTCCGCCGACAAGGTCGGCGCGACGCTCGTCGAGCTCGACGACGTTCCGCGTGCCTATCGCGACTTGGCCGAGGCGCGCATCGTCAAGCCGATCGTGCGCTTCGCTCAGCCCTCGGCGTAGATCGGCGGCGCCGGCTCGACCGGCGGTAGCACGACGTCGTCCGCGTGCGACGTGACGCGCCACGCGACCGCCAGCGAGACGGCATAGAGCGCCGCCGCGAGCAGCCAGGGAGCGCCGATCAGACCCGCCGAGCGCCACGGCCCCGCGAACCGCGCGAAGATCAGAGTGAAGATCGACGGACCGAGCAGCATCGAGATGCCGCGGACCGAACCGAGCGCACCCTGCAGCTGCCCCTGTTCGGCCGCGCTCACCCGCCGGGTCATGAGCGTTTGCGAGGAAGCCTGGTACATCGGCAGCGATACGATCACCGCGGCCACGAGGAAGAGGACCCCGTTACCGGTTCCCATCAGTGCGAGCCCGGCTATGGCGACGACGAGGCTCGCCAGCAGCGTGCGCCGTTCGCCCAGACGCGCGACGACGGGGCGCACCATAGTCGCCTGATTGATCGCCGCGACGGTGCCGACGAGCGCGAGGGTGAGTCCGACGCTGCCGGTGCTCCAGCCGAACGCGGCGATGCAATAGATCACCCAGATGTTCGGGAACGCCTCGTGCGCGAGATAGGTGATGAAGTTCACCCATGTGAGGCCCCACAGCTCGTGATGGGAGCGCAGCAGCGCGAGCGAACCGATCGGATTCGCACGCTTCCACTCCAAGCGGTGCGTGCGGTTCTCCGGGGCGAGCGACTCCGGCAGCACGAACAGCCCGTACAGCGTGTTGAGCAGAGCGAAGATCGCCGCGGCCCAGAACGTCAGGCGCGGGTTGACGTTCCCGACGATGCCGCCGATCGCGGGGCCGAGCACGAATCCGAGCCCGAAGGCGCTGCCGAGCATGCCGAACGCCGCGGCGCGTTTCTCGGGCGGATTGACGTCGGCGATGTATGCTCCGGCGGCCGTCATGTTCGCCGTTGCGACGCCCGAGAGCAGGCGGCCCGCAAACAGCCAACCGAGGTTCGGGGCGAGCGCCATGATCGCGTAGTCGACGACGGTTATCGCGTTGGACAGCAAGATCACGGGCCGCCGTCCGACGCGATCGGAGAGCATCCCCAGCAGCGGCGAGCAGAAGAACTGCATCAGCGCCCACACCGTGGCGAAGAGCCCGATGATCTCGGCGGCGTACGCGAAGTTATTGCCGACGAAGCTCGCGATCAGCTTCGGCAGCACCGGACCGATCATGCCGAACGTCAGCATGTCGATCAGCACGGTGATGAAGATGAAGATCGTCGCGCCGCGTCGCGCGTTATTCGGCCGCATCATACACGAACTCCAACCAGAGATCGACAGCCCGATTGATTCGGGCGCGCTCGCCGGTCGCCAACAGATCGAGCAAGAATCCACGAAAGCCGGCGATCAATAGCGTTCCCAAGGCCTCGGCCTTCCGGCGCGTGTAGCCGGGCAGCATCGTGCAGCCCTCGAGCGCCGCGAGCCACCCGCGGACCGACGCTTCGAGGTACCCCGGAAGTCTTGTTTTGTCACGCAGCGCGAGCGTATAGATCTCGAAGGAGAGCTGGGTGAGCGGTTCCCACTCCGGTTTGCTCCACTCACGCCACAGCGTTCGCGCCACGGCGCGCGGAGAGAGGTCCGAGAGCTTGAGCGAAGCCATCATCGCCTGCTGCCGGGCGCGGCCGCGCCGGACGATCTCGACAACCAGGTTCTCCTTCGATCCAAAGTAGTAGAGCAAGACACGCGGACTCGATTTCAGTGCCTTCGCAAGCGGACGCAACGACAGCTCCGCCAGCCCCTGGCGGCACACGTAGTCGACGGCCCGCTCCAGCAGCTCGGCGCGTCGCGCGTCGCCGGCGGTTCTCGACACGGCCGATCCTAACATATTTGAAACGGTCGTTTCAAGTATGCGTTATGCGTTACGGCAGGGCTGCGGACGCTTGGTCAGCATGCTTGCAGCTAAGCTTGCTGAGGAGGAATTAAGGCGCTATACGGCCGAGGGAACGGCACTTTGCGAGGAAGAGGCCATCACCGAGGCATTGGCCGGCATTACGTCTCGGTCGTCGCGCTAGGTCTTGCGTTCCTCGCGGGTTGTCGGGGGACGGGCGGCGGCTCGTCGAGCGGTTCCGTGTTGCCGGCCGCACCGCAGCTGCCGGCGTCCTCGCACTTGCACGACCCCGCGGCGGATATCGGCCACAAGATCCGGCACGTCGTCATTATTGTCCAAGAGAATCGCACGCTCGATAACCTCTTTCACGACTTTCCTGGGGCGGATACGGCAGACTACGGGAAAGACTCGAAGGGCGACGTGGTGCAATTGAAACCGGAGTCGCTGACGAAGCCGGTGGACATTTCCCACCGGCACGCTGCCTTTGTGACCGAATACAACGGGGGCAGAATGGACGGCTTCGATCGCGTCGCCTCGCGTTGCAAGAAGCGGCGAGAGAGGCGCGCCGGATGCCGTCCGGGCGATCTGCACGCTTACGGATTTGTTCCCGAAAAAGAAGTCGAGCCGTATTGGACGCTCGCCAAAGAGTACACGCTCGCGGACCACATGTTTCAAACAAACGAGGGGCCGAGTTTTCCGGCGCATCAATTTCTCGTGAGCGGGACGTCGAGGACCTCCGATAATTCGCCGGTATGGGCCGCGGAGAATCCGTGGGGCAACCACGTCGGGCCTGCGGGCGGCTGCGACTCCGAGCCCACTACCAAGGTGACCGTCATCAACGAACAGGGCATAGAAAGCGGCCGAGTCTTTCCGTGCTTCACGCGCGTTTCGCTGATGGACCGCCTCGACGCGGCGCGCCTAACCTGGCGCTACTATCAGCAGCATTTGGGCGCCGGATTATGGAACGGCCCAGACGCGATCCGCAACATACGTTACGGTCGTTTTTACCATACTGACGTCGTAGCGCCGTCCAAGCGAGTTCTCGATGACATCGCGAACGGCAAGCTGGCCAACGTCGTATGGGTGACACCGCCGAAGCGCTCGTCCGACCATTCCGGCGAGACCAACGGCTCAGGACCCTCCTGGGTCGCGAGCATCGTAAACGCGATCGGGGAAAGCCGGTACTGGGACAGCACCGCTATCTTCATCACGTGGGACGACTGGGGAGGTTGGTACGATCACGTCGCGCCGCGGAAATTCAACGCCTACGAGCTGGGATTCAGAGTTCCGCTCATTGTCGTGTCCGCCTACGCAAGACACCACCACGTCTCGCACGTCGAGTACGAGTTCGGCAGCATCCTAAAGTTCACCGAAAGGGCGTTCAGGCTTATGCCGCTCCATACCACCGATGTGCGTTCGGCAGATCTCTCCGACTGTTTCGATTTCTCGCGGCCGCCTACGCGCTTCAGGCGCGTGAGCGCGCCGCTGGGACGCGATTACTTCCTTTCGCAACCTGACTCAAACGACGATCCTGACGACGACTGGTAAATTACCCTAACTACGGAGGTGTCCCGATGCGCTTGAGGATTGGCCCGGCATGGATCGTTCCGTTTGCCGTATTCGGCGCGAGTCTGTCGGCGTGCAGCAACGCCGGGTTCGCTCCGGGCACGAGCGCCGCAACGTCGCAGCTCCCGAACGGGCCGCTCTCGATGGAGCGTGCCGCGGCGCGAATGCGCGCGCTCGGCGGCGCCGCGGCCTCGAAGGCACCGCACGGCGGAGCCGGCTATCCCGTCACGGCGGTCCCGCGCGTGCAGGTGCCGGACGAATCACCGTGCGTAGACCTTCTGTTCACGCCGCATACGCCGCCGCTCACGAAGGGCGATCTCCCGGTCGGCGAGTTTGCCGACTATAAAGATCATCCGTTCCACTACACGCCGCCGGCCAACTGTCCGGGTCCGTATGCCAAGATCGTCTTTAGGATGCACTTCAGAGTCTCTAAGGGCGTGCAGTACGACCGGACCGGCGCCGTGTGGGTCGGCGCGACCAACATCTTTTTCGGGACGACGGCGGAGCCCGGCTCGAACGCGAGCCCGGACTGGAACGTCGAGCGCGACGTGTCGGAATACGCGCCGATCTTCACCGGGAAGTCCACGGGTCAGGCGTCGGTGTACAACGTCGTGAACTCGACGTACACGGGCATCATCTACGGAACGGCCGAGCTCGACTTCTATCCCGTCACGTCGCACTATCCGGCCGCCAAAGCCGCCCATGCGATTTATCCGTTATCCGCCGGCTCGACCGGCGGCTACGTCGACCTGAACGGTCCGTCGAATCAGATGACGGGCACGTTTACGTTTCCGACCAACGTCGAGGCCGCGTATCTCGACGTGTTCCTCGAGTCGCAGGGTTCGGACGAGTTTTGGTACACGTGCTTCCCCAACGACCTCGCGTCGAAGCTCAACAACTGCGGCAATACTGCATTTCGCGAGGGCGAGGTGAGCCTGGACGGTCAGCCCGCGGGCGTCGTTCCGGTCTATCCGTGGATCTATACGGGCGGCATCGACCCGTACCTGTGGATACCGATCCCGGGGGTAGAGACGCTCAACTTCGTGCCCTACCGCATCAACTTGACGCCCTTTGCTGCGCAGCTGGACGACGGCAACCCGCACACGATCGCCGTGTCGGTCTACAACGACGACAATTACTTCGCGGCCAACGCGGCGTTGCTCGTCTACGAGGATCACGACACGAAGGTCGTGACCGGGAAGCTGCTCAGCGACGGCACGCCGGGAGCGCCGCACGAGCACGTTGACGAGGATGTGAAAACCACGACGAGCGGCACGAAGGGAACGATCCTCACGGGTGCGGATCATCCAGTTCGGCTGAGCGGCTACGTGATGACGTCGAAGGGACGGATCGATACCAACGTGGCGCAAAGCATTCGTTTCACGAACGATCAGAAGATCGACGTGACGTCGAGTGATTTCTTGCAAGACATCAAGCAGCTCACGACCGTCGTCTCGAGGACGAGACCAGGGCGAGCGGTCATACGGAGACCTCGCGCGAGAACCGCACCTGGCCGCTCACCCTGAACTACGACTACGTCGCGAGCGGCAGCAACGCCACGCAAACGACCGCGGTAACGCAGGTCAAGGACGAGAGCGGCAACTATTTCAGGATTCCCTGGGACCTGCTGAACTCGATTCGGTCCTCAGACACCCTGGCGATTACGCCGACTGGCTTCACGCCGTCCAACGGCAAGAGTGAGCAGCAATATAAGCTGCATATGACGCAGGGCTACCGCTGCTATGACGAGGTGCTGAAATCGGCGAACTACGTGATCGTCTCACGCACGAAGGGCTGCTAGCCTCCCGCCGCGGCAGGCCCCTCGGCCCCTTCGACTAGGCTTGACATTTGTCAAGTAGCCGGTACCCTAGAGCCTATGGGTAGGTTTGCGGAGGTGCTGAACGGCGCCATGGATGGGGCCGGCCTCTCGGCTGCCCAGCTGGCGGAGGAGTCGGGGCTCACCGAGTCCGCGATCTCGCTGCTGCGAGCGGGGCGCCGCGAGCCGTCGTACCGGACGCTGCAGCGCCTGAGCCAGGTGCTTCCGGACCTCGGTGAGGGGCCACCTCCGCGACAGGGCCCCTTCGACTCCGTTGCCGGTGCGATCGACGATATCCGCGCCGGAAAGATGGTCGTCGTGCTCGACGACGAGGATCGCGAGAACGAGGGCGATCTCGTGATGGCGGCGCAGATGATCACGCCAAGCGCGGTCAACTTCATGCGCAAACACGCCGGCGGCCTGATCTGCGTGCCGATGGTCGGGTCACGCCTCGATGAGCTGCACATTCCGCAGATGGTTCGCGACAACACCGCCGTTCACGAGACGGCCTTCACCGTCTCCGTCGAGGCGCGCGGCATGACGACCACCGGAATCTCCGCGCACGACCGCGCCGCGACGATCAAGCGACTGCTCGATCCCGATGCAAAGCCCGGCGACTTCCTGCGGCCCGGCCATACCTTTCCGCTGCGCGCTCGCGAAGGCGGCGTGCTCGTGCGCGCCGGCCAGACCGAGGCATCCGTGGACCTCGCGCGACTGGCCGGCTTATATCCGGCCGGCGTGATCTGCGAGATCATGGCCGACGACGGAACGATGGAACGCCTCGAGGGTCTGCGTGCCTACGCCGACCGCCACGGCCTCAAACTCGTGACGGTCAAGGACTTGATCGCGTATCGCATGCGCAACGAGAAACTCGTGCACAGGATCGCCGAGTTCGATCTGCCCACGACGCTCGGTACCTGGAAGGGCGTTGCGTTCGACACGAGCATCGACGAAAACACGCACGTGGCGCTCGTGATGGGCGAAATCGGCGACGGGAAGGAACTTTTGGTTCGCGTCCATTCGGAGTGCATGACGGGCGATGCCTTGCACTCGATCCGCTGCGACTGCGCGGCGCAACGCGACGGAGCGATGCGCGCGATCGCACGGGAAGGGCGCGGCGTCTTTCTCTATCTGCGCCAGGAAGGCCGGGGAATCGGCCTTGCGAACAAGCTGCGCGCGTACGAGCTGCAGGACCGCGGCGCCGACACGGTCGAGGCGAATCTCGTGTTGGGGCTGCCGGCGGACAAGCGCGACTACGGCATCGGCTCGCAGATCCTCGTCGATCTCGGCGTGCGCGAGATGCGGCTGATCACGAACAATCCCAGGAAGATCTTCGGCCTCGAGGGCTACGGCCTCACGATCGTAGGACGCATGCCGCTCCAGACCACGCCGACGGCGCACAACAAGCACTACATCGCGACGAAGCGCTCGAAGCTTGGCCACATGCTCGATGAGGAGTCGGCGTCCTGAAGGGCAACGGGGCCCGCACGCCGGCGGTGCCGGATTGCGCGGGCCGGCGCTTCGCAATCGTCGCCGCACGCTTCTATCCCGAGATCGCCGAGCGGCTCGTCGAGGGCGCTAAGGACGCGCTGCGCGAGTGCAACGTTGCCGCCGACTACGTCAGCGTCTACGACGTCCCCGGCTGTTTCGAGGTGCCGGTAGCCTGTCGCAATTTGATCGAGACCGACCGGTTCGACGCGCTCGTCGCGCTCGGAGCCGTCGTCCGCGGCGAGACTCCGCATTTCGATTTCGTCGCGGGAGAGTGTGCCCGCGGCATCATGGACGTGCAGCTCGCGACCGGCGTTCCAATCGGCTTCGGCATCCTCACGACCGAAAATCTGGCGCAGGCGGAGGAGCGCGCCGATCCAAAACGCGGCAACAAGGGCTATGCGGCGGCGCTCGCAGCCGCGTCGCTTCTCGGCGTGAACTCGAATATTCCACGAGCCGGCTTTCGATGACATCGTTCGAGCCGGTCGCCTGGGACGGCGATGCCGTCGTCTATCTCGATCAGCGGCTGCTGCCGCACGAAGCGCGCCTCGAGCGAGCGGTAAGCGTCGAAGACATCGAGAGCGCCATCCAGAGCCTTGCGGTGCGCGGGGCGCCGTGCATCGGCGTGTTCGGCGCATACGGCACGGCGCTGCTGCGTCGAACGATCGGCGACGATGCGCTCTTTGCGCAAGCCGCCCGGCGCGTGCGCGATGCGCGGCCGACCGCCGTGAATCTGGCGTGGGCCGTCGACCGGGTTCTCGCGGCCGCCGACCCGCTGGAGGAAGCGCGCGCGATCCACCAAGAGCAGATAGCGATCGACGCGGCGATCGCCGAGCACGGGCTCGAGCTGATCGGGAAGGGCGCACGCATCCTGACGCATTGCAACACGGGGCCGCTCGCCACGGGCGGCGCGGGCACGGCCCTCGGCGTCATCATCGCGGCGCATCGCGCGGGGAAAAAACCGCGGGTTTTCGTGGATGAGACGCGCCCGCTGCTGCAAGGCTCGCGCCTAAACTACCTCGAGCTTCGTCAGGCGGGCGTCGACGCCGTGCTGATGGTGGACGCGGCCGCCGCGATCGCGATAAAGCGGCAGCGCATCGATGTCGCGATCGTCGGTGCGGACCGCATCGCGCGCAACGGCGACACCGCGAACAAGATCGGGACGTACGCGCTGGCGATCCTCGCCGCGCACCACGGGATTCCGTTTTACGTCGCGGCCCCGCGCTCGACGTTCGATTTCAGTCTAGATAGCGGCGACGGGATCCCGATCGAGGAGCGCGGGGCCGACGAGGTCGCGGCGTTCGCCGGCACGCGCGCGGCGCCGGAGGGCGCGGTCGTGTACAATCCCGCGTTTGACGTGACGCCGGGCCACCTCGTCACGGCGTTCGTTACGGAGTCCGGCCTCGTCCGTCCGCCCTACCGTGAGTCGATCGCCGATTTGGAGTTTCGGCCTGAAATTCTACGACTTTCTCGATAAAGAGCCGGCCATCGGCAAGCTCGTCATCGTCGAGGGCACGGAGCGCGTGCTGGCCGACCGCGCGTTGGAGGTCGTGCTGGATCGCGTGCTGCCATCCGAAGTGCGCGACCTAAACCTGGCGCGCTTTGCCGCTGAGAACCTCGGCGACGTGGCTCCCGTGCGCGAGGCCGTGCAGGCGATGCCTTTTCTTGCCGAACGCCGCGTCGTCGTCGTCACCGACACGCAGACGATGCGCTCGGCGCCGCGCCAAGAGCTCTGGGACGTCGCGCAAAACGTCCCCGACGGCAACACGCTCGTGCTGCTCGATCTGTTGTCGCCGCGCGCACAGCGGCCGGCGCCGTTCGGCACGCTGGCCGGCCGTACCGCGCTGCGCATCGACACGACGGCGGCCGAGGAGACGCGCGAGCGTTTCGTGCTCGAGACGCTGGAACGTCTCGGCGCGAAGGCGGAGCCGCGCGTCGTCGATGAGCTTTCGCGCAGCCAGGGCGATCTAGCCGCCGTGCGCAACGATCTCGAGAAGCTCGGACTCGCGGGCAAGCGCATCACGATCAAGGATCTCGAACGTGAGGCGCTAGCCATCGAGGACCCGAAGGCCTACAAATACGCGAGCGCGCTGGCGGAAGGCCGGATCGCCGAAGCGCTCGCCATCGCACACGAATCGTTTTCGGGTGACCCGCGCGGCGCCGCGGTGCCGTTGCTCCACGCGCTCGCGACGGAGTGCAACTACATCTGGGAGCTCGCGCGTCCCGGCGGCGAGCTGCCGGCGCGCGCGCGCTGGCGCGAGCGCTTCCTTCGACCTGTGGCTCGCCGCGTCGGCGAACGCCGCGCCCGCATCGCGTACGAGCGCGCCGTGCGCGGCCTGGAAGCGATCGTCACCGGCCGCGCCGGAAGCGACCCCGACGATCACCGCGCGCTCGTGGACCGCATCAGCATCGAACTGTCAAAGATGTCCCGTTAAATACTCCACTTCCAGGCGTTCCAGGCTTCGTTCGTCGGGTTCGGATCGAAGCCGCGAAAGTCGGCGCTGATTGCGTCCTGATTGCGTTGCCACCAGAAGAAGATCAGCGGATTTTCGATCGACAGCAGCCGCTCGACGTGCGAATACGCGCGCTTTCGCGCGGCTCGATCGTAGTTCGACAAGGCGGCCGCTTGTGCGGCGTCCATCGCCGTGCTGCAGTAATGGCTGTCGTTGTAGCCGGTCGGGGGCTGGTTGGCGCACATAAACTGTGACGAATCGTCGGGGTCGATTCCCGAAAACCAGGGATACAGTATCATGTCGAACTTGCCGCCGTGCATGACTCCGCCCATGCCTTGCGGCGCGTAGAGAATGTCTTGAGGAAAGTACTTGATCTGCACGACGATTCCGATGCGGTGCAGCGCTGCCTGGACCAAAAGGCTCTCCGAGCGATGCAGAGCGGTCTGCGTGTCGGTGACCAGCAGGAGTTCGAGCGGCCGGCCTTGCTTTCGCGCGATGCCGTCGGCGCCGGCGACCCACCCGGCGCGCGCCAGGAGCTTGACTGCCGCCGCAGGATCGTACTGCACGGCGCGCACCGCCGGATCGAAGGCCCACATCCAGTTGGGTAGGTCCTCGCTCGCGACCGTCACCTGGCCGTACGTCAGCTGGCGCGCCAGCGCGACCTTGTCGATCGCCGAGCCGATCGCCCGTCGCACGAGCGAATCCGCGAGGATCGGGTGCTTGAGATTGAACATCACGCCGTCGTAGCCGTTGACGCTCTCCCAGACGATGCGCGCATCCGGCAGCGATCGCAGCATTGGATACGTCTGCAGCGTCGGCGAAAAAAAGTAGTCGATCGCGTGCGTCCGCAAGAGCGTCACGGCCGTGTCTTCGTTCGGGACGAAGCGAATCTGGATTGCGTCAAGGCCGGGTTTGCCCGCGAAGAAGCTGGGATTCGACGTAAACGCAATGCTGTCACCGCGCCGCCACGCAACGAACCGGAAGGGACCATCGCTCACGGCCGGAGCGCTGTTGAAGGCGATGTGATTGATATCCGGATAACGCGCGAGGACATGGGACGGGAGGACGTCGTACGGCTGATCGCTCTCGGCGAAGAAAGTGTTGACGAATGGCCCGAACGGCTTGATCAAGTAAACGATGGCGGTATGCGGATCGCGTGCGTCAATTGAGCGGATGTCATCGTAACCGTGCCGCGAGATGACGTCATTGTTCGGATTCATGATGGCGTGCCACGACCAGACGACGTCGCGCGCCGTTACCGGCACTCCGTCGCTCCAGCGCGCGTCGCGGCGCAGAGAATAGCGAATCGTCAGTCCGTCGCGGCTGATGGCGCCGTTAGCCTGCGTCGGCACGACCGCCGCGAGCATGGGCACGGGATTCCCGCGGCGATCGGCGGAGAGCAGCGGCTCGAACATCAGACGCTCGATGAACTCTTCGCTGGTCGTCCCCGAGAGCAGCGGGTTGAGGTTCTTCGGCTCGAAGCTGACCGCCACGCGCAGTCGGCCCGGCGTCGTCCACGAGTGTCGGCCGTTCGTCGCGATGCCGCTTCTCGAACACGCTGCGACCCCGAGCATGGCAGCGAATAGACACACCAGCGTCGGCTTCATTGCCGGCGCAGTACGGTGACGAGGCCGGAGCTTCCCGCAAGGCGAACGCATTGATTCCGCCCATGGACTACAGCACGTACGCCTCGCCGTTTTCCTGGAGATATGGCAGCGCGGAGCTGCGCACGCTCTTTTCCGAGCGGACGCGGCGGCAACTATGGCGCGCCGTGTGGGTAGCGTTGGCGGAAGCGCAGTCCGCTGCGGGACTCGTCGAGGAGGCAGAGCTCGAGGACCTCCGCGCCAACGCCGGCAACATCGATATAGAAGCGGCTCTCGAGATAGAGCGCACGATTCATCACGATCTCATGGCCGAGATTCGCGTCTTCGCCGAGCAGGCGAAGCGCGGCGGTGGAAAGCTGCACCTCGGTGCGACCTCGATGGACGTCGAGGACACGGTGGAGACGTATCGGCTGCGCCTCGCGCTTTCCTACGTCGGCGACAATCTCGGGCGCCTGCTGGCCGCTTTCGGTGAGAAGATTCGCGCCCATGCCGACCTGACGTGCATGGCATTTACGCATCTGCAGCCGGCCGAACCCACCACGCTCGGCTATCGGCTGGCGTCGTACGCGCAAGATCTCCTGATCGACGATGAAAATCTACGCTTCGTCTTCGAGAACCTTACGACGAAGGGACTGCGCGGTGCGGTGGGAACCGCCGCGTCATACGAGCGCCTGTCAAACGAGGCCGGCGGTTCGGCTCAGGTCGAGGCATACGTGTTGGAGCGGTTTGGTTTGCGCGCTCGCGAGATCAGCACGCAGACCTATCCGCGCAAGCTCGACTACCTCGCGCTGTCGGCTCTGGCCGGGCTCGGCGCCTCGCTCTCGAAGTTTGCGGCCGACGTGCGCATCCTCAGCAGCCCGGGCTTCGGTGAGCTCGCGGAGCCGTTCGGGCGCTCGCAAGTCGGCAGCTCCGCCATGCCGTTCAAGCGCAATCCGATTCTTTCGGAACGCATCGGCTCGCTGGCGAGGCTGCTCCCGTCGTATGCGGACGTCGCGTGGAACAACGCAGCGACGAATTTTCTGGAGCGCACACTGGACGATAGCGCCAACCGGCGCACGGCGCTGCCCGAGGCGCTTCTCTGCGCGGACGAGATCGTGACGCTCGCTCGCAGCGTGGTCGAGGGGCTGCGCGTCGACGAACGTCGCATCGGCGCCAACCTGCGCGCGTACGCGCCCTTCGCCGGAACTGAGGCGGTGATGATGGAGGCCGTGCGAGCCGGCGGAGACCGTCAGAGGTTGCACGAAGCCCTGCGCGGTGCATCGATGGAGGCGTGGGCGGCGGTTGGGCGAGGGGAAGATAACCCGCTATCGGTTCTGCTTTCCGAGGAGCGCGAGTTGACCGCCTTCGTGGACCCGGCCGAGATTCGGCGGCTGCTCGACCCGATCGGCGACGTGGGCACCGCACCGCAACGCGCGCGCCTGCTCGCCGACCGCATCGAGCGCATGCAACCTTTCCCGCGCCAAACCGAGGTACGGCTGTGAACAAAGGCATCGAGATCGCGCGCGGCAAGACCAAGGTGCTGTACGAGAATCCCGGTCAGCCGCATCAGCTCGTCGTGGCGCAGACCGATCAGATCTCGGCGGGCGACGGCGCTCGGCGCCACTCGATCGGCGGCAAGGGACGCCTCGCCGCGCAGACGACGGCCCGCGTCTTCAGGTTGCTCAATCTCTGTGGTCTTCCGACGCACTATCTCAACGGCGGCGAAGACGACGACGACAACGAGATGGTCGTCCGCCGCGCCAACATGATCCCGCTCGAGGTCGTGACGCGCGGCGTCGCCGCGGGCTCGTTCGCCAAGCGCAACCCGGGCGTCGCGCGCGGCACGCTCCTGGTTCCGCGGGTCATCGAGTTCTTCCTCAAGGACGACGCGCGGCACGATCCCATGATCTCACCCGACGAGATCGTCGCGCAGAGCATCGCAGCCCCGCAGGAGATCGGCGTAATGACCGAGCTGGCGCGGCTCACGTTCGACATCCTGTCGCATGCGTGGCGCAGGCGCGACGTGCTGCTCGTGGACCTGAAGATCGAGTTCGGCCGCCTCGCCGGCGGCGACAATCAGGGGCAGCTCGTGATCGCAGACGTGATCGACAACGATTCGTGGCGCATCTGGCCGCAGGGTCGCGAAGAGCTGATGCTCGACAAACAAATGTACCGCAACCTGCAGAACGTCGACGACGCCGCGCTAGCGAACGTGAAGGGAGCGTACGAACGCGTCGCGGACCTCGTCGGGACGTTCCCCGTGATGCGGCCCGGGATGGCCGCGGTGATCGCCGACGCGCCGCCGCGGGTCGAACGCGCGAACGAGATCGTCGCCGCACTCGGACAGCTCGGCGTGCCGACGGTCCGGCACGTCGCCAGCCCCGCGACGACGCCGGGTTACGTGCTGCAGCTAATGCAACAGCTCGAGGCCAGCTTCGCGCGTCTCGTCGTCGTCGCCGTGGGCGAGAACGACATGCTGCGCTCGATGCTGGACGCAAACTCGTCGGCGCCCGTGCTCGACGGCGGCACCGAGACGCAGCGCCTGATCACGCAGTGCGCGAAACTTTTCGGCCTGGAAGATACCGTGCTATACGGCCGCACGCTCTTGATGCAGGCCAACGCGCGGTCGTCGGTCGTGCACGCCGACGCCTCGCTGCAGCAGCAACAGCCGATGCCGGCGGGTGCCGCGATTGGTTAGTTCCGGCGTCTCCGGAACTGCGAACGTCGCGCTGCGCGACGACGAGCTTGCGCGGATCGAGGAGCAGCTGGGCCGCGAGCCGACCGCGGTCGAGCTCCACGCGTTCGACGCACAGTGGAGCGAGCATTGCAGCTATAAATCCAGCCGCCACCATCTCAAGCGCCTTCCGACCAGCGGCGCGCGCGTCGCGTTGGGCCCGGGCGAGGACGCGGGCGTCCTGCATCTCGGCATCATAAACGGCGAGCGCTACGGCGTAGTCGTGGCGCACGAGTCCCACAACCATCCGTCGCAGGTCGTTCCCTTCGAGGGCGCTGCGACCGGCGTGGGCGGCATCGTGCGCGACGTGCTCTGCATGGGCGCCGACGTGATCGGGATTGCCGACGCGCTGCGCTTCGGCTCGGTGGAAGTTTACCCTGAGCGGAGTGGAAGGGCGCATCAAGCGTACGTCGCGCAGAGCGCCGTGGACGGCATCGGCGCTTACGGCAACGCGATCGGCGTGCCCAACGTCGCCGGCGACGTCTACTTCGATCCCGGCTTCGACGAGAATTGTCTCGTCAACGTCGTCGCGCTCGGCATCGTGAAAGAGAACGAGATCATCCACTCGCAAGCGCCCAAGGGTGCCGACGGATGGCAAATCGTGCTCGTCGGGAAGGCGACCGATCCCAGCGGATTCGGCGGCGCCTCGTTCTCCTCGCTCGCGCTCGACCCGGAGGACGCCGAACTCAACAAGGGTGCGGTCCAGGTGCCGGACCCGTTCCTCGAAAACGTGCTCATGCGCGCGAGCTACCACGTGTTCAAGCTGCTGCGCGAGCTGAAGATCACCGCGGCGTTCAAGGATCTCGGAGCGGGCGGTATCGTCGGGTGTTCCGCCGAGATCACGGCGCACGGTGGTTACGGCGCGCAGATCGATCTGGACTCCGTCAACGTCGCGGTCGACGGCATGGCTCCGGAGGTCGTCGCCGTCGGCGAGACCCAGGAGAGGCTCCTCTGGGTCGTGCCGCCCGAGATCGCGCCGGAGGTGCTGCGAATCTACAACGAGGTCTTCACCCTTCCGGACGTCGCGTACAACGCGCGGGCGACGGTAATCGGTCGCGTGACCGCCGAGCGCCGTTACGTCATGCGCTGTCGCGGCGACGTCGTGATGGACGTGGAGAGCGAGTTCCTGACCGGCACCATCCGCGACGAGCTGCCCTATACCGAGGTGATTCACCACGCCGGTCCGGTCGAAGAAATGCCCCTGGTCGACGTCGAGACGCTCTTCCCGCAGGTGTTGGCGCACCGCGACGTGTGTTCGCGCGAACCGCTATACCGGCGCTACGACGCGGTCGTGCGCGGCGCGACCGTGCTGCCGCGCGGACACGCCGACGCCGGCGTGCTCGCGCCGATCCCGGGATCGCGCCTCGGCGTTGCCCTCGCCGTCGCCGGAAATCCGCGTTACGGGCGGATCGATCCGCGGTATGGCGCGGAGCACGCGGTGCTCGAGGCGATGCGGCGCGTCGTGGCGGTGGGGGCGCAGCCGATCGGACTCACCGATTGCCTGAACTTCGGCAATCCGCGTAAGCCCGAACAGTACGGCGCGTTCGTCGCGGCGGTCGACGGACTCGTGCACGCGGCGACGCAGCTCGACCTCCCATTCGTTTCCGGCAACGTCAGCCTGTACAACGAGACCGGTGACGGCGTCGCGGTACCGGCCTCGACGATCGTCGCGGCTATCGGCGCCGTCGAGGACGTAGGCGCGATCGTTACGCCGGGTCTCAAAGCCGCCGGTTCGGCGTTGCTGTGGATCGGCAGCCGCGAGCTCGTCGTCGGCGGCTCCGTGCTGGCCGAGATACTGGGCATCGAAGGCGCCCTGCCGGGGCTCTCGTACGGCGCCGAACGGGCGGCCGTCGCAATCGTGCACGACGCCCTCGCGCGCGGCGTGTTGCGATCGTGTCACGCGGTGCGCGACGGCGGGATGCTGACGGCGCTCGCGCGGCTCGCGTTCGACGCGATGCTGCGCGGCCGCACCGTCGGCGCCGAGATCGATTTCGGTAATCCGCTCTGCGAGGCGGGCGGATTCCTGTGCGAGGTGAGCGACGAAAGCGGCGTCGACCTCACCGGCGTGCTGCGCATCGGCGAAACCACCGACAAGCCCGAGCTGGTCGTCAACGGCGTTCGCTTCGGGATTCCGCGCCTGTACGAGATGTGGTCGCGGCCGCTCGTCGGGCTCTATCCGTGAGCGCGCGAATTGCCGTCCCGGTCTTTCCCGGCACGAACTCCGAAGACGAAACGGTGCGTCTGCTGCGCGACTGCGGCGGCGACGCGGAGCTCGTCCACTGGTCGGATGCCGGCGCGCTGCGCCAGTTCGATGCGTTCGTGCTCTCGGGCGGCTTCGCTTACGAGGATCGCATCCGCGCGGGCGCCGTCGCCGCGCACGATCGCATGATGGACTTCGTGACCGCGGCGGCGGACGCGGGCAAGCTCGTGTTCGGAATCTGCAACGGCGCACAGATCCTGTTGGAAGCCGGTCTCGTGCCCGGCACGGGTAACGCTCGCAGGCCTACCGCGGCGTTTGCGCGCAACGCTCCGGTGCCGCACTTCGTCTGCCGTCACGTGTATCTCAAATTGGCCGTCGACCCTGCGCGATGCGCCATCACGGCGGGGCTCGAGCGCGAGGCTCTCGTGCCGGCGTGGGCGGCGCACGCCGAGGGCCGGCTCGCGGCGACGCCGGAGCATCTCGATGAGATCGTCGCGGGCGAACATCTGGCGTTCGTCTACGCGCACGCCGACGGCACCGTCGACGCACGCGCCGTGCCCAACGGCTCGGCCCTCGGCTGCGCCGGACTGGTAAACCGCGCGGGGAACGTGCTCGCGATCATGCCTCATCCGGAGCGCGACGCGTGGAACTACAACCATCTCGACCGGCGCGAGGGCGAGGACGTGCTCGCCGCCTCGGGCGGCGCGATTCTGTTCCAAAGCTTCGTCGAGGCGTTGGCATGAGACGAACCGCGGCGATTAGTTTGAAGATTCCCGACAACACCGCCTATACCGCGCTCGTTGCGCTGCGCCGGCTGGGCGTTGCCGTAGAACGCGTGGAGCGCAGCGAGCTGTACTTCTTCGACGACGAGCGCGATGCGACGGCCCTCTCCGATCGCATCGCCGCGGACGAGACGATCTTCAATCCGAACAAACACCGGCTGACGCTGCTCGAGCGCGATACGCCGGGGCGCGGCGAAGTATGGATCGAACCGCTGGTTGCTGCGAAGGCCGGCCCCGCGGCGATCGCATGGCGGCTCCTCGACGAAAGCGGCGTCCCGGTGGGCCGGCGCGTGCTCGCGGCGGCGGCCGAGCGGCTCTTGCGCAATCCCGCGATCGATCGCGCCCTGACCGACGACGGCGAAGCGGAGAAAGGTGAGGCATGAACCGCCCGTATACCGTCGCGACGCTCGGCTCCCATTCGGCGCTGCAGATTCTAAAAGGCGCCCACGACGAGGGCTTCCACACGCTCGCGATCTCGAACCGCGATACGGAGCGGCTCTATCATTCGTTCGCCTTCGTGGACGAAGTGATCGCGCTCAACGATTACTCGGAGTTCATGAGTCTGATGTCCGAGCTCCAGAAGCGCAAGGTCATCATCGTGCCGCATGGCTCGTTCGTCGCCTACCTGTCGCTCGACGAGCACAAGAAGATGACGATCCCATACTTCGGGAACAAGGCGGTGCTCGACTGGGAGGCCAGCCGGGAGCTTCAGCGCGAGTGGCTCTCGCGCGCCGGCCTCAAGCTGCCGCGGCAGTTCCGCAGCGGCGCCGAGATCGACCGGCCGGTCATCGTGAAGCTGTACGGAGCGGCCGGCGGCAAGGGCTACATGTTCATCCGCGACACGCACGACTTCGAGGTACGCGCGGCGCATCTCAAAGAGAAGTATACGATCCAGGAGTACATCATCGGCGTCCCGCTCTACGTCCACTACTTCTATTCGCCCCTGCAGAACAAGCTCGAGATCATGTCGATGGACCGCCGCTACGAGACGAACGTGGACTCGCTCGGGCGCATTCCCGCCGCGGCACAGGAAGGCATGGACGTGAGCCCCTCCTACGTCGTCGTCGGGAACCAGCCGGTATCGCTGCGCGAATCGATGCTCGCGGAGGCGCTACGCATGGGCGACGACCTCGTCCGCGTCAGCAAGGAGATCTGTGGCCCAAAGGGGCTGTTCGGGGCGTTCTGCATCGAGACGATCATCACGCCGGACATCCAGTTCTACGTGATGGAGATCTCCGCGCGCATCGTCGCCGGAACGAACCTTTTCATCGACGGCTCACCATATTCTTATCTGAATTACTCGGAACCGATGTCGACCGGGCGCCGGATCGCCAGGGAGCTGAAGAACGCGTTGCTAACCAATAATCTCCGTCTGGTGTTGGATGATTCGAGCGTTCTCTAGGCCGGCGGCGGCGCTGCTCCTCGCGAGCGCCGCGGCGGCCCTGCCTATCGCCGCGCGGGCGACGCTGGAGGTCGACCCAGCCGTGCTCTATCAGCAGATGAAGGACGCGTACGCCAAGGGCGACGCGGACGGCTGGAACTTCCGCGCGGAGGCGACGTATCTCTCGACGATCTTCAACGCCGGGCGCGCGTACTCGCTGCAGTATCCCGACGATCCCGCATACGGCGAGCTCGCGACGCTGACGGTCAGCATCGGCACGGGGCAGCACTACAACCCGCTCACGAACCACGACGGCGCCGTGTGGTGGGTCCGCGAGGCGGCCGATTGGATCTCGAAGCACTCCGAGGATACGCAGCTCATTGGCGAGGCGCAGGCGCTGCTGCAGCGCGTCAACTCCGAGGACGACCCGGAGCTGCTGGCGCGGCTGGCCGACGAAGACGCGAACGCCAACGTCATGGCCTATCCCGGAGACGTCGACGCGCTGCTGATCCGCGTCGAGGCCGACTGGCGCGCGTGGCTGCTGACGCACGATGCGAAGTGGCGCTCCCTCGCACTCGCGCGTGCGGCCGCATCGAACTTTCCCGTCGCGCACCTCCCGACGAACTGGGGCAACGAGCTCGTCGCCGCGGCCAACGGCGCCTCGATCGATAACGGTTACTCGCGCGCGGACGTGCAGAACGCGCAAGCGTTCATCGCGCGATTGAAGGCGGTCGATCCGATCCGCGTGATCGCGTCGGTCACCGCGCTGCCGCACGACGTCTACCTCAGCACGCTCGCGCCGGCCGACGAATACTTCGGGCCGATGGGCATGTCGATTCTGGAGATCGAGAACCGGCTCAAGCACATCAACTTCATGCTCGACTACGATTACGGCAACCGGGAGAGCGACCCGGCGAGCAACGTCGTCAACTCGATCGTCGCGATGCAGAAGGTGTATCCACGCGATCGCGACCTGCCGATGCTGATGTACTGGTGCTACACCACGCTGCAGCGCATGAGCGACGAGCAGTCGCGCGCGGGAGCGCGCCGGCTCAAGGCGATCCTCACCATCGAATACCAGGACAGCCCGCAAGCGCGAAAACTCCTCGGCACCTAACGCAGTAAGGCGGAGGG
The DNA here is from genome assembly GCA_963723485.1 of Vulcanimicrobiota bacterium. Classification (GTDB taxonomy): domain Bacteria; phylum Vulcanimicrobiota; class Vulcanimicrobiia; order Vulcanimicrobiales; family Vulcanimicrobiaceae; genus Cybelea. The sequence goes on along the minus strand of CAVRQS010000002.1, from coordinate 199,345 downwards.
GAGAAGCGATGGATCCCGTTCTGGCCGATCGCCTGCAGTTTGCATTCACGATCATGTTCCATTACTTGTTTCCGATCGGAACGATGGGGCTGGCGCCGTTCGTGGCGGCGTATACGTGGAAGGCAGCGTTCAAGCTCGACGAGGAGTCCGCGCGCATCGCACGATTCTGGACGAGGATTTTTGCGATGAACTTTGCCGCCGGCGTCGTAAGCGGCATCCCGATGGAGTTTCAGTTTGGGACGAACTGGGCGGCATTCTCCCGCCACAGCGGCTCCGTCGTCGGCCAGCCGCTGGCGATGGAGAGCATGTTCGCGTTCTTTCTTGAGTCCATCTTCTTGGGCGTTTTGCTGTATCGCCGCGGCGGATTGCCGACGCCGTCCGCGGCGTGGTCCGCAGTGCTGGTCTGCGCCGGGGCCTGGCTCTCGGGATTCTTCGTCGTCGCGACCAACGCGTGGATGCAGCACCCGGTCGGCTACAGCGTCGCCGCCGACGGCACCATCCGGCTCGAGAACATCTGGGCGCTGCCATTCTCACCGTTCCTGGGCTGGCAGTTCGCGCACGTGCTCACCGGGGCTCTGATCGCGGGAGGCCTCATCGTGGCGGGCGTGGGCGCGTATTACCTGCTATCGCGCCGCGAGGAGGCGATCGGGCGCCGCTTGGTGCGCGCGGGCACGCTCGTCGGGCTGATCTTCGCGCTGCTGGCGGTCTTCCCGACCGGCGACCGCAACAGCAGCGACGTGACGATCTACCAGCCGGTGAAGCTCGCAGCGATGGAGGGCCTGTTCGCGACGACGCATGGGGCGCCGCTCGCGATTATCGGCATGCCCGACGTCCCCGGCGGACGTTTGATTGACCCGATCTTCGTGCCGGACGTCTTGAGCTTCTTAGCCTACGGAAATTTCAAGGCCAACGTGAACGGACTTGACGCGTACGCGCGCGAGCTGTGGCCGCCGGTGGAGCTGACGTATTACGCCTACCACGTGATGGTCGGCCTCGGCACGATCTTCGCGGCCGTCGCGGCGCTGGCCGTCGCGCTGCTCGTTCTGGGTCGCCTCTGGCGCGCGCGCTGGCTTCTCTGGCTGCTGATGCTCTTGATGCCGTTCCCCTACATCGCCAACGAGGCAGGCTGGATCGTTAGCGAGGTCGGCCGGCAGCCGTGGATCATCTACGGGCTGATGCGCACGGCCGACGCCGGCTCGCCGACCGTGGGCTCGGGAGAGACGGTCTTCACTCTGATCGGCTTCGCCGGTATGTACTTTCTCCTCGGCGTGCTCTTTTTATATCTCGTGCTGCGCGAGATCGGCATCGGCCCCACTCCCAATGTCGATCTGAGTCCCGTGGAAGAATAGATTGGCTATCGCAGGGTTCGTCGTCGTTGCGTTCATGCTCACGATGTACGTCCTTCTCGACGGCTACGACCTGGGCGTGGCCGCGATCGCGCCCTCGATCGCGCGCTCGGATCGCGAACGCGCCGCCGTGATGGCGAGCATCGGCCCGTTCTGGAACGGCAACGAAGTCTGGCTCGTCGCCGCGGGCGCCGCCCTGTTCGCGCTCTTTCCCATCGCGTACGCTTCGTCGTTTTCCGGCTTCTATCTGCCGTTCATCGTCGTTCTGTGGCTGCTGATGTTCCGGGGCATCGCTCTGGAGCTGCGCGAGCATCTCCCGTCGGAACTCTGGCATCAGTTCTGGGACGCGGCGTTTTCGCTCTCGAGCGCGCTCCTGATCGTGCTGTTCGGCGTCGCGCTCGGCAACCTGCTGCGCGGCGTCCCGCTCGATGCCGCGGGGTACTTTCAGGGCACGTTCGCGTTCCTGCTCAACGCCTACGCGTTGCTCGTCGGCGCGTTCGCGCTGTGCACCCTCGCGCAGCACGGCGCCGCGTTCCTCGCACTGCGCGTGGACGGGGAGCTCGGCGAGCGATCGCGGCGCGCGTTGTTGCGCATCTGGTGGGCCGTGCTGATTCTCTATCTCGCGGCGACGGCATCGACATTTGCGGTCCGCGCGCCCACCGGAGTCTCGTGGCTCTGGGCAATGCCTGTGCTCTCGCTGGCCGCGCTCGTCGACCTGCGGCGGCGTGCGGCGCGAGGCCACGCCGCCGCGGCGTTCGTCGAATCGTCGTTCTTCATCGCCACGCTGCTGGCGGCGTCGGCCGGGACGATCTTTCCGTATCTGCTTCCGGCTTTTCCGCAAGGACGGGGCGGCATTTCGATCTTCGACGCGGCGCCGTCGAGCGTCGCGTTGGCCTGCGCGCTCAGCGTTACGCTGGCGGGCATCGTCGTCGTCGGGATCTATGGGACCTTCGTGTGGCGTCGCATGGGCGGCAAGATTCGCGTCGAATGACGCGCCCGGTGAGCACGGAGTACGTCGCTCGCGCGCTCGCCGTATACGATCGATCGCGCCTGACGCTTTGTTCCATCGGGAGCCACTCGGCACTCGAGGTGGCGCATGGCGCGCGCGCGCAGGGGCTGCGCAACCTCGTCGTCACCGCGAAGGGTCGCGAGCGGACCTACTCGCGCTACTTCGCGGTTAGTACGGATCCGGTGCCGCGCGGCTGCGTGGACGAGGTGCTCGAGCTCGATGCCTTCCCCGACATCCTGCATGCGGACGTTCAGGAGCGGCTGCTGGACCGTAACGTGCTCTTCGTCGCGAACCGGTCGTTCGAGGTCTACCTGCATCAGCGCTACGGCTACGATGCGATCGAACGCGAAATGCTGGTGCCCTTCTTCGGCAACCGCAGCCTGTTGAAGGCTGAGGAAAGAGAGGAGCGCGCGATGGACCAGTACGCGCTGCTGCGCAAGGCGGGTATTCGACATCCGCGGCGATACGCGTCCGCCGACGAGATCGATGGGCTCGTGATGGTAAAGGCGCCGCACGCCCGCGTCAGTTTCGAGCGCGCGTTCTTCCTCGCGTCGTCGCCGCATGAGTACCGTGCCGCCGCGGAGCGGCTGATTGTAGAAGGCGTCCTTACGGCCGAGGCGCTCGAGTCGGCGCGAATCGAAGAGTTTGCCCTCGGACCCTCAGTCAACCTGAACTTTTTCTACTCCCCGGTTTTAAAGGAGCTCGAGCTCTCCGGGACCGACACTCGGCGCCAAACGAACCTCGAGGGGTTTCGCAACGTCCCGCCGAGCGCACTGGACGCGTTGCGCGGCGTGACGCTGCGCATGGAGGAGGCGGGTCACGTCGCCGCGACGATTCTGGAGTCGATGCTGGAACCGGCATTCGAAATGGGCGAGCGTTTCGTTGCGGCAAGCCGCGAGCTCTGCCCGCCGGGAGTCATCGGTCCGTTCGCGCTGCAGTGCATCGTTGCAGCGGGACCGCCGAAGGAGCTCGTCTGTTACGATGTGTCGCTGCGCATCCCGGGATCGCCCGGAACGCGCTACACGCCGTATTCGGCGTACCGCTGGGGCCGGGACGTTTCGGTCGGCGAGCGGATCGCCATGGAAATCGTCATGGCGCGCGACACCGCGCGCCTCGAAGATGTGTTGACATAGCCATCACGCCCGCCCTGTGAGGAGAGAATCATGAGCGTCGATAATATGCAAGAACGCGCCGCCGCCGTAACCTTCAAGGGTCAGCCGATGACGCTGCTCGGGCCGGAGCTCCGCGTCGGCGATCCGGCGCCCGAATTCTCGCTGACGGCGGGGGACCTCTCGAACGTCACCCGCGAGATCCTGCTCGACCAGGGGCGACGCGCCGCGCTGCTGATCGCCGTTCCCTCGCTCGACACGTCGGTGTGCTCGCTCGAATCCCGAAAGTTCAACCAGCGCTTGGGCGAGATTCCCGGCGACTTGCAGGCTGCGGTCGTCAGCATGGACCTGCCCTTCGCTCAGGCGCGCTGGTGCGCCGCGGAGGGCGACGTGAAGCTGCAGATGCTCTCCGACTATCGCGATCGCGATTTCGGATTGAACTACGGGCTGCTGATCCGCGAGCTCGGCCTGCTCGCGCGCGCCGTCATCGTCGTCGCGAAGGACGGCACGGCTTCGTACGTGCAGATCGTGCGGGAGGTCGCCGAGGAGCCGGATTACGATGCCGCACTGAAAGCAGCGGCCGCCGCGTCGTAAAGGAACCGATGCCCGAAACGGCCTTCGTCCTCGATTTCGGCGCGCAGTATAGTCAGCTGATCGCGCGGCGCACGCGCGAGCTCGGCGTCTACTGCGAGATCGTGCCGTATGACACGCCGTGGAGCGCGCTCGCCGCGCGCCGGCCGGCGGCGCTGATCCTGTCGGGCGGTCCCGAGAGCACGCTGGTGGACGGGGCGCCCGAGATGGATTCGGCGATCCTCGAGTCGGGCGTGCCGATCCTCGGGATCTGCTACGGGATGCAGCTGCTAGCGCGCGAGATCGGTGCGGAGCTCGTCAAGCTCGATCACGCCGAGTACGGGCCGGCCACGCTGGTCGTCGTGAATCGCGACACGCCGCTGTTCGACGGCGTGCCCAACGAGTCGCGCGTGTGGATGTCGCACGGCGACACGGTGGTGAAGCTGCCGAAAGGATATCGCGCGCTAGCATCGACCGCGCGCTGCCACGTCGCTGCGATGGGCGATCGCGAGAAGAAGGTCTACGGGACGCAGTTCCATCCCGAGGTCGTGCACACGCACTACGGGCGCGTCGTCCTCGAGAATTTCCTCGGCGAGATCGCGGGCCTGCGACGCGACTGGAAGATGGAGTCGTTCCTCGAGCAATCGGTCCTGGAGATTCGGCGGGCCGTAGGCGCCGACAAGGTGATCTGCGCGCTCTCCGGCGGCGTCGACTCGGCCGTGGCGGCGACGCTCGTCTCGCGCGCGATCGGCGAGCAGCTGACCTGCATCTTCGTCGATCACGGCCTGCTGCGGCAGGGCGAGGCAGAGCAGGTCCTGGCCGCATTCCGCGAGATCCTGCATCTCAACGTCGTCGCGGTCGACGCGCGCGAGCGCTTTCTCGCCAAACTGCGCGGCATCGAGGATCCCGAGCGCAAGCGCATCGTCATCGGACACGAGTTTATCGAAGTATTCGAGGCCGAGGCCGCCAAGATTCCGGGCGCCAAACACCTGGTGCAGGGGACGCTCTATCCGGACGTGATCGAGTCCAAGACGCCGCAGAGCAAGGCCGGACACAAGATCAAATCGCATCACAACGTCGGCGGCCTCCCCGAGCAGATGGGGCTGTCGCTGATCGAGCCGCTGCGCGCGCTGTTCAAGGATGAGGTGCGCGCGCTGGGGCGCGCGCTCGGCCTCTCCGAGGCGATCGTCGAGCGGCAGCCGTTCCCGGGACCGGGCTTGGCGGTTCGCATCGTCGGCGACGTCACGCAGGAGCGGCTCGACGTTCTGCGCAGCGCCGACGCTATCGTGCGCAGCGAGATCGACGCCGCAACGCTCGATCCGCATCCGTGGCAGTACTTCGCGGTGCTGACCCCGGTGAAGAGCGTCGGCGTCATGGGAGATGGGCGCACCTACGCCAATCTGGTCGCGATCCGCGCCATCACGAGCGAGGACGGAATGACGGCGGACTGGGCGCGCCTGCCGCACGAACTTCTGGAACGGATCTCGTCGCGCATCGTCAACGAGGTGCAAGGCGTCAATCGCGTCGCCTACGACATCACGACGAAACCGCCGGCCACCGTCGAGTGGGAATAATCGTCGTCTGATGCGGGTTCTCGTCGTCGGTAACGGCGCGCGGGAAGACGCGCTGTCGTGGCGCATCGCGCAGTCGCCGTCGTGCGAAGCGGTGTTCGCGGCGCCGGGCAATGCCGGCACGGCGTCGCGCGGAGAGAACTGGGAGATCGCGGCGACCGACGGAAAGCGGCTGACGCAGCGTGCCTTGGGGGAGCGCATCGATCTCGTCGTGCTCGGGCCTGAGACCGCCATCGCCGCGGGCGTCGGGGACCGCCTTCGCGATTCCGGCCTCGCCGTGTTCGGGCCGAACCGCTCGGGCGGCCGCCTCGAATCGAGCAAAATCTTCGCGAAGCGTTTCATGGAACGGCACGGCATTCCGACCGCGCGCGCGGCCGTGGTGCACTCGCTGGAAGCAGCAAACAAGGCGCTCGATGAGTGGAGGGGCGGCGTCGTCGTCAAGGCCGACGGGCTCGCCGCCGGCAAGGGCGTCGTGGTCGTTCCGAATGCGGGCGAGGCTCGCGCGCTTCTGGCCGACTGGTACGCACACAACAAGGTTCCGGGCGGTGGTTCCGACGTGCTCCTCGAACAACGCCTGGAAGGGCGCGAAGTCAGCGTGTTCGCGCTCTGCGACGGCCGCGCGATCGTGCCGATCGGCGCCGCGTGCGACTACAAGCGCGCCGGCGATGCCGACACCGGTCCCAATACCGGCGGCATGGGCGCGTATTCGCCGCCGGCGGGATTCCCCGAAGACCTCGACGACCGCGTGCGCGAGCTGATTCTCGCGCCGCTGTTGCGCGGATTGCTCGCGGTGGGCGAGGAGTACGTCGGGGTGCTCTACTGCGGATTGATGTGGGGAAGCGGCGGCCCGCAGGTGATCGAATTCAACGCGCGCTTCGGGGATCCGGAGACGCAGGTACTGCTGCCGCGCGTCGGCGGCGACTTCGCGTTGCTGCTCCAATCCGTCGCAACCGGCGCGATGGATCTGTCGCTCACGACGGTCTCGGAGCAGAAGTGCGTCGGCGTCGTCCTCGCGACGCAGGACTACCCACGCAGCAACACCGCGATTGCGGGGCTGAGCGCGGACGTCGCGCTGGCCGACGGGTGCCGCGCCTTCTGGGGCGCGTCGCGGCGCGAAAACGGCACCGTTTCAACCGGGGGTGGACGGGTGTTAACGGTCACCGCGCTGGGCGCCGATCTCGCGGAGGCCCGCACGCGTGCGTACGCCGCAGTGAAGGAGCTCGCGGGTCGCCTCGGCACCGGCGCGCTGACCTATCGCACCGACATCGCTAAGCTCGCATAGCATTGCAACGTTTACCGCGAGCGTTGCTGCCGATCTACGGCACGACGCTGGTCGAGACGCTCGGCTACACGTTGATGATTCCGCTGCTGCCGGCGATCGTGCGGCAGTATCATGCGTCGGACGTGATGGTGGGTGCGCTTCTGAGCGTTCCGGCATTTTGTTCGATGACCGCGGCGCCGGTGTGGGGCAAGCTCAGCGACCGCCTGGGGCGCAAGACGATCATCCTGATCGCGCAGTTCCTGACGCTGGCGGGCTACCTGATGCAGGCCACGGCGCCGTCACTGCTCTTGATCTTCGTCTCGCGCATCATCTCGGGCTGCGGCGGCGGGGCGCTCGGTGCGGTGCAGTCGTACATCGCCGACGTCACGCGCGAGGACCAGCGCGACCTGGCGTATTCGCTGTACGGCGCCGTCTTCGGGATGGCGTTCATCGTTGGCCCGGTAATGTCGGGTTTCTTGATCCACGCGGGCCTTTCCGTGCCGTTCTTCGTCGCCGCGGGGATCGAACTGGTGACGATCCTGATGACCGCGTTGCTGTTACCCTCGCACATGCAGCGGACGAGCCACACGAGCGTCAAGGCGTCGCTCAAAGCGGCCAACGTACCGGGGGTCCGGCTCGTGCTGATCCGCCACTTCCTGGCGATCTTCGCGATCGTATGTTTCCTCGCGAACTTCGCGCTGTATCTCAACCACGTGCTTGGATCGCCGGTATCGCAAGTCGGCTGGCTCCTCGCGGCGGCCGGGGTCGTCGGCGGCGCCGCGCTGATCTTCGTCGTCTCGCCGTTGGCGGCGCGGCTGGGCGATCGCCGCGTCGCGCAGATTGGGTTGCTCGCAAGCTTCCTCGCCTACGGCCTGCTGTCGTTCGTTATGGACCTCTGGGTGTTCGGGATCGTCCTGATCGTCTGGGCGATCGGTTCGGCGATGGTCGAGCCGACGCTCACAGCGCTCCTATCTGTCCGCGCAAAGCCCTCCGAGCGCGGCGCGATCATGGGCGTCAGCGACTCGATCAATGGGCTCGCCATGATTCTGGGGCCGGCGACAGGCTCGGCCATAATCGGCGTCAATCCGCGGTATCTCGGCGTGCTGCCGGCGTTTGCGGCGCTGCTGGCGTTCGGTCTTGGACGTATACGGGTGCCGCGAACCTAGCGAGCGAAAGGCCTTACTGAGAAACTCTTTCGCGCGACAGAGGTTAGTAGAGAGCGTCATGGCTTACGGTTTACAACCGCAGAATCGGCTTGCTGGGCCCGTCGCGCCGTCGGTACCGACGCACTCGATGCTGGCGCAGGTCCTCGGCATTACGGCCCTCGGCCTGTGCGTCACGGCGCTTGCCGCGTGCCTGTTCCAGGATCTCAGCCCAGGCATCGGCCTGGTGGCGATGATTGCCGGTCTGATCCTGCTCTTCTCGATCTATGCCGTTCGGCGTAACGAGGGACTCTCGCTGTTGCTGTTCTATGCGTTCACGTTCTGCGAGGGCGTCGGCATTGCGCCGGTCATCGGGCAGTACGTGCGAGCGTTCGGGCCCGACGTCGTCGTGAATGCCGCCCTAACGACCGGCCTGGGCATGTTCGCGCTCGCTGCGGTCGTTTATGCGACGGGCCTCGACCTGCGCCGCTTCCAGGGCATCTTCATGATCGCGCTGCTCGGCCTGATCCTGGTCGGCATCGTCTCGATCTTCGTGCGCTTCATCCATCCCGAGACGTACGCGTGGATCACGCTCGTGATCTTTTCCGGCCTGGTGCTGATCGACTTCGCGCGCCTGCGCGCCGGCGGCGACGGCCTCACGCCCGTGCTGATGGCGACGAGCATCTACCTCGATGCGATTAACATCTTCCTCGCTTTGCTGCAGATTTTCGGAGGACGGCGCGCCAGCGACTAGGCTCCCGGGTCGATTTCCCGGCCCGTCTGCTATAATGGTCTTACGATGTGCGGGATAACCGGGGTCTTCGCACCGGAACGCGACGCCGCTCGCCTCGCGTTCTTTGCGTTATACGCGCTCCAGCATCGCGGGCAGGAATCGGCGGGCATCGCCGCCGCGGACGGCGGCACGATCCGCTCGCACAAGGAGATGGGCCTGCTCGGCGCCATCTTCGACGAAGACATCCTCAGCGAGCTCAGCGGCCACATCGCGATCGGACACACGCGCTACTCGACGACCGGGTCGTCCATTGTCGTCAACGCGCAGCCGCTTCTCGAACGCTCCGATCTCGGCGACTTCGCCTTCGCGCATAACGGCAATCTAACCAACACCGACGAGCTGCGTGAGCGGCTCGCGCCCACGACTGTGCTGCAGGCCACGTCCGATTCCGAGGTGCTTGCCAAACTCATCGTCGAGTCGAAGGGCTCGCTGGTCGACCGCATCAAGTCGGTGCTCGCATCGGCGCGCGGCGCTTACTCGATCGTACTCTGCACGCAGAACGAGCTGTACGCGTTCCGCGATCCGTGGGGCGTGCGGCCGCTCTGTCTGGGCAAACTCGGCGAGAACGGCTACGTCGTGGCGTCGGAGTCGTGCGCGCTCGGAACGGTCGGCGCGCAGTATCTGCGCGAGATCGAGCGGGGCGAGATCGTCCGTATCAGCTCAGACGGGCTCGAGTCGCATCGCGTCGAGGTCGAGGGCGCTCAATCTGCGCTCTGCATGTTCGAGTACATTTATTTCGCGCGGCCCGACTCGCGGCTCAACGAGCGTTCGGTCTATATGGCGCGTTACGCGATGGGGCGCGAGCTGGCCAAGGAGCACCCCGTCGACGCGGACGTCGTGATGGCCGTGCCCGACTCGGCCGTCGCCGGCGGCATCGGATATGCTGCGGAGAGCGGTCTGCCGTACATCGAAGGGCTCATCAAGAACCGCTACATCGGCCGGACGTTCATCAGCCCGGATCAGCGCATGCGCTCGCGCGGCGTGCACCTGAAGTTCAACCCGCTCGTCGAGAACCTGCGCGACCAGCGGGTGATCGTCGTGGACGACTCGATCGTTCGCGGCACGACGACGCCGCGCATCGTCGCGCTGCTGCGCGAGGCCGGTGCGCGCGAGGTACACTTGCGGATTACCTCGCCGCCGATCAAGCACCCATGCTACCTCGGCGTCGACATGGCGACCTACGACGAGCTCATCGCCGCGAACTACAGCGTCGAGCAGATCCGCGAGCGTACCGGCGCCGACTCGCTGGGCTATCTGAGCCTGGAAGGCCTCATCGCATCGGTCGGTCGCAGCCGCCAGGAGATGTGCCTCGGCTGTCTCATCGGCGAGTACCCCAACGTCCCCGCCGCCCACCGCCCCTCGACTACACTCAGGATGACGAATTAGGCGACAGTAGGCCATCTGGCAAGACCGGATGGTTCAAGGGTCCGGCTCGGCCATTGCTACAGTCCAGGTGCGTGACGCTTGGGAAACGCATCGCGACACGGCGCCTCGCGCTTGGGTGGTCGCAGAACGAGCTCGCGCGCCGCGCCGGAGTGAACCATCCGACGCTCTTCAAGATCGAGGCGGGCCAACGGCGCAACCCCTCGATCGGCGTCATCGTTCTGATCGCGCGCGCGCTCGGCACCACGGCCGAAGCTCTCCTTGGCATCGAGCGCGAAGAGACGCGGCTGCTCGTCGAAGCCAACAAGACGGCCATGGTCGTCGAGATTCGGCCGCTCGGGCGCAAGCTCACCGATGCGGCGCGCAGCCGCGCCCAGAGCATCGTCGCCGGCGCGCTCGAGCGTGCGGGAGCGCGGGTCCGCGAGGCGCCTACTGCGAGCGACGAGGAGGACGCAGCGGAATCACCTCTGCCCGCGGGGGCGGATCACTTGGCGGCGGGCGGCCTCGCGTTGGTCGAGGAGCTGCAGGCGGTTCGGCGGCGTCTGGATGCGCTCGAGGCTTGGCGGCGCGGCCAAGAAGGACCCGCTCGAAAGCGCGCATCGCGATGATCAGTGGGTCGGACCACTCGTCCTGTTCCAGCATGCCCCGACGTTACCGCCGCAGAGTGCCAGCTGGTCGGCATTTTAGTCGGCCCGGGGAAAAGCTCGGTCGCGCACGTCTTGCGCGTAGGCCTGCAGCGCCTGCGTCGCGAGGCTTCCGATCTCGGCGTAGCGCTTCGCGAAGCTCGGCGAATGCGGATACATTCCGAGGATGTCGTGCAACACGAGCACCTGCGAATCGCAGTGCGGGCCCGAGCCGATCCCGATGGTCGGAATCGAGAGCATCTCGGTGATCTCGCGCGAGATCCCGAAATCGACGACCTCGAGGACGATCGCGTAGGCGCCGGCCGCCTCCACCGCGCGTGCGTCGTCGATCAGGCGGTCGCGGTGGGTTCGCATCTTGAAACCGGGGCCGAGCCCGGCCGTCTGCGGCGTGACGCCGATGTGTCCGACCACGGGGATCCCAGCGCCGGTGATGGCGCGGATGCGCTCCGTCTGATCGCGGCCGCCCTCGAGCTTCACCGAACACGCGCCGCCCTCTTTGACGAAACGAATCGCATTGCGCAGCGCCTCTTCGTTGCTGACCTGGTACGAACCGAACGGCATGTCGGCGATGATGTGCGCGCGCGTCGTTCCGCGGACCACGGCCTGCGTGTGATAGATGATGTTGTCGACCGTGACGGGGGTCGTTTCGTCGAACCCGAGCACCACGTTGCCGACGCTGTCGCCGACCAGAATCACGTCGACGCCGGCCTGCTCGACGAACTGGCCGAACGGCGCGTCGTACGCCGTCGCGATCGGGAACAGCGTCTTGCCCTTGCGGCGTTTGATCGCGCCCGCCGTCAGCCGCCGGATCGCCGGATTCTTCTCGGGCTCGTACGGGCGAGCGCTCTCGGTCCCGTTGCGCGCCCTCGCGGCCTGCGTCTTCACACCGTTAACTCTGTCCCCCGCGCCCCATTGGGATGCGCGCTCACTTGCGCAGAGGCGAGCGCCTCGACGAGTGCGACGAAGGCGCGCACGGGTGTTCCCGTCGGCCCCTTCGCCTGCCAGCCGAACTCGTTGTCGAGATAGGCCGTGCCGGCGATGTCGAGGTGAATCCACGGCGTGGTACCGACGAACTCCTTGAGGAAGGCCGCCGCGGTCAGCGTGCCCGCGGGCCGGCCGCCGGTGTTTTTGAGGTCGGCGATGTCACTCTTCATCGCAATCGTGTAATCTTCGTAATACGGCATCTGCCAGTAGCGCTCGCCGGTCGGCTTGGCCGCGGCGAGAAACTCCGCGACGAACGCGTCGTCGTTCGTGACCGCAGCCGAGCTCGCGTGTCCCAGCGCGATCACGCAGGCACCGGTCAGCGTCGCTGCGTCGACGATGCGCGTCGCGCCGAGTTTGTTCGCATAGCACAGGGCGTCCGCGAGGATAAGACGTCCCTCGGCATCCGTGTTGATCACCTCGATGGTCTTGCCGTTCATCGCCGCGACAATGTCGCCGGGCTTCGTCGCCTTGCCGCCCGGCATGTTTTCGGTCGCGGGCACGAGGCCGACCACGTTGATCTTTGGTTTCAGCCCGCCGATCGCGGACATCGCCGCGATGACGCCGGCGCCGCCGGACATGTCGTACTTCATTTCCTCCATGCGCTCGGCGGGTTTAATCGAGATGCCGCCGGTATCGAACGTTATGCCTTTGCCGACGAGCGCCAGCAGCTCCTTGCTCGACGGATCGCCGTTGTAGCGCAGGATGATGAACTTGGGCGGCTGCGCGCTGCCCTGCGCGACGGAGAGAAAGGAACCCATCCGCTCTTGACGGGCGCGCGCCTCGTCGAAGACCTCGATCTCGAGTCCGGTCTGCTTCGCGACCTCGGCGGCCGCTTCGGCCAGTCGCGTCGGCGTCATGTCGTTGGCGGGCGTGACGGCCAGCCGCCGCGCGAGATTCACGGCCTCGCCGAGGATCGTGCCGCGCGCGATGCCGCGCTCGACCTCGGGCGCGTCGAGTCCGCGCGCGACGACGTCAATGGTCGTGACGGCGACGCGCACGTCCGGCTTCTCTTGATAGATCGTCGTGTCGAAAGATCCAGTAATCGCACCCTCCGCGACGAACGACGCCGCGATCGCCTCGTGACCGCGCGCCGCCTCGGGCAGGGCGATCGCGATCTCGTCGACGTTGCGCCGGCCGAGGTAGCGCACCGCGGTTCCCGCATAGCGCGCAAGAAAGTAGGACTGGAACTTGGCGTGCTCGCCGAGCGAAACGGCCAGCACCCGGCGGTACGGCTGGCCCTTAGCGTAAACCAGAACGTGTTCCCCGAGGCGCCCACGAATCTCGCCCGACGAAAGCGCGTCGGCGATGACGCCTCCGAGCGCCGTGTCGACCTCTTTGGCCGCGCCGTCGAGCGGAGTGTCGCAGAAGACGGGGACGACGAGCGCTCCGGCGCGGACGCCAAGCGGCGCATCGTTAGTAAGACGAACTTGCATGGTGGACCTTTCGGACGGTGAAGTACTGCCAGCCTATGGCGCAAAGCTGGGAGAATCCTCGTGTCTGAGCAAAAAGACGCGCCCGATAGCTATGCCCGCGCGGGCGTGAGCGTTGCCTCGGGCAATGAAGCCGTCGCGCGCTATCGCGAAGTGCTGGGACGGTGGCGCCACGCCGATCAGCTCGGCGCCGTCGGCGGCTTCGCGGGCCTGTTCCGGCTCCCCGGTGACGAGCGCCGCGTCCTCGTCGCTTCGACGGACGGCGTCGGCACGAAGGTCGCGATCGCGGCGGCATTGCGCCGCTACGGCCAGGTCGGCGCCGACCTCGTCAATCACTGCGTGAACGACATCCTCGTCTCCAACGCGACGCCGCTGTTTTTCTTGGACTATCTCGCGGTGGGCCGGCTCGATCCCGCGGTAGCGGCCGAGATCGTGCAAGGCTGCGCGGACGCATGCCGCCGTCACAACTGTGCGCTGCTCGGCGGCGAGACGGCCGAGATGCCGGGAATCTACCAGGCTGAGCACTTCGATCTCGCGGGAACGATCGTCGGCGTCGTCGACGTCGACGCGCTTCCACAGTGGGAGAGCGTCGTTGCGGGCGACGCGGTAATCGGCCTGCCGGCGGTCGGCTTGCACACGAACGGTTACTCGCTGGCGCGTTCGTTGGTCCCGCCGCAAGAGTGGAACGCGCCGTTCGGCGAGGCGACGTACGCCGACGCGCTGTTGGCCGAGCACCCCTCATACTACCGCGACGTGCGCGCCATCCAGGCGGTCGCTCACGTGAAGGCGATGGCGCACGTCACCGGCGGCGGGCTGCTCGAAAACGTCGTGCGCACGCTGCCCGAGAGCGTCAAAGCGATCTTCGAGCAACAGCGCTGGACCGTACCGCCGATCCTGCGCGAGCTCGTGCGGCGCGGGAACCTCGGAGAAGAAGAGCGCTATCGTGTCTTCAACATGGGCGTCGGGTATACGCTGATCGTTCCGCTCGGTGAAGCCGCCGTGGCGATGCAAGCCGCGCCCGGCGCGAAAGTGATCGGATGGATCGAAGGCCGGGCGCCGGGAGAGCCACAGGTCGTCGTACATCCGGCACGTGACGGATGAGGCGCTCGATCGTTGCCGAGCTCGCATCAGCCGTCGACAACGAGGCCTCGCGCGAGGAACGGGCGCGCGCCGCCGCGGCGGCGATTCGCAATGCAGGCGGGTATCGCTGGGTTGGGGTCTACGACGTCGGCGACGAGCAGATTTCTGTGATCGGATATTCGGGTCCGTCCGCGCCCGCGCATCCGGCGTTCTCCGTTTCGCAAGGTTTGAGCGGCGAGGCCGTACGCACGAGGTCGACGGTCGTCAGCAACGACGTCGCCAACGATTCGCGCTATCTAAGGGCATTCGAAACGACGGGATCTGAGACCATTGTGCCGATACTGGGTGCCGAGAGCGGGCTGGTCATCGGGACGCTCGACGTCGAGAGCGAGCGCTGCGACGCGTTTAGCGGCGGCGACGTCGAGTTCTTGGAGGAGTGTGCCGCGGTGCTTCGGCCTCTGTACGACTAGCTTGCGCGAGATTCTCAACCTCGTGGTCGACCTGTCGCTCGAACGCGCGTTGCCGCCGGTGCCGGCGGGCATCGAGATCTCGCCCCCGGCCCCGACCGACGACCGAACGCTGGCGTGGATCGACGAGACGTTCGGCGGCACGTGGAGCTGCGAGGCCTATCTGGGACGCAGCGTCGTTGCGCGGCGCGACGGGTCGCCGGTCGGCTTCGCAACCGTCGAGCCGCAAGGCTTGAAATTTTCGTGGCTCGAGGGGCTCGCGCGCGAGGCCGGCGTGGGCATCTTCGGGCCCTTGGGCGTTGCGCCGCAGGAGCGCGGCCGCGGCATCGGACGCGCGCTGCTGAACCGCGCGCTGGATGCGCTCCGCGAGCGGGAATTCACGCGCGCGATCGTTCCCGGCGTCGGCGAAGAAAGGCTCGCGGGCTACTATGCAGAGCACGCCGGAGCGGAGATCGCCGAGCGCCTCGACCGTGCGGCACTGGTGCGGCCGCGACGGCGCACGCTGGTCCTGGCATCGGGGAACGGCAGCAACTTTCAGGCGGTGCTCGACGCGGCGCGGGCGGGCGCGCTGCCGCTCGAGATCGGCGGGCTCATCGCTAATAACGAGAATGCGTACGCCATCGAGCGCGCTCGCGCGGCCGGCGTATCTTCGACGGTCGTGGCCTGGGATCGCGGGCGAGAGTCGCGGGCGGAATACGATGCGCGGCTGCTCGCGGCGGCGAAAACGTTCGAGCCGGACCTCATCCTGATGCTCGGCTGGATGCATCTGCTGCCGGATTCGTTCGTCGCGACGTTTCCCGAGCTGCTGAACCTCCATCCCGCGTTTCTACCGCTCGATGCGGCACGCGACGAGGTGGTGCTGCCGGACGGTGCGCGCATTCCGGCGTTTCGCGGTGCACGAGCGGTGTGCGACGCGCTGAAAGCGTCGAGCCGGTGGGTCGGAGCGACGCTGCATCGCGTGACCTCCGCCACCGACCGCGGGCCGGTGATGGCGCGCAGGCCGCTGCGCGTGAATCCGGGAGAAAAGGAGGGGCAGCTGATGGAGCGCGTGCACGAGATCGAGCGCGGCGTCGTTCGCTCCGGTGTCACGCGCTGGCTTTACGAGCGGCCGTAAACCGCACCTCGATCCCAAGCTCGACGCGGCAATTCGCTCGGGCGGCTTTGCGACGATGACGGCGCTGAGCTTCAGTCATCGTGTAGCGACGAACGTCACGCTTCGATCTACGCACGGCTTGAGTCCATTTCCGCTGAGGGCAACCGAATGGCAACCGTGACACCGATCGCAAAGAAAAACGCCCGCAAAGACGAGCGTTCATTGGTGGAGGCAAGGAGACTCGAACTCCTGACCCTTACGCTGCCAGCGTAATGCTCTACCAACTGAGCTATGCCCCCACGGCCGCCGCGCCGCAGTCCGCCCGTATTCCGGATGCCCTGACTCGCCGCCTCCCTCCAGTGTGATGGTGAGGGGATGAAGCGCGAGTCTCCATAGCGTCATGCTGAGCGGAGTCGTAGCATGACAAAGCCAATCACATAAGCTCTCGGGGTCATCCTGAACCTGTCGAAGGATTGACGAAGAAGCGAACCGTCGTTTGGGGATGTAGCTCAGCTGGTAGAGCACCTGCTTTGCAAGCAGGGGGTCCGGGGTTCGAGCCCCCGCATCTCCATTAAGTTCTTCGTGACGGGGCTGCCGCTCTACAGCAAAGGTCTGAAAGCGGTGCCTAGGGCCCGTACCTGCGCGGCATGATACCAAAAAGAGTCAATCCTCAGCCGATGCGACCGGTTGGGGGTTAAGGCGTTCGCAAATTAGCATCCATCTGGCTGCGAGGTGATAGCAGAACGCAACCAACGGTAACAGGACTATGAAGTCAACAGTCAGTTTCGCCAGGCGTATTGCCAAGGCGGCTGGCCTTCTATGAATCCCAACGGGGAACCGTACCAGATAGAGAGCGGGAGAACGGCTAAGGCGGTGCTCCAAAACGTTTTGTTTGCCGTACGCTAATCAACAGACGCCGCGCCACGATAACCTTGGCGTCCTCCAGGGAGGGATGCAAGAAACTGGCGAGGTCCGATAGTCCGGTCATCAGGCTGAAGTTTCGGTGCCGGACTGGCTGCAAGCTAGACACGGGGTCTAGGTGCTGGCGAAGGACTGGAAGCCCTAGTCAGGCCGTGCGTAAAATCTGCCTTAAATAAATAGACCCCTTCGGCTGGTTGGCAATTGACTACCTTCGGGCGATATGTCGTCGCGCGGGTCGCGTCTATCGCAGCGGCATCGGCAGCAGGATACCCGCTGGATTGATAAATCGACGAGTTTTTTACAACGCCATTTGTTCCGATCAAGACTTTAACCACCGCGGTGAGTTGGGGCGTATTGGCGGGAAGGGACGCGGGCCAGACAGGTTGAGCCTGGTGCGTAATCGTTGCCTCGTGCCAGCACGGCCCAGGTATGACCGGTTTCGAAGTTGCCTGCGTCAATAGCAGTGCCAAAACGGCGGCTGACGTCATAACGCTATATTAACCCCGTAACGAACCATTCCCGCGCCTTGGATGATGCGCGGGCGCGGAGTCGAGCACGCGGCCCAATCTCGTGGCCGTGAACGAGTGGGCGCCGTTTCGGAAAGCCAGCGGTGCTTTTTGCTCCTCGGGTCAGGCGCGCGGCCACGGCTGCGCGCCTGTATTTACTTTCCGTCGCTCAATTTGGAGGCCACACATGGCATTTTCCAATGCAACCGTCGTTCCCGAAAGGTTCGAATCAATCGACAACGTGATTCGGCGCCTCAATAAGGCCCTGCAAAAGACCAAGACCTAACACAATGCGGCTTCGACCTAGAGTTGGAATTACTTTGCCGGGCAAAGGCGAGAACGAACAGTGCCCGGACACCGCTAGGCGGCGAACCCTTCCCGCGCCTCGGATGGATGTGCGGGTGCAAAGTCGAGCGCCATCTGGTTTTATCTCCTTTGGCCAAACGGTCTTCGAGCGCGAAGGCGTCGTCGTAACCGATACGGCGCAGCAAGACGCACTAAGAGCAACAAGGCTTCAAAGTGGCTTTCTTGTACGGTTCATACCCCGCTACGTGCCCTGTGCCGGCGCAGCGACGTTCGACCCTAGTTTGTACGGCAGTTACTTCCTGCGTTCAGGGTCTGCGACTAGCGCCACTCGCGCGGGAAGTCAGAAGCCTCTGTCGTGCGCCAGACTCGACACCGGCGCATTACCGTCGTTCGCCGGTATCCAAAGGGCACGCCCTGGGACGACCACGCGGCAGCTGCTATCGGGCTTTAGCTGCCTTTCCGCTTGTTTTCGTCGTCGCGCCTTTCACGGTCGTTCTGGCGCTCGTCGCGGTCGTCGTCGTCACCAAGTTTCTCGTCATACTCGGGGACTTCTTGCCCTTTACTTGGCTTTGGTCGAGGCTGCGGGTCGTCAGTAGTCATACTGCCGCCTCATACCCAAACTCTCCGTCGTTCTCGCGGGATTCCACGACGAACCGCTTCTGTTTGGCACCTTGGGCCTGAAGTAACCCCGGCCTTCGCCCCGTGAGCGCGTGCACTTGCATCCGGGAATAGTGCGTCCTTCGGCGTGAGCGCGTAGAGAGCGATCCGATCGAAATCTTACCTGGATTTACGTCGCTCGGTGTCGCACTTTCCGAGGCCCTCGCCGGGATCGAGTCGGCTGTGCCTGGACCGATCCTCATCGCTCCGGCGCTCTACGCGCTTGGTGTCGCGCTGTGGCGAGTAATGGCCTTAGATCGTTCTAAGTTAGCCCGAAGGGGCGCCCAACGCTCGCCTCGTACTTGCGACGCAGCATGGTTACCGGGATGCACGTGGTCTTGTTCAGCCGGCATGCCGAGAAGGTGCGAGAGTTTCTCGGCGACGTGCTGGGGCTTAGCTCGGTAGATGCGGGCGGAGGCTGGCCGATCTTTGCGGCCCCGCCGACCGAGCTGGCCGTTCACCCGGCCGATGGTGAGCCCGGGCATGAGGTGTTCCTCATGTGCGACGACGTCAATGCCGTCGTGGCGCGGTTGGCGGAGCGCGGGATCGAAACGGCGGAGCCCGTCGCGGAGCGGAGTTGGGGACTCGCCACGACGCTCGTGCTCCCTGGAGGCGAACGCATCGGACTCTATGAACCGCGGCACGCTTCGCCGCTCGCTATATGAGCTCCGTACGCGTACTCGTGGGCACGCGCAAGGGCGCGTTCGTCTTGGAGTCCGACGGTAAGCGTAAAGACTGGAAAGTCGCCGGGCCGCATTTTGGGGGCTGGGAGATCTACCACGTGAAGGGGTCGCCCGCCGACCCGAATCGGATCTACGCGTCGCAGTCGTCGAGCTGGTTCGGACAAGTCGTGCAGCGCTCCGACGACGGCGGCAGCACGTGGGAGCCGGTCGACAATCGCTTCGTCTACGACGGCACGCCGGGGACGCACCGCTGGTACGACGGCACGCCGCATCCGTGGGAGTTCGCGCGCGTCTGGCATTTCGAGCCGTCGCGCTACGACGTCGACACGGTGTACGCGGGCGTCGAGGATGCCGCGCTATTCCGCTCGACCGACGGCGGGAAGAGCTGGCAAGAGCTGGTGGGGCTGCGTCGCCATCCGTCGGCGGACGGGTGGCAGCCGGGCGCGGGCGGCATGTGTCTGCACACGATCATCCTCGATCCGCGCGAGGCCGACCGCATCTTTACCGCGATCTCGGCCGCCGGCGCCTTTCGCAGCGACGACGCGGGCGTAACGTGGACGCCGATCAATCGCGGGCTGCACTCCGACGTGCTTGCGCAGCCGGAGGCCGAAGTCGGCCACTGCGTGCATCGCATCGCGCTGCACCCAAGCGATCCGAACGTGCTCTTCATGCAGAAGCACTGGGACGTGATGCGCAGCGACGACGGCGGCGACTCGTGGCGCGAGGTCAGCGGCGACCTGCCGACCGACTTTGGATTCTGCATCGACGTCCACGCACACGAACCAGAAACGATCTACGTTGTCCCGATAAAGAGCGATTCGGAGCATTACCCGATTGACGGGCGGCTGCGCGTCTATCGCAGCCGCACCGGCGGCGACGAATGGGAGCCGCTTACTCGCGGGTTGCCGCAGAAAGACTGTTACGTCAACGTGCTGCGCGACGCGATGGCGGTCGACACGTTGGACGAGTGCGGCATCTACTTCGGAACGACCGGCGGCCAGGTGTACGTATCGGCGGATGCGGGCGACACGTGGGCGCCGATCGTGCGCGACCTGCCGGCGGTGCTCTCCGTCGAAGTGCAGACGCTACCGTGATTCGCATCGTCCTGCCGGCGCATCTGCGCGCGCTGGCGCGGGTAGGCGGCGAGGTCAGCGTCGAGGTCGCCGGCGACGTGACGCAGCGGTCCGTTCTCGACGCGCTGGAGTTGCGTTATCCGGCGCTGCGCGGGACGATTCGCGATCACGTGACGCAGCGGCGCCGCGCCTACGTCCGATTCTTTGCCTGCGAGCGCGACCTTTCGCACGAAACACCGGATGCACCGCTGCCGCAGGACGTCGCGAGCGGGGCGGAGCCGTTTCTGGTCGTCGGCGCGATGTCGGGCGGCTAGGGAAAGATCGCTAGGATGAAGCCCGTCACCGCCATTGGAGCGCTCGCAATCGTACTGAGCTGCGGCGTGGCCCGCGCGGCGACACCGACGATGCGCGACGTTCTGCAGGCCTCGTACGCCGTACGCGAGCTGACCGCGGTAGCGCTTTCGCCCGACGGCGACGCCGTCGCGTGGCAAGAGAATTTTCACGATCCGCGCCGCCTGTTGGAGTCGCCGCGCTACGAGGCGGTGTACGTGCAGCGCGTGGCGCGCGCCGCGCGCATCCACGTCACCGCGGGCTCGCGGGCGGCCTACTACGACGAGGAGAATCCCGTCTGGTCGCCGGACGGCCGCAGCCTCGCGTTTCTCTCCGACGCGCGCTCGAAAGGTCAACTGCAGGTATTCGTGGCGAGCGCGACGGGCACGCAGGTGCGACAACTTGGGCGACTCCGCGGCGACGTGCAGCGCCTGACCTGGTCCCCGAACGGGAAAGCGCTGGCGCTGCTCTACATTCCCGGCGCAAGCCGAGAAGCGGGTGCGCTCGCGCCCGGAGCCCGCGACGTCGGCGTGATTGGCTCGAAGGTGGAAGAACAGCGCTTGGCCACCCTGGACGTGTCGACCGGTGCGATGCGCTGGCTGACGCCTAGCGACTCATACATCTACGAGTACGCATGGTCTCCCGACGGGCGGCAAATTGCCGTCACATACGCGAAAGGAAACGGCGACGATAACTGGTGGATCGCGCGCCTCGCTCGCGTCGACGTCCCGACCGGAGCAATCCACGACCTGCTCGCGCCGGCGTTTCAGATTGCCGATCCGCAATGGTCGTCCGACGGAAGCCGGATCGCGATTATCGGCGGCATCATGAGCGATTTCATAGCGACCGGCGGCGACGTGTACGTCGTCGACGCGCACACGGGCGAATCGCGGGACGTTACGGACGGCGCGCCGATCTCGGCCCGTTCTGTTCGTTGGAACGATGCTACGAGCATCGATCTGGTCGCCCATCTCTCCGGGGAGATGCATTTGATGCGGCTCGACATTGCCGGGGGCACGACGTCGCTGAGGACGCTGGTCGCCCAACCGGAATCGCTGTCCAGCTGGTCGAGCGCAAAGGGCGGCGCTATCGTCGCGGTCGTGCGCGCGTCATTCACCGAGCCGCCGGAAATCTGGGTAGGAGCGCCGCCGGCGCTGCGCCGGCTGACGAGCAGCAACGCCGGCGCCAAGCTGCTCAATGGTAGAGCCGTATCGCTACGATGGAAGAGCGACGACTACACGCCGCAGGGCTGGCTGATCTATCCCCTCGATTACGATCCGAGCCGCCGCTATCCGATGGTCACGATCGTGCACGGCGGTCCATCGTCGGCCTCGGTTCCATCGTTCGGCAACCGCAACGTCAGCGCGCTCTCGTCTCGAGGCTATTTCGTCTTCATGCCCAATCCGCGCGGCAGTTACGGCTTCGGCGAGGCGTTCACGCGGGCCAACATCAAGGACTTCGGCTACGGGGATTGGCGGGACGACCTCGCCGGCGCTGACGCCGCAATCGCGCGTGCGTCGATCGATCCAAGCCGCCTGGGGCTGATGGGCTGGAGCTACGGCGGCTACATGGCAATGTGGGGCGAGACGCAGACGACGCGTTTCAAGGCGATCGTCGCCGGCGCCGGACTCGTTAGCTGGCAGTCGTACTATGGCCAGAACAAGATCGACCAGTGGATGATCCCGTTCTTCGGCGCGTCGGTCTATCAGGATCCGGAGGTCTACGCGCGCAGCTCGCCGATCACGTTCATCACGCGCTCGAAGACGCCGGTCTTAATCCTCCAGGGCGAACGCGACGAGGAAGTTCCTGCGCCCCAGGCGTTCGAGTTTTGGCATGCGATGACGACGCTCGGCGTACCGACGAGACTCGTCGTCTACGCCGACGAGGGGCACTCGTTTCAGAAGATCCGAGACCAGATCGACGTTCTGACGCAGACCGTCTCCTGGTTCGATCGTTACCTGAAAGGGTAGCCCCGCTTTTAGCGGTGCGTGTTCATCGGCTTCATCGCCGGGTCGGGAATGCCGCCGGGGCAGATGGTCGCCTGGATCGCCGGCGAGACGTAGTACGCGTGGATGTCGTAGTGCGGAACGGGAAAGCCGGCGTGGCCCTGCGGTTCGAAGCTCACATCGATGTGATCGATGGTGTAACCCGGAAGCGCGTGGACGTTGGCGTAGCTGAAGCCCTTCTGCAGCTGCTCCACGGAGACCATGATCTCGGTGAAGACCGGCTTGCCTTGCCACGCGCCGTAGATCGGCCCCAGCGGCAGGTTCTTGAGATTCGCCCAATGCTCGCCCATCGTGGCGACGCACGGCGATACCAGCATGGCGTCGGACGGAATCCCGGCGGGGCGCGTGGCGGGCTGCGGGGGCAGCATCGGCGTTGCCGGGCTCGCTCCCAGCGCGACCGAACCGGCGGCCGCAAAAGCGAAGGTCAAGGCCGTGATGAAACGCACCATGGTGTGAAGCTCCTTTCGCCGGTACGTTGGTGGTCGCACCAACGCATTCCTCGTCCGCGATGCTGCTAGATGCTGCTATGAATGATTCTCATGGCGAGCGGCACAGGCGAATCTCCCGCGTTGCCGGAGCTTCGGCGCAGAGCGCCGAGGGCGCCGAAGCGGCCCACAGACGTGGAGCGAACCGACGGCTGGTCACGGTTTACGGCCCCACGGGCGACTTGCCCGTCGGTCGCATCAAAAAGGGGATCAACGCACCGGTCGCGCTCGCGATCGATCTCGAAGAAAACGTCTACCTCGCGAACGCCTACGACGATGACGTCACCGTCAACTCACCCGGGGCTGAAGTTGTTATTGTACGAGCATCGGTGATTAAAAGTTGCTAAATCGGCGGCACCGTTGCCTGGAGGGCGGGAATATCGCTGGAGCCGAGTTGCATTCGGCTACGGGAAGGACACCCGCGTTACGCGGACAGATGCATTCGGCTACGAGAGGGGCGTCCGCGATCCGCGGGCGCCTTTCGACTAAAAACTAACAGCCGTTTCTCGTGCCGAACGACAGCGCGCCGAAATCGAACGCCTCTCCGCCGTAAACCTGATCGTAAGCGCCCTGCCCGATATTGCCGGCACTTGCATTGGCGATGAAGACCAAGCCGGCATTCTGGCTCCCCCCGGGTTGTTGAATGGTCGCGACGAGCTCGTGATTGACCACCTCGAACGTTCCGAATGGAAGGTTAAGGCTTCCCGGACCGGTCAGCGACGCCGAGCCGCCATTCCGGCTCGTGTCCCTCAACGTCAAGCAGTACAGACCATTGCCGTGATGCGAGCGGGTCACGGTCACCGGCCAACTCCCGGTATAGCCGCGCGCCATGGCGGCGCCGGCCGACTCAGCCACGATCACGGCGGCGGCGACGGCAATCAAACCCGGTTTCAGTAAACGCATAGAGCCTCTCCTTACGGCCTGATAAAAAGACGATGCCGCCGAGTCTAACCTGGGCTGGTGAAAAAACTCTGAAGCCGAGGAGTCTGAGCGAATAGTGCCGCCTGGGAGTGCGCAACCGTTGTTCGAAGGACCTATGATTCGAGATGACAACGACCTGGATTGCAGTGATGGTCGCAGTCGTCGTCCTTCTCGGCGTATCAGCCGAGCACGACGCGCCGCCGGCAAATAAATCGCGGCGCGATGGTGGGCCGTCCTGGGATCGAACCAGGGACCTCATGCTTATCAAGCATGCGCTCTAACCAGCTGAGCTAACGGCCCGGCGTGAGGGAGAGTATAGCACGCCTCACGAGGCTCCCTTCAAATCAGTGCGATCCACTTCTTCGTGATCTCGTCCTCGTTCTTGAGGTGCGCCATAAGGAGCGCTTCGAGCACCTCGTGCTCGCGCACGATCTCGGCCCGCTCGGCCGTTTCGTAGTCGAACGCCTGGCGTTGGGAGGCGATTTGCGCCTGCAGGTTGGGGTCCGCAGGAGGCTCGGGCGCCTTGTCCGCGCCGCCGCGCGGCGCGGCCGGCGAGCCGCGCGGCGCGGCGGTGCGCTCGGTGCGAATCGGAAATATCGGCCCGTTCATCACTCGGTGATGGATTGGATGAACTTCTTGGTGATGGAATCGTCCGCTTTAGCTCTTTATTGCGACAGCGCTTGCTGCGGCAGATAGACGTAAAGTCCCCCGAATCGGGCTCTCGGCTAGACACTGGTCAAACGCGCGAGCCAGTATCTCTGTTGCAGCTCGAGAGTGGCGTCCAGAGGTTCGGGAGCTCTATCGATCAGCTGCCCAAATGAACACGCAGGTCTTGATACTTGGCGGCGCTTAGGCGTGCCGCTTGACGCGGCGGTTCGACGCCTGCTCGGCGCTCTCTTGCGTTGCGCTCTCCAGTTCACACAGTCGGGCGCTGCAGTTGGCTCGGATCGACGATGCGCGTCCTCCGCCAGTTTCCACGCGCGCTGAATCCGCTTCTCCGCGTCGGCGATCCGTCGCTCGGCGTCGAGTTCAATGGCTTCCCATTGATCCACGGTTTCATCGACCGGCGCCGGCTCGATCAGTGTGGGTTCAGCCCGCAAGGAACGCAGGAGTTGCAAGAAGTCCGCTTCGAGGTCATCGGCGCGGTGACTCGGATGTGATGTTTCTCCTGGCTCTAGCGTGTGCGACCGGCAGATGTAGTAGCGGATCCGCCACTTCGAAGCTCCCGAGCAGTGCCCGGCAAGCAGCTTGCCGCAGGTGCAGCGTACGGCACCTTGCAACGCCAGTTCCAACGTTTGGGAGCGCGAGCGCGAAAGTCCATCTGTCGAGCCGCCTTTGTCTCGCAGCCATTGCTCTTCTGACACCACCAAACCGCGCAACGTCCTGGATGTTAGAATGCTCTTGATGGTCGACGCCTACCACCGATACGGTTTGTCTACTCGTCTGGCGTCACTTTAGCGGTGCGTGCTCGCGCGCCAGCGCGCCAATCGCGTGTACCCCCAGTGCTGCTCGGCCAGCGTGAAGATTTGCGAACGATCTGGCCTCGCCTCAAACGCACGCTTTGCCATAGACCAGACGACTCCATAGAGAACGTACCCAACGTGTTTCCCCCTGCACGACGGCGTGCGTGAACAGCCTTCCACTTGTTCCGAACCGTTCTCCATTTCGCGTAAAGAGCTCAAAGATCGGACGAAAGGTATCCATCGCTGTTTCGAGCTTGACGTCGCGTTTTCGGGTGTAGCGATACACGAGCTTACGAAGACGCGCAAGCGACGCGATACAATCCAAAGACATACACCCAACGCGATCAAACCAGATCATCAGCACGCGTTAAAAAAAAAAAAAAAAAAAAAAAAAAAAAAAAAAAAAAAAAAAAAAAAAAAAAAAAAAAAAAAAAAAAAAAAAAAAAAAAAAAAAAAAAAAAAAAAAAAAAAAAAAAAAAAAAAAAAAAAAAAAAAAAAAAAAAAAAAAAAAAAAAAAAAAAAAAAAAAAAAAAAAAAAAAAAAAAAAAAAAAAAAAAAAAAAAAAAAAAAAAAAAAAAAAAAAAAAAAAAAAAAAAAAAAAAAAAAAAAAAAAAAAAAAAAAAAAAAAAAAAAAAAAAAAAAAAAAAAAAAAAAAAAAAAAAAAAAAAAAAAAAAAAAAAAAAAAAAAAAAAAAAAAAAAAAAAAAAAAAAAAAAAAAAATCCTATCAAACTCAAAACTCATACACCTCTCCCATATCACTACATAACCTTAACAATCTAATTTTAACTTTCATATCACACTCTCCTTAACTTTCTCAAACAACAACTAATCATCACTACTACACACCCTCATTAATCCTTAAACATAAACCATAACACCAATAACCACATAATAAAAACCTATTAACATCACAAACACATCCATCAACACACAAAATCTCACTAAATCTCAATATAACTCAAAAAACACCACTTAAACTCCCATATCATTCTTATTAAACAAACTTTCACTAAAACAACACTCTCACTAACTTTACAAACTCAAAAACCAAATTCTAAATAATCACAACAAACAAAACAAATCTAACAAAACTTATCCATCCATAAAATATTTTCAATTCATCACTAAAAAAACAACCACTACATCAACAACCCTTTAACCATCTATAAACACACCTCACCTTACACATACACACAAACACCTTACCCTTCATCAAATCATTAACCAAATAAAATCATATACAATAACTCAACACACACCTTTATTTTCATAAACAACCTACACTATCATTCATTTATCACCTCACTTTCTAAATATAAATCCACAATTTACCTAAAATATAACAATTTCACACACACCACAACAACACCTAAAATTTCCACCAATAACCTTAACTAACACACAAAACCAAACCACACCACATACAAATATAAAGCAAAACATAATCAAACATACCACCAATTTAATCAACACACTACCACACCTCAACACAACTTCCCACAACACTTCTACCACTTCAAAATAACACACCAAATCAACAAATCATATCAATCAATACAATCACACTCACAAACACAAACACAATTAAAACCAACACAAATACATCTACACATTAATAACCACAAAACATCCAAAACTACCAATGTAAACACATCAAATAACTCAACACCATTAACAACACCAACCATCATAAACCTACAATCCATACTCCTTTCAAACAATAAAAAACACACATTACTAATAATTAAATACACTAATATCCATTAAAAACTATCCTTTCATAATAAACCTCAAAACTTTCAACACTCCAAACTTTAATATTAAACTTCACAAAATAAATACCATCATCATCACAACACAACTTCATAAGCGCCAGCGTAAAAGCGTCGACCATATCGTCGTGCCTCGCCGCGGAAACGAAGCAGCTCGCGTTCGAAGTCGATCAGCCAGGCGCCTCGTTCGGTAGAAGACTCTTCTTCGCTTCGAGCGTTCCGGTGATTCCCTCTACGCGCGACTCTTTCGCTGCCCTTCGCCGCGACGGGCACCATGGCCAGTCGCCTCTCTTCTTTCAGCTGCTGAATCAGCGCTGTCGCGTTGCTCGTGTCCTCGACGTAGATCTTCGAAGGCTCCGGATCTTCGCGCTCTAAATCTTTCACGCGCCGCATCAGCGACGGAAACTCTACTCGATCGCGCCAAACGTCCA
This sequence comes from Vulcanimicrobiota bacterium, assembly GCA_963723485.1. Classification (GTDB taxonomy): domain Bacteria; phylum Vulcanimicrobiota; class Vulcanimicrobiia; order Vulcanimicrobiales; family Vulcanimicrobiaceae; genus Cybelea. The sequence goes on along the minus strand of CAVRQS010000002.1, from coordinate 171,908 downwards.
GCACGTAGTACTCGTTTCTCGTCATACCGATCTTCACGATCGCGGAGTAGTCGTTGCGCACACCGGTTTTCGCCGCCGCGTCCAGCGCGCACACTACTCTCGTGAACGCTGGCACGATGTCATAGCGCTGCAGCCATTCCGCCTTTATAAAGTTGCCCTTCTGCCGGCACAGGATTTCCCTGTAAGCGCGCATTCTAACGCCGCGGCCATTTTTGCGACTACGCCGTTCTAGTTCTTCTATCGGCCAGCTTCTCCGGCCACAACGATTCTCCATTACTGCGTCCGAGCGGATCGTTCGCTTCCGCGATCGCCGGCATACGAACCACATCCCACTTCAGCACCTTCTGGCGCCTCTATCATGCGCCCAGGAATGTCTCCTCGCTCCAACGCTGTTGCATCAGCACGATCGCGCCGTCTAGCTCCAGGCGCGGCATAAGCACTTCTCGATACCATGCCCACAGATTCTTCGCGCTCGTCGGAGCTGAGTGAATCGTTTTGCAAGTCGTCGAGAATAAGTAAGGTCCGCTCGCCATCCCGTGATGATACCGCTCGACGCCAGCGCGACGAGTCCGCCGCCTCTGCTTCGTGTCCCAGCGATTCTTCGCCGTCGTCGTCTTCGATAGCTCCACGTCGTGAAACGGCCATGCCATATCCATAAAGAGCGCTCGCGATGCTCGCGAGTTTCGCTCCGCGAGTTCCGCGCCCGCAGTCGCTGCGATTATCTTGCGCCTCGGATTGCGTCCGAGATACCACGCTCGCAAACGCTTGCAGCAGCGTCTACTTACCGCTGCCCGGTGCAGCGTCACGAGTAGATTTCTAAGGTCGCCGCGCTCGACGTCTTCTAGCAGATCCGCGAGATACCGCTAGTGCCGCGCGCCGTGAAAATCCGGAATCATGCTCTGCGCAAAGTCGAGCAGCCCTCTCCTATCTAGTTCCTCCACTCTACATTACCTACTGCTAGCACCTTCTCTTCTATCACTCTAACATCTTCCTCCTCCATAGCAATCCTTATCTCAAATCCCACTCACCATAATAAACTAAGTCAAAGAACTCCTATAGTTCCAACCAACTAATCCAACCAGCGTTAAGAATGCGAAAAAATATTAACTCAACCATCCCAACGTAAAACCCTTTCCACACTACTCTCTCTTCATCTAGTTCTATCTCAAAAATCACTTCCTTCAAAAACAGTAAGTTTAACAGCGAGACCTAAGCCACCCAGACTTTTCCATTGCTAAAATAATCACCACAAAAACCACTCACTTCTATACTCCGCTCAACTTCCTCAATCTTAATGTGATAAAACTTACATTCGTAACCAAAAAGTCCACACAAAGCTATTAAGCTGCTAATCTTAAACTTCTTAGAAGTCCTTCACTCTAACACCTCTCCAAAAGTGTCTAGTGCAAAGTAAACACCAACAAACAGCGACGTCAAACTATCTAGAGCAGCACAACGCCAGCGAGCACCTACGCTTGCAACTTCTGTCCCAACCACAGCGTTATCTTATCTTCCTCCTCCACAGCTATCTTATCTTTACCATACCTACCATACCTAACATATAGAGCTTAACCTCCTCTAACTCACCAAACTCAACTCTCCATCTCCTCTAAATTTCAGCATACAAAGCATAAGTTTTCAAAGAAATCCTTCTAATAAGCCAATCAACCATAACATTCAGCTCTTTCACTTCACACCGTACCACCATCATCTCAAATCTAACAAATCTACTACCTTACCACTCATACCACTACCTCCTACGCCATCTTCTAACAAAGCATAACACACACTCTCAACTTATGCCATACCTTACCGCATGCACATCACACCAGCTCCTTCAACCAAGCCGCTATCTCGCTGAACTACGCGCCGCGCTATCCATGCGCACTGCATCCTCGAGCGCAGCTTGCTCCCGCGTTCCGTACGAGCGCGTCACCTACGCTACTGAACCCGAACAGCGTCGCACCGTGACCGCCCGCCGCTGCCGCTTGTGCGCGAGCGCCGTCTACGTCCGCTCCGCTATCGCCTCGCGCTCCCAATGCGCGACGCTACCCAGCACGTTCAGCACCAGCCGGCCGCACGCCGACGCCGTGTCGAGATTCTCGCTCACGCTCACTAGTGCCGCGTCCGCTTTAGCGAAGAGATCGAGCAGATCCGCAAGTCGCGCGTCTACCGAGTGAGGCGTCGAGCTTCAGCACAACACGCTACCTATGCTGCCGTCGCGGACGCCTGCGAGGATCTTCGCCATTCCGAGCCGTTGCAGTCTTTTAGCGCTCTCGCCAGCGTCGCAGATGATTTCAGACACGCCGAAGCCCATCGCGACGCAGTACGCGCCTATCCTAACCTCCTGCGCATCGAGCGAAACACCGTCGCGCGCCTGATCTTCTGTCTAGACCCTGACTTATGCTATCGTCTTCCTATCTTCAGCGGCTATCGCGTCTTACGTTCCTCATAGCTTTCTTCTCCTCTTACAGTTCCGTCTGTACTGTACTATTATACCAGCGGGAAATACCTGCAAGCGAGTTTCTGAGCTTTCCGCCGCATCTTCCCTAGCGTGTCCTACCGAAGACCAGCTTCACCCTCAGTGCCGCGCGAAGCTAAAGCTCGAGACGCTCAAGTCTGAGCTGCGCTTCGAGAGCTACGCCGCGTCACCGAAGCGCTATCGTGGAGCTGCTCATCGAGGCGTGAAGGTCGCGGATCTCAAGCGCCATTTTCAGAAACGCTAGCTGGTGCGAGACGCGCTAGGCTGCGCAGCTCGTCGGTCGTGAGGTTGGCGATGTTCACCGTCTGCCGGCGATTGTCGATGACCGTCTGCGGCGACGTCGCCCACAGACCACGCGTCGCTTGACCGAGGCGCACGATCGTCTCACGCAGCTCCTTGACCACTCGAGCGACCGCGGCGTGATCGCCCTCGGCGCGCGCATCTCGCAGCGATGCCTCGAGCACGTCGACGCAGTCTGAAAGCTTTCCGAGGAGCGCTTCGGCTCCGAGATCCTCGCGGCGAGCGATCGCCCGAGCGACCGCGGCCTGCACGTGGTTCGTCTTATGCCGATGGACCGCCGAGTCTGAGAGGGACCATTGCTGCGCGATGCTTCGTTCGGATGAAGCAGCGAGAGCGGCGTCGATCGCCTTGCGTTCCGGGTGGTCGCAGACAGTGCAGCGAGGTCCGCTAGGCATGAGCCGCAGCTTTCTTCCTGCGCTCGACCTCTGCAAATAGGTCGCTGAGGCGTTGCGGGGTGTGATGCTCCTCGTCGTCCTCTCGTTTCGTCTTTCCGTTCGCAGCCCGCGCGCGGAGCGCGTCCGGCGGTGTGAACGAAGTGAACACCGAAGGTTCACTGGTCGGTTCCTGGTCTGTTATCGGACGCTTTGAGCACGGGCCGTGTCCCCTAATATGACCCGAAGTTGTCCCCTGATCAGGCCCGAGATTGTCCCCTAATAACTCTTCCGGAGTCGGTTTTATGGGACCCCATGTGTCCCCTGAATCGTGGGGCTTTTTAGGGACATCTTCTGTCCCCTGAAACTCGGCCTTGTCGAAGGGCAGCCGATAAAGGTTCGACTCGCCGCGCCGTTTGTTTCGGGCCTGAATCTCGAGCAGGCCGACGCGCTTGAGTTCAGCGGTAGCGCGCCGGATCGTGCGCGTGCTCACGTGGAGACTGGCGGCCATCGTTTCGATCGAGGGCCACGCTTCGCCGGTCTTCTTGCTCGCGTGTGCGGCGAGCAAAACGAGCACGTCGCGCGCCGTAGCGCTGGCGCCCGCGTCGCGAAGATGCCGGGCCCACCAGACCGGAACACGCCCCCACGAGGCCGGCACTACGCGGCGCCCCTAACTTCGTCGAACGCGCGCTCGAAGCGCGCCTCCTGATCCTCTGGCCACGTGTCGCCGTCGCTCTCCGACGTCCTCGTGCTGCGCCCGGGATAGACCTCACCGCGAATCGCCGCAACGGCCGTGCGGTGTACCTCTTCCATGAAGCCGCGCTCGACGTTCACGGTGGCCTGGTACGTCTGCGAGTACGCGTCCTTGATTCGCGCCGGCGCTGTAAAGCGCGGCTGGCCTTCGTCGTCTGCGACGATGCGGCACTCGACCGTAATCGGCCCAACCTCGAGATCGAAGGTCCACCGGATCTTGCCGTACGCGACTTCGCGAAGGTTCGCGACTTCGAAACGCGGAAACGCACCGACTGGGATCTGGCCCCCACGGTGCCCCGCGTAGCAGACGCGGGGCTCTTTATTTTGCTCAAGTGCTGTTCAGGTCAAGCGACGAGAAGAGTGGAATGGTAGAGATCGCCTTCTTGATGCGCTCGTTGACGGCGTTCTCTGCGATGAGCGAGCCACTGAACTGGTTGTAGACGTTGACAGTGAACGGCGTCGAATGCGAACCGCCGGGGATGCCGGGAACCTGCGCCCCGCCATCGGGCAGCGTTCCGCTAGATCCGGCGTCCGGAAACGCGTGCAACAGGAACGGATCGCCGCTGGGCGTGTAGCCGCCCATCTGGCTGACGGATCCGTTGAGCGATGCGGCGTACAGATCGGTCGGCGTGTACATCGACATGATCTGGGCGACTGCTGGACCATAAGCAGAGACGTAGCCCCAGAACGTCGACCACTCAGTCATCGTTCCCGAGCCGAGTTGCAGCATGCCGTTCTTGCCGTTGTTGTTGAAGTCGGCTTGATTTTGCGCGCCGCCCCAGAGCTCTTCGAGCATCGGGAATCCGGCCTGCAGCTCGAGTGGGAGCGCCTTCCGGTTGCTGCGGAACTTCTGGACGAAGGACTCGATGAGGACGTTCCAGCCCTTGCCTTGCGTCTGCGAGCTCGTCGACGAGTCCATGGTGAAGTCTTGGCCGTTGGCGATCATCGGATCGCCCGATGTCGAGCCCTGCATGTCCGCGAGCTCTTGGCCCCACTGCTGCGTCTGGTAGATGTCGGGCTCATCGGCCTTCGGGAAGTGATCGCCGAATAGGCTTCCGAGCGCGCTGCCGGCGAGCGCACCGAGCAGCGAGCCGATGATCATGCCGACCGGTCCGGCGGCAGCTCCTCCGGTGAATAGCAACTTGCCGATGAGCGAGCCGAGCAGCGTTCCGCCGGCGCCCCCCACCGCGCCGCCTATTTCGGCGTCTTCATTGCTCCCGAACATCATGTGGGCGAGCATCTCGCCGCCAAGCGCGCCAGCGAGGAGATTGCCGACGCCGACGCCGCCGATCTTCAGACCGGAGAGCAACGTCGTTCCCGATCCGGCGCCCGACGCGGCGCCCGAGCCAGCTGCCCCGGCTCCAGAGCCGCCACCGAAGGCCAAGAGGCTGCTCGCGGCTCCGAGCGAGGATCCCCACGAGGAGCCGCCGCCGCCCGTGTAGGCCGACGCCAGCGGCTGTGCGCCAGCGCTGGCGCCGGACGTACCGCCCAGCACCGATGCCGCGCGTGCGCGCCGGAACTGGCCGCAGAGCCCATACCTGAGCCGCCGGCCGCATTGGCGACCTTCGAGGCGCTGGGCATGTTGATCGTCAGGCTTCCAGCGTTGCCGGCCACTGAATCGCGCGCGGCTCCGGCACCCTCGCTGGTCGAGATCGCGCTGATAACCTGCGCGGCTCCCTGCGACCCCAGCAACGCCCCCAGAATACCGTAAGTGCCAGCTCCAGACGTCGCCGAAGCAACGGCGTTCGAACCGAGTGGACCGCCCTGCTGCGCAGCGACGTAATTTCCAGTTCCGGGAGTGTTCTCCCATTGTGTCAGAGAGACGCCGCCGCCACCGAGAAACTGCGACAAGAACTTCTCGAGGCCGCTCTGCATCAAAGTCTCGAGCATCTTGTTCAGCATCCCGATGAAGTCTTGGAGGATCTGCTCCCAGATCGATTTCAGTTCGGTGCGCAGGTTCTTGTGCTCGATGAAGACCTTGTCGACGAACTGCGTGACCCCGTTGGCCATTTGGTCGCTGACCTGTTTGTAGTTATTGAGGTTTTGCTGATAGAGCTGGTCGAGCTCCTGGTTCGCGTTGCGAACGTCCGTCTCGTAGCGCCCCTCCCAGAACTCCACGTTCGCCGCGTCCTTCTGGTTCAAATAATAGAGGAAGTTTTCGTAATCTTGCTGCCCTTGTTGCCTGTAGTACTCCAGGAGCTGCTGGCCTGAAAGCTGGCGCTTAGTGTCCGATTCCGCCTGGTCAGCCGCTGTTTTCTGGAAGAAGTCGCTGAGCTTGCGCTGGCTCGCAGCGAGCTCTTCGTTAACGGTTTGTCCAAGCGTGAACTGCTTCAAAATCGCAGCTGCGAGTTCGGTGTTGTGCTGTTTGATGGCCTCGTCGTACGCTTTGCTCGCGCGCGTTGCATCGTCGAGCTGCATGCTGGCATCGTGGACCGCTGCGGCGTAGATTGAGGTCTCTTCTCGGGTTGCCAGGATCTCCTTATGGGCACCCGCGAGCTCCGTGGTGTGAGATCTCTGCGCGGCTTCATCAGCCTTCAGCGTCTGCGTCATGTTTGCGACGACTTGCTGCAGCTGGGTGTGATGCTGCGTCTCGCTCTGAATGGCGGCGTTGAGGTCAGCGATGCGATTACGGTTATCAGAGGCTTGCGAGGCGCTCAGCGCAGCCTTCGCCGCATACTCCTGTTCCGACGTCGTCGCGAGCTTTACGGCCTCCGTAAGCTGAGCCTGGATGCCTTTGCGTTTGTCCTCAGCGTCGTTGAGCCGGTTTGTCGTATCCGTGAGATCGCGGGTGGCCTTGTCTTCCTCGACGGTGTATTTGCCCTGATCCTCTTCGTACGCGCTCGCGCCAGGCACCGCACCGGCACCGGTTCCGCCTTTGCCACCCGTCGATCTGTACGCCGGCGAATAAACGCCGCGCGAATCAGAAGCCTGACGATGGAGCAGATCGAGCTGAGTCTGAAGATGCTTGGATCCGGTTTCGAGCGCCTTATTGAGCGAGTCCTGGATCCGCGTCTCTTGGGTTCCGACGTCGTTCCACGCGGATCCGATGCGATGCAGATTCCCCTCGAGCGTCGTGACCCACTTGCCGCTCTCGCCGATGGCATGCCCGACGCCGGCGATGTCGCTCTTAACCGAGCCCATATCGCCTTTTGCGAAGTCGATGGCAGCAGAACTTGCCGCGCCAAACGCGATGGAAAGTTGCGCGAGACTCGACGCAAGTTGACCGATAGCATCGATGGAGCCGCCGACGACGGTCACGATGTCGTGGCCAAGAGCAGAAAACGCTTTGCCGCTTTCCCTGCACGCCTCGACCATTCCGAAGACGTACTGTCCGAGCCGAGTAATCGCGGGGAGCGTGGTCGCGCCAATCTCCTCGCCAGTCGCGCGAAGGATACCTTGAACGCGTGCCCACGTTTCCGCGTTCGTGTTGTTCTTTTCGATCGAGTCTTGCGTCTGCTTGTTGATCGCCTCGATGATTGCGGGAAGCGGAGCGTGCGCTTCGACCAGCTTCCGAACGGCCGGATCGATACGCGAGATCATCGTGTAGTTGCCGTCCATCGCCTGATAGAAGGCAAGCAACACTTGGTTATAGCGTTGCTGCGATGACTCGGCCATGTCAGTCGAGCCACGCATCCGACCCATTCCAGCCTCGACCATTTGGGCCGCGACGGTTGCGATCGTCATCGCTCCGCTTACCGATTCTCCGGCGTCGACAAGCCGCAGCACAGCGGGGATCGTTTGCGATTCGGAAACGCCAGCCGCTTCCTCCATCGCTTCGGCCCACTTTTGGACGGACTCCGTCATGCCGGCAGTAGAGCGGCCAGCTGCGGCGTCGGCGATCGAGAGCTCACGCAACGCAGCCTGGGCATCCGATGCATCCTTTATGCCGGTCTTCAGAAAGTCGAAACCGGCAAATGCGGCGCTGAGCACGGCGCCGATCGCGATGAGTCCGGGAGCAGCCGCGTCTAAACCGGCGAGCGCGCCGGTAAGCCCTTCAACGCGCGCAGCCGCTTCGCCGGCGCCGAAGCCCAACGCCTCGAGACCACGCGCGGCTTGTCCCGTCTGCCCTCCGAGCGCGCGCAATGATTCGTTTGCGCCAAGCGCGGCCGCAGACGTCTTATCGAGTCCGGTGCTGGATTCGGTGGACGCGCCAGTGAGTTGCTCGAATGTCGCATTAAGAGACGGAATTCCGGCGGTGAGCTGCTCGATTGCCGCTTCGAGTTTCTGGAGCGTTTTGGTCGTGACATTGATACCCGATTCCGCTTCGGAGGCGTCGGCGGTTATCTGAATGCTAAGGTCCTGGTCCATCGCTCGATTTTTTCGGAATCGCGCTCATGCGCTAAATGTTAGGCGCCACTAAGAGTATGAGACCGTCCGGTCCGAAAGCCGTTGCGGCAGCAGCCCGGTTTCCGAACCGAACGGCTCGCGAAACGTCCCCAATCGAGCAAGACGTTCCGCCGCGAGCGTCGCTGTGTAGGTGACGACGCTCCAGCGTCTGTACTAATCGTTGAGCCAGCGCCACGCACGAATATAACCCCCGACTCCGCCGCCCTTTTCCGCGACCTGGGCTCTGGTCGGAATCACTTGCCGCGTCTGACCTTGTAGCTCGATAGCCTTTACTTGGTCGACGCGACCGCCGCGAGCTGCACGCCCGAGTCGCTGCGCCTTCGTGTCGGCCTTGTTCGCGTTCGCTTTCTCGCGCGCGGCCTTGACGACGTCGGCCATGGCCTTTGGAGGGTTCTCGGTTGGCGATTTTTTAACGAGAGCGGCTGCCACCTTTTCAACGGGAGCGGCCCCCTTGCGCGAGGATTGAGGATTCGGGCGCGTCGTCAAAAACTGAAAACTGAGCTCAGGCATTGGCTAAGCTTTCTTGAGGAGCGTAGATCTCCGCGCAGCGTTGCTGCGAGACCCGGAGACCTTCGTCATATTGTTCAAGCCGGCGTTTAGCGGCCTCGAGGATTGCAAGCCGAATGCCCCACTCGGCTTTAGCGTCTTGGGCATCGTCGCCCAGCGACTGGACGATCGCGGCAAACGCGTTGCGCCGCGTCCTTACAAAGTCGAGATGCACTTTCGCAGCTTCACGAGCGAGCTCGCCGAGATTGCGCTGGCGCGCAGACCGTTCGTCCTGAAGACGCCCTTCCGCTTCCTCGATCTGCCGAAGGCTCCGATCGATCTCGCGGCAATCCTCGCCGGCGATGAGCTTCTGACCGCGCTGCTCCCGGAAGCTGGCGCGTTCTTGACCGAGCTCGGCGAGTTGCGCGCCGAGGTGCTCGACAGCTTCGCGCTGCTCGATCACGCGAGCTTGCGCGGTCGCGTCGACTTTGGTGACGTCGCCGCACGATGCATTCGCCTCGGCGTCGAACTCCGGTACCTGCGTATTGACCCATCGTGTGATGACGGCCGGCTCGGACGAGGAACGGATCTCATCGGGAATGGCGGGTTTCATGCTGTGCTCCCATATCGCTGCGGTTGAAGAAACTCGATCGAGATCTCTTCGCGTACCGACTGCGCCATGCTACGTCGCACCGCCCGCGGTATTCAGCACGAACGTAATGCCGACGCTCGCGTTGAAGCCGCCCCCTAGGATCGAGTTAAGACGATTCAACCATTTCACGCACTGCGCCGCGACGTTATTGAATACGGTGCTCGCAAGCGCAAGCGTAACGACGTCGCCGGCCTGCGCATCGATTGTGGTCGAACCGGAGCCCGACTGCGCGATGCGGAGCAGATGCGGAGCGGCGCCGGCATTATTGAAGGCGAATGTTACTCCGGTCACGAGTTGCAGGCCGTTGGCTTCGCCCGATGCCAGTTGGTCGAGCACGTTTGTGTACACTGTCTCAGGGAGTTCGAAAGTAATGACGTCTCCCGGCTCGGCATGGATCTCCGCGCTTCCGCTGCCGGACTGCGTGAGATCGAAAACGACGGACATCAGTTTTTAGTCTTTCGTCTGAACGCGCGGCTGCTTTGGTCCACGCAATATCTATTTTGATCTGCTCGCCGCGGCCTCGCGGATATCGCTTCGATTGCTGTATTCGGCTGGTGTGAGTTGATGCGGCGCTTCCCGGAAGCGGGCGCAGAGCGGATCGTGCCGTCTGCCGCGGCTATTCTCACGCGTTCCGGCGATTGCATCGCTGATCGGCTTTTGAAGTTGCTCCAGCGTTAGGCCGTCCCCAATTACTCGTTCGATCCGTCGACGCGATGCCGGTGAGATGACTTGGCCGCGTGCAAGGCGATACACCGTCATAGAAGAGACATCGGCCTGCGCCGCGAAGGCGGCAACGCTTCCGAAGCGCTCTATCACGACAATTTCGAGCACTGACGGCACCCTGTTACTCCGCATTGGGCGATACTATACCACAATGTGGCTTCGCGGGAAAGCCTGCAACGCCACGCTTTCGCTACTATGATCGCCTTATGCCGAGAGCCGGCGCGCGACGGTGATTAAATTGTTGTATGTTGCAAAGGTGCGTAAATCGTCCATCTTGCGCTGCGCCATGTCGACGTTGCGCAACGTGTCAACCTCGCGCATGTTCTCGCTGCGCTCGTCCATCATCTGATCGAAGACCTCCGACTGCATCTGGAGCTGCTCCTGGTTCTGGACCTCGGACGCGTACATGCCCAGCTGGAAGCTTTCGTCTTGGGTGTTGAGTGCGTTCATCGCAGCATTTCCCGCGTTGCCGGCTACGCCGGAGCCGACTGCGCCGCCGATCGCGTTGCCGAGAAGTCCGGAGCCCACGCCCTCGAGGATCGGAAGCAAAAAGGCCATGTCATCGCTCCTGTCGTGCTAGTTCGAGTCGTCGGCGAACTGGGTGTAATCGGTGGACTGCGGCCGGTAGCCGCCCTGCGGCAATCCAGGCAGCGTCGGCGGGCTCAGCGGAAGGCTCTGCGCCTGTGATGACAGCGAGCCAATCGATGAAATGAGCCCATTTAGCTCGGCGATCGCCGCACTCTCCGGCGAATCACCGGTATCGCCGGAGACGGTTCCGGCTCCGGGCTGGCAGGCGCCTCGCACGGTACCGCTGAGCGGTACGAACGGCTTTGCCGCGACGCTGCCTTCGATCGGGGGCAAGGATGACATGTAATAGCTCCTATTCTACGAGGCTGTCTCGTCGGTATCGTCGTTAAAGAACTGTTGGTAATCCGTTGCCTGGGGCTGGTACGCGTGAGCGCGCGGCAGGCTTGCCACGGCGGGCGGCGGCAGCGGCATGAGCTGCGCCTGCGCGCGCAGCGATCCGACCGACGCGATCGTGGTGCCGGATTCCGCGAGCGCCGAAGCCTCCGGCGAGTCGTCGGTATCGACGTGCGGCTGTGAGCCGCCGCTCAGGATCCGGTAATGGCGCATCACGGAGTCCGCATAAGAAAGGTCGCTGCCATCGGCCCAGCGCGTCTTTGTGCCAGTCGCGGTGGGCGAGCCCGCGTTGTACGCGGAGAGCGCCTCGCGGACGTTGCCGCCGTACTGTTTGAGCAAGCCGGAGAGCATCCCGGCGGCGTAATCGGCGTTCTTCGCCGGGTCCATCGCCGCGGGCGTCGATGCGAACGCGTGCCAGCGGTCGTCGATCTGAAACAGCCCACGGCCGTGACCGCCGTCGCCGACGATGTTGGCTCCTGAATTGCTGCCCGGACCCCCGGTCTCTTGTGCCGCAACGGCTGCCAGGAGTTTGGGATCGACGTCGTGTCGGCGCGCCGCGGCGGCGATCTGAGGCGCGTACGCGGCGCCCGCGGCGGCCAGGCGAGACGCAATCGGATCGACGTTCATGGCCGAGCTCTATCCCTCGGCACGAAGCGTTTGACAAGGAATGAAGGGGGTCTTAGAATGGGCAGGGTCCGTGGCGCCCCGCCCTCGTTGGCGGGGTTTAATACTGCGGCGGCATGGGTTTATGGATCGATCGCACAGGGTGGATATCAGTGGGCTCCTCGCAGGCAGCCGCCAGATCATGGCGGTGGCGGATGAGGTCCCGATCGAGCCTTTCGAAGGGATCGTCTTCCCCGAGCCTGCCGCCGTACGCCTCGAGCTGCGCCAGGCGGATCACATGCTCGCGGTCGAGGGCAGCATCGACGCGCGGGTGCGGGGCCAGTGCGGCGCTTGCTTGGAAGACGTGGAAATGCAGGTCCACGTCGACGTGGACGAGCGGCTGGATCCGTCACGGGGGAGGGAGTCCGACCCGTTTGGCGAGAGCAACGTTTTGACGGGCGACCGCCTCGACGTGGCCGACCTGACTCAACAGAGCGTCCTGAGCGTACTGCCGATGGGGTTGCGCTGCGGGCAAGACTGCAAGGGCCTCTGCGCCGTGTGCGGAGCGAATCGCAACGGCAACGATTGTACCTGCGAAGGCGGGGACGAACTTTGAAACGGAGAGAGACGTGGCTAATTTAAAATGGAAAACGCCCCGCAGCAAGACGCGCAGCCGCCGCGCGGCTAACTGGAAGTTGGGCAGCGTCACTACGGTGCGGTGTCCGCAGTGTCATCAACCCAAGCGGCCGCACTTTGCATGCCCGAGCTGCGGCACGTACAAAGGCAGGCAGGTCATTAAAGTTCGAGACGAGTCGGCCGGCTAACGCTACGTGTCGTTGTATGGCGTGAAGATCGTCGGGGTCGGCCACTATGCGCCGGCCCGCGTCGTAACGAATCACGACCTCGAGGGCTGGCTGGACACGTCCGATGAATGGATCACCACGCGCACGGGAATGAAGCGGCGCCACTGGGCCACGGAAGAAGAAGCGACGAGCGACTTGGCAACCGCCGCGGCATCGGCCGCACTCGTGCACGCCGGCCTGAGCGCGCAGGAAATCGACTGCGTCATCGTCGCGACCGTAACGCCGGACTACGACTTTCCGGCCACGGCCTGTCAAGTGGCGTCGCGGCTCGGCGTGCTCAACAAGCCGGCGTTCGACATCGCGATTGCGTGCAGCGGATTCATCTACGGCCTGACGGTCGCGTCGGGGCTCATACGCTCGGGCGTCTTTCGCCGCGTGATGCTCATCGGCGCCGAGTCGCTGTCGAAGATCCTCGACAAGAACGACCGCTCGACCGCGATTCTATTCGGCGACGGCGCCGGCGCCGTGATCTTGGAACGTTCCAGCGAAGACTCGTTCCTCGCGACCGAACTCGGCGCCGACGGCAGCCGTCCCGAGCTGCTCTACGCTCAAGGCAGCGGCGCTCGTCACCCGCTCGACCACGCGGCGCTGGACGCGAAGGTGCACCTGATCCACATGCAGGGCCGCGAGACGTTCAAGCTCGCCGTGACGAAGATGGTCGAATCCACCGACGCGGTGCTCGGCAAGGCGAACCTCGCCAAGGCCGACATCACGTTCCTAATTCCGCATCAAGCCAACAAACGGATCATCGACGCGACGGCACGCTACTTGGAGGTGCCCGAGGAGAAAGTCGTCGTCAACATCGCGGAGTACGGCAACACGTCGGCGGCCTCGATCCCGATGGCGCTGTCCGAAACGGTACGCGCGGGCATGGTGAAGCCCGACGACGTCATCATCTTCGTCGCGTTCGGCGGCGGCCTCTCGTGGGGCGCGGTCGCATGGCGATGGGCGGCCTGATGCGAATCGGCGTCGTCTTCCCCGGGCAGGGCTCGCAGGGCGTCGGAATGGGAGCCGACGTCGCCGCGCATTCGAGCGAAGCGCGCGCGACCTTCGAGCATGCCTCCCAGGTGCTCGGCTACGATCTGCTCGCGCTGCAGGAGGACGGACCGGAAGAGAAGTTGCGCGAGACGGAGTATAGCCAGCCGGCGATCTTCGCGACCAATATTGCACTCTACCGCGCCGTCGGCGAGAGCCTGCGCCCGGTCGTTACCGCCGGACACTCGTTCGCCGAGCTGTGCAGCCTCGTCATCGCCGACTCGCTCGACTTCGACGACGCGCTGCGCATCGTGAGCGAACGCGGCAAGGCCATGCAGGAAGCGGCGCAGCGCATGCGCGGCGGAATGTCGGCGGTGCTCGGTCTCGATGCCGGACGCGTGCGCGCGACGCTGCAAGAGAGCGGACTTCGCGGCGTGTCGTTGGCCAACTTCAATTCCCCCACGCAGATCGTTATCAGCGGGGAGCTGGAGCAGATCGCGACGGCCGGCACCGCTATGCTCGCGGCGGGCGCCAAGCGCGTCGTGCCGCTCAACGTTTCCGGCGCGTGGCACAGCCCGCTCATGGAACCGGCGGTCGAGCGCCTCGCCGCCGCGGTGCAGGCCGCTCGCTTCCGGCTTCCGCGCTTCGACGTGATATCCAACGTGGACGGAAGGCCCTATCGCGACATCGCGACGATCGAGGAAAACTTGGTTCGGTCGGTCGCCGACGAGGTGCGCTGGCACGACACCGCGGAGTGCCTGCTGACGTACCGGCTCGATACCGTTGCGGAGTTTGGCGCGAGCGGCGTTCTGAGCGCGTTGATGAAGCGCATGGCCGGGGCGCCGCCGGCGACCGTGTTGAGCGATTATGCCAGCGTCGAGCGGCTCCGCGCGACGATCGCGGGAACGGCATCCGCGAGCGTATGATGTTGACCGGTAAAACCGCGCTCGTAACGGGCGCGAGCCGCGGAATCGGCCGCGCGATCGCGGTCGAGTTCGCGCGTCAGGGCGCCGACGTGGCGCTGATCGGCCGCGACGTGGCCGCGCTCGGAGAGGCGGCCGCTGCGAGCGCCGCGTCGCGCGTCGGCGCGACCGCGGAGGTATTTCCGGGAGACGTGACCGATCGCGCCGCGATGGAAGCCATCGTCGCGCGCGTCGTCGAGCGGTTCGGAACGCTCGACTGCGCGGTGTCGAACGCCGGTCAGAGCATCGACTCCCTGCTGCTGCGCTTGAAACCCGAGACGATCGATCAGATGCTCGACGTAAACCTCAAGGCAGCGTTTCACTTGTGCAGTGCCGTTGTGAGGCCGATGATGAAGCAGCGTGCCGGATCGATCGTGCTGATGTCGAGCATCGTTGGGCTCAGCGGCAATGCCGGACAGGCGGCGTATTCCGCCTCGAAAGCGGCCCTTCTCGGCCTGTGTAAATCGCTGGCAAAGGAGTTGGGTTCGAGGAATATAAGAGTCAACGCCGTCGCGCCGGGCTTCATCGAAACCGCCATGACCGAAAAGATGCCCGACGCCGCTAAGGAGTTTTTAGTCAAGCAAGCCGCTCTCGGCCGCGCCGGGAAGCCGGAAGACGTCAGCGGGGCCGTCGCGTTCCTCTGCTCCGACGCCGCCGGATACATCACCGGGCAGACTCTCGTGGTCGACGGCGGCATCTTGATGTAACCCCAGGTCCACCAAAGGAGATAAGGATGGCCACCACCTTCGATAAAGTCAAAAAGATCATCGTCGAGCAGCTTGGCGTCGACGAGTCGGAAGTCACGCCCGAGGCGTCGATCACCGACGATCTCGGCGCCGATTCGCTCGACCAGGTCGAGCTGGTGATGGCGTTCGAGACCGAGTTCAACATCGATATTCCGGATGAGGAAGCCGAGAAGATCAAGACGGTCGGCGACGCCGTGAAACGCATCGACGAGACGACGGCAAGCTCGTCGACCTCTTAGACGGCTGCAGTTGTTCGATCAATTAAGTGATCGCTTAGGCTCGATTTTCGATCGCCTGCGCGGTCGCGGGCGGGTCAGCGAGAGTGAGGTCAGCGACGCGATGCGGGAGATTCGCATCGCTTTGCTCGAGGCCGACGTTTCGCTTGCGGCGGCCAAGGCGTTCGTCGCGCGCGTTAAGGAACGGGCGATCGGGGCAAACGTCCTCGAGTCGCTGACGCCGGCGCAGACGATCCTCAAGATCGTGCACGATGAGCTCGTCGCGCTGCTCGGTCCGGCGAGCGGCTCTCCGCAAGCGCGCCTGCACTTCTCCGATGCGCCGCCCTCGACGATCATGCTCGTCGGTCTGCAGGGCTCGGGCAAGACGACGCAGGCCGGCAAGCTCGCGCTGCGCCTCAAGGAGCAGGGGCGTCGCAGCCTGCTCGTCGCGGCCGACGTCTATCGCCCCGCGGCCATCGACCAGCTCCGCACGCTCGCCAAGCAGATCGATCTCCCGGTCTACGAGCGCGGATCGGCCGATCCCGTACGCATCGTTCGCGATGGAGTCGCTGAGGCCAAGCGGCTCGGCGTATCGACAGTGATCGTCGACACCGCCGGCCGGCTGCAGATCGACGAGGCGCTGATGGAGGAGCTCGAGCGCATCAAGGCCGTCGCGACTCCCTGTGAGATCCTGCTGGTGGCCGACGCGATGACCGGACAAGAGGCGACGAACGTGGCTCGGGGTTTTCACGATCGGCTCGGCATCACGGGCGTCATTCTCACGAAGATGGACGGCGATACGCGCGGCGGCGCGGCACTGTCGATACACAGCGTCACGGGGGCGCCGATCAAGTTGATCGGCGTCGGCGAAAAACTCTCCGCGCTCGAGCCGTTCTATCCAGAACGCTTGGCTTCGCGCATCCTCGGCATGGGCGACGCACTGACGCTGATCGAGAAGACGCAGGGCGTGTATTCCGAGGACCAGGCCAAGAAGCTTCAGGAGAAGCTGCTCAAATCGAGCTTCACGCTCGACGACTTTCTCGACCAGATGCGGCAGGTGCGCAAGATCGGTTCCATCGGCGAGCTATTGAAGATGGTGCCCGGTCTGTCGAGGGCACTGCCGAAGGACTTCGAGATACCGGAGCGCGAGTTCGTGAAGGTCGAGGCGATCATATCATCTATGACGCGCGGCGAGCGACGGAGCCCGAATCTCCTGGATGGATCTCGACGCAAAAGAATCGCGCGCGGCTCGGGCAGCCAGGTTTCGGACGTGAACCGGCTGGTCAAAAGATTCGAACAGGCCCGCGAAATGACCAAACAGCTTGGCGGACGCAAACGCGGCGGATTCATGCCGTTTCGTACGCCCTAACAACGAAGGCAACGCAAAATATGGTACGCATTCGACTGCGCCGAATCGGCGCGAAAAAGCAGCCCACCTATCGTTTCGTGGTCTCCGATGCGCGTGCGCCGCGCGACGGACGCTTCATCGAGATCTTGGGACACTACAACCCCCGGACCGAACCGCGCACGGTCGTCGTCGACGAGACGAAGGCCCGTGAGTGGCTGGCCAAAGGCGCTCAGCCGTCGGACACCGTCCGCCGGCTGTTCGCGGAGAAGGGCATCATGGAACGCGGTCCGGTCCCGACGACGAAGCGCGCCGCGAAGCACGCGGAGGGCGGCGGAGCGTGAGTTCGTTCGATGACGAGTTCGGCCTGTTCGGCGAGACTGTCGTCGACGAAGTAGAGCGCCAGCCAACGCGACGCGAGGAGCCGTCGCCGCGCGAACAAACGCCGCCGCGGGAACCGCCGCCGCCGCGGGAACAGCCGCCGCCGCGTACGCCGCGCGCGCCGGAGCGCCGCCCGCGAAAGCCGCGCGCCGCGGCGAACGATCCTTGGGCCGGTCACCGCCGCGCGACGGAACTGCTCAATTTTCTTGCTCGCAAGCTCGTGCAAAAGCCGGAGAGCGTCTCGGTCGAGCTCTTCATCGATGAACACGCGCAGCCGGTAATCGAGCTGGTCGTCGATCCCGAGGATCTCGGGAAGGTGATCGGACGCAGCGGCCGTGTAGCGCAAGCACTGCGCACCGTCGTGCGTGCTACGGCCGAAGGGCGCGTAGCCGTCGACATCCTCGATACCGACGAGGCGGCTGAGGGAGTCGAGGATGACTCGGAGTGACCCTTCGACTCCGCTCGCCGGCGCTCGCTCCGCTCAGGATGACATTCTAGTTGGGAGAATTGCCGGCGTTTTCGGCGTCCGCGGAGAGTTGAAATGCGACCCGACCAGCGCGGGTCGCATCGTTTTTGTACCGGGCGCGGACCTAGACTGCGCCAGCGGCGATGCCCGCGAGACGATTCGACTCGCCGCCGTGCGCACGCACGGAGGGCGCCTGTTGATTCGCATCGCGGGCGCGGAGGACGCGACGAGCGCGCAAGGCTATGCGGGGGCGCTGTTGTACGCGGCGCGCGATCGCATCCGGTTGCGCGAGGGCGAGTATCTCGACGACGACCTCGTCGGCTGCACGGTTGTCGGGAAGGACGGCACCGCCTACGGCAGCGTGCAGCGCGTCGAGCACTACCCCGCGAGCGATATGCTGATTGTCGACGGCACCATGGTGCCCATGGTCCGTTCCATCGTCAGCGCCATCGAGCCGGCAAAACGGCGGATCGTCATCGACCCTCCGCTGGGGCTCTTCGAGGCTCCCTAACTGTTGTCGGGATGCGCCGTCGCATACGCCGCGACGGCGGCGTCCACGGCGCTCTTGATCGACGAACCCTTGCCGGCCTCGTGCTCGAGGGGCGCACCGAAACACGTGTAGACGGCGAGATCGAAGGTCACGTCCTGCTTGCCGTGGCTCGCAGCGGCGACCGCAAGCGTGCCGCTCGCGATCGTGTTGTTCCGGTCCGCGCCGCAGATTTGATCGGCGTAGCGCGCGACGTCGGCAGGTGCGACCGAGGCGGAGGACATCTGCGCCGTAAACGCGCGGTTGAGCGCGAAATAGAGCTCGTGTGTAGCGTTCGTCAAATCCGCGGGGGCGACGTAGCCCCTGGCACCGACCGCCGTGACGATGACGCCCCGCGACGGCTTCGTGATCGGACCAGGCGGGGGCGTGCGGCTGCTGCCGTGGCCGTGCTTGAAGACCGAGTCGACGATGCTGGCGATGCCCCTCAGCGGCATCTGCGCGCCGTTGCTCGAAGTCGGCGCCGGCGTGTTCGTCGACTGCGTCTGAACGTTCTGCGTGCCGCGTCCGAGGAAGGCGAGTATCTGCGAGCGCGCCAGCAGGGACTGTGAAGCCACGTCGGCGACGCTCGACACCTGCGCGGTCTGCGAGAACAGGATGACGCCGCTCTCCACGCTGACGACCTGCTCGACGACGGCGGCGCTGTCGCCCACCGGTGTCACGTATCCGCTGATGTAAAAGTCGGCGTTTGCGTCGTGCGCGTACTTCAGGAAGTCCGCGCGCTTGACGCCCTGCGGCACGGCGGGAACGGTGACGCCGCCGGCGGCGACCATTTCTTGGCCGAGTATCTGGGCGATGGCGATGCCGATCTTCGGGTCGGCCCCCGTCTGGACGTCGAAGGGATACACGATGACGGATGGATTCCGGCCCTCTAGCGCGGGGACGGGCGTCGGCGGCGGCGGAGGCGGCGGGGTGGCGGCGGCCAACGCGATCGCGGAACAGAGCAGCGCCGCGCTTACGAGGCGGCGCAAGGGTCCTTCAGGCATCAAGCGCCGATTGTTCGCGAGCGGAATGCAAAAATCCGGTCTCCCATGCGATGCTGTATTCGGCTCCGAATAAAAAGATCGAGCCGATGCAGTAGAACCAGAGCAGCAAGACGAGCGGTGCCGAGAGCGCCCCGTAGACGTAGGTGAAGTTGACGTGCGTGAGATACTGGGCGAACGCGACCTGGACGACCGGCCAGGCGATCGCGACGACCGCGGCGCCGCGCAGCGCGAAACCCCAAGAGATGCTGGTGTTCGGCAGGAAGCGGTACAAGACGACCGCGACGATGAATACCAGCGCTATCGAGATGAGGTAGGCGAGGATGTGCGTGATACGTCGCGGATCCTCGATTCCGCCGGCGTTGAACGTGATCGCGAGCACTACCGGTAATCCGATCGCGACCGCGAGCAAGATGCCCGTGACCGGCAGCATGACGACCGACAACAGCAGGTTGTGAACGAGCGGTCGTCCCTTGGGAACGTTGAGCGCGCGGTCGAGCGCGTACGCCAGGCCCATGAAGAGATTTTTCCCCGACCACACGAGAAACGCGATCGCGATGATACTAGAGACGCCGCGGCCATAGATATATGTCTGGAGGTTGTTGACGATGTAATCGTGCAGCGTCGGAGCCAGCGTATCGAAGAAGAGCAGCGTCCGACGCTGCGCCTCGGGCAGCACGAGCGTGAGGGCGCCGAGCCCCAAGACGGTCAGGGGGAAGAGCGCGAAGAGCGCGCTATACGCCACCGATTGGGCGTGGAAGGCGCAGCCGTCGCGAGA
This sequence comes from Vulcanimicrobiota bacterium, assembly GCA_963723485.1. GTDB lineage: Bacteria > Vulcanimicrobiota > Vulcanimicrobiia > Vulcanimicrobiales > Vulcanimicrobiaceae > Cybelea. Next base: position 152,012 of record CAVRQS010000002.1, on the reverse strand, counting down.
GAAGCGCACACCGGCCTCGCGAAGCGCGGAGATGAGTCGCTGCATCCCAGGCGGTATATCGTGGCGACGTGCCGACATTCCCACCGCCGGCTCCGGTAAGCATCGTCGTCGACGGTCATCCGCTCGCCGCGTACGTGCGCGCCTATGCGTTTGCGGGCCGGATCTACGCTCCCGTGAGCCCGCTGCTGACACGCCTCGCCGATCGGGTCTGGTCGCAGGGGGAGACTCTCGTGATCCAGCGCGGCGACGCGCGCGTCCGGGTCGTGCTCGCGCCGACGCTTCCGGGGCAGCTCGGCGGCGATTTCGTGGCGGTCGGGCCAGTCCTGCGCGCGCTCGGAGCGTCGGTTCGCTACGACCCCGCCGCTCGTCGCCTGATCGTGCGCCTGCCGCCGCGCACCACGGTCGTGTCGCCGACGCCCTTCAATCCCAACACGCCGTCGGTGCGGCCGAGCGCCGTGTTCACGCCCGCGGTCTCGCCGACGCCGCGCCCGGTCTGGACCGGCTCGCCGCTGCCGCGCCGGACGCCGTTGCCGGGGCCTCCGCCTGCACGATAGCGCTGCTCAGCGTTGCGCGACGGCCGCGAGATCGAGACCGCCGAGGCCGCGGTCGGATACGCTTCGCAACAGGGCCTCGATCGCGTCGACCACGGGAAGACGCTCGTGATGCGCCGCGGCTTGCATCAGGATGGCATCCTTATGTGCCATGTCGACGCTCCACACCGGCGCGTAATCTTCGCCGGCCATGCGTTTACCGCGGCCCTTGATCTGCCCGCACGGATCGTAAAAGTCGAAGAGGGCGTAGATCTGTTCGCGCGACAGCCCTTGCTCCTCGCCGATGCGCAGCACGTCGTTGACGCCGCCGACGACGGTCAGAATCATCGCGTTGCCCATAAGCTTATAAATCGCCGCGGCGTCGGGACGTTCGCCGAGATAGCGAAGCTCGCTGCACATGGCTTCTAGCGCGCCGCGCACTCGCTCGACGAGCGCGGCGTCGCCGGAGACCATCATGACGCCGGTCGCCTGCAGCGCCATCGGCGGCCCCATGAAGACCGGCGCGTGCAGAAACGAATATCCCGCATCGCCGAGCCGGCGATTGCGCTCCGCGACACCCTGCGGCGTCACCGTCGTGTGATCGACGATCGGGCTCTCACTCGCGATGCCGGGCAAGGCAGCGTCGAGCACGGCGTCGACGCTGGCGTCGTCGCTCAAGCAGAGGTGTACGCGATGCGCTCCCGACGCCGCCTCCACGGGATCCGCAAACGCTCGCGCACCGTCGGTCTCGAGCGCCTCGGCCTTGTGGCGCGAACGGCTCCACGCGCGCACGGCGACGCCGCGACGCAGCATTGCGCGGATCATCGCGGAACCGAGCATACCGGCTCCGTAGAAAGCTACGGTCTCCACGCGCGCGGTTACGCGGGCGGCGCGGCGCGGCGCCGCGTCGCAAGGTTCAGCGCCGCGACAATCACGGCGGCCGCGAACGCATAGCTCACCTGTACGGGACCGGTCAGGAACTGCAAGCCAAGATAACCGTCGATCGAGTAGATTCCGTTACCCGCAAACGCGACGGCGATTGCGGCGGCGATATACGCCGCGTTCAGTTCCCACCCGCCGTTGGTGACGAAGAAGCCCTTGTGGATGTGAACCGATCCGATCGCGACCAGCATGACGATGACGATCAGCACCGGTCCGAGCGCTCCGCCGATGCCAAACAGGGTCAGAAAGCCGCCGAGGGTCTCGCCGAACGCGGCCATCGCCGCGAACGCCTTGCCGGGGCGGTAGCCAAGGCCCTCGAAGAAATCGCCGGTTCCGGTGATGCCGCCGCCGCCGAACCAGCCGAAGAGCTTCTGCGTTCCGTGAGCCATGAAGCTCAGCCCGAGGATCAGACGTACGATCAAGAATGCAATGCTCATGCTGGTAGGAACCCCTGCTCCCTCGCCTTGGTGGCAGGCTGTAGGATATCGCCAGCGGGAGGCTGTAACCACAGCCGCCTATGCAGATAGACGGACGAACGTTTTTGGTCAGCGGCGGAAGCTCCGGTCTCGGAGCCGCCTGCGTCGCGGAGTTCGCTCGCAGCGGGGGCAACGTCGTCATTTGCGACGTGAGCGAACGGGGTGCCGATGTCGCACGCGAGCTGGGTGAAAGAGTCTGTTTCGTTCGTACCGACGTCACCGACGGCGATCAGGTGCAGAAGGCGGTCGATGAGGCGGAGCAACGGTTCGGCGCCCTGCACGCCGCGATCAACTGCGCGGGCATCGCGACCGCGGAGCGCGTGATCGGCCGCAACGGTCCGCTGCCGCTCGACCATTTCACGAAGGTCGTTGTCGTCAACCTCATCGGAACGTTTAACGTCATCCGTCTCGCGGCGGCGAAGATGCTCGAGAGGAGCGTCGAGCCCGGCGAGGATCGCGGGGTAATCGTGTGCACCGCATCGGTCGCGGCCTACGACGGACAGGTGGGGCAAGCCGCATACTCCGCGTCCAAGGGAGGCGTGGTCGGATTGACGCTTCCGATTGCGCGCGAGTTCGCGCAGCATCAGATCCGCGTCGCGAGCATCGCTCCGGGAATCTTCGACACGCCGATGCTGGCGGGGCTGCCGGAGCCGGCGCGAGAGTCGCTCGGCAAACAGGTACCGTTCCCCTCGCGGCTGGGAAAACCGGCCGAGTATGCGGCGCTCGCGCGGCACATCGTCGAGAATCAAATGCTCAACGGCGAGGTGATTCGGCTTGACGGCGCGATCCGGATGGCGCCGCGGTAGCCTCAGGGGACTCCAAGGTCGCATAGCCAAAAATTAGGCGTGAAGACCACGCTCGGTGCCGCGCTCGTCTTGCTCGGCTTATTGATCGTCGCGCAACCATCGCATGCCGCGCCGCGTCCGGCTCCCACGGCGACGCCGATCGCGTTGCCGTCTCCGGATCGGCTACTCTACGAGATTCGCCGCCAGTTCCGCTCGCATCGGCCTCCGCCGCCGTACGTCACCTACACCTTGGTTCGCAAGCAGACGCTCGACGACGGTTATCCGGACCTGGTCAACAGCTACACGTATCACATCTGGTGCCGCACGATCGATCGCGCGGCCTTGGGTCGGCGCGTCTATCGCGGTTCCGCGCGCGGGACGCTGGAGTTTCTGCGCCCGTCGTTCAACGAGCCCTGGGATCCCGGGCCGCCGACCGCCGATCTCTTCGAGCCGGCGCCGGTGCATCCGCATACGAATCCGCGGGAGTTCGTTCCGACGCCGGAGCCCACCGGCAGCCTGCCCCCGGTCATTGCGAGCGTCACGGTGCTGGGCGAGTTCGACTACCGGGTGACGCGCATCGCCGACGAAGGCGACCTGACCCACGTGAGCATCTTGCCGCGCCGCGACCCGGATCGCAATCGGCTGCGCGAGCTCTACGTCGATCGTAAGACGCTCGAGCTCAAGAAGATCGTCGCGACCGACAAGCTCTACGAAGAAGACGAAGGTCATCACGTGTATCCGATGCTTTTCACGGTAACGCTGGGCTGGATGAACAACATGCCGATCGTCACTCAGATTCACGGCACGCCCACGTATCAGAAAGACGCCGACTATCTTGGGATAGACGCGACCGTGGACTACGATTTCACCAACATCGAGTTCCCGCAAGCGCTTCCGGCCTGGTATTTCGATCCGCGCTCCTACGCGGACAACGTGGCGAACGCGCCGCTCTAAGAGCGGAAGGGCGCGTCGGCTCTCACGAGACCTGGAAACTTCTCGCGCAGCGCCCTCAGCTTCGGCACGTCGTTGAAGACGATGTAGGGATTCTGCGGGTTATGCACCGCGTAGTCTTGGTGGTAGGCCTCGGCCGGATAAAAGCCGCGCAGCGGCGCCAGGATCGTCACGATGCGCGAGCCGTAGACGTGCTGTCGTTCCAAATTCGCGATGTAGGCGAGCGTCTCGGCGCGTTGCTCGTTTGAGGTGTAGAAGACCTCGGAGCGATACTGCGTCCCCTCGTCCGGGCCTTGACGATTGAGCTCGGTCGGATCGTGCGCAACGAGGAAATACACGTCGAGCAGCTGCTTGAACGAGATCTTCGCGGGGTCGTACGTTATTTCGACCGACTCGGCGTGCCCCGTCGTGCCGGTGCTGACCGTCTCGTACTGCGCGGTGGCGGCGCCTCCGCCGGAGTAGCCGGCGACGACGCGATCGACGCCCCGCAGCGACTCGAAGACGAGCTGCATCCCCCAGAAGCAGCCGCCGGCGAGCACGACGCGTGCGGAGGGCGCCTGTGCCTGTGCGGCGCTCCCGGCGGATAGGCTCGAGAGCAGGGCGATTACGGCGATCAGCTTCATGCCCCATAGAACGCGCTCACGGGCGAATTGGATGAGGTACGTCATCGCAAATATTTGCCGAGCCAATCGAGCCACAGGCGGGTCAGCGCGGCGGTCTGGCGCGGATCGGCGGGTCCGTGCGTCGCCGCGGGAAACACGGCGAATCGCACCGGAACGCCGTTGTCGGTCAGCGCGTGGTAGAGCGCGTACGACTGCGTGATCGGCACGATGGGATCGAGCGTCGTGCCCCAGATCAGTGTCGGCGTCGTGATCTGCGCGTAGTACGTGATTGGAGAGTTGTCGCGATAGACGCGCTGTCCGTCGTCGGTATACGGTGACGTCCCCAGCGGATAGCGGTCCTGCACGTTCGACGTCGAGAGGTTGTATTCGTCGAACTCGCTGTTGACCGCCGCTCCCGAGACGGCTGTGCGCCACACGTGGTAATGGCCGATGAGCCACGACGTGAGCTCGCCGCCGTACGACCAGCCCGAGACGGCGACGCGCGTCGCGTCGACGCCCGCGAGCCGTTCGACCGCGGCTAAGCCGGCCATGATGTCCGCACTCGGGCCGGCTACGGTGTTGCGGACGATGGCCGTCATGTATGCGTTGCCCAGGTTGTCACTGCCGCGATAGTTCGGCTGCAACACGACGCAGCCGCGTGCCGCGATCATCTGCGCGAGCGGCCACTGCTCCCAGGCGAAATCGCGCGTGCTCGAGAGCCCCGGGCCGCCGTGAATCAGGAGCACGACCGGATACCTTGCGGGGCCCGGCAAAAATGAAGGCGGAAACGTCACGACGCCGTCTTCGGCGAAGCCGTCGGGGCCGGTCCAGTTCAGCTCCGTCATGCGTCCCAGCGCGATCCGCGAGAGAAAGTCGTTGAAGTGCGTGAGCCGGCGCGGTGCCGACGCACCCGCGCGGAGGTAGTAGAGCTCGCGTGCGCTCGCCGCGCTCGTCGCGAGGAACGCAATCGACCCGTCGCGCGCAACGTCCGCTGCGATCCCGGAATCGAACGTGCTGCTCGAATACGGGTCGCAGACCACGTGCAGGGAGCCGAGCGGAAACGGCCGCAGCGTCCCTGCAAGGTCGATCGTCCACGCGTTCATCTGCGTGCCGTCGGCCGCGCAGATCAGCAACCGGCGTCCGCCGGGAAGCCAGAGCGAGCCCGCGACGTTGCGATCGAGCCGCTCGGAGAGCAAGACGTCGCGCCCGTTCGCCGCGAGTCGCAGCGTGTTCTCCGAGTTGAAGTCGCCATTGAGCGGATACCAGTACGCGAGCGCCGAGCCATCCGGCGAATAGGCCGGGCTCAATTCCAGCTCCGGACGGGCCGTCAGCTTCTGCAGCGCGCCGCCGGCGATCTCAGCCTGCCAGAGCGTCGAGCGCTCGCTGTCGCCGCTAAACGTGTTCTCCACGCGCGTGAAGGTCACGCGGCGTCCGTCGCGCGTCCATGCAATCTGCGGCGAGAAGATGCCGCCCGGATCCGTCGGCGCGATCGTCCACGATCCCGAGGTGAGGCGCCGTGGCGCGCCGCCGGCCGCTGCGACGATCCAGAGGTGGTCCGGAGGCGTCGGCGCGGCGGCCGTGTAGTCGTTGTCGCCGGCGAAGAAGTACGTGGCCGGCGCCTGATGGTCGGCCGCCACGTAGGCGAGGCTGCGCCCGTCGGGACTCCAGGCCGCGTCGATCACGTCGCCCCGGGCGCGCGTCAGGCGCCGCGCCGCGCCGCCGAGCGGACGAACGAAGAGCTGACGATACTCTTCCCCGGATGGGCGAGCCAGGTATGCGATCCGGGCGCCGTCGGGTGACCAGCGCGGAACCGCTACGTCGTGCCCGCGCACGAGCGTCCGGCTGCGACCGTCCGCCGTGTCGATCGCGACGAGACTGTTGACGTACGCCGCATGGCGCAGGTCCTGGTCGATCCTCACCGCCGCCACGCGGGACCCATCGGGGGAGATCGCCGGCTCCTCGAGATCGACGATGCGCGCCATGTCGCTCAGCTGCAGTACCGGCAAGGCGGCCGCGGGCGCGGCGGTCGCGGCCAGCGCGAATGCTGCGAACAGCGCATTTCGCATGCGACGCCGGGTTCGGCATTCGTCCCTGGAACCCGCCGCAGCGGTGTCGAAGTTAAGAAGCCAGTGCTCGAAGAGTTTCACCCGTTGCTGCGCGAGTGGTTCGCTGCGGCGTTTGACGCGCCGACCGAGCCGCAGACGCGCGGTTGGCCGGCCATTCGCGCGGGTAATGACGTCGTCATCGCCGCGCCCACGGGATCCGGCAAGACGCTGGCGGCCTTCACGCTGGCGCTGGACGACCTCGTTCGTCGCTCCGCTTCCGGCGCGCTCGAGGAGAACACGCTCGTCGTCTACGTCTCACCGCTCAAGGCGCTCTCGAACGACGTCCGCGAGAACCTCGAGAAGCCGCTCGCGCAGCTGACGACGCTGGCGCGCCAGAGCGACGTCGAGCTGGCACCGATCCGGACGGCCGTGCGAACCGGCGATACCACGCCCGCGCAGCGGCAGCGCATGCTGCGCAAGCCGCCGCACGTGCTCGTGACGACGCCGGAATCGCTCTTCATCCTGCTCACCGCCGAACGCTCGCGCAAGCTCTTCTCTGGAGTCAAGTACGTCATCGTGGACGAGATTCACGCGATGGCCGGCAACAAGCGAGGCTCGCATCTGGCGCTGACGCTCGCGCGGTTGGACGAGCTCGTCACGCGTGGCGGAGGCACGCGTCCGCAGCGGATCGGCCTCTCCGCGACGGTGCGGCCGCTCGACGAGGTCGCGCGCTTCTTGAGCCCCACGGCGCGAGTCGTCGACGTCGGCCACCGCCGCGCGATGGAGCTCTCGATCGAGGTGCCCTCCGACGAGCTCGGACCGGTCGCGAGCGGCGAGATGTGGGGCGAGATCTACGATCGCGTCGCGGAGCAGATTCGCAACCATCGCACGACGCTGATCTTCGTCGGAACGCGGCGCATGAGCGAGCGCGTGGCGTTCGCGCTCAATGAGCGCCTCGGCGAGGGCTTCGTGATGCCGCATCACGGCAGCCTCGCCCGCGAGATGCGCTTCGACGTGGAGCGCCGGCTGCGCAGCGGCGAGCTGCGCGCGGTGACCGCGACTGCGTCGCTCGAACTGGGAATCGACATCGGCTCCGTGGATCTTGTGGTGCAGCTCGGATCGCCGCGCGCGATCGCGGTGGCGCTGCAGCGCATCGGCCGCTCGGGCCACTGGATCGGCGCGCTGCCGAAGGGCATCTTCTACGTCACGACGCGCGACGAGCTCGTGGAATGCGCCGCGCTCGTGCGTGCGATGCGAGCGGGCGCACTCGACGCACTTACCATACCCACCGCTCCGCTCGACATCGTCGCCCAGCAGATCGTCGCGGCCTGCGCGCAGCACGAGTGGGAGGCCGACGCCTTGTTCGAGACGATGCGGAGGGCGTATCCCTACCGCGAGCTGGCTCGCCGAGATTTCGAGGCGGTCGTCTCGATGCTCGCAGACGGCGTCGCGACGTCGCGCGGGCGCAGCGGCACGTTCCTGCACTACGACCGCGTCAACGGTAGGCTGCGCGCGCGGCGCGGCGCGCGACTCGCCGCGCTCACGTGCGGCGGCGCGATCCCGGACACCGCCAACTACACCGTGATCGTGGAACCGGACGGACACGCGATCGGGACGCTCGACGAAGACTTTGCGATCGAGAGCATGGCCGGCGACATCTTCCTGCTCGGCACGAATTCGTGGCGGATCCGCCGCGTGGAGGCCGGCGTGGTGCGCGTGGAAGACGCGCACGGTGCGCCGCCGTCGATCCCGTTCTGGAACGGCGAGGGGTTGGGGCGCACGATCGAGCTCTCCCGCGAGGTGTGCGACGTGCGCGCTGCGATCGACGAGCGCGACGATGAGGCCGCGCGCGAGTGGCTCGCGAGCGAATGCGGCGTGGAGCGTGCCGGCGCGGAGCAGGCGGTCGCGTACGTGCGCGCCGGCAAGGCGATGTTAGGCGTCGTTCCGACGCAGCAGGCCATCGTTGCGGAACGCTTCTTCGACGAGGGCGGGGGAATGCAGCTGATCTTGCACACGCCGTTCGGCGCTCGCATCAATCGCGCGTGGGGACTCGCGCTGCGCAAGCGTTTCTGCCGGTCCTTCAACCTCGAACTGCAGGCCGCGGCCACGGACAACGGCATCGTACTGTCGCTCAGCGATCAGCACGCGTTTCCACTCGATGCGGTGTTCGAGTTCGTCAAGTCGGCGAGTGCAGAACATACGCTGACGCAGGCGCTCTTGCCGGCGCCGATGTTCGCGGCGCGCTGGCGCTGGAACGCGGCACGTGCGCTCGCCATCCTGCGCTTCAGCGGCGGCCGCAGGGTGCCGCCGCAGCTGCTGCGCATGCGTGCGGACGACCTGCTCGCTGCGGTATTTCCCGACCAGGCGGCCTGTCCCGAGAATCTGACCGGACCGATACGCATTCCGGATCACGTGCTGGTCCGCGAAACGATCGACAACTGTCTGCGCGAGGCCATGGACTTCGATGGGTTCCTCACGGTGCTGCGGGAGATCGAGGCGGGACGCATGCGGACCGTCGCCGTCGACACCCCGGAGCCGTCCGTCTTTTGCCACGAGATCCTCAACGCGAATCCGTTCGCTTACCTCGACGATGCACCACTGGAAGAGCGGCGCGCTCGCGCGGTGCAGCTGCGGCGCACGATGCGCGACGACTTGGACGGCGCGGGCGTGCTCGATCCCGCGGCGATCGCCGACGTCGCCGCCGAGTCGTGGCCCGCCGTACGCGATGCCGACGAGCTGCACGACGCGCTGTCGACGCTGATCGTGCTGCCGCCCGTGGCACAGTGGCAGGCATGGCACGAGGAGCTGGCCGCCCAGCGCCGCGCGACCACGATCGCGGGGATGTGGACGTGCGCCGAGCGATTGGAGCTCGCCCTCGCCGCGTATCCAGGCGCGACCGTCGCGGCGTCCATCGCGGCGGTGGGCGGCGAGCCCGTTCCCGAGTCGCGCGACGAGGCCTTCGCCGAGGTGTTACGCGGTTGGCTCGAGTGCAGCGGACCGGTAACGGTCGAGCCGATCGCCCAACGGCTCGCCGTCGAACCGCAAGTGGTCGAGACGGCGCTGATTCGCCTCGAGACGCAGGGGCAAGTGTTGCGCGGGCGATTCACGCAATCGGCGAGCGAGGAGTGGTGCAACCGGCGCGTGCTCGCACGGATTCACCGCCTGACGCTGGGGCGGCTGCGGCGCGAGATCGAGCCGGTGACGTCCGCGCAGTACGTCGCGTTTCTGCAGCGTTGGCAGCACGCGGCGCCGTCGTCGCGGCTGCACGGCATCGACGGCACGCTGCAAGTCATTCGGCAGCTCGAAGGCTACGAGATTCCCGCGGTGGCATGGGAGGGGCAGGTGCTGCCGGCGCGCGTCGCCGGCTACCGTTCCGAATACTTGGATCGTCTTTGCTACGCGGGAGACGTCATGTGGGGAAGGCTGACGCCGCACCCGGCGCTCGACCCAAATCCTTCGACGCAGCGGTCGCGCGTGCGGCCGACGCGCCTCGCGCCGATCGCGCTCTTCCTGCGTGCCAGCGCGGGGGAGCTGATCGTGCGTCGCGAGCGCGAGGTGGCGGCGCTGTCGCACGCGGCGCGCGAGGTCCTGCAGCGAATCGAGGAGCTGCGCGCGCCGTTTTTCGTGGAGATCCTGCACAGCACGAAGCGGCTCCCGAGCGAGGTGGAGGAGGCGCTGTGGCAGCTCGTCGCCGCGGGGCTCGTGACGGCGGACGGATTCGACGCGCTGCGCTCGCTCAGCGACGCGAAGCGCCGCCTGGGAGAGAAGGGACTGCGCGCGCGCCCCCGCTCGTCGAGCGGGCGATGGACGTTATTGCCGGCGGCGGCGGAGCGCATCGATCGGGAATTGTTCGCGCGGCGCCTGCTCGCGCGTTGGGGAGTCGTCTTTCGCGACGTGATCGGGCGCGAGAGCCTCGCGCCGGCGTGGCGCGAGCTGCTGCTCGTGCTTCGGCGCATGGAGGCGCGCGGCGAGATTCGCGGCGGACGCTTCGTAGCGGGATACGTCGGCGAGCAGTTCGCGCTGCCCGAGGCGATCGACGCACTGCGCGCCGTGCGCCGCACCGGCGTCGAGCCGGAAGCGCTCGCGATCGGCGCCTACGATCCGCTCAATCTCGCCGGCATCGTCTTGCCCGCGGAGCCCGGCTCGTTGCGCTCGGTCTCGTAACTCAGCACTTCGCCGAGGTCTGTTTGCCCGAGTACAATTCGATTACGGCGCTAGCCGCGGCGGGCACGAACACACCCTTGAGGAGCGTCCCGACTCCTCCGATGACGCCGCCGTATTTGCCCTTCGTTGCGACGGAGTAGCACGGGCCGAAGTTGAACGGGAAGCCTGAGATCGTCGCCCGTCCGTACGCGGTGTAGGGCTTATCACCTTTGCCGAGCTGCGGCAGATTATCGTAGTCTTTCGTGCTGCCGATCAACTTGAGTTTCACCGATGGATCGGCAGCTGGGTACTTTACCGCCCCGCCAAAACCGCCGTAGGCCGGAACGCAGAACGAGCCGCCTTCGTCGAGAGCGTGACGGCGAGAGCGGCGCGCCGGCCTGCATCGAGCAGGCAGCCAAGAGCGATGCGGGTAACGCGCAGAACGCGATGCGCATGGACCGACGTACCAGCAGCATGACAAACCCTCCAACCTGATGACCGGGATGAGCGGTCACTTCGCGTGGACCGCACTCTTTCTTCTCGGCTGCTATCACGGGCTCAATCCTGGGATGGGATGGCTGTTTGCGGTGGCGCTCGGCTTGCAGGAGCGGCGCACGGAGGCAGTGCTGCAGGCGATCGTGCCGCTGGCGCTCGGGCACATCCTGTCGGTCGGCGCGATCGTTCTTCTGGCCGTCGTCGCGGCGGTCGAGCTCCCGCGTCCAATTCTGCACTGGACAGCGGCCGGCGTGCTCCTCGCGTTTGGCGCGTATCGCTTGGTTCGGATCCGTCACCCCCGCTGGGTGGGGATGCGCGTCGGTTTCTGGGGCCTGCTTCTGTGGGGATTTCTCATGTCCAGCGCGCACGGCGCCGGTCTGATGCTGGTGCCCTTCGTCACCGCGGCGCCGTCCGAAACCCCATTTGCCACGGGGGCGGCGATGATGACCGTGCACACACTCGGTTATCTCGCGACGATGACCGCCGTCGCGCTCGTTGTCTATGCGAAGGTCGGCGTGAGCTTCTTGCGCACGGCGTGGCTGAACGTGGACGTCATCTGGGCTATCGCGCTGGTCGTCACGGGGATCGTGGCCGCGTTCGTGTAACTACCGGAGTCCGCCAAAGAGAGGTGTGCCATGCTGCTGAAGCCCGATCCCACCTTTTACGCCTCGGCCAAGGACGCGATGAAGGCGCCACCCGAAACGCTTGCATACGTGGCGCTGCTGAGCGCGAGCGGTAACGGCAAACCGGATGCACTCGGGGTCGTAGACGCCGATCCGTCCTCGGCCGCTTTCGCCCGCGAGATCGGGCGCGTCGAACTGCCCCAGACCGGCGACGAACTCCACCATTTCGGATGGAACGCCTGCAGCGCGGCGCTCTGTCCGTTCGCGCCGCGGCCGCACGTCGAACGGCGGTACCTGATCGTGCCGGGACTGCGTTCCTCGCGCATTCACATCCTCGATACGAAGCCCGACCCGGCACATCCGAGCATCTCGCGGGTGATCGAGCCCGAGGAGATCGTCGAACGCACGGGTTACACGCGGCCGCACACGGTGCACTGCGGCCCCGACGCAATCTATGTCAGCGCGCTGGGCAACGCAGAGGGTGACGGGCCGGGTGGAATCTTCATGCTCGACTGCGATACGTTCGACGTCATCGGGCCGTGGGAGGCCGATCGCGGACCGCAGTACCTCGCGTACGACTTCTGGTGGCACCTCACGCAGGACGCGATGATCACGAGCGAATGGGGCACGCCGAAGATGATCGAGGGGGGCCTAAATCCCGACCTGCTGCTCGGAGGTAAGTACGGACACGAGCTGCACTTCTGGGATCTGCGGAAGAGGCGTCATGCGCAGAGCGTCGATCTCGGCGCCGAGCAACAAATGGTGCTCGAGCTGCGACCGTCACACGATCCGGCAAACGCCTGGGGATTTGCCGGCGTCGTCGTGTCGCTCAAGGATCTATCGAGCTCGATCTGGCTGTGGCATCGCAGCGACGGCGCGTGGAAGGTGGAGAAGGTCATCGAGATTCCCGCCGAGCCGGCCGATCCCGCGCAGCTGCCCGCGATGCTCAAGGGCTTCTCCGCCGTGCCGCCGCTGCTCAGCGACATCGATCTGTCGCTCGACGATCGCTATCTGTACGCGTCGTGCTGGGGCACCGGCGAGATGCGGCAGTACGACGTGAGCGATCCGTTTCACCCGAAGCTCGTCGGCTCGGTGCACATCGGCGGCATCGTCCGCCGCGCGGCGCATCCGAAAGATCCCGCGCGGCCGCTCGCGGGCGGCCCGCAGATGGTGGAGATCAGCCGCGACGGGAAGCGCGTCTACTTCACCAACTCGCTGTATCGCGCGTGGGACGACCAATTCTATCCCGACGGGGTCGGCAGCTGGATGGTGAAGCTCGACGTGGCCGGCGACGGGGCGATCGCCTTCGATCCGAAATTCTTCATCGAATTCGACGCCGACCACCGCGCACACCAAGTTCGCTTACAGGGCGGAGACGCGTCCTCCGATTCCTACTGCTACTCGTAGGTCGGCGATCCTAACGCGCCGACAGCGCCTGCAGGCGCGTTTCGCCCGCGGACGCTTCGGCGTCGAGCTGCTTGAACGTGGCGTATTCGGCCGCCGTGGGGCGTTGATACGCGCCCTCGAGCGAGCCCAGCAAGAAGCCGAGCTGCTCGCGCACCTTCGTTTCGTGCAGCAAATCCGCTTCGCTCGAGTTCATCTGAAGCATGACAACGTTCGCGATCTGAGCATCGATTTGGAGTCGCTGCGCCGCCGGCGCCTTGGCACCTGCGTTCATCGCAGCGGCGATCGTCCTATCCAGACGGTCGATCGCGCCGAGGACCTGCATCTCCAGGGCGAGGCGCGCCTGCAGATCGCCGGGTGCCGGATGCAGCCGCAAATCGAGCCGCACCTCGAACGGCGCGCGCAGCTGCGTCGTGCCGTACTGCAGGACGGCCGTATACTTGCCGGGCACGATCGTCGGGCCGTCTCCCGCATCGGGGAAGTCGTCCGTCTGCGTGGTGCGGAACCCGGGCACATCGTAAGCCGGCGTGTACCGCATGTCCCACAGAAACCGGTTCATGCCGGGCTCGACGGCCGTCGAGCGATCAACGTCGCGCGCGCGCGACTGATTCGCGTCGAGCTTGTCCTCCTGCTCCGGCGTCAGCTTCTGCTCGTGTTTGCTCTTGAGATGCAGCGTGAAGCTTCGGACGGTTGCGCCGTTGCCATCCAAAAACGTCAGCGTCAGCGGGGTGCGGCCGTTGTATGATTTCGGCAGATTGAAGAAGACCACCGCGCCGTAGTCCGGATTGTCGCCGTAGTTGGGAATCGAAAAGGGCGGTCCGCCGTAGGCGTTGCTCAGCCAGGCGGTCTCCGGCGCGAAGATCTGCGTAGTGGCGACCGAGTAGGACGTTTGCTGCGCGAGCCGTTCCAGTAGCGCGAGGTCGTCGAGGATCCAAAACGCGCGGCCGTGCGTGGCGGCGACGAGCTCCCCTTCGCGCGCGTCGATCGCGAGGTCGCGCACCTGGACGCCGGGTAGGTTGAGCGTGAGCGGCTGCCACTCTCCGCCGCCGTCTAGACTGACGTACGCGGTGCTGCGCGTCCCCGCGAAGAGTAGGCGCGGCTCGCGCGGATCTTGCCGCACGACGAAGACGTATTGATCGGAGGGCAGGCCGTTGGTCAGTGCCGTCCAGTGCGCGCCGTAGTCGGTCGTCTCATAGACGTAGGGATGGTAATCGTCCCACATAAAGCGCGAGGCGGTCAGGTACGCCGTCGACTTGCTCGTATGCGACGGCTCGATCGAGCTGATCTGCGCCCATTGCGGTAGCTGTGGCGGCGTGACCGAGGTCCAGCGGCCGCCGTGATCGGTCGTCACGTGCACGAGGCCGTCCGCGGAGCCGGCCCACAAGACGTCGGCGTCCAGCGGCGAGACCGCGAGCGACGAGATGTCGGGGAATGTTTCCGCGCCGGTTTGATCGAGGTCCACCGGTCCGCCGGTCGGCGCTTCGGTCGTCGGATCGTTGCGCGTTAGATCGGGGCTGATGATCCTCCACGTCTGGCCGTGGTCGGTGCTCGAGAACACGACTTGTGCTGCGACGAGCAGCTCACGCGGATTGGCAGGCGAGAAGAAGATCGGATGCGTCCACCCGAATCGATACTTCGTCTCAGCCGACGAGGCTCCGGACATGTAGCGTGGCCATGGGCTGACGTTCTTTGCGTCGCCGGTCACGCGATCGAGCCGCACGAACGAACTGTAGTAGCCGCTTCCGTAGGTCGCGTGCGGATCGCCCGGCTCCGGAGCGACGAACGTGCTCTCGCCCAGCGCGACGCCGTACCACTCTCCCGGTCCGATGCCCGGGCCGACGGCCGCGCTCGGCCCTTCGAAGGCGCCTTCGTCTTGCGCCGCGCCGAAGACATGGAACGGGAACTGGTCGTCGAGTGCGACGTGGTAGTATTGCCCGGTCGGTTGATTGTGCTCATTGCTCCAGGTGTTGCCGCCATCTACCGAGACGGTCGCGCCGCCGTCGTTCCCGACGAGCAAGATCTTGGAGTTCCGCGGATTGATCCACACGATGTGGTTGTCGCCGTGCGGTATCTGCAACAGCTTCCAGTTCTTTCCGCCGTTACTCGTTTTGTAGACGCCGTCCACCTGGGCCGCGTATGCGACCTGCGGGTTCGTCGGATCGACGGAGATGGCCATGTAGTAGAAACCGCGTTGGCGCAGCTTCATCTCGGAGTTGACGCGCCTCCACGACGCTCCGCCGTCGTTCGAACGAAAGACGCCGCCCTCGTGCGCCTGCACGATCGCATAGACGATCTTCGTGTTACTGGCGGCGACGGAGACGCCGATCTTTCCTAGGACGCCGCTTGCGAAGCCGGGATTGCGGGAGATCTTCGTCCAGTGCGCGCCGCCGTCGGTCGTCTTGTAGAGCGCGCTGCCGGGCCCGCCGTCGTCGAGCTTCCACGGCATGCGCTGCGCCTGCCACGTCGCAGCGTACAGGGTGTTCGGAGTGCGCGGATCCATGACGAGGTCGACGGCGCCAGTGCGATCGTCCACGAAGAGCACCCTGCGCCAGCTGCGGCCGCCGTCGGCCGTCTTGAAGACGCCGCGGTCGGGATTGGGCTTGAAGACGTGGCCCATCGAGGCCGCGTAGGCGACGTCGGCGTTCCGCGGGTCGACGACGATCCGGGTGATCATGTGGGTGTCGCGTAGACCCGCATACGACCAGGTCTTGCCGGCATCCGTCGACTTGTAGACGCCGTCGCCGGTGTCGAAGTCGCTGCGGATGTCGGCCTCGCCCGTTCCGGCGTAGATGACGTTCGAGTTCGACGGGGCGACGGCGAGGGCGCCGATCGGATCGGCGACGCCCGGGATCTTGCCGTCGCTGATGTTCGTCCAGCTCAGTCCATAGTTGACGCTTTTCCAAACTCCGCCTTGGACGCCGCCCATGTAGGAGAGATACGGCTGCGAGGGAACGCCCGCGACCGCCACGACGCGGCCGCCGATGTACGGACCGATGCTGCGCCACTTGAGCCTGCTCATGAGCTGCGCGGCGGGCGAGGTTGCGGTAGCGGCCCCGGCACCGAGCGGGGCGATGAGCAGCATTGCGGCGACGACGGAAGAAAGAAGACGCTTCATTTCGCCGTTATCGCGTCCGCGCGTCCGAAAACCCTTGTCGGAATGCGGCTCGGCCAGGCTCCGGCTCTAACTACAGCCGCTGGTGGCGCCGCACGAGTCGCATTTCTCGCACGCGCCGTTGCGGACCATGGTAAGCTGCCCGCACTCCGAGCACGCGTTTCCCGTATAGCCCTTGGCCTTCGACGCGTTGATGGCTTGCGTCCGCACGAGCGTCGCCGTCGCCGTTCCGTTGCCGGTGTGCGATGCTGGCGGCGGAGCCGGCTGCGTTACGGCAGCGGGGACGCTCGCCATCGGCTGCGACGGTGGCGTCTCCTGACCGGGATGCAGGTGGGTGCTGACCGGATGAAGCTTCTCCGACACTCCGGCAGGCCGCACGCGCACGTCGCCCTCCTCCTCGGCGATGTAGTCCTCTTGCGCCTCCGGGCCCATCGCGTCCATCTGCATGGACGGCTGCACGTGCGCGAGTTCGTAGCGGCCGAGATAACTGACCGCAAGCTCGCGGAAGATGTAGTCGAGGATCGATGTCGCCATCTTGATGTGGTCGTGTCCGATCACCGGCCCGTTGGGCTCGAAGCGCGTGAACGTGAACGCCTCGACGAACTCCTCGAGCGGCACGCCGTGCTGCAAGCCGAGCGAGATCGCGATCGCGAAGTTGTTCATCAGCGAGCGGAAGGCCGCGCCCTCCTTATGCATGTCGATGAAGATCTCGCCGAGCTGGCCGCCCTCGTACTCGCCGGTGCGCAAGTATACCTTATGACCCGAGATCGTGGCCTTCTGCGTGTAGCCGCTGCGGCGCTGCGGCATCGGGCGCCGCTTGGCGATGTAGCGATAGACGATCTTCTCCGCGATCTGCAAGGGCTGCACGAAGGGCTGCGGCGCCGCCGCCGCAGCCGACTCCTCCACACCGGCGTCGCCACCGAAATCGTAGCTCGCCGCGAGCGGCTGCGAGAGCTTCGATCCGTCGCGATAGAGCGCGACCGCCTTGATCATACGCTCCCAGGAATAGCGATACGCTTCCTTTACGTCAGCGATAGTCGCGGTTTGCGGAAGATTGATCGTTTTCGAGATCGCCCCGCTTACCCACGGTTGCGCGGCCGCCATCATATCGACGTGTGCGAGCGGGCGGATGTAGCGCGCGCCGTACTTACCGCACGGCGTTGCGCAGTCGAAAACCGCGAGATGCTCGTCCTTGAGATCGGGCGCGCCCTCGACCGTCATGCGGCCGCAGATGTGTGCCGACGCTTCTTCGATCTGCCTTGGGCTGAAGCCGAGGCCATCGCGCAAAATCGAGAAGTTCCAGTCATTTACCTGCTCGTCCGTAAGGCCGAGTTTTTCTTTGCAGAAGCCCTCGCCTAAGACGAACTTGTTGAAGACGAACGGCAGCTCGAACGCGGTCGGCAGCGCGGTCTCGACGCGCGCGAGTGCTTCGTCATCGAAACCTTTGGCTTTCAGTGTGGCGCGGTTGACGTGCGGGGCCTCCAGGAGCGTTCCGGTGCCCTTAGCATACGTCTCGATAGCGTCGATCTGCGCTTGCGAATAGCCGAGCTTGTGCAATGCCGCATCGACCGATTGATTAACGATCTTGAAGTATCCGCCGCCCGCGAGCTTCTTGAATTTGACGAGCGCAAAGTCCGGTTCGATGCCCGTCGTGTCGCAATCCATCACGAGCCCGATCGTGTTGTGCGAAACGAAGCCATTCGCGAGGTAAGTTACGTTTGCCGGCACGGAAAGATCGTAGGTTAGCTGCTCGCCACCGTCTTCGTTGGCGGCGACGTCGTCGTAGAAGAAGCTGAGGGCCGTCTTCAATTCCGAGTTGTGGGTAGCGCTGAGCAGTGCGGTCGCCGTAGTGCGGCTAATCGCACCTCCGCGACTGTACCGATACGTTTCGCTGCGTCGTGCGAGGTTGGTTCCTTGTCCCGTATCGGAAAACCGAATCAAGCCGCGCTTCCGCTGTCCGATGAAGCCTACGCGCTCCATGAATTGGCGGGCGTAGACGGCGTTCCGGACACGTACTACGTGGAGATCGCTTTGATCCCCGCCGGATTGATCGATCGTCGTGCTGGTAGGGACGCCCAGTTGCAGCAATATCGTTCGCACATCGTCGGCAAGGCTTGCGTTTGCCGTGGCGAGATGCGCGACGCCTTGGGTTGCGCTGCCGCCCGCTTCGAAAAGCCCCCGCAAAAACGCGCCGTAAACCGCCGGATCATTCGAGGCGAGAACCGAGCCGGGAACGTGAGGCACATAGCCCTTGCCGCGAGGGTCGGTCGTCGGGTTATGCTTTGCAAACCCGCAAGCTTCCCACCACGTCGTTAGGGAAACGGAATGGATGGCAACTTCAATATAGCCGCCCTTCTCAGTGCAAGCGGCATCGATATTAAACAACCTCTTGGCAAGGGCGACGAGACGGTCGCGCGCATCGGTGTCCGGCGCGGAAACGCGGAGGCGAAGGCCTTTTGCGTGCAGAGATCCGTCGCCCATGAAGTAACCAACGAATTCCGCGAGATCTGCAGTCATCATGCAAGGCACGACCGTCGTGTGATCGGTGGTCCAATACTCTTCGCCTAGCGGCGGCAAATTAACGGCGCGAGGGGTCCCAGCGAACCCGCCCATCGAAAGCGCGACGGTGTCGCCCGGAGCGATCTCGGCAAACCGCTTCCAGATCAGCTCGCCCGTTTCGGGAGCGACGACCTTGACGCGATGCTCGGGCGTACCCTGAATCGTGTATCCTCCTCGAGTTCTAATCCGACAAGTCGGCGAAATACCGTTGATGTAGAATTTCGTCGCTCGTTGTTCGCCGTCGTCGGTCATTACGCGAACATCGAGATCTTGCCATTGTTCTCCAGCCACGTTGCCGAGGCGATTCAGGCGCGTCAGGCCTTTGTCGGTGACGACGAGGGAGTTGCCGGTTAGGCAGCCGGTCGGGGCGATGACGACGGTCTGGGCGTTTCTATAACCCGCGACTTCGCCGATCGCAAGCGCATCGTCCCACATTTTACGAGCTAATTCCCATGTCGCTTGCGTGAAAAGAGTCGGCGTGTGTGTGACGGGTTTTACCGTGAGTCCCTCATACTCGCTCGGCGCAGCTGCGTATGCCGCTTTCCGGTGGTTGCGAATAACGCGCAGCATAGGCTCGCGGTTCGCCTCGAATCGCGCGAATGGACCCAACTGCTGCGCCATCTCCGCGGACGTGCGGTAAGCCGTTCCGGTCATCAGCGAGGTAATGGCGGCGCACCAACCATAGCTCTCCTCGGAGTCGTACGGGAGTCCCATTCGCATCAGTAACGTACCGACGTTTGCATAGCCGAGACCCAACGTGCGATAACCGTGGTTCTTCTCGGCGATGCGCTTAGATGGCATTTGACCCATCGCGACAGAAATTTCGAGCGTCGTGGTCCACATGCGCACCGCTTCGGCAAAGCGCCGTGCATCAAAATCGCCATCGTTATTGAGGAATTTAACCAAATTTGCGCTTGCTAGGTTGCAAGCTGAATCGTCTACGAATACGTACTCGGAACACGGGTTGGTCGCGTTGATGCGCTCGTCGTTGGAACAGGTGTGCCACTCTTGGATCGTGTCGTCGAACTGTAGCCCGGGATCGGCGCACTGCCACGCGGCGAGGCCGATCTGCTCCCACAGGTCGCGCGCCTTGATGCGCTTGACGACGTCGCCGGTTGTGCGCGCCGTCAGCAGCCAGTCGTCGTCGCGGTCGAGGGCTTGGAAAAACTCGTTATCGAGGCGAACGGAATTATTGGAATTCTGTCCGGAGACCGTGAGGTAAGCCTCCGAATCCCACGACGTGTCGTATTGCTCGACCTCGAGGCGCGTATAGCCCTGGCGCGCGTAGTCCAGCGCGTTCTGGGTCGCTCCCGACGGGACGCCGCCGGCGATCGCATCTCGAATCGCGTGCCGTAACGATGCGTTGAGCGTCGGATCGAGACGCGCGTGCTCCGGCACGCGGGTGTCGTGTGCGGCGGCGATTACGGCGTTAAGGTGCCGCTCGAAAACGCGGGCTCCGATGACGAGATCGGCCACCTTACGCTCCTCGCGGACCTTCCAGTTGACGAACTCTTCGATGTCGGGATGGTCGGCGTTGAGCACGACCATCTTGGCGGCGCGGCGCGTCGTGCCGCCGGACTTAATCGCACCGGCGGCACGGTCGAAGACCTTGAGGAACGACATGAGCCCGCTCGACGTTCCGCCGCCGGTCAGCTTCTCGCCCGCCGCGCGCAGCTTCGAGAAGTTTGCACCGCTGCCGGAGCCGCCTTTAAAGATGCGTGCCTCGCGAATGACGCCGTCGAAGATTCCGCCCTCGTTGACGAGATCGTCCTCGATTCCAAGAATAAAGCAAGCGCTCACTTGCGGGTGAGAGTAAGTGTCAGGCGATGCACTCGCCGTTCCGTCGGCGGGATCGACGAACCAGTGACCCTGCGCCGGACCCGAAATGCCGTACGCCCAGTGCAGCCCGGTGTTGAACCACTGCGGCGAGTTCGGCGCGCCGATCTGGCGCGCCAACATCGCGCACATCTCGTCGTAGTAGATCTGCGCGTCGGCCTCGGAGTCGAAGTAGCCGTACTTCCAGCCCCAGTACGTCCAGCAGCCGGCCATCCGGTTGAAGACCTGACGCGCATCCCGCTCCGCGCCGAACTGCGCGTCGCGCGGCATGGCCTCGAGCGCCGGCCCATCGGCTGCCGAGCGCTGCAGCCACTTAGGCACGCCCTCCTCGGCGACCCGGCCCGTGGCTGTGGGTACGCCGGCCTTGCGGCAGTACTTCTGGGCGAGGACGTCCACTGCGACCTGGCTCCAGTTCGTCGGAACCAAGACGTCGTTGGCCTCGAAAATGACGGATCCGTCGGGATTGACGATCCGCGACGAGCGCGGCTCGAAGGCAACGCCGGCGTAAGGATCGCCCGGGACGGAATACGTGCGCGTAAACTTCATAATCGAGGCTCCTGAATTATACCGAACATACGTTCGATTTCAATGGGGTAGCGGCAGCGGTTTACGACACCTATAGTGTCGTGCAGAGAAGTTTACCACAATATATTGGGGTCCCGCTAGGAATCCTTGTGGGGATTTTGTGAGTAGCCGAGCCAAATCGGTGGATGGCGGGCATCCGGGTGGACGGCGTGTGGAAAGCCCCGAGGATACCGGGGATAAACGGCGCAAAGCCAAGCGCCATGTTCGGTCCCGACCGGTTCGCGCCGCGGCTCTGCGATGTATCCCACGAGGAGCTCGAGGCGGCCGGGATTCGCGGTTTGATCGTCGACCTCGACAACACCCTCTTGGGCTTTCGGCAAACCGAGCTGGCCGAGGAGCACCTCACGTGGGTCTCCCGCGCGCACGAGCGCGGCTTCCGCATCGTGATGTTGTCGAACAATTTTTCCGAGCGGGTCACTCTTCTGGCCGCGCAGCTGAACGTGGCATGCATCCCCAATGCGCTCAAGCCGCTGCCCTTCGGGTTTCTGCGCGCGAAGCAGTGTCTGGGCATGCGCAGGCGCGAGATCGCGGTCGTGGGCGATCAGCTCTTCACCGACGTCTTGGGAGGCAAGCTCTGCGGGCTCTATACGATCCTGACGGAACCCATCGAGCTCAAGGACTTTGCGGTGACACGCGTCTTCCGGTTCTTCGAGCGGCTAATGCTGCGCGGGCGGCGCGGATGAAGCTTGCCCTGATCGGCGATCCCGTCGAGCACAGCGCGAGCCCGCGGCTGCACCGCGGCTTTCTCGACGAAGCGGAATTAGACGGAAGCTACGTCGCGATTCGCGTGCCGCAGGGCGGCGGCGTCGCGGCGGTCCGGCGCCTGCGCGCCGACGGTTACTTAGGATGCAACGTCACCTATCCGCTCAAGGAGGAGACCGCGAAGGCCTGCGACTCGCTGACCGACGAGGCGCAGCGCGCCGAGGCCGTCAATACGATCTTTTTCGGCTCCGAGACCCTTGCGACGAACACCGACGGCATCGGCGCGCGCACTGCCATCGAGGCGCTGCTCGACGAACCGGTCGCGCTCAAACGGATCGGAATCCTCGGGTACGGCGCCACGGCGCGCGCCATTCTCGCCGAGCTGCACGACAACGACGCGTACACGTTCGTCTGGGGGCGCGACGCGCGCCGCCGCGACGCGGCCTGCCGCCGCTTCGAGGCGAAACCCTGGCCGAGCGCCAATCCGCCCGAGATCGTGCTCAGCACGCTTCCGCCGGATGCCGCGTTGCCGGAAAGCCTGGTCGCGCAGCTGCGCACGGCAGATCTTGTGATCGACGCGAACTACGGGCCGCGGGCGAAGCTCAAGGAGCATCTGCGCCGCGACGTCGTTCCGGGCGACGCGATGCTGGAGGCGCAGGCGCGAGCGAGCTTCGACTTCTGGCTCGGGCAGCTGGATCGCAGCGGCAGCGGTTAAACGGGGTTCGCACTACGGAGAGGTGGCAGAGTGGTCGAATGCACTCGCTTGGAAAGCGAGCAGAGGTGATGAGTCTCTCGAGGGTTCGAATCCCTCCCTCTCCGCCACGTCACGCGCGCTGCACGTCACATTGATCCGGCACGGGCCGACGAGCTGGAATGAGGCCGGCCGGTTCCAGGGCAACACCGATCTCCCACTGTCGGCGCGCGGCCGCGCGCAGGCGCGCGCGATCGCGAGGGCACTGCTCGGCGACGGCGTCCACGCAGTCTACTCGAGCGACCTGCGGCGCGCGCGTGAGACCGCACGCGCCGTTGCCGATGCCTACGGCGTGCCGCTCGTCGAAGACGCGCGGCTGCGCGAGTTCGATTTCGGGCGCTGGGAGGGGCTGACGTGGGACGAGATCCTCGCGCTAGATCCCGAGCTTGCGCGCGGCCCGCGCAGCGCCGCGCGGTACTACCGGCCCGCCGGCGGTGAGTCGTTCCAGCTCGTCCGGCGACGGGTGCGAGCGTTTCTCGACGACGTGATCGCAAGGGGCGAAACGCCCGTGGCGGTCGTGACGCATGCGGGAGCGCTGCACGCGTTTTGCGCGGAGCTGCAGCTGGAAACGACGCGCTTCTCGCCCGGCGGGATCACGCGCATCGCGATCGCCGACGGCCGGGCGCGGCTTCTGAGCCTCAACGATGTGGCGCATCTCGATGGAGCCTGTCCTGAGCGTAGTCGAAAGGCAGACTGAGCGCGGCGCGCTGGTTCTCGCGCTGGCCGCCGCTCTCGCGGGCGCCGCGCCCGGCGCGCAGACGCGCACCCCCATGGCCGGCCACTTCCACGTGCCGCACGCGCAACCGAGTCCGGCTCCGAGCGGCAAGAGTGCGGTCGTGAGCAACGGCGGCTTCGAGTCCGGCAGGGTAGACGGCGGCTGGTTTCAGTGCGGCGACGAGCCCGCATACATCACGCGCGAGCATCCGCATTCCGGCACGTACGACGAATACTCCGGAGCGGTGGACGGCGCGAGCGAACCGCGCGGCAACTCGGGCGTCTGTCAAGCGATCGCGATACCGCGGGGCGGCGTGTTGACGGCGTACCTGTATCAGCTATCGGACGAAGCGAACACCAGCCTCGCGTATCAGGAGGCGGATCTGCTCGACGATCGCGGCAACGTGGTCGTGAATCTCTATAAAACCACCAACTACAAGACGGCGTGGATGCGCGGCACCTGGAACCTCGGAGCGTATGCCGGCCATATCTATTGGCTCTACTTCGGCGTGCACGGCGACGGTTACGCGAAGCTGGCCACCGAGCAGTTCGTGGACGACGTGACGTTGACAGGCAGCGGTTCGGCGAAGGGCGAATGAAGCAACATGCAATTGCCGGACCAGACGCCCGAACCGGAACGCATCGAGCAGCGGCGCATGGCGCGCACACTCTTTTGGATCGGCTTCGGTGTGGGCGTCGCGGCCCTCGGCACGGCGCTCGCCTACACGGCGATCCGCATCGCCTGGGCCGGTCGGCGCGAAGATCCGACGACCCAACGCATCCAGGAATTGATCGACGAAGCCAACTCCCTGCTCAAGGCGCTCGACGAGCAGCGGCACAGCGCTTAATCACGCGCCCGCGCTGCGCGTCGGCGCGGAACTCGATCTTCTCTTCACGGATCTGCTGGGCAACGGGCAAGGTGTAGCTCGCGCCGGCGAAATGGCCGTCTTTTGCTTTGGTCCGTTGCCCCACGAGTGCGCGCGCGTTCGCGTCACCGAGGTAAAGCGGCGCTACGCGGTCGGGGAGCTGATCGAGCGGCTTTCCGATTCGCCGAATCGTGCGCAGCCGTTCTGCCGAGTGTTCGGAGAATGCGGCGGATGCCAGGTCCAGCATTTGGCCTATCCCGCTCAGCTCGCGTGGAAACGGGAGATCGTGCGCAATGCGCTCGCGCGCATCGGCGGATTGAGCGCCGGGGTGGCGGCGACGATCGGCATGATCGATCCGCGCGCATATCGGAACAAGATGGCGCTCGTCGTGACCGGCGGGGAGACTCCGGAGCTCGGCTTCTATCGTCAGCGGTCGCACGACGTGGTGCCCATCGACACGTGTCCGGTCGTCGCGCCGCGTCTAGACGCCACGCTCGGCCGTATCGACGAGCTGCGCCGCGACGATCCGGTGAAGCGCATGCTCGCCGATGCGCGCCACATCGTCGCACGCAGTGGCGGCGCCACCGACCAGGTGGCGCTCAGCGTCACGACCGTGCGCGAGTCGGGCGCCGTTGCGCGCGCCGCCGAGGTCCTCATGCAAAGAGCGCCGTGGATCGTGGGCGTCACCAACTCGTTCGATCCGAGCAGCGCCAACGCGATCGCGGGGCGCCGGCATCGCGTGCTGTGCGGCACGCCTGAGATCGAAGAGGAGATCCGCGGCGTCCGCTACCGCGTTTCGGCGGGTTCCTTCTTTCAGATCAACGCCGAGATGGTCGGACGCATTTTCGATTTCCTGTCGCCGCGGCTCGGCGAACCGGGCGCGCTCGTCGACCTGTATTGCGGCATCGGGACGTTCGCGCTTTTCTTCGCTAAGCACGGCTGGAGCGTCATCGGCGTCGAGGAGAACGCGCGGGCCGTGGACGAGGCGGTCGCCAACGCGCGACTCAACGGGCTGGACGCGCGTGTGTCCTTCGTCGCAGGGCGAGTGGAGCAGGCGCTGGGAACGCAGCCGCTGCGGTCGGCGCTGCGCGGCGCCCCGACGCTGTTCCTGGATCCGCCCCGCAAAGGCTGTGACGAGGCCGTGCTCGCGGCGATCGCCCGAGCTCGCGCGCCCCGGCTCTGGTATCTCTCGTGCGATGCCGCGACCCTCGCACGGGATTTGAAGTTCCTGGCATCCAAGGGCTATCGGCTCGAAATCGTGCAACCATTCGACATGTTTCCGCAGACCGGCCACATCGAGACGCTGGTCCTCTTGGAGTATTCCGATCCTGTCAGCCGATAGCATCGACATTCGTTACGTTGCCAAGCTCGCGCGCATCGCCCTGACCGACGAGGAGGTCGAGCGTTTCGGACGACAGCTCGGCGACCTGCTGGGCCACGTGAACGCGCTCTCCGAGCTTGACGTCTCGAACGTCGCGGCGACCGCGCAGGTGGTGGAGTCGCGCAACGTCATGCGGGATGACACGCCGCAACGCTGCCTCGACCGGGAGTGCGTCTTGCGCGAGGCGCCGCAGCGTCAGGGCGCGTTCTTCCGCGTTCCCCGGATCCTCGCGGAGTAGGGCGTGGTGGAGCTGATCGAACGCAGCGGCGCGGAGATCGCGGCCGACGTGCGCGCAGGTAAAATCGGCGCGGCCGAGGTTGCCGAGGCGACGTTCGCCCGCGTGCGCGACGCCGACGGGCTCTTCGGCAGCTACCTGACGGTGCTCAACGACCTGGCGCTGCAGCAGGCGGCGATCGTCGACCAACGCGTACGCCGCGGCGAAAAGCTCCCGCTCGCTGGCGTGCCGATCGCCGTGAAAGACAACATGTGTCTCGAGGGTACGCGCACGACGGCCGGCAGCAAGATCCTCGAGCGCTGGATCGCGCCGTATACGGCGACCGCCGTCGCGCGCATGCTTGCCGCGGGCGCCGTGCCAATCGGCAAGGCGAACTGCGATGAGTTCGCGATGGGCAGCTCGTGTGAGAACTCCGCGCTTGGCGTCACGCGCAACCCCTACGATCCGTCGCGCGTTCCCGGCGGATCGAGCGGCGGCTCCGCCGCCGCGGTTGCGGCGTACGAGGCCGCCGTCGGACTCGGCAGCGACACGGGTGGGTCGATCCGCGAGCCGGGCGCGTTCTGCAACCTCGTTGGATTCAAGCCGACGTACGGGCGCATCTCGCGCTACGGCCTGATCGCGTTCTCTTCCAGCCTCGATCAGATCGGGCCGCTGACGCGCACGGTCGAGGATGCGGCCCTCGCCTACGATGCGATGGCCGGTTACGATCCGATGGATGCGACCTCGATCGACCGTCCCGTCGAGACGACGGCAGACGCGCTGCGTGCCGATCTCCGCGGCCTGCGGATCGGCATAGTCAAGGAGTTCGATACGGCGAGTCTTGGCGAGATGGACGCGGTCTATCGCGAGGCCTATCGCGATCTCGAGCGCCTCGGCGCGCAACTCGTCGAGGTGTCGCTGCCGACGGCGGATTACGGCGTCGCGACGTACTATTTGATCGCGCCCGCCGAGTGCTCGTCGAACCTGGCGCGCTTCGACGGCGTGCGCTACGGTCTGCGCGTCGACGGCGACGACGTGCGCCAGATGTACGACCGGACGCGCGCCGCCGGCTTCGGACCCGAGGTGAAGCGCCGGATCCTGATCGGGACCTACGCGCTCTCGAGCGGATACTACGACGCCTACTACGTGCGTGCCCAGAAGGCGCGCACGCTGATCGCCGGCGACTTCCAGCGCGCATTCGGCGTGTGCGATCTGATCGCGTGCCCGGCGACGAGCTGCCCGGCCTTCGAATTCAACGCCAAGAGCGATCCGTACAGCATGTATCTGATGGACTACTACACGATCCCGATGTCGCTCGCGGGCCTGCCCGCGCTCTCGGTTCCGTGCGGATGGACGACGCCTCCGGGCGGAAGCGTCCCGATGCCGATCGGGCTGCAGCTCACGGGGCCAGTGTTTTCCGAGCGTCTGTTGCTGGGTGCGGCGCACGCGTACGAGCAGGCCACGCGGCACGCGCAAGCGCGCAAACCGGTGTCCGGGGTAAGCGCATGAGCGGCGAGTACGAGGCGGTGATCGGCATCGAGTGTCACGTCGAGCTCAAGACGGAGACCAAGATGTTCTGCGGTTGCCTCAACGAGTTCGGAGGCGAGCCCAACACGAAGATCTGTCCGGTATGCCTGGGGATGCCCGGCGCGCTGCCCGTGCCCAACGCCAAGGCGATCGAGTTGATCCTGCGCACCGGGATCGCGTTCGGTGCGCAGATTCCGGCGTTTTCGAAGTTCGACCGCAAGAACTATTTCTATCCGGACATGCCCAAAGACTATCAGATCTCACAGTACGACATGCCATTCGCCGTCGGCGGCGCGGTCAGATATTGGTTGGAGGACGGCACGCTGCGCGAGTGCCGTCTCACGCGCATCCATATGGAAGAGGATACCGGCAAATCCACGCATGCCGGCTCGGGCGACGGCCGCATTGCCGGCAGCGCGTACTCGCTCGTAGACTTCAATCGCGCCGGTGTGCCGCTGATGGAATGTGTCTCGGAGCCGGAGCTGCACACCGCCGCAGAGGCAATCGCGTATCTCGAGGTGCTGCGGCGGACGCTGCTTGCCCTCGGCGTCAGCGACGTCAAGATGGAGGAAGGCTCACTGCGCTGCGACGCCAACGTCTCGGTACGTCCGGCCGGCTCGGCCGAGCTCGGCACGAAGACCGAGATCAAGAACATGAACTCGTTTCGTTCGGTCGAGCGCGCGATTGCAAGCGAGATCGATCGGCAGGTCGCGCTGCTGCGGGCCGGCGAGCGGATCGTGCAAGAGACGCGCGGCTGGGACGAGGTCAACGGCGTCACGCACTCGATGCGCAGCAAGGAAGAGGCGCACGACTACCGCTACTTCCCGGATCCCGACCTCGTGCCGATGGAGATCGCTCGCGGCGACGTCGAGCGCATCGAAACGAGCCTCCCCGCGCTGCCGTGGGAACGCTTCAAGCGTTATACGAAGTCGTACGGCATGGACGCGAAGCCCGCCAACCAGCTCATCGACAACCTTCCCCTAGCGGACTATTTCGAGCGCGTCGTGGAACGCAGCGGCAATCCCCACCAATCCGGAAATTTCGTGCTCGGCGATCTCTCGCGTCTCGCCAACGACACCGGCGTCCCGGTGGCCGAGTCGCGCGTCGCGCCGGAGCATTTGGCCGAGCTGATCCAGCTCGTCGAGAGCAAGCGCATCAACTCGAAGATCGCGAAGGAGCTCGTGGGGCGCATGTGGGACGGCGCCGGCTCTCCCGCGCAGATCGTCGAACGCGAGGGTCTCGCCCAGACGACCGATCGCCCGACGATCGAGCGCTTCGTGGACGAGGTGCTCGCGGCTAACCCAAGCGTCGTCGCCAACTTTCGGGCTGGGAAGATCAACGTCGCAGGCTTCCTCGTCGGCCAAGTGATGAAGGCGTCGCGGGGCAAGGCGGATCCCGCGCTCGTCAACGAGTTGGTGAGCGCGAAGCTCCGATCCTAAAGCCGGCACGATGAGTCTCGCAGACTCGCGCACCCTCGAGGCGATCGACTTCGCCGGAGTGCGCGAGCGCGTCGTGGGCTTCACGCACACGGAACGCGGCAAGGCCGTCGCGTTGCAACTCGCGCCGCTGACCGATTTCGCCGAGGTGCGCCGCCAGCAGGTGCGTACGGAGGCGTTGCGGTCGCTCGTGACCGGCGGAGACCTTCACGTGATGCGCGCCGTGGACACGTCGCCGTTGACGGCGGCCGCGCACCTCGGTCGCGCGCTCGCGGGGAGCGACCTGCGTGCGATTGGCGACGCCCTCGCCGCAGCGGCCTCCGCCCATCGCGCCGTGCGGGAACACGGCGACCTCGCCGAAATCGTTGCGCCGTACACGCCGCTGCCCGACCTGCAACGTTCAATTGTAGACGCGCTCGACGAGCGCGGCGTCGTGCTCGACCGCGCGTCGCACGCCCTGGGGCGCATCCGTCGCGGCCTGGCACAGGCGCAGGCCGACGCGCGCGATCGCGTCGGCGCGATCCTCAATTCCGCCAAAAACGCCAAGGCGATCCAGGACCGCATCGTGACGGTTCGCGACGGGCGATTCGTGATTCCGATCAAAGCCGAGTTCGCCGGCACCGTGCCGGGCATCGTCCACGATACGAGCGCGAGCGGGCAGACGCTGTTCGTCGAGCCGCTCGCCGCGCTCGAGACGAACAACCGCATACGCACGCTGCAAATAGAGGAAGAGCGCGAGGTGCGACGCATCCTCGACGCGCTCTCCGCGGAGGTCGGGCGCAACGCGGACGCGATCGAGGCCAACGTCCAGATGCTCGCGGCGATCGACCTCTTGG
Source organism: Vulcanimicrobiota bacterium (assembly GCA_963723485.1). Taxonomy (GTDB): domain Bacteria; phylum Vulcanimicrobiota; class Vulcanimicrobiia; order Vulcanimicrobiales; family Vulcanimicrobiaceae; genus Cybelea. The sequence continues at coordinate 122,497 of CAVRQS010000002.1, read as the reverse complement.
CGGCGAAGGCCGAGCTTGCGCAGCGTACCAACGCGGTCGCGCCCGAGCTGAGCGACGGGGCCGTCCTCGCGATCGAGCGTGGCCGCCATCCGCTGCTCGACGAGCGCGCGGTTCCGCAGTCTTTGGCGGTGGACGACGCGACGCGTTTGCTCATGATCAGCGGGCCGAACATGGGCGGCAAGACCGTCGCGCTGAAGATGGCCGGGCTCTTCGTGGTCATGGCCTACTGCGGCATGCAGCTCCCCGCGGCCACGGGCACGCGCGTCGGGCGCTTCGAGCGACTCGTCGCGGACATCGGCGACGAGCAGTCGCTGGTGGCCAACGCCTCGACCTTCTCGGCGCATCTGCAGCGAATGCGCGAAATTCTTAGCCGCGCGGACGGGCGAACGCTCGCGATCGTCGACGAGATTGGGGGCGGAACGGAGCCGAGTGCCGGCGCGGCGCTCGCGCGCGCGATGTTGGAGCGTCTGCTCGAATGCGGCACGCGCGCGGTCGTCTCGACGCACTCGATGGAGCTCAAGCTGTTTGCGCACTCGACGCCGGGAGTCGCAAACGCGAGCGTGCGTTTCGACCCGCAGACGTTCGCGCCGACGTTCGAGCTCGACGTCGGAACGCCGGGCCAGTCGCTGGCGTTTCCGCTTGCGACTCGTCTCGGGATCGATCCGCGGATCGTGGAGCGCGCCGCCGCGCTGCTCGAATCGCGCGAGCGCGACTACGAGTCTGCTCTGTCCGAGCTCGCAGTGCGCAACACCGAGCTACGCGACGCGCGCGCCGGCCTGGAGGCGGAGCGCCGCACGGCCTCCAGTGAACTCCAACGGTTACGCGCTGAGCGCGCCGACCTCGAAACGCAGCGCCGCGGCTTTGCGGGGAGGGCGGAAGAGCGGTTGCAGCAGATCTTGCGCGACTTCGTTCGCGAGCTTCAGCGGCGCGCGTCGGAGTCCGGCCGCGACTCGGAGCGCACGCGCAAGGGCAAAGTGAGCTCGTCGCAGGCCGCGCTGCTGGCTCAGACGCTGGAGGCGATGCGTCGCGAGCTCGGGATCGTCCCGGAGGCGCGCAGCGGCTCGGACGATCGCGCCTTCGAACCCGGCGACCGCGTGCGCATTCTTTCGCTTAATCAAGACGGCATCGTCGCGGAGGATTACGACGAAAGGTTGCTCGTTTCGGTCGGTTCAATGAAGATGCTGGTGGAGAGGAGCGACGTTCGCCGCGAGGCCTCGAGCGGTGCGCGAGTCCGAAGCGCCGGCGCCGCGGGCGCGCGTTTGAGCCCGGCCGCCCGCACTTCGGAGGCGCTGGACGTGCGCGGCAAGCGCTACGCGGAGGCGGAACCGCTGGTCGAGCGCTGGATCGACGACGCTCTGCTCGCCGGGAACTCGCCGCTGCGGCTCATTCACGGCAAGGGCACCGGCATGCTCGGACGCGGACTGCAGGAGTATCTGCGCGCGCATCCCGGCGTCAAGAGCCTGCGCTACGGCAGCGAAGAGGAAGGATCGACGGGCGTCACGATGATCGAGCTGCGCACGTGAGCGACACCGCCGACGCGCTGCTGGAGGGCTTCGACCACGTCGAGACCAGCGCGGAGTTTCGCGAGCGCTTGACGATGGGGCGGCCGCTGCGGGTCAAGCTCGGCATCGACCCCACGAGCGCCGACTTGCATCTCGGCTTCATGGTCGTGCTGCATCAGCTCGCGCTGTTTGCGGAGGCCGGGCACCGAGTGACGTTGATCATCGGCGACTTCACGGCGCGCATCGGCGATCCGAGCGGACGGAACGTGACGCGCCCGCAGCTCACGCGCGACGAGATCGAGGCCAACATGCAGACCTACCGGGAGCAGGCGGGCAAGGTGCTGGATCTCGAGCGCATCGAGCTGCGCTACAACTCCGAGTGGCTCGGCGGCCTTTCGCCGTCGGATTTCGTGAAGCTGCTTGCCAAGACGACGGTTGCGCAGATGCTCGAACGCAACGACTTTCGCGAGCGCTACGACGCGGGTATTGCGATCTCGCTGCACGAGCTGCTCTATCCGGTCGCGCAGGCGTACGATTCGGTCGCGATCGAGGCCGACGTGGAGCTCGGCGGCACCGACCAACTCTTCAACCTGCTGCTCGGGCGCCAGTACCAGCGCGAGTTCGGCCAACTCCCGCAGATCTGTGCGACGGTACCGTTGCTCGTCGGGTTGGACGGCGAAAAGAAGATGAGCAAGTCGCTCGGGAATTACGTCGGCGTCGCGGAGCCGCCGGCGGAGCAGTTCGGCAAGCTCATGAAGATTTCGGACGAACTCATGCCGGTCTACGCGCGGCTTGCGGCATTCCGCTCGAAGTTCGACAGCGCGAAGCTTGCGACGGATCTCGCCGCGGGCCGCGCGAATCCGATGGACGAGAAGAAGCGGCTCGCTGAAGAGATCGTAGCGCGCTATTACGGCGCAGCGGCTGCGGCGGGCGCGCGCGAGTACTTCGAGCGGACGGTGCAGCGGAAGGAGATACCGACGGACTCGTTGCCGGAGATCGACCTGGGCGGGTGTAGGCGCGTCGCCGAGGTCGTCGTGAAGGCGGGCTTCGCCGAGAGCCGCCGCGCGGCGGAACGGCTGATCTCGGGCAACGCGGTGAAGGTCGACGGTCAACCGGTGAGCGATTCGAACGCGGCGTGGACCGCGACCGGTCCGGCGGTGCTCTCGGTGGGCTCGCGGCGGTTCGCGCGCGTCCTTCCGCGCCGCTAGACGCGCGCCACCAGCTCCTCGACCTCGCGCGTCGTAAAGAAATAGCGCTGCTTACAATACTCGCACGTCGCTTCGGTACCGTCGCGTTCGCGCGATAGGCGCAACAGCTCGTCCGCGCCGAGACCTAAGAGGACGGCCTCGACCTTCCCGCGGCTGCAGCGACAGGCGAAGCGCAGGGCCATCGCGTGCTGCGCTTGCAGCTTCCAATCTCCCGCAAGCTGGTGCAAGAGCGCGGCCGCGTCGGCGCCCCGCGCGATCGCCTCTGTTGCGGGCGGCATACGCGCGGCGCGCCGTTCGAGCTCGACGACCGCGCGTTCGTCGATGCCCGGCAGCGCCCGCGCGAGAACCCCGCCGGCGGCGACGACGCCGCCCGGATTGGCCAGCACGCCGGTCGCGACGACGCTGGGTATCTGCTCCGACTGCGCGAGGTACACCGCGAGATCTTCCGCGATCTCGCCCGAGCGAAGCGGCACGACGCCCACGTAAGGCTGTCCGATCTCACTCGACCGCGTAACCTGCAGCGAGCCCGCGCCGACCGCTCCCGCGACGTCGAACTTTCCGCGCGTGTCGATCGGTAGATCCACCCGCGGGTTTTGCGCGTATCCGCGCGCGCCTACCGTGCCCTCGTCCAACAACCAGGCGTCGGCCGCGAGCGTCCCGAGCGGACCGTTCGCCGCGATCTGCAGCGAGATGCGCTCGTTGCCTTTCAGCTGTGCGCCGAAGAGCGCGGCTCCCGTCGCCAGGCGTCCGACGGCGGCGGTAGCCGTAGGCCAGAGGTCGTGGCGGTCCCGGATTTCCGCAACGAGATCCGTCGTGATCGCGGCGACGAGCGCGATTCCCACGTCGGGCGCGGTTGCGGCGAGCATCGTGTCGGGCATGACCGCCTCTGATTCGAAGGCCCGCGCTTTTCCTCCAAAGAAGCGAGCGTGATGCGCGTTCTCGTGGTGCACGGTCCGAACCTCAACCTGCTCGGCGAACGCCAGCCCGACGTATATGGAACTCGGACGCTGCGTGAGCTCGACGCGGCGATCGCCGACGGCGCGCGCGAGCTCGGCCTCGAAATCGTGTGCGAGCAGTACAATTCGGAAGCCGGGATCATTGACGCGCTGCACGCCGCAAGAAACGATTATGCGGGCATCGTCATCAATCCCGGAGCATACGCGCATTACTCGTATGCGATTGCGGACGCCATCGCGGCGATCGGCATCCCCGTCGTCGAGGTGCATCTTTCGAATATCGCGGGCCGCGAGCCGTTCCGCCGGACCAGCGTGACGGCGGCCGCCTGCCGCGGCACGGTCAGCGGCCTAGGAGCGCGCGGCTACGTCTTAGCGCTACGCGCTCTGTCTGAAATCGCTTCGGCCTGACGCGGCATTCGGCGGGAGGCGGACACTCAGGCTGCGTATATCCTCGGGGGGCGGAGGGAATCCGAGCCCCTTGAAGGATGCGGTCGCCGGAGACCGATCACGGGCGACGAAATCCACGAAAAAACTACAACGGGCTGTAGCGAAGCTTGGTTATCGCGCTAGTCTGGGGGACTAGAGATCGCTGGTTCGAATCCAGTCAGCCCGAAATTTCTCCGCAGTACGAGCGCTTGTGCGACGCGATCATTGACGCAAATCGCGCAGCACCGCTCGCGTTTGTCCAAAGCGCTATGGTGGGCGCGAAATGAAAATCGGAACGCTGGAGATGAAGATCGCGCGAGTCGAAGGTTTTCAAGTGCGAGTTCGCACGGCCGACGGGCGCGACATCCGCTCGGATCGCGAGGGGATGCCGCCGTGGCCCTACGAAAACGGCGCGCGCGATCGCTGGTCGGTCGCGCGATGGAAGCAGGAGCGCTTCGTGAGTCTTTATCCGGGTTTCGGCGTCGACGTGCTCGACGGCGACGGCGAAATAGTCGAGTTTGGACAGACGCTATTGGAGACCGTGCGCGACAGCTACGACTGACGTCGCGGCGCCGGCTTCGCTCGGCTTTGCGAGGAAACGATACCAAAGTTACTTTCTTTTAACGGTTTCTGTTCGGGACGGGCAAGGTTGCCGTCGTCGGCGTGGCCAACAAACGGAGCAGCCATGAGGTTACGACCAGCGCCTACCGCCGCGCGCCGGTGCGCGTTTTTATTCGCGCTCGCGTCCTTCGCTGCCGGGCTCGGCGCGTGCGGCGCCGTGGGAGGTCAATCCCCAGTCGTGCCGCTTGCGCCCGCGGCGCGCGGGGAAACAAAGGGCGCGATCCCGATCAAGCACGTCGTGATCGTGATTCAGGAGAACCGCAGCTTCGACGACCTGTTCGCGACGTTTCCGCATGCGGACGGCGCGATGGAAGGAAAAGCTGCGGCGATGCCGCCGGCGATCCGCCATAGTTGTCGGTCGCCGATCGTCAAGCCGACGAGCGTTCCGCTCAAGCAGGTGCCGCTCGCCGCATCACTCGATCTCGATCACATCTACAGTGGTTTCCGCAAGGAGTTCGATCATGGAAAGATGGATGGCTTCGACCTGATCGGCTCGGGGGCCGACGGTAGCAGCGCTCCCGCTTGCTTGTACGCGTATCAATACGTGAACCCCGCCGACGTCGCGCCGTACTGGGACATCGCTCGGCAGTACGTTCTGGCGGACCACACGTTCCAGACGCAAGGGAGTTCGAGTTTTACCGCGCATCAGGACCTGATCGCCGGCGGCACGCAGATCGACCCCACGCAGGCGCTCATCGATAACCCGAGCTATTTCCCGTGGGGCTGCGACGCGAAGAAGACCGTGCGCACGTCCGTCATCCAAAAGTACAGTGGGAAGGTATATACCGACGGACCCTTCCCGTGCCTTAACTACCAGACTATGCGCGATCTGCTCGACGCCAAGAGCGTTTCCTGGAAGTTCTACGCGATGCCGGTCGTAAAACTGAGCGGCGGCCCGGGGATTTGGAGCGCCTTCGACGCGATCCGCGCGGTGCGCTACGGCCCGGAGTGGCACACGAACGTCACGCGCACCAACCTGCGGTTCTTCACCGATGTCTCACGCCACCAGTTGCCGGACGTTTCATGGATCACCCCCGACGCCGTGAACTCCGATCACCCCGCCGAGCAGAGCGACACGGGGCCCTCGTGGGTGGCAAAGATCGTGAACGTGATCGGCCAAAGCCGCTACTGGGACTCCACCGCCATCGTCATCGTTTGGGACGATTGGGGTGGGTTTTACGATAACGCGCTGCCGCCACACCCGCGCGACTGGCAGGGTGGCCCGGGCTTCCGCGTCGCGATGTTGATCGTGTCGCCCTACGTCAAGCCGCACGTCGACCATGCCATCTATCATTTTGGCAGCATCTTGCACTTCATCGAAGACGTCTGGAGCCTCGGCTCGCTCGGAAACGACGACACGTCGACCAGCATCGGCACGGCCTTCGACTTCCGCATGCCGGCGCGGAAGTTTAAAGTGATCCCGTCGAAGTATTCGCTGGATTTCTTCCTGCATCAGGAGCCCTCGGGCCGACCGCCCGATACCGAATAGAACGGAGAGCCTCATGCGCCGTCTCGCGCCTCACCTTTGGATTTGCGGACTCGTCGCCGGAGTCGGCCTGGCCGCCTGCAGCGGAGCCTCTTCCTCGCTACCCGGCGGCGCGCCGCCAATGCAACAAAAAACGCCGAGCTCCGGTAGCACGCCGATACAGCACGTCGTGTTCATCGTGCAGGAGAACCGCAGCTTCGACAACCTCTTTGCGGACTTTCCCGGCGCCGACGGCGCGACGCGCGGACGCATGAAAGTAAAACACCAGGGCAAGTATCACGACATTTGGGTTCCGCTGAAGGCGCACACACTCGTGAACGTCTTCGACATCCAGCATTGTCACAAGGCGTTCCTCACCGACTACGACAACGGTAAGATGGACGGCTTCGGCCAAGTGAGCAGAGGCGTGTGCGCCGCGCGGGGCAAGCCGGTGGGCGAGGCGGTCTATCAATATGTCGAGCCGTCGCAGATCGCGCCGTATTGGACGATCGCGAATCAGTGGGGCCTGGCCGACCACATGTTCCAGAATCAGGGCAGCGGCAGTTTCATCGCGCACCAAGACCTGATTCGCGGCGGCAGCCAAATAGACGGCAGGTACAGCCTCGTCGACAATCCCAACGTCATGCCGTGGGGCTGCGACGCAGGCGGCGGCCACACGTCGCTCATCACGCGGAAGGGCAAGTATCTGCCGTACGTACAGAAGGGCCCGTTCCCGTGCACGAACAAGTTCCCCTCGTCGTCGTATTATGAAGTGATCAGCGATCTGCTCGATAAGGCGGGCGTGAGCTGGAAATACTACTCACCCTGCTTCAAGGGCTGGAACCCGGACAACTGCGACGACGGTTGCCCGGCGCTGTGCTCGGGCGGAATCCTCAACGCGTTCGACGTCATCGCGTCCGTCCGCTACGGCGCCGAGTGGGGCACGAACGTGTCTATGCCCGAAACGAACATCTTCACCGACATCAGCAACGGGAATCTCCCGGCAGTCTCGTGGGTGATCCCGTCGGACGCCAACTCAGATCATCCCGGCGAAGGATGCGGCTGCGACACTGGGCCGTCGTGGGTGGCGAGCGTCGTCAACGCGATCGGCCAGACGAACTATTGGAACACGAGCGTCGTCGTCGTGCTCTGGGACGACTGGGGCGGCTTCTACGACCACGTCGCACCGGACGAGTCGCCGGGCTGGGGCGGCAACGGCTTCCGGATCCCGATGCTGGTGCTGTCGCCGTACATGAAGATCGGCGCGGGAAGCAACGGCGGTTACGTCTCGTCCACGCCGTACACGTACGGCAGCCTGCTGCGCTACGTCGAGGACAACTGGAACCTCGGACGTCTCGGCACCTCCGACTCGAGCGCGAACAGCATCGGCGATATGCTCGACTACACCCAGAAGCGGCGTGGGTTCACGAAGATCCCCTCGCGGCACTCGATGGAGTACTTCGAACGTCAGCCGGGAAGGCCGCAAAACGGTGACCCCGAGTAACCTTCACTGGCGCGCGCCGGCGCTCGGCGCGGCGCTAGCACTCGCCGCGTGCGGCGGCGCGCGTCAGGCGCTGCCCGCGATGCAGAGCGCGACGGTTTTGCAGGATTTCGACGCCACGGGCGCCGGCAAAATCAAACACGTCGTGTTCATCGTTCAGGAAAACCGCAGCTTCAACAATCTCTTCCAGGGCTATCCCGGAGCGGACACCGTCCCGGACGGTACGCTCTCTAACGGATCGAGCGTCCAGCTCGTACCCGTGAGCCTCGCGACGATGTACGACATCGATCACTCGACGACGGCGATGTTCGCAGCGTGCGACGGAACGGGAAAGCTTCCCGGCACGAAGTGCCGCATGGACGGATTCGATAAGGAGAGGACGGTCAACGTACCGCCCAGTCTCAAACATCCGCAGTTCGTCTATGTGCCGCACAGCGAGTCGGAGCCGTACTTCGACATGGCGCACGAATGGGTCGTCGCCGATCGCATGTTCCAGTCGCATCTCGACGAGAGCTTCGTAAGCCACCAGTACATCATCGCGGCACAGGCGCAGTCGAGCGCCAATATCCCGAGCGGAGTATGGGGCTGCGAGGGCAGCACGTACGACAGCGTTCCTACCATCCGACGCGATCGCCGGCTTGGCGCCAGCCAGCCGCCGTGTTTCGACTATCAGACGCTCGGCGACGAGCTCGATAGCGCGAAGCTCACCTGGAAGTTCTACACGAGCGCCTACGGCGGCGTTAGCAGCGGCGATGGCGGCTGGTGGTCGAGTTACCAGGCCGTGAGGCACATCTACGACGGTCCCGACTGGAAAAAAGACGTAATCTCGCCCGCGAAGACTTTCCTGCTGGACGTGCCGCATGGCAAGCTCGCGAACTTCACGTGGATCACGCCGATCTGCAGCAACTCGGATCATGTCAACTGCGGCGGCGGCTACGGCCCGTCGTGGGTCGCCGCTCTCGTGAACACGATCGGCGAGAGCAAGTTCTGGGACTCGACGGCCATCTTCGTGCAGTGGGACGACTGGGGCGGTCTCTACGACCCCGTCAAGCCGCCCTACAAGGGTTACGATGGCCTCGGCTTCCGGGTTCCGCTGCTCGTGATCTCGCCGTATGCGCGGCAAGACCACGTTTCGCACGTTCAGTACGAAACGACGAGCGTACTGCGCTTTGCCGAAGACCTTTTCGGGCTGGATCGCCTCGCCGCCGCCGACCGGCGCGCGACGTCGCCCGCGAAGGACTGTTTTGACTTCTCGCAATCTCCGCGCAAGTTCGTCCGCATCAAGGCGCCGAAATCCATAAGATTCTTCCTGCATCAGCGAGCAGACTACCGCGCTCCCGACTACGAGTAGCTCGGATGACCGCTATGGCTGTCCGATTTGCAGCCCCTCCACTTTCCCTTGCGAATCGACGGCAAAGAAGAAGTTCAGCTTTGTGCCGTTTCCGAAGGTCAACACGTAAATCGCATAAGTGATGTTACCTTGCTGACCGGCACTCGTCTGCACGAAGGTAACTGGGGACCCTAGAGCCGAGATCCCCTGCGCGACGGTGGCGATCTTGGCGTCGGTCAGCGCAGTGTTGGCAGTCGTCGCGAGCTGCGACCGATCGATTTTGCCGGCCTGAAGTTGCGCGAACCAGTTCTTCGCGCGCGCTAGCATAGCGGGATCGGCCGTCGGCGCGGCGGTTGGCTGGGAAATTGGCTGCGGGGGACCGCCGGACCCGGGCATTGGGCCACCCGGCGGCGGGGGCGGGGGCGGTGCTGCGGCGAGCGTTGCCGCCAGGAGTGCGGCGCCGAAAAACGGCGCGAGCGTTCGGTTCATTCTACTAAATTACCACAGGATGGAATCCCGTCGCCCGCCTCACCCGTTCGACGCCGCGCCCATGCGCTTTAAAAAATCGCCGATAAAGTCCGGCTCGCCGGCATCTTGGTGAAGCTGGTACTGTTTTGCGTCGAAGAGCCAATCCGGAAGCGAGTCGGGGAGACCGAGTTCGTCGTTGGTCACGTCGAAGATGAAGGAGACCGGTGCGTCGTCCCACGTCCACACGGCGTGCGCCACGACCCAGAAGCCGGCCACGTTGCGGAAGTTCACGGTCACGTCGGTGGCGCTCAACGGTGCGTCCGGCGTGGGGCGGTACGTGCCGACGAAGTGCGCCTTCCACAGGTCGTAGGTGTCCACGTCGATCCAGAGATCGCGCAGGTTGTGGCGCTGCGGATCGGTTCGCGGGCCCAGCTGCAAATGATACACGCGGTGGCCGTCGACGTCTTCGATCGGCAGAGCACCGGAGCGCGTGAAGCGGAACGTATACGGCGACTGCGCAATCGCGACAACCGTGGCGATCGTCTTGAGGCCCTCGACGTCGGGCTGCATCATCACGCCGCCGGTCGGCGCGACGGCCACCGACGAGCGCATCCTCCACGCGAATGGCCCCAAGAACTCGCCCTCGATTATCGCGGGCGGCAGCTTGCCGCTGGGAATGGGATCGCTGACGTTCTCCATCCCGTCGGAGAGCCGCACCGCGTAGCGGTTCGTCTCGACGCTCGTCCTCTCGCCGGTGTAATATCCCATCGGCCGCGCGCGGATGTTCCAAGTGGCGGTCCAGATGGCGTACGGGGGAACCGGGTACGACTGCAAGCGCCGGAACGCCCCGTCGAAAATCTTCTGCGGCGCCATCACCGCGGGCGCGGTATTTTGTGGTGCGGCCGGGGCGGTCGCGCCGAGGAGCGTAATCGCGAGGGTCAAAAGACCCGGTTCGACCATGGCGTTATTTACTCGTAACGATTCATCGCCGTTACGCTCGCTCTCGCGAAAGGGCCTGCTCGAGGCGGCGGCCTCGTTCGGCGTGCTCGCGGCGATCGCCAACGTGCCCGCCGCGGCGGCCGAGCCCGGCGGCGTCGTCGGCGCCTGGAGCCTGGTGAGCTTCGATGTCGACGAAGGCAAGGCCACGCAGGAGCCGCGCTTCGGGCCCGACCCGGCCGGCTACCTGATGTACACGGCACAGAACCGCATGGCCGCGGTGCTCGGCGGCACGCATCGTCCCGAGCTGCATTCGCCCGCCGGAACGAGCCCGTCCGAAACCCAGCGCAGCGAATCGCTGCGCAACTTTCTCGCCTACGCCGGCCGCTACGAGATCCGCGGCGACCGCGTCTTCCACCACGTGGAGGTGAGCGTCTTCACCGATCTCGTCGGCGTCACGCTCGAACGGCAGTTCAAGATCACCGGCGACACGCTGACTATTCGAACGCTCCCGCCCGAGATCTGGGGAACCTCGAACGTGCTCGTGTGGAAGCGCGCGTGACTCCCACCACGCGGCGAGCGTACGATAGCTTACGTACGCGCACCGTCAAAGAATGTGTGCTCTGGATCGAAACGCGAAAAGACTCGAGACGCGGTCGCGGCGAATCGAAAAGGCTCGCGCAATGCTCCGTCGGAAAGGACGCTCGACCTAAATGCTCTCGAAACTCGCCGTCGCGGCGTTGCTCTGCGGAGTCACGTTGGGCGCCAGTGCGCCCGGCGGCGAGCCGCCTGCGTCGGGCGCGATACCGACCGCAGCGCCCCCGGCGCCCACTTCGGAGCCCGCTACTCCACCGGCCCCCCCGCCGACCAGCAAACAGACGGCGGACTTCACGAGCTTCTTCACGACGGTGCTCGCCGGACACGTTCCGGGTGGAAACGTCTCTTCGCAAGTGCGGGCGGGTTTCACGCCGCAGCTAATCTCGCAGATCGACGGCGGGTTCACGGGGCTTGGAAAGTTTCGGGAGTTGCAGTTCGTCAGCGCAGACACCATGCAGCAGTATTTGCGCTATCATTACACGGCCGTCTTTGAAAATGGGTCGCAAGGCATAATGTTCGTCCTCGATTCGAACGGAACAATCGTCGGCTTTTTCCAGGACAAATCCTAAGATGATCTCGAAATTTGCCGCCGCGCTGCTCTGTGGGCTCATGCTGAGCGCCACAACGCCGATCTGCGCACAGCCCGCTCCGTCCGATGCGCAGTCGGCTCCGCCGGAACTCAAATCGGCGCCGGCGCCCGACAGCGCGCAGGCGGGCCGCTTCACCGCCTTCTTCAAGACGGTGCTCGCAGGCCATGTGCCAAGCGGCATCTCGTCGCAGATGCGGCAGGGCTTCACGCAGCAGCTATTGGCGCAGATCGACGGTGCATTCGCGGGGCTCGGGAAGTTCCGGCAGTTGCAGTTTGTGCGCGCGGACTCGATGCAGCAGTATCGGCGCTACCATTACCGCGCCGACTTCGAGCGGGGTTCGCAGCCCATCATGTTCGTCATCGACTCCAATAATACGATCGTCGGCTTCTTCAACGACGAAGCCCCTCCGAATCCCCAATAGCCACTTGCGTCATCCTGAGCAGCTCCCAGTGTCATCCTGAGCTTGTCGAAGGATGACGCGGCGATAACCTCATAAGTACTCCTGCCCCGGGCTTTACTTTGGAGAGGAGCGTTTGTGAGAGGATCCTTGAAGTTTCTTCCGTTGGTAGCGGCACTGGCGATCGCCGGCTGTAGCGGGGCCGGCCCATCGAGCACTCCAACGGGCGGTGCCCCGTCCCAAGCCGGACCTTCGGCGCACTTTGTGCCGCAATGGATAGCCAGGCACGAAGCCAAGCGCGGCTGCAAATTACTCGTCGGACGCGTGCAATGCCACGTCTTGATTGTGAACAGGGGCGCCAAGCCGCCCTGCTCGCCGTCCGGCAGCTGCGGCTGGCGACCCATCGACATGCAGACTCGCTATGACCTTACCCCCTCGTTGGGCAAGGGATCGGGAGTGATCGTCGCGCTCATCGAGCTGGGCGACTTGCCTAACGCTCAATCCGATCTCGCGACCTACCGTACGGAGTTCGGATTGGGAACGGCGACGTTCTCTAAGTTCAACGAGGAGGGCCAGCAAGGCAACTATCCTGAGAGCTGCGAGAACTTCGGCTGGTGCGTCGAGACCGACCTCGATATCGAAATGGTCTCGGTCAGTTGTCCCAAGTGTACGATTTACTTGATCGAAGGCGGCAACTGCGGCGGCGTCGTCTGCGGCTTGGAGAAGGCCGAAGCGACGGCGGCGAAGCTCGGCGCCACGATCCTCAGCAATAGCTGGGGATGCAGCAGTTTCAACTACGGAGAGAATTGCGGTGACCCGAACTTCCCGACCTACTTCGATGCGTCGGGCGTCGCTTATATCGCCTCTTCCGGCGACAGCGGATATCCGGAGATCGAGTGGCCGGCGGCGCTCGCGAACGTGCTCGCCATCGGCGGCACGCAGCTGCAAAAGTCGGGCTCGACCTACAGCGAAAGCGTCTGGGACGGCGCGGGAGCGGGCTGCGCGACCACCACGACTAAGCCGTCGTGGCAGCACGATCCGGATTGCAGCGGCCGAACGATCTCGGACATCTCGGCCGAAGCAGGCTGTTCGCCCGGCGTCGCGGAGTACATCGGCCTCTACGGCGGCTGGACGAGCGTTTGCGGGACCAGCGTCGCGGCGCCGCTCACGGCCGGCGTCGTCGGCCTCGTCGACAATCCGGGCAGTTTAACCGGCGGCAAAACGTTCTGGGATCTTTCGAGGACCCTGCACAAGCGGCGGCTGCACGAAATTACGAGCGGCGCTGACGGCAATTGCGGCGATTACCTCTGCGAGGCCGGGCTAAAAAAGAGCGACGGCGGCTACAAAAAGTACAGCGGCCCCGCCGGATGGGGAACTCCCAACGGGATCAAGGCGTACTGATTTCGCCGATACACGCAAACACGCAACGGAAAGGGGCGAGGCATCGAGCATTCGCCCCTTCTCTCACACCGTGAACGCGGAGGGAGGCAGTACGACGTCACCGTCGCGTCCTATGGGAAGGCGGCAGGCACCGGCGAGTTTGCCGGATCCCGCGCCATAGTTCACCGCGATGTAATCGACCGTGCATCCGCGGAAGCGCCAGGGATTGATGGTGAAGTTTATTCCATCGAGACGCCCACCGTCGAACTGCACGACGGCGCGATACGGGAGCGGCGAACCGAGCACGTGAAGATTGGGCGGCTGCGCCATGATGTCGAATGACCCGCCGTTCCCCTCGATGCTCGCCTGCGTGCCCGCGCGCCACGTAACGCCGAACCGGCGATACGCCGAAGAAAGCACGCACTGGATCCCCTGATCGCTCGACGAAAGATCGCCGCGGCACGGTATGCCGCGGACCACGCTCGCGCGGGAGAGCGTGCACGTATCGACTTTGCCATCCTTGAGTTGGACGTGCGCGTTCGCCGAGCACGGGATGCCGCCGATCGATGCGTCTCGCGCCAACGTTACGAACCCGTCGGGCCGGCCGTTTCTGAAGTCGACGTGTCCCGTCAGCGGGACCCCATAAACACTGGCCTCCTCTTGAAGCTCGAGCGACGCAATCTCGTTTCGCGCGTCGGCCGTTGGATGGGTCACGAGCGACCCGGCGGGAAGCCGTATGCCCGCGATCGCCGTCGGGGCTCGTAGGGTCTCCTGCCGCGAGCGCAACCGCGCGGCGAACGCGACTTGGCCACCGACAAAATAGAAATACGGGATAGCCGAGGCCACCCACAGCGTCACGGCGAGCCCGGCAACGATGCGCGCGGACACGCTCGAGCGTCGTCGCCACCAGAACCACCCGGCGACTGCAGCCAAGATCGTGAGCGGCCAGAACGCGCGGACGAGTGCATAAATAGCCAGCATCGCCGCCGCGTTCGGCCACGAAATCGAGATCCAATCGGCGATCAGAACTGCCGAGGCCGCAAACTTCACACGGGGGTATTCCAGCCACGCGTGTAAGGCTCCGCCGATGAGCGACGGAAACGAGGAGCGGCGCTGGCGAGCCTATCTTCCCGCGGCGCAGATCGCAATCGGCGTAGGCGGCCTGCTCGGCGCGATCTTTCACGCGTTTCCCATCCATCAGGCGCGACACGAAAGCTGGCCCGTGCTCGACGCCGTCGACATCGGCTGGCTCGCGCTGATCGCCGTGGCGGTGCTGCTGCCGGGGATCAGCAAACTCACGTTGGGAGGAGTCTCGGTGGAGTTGCGCGAGGAGGCGCGCGAGAGCGCGCAAGAGCTGCAGAACGCGATCGAAGAGTACGCGAACCTCGTGCAAAACTGGTCGTCCTCGGCGGTGCTCTACATCGACCTGCTGACGCGCGCCGCCGACGACGACGAACGCGCGATGCTGCTCGCGCATTATCTGCGCGATCGCATGGGCGAGGCCAAGAATTACCTGAGCGAGGAACCCGACGACGACGTGCGCATCGCGTTGTGGATGTACGACCCCGAGAAGAAGACGCTCGAGTTCTTTTTCAGCAATGAGGGCGTGCCGACGAAGCAGAGCTACGCGCTCGGCGAGGGAATGATCGGCGAGGCGTTCCTGGAGCGTCGCCCGTTCAATGAGGCCGACGTGCGTAACGTCCCGTCGTACCTGGACACTCGGAAGGGATCCGACCCGCCGTACCGCGCCGTGCTCTGCACGCCAATCTTCATCGGTGACGAGCCGATCGGCATGCTCACCGTCGACAAGCGCAGCGCCGAACTTTTTAGCGCCGCGGCAGAGGACATCGCCAAGGGCCTCACGTCGCAGTGCGCGCTCGCGGTCGACCAGTTCCGCAAAGCTTAGGCCGCAGGGGTGGGGCGCGCGCCGGAAAGCGTAGACGCGTGAAGGTTCGCGCGGTCTTGTTCGCGCTGTTTATAACAACAGCACTAGGCGTTTGTACGCGGCCGACAGCGGCGGCGCCCGCCCCTGCCACGGCGCCCACGCCCGCGCTGAGACCCGCGCCGTCGTCTTCGGCCATCCCCATAACGTTGACGCCGCCGCCAGGGTGGAAATCGCACGGCGTATCGTTGGCGGTTGGGCCTTTCAAAGAGGATCGAATGTGGGTCGACCCCAACCGCCGGGGCGCTATCATATCGGGACATGTGGATCTACCGGCAACGGCCCCGGCCGACCTCGATACGCTGGATGCCGCCTTCCACCAGGGTGTGGCTTCGGCTGAAGGCGTGAAGGACGTGCAACCCTCAACGCACGTCAAGATCTGCGACGGAACGCAGAACGGCACGTACACGAAGCTGACGATGACGTCGGTGAAGGAAGACGTCGTGCTGACTGTCTCGGATCGCGGCTACCTGGCGCAGTACGTCCGTGGAAAGGATTTTCCCGACGATCCCGCCGCGGTGCGTTCGCTGCTGAGCCTCTGCGCACCCCAACCGGCCGCCTCTCCTAAGTAAGCCCTCGGTAATCGCCGTCGGAAGGCGGCTGCAATAAGCGCTCCAGCTCGTCGGAGATCTCAAATTCGCCTGTCTCCCGCGATGTATTATTTTCCTTCCGGCTCCGGCGCGACGTGGAAATACAGGTTGAACTCTTGATTGCTGCTGCGATCGACGAAATCGGCCAGTGCCTCGCCGATCACCTTATCCCACACGCTGCGGCCCCACGCATCTTTCGATTCCCACCTTGAAAGAACCATGACGCGCGTCTGCTTCTCATTGGTAAAGCAATCCGTACCCAGCCAGCCCGGCACGGCCGGCAAGTGTTTCAAGGTCTGCCTTACGCGCGCCACCATTTCGTCAAGTTGGTCCGGGGTGACGTCAAACGACCACGTTGTCATTACCGGTGCGACGTTCATCCTCGTTCACTTCTCCCAGTGTCATCTCGAGCCTCTCCGGGTTGTCACCCAGGCTCTGTCGAAGGGCAAAATCGACAAGGAGCTAAATCCGGAACGCATGTCCGCCGGGCGCGCAATAGCCGTACTGGTCGCCGTGATTCTTTGCGGCGTTACCGTTCCGGTGACCACCACGCCGCAGCCCGACAACTCGGGGCGCCTCGCCGATCGCGAGTTCTTGGTCCGGACGGCGCTGGGCGATGGATATGCCCGCTATTTCGGCACCGCGTCGCTCGACGGGGATGCTACCGTGACGCGCGCGATGGTGATCGTACACGGCGTGCTGCGCGACGCGGATTACTACTACGACACCGGCGTCATCGCGGCCAACGCGGCTCATGCATTGAGCGACACGCTGGTGATCGCGCCGCAGTTCGTCGAAAAGACCGACCTGGCGGGCCACGCGGTGTCCCCGCAGACGCTCTACTGGAACTCGCAGTGGCCGGGCGGCTCCGATGCGATCGCACCGGCGCCGATCAGCACCTACGACGTCTTCGATGCGATCGTCGCGCGGCTCTCCGATCCGGCGCGGTTCCCGAAGCTGCGCGAGATCGTGATCGCCGGACACTCCGCGGGCGGACAGATCGTCCAGCGCTACGCGGTCGTGGGCAAAGCGCCGCAGCTCGACGGCGGGCGCATCCCGGTGCGCCTCATCGTCTCGAATCCGTCGTCGTACTTCTACTTTACCGACTGGCGACCGTACCCGCAGCCCAACTGTGCGGATTTCAACGAGTGGCGCTACGGTCCGCGCGGAGCCCCGCGCTACGTCACCGGCAACGCAGCGGAGCTCGAGACGCGCTACGTTCGCCGCGACGTCGTCTACCTCATGGGAACCGCCGACGTCAACCCGAAAGAAGAAGATCTCGACCGTTCCTGTGGAGGAGAAGCGCAAGGGGCGTACCGCTTCGCCCGGGCCAAGCAGTACATCGCGTACATCGGCCGGCGGCACTCGGAAGGCACCGCGCAACGCTACGCGTTTGTGAAGGGCTTACCGCACGACAACCGTCGCATGTTCACGTCGGCCTGCGGTCTCGCAGCGATCTTCGGCGGCGACGAAGCATCGTGCGCGGCGCACGGGCCCCTCGACCGCACCGCGCCCTAGCTCCTCGGTGTCATCCTCAGCCCGTCGCAGGATGGCCGAGCGGAAGCCTTAATCCACGTGGATGGCAAAGGCGACAGTCGACAAGTTCACCGGGTTCTCGCCGCAAGCGCTCAAGTTTCTTCGCGATCTGAAGAAGAACAACGACGGCACGTGGTTTGCTCCGCGCAAGGAGATCTTCGAGCGCGAGTGCGTGGAGCCGCTGCGAGCCTTGGCCGTCGAGCTCGCGCGCGCATTACGCAAAGCCAGGATTCCAATCGACGCCGATCCCTCGCGCGTCGGATTCCGCATCTATCGCGACTTGCGCTTTTCGCGCGACAAGAGCCCGTACAAGACCAACCTCGGAACGTACCTGCCGTACCGCGGCATCCGCGGCGCGCCCGGCGGTCTCTACGTTCACGTCGCGCCGAAGGAATCGTTTGTCGTCGCGGGCTTCTACCAGCTCGATAAAGAGCCGCTGCAGCGCTGGCGGGAGGCGATGGCGTCGAATCCGAGGGGCTTTCAGGCGGTGTTGCGTGCCCTGCAACGCAACGGCCTCGCGCTGTCGGAGGAACACGAGGCGCTCAAACGCATGCCGCGCGGCTTCGAAGCATTGGCGGAGAGCCCGATCGCGCGCTATTTCAAGACGAGCACGTTCATGGTGAGCGAGCAACTCGCCGACGCCGACGTCACGGGCACAGGCTTGATCGACAAGAGCATCGCGTTGGTGAAGCGAGCGAAACCGTTGCTCGTTTACGGCTGGGCCGCGCTCGGCGGGTAAGGGCTTCGTGCCGCGGGCGAATCCAGCGCAGTCGATCGAGGTAGCGGCGAGACATCTATTTCGTCACCTCGACGAGCCGGTCGAGCTTCGGCGCAATCCGATCGTCGCGCACTTCTTCGAGGCAGGCACGGACCTCGATGCCGTAGTCTCGGTTCGACGCGCCGTCCGGCAGGCCGGGGAGCGCTGCGATCGCGAGGACCGCACGGCCGGACGCAATCGTCGGGCACAGCGCAACGCGCAACTTCTAGAACAGCTATGTATGCATCGCGCGTCGTATCGAGCGGGCGCGACGGCGCTCGGCCTCTCGGTTCCGCAATACTATCGCGCGAAGCAGCAGCTGTGTCTTCGTATCGCTCGCATCATCGAGGGCAGTCCGCCGCGTGTGGTTCACGGCGGCGGCGATCTCGCGGCGGCGCGTCTCGATGCCGCCGAACGGCGCGCGGGCGTCGGAGAGTTTTTGGGCGCGCGGGGGATCTGCGCCGACGTTGCCGCGCATGCACCCTCGATCCTGGCACGAATTCGAGCCCTGTGCCTGATGGCTTCCGTCGAGCGCGAGTGCGGCAACCTCGCGCGGGCGCGGTCGTTGCTCGGCGGGGCCGGCGCGCTGCTAAAGACGCGCCGGGCTGAAATAAGCGACGCGGATGCGCTTTTGGGCGACTGCCGGATCAAGCTTTGGGCGGCACGCGTTGCCTTCGACGAGCCCGGATCCGGCAAAGGTTTGCAAATCCTCGAGGACGCGCTCGAAAGCATTTCGATGCTGAACTCGGGCGGCGACGTCGCGTCGCACGCAATCCTGGCCGATCTTTTCGCGGAGGGCGCGGCGCAACACGAGGCGCTCGGCGATTTCGACCGAGCCAAAGTGCTCGCGACGCTCGCTGCGGAACGAGCGGGCTGGTTGCCCGACTCCGCTCCCGAAAAGAGTTTCGTCGCGCGGACGCTTTCGCGGCTGCAGTGGGTGGCGCCGGGCGTGCGGGAGCGCCCGAACGTGGCCAGCCGGCTCGACAACTTTCACGCCGCGCTCGAGCTTGCCCGCCGCAGCGGCTCGCTCGAGAACGTCGTCCGCTCGTTGCTGAATCTCATGTCGGTGCACGTCGTTTTAGGCGACGTCGAGACGGCGCTGCAGTATTCGCAGAGCGCGTTGCGGTTGGCGGCGGATTTCGGCGGGCGGCGTCTGGGTGCGATGGCGCGGCTGGAGATCGTCGATGCGTTGATCGGCAGCTCGCGTTGGCGCCTCGCCGGCGCGCTGCTGACCGAACTCGGCGGCGCCTTTGCGGAGGGCAGCTACAGTTGGCTCTTTTGCAAAGCGTTCGCGGCGATCTACCTGGCCAGGACCGGATGCCCGGAGCGGAGCGTCGCCGTTGCGACCGAATCGGAGAGGCTCGCGCGGGCCGCCGGTTTCTTCCGGATCTGCGGCGGACTGCAGCGCGTGATCGCTTCGAGCGCCGCCACGATCGGCCGCAAGATGCTCGCGCAGGAGCAAATCCGTGCCTCGATCGACACGGTATATCATAATGGAAGCCTCCTATCGCTTGGGCACGCGTACCGTGTCGCCGCCACCATCACCGGCGAACGACGCTACGCCGAGCGCGCCCGCGAGATCGAAAGAGAGCTCACGGTCTAGCGGACTCCGTTTTCTCACTCGGCGCGCGTATTCTCGTCTGCGCCTTGACGCCGGTCGCGCTCCGAGATTACGCTTTTTGGCTATGAAGACTTCAAACTCGCTCGCCCGCGGGCTGGTCGCCTTCGCGACCGCCGCGCTGCTGGCCGGCTGCGCCGGAACGTCACTGCAAACGCCGCCGACGGCCTCGAGCTCGGCGCGTTCGCGCGGCGCGCAGCCCTACGGCGGCGCCTCGTGGATGAATCCTGCCGCGAAGAGCGGCGCGCTGCTGTACGCCTCCGATTCGGCCGCGAACGACGTCAAGGTGTACTCGTATCCGCGCGGCAAGCTCGTCGGAACGCTGACGGGCTTTCAGACGCCGCAAGGCATTTGCGTCGATAAGAACGGCCACGTCTACATCACGAACTCGTCGGCTGCGGAGATCCTCGAATACGCTCACGGCGGCACGGCCCCGATTGCGACGATCGCCGACCCGGGCGAAAGCCCGATCGGCTGCGCGGTCAGCCCGGCCAATGGCGACCTCGCGGCGACCAACATCTACAATAGCTCGAACAGCGGCGGCAGCCTAGCGGTCTACCGTCGCGCTCGCGGGACCCCGAAGATCTATACCGATCCGCAGATGAAACACGACTACTTCTGCGGCTACGACTCCGCCGGCAATCTCTTCGTCGACGGCACCAAGCCCGCGAGCTACGGCTTCGTGTTCGCCGAGTTGCCCAAGCATGGAAGCAGCATGCAGAACGTCACGCTCAACCAGACCATCGGGGGCCCGGGCGGCGTGCAATGGGACGGCAAGTATGTTGCGATCGCCGACCAAGAAGCACCGGTGATCTACCAGTTCACCATCACGGGCAGCTCGGGCACCAAGGAGGGCGAAACGCAGACGCAGGGCTCGAGCGACGTCGTCCAGTTCTTTATCAAAGGCGGCACCGTAGTCGGACCCAACGCCACGAGCGGTCAGGTGATGTACTGGCCGTATCCGGGCGGGGGCACGCAGAAGAAGATCATCGGTGGCTTCGAGGTCCCGATCGGCACCGCGATCAGCGAACCGAAGAAGAAGTAGTTGAAGCGTCGTCTCGCGATCCCGGCGGGTGTTGCGGTCGCGATGCTCGCCGGCTGCGCGGCCGAAACGCCCGCGCTGGCGCCGTCCGCGGCACTGCCGCGCGTAGCGCCCGCGGCGGTCACGCAGCGCGCCCTCCCGCGCGCGGCCAAGGCCGGGCTGTACGTGGGCGAATTCTACGGTAAGGACATCTACGGATATCGGCGCAGCGGAAAAGGCGCCGCCGTTTGCACGATCGCGGGCGTGTTGTCGGTCAACGACGTCGCATCCGACGTTAACGGCGACCTCATCGACCCGGACGGCGGCAGTCGTTCGGTCAAGGTCTTTGGTCCGCAGTGCGGGTCCCTTTTGGGAAGCGTCCCGGATCCGTACGGCCAGCCCGCCGATGCGATGAGCGCGGACGGGGCAACCGGCACGATCGCAGTCGCTAACATCTTCGGTCCGGGACGCTCCAACGGCAGCATCTCACTCTGTTCGCTCACGATCGGCTGCACGAAGAACTTGACGAATCCAAACATGTACGAAGTGGCCGGCGTCGCCATGTCCGAAGGCGGCGACTGTTGGGCCTCGGCGATCGACCAGAGCAACCACGCCAGTTTGACCTATTTCAAGGGCTGCGCCGGAAACGGTGAAACGGCGAAGGGTTTCCTCAATCCGTCCTATGGCGGGCTCGACTTCGATGCCGCCGGCAACCTCGTATCGTTCAGCGGCAACAGCGCGCAGCTCTACGTCTACGGCGGCTGCAATCCGCGCTGCAAGCTCGTCGGAGGGCCCTTTTCGATGGGGGGCACCTCGGTTTACGGCCATCTGAACGCGAGCCGCGATATGCTGGCCGTCGCCGACTACCAGCACGGCCGCATCGAACTCTACTCCTACACACCCACGACCGTCACGTACCTGCGGAGCTTCGACACCGGCCTGACGACCAGCCTCGACGTCGTCGGCGTAACCTACGCCCCCACTGACTCACTGGCGGGGGGCGCATTTGCGCTGCCGTGAGATCCTCGCGATGAAAAGAAGTTGCATCGTCGCCAGCGGCGGTTCTCGCGCGCAAGACGGCCCCTAACGCACGCTTACTCTTTCCCCGCCAAGCGGAAAGTGTCAAAGTGTCCACAAAAGCCGGTCAACTCCACACCAGTCAAACGGCTTCGCATGGCGCGGCTGAGTTCGGAACAACAATTAATGTTACGGCAGGCACGGCAATCAGCGCTGCCACAAAGAAAAGCTTTACGAGCGTACGATACACGCGCTTCTTGGGCCATAAAAGACCTACCGAGACGGCAATAAACGCGATTACCAACAGCAGCCATGGAACTTTCACAAAGACCATTGGCGCCATGAATAAGAAAACAACGCTCCAGGGGACAGGGCCGCACTCCTTTATGCCGCTGAACAAACTTAGCAGTGCTACTAACAGCAACATCGCTAAAGCGGCCCAGAATGCAGCGCGGCGATCAAATCGACTCATGCTGCGGATCGGCGTTCGCTGCGCGCCGTTAGTGCCTCGATCTCGCGCATAGCGGCGTCGTAACTACGCCTCGTGCGAATCGCGTACGGCCGGCGCACACTCAGCAGGCATATTCCCGTACTGCTGCGCAGTCATTGCCATTTCCCCCCCCTTGCTGTAGGTTGCGTGGGTAAGAACGTCGCGGACAACGACGACATGCTCCGCGTCGTCAATCAATGCAATTAGACGATATCTGTTGCCCTTCGACTTAAACACGGTGAATGGCGGAACGTAGTCGGCCGACGGGAAGTCGGCCTTTGAGCTGCGCAAGGCTCCTCCGTTTGGCTGCCGCAATGGCCATTCTCCACATCGCCAGCGTGTTCGCCAGAATGCGTGCCTTCGCGCAGCCTTCTAGAGTGCCACTTGGCCCAGGATCCGCACACCAGGAACGTTGATCGAAGTACGGTCGGGTTCGCTCACCGTTGCCGTCGAGGACGGTGAGGTTTGTCCGGGCAGTAGATGTCGATTTTTGCCGCCGTGTAGTTCTCCCGTCGGATCCGACAGGCCGATCAGGACCAGATTCGTCCCGGAGCCGGACACCTTGGTGTGCTCGATCGCGACCGGCGATGCACCGGTGCCCGCAACGTAGACGTTGTTGTGCAAGTCGCCAGAGACATGCCAAGAAGCGAGGAAATCCGCATGAGCAAACCCTCCTGGGGGCGAGGAAAAAGCAGCCTAAAGGCCGCTCACCCAGCTTGGGATATCCGGCGTATCTTTTGCGAGCCCCCAACCGTCTTCTCATCAGATCACCGAATCTGAAGAGGAGACACAAAATGAGCGACCGTCCAACCAACGCGCCTCCGATCGCGCAAGCGAACGAGTGGGAGGCCGCACACCGAGCGCTGCTCGTGAAAGAGAAGGCCATGACGCGCGCGCGCGACGCGCTCGCCGCCGAGCGCCGCCGCATGCCGTGGGTCGCCGTAGACAAGAAGTACTACTTCGAGGGCCCGAACGGGCGAGTGAGCCTGCTCGATCTTTTCGAGGGGCGCAAGCAGCTGATCGTCTACCGCGCGTTCTTCGAGCCGGGCGTGTTCGGCTGGCCGGAGCATGCCTGCCGCGGCTGCTCGTTCGGGGCGGATCAGGTCGCGCATCTCGCACACCTCAACGCCCGCGACACGACGCTTGCATACGCGTCCCGCGGATCGCAGGCCGACATCGCCCGCGTCAAGGCGCGCATGGGCTGGGATATGCCGTGGTACACGATCGCCGACGATTTCGACAAAGACTTCGGCGTCGACGAGTGGCACGGCACTAACGTGTTCTTCCGCGACGGCGAGCGCGTGTACCGCACCTACTTCGTCAACAACCGCGGCGACGAGGCGATGGGCAGCACGTGGGCCTACCTCGACATCACCCCGCTCGGGCGCCAAGAGAGCTGGGAAGACTCGCCCGCCGGCTACCCGCAGACGCCGCCCTACGAGTGGTGGAACTGGCACGACAACTACAGCGCCGCTCCGGTGGACCCGAAATGGAAGCAGATCACCGACGCCGCAATCGACGACATGCGGTCCGGTAAGCCGACATGATCCTCATCGCGCACGTGATGGGCCTCCCGCTCGAGGAGATGCTCGCACCCGCTAGCCAAATCGGAACCGGAATGACCGCCGGAATGCTGCTCACGATCGCCGCCACGCTCGCGCGCCTGCTGCGATGACTGCCCGAGACGAAACGCGCGCCTTGCTGCCCACGATGGCCGAGGCGCGCGACCGGTTCATGGAGCTCGTCGACGAGATTCGCCCCGAGCTCCACCGGTACTGCGCCCGCATGACGGGCTCCGTTTTCGACGGCGAAGACATCGTCCAAGAGTCTCTGGCAAAAGCCTATTATGCACTGGGCCAGATGCGCGAGCCGCCCAACCTGCGCCCCTGGCTCTTCCGGATCGCACACAATACCGCTATGGATTTCCTTAGACGCTACGAACGCAAAAACGTGGAGCTCGTCTCCGACGTCCCCGACCGCGCCGAGCCCGAAGACGTCGCCGTCGATCCCGAGCTGGTGGAAGCGGCGCTGACGGTCTTCGTCGAGCTGCCGCCCGTACAGCGCAGCGCGCTGATTTTGAAGGACGTCCTCGGACAATCGCTCGAGGAAGCTGCGACGACGATGGGAACGACCGTCGGCGCCGTCAAGGCCGCGCTCTCGCGAGGACGCGCCAATATCGCGCGAACGCCGCGCGCCGCGCTTACGCATCCCGCGCACCAAGTATCGGCGCACGAGCAGGCGACGCTGCGGCGCTACGTGGACCTCTTCAACGACCGCGACTGGGACGCGCTCCGCGCGCTGCTGGCGAAGGAGGCGCGGCTCGATGCGGTATCGTTCGTCCAGCGCCGAGTGGTCGAAGCGGGATACTTCGATCGTTACGCCGAGGTCCTCGAGACCGAGGACATTCGCGCGCAGGCAGGCTACGTCGACGGCATTCCGGCGATCGCGATGTTCCGCCCGGCAACCAGCAATGTCCCCGCATATTTCATCCTGCTCGAATCCGAAAACAACGAGATATCGCAGATCCGCGACTTCCGCTACGTGCCGTACATCGCCGCCGACGCCCACTTCGAACCCGCTTCATCGTGAGCTACGCGAATGCGACGGAACCGCCGGGGCGCACAATCGCTAGCCCGGCCGCGAACGCTCTAGCGAGTATATCTAATTATTAAGTTTGTCTCCCACGTGTTTCCGTTGTCCGGAGAAAAGGCTTGACGGAAGTCAAACGTGCGAGCCGAGATGTTGGTAAAAATCTGCCGAACGTAAACCATCCGGCCGTGATAGGCCTCGTGGTCGTAGAGTATTCCTCGGCCATTCGCGAACGTTCCGATGCTGGGGACGCCAAGCGTCCCCGTCGCGACGTTTGCGAAGCAGACCGACCACTGACGCGTGTCGGGATTGTAGAGGTGCAAGGCACCACCGTCGATGCGCGATTTGCCGCTGGTCACGTCGAGTTCGCTGATGTTGCCCTTTCCGCCCCACAGGGGGTGTGACTTTAGCGTTCCGTGATATTGGATCCAGGTATGGGAGCCCGCGAGCCGTTTGGCGAGCAGACGGACGTCGGCGTTCCATGTCGGCCCGAACTCGAAGTCGAAGTCGTGCCAATGGGGATCGTTGACCGCGCTAGACTGCTGAGCACGGGCGGGCGATACGGTGAGGATCGTGCCCACCGCCAAGATAAACAGCGCGTGACAAAGCACGACCAGGCGCGATCGTATCATGCAGGTAGCTTAGCGCAACGCCGATGCACGAGTAAGAGCCAAAATCGCCGCTCTCCATGGTGCCACCGCGTTGAGCGCAGCCCGTTGGCCCACGTCGGTGAATGAAAGTGGCGCTTTCCCTGGCCGGCGTTTTCGCAGATGATTGGGTGAATGGCCGGCGGCAGCCACGATTTCGATTTCCTGTTCGGGCGCTGGACGGTCGCCAATCGGCGACTGCGGCGCCCGCTTACCGGATCGTCGGAATGGTACGAGTTCGAATCGACGTCAGTGGAGTCGCCGATTCTCGGCGGTACTGGGAATCTCGAACAGTACGATGCGCCGGATGCCCCGAACGGGCCAATCCATGCTATTGCAGCGCGGCTCTACGATGAGAGAACCGGTCGGTGGAGCATCTACTGGAGCACGGCGGGCAGAGGAACGTTTGCGACTCCCACCGTGGGCAAGTTTGAAAATGGTGTTGGCCACTTTTTCGATCGCGAAGAGTACGATGGCCGGCCGATCGTCGTTCGATTTACGTGGACGCATGAGGAAGCGTCGCGTTGTCGCTGGGAGCAGGCATTCTCGAGCGACGACGGAGCGACGTGGGAGCCCAACTGGATTATGGAGTTCACCCGCATAGGCGACGCGTCACTTCCTCCCGAGGAGCGTCGCCAGAACGGCGAGGGCGCCTGATGCGGCCTTCGTGTCGGCCGGTGCGTAGCCCACGACGATTCCATTGAGCGTAGGTCTACCATAAAAGTAACTGGAGAGGGGCGGCACGACGATGCCTCGCTCCAACGCCCGCGCGGAGTATTCGACGTCGCTGATCTCGGCGGGAAGCTTCACGATAAAATGCAGACCGGCGAGAGAATCGCATACCTCGAGTCCGCTTCCACTCAAATGAGTGAATTCGGCATTAACGAAGCGGCGCCGTTGATCGTAGACCTTGCGCATTTTGGTGATATGCCGCCCGAAGTGGCCGCTCTCGATGAATTCTGCTAGGGCTAGTTGCACGATCGGGCTGGGCTGCCCACCCTCGACCTGCTGAGCCGCGATAAACGATGACCGGATCGAACGCGGAAGCACGAGGTAGGCGATCCTCACCGCCGGCGCGAGCGACTTGCTGAAGGTTCCGACGTAAAACACTCGGTGCTCGGCATCGAGGCTGTGCAGCGCCGGTTGCGGTCGTCCGGTGTAGTTGAACTCGCTATCGTAATCGTCCTCGATGATCCACGCATCGTGGCTTTTCGCCCACTCCAGCAGGGCGAGCCGGCGCTCGAGCGACAGAACCGCCCCCGTCGGATACTGATGCGACGGAGTGGTATGCACGAGTTTCGCATCGGAGCCGTTCAGACGTCGCACGTCCATCCCGGCATCGTCGACCGGGACGGCAAACAGCCGCGCCCCTCGAGCCAGCAGCGGAGCGCGGAAAGCTGGATAGCCGGGCTCCTCGACGGCCACGACGTCGTGTTTCTCGACCAGCAGTCGAGCAATCAAAGCAAAAGCGGCTTGAGCGGCGACGGTAACGAGTACTTGATCGGCGTTACAGACGATTCCGCGCGTCTGATGTAAGCGCTTCGCGATCGATTCGCGCAGCTCGTACTGGCCCTGAGGATCCGGGTAGTCCAGAAGCTTCGGATTCCATAACGATGGGCTGAGGCCACGCCTAAAGCGCTCGCGCGGAAAAGCGTTAAGGTCCGGGATGCCCGGCCGGAAGGGCACGGCCAAATCGAGATTGTCTGCTAGAGCTCGGACCGCCGCGTAGGGCGCAGCTCCCGGCCAGAGCTTCTCTGGTTCGTCGCGTCCCTGCGCGAAACGCTGGCTCTCGGGTAACCGCCCGATATCGGCCACGAACGTTCCGCTCCCCGGAACCGTCACGAGATAGCCTTCCGCCTGCAGTTGACCCAAAGCGTTCGTAATCGTGTTTCTGGAAAGGCCCAAATGCGTCTGGAGCTCGCGAGTGGACAGGATCCGTTGGCCCGCCTCGAGCTCACCGGAAAGAATCGCGTTGCGAAAAGCCGCCTCGAGTTGCCGGTTGAGCGGCAAGTCTCTGCTGCGATCCAACACGAGCCCTCGGACTTTCATAGCGGACCTAATCCTTTGGGCAAATGTGGATCTTTCCTGGCGTCGCTTTGCTCGCTTACAATGAATCGTGGCCGGCATAATTGAGATTCGGCAATATCTTCTTCACGAGAATCGGCGCGACGACCTGATCGCGCTGTTCGATCGCGAATTCATCGAGCCTCAAGAAGCAGCCGGTATGACGATCGTCGGACAATTTCGCGTTGCCGGCGATCCGACTCGCTTCTTTTGGATTCGAGCTTTTGGAGACATGCAAACCCGCGCGCAATCGCTAAGCGATTTTTACGAGGGGCCGGTATGGCAAGCCAATCGCGACGCGGCAAACGAAACGATGATCGATTCGGACGACGTCTTATTGCTTCATCCCGCCACGACAGCGTCCGGCTTCGACCTCGAAGGACTGACGAGGCCTCCGCGAGATGCGACCAGCGATGTCGGCCGCGCGTTCGTCTCGACGATCTTCAATTTCGATGGGCCTATGGAGAACGATTTCATCGGCTCTTTTGAGGCTCGCCTTGGATCCACGATGGAGCGGCTCGGAATGGAGCCGATCGCGCTTCTCGTTACCGAGCGAAGCGCCAACAACTATCCCAAGCTCCCGGTCCGGGAAAGCGTAAACGCTTTCGTAGCGCTGTCGACGGCCCCCGACGAGAGCTCGTTCGGCGTTTACGCGGAATCGTTACGCTGGTGGGAAAAGTCGGACGACGCCTTCGCGCGCGAGCTGCGCGATCCCGTAGCGATATCACGCCTCATCCCAACGTCGCGTTCGCTCCTGCGTTGAACCCGTCGCGAGCATCCTCGACGAGGGGATGCTCTGCCACGTCAGCTTTCAACCCTCATCTTGCGCATACCGCTCGACCGCGCGTCGGCAAAGATTCGCACCGGGCCGCCTGACGACTTTCCCGAAGACCTTGCGACCGGCGTCTCGGCGGGTTGCGTGCCGCCCTTAGAAACGGGCGCGTCGCTTCCGCCGTATCTGTTACGCCCGCTCTGATCTGAGTCGTGTGAGGTGCAAAGCGCAAGATCATCCGCGCGCAAATACAAGAAATGCCGCGGTGAATCTGCATTGGGGGCATAGGGGAAGGCCGTCGAAACCGGCCACCCCGGCGCGCACTGGCGGATCCGCCAGTCTGTGGCAAAAAGCCCGCAATATAAGGATTTTTCTCGCATCCACCGATCGTCGGCCTAAGCGCAGCGTCTCGTGCTAAGTTTGCAGTCGCGTTTGCAAAACTGGCGGCCCGTCGAAAACGCTATATGGTATATGACGTTTTTGCTACGCGCCACGATGCATGGTCGAGGGCGATGCATCGGCGTGCATTCCATGCGTGGCCGGGCGCGGCGATCGGCGCTGGGCTGCGCAGCTGCGAGGTGGCCAGGCTACAAGGCTAGCTAGCGCGATGCGGCCTCGCGGGCGGGGCGGCGGGGGCGCGTCGTTGACTAGCCGGGCAGCAGCGGAGGCGAATATGCGGTTCCAGCGGGCTGGAAGAGACCTTTGCTGATTTCCCGGTTCGACGGCGTGATCGAGCCAGGCGGGAACTCGACGATTTCGCCGTTTCCCGTCCTAGTAGTAACGTAGAGATAGCCCTCTCCGTTGACTGTCACCGCGATCGGAAAGTTCATTGCGTCCGTGATCGTCTGATAAGGCTCGCTCTGTCCTGACCGATACTCCTGTACGTTGATCGGGGAGGCATGGCAGTACGCGATGTGCGAGGTGCTCGGCGCGCCGATGGCGGTGCCGCCGTGGTTCGAACTGCCCGCGACGTCGCAGCTAACGCTAACGACGGCGAACCTCATGGAGCACTACGCCAGAACGTGCGACCCGTTTGATTTCCTCGTGGTCGCGCAGCTCGCGTACCCCGGATTGCTGCGCTGCTGCGATACCCCACGGCCATCGTGTCTACTTTATGCGGACTGCACGAGGTGGCCCGAGCACCACTGGCGCTGCCTCAGTTGCAGTGCGCCGATCGACCCTTATCTCGCGGATACGTCGCAGCCGATCTTCAAGACCTATCGCCGCGCGGTTGCCAGCCTCGCACACGCTGTCGAGGTCAAGCGGCTTCCCGCCGACGGGGCCGAGCCGAGGCCGGACTCCATGCGCGGCCTGACAATCTCGCGGCCAGTCCACGTCACGTCGATCGAGTACATCGGCAAGGAGGTCATCGTCGACCCGACCGATACCCCGGAAGAGCTCACGGCGGAGCAGCTGAGCGAGACCGCCGTCCTCGTCTATCGCAACGAGGGGGAAGGTGCTCGATGCGCTGCGCGTGCGGATCCGAGCCGCTGGCATCTCTAATGTTGCGCGCGAAGCAAGAGTAAGCCGCTCGGAACTCAAGGCGATCGTCAATCAAGGAGCGCGGCCGCAACCGGCAACCATCGCGAGGATCGAAGCCGCGCTCGGGCGACTTGAGGAGGCACGCTAGGATTCGGCTGGGACTGAGCCGAGCCGCGCCGAACGTTCCTGGCCGCTCGTCCGTTCAGCTTCCGGGAGGCCTGGCATGAGAACCTTCGCTTGTTACGCGTTTACCATTGGCGCCGCTGCCGTATTACTCGCGGGATGCGGTGGATCTCAGCCGCCGATTGGGGCCCTGGGCGCGACGTCACAAGATCGCGCCATAGAACCGATTTCCGTTCACGGACGATCTTGGATTATACAGGAAGCAAAGGGTCGCGATTTGCTGTATGTTGCTGTTGACGATAGCATCGAGATCTTCACTTATCCTGGACTGAAAGAGGTTACGTCGTTTAACCCGGGCTTGGGCGGCCTGGGCGAAGGCGCCGCAAACCACGCGACGGGAGAGTTGTGCTTTACTGATGGTGGGTCGTTTACCTGGTTATTTTCGCACGGCGGAGAGAAGCCATTTGCAATGCTCCTCGCACCCGGTAGCGGCGCGTTTAACGACTGCGCATTCAATCCATCGGACAACGACATAGCCGCATCCTATGAGAGTGAAGGTGGCGGATGCGTAGCAGTGTACCGCAGCCCTTCGGGTTCTCCAACCCTTTATTCCGCGAGCAACATCGGCGGTTGCGAGTGGTTAGCGTACGACGGCAGCGGCAACCTATATGTTGATGGTCTCGCATCACCCTCGGGATTCGGGCTGGCCGAACTCCCTGCGGGAGGCAATCAGCTTATCGCGCTGACATTGGACGAACGACTAAAGCCGGTGGGATCTCTACAGTGGGATGGTCAGTATATGGCTATGGCCGTCCATCGAACGCTTTATCGATTCACAACCTCAGGGACGTCAGTGCGGATTGTCGGTCACGTCACATTGCAGGGTATGCACTTCAATAAGCTCCAAGAATACAGTACAACTTATGACCTGCTTGGCGGTAGAGTCATAGCGCCTATAGGGAGAGGGCCTCGCCCTAAGATAGGTTTTTGGCAATATCCGGACGGAGGCAAAAGCTTGCGTGTTCTGCAGCCTCCGAAACCGAAGAAAGGGGCCGTTGGGGATGCTCTGATTTCAGTTGCCCCCTCACAGCCGAGCGCACAGAGAGAGAAGTGATGACGATAAGGCTCTTAGCTGCCGCGCCAAGCTTCGCACTCTTGATTGCCTGCGGCGGATCGCAGCCGCCGATAGGCGCGTCCGGCGCGATGTTGCAAAGCCCCACGATCGCAACGCACCCCGCGCATGGCAAGTCGTGGATGCTACCGGAAGCGAAGAGCAATGAGCTGCTCTATGTCGCCACGGGCGGCAACGTGTACGTGCTCTCATATCCCCGCGGAAAGCTGATCGGTGCGCTGAACGTCACGGGGAACAATCTCTGCTCGGACAACAAAGGTGACGTTTATGTCCCATCGGGTGGCTATACGATCCTTGAGTATTCACACGGCAGCATCAATCCGATCCGCAAGCTCGCGGACGGTGACATTCCGCTAGGATGTGCTGTAGACCCGAGCACAGGCAATCTTGCTGTAACCAACGAGGGTTCGGGCGCGGGCGAAGTAGCGATCTATCCGAACGCTCAGGAGCCTGCGCAATGGTATCGCGATCCCGCGATCGGCACCTACGGCCTTTGTGGTTATGACGATCAAGGAATCTCTTTTTCGACCCGAAGGGAAGCAGCGGCTTCACAAACTACACTCTTGACGACAGGTTCGACGTTGAGGCCGTTTCAATTTGCGGGGAAATGTCACGGCGGCGTAATCGTATGAGCGAAGTATCTCACGCAGTGCGCTTCAATGCAATACGTGGCGATGGCGGCTTCGCGGTGACGACTTCGTAGATATCTCGATAGCCTTGCAGGCGTCGCCACTTTCGAGTGTTGGCGGACGCCGAAAACTGACCCACTTTTGTCCCGGATCGGTCGTCTAAATGTGACCGACCTCGGGTTCGGATTTGGTTTCGCAGCGTGATTCCCGCTCGTATGCGTTCGCGTAGCCGATAGCTCTCGTCGCTGATCATTGCGACGTGGGCGTGATGGAGCAGCCGGATCAAGTATCGCCGCCGTCATGGTCGCATCGCCGGCGAAGGTGGTGTCTCACTGGGCGAATGGAACGTTGCTCGTGATGATGATCGAACCGCGTTCGTACCGCTGCGCGATTGCCTGGAAGAAGTGGCTGGCTTCTTCACGTGAAAACGGCAGAGGACTCCGCGGCGAAAGCGGAGGGACTGGAAGGGGGCGTCGGGCGGTGGCTTCGGCGGTAGCCAAACTGCGGGCGGCGCCGGCGGGAAGGGTGCTTGTCGCGGCCGGGGCGCTTCGGGCGGTTAGGGTGGGGGCGGCGGAGGCGGCGGCTCGTGTTACGCGGAACCTTCGGCGACGCACGTTCACGATGCAACCTAAGGTGGGACAGTCGATGCTGAGTTTTCGATTACGGAACGCGCCCGCATGTTGCGCGGCCGTGGGACTGCTAACGGGATGCGCAGCATCGCAAGTGCCGTTTGATGCAACAGGCGCGAGCGAGCGAAATCCGGATTCGCATCGCTTCGTTCACGCCATCACCTTCAAATACACCGGCACCAAACAGGTCTTTGCGGTGCCGAAGAACGTGGACGCGGTTACTGTGGTCGCAGATGGCGCCTTCGGCGGATCTCGCCGCAGCAATGCCTATGGCGGAGAGGTGACTGCCCAGATCCCGGTTACTCCGGGCGAGAGGCTCGCAATTTTCGTCGGCGGCAAAGGGGGAAGGCATGGTTACGGAGGCTACAACGGTGGGGGAAACAACGGCAATGTAACCTGTTCCCCCAGCGACTACACTGACTATTGCAGCGGCGGCGGAGGCGGCGCGTCGGACGTTCGTGAAGGCGGCGCCGCCCTGAGCAAGCGCATCATCGTCGCCGCGGGCGGCGGCGGCGGGAACGGCTACTTTTCCGGAGGCGCGGGCGGCGGTAAGCACGGCGTCCATGGTCGAGGCGGGACCGGAATCGTGTCGCCAACTGGTGGCTCTGGCGGTAGCCAAACTGCAGGTGGTGCGGGCGGAATAGCACCGAGCCAAGGCAACTGCACCCGCAATACAAGCCGCGGCACAGACGGTCAGTCGGGGTTTCTTGGAGGAGGTGGCCAAGGCGGGTCCCAGGGCAACAGCGGAAACTATCAAGGCACAGGGGGCGGCGGGGGCGGCGGAGGCTATTACGGTGGCGGTGGAGGCGGCGGAGGAACCTGCGACGACTCGGCGGGCGGCGGCGGCGGCTCGTCTTATGTGGAGCCTTCGGCGACGCACGTTCGCGAAAAAGTGGGCGGTGCGCCGAAGGGTAACGGCCGAATCACTATTAGTTGGGTGCAATGAACGCGAGAGTGAAGGCGACGCTGCCCGCCATTGTCTTTCTGGGCACTCAAATCGCTGGTTGCGCCGGATCGCAGCCGATCGGCATGCCGGGTGCGATGCCGCAAGCCCTCGTCGCCGTAAAGCAAGACGAACGCAATGAATCGTACGGGCCCTCCCGGCAACCAGTGCAGCGAGAGAGAAATCGTTACCGGGCAGAGGTTATCGGGTTCTCTATAAATTTCAAGGTAGCCGAAACGGTGAATTGGATGGGGCCGCCCCTGTTGGGAGCCTCATCGCGGCGAAGGATACGCTTTACGGGACAACAGCTGTCGGAGGCGCTTATAACTACTCTGCCTGCGGCGGAGGGCAGTTCTTCGATGGTTGCGGGACGGTTTTTGGCGTCAGCATCTCGGGTAGCGAGCACGTACTGTACCGATTCGCCGGCGGTGTCGATGGCTTTGATCCTCAGGCGGGCCTAGTAGACCTAAACGGCACGATCTATGGAACGACAGCTTCGGGCGGAGGAATACCGTGTAAGAAGGGTTATTCGCACTCATGTGGGACGGTTTTTGCCCTTAGCCTTTCCGGGCAAGAGCGCGTTCTGCACAGCTTCGCCGGCCCCCCCGACGGCGAGCGACCGGGTGCGAGCCTCATCGCAGTTCACGGCACCCTTTATGGCACGACGGTGGGCGGCGGATCTGCACGATACCGCTGCAACCCTTACGGTGGCTGCGGTGTAGTCTTCCAAATCAGCACGTCCGGCAATGAACGAGTGCTCTACGCCTTTAAAGGGGGTCAAGATGGTTTCTCACCATCGGGACCGCTTATCGCAATCAAAGGAAGGCTCTACGGACTGACGGCTGACGGCGGTTCGGCCGGATGCGGAACAGTGTTTCGTGTAAGCACGCCCGGAAGCGAGCGCATCGTTTACAGTTTCAAGGGTCCGGGCGACGGATGCCGTCCCGACGGCAGCCTCGCTTTGATCAAGGGAGTGCTGTATGGTGTAACTGCGTACGGTGGCGGAATAGATTGCGACTGCGGAACAGTGTTCAAAGTGAGCGAAACGGGCGCGGAACGCGTGATATATAGATTTAAAGGCGAAAGGGACGGCGTGGTGCCGCTCGGCCTCATCGGCCTCAAAGGTGAGCTTTATGGCTTAACAGTCCAAGGCGGCGGCGAATGCAATGCGTCGAGAGGATGTGGGACGATTTTTAAAGTCACCATCGCCGGTGAAGAAGAGGTCCTGCATCGGTTCAAGGGCGGCAGCGATGGTGGATATCCTCAGGGCGCACTGCTATCATACCGCGGCACTCTCTACGGGACTACGGCCGGTGGTTATTACTCTTGCGGCGTATCAACGAGCTTTGGTTGCGGCGCTGTATTCAAGATCTCGCCGTAGCAATCCTCATCCGGACTGCGAACATATTGACCCGCACCGCATTGCAGTGCCGTAGGCTTTGCGAGCATCGCATCTGAGATGAGAAGGCCGCCGCCAAGGCGGACTTCTGAAAGTCGTCGGACCCGGCGACGCGCGAGCCATCAATCCCCGCACGCCATGCTGTTGGCATTTTGACAACACAATCCAATAGATGCTATGGTTTTAGGAGGGTGCGGATTCGAGGCCAAGTAACGCTTCAGAAGGCTGCTCGGAGACACGCCGAGCTCGTGGGCGCGTTATGTAGGCTCATCGCGTTGATCGATTACACGGAACGCGTCGTCGTGGCTCGGGATGTGCTTACCCACGCAACTTATAGTAGAGGGAAATGGAAATGACGGCCGCGGCAGAACGAGAATACGCTGAGTTACTTCGGGTACGCCGGCCGCATGCGATCAGAACGAAGAGCGCCTACGACGCGGCACTCAGTGAAGTTGAAGAGCTGACGATCCGTGCGGCCAGCCGTTCTTCGGCTGAGACGGAGTACTATCGCGTGCTTTGCGCGCTGGTCGCCGATTATGAGCGTCGCGTCGGTGCGGATCGTTGGCATAGGTTGACCCCTGTTGAGGCGCTACGCGAGCTCATGGCACTCAAGTGCATTACACAATCGCAAGTCGCGCATGCGCTGGGCGATCGTGCTGCTGCCTCGTCTATCTTGAGCGGACGACGCGAGGTCAGCAAGGCTCAGGCGAAGAGGCTCGGCGAGCTATTCAACGTAGACGCGGGAATATTTATTTAAGCGACTAAAAGGCCTCGCAGCGCGGCCGCGAGCAACGACTCAGCCCGCCCTATCTCTTGCGCCGAGACGATCAGCGGTGGCGCGAAACGCAGCGTGTTGTTTGCGGCGCTGCCGATCAGCAGCCCGCAGTCTCGCGCGGCCGAAACGATGGCCTTCGCCTCATAGGGCGCCCGCACCGGAACCCCAACGAGCAGACCCAGCCCGCGCGCCGGCCCCAAAACCTCGGGAGCGCGATCCGCGAGTCGAGCCAACGCGGCAAAAAGCTCGCGCGAGCGTTCGCTCACGCGACGATCGAGATCCAGCTCGTCGCGAATCCGCAGATGCGCGAGCGCGGCGGCGCACGGAATGGGCGATCCGCCGAACGTCGAGCCGTGATCGCCGGGTGCGAATCCGCCGGCGCAACGCTCGTTCGCGAGCAGCACGCCGATGGGCAGGCCGTTCGCGAGTCCCTTCGCCAGCGTGACCATATCCGGCCGCACGCCGAAGCGCTCGAACGCGAACAGCGATCCTACGCGTCCCACTCCGCACTGGATCTCGTCGAAGATGAGCAGCGCGCCGCGCTCGTCGCATAACCGCCGAGCCGCTGCGAGAAACGCAGAATCCGCGATGTTGACGCCGCTCTCGCCCTGCACCGGCTCGACCATGAACGCCGCGACGCGTTCGTCGATCGCCGCCTCCAACGCACCGATGTCGTTAAACTCGACGAATGCAAACTCACCCGGCAGCGGGTCGAAGCCTTCGCGATACGCGGCGCTCGCGGTCGCGGCGAGCGATCCGAGGGTTCGGCCGTGGAACGAGCCCGTGCACGCCACGATCGTCCGCCGATTGCGCTCACCGCGCCGGTAGGCGAACTTGCGCGCGAGCTTGACCGCCGCCTCGTTCGCCTCGGTGCCGGAGTTGCAGAAGAAGGCGCCCGCCATCGTGGAACGACGAACCAGTTCGCGTGCGAGCGTACCCGCCGGTTCGTGGTGGTAGAGGTTGCTCGCGTGCGTCAGCGTGCGCGCCTGCGTAGCGATCGCCTCGGCGAGCGCCGGATGCGCGTGCCCCAACGCGCTGACCGCCAGCCCGCCGATGAAATCGAGGTAGCGCCGGCCCTGGTCGTCGATGAGTTGACAGCC
Organism: Vulcanimicrobiota bacterium; assembly: GCA_963723485.1. Taxonomy (GTDB): domain Bacteria; phylum Vulcanimicrobiota; class Vulcanimicrobiia; order Vulcanimicrobiales; family Vulcanimicrobiaceae; genus Cybelea. The sequence goes on along the minus strand of CAVRQS010000002.1, from coordinate 85,865 downwards.
TTCGCCGGCCACGATGGTCAGAGGCGCGCGCGCGTAGGTATCGAGCAGCGTCACGTGCGATAGCTCGCGTTGATCCGCACGTAATCGCGTGAGAGGTCGCACCCCCATCCGGTCGCCTCCGTCTCGCCCAGTCCGAGATTCAGCGCGATGGAAACGTTCGACGACTCCAGCTCGCGGTGCGCCTCGGCCTCGGAGAGCAGCTCGACGCCGCCGCAATCGACCCACGCCTTTTCGTTTACGGTGAGCCGCCAGCGCAAAGGGTCGAGCCCCGCGCGCGCGGCGCCGGCGGCAGCGACGATCCGCCCCCAATTGGGGTCCTCGCCGAACAGCGCCGTCTTCACCAGGTTGCTGTTGAGAATCGCGCGGGCGATCGCGCGCGCCTGCGCCGCGTCGTTGGCTCCGGTCACGCGCACCTCCAGCGTCTTCGTGCAGCCCTCGCCGTCGGCGACCATCGCTCGCGCGAGATCGAGACAGACGGCCCGCAGCGCCGCGGCGAACTGCGGGGGGACCTGCGTGCCGTTCGACGCTGCCGGCGCGAACGCGTACACCGCGTCATTGGTCGACATGTCGCCGTCGACCGAGATCATGTTGAAACTCTCGTCGCTGCTCGCGCGCAACAGCTGCCCGAGCGCCGCGCCGGAAACCGGATAATCCGTCGCGATGAACGCGAGCATCGTCGCCATGTCGGGGGCGATCATCCCCGAGCCCTTGGCGATGCCGCCCACGACGTACTTGCGGTCGCGATGATAGAACGCGTACGCGGCCAGCTTCGGAACGCGGTCGGTCGTCATGATCGCCTCGGCCGCGTCGAACGCCGCCTTGCCGCCCGATTCGAGGTGCGCGGTCGCGCGCTCCAGACCGCGCTGCACGCGATCGACCGGCAGCGCCACGCCGATCACCCCGGTGGACGCGACCACCACCTCCGTCGGCGCAACGTCGAGCAGCGCCGCCGCCTGCCGCGCCGTCGCCCGCGCATCGCGCTCGCCGCGCTCGCCGGTGCACGCGTTGGCGCATCCGGAGTTGCACACGAGCGCGCGCATCGAAGGGGAATGCGCGAGATGCTCGGCGCTCACGATCAGCGGCGCCGCCTTGATCTCGTTCGTCGTCACGACCGACGCGCAGTGCTGAGGAGCGTCGAACGCGATCAGCGCGAGGTCGCGCTTGCGCGGCTTGATTCCTGCGTGCACGCCCGCGAGCCGCACGCCGGGCACCGCGCCGAGCCCCCCGCGCAGCGGGATCAGCTCAAGCGAAGACTGTGCGAGCAGCAAGTCCAGTTGCCTCCGGATATCCGCAGATAAGGTTGCAGTTCGCGATCGCCTGGCCGGCCGCGCCCTTGCCGAGGTTATCGATGGCGCAGATCGCACGCACCACGGCGCCGTCCGCGTCGACGAGCAGCTCGGCGTCGTTCGTGCCGACCACCGCCGGAATGCTCGGCGCCCGCCCCTTGAGCACGCGCACGAACGCCGCGTCGCGATAGGCGCGATCGTACGCGGCCTCGACTGCGTTCGGGTCGACGGGCGCGTCGAAGATCGCATACGCGTCCACCAGGATGCCGCGCGCGAGCGGCACGACGTGCGGCGTGAACGTCACCGCGGCCGACACGCCGCCCTCGCGCAGGTTCTGTTCGATCTCGGGCTGGTGTCGATGACCCTTCAGCCCGTACGCGCGCACGTCGCCGCTGACCTCGGCGAAGAGCGACGAGACGCGCGGCGTGCGGCCGGCTCCAGTGATGCCGCTCTTCGCGTCGATCACGACGTGGCGCGGCGTCGCGACTTCGCCGAGCGGAAGAAGGGCCAACAGCGCGGCCGTGGGATAGCAGCCAGGATTGGCGACGAGCTTTGCGTCCGCGATCGCGTCGCGGTACCACTCGGTCAAACCGTACGTCGCCGACGCGTCCAGGCGATACTGCGCCGACAGGTCGATCGTGCGAATCCCGCGGGCGAGCAGCTCCGGTACGATGACGCCGGCCTCGCCGTCCGATCCCGCGGTGATCACCACGTCGTCGGCCGACGCGCTCTCGAGCACGCTGCCGAACTCGTCGAAGCGGTACGCCGCGGTGCGCAACGGCGCGAAGTGGTCGGCGAGCAGTTCGCCCGCGTGACTGTGACTCTCGAGCGCGCCGACCTCGAAGGCCGGATGCGAATGCAGCAGCCGAATGCACTCCGCAGCGGCGTAGCCGCTCGCGCCCCACACGTGCACGCGCGTCACGAGCGATGCTCCAACCCCGCGAGCTCTCGCGCGAGCGAAGCGATCTGCTCGCGCACGTCGTCCGGCGCGGTCGACCCGCGCGTCCGCTTCGCCGCCACCGAGCCCCGCGCGTCGAGAGCCGAATCCAGCGCGCGCCCCTCCGACTCGGCACGCGCCACCTCCGCCCCGACGCGCGCGTGCGCCTCGCGCGGCGAGGTTCCGTGCAGGATGAGCCGATCGGCGAGATCGGTCGCTACGGTGTAGCCGTCGAGAGCGGCGGCCTCCATGCGTTCGCGCGCGAACGCCAGCGATTCCAGCGCTCGCCCGAAAGCCTCGAGCACCGCCAGCCCGTCTTCGACGATCGCGATCGCGAGCGACTTGGTCACCTGCAGGTCGCGCTGGTACGACGGCGCGAGGCCGCACAGCGTCGCGAGCGCGCCGGAATAGAGTCCGACGAGCTTTGCCGCGTGCGCCCGCACGAGCTCGAACGGATCCGGGTTGCGCTTCTGCGGCATCAGACTCGAGCCGGTCGATGCCGCGTCGCCGAGCCGCACGTAACCGTACGCGGGCGCCGACCACGCGATCAGCTCCTCGGCAATGCGCGACGCGTCGACGACGGCACGAACGCACGCATGCGCGAGGTCGAGCACCGCGTCGCGGTTGCCGATCGAATGCAGCGCGTTGCGCGACGGCGCGGCGAATCCGAGGGCGCGCGCCGCGCGCTCGCGATCGAGCGGCAAGCCCGAACCCGCCAGCGCCGCGCTGCCGAGCGGACACGCCCGCCGCGCCGCGTCAGCCGCCTCGGCGAAACGCCGCGCGGCGAGGACGAACGGCTCGCTCCAAGCCGCGAGCACGAACGCGAGCAGCACCGGCTGCGCCGGCTGGCAATGCGTGCACGCGGCCGCGACGCTCTTCGCGTCGAGCTCCGCCTGAGCCCGAGCCACGAACGAAGCCGCCACGCCGCGTGCGAGCCGCGCCGCGAGCAGCGCGCGGTCGCGCGCGTAGAGCAGCAGCGTCGTCGCGACCTGATCGTTCCTGCTGCGCCCCGCGTGCAGCCACTCGCCGTCCGCTCCGGCCAGCTCGCGGACGCGCGCGTCGATCGCGCCGTGCACGTCCTCGGCTCCGAGCGAGCGCGCGAACGTGGCAAACGTGCCGTCGGCGATCTCAGCCTCGACGGCACGCAAGGCGGCGCGCAACGCGGCCGCGCGCTCGGGCGCGACGACGCCGCCGCCCTCGAGCGCCTCGACGTGCCCCAGCGAGCACGCGGCGTCGAAGGGCGCCAACACGAGATCCTCTTCGAGAGAAGAACCGAAGGCGATCAGCCGCGGGTCGGCGCCGGCCGCGAAGCGGCCGCCCCACTGCAGGGCCGTCACTGCGCGAGAACCGGCGCCGCGTGCGTCTCGGCGACGCGCGCGTACGCTTCGAGCGGCAGCGCGCCGAGCGCGATGAATCCTCCGGCCGCCGCGTGGTCGAAGCTGTCGCGCGAGCCGTAGGTTGCGATCTGCTCGCGGTAGAGCGCGAACGGCGAGCGCGTTCCGGTGACCGTGCACGCAGCGCGATGCAGGCGCATGCGCACGTCGCCGGTCATGCGCGAGGCGAAGCCAGTGTTGAAGGCGTCGAGCGCGCCGCGCAGCGGCTGGGCCCATAGGCCATCGTAGATGAGCTCTGCGTAGCGCCGATCGGTCAGCGCCTTAAAGCGCAGCTCGTCGCGTGTCAGCACGAGCCGCTCGAGCGCGCGGTGGGCGGTTATCAGGATGGTCGCCGCGGGACACTCGTAAATCTCGCGTGACTTGAAGCCCACGACGCGGTCCTCGATCAAGTCGATGCGCCCGACGCCGTGCCTGCCGCCCAGCGCGTTGAGTTCACCGACGAGAGCCGCCGCGCCGGCGCCCGTCGAAACGGGCACGCCGGAGTCAAAACTCGCGACGATCTCCTCCGCCTCCGCCGGCTGCTCCGACGCCGCAGCCGTCCACGCGAACGCGTCCTCCGGCGGCGCATTCCACGGATCTTCCAGCACGCCCGCCTCGATGGAACGGCCCCACAGGTTGGCGTCGATCGAGTACGGTTTTTCGGTCGTATGGCTGACCGGCACGCCGTGCTCGCGCGCAAACGCGATCGCGTCCGGTCGCGAGAGCGGCGACTCGCGCAGCGGCGCGCGGCACGTCACGCTGCGGTCGAGCGCGCGCACGCCGAGCTCGATGCGCACCTGATCGTTGCCCTTGCCGGTGCAGCCGTGCGCGACGACGCTCGCGCCGTAGGTGCGCGCGGTCTCGACGAGCAGGACCGCGATGAGCGGACGCGAGAGCGCGGCGGACAGCGGATACGCGTCTTGGTAGAGCGCGTTGGCGCGCAGTGCGGTGAAGGCGTACTCCTGCGCGAAGCGTTCGCGCGCGTCGATCAGCACCGCGTCGTACGCTCCGAGCTCGATCGCCTTGGAACGCACGGCCTCGAGCGCCGCGCGTGCGCCCGCTCCCGCGACGGCGTCGCTTTCGCCCAGGTCGGCGGTCATCGCCACGACCTCGTGCCCTTCGAGAATCAGTTTCTTCAAGAGAACGGACGTATCGAGGCCGCCCGAGTAGGCGAGGACGACTCTGCTCATGCGGCGGCCTGGCCCCGCAGGTCGAGCAGACGCTGCTTGACGACCGGCATCTCCTGCGCCGCGCCGACGACGACCAGGATCGTATCGTCGCCGCCGACCGTGCCCAGCACCTCCGGCCACGCCGCCTCGTCCATGGCGGATGCGAGCATCATCGCGCTGCCCGGCGGCGTGTGAACGACGATCAGGTTGGCGCTGCCCGCGATCGTCGTCGCCAGCTCGCTCATCATGCGATGCAGCCGGCTCGCATAGTTTGGGGCCGCGTTCGGAACGACGTATTTGAAGATCTCGCCCTGCTCGGAGGTGATCGGCACCTTCACGAGGTGCAGCTCCTTGATGTCGCGCGAGACCGTGGCCTGCGTCACGACGAATCCGCGCCGCGCGAGCAGCACGACGAGCTCCTCCTGCGAGTGAATCGGGCGCGTCGCGACGAGCGTCATGATGGCGCGTTGGCGTCGTTCTTTCATAGCGGATATCCTTTGCGTTCGGTGAGGAGCGCGACGAGCAGCGCCCGTTGCGCGTGCATCCGGTTCTCGGCCTGCTGCAAGACGGCGCTCTGCGGCCCGTCGATGACCTCCCCGCTGACCTCTTCGCCGCGATGCGCGGGCAGGCAATGCAGGAAGATCGCATGCGGTGCCGCGTAGCGCATGAGCTCGGGCGTCACGGAGTAGGGCCGCAGCAGCGCGTCGTTGCGTTCGCGATACTGCTCCTCGCCCATCGACGTCCAGACGTCGGTATAGACGGCGTCCGCCGCGCGCACCGCGCGCACGGGATTCGCGAACGCCCGTGCGCCGCCGCCGCTTCCGGCGGCGAGGCGCGCGAGATGCGCGAGGAACGTTTCCGACGGGCGGTGCGTCGCCGGACAGCCGAACTGCACCGTCGCGCCGAGCATCACCGCCGCCTCCGCGAACGACGCGGCGACGTTGTTGCGCGCGTCGCCCAAATAGGCGACGCGAAGGCCTCGCACCTCGCCGAAATGCTCGGTCAGCGTCAGCATGTCGGCCAGCGCCTGGCACGGATGCGCCTCGGCGGAGAGGCCGTTGATCACGGGCACGCTGGCCGATCGCGCGAAGCGCTCGAGCGGCGCGTGCTCGTGCGTGCGGACGACGATCGCGTCGACGTAGCGCGAGAGCACGCGGGCCGCGTCCTCGGGCGTCTCGCGCGAACCGACCGCGAACTCCGCCCCCTGCGCGAAGAGCGTCTCGCCGCCGAGCTTCGTCACGGCGACCTCAAACGAGACTCGCGTCCGCAGGCTGGGCTTTTCGAAGAGCAGCGCGACCGTACATTCGCGCAGGGTGCAGCGCTGCTCGCGCGCCGGACTCGTCTTGAGAAAGACGGCGAGCCGGAGGATCGCGAGCAGCTCCTCGGGCGTGAGGTCGCTCACGCGGAGAAAACTCCGGCCCGCGAGGCCGGAAAGCCGCGCGGGGGCTGGCGCTAAGGCGTACATTTCTGTATATTTATGCATATGTCGCATAATTATGCAAGTACGGTGGTCGTGAAGTATGGCGGAGGCGCGATGCCGGCCACGGGCGTGGGCGCGGCCGACCCGGTTCTCAGCGAGATCGCGTCGCTCCGCGAGGCGGGGGCGGCGGTGGTGCTCGTGCACGGCGGTGGCCCCGAGATCGACGCAGTGTTAACCCAGCGCGGGATCGTGACGGAGCGGATCGACGGTATGCGCGTGACGGATGCGGCCACGCTGGAGGTGACGGAGGCCGTGCTGTGCGGCAGCGTCAACAAGCGACTCGTGCGCGACGCGCTCGCGCTCGGAATACCGGCGGTCGGGTTAAGCGGCCAGGATGGCAACATGCTGGTCGCCGAGCGCGCAGGCGGCCCGCGGGGCGAAGACCTCGGCTACGTCGGACGCATTGTGGCGACCGACGCCTCGTTATTGCACGCCTTGCTCGACGCCGGCTTCGTGCCGGTCGTCGCCCCGCTCGCTATATCGCGCGACGGCGCGCACGCGTACAACGTCAACGCGGATCTGGCGGCCGCGGCGATCGCCTCGGCGCTGAAGGCCGACGCATTCGTCGCGATCACGAACGTGCGGCGCGTCTTCCAAGATCCGGACGACCCGGCCTCCGGCATGGACCGGCTGACCTCGGCCGAGGCGCTGGCGTTCGCGGACAGCGCCGCGTGCCGCTCGAGCATGAAACCGAAGATCGAGAGTGCGGCGTGCGCAGTCCGCAACGGTGCGACGACGGCCTACATCTGCTCGGCGAAACCCAACGCGATCTCAGCAGCCATCGGCGGCGACGCCACGATCGTGTCGTCCTGAGCGCTTCGCTCAGGACAGGCTTCGTCGCGGCACGAACCTGACGCGCGCTACGGTATCGCGGGAACACAGCGATCACCCTCGACCTCGCCACGTGGCGATTCCGGCGAGGCTCGAGCCCGCTGCAAACGGCGATCCCGACACTTGGGTCAAGGCACCGGTGCTCCGATTGATTGTATATGCGTAAACCTTAGCGTGGGGGCAAACCGACCTCACGCCTGTAGGCCCCCTACCCGCCGGTTGAAGACCTAGGCGCTGGGTACAACCCACGCCATGACCACGATTAGCCCGACCGCCTACTACGTGCTTGGCATAGTCATAATCATCGCGGCGGTCCTCATTGCGATTGCGATAGCACGGCGCGCGCGATCGGCACGGCTGCAGCGGCGCTTTGGCCCTGAGTACGATCGGCTCGCTAGGGAACGCGGTGATCGAACGGAAGCGGAACGCGAACTTGCTCAACGTGAGGAACGCGTTAAGAAGTTTCGGCTCGCGGAGTTGCCGCCCGGCGCGCGCGAACGCTACGCGGAGGAATGGCGCCAGGTTCAAGCGCGTTTTGTCGATCAGCCGGTCGCGGCGCTGGCGGAAGCCGATGCGCTGATTCTGAGCGTGATGCGCGACCGCGGATACCCGGCGGCCGATTTCGAACAGCGCACCGCGGACCTGTCAGCGGATCACGCGCGATCCCTTCAAGATTATCGCACCGCCCGCCAAATATCGACAAATGCCGGCGACGCGGACACGGAAGACCTTCGACAGGCGATGGTGCATTACCGAAAACTTTTCGACGATCTCGTCGGCACAAAGGAAAGGAGCAACGCATGAGCTCGGGCAGCGAGGAAACGGGATTTTTGCCGGGCGAGCGGCTGGACACGCTGCAGGACCGCTGGGATGAGATCCAGGCGAGTTTCGTCGACGATCCGCGGGCAGCCGTAAAGGACGCGCACGCAATGGTCGGTGAGCTCGTCGACGACCTCACGAAGACATTCACGCGCGAGCGGGATAGTCTCGAAGAAGAGTGGAGCAACGATCGTCAACCCGACACGGAAGCACTGCGTGTGGCGCTCCAGCGCTATCGATCGTTCTTCAATCGGCTGCTTGGGTCACGAGAAGATCGCGTAAGCGCCTCGGCGTAGCTATTTCCTGTCGCCGCTGCAACGCTCGACGCCCGGCGCGATGACGTCGACCACGCTATCCTCGACGCCGCCCGTGATCTTCTGCGCGATAACGACGGCCGCGTGAATCTGTCCGATCGGCGTGGCCGAGAAGAGCGAGCCGCGCGCGCTCTGCGCGGTCGTCGGCGGCGGGATGGAACCGGGCGACGTGAAGACCGGATCGCCCAGCTCCTTCGGCTGGGCCGGAGAGCTCTGCGTTTGTTGCGCCGTGATGGTTGGATCCTGCAGCGAGAGCAACGCGTAGAGCGCCGCGGTCTCGTAGGTTCCTGAGAGGATGTTGATCGAGCGCTCCTGGGAATCGGCCACGGCTTGCAGCGTCGCCTTCATCGCCAGAAGGTCCCGATCGGCGTCGGTCTGCGGCGTGGTTGGAAAGCGATCCGGGTCGTTGAGCAGCGCATACACCTTTTGAAGGTTGTGCGCGGCTTGACCCACGACTTGCCCCAACTGATATTGGTCCATCTTCCGGCTGGCGCCGCCGAACTTACTCTTGTCGACCACGCTGTCGTACGCCCACTTCGCGAGCACCGACTGGCCCTGATCGATCACCAGGTCGTTGATCCGCAGCCCCTGCACCGCGTGGAACAGGTTCTCGCGAAAGACCGTGCAGAACGGCGTCGACTTAAGGCGGATGATCGTCTTCGGGGTCGGAGACGGGTTCGGCTGTGCCACCGGCACCTGTGCCAGCAGCAGCGCGAGCGTTCCCACGAATCCGAGCATCCGTCCCTCCGGCGAAACGCGCCGACGCTATTGTACTACCGTGCGCGGGCAGCTCACCTCGCGCCTATTCCGGCGATCTTTCCGTTCGCATCCAAGACAAACCGCCACGTCAGCGTTTGCCCGTTCGTGAAGGTGACGCTGTAGCTGTAGACGGTTTCGCCCGCAAGCTTGTCGACTCCGACGAATCGAATCTTCGCGACCGCGCCGAGCGGCTTGAGCTGCGTCGCGGTCCGCGCTATGAGTTCCGGCGTCAGGGCGGCGTTGGCCGTGCCCGTGTACTGCGACCGATCGACTTTGCCTTGGAAGAACGACGCGAGCGCCTCGCGGAAGCGCTCGGTCACGGCGCGATCCTCTGGAATCGGTGCGGCAGTGGGCTCCGTGAAGGTTGGAAATAAGGCGCCCGCGACTACGCCGCTCGCACGATTCGTCCCGAAGTCGAACGCATTGCTGAGCACGATCCATGCCAGGCGCTGTGTTGGGACCGTTACGTTCTCGGACTCAAAGCCGGGCAGGCCGCCGTGATGTCCGACGAGCTGCAGGCCGTGCCAGCTTATTACGTTCACGCCTAGGCCTTGCATGCCTAAATCAGACGGGACGACGTCCGCCTGCATTTGCGCGAATGTCGCCGGCGAGACCAGCTTGCCATCGAGCAACGCGATGTCGAAGCGCGCCAGATCGCTCGCCGTCGAAACGATGTCGCCGCACGCAAAGGTCCACGACGTGTCGTATTCGTCGGCGCGGCTTCCTCCGGCGCTCATATATCCGACCGCAACGGGGACGCTCGAGGGTGGATTACCCATCGTGGTTTGCGTCATCCCGGCGGGTTGGAAGATATGCTCGCGCTCGTACCGCGCCAGCGGCTCTCCGGACACGTGTTCGACGATGAGGCCGAGAATGACGTATCCCGTGTTGCTGTACTCCCACTTCGTTCCAGGCGGAGACGTCAAGGGGTGCTGAGCGACCAACGCGAGCACGGCGGCAGGCGTCGTCGGTTTGGACACGAGACCGGTGTTGAAGGCGTAGTCCCCGTAGTTCCACAAGCCCGAGGTGTGCTGGAGAAGCTGGCGCACCGCGATCTGGTCCGCATATGGGGCGGTGGGAAGGTACTTGCTTACTCTCGCGTCGAGGTCGACGCGATTTGTCTGCGCGAGCTGCATGACCGCGACCGCCGTGAACATCTTGGTAATCGATCCGATGGGAAAGCGCGTGTCGAGCAATGCGGTGCCGAAGACGCGATCGTAGACGATCCCCCCATTCTGCGCGATCGCGACCTCCATCGCCGGCGTCTGCGTTGGTTTATTTCCGGCGAGCTTGGCGAGCTGCGCGTTGAGTCGCGTCTGTACGGCCGCCGACTCCACCGGAAGCGCAGTCGCGGAAGCCGCAGGGTTAGGATACCCGGCGGCAAGGAGCACGAGAAGAAGAGCCGTTGACCTCACGTTTCCACCTTACCTCTATCGGCCCGCCACCGCACGGTCGCTTTGCCTAGCCGTCGGTGGCGGAACCGAGTCCGCCTGAGGAGCCTTATTTTATCGTGACCGTGACGGGCTTGGATGCGATGCCGTTCGCGACGACCACGAGCGAGCTAGCGCCGGTATCCATCTTCGAGGGAAGATCGAAGTGCGTCGAAACCGGGAGCGAGCCTGTAGCGACGCCCATCGTGCTGTGGCCGTGCGTGCGCGCGTAGAAGACGTTGCCGGTAGAGTTATTGGTGATGCGCACTAACGGGTAGTTCGTCGCATTTTGGTTTTCGTCGCCGTACGACATCGCCTGTCCGAAGCCGTTGAACTGCGTTCCCGTGATCTTATACCCGCGCCCGCGCGTCAGCGTCTTGGAAACCGACGCGATCGTCGGTAACCAACCACGCTGCGGCTGGCCGGTCGGCGTGTAGAGATCGACGCTCGAATAGGCTAATATCATTACCTGGCCGCTCGGCAGCAGAAGCGGCGGACCGGCATACGATATCCCGTTGACCGGGGAGAGCGTGGATCCGTTCCACTCGTAAACGGTCCCGCTGACGCCGAAAACCAACACGTTGCCGCTCGGCTCGAGCGTCGCAAAACTATCGCCGGCATTGTCGTCGTTGGGAAAGTCCGGTCCGGCCGTCCACTTGCCCGAGGCGGTGTTGTAGGTTGCGGTGTGGCCGGGGCCGTTATTGGTCGAGTACGATCCTGTGCAGAAGACGGTTCCATCGGGTCGGAGAATCGCGGGCCCGATCTCACCCGGCGGATAATAGCACTCGTTCGGGCCGTACATGAGACAACCGTACGGCGATGGCGAGTGCAGGTCCACGATCGTCGATCCGGCGCTCGTCCATGTGCCGGTCGCGGGATTGTAGATCTCCGAATTGGGTGCGTTCTTGACGTCGGCGGTAAGAATCGTGCCGTTGGGAAGAAGCGTCCATCCCTCTTCGGCATTGAAGTCGGATTTGCCGGAATCGCCGACTTTCTTCCAAGTCAGCGTTTTCGGATCCAAGGCCGCGTCCCAGGTGTGGAGTTTATCTCCAACCAGCATTTTGCCGTTCGGCAACACGCTCGACGGCGAGTCGCCGATATTCTTCCAGCGTGTCGGGTGGCCGAGCGGCGTCCACGTATTCTTAACCGGATCGTAAACCGCGCCGAGGTTGGTGAGCTGAAGATCGTAGCCGTTGCCGGGAGAGTTGTATTCGCCACCGCTGATGGCTAAACGCCCGTCGGCGAGCACGTCGGCGGCCATGTAGAGTGGTCCGTAACCGGATTGAAGTGAGGCAACCTGGCTCCACGTGCCATCGCTATAGTTGCCCTTCGCGTCCGGAACGTAGCGATACCAGCTGCTCCAAGTCTGAGCGCTTTGCGCGAGGACGGAACCGTCGGTCATCAACCACTCCATCGCCATTCCGACCGGCGGCTGATTAATGATGCGGGCAAAGTGTCCCGGGTGGCTCTTTTCCATCGCCTGCAGCGACTGCGCAGAGACGCCGGGCAGCGATCCCGCGCCCGAACATGCGGCCGTCCCAACGGCGATGGCCGCGGCGACGAGCGCCCAAAGCGATCGAACATTAGCGCGATACACGCGAAACCTCCAAAGAATAGCGAGTCTGGGAAAGTCCCTAAGTTTGAGGCCGAGAGACGGTTTCCCGTTGAGGAACGCCCGACTCCGCGGCGAGCAAGCCAAGCAAGTGTCTGCGCGAAGTTACGTCCGGCCTCAGCGTCGTATTCCCTCGCATGGCACAGCCACTTGCTATGATTCTCGCGCTCCGCGGCGCCGCGGCGATCGGCGTTGCCTTTCTCGCCGCGTGCCAGGCCGGCACGGCGCTTGCACCACCCGGTTCAAACGGCAGGTCGGTCGCGAACGCTAGGATCGACTCGACGGCCAAGGCCGGCACGCTGGTTTACGTTTCCAACTCGTATGAAAACAGCGTGTACTTCTTCAGCTATCCCAAGCTCAAACTCGCCGGGACGCTCGCGGGCTTCAATCAGCCCGAGGGCGAGTGCGTCGACGCGGCGGGTGACGTCTGGATCGCCGACAGCCTCGCGTCGCAAATCGTCGAGTACGGCCATGGCTCCGCGACGCCGAAGGCCACGCTCGCGGACACGGGCTACTTTCCCTACGCCTGCGCCGTCGATCCGCAAACCGGCGATCTCGCGGTCGTCAACGAAGCCACCAATCCCGTACCCGGCAGCCTGAGCATTTATAGCAAAGCCGGCGGCACGCCCCACGTCTACACCGATGATTCGCTCTCGATCCCGCTCTTCGATGCGTACGACGCCAAAGGCAACCTCTACGTCGACGGCATTCGCGGCTTTTACTATCCGTATTTTGCGCTGGCGAGCTTCCGGCACAAGACGTTCGCCAACATCGAGCTGAATCACACCGTGACTTCTCCGGGCGCGCTTGCGGTCGTCGGCTCGCGCCTCGAGATCGGCGACGCCTGGCGCTACGCTCACTCCGTGTACGGCTTCACGGTGAACGGGCTGAAGGGACGGCTGGTCGGCACAACCAGGCTACTCGACACGGACGTCGTCCAGGAATTTGCAATCCTCGGGAACGCGCTCATCGCCGCAAACGTCGATCAGAAGCAAGGCTCGGGGATGGTCTTCAACTATCCCAAGGGCGGCTCGCCCAAACGCATCTTTGGCCGGCAGCAACTGCAGGTCGGCCCGATCGGGGTCGTCGTCAGCCCGTGAAGAAGAGGACGCTGACGCTCGCCGCCGCTGCCGTCGTTGCCGCGTGCAGCGGGAACGCGGTTCGTTCCGTCCCCGTCGATACGGCGCAAGCCGTGCACCGCGACGATCGACGTCACGCCTGGATGGACCCGTCAGCCAAGAGCAAAACACTGATCTACATCTCCGACGCCGAGCCCGGCGCCGGCACGGTATACGTGTTCAGCTATCCCGCATTGAAGCTCGTCGGGAAGTTGACCGGCTTCGTCCAACCGCTGGGCGAATGCGCCGATGCCGCCGGCGACGTGTGGGTCGTCGACTACTCGACGTCGCTTATCTCCGAGTACGCACACGGCGCCACGAAACCTAAAGCCATCCTTAGGGACGTCAATCGCCGGCCTTACAGCTGCGCGGTGGATCCCAAGAGCGGCGATCTCGCGGTGGCGAATATCTTCGGGCCGAGCTACAATCCCGGCGGCCTCAGCATCTACCACGCGGCCCGCGGCCGGCCGCGCTTCTACGTGGGCAGGTCGCTCTACGAATGCTACTTCGATGGCTACGACGCGCAGGGAAACGTCTACGTCGACGGGCTGACGCAGCTTTACCACGGCGTCTTCGCGATCGCGAGATTTGATGGGAAGAGGTTTACGGAGCTGACCCTGAACCGTTCGGTCGGATATCCCGGCGGGGTGGCCGTCGTCGGATCGAACGTCAACGTTGGCGACCAAACCTATGACGCCAACGTCGTCTATCGGTTCGCCTTCACGGGCTCGAAGGGCAAGCTGGTCGGCTCGACACCGCTCACCGGTGCGTCCGACGTCCGGCAATACGCGATCGTCAAGGATTCGCTCGTCGCCGGCAACGGCTCGTATTCCTCAGCGTCGGGGTTGGTCTTCAACTACCCCGCGGGCGGCCCACCCACGAAGATTTTTGGCAAGGGAACGTTCCAGGAGCCGCTCGGCACCGCCGTCAGCCTCGCGAAGTAGTCGCGCCAAGCCGGAATCGACCCCGACCCGTCGAACGCCTTTAGGGTCCCCTTACTTCGAGGAGGGTTCGGCGATGCGATCGTTGGCACAATACGCATTTAGCATCGGTACCGCAGCTGCATTTCTGGCAGGCTGCAGCGCGGCGCAGTCGCCACTCGGCCCGACGGACGTGGTGCCGCAAACTCGCGCACTCCCCGCCGCATCGTGCCCGTGCCTCTATGTCGCCAACGTGGACCTCGGCGGGAGGGTCACGAGCTACCCACTGGACGCACACGGCAACGTCAAGCCGATTCAACAGATAAGTGGCGACAAAACCCATCTGGCCCACCCGCATGGCATTGCGGTGGACAAAAGCGGCAAGATCTACGTTGCAAACAACGCTCCCACGTCGGTGACCGTCTATGCGGCCGGCGCCACGGGCAACGCCAAGCCGAGCCAAACGATTAGCGGCGCGAAAACGGAACTAAGCTACCCATTCGGGATTGCCGTAGATCCCGCCAATGGCGACGTCTACGTTGCAAACGCATACGCAGGGCTAAAGGAAAAGGGTTCGGTCACGATCTACGCCCCGGGCGCTAGCGGCGACGCCGCACCAATCGGGGCGATCCAAGGAGCAAAGACCGGGCTCGATAGCCCGCACTACGTTGCGCTCGACGCAGACGGAAATATCGAAGCTACCAATTCCAACAACACGGTCACGGTTTACTCGGCGGGCAGCACGGGGAACGTCGCACCGATTCGGACCATCCGAGGCAGCCTCACCAAGACGAAGGATCCCATCGAGCTTACGATTGATGCCGGCCTGAACACCTACGTCGCTAACTACGCCGGCAACAGCCTCACGGTATTTGCGCCCGGCGCAAGCGGCAACGTCGCACCCGTTCAAGATATTCACGGTCATCGCACGCAGTTGCGCGGCGCGCTCGGCGTCGCGGTCGATAGCGACGGCAATATCTACGTCGGGAGCGGCCCCAACGCTGCTAACGGCATCGTTACCGTCTACGCAACCGGCTCGAACGGCAACGCACGACCGATCCGAACGATCGAGGGAACGAAGACCGGTCTGGCCTCTCCGGCGGGTCTCGCCATTCATTAGCGCCGCCCCCGGCGCCCTTCGTGGCGCGTCTACGCCGAAGTGGCGACCTTCTCGAGGCGCTTGAGCGCGCGGCTCGCGCGGACGCCGGGACTCTGATCGGTGACCGAAGGTGAGCCGCCGGTGGACTTCACCGAGGCGAGCGCCTTCTTTACCTCTTCAATCGATTTCTTATATTGCATCGTTACATGTCCGTGTCGGGCGGTCCCGAGTATTTGGCGTGGATGAAGTACTCCTTCGAGAGCGACGACGGAATCTTCTGGAACGTGATCGGCGGCTGCGAGTAGTTGAAGCAGTCGATGATGCTCTTGGCCCGCGTGTCGGTCGTGCCCAGGTAACCCAGATTCCAGTTCTCCTCGATATACCGTAGGATGCTCCCGAACTCGTAGTTCGTCTTGGAGATATACCCCGCCCTGGCGTAGGGCGACACGATGATGGCGGGCACGCGGAGGCCCAGGCCGCCGTAATCGATCATCTTCGGTCGCACGTTGTCGTACAGCCCGCCCCAGTCGTCCCAGACGATGACGATCGCGGTGTTCTGCCAGTAGTCGCTTTGGCCGATCGCGTTGACGACGCTCGCCACCCACGAAGGGCCGGTGTCTGAAAGGGTACCGGGATGGTCCGACTCGTCCTCATCCGGGATCACCCACGACACGTTCGCCAGCTTCCCCTTCGAGATGTCGTTGAAGATCGCGGTCTGCGGCGTCACGATGTTCGTCTTCCATTCCGGGCCGTTGCGCACGGGCCATATTACGTCGAAGGCGCTCAGGAGTTTGCCATACAGTTTACTAAACGCGGGCTGGTAGTACGTCCAGGTGACGCCCTTTTTGTCCATGAGATCGCGCAGCGTGTGATACGGCAGCTTGAAGTCTTTCGTGCATGGGAGTGGACCCGGCGCCTTGGGCAGTTCGACGTTATCTTTATCGACCAAGTGCGTCGTCGTGCCGGGCCCGGCGTTGCAGCCCCACCAGCAGTCACCGCAGGTGGGAAAGTCGATCATCGCCTTATTGTGCTCGACCTCGGTCCCGCCTCGAATCAGGTCCTGATGCGCGTCGAAGCTATCGCTGCCGTGAGTCGTGAACATGTGCTCCGCCAACGCGTACTGCTTGGCCATGTCCCAGTACGGTACGATCTGCGACGGCTCGGTATATTGGTACGGGAACGTGCACTCGGGAATGTTGCTGTTGTTCGTCACCAAGTCGAAGCCGTCCATTTTTCGGCCGTCGCGTGCGGTCAGATAGCCGTGGTAGCTATGAACGAGATCTTTCGGGATGTTGAGCGGCACCTCCGCGAGCGGTATCGTTCCCGCTTTGATCGGCGGGCTGCAGTTGGGGTTCGCCGCAATCTTGCCGAGCGTCGTTCCGTCGCCGCCGGGGTACGTGGCGAAAAAATCGTTGAAGGTCCGGTTCTCCTGAACGATGATCACGACGTGCTGAATCGGCGAGCTCGACGAGCTCGCATGGCGGCTCGATCCCTGCTGTGTAGCGGGGACCGTGTTCGAGCCGCCGCCGCCGCACGCGGCGACTGCCACGCCGGCGAGCATCAAAAACGCGAAGGTCCGAAAACGCATGGCCGCCTCGTGAAACTTAAGGGTGGAGGCGGCGACTTCTCGCTACTGCGTCCCGATCCTTTGATTAGCATTAGTCAACAAATAGATCTTGTCGGCATGACGAACCCCGAGGGCTCGCTGGTCGTAGATGATGCCGACGTATTGGCCGGCTTTGATCGCCGTCATTTGGTACGTTGTCTTGCCGTTTGCCGAAAACACCTGATCGAACTTCGGTACGATCACGAAGCTCAAGACCTGCTTCGTCTTCGGATCCTGAACCTTAATGTTGCTGGACGAAACGTGAACGGTAATGCCGTAAAAAGTCGAATTCTGGGCCGCCGCGACGCTAACCGGCGCGGCGAGGACAGGCGCGAGTGCCGCCGCCAAGGCGGCGGTGCGAAGGATGGACGTGTGCATCATGCTACCCGGTGTACCCCGCTGGCGGGCGGTCTATGCCTTGCCGCCGCCGAAGGCGGTCTAAAGTGGAAGCGACGCTCTTTGCCGACGGCGGATCTCGCGGAAATCCCGGTCCGGCGGCGAGCGCCGCAGTGCTGCTCGCGCCCGGCGGCGAGCTGGTCGAGGAGATCGGCGCATACCTGGGTGTCGCGACCAACAATGTGGCCGAATGGACCGCGCTCTTGCTTGGTTTGGAAGCGGCGAGCAAGCGCGGAATTCGTCATCTGAACGTCCGCTTGGACTCGGAACTCGTAGTGAAGCAGTTGCGGGGCGAGTACCGCGTCAAGCATGCCGGGCTGCAGCCGCTGCATCGGCGAGCCATGCGACTGCTGCGAGGTTTCGAGAGCGTCGACATAGCACACGTGCGGCGCGAGCAAAACGTCATGGCCGACCGCCTGGTCAACCGCGTGCTCGACCAGGAAGCCGATGCGCCGGCAAAGTAGGCCGCGTTGATGCGCCGTTTCCCCATCGGACTCTTCATCGTCGCCTTGTCGGCGGTGATGCTCGTTCTGGGTTGGCGCATCTACGGGCCCGGGGAGATGGGCCGATTCGCGCCGGCGATTCACGCACAGCACGCGCCAAGCGAGCTCTTCGCGTGGATGACGATCAAGTACCCGAAGCCGCCGATCTATCAGGAGGCATACCGCATGTCCGACGTCGAGGGCGTGTCGCGGTTCGAGTATGAAATACGCGGTTACAACGGGCACGTCATCATGGTCAAGGCGCCGGCGGCGCGCGTGTACGACGTTAGCTTTTTTTTCGGGTTGTTGGGGCAGGATGGGATCTGGCAGCTGGTTGACAAGCCGCCGCTGCCCGACCCCGATGCGAACTACACCGTCTACGTCAAGCAGCTCGCGGACTATAAGCAAGGCGACCGCACCGTGACGTTCACGAATCCGCAGTACTGGGCGACCAAGGCGGGCAGACAGTTCAATATCGATCTTTCGAAGGGCGTGCCCAAGGATTTCTTGCGCCTCGAGAGCTCGCAAGTGGCCGACGCACGCTACGCGCAGATCGTCAAAGACTTCCGCGACTTTGGACCGGACGAGTTTCGGCGTAACGTCGCGGCGGCGCAGGCGCGGATCCGCGGGCTGCACGGCTAAGCGTGCGGAGGCGATTCGCGCTGCCGGCCTCGGTATGCATCGCGCTGCTCGCGGTGCTGCTATTCATCGGCTACGAGGCGGCCGAGAGCCCCGGTAATCAGCTTTTCGGCAAGACGCTCGTGAGCGGGCCGAAGAACGCGCGCGTCGTCGCGCTGACATTCGACGACGGCCCGAATCCTCCGTACACGGGGCAGATCCTCGACGTGCTGCGCTCCGAGCACGTACACGCGACGTTCTTCGTCGTGGGACGCGCCGTACAGGCGTATCCGGAGCTCGTGCGCCGCGAGGCGACGGCGGGGAACGCCGTCGGCAACCACACGTGGAGTCACGGTCACCTCGTGCTGTACGACCAGGCGGGCCTGCGCCGCACCTTGCAGCGCACCGATTCGGCAATCTTCGCGGCGACCGGGCAGCACACGCGGATCATGCGTCCGCCCTTCGGTTCGCGCGACTGGCTCGTGCTCGACGAGGTCCGCAAGCTCGGCTACACGCCCGTGATGTGGTCGGTTCCGCTTGCGAACGACTGGGATGATCCGCCGCCTCGCCTCATCGCGACGCGCGTGCTGCGCTACGCGGGCGACGGTGCAATCATCACGCTGCATGACGGCAATCGCGGTATCGTTTGCCCGCACGCGCATGCGCGGCTATGCGACCGAAGTCCCGATGTCGAAGCGACGCGCCTGATTGTGGAAACGCTCAAACGCCGCGGCTATCGCTTCCTGACGATCCCGGAATTGCTGCGGATGGGTTCGGGCCATCCGGGCAGGCAGGTGGCCCAGTTTCTATCACGCAAGTAGCTCACGATCCGAACTATGTTTCGGGAAGATTGCCTTTTGTTAAAGGAGGTCGCGGTGAAGCTACTTCTCAACCGCGGTGCGCGCCCATATCTGCTGGGTATCGCCGCGGGAATTCTGTGCATCGCCGGCTGCTCGGGCGGCCGGCCGTTACCGATGGCTGGAGCGGGTTCCGCTCTCGCTCCTTCGTCGCACGCGACGCTAATCACGGGCGTGGAGCCGGAAGGCGTCGTGCCGGATGCGTGCAGCAATCCGAAGAAGTTCAAGGTTTGCTTGAAACCGGGTGGCAGCGCAAAGCTCGGGATCAAGCTCGTCTGCAGCACGACCGGGAGCGGTACCGTGTCGTGCGGCAAGGTGCACTGGTCGACGAAAATGAGCAACAAGGGATTGAAAGGCACCTTCAAGCCGAATCCGGGGAATCCGACGAAAGAGACGATTACCGCCTCGAAAACGATCAAGAAGGGACACTACAAGCAGACTTTTACGGCGAAATGTACCGGGATCCCAAGTTGCGTCGAAACGGGCACCGGCCAAGTCTGGGTGATCTAAAGCCGGAATCGCCTTCGTCTACGCGTAGACCCTCCCGCGCAGGCGAATGAATCCATTCGGATGGTGGTTGCCGGGATCGTGATGGGTCCAGTGAACGACCGGCAGCCGCCCCGGATCGTGAACCATCTCTCCGCGAATCTCGATGGTGTCGCCCGCGTGCACGGGACAGCGCGGCGCGATGCTTACGTTGTCGACCACCTCGAGCCTGCCGGCGCTGCTCTGCACGTCGAAGGCTTCGTGCATGCAGTGCGTGCGCGAACCATAGAAGAAGCGCGGCCGCGACGCGACCGTCGCGGTAAAATCGACCCAAGCCGGCGCGCTTCCGGCGTAGGCGGCAGCCAAATCCATCGCTGCTCCGTTCACGCCCACTGGGTAGAACGGCAAGTGACGGGCCGGTGCAGGTGAGGACGATTCGGACCGCGCGCCTACGCCTGGAGCCGGTGACGGCGGCTAACGCCGGAGCGCTCTGGGACGTGCTCCAGGAACCGGACCTGCGCGACTATCAGGACCTCCCCAACGTCAACCGCGAGCAGTTCGCGCGCGCGGTGGGCAGCCGTCCGACCCGCTTCGGCCCGGGCTCGACCGGCCGCTTCGAATGGCTCGTGCATCCGGTAGAAGGGAGCGAGACGCTGGGATGGGTCTCGCTGCGTATCTCAGACTCCAGCCGCGCGACGGCTGAGATCGGCTACAGCGTCGTGCGCGCCCACCGTGGAAAAGGCTTCGCGACCGAGGCGGTGGCGGCGCTCGTTGATGAGGGCTTCCGGCGCACGCGCGTGCAGCGGATGCGCGCATACTGCTTGCCGGAAAACCTTCCGTCGCGTGCGGTGCTGCGCAACAACGGCTTCGAAGACGAGGGAATGCTTCGGCACGGCGCGACCGTCGGCGGCAGACCGGTCGACGTCATCCTCCACTCGCTCGACCGCTCCCGTTGGTCTGAAGGCGCTACCGCGCCGCTATCCCGCGAGCACTGCTGACTCCCGTGTCGCCCGGACGGAGCGTTTACACAGCCCCTAGCTTGCGACGAAAACGCGTTGCTGAAAGGCGTTCGGGTCGGCGATCGTAGCGAGCATGGACGCAGCGAGGTCGGCTCGAGTGATCGAGTAGTCGCGCGAGACGTTGTGCCCGATTGCCATTCGGTACGCCCCCGTCGGAGCGTGAAGCTTACGTCTCGCTGGAATGACCGCACGCCGAGCGCGGAAAGTATGGCATCGGTTCGGGGAACGATCGTTTCGGTCAGGTCGAACGGCATGGCCACCGGCTACCGCCTGCTCGAGCCAAATTCATAACGTCTCCTTAACAGAGGCGGGCCTTAGAAATTTCCGAAGTTCTCGCACATGAACAAACTGCCGATCTACGTTCACAAGCTTCAGGGGATGACGGCCGCGGCGGTGCTAGCCGGATGCGCCGGGCTGAGCATGGGTGCGCCAAGCGCGCAGCGCGCCCCGGAGAGCCTGGCTGCCGCGCGTCACGCCGCGATGGGGCCGAATGCGAATAACGTCGTCATCATCATGATGGAAAATCGCGACTACGATCTGATCGTCGGGAGCGCCCAGGCTCCCTACATCAATAAGGTCTTAGTTCCGCAAGCGGCGCTCATGACCAATAGTCACGCGATTGGCCATCCGAGTCAACCCAACTACCTCGCGCTCTTCTCGGGATCGACGCAGGGGGTCACGGACGATTCGTGCCCGCACACGTTCTCGACGGAAAGCGTGGGGGCGGAGCTATTGGCCGCGGATAAGGGCTTCGACGGATACTCGGAGTCGATGCCGCACGACGGGTACACCGGCTGTTATGCGGGCGAGTACGCGCGCAAGCACAATCCGTGGGTGAACTTTACCAACATTCCCGCGACGTCGAATCTCGTGTACCGTCACTTTCCTAAATCGCCGCCGGCGCTGGCCTTCATCGTGCCGAATCTCTGTAACGACATGCACGACTGCAGCACGAAAACCGGCGACGACTGGCTGAAGAAGAACGTGCCGGCGATTCTCGATTACGACAAGGCTCATGGCGGTCTGCTCATCCTCACCTGGGACGAAGCCGCGCCCGACAAAAACGGCAAGAATCAGATCGCGACGCTGCTGATCGGGCCAACCGTGAAACCCGGTTCCTACAATCAAAACGTCGACCACTACTCGGTTCTGCGCACGATCGAGACGATCGCGGGCGTAGCCTGCACGGCGAAGGCCTGCAAAGCGTCGGAGCTCAAGGGCATGTGGCGCTAGGGAAGGATACCGCCGCGGGCGCTAGCGCGAATCGGCAGGCCACTCGATAGTGATGCCGGCATCGTGATATCCCGTGTATCGCCCCGGCAACGCTCCGCGCAGATATGCCAGTAGCGGCTCGCGTACCACATTGACGACGATCCGCTCGGGTAATTCCTCAATCGGCACCCACTCGACCTCAACGACATGGTCGCCGCTGTCAGGTTGAGCACTCCCAGCGTCACCCTGAGCGGAGTCGAAGGGTGGCCTAGGCAGCACCAAAAACGTCGCGTTCAAAATGTGAACGTCCCCGTCGTAGCTTTCGCTCACGTACGCGAGCTCGCCGACCTCGACGTGAAGTCCCGTTTCCTCTAGAAGCTCGCGCGCAACGGTCTCCTCGAGCAGCTCGCGGGGCTGCTGCCGGCCGCCGGGGAGGTTCCACAGCGGCCCCTCGCGATTGGGATAACGCGAGGCGACCAGCAGCACGCGCCCGTCGCGGACCGCGAGCCCGGTCGCGAGATGAATCACGCTGCCGCGATTCTTTCCCCGCGCGAGCGAACCTTGCAGTTAGGTGTCGGCGCTCGCCGCGGCGAAAGCAGGCCGACAAACGCCCGCGCCGAGCCGGACCGTTGTAGTCGCGGCGGCGCCGGCATTGTGAGGTTCTAAAATGAGCGACGGAGATTCGACGATGTCCGACGTGCAGCAGGCGCAGCAACGGGAAGTGACCGCGCTCGCCGCAGCGACGAAGACCATCGCGAAGGGGATCTTGATCGCTCTTCTCGGCGGGATGCTGCTCCTGGCGCTGAGCCAGGGCTTCGGGTACTGGCAGCTCCCTGCATTCATCGCAAGCGGACTTTTCATAGGCGGGCTACTGATCGGATTTCTCTTTGGCATTCCGAAGGTCGCCTCCGCTCCGAGCGCAGGCAACGATAATACGTCGCAGCCCACGCACCCGATACTTGCGGTCAACACGAACCTGGAGCAGATCTCTGATTGGCTCACCAAAATCATCGTCGGCCTTGGATTGGTCGAGCTGCATAACATCCCGCCGCAAGTCTCGAAGTTCGTCGCTGCGACGAGCTCGGCCTATCGTGCGTCCAACGACGCTGCGGCGCTTGCGGTAGCGATCTACTTCCCAATTCTAGGGTTCACCAGCGGGTTCATTATCACGCGGCTCTATCTATCGGGCCTGTTCGCCCGCGCCGATATTCAACTCGGTCACGCGAGTGACGTGTGGCAAAAAGGAATCGCCACGGCGCAGGCGGCCCTCGCGAGCGGCAAGCCGGCGAGTCTGCCGGACGAGCAGAAACGCGCGGTGCAGGCACTCGAAAAGGCGCTGGAAAGCAAGCCGAAGAGCACGTACACCGCCAAGGATTGGCTCGATCGCGGCCTTGCCGCGTACGCGAGTCAAGATCTACCGCTCGCAGCTGAGTGTTTTGCTACGGTTGTCCGCGATCCGGAGGCGACGCAAAAGCAGGTTGCTCAGGGGTTATTGAACGAGAGCGGTGTGTTGTATCAGCTCAATAAACCGGCAGAAGCGCTCGCCGCATCCGATGAAATGCTCAGCCGATTTGGATCCTCCAGCGACCCCGAATTGCTTCAGTGGGTCGCGCTGGCCGTATACAACAAGGGGTTAGCGCTTATCACCGTTGGGCGCGTGGACGAGGCGCTCGACACAATCAATGACGACTTGATCAAGCGTCTCGACAGTGACTCAAATCCGCAAGTGCGCGAATACGCTCCCGCCGCGCTGTACTTCAAGGGTACGGCGCTGCTTCAACTCGGGCGTTTCGACGAGGCGCTCGCGATCTTCGATGGCGCTCTTATCTCGCGCCTCGAATCGGCTGCGAACCCGCAGGTGCGTGCGCTCGCCCCTGCCGCAATCTTCAACAAGGGCGTGACCCTGCTCAACCTTGGGCGCCTGGCCGACGCACTCGGCGTCTTCGACGACGATCTCGTGAAGCGCCTGGAAGCGTCGGCGTTGCCCCAGGTGCGTGAACTCGCCGTGGCTGCACGATATAGCAAGGGCGTGGCGCTGCTCAATCTCGGGCGCCTGGACGAGGCCCTTGCGATTTTCGATGACGATTTGATCAAGCGTCTAGAGGCGGCTACCGTTCCGCAGGTGCGTGAGCTCGCCGCGGGCGCGGAATACAATAGAGGTCTGACGCTTTTCAATCTGGGCCGCTTTGATGCGGCACTCGCGATCTTCGACGACGATCTGATCGGTCGTTTGGAAGCGGCGACGAGCCCGCAGGTAAAGGAGTTTGCTCCGGCCGCAATCCTCAACAAGGGTGCAGCGCTGCTCAACCTCGGACGTTTTGACGATGCACTCGCCGTCTTCAACGAGGATCTGATCGAGCGCCTCGCTTCCGCCACCCTCCCGCAAGTGCGTCAACTCGCCTCGGTGGTCGAATATGACCGAGGCGTGACGCTGATCAATCTCGGGCGTTTCGACGATGCGCTGACCGTCTTCGGTAACGATCTGATCGAACGCCTGGAGTCGGCTACGACCCCGCAAGTGAGTGGCCTCGCCCCGGCGGCGGAGTACTACAGGGGTCTAGCGCTGCTCAATCTCAAGCGTTTCGACGATGCGCTCGCGATCTTCGATGACGATCTCATCCAGCGGCTCGGAGCGGCCGCCGTCCCGCAGGTTCGCGCCCTCGGTCCGGCCGCCGCGGAATTGCGGCGAGAGCTACTCGCGGACGGCGCAACCCCTCCCGCCCCTTCTCCACCCGGAGCGTGAGGCCGGAATATCAAAACTGCGACCCGGGCTACGAGCCGACTTCGATGGCGAGCAGACCTAACAAGAGAGCGCCTCCTTGTGGGAGGCGCCTGAATCTGAGCTAGGAGAGTCCCAGCGCGCTGATCGCGGCCACGACCGGCGCGCCGAGCATGGATTCCATGCCGCCGGGCGTGTTCATCGGCATAAGCTGATGGAAAAGTCCTAAAAATAAAACGAACAGGTGGGCCACCGTTAACTCCTCATTATCGAAAGCGCGGACCGCGGTCTAGTAAAAACTTACTACGACCTAAGGGTACGCCATGGTCTCCCATTCTCCTAGTCCTAAGCAAGCTGGCCTACCCCCTTTTGGAGGGCTCCCCCTGGATGGGGGTACTGAGGGCCCTCGAAATGCCCCGGCGGATCAGAGTGGCCTCTATGGCTACGCGTCCGAAGCCGTTTGTGGGATGATGAGGGCGGCGCATGACTGGTGACGGCACGATTCGAGTCCTCGCGCTACTGGACGAGACGGTGGTCTCCGGCAAGGTTAAGCCGGTGCTTACCCTCGCACGGTACGCGCGCGAACAGAACGGTGGCTCGGGACCGCTTGAGATCTCGATGGTCGCGTTTTCTCGCACCGGCGACGAAACCGAGCTCGAAAGCTCGCTCCGGAGCGAGGGCTTCGTCGTTGACGTCGTTCGCGAACGTCACCGCTTCGATTTTCGCGTCTTCGCGCAACTCCGCGCCGTCATCGAGCGCCGGCGGCCCGATATAATCTGGACCCATGGGGCCAAGACGAACTTTCTGGTTCGCCTAGCGCGTCTACATCGTAAGCGAACCTGGGCTGCGTTTCACCACGGCTACACCACCACGACGCTGGCCTGGAGGCTCTACGACCAGCTCGACCGATGGTCGTTGCGCGGCGCGGACTGCGTCATGACCGCGTGCGACGCTTTTGCCGACGACCTCACATCGCGCCTCAAGATTCGACGCGATCGGTTGAGCGTACATCGTTCGCCGATCGCAACGAGCGCCTACCAGCCGGACTCACGGGTGCGGGAAGCTTTCCGGCACGAGCTCGGCGTGCCGGCGGACGCGAAGTTGGTGCTTTCGGTCGGAAGACTTTCGAGCGAAAAGGGTCACGTGGATCTCGTTCGTGCGATGCCGGAGATTCGGAAACGGTGCGGCTCGCAAACCACGTTGATCCTCGTCGGGGATGGTCCCGAGGAATCAAATCTAGCAGCCCTTTGCGCGAAGCTCGGCCTGGAGGGGACGGTGCGGATGCTCGGGTATCGCCGCGACGTCGAGAGATGCTACGCAGCGGCCGACGTCTTCGTATTGCCGTCCTACACGGAGGGATCGCCGAACGTCCTGTTGGAGGCGATGGACGCCGGCTTGCCGATCGTTGCGACGGCGGTCGGCGGCATCGGCGAGATGATCCGCGACGGAGAGAACGGACTGCTCGTGCGGGCCCACGACGTTCCCGCGATCGCCCGGTCCGTCGCCGCGCTGCTCCAAGATTCCGAACTTCGTTCTACCCTTACGACCGCGGCCCGCGAATCGTTGATCGCCTACTCGCCTGCGCGGTATTACGCCGACGTTCGGAGGCTGTTTGAGAAGGTCGCGCGACGCAAACGCTAGCCTCGAATTGGCAGCAAATCAGCCCGTTCGGCGCTCAGCCATTCGAACGATATGCGACGGGCCGGATCGCGCACAATGACGGCGGCAGCAGCAACGTGACGCGGCGTCGGTCGATAAAGGGAGAATTCGCAACTACCCATTGCGAGGGGCGCACCGTCCCCACCCCGTTCGATGGTCAGCCGCTCGGGCGTCGTCCCGAGTCCTCTACCGGTCGCCTTGACGTAAGCCTCTCGGAGCACCCACTGCTCGAAGAATGACGCCGTGCGCTCGCGGGGCGGCACGGCCGCAAGCCGCTTCTGCCCGTCGTGCGAGAAGAAGTGCCGCGCCACGAGCGCGGCATCGACGGGTCGCGACGTGTCTTCAGTGTCGATGCCCACATCGCCGGCACGCGTCACCGCGCATATCACCAAGTCGTCCGTGTGCGTCACGTTAAAGGACAGCGATTTCAAATCCGCGGGCCCGGCGAGTTTTGGTTTGCCGAACGCGCCTTTCCGGAAGCGCCAATCCGCCGGATCACGACCGGTATACCGGGATAGCGTCGTGCGGCAGAGCACGAGTGCCCCCAGGTAACCGCTTCGGGTTTGGTCGGTGCCAAGTTGCTCGTAGTGGGTGCGCTCCTCGACCGGCAGCAGGCGCAGCCAACGGTTCCGACTCTCGGGATCGCACAGCTCGCTGGGACGTAACTGCCACGCGTGCACTTCCGTAAGGAGCGCTTCCCAGCGCGCCGGCTTATTCGATACTGGCGTCGCCATCGTACGCTGACGGTTTCCAGACGTCGGGCCGTCGTAATTGCGCGGCCAGATCCGAGCCTGCCGCGCGGTAGAAAAACGGCCACGTTTGCTTCGAGCGGTAGGGCGCGTGCTCGTCGAAAACGCGCATCTCGGGCAGTCCTACTCCGGGCCGGTCGAGCACCGCGACGCCTTCGGCAGAGCATCGCCGCAGCGCGGCGGCGATAAAATCTGCCAATAGATCGGTTTCCGGATAGATCGTCTGATAGTCGACGAGCCGCATGCGCGGGAGTTCATCTCCGCGATCTTGCCTCTTAAAGATACAGTACGCGGCCAAGCGATGATCTTTGCGCGCGGTGAGTATCCAGACCCGTCGCCGGCGCATCGCGACCAGAAGATGCCACGTTAGGCTCGTGGCGTCGCGTGTTGCCACTAACGTGTCGGGAATCTGCCGCAGCAGCTCCTGCCAGAATGCGTCGAATCGGGAATCGAAGCGATCCGTCTCCTCGATCGTGAAGGCAGCGCGCGTTTGAGGTAGTGTCTTTTCGAATGCGGCGTTCTTCACTCGCAATGCGGCCGCGGCTAAAGGCACCCACACCGTGGCGAGCGGGACGTTGAACTTCCGCATCGCCCGCGTTGCGAAGGCGCGCGGACCCGTTACGTAATAGGAGATCGCGGTCCAATCGCCGGCTGGGACGCGCTCCGAAAAGGCATCGAAGGCCTCGAGTGCGAGCGGGCTGATCGTGGTGTCCATGAATAGATCGACGTTGGGCTGATGAAAGCGCTCCTCGAGAAGCCAAAGCGCGAAGGCTCGGTATTCGGGTGCGACGACCCACCCTCGACCGGTCGTGGCAACGAGCCGCTCGCGATGCAGCCAATACTCCAAAGGAATATTGCCTATGGAGCCGACGATTTCGCCCGCATCGGATTCCAGCACCCATCCGATCGGCCATGTCTTCTCGAGTCGCTGCCAAAGCGGGTTGCTCTCCCATAACAGCTTCCAGTCGTCGGCGGATACCGGTTCGGCGTTGAGTTTCTTCTCTAACCGTACGATGTCTTGGTAGTCGTCAAAACGCGCTGCCCGAAGCTGGAGGCTCACGTCTTCGATTCGTATCGAAGCGGTAACGCCTTGAGGCCTCGCAGGCCGAGGTTCTCGCGCCACACGAGTTCGTCGCCCGTCAGCTCCAAGGAGTCGAATCTGCGCAAGAGCGCGTCAAAGGCGATGTTCGCTTCGAGGCGTGCCAACGGCGCACCGAAGCAAAAATGCGCCGCCCATCCGAACGCGAGATGTCGATTGTCCGGCCGATCGAAGTCGAGCCGGTCGGGGTCGGGGAAGCGCTCCGGATCGCGGTTGCCTGCAGCCATGACGGCGATAACCGCTTGCCGCTTGCCGATCTTCTTGCCGCCGAGCGTCACGTCGTCGGGCGCCAAACGTGCGGTGTGCTGACTGGGACTCTCGTAGCGGAGAAGCTCCTCGACGGCGGCGGGCATGATCTCGCGGTCCAAGCGGAGCCGAGCCAGCGCGGCGGGATTGCGCAAAAGCGTCAGGATGCCGCCGCTGATAAGGTTGGTAGTCGTTTCCTGGCCTCCAACCATTGTGACGATACAGTTCGCGACGACTTCTTCGTCAGTGAGGCGATCACCGTCCACTTCGCTCGACATGAGCGTCTGCACGAGGCCCTCGCGCGGATGTTTTCGTTGTTCGAGGATGGCGGCTTCGAAGTACTCGGTGAGGTTTTGCACCGCAGCAAGGACGCCGTCGAGCTGGTCGGGGTTGTGCTGAAAATTTCCGAGCATCCCGGCGAACTCGGCGGACCAATCCTTCAGCTTACGATGGTCCTCCACCGGAACGCCGAGCATTTCGGCGGTCACGATCGCGGGGAGAGTCTCGGCAAAGTCGCTAAGCAAATCCATGTGGCCGGACCCCCGCCTTACTATCACGTCGATGAGTTCCTCCGCGATCTTGGCAATGTGATCGCGGAGCAGGCGAACTTGGGCCGGCATGAACGCGGGAGCCGCCAGCCTCCGTAACCGCGTGTGCGCCGGCGGATCCAGAAAGAGCATTTGCTGCACCATCACCTTCGCGATCGGGCCCACGTGGGGCGCGCCTAACGCGTCGAAAAACTCCGGTGATGGCGTGCGGTCGGCTGAAAAACGGGTCAGGACCGTCACGACGTCTTCATATCTGGTAACGACCCAGGCGTGCAGATACGGATCCCAATGCACGGGGTCTTCCACGCGAAGGCGCCGGTAGAGCGGATAGGGGTCTGCGAGTACCGCGGGGTCCAGCAGATGGTAGAGGCTGAGAGGCATTTCGGCCCCTGTGTCGGTCATGGCGCTCGCGCTGTTGCTACGCCACGCTAATCAGGCGCGCAACTTCGTTGGAGAGCTCGCGCACCGTCGGTGCAGTAAAGACGTCTCGAAGCGGCAGTTGCACGCCGAAGGTCTCTCGAATCCGAGCCACGAGCTGCACGCCGAACATCGAGTGTCCGCCGAGCATAAAGAAGTTCTCGTCGACGCCGATCGACGTCCGGTCCATTAGAGACGCCACGAGCCCGGTGATTTGCGGCTCGACGTTCGCCGACTTGCCGTTGGCCGCTGGCGCCTTTGAAAGAGAATTCTCGGCGCCCGGCGGCGGCAAAGCCGCCTTATCGATTTTCCCGTTCGCCGTAAGCGGCAGGGCCGGCAGTGCTACGAACGATGCCGGCATCATATAGTCGGGAAGCTCCGAAGCGAGATGCTTGCGGAGTTCGGCTTCGGTCGTGCGTGCGCCCGTCGCGAGGACGACGTAAGCGACGAGTATCGATCCGTCGGCGCCGTCGGCAACCGATAACGTCGCTGCCGCGACACCCGGATGTCGGCGCAAGCAGCCCTCGATCTCGCCGAGCTCGATGCGATATCCGCGAATCTTGACTTGGTCATCGATGCGGCCAAGAAAGTCGATCTCGTCGTTTTCGAGCAATCGCACGCGATCGCCGGTTCGATAGACGCGCAGCGGCGCGCCGCTCTCGTCGGTAACGCTGACGAACTGCGTTGCGGTCAGTTCGGGCAGATTGCGATATCCTCGTGCAACCAGAGCACCGCCGAGGCAGAGTTCGCCGACTTCGCCGCGAGCAACCGGTTGCAGCGAGTCGTCCAGTATCAAGGCCGTCGCGTTGGCGATTGGGCGGCCGATGGACGGTCTCGTCGAGTCGGTTGTGTCTGCCGAAATCGCGCCCGACGTCGCGACGACCGTGCATTCGGTCGGGCCGTAGTTGTTGATCGCGGGAAAGGGAAGGTCGGCGCGCGGCCTCAGCTGAAGCCTGTCGCCCCCGGTCAGCAGCAGGCGAAGGTTGGTTTTTTCCGGCCAGGGCGCGCGGAACAACTCTTCGGCGATCGCGGTCGGCACGAAGCCGATCGTTATCTCGTGCTCTACGAACCAGTGCCGCAGCGATTCAGCGGATCGCCGAATGGATTCGTCCGCGACGAACACGCTCGCGCCTACCACCAGATACGGCCAAATCTCCCAGCCCGCAGCATCGAAGCCCAAACCGGCCACCTGACTAGCGCGGTCCGCGGCGCTTACTGCAAAGGCGGAGTGATGCCAGTCGACGAGATTGCGCAGGTTTGCGTGGGTAACTTCGACGCCCTTAGGCCTACCCGTGGAGCCCGAGGTGTAGACGACGTAGGCGAGAGCGTCGGGGTCGAAGTGCGGAGCGGGGGTCCGTCCGAAACCGTTTGCGCTTGTGCCATCCACCCGGACTCGCGGCCAAGATTGGCCTTCCAAGGCCCGTTCGGTCGCGTCGTCGATGACGACTGCCACGGCGCCCGCATCGTTCAGGATCCACGCCGCGCGGTCCGGCGGCGTCGACGGGTCCAACGGTACGTATGCGGCACCGCTCTTCAACACCGCGAGCGCGGCGACGACAAAACCGGTCGAGCGCTCCGTGAAAACTCCCACGCAGCTCTCGGGTCCTGCGCCGAGGTCTTGCATGCGCGCGGCGAGGTCATTCGACTGCCGCTCGAGCTGCTCGTACGTCAACCGGCCTACGGCGTCGGCCACGGCCACGTGGTTCGGGGCGGCCGCAGCGCACGCGGTAAAACGTCGGGATACGGTCGCATCGGGGGCCAGTGAAGACATCGAGATGCTCATGAACCCTAGACGGCGGGAACGAGAGTGCGAGTACTGGCGATGAGCGCGGCGCGCGAGCGCACGCCAAAGGCCGCGCGCACGCGTACGCCGTGGTTCTTGACGGTGTCCGGCGAGATGCTCAGGCGCAGCGCGATATCCTTGTCGCCCAGCCCCTCGCACATCAGCGCGAAGACGCGCCGCTGAGCGGGCGTCAGCGCCGCGATGCGCGGATCGACGACCGTCGCGGCAGCTCGTTTGCGAATCTGCTCCGCCACGGAGCTCTCGGTGAAGTCTGCAACGGCCTCGCCGGCATATCGCAGCCACGCGTCTTCGCCGGTGATCGTGTGGACGCGCAGCGCCGCCGCGGCGGCCCGCCACGCGTAACCAATCGTGCAAAATGCCATGTAGGCTTGCGTTAAGCTATCGACTGCCCCGGGGCGGTCGCCGGCGGCGGCCAAAACGGCACCTCGGGCGTAGGCCTCGAGGGCCGCTAGGCGCGAGTCGCGCGCGAGCGCCAGTTTCGGTGCCAACGGAGCCGCGATCGCATCGTAGGCCGACATGATTTCCTGTGCAGCAGCCGCATCGCGATCGGCCAGCAGCTCGGCCAAGTCGAGCAGCGAAACGCGCTCTTCGGCGGGCGATGACCAGCACGTCGCACGCGCTGAGGCCGTCGCATGCAGCAGTAATGCGTCGGAGCTTTGATTCTCCCCGGCCATGCGCGCAAGGTACGCCTGGTCGCAGTAGGACGCCGTGACCCACTGGGCGGACGGCGCCGCGTCGCGCGCCACGTAGGCGTATCGGAAGGCCTGATCGTGCATTCCGCGCAGGGCGTACGCCCACGCCAGGTTACGGCAGGTCAAGAAGCGCTCTGCTTCGAGCTCCTCGTTCCAAGGCAGCGTTTCGGCCATTCGCACCGTGAACGCAAACGTCTCTTTCGCATAGATCTCGCGGACCAGGTGCGACATCGCGCGGACGGTCTTGGCCAGCAGAAAGAGGTCGCGCGCCTCCGGCACTTCCGACATGTGTCGGGCCGCCTGCTCGAGCACTCGCAGCTGCTCGCCATACTCACCGCGCAGCGACGCAAGCCAGGACAGCGCGTACAGCCAGCGGCCGAACACTTTGGGCGAGCCGCTAACGTCGATAGTATGTAGCGCTCGGTCCATCGCCTCGGGATCGCTCTCGATCCACCCGATGAGCACGTTGGCGTAGGCCAGCTCGAACTGAACGTCGGCGCCGTATGGATAGGGCCGAACCATGGCCAGCGCGCTACGAGCCAGGTCCGCTTCCCCGCGATACGAGTGGCAAGAGGACTTCAATGCCAACAGCAGCGCCGCATCGTCGGCACCCGCGTCCTCGATGCCCGCAATGGTGTCGAGGGCGGCGACGTGGTCATTCATACGGATCAGCGCTCGAACGCGCAGAATCCGCTCCGCGATTGACGTGGCGGCGGCACTGCGCTGTAGAAACGCATCGAATCGCCCCTGGTTATACAGGTCCAGGGATGACAAGTCCGCCCAGGTCTTCAATGCGCAAGAACTCAAAAAAGTGAACTCCTTGACGCGCTAAACTGTGGCTTGTGCCTTAGAATTACAGTCAACGCCTAGAACTCCTTCTCGAAAAAACCCTTGATTTTAAGGGTTTTGTGGCTACCCGTGCAATCCCCGATCTATTGTACCGTAACGTGCCTAACATCGCGGAAGTTCGCCTACGTGTTAAAAGCTAGTACAAATGAACTACTCCGATACGCCTATCGCGCGCGAACGATGCTTCTTTAAAGAGTTGGAGAGATTCGGGCGGTGCAACCGCTAGGGGACTTCCGCTGGCTTACTCGCTAAGATAGCAAGTTCCTCCTGGGCGGAGCAATGGTCTCCCTATGCAATGATAGGGCCCATGGTCGTCGACCGCTTTTCGACTCTGGAACGGCTCGCGCTCATTCGGTCGTCGTGGAACGAGCTGTATGAGTCCGATTCGACCGCAAATCTCTTTCTCTCGTGGGAGTGGGTGAGCGCGTGCGTCAACGCGGATCAAACGTCGTGGCTGATACTCGGAGTGCGCGACGACGATCGGTACATTGCCTTCCTGCCGCTTCGCCTCGTTAAATTTCCCGCACGCGGGCCTGCTCTGACCCGTGAATTGTCCCTCGGACTGAGTGCGTACGTCGATTTCACCGGCATGCTCGGTGCGGCGGGCGAAGAGTCGCGATTCCTTCCCGCGCTCGCCCGCGAGATCCAGAGCATGACGTGGGACACGTTCACTCTGAATAACTGCGCGGATCACCGCATAGCCGGCTTGGTCAGCCAGTTCGACGCTCGCAGCTTTCGAGTCGGGTCGTCGGAGCCTACGCCGTGCCCATACGTTCAGATTCCCGACAACTGGGACCAGTATTTCCGGAGCAGAGGCAGATCCACACGGCGGACCATTCGGGCCCGCCTGCGAAAATTAGAATCGCTCCCCGGCTATCATACGCATCTAGCGGCTTCGAACGAGGCCGATGCAGCAATCGAGGCGCTTCTGAGACTCCACGGCTTGCGCTGGAAAAGGGAGCAGCGAGCGCATTCCTTTTTCCGCGAGGTACTGGCGCGCTGCTACGCCGCCGGCACCTTCCAGATTTATTCGATGTATGATGGAGAGGAGCTGATGGCGGCGCACGGGTTTTTCCTCGACGAGAAGCGGCGCACCGCCCTCGGATATCTGATCGCCTACAATCCGCAATATGCACCATATTCGCCGGGCATGTTGTTGGGTTGCGCAAGCGTCCGCTATGCGATCGACGTGGGCGGCTACGACCGCTTCAGCCTATCGCGTGGCGCTCAAAAGTATAAGATGTCGCTGGCCACGGACGTAGAGTATATAACGAACACGACGATATCCCGGCGAAATGCCCGGGCAGGAGCAGTCCGTGCAGTAAAAAGTCTCCTCTCCCTCGCCAAGCGGCGCGCGCGCACGCTCTTTGCGCCGCAAGCGCTAGAGGAGCGAGCGCCGTCGCTGGACGGCGACCACCACGACCACGACGAGCGCGGCGGCGACCAGAGCCGCAAGCGTGCTCAGCAAGGCGATGCGGTCTTTGATCCTTGCGCAATCGGTGAACCCGTTCGCGAGAAAGGACTGCGCGCACCACGAGATGCGCCAGTACCCTCCTCCCCAGGCGCCGGGAGACTCGACTAGGTCCGAGGGCCAGCCCTCGGCCTGATACTGCCATTGCCCCCGAGCCGCCGGGCTTGCTGCCAGCTGCGCGTGGAGCCGCGTCAGCGCCCGTGCGTCGAGCCGGCGGGATCCCCAGCTGCGATCGAAGCTGCGAGGCGGGAGCCAAGCCTGTATTCGCCCATCGAAGCTGTAGGTGACGATGTCGTCGAGAGAGCCGTTCGCGGCGAGCCGTAGAGTGTAAAACGTCGCATCGTTGCCGTACACGGGTGACAGCGCCCCCAACACGACGATCGGGACGTTGCCGGCGAGCCGAAAGTCGAAACGGTGCGTGTGTCCGGCGATCGCATACGCGACGCGATTGCCTGGGAGTTCCAGCGCCTCCACGAGGGCGGCGTTATACTGGCTTCTGAGAAACGGCCATGCCAAGAGCCCGCGCGCATAGGTGCTGGCAAAGGCGTCGAATCCTGGTGGAATATGCATCATCACGAGATTGCTGGTCGCGCGCGGCGGCGTCGCGCTGAGCGTCAAGTGCAACCAGTGCAGCTCCCGGGCGGCGGCCTGCACGTCGTCTCCGTCACAACTGCCCCGGTACTGTCTCGAAAACAAAACGGAGTTGAGAACGATGAGCCTCGTGCCCGGCAGTGGAAGCGTAGCATCGTAATAGCCGCCGCGCGCGAAGGCCGCCGCGAAATGGGGCGCCGCCCCATGGCGATCGACGAGGGGCGCCCAGGCGCGCGCAACGGCCGCCAAGTAAGCGCTGCCGTCGGCGCTCCGATAATCGCCGCACGGAACGTCGTTGTTGCCGAGGGAGATCGCGAATCGCGCTCGGGGGAACGCGCGATCGAACATCCAAGCGATCCAGCGCATCGTCCGAATGGCGGCCTCCTCGGGTGACTCCTTGTTTCGAACCGCGCGGCGGGCGAAGTCGTGGGCGAGAAAATCGCCGTCCAGCAATATCAAGCTGGGGTTGGGCACCGCGCGCTTCATGCGAGCGATCGCGTACTCGAAGAGGACGACATTCGTGTCGGACCCGTACGGGCTTGGTCGCGGCGACCGGTCGAATAGGTTCAGATGGATGTCGCTCACGGCCAACCAGAGCTGGCCAGCACGAGCCGTCGCGGGCGAAACCGCGATAGAAAAGAGGAGCGCGACCGCGAGCAGGCGGGTCATCCGCTAAACCCCGTATTTTGGGGTGGTGCCGCAACGGCGCCTCCCCGAATATGGAGGTAAGACAACTGAGCGCGCCTCGCCCTTATGTGCGAGCGCAGAAATGGGTTTTTTAGCGTGACGGACGGACATCTGCGGATCATAGCATCGTCGCCTACCTGGCACAATTTTACTAGGCTTCGCTTCACGCGAAGCCGTTTGAGCGTAGCGGTGATGGCGACGACCGTCGCGCTGCTGGCGGGCTGTGCGGGTCTTTCTTCATCGCCGCCGACGGCGACGAGCGCCCTGGGATCCAACGTGACGCGGGCCCAAGGCTGCCCCTGCCTATACGTCTCCATTCCATACAGTCCCGCGTATTCCCAGGGTGCGCTCACGGTGTACGGGCTCGGAAAGTACGGCGACGTCAAGCCGATCCAGCTGATCGCCGGCATGGCGACGGGGCTCGCCAGTCCCGCCGATATCGCTGTCGATTCGAGCCGAAACTTGTATACCGCGAACCTCATCCAAAACACCGTAACGGTCTATGCCGCCGGTGCGACGGGCAACGTCGCCCCGATGCAGACGATCGCCGGTACGGCGACGGGTCTCGCCTCGCCGTTCGGCGTCGCTTACAACTCTCTGAATCAAGAGATCTACGTCACGAATAAAAAGGGCGGCAGCGGGACGGGAAGCATAACCGTCTATCCGTCCAACGCGACCGGCAACGCGGCGCCGCTCCTAACCATCGCCGGCACGAAGACTCAGCTGCACAGCCCGGTCAGTTTGGCGCTGGATCCGAGTGGAAAAATCTACGTTCCAAACCTCAAGTCGGGTACGGTGACGGTCTACGCGGCCGGCGCGAGCGGCAACGCGAAGCCAGTCGCGATGATTAACGGTTCAAATACGAAGCTCAACGGGCCCTATCAGGTTACGTTGGATTCCAGCCTGAACATTTACGTAGCCAACTATTGGCCGCCGTACAGCGTGACCGTCTACGCGGCCGGGTCCAACGGCAACGTCGCGCCGATAAGAATTATCCAGGGCAGCGCCACGAAGCTGAATGGCCCCGATGGGCTGGCGCTCGACGCAAGCGACAATCTCTACGTCGCCAACTACACCGGTAACAGCATCGTGAAATTCGCGGCCGGAGCAAATGGTAACGCCAAGCCGACGCACTTGATAAAGGGTCGCAAGACCGCCGTCGTATGTCCATCCGGCATGACGATTTTTTAGGTCAGTCGTCGACAAGCGTCATGTTAGAAGAGCTCAAGAGGGCCGGGATCGCCGCCTTTACGCAGGCAGGCATCGATCGCTTCGCGCTGCGGTTGCACGCACGTGACGCGCTCGTCCTTTCCTATCATGCGATCGTGAATGAGGAGAAGGACGAGCCCTTTCGGTATTACCACACGATCGCCGAATTCGAAGCGCACCTCGATTGGCTAGGCACGCACTGCACGCCCGTGGGGCTCGGCGACTTCGCGCGCTGGAAACGGGGAGAGATAAGCTTTTCGAAGCCTCCCGTTCTCGTGACGTTCGACGATGGTTACCGCAATAATTCCACGCTCGCCGCGCCCCTTTTGAAGCGAAAGGGCGTGCCGGCGCTCTTCTTCATTACTTCCGGCTATGTTGAGAGCACGAGAGTGCTATGGCCGGATGAGGTTTTCAGCCGCATCGTCGCATGGCCCGGGCAGCGCGTCCAGGCGCCGGGCGGGCACGTGCACCACCTGCCGGAGGCACAGGAGTCGCGTCAGGCCCTCGCGCTCACGCTGGTCGAGGCCTGCAAGAATTGCACGGACTCCACCCGCCGCGAATTCGTCGACTACCTCGCGCGTGAAACGCCCCACCTAAACCCAGTGCGCGATCCGATCTCGCAGGACTTCATGACGTGGGACGACGTTCGAGCTTTGTCGGCAGCTGGTTTCGATCTCGGGGCCCACACGGTGAGTCATCCCATCCTCAGCAACCTCGAAGCCGACGCGCTTTGGGGGGAGCTCATCGAGAGCCGGAACACGATCGAAGCGCAGGCGGGAGTCCTGTGCACGACCCTGGCGTATCCCAACGGCCGCTCGCGCGATATCGCGGATCGCGTCCTCACGGCGGCCAGCGAGGCCGGTTACGAATTTGCGTTCACTGTCTCCAACCGATGGTGCGGGCGGACGCGAGACAATCTGCGCCTCGATCGAATCGCGCCGCCCGGCCACAGCAACTCGGCCACCTTCGCGTTATACGCAAGCGGCTGCCGCCAGTGGTTTCCGCGCTAGAGCGCTTACTCGGTATCGACCGGGCGCAAATCCGGCGCCTGATGCAGAAAGTAATCCTTCGGCAGTCCCGTGGGAATGACCCGGAATGCACGCGGCCGCTGCGCGAAATTAAAGCAGTCGGTGGGCGCCGTGGCGCGGGAGTCGCTCACGGATAGCGCGCTCAATCCGTAGCGCTCCTCCACGAACTTGATGAGACTGGCGAGCTCGTAGTTCGTGTGGGATACGTAGGCGGCCCTCGCGTACGGCGAAATAACCAATAACGGTACTCGAAACCCGAGACCATCGTAGTCGAGCATCTTCGGCGGCACGTGATCGTACCAGCCGCCTGGATCGTCCCATGTGACGAAGATTGCAGTCGAGGACCAGTACTGCGATTGTCCGATGGCGTTGACGATCGACGCCACCCATGCCGGCCCCGTGTTGGCGCCGCAACCCGCGTGATCTGAGTTTTCGCACGTCGGCGTGATCCAGCTGACGGCGGGCAAGTTCCCGTTCGTTACGTCGGTAAAGAAGAGCTTCTGCGGACTCTTGACGTCCGCTTTCCAGTCCGGTCCGTTGTAAATATGGTTGATCGCGGAATACGCGTTCCAATACGCGCCATCGCCGTTGGGTACCGACGCCGTGTAGTAACGCCAAGAGATTCCGGCATTGTCGAGCTCGTCTCCGAGCGTCTGGTTGTCGAGACACACTGGAATTCGGTGGCCGTACCGGATATGCCGCTGCTGATTCAGGGTTTGGATCGTATCGTACTGCCCTCCCTCGCAGCCCCACTCGTTCGAATCGGGGAAGTTGACGGTGGCACTCGCCTGTCCGGCGATGAGATACTGGTGCGCGACGAAGCTGCTGCCGTCGACGTTCGATGCAAACATTTCGTCACCGAAAGCGTATTGCTGCGCCATCTGAAAGTAGGGTCCGGTTTCGCTAGGCGGGACATAGGCGTATTGAGGATGCACGATCGGGCACGGCGGATATCCAGACGTACCGCATTGCACGCCTTCTTGGTTGAAGCCGTTCATCTGGCAGTCCGTTCCGGGATAGCTTCCAGTGCCGTTACAGGCGAGTAGGAATTCGGCGAGGCTGTGATCGATATCCCACTTCGTTTCGAGCCGTACTTGACGGAGCGCTATCTTCTTACCCGAGCTGAGGTAGCCGTACGACTGGGTGTAGGCACCGGGAAGACCCTGAAAGAGGTTGTCGACGGTTCGGTTTTCCTGGATGATGATGATGATGTGCGAAATGTTGTCTATGCTTCCCGACAGAGGAGCAAGCCGCCCGGCGGCTTTCGCGATTGCGCCCGGCTGGGTGTTTCCGGGCATGGCGCCGTTGCACGCCGATAGCCCGAGCGGTGCTGCGGCAACGGTGAGCAGCAGGCCTACGCCTCGAATCCTCAGAGTCACTGATGTACTCTCCCTTCTAAGTCTTAGTTGGTGTCGGGTGGCCGGTTGTCCGGCGGCTGATGCAGGAAGTAATTCTTATTCCGGCCCGTCGTGATCACCTGAAATGGGCGGGGTGATTGAAGGAAATTAAAGGCGTCCCGCGCCGGCGACGTCGCTCGCGCGTCGCTAGCCGATAATGTCTTCAGGCCAAAGAGATTCTCGACGAAATGCAGTATGCTCCCCAGCTCGTAGTGCACGTGCGTCACGTAAGCTTGTTTTGCGTACGGCGAGATGATCAACAGCGGCACGCGAAAACCGAGTCCGTCGTAGTCGAGCATCTTCGGTGCCACGTGATCGTACCAGCCCCCCGGATCGTCCCACGTGATGAATATCGCCGTCGAGTCCCAGAACTTCGACTGGCCGATCGAATTGACGACCGAAGCGACCCAATCCGGCCCGGTGTTCGAGTTGCAGCTCGCGTGATCGGAGTTCGGGCACGTGGGCGTAATCCAGGTCACGCTAGCCAAGGTGCCGCTCGCGACGTCGGTAAGGAACTGGGACTGAGGAGCGATGACGTCTTTAGACCAGTCCGGGCCTTCGTAGATGTGTTTGATGGCGGAATACGCGCTCCACAGGTGTCCGGAACCACCCGATATTGCGCCGGTGTAGTATCGCCAGGAAATTCCCGCGGTATCGAGCTCATCGCCCAGCGTCTCGTTGTCGAAACATGCGGAGATCTTTTTATCATATTCGACCATGCGTTGCTGTGAGAGAAGGTGAATTATATCTCCCGGAGGTCCATAGCAGCCCCAATCGTTCGAGTTGGGATAGTTCACGGCAGAGCTAGCCTGCGCCGCGATGAGATATTGGTGCGCGATAAAACTGCTTTCGTCCAGGTTCGAGGCGAACATTCGATCGCCGAGGACGTATTGCTGAGCCATCGCGAAGTAGGGCTTGGACTCGGACTGAGGCACGTACGCGTACGGCGGATACTGGATCGGGCAGGCGGTGTAGCACGTGTTAGTCTCTCTGTCGAAGCCGTTCATTTTGCAGTTGGTGCCGGGGTAGGTACCGGTTCCGTTGCACGAAGTTAGAAAGCCGTCAAAGCTATGCTCGAGATCCCACTTCGTCGCCAAACTGATCGGCTGAAGTTGGATCTTACTGCCGTTGCTGGCGTAGCCGTAGGATCGCGTGTCGGCGCCGGGATAGCCCTGAAAAAGGTTGTCGAAGCTGCGATTTTCTTGAATGACAATCACGACGTGCGTGATTTTGCCTTTCCCGATCGAGAAGGGTACTCTCGAAGGTTGCAGCGCGCTGGACGGCGCGGGGGCGACGTCGCGCGCGCCGCAGGCGGCGAGCGCGAAGGCCGTCACAGCGAAGGCGAGAGACCACAAGCGAATGTTACGCGAAGTCGTCATGACGTAGCTCCTTGATCGGGATTGCGAGAAGCTCAAAATGCCGCCGTTGCCGCAATGCACAACCATTCCCCCCTAGGCCCGCGAAAATGGTGGAGGCTCCCCATAGCGCGGGTGAGTGCAATATTTCGGATATTGACAGGTTGCGCGCGGCCGCGACACCCCCGAAAAAGGGGGAGGCGCTGGCGACGTGCCGGGCGTTGGCTAGCTAGGTGAGGCGCGTTACGATGACCGTGGTCACTCGCTGTGCAACAGGATCACGCCGCAGGGCCCGCAGAGCTGATCCGTTCCGTCTCCTTTAAAGGGCGCAACTTGGGCCGATAGTTGGTTCGAACCCGTACAAAAGCGTTTATTGGTGCACGTCGAGAGCGCAATCGAGCCGCCCGAAATATCCTGGTACGGCACCGACGTCAGCTCGCCGCCCTGGAACGACAGCTCGTATTGATACGTGGAGATCGGATCGTGTGCAAACCATGATGCCGCGATGTTCTGCGTCGCAGAGCTAGTGTTCAAACACGCCGCCGCCGCGCCGTAGTCCGCTCCGTTGATGTAGAGGTGTTGATACTGCTGACAGTAGATCCCGTCGGAGCCGGCGCACTGGACCAAGAGCGAGACCGCGCCGCCCGTATCTCCCGACGCCGAGGGG
This sequence comes from Vulcanimicrobiota bacterium, assembly GCA_963723485.1. Classification (GTDB taxonomy): domain Bacteria; phylum Vulcanimicrobiota; class Vulcanimicrobiia; order Vulcanimicrobiales; family Vulcanimicrobiaceae; genus Cybelea. Next base: position 44,855 of record CAVRQS010000002.1, on the reverse strand, counting down.
CAGCCGCCGCCGGTGGTCCAAACTTTTCCGTTCCAAACGTATTTCGAAACGGACGTCTCGGGCCCGTACGGCACGAGCGTGTCCTCAAAGAAGTACGGAGCTTCGGTGGAGGTTCCATCCTCGGTGTATTGCATCGAGAGCCGGCGATCGGGTATTCCGGTCGACGGATTCGCGACGAGCCAGCGTAACGCCAGCCCTTCCAGCCGGACACGATAACCGCCCGTAACGTCACCCAGACCGCCGGGCCCGTAGCTGGGCTCGAGATCGAAGATCTTCGCGTTGGCGCAACCGTCGGATGTATGTGAATAGAGATTTGCGGAGGTGTTGATTTGGACCACCACGGTCTGGCCATTTAGAAATCCGAAGCCGAACCGCCCGGCATAGATCGGCCGCTCGGCCATGAAGTACTTGAGATTGCCGCCCGTGACGGTTTGGCAGATATTGTCGATGGCAGCCTGATTGTCGATGAGGCCCGACGAGTACTGTGAATGGCAGTGGCCGTTGCCGATGACCTTGCAAGGCCCAACGTTTCCGAAGCCGGTTGCAACACCGTTGAATGAGAAACTGAGGCAAGTTGTGCCGCAAGCGCCGTTGACGAAGACGCCGAGGGCCGTCTCCCAATCGGTCACCGCATGGTACGGCGAATTTCCGACCAGGTTCGCAAAGCCCGACGGCTTGATGCCGCTGCCATACTCGGTCGAAACCTCGCCGGAACCGCCGACGACGATGCCGGCGAAGACCGAAGCCTGATCTTCCATCACCCCATACGGCGACGGAAAGTCATTTGTATAGTTCGTACCCGACCAGACGTTTTCATAGAGATAGGCGTTGAACGCGGCATCGCCTGGATTCATGCGCATGTCTGCGTTGTGACTGTCGGGGGTGCAGTCGGGGTTCGGGGTTGCATCGTAGGTTATGCGGTTACCGGCCGTGATAGCGCCGGGGTAGACGTGTTGAAATGCCGTTTCGTCGTCGGCGTCCGCCCATTGGTAGGCTGAGAGCGTAGCGGGCGTTTGGCAATGATCGTAAAGCAGATCGATATACTTGTACGGCTGACAGGTCGAGGTACCGCTGACGCCCGGACAGTTCGCCGCAAGCGATTTATTCGAATACGAGCTGTTATCGAGAATCGCCGCAAAGAGATGCTGGTCGGGCACTGGACCCGGGTCCGTGTCCCCAGGATCGCCACCGTATGCCCATACGGGGATGACGAGAGGCACGCCCTCTTGCGGCTTCTTCGTGCCGGATGAGTAAAGCGCTCGAACGTGCAAGTTCTCGTCTCGATAGTAGCCGACTACGTCGCCGCGATCGTTGACGCCGGTCAGGACGGTTAGTCCGTCGGCTCGCGGGGCGTCGAACGCTTTCCATTCCGGGTGCGTCGCAAGATCGCGCACGATGAAGCCATGGGCCGCGTGGGAGGCGTCGACGTACGATCCGACGATTCGCCCGTTGTTGCTGATTCCCAACGCCTTCGTCTCGATCGCTCGCGGATATGAAAACTGGGTGACCCGTCCGTCCTTCCAGTAAAATCCCTTCACGCGGCCGCGCGATGTCGTCAGGTAACCAACGACCTCGTCGCCGTTGTTTATTCCGCTCGCCGCGGCGCTCGCGGCCTCCGGCGGCCGTAGGGCGATGAGAGTTCCGGTTTTGATATCACGCGCGAACGCTCGGTCGGCCCCGTCATGATCCGTGTAGAAGCCGACCGCCGTTGCCGCATCGTTCACACCGAGGTACCGGACGGCTTCCGCGCCGGCAGGGCCGAGATAGCGCGTCCAGACGCCATGCTTCTCCGCGAATGCCGCGACTTTGCCGCTATCGACCGTGTAGAAACCGGCGGCCATTCCCGCATTACTGATCGCGGTAATCGTCGTCGCGGATGAGGCCGGAACCCGTTTCCGCTCGAGCTCGTGCGGCCCGTACGGCAAGCGGTCGACGTACGCCGCACTCGGCGCTGCGCGCCCGGCGTCTACGGCGATATCGCCGAGGTCATTTATCGCGAGAATTTCGCTAAACGATGGATGGTTCGGCAACGTGAACGTAGTGCCGGTCGAGCGCGCGGGCGAGGCCGGCGGCGATTGCGCCCCGGGCATGAATGCGGCTTGTCCGCCGCACGCGCACAGGAGGCAGAAGAGGGCGCGAATTGCCGTAAAGCGGAACGCTCGTAGAATGCGCATGGGCACCATTAGTATCGTAAAGAAAAACTGAGGTTCGCGCCGCCAGTCGACTATTCGCTGTGCAGGAGAATGACGCCGCAGGGGCCGCAGAGCTGATCGGTTCCGTTTCCTTTAAATGGGTTCGCCTGCGCAGATAGTTTATTCGACCCCGTACAAAAGAGCTTATTCGTGCAGGTCTTGAGTGCGATCGAGCCGCCCGATACGCCTTGATATGGCACGGAAGTCATTTCGCCGCCTTGCAATGCGAGTACGTACTTATACGACGAGATCGGATCGTGCTTAAACCAGGAGCTTACGATATTCTCGGTGGTAGAACTGGTGTTGAGACACGCGGCGACGTTGCCGTAGTCCGTTCCATTGATGTACAGGTGTTGATATTGCTGACAGTAGATGCCGTCTGAGCCGACGCATTGCACCAGCAGCGAGACGGCGCCCCCCTTATCCCCGCTCGTCGAAGGACATCCGCCGCCGGTCGTTTGGACGTTCCCATTCCAAACGAATCGTGAGACGGGAGTTTCTGCGCCATACGGCACGAGGGTATCCTCGAAGAAATACGGTGCCTCGGTTAACGTTCCACCGATAGTGAACTGCGCCGAGATCACGCGGTCGGGGATTCCGGTCGACGGGTTGGGCACCATCCAGCGATACGCGAGGGTCGTCAGCCGCACCTTATGGCCTCCCAAAAGGTCGCCGAGCCCTCCCAGGCCCCAGCTCGGTTCGAGATCGACGATCTTCGTGGCTGCGCAGCCGTCAGACGTGTGTGAATAGAGATTGGCCGCGGTATTGATGTCGACCACCATTGTCTGACCGTTCAGATAGCCGAAGCCGAATCGGTCCATGAAGACCGGACGTTCCGCCATGAAGTATTTGAGATTGCCGCCCGTGACGGTCTTGCAGGTATTGTCAATCGCCCCTTGATCGTCGATGACGCCCGACTGGTACTGCGAGTGACAATGACCGCTGCTGATGTCACTGCAGGGGCCGACGTTTCCGTATCCGGTCGCTACGCCGTTGAGCGCCATGTCGACGCACTTTACGGCGCAAGCTCCGTTCACGAAAAGACCCATCGCCGTCTCCCAATCGTTAGCGGCGTGCGAGGGCGAATTACCGACCTGGTTGGCAAAACCCGAGGGCTTAATGCCGTTGCCGTACTCGGTCGAAACGTCCCCATCTCCGCCGACTACGATGCCGGCGAAGGTCGAACTCTGATCCTCCAGCACGCCGTAAGGCGCCGGAAAATCCTTTTGGTAGTTGGTTCCAGACCAGACGTTCTGATAAAGGTAGCTGATGTACCCGCTGTCGCCCGCGTTCATGCGCATGAATGCGTTGTGACTATCGGGGTTACAGTTCGGGTTCGGCGTCGCATCGTAAAGTATGCGATTGCTCGAAGATATGCCGTTGGGATACGTGTGTTGAAAGGCGCTCTCGTCGTTCGCGTCGGCCCACTGATAAGCAGCCTTCGTAATGGTCGTGTTGCACGCGAGGTAAAAGAAGTCGACGTACTTGTAGGGCTGACACGTCGAGCTCTTGCTCACGCCGGGACAGTTCTGTGCAAGTGTCCTGCTCGAATTTTCGGAGTTGTCGACGATCCCGGCAAACAGATGCTGGTCGGGCACCGCACCGGGGTCGGTGTCTTGCGGATCACCTCCATACCCCCAAACCGGAATGACCAGGGGTATGTTGGACGACTCAGGACGAACGCGATGCGCGCCATGTTCGCGCGCATGGGACGTCGGCACGATCGCCGACGGTTGCATCAAGGCCGCCTGTCCGCCACACGCGCACAACATCAAGAGTAGTCCGCGCGTGCCAATAGCACGTAGATTACGCCGCAAGTTCACGACCCGCATTATTGCACAGGCCGGTCGGAAATAAAGCTATGGAGGCCTCGCTCCTCCAACGTTACGGGGGAGTTAGGGCGCGCTCGCTAACGTAGCGTAATTGCCGTATTTCTCTGCAGAAAAATGACGCCGCACGATCCGCATAACGGATCGCTACCGTCTCCCTTTACCCGCGCAACTTGCGTGGCGAGCGAACTCTCGCCGGTGCAGTACGCGCCGTTCGTGCAGGTACCCAGGCGGATGACGCCGCCGGGAACGCCGCGGTACGGCACCGCGGTCATCTCCCCGCCCTGCAATGCGAGACGGTATTCATATGACGAGATCGGGTCACCTCTAAACCAGGAGCCGGCGACGTTCACGGTCTTCGTGCTCGTGTTGAGGCAGGCTGCGGATTTGCCGTAATCCATGGCGTCGATGTACACGTGTTTGTACTGTTGGCAATAGACGCCGGCCGCGTCGACGCACTCGACCAGCACGCCGATGGCGCCACCCCGGTCACCGCTGGCCGACGGACAGCCTCCGCCGATCGTCTGCGTGCGGCCGTTCCACTCAAACGGCACCACCGGGTGCTCCGCGCCGGCGGGCACGAGCGTATCCTCAAAAAAATACGGCGCCTCGGCCATCGTCCTGCCCTCGGCGATTTGAAACGAGAGCGCGCGGTCGGGGATGCCGGTCAACGGGTTGGGCACCAGCCAGCGAAAGGCCAAGGCTGCGAGCCGCACGCGATGCCCCCCGGTGACGTCGCCCACGCCTCCCGCACCGTAACTCGTTTCGAGGTCGACGATCTTCGTGTTTGCGCAGCCGCCAGTCGTTTGGGAGTAGAGGTTGGCGACCGTATTGATCTCGACCGTCATCGTCTGACTATCCATGAACCCGTAGCCGGCGCGCCCGCCGAAAATCGGGCGTTCCGCCATCAGGTACTTCAGGTTGCCGCCCGTTACGGTCTTGCAGATGTTGTCGATAGCGGCTTGATCGTCTACGTCGCCGGCAGAGTACTGCGCGTGGCAGCGTCCCCCGGCTATGACGCTGCAGGCGCCGATATATCCGGATCCGGTTGCGGTCCCGTTGAGCGCCATGTCGACGCACCGCTGCGCGCATGCTCCGTTGACGAAAATGCCGAGTGCCGTCTCCCAGTCGGTCGGATCGCGATACGGCGAGTCACCGGCTCGATCGGCAAAGCCAGACGGTCGCGTGCCGCTGCCGTATTCGGTCGAGACCTCGCCGAAACCGCCGACGATCACACCGGCCAAGATCTCGGCGTTGTCCTCGAAGGCGCCGTACGGCGGCGGAAAATCGTCGCGATAGTCGGAACCGGCCCAGAAATTACGATAGAGATATCGGTTAAACGCATTGTCGCCCGCATTCATGCGCAGCACGGCGTCGGAATTGTGCGGTGCGCATCGCCTACCCGTCGGGTTCGGCGTCGCACCCCAGGTAAGCCGGTCATCCATCGTCTTCGCGCCCGGATAGGCATGGAGAAATGCCGTCTCGATGCCGCTGTCGGCGTCCTGGTAGGCGCGCAGCGTTATGCGCGTGTTGCAGAAGATCTTGAGGAAGTCCACGTACTTGTAGGGCTGGCACGTGGAGCTCGAGCTCACTCCCGGACAGTTGGCCGCCAGCGACGCGCTCGAGTTTTCGGTGTTTTCGAGCATCACCGCGAAGAGATGCCGGTCGGCGATAGCACCGGGATCGGTGCCTTGCTGGTAGCCTGCGTATCCCCACACCGGGATGACCAGCGGAGCCAGCAGGCCTAGAAGTAGGCCGGGAACGCTCACCGCTTGGCGACGAGCGATCGCGCCATCCAACCGACGGGTTTGACGAGCGGCGACGAACTCAACACGGCCACCGGAAAAAGAGGCGTCCGCCAGTCACGGCTCGCGACGAAGCGACGAAGGAGCTGCCGCGCTTGACGCCACTGCCCCCAAAATCCAAGCACCGAGGCGGTTTTGCACGCGCGAATTTTCAAGAACTGCTCCAGAACAGGCAAAAGCGGCGTCGGACATGACCCGCGCAGAAGATTGGCGTCGAGCAAGAAAGGCTCGATCGGCCGCATTGCGCGATAGTTTCGACAAAGTTCCGACGCCTCGACGTCCATCTTCACCAACGGTTGCGAAAAAAAGTACATCGGCTCGTTCAAGAAAATTCGCAGCCAAAGTAACGCGTCTTCGGCGTAGAGGCAGCGCTCCTCGTAGAACCCGCCCGCCTGCCGAACGCTTTTGGTTCGCGCCAGCACGGTGCTGGGATTCATATACGCGATCAGCGCGACGAGGCGTTGTGCGCTCGTGTCCGGCCCAATCGCTATGAGGCCCTCCTCTACGCCGCACGCCGTCCACCATTTCGCGGCAGGCCGGTTGCTGGGGTATTCGTACCATCCACAGCTCGCTGCGGCGGCTCGGGGATAACGCTCCAGCAGAGCCAGATTCTGCTCCAAAAAGTTCGGCAGCCAACGGTCGTCCGCGTCGAGGAACGCGACATATGGAGCTCCCGCCTGAAGCAGCCCGCGATTACGCGCTGCTCCCGGACCCGCGTTCGCCTGGGAGATGACTCGAAAACGCGGATCGCCGAAGCTGCGCACGATGGCCGCACCACAGTCCGTGGATCCGTCGTCGATGACGATAACCTCAAAATCGCGGATGCTCTGCGACGCGACGGACTCGAGCGTACGCGTGATGTAGCGCGCTTTGTTGTACAGTGGAACGACGACCGTCACTAAGGGCATAGGAGTTATGCGGGCTCCGGGATGCGCGCAGCGTTACGCGGCGCGCGTGCCGCGAAGGCGAGGCGAGCCACGATGAGCATCTCTGTGAACAAGAGCCAAGAAAATTTCGTGATCAACACGTCGACGAACAGCGCCGCGACGAGCAGCCCGATGAAGGCAGCGGCGAAGACGTCGCGCAGCCATAGGTTCGGATCGCCGGGTCCGATCAGACGCAAACTGCGATACTGCAGCACCAGCGCGCATGCTACGCTGATGAGCCCCACGATGCCGAGCTCGGTGCCCGTCGAGACCAACAAGCTGTGTGGTGCCCGATTCCAGCCGGCGTACTGGGGCTCGTATCCGGAGAAGAACACGTGATCGTACGCCGACGGAAACGTCCCGACGCCCGTGCCGAGGAGCCAATGGCCGCGGAAAACGGCCATGGCGATCGTCCAGATATCGAGGCGTCCGGCGCCGCCCGTGGCCGTGCCTTCGGTAAAGATCCGCGATGTTATTTCGTTAGGGATTACGAGCATCAGGCCGATGCCCAGGACCAACAATCCGATGAGGACCACGCGATGTTTGCTGCGGAGGATTGCGAAGATCGCCATTGCGACGAGCGCGAGCGTCGTTCCGCGGGATGCCGTGAGGTAAACGGCCGCAAGGGGAAACGGCAGGACCGCGAGCAGCCCCATGCGGAGCCATCCGCGAAAATGAGCGATAGCGCCGACGGTCATGGCGACGGGGAGCAGCAACGAGGCTCCGAAGCGATTCGGGTCTTCGGTCGCGCTGCCGAAGTGCAGGTAGAGGCGCCCCACCTGGCCGGCAATGTTCGAGATATCGTGGCGCGCCATCGCCATCGCGACGAGCCCGACCACGACGCCGGAAGCGATCGTGGCCGCGACGATCGCGCGGACGTCCGCCGAATCGAGCGGCGCGATCACGACGATGACCAGCAGGACGAATGCCGATGCCACCGCGATGAGATCCGGTATCGAATCGAGCGGGTTGATCCCCCAGGCGGTGCTCAATGCCATCAGCGTGACGACGGCCGTCCATCCGAGAACCGCATGCGGCAGCTTGATCTCAGAACGCCGCTTCAGCATCATCGCTAACGCGGTTACGGCGACAGCGATGCCTAACAGCTTCGTGATCGAAAGCGCTTGGCCGACGAGGAGGACGTCGTCGATCGGCACCAGCACGATGTACAGCCCAAACAGAATTGCGAGCGGCCGTCGCCGAGCGGCGAGAACCAGCAGCGGCAGCGCAGCGATTGCGAGCGCCGCCGCCACTCCCGTGGTCGGCTTGCAAAGAACGGGTATTGCCATCGATGCGCTGCAATTGTTTACGTTGACCGCGATGTACAGAGCCACGAGGCCACAAGCAACGATCAGCGCACCGGCGAGCAGCGCGGTCGCTGTCGCGTCGGATCGGCCCGCCCTTGGCGCCAGCCGTGCCATTAGGAACGGCCTCGCATCGTAGCCACCGCGCCGCTCAGCAGCGTGTAGTACGGCCGAACGTCGTCCGTGGACAAGGCGAAGATGCTGCGGCCGCTGATGCCGGTACTCCTCACGAAATATATCGCGGCGGCGACGAAGGCGGCGCTGTACGAGACCGAGGTTGCTATGGCCGCCGCGATGATGCCGAAGTGAGGCAGCGTGAGCGCGGAAACCGCGGCGCAGATCGTTGCCGAGGCGGCGCTGAAGTAGAAGGGAGTACGCGGCTGGCCGAGTTGCTGCGTAAAGAACGCAGCCAGGGCCGGCATCATGCTATATGCGACGATGCCCGGTAGCAGAGCCAACGTCACGACGGCGCCGTATGAAAAGGCCGGCCCGTAAAGCAGCGGCACCAATCGACCCGCAAGCAGCGCGACGAGCACCGCCGCGGCCAGTACCAACACGAACGAGTGTCGCATGCATTTTGTCGTAACCGCGATCGCCCTGTCGCGGTCCTTGCCGCCGATGGCCTGGAGTGCCGGATTGATCATGGCGCTGCTCAATTGCCAGATGAATTCGCCGATGGCGATACCCACCGAATATACTCCGAGCGCCGCGCTGCCGAGCATATAGATGACGAGCAGTACGTCGATGCGAAAGTCGAGATACTGCACGAGGCTGCTGAGGCACGCCTGACCCCCGAATGTCAGTTGCTCTTTCACGAGCGGACTCGCCGCGAAGTCCTCGTTGCCGCGCCGGTAGCGCCGCAGCGCAACCCACATGTATATCCCGCCGGCGACGTAGCTCGCCGCCCAAACCGCCAGTGCCAGAGTTAGGCTGCGATGGACGAATAAGATCAACGGCACATACGTCAGCGCGGCAAGGGCGGGGAACGCGCTGCTGACGTTGATCCGCCGAACGTCTCCCTCGGCGAGAAAAATGCCCATGGCGGACTGCGCGAAGATTGCGAACGGTACGGCCACCGCCGCGAAGAGAAGAACGTTCTGCGAGGGTATAAACCAGCCGATCAGTGCCATCGCCAGCACGAGTGGGAGGCTTGCGGCGGTGACGAGCATGCACATAACGCGAAGGACGGCTCTGGATGGCAGGCCGCGCCGGCCGTACTGCCAGAGGACGGCCTTGTTGTGACCGACAGTCGCCATCAGGACCAGCGCAAGTATGGTGCCCACATACGTGAACTCACCCTTGCCGGTGGTCGACAGCGTCCTGGCAATGACGATCCCGCCGGCGGCGACGCAGAGCTGCGCCGAGACCCTCACCAGGAGGGTCTCGACGCTCTTCTTCGCGATGTCGCTCATTCAGCGGCTATCGCGCTTCGCTCAGCGCCAACGAGCCGGCCGCATACCAATCGAGCAAGAAGACCAGCGCGATGGTGGCGATCATGGCGACGGCAAGAACCGCGAGAAGCGCCGGCAAGCGCGGCGGACGCACCGTGGCCAACGAAGGGTCGGCGTATTGGACGATGGTCAGGTCGCTCACCGCCATGTTCTTCGCAACGAGCGCATTGAAATAGTTCGTCTGGATTGCGTCGTAGATCGTCTCCGCTGATTTCGCTTGACGCTGCAAGCCCGAGAGCTCCGAAATGTTCTGCGGATAGACCTGAAGTTGGGCGGATAGCGCCCCTTCCTGTGAACGCAGCACGCTCAATTGTGCCGAATTGCCGTTGATCTGGCTTTCCAGCGTTGCGGCTTGACTCGTCAGCGAGGCATTCAGCGGGTTGGGTTCCACGTTTCTGGCGGTAACTTTAGTTTGAGGTGCCTTCGCGAGCGCCGCCTTGAGGCTGGCGATCTGCTTTTCCGTGGCGATGACGTCCGGATACTTTTCCGTAAACTGACGCCGCAGCAGCGTCAGCTGCAGCTGCTGCTGCGAGAGCTGCTGCTCCAGTTGGTCGGTTGCCGGAGATGTCCCCACGGTCGTGCTCGCGTCGATCGTACGGGGTGCTTGGGCAATCTGTTGCGTGATGGTAGAGAGCTGACCCTGGGCCTGGACTTGGTCGGCCTCGAGCGTCCGCTCCTTGGACTGGAGGTCGGCTATCGATGCGAGCAGGCTCGTCGTCTGCGTGCTTGCATCGGCGAGCCCGTGCTGCGCCTGAAAACGCGTCAGGGCGCTTTCGGCAGAGGAGAGCCCGGTCTGCGCCTTGGCCAAGGCGACGGAGAGCGAATTTCGCGGCCTCGGATGCCTGCGACGCGGCCAGAACACGCTGGCGTTCGATGAACGCACGCGCGAAGGCGTTGGCTATGCTCGCGGATCCTTCGGCATCGTGCCAATCGACCGCGATCTTGAGAATGTCGGCATTCGTTAACGGGGTGACCGTTATGCTCTTGCCTAGCAGGTCGCTCGCCGTGGTCTTGATGCCGAGCGTGCTGATGGCTCGGTCGGCTACTGCGGGCTGCCGCGCGAGTGCCACGTAGGTCTCCATCGCGGTATCCCGATTCCAGGCGAGCAGGGCGTCGATCTGCGGGTAGCTCGTCGACTGCATCGTGGTATCGGGGCGTTTGACGAGCACCTCGCTCGATGTCGCATAGGTACGCGGCAACAACATGACCGCGGACGCACCGATGGCAACGAACACCACAAAGATTGCTATGGCCAGGCGGCCCTGCCGCCTGACGGTCTCAACGAAGCGTGAAAGTTCGTACATGATTTACGGTATCACTCCCATGGCGCCCGGCACCGCTAGCAAGTGGAGGTAGTAGAGAGCGAACGGCAGGTTTAAGAAATCGGCCGCGTTGTGTTGCCGTGCTTTGGGAACGTAAACGACGTCGCCCGACGCGAGAACGGGATTCGCCGAGTAATCCGCATTGAGCAGCATGTTGTAGACGTTGACGTTGTACAGTCTCGGGATGCCGTCCACGACGCGGTTTAAAGTGATGTGATTGAGGTCGGCAGATGACTGCGGCCCCACGCCCGCCTTCACGAGGAGATCGACGAGACGGTCGCCCCGCGACAGCTCGTATTGGCCGCCGTGCTCGACGCTGCCCAGAATCGAGATTCTCTCCTGGGTTCCTTTGACGACTTGCACCGATACGACGGGGTGGAGGACGAACGCCAACAGGGCGTCGGAGATGCGATGGGCCGCCTCGTCCGGACGTAAGCCGGCGACGTTGATCGTGCCGATGAGCGGATAGTTGACCGTGCCGTCGCTCAGCACCGTCATCGTTTGCGTTAGGGCCGCGATGGTGTCGGTCGACGGCTGCCCGTTTTGACCTGGAACCGAATAAAGGCCCTGCGTCCCGAACACCTGCACCTGCAGCTGATCGTCCGCGTGAATCGTATACGCCGCGGGTGCCTGCTGCGCATAGCCGCCGGAGGCCGTACCAGTCGCCGGACCCGCATACGGCGTCGCTTGAGCGCGCGCGGCCGGTGCCTTTAACACGCAACCCGCCGCCACTAGTGCGACAAGGCAACGCACCGCGATGGAGCCCTTTGTTTTGAAACGTGCATTAAGCGAATCCAAGTTGTCTCCTCATTTGATATGCGGCCCAGCGCCATTCGAGGCGACGATGCTCCGCGGTGGTGATCACGTGCTGTCCGCGCTCGCGCTCGATGTGATCGAGCAGGGTCCCGACCGGTACGTACCATCCGGCCCGCGAGGCTAGATCTTCGAGTACGAATAAGACGGCGGGGTTCACGCGCCCGTCGTGAGCGAAACCATCGGCGACGTGCGCGTAGACGATGCAGCAGCCGCCGCTCCGCTCGAGCGAATCGAGTCGCGACGGCGCGAGCAGACGCACGAATTTCTCGGCATCCGATCCGTCACTTGCGGAAAACCAGCGCGACGCGGCCGGCCGGCGCGGGTCGTGATACGGCATCCACGGATCCTGACGCGACGTGATCGTGTCGTCGAAGTTGAAGCCGCGGATGTACTCGAGCTTCTCGGCGCAGAGATCTTCCCAATGATATGCCGTTCCCGGCGTCGATCCCCAAAAGCGCGGGCGCCCCGAGAATCGGCGAAACACCTGCCGGAGAAGCGGCGCATCGAAGCGTTCCTCTCCCCAGTATAGACACTCGGGATTGACGGCGTGGTTTGCGTAGGTGCGGGGATACCGGCCGAAGATGCCGCGAAAGTGTTCGAAGGCGTCGCGGTGATCGGCGCTCGGGGTGCCGCCGGAGCGAGCACCGTGCCAAGCGATTTCGAATCCCTGCCGATCGAGCTCTTGAACCCACGCGCGATAGTCGAGGTCCTGCAGGCTGTCCCCGTGGAACGGGTCGTCCGCCGGCGAATCGAGCGCCCATACCGTCTTTGTGGTTCGAAACTCGAGACGGGCGAGCGCATCGTAAAAGGGCTTGACCGATCGCAAATATGCGCGATCGGTGTCGTCCATGATCGTAAATCGCGGGCCTGGCCGCCGTGTCGCTGGCGCCGGCCGTCGCCTCGGTCAGCCTGGCGGCTCACAGCCAAAGCGCCTTTGACACTCCGTTCGAGTCGGCCCGGATGCAGGAGGCGGTGGCTCTCGGCTTGGGGAAGCAGGCGGCCATCGCTGTGCAGACCGTGATCCCCGAGTGGCAGGACACCGAGAACGGAGCCCCCTACCTGATAGCGGCGCAGAGCGCGGCGCTGCCCTCATTGATCATCTATGACACCGGCCTCGAGGCGCTTCCCATCGGAGGGTTCGACGGCACGGCTCCGTCGCCGACCCTGGCCCAGCTGCGGGCCGACATCCGGCATGGCCTGTTCCGTCTCGTCTGGATAGATTCCGGCACCGACCCCCGGCTGCGGTGGATCACCACCCACTGCCTCCATCTATCGAAACGCACCTATGACTGCGTTCCCGCCAATGCGGGCTGACGGCTCCGGGTGATCCGCTCCTCCGGCCAAAGGGTTAGCCCAGCTTGGCGCGGACGCCCGCCTCGACCCAGTTGCCGAGGTCCTTGTCCACGTTGTGCCAGTACTCGAAGGCACGCTGCAGGACCGGCTCGCTCACGCCGTCGAGCAGGTGACCGGTGATGTTGCCGACCAGCCGCTCACGGGCGGCGTCATCGAGCACCTCGCGGACCATCGTGCCCGCCTGGCCCCAGTCGTCATCTTCCGCGTGCAGGGTGTAGGCCGAACGCACCATGTCGCCGTCGGCGTGCCAGCCGACCGGTCCGTAGTGTTCGCTGTCGGCCCGCGGGCCGCCCTTGGAGTTCGGGGCGTACACCGGGTCGGAGACGTTGACGACGCGCATCGCGCCGTCCTTGCTGTAGCTGTGCACCGGCACCTGCGGCCTGTTCACCGGGATCTGCTTGTAGTTCACGCCGAGGCGGGCGCGGTGCGCGTCCGAGTAGGAGAACCCGCGGGCCAGCAGCATCTTGTCCGGGCTCAGCGTGATGCCGGGCACCAGGTTGTTCGGCTCGAACGCGGCCTGCTCCATCTCGGTGTGGTAGTCGGTCAGGTTGCGGTCCAGGGTGAGCTTGCCCACCTCGATCAGCGGGTAGTCGCCGTGCGGCCAGGTCTTGGTGAGGTCGAACGGGTTGAACCGGTAGTTCCTGGCCTCCTCGAACGGCATGATCTGCATCTTCAGCGTCCAGCTCGGGTACTCGCCGCGCTCGATCGCCTGGTGCAGGTCACGCTGGTGGTAGTCGCCGTCGGACCCGGCCAGCTGGTCGGCCTCCGCCTGGGGCAGGTACTCGATGCCCTGGTCGGTCTTGAAGTGGTACTTCACCCAGAACTTCTCGCCGGCCGCGTTGATCCACAGGTAGGTGTGGGAGCTGTAGCCGTTCATGTGCCGCCAGCTCTTCGGGATGCCGCGGTCACCCATCAGCCAGGTGACCTGGTGCGCCGACTCCGGGGACAGGGTCCAGAAGTCCCACTGCATGTCGTGGTCGCGCAGGTTGTTGTCGGCGCGGCGCTTCTGCGACCGGATGAAGTGCTGGAACTTCAGCGGGTCGCGGATGAAGAAGACCGGGGTGTTGTTCCCGACCATGTTGTAGTTGCCCTCGGAGGTGTAGAACTTCAGCGCGAAGCCGCGCGGGTCCCGCCAGGTGTCGGGGCTGCCCCGCTCCCCGGCCACGGTCGAGAACCGGATCAGCGTGTCCGTGCGGGTGCCGGGCTGGAACACCGCGGCCTTGGTGTAGGCGCTGACGTCGCCGGTCACCTCGAAGTGCCCGAACGCGCCGCCGCCCTTGGCGTGCGGCTGCCGCTCCGGGATGCGCTCACGGTTGAAGTTGGCCATCTGCTCGATCAGGTAGTGATCCTGGAGCAGGATCGGGCCGTCCGGGCCGACGGTCAGCGAATGCTCGTCGCTTTCAACCGGCACGCCGGCGTCGGGTCGTGGCCGGCTTGACTTCTGTCACTGCCATTCCTCCTCGTGATAGTGCGTTCCGGCTGTGGAGCTCATCGGCCGGCTCCAGCACGGCACACCAGGTGGTGATGGTTGTCTCCCACCGGCCGCTCGGAACGGAAGCCCGGTCTCCGCGATTCCTGCACCGGGGCTCCTGAAGTACATGGTGCCCGCATTTTCTGGAATCACTCAAGAACTAGATTTATTAAGATAAGTGATTTATTAAGATAAGTGCCACCGCGGCCCGCGCCGGAGCGCCAGCCCTCGGCGGTCTGGCCTCACGGACCTGCGGCTACGTGGCGACGCTACGGTTCGAGGGTTGCGGGGAGGAGCTGCCTGAGCATGTCTTCTACGCTCACGCTCTCGTCGTTGGCCAGGATGACGATGCTGGCCGCCCGGTCCGGTATCCAGCCCCAGAAGGACAAGTAGCCCGGGTTGTCACCGGGGTGGTAGTAGGCTGCCTGCCCGTCGAAGGTCCCGGTAAACATGCCGTAGCCGTAGCCGGTGGTGGTCAGCCGCGGCTCGCCGGCGTCCTCGTCTTCCAGCGGGGCGTGCGGCGTGCACATCGCGCGCAGCGAGCCGTCCGCGATCAGCTCCCCCGCGTGCAGGGCGGCGGTGAACCTGGCCACGTCGGCCGCGGTCGACCAGATGTCGCCGGTGCCCGGCATGGCGTCCAGGTCAAACGGGCGCACCGGCTGGCCGTCCCGGTAGCCGAGGGTGGCGAGGCGGGGCGGGCGGCCGCCGACGGTGGTCGCGGTCAGCCGCAGCGGGGCCAGGATCCGCTCGTGCCGGCCTCCGCGTCGGCCAGGCCCGCGGCACGCTCCGTCCGCACTATCCCGGCTCTGGTCACCATCGCCACCCCGTGCAGGTCCATGCGCCGATCCTAGGATCACCAGTGCCGATTTGCCGGGCGGCCGGAAGCAGGACCAGGCCGACCTCGAAGATTGTGGATCGTTACACCCCCCATGGCCGACCCTTTAACCTCGGGTAAGCGCTCGCGGCGAGGCCGAGCAGGAACTTGTCGGGGACTGCGCCGTCATGCCGGTAGCGGAACAGGCGCTGGACGACGCTGATCACGGCGGTCGCCTGACACCACCGGCGGAGACGGCCTGCGTTCAGGCCGGGGACGAGAGCGGTGATGCGGCTGATGCGGTCGTCCAGCTCGCCCGCGCTGGTGACGCGGGCTAGGGCTATATCGATCGCGTCCCATGTTCGGTCCCCGCGGGACGATCGGGGATCGATCGCGACCAGCCCACGAGCCGGGCCGCCGTCCAGGATGTTGAACAGGTGCAGATCTCCGTGCACGAGCCCGTAGTCGACGGTGCCGGCGGTCAGTTCGCGCGCTAGCGCATGGCCGCGCGCCACCATGTCCGGCGGCACGAACCTGCTTACATAAGGATCGCGCGCCCGCCGGGCGATGAGACCGTAGATGAACTCCACGCCTTCCGCGCTTGAACCCAGCGCCGCGACGTCCTGCCCGTCACTATCCCGGAGCCCGGCGAGCAGCTCGGCGAAGTCCTCGAATGGCGGAAGCCCAGGCCACGCAGCGACCTTCGTCCCTGGTGTCACCCTCTCCAGGAGGAGCGCGCCGGCTTCCGGATCGGATTCGAGCAGGTCCACCGCGTGCGACGTTCGCGCCCACGCCCGCAGCGCGATCGCCTCCGACTCGGCGATTGACCGGTCGGGGGTCAGCTTGAGCACCACCGGCCTGGCACCGTCCTGGCGGCCGAGGAAGACACGCGACGTGCCGCCGGACAGCGCTTCGTCCAGTTCCAGGCCCCAGCGCTGGCAATAGGCGGCGACCAGTCCGGCCAAGCCGTCGCACCACGGTTCCGCGTCCGGCCCGAACCTGTCGAGCAGCCGCTCGCGGGCAGCGGCGTCCAGTACGAACTCCGGGTCAAGCATGGGCCATAGCCTGGCGGGCGAGTACGGCGCGGCGCAACGGGATTTAACGTAGCGAAGGTCAGTGCTGGATCGCCGCTTCAACGCTGAGTTGCCGCTCAGGGGCGGACGTTTTTCGGATTTGGAACGCGGGCCTATGGCTGTGGGTTATCGAACTGGCGTACAGAGCTCGCAGGGGCGCGCCGGATGTTTCTTATCTCTGGTAGGAGGATGACGAGCAGCGGAAGGACCACGACAAGGGCTCCGCCCGCAGCCGGGCGACCAGCTCACGCTGATCCCCCGCTGCCTGGACATCGACGTGACCGACGACGGAAGCTCCGCCCGGGCGCCCTCCCCCGGTGGCTTCGGCCTGGTCGGGATGCGCGAACGCGTATCGGTCTACGGGGGAACGGCGCAAGCCGGCCACCGCGACGGCGGCGGGTACCGGGTTCACGCGAGGCTGCCTGTCCAGGCCGGCGACCAGGCGGGGCCATGACGATCCGGGTGCTCATCGCCGACGACCAGGAACTTGTCCGGGCCGGCTTCCGCAAGCTCCTGGACGCCGAGGACACCATCACCGTCGTCGGGGAAGCCGCCGACGGCGCGCAGGCGGTAGCCCGGGCCACCGAGCTGGCACCCAACGTCGTCCTGATGGACATCCGGATGCCGCGGCTCGACGGGATCGAGGCGACCCGCCAGGCTAACCCGGTCCACCGGTGTCCAGGTGCTCGTGCTTACCACCTACGACCTCGACGAATACGTCTTCGAGGCGCTGCGGGCGGGGGCCAGCGGATTCCTGCTGAAAGACTCCCCGCCCGACACGCTCATCTCGGCCATCGCCACTGTCGCCCGCGGCGACGCGCTGCTGGCCCCGTCGGTGACCCGGCGGCTGATCACCGAATTCGCCCGGCGGCCTCCCGCGAGCGCGCCGCGCGCGCTACCCGGCCTGACCCCCCGGGAGAGGGAGGTTCTCATCCAGGTCGCCTGCGGCCTGTCCAACCGCGAAATCGCCAGCCAGCTCTTCCTCGGCGAAGCCACCATCAAGACTTATGTTGGCAACATCTTGATGAAGCTGGGCTGCCGCGACCGGGTACAGGCCGTCGTCGCCGCCTACGAAGCCGGACTCGTCCAACCCCGCCATCACGGCTAACAGCACCGGCCGCCCGTGGGAGAGGCCAATGGATAACCTGGCGGCTTTATATCCGATCGCCGCATGAACCTTGGTATTTGAACCCGAAGACCCCTGAACGGACACCTTTTCCGGTGGTATTTCCTGCTGAAGGATGGTGGTCCAGCTGACGCCGAACGCTTCCAGGCATCCGCCCGCGAAGAAGGAAGCCATTATGTCCAGCGGGACGGTGCTCCGCGGTATCTCGTTCACCCCGGCGCGGTAGCGCCTGGCACGATGGCGGCATGACATCAGACAGTCATCGCAAGCTCAGCCGCCAGAACGC
Organism: Vulcanimicrobiota bacterium; assembly: GCA_963723485.1. Classification (GTDB taxonomy): domain Bacteria; phylum Vulcanimicrobiota; class Vulcanimicrobiia; order Vulcanimicrobiales; family Vulcanimicrobiaceae; genus Cybelea. The sequence continues at coordinate 27,087 of CAVRQS010000002.1, read as the reverse complement.
CTCGGACGCCGTTACCGGCATCGGGTGGCGGTACGTCCTGGGCGAGTTCCGGACGCAGGTGCTTACCGGGTCGCTGCCGCTGGCGGCCGACGTGGCCGGGCGGGCGGCGGCCGTGCCCGAGGCACAGGGGCACCTGCGGATGGACGTGCGCGCGGACCGGGTGGTGCTGGCGCTGCAGACCGCCGAGGTAGCCTGGGTGACATCGCGCGACGTGGAACTGGCGCGCCGGATCTCCGCGATGGCGGAGGAGTTCCGGCTCACTACGACGAGCGAAGGAACCCGGTCTGTGCAGGTGCTCGAGATCGGGATCGACGCGATGGAGATCGCGAAGATCAGGCCGTTCTGGAAGGCCGTACTGGCCTACGCGGACGAACCCGGGCGGTCCGGTCCGGAGGACGCCCTGGTCGACCCGGTCGGGCAGGGGCCGGCCATCTGGTTCCAGCAAATGGACGCGCCGCGGCCGCAGCGCAACCGGCTCCACTTCGACGTGTCCGTGCCGCACGACGAGGCGCACCCGCGGATCGAGGCCACCGTGGCGGCCGGCGGCAGGGTCGTCTACGACGCGGAGGCGCCGGCGTTCTGGGTGCTGGCCGACCCCGAGGGCAACGAGGCGTGCATCACGACCTGGCAGGGCCGCGACTGACCTCGGACCAGAGGGCGCGGTAGGCGCGGGCGGCGACGCTGCGGGGGGCGAAGGCGGTGACCGGGGCGCGCTCCACGGACATGCGCTCGATCAGGGACAGCGCGGGGATGGGGGTGGCGGCGATGTCGGAGCGTTCGGCCGCCAGGTCCCTGGTGATGTCCTGGTGCAGCCGCTTACGGCGGTCCACCATGGAGAAGAACGCGCGCACCTCGGGGCGGTGGCCGTTGAAGTCCGCCACGAAGTCGGTGAGCTGGTCCAGCGTGCGGACCGACAGCGTGGTCGGGATCAGCGGGACCAGCAGCACGTCGGCGGCGTGCATGACGTTCTCCGAGACCAGCGAGATGCTCGGCGGGCAGTCCAGGAACACGTGGTCGTACTCGGCGGCCATCGGCCGGAGCAGCTGGGCAAGCTTGCGGGTGGTCTTCTTGTCCCCGCCGCCCAGGATCAGGTCCATGTTGCGGTAGGTGAAGTCGGCGGGGAGCAGGTCCAGGTGGTCGAAGTCGGTGCCCTTGATCGCGCCGTCGAGGGTCTTGGTGCCGCGGATGAGCGCCTTGCCGCCGCCCTTGACCCGCGGCTTGATCCGGAACAGGAAGCTGGCCGCGCCCTGCGGGTCCAGGTCCCAGAGCAGGGTGCGGTAGCCGTCGGCGGCGGACAGCCAGGCCAGGTTGACGGCCGCGGTCGTCTTGCCGACGCCGCCCTTGATGTTGTAGGTGGCGAAGATCTTCACGGGCAGCCCTCGAGCAGGACGCGGACGCGCTCCTGGCCCGCCGGGCCGGCGAACCTGGCGAACCTGGCGGCGAAGTCCGCGCGGGCTCCGGCCTGGCTGAGGGCCAGCTTTGCGGCGATTTCACCCATAGCCAGCAGCGTAGCGGCTGGCGCCGCACGCTCGGCCATCATCGCGTCGGCCAGGGCGTGGATCTCCGCGCGCTGCACCTCGCTGTCCTGGAACTCGCCGAGGCAGTCCTGCAGCTGCTTGAGGTCGCCGACGACCTTCCGGTACGCGACCGGGTCGTGCAGCGGCGCGAAGAACTCCAGCAGGTAACGCAGCTCCTTGGCGCGCTTGCGCAGGTCATGCAGGGATTCCGGGGGCGAGACGGGGGTGATCGCGCCGCCTTGCGCGACGATTAGCCGGAACGAGCGCCCGGTCGTGGCGAGGGCCAGGGCGGACGCGGTGGGCGCACGGCGGCGCTTGCCGGGGGCGCCGTCGCGGATCTCGAGCAGCGCCTTGCGCCAGTCGTCGGTGATGGCGCGGAACCGCGGCCCGCGCAGCGTCGCGGCCAGCCGCCGGAACTCGCGGGCGCGCCGCCTGACCAGGAAGGCGCGCAGCGGCTCGAGGTCGGCCGGGGACGCGGCGGCCAGCTGCCCGGCCATCGGGTCGAAGCCGAGCAGGTGGACATCGAGGTCCCTGGTGGGAGTGGTCACGTCGCCGAGCCACTTGAACTCGGTCTTGTAGTGCTTGACCAGTCCGGCGGGCAGGACCTCGCCGAGCAGCTTGATCGCCGACCGGGTGCGGCGGACGGCGACCCGGAGGTCATGCAGGAACTCGGTGTCGATGTCGCGGAGCACCCCGTCGACGTTCAGTTCCAGCGTGTCGAGCAGGCGCAGCAGCAGCCGGGCCACCGCGACCGGCGCCGGCATCGTGGCGGTGATCTCCGCCTCCACGCCGCTGGTGTAGTCGGCGGGATGGCGGCCGAGCGCGGTCAGCGCCGCGGTGAACTCGCTCTGGCTGGCGTGCGCGACGCCGGGCACGGCCGCCAGCAGGCTCGCCGCCCGGCGCGCCTGGCCGGGGTAGCCGCGGACCGCGGCCACGGCGAGCCGCGGCGGGAGTTCGGCGGTGGTGCCGGACGCGGGCGCGCTGGGCGCGAGCGCGCTGGGCGCGGTCACCGTGACGCGGTCCGCGACCAGCCGGGCCACGGTCTTGCCGTCGGCGTTGAGCAGCCGGGCGGCGCTGACCGTGCTGACCGCCCTGACGATGGGCAGCAGCGCTCTCGGGCTGGTCAGCACCATGATCCGGTCCCGCACCGGGCCTGCCGGCAGGTCCTCGGCCAGCCGAGGGCGTCGCGGCTTGCCAGTCACCGGCTGTTCGGCCTGCGGTGTGCCGTCGGCCTTGCTCAGCAGCAGCCGGCCGCCCCGCCGGGCCCGCTCGAACCGGAGCATCAGCCCGGCCCGGTACAGCCGCCAGTCGAAGGTGTCCAGCCAGATGTGCCGATGGGTGCCGGCCGCGGCGGGTTCCGGCATGACCGTGAACGCCGTGGACAGCGCGGCGATCACCGCGGCCAGGGGTTCCTGGGCGGTGTCATCTCCTGCGGGCGGGTCGACGACCGGGTCGACGACAAAGTCCCGCAGGCCCGGCATCGTCACGTCAAGCACTCCTCTTGGGCCATGCTATCGCCCGCCCCCTGAAACATCTGTATACCTCTTGCTAGACCAGGCGCGAATTTCTACCGGACGGGCCAGCTCACCCCGGTCGCGGCGAGGATGTCCGGGGGGCGCGGCATCCCGGCCTGGGCGCCGGGCCGGGTGGCGGCGGCGGCACCCGCGGCAGCGGCCGCCCGGACCGCTCCGGTCGCCGGGATGCCCGCGGCCAGGGCCACGGCGAGCGCGCCCACGAACGCGTCCCCCGCGCCGACGGTGTCGACCGCCTCGACCCGGAAGGCCTCGACGGTTTCCGCGGTTCCGGCGGTTTCCGGCGGTTTCCGCGGTTCCGGCGGTTCCGGCGGTTTCCGCGGCCTCACGGCCGGGGCTGACGGCCAGGGCCGCGCCGTGCGCGCCCGCGGTCACCACGGCGTGCCGCGCGCCCGCGGCGGTGAGGGCCACGGCGGCCCGGGCCGCGTCCGCCAGGCCGTCGACTGGCTGGCCGAGCACGGCGGCCGCCTCGCTCTCGTTCACCACCAGCCAGTCCACCCCGCCGGCCACGATCACGGCCGCATCGGGCGGTGCCGGGGCCAGGTTGAGGACGCAGCGGGCGCCCCGGGCGAGGGCGGCCCTGATCGCGGGCACCGGGATCTCGGCGCAGATGACAAGGACGTCGCCCTGGCTCCCGGCGGCCGCGGCCACCTCCCCCGCGCCGACCTCGTGGTTCGCGCCGGGCGCGACCGTGATGAGGTTCTCGCCCGCGGCGTCGACCGAGATCATGGCCAGCCCGGTCGGGACGCCGGGCACGGCCCTGACCGGGCCGGCGTCCACCCCCTCCGCGCGCAGCGCGGCCAGCAGCCGCCGGCCGAAGTCGTCGTCACCGACGCAGCCGGCCATACGCACGCCGGCGCCGAGCCTGGCCGCCGCCACCGCCTGGTTGGCGCCCTTCCCGCCCGGCGTGAACCGGGCCGCCGAGCCGAGCACGGTCGCGCCGGGTCCCGGCAGCCGGGGCACGGTGACGGAGATATCCATGTTCAGGCTGCCCAGCACGGTGACGTGCGGCCGGTTTGTCATGACGGCACGGTAGCGCAGTAAGAGCCAGGAGCCGGGGAATTGGCCCTGCCGCCGGGGCCCGGCGGCCTCTAGGCTCGGCTTGTGACGCATCAGTTCCGCCAGGTGGATGTCTTCACCGATACCCCGTACTTCGGAAACCCGGTCGCGGTCGTGCTCGGCGCCGACGGCCTGAGCAGCGAGCAGATGCAGCTGTTCGCGCGCTGGACCAACCTGTCGGAGACCACGTTCGTGCTGGCGCCGCGGGCGAGCGGAGCCGACTACCTGGTCCGGATCTTCACCCCGACCGCTGAGCTCCCGTTCGCCGGGCATCCCACGCTGGGCACCTGCCACGCCTGGCTGGAGACCGGCGGCCGCCCGGCCGACCCGGGCGCCATCGTGCAGGAATGCCAGGCCGGGCTGATCACGGTCCGGCGGGACGAGGCGGGCCTGGCGTTCGCGGCGCCGCCGCTGCTGCGCAGCGGGCCGGTGGAGGAGCCGGTGGCCAAGCGGGTGGCGCGGGCGCTGAAGATCGCGCGGTCCGACATCGTGGACATCGCCTGGGCCGACAACGGCCCCGGCTGGATCGGCGTCCTGCTGGCCAGCGCCGAGGCGGTGCTGGCGGTCCAGCCGGGCGCGGAGGACCTGGACATCGGCGTGGCCGGCCCCTACCCGGACGGCTCGCCGGAGGCGATCGAGGTGCGCGCGTTCAGCCCGAAGGTCACCTCGGGCGAGGACCCGGTGACGGGCAGCCTGAACGCCTCACTCGGGCAGTGGCTGCTGGCCGCCGGGCGGCTCACCGCGCCGTACGTGGCCAGCCAGGGCACCGTGCTCGGCCGCCGTGGCCGGGTGCACGTCTCCTGCGACGAGGGCCAGGTCTGGGTGGGCGGCGGCACGGTGACCTGCGTCAGCGGCAGCGTCGAGCTGTAGCTGGGGCGTGCACCGCGGCCGTTCGGGAGAATTATTCTCCTGTGACCATGCGCAGCGCGAGCCTGCGATGCCCGCCGTTCTGCTTGACCAGCGCGAACCACAGGGGCAGCAGGGCGTCGACGGTCGCCGTCGCGCCCTGGTCGCCGACGAAGGCCGGCTCCAGCCCGACGGCGGTGATGAGCTCCTCGGCGACCGGCCGGGCTTCGGGGGCGGCCGCGAAGAACAGGTTCGCGCCGGGCAGCGGGCTGGCGAAGTTCTCCCAGCCCAGCGAGTTGAAGGCGCGCACGTACCGGGCCGAGGGGGCGGCGGCGGCGATCAGCGCCAGGCTGTCGAACTGCGGCGCGCCGATCCGGTTCACGGCGTCGATCACCACCTTGCCCGCCAGCGCGGCGCTGTGCTCGCTCACCACGTCCGCCACGACCTGGCCGGGCACGGCCAGCAGCACCACGTCGGCGTCCTGCAGCGCATCGCCGATGCTGAGCACCGGCGCCCCGCCCGGCCCGGCCTCGGACGACGCCGTGCCGGACGCGCCCCTGGCTCCGTAGACCACGTTGTAGCCGGCGGCGGTCCACTTGCTCCCGAGCGAGCCGCCGATGTTGCCCCTGCCGATCACCGCTATCTTCATGCCGCGCTGCAACCCGTGTGACGGCCGTCTCATTCCCCGGCCGGGGCGTTCCTGCGGCCGCGGCGGCGCACGGGGCGGTCCGGGGCGGCCGTCGTGGGTGCCAGCGGCAGCCGGGACGGAGGCTTGACCTCCTCCAGCCGCAGGTACGTCACCAGCCGCTGGCCGCCGCGGGTGGCCAGGCTGGCCAGCACCTTCTGAAGTTCGGCCACGTCACGGGCGACGACCGTCAGGAGGTAGTCGGTCTCGCCGGCCACGTTGTCCGCCGCGATGATCTGCGGCAGGGCCCGGATCAGGTCGTCGAACACACGGCTGGACCGCGGGTCGTGACGGGCCAGCGTGGCCGTGACGTACACCTGCAGCGGGAAGCCCGCCGCGGCCGGGTCGAGCCGCGCGCTGATGACCCGGATGACGCCTGACTCCTTCAGCCGCCGGACCCGATGCAGGGTCGCGGCCGGCGACAGCCCGGCCAGCCGGGCGAGTTCGACGTTGGTGCGGTCCGCGTCCTCCTGCAGCGCGGTGAGCAGCTGAACGTCAACATCATCAAGCGAAACGGCCATGACACAAAATTATATCTCGCTACTGAGGTTAAACGACGAATACTGTATGGCTACCGGCGAGTATGGATGCATGAACACCAACCGCCGTCACGCCGTCGCAGCCCTCATCGCGGCCGGGCTGCTGTGGGGCACCACCGTGCCGCTGTCCAAGCTGGCGCTGGAGTGGCTGTCGCCGGGCTGGCTCACCGTCGTGCGCTTCGGCCTGGCCGCCGCGGTCCTGCTGGCGGCGGTCCTGCGGACCACCGGCCGGCCCGCGCTGCGCGCCGCGTTCACCCCTGGGGTGCTGGTCGCGGGCGCGTTCGGCTACGGGGGTTCGGTCATCGTGCAGAACGCCGGCATCATGCGGACCAGCGTCACCCACGCGGCCCTGCTGATCGGGGCCGTGCCGGTGCTGGTCGCGGTCATCGCCGCGGTGTGGCACCGGGCCGTGGCCCGGCCGGTGGCCTGGTTCGGCTTCGCGGTCTCGCTCGGCGGCGTCGGCCTGGTCACCGCGGGCGGCGGGGGCGGCGGCGCGACCATGGCCGGCGACGGCCTGGTGCTGGTGTCGCTGCTCCTGTCGGCCACGGTCACGGTGGCCCAGGGCCGGCTGCTGACCGGCCGCGACCCGGTCGCGGTCACCGCCGTGCAGTTCCTCGGCGCGACGCTGGGCGCGCTGCCCGTGGCTGTTCTTACCGAGGGCGGGCCCACCGCGCCGGGTGGCGCCAGTCCGGTGCTGGCCGTGGTGGCGCTGGCGGTCGCCGGCACGCTGCTGCCGTTCACCCTGTTCGCGTTCGGGCAGAGCCGGGTCTCCGCCGAGGTCGCCGGGGCGTTCCTCAACCTCGAGCCGCTGGTCGGCGCCATCGCCGGCGCCGTGGCGTTCGCCGACCCGGTTGGCCTGGCCCAGGTCGCCGGCGGCATGGCCATCCTGACGGGCATCGGGCTGAGCAGCTTGCCGCTGCTCGCGGGCCGCCGCGCGTCCCGGCGGACCGTGGCAGTGCCGGCCGCGGGTGCAGGTGCTGGCGCGGGCGTCGGCGCGGGCGCGGCGCTCGAGGGAGCGCGGGCGCAGGGACATGGATGTGGCAACGTAATGGAAAGAGTCACTACGTTGCCACATCCATGGAATCCCGGGGGGCCGCAGCGGGAGCGATATGGGGTATTTGCGGGGGTTTATGCGGGCAAGTTTGGTGCGGACCGGGCGGGCGGCACGCGGCCGGGACCGGGACCGGCTGGGCGGGGGCTCGCTGGGGGGCCGCGGGCGCTCGCTGGGCGGGGGCTCGCTGGGCGGGGGCTCGCTGGGCGGGGGCTCGCTGGGCGGGGGCTCGCTGGGCGGGGGGGGCGGGGGCTCGCTGGGCGGGGGCGCGGGGCGGGGGGGGAGACCGGAGCACGGGACCGGAGAGGTTGCGGCCCGGCGGGCGGATGGCGGGACGGCCACCCGCCCGCGGGCGGGCCCGGAGCGGGGACGGGCGGAGGCCGGACGGCGGCGGGCGAGGACCGGGCGGGCGGGCGCTACCGCAGGTGCGGGGCCAGCAGCGTCATGTCCGCGGGCGATAGGCGGTCGCGGGCGGTCTTGGCCTGGTGCCAGTACGGGTAGATCAGCGGCGGGGCGCTGGCCGCGTCGAGCTGGGCCCGCTCGTCGGCGCTGAGGGTGAGGGACGCGGCGGCCAGGTTGTCGGCCAGCTGCTCGCCGGTGCGCGCGCCGATCACCAGCGAGGTCACGGCCGGCTTGGCCAGCGTGTACGCCAGGGCCACCTGGGCGGCCGATACGCCGTGCTGCTCGGCGATCTTGACCAGGACCTCGATGGTGTCGTACAGGCCCTCCTGGTCGTAGACGGGCGGCTCGTTCCAGTCGGTGAGCTGCCGCGACCCTGCCGGGGCCTCCTGGTCCCTGCGGTACTTGCCGGACAGCAGGCCGCCCGCGAGCGGGCTCCAGACCAGCACGCCCAGGCCCTGGTCGACCGCGAGCGGGATCAGCTCGTACTCCGCCTCGCGGGCCTGCAGGGAGTAGTAGATCTGCTGGCTGACAAACGGCGGCAGGCCCAGGCGCCCGGCCGTGCCCAGCGCCTTCATCAACTGCCAGGAGGCGTAGTTGGATGCCCCGACGTAGCGGACCTTGCCCGACTGGACGAGCAGGTCCAGCGCGTGCAGGGTCTCCTCGAGCGGGGTCTGGCCGTCCCACTCGTGCACCTGGTACAGGTCGATGTGGTCGGTGCCGAGACGGCGCAGGCTGGCCTCGCAGCCGGAGATGACGTGGTGGCGGGATAGTCCGGCGTCGTTCGGCCCGCGGCCCATCGGCATCCGTACCTTGGTGGCCACCAGGACCTGGTCCCGGCGCCCCTTCAGGATCTGCCCCAGGATCTCCTCGGCCTGGCCGCCCGAGTAGACGTCCGCGGTGTCGATGAGGTTGACGCCGGCGTCCAGGCACATGTCCACCTGTCGGCTGGCCTGGGCCACGTCGGTCGATCCGACGCTGGCGAACGGGCCGCGGCCGCCGAACGTCATCGTGCCCATGGTGAGCACGGAAATCCGCAGACCCGACTGGCCTAGGGTGCGATATTCCATGCTCCGACCCTACCTATCCGGCACGGACCGGACGCTGGCGGCGTGGCGGCGGGCCAGCTCGCGGTAGACGGCGGGGTTCGTGTCCACCCACTGCCTGGCCCGCCCGGTGACCTCACCGGCGAGCCGGGCCGGGATCCCCACGGCGAGCATGCCGTCGGGGACGACCATCCCCGGCGGTACCGTCGCGCCCGCCGCGACCAGGGCGCGGGCACCGACGCTCGCGCCGTCGAGCACGATGGCGCCGTTGCCCACCAGCGCTTCCGTTCCGATGACGGCACCGTGGACCACGCACAGGTGGCCGACGGTGGCGCCCTCGCCGACCTCGGTCACCGGGTCGTCGCCGCCGTGCAGCACCGCGCCGTCCTGGATGTTCGCGCCGCGGCGCACCAGGATCGGCCCGAAATCGGCACGGAGCACGGCTCCGTACCAGACAGAGGCTTCGGCCTCGACCCGGACATCCCCGACCAGGGTGGCCGTCGGCGCGATCCACGCTGCCGGGCTGACCTGCGGCTCGCGGCCTTCAAAGGCGAAAAGTGGCATCCGCCCATCATGCACCCAGGCCCCGGTCGTCGGTCACCATCGTCACGCCAGACGGGAAGTCGAGCGCGGGCCTGGTCGGCCGGCGGCTTACGCCTGGGAGATGTTGACCAGCCAGGGGACGCCGAACTGGTCGGCGCACATGCCGAACTCGTCGCCCCAGGCCTGCTTGGCCAGCGGCATGGTGACGGTCCCGGCGGCGGACAGCTTGTCCCAGTAGCCGTGCAGGGCGTCGCCGTCGTCGCCGCTGAGGCTGACCGCGAACCCGGCCAGGCCGTGGTACTCCATCTCGCTGGTGACGTCGGCGCCCATGATCGTGTAGCCGGCCTCGGTCTCCAGCTGGCCGTGCATGATCCGGTCGGCGTCGGGCCCCTGGGCACCGAACTCGGCGAAGGTGCTCAGCGTGAGCGTGCCGCCGAACACGCTGGTGTAGAACTCCAGCGCCTGCCTGGCGTTGCCGTTGAAGTTGAGATATGGGTTGAGACGTGAGGTCATGGTCTTCTCCTGTACTTTTGTTCGAATGAACCCTTAGCCCGACGCTACCAGCCATGCGACCGCGACGGCGGCAGCGCCGCGAAGAAATTCGCGTGCCCGGCCGGGGTCGGCTGGGGTACCGTCCGGCGAATGGACGATGAGGACGGCTACTTCGGGGAACGTGTCGCGGCGACGTACGACGACCCGTCGGATGACATGTTCGACCCGGCGCTCACGGACACGGTGGCCGGCCTGCTGGCCGGGCTGGCCGGGCGCGGGCGGGCGCTGGAGCTGGGCATCGGCACCGGCCGGATCGCGCTGCCGCTGGCCCGCCGCGGCGTGCCCGTGCACGGCATCGACTTGTCCCGGGCCATGGTCGCCCGGCTGCGCGCCAAAGCCGGCGGCGACGCCATCGGCGTCACCATCGGCGACTTCGCCACCACCCGGGTCGACGGCACCTTCACCCTGGCCTACCTGGTCTTCAACACCATCAACAACCTGACCACGCAGGAAGAACAGGTCGCCTGCTTCGGCAACGCCGCCGCCCACCTGGAACCCGGCGGCTGCTTCGTCATCGAGGTCGGGGTGCCCGAGCTGCGCCGGCTCCCGCCGGGACAGACCGTGGTGCCATGGCAGGTGAGCCCGGAACGCTGGGCGTTCGACATCTACGACCCCGCCACCCAGGCGATGAGCTCGAACTACATCACCCTCGAGGGCGGCCGCGGCGAGTACCACTCGATCCCGTTCCGGTACGTGTGGCCGGCCGAGCTCGACCTGATGGCGCAGCTGGCCGGGATGCGGCTGCGCGACCGGTGGGAGGACTGGGCCCGGCGGCCCTTCACCGGCGAGAGCCGCCAGCACGTCTCGGTCTGGGAGAAGCCCTAGCGGCGGCCGCGGTCCCAGTTCGGCTTGCGCTTCTCCAGGAAGGCCCGCATCCCTTCCTGCGCGTCGGGAAGCTGGCTGGTCGCGGCCATGACCTCGAGGGCGTAGGCGTAGGCCTTGGCCTGGTCCAGGTCGATCTGCGCGTACAGCGCCTGCTTGCCGATGCCCTTGCTTTCCGCCGATCCCTTCGTGACCCGGTCCAGCAGGTCCCGCACCGCGGAGTCGAGCTGGGCCGCGGGCACCACCCGGTTGACCAGGCCCCAGTCCAGCGCGGTGCGCGCATCGATGACGTCACCGGACATGGCCAGCTCGGCGGCCCGCTTGCGGCCCACGTTCCTGGCGATGGCCACCATCGGCGTGTGGCAGAACCAGCCGCCCTTGCCGCCGGGCGCGGCGAACCCGGCGTCTTCGCTGGCCACGGCCAGGTCGGCGCTGGCCACCAGCTGGCAGCCCGCGGCGGTGGCCAGCCCGTGCACCCGCGCCACCACCGGCTGCGGCACCTGCTGCATCAGCGTCATCAGATCGGTGCAGGTGCTCAGCAGCGCCCGCATGTACGGCAGGTCCGCGCCGGCCATGTCGGCGAAGTCATGCCCGGCGCTGAACACCGGGCCGTTCCCGGCCAGCACGATGCCCCGCACGTCGCTGTTCCCGAGTTCGCCGAACGCCGTAATCAGCTCGCGCATGTGCTCAAGGGACAGCGCGTTGCGGCGCTGCGGGCGGTTCATCGTGACGGTCGCGAAGTCGCCGGAGCGCTCGACCAGGATGTGCTCGAAACCCATGACACCCTCCTTTCCCGCAGCCTACGCGGCCATCTACGGTAAGAGGAGACCTCGCCGAGAAGGAGAAGTGGATGACGCGTACGCCGCAGGAAGTGTTCCAGCACCACGTCGACGCCCTGGGCGCGGGTGACCTGGACGGGATCGTGGCCGACTACGCCGACGACGCCGTCTTCATCAGCCCTGCGGGCGTCAAGCGAGGCAAGGACGGCATCCGGGAGGCGTTCACCCAGCTGCTGGCCGACGTGCCGGGCGCGGCCTGGGGGCTGCCGACGCAGATCTACGAGGGCGACGTGCTTTTCCTCGAGTGGACCGCCACCTCCGCCGCGACCAAGGTCGAGGACGGGATCGACACGTTCATCTTCCGGGACGGGCTGATCCGGCTGCAGGCGGTGCGCTACACCCTGCAGCACACGGGCTGAGGTCAGGGAGGGATACCCGGCCCGTTCGGGATTATGCGGCGGTGCGGGCCGGGACCGGCCGTGCGGCGCGCCAGGCTACGGCGGTGGCGGCCAGCGCGGCCAGCGCGGCGGCGAACATCGCGGCACGGTCGCCGGAGACCCCGCCGCCGCGGCTGACGGCCTCGGCCACGGCCGGCAGCAGGGCGGCGCCCACCGCGGCGCCGATCTGGCGGCTGGTGTTGATCATGCCGCCGACCAGGCCCTGGTCGGCGTTGGCCATGCCGCGGCTGGCCAGCACGGTCGAGCCGAACGCGGTGCCGGCCGTGCCGAAGCCGATCAGCGTGACCACGAACAGGACCGGGCTGTAGCCCGCCGCGGGCAGCCCGGTCAGCACCAGGAAACCGGTCGCGGAGGCGGCGGCGGTCAGTACCAGCAGCCGCTTGATGCCGATCTTGCCCGCCAGCCGGGGCCCGGTCACGCCCATGATGAAGCCGACGACGCCCTGCGGGGCGATGATCAGGCCGGTGAACAGCGGCGACTCGTGCAGCACCTGCTGCAGGTACAGCGAGAGCACGAGCATCTCGCCGCCGTTCCACAGGCCGAGCAGGAAGGCCAGGGTGGTCCCGTCCCGCAGCCCGCGGCGGTGCAGCAGGGCGGGCCGGATCAGCGGCTCGGGGTGCCGGGCCTCGGCCCGCATGAAGCCGGCCGCGGTCGCGGCCGCCACTACGGCCGCGGCGATGACCAGCGGCGAGGTCCAGCCGAGGACCACGCCCTGGGACACGGCGAACACCAGGAGGGTGACCGTGGTGGTGATCAGGAGCGCGCCGCGGACGTCGAGCCGGCGCGCGGCCCGGGCCGCGGCGGCCTTGGCCGGGCCGAGGACGGCCGGGGCCAGGGCGGCGGCGATCAGGCCGACCGGGACGTTGACCAGGAATACCGCGCGCCAGCTGGTGAGCTGCACCAGCACCCCGCCGAGGACCTGGCCGGCGACGAACCCGACGGAGGAGACCGCGCCGTACAGGCCAATGGCCCGGGTACGTTCGGGGCCTTCGGGGAAGCCGGTGGTGATGAGGGACAGCGCGGCCGGCGCGACGATCGCGGCGCCCGCGCCCTGCACGACGCGCGCCGCGATCAGCAGCACCGGGTCCTGCGCCAGCCCGCCGGCCAGGCTGGCCATTGCGAAGGCAACCAAGCCGATGACGAACATGCGGCGCCGGCCGAGGAGGTCAGCGGCCCGGCCGCCGAGAATGAGAAGGCCGCCGAACGAGATGGCGTATCCCGTCACGATCCACTGGACCGCGTTGGCGGGCATGCGCAGCTCCCGCTCGATCGACGGCAGCGCCACGTTCACGATGCTGAAATCGAGGACGACCATGAACGCAGCGACGAGGATGAGGGCTAGCTGCAGCGGCTGGCGGCGGGGAGGGGTGGCAGTGGGCGCCTGGACTGGGGTTGCCGTGAAGGCGGGCTCGGGACGGTTGGAACGCTCGGCGACGGGCATGATACCAATCAGATACGTTACGGATCGTTTCGGATTTCTTATGATAGAACCTGCTGATGAACGGTGATATTCCGGGGGGTAGCCGGGCTGTTCCGGCTGGCCGCGGGGCTGTCCCGGGCGGCGGGGCCGTCCCGGGCGGCGGGGCGCCGCGCGGGCGGCCGCGGAGCCAGGAGGCGGACCGCGCCATCCTGACCGCGGCCGTGGACCTGCTGGCCGAACGGGGGCTGGCCGCGATGTCGATCGAGGAGGTGGCCGCCCGGGCCGGGGTCGGCAAGACGACGATCTACCGGCGCTGGCCGTCCAAGGGCCTGCTCGCCCTGGACGCGTTCGTCAACTCGTTCCGCGAGGAGCAGCCGCAGCCGGATACCGGCACGCTGCGCGGCGACATGCTCGCCGCGCTGCACACGTGGGTGCGGGCGGTCACCCAGACGCCGATGGGACCGATGCTGACCGGGCTGATCGCCGAGGCGCAGCACGATACGGAACTGCGCGGGGCCTGGCGGGACCGCGTCCTCGAGCCGCTGCGCGCCCAGCACCGGATCATGCTTGAGCGGGCCATCGCCCGCGGCGAGATCCCGCCCGGGGTGGATCAGGACGTGGTCCTCGACCTGTTCTTCGGCGCCGCCGAGCACCGGCTGCTGCTTGGCCACCTGCCCATGACCGGCGACTTCATCGCCGACGTGGTGGACGTGATCCTGTCCGGCATCCGCCGGCCGGCTGAGGGCCGCGGCAGCCGCCAGGAGACGCGCGACGGCGTTCTCTGCCTCGAACTTAGGTACGATTTTCATGATCATGAAGGGTTTTTAGTCTGTGGACACTAAAAACCCTTCATGATCACGGGAGCTGGGCCTCGGCCTCGATCTGCCTGCGCCCGGGTTGGCCGGCGGCGGGCTGGGTAGGTGAGTTGGCGCGATCGGGGATTTGCGTTATATCTTGTTTGTGGGCATGAACTTAAGGAGAGTCCGCGATGAGCGAGATCGAAGGGCAGGTCCGGGGCTGGTGGGCCAGGCTGGTCGCGTGGTTGCGCGGCGCCCAGGGCGGCGACGCCACCCACCGGGCCAAGGCCGCGCTGCAGGATGTGCGCACCAGCGACGCGGGCCGCAAGACCGAGGCCGCCCTGCGCGACCTGCGGCAGGGCGAGGCGGGGCGCAAGGCCGAGGCCGCGCTGCGCGACCTGCGCGAGGGTGAGACGGGGCGTAAGGCCAAGGAGGCCATCCGCGACTTGCGGGACAGCGAGGCGGTCGGCAAGGCGCGGGACACCGCCCGGGACGCGCTGCGCGACCTGCGGGACAGCGACGCCGGCCGCAAGGCCAAGGCCGCGCTGCGTGACCTGCGGGACAGCGCTGCGAGCCGCGATAAGTCCTGACTTCCGGGTACGGTCCCGGGGTACCGCCGTGACCGTGCGGCGGCTACTGTGTGGTACAAGGAATCCGGGCGGCGGAGAACGAGGTGCAAGTCGCTGTCGGGGGCTTCGAGATGCTCACACCGCCACCAGACCTGCACGGATGTTAACGCTAACGTCGGCCCCGGCTGACCGCAGAGCCCCGCGGCGCGCGCGGCAGAGGGAGGCACGACGTGGCGTCGTCACGCGGCGAGGAGGCCGACCGCCGGGTGAGACCGCCCATGACGGGCGGCAACCTGTCCAGGCCGCCGGTCATGGCCGACGTGGCCCGGCTGGCCGGGGTATCGCACCAGACCGTATCGCGCGTCCTGAACGAGCACCCGAACGTTCGCCCAATGACCCGGGAGCGGGTGCTCGCGGCCATCCGCGAGCTGGCCTACCGGCCGAACGCCGCGGCCAGGACGCTGGTCACCCGGCGCACCCACACGCTCGGCGTGATCACCGCCGACACCATGCTCTACGGCCCGGCCTCCATGCTCTACGGGTTCGAGCGGGCCGCGCACGACGCCTACTTCGTGTCGGTGGCCAGCCTGCCGGCCCTGGACCGCCGGTCGATGCTGGACGCGGTGGACCGGTTCCTCGGCCAGGGCATCGAGGGCATCATCGTCATCGCGACGCAGGACACCGCCGTGGCCGCGCTGGCGCACGTGCCCCCCGAGGTACCGCTGGTCGCGGTGGGCTGCGGCACCCGCGCGCCGGTGACGTCGGTGGCCATCGACAACAGGGTGGGCGCCGCCACGGCGACCCGGTACCTGCTCAGCCTGGGACACCGGACCGTCTACCACGTCGCCGGGCCGGCGTCCTGCCTGGACGCCAAGGAGCGCCTCGACGGCTGGCGGGAGGCGGTGCGCGAGGCCGGCGTGCCGCAGCCGGCCGTGCTGGCCGGCGACTGGTCCGCCAGCTCCGGCTATGCGCTGGGCGCCCAGCTAGCCGCGGAGCCCGGGCTGACCGCCATCTTCTGCGGCAACGACGCGATGGCGCTCGGCGTCATCCGGGCGCTGGCCGAACGGGGACTCCGGGTGCCCGAGGACGTCAGCATCGTCGGCTTTGACGACATGCCCGAGGCGGGGTACTACCTGCCGCCGCTCACCACCGTGCGGCAGGACTTCGGCGAGGTCGGCCGGGAGGCACTGAGTACGCTTGTCGACCGGATGGCCGGCGCGATCCTGACCGGGCGCCGGGTCCGGGTGGCGCCCGAGCTGGTCGTGCGGGCGAGCGCCGCCGGGCCGCGCTGACCCGGTTGGATGACCCGGTTGGCTGAGCCTGGCGGTTGAGCGCGGCCGGGACGGCAAGAATGCACTGGAAGGAACACAAATTAAGGCGGACAGATGGATGTTAGCGCTAACAAGGATGACGCCTACGTCGTCGGCGTGGACTTCGGCACGCTGTCGGCCCGGGCTCTCGTAGTGCGGGTGAGCGACGGCGCCGAGATGGGCACCGCCGTCAGCGAGTACCCGCACGGCGCGATCGACCGCTCGCTGGCCGGGCACGGCGAGCTGCCGCCGGACTGGGCCCTGCAGGACCCGGCCGACTACACCGGCGGGCTGGCCGATGCCGTCCCGGCCGCGGTCAGGGACGCGGGCATCGACCCGGGCCAGGTGATCGGCATCGCCACCGACTTCACCGCGTCCACCTGCATGCCGGTGCGCGCCGACGGCACGCCGCTGTGCCAGCTGCCCGGCCTGGCCGCGCGCCCGCACGCCTACCCCAAGCTGTGGAAGCACCACGCCGCCCAGGCGCACGCGGACCGGATCAACGCCGTGGCGCACGAGCGGGGCGAGAAGTGGATCAACCGTTACGGCGGCAAGATCTCCTCGGAGTGGCAGTTCGCCAAGGCGCTGCAGCTGCTCGACGAGGACTACGAGCTCTACCAGCGCGCCGAGCGGTGGATCGAGGCCGCCGACTGGATCATCTGGCAGCTGTGCGGGGCCGAGACCAGGAACGCCTGCACCGCCGGGTACAAGGGCATCTACCAGGACGGCAGCTACCCCTCCCGGGAGTACCTGGCCGCGCTCGACCCGCGCTTCGCGGACTTCGCCGACGACAAGCTCGCCCATCCCGTCTCCCCGCTCGGCGCCAGGGCGGGCGGGCTGACCGCCGCCGCGGCCCGGCTGACCGGCCTGCCCGAGGGGATCGCGGTGGCCATCGGCAATGTGGACGCGCACGTCACCGTGCCCGCGGCGGGACCGGTGACCGCGGGCAAGATGGTCGCGATCATGGGCACCTCGACCTGTCACGTGATGAACGGCGCCGAGCTCTCCGAGGTGCCCGGCATGTGCGGCGCGGTGGACGGCGGCATCGTCGCCGGGCTGTGGGGCTACGAGGCGGGGCAGAGCGGGGTCGGTGACATCTTTGCCTGGTTCGCGCGCAACGGCGTCCCCGGCGAGTTCGCCGCCGAAGCCAGCCAGCGCGGTGTTTCCGTCCAGCAGCTGCTCGACGAGAAGGCGGTGGCCGAGCCGGTAGGAGCGCACGGTCTTATCGCGCTGGACTGGGAGGGCGGCAATCGCTCGGTGCTGGTGGACGGGCGGCTGTCCGGCGCCATCGTGGGGCTGACGCTCGCCACCACGGCGCCGGAGATCTACCGGGCGCTGCTCGAGTCGACCGCGTTCGGTACCCGGATGATCATCGACACGTTCGGCGATTCCGGCGTGCCGGTGACCGAGCTCGTGGTGGCCGGAGGCCTGATCAAGAGCGCGCCGCTCATGCAGGTCTACGCGGACGTCACCCGGCGCCCGCTCAGCGTCATCGGGTCCGACCAGGGGCCCGCGCTCGGCTCGGCCATCCACGCGGCCGTCGCCGCGGGCGCCTATCCGGACGTGCCGGCCGCGGCCGCCGCCATGGGCCGGATCAACCAGGACGTGTACCGGCCAGACGCGGCCCGCGCCGACGTGTACGACGAGCTCTACGCGGAATACGTACGGCTGCACGACTATTTCGGACGCGGCGAGAACAAGGTCATGTACCGGCTGCGGGCGATCCGGGACCGGGCCCGGGCCGGGAGAGCTGGCCGATGAGGGAAGGCTCGTGAGGGAAGGCTCGTGAGGGAAGGCTCGCGCTAGATGAGCAACGCGGAAAGCCCTGAGATCACCGAACTGCGCCGCACGGTGTGCGCGCTGCACGCCGAGCTCGTGCGCAACAACCTGGTCGCCTGGACCTCGGGCAACGTGTCCGCCCGGGTTCCCGGGTCGGCGCTGATGGTGATCAAGCCGAGCGGTGTGTCCTACGACGACCTGACGCCATCGTCCATGGTCGTGTGCGACCTGGACGGCAAGCCGGTGTCCGACGGCTTCAGCCCGTCCAGCGACACCGCCACGCACGCCTACATCTACCGGCACATGCCCGACGTCGGCGGCGTGGTGCACACCCACTCCACCTACGCGACCGCGTGGGCGGCGCGTGGCGAGCCCATTCCCTGCGTGATCACCGCGATGGCCGACGAGTTCGGCGGCGAGATCCCGGTCGGGCCGTTCGCGCTGATCGGCGGCGACGAAATCGGCCGGGGCGTGGTCGCGACCCTGACCGGGCACCGCTCCCCCGCCGTGCTGATGCGCAGCCACGGCGTGTTCACCGTCGGCGGCACCGGGCGCGAGGCGGTGAAGGCCGCCGTGATGTGCGAAGACGTGGCGCGCACGGTCCATCTGGCCCGCGCCTTCGGCGAGCTGGCCCCGCTTCCCGCCGACCAGGTGGACGCACTGCACGCCCGCTACCAGAACTACTACGGCCAGCGTTGACTGCTAGTAAGGAGAGAGCTGAACCAATGACTGCTTCAGTTGGGCGCAAGCCGCGCATCGGCATCCTCGGGATCATGCAAGACCTCTACGACGACATGGTGCCCGGGATCGCGCAGCGGCAGGAGGGATACGCCGCGGAACTCGCCGCCCACCTTTCCGATGTGGCCGAGTTCACGCCGAGCAAGGCCATCAAGTACCGCGAGGACGCCGAGCGCGCCATGCGCGAGTTCGAGAACGCGGACCTGGACGGCGTGCTCGTCGTGATGCTCACCTACGGCCCGGCCATGCGGGTGGCCCGGCTGCTCTCGGAGTCCCGGCTGCCGGTCTGCCTGGCCAACATCCAGCCCGAACCGAACGTGACGCCGGCCTGGGACATGGCCGACATGACCTACAACCAGGGCGTCCACGGCGCGCAGGACACGGCCAACGCCATGGTCCGGGCCGGGAAGCGGTTCGCCGTGCTCACCGACGACTGGAAGAGCGCGTCGTTCCGCGCCGACGTGGGCCGCTGGGCCCGCGCGGCGGCCGCCGCCACCGCGTGGAAGCGGCTCAAGGTCGCGATCTTCGGTTACGCGATGAACGAGATGGGCGACATCCGGGTCGACGAGAGCGCGCTGGTCCGGTCGCTCGGCCCGGCCATCATCTCGGTCGCGCAGGGGGACCTGTGGCGGGGCATGCAGGAGGCGGGTTCGGAGGCGGTCGAGGAGGTCATCTCCTTCGAGGACGCGAACTTCTCGATCGATCCCCGGCTTTCCGCGGAAGAGCGGACCGACCACGCCCGGATGCAGGTGGCGATCGAGCAGATCCTCAACGACCGCGGGTTCGGCGCCTATACCGCGCACTTCGACGCGATCGGCGAGGACGGCCGGTTCAGCCGGCTCCCGCTGGCCGCGGCGTCGTCGCTGATGGCCAAGGGCTACGGGTACGCCGCCGAGGGCGACGTGCTCACCGCCTGCCTGGTCTACGCGGGGCACGTGCTGATCGGTGACGCGCACTTCACCGAGATGTACGCGATGGACTTCCCCTCGGACTCGATCCTGCAGAGCCACATGGGCGAGGGCAACTGGAAGGTGGCCCGGTCCGACCGCCCGGTGAAGCTGATCAAGCGGCCGCTCGGCATCGGCCTGCTGGCCGACCCGCCCACGTTCTTGTTCCAGCTCCAGCCCGGCCCGGCCACGCTGGCCGCGCTGGTCTCGCTGGAGGGCGACCGCTTCCGGCTGGTGGTCGCCGAGGGCGAGAACCTGGACAGCCAGGAACTGCCGGCCCTGGAGATGCCGTACGGGCAGTTCCGGCCGGCGTCCGGGCTGCGCCAGTGCCTGAACGGCTGGCTGTCCAACGGCGGACCGCACCACGAGGTGATGAACCTGGGCCATCACGCCGCTGACTGGAAGGCGTTCTGCCAGGTCATGGGCATCGAGTTCGTTCAGGTCTAGGCACCTGCCGGTGGTTTCATGATCGTGGCCAGTTTCGGGCAGGATCTAGCCTTCTAGAGCGAACATTCGCTCTTGCGCCGCGGGGCCGGACGCGGGCGGATGCAAAACCGATGCGGGCGGCACGATGCGGCCACGGATGCGGGCGGCACGGATGCGGGCGGCACGGATGCGGGCGGCAGCGAGGACCCGGCGGAAGGACGCGATGGCGCGGCGGCGATACGTGTCGATCAAGGAGGTCGCGGCGCGCGCCGGAGTCAGCTTCCAGACGGCCAGCAAGGTCCTCAACGGCGGTGACGTGCGCGTTTCCGTCGAGACCGAGGAGCGGATCCTGGCCGTCGCGGCCGAGCTCGGGTACCGGCCGAACACGATCGCCCGCAGCCTGGTCCAGCGGGCCACCGCGACCATCGGCCTGGTCGCCAGCGACGCGACCGACGTGGCCATCGCGCAGGCCTCCGTGGCGGCCGAGCAGGCGGCGCGCAGGAACGGGCACTCCGTCCTGGTCGGGCACCTGGCGACCGGCGGCGCGGACGGGGCCGACATCGTGCGGACGCTGATCGAGCGCCGGGTGGACGGCATCATCGCCGCCGCGCCCGAGGTCGAGGAGGACACCGAGGTCGCCGACTTGCTCCGGCGGTACGTGCCGTCGGTCAGCCTGCAGGCGGTGCCGGGCGGCGGCGTCCCGCTGGTGGGGTCCAACCACCGGGAGACCGGGCGGCTGGCCGCCGACCACCTGCTCGGGCTCGGGCGCACCTCCATCGGGACGGTCACCGGCACGTTCCGGCGGCGGGTCACCCGGAGCCGGCTGCACGGCTACGAGGACGCGCTGCGCGACGCGGGCCTGGAGCCGAGCGAGGACCTGGTGGCCGAGGGCGACTGGACCCCGCAGGGCGGCGCCACCGCCACCCGGCTGCTGCTCGAACGCTCGCCCGGGCTCAGCGCGATCTTCGTGCACAGCGACGTGATGGCCATCGGCGTGCTGTCCGCGCTGTGGCAGGCGGGCCGCCGGGTGCCCGCGGACGTCGCGGTGGTCAGCTGCGACGACATTCCGTTCGCCGAGTTCCTGACGCCGCCGCTGACCACCGTGCGGATCCCGCTGGCGGAGACCGGGCGGCAGGCGGTCGAGCTGCTGCTGCGCAGCATCGCGGGCGAGCAGGTACCCGAGCGGACGCCGCTGCTGCCAGTGGAGCTGATCGTCCGCGATTCCTGCGGAGGGCGAGAAACCCATTGGTGAAATGATCGCCAGCGTCGTGGTGATCTGGTCGCGGAAAAACCAGTTGCCCCGGCCGGGATGGTGTGGCAACGTTCAGCACGTTCGGGCCGGCGCTGGCCGGCTGAGCGAAGGGAGGCACGAAATGTCTAAGCCCGTCGCGGGCGCATTCCTGCCTGCCCTGTTCACCGCTCAGCTGAGGAGCCCCACCCGTGCACGACTACTTCTCCGCACGCCACGGAGAGTTCAGTACCCGCCGCGGTAAGCGGCGTTTCGACGACGACGAGCCGACCAGCGTCAAGCGCGTCAGGCGCCAGTCGCTGCCGGCCGTCGAGGACCTCGATCCGACCGACGGCCTGCCCGAGGGCGACCGCTGGTCCACCTGGGATCAGTCCATCCCGACCCAGCGCGGCCCCCGCCCGCACCCCGGCTGGCTGGTCACCGAACTGGCCGCCGTCGACACCGAGCTCGGCATCCTGAAGACCGGCAAGGAAGCCGACGTCTTCCTCATCCGGCGCGGCGTGCCCGGAGGCCGGTCCTGCCTGCTCGCCGCCAAGCGCTACCGCGACGCCGGGCACCGGATGTTCCACCGCGACAGCGGCTACCTGGAGGGGCGGCGGACCCGTGAGTCCCGGGTCAACCGGGCGGTGGCGAGCCGGACCGCGTTCGGGCGGCAGGCCATCGCCGGGCAGTGGGCGTATGCCGAGTTCAGCGCGCTGGCCCGGCTGCACGCGGCCGGGATACCTGTCCCCTACCCGGCCCAGATCCTCGACACCGAGCTGCTGCTCGAGTTCATCGGCTCGGCGGACGGGATAGCCGCCCCGAGGCTGGCCGAGACCCGGCCCGGCCCGGCGGAGCTGGCCGGGCTGTGGGATCAGCTGGTGCAGGCGCTCGTCGCCCTGGCCCGGGACGGCCTGGCCCACGGCGACCTGTCCGCGTACAACCTGCTGGTGCACGACGGACGGCTCGTGATGATCGACCTGCCCCAGGTGGTCGACGTGATCGCGAACCCGCGCGGCGGCTACTACCTCACCCGCGACGCGGAGAACATCGGCCGCTGGTTCGCGGCTCACGGCCTCGGCGGAGCCAGCCCCGAGCCGGGGGACCTGGCCGGGCTGCTCCACCGCGAGGCGCTACTGTGAGTCACGGGCTATAAGTAACGGGGCTCTGGGTCAGCCCGGTTCCTGGCGGATCGTGACCCTGGGCAGCCGGACCGAGACCGGCTTGGCCGTGGCGTCGGGCGCCCAGGCGATCAGGGACATCTCATGGTCACCTGCCGGGACCAGGGCCAGGTCGAACTCGGCGCGGCCCGGACCGGGCAGGACGACCGGATCCTGGGGGTTCCAGCCGGATCCGTCCGGGCTCTGGATGCGGGTGACCGCCTGCAGCCGCGCTCCCGGCGGGGCGCCGCTGACCGCGAAGACCACGCGGACCGGCGCGACGAGCCCGGTGCGCGGGTTCGCGGCAGGCACGCCGGCCGTCACCACGTCCATCCGGCCGGCCGCGTCGATGATGGTGGCGCTGTCGATATGCAGCTGAGCCCGGCCGGCGGCTGGCGGGGCCAGGGCGCGCGGGACCGGCGCGGGCGGGACCAGCGCGGGTTCCCCGGCTGGCTTCCCGGCGGGCCGGACCCCGGGTTCATCGGCCAGGCTCAGCTGGCTGAGCATCCAATCGCAGACCGGCCGGCCATCCCAGCCGGACCAGACCTGCGGATTCCGCTCGGGCTCGACCTCGGTTCGCTCCGCTTCGACGCGGCGCTCCCAGGTGTCATCCACCTGGCGCTGGCTGAAGACGACCACGAACGAGGCCGCGGTCTGCCATTCCGAGGCATCCGGCACGATCTCGCCCAGCTTGCTCCTGGCATCATCTTGCCAGCGCGATATCTGCTCGAGGGTGGGCCGCGGCCGCAGGTTGGCCATCGCCCGGTGCAGGACGCGCCGGTCGGCCTGGACCAGACCGCGAAGGTCGGTGACGTGCTGCCGGGCGAGGGCCCGCAGGTGCTTGTCCGCCAGGCCCTCGATCGAGCTCAGATCGTCAGGCACCTGAAGCTCCTCTCGTCTGGTTCGGGTCAGGCGGTCCTGGGCCCGGTGCGGTGCCGCATCGGGCCCAGGACCGGTCTAGACGAACATGTACTCGCCCTGGCGCTCGTGCCCGGCGACGGCCAGGTGACTGCGCTCGTCCTCGCAGCCGCCGCAGCAGCGCAGCTCGAACTTGGCTCCCACCTGGTAGAGCGTCCCGCAGCGCTCGACGGGGATCCTCTCCGCCGGCACCCTGACGTACCTCTCGATGTACAGCCCGTCGCAGCCCTTCCAGTCCGCGATCTGCAGCTCCGACCGGTCCGGCAGGACATCAGACAGGTTGAAGTCCGGGCCGTCCCCGATGGCGGTGAAACCGACGTCGAAGCACCAGTGGCCGCAGATGCACTTCCAGAGGCGGCCCTTCAGGTAGACGCGGAACCGGACCTCGAAGGGATCCTTGCGCTCGATGATGGTGTCGTGCTTGTTCTTGTCGTCGACGTCGATGATGTCGGCGTCCCAGTAGGCCTTGAGATGCCTGGCGGACAGCTCGATCTCGGTCGCGCCGTCGAGCCAGTCGGGTGTGTCCACCACGGTTGATACGGATTCTGCCGCCATGAGAGCGTCTCCTTTGCGCAGATCATGTAGCTAGTGGCCGGAAGCGGCCTTCGGGTTAATGATCCGGATCGCCGCTGTGGCGGCACTAAGGACAGCGCATAGGCTGCAGTTATTTTCCGCGAAATATCGCGGCTAAGCGCTTATTTAGCGCGGCTTAACCCCGCTATGGCGCTCAGATGAGCTGACGGAATAGCTGAGTCGTCTCGTCAGAGGGAGGAACGCCGAGTTCGTCGCGGAGGGCGGTCACGCAGACGCGGTACTGGCGGCTCACGAGTTGCTGCTGGTGCTGCGAGGCATAACAGCGCATGAGCAGTCTATGAATAGCCTCGGAGCACGGGTCATTGCTGATGGCGAGCTGGCCGAACTCGACGGCATCCGAAAGCTCGCCGAGTTCGAAATGGATCTTCGCGATTTCTTCCAGCGCCTGGTCGTAGAGGTCTTTCAGGCGGCGCTGTTCCGGCAGGTACCATTCGCCGCCGCCGTCATCCTCGAACAGCGGGCCGCGGTAGAGCTGGATGGCCTTGCGGTAGGCGCCGATGACCTGCTCGGGCCGGCCGGCCCGGCGGGCCCGCCGGGCGTCGTCGACGGCCGCCAGGAACTCGTTGCGGTCGATCCACCAGGTCAGGTCGGGATTGAGGATGTAGCAGCCGTCCCGGTACAGGATGGGCTGAGCGTCCTGGCCCAGCCCATCCAGCGTGTTGCGCAGGCTGTAGAGCGCCACGTTGAGGTTGTTGCGCGCGGAGGTATGGCTGTGGTCGGGCCACTGCAACGCCATCAGGACATCGCGCCGGGTGGGCCGGTCCTGGTGGACCAGCAGGTACTGGAACACCGCCCGGGCCTTCAGGCTGTTCCATCTCGGCACGCGCCGCCCGGCGACGTGCACCTCAAGCGGCCCGAGCGCCGACGCCGCTATGTCCGCTTCCGGCACCGCGGCGGCCGGCGCCGGATACCCTGCCGCGGGTGCCGGCGGCGCGGGTACAGGCACGAGCACGGGTCCTGGCCCGGGTACGGCCGGCTCGGGCCTTTCCGCGACGGGTCGCGGGCCGGACCGGCCGCGGCGGAACATCTCGCGGAGCTGGCCGGCACGCCGCCTGCTCTTCGCCGCCGACGCTTCCAGCAGGGCGTCGACGCGCTGATTAATCTCCCGCTCGACGAGGCGGCAGCAGCGGGCGGCGGCCTCGAGCTCAATGGCGACACGCTGATGCTCGGCGCTCCAGAGCCGGAGCCTGCGTACCGTATCCACGCTGAAATCGGACCCGGTCAGGGCATTGCCGAGATCGGTGAGCGTCTGCTCGAACCCGTCGAATAGCGGATCCCGGGTAAGCCGGCGCAGTTCGGTCAGCGCCTCGGAAAGCGCAGGCCGATCCGACGCAGGCGCACCATCGTTCCCGCCACGGCGTGAGGTGCGCGGCACGCCCCCATAAATGCCCATGGCCGACCCCCCAACATCAAATCTGGAGCAGGGCCGACTTTCTACACGTTTGTGATATTCCTATATAAAGGTCTCGCATAGCCGTCGTCAAGTCATATTCAGATCCCTCGGCAGTAAGTACCGGGAAATAATTTAGTTCCCGGCACTAAAGAAAACCGCGCCGCTTGATCCGCGCGACGGAATCGTGCCTGATGAAACTAAAGCCGCCGGAAAACGGAATCACCGGGCCCAATGACCCGGCGGGATCACCAGCGCACCAGGAGTCAGTCGTCGGCGGGGACGGTTTCGGCGGACGGCTCTTCGGCGGACGGGAGATCCGGTGGCTGAAGCCCGGCGGCGCCGGAGCCGGACCGGGCGGCGTGGGCGGCGTGGCGCGTGGGCGGCCTGGCCGTGGGCGGCCGGCCTGGGCGGCCTGGGCGTGGCGGCCTGGGGCCGGGCCGGCGGCCTGAAGCTGAGGCGGCCGTTTTTCATCACGCCGATGCGCTGGGCGCGGCGGGCCACGGTGCTGTCGTGGGTGACGAGCACCATGGTCAGGCCGCGCTCCCGCCACATGGTCTCGAGCAGGCCGATGATCTCGTCCCTGGTGTCCTCGTCGAGGTTGCCGGTCGGCTCGTCGGCCAGCAGGACCTTCGGCTCCTTGACCAGGGCCCGGGCGATGGCCACCCGCTGCTGCTGGCCGCCGGACAGCTCGCCGGGCACGTGCCGCAGCCGGTCGCCGAGGCCGACGGCATCCAGGGCGACCGCGGCCCGCTGCCGCCGCGCGGCCGCGGACACGTGCAGCGGGACCAGCGCGGCCTCGACGTTCTCCTGCGCGGACAGGGTCGGCACCAGGTTGAAGGTCTGGAACACGAAGCCGATGGAGGTGGCCCGTACCCTGGTCACCTCGGCCTCGCGCAGCTGCGCGAGGTCACGGCCGTCGAAGTCGACGATGCCGCTGGACGGCCGGTCCAGCCCGCCGAGGATCTGCAGCAGCGTCGACTTGCCGTGCCCGGTCGGTCCCTGGATGGCCAGCCATTCGCCGTCCTCCACCACGAGGTCACCCCGCGCAGCGCGGCGACGATCTCGCGGCCCTTGACGTACTTCTTGGTTACTTCGGAGAGCTTGTACATGTCGTTTCCTCCCTCACGCGACCTTGGCCAGGGCCGCCGCCGGACGCAGCCGCGCGGCCCGCCAGCCGCCGAAGATCCCGGCGATGATGCCGCCCGCCACGGCCAGCACGACCGCGAGCAGGATCACGTTGATGCTCACCGCGGCGGACAGGTGCACCGCCACCGTGTGGCTGGCCGCCGCGGCGCGGCGGAACGTGCCGCCCCGCCGCCGCCGCCGGCACCGCCGAAGCCGCCGCCCCCGCCACCGGCACCGCCCCCGCCGCCGGTATCGCCAGTGCCGCCAGTGCCGCCGAAGCCGAACTGCCTGGCCCCGCCCGGCGTGGCCGAGCCGGTGGTCTGCCCGACCACGGCGGACAGCTTGGGTGACAGCTTGGAGACCAGTTCCGCGCCGGCCAGGCCGAGCCCGACGCCGATCGCGCCGCCGATGATGCCGAGGGTGACGGTTTCGCCCATTACCTGGCCGATGATGCGGCGGCTCTTCCAGCCGAGCGCCTTCAGCGTGCCGAACTCACGGACCCGGCGTGACACCGCCGCCATCGTCAGCAGGCTGGCCAGCAGGAACGCGGCGACGAGGACGGCCAGCGCGAGCCACTTGCCGAGGTTGTTGGCCAGGCTGGAGGCGCTGGACAGCGAGCCGGTGACCTCGCTGGCCAGGTCGCTCGAGGTGGTCACGGTCTCCGCGGGCAGCGCCTTGGCGATCTCAGCGGAGACGGTGCTGATGGCCGACGAACTGCTGGCCGCGACGTAGATGGTGTTCACGTCGTTCTTCATGTTGGCCAGCTTCTGCGCCACCGCGAGCGGGATGTACACGTCCGAGGGGTTGTCGCCCGCAGGCTCGCTGACGATCCCGATCACCTTGAAGTTCGTCGGA
>CAVRQS010000001.1:0-114550 GCA_963723485.1 Vulcanimicrobiota bacterium | reverse complement strand
GAGGGATTTGTGCACGCGGAGTTCCCGCGTTTCGCGGGTTCGGAGCAACACGCTCTCGACCACAAGGGGCGTCTTATCGTACCGGCCCGCTTCCGCGAGCGGCTCGGTTCCGCGTTCGTCCTAACCATCGCCCCTCCGGATCCATGTCTAGCGCTCTATCCCAGCGTCACGTGGGTCGAGATCTGCGCCCGGCTCGAGTCCGTCTCTCAGAAGGACGACGCCTATCGTCGCTTCCTGCGCTACTTATTCGCCCACACCGAAGAGGTGACGTGCGACGCGCAAGGGCGGATGGTCGTGCCGTCGCCGCTGCGCGCGTATGCCGGCATGGAGCGTTACGTCGTTTCCGTCGGGCTGCTGACGCGCGTCGAAATTTGGGCGAAGGACCGCTACGCCTTCGAGACGCCGCCGGAGGGCGACGTCCCGCGCTTCATGGCCGAGTTCGGATTCTAGGGCGTTAGCGATGTGGTGCCGATGTGATGCACGTCTCGGTGCTCGTGGGGCCGGCCCTGGAGTATTTGGCGATCCGGCCGGATGGGATCTACGTCGATGCGACGTTCGGCGCGGGCGGTCATTCCCGGGCAATTCTGCAACGGCTTCGCGGCGGACGTTTGATTGCACTCGATGCCGACCCGAATGCCGTTGCGCGAGCCGCGGAGATTACCGACCCGCGCTTCGCCTTCATGCATGCCAATTTCCGGCACCTCGACCGCGTGCTCGATCGAGCCGGCATCGGTTCGATCGACGGGTTTCTGTTCGATTTGGGGGTCTCGTCGATGCAACTTGACGATCCGGAACGCGGATTCTCGCTCTCGAAATCCGCCCCGCTGGACATGCGCATGGATCCCGCGGTGGGACCGAGCGCATACGAAATCCTAGCGACCGCGAGCGAGAGCGACCTCGCCGACATCTTCTTCGCCTACGGCGAAGAGCGCTCCGCGCGGCGCATCGCGCGCGCAATCGTGGCGCGGCGCGCCATCGGCGAACTGCCGAACACGGCGGCCGAGTTCGCCGGTCTGGTCGCGGGCGTCGTGCGCCGGCGTGGCCGGCGCGAGCGAATCCATCCCGCGACGCGCGTGTTTCAGGCGCTGCGCATCGCCGCCAATGACGAGCTCGACGCCGTGCGCGACGGCCTGAGAGGCGCGATCGGCCGGTTGCGCTCGGCGGGACGCATCGTCGCGATCAGCTTTCATTCGCTCGAGGACCGCATCGTCAAGACGACGCTGCGCGACGACGATCGGCTCGAGGTGCTCACCAAGCGGCCGGTCTTGCCCGCCGACGAAGAGATCGCGCACAACCGGCGCTCCCGCAGCGCAAAACTGCGCGCCGCGCAACGCAAGGCGAGCTGATGGTCCAGCCGCAGCGGCACGGTCGATCGATACGCATAGGCAATCCTCGCGTCGTCCGTGCCGCGACGCAGCGCCGCAAGGCGCGTAAGGCGCGCGCTCGTTACTTCGACATCACGCGCACGCTCTCGGTGCTCGTCGCGGTGATGGTGCTGCTCATGGGCTACGTCGTGCTGACGTCGAGCCTGACGGGACTGAGCTACGCGGTCGCCAAGGCGCAAGCCAGTCGCGAAGCCCTTCAGGAGGAGACGATGCGGCTCGACGATCGCATCGCCGCGCTGCGCTCCGACGATCGCCTCTCGCAGCTCGCGGCGCGCCTCGGAATGACGGAGCCGGCGCGGCTGGCGGTCGTGCGAATCGCGACGCCGAGCGTCGCCCGTGCCAAACCGCCCTTCCGAGTGCTCTCATCGCTCGCCGGACTCTTCGCTCCGGCGGTGGCCGGCCAGCAGTAGCGGCCCCGCCTTAAATGCATCAGCGGACCTTCGCGCGCGTCGCTCCGATGCGCGCGAGGCTCTTCTTTTACGCATGTATGGTCGTGGCGCTCTTTCTGGCCTTCCGGCTGTGCGTCGTTCAGGCTTTGGACGGGCCGCTCTATGCGCGGGAGGCGCTGGCGCAGCGATCCGACACGGTCGAGGTATTCGCGCGCCGCGGCAGCATCTTGGACCGCAATGGCAACGTCCTCGTGCGCTCGATGCCGTCGGAGAGCGTCTACGCCATACCGAGGGAGATTCTCGATCCGGATGTCGGCGCGGCGAAGCTTCGCGCGATCTTCGGCAAGCTCGATCCCGCGGTCGTTGCCGCCCTTCACGATCGCCACCTTTGGTTCGTATGGATCGCTCGCAAAGTATCCCACGATGTGGCGCAGCGCGTTCGTGCGCTCGGTTTAGCAGGCATCGCGCTCAAGGAAGAGGAGTCGGGGCTGCGGGTCGACACGAGCGGTTCGCTCGCCTCTACGGTGCTAGGCTTCGTCGGTACCGACGAAAACGGTCTGGACGGCGTGGAGTACGCCTTCGACGACGTGTTGCGCGGCCGCTCGGGCCGCGTCACCTTGGAAGCCGACGAGTTCGGCCGCCCCATTCCGTTCGGACGCGAGCGCGTCGTGACGCCGGCGCAGGCCGGCTCGACCGTCCAGCTGACGCTCGATCCATATCTGCAGTACGTCGCGGAGGCGGCGCTCCGCAAACAGGTGCAAACGTTTCATGCGCTCGACGGTACCGCGATCGTCATGGATCCGTGGACGGGCGAGATTCTGGCCCTGGCCAATCTGCCGGACTTCGATCCGAACCGCTTTTGGAAGTACGACGAGGCGTCGCGCCGCGACCGCGCGGTGATGGACGCGTACGAACCTGGCTCGACGTACAAGCTCATCACGGCCGCGGCGGCGCTGGATTCGCACAAGGTCTCGTGGACCAGCCGCTTCCCCGCCCGCGACGCGATCGAAGTAGGCGGGCGCACGATCCACAATGCGGAGGACGGCTTCATGGCCGGCACCGGCGCGAGTGAGACGCTGGAACAGATCGTCGAGTATTCGCACAACGTCGGTGCGGCGGAAGTCGGTCTCTCGATCGGGGCGAAGACCTTTTACGCGATGGAACGCAAGGCCGGTTTTGGGGATCCGAGCGGCGTCGGTCTGCCCGGCGAGAATCCCGGCATCGTCCCGCCTCCCTCGCAGTGGAGCGGCTCGTCGCTCGCGACGATGTCCTTCGGGCAGGGCGTCTCGGTCACGCCGCTGGCGATGGCCCGCTACTACGGCGCGATCGCAAACGGCGGGATGCTCATGGAACCGCATATCGTGCGCGCGGTCTACGATCAGGACGGCAAGCTGCTGCGGCGGGTCGCGCCGAGGGCCGTGCGGCGCATCTTCTCGCAACGCACCGCGCAGGAGCTGCGGACGATCCTGCGGGCGGTCGTCTTGCATGGTACCGGCGACCCGACGGCACAGATTCCCGGATATGCGACGGCGGGCAAGACCGGAACGGCGGAGATGGTAGTGGACGGAGCTTACCGCGCGGGGTACTACGCGGCGTCATTCATCGGCATGGCTCCCTACCCGCGGGCTCGGTACGTCATCTACGTGAAAGTGGAGCGTCCAATCGGCTCGTACTACGGCAGCGTCGTCGCGGCGCCGGCCTTCGCCGCGATCGCGCGCGCCGCGATGCTGCACGCGGGAGTCCTGCCGAGCGCGGACGTTGCGCGAAATGGCCGGTGAGCGTGCGGTCGCGTTGGCAACGCTGCTCGAGCGCCTGCCGGACGCGCAGATAAACGGCGCTCGCGACATCGACGTTACCGGCATCGAGACCGCGTCGCAAGCGGTTCTTCCGGGCGCGCTGTTCGTAGCGCTGCACGGGATGCGGACGGACGGCCATCGCTACGTGCCCCAGGCGATCGCCGCCGGCGCTCGTGCCGTCGTCGTCGAAAACCCTACCGAAATGCCGTCCGGCGCGACCGTCGTGCGCGTGGCGGACACGCGTCGCGCCCTATCGGCGTTGTCGGCAGCCTTCTTCGGCGATCCGTCGCTCGAGCTCGATGTCGTCGGCGTCACGGGCACCAACGGCAAGACGACGACGTCGCGCATGATCGGCGCGATCCTCAACGAGGCGGGGATCGCGTGCGGCGTGATCGGCACGGTCGGCGCCGAGTTCGGCGATCGCACGTGGCGACTCGCGAACACGACGCCGCTGCCGCCCGAGCTTCACGCATTGCTCGCCGGCATGCGCGAGGGGGGCGCCCGAGCGGTCGCGATGGAAGTGAGCTCGCACGCGCTCGCGCTCGATCGCGTGGACGACGTGCGTTTTCGCGTCGCCGTGCTCACCAACGTGACGCGCGATCATCTGGACTTTCATCGGACGCCGGAGGCCTACGCGGCGGCAAAGCGGCGCCTGTTCGAACTCGCGCCCGTTAGCGTTCTCAACGTGGACGACGCCCTCGGGGCGCAGTGGGCGGGGAAACTTGCGGGCGAGGGACGGTACGTCATCACGTATGGGTCGACGCGCGACGCGGCGCTCGTGGCCGAAGAGATCGTCGTCGCCGCGGATGGAAGCCGTTTTACCGTCGACGGCAGAGTTTACGAGCTGCGCCTGCCGGGACGGTTCAACGTTTGGAACGCGCTGGCGGCGCTCGCGGCGGCGCGGCACCTCGGCGTCGACGACGCGATCGCCGCGCGCGCCCTCGCGTCGCTGGAGCGCGTGGCGGGGCGCATGGAGCACCTGCGCGGCGACGGCATCGATGTCGTCGTCGACTACGCGCACACGCCCGACGCGCTGACGAACGCGCTTGCGTCGCTACGCGAGACGGCGCGCGGGCGGCTCGCCGTCGTGTTCGGCTGCGGCGGCGATCGCGACAAGGGAAAGCGCTCCGAGATGGGTGCCGTCGCGGCGCGCATGGCCGATCGACTGTACGTAACGAACGACAATCCGCGCAGCGAGGATCCGCGCGCGATCGCGGACGCAATCGTCGCCGGCATCGGCCGGCGCGAGCACGTCGTGGAACTGGATCGCCGCCGCGCGATCGAGCGCGCCATCGGCGAAGCGCGCTACGGCGACGTCGTCCTGATCGCGGGGAAGGGTCACGAAACCTATCAGATCGTCGGCGAGCGCGTCCTGCCGTTCGACGACGCGGCCGTAGCGCGCGCGACGCTCGCGACGCGCCGGGTTCCGCGATGAAGATACCGCTCGACGCGGCGTTGCGCGCCATGGGCACGGCGCCGAGCGGCGGCGAGTCGGCGCCAAGCGCGCTGCGCGTCAGCACCGACACGCGAACGCTCGAGCCCGGCGACACGTTCGTGGCGTTGCGCGGGGAGCGTTACGACGGACACGATTTCGTCGCCGACGCCGTGCGGCGCGGCGCCGCGATGCTGGTGCTGGAGCGGCCGGTGCAGAGGGACCGAACGCCGGCGATGCTGGTGCCCGACTCTCTGCGGGCGTACATGGCGCTGGCCGGGTGCGCGCGAGAGCTTTTCCGCGGACGAGTTATCGCGATAACCGGCAGTACCGGGAAGACGACGACCAAGGCGTTTCTCGCAGAGCTGCTCGCGGCGCGCTACGGAGAGCGCGTGCTCGCCGCTCCCGGCAACGAGAACAACGAGATCGGGGTCAGTAAGCTTCTGCTTAGCGCCAGCAACGAGACGCACGACGTGCTCGTTGTCGAAATGGGCGCGCGCAAGTACGGCGACGTGGCCGCGCTCGTCGCGATCGCGCGGCCTCACGTCGGCGTCCTTACGAACGTCGGCGAGGCGCATCTCGAGATAATGGGGTCGCGCGAACGGCTGGCCGAGACGAAGTGGGGCTTGTTCGGTGCGGGCGCGCGCGCCGTCCTCAATGCCGACGACGCGGTGTCGCGCGCGCGCGCCGCGACGCTGCATGCCGAGCCGCACTGGTTCGCCGCGGCTCCCGACGCTCGTTCGCTCGAACGCCACGCGCAACTGAGCAATCTGACCGCTATGATCGGGGAGCGCCGTTTGCTAAAGCGCGCCGGCGGCCGCACGCAAGAGGTCGACATCGAGCTGGGCGTGGCCGGCAAGTACAACCACGCCAACGCGGCCGCCGCCGTTGCCGGCGCTCTCGAACTCGGCGTGCCGCTCGTCGATTTGGCGCCGTCTCTTGCGAATTTGCGACCGCCCGCGGGACGCTACGACAGCATTCCGATCGGCGGCGGGATCCGGTTGATCTACGACGCATACAACGCCAATGCGAGCAGCATGATCGCGGCGCTGGACGCCTTCGGTGCGGAGAATGCGACGCGCCGCATCGCAGTCCTCGCCTCGATGGCCGAACTGGGCGATGAATCGTCCGCCTTGCACGAACGGGTCGGAGCGCACGCCGCGGGACGGGTCGACGTGCTCGTCGTGCAGGGTGATTTTGCGGGCGAGCTCGCGCGCGGCGCGGAGCGCGCGGGCCTCGGATCCGCGCAGATCGTCCGGGTCGACGCCAATATGCAGGCCGCGCGCTGGCTGCGCGAGCACGCGCGCCGCGGCGACGTGGTGCTGCTCAAAGGCTCGCGCAAGTACAAGCTCGAGGAGATCGTCGAGGAGCTGCGAGCGTGAGCCTCGCGTTGCAGAGCCTGGCGGTAACGCAGCCGCAGGTGCCGGCCGGGATCGTCGCCATTCCCGTGCGCACGCCGTTGGTGCGTCCCGGCGACGATCTGATCGCGACGGTCGGCGAGGCCGTGCGCGGCATCGCTCGACCCGGCGACGTCGTCGCCGTCTCCGAGAGCGCCGTCGCGATCGCGCAGGGGGAGTTCGTCGTTGCCGAACTCGTTCGTCCATCCCGGCTCGCCTACGCGCTGTCGCGGCGCGCCGGGGCGCTCGCGACGATGAGCCAGCCGGAGTCCGTGCAGCTGGTCATCGATCGTGTCGGCGTTTGGAAGGTGATCTACGCGACGCTCCTGCAGGCGATCGGGCGCGCATTCGGACGGCGCGGCGCGTTCTACGAGGTGCTCGGCGAAGCGGTCGCCGCCTTCGACGGTTACACCGGCACGATGCCGCCCTACGAGCGCGCGATCGTGTTTTCACCCAGCGGTCCGCAAGGGACGGCGCGCGCGTTTCGCGAGCGCAGCGGCATCGAGTGCGCCGTCGTCGACGCAAACGATCTCGGCAAGGCGAAGGTGCTCGGAGCTTCCGACGGCGTGCGCGCGAGCGCCGTCGAGGCGGCATTGATGCACAATCCGCACGGCAACAGCGACGAGCAGACGCCGGTGGTCGTGCTGAAGTGGCGCGGGCACGGGGCGGATCCGCTATGTTGCTAGGGCTGTTGTTTTGGGCGCTGTTCGGCTTGGCGGTCGCCGGCGCGGCCGGATTGCTGTTGCTCGTCCTGCTCGGACGGCTGCACGTGCGGCAGCACGCGTACGAGGACGCGCCGCAGACGCATCGGGGCAAGACCGGAACGCCCACGATGGGCGGCCTGGTCTTCATTGTGGCGCTGGCCGCCGCGCTTTCCGTGGCGCGCGGCGCGCTGCTCGCCGATCTCGTCGGGCTCGTCGTTCTCTGCGCCGCGGTCGGAGCGGTCGACGACATCGTGAAGGTGCGCGGCGGAGCGAATCGCGGTCTGCCGGCGCGCACGAAACTCTTGGCGACGGCATTGGCCGCGACGATCTTCCTGCGCGCGATCGACGCGCAGCCGTCGTTTCCCTCGGACGTGCTCTTCCACGCCGGGGCGTTCTCGATTGGGGTGCCGCACTGGCTCTGGTTCGTGCTCGGCGTTCTCGCCGTGACGGGGACCGTTCACGCGGTCAACTTGACCGACGGCCTCGACGGTCTCGCCGCCGGAACGATGATCCCGCCGCTCGCGCTATTCGGGCTCGTCGCCGTGGCCTCGGGCGTGCCGGCCGGCGCGATCGCTGCGAGCACCGGCGTGGGAGCGTGCGCGGCCTTCCTGATCTTCAATCGGCATCCGGCGCGGCTCTTCATGGGCGACACCGGTTCGCTCGCGCTCGGTGCCCTGCTCTCGGGCGTTGCGATCCTGAGCGGCGAGATGCTGCTGCTGCTCGTCGCCGGCGCGGTCTTCGTCGCCGAAGCGGTTTCGGTGATCGTGCAGGTGGCGTACTTCAAGGCCACGCGCGGCAAGCGCATCTTCCGCATGAGCCCGCTGCACCATCACTTCGAGTTGGTCGGCTGGCCCGAAACGAAGGTGACCGCGCGTTTCTGGCTTGCATCGCTACTCTGTTCGCTGGTAGGATGGTCCATCGTGCGATGAAGGACGGGTTTCGATTCGGCACGGGCGAGACGATCCTCGTCATCGGGCTCGGGAAAAGCGGATTGGCGTGCATCGAGGTGCTGCGCGAGCTCGGCGTCACGATTTTAGCAACCGACGAGAAGCCCCGCGAGCAGCTCCCCGGCGCGATTGCGGCGGCGGAGTCGTTCGGCGCGAGCTTCGTCGAATCGGCCGACGCCGGCGGCGTCGTCGGCGGGCTGAGCTGTGCGGTGCTCTCGCCCGGCGTTCCGCCGACCTCACCGGTCGCGCGGCGCATGTATCGTGCGAACGTGCCCGTACTGGGAGAGATCGAGCTCGCCTACCGCCTCTGCAAGGCGCCGATCATCGCGGTCACCGGAACGAAGGGGAAGTCCACCACGACCGCGCTGATCGGCCATTTGCTGCGCGGCTGCGGCCTGTCGGTTCGCGTCGGCGGCAACATCGGCAACCCGCTCATCAAGGAAGTGCGCGGCGCGACCGCCGACTCGTGGGTCGTAGCGGAGGTCTCCTCGTTCCAGCTCGAGACGATTCGCGCGTTCAAGCCTCGCGTCGCGGTGCTGCTCAACGTGTCGCCGGATCATCTCGACCGCTACCACTCGATGGAGGAGTATGCGGAAGCCAAGTATCGGATCTGCGCCA
The DNA here is from genome assembly GCA_963723485.1 of Vulcanimicrobiota bacterium. GTDB lineage: Bacteria > Vulcanimicrobiota > Vulcanimicrobiia > Vulcanimicrobiales > Vulcanimicrobiaceae > Cybelea. Next base: position 105,882 of record CAVRQS010000001.1, on the reverse strand, counting down.
ACCAGTCGCTGACGGACTGGTTCGTGGGCAATCTCGACGATCCGATGGTGAACGTGCTGCACTGGAAGCGCGGCGAGACCCGCGTGCAGGCCAGGCAGCTCTGGTTCAGCCTGCGTGGCGGCGACGAGGCGACGATGTACCTGCGCGACGGAGCTTTGACGTACGCGCCGGTCGCCGGCGATCCGCGGCCGATCTCGATCATGCCCGACGCCGAGGTTCCGCTCGCCGGCGAGCATAACCGCGAGAACGCCATGGCGGCGCTCTTGGCGGCGCTCGCGGTCGGCTGCAGTCCCGCGGCGTTGCGAAAGGCGATGGCCACGTTCGTGCCGATGTCGCACCGCCTCGAGACGGTCGCCGAGATCGACGGCGTCCGCTACGTCGACGACTCGAAGGCGACCAACCCGGCCGCGGTCGTCGCGGCGCTGCGCACCTACGACCGGCCGGTCATCTTGATCGCCGGCGGACGCTCCAAGGGCAGCGACCTCGCGACGCTGGGATCGGAGATTCGCGGTCGCGTCAAGACGCTGATCGTCATCGGCGAATCCGCCGCGGCGATTCGCGCGGCCGCCCGCGGCGTTGCCGCCGTCGAAGCCTTCTCTATGGAAGAGGCGGTGCAGCACGCGCGGCGCCTGGCACGCGACGGCGACGTCGTGCTGCTCTCGCCCGGCTGCGCGTCGTTCGATATGTTCGCGTCGGCCGACGATCGCGGCGAGCATTTTGCGACCGCGGTCGCGGCGCTGCGGGAGCCGGCCGGTGCATAGCTCGGCAACGCTGCGGACGCGCGACGCGTCGAGCTCCCGTCTGCCGTCGTACGCTCCGGCGCCGCTCGACACCGTGCTGTTCACTGCCGTCGCCGCGCTCGTCGGCGTCGGGCTGGTCATGGTGTTTTCGGCGTCCAGCGCCACGGCGTACGCCGAACACGGAGACATCGCGTACTATCTCAAGCGCCAACTCGTTTGGCTCGCCGTCGGCTTGGCCGGCGCGTATGCGCTCTACCGGACGGATTACCAGCGCCTCAAGGCCCTCGCGCCCTATCTTTTGCTCGCAGCCATACTCGGGCTCGCGCTGGTCTTCGTGCCCCACGTCGGGCTCGGCGTCAACGGCGGTCGCCGCTGGATCGGCGCCGGCGGCATCAGCGTCGAGCCGTCGGAGTTCGCCAAGCTCGCGCTCGTGATCTATCTCTCCGCCGTCTTATCTGCGCGCGGCGAACGCATCACGTCGCTGGTGCGCGGGGTCGTGCCGCTCTGCGTTCCGGTAGCGATCATGGCCGTGCTCGTGCTCAAAGAGCCGGACATGGGAACTGCGAGCCTGCTGCTCTTCACCGCGTTCGCCCTGTTCTTTGCGGCCGGCGCGCGGGTCGCGCACCTGGCGGCCGTTGCGCTCGCGACGGTGCCGTTCGCGGCCCTCACGGTTTTGGCGAGCCCGTATCGGCGTGCGCGCATCTTCGCCTTCGTCGATCCGTGGAAGGATCCGCTGAACACGGGCTTTCACATCGTGCAGTCGCTGCTCGCGCTCGGAAGCGGCGGTCTCTTCGGCGTCGGCCTCGGCGCCTCGCGCGCGAAGTTCTTTTACCTCCCGGAGCAGTACACCGACTTCATCTTCTCCGTGCTCGGTGAGGAGCTCGGTCTGATCGGGACGCTCGCCGTCATCGCGCTCTTCATCACGCTGGCGTACCGCGCCATCCGGATCGCGCTGGCGGCGCCCGATCGTTTCGGATTCTTTCTCGCCCTCGGATGCGCCGCCATGATTGCGATCCAGGCATTCGTCAACATAGGCGTCGTGTCGTCGTCGTGGCCCGTCACCGGCGTTCCGCTTCCGTTCATTTCCTTCGGAGGCAGTTCGCTCGTCGTCAACCTGCTCGCCGTCGCAATCATCGCCAACGTCGGACGTCACAGAAGAATCAGCGGCCGCGCGTGACCGTCGTCTTTGCGGGTGGCGGCACGGGGGGGCACCTCTATCCCGCCATCGCGATAGCCGACGCGCTGCGGCAGCGCTCCGCGAACGTGGCGTTCATCGGTTCCGCCGACCGGCTCGAGACGACGATCGTGCCGAAAGCCGGATATCCGCTGTATACGATCGCCGCGCACTCGCTGCCGCGCGGTCTGACGCTGCGTATCTTCCGCGCGATCGCCGCGAACCTGAAGGGGACGCTGCAGAGCCTCGCGCTGCTGCGCGCGCGGCGCCCCGATCTGGTCGTCGCGACGGGCGGTTACGTCAGCTTCCCGGTCGCCCTCGCGGCGCGCATCGCGCGGCTCGCCCGTCTCTCGCGCGCGCGCATCGTCCTGCTCGAGCCCAACGCGTCGCCCGGCCTGACGAATCGGTTGCTGGCGCCGATCGTGGACGAGGTTTGGCGCAGCGTTCCGATACGAGCGTCGCTCCAGCGGCTGCCGCCGCGCGACGAGGCGGCGGCGCGGCTCGGACTCGACGCGTCGCGCAAAACGCTCGTGGCGCTCGGCGGCAGCCAGGGCGCGCGCGCCATCAACGAAGCGCTGCTGCGCGCCGTGGCGCAGGACGGTTTTCCGGCCGGCTGGCAGTTGCTGCACCTGACCGGTGAGAGCGATTACGAGCGCGTCGCGGCGGCGTACCGCGCGCGCACGGATCCGCGCGCCGTCGCGCGTTCGTATCTGGACGACATGGCCGACGCGTACGCGGTCGCCGATCTGCTGCTGACACGGGCGGGTGCATCGACGCTGGGCGAGCTGAGCGCACTCGGGAAGCCGGCGATCGTCGTCCCCTATCCCTTCGCGGCGGAGGCGCACCAGGCGGCCAACGCGGCGCGGCTCGCGGCAGCGGGCGCCGTCGTCGTACTCGCCGATCGGGAGCTTCCGGATGGCCTGCCGGCGCTGCTCGCGCAAACGACGGAACCGCAGCGGCTCGCGGCCTTGAGCGAAAACGCGCGGCGGATGCAGGGGAGCGATCCTCTCGTCGCGATTCTCGCCCGGATCGACAGCTTGGTACCTCGAAAGGACGAGCGGTGACGCGGCTATCATCTCATCGGCGTCGGCGGCATCGGCATGAGCGCGATCGCGCGCATCCTGCTCGCGCGCGGCGAGGCCGTCTCCGGGTCGGACGTCGCGCCGTCGCCGCTGATCGAGCAGCTGCGCCGCGAGGGGGTGCACGTCGCAATCGGCCACGACGCGCGCAACGTGGACGGCGCCCATACCGTCGTCGTGAGCTCCGCGATCGACCGCCGCAATCCGGAATACGTGGCCGCGTCGCGACGCGGCATTGCGCTGTTGCACCGCGGCGAGATGCTCGCGCGGCTGCTCCGCGGCCGCCGCGCCATCGCGGTCTGCGGAACGCACGGCAAGACGACGACGACGGCGATGATCCACGCGGTTTTGCGCTCCGGCGGCGTCGACGCCGGGCTCGTGCTCGGCGGCATCGACGCTTCGCTCGACACGAACGCGCACGACGGAAACTCGGCGTGGTTCGTGACGGAGGCCGACGAGTCCGACGGCTCGTTCGCGCTGCTGGATCCCGCGATCGCGATCGTCACGAACATCGAGAACGACCACCTCACCAGCGACGACGAGCTTCCCGGGCTCGTGCGCGCGTTTGGCGAGTTTCTCGGCAAGCTGCCCGACGACGGGCTCGCCATCGTCGGCAGCGACAACCCGCTGGCGGCCTCCCTTACGTCGCACGATCTGCGCGCGAAGGTCGTTACCTACGGCCTCGACTCGCAGGCCGTTCGTGCCGGCGCCGTCGCGTTCGAGAATTTCGGCTCGCGGTTCGATGCGTACGCCGGTGACGAAAAACTCGGCAGCGTCGGGCTGCGCGTGCCGGGCGCCATGAACGTTGAGAATGCGCTCGCCGCCGTGGCGGTCGGTCATGAGCTCGGCGTGCCGTTCGCCGCCCTCGCCCGCGCGCTGCGAGCCTTCCGCGGGGTGCGCCGCCGCTTCGAGGTGCTGGCACGCGACGCCCGGATGACGCTCGTCGACGACTACGCGCACCATCCGACGGCGGTGCGCGCGACGATCGCGGCGGCGCGCCGCTCCCATCCCGGCGAGCTCGTCGTCGCCTTCCAGCCGCACCGCTACACGCGCACGGCGTTTCTCGCGCGGCGAGTTCGCCGAGGCGCTGAGCGGCGCGGACAAGATCTACCTCGCGCCGGTGTACGCCGCGTCGGAGCCGGCGATTCCGGGCGTGAGCGAACGCTCGATCGGAGAGGCGCTCGCCCGGGGCGGCGGTCGCGTGACCTACGTAGCCTGCGTCGAAGACCTGGAAGAACGAATTTTCGACGAGGCGCCGCCCGGCGCAATGGTGCTGATGCTCGGCGCGGGCAACATCACCGACGTAGCCGCCCGCCTGGCGCAGCGTCTGCGCGCTCCGGCGCCGCGCGGCGCCGCGGCGGCCAACGCATGAGCGAAACGACCGCACGCGCGACGGCCACGTCGCTGCGCCCCGACGATCGCGAGGCGCTGCGCGCCATCTTCGCCGAGCGCGTGCAGTTCGACGAGCCGCTGGCGCCGTACACGTCGTGGAAGATCGGCGGCCCCGCCGACGCCTTCGTCACGGCCGGGAACGAGACCGAGCTCGCGCAGCTGCTGCGCTTCTGCTTGCAGCGCCGCATGCCGTTTTGGATCTTGGGCGGCGGGAGCAACGTGCTCGTCGGCGACGGCGGCGTGCGCGGCATCGTGATTCGCCTTGCCGGCGACTTCGCCGCCGTGCACGTTCGAAGCAACGACGGCGAGGTCGTGCTCGAGGCCGGCGGTTCGGCCGACATGGCGCTCGTGACGGCCAAGGCGGCGTCGGCGGGCGCCGCGGGAGTCGACTCGCTGGCCGGGATTCCGGGGACCGTCGGCGGTTCGCTGCGGATGAACGCGGGCACCGACCGCGAGATCGGCGAGTTCGTCCGAACGGTCTGGGTGCAGTCGCCGAGCCGGCCCGAGCCGCATGAGGTCGGCGTGCGTTACCTCTATCGCCGCTCGACGCTCGAGCGCGACGTGATCGTGTCGCGCGTGTCGTTGGCATTCGCTCGTCGCCGCGTCCGCGACGTGCGCGAGGATATGCAGACTCGCTTGATCCGGAGAAAGAGGACGCAGCCGATCGCGCTGCCTAACGCCGGCTCCTGCTTTCGCAATCCGGACGGCGACAAGGCCGCCCGGCTCATCGAGTCGGTGGGGGCCAAGGGGTGGCGCGAGGGCGGCGCGGAAGTCTCGCCGCTGCACGCCAACTTCATCAACAACGTCGGCGGAGCAACCGCGAAAGACGTCGCCACGCTGCTCGCACGCGTCCGGCGCGAGGTGCGCGATCGGCACGGAGTCGATCTGCAACTCGAGGTGCATTTAGTCGGGGTCTTCATTGATGCAACGTAACGTTACGGTCGCCGTCGTGATGGGCGGCAGCAGCGCCGAGCGCGAGATCTCGATCCGTTCGGGATCGGAGGTGCTGCGTGCGCTGCTCTCGCTCGGGTACGACGCTCGATCGCTGGACTACGACGAGCACTTCGTGGATGCGTTACGCGAGCTCAAACCCGACGTCGTCTTCATCGCCCTGCACGGACCCGGCGGAGAGGACGGGCACATTCAAGCGTTGCTCGAGTACCTGTCGATCCCGTATACGGGCAGTGGGTTGGAAGCCGCCGCGCTTTCGATGGACAAACACCTCACGAAGAAACTGCTGGCCGCGGAGGGTCTGCCCACGCCGGTCTGGGATCTCTACGACCTCACCGGTGGAACGCTGCCGCTGCTTCCCGGATCGCTCGACCTGCCGCTGGTCATCAAGCCGCGCTTCGAGGGGTCCTCCGCGGGCATCGCTATCGTGCACACGCACGAAGAGTGGACCAGCGCGATGCTCGAGGCGTCGAAATCCTACGCGCAGATCCTCGCGGAGGAATACGTGCAAGGCCGCGAGTTCACGTGCGCAGTGCTCGGTGAGGAGGCACTGCCGATCGTGGAGATCGTCGCCAACCGCGACGGCTTCTACAGCTACGACGCCAAGTACGAACCGGGTGGGAGCACGCACATCGCGCCGGCGCAGATCGACGAGGGGCTCGCCGCGCGCCTCCAGATGCTCGGCTTGTCGGCGCACCGGCTGCTCGGGTTGCGCGACTACTCGCGCAGCGATTTCATCGTAACGCGCGATAACCGTCCGTATCTCTTGGAAGTGAACTCATTGCCGGGGCTCACGCCGGTCAGCCTCGTGCCCGACGCCTGCGCCGCCGTGGGAATCGGCTTCGAAGCGCTGATCGACCGTCTCGTCGGCTACGCACTCGCGCGCGCAGAACTGCGCGACGCGGTGGCTTAAGGTTTCTTAGTTACTACTTGAACGCTTCCGCGTCGTCTGCGGCGAGCAAATCCAGGCGCGACGCTTCCGGCGGCAGCGTGCGTGCGACGGGATAGCGCCGCACGAACTCGGCGTCGCCGAGGCGTTCGCCGATCGTCATGCGCTCGAACCCTGCGTTGATCTCCGGAAAGATGGCGGGGTCGCTATGCTCGCGGATCCACGCGGCAACCTCGGCATCCGAAGTAGCGCGCGCGATGACGTCGCGCAGGACGGCCTCCGCGATGTTCAGCTTTAGGAGCAGCCGCGAGCTAAAGCCGGTAATTTGGTAGGCGCCGATGTTGCCGCCCGGCAGCGTCGCGCGAAGCTTATCGACCGTTCGGGCGAGCATGAAAAGATCGAGCTCTGCGTAGGCCTCGCGCGGATTCCGCGGCGGCCGCCGGGTCAAATCAAGCGCATCCATCCTTGCATCTTTTGCCACCCAATGCGAATGCCTGCGCGGCTCTGGGGTAAAAGTCGCAGGGGCGGACGTAAAGTGGCGCCGCCGGAAGTCGGACGGTTCGCTGCGTCGAAAGAACCCAGCCGAGTACTTCGCCCAACCGTTTTGCCCAACTGTAATGGAGGAAATCGTTGCCTACCGTTGTCGATCGTGGTCTCGAAGGCGTCGTCGTCGGGTCCACCCAGCTCAGTAATGTCGAAGGGACGATCGGACGCCTAACCTATCGCGGCTACGACATTGACGACCTCGCGCCGAACGCGACGTTCGAGGAAGTCGTGCATCTCTTGCTCTACGGTCATCTGCCCAACCGGCGCGAGCTCGAGGCCCTCGGGCGCGAGCTCGGCGCGCGCCGCGCGCTGCCGGAGCCGCTCGTCAATGCGATGCAGAGCGTGCCGAAGACCGCGTGGCCGATGGACGTGCTGCGCACCATCGTCAGCGGCCTCGGGGTGTTCTCGCCGGTCAACGCGCACGGCGAGCACTTGTCGGACGTCCACACCGCGATCGACCTCATCGCCAAGATGCCGACGATCGTCGCGGGCTGGGATCGGATTCGGCGCAATCTCGATCCGGTAGCGCCGCGAAGCGACTTGTCGCAAGCGGGCAACTTCCTCTACATGCGCACCGGCAAAGTTCCGCACGCGATCGAAGAGGACGCGCTCGACACGTACTTCGTTCTATTAGCGGACCATTCGTTCAATGCGTCGACGTTTGCGGCGCGCGTAGTCGCCTCCACTCGCGCGGACATCTACGCGTCGGTCACGGCGGCGCTCGCGACGCTGCAGGGCGACTTGCACGGAGGCGCCGCAAGCGCGGCCTATCGGACCATCACCGAGGTGAAGACGCCCGAGAACGCCGAGCCCTACGTCCGCGACATCCTCGACCGCGGACAGCGCATCATGGGAATGGGACACCGCGAATACAAGGTGCGCGATCCGCGCGCGCGTCATCTCGAGGCGATGGCGAAAGAACTCTCGCAACACGTCGGCGGCAGCCCGTGGTACGAGACCGCGCACGCGCTGGAGGAGGCGAGCCGCAAGGTGCTGCAGGAGCGCAAGCCCGGCAACACCATCTACGCGAACGTCGACTTCTACACGGCGCCGGTTCTCGCCGACCTCGGAATCCCGGGAGACGAGTTCACCTGCCTCTTCGCGTGCGGGCGCATCGCCGGATGGACGGCGCACGTGCTCGAGCAGCTCGCCGACAATCGGCTGATTCGCCCGCAAGCGACGTACGACGGTCCGCCGGCGGGCCCGTACGTGCCGATCGATAACCGCACCACGAACGGCGTGCGGGCGTAATATCGCCGATGATGGTCGTGCCGGCGATCGACCTGCGGGCCGGTAAGTGCGTGCGCATGAAGCAGGGCGACCCCACGACGGAGATCGCGTACGGCGAGGACCCAGTCGAGCGAGCGAAGGAGTTCGTGAGCTCCGGCGCGCGGCGGCTGCACGTGATCGATCTCGACGGGGCGTTCGGCTCCGGCGAAAACCTCTCCGCGGTGCGCCGCATCTGTGAGGCGGTGGACGTGCCCGTGCAGACCGGCGGCGGTCTGCGCGCCGTCAAACACGCCGAAGAGGCGTTCGCGGCGGGCGCCGCCGAGATCATCCTCGGCACATTGCTTGTTGAGGACGAGCGTCTAGCGCGTCACATCATCAGCCGCTTTCCCGGGAAGGTGATCGCCGGTATCGATGCACGCGGCACGCAGGTAGCGACGCACGGCTGGCAAGAGCATACGCCGGTCGACCGCGACGCGCTCGTTAAGCGCGTCGCGCAGTGGGGCGTTTCGCGGATCATCTTCACGGAGATCCGCCGCGACGGCATGGGCGAGGGCTACGACATCGACGCGCTCAACGCGGTCGCCAATGCCGCGGAGGTCAAGGTGACCGCGAGCGGCGGCGCGCGCAACATCGACGACCTGAAACTGCTGAAGCAATCCGTCCCGGTGACGGTGGACTCGTGCATCGTCGGCAGCGCGCTCTACAACGCCACGATCGACCTCAAAGCGGCCATCGCTGCGGTGTCGTCCTGAGCCCTTCGCCTAGGCCCGGGACAGCTCTGTCGAAGGACGACCCAGCGATAACGCTTCGCTAGTCTACATACTCCCGCGGTAATTCCGACGGTAAACGCGTGACGATCTCGTAGTTGATCGTATCGGCCCACGTCGCCCAATCGTCCGAGCTCACCGATGCATCGCCGTCGCGTCCGATCAGTGTGACGGCGGAGCCGACGCGCGCCTGGGGCGCGCGCGTGAGGTCGATCTGCGTCATGTTCATCGCAACGCGCCCGACGATCGGGCAGAGCGCGCCGTCCACGGCGAAAGCGCCGCGATTCGAGAGCGCACGCGGCACGCCCTCGGCGTAACCGGCCGGAACGACGCCGACGCGCATGTCGTGCGGCGCGTGAAAGCTGCCGCCGTAGCCGATCGCGGCGCCCGCCGGGACGGTGCGCACGACGACGATCTGCGATCGGTACGACAGCACCGGACGAAGGTCCGGCACGTTGCCGCGGAGCGCCTCGCGCGTCTGCGGCGACGGCATCAATCCGTACAGCGCCGATGCCGAAGCGCGCCATGTCGAGCCGCGTCTGCGGCCAGAGCATCGCGGCGGCCGACGCGGCGATGTGGCGCAGGGGGTGCAGCGAACGCTGGTCGAGCAGCGGGGTGACCGCGGTCAGCGCGCGTTCGAACGCGCCGAACTGATGCATCGTATACGGTGAATCGATCTCTTCGGCCGAGGCGAGGTGCGAAAAGATCCCGGTGATTTCCAGCTCCGGGAGGCGTAGAAACTCCTCGACTGCGTCGACGAGCTCGTGCGGCTCGAAGCCGAGCCGGTTCAAGTCGGTGTTCACCTTGACGTGGACCCGCGCGGCCGTCTGCCGCTTACGGGCCGCCGTGCACAGATGCCGCGTGAACTCCTTGGCGCTCCAGACCGAGAGCTCGACATTCAAGGCGAGCGCCTCCTCGATTGCATCGGGCGCGACCGGTCCCATCACGACAAGCGGTCCGGCTATCCCCCCACGGCGCAGTGCCACAGCCTCCTCGAGGGCGAAGACGCAGAGCCGGGCCGCAAAGGGCTGCACGGCTGTGGCGGTCGGCAGCAGGCCGTGTCCGTAGGCGTTGGCCTTTACGACGAAAGCCGCGCGGTGCGCGCCGACGAGGTCGCGGAGCAAGCGGGCGTTGTGGTGCAGCGCGCCCAGGGAGATCGCTAAACCGCCGATCACGCTTGCGGACTTCTGCCGGAGGCGGGGTTGCACTCCTCCTTGGAGTCTGCTAATATGGCACGGCTAGCGCTCTCGCGCCGAGAGTGCTAAATCCGTTCTCTCAATGAAACCCATCAAACTGTGGAGGTCTGGAAGTGAATCTGAAGCCACTGTTCGATAACGTCGTTGTCGAGCACGTAGAGCAGGACGACAAGACGACCGGCGGCGTCTTTTTGCCGGATACCGCCAAGGAAAAGCCCCAAGAGGGCGTCATCCGCGCCGTCGGGGACGGTCGCGTGACCGACAAGGGCAACAAGGTCGAGATGCACGTCAAGGTCGGAGACCGCGTGCTCTATCGCAAGTACTCCGGTAGCGAAGTCAAGATCGACGGCACCGAGTACCTCATCATCCCCGAAAAAGACATTCTCGCCATCGTCACCAAAGTGCCGGCCGGCGTTTAAGGAGTTCAAAAGTTTACCATGGCTGCAAAGCAACTCGTATTCGATGAAAGCGCGCGTCGCGCGCTCGAGCGCGGTGCGAACATCCTGGCCGACGCCGTGAAGGTGACGCTCGGACCGAAGGGCCGCAACGTCGTGCTCGACAAGAAGTTCGGCTCGCCGACGATCACCAACGACGGCGTGACGATTGCCAAGGAGATCGAGCTGCCTGACGTGTTCGAGAACATGGGGGCACAGCTCGTCAAGGAAGTCGCATCCAAGACCAACGACATCGCCGGCGACGGTACGACGACGGCGACGGTTCTCGCGCAAGCGATCATCCGCGAAGGCCTGCGCAACGTGACCGCCGGCAGCAACCCGCTGCTGATCAAGCACGGCATCGACAAGGCCGTTGAGATCACGGTCAAAGAAATGGAGTCGTTCAAGAAAGACGTCGACACCAAGGAGAAGATCGCTCAGGTCGCGTCGATTTCGGCAAACGACCCGGAGATCGGTCAGTACATCGCCGAGGCGATGGAGAAGGTCGGAAAGGATGGCGTCATCACGGTCGAGGAGTCCAAGACGCTCAAGACCGAGGTCGAGACCAAGGACGGCATGCAGTTCGACAAGGGCTATATCTCGCCATACATGGTCACGGACTCCGAGCGCATGGAAGCCGTGCTCGAAAATCCGTACATCCTCGTAACCGAGCGTAAGATCTCGGCGATTGCCGACATCCTGCCGCTGCTCGAGAAAGTCGTCCAGGTCCAGAAGCCGCTGCTCATCATCGCCGAAGACGTCGAGGGTGAGGCGCTCGCGACTCTCGTGGTCAACAAGCTGCGCGGGACGTTCACGTCGGTCGCCGTGAAGGCTCCGGGCTTCGGCGACCGCCGCAAAGAGATGCTCAAGGACATCGCCACGCTGACCGGCGCGACCGTGATCTCCGAAGAGCTCGGCTTGAAACTCGACAAGGTTACGCCGGATCAGCTTGGCCAGGCCAAACGCGTGACGGTTACCAAGGAAGAGACGACGATCGTCGACGGGAACGGCAAGCAGGATGCGATCAAAGGCCGCATCGAGATGATCAAGAAGCAAATCGAGGACACCGATTCCGACTTCGACCGCGAAAAGCTGCAAGAGCGGCTCGCCAAACTCTCAGGCGGCGTTGCCGTCATCCAAGTCGGTGCGGCCACCGAGACCGAGCTCAAAGAGAAAAAGCACCGGATCGAAGATGCGCTGTCCGCGACGCGCGCAGCCGTTCAGGAAGGCATGATTCCGGGCGGCGGAGCCTCGCTGGTCCACGCGATCAAGGCGATCGACAAGTACGAGCCTCCCAAGAGCAACGGGCACGCGCCGACGTGGGCCGACGAAAAGATCGGCATCAGCATCGTGCGGAAGGCGCTCGAGGAGCCGGCTCGTCAAATCGCCGATAATGCCGGATACGAAGGCTCGGTGCAGGTCAATGCGGTTCGCTTGAAGAGCGCGCCGTTCGGGTTCGACGCGATGAGCGGTGAGGTCGTCGATATGTTCAAAGCGGGCATCGTGGAGCCTCTCAAGGTGACGCGCGCCGCGCTGCAAAACGCCGCGTCGATCGGCTCGATGATCCTCACGACCGAAACTCTGGTCGCCGACAAGCCCGAGCCCAAGAAGGAGGCGGCGGGTATGCCCGGCGGCGGAGGCATGGGCGGCTACGACATGATGTAGCTCCGCTTCTTGCGGACAACATCGAAAGGGGTGCGTCGCTCGACGCACCCCTTCCCTTATTTCGCGGGTAAAAGGCCGCAATGATACCGCAAGGATACCGCGCCCGCAAAGTCATTCCGATTGCGTACTGCGACCTCGAGGGACGTCCTGCGTTCAAGATGGCTATTCGCGAAGTCCGCGGGCGCTGGTACCTCTATACGGGCCATTTTTGGCATTCCGGCTGGAGCGTCATCGACGTCACCGAGCCGACGAGACCGGCCGTCGTGAACTTCATCTCGGGGCCCGAGAACACCGCGACGTTGCAGGTCGACCTCTGCGGCGACGTCATGATAACGGCGCTCGAGAAAATCTTACCCGGCTTCGGCGGGGATCCGGAGCGGCCGCATGAGGAAGGCGTGCTCATCTGGGACATCTCGGAGCCAGCGAACCCACAGCGCGTCGGTCATTTTCACACCGGCGGCAGCGGGACGCACCGCAACTTCTATGGGGTCGGAGCGTACATGCACCTCGCCGCCGGCGCGCCCGGCTTCGACGGCAACATCTATCTCATCGTCGACATCGCCGATCGGACACGCCCGAGGGAGGTTGCGCGCTGGTGGCTACCGGGCCAAAACGTCGCGGACGGCGAGTGGCCGCCGAAGCCTCACGTCTCGCTTCACGGACCGCCCTACATTGTGGATCGGCTCGCGTATCTGCCGTATGGATCGGCCGGAATGCTCGTATTGGACATCGCCGACGTCACGGCGCCGCGGCTGGTCAGCCGGCTCGAATTTAGTCCGCCTTTCCACATGCAGTTCGGCGTGCACAGCGTCTTGCCGCTCAACGGGCGGGGCATCGCGTTCGTCAGCTCCGAGGACGTCTCATATGGGAAAGGCCCCTTGCACCATGCCTCAATCGTGGACGTGCGGGATCCGTCGGCTCCGATGCTCCTTGCGCTGCTGCCCCGTCCGATTGCGCCGGCGGACGCGCCCTATCGCAACTTTTTCGAAGCCGGCGGCTGGTCCGGACCACATAACACCAATCATCTCCAGCATAATCCCGACGTCGAGCGGGTCGAGGACCTTCTATACCTGACGTATCTCGGGCACCAATCTAACGGCCAGGCTCTTGAGGCCCAAGACGGCGTCGGTGTCCACCAAGCGCAGGTGAGAACGTTCGATCTCACCGCCGGTGAGCCGGCCGGCTCAACATATCAGACGGCCGTTAGACGTGACCAGATCGGGTCATCTCGTCCTCCTTGAGTGTTGCCTCGGGCAACGGCTAGGGGTTATACCTTTGGTATGAAAACCGCAGTCTCGATACCGGACGATGTCTACCGCCGTGTCGACCGGCTCGCGCGCAGAACGAAGCGCTCGCGTAGCCGGCTCTTTAGTGAAGCGCTCGGCGAATATCTTGCTCGTCATGAAAACGATGAAATTACCGACGCAATGAATGCGGCCGTAGCAGAGGTCGGTGAGACCGCCGATCCGTTCCTCAATGCCGTCGCACATCGGATACTTGGGCGCACAGATTGGTAGTCGCACAAGGAGAGGTCTGGTGGGCTGACCTTCCCGCTCCGCGAGGTTCTGCGCCGGGATTCCGCCGACCGGTTGTCGTCGTGCAGGGAGACGCCCTGAATCGAAGCCGCATCGCCACCGTCATTTGTCTTCCCGTTACGAGCAACCTCAAATGGGCCGATGCGCCCGGAAACGTTCGACTCGCGGCTGCTCAAGCCGGATTATCTAAAGATTCAGTAGCCAATGTTTCCTCGATCGTCACCCTCGATAAGAGCATTCTTACCGAGCGAGTCGGACGATTGCCGGCATCGAAGCTTAAGCTGGTTCTCGCTGGAATCGATGTCATGCTCGGGAGGTAATGCTCACGATTCCCCTTTTTGGATTGCACCGAGCCAAATCTCAAATGTTTTGTAGCGCCAACGGAAATCGAACCTCGGTGGGCAGTTGAAAGCGTACCGGGCATGGGCAGCTGAAAGTGTACCGGCCCGAGCGTTGTGATCTTTGTCGCGGTGATTAGGCCGTAGCCTTTGCCCTCCTGCTTCGAGCGGCGATGCCGTGCCCGTGCAGTCGATAGCTCTTGCCGCGTATTTCGATGAGGTGGCTGTGGTGCATAAGGCGATCGAGGAACGCCGCAACCGCCGGCATGTCGCCGACGTTACCGTTGCGTACGGCTCGCGCGCGATGTCGGCAGTGCTGTGCCTCGTGATCTTGTCGGTTTCGGTCGGCTGGGTGCTCGGAGGCCCCGCGCGTGAAGACCGGCGAGTGCTTGCAATCGGCACCGCGTGGCGCAACGTCGGCCTCGGCGCACTCGTTGCAACGACAAGCTTCCGCCAGGCCTCCGGCGTGGCGTCGTCGTATCCGTTCGGCTCGCGGGCGTCGTCGAACTCAATGACCGCGTTGTGGACGCTGTGCCGTCGAACGCCGAGATGCTAGACTAATCGCGTGGACGCAAGCTGGGTAGCTGCCATTGCGTCGGGCGCGTCGGCGCTCGTCGTGGGCGTCGCCGCCCTTGCGGCCCTCCTGCAGATTCGTCACATGAGCAACGCGAACGACATCGCGATTTATCTGCGGCTCGTCGAGCGTCTAGATTCGCCGAAATCCAGGGGCGCCTTTGCGGCGCTGGCCCCGTTCGCGGAGCAACTGAAAACCGATGCGGCGCTGCGTTCCCGGATGGAACGGCCCGCGCCGGTGCCGGAGTTTGACGAGATCGAATCCCTCGTACGCTTCCTCGATACGTTGACGATGCTGATACTGGCCGGGCGCGTGAAAGAGGAACTGATACTGGCCGAGTATGCGGACGACATCGCCAGCCTTTGGAATTTGCTTGCCGAGCCGCTTATGCTGCGGCGGCAAGGAGAAGGCGAGCGTTTAGGCGCGGCGTTCGAGCATCTCGCGATGCGCGCGAGAGGCTATGTGGCTTCCGGCGCGATGGGTCGTTTCTACAGTCGACTCCTACGCGATTCGCGTCCGGGCGTGCAGCCCTAAGTTCCGGGCTCCGTCAGCGTCGTGGTGGTGTCAGTCGCCTCCGGCGCGACCAGCGGCTTGTCGTAAAGCGTTTCGCTCGGTGTGCGAACGTCATCGAACGCGATGACCGCGTCGTGGACGACGCGCCGGTGTTCCATGTAGAGCGCCCCGGCCGCGCTCTCGCGCGCGATATACGGCGCGCCGTCGCGGACCGAAAAGTCGATCGTCCACGGCACGTCCACGAGCGGGCGAAGCGTGAAGTTTCCGGAGAGGACCGCCTTGCGCGGCAAGTAGTCGTTCGCGCCGACCCAGAGTTCGCGCAAGCGGTTGTCTTTCGGGCGGCGTAGCGGCGTGAGCGCGAGGTGGTAGGTCGGCACCCCGTCGAGCGCGGGCGCGTCGATCAGCGCGACGCGATACTCGGCGGGCTGTGCCGATACGATCGCGATGACCGGCAGCGGCGGCGGCCTGTCCGAGTCGCTGTTCGTTTCCGAGCGGTAGCGCAGACCGAACGTGTAGGTCGGCTTCAAGAGCGGCACGCCGAGCAGATCGGGACTCGACTCGGGCCTACCTACCGGAATTTTGACAAAAGCGCCATAAAGACCGGCGGCGACGCTCCAGTCGAAGCCGTGGGGGACCGGCGGCGGTTGCGCCAACTGCTCGTCGCTGATCGGAAAAAGGCGGATCGCGCCGCTACCGGCATCGCAGCTCGCGCGATAGTGGTCGACTGTGGGCCGCGTGCCGTCGAGTCCGCTCACCGCGATCGTGTAGTCGATGCGCGCGGGATACGTCGCGCTCGTAACGGCCGAGCGGGTGTGCAGCCAGATCGTAAGCGCATCCATGCTAACCTGAGGAGGTCCTCCAGAGCTTTGGGCAGAGCAGCGTGTTGGTCGGCTCGCCCGCGAGCGAGTCCACCATGTCTTGCGTTACGTCGAAGCGGATGCTGTTCGGCCATCCGCCCCACGGCATCGGAAACGGGATGTTGATGCGGACGTAGTGGTACTGGTGCGTCGGCGTGCGCAGCCGCAGCGTGAGCTGTTGCGAGCCCGGCGCGGCCGCCGGATCCGAATAGAGCCATGTGTAGTACCCGTCCTGGTCGTTCTCCACGACGATCTGCGCGGGCAAGGGCGAAGGAACCGGCTTGTTGCAGGCCGTTTGGCTCTTGTCGAAGAGCACCCACGTGGGTTGCACGTAGAGGAACGATTGCGGCGCCTCGCCCGAGAGCAACATCGGCTTTCCGGGCGGCGGCGGGGGAGCGTCGCTGAGCTTCTCCGTGACGCTTCGATCGAGTCCGGCGATCAAGAACAGATAGTCCGTCGCGGAGCAACGGTACTGCGGTGCATCCACCGCGAGCCGGTGGATCCCGAACGGGCCGTCGAACTCAACGACCCCCTTGTCGTCGTCATCGCGCTCGACGCGGTAGGTCCGGTCCACCTCGGTTCGCCCGATGCGGTCCGTCAGCCGGACCCGCACCGCCACGGTCGCGTTGGGCGACGCTCGAGCGATCGCGCCGCAAAAGCCGAGCTGAAGGACGACGTGAGCGAGAGCCGGCATCGCGCCGTCGTTCTTGCGGCACGCTTCGCAGGCCTCCGGCCTACAACGAATAATCCCATAGCATGCCCGCGCGCAACGTCAACGATTTCACCATCCGCGTGGCAACGGTCAACGGCTCGGGAAGCCAGTCCTCGAACCTCGTCCTGACCAACGCCATCGCGCGGCTCGGCATTCCCGTGGCCCCCAAGAACGTCTTCCCCTCGAACATCGAGGGCTTGCCGACTTGGTTCGACGTGCGCGTCTCGGCGCTCGGTTATCAGTGCCGCGCGCGCGACTTCGACGTGCTCGTCGCGCTCAACGCGGCGACCTGGCAGCAAGACGTCGCCGGCGTCAAGTCGGGTGGCGCGGTGATCCACGAGGAGAGCTTTCCGTGCAAGGGCGACACGCTGCGCGAGGACCTCAGCTATTATGCCGTGCCGTTTGCCGCGCTGGCGAAAGAGCACTTCGCGGATAAGGGGAATCTGCGCAAATACTTGATGAACATGATCTACGTCGGCGTGCTCGCGCAGCTGCTGGAGATTCCCGCCTCCACGCTGGAGGAAAGCCTCCGGCTGCAGTTCCGCAGCAAGCCGTCGGCCGTGGACCTCAATATGTCGGCCGTCAACCTCGGCTTCGAATACGCGAAGCAGCACCTCGAGAAGCACGATCCATGGCGCCTCGTGCCGACGGACGGAAAGGCGGCGGGGTTGATGTTCATGGAGGGCAATCGCGCCGCGGCGCTCGGGTGCCTGATGGGGGGCTGCACCGTCGCCGCCTGGTATCCGATCACGCCCTCGTCGTCGCTGTGCGAATATTTCATTCAATACTGCGACCGCTATCGCGTGGATTCAGACAGCGGCGAACATAACTTCGCGATCGTGCAGGCCGAAGACGAGCTGGCCGCCGCCGGGATCGTGTTCGGGGCCGGCTGGGGCGGCGCGCGCGCGATGACCTCGACCTCCGGGCCAGGCATCTCGCTGATGGCGGAATATGCCGGCTTCGGCTATTTCGCGGAGGTGCCGGGCGTCATCTTCGACGTGCAGCGCGCCGGACCGTCGACCGGCCTGCCGACACGGACGATGCAGGGCGACGTGGCCTTCGCGTACACGCTCTCGCACGGCGATACCAAACACGTCGTGCTGTTGCCGGCGACGGTTACCGAGGCGTACGAGTTCGCGATGGAGGCGTTCGATCTCGCCGAGCGGTTCCAGACGCCGGTCTTCGTGCTGAGCGATCTCGATCTCGGCATGAACGCGTGGTTGACGCCGCCGTTGCGCTATCCGGAGAAGCCATTCGATCGCGGCAAGGTGCTGGACGCGGACGACCTCGCCTCGATGAAGTCGTGGGGACGCTACCGCGACGTCGACAAGGACGGCATCGCGTACCGCACGCTGCCGGGGACGAAACATCCCGGCGCGGGCTTCTTCACGCGCGGCACCGGGCACGACGAGGAGGCGCGCTACTCCGAGATGCCCGAGGTCTGGCAGCGCAGCCTCGATCGCTTGAGCCGCAAGCACGACACGGCGCGCAGCGTCGTTCCGGGGCCGATCGTCG
This sequence comes from Vulcanimicrobiota bacterium, assembly GCA_963723485.1. GTDB lineage: Bacteria > Vulcanimicrobiota > Vulcanimicrobiia > Vulcanimicrobiales > Vulcanimicrobiaceae > Cybelea. The sequence goes on along the minus strand of CAVRQS010000001.1, from coordinate 87,775 downwards.
ATGAGAAAAAGGGTCGCAAGGTCGCGATCCTGGCGTACGGTACCACGCACCACGCCGTCGTCGAGGCGCGCGACTTCCTGCTCGACGCCGGTATCGAGCTCGACTACCTGCGCGTCCGCGCTCTGCCGCTCTCGCCGGAGGTCGCGACGTTCGTGCAGCGCCACGATCGCGTCTACGTCGTCGAGCAGAACCGCGACGGGCAGCTCTACGGCATCTTGCGCACTGAACTTCCCACCCATTTGATCGGCCGCCTGGAGTCGATTCGGCATTACAACGGCGTGCCGATCGACGCCCATGCCATCATCGGGCCGCTGCTGGCGGAACAGCGCCGGCCGGCGGTCGTAGCTGAATAAAATATGACGGCAAACTCGAACGTCCTCGGGCTCACGCGCGAAGTCTACAAGGGGCTTCCGACCACGTTGTGCGCGGGCTGCGGCCACAACTCGATCACCAATCATCTGATCAAGGCGCTCTACGAGTATGGGGTCGAGCCGCACAAGCTCGCGAAGATGAGCGGCATCGGGTGCTCGTCCAAAACACCCGCCTATTTCGTGGAGCAGGCTCACGGCTTCAACGGTCTGCACGGGCGCATGCCGTCGGCGGCGACCGGAGCCAAGCTCGCCAACCGCGAGCTGCTCGTGCTCGGCATCAGCGGCGACGGCGACACGGCCAGCATCGGACTCGGGCAGTACTGCCATATGATCCGGCGCAACCTCGATTGCACGTATATCGTCGAGAACAACGGCTGCTACGGCCTGACGAAGGGACAGTTCTCGGCGACCGCCGACGTCGGCTCGACGCAGAAGGGCGGCAAGGCCAACGAATACGCGACGATCGACATCTGCGGCCTGGCCATCGAGCTCGGCGCCACATTCGTCGCGCGGTCGTTCTCGGGCGACGGCAAACAGCTCGTCCCGCTGCTGCAGGCCGCGTTCTCGCACCGCGGCACGGCGATCCTCGACGTCATCAGCCCGTGCGTCACGTTCAACGACCACGAGGGCTCGACGAAGAGCTACGCCTACGTGAAGGAGCACGACGTCGTGCTGCACACCGCCGACTACATAGCCGGCGGCCGCGAGATCAACGTCGATTACGAGCCCGGTACGGTCCGCGACGTCGAGCTCGAAGACGGTTCGCACGTGCTGCTGCGCAAGCTCGACGTGGATTACGATCCCACCGACGGCATCGCGGCCTTGAAGACGATTCACGAGACGCGTTACCGCGGCGAGTTCGTCACCGGTTTGCTGTACGTGGATACCAAGGAGCGCGACCTGTGTGAGCGCGAGCACCTCACCGGCACGCCGCTCGCGCAGCTCGACGAGGACGCGCTTCGGATCGATCGCGAGGAGTGGGAGCGCATGATGGATAAGGCCGCGGCGAAATGAAGGGCCGCGCGGCCGCGCTGCTCGTCGTGCTATTCGCCGCGCAGGCGAGTACGGCGCTGGCCGTCGTGATGCACGGCCGGGTATGGCAGGCGACCTACGTCGCGGCGTATCAGCCCACGTTTGGCCCCTCGCGCGTGCCGTACTCGGGCACGCTGAAACTCAAGTTCGACCGCGGCATCATCAGCGGCACCTACACGTCGGAATCCGTTCGCCCCGATCCACTCTACGGGCGTACGATCGCCGTGAGCGGCGGCGTGAGCAAGGGTCAGGTAACACTCGATCTGAACGCGATGGGCGGATTCACGGTACGCGGCACGCTTTCGGGCAACGGCGAGATCTCGGGCACCGCGACGATCCGCGGATCGTTCTACAGCTTCCTCGCGAAAGTCAAATCGTCGCCGTAAACCCAACCAAGAGGGTATGGATCGCGTTCATATTGCTGAGCGCGACGTTCTTCATGCTGCTCGTAGACTTCTCGATCGTGAGCATCGCGCTGCCCTCGATGGAGCGCGAGCTGCACATGCGGGCGGCGCAAGGTCAATGGATCCTCAGCACCTACGCGATCTTCCTAGCCGGATTCCTCATGCTCACTGGGCGTTGCGCCGATCTCTACGGGCGGTTTCGTTTTTTCGTCGCAGGCTTGATCGTGTTCGCGATCGCCTCATTACTCGGCGGACTGGCGCGTAGCGGCGAAATGCTAATCGCTATGCGCGCCGTCCAAGGCCTCGGCGCCGCGCTGGCCAACCCGGCCGCCCTCGCCATCGCGCTTTCGCTGTTTCCGGCGGGACCGCAGCGGTCGCGAGCGATCGCCCTGTGGGGGATGTTTGGCACGATGGGCGTGGCGGCCGGCATGCTCTTCGGCGGCGTTCTCGTGCAGTATCTGGGATGGCGTTCGGTGCTGTTCGTCAACGTGCCGGTCGCGGCGCTGGTCCTCGCGCTCGCGCCGATCTATCTCGCGCGCGACCGAGGTGACGCGACGCATCCGAGGCTCGACGTGTTTGGCGCGTTCCTGCTCACCGCGGGGCTCGTGACGTTCGTCTATACGGTCGAGTCGATTCCGGTCGAGGGCGTCGTCTCGTGGCACGCGCTGGCCGGCATCGCCGCGACCGTGCTGCTGCTGGGACTATTCGTCGTGGTCGAGCGGCGTGTCGCGGAGCCGATCCTGCCGCGGCGCATCCTGCTGTATCCCGATCTCCTCTCAGGCGCGTCGGTCGTCATGCTGCAGCCGATGTCGTACGCCGGCATTCTGGTGTTCGCGTCGGTTTACGTGCAGCGGGTCTCCGGTTACGATCCGCTGTGGGCGGGGCTGGCGTTCCTGCCGTCCACCGTCATCGTCGCACTCGTGGCCGCGCCGCTGACGATGCCGATCGCGCGTGCGCTCGGAGTTCGCACGATGGGCATCGTGATGGGCGTGCTGATGACCGCCGGTGAAGCGATCCTGCTCTTTATGCAGCCGGGCTCGTCGTATTGGGAGATTCTTCTTCCGGCAACGTGCATCGGCGGCTTCAGCGGGATGCTCGCCTATCAGACCGGGATGATCGCGGGGCTCGCGCAGGTCGATGACGCCGACGAGGGGAGCGCCTCGGCAGCATTGAGCTTCGCACTGCAGCTGGGTATCGGTTTGGGCGTGGCGTTCGGCGCCGCGGTGGAGGAGGCGAGAACGGCGACATTGCTCCGCACCGGGGCGTCGCAGACCGCGGCGCTTGGCGCCGGCCTTCACGGCGCGTTTTGGTTTTCCGTGATCGCGGGGGTTGCAATGGTGGCGGCCGTCGTCGCCGGATACCGTCACGCCGCCACTGCGGAGATTCCGTTGCGGCATTACTTTACGTTCGGCAAGCTGCATCACCGCATTTCGGTGAAGGCGTGACGACGACCCAGCTGGATGGGCTCATCGCGGCATTGCGCGCGGCATCGTCGGTGTTCGTTTTAACCGGGTCAGGCATCTCGGCGGAAAGCGGCTTGCCGACGTTCCGCGGCGTGGGTGGGCTGTGGCGCACCCACCGCGTCGAAGAGCTCGCGTCGCCGGAGGGCTTCGCTCGCGATCCACGGCTGGTGTGGACGTGGTACAACGAGCGCAAATCTGCTCACGGGCGCGCGCAGCCCAACGCAGGGCACGTTGCGCTGGCGCGGCTCGAAGACGCCGTCATCGACTTCACGCTCGCGACGCAAAACGTCGACTCGCTGCACCTGCGGGCCGGCTCGCGCAACATGCTCGAGCTGCACGGAAACCTGCGCGAGGTGCGCTGCACGCAGTGCGAGGCGCGCCGGCCGCTGCCGGATGCGGGCCTACCGCTGAGCGAGATCGAGCACGCCTGCGGCGGCCTCTTTCGGCCCGACATCGTGTGGTTCGGCGAGCCGTTGCCGCAGGCGGCATGGCGAGCGTCGGAAGAGGCGGCCGCGCGCGCCGGCGTCATCCTGGTCGTGGGGACGAGCGCGGTCGTCTTTCCGGCCGCCGCCCTCGCGACCCGCTACAATCGCCGCGCCTTCGTCGCCGAGATCAACCCGCAAGCCACGGCGATCAGCGAGCGCGTCAACTGCGTGCTGCGCGGGACGGCCGCGGAGGTGTTGCCGCGAATCGTGGCCGAGTTCACGCGGTAGCCATGCGAATTCCCGATAGTCGCCTGTGTGTCGGGCGTCCGTCGCGTACGTGACCTTCGACCTCGCTAACTACCGGTTTGCGTGGTGACTTCCCGAGTTGTCGCCGATCGCCGCGCGAAGAGCCAGTAGACCGGCAGGCCCGAGATCAGTATCGCGAGGCCGATCGTCGTCTCGGGTGAGGTGGCCATGACGTCGCCGACGACGCCCCACGCGACGGCGAGAAAGACGAGCGTCGTGACAGGATGTCCCGGCATTCGGATGCTGGGTGCGCGCGCCGCGGGATCGCGGGCGTCGCGGTTGCGAAAAATGATGAGCGCGAGGGCGGATAAGCCGAAAAAGATGTAGTCGATACAGGTCACGTAGTTCAATATCCGCTCGTACGGAAGGAACGAGATGATCAGCGCGAGCGCACCCTGAGCGACGACCGCTATGACCGGAGCGCGCGTTCGCCGGTCCACCCACGCGAGCTGCTTGAAGAACGTGCCGTCCGCGGCCATCTGAAAGTAGACGCGCGGGGACGTGAGAATTTGGTTGCTCAAGAATCCTAATGTCGATAGCGCGACGACGCTCGCCATTACTCGGAGCCCTATCGGGCCGAACGCGAGCCGCGCAATTTCGGAGGCCGGCGTGCTCGTTCCGGCGAGCGCATCGACTCCGAGCGTACGCAGGCAGACCGCGTTCACGCAGAGGTACAGGACGACGACGACGAGGACGCCGGCGATCATGCCGCGCGGCAGGGTCACGTGCGGTTCTCTGAGCTCCGCCGTCATGAAACTCGACGTCTGCCACCCGCTGTAGGCGAACAGCACCGGAACCATGGCGAGGCCGATAGCCGCAAAGGCTCCGCCCGCCAATGCGCCGGATGGACTTGGAACGGGCGCGGCGTGCGGCGCGACGAGCCCGACGACGACGAAACCGCCGATCGCCAGGATCTTGAGGATCATGAAGAGATTCTGCGTAGAGGCTCCGGTTCGGACACCCAACGCGTTGATCGCCGTAAAGACCACGATCGCGGTCCCCGCGACGAGGCCCGTCGAGATCTGCCATCCGGTGAGCGGCGCGAAGTACTTTGCGAACGTGACGGCCGCAGCCGCGGCACCGCCGCTCTGCGAGACGAGCAACAGCGTCCATCCATACATGAAGGCCAATGAGGGGTGGAAGGCGTCCTTCATGTATGCGTACACGCCGCCATCGTGTGGTCGTCGCGCGGCAAGTTCGGCGAAAACGCCTGCGCCGAGCAGCACGACCAGACCGCCGAGCACCCAGACCACCATCACGAGCGGCCCGCTGTGCACGTAGCGTGCGACGACCGACGGGTTCATGAAGATGCCGGAACCGACGATGCCGCCCATCACGATCAGGACGGCGTCGCGGGTACCGAGGCGGCGTAGCAGTTTAGGCGAACCTTGCGGGTATGTTTGCACTAGCGACGTTCTTCCTCAGCGTTCTCGCTTCTACCGTGGCGCAGGCCCCGCCCCCGCCTCCGCCTGCCGTCGTCGGCGCTCAATCGCCGCTCGAGGACGGCGCTTGCCTCGACTCGCCGCGGGCGGTTCCTCAGGTTCTCCAGCCGCCGGTGTCGCGCGCGATGCAGGTCGTGCGCATCGATGAGGTGGTCTCGACGGCGACGGCGATGCCCGGAGCAATCGTCGGCTTCCTCTACACGACGCAGAACGGAACGACGTGGCTCGGCGAGCGAAGCGCCGAGTACACGTCGCCCGCGAGCGCAACGGCGATCAACGCGGTGCTCGCCGCCACGCACCTTGCGACGAAGAACATCACGAGCTTTCCGCCGCAGATCCGCTACGGCGTAGCGACGAAATATCAGCAGTTCTTCGCGGTGCGCATTCCGCCGGACGCCTTTGCGCCGCTGCGGATCACGCTGGCGCCTTGCGTCATGTGGCCGCCCGGGCGCGCGCTGCCTGACCCGAGCTTATGACCGCTCGGACCCTTTACGGAGTAGCCTGTCCCCCAGCGACACTGAGCTTGCCCAAGTGGAGTCGAAGGGCATCCGTGCAGCGCAATAGGGGGTTGTAGCCTCGGTGGAATTCATCGTCCGCACTCGTCTGGGGGCGTTCGCCCCCAACGCCGACGTCTTCATCGCCGAGGATCAACGCAGCGTCATCGTCGTGGTCGAGGTCGCCGGCGCGGACGCCGATAGCCTGAGGGTCGTGTTCGATGAGCGCTGCCTCGTCATCACGGGGCGCCGCCTGCAAGCGGCGCGCTGGCGGCGCGGGTCGTTCGTTCAGAAGGAGATCGCACGGGGCGATTTCGTCAAGCGAATTCCATTGCCGGTCGCGATCGAATACGATCGCGTCGCGGCCAGCTACGAGGACGGACTGCTCGTCGTCGTCGCGCCGATTGCGGCGACGGCGTACATGCCGACCTCCCGCACGGAGCTGCATCTCGTCGTCAAGAGGACCCATTCCTAACCGTATGGCCGAAACGCCCAGGGCCGAAAAGCCGAACCAAAACGTCGTACCCGCCAACCTGATCGGCATTCTGCCGCTGCAGGAGGCCGTGCTCTTCCCGCACACGGTCATTCCGCTCGCGGTCGTCAAGAAGCCTGGCATCGCGTTGGTCGAGGAGGCACTGCGCGAGGGCAAGCCGATCGGCCTCACGGTGCTGAAGGATCGCGAGATCGAAGAGCCGGGCCCCGACGACGTGCATCGCATCGGCACGATCGGCGTGATCCAAAAGATGCTCAAGGTTCCGGACGGCACGCTGCGCTGCATCGTCGCGGGCCAGCAGGTCTTCAGGATCGAGCAGTTCACGCAAGTGTCGCCCTACATGGTCGCGGCGTATGCGGAATTGCCCGACACGACCGTCGAGAACGAAGAACTCGTCGCGATGCAGCGCAACCTCGCCGGCCTCTTCCAAAAGCTGCTCTCGTACCTGCCGCAGGCGCCGCGCGAGATGGAGATGGAGGTCGCGAACATCACCGACCCGGTGGTGCTCACGTACTTCGTCGCGTCGACGATGCGGCTCGACACCGCCGATCGCCAGGCGCTGCTCGAGGAGCGCGATACCGCCAAGCGCATGCGCAAGTTGACGCTCCTGCTGACCAAAGAGCTCGAGGTCGTCGAGCTCGGCCACAAGATTCAGAGCGACATCCAGCGCGAGATGGAAAAGAATCAGCGCGAGTTCTACCTGCGCCAGCAGCTGCGCGCCATCCAGGAAGAGCTCGGCGAAGTCGATCCGCAGCAGGCCGAAACCAACGAGCTGCGCTCGAAGATCGATGCCGCGGCGATGCCGCCCGACGTAAAGAAGGCCGCGGATCGTGAGCTCGACCGGCTCTCGAAGGTGCCGCAGGCGAGCCCGGAATACAGCGTGATCCGCACCTACCTCGATTGGCTCGTGACGCTGCCCTGGAACGTCGAAACGGCGGACCACATCGACATCAAGGCGGCGCGGACGATTCTCGACGAGGACCACTACGACCTCGACAAGATCAAGGACCGGATCATCGAGTATCTCGCGGTCGGAAAGCTCAAGAAAAAACTGACCGGACCGATACTGTGCTTCGTCGGTCCGCCCGGCGTGGGCAAGACGTCGTTGGGCCAGTCGATCGCGCGCGCGATGGGGCGCAAGTTCGTACGCCTCTCGGTCGGGGGCGTGCACGACGAAGCCGAGATCCGCGGACACCGGCGCACGTACATCGGCGCGATGCCGGGCACGATCGTCCGCGCGATCCGCGACTCTGGGACGCGCAATCCGGTCATGATGATCGACGAGATCGACAAGGTCGGCGCGGATTTCCGCGGCGATCCGCAGTCGGCGCTGCTCGAGGTGCTCGATCCGGAGCAGAACAACAACTTCCGCGACCACTACCTCGACCTGCCGTTCGACCTGTCGGCCGTGCTTTTCATCTGTACGGCCAACAACCTCGACACGATCTCGCCGCCGCTGCGCGACCGCATGGAGATCATCCCGCTCTCGGGTTACACCGAGCTCGAGAAGCTGCAGATCGCCAAACGCTATCTCGTCAAGAAACAGCGCGCGAACAACGGCCTGCGCGACACGCAGGCGCAGATCAACGACGCCGCGATCCGCGCGATCACCAACGACTACACGCGCGAGGCGGGCGTACGTAACCTCGAGCGGGAGATCGGGTCGGTGTTCCGCAAGATCGCGCGAAAGATCGCGGAGAGCCCGCGCTACAAGGCGCGCGTGAAGCCGGAGAGTCTCGCCGAATATCTCGGCAAGCCGCGCTTCTTCAACGAGGTCCGCAAGCGCGTCGCCTCGGTGGGCGTCGCCACGGGCATGGTCTGGACGCCGGTGGGCGGTGACATCCTGTTTCTCGAGACGCAGTCCATGCCGGGAACCGGCAAGCTCGTGCTGACCGGACAGCTCGGCGACGTGATGAAGGAGAGCGCGCAGGCCGCCGTTTCATTCCTGCGTTCGCGCTCGAGCGAGCTCGGTCTGCCCGAAGATTACTTCTCGAAGCACGACATTCACATCCACGTCCCGGCGGGCGCGACGCCGAAGGACGGTCCGTCGGCCGGCATCGCACTGGCGACTTCCATCACCTCGATGTTGACCGGCATCAAGGTCGATCCGAACCTCGCGATGACGGGCGAGATCACGTTGACCGGGCAAGTGCTGCCGATCGGCGGGCTCAAAGAGAAAGTGCTCGGCGCTAAGCGCGCGGGCATCACGAAGATTCTGATTCCGCGCCGCAACGAGATGGATCTCGACGACATTCCGAAGGAAGTGCGCGACAGCATGACGTTCGTGGCCGTCGACGAGCTCTCCGAGGTCCTCCATCACGCCCTCGGCAAGCGCCTCATCTCGCCCGTACCACTCGGCGACCAGAAGGCCAGCAACGTCGTTCCCCTGCGGCTTCGCACGGGACAAGTTCGGCGCCGCAACGGCGTCGTGAAGCGAATCTCGGAAAGAAAGCGCCCCATCAAGCGCTAGTAGGGGTCCTACGCCGGTAGCCGCACGGTTGACCGTTTAGCGCACCTCGATCCCGGCGCCTTCGCGCACTTCGCCGACAACGGCCGCGAGGGCGCCGCTATTTTGGAGGTCACGCGCGAGCTCATCGCTGCGATCGGCGGCGACGCTGATCAATAGACCGCCCGACGTCTGTGCATCCGAGAGACCAATGCGCACAGCTTTCGGCACGGACGATGTGAAAGTCGTAAAGGCGGCATGCGTTTCCGAGTTGTGACGCGTGCCGCCCGGGACCACGCCGGCGTCGATCAGATCGAGTACTCGCGGCATGAACGGCACCGCGCTTGCGGCAAAAACGAGCCGGACGTTCGACGCGCGCGCCACGTTATCGGCGTGGCCGAGCAGGCCGAAGCCGGTCACGTCGGTCGCCGCGTGCGCCTCCGCAACCAGCATCGCCTCCGACGCGCGGTCGTTGAGCGTCGTCATCCAATCCACGGCTTCACGTAGATCGTCGTCGGCGATCGCGCCGCGCTTACGGGCCGTCGTTAATATCCCCGTGCCGAGCGGCTTGGTGAGCACGAGCACGTCGCCGGCTAGCGCGCCGGCGTTGGTCACGATGCGCCGCGGGTCCACGACGCCGCTTACTGCCATGCCGTACTTCGGCTCGGCGTCCTTGATCGTGTGGCCGCCGACGATCGCGACGCCGGCTTCGCGCGCGACGGTCGCGCCGCCTTCGAGGATGCGCGAAAGGATCGTGAGATCGAGATCTTCGGGAAACGCGACGATGTTGAGCGCCGTCAGCGGATGGCCGCCCATCGCGTAGACGTCGGAGAGCGCGTTGGTTGCCGCGATGCGGCCGAAATCGAACGGATCGTCGACGATCGGCGTGAAGAAGTCAACCGTCTGCACGAGCGCGAGATCCTCGCGCACGAGATAGACTCCGGCGTCGTCACTGCCGCCGTAACCGACCAGCACGCGGTCGTTGGTCGCCGGCGACACGCGTTCCATAACGCTGCGCAGTTCCGCGGCGCCCAGCTTCGCGGCGCAGCCGGCGCAGGACGAGAGCTCGGTAAGGCGGATGCTTGGGGCGTCCATCGAAGCAGTATTCGATGCCGCGGCAACTGCTGTTCCTTCCCGGTCCGGTCATGCTCGCGCAACCGGTCGTCGAAGCCCTGGCCTGCCCGCTCATCGACCATCGCGGCCCCGAGTTTGCGGCGCTGCTCGGTCGCATCACGAGCGCCCTGCAACCGATCTTCGGCACGCACGGCGACGTGGTGCTGCTCGGGAGCTCGGGAACCGGCGCCTTGGAGACCGCCGTCGCGAACGTCTTAGGGCCGGGCGACCGCGTGTTGTCGTGCGCCGTCGGCGTTTTCGGCAAGCGTTTCGCGACGATCGCGGAGCGTTACGGCTGTTCCGTCGAGCCGTTGGAGACTGCAGCCGGCTCGGCGCTCGATCCGCGAGCGCTCGAGGCGCGGCTAGCGGCCGATACGAAGCGAGAGATCACGGCGGTGTTAGTCACTCACAACGAGACGTCGACCGGCGTCGCGAACGACATGGCCGCACTCGCCCCGATCCTGCAGGCGCATGGCGCCCTGACGCTGGTGGATTCGATCAGCGGGCTCGGCGCGTCGGAGCTTCAGATGGACGACTGGGGCTACGACGTCGTGGTCGCCGCCTCGCAGAAGGCCTTCGCCGCGCCGCCCGGCGTCGCGATGGTGGCGGCCAGCGTGCGCGCGTGGAAACGCATCGCACACGCAACCTCGCCGCGGTTCTACTTCGACTTGCGCCACGCGCGCGAGTCGGCGCGGCACGGCCAGACGCCGTGGACTCCGCCGATATCGATCCTGTACGCGCTCGACGTGGCGCTCGAGCGCTATCACGCCGGCGGCATGGAGGCCGCGTGGGCGCGCTTCGCGCGCTATGCCGCTGCCGTTCGCGCCGCCCTCGAGCGGCTCGGCTTTACCCTCGTTTCGGCGCCGGACGCCCACTCGCCGACGGTCGTCGCGGCCTATCCGCCGGAAGGCGTGGAAGTCACCGCATTGCTCAAGCGGTTGCGCGAACACCATCGCGTCGTTCTCTCCGGCGGCCAGGGCGAGCTCGCCGGAAAGATCCTGCGCTTCGGCACGATGGGCGACGTGCACGACGTCGATCTTCTTGGCGCGATCGGCGCCATCGAGCTCGCGCTGCTGCATCTGGGCCGCCACGTGACGCCCGGAACGGCGACGGGGGCGGCGATCGAGGCGCTGGCGGGGCGCGTTACAAGTGGTGTCGCCTAAAATACGGCTCGACGAACGGACGTGCGAACCACGGAACCGTCGATAGTATAGCGTCGTCGATGGGCGCGTCGTAGGTCACTAGGTACGGCGCCAGACGCGAGTCGTGCAGTCCCGCGCGGATGTCCGGAGAGAGCGGAAAGAACAGCGCGACGAAGAGCACGAGCCACAACAAGATCGCGCCCTTGGCGAAACCGACGAACGCCCCGCCGATTGCGTTGCCGATTCCGAGCACCGGCAGCCTCGCGATCGCGCCGAGCAGGCGCGCGACGATCAGCAGAAGCACGTACGTCAATAACCCGGTACCGAACATGCCGATGACGTGCGCGGATCCGGGCCCGAGGCGCGTGATGGTCTGGATTTGGGAGTCCAGAAAACCGTTGTAGAACCAGGGCGCGACCAAGGCCGCCGTCACGGCGACCGCGCCGCCCAGCTCGGAGACGAATCCGCGCGAGTACCCCTTGTACGTTGCGATGCCGAGCACAATGACGATCACGATATCGGGCCAGGCGAAGCCGGCAATCACGTTCGAATCGTCGCTCCCAACCGTTCGCCGAGTGTGGCGAGGACTGCCGCGATCGCCGCGTCGGCTTCCTCGTCGGTGATCGTCGCGTCGAAGCGCTGCAGCGTGACGCGTACGGCGAGGCTCTTGTACCCGCGGGCGACCTGCGGTCCGCGGTACTCGTCGAAGGCACCGACGCCGGTGCATAGCGGACCCGCCGCCTCGGCGACGGCCAGTTCGACGTCGCGTGCGCTCAAGTCGTCGCGCACCACCAGCGCGATGTCGCGGTACGTTGAGGGAAATCGGGACGGCACGCGATAGTGCGGCACGGCGTACGCGGGCAGCCTCGCGACGTCGATGATGCAGACGTACGCGTTACCGGATAGCCCGAACTGCCGGCTCAAACGCGGATCCACGCATCCGAGCTCGCCCACTCGGCCACCGTCAATCGATAAAGCTGCGCGCTTGCCCGGATGAAACTCCGCGCCGCCCCCGGGATCGGCGTCCACGGCCCTCCCCGTTATCTTTCGCAGCAACGCCTCGCAGTCGCCGCGCAGGCGCAGGAACGACTCGTCACGCCACGGGCGCGCGGAGTCGACGACCGCCGCGAAACCGAATCCGAGAGTGGTCCGCTCGGCGATGCCGTCGCCGTCCGCGCGAAAGACGTCACCGAGCTCGAAAATGCGAATCGCCGGGGTGTCGGCGAGATATTCGAGCATACCGGGAATCAGGGAGCCGCGGAGAAAGCGCTGCTCTTCCGAGAGCGGATTGCGGACCACCACCGGCGCGCCGTCGCATGCGCAGCCGCGGAGCGAGTGCGTGATGACCTCGCGGTAGCCCAGCGCCGCGAGCGCGTGTGCGGCGCGCCGCTCGCGATCGAACGCCGCGCTGGAGATCGCGTGCGGCGGAACCGACGGTTCGACGGCCTCGATCCGCTCGTACCCTTCGATGCGCGCGGCTTCTTCGATTAGGTCGGCGGCGATCGTGAGATCCCGGCGCCACGGCGGCGGCGTCACCGCGAGCGCGCTCGATTCGGCCGGCTGGACGGCGCAGCCCAGCGCCTCGAGGTGGCGAGTAATGCGATCGGGCGGAATCGCGAGCCCTAAGAGGCGTTGCACGTCGCGGAGCGCGAGACGAATCGGCGCCGGCGTCACGATCTCGGCTCCGAACGCGTGTGGCGGATACGCGGTCGCGCCGACCTCGGTCAAGAGCTGCGCGGCGCGCGCGGCGCCGAAGTCGGTCAGCGCCGGAGCCAGCGACTTCTCGTGACGTGTCGACGCCTCGGTACGCAGGCCGAGCGCGCCGCTCATTCGGCGCACCCGCGGGCCGCTGAAGTTCGCGGCTTCGACGACGATTGCGATCGTCGACGCCGTCACCTCGCTGGACGCGCCGCCCATCAGGCCCGCGAGGCCGAGCGGCCCGGCATCGTCGGCGACGACGAGCGACGACGGCGTGAGCGTGCGCTCGATGCCGTCGAGCGTCACGAGCTTCTCGCCGTCGCGCGCGCTGCGCACCGTGAGCCTGCCGTCCGCAATGCGCGCGGCATCGTAAAAGTGCAACGGCTGTCCCGTTTCCAGCATCGCGTAGTTCGAAACGTCCACAAGGTTGTTGATCGGACGCTGACCCGCCAGGGTGAGCCGGATGCGCATCCACGTCGGCGCCGGCCGCACGCGCACGCCATCGAAGCGCTGCGCGACGAAGCGGTGACAATCGGTGGACTGCAGGACGACGCGCGGCGCCTCGCCCGGCGGCTCGGATGCGTCGTACGAATCGCGCAACGGCGGCAGCCGCAACGCAACGCCGTAGGATGCGGCCAGCTCGCGCGCGAGTCCGACGATCGACGTCGCATCGGGGCGGTTCGCCGTGATCTCGACGTCGAGCACGTCGCAGTTCAGTCCAAAGAACTCGACGGCGTCCGCGCCGAGCGGAGTCCCTATATCGAGCTGCAGGATGCCGTCTTCGAACCACGCCGCCGGCAGCGCGAGTTCGTCGGCCGAGATCATCATGCCGTGCGAGACGACGCCGCGCATCGTGCGCCGCTCGATGCGCAGCGCGGGAAGTTGTGCGCCGACGGTGGCCACCGCGATGGCTTGGCCCGCCGCCACGTTGGTGGCCGCGGTCGCGATCGTCAATGGCTCCGCGGCGCCGACGTCGACGCGCGCGACCTGGAGCCGGTCGGCGTTGGGGTGCTTTTCGAGCTCCGCGATACGCCCGGTTACGACTCCGGTGATCGCTGGGCGCTTCTCGATGTCGGCGACCGGAAAGCCGAGCATGGCCAGACGGCCGGCGATCGCCTCCGTGTCGGCCGGAATCGCTGCATACTCCCGCAGCCAGCTTATCGGTACGCGCACGCGTCGTGTCCCGTCAACCCAGTTGCGCGAGAAAATCGGGGTCGCTGTTGATGAAGCGGCGGATGTCGTCGACGCCGTAGAGCGGCAGGCCGAGCCGCTCGACTCCGAAGCCGAAGGCCCAACCGGAATATACGTCGGGATCGTAACCGACCTCACGCAGCACGTTGGGGTGCACCATTCCGGATCCGCCCAGCTCGATCCACCCCGAGCCGCCGCAGAGACTGCAGCGGCCGCCCGATGGATCGCCGTGGCACTTCGGACAGGTCGTATCGACCTCGGCGCTCGGTTCGGTGAACGGAAAGTAGGACGGGCGGAAGCGAACGCGTTGATCGGGACCAAACAGCTCGCGGCACAAGCCGGTCAGCATGCCCTTGAGGTGGCCGAAATGGATGTCATCCGCAACGAGCAGCCCTTCGACTTGATGAAACTGAAAGAGATGCCGCGCATCGACGGCGTCGCGGCGGAAACATTTTCCCGGCGCCACGATCGCGATCGGAGGGCGGTGCTGCTGCATCGTGCGAATCTGCATCGGCGACGTGTGCGGCCGCAACAGGACGCTATCGGTCAGCCAAAACGAGTCGAAGCTCTCGCGCGCGGGGTGATCGCTCGGGATGTTCAGCGCGTCGAAGTTGTAGTAATCGGGCTCGGCCTCGGGGCCGACCACCACCGCGAAGCCGTGACGCATGAAGTAGTCGCAGCTCTCCTCGATGATTCGGCGCACGGGATGAATCGATCCGACCGCCGGCGCGATCGCGGGGAAGGTCACGTCGATCGAGGCGGCGAGCTCCGCTCCGACCGCGCTCGATTCCAGGGCCGCCTGCGCGGCCTGCAATCGGCTTTCCATCGCGGCGACCGCGTCGTTGATGGCTTTTCCCGCAGCGGGCCTTTCCGCCGGCGGAAGCGTACCGATCGTGCGGCGCACTTTGGTAACCTCGCCGTTTCTGCCGAGATAGGCGATGCGCACGTTCCCCAGTGCCTGTACGCCGGCGGCAGCGTTCGCATCGGCCGCGAAGCGCTCTTGAAGATCCGCGAGTAGCTGCGTCAAATCGGTCATTTTTCCATAAAACAAAACGCCCGGAGTCTCACTTCTACCGGGCGCTTCCAAAATCGGTTGCTTTGTAGCTTTGTGTGTGCGAACGACCCTCTTGATCTAGGTTGTCGCGGGCGCCGCGTTCAGCCTTCGGTAAGCCAGGTAGGCGTCGATCGAACCCGTTTGGGCGAAAAGCCTCCAGAAGAGATAGGACGTTGCCATGGCGTTTGCTGTCTCCTTCTGAGCCGTCGGCTCCGGGGCGGCCCTGTCGCGGAATGGGCTGAGTATACCATGCGACTTTTAGCACCGGTAGTCTTGACTTTTTGCCTCCGCACCACTCTCTTGACAAGGCCGCGCAGCGCTCCCTTGATGCGACAAAACGCGACCAGCTTCGTACAGCGCGATCGATCCGGCCACTGCCGCGCTGAGGCTCTCGCTGGGCCCTTGCATGGGGATGGCGAGCACTTGCTCGCATACCCTCGCCCAGGGCCCCAGCCCGTGACGCTCGTTGCCGACGACGATGCCCAGCGGCGGCACCAGTTGCTCGCCCTTCAGGCGGGCGCCGCCTGCGGCGAGCCCAACCATGCGCAGGCCGCCGGTCGCGGTTACCGCCGGATCGGACGACTGCGCGATCGCGATCGACACGCGAAAAATGGCTCCCATCGAGCCCCGGACCACCTTGGGGTGGTAAGGGTCGACGCCCAGGTGTCCGAACACCACGCCGCTGCAGCCGAACGCGTCGGCCGAGCGCAGCAGCGTGCCCGCGTTTGCGGGGTCGTTTACGTCCGCGAGCACCAGGAGCAGCGTCGCGTCGCGCACGAGCTCCGTGGCAGGCCGCAGCCGCATCGGCGCGACAGCCACCACACCGTTCGGCGTCCGCAGGTCGGAGATGTGCGCGGCGCTGCGTTCGTCGACGATAAAGACGCGGGCGCCCTGCGCCTCCAGCTCGCGGATCGGCAACGTCGAGTCGTACGCCGGCGCGGTGCAGTAGAGCTCGTCGATCGGGAAGCGGCTCGCGAGCGCCTCCTCCAAGAGCGTGACGCCTTCGAAAGCGAATCGCCCCTGGGCGCGTCGTCCCTTGGGCGAGCGGAGTGCGCGCACGCCGGCGAGGCGTTCGGCATGGACGCCGAGGCGTACGGCCACGTTCAGCGCGCCCGCGTCGACTTCGACGCTGCGGCCCGGGTGAAGATCATCACCAGACCGGCGAAGATGGCCGCGAGCGCGACCGCGATTCGGTCGTTGAAGTGGTGCGGCACGAGCCAGCGCAGCAACGCGTATGCCAGGGCGGCGAACACGACGAGAAAAAAGGCAAGCCAGCCGATTTCCACGGTGATGGACGACTTCGCCATGGCGCTCCTTACGAGGCTCCCTCCCGCCGTTCCGCCAAAGGCCTGCCGATGGAAGAAGTGCCGCGTCTGATCGGCTCGCGCCGCTGTTTCGAGGGACGCGTCTTCGGCGTTCGCGTCGACGAGCTGAGATTCGCCGATGGAAGCGAGCACCGCGTCGACGTCGTCGAGCACGGCGCCTCGGTGGCGATCGTCGCGACGCCCGCGCCGGACACGATCGTCTTAGTCCGGCAGTACCGCCACCCCGCGAACGCGGCTCTTTGGGAGATTCCCGCCGGTACGTCCGACGCCAGCGAAAGCCCCTCGGACGGTGCGCGGCGCGAACTGCGCGAGGAGACGGGCTACGTCGCCGGACGCATGCGGCCGATCGGATCCGTTTGGACGACGCCCGGCTTCTGCTCGGAGATCATGCACTTCTTCCACGCGGACAAGCTCACCGCCGGCGCCGCCGCGACCGAGGAAGACGAGCGGATCGAAGTACGCACGTGCACGCGTGAGGCGGCATGGCGCCTGGTCGCTGAGGGAACGGTCGACGCAAAAACCTTGCTGGCCCTGTTTTGGCTGCAGGGCGGCGAAGGTGAATTCGGAAGCGAATTCGGTCGATAGATACTGTACGAGAGATTTCTGCATCGTCGCCGTTGCTACCGACGCGGCCGGAATCGATCTTGGAGGTACGTGGTGGAAATACCGAGCGACATTGATGCCGTGTTGAAGCGATTGCTGGAGCGCAACCGTACCGGCGCAGAACCGTCCGTGTTGGCCCCCGAGGACGAAGCTTACCTGAGCTCTTTGATCGACGCGGTTCGCGGCGGCCGCCGCGCGGTCTTGATCGTGGAAGACGTCGACGAGCGTCTGCGCTTCATGTTCAGTAACGCGACGCGCGCCGAAGCCGTAACGATGCTGGGCAAGGTCGTCGAGGCCACGGGACGCCGGCTGGCCGACGGGGACGACTAGGCGCTCTAAGCGCCGAGGCTCAATCCGGCGATCTTGCCGTCGGCGGTTACCTCGAAGTCGAAGTGAAATTGCGCGCTTGGATAGCGCACCAAGAACTCATAGAGAGTATTGCCGTTCGGCTCGACGGTGCTGGAGATCGGGACGATCGACTGAACCGGCCCT
This sequence comes from Vulcanimicrobiota bacterium, assembly GCA_963723485.1. Taxonomy (GTDB): domain Bacteria; phylum Vulcanimicrobiota; class Vulcanimicrobiia; order Vulcanimicrobiales; family Vulcanimicrobiaceae; genus Cybelea. The sequence goes on along the minus strand of CAVRQS010000001.1, from coordinate 70,281 downwards.
AGCGCCGCGAAGTCTTCACGCGCCACGAGATCGTCGCTCAGGTAGGCGCTGAACGTCGGCGTGAGTTGCGAGCGATCGAGATGGCGGCTCGCGAGACGTTCGAGCCAATCTTTGGCTCGCGTCACGATCGTATTGTCTAGATTGGCCGTTACCGGAGGAACCAAGAGACTCAAGATTCGAGCGCCCAGCTCCTCGGGAATCGTGACGGACCGCCCATGCAGCGAGTCCACGTTGGAGAGTACGATCACGCCGACTTGCTGCTCCGGCAGCAGCGCGTTCATCGCCCGAAAGCCCGATATCTCACCGTTCGTCCAGACAAACTCCTTACCGCCGCGCCGGTCGATGACCCATCCCATGCCGTAGTGCGTCGGACCGGCGCTCGCGCTCGGCGTGAACATGGTTCGAACGGAGTCCACGCGCAGCAGGACCGGCATCTCGATGTCCCACTTGGCGAGATCGTAGATCGTGGAAACGATGCCGGAGTCGCCATCCAGCCACGCCGGATCCCACCTCGGCGCCACCGCGAAGCCCCTCCCGTTGCGGGTATAACCGGTGGCGTGGGCGCCGATGCCGTTATCGCCCGCGAGGAACGTGTGATTCATCACGAGCGGCAAGAAGATGTGCTGCTCGAGATAGTCGGAGAGCGGGACCCCGCTGACGCGCTGCACGATCAGGCCGGCGACGAGATAGTTGACCGGATTGTTCTCGTAGACGGCACCGGGAGGGGCCGGCGGTTTGATTCCGTCGACCATGGCGAGCAGATCGTTCATCTTGATCGTGCGCGTCATTTCCGACGTGACCTTCGGTATTGCCGCATAGCTGGGCAGGCCGGAGGTCTGCGTCAGCAGCTGGGCGATCGTGACGTCGCTGCCCAGACGAAACTCGGGGACGTACTTGGTGACGCGATCGTCGAGGCTTAACTTGCCCTCCTGGGCAAGCAAAAGGATCGCCGCGGCCGTAAACTCCATCGTCAGCCCGCCCGCGTAGAACTCGGTATCGGGCAGCATTGCGGCATGCGGCTGGAGCCTAGCGAACCCGAATCCGCGCGCATAGACGAGCCGGCCATCCTCGACGACGCCGATTGCGATCCCGGGCGTGCGCCCCGCATGAATTTCGTTTTTGGCCATCCGGTCGATCTGATCGGCGACCGGCGGCGTCAACGAGAGTCCGGGCTGCGGGCGGGCCGGCAGCGGGAACGCGAACGCGAGGAAGCCGACGAATAGACCCGTCGCAAAGACGGAGTCCCAACGCCTCATAACGCCACCATTATATACTAGGGCGCATCTGCCTGTCGCGGACGCCCGTGGCCTAGTGCGCGACCTGGGTGTTTCGAGCGCGAGGAGCGTTCCCCGCCGGTCGAACAGAACGCTTATCGTTGTGCGGCTTGGCGCGCCAGGTTCAGGAGCATCCCGAACGCCTTTTCGTCCGAGATCGCGAGATCCGCGAGGGCCTTGCGGTTGAGACTGACGCCGGACTTCTTCAGACCGTTCATGAACACCGAATACGAGAGGCCTTCGCGGCGCACCGCGGCATTGATGCGGCTTATCCACAGCGAACGGAAGTCGCGCTTGCGCACGCGCCGGTCGCGGAACGAGTAGGCCAGGGACTTCAGCAGCGCCTCGTTGGCGACGCGATAATTGCGGCGGCGAGACGCGCGGAAGCCCTTGACCAGCTTCATGACCTTGCGGCGGTGCTTGAGAGCGTTTACGCCGCGTTTGATGCGTGCCATGTCGAGCCTCCGTTATACCAGGTAGGGGATCGTCGGCGCGATACGCTTCAGATCGCCCTTGGCGACGGGCTGATCCTTGCGAAACTTGCGCTTGCGCTTGCGGGACTTCTTGCTGAGGATGTGGCCGCAGCCGTCGAACTGGTGACGGTGCGTCACCTTGCCGGTCGCGCTGACCTTCACGCGCTTCGCGGTTCCCCGGTGTGTACGAATCTTAGGCACTGGTTCGCTCCTTCGCTGGTGTCTCGTGCACGATCGGCTTCTGCTCCCGTTCGCGCGGTGTCGAAAACTTCGGTGGACCCGTCGGCGTCATTCGCGGCGCCATGATCATGAACATATTTTTGCCCTCGAGCCGCGCCTCTCGCTCGACCATTGCGATCGGCGCCAAGTCCTCGGCCATGCGGTCGAGCAGCCGGCGCCCGAACGACGTGTACGTGATCTCGCGGCCGCGGAACATGATCGTCACCTTGATCTTGCTCCCGTCGAGCAGCAGCCGTTCCGCCATCCGCGCCTTGGTTTCGTAGTCGTGCGTCTCGATCTTCGGCCGTAGCTTCACTTCCTTTAACTCGAAGTGCCGCTGTTTCTTGCGAGCGTCCTTGTCCTTCTTCGATTGCTCGTACTTGAGCCGTCCGTAGTCCGCGATCTTGCATACGGGCGGCTGCGCGTTCGGCGAGACCTCGATCAAATCGAGACCGGCAGTTCGCGCGCGCGCTAACGCATCTTCGGTCGGGAGTATCCCAAGTTGCTGTCCGTTTTCGTCGATCACCCGAACCGCACGAATGCGAATTTGATCGTTGATGCGCAGGGGTCGTGCTATGAGCTCATCTCCAAATAAAAAAGGCGCTGCCGGAGCAACCCCACCACGGAACCAGCCGAGAGTCCCTTAAAGTGAAGACCGGATCGCCCGCAGGCATCCGGTGAGCGGAACGAGCCGCTGCTTCGGCCCGCCAACCATATCACGCGCGTCCGGGGGAATGTCAAGAGCGGGCGCCGACCTCCCCGACGGCGTCGGCGAAACGTTCGAGGAAATAGGCGATGGCCTCATCGTCGATGACCAGCGGCGGGGCGATGCGCAGCACGAACTCGCGGCAGTCCTTGGCCGCGACGCCGCGCTCCAGCAAGGCCTCGGAGAGGCGCTTGGCCGGGACGGTCGTCGCCACGCCGACGAGCAGGCCGCGGCCCCTGATCTGGGTCACGCAGGCCGAAGAGATGGTGCGCAGTCCCTGCATCAGCCGGGCGCCGGCATAGCGCGAGCGCGCGGGAAGATTTTCGGAGACGACGACGTCGAGCGCCGCTTGCGCGACCGCTGAGGCGAGCGGGTTGCCGCCGAACGTGCTGCCGTGCGAGCCGGGTTCGAAGAGGCGCATCACATCGTCGTTCGCGAGGATCGCCGAGACCGGATAGAATCCGCCGCCCAGCGCCTTCCCCACGACGAGAACGTCGGGCCGAACGGCGTCGTAGTCGCACGCGAAGAGATCGCCGGTGCGGCCCAGCCCGGTCTGGATCTCGTCGGCGATGAAGAGAACGTCGTGTTCGCGGCAGAGCGCCCTCGCGCGTTTGATGTAGCCCTCGGGCGGCACGTTAACGCCGCCTTCGCCCTGAATCGGCTCGATCAAGATCGCGCACGTGTTCGGCGTGATTGCTCGTTCGAGAGCATCGGCATCGCCGAACGGAACGGTGACGAATCCGGGAACGAACGGGCCGAAGCCCTCACGATACTCCGCGGTCGTGCTCGCGCTGACCGCCGCGAGCGTCCGGCCGTGGAAGTTGTTGGAGAAGACGATGATCTCCGCGCGATCGGCCGGCACGCGCTTCGCGTCGTGTGCCCAGCGCCGCGCCAGTTTGATCGCGGTCTCGACCGCCTCGACGCCGGTGTTCATCGGAAGCGCCTTGTCGTATCCCGTCAGCCGCGTCAGCGTCTCGAGGAACCCCGGCATGCGATCGTTGCGCATCGAGCGCGACGTGAGAGTCACCTTCTGCGCCTGCTCGACGAGCGCGGCGTAGATCTGCGGATGGCAGTGTCCCTGGTTGACGGCCGAATACGCGCTGACGCAGTCGAGATAGCGCCTGCCGTCAACGTCCCACAACCAAACACCCTGCGCCCGCTCCACGACGAGATCGAGCGGGGCGTAGTTGTGCGCCCCGTAGCGCTCTTCGTCGGAGATCAGTTCGCGCGCGCGCTCCGAAAGGAGATACACGCAGGTGCTGTTAAGGACTTTTTCTTGACTACCTGCTTTCCGCTGCTCGACCGCCTTTTGGCACGAGATCACCCCGGCATCGCTCCCAACGGGCGGACCATTGCGTACGTCCACGGCGCGCGGACGCCCCACGCGGTCGTTTTGCTGCACGGGCTGAGCACGACGCCGGCGCAGTTCGAGCGCGTGGCGCGCGATCTCTTCGAACGCGGACACAACGTGGTCGTGCCGCGACTGCCCAAACACGGTCAGGTGAATCCGATGTCGACGGCGCTCGCGCGCCTGCGGGCCGAGCACCTCTACGACGCCGCGATCCGATACGTCGCCGTAGCGCAGGAGCTCGGCGAGCGCGTAACGTTCGCCGGCTTCTCCCTCGGCGGTCTGATGGCGGCGTGGATTGGGCAGCACTATGCGATCGAGCGCTGCGCGCCGATTGCGCCGTTTCTCGGCGTCGCGATGATCCCGAACCGTTTCATGGGCGCGGTCGCGGAGAGCCTGCTGCGCCTACCCAACCGTTTTCATTGGTGGAATCCGATCCTACGCGAAAAAGGACCGGCGAACGGCTACCCGCGGTATGCGACGCACGCGATCGGACACATGTACCGCATCGCGCGGACTCTGCTCGACGAGACACGCACCGTTACGCCGCTCGCGGGACGCTTCACGATCGTGACCAACACCGCGGAGATCGCCGTGAACAACTACGCGATCCGCCGCCTCTACAAGAGCTGGCGGCGCCAGCGTCCCGGCGCGGTCGAGCTCGTGCGCATCACCGGCCTGCCGCTCTCGCACGACATCGTATCGCCGCTGCGCCCCTGGCGGCTAGCGGACCGCGTTCATCCGCACCTGATCGACGCGATCGATCCGCGGGAACTCCTCGTCCGCTAAATATACCGTCGCAAGCGCGGCCAGTACGCGGCCAGCGGCGTCGTGATCCCTTCGCAGACCGAGATATCGAAGCCGTTTTCGAACGGCCTCCCCCATGGATTGCTGAAGCGTGCGGCGACGCGGCGATCGCGAAACAGATGCTCGTCGCAGTCGCCGTGCACGTCGATGACGACGTTACCGTCGAAGCCGCGCGTTCCCCAGAGCCAGTACTGGTTGTGGCCCGAGAGCGCCGGCGGCAGCCCGTACTGCGGTCCGAAGAAGTCGATCGCCGCCGCCTCGCCGTAGTTGCTGGCAAAAACCGCCGCGTGCGCGCGCTGCGCGCGCGGCAGCGAGCGATAGACGCGCGCGACGGCTGCGGCGAGCTGCGGCCATCCGTGCATGTCACCCCAGTCGGGCGGCAGTCTTCCTAAATCGGTTCGTTCCGCTCGCGCCAGATTCACCTCGCGCGCAAACATGCTTTGCGCGATGGCGTCGTACGCAGCCATCGTGCGTTCCGGCAGGACGGGCATGAGCAGCGGGACCAGCGCGACGCCGGCGGCAAGCGCGTAGACGGCCAGCAGCGGTCGCCAAACGGCGGCGCGGCGCGTCCATGCCTCAATCGCCCCCGCACCCGCGGCAATCGGAATTGGATAAACATCACCGGCGTAGTAGTGCTTGCCGTGCAGCGCGATCATCTGTGCGATAAACAGCAGATAGGCCACGCCGAGAAAGCGCGCGTCGCTGCGGCGCAGCAGTGCAGCGACACCCACGATCCACACCGGCGCGAGCAGGGGATGCGTGATCAGCACCTGCGTCGCGACGTATTGCAACGGCGTGAGCAGTTCGTCCTTATACTCGCCGGCGTGCAGCAACAGCGCCCACATTGGGTAACCGTGCGCGGCCTGCCACGCAAAATTCGGCGCAGCGATGGCGGCGGCGACGAGCATCCCGGCGAGAAACCACGGCGTGAACAGCGCTCGCCGCTGCGGTAAGAGCAGCAAACCGGCGATGAGGGCGACGGCGAAAAAGGCGATGCTGTACTTGCTCTCGAGTCCGACTCCGAGCAGAGCGCCGGCAACCAGCCACCAGCGCGGGTCGGAGCCCTTGACGATTCGCAAGACGAGGAGTGCGACGAGCGGCCACACGAACAGGCCGATGGTATCCGTCGTGAGCTTCGTGCCGAAGTCCATCAGCACGGGGGTCATTGCCGCCACCAAGGCCGCGAAGAATTCCGCGAACGCGCCGCCGCCCAGCTCGACGACGAGCAGGCACGTCGTATAGACCGATGCGGCGGCAAAGAGCGCGGAAATCGCGCGAAGCAAGAAGAGCGAGTGGCCGAAGAGCTGCGAGGCCGCCGCCAGGAACGGGACGACCGGCGGCTGGTCGACGTATCCCCACGCCGGATGTAAGCCGCAGATTATGAAGTACAGCTCGTCGCGGAAGAAGCCGTAATGCGGGTTTCCGGCGAGATGCACGATCAGCGTCGCGAGCGCGGCCGCAGGGGGAATGCTGGCGGACAGTCTCGGGCGCATAGCCTAACTGATAAGACATTCGGTCGCCGCTGGCAATCCCGGCGGATCGTGTCACCCCCCTGGGAAGAAGGGGCACATGGCCAATCAATCGATGAAACGCTGCAGCTGGGCACGCTCGGAGCCAATGATCGCCTACCACGATGAAGAGTGGGGCGTGCCGCTCCACGACGACCGGATGCTGTTCGAGTTGCTCTGTCTCGAGGGCGCGCAGGCGGGGCTGAGCTGGGAGACGGTGCTGCGCAAGCGCGACCGCTATCGCAGCCTCTTCAAGGACTTCGACCCCGCAGCCGTCGCGCGCATCACGCCGGCGCGCCTAGAGAAGATACTCGCGGACCCGGGCATCATTCGCAACCGGGCAAAGATCGAATCGGTCGTTGCGAACGCGAAGGCGCTGCTGAAGGTGCGAAAAGAGTTCGCCTCGTTCGACGCCTACATCTGGAGCTTCGTCGACGGCAAGCGCGACTCGAAGCGGCGCAGTCCGTCGAAGATTCCGTCATCGACGCGGGAGTCTGAGGCGATGAGCCGAGACCTGCGTGCGCGCGGTTTCCGCTTCGTCGGCCCGACGATCTGCTACGCATTCATGCAAGCCGCCGGCATGGTGAACGACCACCTTGCAAGCTGCTTTCGATCGCGTCCTTGAGGACTATTCCAGCGGCTGCCGGCAGGCCACCGGAGCACAAGAAAAGGAGATTAGTTCTTGGCTGCCACCACGCCGAGCGGAGTGTCGAAATTGCCGGTAAAGGTCGCAATCGCCCGACCGCCGGCGGGGTACTTGAAAACCTCGCCTTCATCGCTGCCCGCATCTCCGCAATAGACGAGGCCCCCGACGATCCAGCTCTGCGCGCAATCAGCGGCACCCTTGAGCTTTACCGTGCTCTTTAAGTGCGCCTTCGTTCCCCTGACCGTGTACCGGTAGATCTCGCTCGTGTACTGATTGAGGACGGTGAGGTACTCGCCGTCCCACTGCACGGAGCCGGGGAATCCAACGGCGTTGCTCGTCGCGATCGTTTCGAACTTAGTGCTGCCCTTCGGCAGCTCGACGAGCGCGAAACCCGAGCGGTTGCCGGTAAAGCCGTCGGCGAAGAGATCGCCTTTGGGGTCGTAGCCGTCGAAGAACTCTTCGTCCAACGGCGTGGGGTAAGCTTTACCCGAGCCGCTCGCGTGCTTGAAGATCACGACGTAGCCGCCGCCCGCCCCCGATGCATACAAGATCCCGACCGCAAGGTCGCCTAGGCTATTCATGGCGCAGCTGGATGGAAAAGAGTAGGGGACGGACAGCGTCTTGATCGCCTTCTTGACGACGTGGTACTCCGTGATCTGGTTCGGGCCCGCGACGATCCAGAGGATCTTATTGCCGTAACCGTTGAGCACGTTCGTGCAGCCTTGGCCGCCGACGTTGTTGATCGAGCCGATCTGCGCGACGCTCTTCGGATAGTCGAAAATGCTCGCGTACGTACCGTAGTTGTTGATAACGTACTCGAAGGTCTTCGGCTTCCTATGCAGGTCGGGAAGAATGCCGGCGTAAGGGGGCAGCGGGCTTAGATTCACGCGCGCCGCCGTTACCGGTCTTCCGTTCACGAAGAGCGTCCTACCGACGTATGTGACGTTGCGTGGCCTGCCCTGAGCGGAGTCGAAGGAAAGCCCGCCGCCGCACGCCGCGCATATCGCGAGTGCAACTAAAGCAGCGGCGTATTTCAGCAGACCGGTCGTATTCATTCCATTGGCCCTTCCTCAAAACAGCAAGCCCCCGCCTTTAGCGACAATGGTCGTCCATGCCTGGCGCCCGCTGCTCACCCCCCTCTTAAGGGTGGACGGCGGTTGCTCGCTCTTGCAGGCAACGAAGGAGCCACTTCGAAGCCCGCTGCGTCATCACTGCGTTAAGAGCGAGGTCAAGGATGCCGGCTTTCATTAATCGCGTGCTCGTGCTAGCCGCGGGAGCACTTTTGGCAACTTCGGCGTGTGGCGGAAACGCCCAGGTCCCCTACGCGCCGCAAGTCGCGGCGCCTGGCGCGAGTTCCATCGTTCCAAACGACACGACTTCGATTCTAAAAAGACTTACGAAGGACGTGGAGATCGGCTCGACCGTCGATGCCAAGAACGGCGACATGGGGCCGCGCGCAATCACATGGGTCCGATCGACCTTCGGGCTGCTCAAAACAGGGCAACTGCTCGTCTGCAACTTCGACGACTCTGCCGGCGCCGCTGGAAGGGGTACGACCATCGAATTATTGGATCCACGCCCCCGCTCCAAGCCGATGGAATTTGCGCAAAGCACCAACATCGAGGGTTGTGACGGCGACGCAGTCAGTGCGACGACTAACAACGTCTACGGCGCGGGGCAGGTCAGTGGTCGCGTTGCGCAGTTCAGTCCCACCGGTGAGTTGAAGAAGAAATTCGGCCATCCCTTCGAGGCTCCGTTCGACGACGTCGATGCGTTCTGCGGTCTACCTTACGCGCCTGAAGACATCTACATTTCGGATTCCAAGACCGGCTCGATCGTCAAGGTGACGTTCGTCCCCGTTAGCCGCTCCGGGCAAGAAAAAGTGACTCAAGTGATAACTGGTTTCGGCGTCAATAAGGGCGCCGGTTGGAGCGTCTTAGGGCCATCCGGAATACAATACGATAACCATAGGATTAAGGGCGGTCATCTTTGCAACGACACGCTGTACATGGTGGATGGGGTCGATAACACGGTCGTCGCCGTTTCGAATGCCAGCCAACTTCTGGAGAAGGACGAGATCGTCGTGCATCCCGGTGGTAAGAAATTCACATGCGCTCACCCAAAGCACACGTGCGCGAGGGTCGTCTATAGCGGTTCCCCACTCGATGCGCCCGTTGCTGCCGCTCTTTTACCGAATGGGAACCTCATCGTTGCCAACACCAAAGGGGGCGGCGACAAGCTGGTGGAGTTGACGCCGGCCGGAAAGATACTCGACACGAAAAGAATCGACACGAGCAAGACCGCTCACGTCTTCGGACTCGTCGCGACCGGCACGAACGATAGCGATACGGTCCTGTTCTATACCGATAACAAGACGAACACTCTGCATGAACTCGAACAATAGAGGCGGCGCCCAGCCGCCGCCCCCGTTCGATGCCCAGATGCGAAACGCAGGTTATTTGCGTGCCGCCACCACGCCAAGCGGCGTATCGAAATTGCCCGTAAGGGTTGCGACGATTGAACCGCCGGCCGGGTACTTGAAAACTTCGCCGTCGTTGTTAAACGCATCTCCGCAATAGACCAGGCCCCGGACGATCCAGCTCTGCGCGCAGTCGACGGCCCCCTTGAGCGTTATCGTGCCTTTCAACTTGGCCTTCGTACCGCTGACCGCGTACTGATAGATCGCGTCCACGTCCTGATCGAGGACGGTGACGTACTTGCCGTCCCACTGCACGGAACCAGGGAAGCGCACGGTGTTGCTCGTCGTGATCGTTTGAAACTCAGTGCCGCCTCTTGGGAGCTCGGCCAGCACGAGCCTATTGAACTTGTTAAAGCCGTCGATGAAGAGATTACCGTGAATGTCGTAGCCGTCGAAATACTCTTGGGTCAACGGCGTGGCGTAAACGGTGCCGGAGCCGCTCGCGTTCTTGAAGATTACGACGTCACCCGCGTCGGTGCCGGACAGGATCCCGACGGCCAGGTCGCCGCTAGTATTCATGGCGCAGCTTGATGGGCTGCTGCCGGTGGGCGCGTCGAGCGTCTTCAGGGGCTTCTGGGGGACCCCGTATTCCGTGATCTGATCGACGCCCGCGACGATCCAGAAGCTCTTCCTCCCATAGCCGGAGAGGACGTTCGTACAGCCTTGGCCGCCGACGTTTTTGATCGTACCGATCTGTTTATCACTCTTCGGATAATCGAAAATGTCGGCGTAAGTGCCGTAGTTGTCGATGACGTACTCGAATTTCTTCGCCCTCGCACGACGGTCGGGAAGAATGGCGGCATAACGGGGCGGCGGCCTTAGATTCACGCGCGCCGCAGTCACCAGCCTTCCGTTGATGGACAGGGTCCTGCCGACGTATGTAACGTTGAGTGCGGCGGTTGACGGCGCGACCGGGCCGCACGCGGAGCATATCGCGAGTGCGACCAAAGCACCGGCGTATTTTACCAAACCACTGGCGTTCACTGCGGTTACTCCTTTTGAGTAGACACGATCGCTGTACTCCCTTGGCGACGCGACTCCAATCGCGGGAGTCGAATCAGATTCATCTTCGCGCACGTCAGTGCCTCTTCCGCGTGAACCTTGTTACGGGTCCGAACGCGCTGTTAGGTCGGGTCAAACGCGCCGGTGAGGATCATGTTTTCCGAAATCTCGCGCGCGCGGCGGAAGCGGGCGCGCGCATCCGCGGGTGCGCTAGGCGGAAGGTCGGCAAGAATTCGTTCGAGCTCCTCGTCGAACATCGTGGAGAGCAACGCCGGGGTGTAGTCGCCGGGATGGCGGAGGCGCTGCGCGATCATCAATCGGTAGATTCGATCGGTCGCCAGATCCTCCATGTATCCGTCCAACAGGCTCGCGCCGCTGCCCTCGAGCACGCCGTTGCGATAGCGGATCACCGTGCGCACCGCCGCGCGCGTACCGCCTAGCGTCGTCGCTCCGATGCCCGCGGGCGACGGCCGCAGATCGGGTTGCAACGTCTCGAGCGCCGGACGTCGGTCGAGCTGGTTCGGATACGGGAACTGCGCCACGGCGATCGCGTTCTGATCGGGATGACCCGTCCAGGCGCCGTCCATCAGGCATGTCGCCTCGTTCTTCTTGTCACGCTCCAGAACGGCCAGCGCCCGCGCGTTGAGCGCGCGATCTTCGCGGCTGGGATAGAGCGCGGTCATGCCGCCGATCGCGAGCGCGCCGTGCTTGTGGGTCAGTTCCGGCAACAGCGTGCGGACGCGCTGAAAGAATGGAACGTCGATCGGGATCGTGTTGCGGTCGGGCAGCAGCCATCCGGGATCGGCGAGATTGTAGTGAATCAGGCTCGCCATGTAATCCCAGCGCCCGAGGTTGAGGCCCACGATGTAGTCGCGCAAATTCTACAAAAACTCTTCGATCTCGTACGCGATCGGATGCGACTCGATCAGCGCCATCGCCTTGATCGCGTCACGCGGCCAGCGCTTTGCGGCGATCAGCGCCTCGAAGACCTCGCTCCACCACAGCGCTTCCTCGGCCGACTCCGACTTGGGGATGTAGATGCTCAAGCTATGGCGCAGCCGCTCGTAGTCGAGCCGAAAGACGATCAGCGCGAGATCGAACAGCGATGCGCTCGTGAGCTCGTGCTCGAGAATCCCGCCTTGCGAGAGATGCAGGCCGCGCACCCGGTTCCAAACGACCGTGTCGCTCGGCGCGATGGCAACCGCACCGCCGCGCTTGGCGTCCTCATAGGTCAGCTCGCCGTAGAGCGCGGCGACGATGTTGCGATGGCCGAGCATCAAGTGCTCCCACGTGTTGGCCATCGAGTCTTCCAGGTCGAGCATGACGCCCGGCGCGCCCGAGTTGAGCATCTTCACGCAGAGCTCCGCGTCGTCGGCCGGCCCCGTCATCTGGTTGCGCTGGTCCGCACACCACGCCGGGAGGTCGACGGCCCATTGCGACCTCTGTGCTTCCGAAGGGGCCGGATAGTTCGGCAGCTCGCCGGCGTGCGCGCGCTCGAGCCGCTCGCGGCGTGCGCGCACGAGCCGTTGCTGCTCGCGCGCGAAGCGCCGGTGGAGCGGCCAGTAGAACTCCGCGAATCCCGGCGGCAGGTCGCGCTTGATCGCGAAACCCGCCGGAGCGACGTTCAGGGGGTTCCTCGGCTAGGCGGGCATGGCGGGGCGATCGTCGTAAAACTGCTCGGCTTCGGTCGATCCGCACAGCGCCGTCGTGGAGGCTCGGCCCTCGCCGACGACGTTTGCCACTTCGTCGAAGTAGCCGGTGCCGACCTCACGTTGGTGCCGCGTCGCGGTATAGCCGTGCGGCTCGCTCGCGAACTCCTGCGCCTGAAACTCGGCGTAGGCGGTCATGCCGCGCTCTTTGAAGTCGCGCGCCAGCGCAAAGAATGAATGGTTGAGCGCGTGGAAACCCGCGAGCGTCACGAATTGGAACTTGTAACCCATTTCGGCGAGACGCGTCTGGAACGAGGCGATCGCTTCGGCATCGAGCTTCTTCCGCCAGTTGAAGGAAGGCGAGCAGTTGTACGCCAGAAGTTTCCCGGGATAGCGCGCGTGGATTGCGTCGGCAAATTGCCGGGCCTCGTCGGGGTTCGGCTCCGCGGTCTCCATCCACAGCAGGTCCGCAAAGGGCGCGTACGCGAGCCCTCGGGCGATGCACGCCTCGAGGCCGCATTTCGTGACGAAGAAGCCTTCGGGGGTGCGCTCGCCGGTGATGAACTGCCGGTCGACGGGATCGACGTCGCTCGTCACGAGCTTCGCCGCGTTAGCGTCCGTGCGCGCCACCAGGATCGTCGGGACGTCGCACACGTCGGCGGCCAGCCGCGCCGCGACGAGGTGTCGCACCGCCTGCTGCGTCGGGATCAGTACCTTGCCGCCGAGGTGGCCGCACTTCTTCTCCGAGCTGAGCTGGTCTTCGAAGTGCACGCCGGCGGCGCCGGCGCGAATCATCGCCGTCATCAGCTCGAAAACGTTGAGGGCGCCGCCGAAACCGGCCTCGGCGTCGGCGACGATCGGGAGGTACCAGTGCGCGCCGCCCTGCCCTTCCAGCGACTCGACCTGATCGAGACGTGCGAGCGCGTTGTTCAGCCGTTCGACGAGTGCCGGGACGCTATTGACGGGGTAGAGGCTCTGATCGGGATACGTTTCGCCGGCGGCGTTGCCGTCGGCGGCGACCTGCCAGCCGCTGCAGTAGAGCGCACGCAGGCCGGCTCGCGCGGCCTGAACCGCCTGCCCTCCCGAGAGCGTCCCGAGCGCCGTGACGGGCTCGTGCCCGCGGAGGTCACGCCAGAGACGCGCGGCGCCCAGCGCGGCCAGCGTGTGCTCCCTAACGATGCTGCCTTGCAGCCGAAGGACGTCTTCGGGGGTATAACGCCGCGTGATGCCGCTCCAGCGGCGGTCGCTCTGCCAGCGTCGCCGCAGTGCGGCGGCGCGTCCCTGTCCATTCAACATTGCGCTCCTCCCGATCCGGATTGGACCTCTCTGGATTGGACCTTGGCTCACATTGGACCGTATTCGCCCGACCGTTGGACCGATATACCCATATTGCGGAAGTTGAACCGAGCTGTCAAGGCTCGACCTCGAAGAGCTCGTGGTAGGCGTCGAGCTTGGCGACATCGCGCGTCCCCGGAAGCGCGTCGACGTCGTGCGGATTGACGAGGACGAAGACGCGGCGATTTTTGGCCCAAGGCCCATAGCGCTTCGTGCGCAGCGTGTCGTCGGAGACGATGATGCGGCCCGGCAGCGAGAGGTCGGCGTACGCGCCGTACGCGAGCGAGGTCGCGTCGAGCCAGCCGGTGACGATCGCGGCGCCCGGAGGGACGTATGGACGTACCGCGTCGATCACCCAGCGCCCGCCTTCGCGTGGGGCGTGCCGAAAGAACGCGCGATGACGGTCGAACGCCATCCCCGCACCGATCGAGAGAAACACCGCGAGCGCCGCAGACGCCAACACCTCGAGCGTGCGACGCGGTCTCGGCGCGAGCGCACCTAGCAGCGGGACGGCGACCCACGACGCGAGGAGCCGGTAGCGCCCGACGTCGCTCTCGTTGGGATATACGACCGAGAAGATCAGTGCCGCCGTCGCGGCCAGCGCGAGCACCAGCGTCGTGCGCCAATCCCTGCGCCACGCCGCGACGAAGCCCGCAAACACCAGGATCGTCGCGATCAGGCCGTACTCCGCGTGCAGGCCGGTGACGAACGCCGAAACGGCGTCCTTGAGGTACAGCGGATTGAACGAGGCAAAGAAATAGGAGAGCGTCTGCGTTTCGCTCCCGGTCAGCTCGACGGCGAGGCCGTGCGGCGTGCGCGGATCGTTATAGTTCCAGAAGATTCCGCCGCCGGCGCCGGCGAGCGTCGCGGTGGGATCCAACCCGTGCGCCACGACGTATGCCGAACGCAGCGGGAGATACGCATACAGCAGCAGCGCGCCGACCACAACCGCGACGGCGCCCCCGAGGAGGCGAAGCGACGGGCGTCGTCGCGCGATCAGCGCTCCGACTACGAACGCCGGCAGAACCCACAGCGCGTTCGGATGCGCCGCCATGCCGAGGCCCGCGAGCGCGAACGCCGCGACGAACCAGCCGTCGCGGCCGCCCTGCATCCAGCGCACGAAGAAGTAGATGGCGAGCGTGGCGCACGCGACGGCGATGTCTTGTGCCTCGGCGCGCGAGGCGTGCGACCAGACGTTGCGCGTGAAGGCGAACCAGAGCGTCGCCGCGAGCGCGACGGGCCGGCCCGCGCCAAACTCCAGGGCGACGCCGTATGCCGCCAGGCAGGCGACCGCGATCGCCACGCCGCTCAGCACGTTCAGGCGCCACGCGATCGATCCGAACGCGAAGGCGTGCGACCACACATACCCGAGCAGCACGTAGAACGGGAATCCGGTCGGATGCGAGATTCCGAGAATATACGGAACGCCTTGCAGCTCCGCCGTGTCCCAGGATGCCGGTTCCGGCGACGCGCTCGCGGCGTAAACGATCGCCGGGACGGCGAACGCCAGCGCGGCGAACGCCGCCCGCTTCACGTAAGCGAAGGCAGAGGTAACGACGGGCGAGTGGATAGGTCCGGACGAAGCTCCTCGTAGCCTTCGAGCGCCCGATCCATCAGCTGCAGCGCGAAGTCGAGTTGCGGGTCTTTGCCGTCTCGATACTCGTGCGGCGCGACGTCGACCTCGTAATCCGGCTCCGTTCCGTAATTCTCGACGCGCCAGCCGACGTCCACGAACCAGAACGAGAACTCCGGCTGAGTGGTGAGCGTGCCGTCGACGAGATGGTGGTACGGATCGATGCCGATGACGCCGCCCCACGTGCGCTTACCCACGAGCGGCCCCAGTTTGTATAACTTGAAACAGTGACTGAAGATGTCGCCGTCGGAACCGGCGAATTGGTTGGTCAGGGCGACGATCGGGCCGCCGACGGACTCCGGCGGATAGGGAATCGGCGAGCCGTAGCGTGGCGTGTCGTAACCCACGCGCTTGCGCGTGAGCTTCTGCAGCAGGAGCGGCGACACGTGGCCTCCGCGATTGTAGCGAACGTCCACGATGAGACCCTTGCGGTCGAACTCGCTCAGATAGCCGCGGTGGAACTCGGCGAACCCCCACGGTCCCATGTCGGGGATGTGCACGTAGCCGACGCGCTCGCCGGTGCGCTCGTGAACGATGCGGCGATTCGCCTCGACCCACGCGCGGTAGCGCAGTGCGGCCTCGTTTTCCAGTGCCTTGACCAAGACCGTGCGCTCCTGGTCCTTCCTCCCGCGCAGCGTCACCGAAATCTGTCGGCCCGCGGCGTTCACGAGCAGCCGATCGGGTGTGGTGTCGCGCGATAGCCGCTTGCCGCCGATCGCGACGATGCAGTCGCCCTCGTGCACGTCCCCGCCCGGCTCGGCCAGCGGCGAATCGCTGTCGCGATTCCAGGAATCGCCCCGGTAGATGCGCTCGATGCGGTAGCCCTCGCGCGCCTCGTCCCAGCCCAGGTCGGCTCCGAGAAAACCGCGTTGATACTGACGCGGCTCGCGGTAGTCGCCGCCCCACTCGTAGGCGTGGGACGTACCGAGCTCGCCCTGCATCTCCCAGATGAGATCGGAGAGCTCGCCGCGCGTGCGCACGCGCGGGAGAATCGCCGCGTAGCGGTCGAAGACGCGGTCCCAGTCGATGTCGCTCATGTCCTCGACCCAGAACTGCTCGGGCTGCAGGCGCCAGGCTTCGCGATACATTTGGAACCACTCGTCGCGAGGCACGATTTCGACGCTGGCGCGGTCGAGCTCGAGCCAGCCGCTGCGCCGTCCCGGTTCCGCCGGCGGCTTCTGCTCGTCGCCCTCCTCGGGCAGCTCGCTCTGCGCGTCGATCGCGCGCAGGCGGTCGTGCGAGCGATAGATCAGCGTGCGGCCGTCGCGGCCGAGCTCGATCTCGTCGCACTCGGTCGCGATGGTCGCCAGACGCTGTTGATCGACGTCGTACGCGAGCAGGCTGCCGTGATCGTCGTGATCGAGCTCCTCCCGGCGCGCCGGCTTGATTCCCTTCACGGGAAAGCGCGTGAAGAGCACGCGGTCGCGCGTCGCGACGATGTCCTGATAGTCACCCTCGTCGACGGGGAAAGCCAACACGCGGCCGGTGATGCCGTCGAAGTCGATCTCGACGTCGACCGCCTTCTCCGGTTTGCCGTTCGGCCGGTCGCGCTCGCGCTCACGCTCGCGCTCGTGATCGTGGTGAACCGGCTTGGGCTTGGGAACGAACGGCGACGGCACGTCGCTGCGCAACGTAGCGACGAACGGGCGGCTGGCCTGCGGAAAACTCAGGTCGAACTGCAGCGCGTCGTAGACGGGATTGAAGTCGCGCGTGGAAATGAAGTACAGATACTTTCCGGCGGGGTCCCACGCCGGCGCCTGATCCGTGCGCAGCGGCGCCGTCACGTCGTGAATCTTTCCCGAGCGGACCTTGACGACGCGGATGATCGACGACCCGTGCGCGGGCCACCAGACGTAAGCCACGAAACGGCCGTCCGGCGAGAACGCCAGATCCTCGATGCGGTGCGGCGGACACGTGTCGAGCACGCGCACCTTTCCGTCGTCCGGATCGAGCGCGCAGAGCTCGTGGCGGTGGTTGGCGAACGCGATCGTGTCGGCGCACGGCGAGCAGACCAGGTCGGTCACGCGGCCGATGTCCCCGCTCGTGATCAACCGCGGCTCGCTCGGCGTGTCGGCGCCGCAGATCGCGATCTGCTCGTAGCCGTTGACGTCGGTAA
The DNA here is from genome assembly GCA_963723485.1 of Vulcanimicrobiota bacterium. Classification (GTDB taxonomy): domain Bacteria; phylum Vulcanimicrobiota; class Vulcanimicrobiia; order Vulcanimicrobiales; family Vulcanimicrobiaceae; genus Cybelea. Next base: position 53,086 of record CAVRQS010000001.1, on the reverse strand, counting down.
CGAAGACGAGATGCTTTCCGTCGTGGAACCACTGGGTCAAACGCGCGCGGGCGCGCTCCGCCGTCCCATGCCGGACGGCCGCACCTTCGAAGAGCGGCATCGTGAACTGCTGCCCGCGCGCGACGAACGCGAGCCGCGTACCGTCCGGATGCGGGGTAAACGATTCGAGCGACTCCGCGGCGCTCTCGAATCGCCGCGCCGCCTGCGGCGCCGGCGAATGCGTTGCGACGGCGATGCGCCGCGACGTGTCGCTTGCGATGTCGTATAACGCGATCTCCGCGCCCGCGGAGTAGACGACGCGCTCGCCGTCGGTCGAAGGAAAACGAACGTAATACTCGCTCTCGTTCGTGTGGCGGCGGATGTCGCTTCCATCCAGGCGGCACGAGTACAAGTTGCCGATGCCCTCGTGGTCGGCCAGGAAGAAGATGCGATCGCCGATCCACATGGGCCAGCACGGGTTCCCGTCCGGCAGCGGCAGACGCGCGAACTCGCCGGTGCCGGCCGCATCGACCCAGATCTCGCCGGCCGTGCCGCCGCGATAACGCTTCCAGCGCGCGGGATCGGTTGCATTGCGCCCGATCGCCAGGCGCCCCGCGGCGCCGAACGACAGTGCGCGAGCGTGACCGAGATTGAGCTCCCGCGGCGCACCGCCCTCTTTGGAGATGGCGAACGGTCGCGTCTCGCCTTCGTACCACGCCGTCGGGTTGGCGACGAAGTAGATCTCGCTGCCGTCGTCGCTCCACCCGGTCGCCCATGCCAGCGTCGCGCCTAGGAACGTCAGACGGCGCGGCTCGCCGCCGCGCGCCGGCATCACGTACAGCTCGGGGCTTCCCTCGTCGGTCGAGACGAACGCGATCGATTCGCCGTCGGGCGAGAGCCGCGGAAAGGAGCACGTTCCGAAACTGACCGTCAGCCGGACGGCGTCGCCGCCGGTTGCGGACACGCTCCAGAGATCGTCCTCGCAAACGTAGACGAGACGGTCGTGGGCTATCGAAGGATAGCGGTAGTAGCCCTGATCCATAGCGGGGGAAGCTTGGCGACCGGATGTGCCGCTCCCCTCATTCGTGCGGCATGGAGCCGCCGGCCGCGTACAAGAGGCGACCGAGCGTCGCGTTAATCTCCGCGGCGTTTTCGATCTGCGTGAAAAGCGGCACCAGCTGCGGCGTGACCGAGCGGCGCTGGAAGGGCAGGATCGGGCCCTGCCACGCGAACTCGGTGGCTGGTTCGCCCGCCAGGCTACGGAAGAACAGCTCGGCGCCGAGCGCGTTGGCCCAGCCGAACTCGGGACGCGTGTAACGCCAGTAGCCGTCGGGATAGAAGCTCTCGTGAATCAGTCCGCTCTCACCGTCCGTCTCCGCGAGCGTCGTGATCGCCGTAGCGACTTCGAGCGACGACGTGGCGGTCAGCGCGCGCCCGATGATTCCAAGCGGCCAGACGTAGTCGTAGGGCGTGTGCGGGCTGCCGAGTCCCTCCGCGTAGCGTCCCGAGAAGAAGAACGGGTTGTCCATGCTGAGCGTGAAGTCGCGCGTCGACAAATACGTCGTGTCGAACGATGAACACCAATCGATGTAGGGCAGCGTCGTGAGGTTCGGGATGTTCGCATCGTCCATCAGATTGTATCGTCCGTAGCCGTCGGTCTCATAAGCGTACATCCACGCCCGCCGCTTGGAGTCGTAAAAGCGCCCGTAGCGCTGCACGGCGGCCTGAACGCGCGTACCCAGCCGTTGCGCGTCGCGCGCGAGCGAGTCGTCGCCGTAACCGTCGATCGCCAGCTGCACGATGTCGCGCAGCGCCACCACTGCCATCGCGTTTTGAGGCACGTTGAACCGATACTGCACCGCGTCGTCGGAGGGACGAAAGGCGCCCCAGATCAAGTCGGTGGCCCAGCTGTACCGGTCGACGGTGTACGTACGTTCGGGATACCGGTACCGGCTGCATCTCCAATGACGCTCCTCGCACGCATACGTCGTCACGACGGTGCGCAGCGCGCGATGCAGCTCCGGCGTGAAGACGGTCCTGTCGCCGGTCGAGCGCCAATACACCGACGCGAGTACGGCCGGCCACGCGAGCGAATCGATCTCCCACTTGCGCTCCCAGACGCGATAGTTCGCGTCGAATGCGTTGGCGTAGGAGTCGGTGAGGATATTGCGCGCGTTACGCTCGATCACTCCCGCGAAGCGGGTTCGCAGGATCGGGTACGACGTCTGAAAGCGGATGTACGGAATCGTTTGTGCCGACGAGTCGCGAAGCCACATCACCGGGATGTCGCCGGTCTGCACGTACGTCGTAGTGTCGTCTTCGAGAAAGAAGTCGTGCATCAACGTGTGAAAGAGCTGCTCCGTCTCGATGTTGCGCACGCGTTTTCCCGTGAGCGGTACGACGAGAGTTTGGCTCGCGGCCGGCGCCGGCAGGTCGAAAGCGATCGACACGGCAATCGCGCAGGTGATCGCGAGGCGCGCAATGGACGACCGCACTATGGGGATACGCCCTTCGCGCTTGGAGCAGGTTCACCCTCATCGCGAGCCGCAACATACTCCTCTTGAAACGTCAACCAAACGACGCCGAACTGCTGCGCGAATTCGAGGCGGGTAAGCCGCGCGCTCTGGCGCGCGCCATCTCGCGCGCGGAGGCGGGACGCGGCGGCGATCTCGTGCGCGCGCTGTATCCGAAGGCCGGCCGCGCGATGACCATCGGACTCACGGGACCGCCCGGCGTGGGCAAATCGACGCTCGCCTCCGGCTTGGTGCGCAAGGCGCGCGGATTACATCGCAGCGTCGGCGTCGTCTCGGTGGATCCCAGCTCGCCGTTTTCGCACGGCGCGCTGCTCGGCGATAGAATCCGACTGAACGAACACTTTACCGACGAGTCGGTCTTCATTCGTTCGATGGCGAGCCGAGGACATCTGGGCGGCCTCGCAGGAGCGACGGCCGACGCGGTGCTGCTGATGGATGCGTTCGGTTTCGACGTCGTGCTGATAGAGACGGTGGGCGTCGGGCAGAGCGAGGTCGCGATCGCGGAGCTCGCGCAGACGACGCTCGTCGCGCTGCAGCCGGGCAGCGGCGACTCGATTCAGGTGCTCAAGGCGGGAATCATGGAGATCGCAGACATTTTCGTCGTCAACAAGTCGGACCACCCTATGGCCAATCAGTTGCGACGCGAAATTCGTTCGATGATGGAGATGCTGCAGTGGGCCGGATGGGTTCCCGAGCTCGTGACGACCCAGGCGCTCTCCGGCGACGGCATCGACGAGCTGTGGAGCGCCATCGAGCGTCACGTCGCCTATCTCGACGAAACCGGCGAAATCGACAGCCGGCGGCGGGACGCGTTCGTCCACCAGGTGCGGCAGCTCGCGCTGGGACGTTTGGAGCGGCGTCTCGACGAGGCCTTACGCAAAGATCCTCGCGACGACGTGGACCCGTACGAAGCCGCCGATCGCATTCTCTCATCCTTTTAGGGAGAAAGTGCCGCGCGCGTCGAAAGACTCGGGCCCTATGTCCTTGGATAACCTCAAAGTGACGATCGAGCCTTCGGGCAAGCCCGCAGCGCAGGGCGGCGCGGAATTCGACGAACAGCGCCGCCGCTGGGAGGATGCGTCGGCTAAGACCCGGCCGCGGCGGGGTGCGGGTTCCGGCGCCACCGATCGCACGATCTCGGACGTTCCCTTGAAGAAGGTTTACGAGCCGCACGATCTCGCCGGTCTCGAGCTGGCGCGTGATTTGGCGTGGCCCGGCGAGTATCCCTATACGCGCGGGATCCATCCCAACGGGTATCGCGATCGGTTGTGGACGATGCGGCAATTCGCCGGCTTCGGCACCGCAGCGCAGACGAACGAACGCTATCACTTTCTGCTCGCGCAGGGTCAGCACGGACTCTCGGTCGCGTTCGACATGCCCACGCTGATGGGATACGATTCCGACGCGCCGCAATCGCGCGGTGAGGTGGGTAAGTGCGGCGTCGCGATCGACTCGCTCGCCGACATGGAGCTGCTCTTCGACGGCATCGACATGGGCGACATCACGACCTCGATGACGATCAACGGGCCGGCCTGCATCGCGCTCGCTCAGTACGTCGCCGCGGCCGAGAAGAAAGGCATCCCACGCGCGAAGCTCGGCGGCACGATCCAGGCAGACATCCTCAAGGAATACATCGCGCAGAAGGAGTGGATCTTTCCGCCGCGCCCGCACATGCGGATCATCGTCGACATGATCGACTTCTGCACGCGCGAAATGCCGAAGTGGAACACGATATCCATCTCCGGCTATCATATTCGAGAGGCCGGATCTACGGCGGCGCAAGAGCTCGCGTTCACGCTCGCAGACGGCTTCGCGTACGTCGAGGCGTGCATGGCGGCCGGAATGGACGTCGATTCGTTCGCGCCGCGCCTCTCGTTCTTCTTCAACTCGCACATCGACTTCTTCGAAGAGATCGCCAAGTTCCGTGCGGCGCGCAGAATCTACGCTCGGCACATGCGCGACAAGTACGGCGCGCACAATCCGCGCTCGTGGCAGCTCCGCTTCCACACGCAGACGGCCGGCTGCAGCGCGACGGCCCAGCAGCCGGAGAACAACATCGTTCGCGTCGCATTCGAGGCGATGGCGGCGGTGCTGGGCGGCACGCAGTCGCTGCACACGAACTCGATGGACGAAGTGTTAGCGCTGCCGAGCGAGAAGTCGGTCGAGATCGCGCTGCGCACGCAGCAGGTCTTGGCCTATGAAACGAACGTGACCAACGTGGTGGATCCGCTCGGCGGCTCCTATTACGTCGAGTCCCTCACCGACGAGATGGAGCGCGAGGCCGAATCGTATTTCGCTCAGATCGCGGAGTACGGCGGCGTGATCGAAGCGATCGAGGCCGGTTTCTTCCAACGCGAGATCGCGGAAGCGAGCTATCGCTATCAGCGCTCGATCGAGACGAAAGATCGGGTCATCGTGGGCGTGAACGCGTTCGTCAAGGATGAATCCGCGCCCATCGAGCTTCTGAAGATCACTGAAGAAACCGAGCGCGAACAGGCCGGCGCGGTCCGAGTGGTTCGCGAACGGCGCGACGCTTCGCTCGTGCCGATCGCGCTGGAGCGGCTGCAGGCGGCGTGCGCGAGCCCGAACGACAATCTGATGCCGCATCTGATCGACTGCGTCAACGCCTACTGCACCGAGGGTGAGATCGTCGAGGCAATGGCGCAGGTCTACGGGCGCTATACCGAGGCGGCGGTGCTCTGATGCCGCGCGATTTCCGCAGGCGAACTAAATTCGAACTCTATCGCGTGCGCCGGACGCTCGCCGCGGTCAAGCAGAAGCTCGAGGAGGCGCTGCTCTTGAGCCGGCATAAAAATGAAGGATCAGATGAACGATCGACCGCTTCGCGTCGTCATCGCTAAGGCCGGGCTCGACGGGCACGACCGCGGCGCCAAGGTGATCGCACGAGCGTTGCGCGATGCCGGGATGGAGGTCGTCTATACGGGGCTGTTTCAAACGCCGGAGCAGATCGTTCAGACCGCCATTCAGGAAGATGCCGACGGCGTCGGGCTCTCGATCCTGTCGGGCGCGCACATGACGCTCTTCCCCCTCGTCGTCGAGCAGCTGCGCGCGCAGGACGCCGGCGACATCGTCTTTTTCGGGGGCGGCACGATCCCAGCCGAGGACGCACAGCGTCTGCGCGAGCTCGGCGTGCGCGAGATATTCACGCCCGGCGCGCCGCTGCAGGACATCATCGATTTCGTCCGGCGCGAATGCGGCAAGCGTAGAGCCCTGGTCGGCTAGGGCACAAAGAGTTCTCGACGTGTCGAAGGTTCGAACGCGCGTCGCGCCGTCGCCGACGGGCGATCCTCACGTGGGCACCGCCTACGTGGCACTCGTCAACTACTGCTTCGCCAAGAAGCGCGGCGGCCAGTTCGTCTTGCGCATCGAGGATACCGATCAGGTGCGCAGCACGGCCGAGAGCGAGCGCACGATCCTGGAGACGCTGCGCTGGTGCGGGCTTTCGTGGGACGAGGGTCCGGACGTCGGCGGCCCGCACGGGCCGTATCGTCAGAGCGAGCGCTCCGCCATCTATCGCGAATACGCCGCGAAGCTGCTCGCACGAGGGCACGCGTTCAAGTGCTTCTGCACGCCCGAGCGACTCGAGGAGATGCGCGTTGCGCAGCGGGCCGCCGGCCAGCCGTCGCGCTACGACGGCCTGTGCCTCACCTATTCGCCGGAGGAGATCGCGCGCCGCGAGGCGGCCGGTGAGCCGTACGTCGTGCGGCTCCGCGTGCCGAACGACGGGGCGTGCGTCGTCGAGGATCTGCGCCGCGGTCCCGTCGAGTTCGAGTATAAGAGCGTCGACATGCAGGTCCTCATGAAGTCCGACGGTCTGCCGACCTACCATCTGGCCAACGTCGTGGACGATCATCTCATGGGAATCACGCACGTCTTCCGCGGTGAAGAGTGGCTGTCGAGCGCGCCCAAGCATCTGTTGCTCTATTCGTATCTTGGTTGGGAGCCGCCCAAGCTGATGCATCTGCCGCTGCTGCGCAATCTCGACAAGAGCAAACTGAGCAAACGCAAGAACCCGACGGGGATCCTGTTCTTCCGCGCCATGGGTTATCTGCCGGAGGCGCTCATCAATTTCTTGGCCCTCCTGGCGAATGCAGTCCGCGAGGGTGAAGATGAGATCATGGACCTGCCGACCATCGTGCAACGCTTCGAGATCGAGCACGTCCCGACCGGCGGTCCGGTCTTCGACCTGGCGAAGCTGGGCTGGCTCAACGGCCGCTACATCCGCGAGGGCCTCGATCCGCAAACGTTCGTGCGCCGCGTCGCGGACTGGGCGGTGTCGCCGGAGCGGCTGACGCGCCTCGCGCAGCTCGCGGCGCCGCGGATCGAGAAGTTCAGTGATCTCGGGCCGTTGCTCGCATTTCTCTTCTCCGGAAGGCTCTCGCTGAGCGCAGAAGATCTGCGTCGTGCCAAGCTCGACGATCCCGAGATGCGGCGGGCGTTCGCGCTGGCGCTCTCCGAACTCGACGCCCTGCCGGTGTGGGGCGCGTTCGGCATCGAGAGCGTCGTCAAGCGCATCGCCGAGGCGCTCGGGAGGAAGACGCGCGACGTCGCGCGTCCGTTTTACGTCGCGATCACCGGGAGCCCGACGTCGATTCCACTCTTCGACTCGATGGAGTTGCTCGGACGCGATGTCGTGCGCGAGCGGCTGCGCGCGGCACTGCAGCTCCTCGAGCTCCCGGCATGATTCGAGCGATCGTTCTCGCAGCCGGCGAGGGCAAGCGCATGAAGAGCGGCCGCACGAAGGTGCTGCACGAAATTTGCGGCCGGCCGATGCTGTGGTACGTGCTCGATGCGCTGCGCGTCGGGGGAATCGGCGACATCGTCGTCGTCGTCAACGACAAGCTCGCGACACGGATCGACGAGTTCGGCGTCCCGGGCGTGTTGCAACCGGAACGGCTCGGCACCGGGCACGCCGTGCGGGTCGCGCTCGAGCGGCTCGAGCCGCACGACGGCGCGCGCATCGTCGTGGCGTGCGGGGATATGCCGCTCGTTCCGGCCGAGCTCTTCGCGGCGATGGCCGGATCGCTCGACGTTGACGCGAGTGCCGCGATGGCGCTGGTCACCGCGAAGATGCCGCTCCCATCGAATTTCGGCCGCGTCGTGCGCCGGCGGGACGCGGTCGAGCGAATCGTCGAGGTGAGCGATGCGACGCCCGCCGAGCTCGCGATCGACGAGATGAACGCGGGGATCTACGCGTTCCGCGAAGATGAGCTGCGCGGCGTCGTGACGCGCCTGCGCTCCGACAACGCTCAGGGAGAGTACTACCTCACCGATGCCGTGGCGTCGTTCGTCGGCGCCGGCAAGGCCGTGCACGCCGTGCCGGCACGCGATCATCTCGACGTGCTCGGGATCAACGATCGCACCGAGCTGGCGCGAGCACGCAAGGAGATGAACGCGCGGCTGTGCGCGCGGCACATGCGCGACGGCGTCACGATCGTCGATCCCGACGCTACCTACCTGGAACCCGAGCTGGAAATCGGCGTCGATACCGTGATCTACCCGAACACGACGATAACGCGGCTCTCCCGGGTTGGCCGCGACTGCGCGATCGGGCCGAACAGTCGCCTGTCCAACGCGCGGCTCGGCGATCGCGTCACGGTGCACGAGAGCGTCGTCACGGACGCCGGGATCGGCGACGGCGTCGCGATCGGGCCGTTTGCGCACCTGCGTGGCGAGACGTTGCTCGCCGACGGCGCGCACGTCGGCAACTTCGTCGAGATCAAGAAATCGAAGCTGGCGCGCGGCGTCAAGGTCAGTCACCTCTCGTATATCGGCGACGCGACAATCGGCGAGGATACCAACATAGGCGCAGGTACGATCACGTGCAACTTCGACGGCGAACAGAAGAACGAGACCATCGTGGGACGCGACGCCTTGATCGGCTCGAACACGTCGCTCGTCGCGCCCGTCACGGTCGGCGATGGCGCGCTGACCGGTGCCGGCTCGGTCGTGACCAAGGACGTTCCGGCCGGCGAACGCGTCGCGGGTAATCCCGCGCGCCCGCTCCCGAAGAAGTCTAAGGAAAGCCGGGCTTGACGGCCCATCACGGAAGAGCACGCCTTAGCGGGCTCGCCCTCGCGGCGGCGCTGGTTCTGCTGTGGCTCGGCGCCGCGATCGCGGCAGCGGACCGTCCGAACGCACTGGACCGCCGTGTCGACGCGCTCACGCAGACGCAGCTGATGTCGGAACCGGCGCGGACGCTCGTCGACCCGGACCGCCAGGCGGCTGCCGCTCGGCGCGTGCACTGGACGCTGCTCGGATGGGTCTTCACGTCGTTGTTCGAAGCGGCGGCGCTCTTCTACTTATGGAACTCCGGCAACGCGGCCGCGCTGCGCGACGCGCTCCGGCGCCGGATCCGGTCGGAGGTGGGAGTGCGCTTTCTCTTCGGGGCCGCGCTCGCGCTCATCGCCCGCGCGGCGGCGCTGCTGCCCGCGTTCTATCTGTATCGGGTCGATCGCATCTTGCAGCTCACGACCGATCTCACGCGGGTGTGGGCGCTGTTCTGGATCTATCACACGCTGATCGGCATGGTCGTCGCGGGCCTCATCGCGGCCGTCGTCCTATGGCTGGCGGAGCGTACGCATCAGTGGTACGCGTATACGATCCTGGCGGTTCTCGCGGCCAGTGCCGGCTGGGCGTATGCGAACCCATATATCGAATCTCCGCGCTCGCTGCTTCCATTCACCGGTGCGGTCGCCGCACCGGTGCGCGCGATGCTCGCGAAGGCGGGCCTCGCAAGCGCTCCCGTATTCCTCAGCGCCGATAACCTGGCTCTGGGCGAAGCCACCGTGCTCGGCGCCGGCGCCTCGCGTCGCGTGATCCTCAGCCCGGGGTTCGTCGCCGGTGCGAGACCGCCCGAGATCGAGTACCGGGTCGCCTACGAGCTCGGCCGCATCGCCGGCGGAGCGCCGCTCTCGATCGCGCTGATCGAGGGCGGCGTGATCATCGTATTCGCGGCGATCGCCATCGTGATTGCCGACCGCGTACGCTTCCGGCGCGACGATGATCCGCTCTCGCGTCTCGCGATCGTCGGCGCATTGTTTGCGTTGGTCTATCTCGCCGCGGTCCCGGTCCGCAACGCCGCGCTGCGCTCGTACGTCTTCGACGCGGACCGCTATGCAGTCGCCCTGACGGGAGACCCGGGCGCGGCGATACGATCGCTCGTGCGCGCGAGCGATCAGCGTATGGAAGAGGTCTGCCCCGAGAGTGCCGCGACGCTGTTTCTCTACACGACGCCGGGGGCCGGCGCGCGCGTCGCGGCGATCAATCGGGTTCCGGACGGCTGTAACCGTTGACGAGGCGCATCGCTGCTTCGTCGTCGCCACCGATCCAGAGCTCGACGCCGTCGGCGGCCGCCGCGACGATGTTTGGAATCGCGCTACGCTCGGCGTCGCCGAAGGGTCCGAGCACGTGATCGATGCTGTCGAACTCGGGCCGCCCGACGCCCACCCGTATCCGGGGAAAGTCCTCGCCGATCGTCGCGATAACCGAGCGCAAACCGTTGTGCCCACCATGGCCGCCGCTGCGCCGCATCCGCAGCTTCCCGAAGGGCAGGTCCATGTCGTCACTGACGACGAGAACGCCTTGCGGCGGCACGCGATACCAGGATGAGATCAGCCGAACCGGCGTTCCGGAGAGATTCATGAACGTCGTGGGCTTGACGAAGACGATGCCGCGGCTCGAGTCGAGCGCCTGCATCGCGGAGTCCTTGCGCTTCCACTTCGCGATGCCGTAGCGCCGCGCCACCTCGTCGACGACCATGAAGCCGAGATTATGACGCGTCGCGGCATACTCAGTTCCCGGATTACCGAGCCCGACGACGAGCCTGCGATCCAGGCTACTCTGTCTCGGGCGGCGCCGGTTCGGCGCCGATGACCTCCGGCTCGGTGACCCCCTCGGCTGGAGCCGGAGCCGCCGCCTCGGCCTCCTCCAGCTCGCGCGCGGTGCGCGAGGGCTCGATCGAAACGATGATCGTCTCGGCCGGCACGAGCAGCTTGAACCCCGCCGGGAGCGGCACGTCGCCCGCGGTGACGTGCTCGTGCACGCCGAGCTCCGTCACGTCGATCTCGAGATGCTCCGGTATGCGATTCGCAGGGCCCTCGATTTCGAGCTCGTGCACGACGACGTCCATGACGGCGCCGAAGTTGCGGACGCCCTCGGCGACACCCACGGTTACGAGCGGCAGACGCGTGTCGATCGTCTCGTCGGCCGAAACGCGCTGGAGGTCGGCGTGAAGGATGCGGCGGGAGACGGGATGCAGCTGGATCTGGCGCACGAGCGCCGTCTGGCGCTTGCGTCCTCCGTCGGTCAGCGTGACGATCGCGTTGCGCCCGCCGTGATGCAGCAGCTCTTCGAACGCGTGAGCGTCGACGGCGACGTGTTCCGGCACGCTGCCGTGGCCGTACACCACCGCCGGGATCTTTCCCGCCGCGCGTAACCCGTGCGCGCCGGTTGTGCCCAGCCGCTCGCGCGGCTGAATCGAGAGCTGCAGGTCCTTCTTGGGCATCGTGACCTTTCTTAAACCGCGGCGACCGCTTCCGGGGCCGCGCCGAGAACGCCGTTGGAGGCCTCGTCGCCGGCAAAGAGCTCGGAGACGGACCGGTTCGTGGTGATGCGGTTGATCGCGTCGGCGAACACTTGCGCGATCGACAACTGGATGAATTTTGGATGATCGGGCGCGTTTTCGAACGGGATCGTGTTGGTGAAGAGCACTTTCTCGATCTCGCTCTGTTCCAGAACCTCGACCGCCTCGCCGGCGAAGATCCCGTGCGACGCCACGGTGTAGACGCGCGTCGCGCCGCGGGCCTTAATCGCCCCGGCGGCCTTCGCCAGCGTGCCGCCCGTCGAGATCATGTCGTCGACGACGACCGCGACCTTCCCCGTCACGTCGCCGACGATGTCGGTGACCTCGGCGACGTCCGGCTCCGGTCGCCGCTTGAAGACGATCGCGAGCGAGCTGTTCAGGCGCTTCGCGAAAAGCTCGGCCCGATGCACGCCGCCGGCGTCGGGTGAGACGACGACGATCTTGTCGTCGCAGAGGCCTTCCTTCTTGAGGTAGTTGCACAGGACCGGCATCGCCATCAAGTTGTCGACCGGAATGTCGAAGAAGCCTTGGATTTGGGCGGCGTGCAAGTCCATCGTGACGATGCGCCGGGCACCCGTGACCTTCAGCAGGTTGGCGATCACCTTGGCCGAGATCGGCTCGCGCCCTTTGGTCTTCTTGTCCTGCTTCGCGTAGCCGTAGTACGGAATCACCGCCGTGATGCGCGCCGCCGATGCGCGGCGCAGCGCGTCGATCATCAGGAGCAGCTCCATCACGGCGTCGTTGACGCCCTTTCCGGTCTGTGCCTTGCAGATGGACTGCACGACGAATACCTCGGATCCGCGCACGTTCTCGCCGATCTCGATCCGCGTCTCCTCGTTGCGGAACTCGGAGACCAGCGCCTTGCCGACGTGCAGGCGCAGGCGCTTCGCAATCTCCTCGGCGAGTTGCGGATTGGAGTTCCCACAGAACAGAAGCGGCGGCTGATTCACGGCCAAGGCTCGTTCGCTAACTGAATCGTTCGGCCCTCGGGGACTGTTCTAAGGAAGGCAGTGGCTGCGGAGTTTACCTTAGCTTCCCCCTTCGCGCTTGCCGGGGACCAACCCAAGGCGACGGAGGCATTGGCCCACGGGCTCCGGCGCGGAGACCGCGTTCAAACGCTGCTCGGGGTCACCGGAAGCGGCAAGACGATGGCGATGGCGCGGACGATCGAGCTGGTCCGCAAGCCGACGCTCGTCCTTTGCCACAACAAGACGCTCGCCGCTCAGCTGTGCGCCGAGTTTCGCGAGTTCTTTCCGGACAACGCCGTCGAGTACTTCGTCTCGTACTTCGACTACTACCAGCCGGAGGCGTACGTGCCGTCGACGGACACCTACATCGAGAAGGACAGCTCGATCAACGACGAGATCGAGCGCCTCCGCCATTCGGCCACGCAGTCGCTGCTGACGCGACGCGACACGCTGATCGTCGCCTCGGTCTCGTGCATCTTCGGCTTGGGCTCGCCTTCCGACTACATGGAGATGTCGGCTCGCCTGCGGGTCGGCGAGGAGATGGACCGGGACGTGCTTCTGCGCAGGCTCGTCGACATGCAGTACCGGCGCAACGACCTCAACCTCGTGCGCGGCACGTTCCGCGTCCGCGGCGATACGCTGGAGTTCGTGGGCGTCGACGAGGAGCTGGTCCACCGCATAGAGTTCTTCGGCGATGAGATCGAGGCGATCAACGTCGTCAACCTGCTGACCGGCGAGTACCTCGAGAGCAAGGACGAGCTGCTGATCTTCCCGGCCAAGCACTTCATCACGCCCGAGGAAAAGCTTCGCCGCGCGATCCTCTCCATCGAGGTCGAGCTCGAAGAGCGGCTCGCGAACTTCCGCAGCCGCGGGAAGCTCCTCGAGGCTCAGCGGCTCGAGATGCGCACGCGCTACGACCTCGACATGCTGCGCGAGGTCGGCTACTGCAACGGCATCGAGAACTACTCGCGTCACCTCACCGGGCGCGAGCCCGGCTCGACGCCATGGTGTCTGATCGACTTCTTCCCCAAGGACTTTCTCCTCTTCGTGGACGAGTCGCACGTGACGCTGCCCCAGGTCCACGGCATGTACGCCGGAGACCGCTCGCGCAAGGAGGTCTTGGTCGAACACGGTTTTCGTTTGCCCAGCGCGCTCGATAACCGGCCGCTGACCTACGACGAGTTCGACCGGCACATCTCGCAGGTGATCTACGTTTCGGCGACCCCGGGAAGCTACGAGACGGGCCGCAGCGCGCAGGTAGTCGAGATGATCATCCGGCCGACCGGGCTGGTCGATCCCGGCGTCGAGGTGCGGCCGACGCGCAACCAGGTAGACGATCTGATGGAAGAGATCGCGCTCCGCGCCGCGCGCAAGGAGCGCGTGCTGGTGACGACGCTCACGAAGAAGATGGCCGAGGACCTGACCGACTATCTGCTGGAAAGCGGTTTCCGCGTGCGCTACCTGCACAGCGAGGTGGACACGCTCGAACGCGTCGCGATCCTGCGCGATCTGCGGGCCGGCGTCTTCGATGTGTTGGTCGGTATCAATCTCCTGCGCGAGGGCCTCGATCTGCCGGAGGTGTCGCTCGTCGGCATCCTAGACGCGGACAAAGAGGGGTATCTGCGCAGCGGCACGTCGCTGATCCAGACGATTGGACGCGCCTCACGCAACGTGGACGGCAAGGTGATCATGTACGCCGATGGGGTGACGGAGTCGATGGCGCGGGCGATCGGCGAGACGCGCCGCCGGCGGGAGATGCAGCTGGAGTACAATCGCGAGCACGGCATCGAGCCGAAGTCGGTGCGAAAGGAGATCCACGACATCCTGAGCATGGTAGGCGCCACGCAGGAGAACACGGCGAAACTGCGGCTCGAGAAGCTGCCGCGAGACGCCGCCGCCAAGATGGCTCGCGATCTTGAGCGCACGATGCGCGACGCGGCAGCGAACCTGGAGTTCGAAAAGGCCGCGGCGCTGCGTGACGAGCTGATTGAGCTGCGCAGGCAGATCGGCGGCAACGAGTCCATCCTCTTCGGAGGCAAGGCGCCGAAGATCTTCGATAAGGCATTGGCCGAGCTCGTCGGTGGCTAGCGCGCTCGGCGGCGTCCTGACGCGCTCGATCCTGAGCGTTCCCGAGCTCGTGGGCGAGCTGGCCGTCGTCGCCGCCGTCGTGGCGGTCTTCGTCGCGCTGCACGCGTTTCTGCAGCGGCGCATGCGCAGCGACTTGCTGCGGCGCCACAACGACGTGGCGGGTTACTTGTTTTCGGCCGTCGGCGTGCTCTACGCCGTCGTGCTGGGGTTCGTCGTCGTCGTCGTGTGGCAGAAGTACGACGGATCCGTCGCCAACGTCGAGAACGAGGTCGATGCGGTCGGCAATCTCTATCACGTCGTCGACGCCTTCACGCCCGGGCCGCGCGACCGGATCCGGGCGGGCCTGATCGACTATGTCGGCATCGTCCTCCACACGGAATGGCCGGCGATGGGACGCGATCGGGACGTGCCGCAGCGCGGCGCCAACCGGCTCGAGAGCGTCTCGTACGCCGTGGACACGTTCTCCCCGGCAAACTTCCAGCAGTTCGCGGCGCAGCAGGCGGCCGTCGCCGACGAGCAGCGCCTGTTCGATGCGCGGCGTGCGCGCCTCGTTGCGACGGTGCCCGCGGTTCCCGCCGTGCTCTGGTTCGCACTCATCGTCGGCGCGCTCGCGATGGTCGCGTTCTGTTACATCTTCGGCGTCGAGAACCGCCCCGCGCAGTTGATCATGACGGCCATCTTGGTCGGACTAATCGGTATACTCTTCGTCGTCATCGAAGAGTTCTCGACGCCGTTCTCCGGCTCGGTCCGCATCTCGGCCGACGGCTGGACGTACCTGCAGCAACGCCTGCCGCTCATCCCGTAGCGTGCGCCGCATCGACCTCGTCCTCTTCGATTTGGACGACACGCTGCACGACGACACCTACGCGTATCACAGCGCAGCCGAGGAAGTCGCGCGTGAAGTCGCGGCCGAGCACGGCATCGACGCGCTCGCGCTGAAGTCGGCGTACGTCGCCGAGGCCGAGGGCTTCTGGCATCGCCTGTCGCCGCTCGACCTCAAGGTGAAGCTTGTCGGACTGCGCCAGAGCATGTGGCAAGCGGCGCTCGACAGCGTCGGCGCCGGCGGCGATCCCGAGCTCGCGCGCCGCAGCGCCGAGCGATACAACGCCTACCGTGCGAAGTATTTCACGCTCTTTCCCGGCGCCGTCGAGCTGCTGCGCGCCTTGCGCGACCGCGGCGTCAAGCTCGGCATCGTCACGAACGGCCTCTCGGAGACGCATCGCGAAAAGATCGCGCTGTTGCAGATCGGTGAGTACTTCGATGCCATCTTCCTCTCCGACGAGGTCGGCATGGTGAAGCCCGACCCGCTGCTGTTCGCGCACGCATGCCGGACGCTAGGCGGCGCTCCGGCCCACGGCGCGATGGTCGGCGATCGCTACGATCGCGACATCCGAGGTGCGCTCGAGGCAGGGCTCTATACGATCTGGCTCAACGTCCGCGGCGAGGAGCTGCCGCCCGGCGCAACCCCTCCCGATGCGACCTGCAGCTCGATTGCGGAGGCCGCCCGCATACTTCTCGCGCCGGCCGGGGTATCCTAAGAAACGTGTCACTCGATAGCATCGTCATTAAGGGCGCGCGCGAGCACAACCTAAGAAACGTCGATCTCGTGCTGCCGCGCAATCGGCTTATCGTGGTCACCGGCCTGTCGGGCTCGGGGAAGTCGTCGCTCGCCTTCGACACGATCTACGCCGAAGGCCAGCGCCGCTACGTCGAGTCGCTCTCCTCGTATGCCCGGCAGTTTCTCGGGCAGATGGAGAAGCCCGACGTCGATTACATCGAGGGATTGTCGCCGGCCATCTCCATCGATCAGAAGTCCACGTCGCGCAATCCCCGTTCCACCGTCGGCACGGTCACCGAGGTCTACGATTACCTGCGTCTGCTCTACGCGCGCGTCGGCACGCCGCATTGCTACCAGTGCGGGCGCGAGATCAGCACGCAATCCTCGTCGCAGATCGTCGACTCGATCATGGAGCTGCCGGAGGGCACGCGCATCACGCTGCTCGCGCCGCTCGTTCGCGGACGCAAGGGCGAGTACGCGAAGCTCTTCGAGGAGATCGCGAAGGAAGGGTTCTCGCGCGTTCGCGTGGACGGCGAGGTGAAGGACCTCCGAGAGAAGATCTCGCTCGACAAGAAGCGCAAGCACACGATCGAGGTGATCGTCGACCGGCTCGTCATGAAGCCGGAGATCCGCAGGCGCCTGGCGGATTCGGTCGAGACGACGCTGCGGCTCTCCACCGGCATCGTCACCGTGGCGACTGACCCTTCGACCGGGCCTGTCCTGAGCGAGCGGAGCGAGTCGAAGGCCTCAGGCCGGGAACTGACCTATAGCGAGGCGTTCGCATGCGTCTATTGCGGGCTCTCGTTCGAGGAGCTCGCGCCGCGGCTCTTTTCCTTTAATTCGCCGTACGGCGCGTGCCCCGAGTGCAGCGGGCTGGGCGAGAAGATCGAGATCGATCCGTGGAAGGTTATCCCGGATCGCAGCAAGTCCATCTCCCAGGGCGCGATCGTGCCGTGGAGCCGCAGTCTGGGCAGCGGCCGCTACCCCTCGATGAATCCCTACTACATGCAGCAGCTCGAGCGCGTGCTGCGGCGCTATCGCGCGAAGATGACGACGCCCGTGGAGCAGTTCTCCGACGAGGTGCTCGATCTGATCCTGTACGGAACCGATCGCGAGCAGACGTTCGCGTACACGTCGCGCGGCGGGAAGACCTGGGAGTACCGCGCGTCCTTCGAGGGCGTCGTCAACAACCTGCAGCGTCGTTACGGCGAAACGTCGAGCGAGTACGTCAAGGAAGAGATCGAGAAGTTCATGTCGGCCACGACGTGTCCGGCGTGCCACGGCGCTCGGCTCAAGCCGGAGGCCTTGGCCGTCACCGTCGGCGAGCGCAACGTCGACGACCTCACGCGCATGTCGATCGAACTTCTCGAGCGGTTCTTCCGGGAGCTGGCGCTGACGCCCCGGCAAGAGCAGATCGCGCATCAGATCGTCAAGGAGATCCGCGCGCGCCTGGGCTTTCTGACGAACGTCGGCCTCAACTATCTGACCCTCGGCCGGTCGGCCACGACGCTCGCCGGCGGCGAGTCGCAGCGCATTCGGCTCGCGACGCAGATCGGCAGCGCGCTGGTCGGCGTTCTGTACATCCTCGACGAGCCTTCGATCGGGCTGCACCAGCGCGATAACGATCGGCTCCTCGCGACGCTCAAGACGCTGCGGGATCTCGGCAACACTCTGATCGTGATCGAGCACGACGAGGACACGATGCGCACGGCCGACGTCGTCGTCGACATCGGGCCGGGCGCCGGAGCGGAGGGCGGCGAGATCCTCACCTCGGGCACGCTCGCCGACGTGATCGACAACCCGGCGTCGGAGACCGGCGCGTATCTCTCCGGGCGCAAGTTCATCCCGATCCCACGCCGCAGGCGCGAGCCGCGCGGCTGGCTGGACGTGCAAAACGCGCGCGCGAACAACCTGCGCGGAATCGGCGTACGCTTCCCCGTCGGCGTGTTCGCTGCGGTCACGGGGGTGAGCGGCAGCGGGAAGTCGACGCTCGTGAACGAGGTACTGGTGCGGGCGCTCAATCAGCATCTGCACCGTCAACCCCCCGGCGGCACGTACGGGACGGTAAAGGGCGCGGGCCAGCTCGACAAGCTCGTCGTGATCGATCAGTCGCCGATCGGGCGGACGCCGCGCAGCAATCCGGCCACTTATACCGGAACTTTCGATTACATCCGCGAGCTGTTCTCGCTCGTTCCGGAGTCGCGCATGCGCGGCTACACGCCGGGCCGGTTCTCATTCAACGTCAAGGGCGGCCGGTGCGAGGCCTGTCAGGGCGACGGCATCATCAAGATCGAGATGCACTTTCTGCCGGACGTCTACGTACCGTGTGAGGTCTGCAAGAGCAAGCGCTACAACGCGCAGACCCTAGAGGTGAAGTACCGCGGCAAGACGATCGCCGACGTTTTGGAGATGCGCGTGGACGAGGCGAGCGATTTCTTCGCCAATATTCCGCGCGTGCACGGCAAGCTGCGCACGATCTGCGACGTCGGGCTCGGCTACATCAAGATGGGGCAGCCGGCGACGACGCTCTCGGGCGGCGAGGCCCAGCGCGTGAAGCTCGCCACCGAGCTGTCGCGCCGCTCGACCGGGCGCACGTTCTACGTGCTGGACGAGCCGACGACGGGGCTGCACTTCGCCGACATTCACAAGCTGCTCGACGTCCTGCAGCGGCTCGTGAAGCTCGGCAACACCGTGCTCGTGATCGAGCACAACCTGGACGTGATCAAGACGGCGGATTATTTGATCGATCTCGGCCCCGAGGGCGGCGACCGCGGCGGCACGGTGATCGCGACCGGCACGCCGGAAGAAGTCGCGGCGAATGCGGCGTCGTACACCGGGCAGTACCTGGTTCCGGTGCTGCGCGATCAGCGCGCGGTCGGGCATCACCTGCCCGACGATGCGGAGCTCGCGCGCCTGGAGCAAGAGAATCTCCTGGTGCTCGACGACCTCGCCCGCGACGGCCGGGTCGCAGTTGAGGCGTGAGCTCGGCGAGCCGGCGCGTCGAGACGCGCGCGGAGGCGCTGCGCGAGCAGGTCGAAGAGGCCAACTATCGCTACTACGTGCTCGATCAGCCCGAGATCACCGACGCGGAGTTCGACGCGCTGCTGCGCGAGCTGATCGACCTCGAGACGAAGCACCCCGAGCTTCAAGCGCCCGATTCTCCGACGCAGCGCGTCGGCGCCGCCGCCTCGCAGCGTTTCGCGGCCTACGAGCACGCGCGGCCGATGCTGAGCCTCGCCAACGCCACGACGTTCGAGGAGCTGCGCGCGTTCGACGAGCGAGCCCGTAAACTCGCGGGCGGCGCCGTCGCGTACGTCTGCGAGCTGAAGATCGACGGCCTCGCCGTCGCGCTCGATTACCGCGACGGATCGCTGCTGCGCGGGGGGACGCGCGGCGACGGCCGCGTGGGCGAAGACGTCACCGCGAACCTGCGCACCGTCAGGACGATCCCGTTGCGGCTGCGTGCGGCTCCGCCCTCGTTTTTAGAGGCGCGGGGCGAAGTCTACCTGCGCAAGAGCGACTTCGAGCGGCTCAATCGTGCCCGCGAGCGCGAGGGCCTGCCGGCGTTTGCGAATCCGCGCAACGCCGCATCCGGCGGCGTGCGCCAGCTGGATCCGGCACTGACGGCGCGGCGGCGCCTCTCGTTTTTCGCCTATCAGCTCGCCCTGCCCGAGGCGGCGACGCAGTGGGAGGCGCTGGGCCGCATGCGCGAGCTGGGCTTTCCGGTCAATCCGAACGTCACGCGCGCGCCGCGCCTGGACGACGCGCTCGCGTACTGCTCGCAGTGGGAAGAGCGACGCGACGAGCTCGACTACGAGATCGACGGCGTCGTGATCAAGGTGGACGATGCGGCGCTCGCGCAGCGGCTCGGCGTCGCGTCGCGCGACCCGCGCTGGGCGATTGCGTTCAAGTTCAAGCCGCGCGAGGCGCGCACGAAGCTCGTCGACATCGTCGTCAGCGTGGGACGCACCGGAACGCTCAACCCCAACGCGGTGCTCGAGCCGGTGCAGATCGGCGGCGTGACCGTGAAGGGCGCCACGCTCCACAACGCGGACTATATCGCCAATAACGACATCCGCATCGGCGACGCGGTATTGGTCACGCGCGCCGGCGACGTGATCCCGCGCGTCGTCGGCCCGCTCGTGGCGCAGCGCACGGGCAAAGAGCGTCGCTTCAAGATGCCGCAACGCTGCCCGGTGTGCGGCTCCGACGTGGACCACCCGCCGGGCGAGGCGATGTCGCGCTGCACGAATGCCGCCTGTCCCGCACAGGTCTACGAGCGCGTGCGCCACTTCGCATCGCGCGGAGCAATGGACATCGAGGGCCTCGGCGACGTGATGGCCCAGCAGCTCACCGAGCGCGGCCTGGTGCGCGACATCTCGGACGTCTATCGCCTCGACGAAGCGTCGCTCGCAGGCGTTCCGCGCACCGGAAAAAAGAGCATCGAGAGCCTCCTGCGCAACGTTGCCGCGTCCAAGCAACGCGGGCTCGCGCGCCTGCTCTACGGCCTGGGAATTCGTTTCGTCGGATCGCAGACCGCGCAGATCCTCGCGGGCGATTTGGGAACGATCGATGCGATCGCGGACGCGGACGGAGAGCAGCTGCAACGCTGCGAGGGCATCGGTCCGGAGGTCGCCGGGAGCGTGGAGCTGTTCTTCAAGCAGCCCGCCAATCGCGCGATGATCGAGCGGCTCAAGGTGGCCGGCGTGCAGACCAGCGCGCCGAAGCGCGCCCGAGCCGCGACCGGCCCGCTGGCGGGCAAGACGTTCGTCTTGACGGGAACGCTGCCGCGGTTCAGTCGCGACGATGCGACCGAGCTGATCGTCGCCGCGGGCGGCAAAGTCACCGGCTCCGTCAGCAAGAAGACCGACTACGTCGTGGCGGGCGACGAGCCGGGCAGTAAGCTCGTCAAGGCCGAGGAGCTCGGCATCGCGATCCTCGACGAAGCCGGCCTGCGTCGACTGCTGAAAAAATGAACGCCGCCGTGCGTGTCGTGCCCGCCGACGTGCTGACGCCGATCGGCGCGTACCGCGCGCTCGCGCAGCCGCGGGCCTCGTGTCTGCTCGAGAGCGTCGAGAGCGGCGGCCGGATCTCGCGCTACTCCTTCATCGGCCTCGATTATCGCACGGCGCAACATTTCGATTCGGCTCCCGACCTGTACGAGCGCGTCCGCGCCTTCATCGCGCAGCATCGAGCGGCCGGCGAGCACGCAAGCCTCGGCGCCGCCCTGCTCGCGTTTGCCTATGACGCCGCGCGCTGTGACGCGCGTCTCGCGCGTCGCGAGCCGTCGCGCCCCGAGATGCCCGCGGCGTACGTCGCGATTCCGGCGACGTGGCTGATCTTCGATCACTTCACCGACCGCCTCACCCTGTGGTGCAGCGGCGACGATGCGCGCGCGTGCGAACGACGCATGGGCGAATACGTGGAACGGCTGCTCGCCGCGCGTCCGGCGATGCCGCAGCCGCTACGCGCGAGCGGCGCGATGAGCGCGTCGCTCGAGCGCCAGCGATTCCTGGAGCTCGTGGCGGAGGCCAAGCGGCGCATCTTCGAGGGCGACGTGTATCAGCTGCAGCTCGGTATCCGCTTCGGCGCCGACCTGAACGGCAACGCGCTCGATCTGTACCGCGCCCTGCGCCGTGAGAACCCGTCGCCCTACATGTTTTACGTCGACACGCCGTTCGGTCAAATGCTCGGGGCGTCGCCGGAGTTTCTCGTGCGCCTGGAGGGCCGCAAGGCCCGCATTCGGCCGCTGGCGGGCACGCGCTGGCGCGGCCGCGACGACGACGAGGACGCGCGCCTCGCGGCAGAACTGTTGGCCAACGAGAAGGAACGTGCCGAGCACGTGATGCTCGTCGATCTCGGGCGCAACGATCTCGGCTCGGTGTGCGAGTACGGCAGCGTGCACATCGACGAGCTGCTGCAGATCGAGCGCTACAGCCACGTGATGCACATCGTTTCCAACGTCGTCGGGCGGTTGCGTGAAGGCTGCGATGCGCTCGACCTCTTTCGGGCCGGATTCCCGGCGGGCACGGTCACCGGCGCGCCGAAGATCCGCGCGATGCAACTCATCGACGAACTGGAGCCCGTGACGCGCGGATTCTATGCCGGGAGCATCGGCCGCTGGTCGTTCGGCGGCGACTTCGATTCGTGCATCACGTTGCGCAGCGTGCACGTTCAGGACGGGCGCGCGTGGTGGCAGGCGTCCGCCGGGATCGTCGCCGATTCCGATCCGTACGCGGAGTACCGCGAGGTGTTCGACAAGACGCGCATCGCGCGCGCTGTGCTGGGAATCTCGTGACCGCGCCGATTCGCCGCGTGCTGTTCGTGGACAACTTCGACAGCTTTTCGTACAACGTCGTACACTTGCTCGCGGCGTGCGGCGCGGAGCCGGACGTGCGACTCAACGACGACGCGCGCCTCCGACCGGATGCGCTCGACGGCTACGATGCGCTGGTCGTCGGTCCCGGACCGGGACGGCCCGAACACGCGCCGCAGATGCTCTCCGTGGTGAGCGCGGCGATCGAACGCGGTACGCCCGTGCTCGGAATCTGTCTCGGCCTCCAGGCGATCGGCGAGGTGTTGGGAGCTGCCGTCGTGCACGCGCCGCGGCTGATGCACGGGAAGACGTCGCGCATCGCGCACGACGGCACGGGCATCTTCGCCGGCACGCCTATCCCGCTGATCGCAACGCGCTACCATTCGCTGTGCCTGGACGCAGCGACGATTCCCGGCGAGCTGCGCGTCACGGCGCGCAGCGAGGACGGCGTCGTGCAGGGCGTCGCGCACCGCGAGCGGCCGGTCTTCGGCGTGCAGTTCCATCCCGAGTCGGTGTTGAGCGAACACGGCGCCGCAATTGTCGAGAAATTTTCTCTCCCTCCCCGCGTCATCGTGAGCTCGTTCGCTCCTTTACTGCGGCGCGTCGTCGCGCGCGAGGACCTCTCCGAGGATGAAGCGGCCGCATTCATCGGCGAGATCGTGGACGGCGGATACACTCCGGTCCAGGCCGCGGCGCTGCTGGCGGCGCTCGCCTCCAAGGGCGAGACGCCGGAGGAGATCGCGGGCGCGGCGCGCGCGATGCGCGAGCGCAGCCTTCACGTCGAACACGACCTGCCGATGGTCGTGGACGTCGTCGGTACGGGCGGCGATCACGCCAACACGATCAACATCTCGACGATGGCGGCGCTCGTCGTGGCGGCGTCGGGCACGCCGGTCGCCAAGCACGGCAACCGCGCAGCCTCCAGCGCGTGCGGCAGCGCCGATCTGCTGGAAGCTGCCGGTCTTCCGCTGGAGATCGCGCCGGAACGGGCCGCGGCGATGCTGCGGGAGTGCGGCTTCACGTTCATGTTCGCGCCGAACTATCACCCCGCGATGCGCAACGCCGCGCCGGTGCGGCGCGAGCTCGGCGTCCGCACGATCTTCAATCTGCTCGGGCCGCTGACGAACCCGGCGCGCGCGACCCATCAGGTCGTCGGCGTCGCGCACGAATCGCTCGTGCCGAGCATCGGGCGCGCGCTGCGCGCGCTGGGCGTGCGCCGCGGCGCGGTGGTGCACGGACGCAGCGGCGTCGACGAGGTCGTCGGCGACGCGCCGACGCTCGTCTATTCGTTCGACGAGAACGGAGAGCGCCTGTGGGAGCTCGATCCTTCGGCCTTCGGCGTCGCCGCGCCGCTGGTCACTCCGCTCGGCAGTACCGTCGCGGCCTGCCGCGACGCGTTCGCGGAGATCTTAGGCGGCGCGCGGAGCTCCGCATCGGACGTCGTGGCGCTCAACGCCGCGGTGGCGTTCTACGTGACGGGCGCGCACGCGCGGCTGCGCGACGCCTTCCAGCACGCTCGGAGCATCCTGCACGGCGGCGAAGCGTGGCGGACGTTCGAGCGCGCGCGGGCGATGGCGCGTGGCTGACGTCTGGACGAAGCTGTGCGGCTGCACGGCGTGGGGTGACGTTGCGATGGCGATCGACGCCGGCGCCGATGCGTTTGGAATGATCTTCGCGCAGTCGCCGCGACGCATCGAGTGGAACGCTGCCGCCGAGATCGCGCGGCGCCTCCCTGCAGGGATCGCCCCCGTCGCCGTCTTCGTCGATCCGTCGCAGGGCGAGGTCGATGCGGTGCGTGCGCTGTTCCCCGGCGCGCTTCTGCAATTCTCCGGTGACGAACCTCCGGAGTTCGTCGCGCGCTACGGCGATCGCGCGGTCAAGGCGCTGCACGTCGACGCGCCATGGGACGAGATCGCGCGCCGGGCGGCGCGCTTTGCGGACGCGACCCTACTGTTCGATACGAGCCGCGACGGGCTGGCCGGCGGCACCGGCACCACGTTTGAGTGGGAGGGCGCCGCGCGGCTCGCCGCACTGCGCCGCGTCGTCATCGCGGGCGGCCTCACCCCCGAGAACGTCGCCGCGTGTTTGGCGGCCACGCACGCCTACGGCGTGGACGTGCGCAGCGGCGTCGAGACGGATGGACGCAAGGATCCGCAAAAGATGCGGGCGTTCGTGCGCGCGGCGCGGTGTTCGCGATGAATCCCGACGCGCGCGGCTACTTCGGGCGATTCGGCGGGCGCTTCGTCCCCGAGGTGCTGATCGCCGCCCTCGACGAACTGGAAAGCGCGGCGTCCGCGGCATTCGCCGATCCGGCCTACTGGAACGAGTACCACGCGGTGCTGCGCGACTTCGTCGGGCGGCCGTCGCCGATCTATCGCTGCGAGCGTTACACGTCAGACGTTTCGGCCGTGCCCCTGGTGCTCAAGCGCGAAGACACCAATCACACCGGCGCGCACAAGATCAACAACACGGTCGGCCAGGCGCTGCTCGCGCGGCGCATGGGCAAGCGCCGGCTGCTCGCCGAGACCGGCGCCGGGCAGCACGGCGTCGCGACCGCCACGGTCGGCGCGAAGTTCGGCCTTCCCGTCGAGGTCTACATGGGTGCGCGCGACGTCGAGCGCCAGGCGCTCAACGTTCACGTGATGCGATTGCTCGGCGCGCGGCTGCACGCCGTGAGCAGCGGGACCCAGACGCTGAAGGACGCGACCAATGAGGCGTTCCGCGTCTGGTCGGAGCGCGTCGAGGATACGTTCTACGTGATCGGCAGCGTCGTCGGCGCGCATCCGTATCCGTATCTCGTACGCGAGCTGCAGAAGGTCATCGGCGTCGAGGCGCGCGGCCAGGTGCTCGAGCGCTATGGCCGCCTGCCGAGCGACGTGGTCGCCTGCGTCGGGGGCGGCAGCAACGCCATCGGGATCTTCGCGGGTTTCCTCGACGATCCGGAGGTGCGGCTCTGGGGCGTCGAGGCCGGCGGCGAGGGCGTCGCCAGCGGCAAGACCGCCGCGTCGCTGGGCGCCGGCAGCGTCGGCATATTGCACGGCTCGCGGTCGTATTTACTGCAGACCGACGAGGGGCAGGTGCTCCCGACGCACTCGGTCGGCGCCGGCCTCGACTATCCGGGCGTCGGGCCGGAGCACGCGTTCCTGAAGGAGAGCGGCCGCGCGCGGTACGTCAGCATCACCGACGCGCAGGCCGTCGACGCCTTCCACGAGTTCGCGCGCAGCGAGGGCATCGTTGCGGCGCTGGAGAGCGCGCACGCGCTCGCGTTTGCGCGCGCGCTCGCGGCCGAGCGCGACGCCGGCGACCTGATTCTCGTCAACCTCAGCGGCCGCGGCGATAAAGACCTCGCTCGATGAACGGATTGGAGGACGCCTTCGCGCATGCGAAGCGCGAGCGGCGCGTCGCCTTCGTTCCGTATTTCATGGCGGGCGATCCGGACCTCGCGACGACCGAGATCTTGATCGATGCGCTCAGTTCGGCCGGCGCCGACGTCATCGAGCTCGGCGTACCGTACAGCGATCCGCTCGCGGACGGACCCAGCATCGCCTCTGCCGGAGCGCGGGCGCTCGCGGGTGGAACGCGGCTCAGCGACGTGCTGGCGATCGCGGCGCGATGTTCCTCACGCTGCGCCCCGTTGCTGCTCTTCACGTATTTCAATCCCGTCGACCGCTTCGGGATCGCGCGGTTCGCGCGGGAGGCCGCCGCGGCCGGCATAGCGGGCGCCATCGTTCCGGACGTCGCGCTGGAAGAGTCCGAGGAAATGCGCGACGCGCTGCGCACGCAGTCGCTCGCGATGCCGTTGCTGGTCGCGCCCTCGACGCCGCGCGAGCGCGCGGCGCGCATCGCGGCGGCCGCGAGCGGGTTCGTTTACGTCGTCTCGCGGCTCGGCGTTACCGGAGCGGCGGTCGCGCCGAAGCTCGATACGCTTAAGGCGCAGCTCGCGATGCTGCGCGAGCTGACCGGCGAGCCGCTCGCCGTAGGCTTCGGATTGCATCGCGCGGCGGACGTGCGCGACGTCGCGCCGTTTGCCGACGGAGTAGTGGTCGGAAGCGCGCTCGTCGACGCGTATGCGGGAACGCGCGGGGCCGAGGCCGCGCGGCGCGTTACGGAATTCGTTGCGCCGCTGATTGCGGCGGCGACGGCGTAGGGATCGCGTCACCGAGCGCCGCGGCGACGTCGCCGGCGATCACGCCGACGCGCCGCTGCCGCCCCGCGCATCGGCCCGCCAAGCCGTGCCAGTACGCCGCGGCGCGGGCGGCGTCGACCGGAGCGAGCCCCTGCGCGAGCAGCGTCGCCACGATGCCGGTCAGCACGTCGCCGGTGCCGGCCGTGGCCAGCGCGCTCGTGCCGGTCGGATTGATGTTCACCGTGACGCCGTCGTAGATCAGCGTGTCGGATCCCTTCAGCAGCGTCGTAACGCCGGTGCGGTCGACGAATTCGCGAATGCGCTCGACGCGCGAGCCGGGCAGGATCGTGCCACGCCCGGAGAGCCGCGCGAACTCGCCGGAATGCGGGGTGATCAGGCTCGGCCTCCCGCGCAGCAGATCGAGACGCTTGCTCAGATGAAAGAGGGCGCTCGCGTCGACGACGAGCGGCAGGCGATTTTCCTCGATGAAGCGCGCGACGATCTCGCCGGTGCGGTCGTCGAGGCCCAAGCCGGGGCCGATGGCGACGGCGCCGTTGTGTTTCGAGATATCGAGCAGCTCCTCGACGACCGCCTCGGGGGCCGCGTCCTCGGAGAGTTCGACGACGACCTGCTCGACGAGATGCGCGCGCAGCGCCGCCGCGACCGAGCGCGGCGTCGCGACCGTCACGTAGCCCGCCCCGGCGCGTGCGGCGCCCAGCGCGCAGAGAATTGCCGCGCCGGGGAACTGCGCCGATCCCGCGACGATCAACGGCGCGCCGGCGGCGCGCTTGTCGGTGTCGCTCGCACGCGACGGCAGGAGCTGCAGAAACGCGTCGTCGTCGAGCGCCGCGAACGTGCGCGGCTCGGCCGCCAGCACGGAGTCGTCGATGCCGATGCGCGCGCACCAGAGGTCGCCGACGTAGTCGCGCGCGGGTTCCAAGAGCAGCCCGGGCTTGAGCGCGGCGAGCGTGACCGTCACGCTTGCGCGGACCGCGTCGTCGGTGACGGCGCCGGTCAGCGCATCGGTTCCGCTCGGGATGTCGATGGCGAGCACGGGCATGCGGCGCCCGTCGAGCGCGCGTGCCAGCGGACGATATGGCTCGGGCAACGGCAGGCGCGCGCCCGTTCCGAAGAGACCGTCGACGCCGATCGCGCCGGCGAGCAGTTCCTCGGCCTCGGCCTGGTTGGCCGGCAATCCGCGCACCCTCACGCCGGCCTTCTTGGCGCGCAGCTCGGCCGCCACGCGCGCCTTCGAGCGTGGTCCGGCCGGATCGGCGACGACCGTGCAGTCGTTCTCGTACGTGAGCTCGGCCAGCGCCGAAAAGGCGTCGCCGCCGTTGTTGCCCGGACCAGCGAAGGCGACGACCTTCGCGCCCTTTCCGGTCATCGCGTGCAGACGCTCCGCGATGCGCAGGCCCGCGTTGCGCATGAGCGTCTCGTCGCCCACGTGCGCCATGCCGGCAGCATCCGCGGCGCGCATCTGCTCGGGCGTGAGGACGAAGATCACGATTCCAAGACGACCATGGCGGCGGCGGTCCCCGACGTGTGCGTGATGCTGAGGTGAATCGTGCGCACGCTGCGCGCGACCATCAGGCGCCCGGCGGCCTCCCGCAGCTCGATCGCCGGCTTTCCGCTGCGCTCGTGCGTCACCCCGACCCAGCGCCACGGAATGGCGTGCCCGAACGCCTTGCGCGTGGCTTCCTTCGCCGCGAAGAACCCGGCGAGGCGCTCGTGCCAGTTGCGCTTGCGCATCGCATAGCTCATCTCGTGTTCGGTATATACCTTGCGGGCGAACCATGCGAGCTCAGCTGCACCGAAGCGATAGCGCGCGACGTCCGCCGTATCGATGCCGACTCCGACGATCACCGCAAATCCGTTCGACGATTTTACCGCGTGTCATCCTGAGCTCGTCGAAGGATGAGCGGAGTCGAAGGGCCGAGCGGGATGCGCGGTCGAACTATCGGATACGAGATGAACAAGATACGCATCGTACCGATCAACTCCGTTGACGCTGCGTTCTTGGACCGTCTCGCTCCGTGTCTCGAGGAACGCTTTCTCGCCGCCGCGAGCGTGGAACCGGCGCTTACCGTGCCGCGCAGCTCGCTGAACGCGACGCGCGGCCAGCTGTTCGTGGCGACGCTGGTGTCGAAGGTGCAGCGCGCCCATCCTGAGTCCGATGCGGTGCTGCTGGCGATCACCGACTTCGATCTCTACAAGACCTCGCACCGGTTCGTCTTCGGCGACGCCGACGAGGCGCAGAACGTCACCGTGGTCTCCGTCAATCGTCTGCGCTCGGAGTTCTACGGCGAGCCGGGCGATGCGAATCTGCTATTTCAGCGTACGCTCAAAGAGTCGATTCACGAGCTGGGCCACGCGTTCGGCCTCAAGCACTGCTACAACGCGCGCTGCGCGATGTATTATTCGAACTCGATCTTCGAGACGGACAACAAGATGCCGCACTTTTGCGACATCTGCGGCCGGCGCCTCAGCCGGGCTCGCAACGAGCGCTAGCGTGCGTTTAACGCAGCACACGCGCGTCGGCGAGCGAGACGATCTCTCGCGATCCGTCGTCGCGGCGGACCCGTAGGCCGCCGCCGTTCTCGAGCCCTTCGGCGATCGCATCGAAGGGTGCCTCCGTCGCATCCGGGGCGATGCGATAGCGGCGGCCGGGCAGCTCCGCGGCCGCCTCCCACTCCGCCGCTGCGCGCTCCGGTTCGTCGAGCCGCGGAAGCGCCCGCTGATAGTCGAGGAGTACGGCCCGGAGCAGGGCGCGGCGGTCGACCGCCGTGACGTCGTCGCAGAACGCGGGCGGCGGCACGACGGCGGTCTCCGCCTCGCGCCAACGGTGCACGTTGATGCCGACGCCGCAC
Source organism: Vulcanimicrobiota bacterium (assembly GCA_963723485.1). Lineage (GTDB taxonomy): Bacteria > Vulcanimicrobiota > Vulcanimicrobiia > Vulcanimicrobiales > Vulcanimicrobiaceae > Cybelea. Next base: position 24,042 of record CAVRQS010000001.1, on the reverse strand, counting down.
GCGACGCGCGCCGACGCCCCGGTCACGCTCGATTGGCAGAGCACGCCGGCGATCTTGCGGTCGCCGAGCAGTAAGTCGTTGGGCCACTGCAAAATCGTCGCGACGCCGCACTCGCGCAGCGCGGCTCGCACGGAGAGCGCCGCCCAAAACGGAACGATCCAGAGCCGCTCCGCGTCGAGCGCGCGAGGCAGGATCGTGCTGAAGAGCAGAGCGGTGCCCGCGGCCGCCTGCCACGAGCGCCCCTTGCGGCCTGCGCCGCGGCGCTGATATTCCGCGACGATCGTGCGTCCCGCGCAGGCAGAATCTGCGAGCAGCTGCGCGGCGTCCGCGTTCGTGCTTTCGGTATCTTCGACGTAATGAATCGACGCAAACGCCGTTCCCGCCAGCGCCTTCTCGACGTTCACATAGGGCCCCGCGGTCATCCGTGAGCCTTCCGTGTCATCCCGAGCGGAGTCGGGGTGTCATCCTGAGCGGAGTCGAAGGATGAAAGGGCGTATTGCGCGGGTCTATGGCCATCGAACGTACCTTAATTCTTTGCAAGCCCGACGCGGTTTCCCGCGGACTGGTCGGCGAAATCACGGCGCGGATCGAGCGACGCGGTTACGTGATATCGGCGCTGAAGTTGCTGCAGCTGGACGGCGAACGGGCGCGGGAGCATTACGCAGAGCATCGCGGCAAGGCGTTTTTCGACGATCTGGTCGGCTTCATCACCAGCGGCCCCCTCATCGCCATGGCGGTGGAAGGAGTCGGCGCGATCGAAGGATGCCGCCAGCTGATCGGCGCGACGGATCCGCTCGCCGCCGCGCCGGGCTCGATTCGCGGCGATCTCGCGCAGACCATCGGACGTAACCTCGTGCACGGGAGCGACGGCCCGGCGAGCGCGGAGCGCGAGCTGACGATTTTCTTCGAGGACAAGGATTTCGTTTCGCGCCGTCACGATCTCGAGCGCTGGATCAAGGAGTAGCGTGTCGCTCGAGTCGTTGCGCGGCGGCGGCAATCCGCTGATTGAGGGCGTCCACGCGCGCGAGGTACTCGACTCGCGCGGCAATCCGACGATCGCCGTGACCGTAGCGACGAGCTTCGGCGCCGTCGAGGAGGCGATGGTTCCTTCCGGCGCGTCGACCGGTGAGAACGAGGCGGTCGAGTTGCGCGACGGCGACGACCGTCGCTACGACGGCAAAGGGGTGCTCAAGGCGGTGCACGCGGTCAACGAGCTGCTCGGCCCCGCGATCGAAGGCCTCGACGCGACGGCGCAGCGCGAGATCGACGAGCGGTTGATCGAGCTCGACGGCACGCCCAACAAGGCGAACCTCGGAGCCAACGCGATCCTCGGCGTTTCACTCGCCGTCGCGCGCTCCGCCGCGACGAGCCTGTCGCTGCCGCTGTTTCGCTATCTCGGCGGCCCGACGGCGGCGACGCTGCCGGTTCCGATGATGAACGTGATTAACGGCGGTAAGCACGCAGCGGGCGCGCTGCAATTTCAGGAATGCATGATCGTGCCGGTCGGCGCCCCGAGCGAGACAGAGGCGGTGCGCTACGGTTCCGAGGTGTTTCACGCGTTGGGGCGACTGTTGCACGATCGCGGCCTGCCGACGCAGGTCGGCGACGAGGGCGGCTATGCGCCGCCGCTGCAAACGCCGGAACAGGCGCTCGATCTCATCGTGGCGGCGATCGAGCTTGCAGGGTATCGGCCCGGTAACGACGTCGCGATTGCGCTCGATCCGGCGTCGAGTGAGTTTTACCGCGACGGCAAGTACTATCCGCTCGCGCCGGACCGTGCCGCGAGCGTCGACGATATGATCGCGCTCTATGCGGGACTCTGCGAGCGCTATCCGATCGTGTCGCTGGAAGACGGTCTGGCGGAGAGCGACTGGGATGGTTGGCAGAACCTCACCGCGACGCTCGGTAAGCGCGTGCAGCTCGTCGGCGACGACCTTTTCGTCACCAACGTGATCTTCCTGGAACGCGGCATCGAACGGGACGCGGCCAACGCAATCTTGATCAAGGTGAACCAGATTGGGACACTGACCGAAACACTCGACTGCATTGCGATGGCGCAGAAGGGCGGCTATGGCACGGTGATCTCGCATCGTTCCGGCGAGACCGAAGACACGACGATTGCCGACTTGGCCGTCGCGACCGGCGCGGGCCAGATCAAGACGGGCTCGCTTTCGCGCAGCGATCGCACGGCCAAATACAATCGGCTGATGGCGATCGAAGAGCAGCTTGGGCAGGCCGCCCGCTACCCCGGCGCCAAGCCCTTCCACGCGCGGGGCCTGTAGCTCAGCGGTAGAGCGGCCGGCTCATAACTGGTTGCGCGTAGGTTCGAATCCTACCAGGCCCACCAGGAATTGCGTATCGACTCGGAACGCGTCGGAGCACGGCTTGACAATGCGGTGGCGGGTAGGTCGTATTGCTTGAGCGATGTTTGAACGCGTTGGGCCGGGATTGTCAAAGGCATGCAAATCCGAGTTGATGAATGTGATTTGTCCTGCCGCCGTTGGAGCCCCGAAGAAATTAGAGCGTCGTGTCTACGCAAAAGGAGTAACGTAATGACTGCGACTGGTTCAGTGAAACTCGCCGGTCCTCTGCTCGCACTGGCGATGTGCGCGGCATGCGGCGGCGCGCCTCCCTTCGACTCCGCTCAGGGCAGGCTGGCTCAGGGTGACGTGGCGTTCGCGCCGTCAGGCGCTGCGCTCAAGGCCACATACGTCGGTAGGACGCTCTTCGTGAACGGAAGGCCGGTAACGGCGGCGCGCCTGAGTGTGAGCCCGTTGGCCCGCTACGCGCCAATTGTTCCCGACCGGCACGTGAGGCCGAAGAAATTCGAGTACGTCATCAACGACTACGGTACGTATGCGAGTATCTTCGACTATCCGAAGAGCGTCGCGCAGGTCGGCTCGATCAACAACGTTGGCGGCCAAGGCTGCACGAACGTGCTCTATGGCTATGGCAATGGGATCATCTGGATCGTCGCGGGCGCTAACCAGATCACGAAGTACCAGGTCCCAGAGAAACCGATCAAGACGCTGTCTGTCCCCTACTCTTTTCCGACCAGCTGCGCCATGAATAGCAAAGCCGACCTCGCGGTCGGGATCTACGATGGCGGCGAAGTCGTGATCTTCAAGCACGCGAGTGGCTCGGGTAAAGCTTACCCCACGCCGTTGGACGAAGAGTTCTTCGACGGGTACGACCCCAAAGGCGATCTCTTCGCCGACGGCTTTACCGGCGACCGCTCGGGCTTCGCGCTGGTCGAGCTCCCGAAAGGCAGCACCAAATTCGAAACGATCACAACGAGCAACAGCGTGCAGTTCCCCGGCTCCGTACAGTGGGACGGCACCTACGTCACCGTCTTCGATCAGCTAGCGGACGCGTTGTATCAGTACAAGGTCAGCGGGACGAAAGCGACGTTAAAGCATACGATTACGCTCGCGGATGCCGGTGACTGTGCGCAGACCTGGATCGCCAAGGGCCTCCTCTATTGCGGAGATGCGTTTAACAACGACGGCCAGGTTTATAGGTATCCGGCCGGCGGTTCGGCGATTGCGACCTTCACGGGCAATTTCGATACCCCGCTCGGCGTGGTGGCAGCAGAGAAATAACTGGGGGAGTTACGGAATGTATACGACCGATCTCGTGAAATACGCCGGTGCTTTGGTTGCACTCGCGATGTGCGCGGCATGTGGCGGCGCCGCTCCCCTGAGCTGGTCGAAGGGTCAGAGTGACATGGCGCTCGCGCCGTCAGGCGCTGCGCTCAATGCCACATACGTCGGTAGGACGCTCTTCGTGAACGGAAGGCCGGTAACCGCGGCGCGCGTGAACCTTAGCCGGCCGCCACGTTACGCGCCCACCGTTCCTGACCGGCATTCAAAGGCGCCCTTTGAGTACGTTATCGGCTTCTACGGCACGTACGCCAGCATTTTTAGGTATCCGAAGAGCGTTGCGCAGTCGGGCACGATCAACAACGTCGGCGGCCAAGGCTGCACGAACGTCCTCTACGGCTATGGCAAGAAGATCGTCTGGATCGTCGCGGCCTACAACCAGATAACCGAGTACGAGGTGCCCAAGAAGCCGATCAAGACGCTCTCTGATACCGTCGGTCAGCCATCCAGCTGCGCGATGAATAGCAAAGGCGACCTTGCGGTTGGGATCCTGAGTGGGACGGGCCAAGGCGACGTCGTGATCTTCAAGCATGCGCGCGGCTCGGGTAAGATTTACGCCACACCGTTGGGCCAAGAGTTCTTCGACGGCTACGATGTCAAAGGAAATCTCTTCGCCGACGGCTATAGCACCAGTGGTTTCTTCGAGCTCGTCGAGCTCCCCAAGGGCAGCACTAAATTCGAAACGATCGCAACGAGCAACACTGTGGGGTTTCCCGGCTCAGTCCAGTGGGATGGCAAGTACGTCACGGTTCTCGATCAAAGTGTAAACGAGATCTATCGGTACACGGTCAGCGGAACGAACGCGAAGTTAAAGGGTACGGTAACGCTCAAGGGTGCCGCTGATTGCGCGCAGGGCTGGATCGTTCAGGGTCTCGTCTATTGCGGGGATGCGAGCAACAACGACGGCGAGGTTTTCAAGTACCCGGCCGGCGGTTCGATCGTTGCGACCTTTACGGGCAATTTCGCCACTCCGCTCGGCGTGGTGGCAGCAGCGAAATAATCGCCATTAAACCCTTCGCGACTTCCGTTTAACAAGAGGTGCCCATGATCATCGTGCCTCCCGTTGCGACCGCGATCGCGCAGGCCGCCGCGACGAGCGCCCCAACCGCCGATGCCGATGCCGCCGTGACGGCACGAGCCAAGGATTGGCTGCGTCAGATCCAGGCCGGCAAGATCGATCGCACCCAGCTGACCGACAAGATGAACACGGCGTTGACCGACTCGATGCTCGCGAATGTTTCGGCCCAGCTCGCGCCGCTCGGCGATCCAACGTCGTTCACCCTCAGCAGCAAGAGCAGCAAAGATGCGTACACCGTCTACGTTTTTACCGTCAAGTGGCCGGCGGTCACGCTGTCGGAGACGTTCGCGGTGGATCAGAGCGGCAAGATCACGGGCCTCTACCTCGGCAGACAATAAGACCTTGACACTTAGCCGCCAGGCCGGTAGGGTGTTGAAGCCCGCGGCGCCATCGTCTATCGGTTAGGACATCGCCCTTTCAAGGCGGAAAGACGGGTTCGATTCCCGTTGGCGCTACCAGAAATCTCCTTATCCTGTACGGGTTTTTCGTGCTTTTGGCGGCCGCGAGTGCCTCAATTCTAACGGCCGTCTAACGGAATTTGGCAGAAGCTCTTCAGGTCACGATCTTCCCGAACGCCTCCGCCGCCTCGGCATCACGGTCGCGGTAGACCGTGATGTAGCGATCGTACGTGATGCTGACGTCACTGTGACCCAGCCGCTTCGAAATAACCTCGATCGGCACGCCGGCTTTGGCAAGCAACGAGGCGTGTGTGTCGCGGAGATCGTGGAAGCGGATGCGCCGCACCGGGCAGCGTTTCATGAAGTTCCGGAACGCGGAGCTGAACAGCCAAGACGAGATCGGCCTGCCGTCTGCCTTGGCGAAGATGAGATCCTCGTCGTGATATTCCGGACGTACGGCGATCCTCTCAGCAGCCTGCACCGCGCGATGGGATTCGAGAATCACGAGCAGATGCGACGAAACACAGACCGTGCGCACCCTGTCGTTCTTTGGCCGTTTGTAGATAAGCCCGTCCCGCTTCGTCGAGCTCAGCGATCGGCTGATTGTGACGATCCGCTGACGAAAATCGATGTCTTGCCAACGCATTGCCATGATTTCGCCGAGGCGGGCTCCTGTGTAGAGTGCAAATGCCACGGCAGGATAAAAGGCGCTCTGCGCCGTCAAGTAGTGCCGCGCCGTGCACCGATGGGTTGGGTATTTCGCCTCCTGTAGCAACTGCTGCGCCTCGGTTTCGGTGAGTACCGCCGATTCGGGCTTTATCGCCTTCGGCAGATCGTCCGCATCGAGCGATGAGGCCGGACTGCGAAGGATCACTTCCCATTTGACGGCGCGCCGTAGCACGTTACGCAGCAGTTCCGCAGCATGATGGACCGTACGTCCGCTGACTGGCCGCTTCGACCATCGCGCATAGGTTGCAAGTAGATCGACAGCCTTCACGCTGCCAACCTTCCTGGCGCCGACCGCCGGCCGCAAGTAAAGCCGCAGCAAACTCTCGTAACGCTGCAGCGTCGTCGCGGCAAGGCGACCTTCTTTGGCTTGCATGAACCGATCGAACAGCTCATTCATCGTCATGTCGGCGCACGGCAAGTACTCGCCGGCGACGACCGCAGCCTTGCGTTTCGCGAGGATCGCTTCAGCCTGCTTCTTCGTCACTCCGACGAGCGTTTCGGTCTTCTGCCGGCGCTTGCCGTTGACGAACACGACGTCATACATAATGCGGAACTTTTTGTCTCCAACTTTCCTGAGATACCCCAAGGATGTGCCTCCTACGGGGTCCCGGCGAGCGGCATATTCGCCGCCAGGCCCAGGAATGCTTCGAGCGCCCTCTTCGTGACGATAAGGCGCCGCGGCGTAATGCGCACGGACTCCAATCTTCCCGACGCAAGGAGTTCGTACGTCGCGTTCCGTCCGATACCTAAAATATTCTGCACGTCACTAGGCGTAAGAACGTCGCCGAGATCGGCGAGCGCTATCGGTCTCCTAGTCATGAGCCTCCAACTCCAAGAAAGATAAAAACCCCGAGGGAGTTCGCTCGAGGTTTTGCACGCATTATTATGCGGGCGTAAGTCGCGTGTTGTCGTGTACGAAGATTATCCTACGTGCACTGTTAGCGTGTCAATTGCAAGTTGTTGTCGTCAAGCGCCTCTCCAGCGATTCGATAATGTCACGGTGATAGCGGCCCTCCATCCCGCCTGCCGCCCGTTCAGGCTACCGCGCTGGCGCTTCCCCTCGCGCAAGGCGACCGCCCAGGGCGGCTCCGCTTCGCTTCGGCCTTGCGCGCGGGTCCCGGCGCGCGCGGTTCCGCCGGCGGGCGGCAGCCCCATCTGTCGGGCCGCAGGAGGACCAGATGATTTCAGTTTATGGCACAACGTTCGCGCACGTCAGTGAGATCGCGCGCGGCATGCTCGTCCGTCGGCTTGCCGGTTTTCACGTAGTCGTTGACATCAAAGCCATCGAAGACACCGGCACTCGGCTCTGGCTGAGCGACGGAAGCACTATCACGCTCGGACCCGAAGGGCTGGTCGACGTAGCGCGCTGAGAAAAGCGGTCTTCTGCGATCGGGGAGGCTGTCGCGCGCGCGACCTACGAACAAACGTCGCACGGTTGTCGTAAGTGTTGCCAGTCGCTTCGCATTTCCACGCAAAATCGCCAAAGAAGTTCCTTGGCTAATTGCGGCTTTGGCATGTTGCGGCATCAGGCGATTTGGGCCCGACACCTTACATGCGAAATAAACGCTCCTCGAAATCTAGAATGCGTACGAAACGCAAGAAATAGCCGATTTTCTTTGCTGCATCAGCCCTTTTCGAGGCTCGATTTTTCGTCCGCTAGCGTTCGCGCTTTCCGCCAGTTTCCGCGCGACTCGTCGTAAGATTGTCGTACGCTGCCGAGCGCTCAGGTCGGTTGGTTTTCAGGGGTCCCGGCATAAGTCGCCGTCGCGGTTTAGGCCGGTCGAGCGGCAAGCCTAGCGATGACGATACCGGCATAACATGCCACCACGCCGAGAGTCACGCTGCTCAGAGCATACGTCAGAGAAGTTCCCCACTCGCGTTCTCCCGCAAGCGTCCGCGTTTCAAATGCAAAACTCGAGAACGTGGTATAGCCGCCGAGAAATCCTGCGGTCAGCGCGATGCGTGCGAGTGGATCGATGCCGAAGGACACGCGTTTGAGCGAGCTCACTGATCAAGCCGATGAAGAACGATCCGCTCAAGTTGATGAAGAAGGTTCCCAGTGGTAAGCCGGGCCCGAACCTTGCAACGAAGAGCGAAGTAATCGCGTATCGGCAGACCCCGCCTAACCCCGCACCGACGCCAACGGCCAGGTACGTAACCAGTGCCGCGCTCATCGCGCCTTCGGCGATCCCATGCGATACGCGATGATCTCCACTGTTTCGAGGGTGACCATACCTTCCTTGACCATCTCGTCAAGCCGAGGAAGAAACGAGCGGATGCGCTCTTCGGTATCGACGATCTCGATCAAGATCGGGAGATCCGAAGAGAGATCAAAGACGCGTGCGGCGTGTACGATCGAATGCCCGCCATAGCCCTCGATTCCCTTGAATACGGTTGCTCCACCTAAACCCGCGGCTCGAGCGGCTTCCACGACGGCAGTGTAAAGCGGTTGATATCCCCACCGGTCGCTTTCGCCGACAAAAATGCGCAATAGCTTGCCGGTTCCTTCTGTCTTCATCTATGCACCGTCTCCTATAGTGTCCACGCTGCGCGAGGGACGCAGCTGTTTCCTGGCCTCCAACTTGACACCCGACGCCGCAACCTCAAGCGAAGACCGCCCTGCGGCGTCAGCGGGTACTCGTTCAGCTATGACCGCATTAATCTCGCGCAGCTCTTGCCGAAGCTGCCGGATGCGGAGCAGGTCGCGTTCCTCGCTCGCATCGACCTTGGCACTGACGTCCCCGAAAGCGCTGAGAACGGCACCGCGCACGTTCTCAATCGATGAGGCTATGGTGGCGCGCACCGATCGCCTCCAGGGTTCCAGATTTGCAACGACGCTGTAGCGGAGCTTGCCGCGCAGCGCATCCATTTCGCGAACTAGCACATCGTCGTAACGTCGCGCTAAAATCGGCTTGCGCAGCGGTGCCGGCAGCAGCTCGATCGCAGATCCGATGACGAGTTCAAGCCCAGTCGTCGGCGTGAGCGATGTCGCAACTTCGAGGTTTGCCGGCGCGAACTCGACGTTGCGAGGTGTCAGCGTACCTGGATCGATGCGCAAGATTTCGCAGCCGGCTTCTAAAGCCGAAGCCTCGATCTCGCCGAGAACCCGCCCATACTTTGCGGCGTCGGTTTGCAATTGGCGAGATGCGAGCTCGAGCGAGTCGTCGCGCCACGCCGCTGCGTGCTCGCCAAGGGCTCGTTCGAGGCGCTCGCCTCGGCGTTGCACGGAACGTTCGTTACAGAGTTCGGGTGCCAACGCTCGGAAGCGGGTCAGATCGCGGTCGTGATACGCATCGAGTGCTTCTTCCAAGATGGTACGCAGCCGGCGTGTGTCGTCATCGACCATGAGCTCGAGCGATCGGGTTCGATCGTCAACGGTCTGCAGGGCAGACTCGACCAAACTTTTGCGCCGCAGACGTTCGGTTATGGGCAGCGAAAGCGCCGCGCTACGCATCGCCACCAGCGCCTCCAGCCGTTGCGTAAGCGCTTGGGTGCGCCGGCGCATTGAGCGCTCTCGTGTCGTGCCGCCCTGGTCCTCGACGAAGCTCCGCAGCGATGAGACGAATCTGGCGAACTTGGCATCCTCCTCGCCGTCGCGTTGGGCTTCACGAGCACGCGTTGCACTCAACGCCATGACATCGACGTCCTGCCGCTCGCCGACGATTTGCTCGATGGCGGCCCGAGTGAATTGAACGAGCTCGGGTAGCGCGGCTCCGGCGATGTCGCTTTTATTGAGCACGACGAAAAGATGCTCGGATGAGGCTACGATGTCGCGAGCGTATTGCAGTTCTTCAGCGCCGATGGGCGGATCAGGTCCCACGACTAGGACGGCGGCGTCCGCACGCGGCAACGTCGCGTGGGCGGCCGCAGTATTATGCGTGTAAGTCGAGCCAATGCCTGGAGTATCGAAAAGCGCCAGCCCGCGGAGCGCTTTCGAAGGCCACGAGACCTCCACACGATCGACGCCCAGCCTGTTGACCGGATTGTGTTGCTCGCTCACGTACAGCGCCAGATCGGCGCCGGAAACGATGCGCGCCTGGGTCTGATCTCGGAAAAATACCTCGATCCGCGGCTTTTCACCGTAGCGTATCACGCTCGCTACACCCGTAATGGGTAGCGCGCCAGTCGGCATCACGTCCGCGCCCAACAGCGCGTTGATTAGTGAGCTTTTCCCGCGCTTGAATTGGCCCACGACCAGTACGTTCAGCTCGCCGCGCGGTAGCTGCTCCGCAAGCTCGTGTGCGAGCGTCGCGGCCGTTTCGTCGCGCACCGCGTATGCCAGCACTTCAATCCGCTCGATTGCGTTTTCGATCACGGCAGCTTGGAATGCTTCCGTGTCTCGCGATTGATGCGCGTCGTTTGATCGATATAACGTCCACGTTTGCTCGATCGAAAATCCGCAGCCTGCGGGATAGCGCGGAGTAGCTGCGGATTGTCGAGGCTCAGCCATTCGACGCTCAGAATCTGCTCGCCAGGCCGATCCGGCGGTTCGCTCCGTCGTTCGACCTGAGCGTAGAAGCAAATCTCTAAAGTCGGATACGGCCAACGCTCGTTGGGCCCTTCGGCAACAAAAGCGATTTCAGTCGGAATTGTCTGAAATCCGGTCTCCTCGAAAACTTCGCGCACGAGCGCCTGCTGCAAGGATTCGTTGAAGTGCGCCGTCCCGCCGGGAAGATTAATGCGCTCAAGTGCGCGATCGAGCTCGCGAACCACCAACAGTTCGTTGCCCGGTCGCAGTATCGCGGCGGTGACCTGGACCGCGTATTGATTCAAAAAAGACTCCCCCAAGATCGTCTCTCGAGAAAGGAGCCATCAGCCGGCGTGCGGCGGTCCAAGGCGGCGCTCCATCGCCCTTTTGTCAGCGTCGGTTCGAAGGATCGGCCTTCATTCCTCCGAATTCGCTTGTCTACAAGCAGGCGATGGAGCTCGCCGATCAACCGCCACCATGGCTGATGGCTCCTCAGCAGGAAATGAGGTACGTTGATCATGGCCGCGCGCCGCCCCACCAATGCAAACGATGAAAGCAGGCTCATCGCGGAGCTCCAGACTCGTTGTCGCGATCTGGAGGAGCGATTACGCCGGTCGGATGAGCAGCTCAAAGAGCGCAGTGGCCTCCTCTACGAGCTCCAGCGGCATTATTCGTCCGAACACTTTGAGCTCCAAGAATCAATGCGCAATCTCAACATCGAGCGCCTTCGCAACGCGGGTGCGTTCGCGGACCGCGACATCATACTGCGGCGCGCCAAGGAGCTGCAAGCGCGAATTCGCGAGCTCAAGATGCGCCTACGCAACTACGAAGATGTCGCAGACTTGCTCTTCGACGAAGCTCCGATCGTTGCCGACGGCGCGTGAGCGATGTTCGCGGAGATGCAAACGCTGCGCGGCCGGGAGGCATCGGCGCGCGCCGAGCTTGATGCGGGCTGTCGCGCCGACCTAGAGAAGATTGCCTACGTGACCGAGGCGCCGCTGCGCAGGGCGCGCTCCGAGCTCGAAAGCTATTTGTCTTCGCTCGGGTCGCTCGAGTCGACTCTAGCCTCTAGCCTCAGGAGAGAACATGCCGAGGCCGTAGCGCTGCGTTGCGCGAGCGATGCCTTCGCCAATGCCGGCGTACGATTTCGAGCGCGCTTTAGGAACTATGCCGAGTCGCTTGCCGTTGCCCAGCGAAGTTTCATCGAAGTGATCACGTCAAGCGATCCCGCGCAGCGTCGTCGCCTCAAAGCCCCACGACAAATAGCAGTGCCGCGTGTCGAACTCGATAACGAGCGCTCGATCGTGCCGCAAAGCATGCCGTCGCTTTCCGACCTCGACAGCTGGATTGATGAAGTCGCGCAGCATGTGCATTGCGCGCTCGAATCGACCGTCGACGCCGCCCGCCAGAAGATCCTCGAGCGCGGAATGAGGGACATCGCGCGAACGTTGACTGCGGTTCGTCTCACGGCTTTGACTACGCGTGCCTAAGCCTCCGCTGCCCCGGCGCCATCATGGCCGAAGATACGATCGTAAAGGTCTTTGGCGTAGCTGGTTCCCAACGGTGCGCCCGGCTCGATCTTGAAAGTCCGCGTTCCGTCGTTGCGACGCTCCGCCAGCAGCAACAGCACGTTCGATTCATCCGTCTGCGAAAACCGTTGTGCAAATTCGTACTGATGCGTCACGAAATACACGGTCACGCCACACTCGACGAGCGCCATCACGACCTGCTCGGCGATTTCCGCACCTTCACGTTCGTCGGTCGCAGCGAACGATTCGTTGAGCAGAACCAATGAGTTCGGTAGAAGGTTAGCGACGATCGCGCTCATGCGCAGCAGTTCCTCGTCGAACTTTCCACTCTGCATGGTCGGATCTTCTTCGCGCTTAAAGTGGGTGAAGATCCGTTCGTAAAGACTTGCCTCGAAACGCTTTGCCGCGACGAACATCCCGCACTGCATCATGAGCTGGGCGAGGCCAACGCTGCGCAGAAAGGTCGACTTGCCGCCGCGATTAGCACCGGTGATGACGGCGAGGCTTTTCCCGTCGGCGTGTAGCTCGTTGCTGACGACGCCTTTGCCGAACGTTATGGCTAGCGACGCATCGTAAAGCTTCGTCGCAGCCCGTTTGCGCTCGGCTGTCCCGAATGGCGTCGGTACACATGTCGGCTCCCCCAAGGCACTCAGCGCATCGTGGAGGTTCAGGCATCCTACGTAAAAGGCCAGTTCGGTCCGCAGCATTTTGAAGAAGGCCAGGATGTGATCCGTCGATTGAGCGAGCGCGTCGGCGACGAGAGCGATCCCGCGATCCTTCAACGCCGCGAGCGCACGCGCGCCGCCCTCGTCTTGATCGTGAATCTTAAAAGAATACGAAGCTGCCGTGCTTCCTCGCAGCGCGCGGCGCAGCCATCCGTCGGGCGCGGCGCTTTTGCGAAGGACGTAGTCCGTGCCCTTGTTGCCTGCTCCCAAATGCGCGCTGAGCAACACACCGTTGGGAAATCGCAACTGCCGCCGGTACTCACGAACCGAGTCGAGGTAATCGTCGCGCAGCTCTCGACGCAGCACCTCAAACAGCGTTGTAAACGCTGGCGAGTTAAAACTAGAAGCATTCCGGTCGGCGAAAAGCCGTAGCCGCCGTAATCTCTCGTCGAGCATCTCCAACAGCTCGACGGCCCGGAAAAGCACCGAACCCGGCGTCCTCCCTGCCCTCCCGAGCAAAAAAGCCCGGCGTTCGGCATCGACGGTTTCGACCGCAAGTTCGTAAAGCTCGCGCACCGCCGCTGCATGAGCGACGCAGTCCTTCAGCGTCGCTTGACGATACGTAATGGCGCGAACGTCGGTCAAACTGGCCAACAGCGTCTCGCGCGCGACCTCCGCGATGCCGGCGTCTCCTCCAGCCATCACGGCGATCAGCGTCTCCAGACCGAGGTCTTCAATAACGGCACCTTCGCATATCGGAATGGCCGCGCGCGGCGCAAAATCACGATCCGCATACATGAGCCGGGCCTTCATTGACCTCGGCCCCCGATACGCGACTTGACGCGCTCGTACGTGAGGCCGTGCTTTTCGGCAATCGACGCGGCATAGGAGCGGCCACCTGGCACGCGCCGCACGACTTTGTAGGTCCGCACCGCAGGATCCTCGGCGGAGACCGTGCTGACCATGCTGACGATCCGCTCGTCCGCGGAGGCTAACGCGTCGAGAAAGGTGACGCATGCGCATCGCGCGCCGAGCCGTAGAATTCGGTCAACGATTTGTCGGGCCAAGAAGTACGCATCACTAGTCGTCGTTGAGCTGAAAATCTCGTTGATGACGACAATGCTGCGGGGCGTCGCCCGCAAAAGGACGTCATGGATCCGCAAGAGATCGTCTTCGAGTTTGCTCCGCAGATTCTCGACGCGCTCCTCGCGCTCGAAATGCGTATAGATTCGATCAAAAGTTCCGAGGCGAGCCGAGCTGCCGGGAACGGGGCAGCCAAGGCTGGCGAGATAATGGAGCTGGCCGAAGGTTCGGGCGAAAGTTGTTTTACCGCCCTGGTTCGGACCCGATACCACGATGATGCGCTCCTCATCGCGTAAGTTAAAATCATTGACTACAATGGTCTCGCCCCGCTCGAGCAGTCGATAGGCTAAAGCGGCGTCGAAAGTGTCACGTGCGAACGTCGCCCCGGGCCCGGAAAATATCTCCGGATAGCAGAATGGAAGCCCGCTCGAAGTAAACCGCCGCATGTAGCAAATGTACGCTATGTAAAACTGAATCTCACGATCGAACTCCGCGATGACAGAATCGATAACTGTTTGATGGCGTTCGCGGAATTCGGCCAGCTTTGCAAAGGTATTGGGAAAAAGGCGTGCGACCAGCGAGAGGATGCGCTCCTCGACGTGGTTCATCTCGATTGAGTCGCGCGTCTCAACGCGGTAGCTCTGCGAATCTCCTTGACGAAACTTCGCGAAACTTTCAGTGACCTCAGCACTGTAGTCGGGCTGTTCCTCGTAGCGGCCAACAGTTACGACATTTTCCTTCACATTAACCGAGTAGCAGAGATTGGCCAGCTCGTCGAGCAGCGCGTGGGCCTCGGAGGCGCGCGAGCGAAACGACGGCGACCCAACGTAATCGAACAGGTATTTCCTAAACGCACGCAGGCCGCGAGAATTGGCGCTTGCGAACGACAGGCGTTCGCTCAAGTCGATTACTGCTTGAGAATAGTCCTGCGTAGCGTCCAGGAATAGCCGCTGCGATTGCAGGCTACAGTGGAGTTTAGTGGCCTTCGCTAAGTGCTCGCGGACTCGACGCATAGCGCTTGCAAATTCCGTCACGTAGCCTAACGTTTGATCGTTCTCGAGATCGCGCATGATCTCATGGCGGTACTCGACGGCGTATGTCGTCGCTAGGGGAGCGAGAAAGAAAGGCTTGAGTGCGTACTCGTCGTCGCTGCCGATGATCGCGTCGACGATCTGATCGAGGTTGAGGTCGGTCAGGCATTCAGGCGCTTGGCCGGATCCGTCCAGCGCGTTTGGCGTGTCCTCACTCAAAATGCTTCGAAAATTTACTGACGGCATCTCACTGTTTCAGGAGCCATCAGTCGCGTTGCGACGGTCGGAGGCGAGCCCCATCGCCGGTTTCAAAGAGCTTTATTTGAGTTCGACGGGCCGAAGCCTGGTGACTATGGGAGCGGCGATCGAGTACGCGGGCGGCCACTTCCTCATCACTTTGATCCGAGGACATATCCAACGATGGCGGATGCGAGGGCAAAAAACAGAAAGGCTGCCACCGCAGCACCCAGCACCTTAGAACGTAGGCGTGCTCCGTGCAGCCCGTGCCTTTGATACTCGTCGTAGACGATGATTGCGGCCGCGAACGCGGCGAGGATTCCGAAGATTAGGCCGATAGCGGCAACGAGTGGTCCGATCAACGGCAGACTAAAGACCCAGCGATGTAAATCGCGGCTGCGCGTAGCATCGGCATCCCGGATGGAACGGCGGCGCCCAGCAGGCTTTAAAGGGCCGTAAGCCCCAGCGCTGCGCACACAGCGAGCACGCCTCTTCGTAGCCGTGAACCTCGAATCCGGTTGCATGAACGTCGGCGAGCACCCGCTCGCGATGACGCAACATGACGAGCCAATGTGAAAGGATTTGCAAGAGTGCGAGATCTGTCTCCAGGGCTTGCGCGCTCGCGACGGGTTTGAACGTTCCGTCGATCGGGTCGTACAAACCGCCGGCGGTCAGCTCGTTGACGGCGCTTTTGAACGTGCGCGTGCCGAGTCGTAGATTCGTTGGAGAGACGAATGTGGTCACGCGGCGATCGATAGCACCGGCACGCACGCGAGCCGTTTTCGCATTGAGCGACAAGAGATTCCATTTGGATGCGTCCCAACGACGCGAAGCCTTAAAGTCAAACGTCCATAAATGTGGACGCTCGCCGCTCTGAATCAGCCAATCCCGGAAGTGCGTTAACGACGGGAACCAGAGATCTCGTCCGAGGAGGCAAGCCGTTACGTCGGCGTTCGTAAATGCCGATTCCGGTGCCCTCATCAAAAGTCGCCTGTACGCCACCGGAAGAGCTGTCGATAGCTCGTCGATCGCGGCTGCGAATCCGCTGGTACTGCGGGGCACGGCCAAAGCGTTGACACCGGCCGTTGCGACTCCTTCTTGCCGCTGCGCCGCTCGCTCATGTATACTCAAGCCCGACCCAGACGCGATGGAGCTCGCGCGCCGCCCGATTGGGCTGATGGCTCCTACTCGACCTAAGCTGAGTATGGGAGCGTCGCGACGGGATGGCACAATCGATAGCACTTAATTTCGCGCAGATCGCGTTCGTGCTGTTGCTCTCCCCGCTTTTTGCGGGTATCCTGGCGCGCTGCAAAGAGTTCGTTCAGTCAAAACGCGGTCCGAGCGTATTTCAGCCTTATCGCGATCTTCGGAAACTCTTCGCCAAAGATGAGCGCGTACCCGAAGGTAGCACGTGGATCTTTCGCACAGCGCCATATATGATTTTCGTCGTCCCGCTGGCCATCACGCTGCTGATACCAGTGCTCACGAACTTTCCGCTCTTTATGGCGTTCGCGGGGGATATGCTCGCAGTGGGGTTCATCTTCGCCGTTTCGGGGCTGTTCTTTACACTCGCAGCGATCGACGGCGAAAACACATACGGCGCCATGGGCGCCAGCCGCACACGCATGGTTGGCTTTCTCGCAGAGCCGGTGATCATCATCGCGCTCTTTACCGTTTCGTTCGTCGCAAATTCGACGATTCCGTATATCGTGCAGCAGCACTGGGTTCACCCGATCGCAAACTTCTTCGCGCCATCTCACATTCTGCTGTTGATCGCCTTCTTTATGATCATCCTCGCGGAAACGGGAAAGCTTCCCGTGGATAATCCAACCGGGCACTTTGAGCTAGCAATGATCGATGAATCCAAGGCGCTGGAGTTCTCGGGCCGCTCCGCGGCACTGGTTAAGTATGGCGGTTACATGAAATTTACGGTGCTCGCGGTCGTTTTCCTCAATGTCCTGACGACGCCATGGGGCCTGGCTTCGACCGGCAATCCGTGGAGCGTGCTTCTCGCGGCCGCTGCCGTCTTGCTGAAGATCTTGGCGCTGATCCTCGCCGTGGTCGTCGTGGAATCGTCCTTCGCGAAACTTCGGCTTTTTCGCATATCGGAGTTCCTTGGTGCCGCTTTCGTCGTCTCGGTGACCGCCATGGTAACGGAGCTGCTGCACCTGTGATCTCCTTGATCACCGAACTCAACGCGCTGGTCTTGGGCCTGTTTATCATCGCGACGATCGCGATGACTGTCACCCGGCAGATCGGTGCTTGCATGCAGCTCTTCATCGTGCAATCGCTCCTTTTGGCCGCCTCGGCCTTCTTGCTGGGCGCATCGCCACTGTCATGGCACCTCATCGCACTCGGCTGCGTGACGGTAGTCAGTAAGGTAATCGTCATCCCCTGGGTCATCCGCGCGCTCGTGCCGGGCGCGGTGCATCAAAGGCGAGAACTTTCTCAGACAATCGACGTGCCGGCGGCGTTGCTCATCGCGCTCGGCCTCACGCTCGTCGGTTACGCCTTCGCTCAGCACCTAATCCGAGCGGCACCAAGTCTGTCATCCGGGAATCTCGCCATGGGTATAGCGGGCCTGCTCGTTGGTCTCTTTCTGCTCGCGGTCCGGATCGAAGCCGTTCCGCAACTGCTCGGAATCCTGGCGATGGAGAACGGCGCCTTTCTCGCCGGCATCGCCGTGGCGCCGGATTTTCCGCTTATCGCCGAGCTCGCCATTGCGTTCGACGTACCGTTGCTGGCATTCATCGTCGCGCTGCTCGCAAGAACGGCCTATCGCCGCATGGGCACGACTGAGGTTGGCGGACTATCCGCCTTGCGGGAGCGGGTTCGTTGATTTTACTGATACCATTACTTCCGCTCGCCGCCGCGTTGTGGTGCGCAATCCCCCGTAGCGAGCGTGCGGCTCCATTTGTCACGTTCGCCGCTTCCATCGTCACGCTCGGCCTTTCGCTAGCGGTTCTCGCCGCGCTGCGAACCACGAGCGAGATCGTGGTCGTACGCAACTGGGTGGCATTGGATTCGCTAGCCGGCTTACTCCTCGTCCTGATAGCGCTGGTCTACGCTACCGCGGCACTCTTCTCTTGGGGATACCTGAGCAACGAGGAACGCGGCCGGCGCGTGCGGCTCTATCATGCGAACTTCAATCTCTTCGCGTTTTCGATGCTCTGCATTCCATTACTCAGTGAGATCGGGCTGGTTTGGATCTTTGTCGAACTCACGACGCTGCTTTCCGTGTTGCTCGTGAGCTATGCGCTCACCCCCGAAGCCCTTGAAGCCGCCTGGAAATACATGGTACTCACGCTGCTCGGCGCGACGATCGCCGTATTGGGAATCTTGCTGCTCTTTTGGGCACTGCATGTCACGGGTAGCACCGACTTCACATGGAGCGGTCTTCGAGCGGCAGCGCCTCGGATGCCTTATCCGCTGCTCGGAGCGGCGTTTGCCTTGATTCTCGTCGGCTACGGGGCGAAGGTTGGTTTCGTGCCGCTGCATACCTGGCTTCCTGACGCCCATAGCCAGGCGCCGTCACCGGTTTGTGCGATGCTCTCCGGAATTGAGACGAGCGCGGTTCTCTACGTGCTTTTGCGATTGCGCAATGTCTTCGCCGGCGATTCGCACTTGCACGTCGGCATTTGGTTCATGACGGTTGGACTTGTTTCAGTTATCGTAGCCGCATTTCTCATTCTGCAGACTCACGACTATAAGAGGCTCTTCGCCTTTTCGACGATCGAGCACATGGGCATCATCTTAACGGCCACCGGGTTTCTTACGCCCGTCGGCGATGTTGCGGTCGTGTGGCAACTCGTTGCCCACACCGTCAGCAAATCGTTCTGCTTTTATGCTGCCGGCGCCACGTTGCTCGCGACCGGCACGCGGGAGATCGCCGGCGTGCGAGGGCTTCTCGGAAAGAGCCGGATCGCGGCGGCCGCGATGTTGCTCGGTGGCTTGGCGATCGCCGGTGCTCCCCCATTTGCTGTATTCTTGAGTGAGCTGGCAATCTTGCGAGCCGGGATCCTCGCGCATATGTATCTGGCCATCGCGCTGCTTGCGATCTTCATCGTTGTGGCGTTTTTCGGATTGCTTCGACATCTAACGCACATGATCGGCGGTGAGCCCGAAGGCCCCTGTCGCCGGTTGCCGGCGCCTTGTCTGTGGGCGCTTGGCCTGGGCGCGATCCCGGTGGTTCTTTTCGGTGTTTGGATACCTCGCGGTCTGGGTGACGCCTTGCAGAGCGCCGCCCGCGTCTTGGGAGCCTAATGATGTTGACAGAGGTCGCGACGACTCTGCGCTCGCGTTGGGATTCGATCGATTGGGCAATCGAGCAAGACTCGATCTGCGCGTCGATCTCGCGCGACGACCTGCGAGCGGTAACTAAACTACCTGATTGCGGAGAGCTGGCGAATCGGAACGATCGTTGCAACTGACGCGAACGGGCGCCTGGAGCTTCGCTACTGCCTTTACGCAACGCGACATCCCGGCTGGGTGCAACTGCTCATCGCGCTGGATCGCGTCGACCGAACGGTTCCGAGCCTTACTCCCGTAACGATCGCCGCCGACTGGTTCGAACGCGAAATCGAGGATCTCTTCTCGGTCAGTTTCGCCCAGCACCCACGGTTAGGCGACTTCGTCTTGCACGACAACCAATGGGCCGAGAACGTCGGCCTCATGCGTCCCCACGTACAAACGAGTGACGACCTTGCCGAGGAACAGCGCGAGTGGCGGCCCAAGCGCGTTCTTGAAGAGGAAGGTGCGTTCGTCATGCCGATCGGCCCAATTTATTCGGGTGATGCCGAATCGGCGCTCTTCCTGCTCGAAACCGTCGGCGAAGATGTCGTTCGGGCTGTTCCTCGACTCTTCTATAAGTACCGAGCGATCGAAAAAATCGCGGAAGGCCGGACCGCGGAGGACGTGCTCTTGCTTGCGGAGCGCTGCGCTGGCACGAGTGCCATCGGCAATGGACTGGCGTATTGCCACGCGGTCGAACGCGCAACCGGCGTCGAATCCCCGCCACGTGCACAGGCATTGCGCGGCTTCTTTGCCGAGCTCGAGCGCCTACGCCACCACATGACCTCGATTCGCGAAATCTGCGCCTCTACGTCCCTGACGGTTGCGGCAAGCCAAGCACTTTGGCTCGAGGAGCAGCTCTTGCGAATTTCCGGCGAGGTCTGCGGCCACCGGTACCTGTTCGGCGTGCTTTCCATCGGCGGATTGCAGCACGACGTCCACGATGGCGCGGTACGCGCGTCCCTGGCGAGCGCGACGGCACTTCTCCCGAAGATCGACGAATTGCGCGGGGCGCTCGAAAACTCCAGCAGCTTTCTTGACCGAATCGAAAGAGTCGGCATCGTCGATCGGGAGGCCGCGCGAACCTTCGAGCTCGTCGGGCCCTTTGCGCGGGCCTCCGGGGTTGCGGCCGACATGCGAGTGATTCAGCCCTATGATCCCTATCCATTCGTTGAATTCGGCGTGCCGGCGGAGGAGGAGGGCGACGGCTACGCGCGCTTACGCGTTCTGTTTGCCGAGATGCGAGAGTCGCTTCGGATCATGTCTGCTGCTCTGCGCCGATCTTCCGTCCGGGGGCGATTCGCGCGCAGCCTCCAGGTCGCGCCGGCGTCTGGGTTGGGCTGGTCGGAGGCACCACGCGGCGCGTCGGTCCAATGGGTTGAGGTCGACGAGGCCGGCGTGGTACGGCGCTATCGCCTGACGCCGCCCTCGTTTCGAAACTGGCACGGCTTCCACGTTGCCACGGAGGGATTTGCCTTTCAGGATTTTCCGATCGTCTTGGCCACGCTCGATCTTTCCGTTGCGGAGAACGATCGATGAGCTGGTTTTTGCGCGGCTTACGCGCTGGTATTCTCACCGAGGATCTGCCCGACGCTGCGGAGCTACCGTCGTCTTTGACGCCGGGATTGCCTCAACGCACTGCATTCGCAACCGAGCAAGAAGCCGCGCATGTAGCTTCGTTCTGTCCGACGGATGCGCTGAACGCCGTCGGCTGCCTCGTGAATGTAAATGCAGACAACTGCATTGAGTGCATGCGCTGCAAACCGGCACAAAGTTGGCGTCGCGACGCCACATGGGCGCGCTTCACGGCCGGCGAAGCGATCGAGGGATCGTTCAAACGTTCGATCCACGTGCGTATCGTCGACGCCGGTGATTGCGGATCTTGCTTGACCGAACTCGCACAGCTCAACGGTCCGTCGTATAACCTGCACCGGTTCGGCATCTTCATCACGCCGACGCCGCGCCAAGCCGACGTCCTGCTCGTCGTCGGACCGGTTACGCGGCAGATGCTCGATCCACTCAAACTCGCCTATGAGGCCATGCCGACGCCGAAGCGCGTGATAGCGGTTGGTGCATGCGCCGCAAGCGGCGGTGTCTTCGGCCCGTCGATGATGTGCGCCGCCGGCGCGGCCGACGCGGTTCCCGTTGACTTGGTCGTACCGGGGTGTCCGCCGCCGCCCCTTGCGATCGTCCACGCGCTACGCGCGCTCTGCGGACAGGAGCGGCCTGCGTGAACCAGTGGCCGCTAGTAGTTACGGGGACAGCGATCGGCGTCGCGCTGCTTGGTTCCTTCGGCGGCGTCGTTTCCGAGCGCCGCGCCGCATCGGTTCTTGCCTCGGCGAGCTGCCTCGCGGCGGCTCTTGCATTCATGCCGGCGTCGGAACGATCTTTGGCGGTGGCAGTGGCGATCATTTCCTTTGGTCGTTCCCTGTTTTCGGATCGATTGCCATCGGTACTACGCCCTTCGGCGGGATCTTTACCTGCATATCGGCGCTTGTTTACGTGCCGACGTCGCTCTATTCGCTACGTTACCTCGAACGGTACCGGCCGGAATACTCGCTGCGTGCGTTCGCCTGTTGGTATTGCCTGCTGTTAGCGGCAATCATTAGCCTCTTCGTTTGCCGCGACGTAATCTCGTTCTTCGTCGTATGGGAGATTATCGCCATCGCAAGCACCGCGCTCGTTGCGTACGAATGGCGCCGCGAGCGCAACGCGCGGGCCGCGTTCGTCATGCTCGCAATGAGCGAAGCCGGAACGATCGCTGCAGTTATCGCGATGCTTCTTGCGCGCGCCGGCTCCGCTTCGCTGCACTTTGGTGCGCCGGCAATTGCCGTTTCGCAAGGCGCGGCTTGGACGATCTTTATCCTTTCGTTCTTCGGTTTCGGGGTGAAAGCAGGCTTGTTACCGGTTAACTCATGGCTACCGCGGGCGCATCCCGTTGCGCCCGGCAACGTCTCGGCGCTGCTCTCGGGCGTCATCCTCAACCTCGGTGTGTACGGTATCGTGCTTGTGAACCTGCAGCTTGAGCCCGTTCGGTTCGCTTCAGAGGGCGTCGTCGTATTAGTGATCGGCGCCGCCTCGGCGCTGGTTGGCATACTCTATGCGACGATCGAAGATGATCTCAAGACGATGCTGGCATACAGCTCTGTAGAAAACCTTGGCATAGCCGTAACCGCGCTGGGCGTCGCGTTTGTCTTTACGGCGGAGCACCAGACCCTTTTCGCAGCGCTTGGCTTTGCCGCCGGTATTTATCACGTCCTCAACCACTCGGCGTACAAAGGGCTGCTCTTCTTGGGCGCCGCCACGCTCGACACGAAGTTCGGCGGTCGCTCGATGAATCGACTGGGAGGCTTGATCCGCGTCTTACCGGTGACAGCAGCATTATTTTTCGTCGGCGTGTTGGGGATTGCGGCGATTCCGCCGCTCAACGGTTTCGTGAGTGAGTGGCTGACTTTTCAAGCTTTGCTGCGCAGCGTCGAGCTGTCGCCTTTGAGTCTGCGCATCGTTTTCGCGCTCTGCGGCGCGACGCTCGCGCTTACTGCTGCGCTGGGCGTCACCTGTTTTGTGAAGGCGTTCGGCATGACGTTCCTGGGGCGCCCTCGGACGCCGCTACCGGCGGTCGACGAGGCACCTCGCGCGATGAAGTTTGGAATGGCGCTGCTCGCGCTGGAATGCATCTTGCTCGGCGCTCTGCCCACCTACGTTTTGCCGGCCATCAGCCACAGCGCCGCCGATCTGTTCGGGGCGCATACGATTACCGCCGCACTAGTTCCGCCATTCTTTAAGCCCACCGCCGCGCCCAATCCGCTGCCCGCCGACTTCGTCGCGACGTTCCACGCTTTAGGCGCTCAGATCGGCATGGGCGTGCCGGGGCGCGGGTGGGTTGTCATGCTGCGCGGCGGGCCGACAAATCCGGTCGTCTTTGCAATGTCGACGACGTACTTGGTCTTTATTATCGCGCTGTTGCTCGCAATAGTTTACGGTGTCGCGCGCTTCGTTGCGCGAAAACGCAAGACAGCCAGATTCCCTACTTGGAGCGGCGGTCTGAGCCCCGTGTTACCGGAGATGAGCTACACCGCAACGGGATTTTCGAATCCGGTACGCGTGATCTTCGATGCCGTTTTTCACCCAACGGAGGTCGAGAACGAACGCGACACGATCTACGAGCATTTTAGGTCGGCAATCAGGCGTAAGCGCGAAGACGTCTTTTGGGCCGATCGCATCGTCTCGGCACCGATGGAACGCGCCGCGTTTGGAATTGCAGCGCTATTGGCACGTATGCACCACGGCAGGCTTCCGGCGTACGTCGGCTACGCTTTGGGAACCTTACTGCTGGTCCTCGCAATCGTTACGTTCCCGTAACCAGAGTATCTACGATTAGGTAGTCGCTCGATTCGAGCCCGGCCCTCGAAGCCATCCGATCGCGATGAAAATCAGACCACAAGCTATCATTATTGCGTAAGAGGTAGCTTTGTGCGCGACTATCGCATAGGCAACCCCAACCGCCATCGCTACCACGAGACACCCTGACAGTATCAGAAGGTATTTGCGCGTGGATGTGATGCGCCGAAAAGGCATGAGGGCAACGAGATATGCAGCTGGTATTAGCAGGGACGCGCCGCCACGAATGCACAAGGCTACTCCGACCGCGACTGCGACCAACCCTAGCGCCGAACGAGCGAAGTTATGTCCTTCGGGGCTTGGGTCAGCTTGAACCGTCATGACGTCTTACTGCGGCAACCGCGCGCAGTCAGCGACACATAAATGATCTGCACCAAGAGCCTGATGGCACGCCTCCTTGACGAACGTTGTCAGGAGTCATCGGCTTTCCGCGGTTTGAAAGGCACGCGCCTTTCCGGTGGACTCCTCCAC